>NZ_JAHTBN010000003.1 GCF_019166065.1 Candidimonas humi
TGGATCTCTCGGCCACGCTGCACGCGTTCTATGAATACATCTCGGATTCCTAAGATAGAATCTACTGGGGACATCGGTATTCGCTCCATTAAGCTCGTTCTTCGCAAAAACAAGTTTAATGAATACCACTTGTCCCCCGTTCATGAGGAAGAGCCAATTTCAATGAGATTTTTTCATCCCTAATGCTGTTGGGATCGGAAAAATGCCTCTCTAGCACCCCCATTCCTGTACATTTTTTGGCCCATCAATACGGGGGCCGGCATGTCGCATTGTTTCTATTCGCCGCGCGACGTTGCTGCGACCATGGCTTCTATCCCATCTAATTTGGGATTTGGGGAGCAAGCGTGGCGCTGACTGACGTACATACGGATTCCGACATAACTATCAGTCTCTGATGCCTACGCTTACTGGGTTGAGCAGTATGTTATTTCGGTGAGCGGAATGTAGTTCGAGGAAGAGGTATTAAATAATGAGCGTCTGCTAACGGCCAGGACCAGACATTGCCATAGTTAAGGAAACCGTAGTTCCTTCCTACGGTTTCCACCCAGAGCCGGCATGCGGATCAAATGGCATCCCTTGCCTCAGACCTTTTTAAGGATGCTATGGCGGCTGTAAAAAGGGCGGCGTCCTTAGCCTTGTCTCGCTCATAATTTCCACATAGAACCGAATCGAGCGCCCCAGCTGCTTTGCTAAAGACTGTGGTTGCAATCTTGTCATCTTTGAAAGCAGTGGCAACCCTCTCGCAGTATTTTTCAAACTTGTTGGAGTTCATGCGCTCAGTCGTTTCGCCTGCGATGATAAATCGAGCTACGGGAAGCAAATGATATTTGAAAGGCCGGTATTTCGTATCCAACCCCTTGCGCCGAAAGAGAGACTCCAGGCGATAGAGCGCCAAGGCGCTAGCGTAATATGCGACCGGAGGGTGGTCTGCAACGAAAATTCTAGACTCTATGGATTTCAACAACGACCCGTAGTAGCGACTGGCCTGATGCGGAACGGCTAAGAACATTGAGGCGAATGCTCGGATTTGGTTTGCGATAGTGACAATGCGAATTTTCTCGATGCCTGTTGTCGCACGAAACTGCTGGGACCGACGCTCATAGTACAGCTGCGAGTCCCCATCGCCCGCCTCATAGTAGTCCTCCAGCGATTTCTGGAAGTCGGTCAATGACGTAAGTTCCTCTGGTTTGACCATGGTTTGCCGGTTCGTGGCCTTAATTATTTTGTTCTTCACGGCTCCGTCTTGGGAGACAATGAGTTTGAACGGTATCTGAACCTTTTCGAGCTTATTCTTATTACGGAAAAGTACGTTGCTTGTTTGGCACCCATTAACGACTTGGTAGCCTTCAAGAGTAAAGTTGTCCCCAGTTTTCTGGATCGAATCTGCTACGACGGTTACGCCGTTGTTCATCAGCACAAATAGGCGTCGTGCCTCGTCCTCAAGCGTCTTCTCGATCTCCATATTGACGTCGTTGTCGCCTTGGAAGTCGCGCACGTTGTCGTAAAAGAGTCCCTTGAGCATGTTGCCAGAATCGTCCGAGATAAGCTTCATAAACTCCTCTGAGGGCAAGTAACCTAGGTACGACTCTTGTATCCCAGGCAGCGCAGGAAGAGTGATCTTGCTAGCGAACTCAATGGACTTCGAGAAACGGTTCTTTGCGTTCGAGTAAAGCCGCTGGAGGGTCTTCGCGTCTACGGGGATAAACTCAACCGATTCGAAAATATCGAGATCCATTAGGCCGTCGCGTTCAACATCTATTCTCTTGACCAGCTTGGGATCTTCCTGCCACTTGCCTGTGGTGGCATAGTAAATTTTCACGGATGGATTGCCGCGCTTGAACAAGGCGCTTTGTCCGTAGATGAACTTGATGAGGCGCTCCTTCTCCGCGATTCTGCTGTTACGCGTCATCGACGGCTTGACCGATAAAAGATCCTTTAAACCGAAAAAGGTATTAGAGATTTCGTCACCCGAAAACCCGCCGGATTTGGATTGACAGAAGACTAAATTGACTTCGAGATATTTATTCGTAGACACCAAGTCCTGAACTTCCTCCTCGTCTAAAACAAGGGTTCCGTTCACGATGACAGCTACTCCGTCGATACCTAGATCGTCTCCCCCTCCTGTGTACAAATCACCGACATCGAATTCCTCTCCGTATTCATTAGAGACGGCACAGTAGTTAACGAAATGTTCCAGAACGGTGGCGTCGTCCGTCTTCTTGGGAAGCGACTCTTCGGCTTTGAATGCAGCCACTAGATTTTGGGTAACAAGATCCATGCAAGAAACCTAAATGATAGTGTGGGTGTGGCAGATGCTGTTTCTGATAATGTCATGTTGTTTCTAATTATGGCAGAAGCTGTCGTTATTGAGAAGTCTCCGGGATATCCATTGTGAATGGAATTGCAAACCCGTGGAATTAAGGATATGAATGACTCCTATGGGTCGAAAGCGGCCAATCATAAGGGGTTGATTTCGACCCTGAGGAGCCTTTCGCGGCTTTGTGACTACATGGGCCGCCACTGAGGTTCAGCGGGTATAGACGTTATAAAGGCTGACTCGATGAACAACGTTGAAATCCAGATGCCGCAGCGATGACTCAACCTAGCAAAAGTAACTAGAGCACGATAATGGCGAGACTTTTGTTGCGCAGAAATGGGGTATTGAGGCATCTAGCCTCCGTTAAAGTCACGCACGATGGTTCAATAAAACTCAACCTTGTAAGGGAAGGTATCAGCGAGAACGGTTATAAGTGGACTGTCGATGGGGATGGATCAAGTCCGGTTTCTTCGCGGGACACTCCAGAGTCAAAAACAAAGTCGATCACGATCCACACGAGTGGGCGAATCAACTATCACTTTGGCGGTGGTTCTATCCGTTACGTTCCCTGCCTGTTAGATCTAGCGCACGTAGTAACGATCATCCATTACTCTATTCCTAGCGTTGACCTTTTGGATGATGTTGAGCAGTCTCGCGAGGAAGATTGGATCTGTGAGTTCTCTGCTGAAATCGATCATCGAATGGTCTTCTCCTTCTCGGTGCTACCAGCAGTGTTGCCAGCAGTACCCGGGGAATTGGGGCGCTTCGGTGTCGAGGGACTCTACGCATTAACTTGGTGTGCGGAGCTTGACGTCTCAGGAGTAACCACGGGCAACCTTCCCGAAGCGGTATTCACCACATTCCGTCCCAGCGCCAGCTTGCCTACGCAAACAATTCGCGAGGAATATGTGTATTTGCGATTTCGGCGGGCAATGTATGCAAACGACATTACCAAAGCCGTAGCGGATTCACCAAACAGCGACGCAATTACAGCAGAACAGATTGAGGCAATGATTCAGGCTGGCCCCGGGGTATACCCGCCCAACAACGAAGGCATCTGGACAGTGATCACAAGCGTTCCGATGCGGATAGCCCCACGTCTCATTGTCTCCTTCGAAGACGAAAGATTTCGAGCGGAGACTGTAGACCTACGCCCGGGTGATACACGACTAGCAACGGTTAGAGTGCGCTTTAAGGTTTTCGACGAACAGACAAAGAGGTACGTAAAGCAGCGGGTAGCAATTCGCAACCTTGTGCTTGACTCAGAGCTATGACGTGAGTGCGTCCCATAGGGCTTCGGGCTGCGAAACTAGCGGTATAAGAAGGTGAGTTGACTTTTGAACATCCTCCGAGCCTGTGGCTGAATGTCGCTTGTTGGCCGAAAGCTGACGCCCGCAAGGCAGCCTTCTTCCCTAGGCTTTGTTTGCCGAGAACGCCCCTGCAGTCAAATCAATATCCGCACCGCTAATGCGCATCTGACGAGCAGCGTCCTGCCATCGATCGACAACCACGACTATCCCATTCACAATTTGCCGAGCCTGCACATCGGCCAGCCCATAAAAAGCGGCCGTGCTGAGGACAGTCTCTAGGCTAGGCCGATTGTCGACGTCGTCAATATTCAAGACATGCTCTGCCTTGTCGATATTCGGATTGACGTCAAACGCGGGTGCAAGTCTCCATCCTGTCTTGCCAAGCACGAATCCGTGATTGCGAAGGTGGTCGTCGCGGTTGCCGACCGTGACGTTGAACGCCACGCGCCGAAATAGCTGTTCCAAGTCTGCATCCGCATGCTCGGCATCCCCCTGAGCGCGAATGAACTGCGCCAATTCCAGATAGCTCGTACCTTCACTTTGCGTCTTGCGAAGCAGTGTCATCGCCGAGGCATAGAAGCGTCGCGAACTGTTGGCTCGATCGAACCGTTGGACGCAGAAGGTATGGAAGTCGTTGTTTAGCTTGATGAGCTTCGCAGGCGGTACGTCTATCCCAGCTTCTTGCGCGAGTTGATGAACGACATATTCCCAAGCTCCGACGTCTCGATCGTCATCCCTGGCTGGGAACTTGCCGATCCAGAGTGAGCCGTCGGTTTCGGTGAAGTTGGCCTTTGGTCTTGCTCCGCCCAGAGACGCGCCAGGTGCGACGAGTACGGCGAGCCACTTTCGTAGCGCATCGAGGTCGTCGATACGCCGGTTGCTGAGCTGGTAGGCCACGGCTTCCAGCTCTCGTAGCGTCGTTACCGGCGGAGCCGCCATTTTCTCGTCGCCAAGAAACGCTTCTGTACCTGGCCGGCGAAAACGCAGCGCGCCTTGGCGAGTGAGGTCTTGCACGCCGATCAGGAAATCCCAGGCGTACAGCGTACGAGGAGAGCGTTGCTCATCCTTTGCCTGCAGGGTCTCGCGCCGCTTCATCAGTGTTTGTCCCCATCGATCTGGTGACGAGTCCAGGAAGACGCCGAAGTTGCCTAGCTCGGGCTTGGGAAAGAAGGGGTGTTCATCCAGAGATAGGTCGGGATCCAGTGCGAAGGCGCGGGGGTCTTGTAGCCAATCGCGTTCGTAATGGAAGCGGATCTGGCCGCGATCATGGGCGAGCGTGCCGACTTGGCGTGCAGGGCCGAGGTCATCATCCAACCAGACTTCCAGGGTATTGTCCTGCCCGCTCATGTCGATTCCTTGTTGTTTGAGGCTGACGAGGGTTTGATCGCCTTGGCACGGGTGGCCGTGCGGCGCCTGGGAGTTGGTTCAAGCTCGAGGTCCTGCAATTTCCGACCAACTTTGTCGTCGGCCCCAAGCTGATTGAGGTCGCCCTCAAGACCAAGCACGGCCAGAACCCGAACATAGGACCCCAGCGTGGCCCCTGGATCACCCGCCTCAACCTTGTACAAGGTGGTCCTTGAAATTCCTGCTCGTTGCGCTACGACGGCATTGCTTAGCTTGCGTCGCTTGCGGGCAAGACGGAGCCGCTCTCCCAGTGAGGACAGGAGACGCTGCTCTTGAGGGAAGACGATAGGCGGTTTGCGTGGCATGTTCGCTATTATGGTCTATATGATTCTAATTTGTCTATAATAGCGTTAAATAAAAATTTTTGTGTTAGCGCCTAAGGAGAGTGGACAGCAGCCGCCAAGCCGGTCCAAAATGCGGTACATCCTTGCTTGCTCAGCGGGGATGTCGCCTTATTTATCAAAGAGTTGGATGCTAAGTTCTGTTCTCTTCACCCGCTCCATAATTCGAAAAGCCCCGTGTTTCTGCATGGGGCTTTTGTTTATCTGCGAGCATCTGCCGAGCCTTGTTCGACGAACGACTCCGCCCCAGTAACGGGATGTCGGGAGACATTCTCGGACCCGGCTAATTACGAGACCCATGCTAAATGACCCTAGAGCTTATTCTTGCCTTTATAAATTCAAATATGGGTTCAAAATGTATTTAATAGATCATTTATGAGTGATTATTCATGTTGGAGTGGGTTTTTTCTTGGATTTATGTTCGAATATGATCGGTAAAGAGATAGATTCAGTCATATCTGGGCGATTAAAGCATGCAGTCTCCTCGGCCGAAGAATCCTGACTCACGGGTTGCGTTGCCGCGGCCCGTAGAGCGCGCGTTGCACCGTTTGGGGCAGGACATCTCCATTGCGCGCCGTATGCGCCGCTTAAGCCAGGAAGATCTGGCACAGCGTATCGGCACGTCATTGAGTACAGTCAGGCGCACGGAGGACGGCTATCCCGGCACAGCCCTGCACACTTTTCTGCGTGCCTTGCACGTGCTTGGTCGTCTCGATGACGTGGTAAAGGTGATGGCCATTGAGAACGACAAGTTGGGGATGGAGCTGGTGCGGGAGCAATTGCCCCAACGAGTGCGGACGTCCCGTAGCGGCAAGTCGCGTGTGGGCCGCCTCGCTAGCACCAAAGAGGGTATCGCGGCTGACACCGATGAGCTGGAAGGCTTCTGATGGCTACCAGGGTATGCCTTGCGGTAGTTTCATTTGGCCTTCGCCTTTTTCTGCGCAAGAATTTTCTCATTTTCCGCCGCTGCGGCGCGGATCAATGTCTTGAAGGCCCGGTCATCGATTTTGTCGCCTTCATGAAGGTCGATGGCGCGGCGCGTACCGCCTTCCAGGCTGGCATTGAACAGGCGTGACGGATCTTCGAGCGAGGCGCCTCTGGCGAAGGTGAGCTTCACGGTTGCCTTGTAGGTCTCGCCGGTGCATATGAGACCATCGTGCTCCCAAACGGGGACGCCCTGCATATTGTTCGAGGGCTTGCGCCATTTCACGTCCTCGACCACGTCGGGGATAGCTGCTTTGATAAGTGTGCGGACGCGAGCCAGCATTTCGCTGCGCCAATCGTCACGTTTTTCGATCTGATTATCGACCAAGCTCATCTCCAGCCCAGTGCCGGCGCCACGTGCGTCAAGATTGCCTCGATGACGTGCGCGTTGTATTCCACGCCGAGCTGGTTCGGGACTGTCAGCAGCAGTGTGTCGGCCTCGGCGATAGCCTCGTCTTTCTTTAGCTGTTCGATCAGGACATCAGGCTCGGCGGCGTAGCTGCGGCCGAAGACTGCCCGTGTCTTTTCGTCGATGAAGCCCACTTGGTCTTCGTCCTGTCCAGAGCGACCGAAGTAGGCGCGATCCCGATCGTCCACCAGCGCGAAAATGCTGCGGCTGACGGAGACCCTCGGCTCGCGCGTGTGGCCGGCTTCTTTCCATGCAGCCCGGTATGCGCGGATTTGCGCTGCCTGCTGGACATGAAAGGCTTCCCCGGTCTCGTCGTCCTTGAGTGTCGAGCTTTGCAAGTTCATGCCCAGTTTCGCCGCCCAGACGGCGGTCGCGTTGGAGCCAGCTCCCCACCATATTCTGTCGCGCAGTCCTTCCGACAGCGGTTCCAGGCGCAAGAGGCCCGGCGGGTTGGGAAACATCGGGCGCGGATTGGGCTGCGCAAAGCCTTCGCCCTGGAGCAGGTGGAGCAAGGCCTCGGCATGTTGGCGCCCCATGTCGGCGTCGCTCTGTCCTTCGGCAGGCTGGTATCCGAAATAGCGCCAGCCGTCGATGACTTGCTCGGGTGAGCCCCTGCTGATTCCCAACTGCAGCCGCCCGCCTGCGATGAGGTCGGCCGCGCCGGCGTCCTCGACCATGTAGCAAGGGTTCTCGTAGCGCATGTCGATGACTGCGGTGCCGATCTCGATGCGCCGCGTCCTGGCGCCTACGGCGGCAAGCAGGGGAAAGGGCGATGCCAGCTGGCGCGCGTAGTGATGAACGCGGAAGTACGCGCCGTCCAGCCCGAGTTCTTCGGCGGCGACCGCGAGTTCGATGGATTGCAACAACGCGTCCGATGCGGAGCGGGTTTGCGACTGGGGCGACGGCGTCCAGTGGCCGAAGGAGAGGAATCCGATTTTTTTCATCGTGAAGGGCCTTAAGAACTTGGTTTCAGCTTGGGGCGGGGGCCGCAAGAATATGAACAGGTCGGACGGGTCACCGGAGCTTTCACATACCGGGGTCGCCGACTCTCACCTGTGCGGCGTGCTGTCTCCCGCGGGATATTTGACCTTGTTCGCCTGGATTTTGTGGACTATGGCCTCGTTCAGGTCGACGTGCAAGACGCTGCATAGGCGTATCAGATACAGGGCGACGTCGGCCAATTCGTCGCGAACCGCCCTGGCCGTCTTCGGGTCGTCGGCGACCTGGAGGGACTGGTCTTCGGTCAGCCATTGGAAGATCTCGACCAGTTCTCCGACTTCGCCGGTCAGCGCCATGGCGAGATTCTTGGGGGAATGGAAGGGGTTCCAGTCGCGCTCGTCGGCAAAAGCCTGCAGCGCTGTCTCGAGCGCGGCGACATCGATGAGGCGGGTCTCTGTATTCATAGTGCGTCGGTCTTGGCGGCTCTGCGGGAATTTTCTTTTATCGTCGACAGCGAAGCAGGCATGCCGGTCTTCGATTTGCCGGTGGAAACACCGGGTAGGTCCTTTGTACCAGATCGAGAAGCCGGGCTTCACGATGGCATCGAACAATCGGGCCGTGTTTGGCCCGGACGATGCCGCAAGTCGCGCCTTGTAACTGACAATTTTGTCAGCCAACGCGAGGCGGCGGCCTGCATTTGGGCGGATGTCAGGTACCTGCAGTAAGATGCGGCGATCCAGGGCCTGCGCGCATCCAGGCCCGATTGCCATCCGTCCGGCGCCCACGCCCTTAGCCGCATGTCATCCAGCCTTGCTCCCACCGAGACCCAGCCCACCGCCTGGCGCCTGTTCCTGATTTTTTCCCGCATAGGCCTGACCAGCTTCGGCGGTGGACTGAGCGGCTGGCTGCTGCGCGAGTTCGTCCAGGACCGGCACTGGATCAGCGAAGAGGATTTCCTCAACGGCCTGTCGCTGGCCCAGGCGCTGCCAGGGGTCAACGTCAAGAACATGGCGATCTGGATAGGCTACCGCCTGGCCGGCGCGCGCGGGGCGGTAGCGGGATTCACGGGCATCATCGTGCCGCCCGCAATTTTCATCGTGTTGCTGGGCATATTGTTCGCCTCGCTGGCGCGCTATCCCTTGAGCAATATCGCGCTGGCCGGTGCAGCGGCGGCGGCCATCGGCCTGTCGGCCAGCATGGCCATCGTGGCCGCGCGGCGCGTGCCGCGCCGGGTGCTCCCCTTGTTGATAATGGCGAGTACTTTCGTCATGGTGGGCTTGCTGCATTGGCCGCTGGTATGGGTGGTGCTGGCCGAGGCGGCCGTCAGCATCACTGTCGAGTACCGCCGGCTGAAGTCCGAGTAAGGCAGCGGAAACGGCCATGAAAAACGCGCTTTGGGACTTGTTTTCGGTATTCGCGCCGCTGTCGCTGGTCACGGTCGGGGGCGGCCAGACGACGCTGGCCGAGATCCAGCGCCAGGTGGTCAGCGTCCATCACTGGATGAACGCGCAGGAATTCCTCAATGCCTTCGCCATCGCCCGCCTTGCGCCGGGGCCGGGTTCGCTGCTGGTGACGCTGATAGGCTGGCAGGTCAGCGGTTTCTGGGGCGCAGTGGTCGCGACGGTGGGGATCTTCGGGCCCACGGCGTTCCTTATCTATGGCGTGGCCTATCTGTGGAAGCGCCACCGGGGCGCGCGCTGGCAGATCGCCCTGGAGACCGGCCTGCGTCCGGTGGCCGCGGGCATGATCATGGCCGCGGTCTATGTGCTGCTGCTGGCGCTGGAGGGCGGCTGGGCGGCGCGCGGCATCGCGGTCGTATCGACCGCGCTGATGTTGCGCACGAGGCTCAATCCCCTGATCCTGATCGGCGGCGGCGCGGCGCTGATGATCGGGCTGGATCTGGCGGGCTGGTACGGCTGAGCCTGCGCAAGCCCGCTAGTCCCGGGGTTCGATAAAGCTCGGGCTCGATAAAGCGGGAACAAAAGTCGCCGGCTTCGGCGAGCGGGGCGGTGAAGGACGTATCAACTGCGCTCCGGCGGCTTGCGGTCGCGCGGCGCGCCCAGCCCGGCTGCGAGCCAGCCGCCTATGCGCGCGTACGAGGCAATCATGGCGCACAGCATTTGCGCTTCGCGGCTCAGGCGCCGGCCCGCCTTGCGCACCATGGCTATGTCGTAGATGCGCGGCGGATCTTCCACGGCGATGGCGGCAAGCCTGCCCTGGACCAGCGGATGTTCCAGCACCACCTCGGGCAGGCGCGCCAGGCAGTCGGATTCCATCAGCATCGACACGGCGTCGAACAAGGACGAGGAGTAGGCCGCGATGCGGGGGCGGCCCAGCCGGGTGTCGTCGAACAATTCGGTCAGGCTCGCGTCTTCTTCGCCGCGCCCGGGTATCGAGCCGACGACGATCCAGTCGCAGCGGATCAGTTCCTGTACGGTTTTGGCTGCTATCAGCGGGTGCCCGGTGCGCGCCAGGATGGCCGGCCGCCCCTGGTAGAGCATGTCGACCTGCAGGTCTTCGCAAGGCAGCCCGGCGGGCAGGCGCAACAGCGCGATCTCGATGCGGTTGTCGCGCAACTGCAGCAGCAGGTCGCTCGAGACCGTTTGCGTGACGTGCAGCGCCACGGAGGGGTTCTTGCCGCGAAAGTCGTTGAGTACGGTGGAGGCCAGGCGCAGCGCCGGGTCGATGGACAGGCCCAGCGCGATGCTGGGCTGTTGCCGTGCGCCGGTCCGGTACAGCCAGCGCGAGGCCCGGTCCGCCTCCAGCACGGTGGCGTGC
Organism: Candidimonas humi; assembly: GCF_019166065.1. Classification (GTDB taxonomy): domain Bacteria; phylum Pseudomonadota; class Gammaproteobacteria; order Burkholderiales; family Burkholderiaceae_B; genus Candidimonas; species Candidimonas humi. The sequence continues at coordinate 10,483 of NZ_JAHTBN010000003.1, forward strand.
GCCAGGTGCAGGAATTCCTCGCCGTCCTTGGTCAGCGTCAATCCCTTGGCATCGCGCGCCAGCAGGGCGACGCCGTGTTCGTCCTCGAGCCTGGCCAGGCTTTTCGTGAGCCCGCCCTGGGATACGTCGAGCGCGCGGGCTGCCGCCCGGAAGCCGCCGTGTTCGACGACGGCGATGAAGTCTCGAAGTTGCTGTAGCGTCATGTCGGGCCTGGGTGATTCCGCGGAGTGATCGCGATGCGGGCGGCAAGCGTTGACCGGCGCCTGGGGGCGCCGCGATCATGCCGGCTGTGCGTAGTTCAGAACTTTATCAAAAGGAGGAGAACAATGAACATGCGAATCGGAGCCTGGGCGGCAGGCCTGGCCATGGCTTGGGCCGGCGCGGCCGTTGCGGCCCAGGGGTTTCCCGACAGGCCTATCACCCTGGTGGTGCCGTTTGCCGCGGGAGCTTCCGCGGATGGCATCGGGCGCGTGCTGGCCCAGGAACTCTCGACCTCGCTGGGGCAGCCGGTCATCGTCCGCAACCAGCCGGGCGGCGGCGGGGCTGTAGGGCTGATGGCGGTGGCGCATTCGCAGCCCGACGGCTATACGCTGGGCCTGGGCGCCACGGGCGCTATCGCGATCAATCCGCATATTCCGAATGCCGCGCCCCTGAAGCCGAACAAGGACCTGGCGCCTGTGGCTAAGCTGGCCGATGTGCCGCTGGTGATCGTGGCGGGCAAGCGCACCGGCTACAAGAACCTGAAGGACATGCTGGACAAGGCCCGCGCGCATCCGCAAGACCCGATCATCTTCGGCACGCCGGGCCAGTACACCGCGCAGCACTTGTCCGGGGAATTGCTGGCCCGCATGGCCGGCATCCGCATGAATGCCGTGCCCTATCGCGGCAGCGGCCCGGCGGTGACCGATCTGCTGGGCGGCCAGATCGGCGTAGCCGTAGTGGACCTGACTTCGGCCTATCCGCACATCAAGACCGGCGACCTGGTGGCCTTGGGCACTACCGGCGCGCGCCGCAGCGCGGTGGCGCCGGAACTGCCCACCATCGCCGAAGGCGGCGTGGCGGGCTATGACGCGCCGGCCTGGATGGGGCTGTTCGCGCCCGCGGGGATTCCCCCCGCCGCCGCCGACAAGGTTTCTGCCGCCGTGAAGGCGGCCCTGGCCCAGCCCGAGGTGCGCAAGCGGCTGATCAATCTGGCCGCCGAGCCCGACTACATGGGTCCGCAGGATTTTTCCCGTTTCATCGCCAGGGAATCGAACCGCTGGGAACAGCTCTTGAAATCCATCAACCAGAGGTAGTCTGTATGAGCAAGACGGGGGGCCAGTTGCTGGCCGACGGGCTGGTGCGCAACGGCATCGAAGATCTGTTCATGATCCCGGGCATCCAGCTCGATTGGGCCGTGGACGCGCTGCGCCAGCGCTCCGGCGACATCAGCCTGTACGTGCCGCGGCACGAGCAGAGCACGACCTATATGGCCGACGGCTATTACCGCGCCAGCGGGCGCGTGGGCGTCGCCATGGTGGTGCCCGGGCCGGGCGCCCTGAACGCGGGGGCGGGACTGGCCACGGCCTACGCCGCGAATTCCCGGGTGCTGTTCCTGACCGCGCAAATCCATTCCCAGGGGGTAGGCAAGGGATATGGCCTGCTGCACGAGATCAAGGACCAGCCCGGCTACCTGGCGGGGCTGAGCAAATGGAGCCGCCATGTGGGCGGCCCCGAAGAAATCGCCGCCGCGGTGGACCAGGCCTTCGACCGCTTGCATACAGGGCGGCCGCGCCCCGTGGCGCTGGAAATCCCCCACGACTACTTGAGCGCGTCCGTGAACGATGCGCCGCCCGCCGCAGCCGCCGGCCAGCCCGGGGCCGGTGCGCCTGCGGCTATCGACGAGGCCGCGCTGGCGCGCGCAGCGGCGCTGCTCGACGGCGCGCGCCTGCCGGTCATCTATGTGGGCGGCGGCATTTTCCATTCCGATGCCTGCCCGGCCCTGCAGGCGCTGGCCGAGCGCATCGGCGCGCCGGTGGTCATGAGCGACAATGGCCGCGGTGCGCTGAGCGACCGGCATCCCCTGGCGATGAGCTCGCTGGCCGGCCGCGCCGTGTTCGGGCACGCCGATGTCGTGCTGGTGGTTGGCAGCCGCTTCATCGATTCGCTGACGCCGACGGCGTCCTGGCCCGCGCAGCCGGAGCTGCGCTATATCTACATCAATATCGACGAGGCCGACTTGTCCGCGCCCCGGAAGCCGGACGTGGCGCTGGCCGCGGACGCCGCCGTGGCGCTGCCCATGCTGGCGGAAAGGCTGAAGCCGCGCCGTGCCATGGCCGAGGCCGACGCCTTGCGCGTAAAGGATTGGGCGCGCCGGCAGATCGACGTGGTGATGCCGCAGTCGGCCTACGTCGACGCGCTGCGCGCGGCCATGCCGGACGATGCCATCTTCGTCAACGAGTTGACTCAGGTGGGCTATCTGGCCCGCGTCGCTTTTCCGGTATATGGGCCGCGCACCTACATTGGTCCGGGCTACCAGGGCACGCTGGGCTATGGGTTTCCGACGGCCCTGGGCGCGGCGGTGGCCGCGGGCGGGCGACGTGTCGTGTCCATTACCGGAGACGGCGGATTCGGCTGGAACCTGCAGGAACTGGCGACGGCGCAGCGCTACGGACTGCCGGTGACCCTGGTGGTGTTCAACGACGGCCATTACGGCAATGTGCGCGCCATCCAGAAGCGCGAGTTCGGCGCCGAGGTCGCGGTCGAACTCGCCAACCCCGACTTCGGCCTGCTTGCCCGGGCCTTTGGCGTCGCTTTCGAGAAAGTCGACACGCCGCAGGCGCTGGGCGGCGCGGTGCAGGCGTCCATGAGCGCCGCCGGGCCGGTGATGATCGAAGTCGGGATAGGCGTAGTGCCCAGCCCCTGGCACTTGCTGCGGCTGCAGCCCATGAAGGGCGCGTCCGGGCCCGCGGCCCCGGCCGATCCGCTCGCAGGCGTGTATTCATGACCCGCTACGAGCACTGCTACATCGGCGGGGCCTTTGTGCCCGTCGAGGGCGCCGGGCGCCATGCGGTGATCGACCCCGCGCGCGAGGAGCAATGCGCCGAGGTCCGGCTTTGCGGCACGCGGCAGGTGGATGAGGCGCTGGGTAGCGCGCGGCGCGGCTTCGAGGCATGGAGCCGCAGCAGCTTGGACGAACGCAGGGATGCCCTGGCACGTCTTCGCGATGCCCTGGAGCGGCGCGCGGATTCGGCCTCCCAGGCACTGGCCCGGGAAATGGGCTGTCCCGTATGGCTGGGCGGCCTGATGCAGGTGCCCATGGCCCTGAAAGGCCTGGAATTCGCCGCCGCGGGGCTGGATCAGGTCATATGGCAGGAACGCATCGGCAACGGCCTGGTCGAGCGCGTGCCCTGCGGCGTCGTGGCTGCGATCACGCCCTGGAACTTTCCGCTGCACCAGATCGCGGCGAAGGTGGCCGCGGCGCTGGCGGCGGGCTGCAGTGTCGTCCTCAAACCCAGCGAGGTGGCGCCGGGCGCCGCCCTGGTTTTCATGCAGGCCGTGCACGAGGCCGGCTTGCCGGCGGGAACCGTGAACCTGATATGGGGCGGCGCCGACGTGGGCGAGCACCTGCTTGCGCATGGGGGCGTGGATCACATCAGCTTCACGGGCTCCAGCGCGGTGGGCCGGCGCATCATGGCCGCCGCGGCGGCCAGGCTTACGCCGCTGACGCTAGAGCTCGGTGGAAAATCGGCGGCCGTGGTGCTGGACGATGCCGACCTGGCCGCGGCGATCCCGGCCATGGCGCGCGCGGGGCTGGCCAATTCCGGCCAGGCCTGCGTCAGCCAGTCGCGCTGGATCGTGCCGCGCCGCCTGCGCGACGAGGCGATCGAGCGCTTTCGCCGGGCGGCGGAGGATTGGCCTCTCGGCGATCCGCTGGAAGCGGCCACGCGCCTCGGCCCGGTGGCGACCAAGACCCAGTACCAGCACGTCTGCCGCATGATCAATGGCGCGTGGGAGCAGGGCGCCACTTGCGTGGCGGGCGGGAAGGCCCGGCCCGAGGGCACGGGTTATTACGTCCCGCCCACGCTCTTCGCCGACGTCGGCCCGGAAATGGACATCGCGCGGCAAGAAGTATTCGGGCCGGTGATTGCCTTGATGTGCTACGACAGCGAAGCCGAGGCGGCCGAGCTTGCCAACGTGACATGCTACGGCCTGTCGGGTGCGGTATGGTCGGCCGACGTGCAGCGTGCCTCGAGTTTTGCACGCCGGATGAGGACCGGCCAGGTCGTCGTCAACGGCGCCGCACAGAACCTGGCGACGCCTTTCGGCGGCTGGAACGACTCCGGATTCGGGCGCGAGAACGGCAGGTTCGGCATTGAAGGCCTGCTGAATTATCGGTCGCTGCACGGGGCCGTCTGAACCGGCGAGCGGGCGCAAGCCAGTGGGCTTGCGTCCCGTCTCGTCCCGTCCCGGCTTGGCACGCTTGGCACGCTTGGCACGGCTTTGCGCGGCTCGCCCTGGCCTCCAGCGATTCATTATTTCGACAAGCCAGCGGCCGAAGCGGCCCCGGCCGATTTTCTGCGCCGGGAACTGGGGCTCCGGTTCGGGCGCTAGACGGGCAAGGCCGCCACATCGCCGGGCCGGGATGCCGGCGCTTGTGCCGCCTCGGGCCGGGTAGCGACGCCTGGCGTGGCGGCCGCAGGCGTATCGGTCAGCGACAGCGCCTGGCGCTCGAACAGCCTCCGGTACACGCCGTTCTTGCGCAATACCAGCGCGTCGTGCGTGCCTTCCTCGATGATCCGGCCCTTGTCCAGCACCAGCAGCCGGTCGAGCGCGCGCACCGTCGACAGCCGGTGGGCCACCACCAGTGTGGTGCGGCCTATCATCAGCCGTTCCATCGCCTGCTGGATCAGGGCTTCGCTTTCGCTGTCCAGGCTGGAAGTGGCCTCGTCCAGGATCAGGATGGGCGCATCGGCCAGGAAGGCCCGGGCGATCGCCACGCGCTGGCGTTCGCCGCCCGAGAGCTTGATGCCGCGCTCGCCCACGAGCGTCTCGTAGCCTTGCGGCAGCGCCACGATGAAATCGTGCGCGCCGGCCAGCTGCGCGGCTTGCTCGATTTCGGCGCGGCTGGCGCCGGGCCGTGCATAGGCGATGTTCTCGGCCAGCGTGCGGTGGAACAACAGCGGTTCCTGCTGCACGATCGCGATGCGGCTGCGCAGCGACGATTGGGTGACCTGGGCGATATCCTGCCCGTCGACCGTGATGGCGCCTGCTTCCACGTCGTAAAGCCTTTGCACCAGCTTGATGAAGGTGGTCTTGCCCGAGCCCGAATGGCCGACCAGCCCGATGCGCTCGCCCGGCGCGATGCGCACCGAGAAATCCTGGTACAGGGGCTTGCCGCGAGCGCCGTGCGTGTCGTAGCCGAAGTCGACATGCTCGAAGCGGATCTCGCCGCGCGTCACCGCGAGGTCGCGCGCGCCCGGCCTGTCGGCCACGCCGGGCGGCAGGCTTTCCAGCGCCACCAGTTCTTCCATGTCGTTGACGGAACGCTGCAAATTGCGGATGTGCATGCCCACGTCGTACAAGTAGCCTTGCAGCATGAAGAACATGGACAGCGCGAAGGTGATGTCGCCCACGCTGGCGCGCCCCGCGGCCCACAGCCACAGCGCCGCGCCCAGTATGGCGGCCTGCATGGCCGCCAGCATGGCGCCCTGCGCGCCGCCGTTCAGCGTGCCGCGCACCCAGGTGCGACGGGTACGCACGCGCCACTTGCCTATCACCCGGCCCAGTCGCGCCTCTTCGCGCGTCTCGGCGCCGAAGGCCTTGACCACGGCGTTGCAGGTGACCGCATCGGCCAGCGCGCCGCCCATGCGGGTATCCCAGGCATTGGCCAATTGCGCGGCCGGCGCCACATAGCCCAGCGACAAGCCGACCGTGACGGCGATATACAGCAGCGCGCCCAGTCCGACCACCAGGCCCATCACGGGCCAGTGCGCACCCAGCAGCAGCGTGGCGCCGGCCAGCATCGCGAGCGACGGCAGCAGGGCGATCAGCAGCGTGTCGTTGAGCAGGTCGAGCGCCCACATGCCGCGCGTGATCTTGCGCACGGTCGAGCCGGCGAAGCTGCTGGCATGCCAGTCGGTGGAAAGTCGCTGCACGCGGTGGAATGCGCCCGCGGCGATTTCGCTCATCATCTTCAGTGTGAGCGAGATGATGTTCATGAAGCCGAGCTGGCGCAGCACCGTGCCGCCGAGCCCGAGAGCGACCAGCAGCCAGAATGCCGACCATGCGGCATCCCAGGCCGCGGCCTTGCCGGCCGGGCCCGCGGCCAGCGCGTCGACCAGACGGCCGGCGAACAGCGGCGTGAATACGTCGGCGACTGCCGACAGCAGTGCGAGCAGCGCAATGGCGCCGATGCGCCAGGGCTGCCTGCGCCAGTGGCGGAAGGTGTAGCCCAGCACTTTCTTGAAGACTTGCCCGCGGAAATCGAGTTGTTTGCGAACCATAATATGTCGAGACCCGGCGGCGCGCGGCCTGCGGGTTTCCCTGCGAAAAAGAAAAAAGAAGAAACAACGGCCAAGGCCCGCGGCATGTGTCCGCGGACGGAGGAGTTTTTTGACTCTCGGGTGGAGGCGTGGGTGCGCAGGCGCTGGCGGTGATGGAAACCGCGGCTTAGCGGACCCGCGCGAGCGACACTAATGTTGCGGTAACGGGTGTCGTACTGTGGCGCGAGGGTCGGTGGAATCCGGAACGGACATGCGGCACCTCCCTGTGCGATGGTTGATGATGAAAAATGCAGCGTTGCTGCGGCCTTGCGGCTGTTGCCGGCTTGCTGCCGATATATACGTGCTGATACGTGCGATGTGGCGGCGAACGCAGCTGAAATGCCTGTATATTTTACCAGCGTAGCCCCTGGTACGGCAAGATCGCGTGCTGCCGGCGCGCAACAAACGGCGTGGATAGAAGGTAACTTACTGGCCAGCCGGAAATAGGGAACCCAATGACTTCCCGACGGGAAAAAAAAGGCTCGCAAGCAGGATACCCGGCATCCAGGCCTCTTATGGAAGGGAGGCCGCGAAAATGGAAGGGAGGCCGCGAAATATCCGACTTGCCTTTCATCTGCGACTCGGCGTTTGCCGCCGGAACATGGCGTCCGGCTCTACGCGCCTTGTTCCAGCAAGCGCCCGATGGTGGCGCCGAGTTCCATGTCTTCGATGTGGCCGAAGTGATGCAGCCTCAATCGTCCCGCGCGGTCGATCAGCAGGGTGGTGGGCGTGCCCTGCATGTTGTAGGCCTGCATGGTCTGCGGCAAGCCGCCATACGCCGATGGCGCGTCGATGCCGACTGGAAAGCCTATGCGGTATTCATGCAGGAACGCGGCAAGCGCCGCGCGCGAGCCCTGCGCTTCGTGGTGCTCGAAAACCGTATGCAGTCCGATGACCGCAAGGCCGGAACCGACAAACGCCTTGCGCGCGCACAGGGCTTGCGGCAGGCCGAGGCTGACGCAGCCCGGGCACAGCATCTGGAAGGCGATCACAAGCACGACGCGGCCGCGCAGGGCGGCCAGCGACAGCGGCTCGGGCGTGTTCATCCACTGCAGTACCTGCCATTCGGGCGCGGGGATGGATATGCTCATGGGATATTGCCTTCTTTTCTTGCTGGGGCCAGGCTGGAATCGGGCGGTTCGCAGGCCTGGGCCGATCCATGCACAGGCGTGGGTAGCTCTTTTCATGCGGGCCGCCCTTCGTCTTCATATTACTGCTTGGAGCCCGCCGTTCCATGGCCTGGGGATTCGGGCCCGGCAGCCCATCCGCACGGTCTATCTACGCGACCCATCAACACGACCCATCAACACGATCCATCAACACGATCGCCGCGGCGCTGGGGGCCGCATGGACATGCGCCGCGGACGGGCGCTATAGTGGCCGTACCGGCGGGCGGCGGCTCAGGGCGCGGCGCCGCCGGCATGCAAGGCAAGCAGAGGAAACACGATGGCAGCAAGCCCCGAAGCCCCGCAGATCATACGCTTGAGCCACGCGCATGCGTCGGCCGAGTTTGCGCCGTCCGCGGGCGGGCTGTTGATGAAATGGACGGTCGACGGCCAGGACGTCATCCATTGGCCCGGCGCTCCGGACTGGACCCCGCCGCACCATATCCGCGGCGGCGATCCGTTGCTCTTCCCGTTCATCGCCAGGCATTATGTGGATGGCAAGCTCGGCTTCTGGAAAGATGCGGCCGGCGTGGTGCGCGCGCTGCCCATGCATGGCTTTGCGCGCGACTTGCCGTTCGATCACGAAGTAGATGCCGATGGCCTGGGCATCGCCATGACGCTGCGCGACGATGCCGCCACGCGCCGCATGTATCCCTTCGGCTTCGTATTCACCGCGCATTTCCGCCTGCATGGCAATGCGCTGGAGACCAGCCTGCGGACTACCAATACGGGCGCCGCGCCCATGCCTTATTACCCCGGGCACCATTTCTATTTCGATCTGCCGGCGGCGCGCCGCGGCGACAGTGTCCTGCATCTGCCCGCCAATCGCGTGCAAGAGGCGCTGCCCCGTGGCGGCGTGACCGAGCCGCGGCCCGGTCCGAGCCGTTGCGTGCTTTCCGACCCGCAATTGATCGACCGCTTTCACGTGTTGAACGAACCCGGGCTGGTGCATCTGGACATGCCCTGGCGGGGCAGGCGCGTGACGCTCGACCTGGCCGATACCCCATGTCCCTGGTATGCGGTGACCACCTGGACGGAAAGCGACAGCGCCGATTTCTATTGCATAGAGCCTTGGCTCGGCCTGCCCGACGCGATCCATCACGGCCAGGGCCTGCGCTGGCTGCAACCGGGCCAGACCGAAGAGGCGCGCTGCCGCATCAGCGTCGCGCCGCTGGCTGCCGCGGCCTGATACGGATTTGCAATCGGCCGAAGATCCAAGACCTTGCATTGCTTTGCCCGGCCTTGTCTTGTTTGGCCAGGCCAGGCCTCGCCTGGCCGCGCCACCTCGCTACCTGCATCGCCTGCATATAGCCCGCTGTCCAGGCCTTCTTGTCGATTACCGGCCTATCCCTGTTTTTGATTCTGTTCCCGGACTATGGAATCGGAGTTTGGCGCATCGGCGTTCGCTTGCCCCCGGCGCGGCCATACCGGGTCGAAGTGCGTCATCACGTCCAGCACGGGTTCGTGCTGCATGACGCGCTTGCGGGCTTCTTCCGCAATGGCGTGGCCCTGGGCGATGGTGAGCGCGGCATCCATTTCCAGGTCGACTTCCACCCAGATCATGTCGCCCATCTTGCGCGTCTTCAGCCTGTGCACGCCCAGCACGCCCGGCGTGGACGCCAGCTGGGCGCGGATGCGCGCCTGCGCTTGGGCGTCGACGGCGCCGTCCATCAGGTCGTGGAAGGCGGCGATGAAGAATTTGGACCCGACACGGGCGATCATGACGCCGACGATCAGCGCGGCCAGCGGGTCGGCCAGCGGAAAACCCGCCAGGTTGGCGATGATGCCGAGGGCCACCACCAGCGAGGACGCCGCGTCCGAGCGGGCGTGCCAGGCATTGGCCGCCAGCAGTGACGAGCGCAGCCGCTTGGCGACGCGCATCATGTAGCGGAACAGCAATTCTTTGGTGCACAGGGCCAGCAGGGCCACGCCCAGGGCCGCAACGCCGACGGTGCCCAGGTCGGCCGGATTCTGCAGCCGTGTGAACGCGTTCCACACCATGCCCGCGCCGACGATCATCAATATGGCGCCCAGCATCAGGGACGCGGCGTTCTCGAAGCGGCGGTGCCCGTACTGGTGGTCGGCGTCCGGCGCCTTCAGGCTGTGCTTGCCGGCTACCAGCACGACCGTGTCGGACACCACGTCGGAAAAAGAATGCAAGGCGTCGGCCACCAGGGCCTGGGAATGCGAGAGCATGCCCACTGTCGCCTGGACCGCGATCAAGCACGTGTTGACGGCGATGCTGGTCAGGGTGCTGCGGCGGCCTTCGGCCGGATTGGGGAAATTGCGCGGAGTGTCGGGCGAGGCGTCCATGGGGACTTGTTGTCGGGCGATGCTTGATGTTAACAGGTGCGGCCGGCTAGGTGCGGCCGGCCAGGTGCGGCCGATGAGGTGCGTCCGGCGCCCGGATGGCTTGCGCTAAACTCGGTGCAACCCGGACTCCGCATGTCGAGGAATGCCTTGAAGCTTCAACTCATCCGCAACCGGCTCGCACGTCTGCTCGGCGGCGCACCGCTGGGGTGGATCCTGGCCGCGCTCGTGGTGCTGGACGGCTATCTGTTCCTGCAACCCGGCCTGTCCGCAGTCAGGCAGGTGCCGGTGCAGGGCTGGCGCGGCTGGCTGGCCATGGACAACCTGAATGCGCTGCTGCAGTCGGGGGTGGCGGGCCTGCCGCGCCTGATGCTGGGCGCTGGCTTGCAGCTCATGGCCCTGGGTCTGATCCTGCGCGCGCGTATCGCCTGGGCGTTTTCGTTGCTGCTGCTGATCGCGGTGGGCACTTTCTCGCTATGGCAGGCCAACGGACATGTGGGCCTGGCCGCCTATACATTGCTGCTGGTATGCCTGCTGGTGGTCTATTGGCGGCAGTTCGACCGTTCCAGCCTGGCGGCGGGCTCGCTGTTCGCGGTGCTCAGCATCGTGTCGCTGCTGATCTATGCCGTGTATGGCAGCCTCTACCTGGGCGACGATTTCCAGCCGAAGATCCACGACGCCGCCACCGCGCTGTATTTCTCTATCGTGTCGATGTCCACCGTGGGCTACGGCGACATCACGCCGCAGAGTACCGCGGCGCGCCTGTTTTCGGCTTCCATCATCATCCTCGGCATCACGGTGTTCGCTACGTCCGTCAGCGCCATCGTCGGGCCTATCATAGGCGGCAACCTGAAACGCCTGGTCAAGGGGCGACTGTCCAACGTCATGAGAAAGAACCACATCATCATCGCCGGCGCGACGCCGCTGGCGCAAAGCGTCTACGAAGGCCTGCGCCGGCGCGGCCACAACGTGACCGTGGTCGTGCCCGATGGGGTGCAGCACGGCTATCCGGCCGACGCCGATCTGATCCAGGGCGACCCCACCGACGCGTCGGTGCTGACCGAGGCCGGGGCGCCGCGCGCGGAATATGTGCTGGCCTTGCGCGACGACGATGCCGAGAACGCCTTCATCGTGCTGGCCGCCAAAGAAATCGCCGGGCCCGAAACGCGCACGGTGGCGCTGGCCAATACCACCACCCACCTGCAGAAAATCAAGAGCGTGAACCCGGACATGGTGTTCTCGCTGCAGTTGCTGGGCAGCGAGATCTTGTTGCGTACGCTCAGCGGCGAGCCGCTGGACAGCGACGCCATCACGCGGCTGTTCTTCGCGCGCAGCACCCAGCCTTCGGCCTGATTGCCCGGCCGCGCGCGCAAGGCGGCGCCTGACGTTAGCGGCTCAGTGTATGCGCATGCCGGGCTGCGCGCCGGGGCAGGGTTCCAGGATGTAGATGCCGGCGTCGACGCTTTCGTCCTCGTGGCTGGCGGCCAGCACCATGCCCTCGGACACCCCGAAGCGCATCTTGCGCGGCGCCAGGTTGGCCACCAGCACCGTCAGCTTGCCGACCAGGTCGGCCGGCGCGTAGGCCGACTTGATGCCCGAGAACACCTGGCGATGGCGGCCTTCGCCAACGTCGAGGGTCAGGCGCAAGAGCTTGTCCGAGCCTTCGACCGCGGCGCAGTCGACGATGCGCGCGATGCGCAGGTCGATCTTGGCGAAATCCTTGATGTCTATGGTGTCGGCAATGGGCTCGCCGCCCGGCGCGGGCGCAGCGGCCTCGGGCGCCTGCGGCGGCTCGAAGAGCTGGTCGAGCAGCTTGGGGTCGACGCGCTGCATCAGGTGCTTGAAGGCGGCGATGCGGGTCGGCGGTTCGGCGGCGTCGGCCCAGGCGAAGCCGTGTTCCAGGCCGAACAATTCGTGCGCCACGGTCTGCGCCAGCGCCGGCAGCACCGGGGCCAGCATCACCGACAGCGCCTTGAAGCCCGCCAGCGCGCGCGAACACACGTCCTGCAGCGCGGCCTTGCGCTCGGCGTCGGCCTGTTCCAGGCCCTTGGCCATGACCCAGGGCTGGGCAGCGTCGAAAGCCTGGTTGATGCGGTCGGCGTAGGCCATGGCGTTGCGTATGGCCCGGCCGTATTCGCGCGCTTCGAAATCGGCGCGCACGCTTTCGGCGGCCTGGGCCAGTTCGGCGCGCAGCGCCGCGACGTCGCCCTGGTAGGCCAGTTCGCCGCCGAAATGCTTGTTGATGAAATTGGCCGCGCGGCTGGCGATATTGACGTACTTGCCGACCAGGTCGCTATTGACGCGGGCCACGAAGTCGTCGGGATTGAAGTCCAGGTCTTCGACGCGCGCATTGAGCTTGGCGGCGATGTAGTAGCGCAGCCATTCGGCGTTCATGCCCAGTTCCAGGTAGCGCAGCGGCGAGATGCCTGTGCCGCGGCTCTTGGACATTTTCTCGCCGCTGACGGTGATGAAGCCGTGCACGTTCAGGGCGTCGGGCACCTTGCGCCCGGAGAAATACAGCACCGCGGGCCAGAACAGGGCGTGGAAATAAACGATGTCCTTGCCGATGAAATGTATCTGCTCGGTGGGCCCGGCAGGGTCCAGCAGCGCGTCGAAATCCAGGCCACGCTTTGCGCAATACGCCATGAGCGAGGCCAGGTAGCCTATGGGCGCGTCCAGCCACACATAGAAAAACTTGCCCGGAGCGTCGGGGATGGGAATGCCGAAATAGGGGGCGTCGCGCGAGATGTCCCAATCGGCCAGGTTGGATTCGGCGCCGGAGGCGCCGCCGCCCAGCCATTCGCGGGTCTTGGCCAGCACCTCGGGCTGCAGCCGCTTATGGCCGGCGGCATTGCTGCCGGCGGTCCAGGACTGCAGGAATTCCACGCAGCGCGGATCGGACAGCTTGAAGAAGAAGTGTTCGGACGACTTGAGCACCGGCGTGGCTCGGGTCAGCGTCGAGTAAGGCTCGATCAGGTCGGTCGGGGCATAGACCGCGCCGCAGACCTCGCAGGAATCGCCGTACTGGTCCTTGGCATGGCAGTTCGGGCATTCGCCCTTGATGTAGCGGTCGGGCAGGAACATGCCCTTGACCGGATCGTAGAACTGCTCGATGGTGCGGGTGGTGATCAGGCCCTGTTCTTTCAGGCGCAGGTAGATCTGCTGCGACAGCAGTGCGTTTTCCTGGGAATCGGTGCTGTGCCAGTGGTCGAACTCGACATGGAAGCCGTGCAGGTATTGCGGGCGCTCGCCCGCGTAGCGGGCCACCAGGGCCTGCGGACTGATGCCTTCGCTTTCGGCCTTGAGCATGATGGGCGCGCCATGCGCGTCGTCGGCGCCCACGAAGTGCACAGTATGCCCGGCCATGCGCATCGAGCGCACCCAGATATCGGCCTGGATGTATTCCATGATGTGGCCGATGTGGAAGGAACCGTTGGCGTAGGGCAGGGCAGTGGTGACGAAGAGCGTGCGCGGCATGAGTGCGTAGGGGCGAAAGTGATGAATGTAAGGAAAGGAATCAGAAATAGAACGGGCCCGGCGGGCAGTTTCGGCCCGCCGGGCAAATACTGGCAAAGCTAGAGGCAAAGTTTACCGCGCCAGCGTCCGGCCATGGCCGCTGGCCGCCGCGCCCCGGGGCGGAAAGAAGAGCCCGGACTCGGTCTAGTGGATTTCGCGCATTTCCACGTCGACCACATCTTTGTTTTTAAATGTCTTTTTATGCGGCGACGGTTTGTGGCGCTGGTCCCAGTAGGCGCGTACGCCGAAGGGGCGGCCCTTGATGCGCGCCACTACGTACAGTACGGCAATTGCAATCGCCGTGGAAACCATGAAAATGAAAGCCATGATGGTGCCGAAGACCGCCAGCACCAGGAATAGCCCTACTCTCAGTATTTGATTGAATGTGTTCATTGTGTAGTGTAGACAGCCCGTGCGGAAAATAATTCCGCCAATCCGCTATTCTTTAGGCTGCAGTCGTCTTTAGGCTGAAGTCATTGTAATCCCTTGGAAAGGCTGGATTGAAATGAGTGTGACCCCACAACAGATTCGTGCGACGCTGGCGCAGGTGGAAGACCCCCGCAGCGGCGCGGCCCTGGCCATTACGGCAGGCAATAGCGATGTCCATCTGGACGGCAACGAGCTGAGCCTCGTGCTCGCCCTGGGCCATCCGCTGCACAATCGCCAGACGGAGCTGCGAAAGCGTATCGAGGCCGCGGTGCGCGGCCTGGGGTTGGAGCTCAAGGACATGCGCGTCACCACCTCGCTGGTCTCCACGCATGCGGTGCAAGGCGGGCTCGAACCGCTGCCCAATGTGCGCAACATCATTGCGGTAGCTTCGGGCAAGGGCGGCGTGGGCAAGAGCACCACGGCGGTCAACCTGGCCCTGGCGCTGCAGCGCCAGGGCGCGCGCGTGGGGCTGCTCGATGCCGACATCTACGGCCCCAGCGTGCCCATCATGCTGGGCCTGTCCGGCCGCCCCAAGAGCAACGACGGCAAGACCATGGAACCGCTGGTCGGCCACGGCTTGCAGGCCAATTCCATAGGCTTCCTGATCGATGCCGACGCGCCCGCGATCTGGCGCGGCCCCATGGTGACCCAGGCGGTCGAACAACTGCTGCGCCAGACCAACTGGGACCGCCTCGACTATCTCATCGTCGACATGCCTCCGGGAACGGGCGATATCGCCCTGACCATGGCGCAAAAGGTGCCGCTGGCCGGCGCGGTCATCGTCACCACGCCGCAAGACCTGGCCCTGGCCGATGCGCGCAAGGCCTTGCGGATGTTCCAGAAGGTCAACGTGCCGGTGCTGGGCGTGGTCGAGAACATGTCGGTGCACGTGTGTTCGCATTGCGGGCATGCCGAGCCGATCTTCGGCGAGCATGGCGGGCGCGACATGGCGGCGGAATTCAATCTGCCCTGGCTCGGCGCCTTGCCGCTGCGCATGGACATCCGCCAGCAGACCGACTCGGGATCGCCCACCGTGGCGGCCGATCCCCAGGGTCCGGTCGCGGCCATGTACCTGGACGTGGCGCGCAAGGTCGCCGACATCGTGGCCAGCCTGCCCCACGATGCCGCGGGCAAGGCGCCGCCGGCCGCGGCCGCGCACTGACGGGGTGCGAGTGCGCGCGGTCGCCGCCGGCCTGCTGATGGCGCTCGGAATGGGCGACGCGGCATGCGCGGCGGCGCCCGAGGTCGTCATCGATCCGGGTGGCGTGGGGCCGCAGGCCTTGCAGTCCATCAATAATGCAGTAGCCGTCATTACCCGCCTCGCCCAGGACCAGGACGCCAGCGAAATGTCGCGCTTGCGCCGGCGCGCGCGCGAAGCGACGGTCTCGGCGCTGGCGACCCAGGGTTATTTCTCGCCCAAGGTGACGCTGGAAGTAGGCAAGGACGTGGGCGGCGAGACTTGGGACATCACCATCGAGCCCAACGAGCGCACCACGGTCAGGAAGGTCGACCTGTCCTTCACGGGCAGCATCGCCACTCCCGCATTTGCCGACCGTATCGCGCAGATCCGCGCGGCCTGGCCGCTGAAACAGGGCAAGCCTTTCGTCAACGACCAGTGGAGCAAGGCCAAGGCCGACCTGGTCGACAATGTCAGCACACGGGATTTTTATCTTGCCAGGCTGGTGAGTTCGCAGGCCATCGTCGACGCCGACGCGGCCCGCGCCGACCTGCGCATGGCCGTGGACAGCGGGCCGCGGGTGCGCCTGGGCGAGATGACGGTCATCGGACTGCGGCGCGTGCCGCAGAAGCTGGTCGACCGCTATGTGCGCTACACGCCCGGCGATGCCTATGACCAGACCCGCCTGGACGACTGGCAGCAGGCGCTGCAGTCCACCACGTTTTTTCGGGGCGCCTTCGTCACCCTGGACAAGAGCCATCCCAAGACCTTGCCCGACGGCGATGTCGAACTGCCGGTACAGATCAAGGTCACCGAGGCGCCGGCGCGGTACTTTGCCACATCGCTGGGCGTGGACAGCGACAACGGCGTGCGGGTCGAGGGCTTGTATCGCCAGAACGTAGTGTTCGGCCAGCCCATATGGATAGAAACCGGCGCGGGGGTCGACAAGAACCGGCAGCGTGTCTTCTATGACGTGCATTTGCCGCCCACCGTGGACGGCAATGACGACAGCATCGGCGTGCTGTACAGCCATTCCGACGTCGAGGGGCTGGACAGCGAACGCGCCGGGCTGGGCTGGAAGCGCAAGCAGGTGCGCAATGCGGCCGGCGACAGCCGCGTGCAGTTCGAGACCCAGTGGGGCCTGGTGGCCGCGTACGACAAGACCAAGATCGAAGGCGACGGCAGCTACGAAGTGCCGACGCTGGTGGGCACCTGGGACTGGCTGCGGCGCGACGTGGACAACAAGTACGATCCGCGCGAAGGCAACCTGGTCGACGTCGGCCTGGGCGCCGGCACGACCCTGGACACCGGCGAGCCTTTCTACCGGGCGGACCTGCGCGCGCAGAAATGGTGGCCCGTGGGCCGCCGCGACGTGTTTACGGTGCGCGGCGAGGTGGGCAAGGTGTGGTCTCATACCTCGCGCCTGCCGCAGGATTTCGGCTATCGCACGGGCGGCGCGCGCACCATCCGCGGCTATCGCTACCAGAGCATCGGCCTGCAGCAGGGCGACGCGGTGGTCGGCGCGCCGGCCTTGGCGGTGGGTAGCGTCGAGTACATGCACTATTTCAATGACCGCTTCGGCATGAGCGTGTTCGTGGACGCGGGCGATGCCGCCGAGTCGTTCGGCGCCATGCAGTGGGCGGTCGGCTATGGCGTCGGAGCGCTGATGCGCACCCCCGCCGGCCCCTTCTTCATCGATCTCGCCTACGGCCAGCGCGACCACAAGCTGCGCCTGCAGTTTTCTCTGGGTATTGCGTTTTGAACAGGCTGTGGCGATGGATCCGGCGCTTGCTGGGCGGGCTGGGCCCGACGGCCTTGCTGTTGATCGCGGTCGCGGCGGGCTTCCTGTTCTGGTGCGCCGGCTCGCAGCAAGGTACGCGCTGGCTGCTGCATACCGCCGCCCAGCAATTGGACGGCCGCATCGAGGGCGTGCAGGGCTCGATCTGGTCGGGGCTGCGGGTGCGCGACGTGGACCTGAAGTTTCCGGGCGCCGCGGTGCGCATGCGGGAACTGCACCTGGACGTGGATTGGCGCGCCTTCCTGGATCACAGGCTGCACATACGCGTGCTGGCCGCCGACCGTGTCGATCTCGACCTTACGAGCACCGGCCAGCCGCCCTCGCAGGAACCGCTGCGCATACCGGCCTTGCCGGTGGGCATCGTGCTGGAGCATTTCGGCGTCGGCGAGCTGAACATACGGCAGGACGGCAAGCCGCTACCGGTCGGCATCAAGGATGTGGCGGCGGCCTTGTCGGTGACCGGCGACGATGCGCGCCTGGACATCGTGAATGTCGGATTGAGCTACGACACGGTGGACGTGGGCGTGGACGGCCAATTGAAGCTGCTCGGCCTGGCGGATCCCTGGCCCATGCAGGGCAGCCTGAAAGTGCACGCGCAAGGCTTGCCCGACGATACCTTGCTGTGCGCCCGCCATTTCGTCCCGACCTTGCCCGAGGGCGACAAGGAAAACCCGGCGAATCAAGCCTGCGAGCTCGACGTGAAGGCGGATCTCAAGGGCACGCTGGATGCGCTGAACGTGGTGCTGGGCGCCCACGGGCAGGGGCTGCAGCTGGATGCCGACGCCGACCTTGCACCGCGCGCCGGCTTTCCCTTGCGGCGTGCCAAGCTGGACCTGGGCCTGCCCGACGGTTCGGCGCTGCAGGCGCGGGTCGACTGGACCGAGGAAACCGTGGCCGGCGCGGTAAAGGACCGGGTGCAGGGCAGCCTCAGCAGCAGCAAGCTGGACCTGGGGGCGCTGGTAGGGCCGGCGATTCCCGCCACGAAGCTGGATTCGACCGTGGACTTCGACGTGCTCCTGGCCGACCGCAAGGAACTGTTGTCGGCCGGACTGCGGGCGCGTTTCGATCCAGGCTCGAGCTGGAACCGCGAGCCTTTGTCGGGCACGCTGGAAACTCGGGTGGTGAGTACCGCCCCGGTGGCCGCCGGGGCGCCGGCCGCTGCAACATCGGTTGCCGGAGCGCAGGTCGCTGCACCCGCAGCGGCGTCGGCCGGGGGCGCCTCCGCGCCGGCTGCGCCACAGGGCCGGCCGGCGTCCGCGGGAAATGCTCCGCAGGAAGCCCGGGCTTCGGCGGCGTCCGCGGGGAAAGCTCCGCAGGAATCTCGGGTTTCGACGGCGGTTGCGGGGACGACGGCGGCGGGAGCCCCGGCTGCTGCTGCGGCCCCGCCGCCGGCCGTGGCCGGCGATTCATGGAAATTCCTGCAGTTGGAAACCCTCAATATGGACTTGCGCCTGGGGCGCAACCATCTGCGGGCGTCCGGGTCCCTGGGCCAGGCGGACAGCCGCCTGAAGCTCGATCTGCAGGCGCCCGTGCTGTCGGCATTCTGGCCGGGGCTGCCCGGCGGCGCGACCTTGTCGGGCCAGGTACAGGGTTCGCCCAGCGCACATTCTACTGACCTGGTCTTGAGCTATCTGCCGGCCCCGGGCAAGCCCGGGCAAGCCGGCAAGTCCGCCAGCGCCGCCAAGACGGCCAAGACCTCCAAGGCCTCCAAGACCGCGAAATCCGCCAGAGCGGCCAAAGCCACCAAGGCCGTGACGGCTGCGAAATCCGCGAAATCCGCGAAATCCGGGAAAGCCGCAAAGGCAGCGGCGGCCGCGACGGCTACGAAAACCATGACGGCCTCGAAGGCCACCGCGGCCACCAAAACCATGACGACCAAGAAGACCGCAGCGGCCGCAAATACAGCGAAGCCCGCCCAGGCGGCGCGCTCGGGCGCTGTGTCGCCACAGGCCGCCGCCCCGATCAAGGCCAGGCTGGCGGCGAAGGGGGCGTGGCAGGCCGACGCCGCAGGGGGCCAGACCTGGCACGGCGAACTGACGCGCTTCGAGGTAGAGCAGGCCGGCATGGGGGTACGGCTGCGCGGCGTGTTGCCGGTGTCGCTATTGCCGCAGGCGCAGGCGCCCGCTTGGCAATGGCAGATAGGGGCGGCCACTCTGGAATTCCTGCTGCCCTCGGGCCAGGGCTTCGTGCTGCGGCACGAAGGCACGCGCGGGCGCCCCGGGCGCTGGGAAACGCGAGGCTCGATAGCCCGGCTGGCGATCAATCCGCGGCTGATCCACGACTTGCGCAGCCGCTTTGGCGCGCCACGCGAGCCGGGCAACGGGCGGGTCAAGGTCGCGCAGGATGAGCGCGCGGGGCGCAGCGAGCTGGTGCTGGCCGCCGACTGGAACCTGAAATTCGACGGCACGCTGCAGGGTGACGCGCGCATACGGCGCCTGTCGGGCGATGTGATGATTCCGGGCTCGCCACCTGTGCCGCTGGGGCTGCGCGAACTGGAACTGGACGCGAAGGCGGTCAAGGCGGGCGCGGCGGCAAGCCGCCTGGACCTGGCGCTGAAGGTCGACACCGCCGCCAAAGGCACCATTTCGGCCAATGCCAGCACCCAGTTGCGCACCTCGGCGCAGGGCGGCCTGGAATTCGGCGCCAAAGAGCCGGTGGATCTGAGCCTGCATGCCGATATTGCCGACCTGGCCTGGCTGAGCCTGTTCGCGGGCGACGACACGGACCTGGGCGGTTCGCTGCATGCCGACGTGAAGGCGGCGCGCAAGGCCGACGGGACCTGGGCCACCCAAGGCACGATCGGCGGCAGCAAAATCAAGCTGGTGCGGCTCGACGACGGCGTGCGGCTGTTCGACGGTACGCTCCAGGCGCACCTGGACGGCCAGCGGCTGGTGCTGGACAAGCTGCAGTTTCCCGCAAGACTGCGCGTCGATCCCAAGGAATGGCGCACCAGCGAATGGGTGCATACCAGCCCCGATGCCAAGAACGGCAGCCTGACCTTGACGGGCGACTGGGATTTGATGAAATCCGCGGGCGCGGTGAATATCGAGCTGTACCGCTATCCCATCCTGCAGCGCTCCGATCGCTACGCGATGATCAGCGGCAAGCTGCGCATAGATGCCGAGATACCGCGCATCGGCATCACCGGCTCGCTGACCGCCGATGCCGGCTGGTTCGACCTGGACATGCTGAGCAGCGTGCCGACCCTGGACGGCGACGTGGTCGTCGTGCGCGCCGGCCAGGAGGCCCCGCCTGCCGCGCCCATGGATGTTTCCATGGACCTGACGGTGGACCTGGGGCCGCGCTTCTATATAACCGGCTACGGCCTGGATTCGGGCCTGGTGGGCAGCATGCGCATCGTGATGGCGCAGGGCAAGCTGACCGCCGAAGGCGCGCTGCGCACCCGCGGCGGCTCGATCTCGGCCTATGGCCAGCACCTGCAACTGCGGCGCGGAACCATTACCTTCCAGGGCGACATCGGCAATCCGGTGCTGAATATCGAGGCCCTGCGCACCGGCGTGGCGGTGGAGGCCGGCGTGCGGGTGGCGGGCACGGCCAAGCGGCCGCGCATCGACCTGGTGTCCTATCCCGACGTGAGCGACGTCGAGAAGCTATCGTGGCTGCTGCTGGGCCGGGCGCCGGACGAGGGCGGCGGGGACACGGCGCTGCTGCTGTCGCTGGGGACCTCGCTGCTGGGGGGCGGCGCGCCGCTGTATCGCAAGCTGGGTCTGGACGAGGTCTCGATCCAGTCTGGCGAACTGGGCAGCACGGGCAGCCTGCTGCCGGTGCAGACGGTGGTCAACGACATCAACAACAGCAGCACCGACAGCGCGCTGGAGCAGCAGTTCGTGCGGGCCAGCAAGAAGATCTCCACCAATATCACACTGAGCATCGAGCAGGCCCTGTCCCAGACCGGCACGGTGGGGCGCCTGAGCTACCATTTGTCCAAGGGGCTGAGCGCCGAACTGAGCGCCGGGACGGTGAACGGCATTGCGCTGGTGTACCGGACATTTTTCAAGGACTAGTGTCGTGCCTCAGAAGTTCGTACCCATGAAATTGCGTCTTCGCGTGTAGGCCGGCGTTGCAAATCCTCGCGATAGTAACGACTATCGCTGCGGTTTGCGCCTTGCCCTGCGCACGAATCCATCAATTTCATTATGAGCACCAACTTCTGAGGCACGACACTGCGGGCTCCCGGCGAGCCGCCGGGGCTTGCCCGGAGCGGCCCGCCACGGCCCCGCCCGGCCGTCGGGGCGCCCCTTTTCGGAGCGCTGCGCGCCGGCCGGGGGACAGGGCTAAAATAAGCGCCCACGCAACCAGGTAAAGACTATGAGCATAAAGAGCGATCGCTGGATCAGGCGCGCGGCCGCCGAGGGCATGATAGAGCCGTTCGAGCCGGGCCAGGTGCGCTCGGCCAACGGCGGCCGGATCGTCAGCTACGGCACCAGCAGCTACGGCTACGATGTGCGCTGCGCCCGTGAATTCAAGATATTCACGAACATCAATTCCACGATCGTCGACCCCAAGGCCTTCGACGAGAAATCGTTCGTGGATTTCGCCGGGGACGTCTGCATCATCCCGCCGAATTCCTTCGCCCTGGCGCGTACCGTGGAATATTTCCGCATCCCGCGCAGCGTGCTCACGGTCTGCCTGGGGAAAAGCACCTACGCGCGTTGCGGCATCATCGTCAACGTGACCCCGCTGGAACCCGAATGGGAAGGCCACGTCACGCTCGAGTTTTCCAATACCACGCCGCTGCCGGCGAAGATCTATGCGGGCGAAGGCTGCGCGCAGATGCTGTTCTTCGAAAGCGACGAGGTCTGCGAGACCTCGTATCGCGACCGCGGCGGCAAATACCAGGGCCAGCAGGGCGTTACCCTGCCGCGCACTTGACGGCATGAACAGGCTCTCGATCAGGAGCGCTATATGAAATTTCGTTTTCCTATCGTCATCATCGACGAAGACTATCGCTCCGAGAACGCCTCGGGTTTCGGCATACGCGCCCTGGCGGCGGCCATCGAGGCCGAGGGCGTCGAGGTGCTGGGTGTGACGAGCTACGGCGACCTGAGCTCGTTTGCCCAGCAGCAGAGCCGCGCCAGCGCCTTCATCCTGTCGATCGACGACGAAGAATTCGACGTCGATTCGCCCGAGGACGTGGCCAACGCCATCAAGAACCTGCGCAGCTTCATCGGCGAACTGCGTTTCCGCAACGCCGACATTCCTATCTACCTGTATGGCGAGACGCGTACCTCGCAGCATATCCCCAACGATATCCTGCGCGAGCTGCACGGCTTCATCCACATGTTCGAGGACACGCCCGAGTTCGTGGCGCGCCACATCATCCGCGAAGCGCGCGCCTACCTCGACGGCCTGCCGCCGCCGTTCTTCCGCGAACTGGTGAAATACGCCTCGGACGGCTCGTATTCCTGGCACTGCCCGGGGCACTCGGGCGGCGTGGCCTTCCTCAAGAGCCCCGTGGGCCAGATGTTCCACCAGTTCTTCGGCGAGAACATGCTGCGCGCGGATGTCTGTAACGCCGTGGACGAACTGGGGCAACTGCTGGACCACACGGGCCCCGTGGCCGAATCCGAACTGAACGCGGCGCGCATCTTCCATGCCGACCACTGCTACTTCGTGACCAACGGCACGTCCACCTCGAACAAGGTGGTGTGGCACGCCAACGTCGCCTCGGGCGACGTGGTGGTGGTAGACCGCAACTGCCACAAGTCGATCCTGCACGCCATCACCATGACGGGCGCGATACCGGTGTTCCTGCGGCCCACGCGCAATCACCTGGGCATTATCGGCCCGATCCCGCTCGACGAGTTCGACCCCGAGAGCATCCGGCGCAAAATCGAGGCCAATCCGTTCGCGCGCGAGGCGCTCGAAAAACGCCCGCGCATCCTGACCCTGACCCAGAGCACCTACGACGGCGTGATCTACAACGTCGAAATGATCAAGGAAAAGCTGGGCACCGAGATCGACACCCTGCACTTCGACGAGGCCTGGCTGCCGCATGCGGCCTTCCACGAGTTCTACCAGGACATGCACGCCATCGGCCAGGGGCGTCCGCGCAGCGAAGAGGCAATGATCTTCGCCACGCACTCCACGCACAAGCTGCTGGCGGGCATTTCCCAGGCCTCGCAGATCATCGTGCAGGAATCCAAGACGCGCAAGCTGGACCGCAATGTGTTCAACGAAGCCTACCTGATGCACACCTCGACCTCGCCGCAGTACGCCATCATTGCGTCCTGCGACGTGGCCGCGGCCATGATGGAGCCCCCCGGCGGCACCGCGCTGGTCGAGGAAAGCATCCGCGAGGCCATGGATTTCCGCCGCGCCATGCGCAAGGTCGAATCCGAATTCGGCAAGAACGACTGGTGGTTCAAGGTGTGGGGGCCGAACCGCCTGGTCAGCGAGGGCATCGGCAATCGCGACGAATGGCTGCTGGAATCCGGCGCGGAATGGCATGGCTTCGGCGACCTGGCCGAAGGCTTCAACATGCTGGACCCGATCAAGGCGACGATCGTCAACCCTGGCCTGGACATCTCGGGCACCTTCGCCGACACCGGCATACCCGCGGCTCTGGTATCCAAGTACCTGACCGAGCACGGCGTGGTGGTCGAGAAGACCGGCCTTTATACGTTCTTTATTCTGTTCACCATCGGCATCACCAAGGGCCGCTGGAACACGCTGCTGACCGCGCTGCAGCAGTTCAAGGACGACTACGACCGCAACCAGCCGCTGTGGCGCATCCTGCCCGAATTCTGCCGCGATCATCGGCGCTACGAGAAAATGGGCTTGCGCGACCTGTGCCAGCGCATCCACGAGGCATACCGCAATCACGACGTGGCGCGCCTGACCACCGAGATGTACCTGAGCGACATGGAACCGGCCATGAAGCCTTCGGACGCCTTCGCCAAGATGGCGCACCGCGAGGTCGAGCGCGTTTCCATCGACGATCTGGAAGGGCGCGTGACGGGCGTGCTGCTGACCCCCTATCCGCCGGGCATCCCTCTGCTGATCCCGGGTGAACGCGTCAATCACCGCATCGTCGACTACCTGCGCTTCGCGCGCGAGTTCAATGCCGAGTTTCCTGGCTTCGAGACCGACATCCACGGCCTGGCCAAAGAGGTCGACGCGGACGGCGAAATCCTTTACTACGTCGATTGCATCCGTGAAGACTAGCGGTGTGTTCCGCCATTGTGTATCGGCATCCAGGGCATGCTTGTGAAGCGCAATAGCGGGTCCGGACATAGAGGTTTCCGGTGATCGCCGGGAATCTTTCGGGCTCCGGGCGTGGCTGAGGTCTTCGACGCGGCGGTCATAGGCGCCGGCGCGGCCGGCATGATGGCCGCCGCCGTCGCCGGCCAGCGCGGCCTGCGCGTGGCGCTGGTCGATCATGCCGCCAAGCTGGCCGAGAAGATCCGCATTTCGGGCGGCGGCCGCTGCAACTTCACCAATCTGGGCGCCGGGCCCGCCAATTTCCTGTCGCAGAACCCCCATTTCTGCCGCTCGGCGCTGGCCGCCTACACGCCGCGCGACTTCCTGGATCTGATGCGCCGCCACGGCATAGCCTGGCACGAGAAACACAAGGGCCAGTTGTTCTGCAACGACTCCAGCGAATCCGTGATCCGCATGCTGCGCGCGGAATGCGACGCGGGCCGCGTGGCCTGGCGCATGCCTTGCTCGGTCGAGTCCGTGGCGCGCGATGCCGACTGCTACGTGCTGCGCACTTCCGCCGGCGAGATTCGCGCGGCCCAGCTGGTGCTGGCCTGCGGCGGCATGGCGGTGCCGCAGGTCGGGGCCACCGATTTCGCGTTGCGGGTGGCGCGCCAGTTCGGCCTGAAAATCGTCGAGCCGCGCCCGGCGCTGGTGCCACTGGTGTTCGACCCGCAGCAGTGGCGGCCCTACGGTGCGCTGAGCGGCGTGGCGCTGGAAGCGGAAGTCAGCCACGGCCCGGCCAGGCATGCGACCCGTTTTCTCGAAGACCTGCTGTTCACGCATCGCGGCTTGTCCGGCCCGGCCATCCTGCAGATATCCAGCTTCTGGAACCCCGGCGAGCCCATCGTGCTGGATCTCGCGCCCGAACTCGACCTGGAACGCGAATTGCTGGCCGCCAAGCCGGGCAACCGGCAGCAGTTGCATTCGGTCCTGTCGACGCTGTGGCCGCGCCGCCTGGCGGAGCAGTGGCTGGCACAGGCGGATGGCGATTCGAGCCGCGGGCATGATGGCGCGCGGGCCGGAGGCGGCCGGGCTGGCGGCGGGAAGCTCGATGGCGCGCGAGCCGATGATGTGCCCGGGCCGGCCGCGGGCCTGGCCGCCATGCGCATGGCCGACATTCCCGACAAGCAGTTGCGCGCGCTGGCCGCCCGCATACATCGCTGGGAACTGCTGCCGACGGGCACGGCCGGCTACAAGAAAGCCGAAGTCATGCGCGGCGGCGTCGACACCCGCGCCATCGATCAGAAAAGCATGCAGGCGCGCAGCGTGCCGGGCTTGTACATAATAGGCGAAGCGCTGGACGTGACCGGCTGGCTGGGAGGCTACAACTTCCAGTGGGCGTGGGCCTCCGGCATGGCTTGCGGCAAGGCGCTGCAGGCGCAGGCCTGAGTCTCGCAACGGATACCCCGGAATGCGCCAGGCGATGCCGTAGCCTCGTGGCTTCCAGGGACGATGCCCGTCGCCGACACGGGCGGTGCCCGCCACCGACACGGACGATGCCGCCGGTCGCCGCACTTTGTGGCGGCCTTGCCATGATGCAGTGCTTGCCGCTGGTGAGCGCCCCGATTTCGCGTTATGCTTCTACATTGCCGTCACTACACGCGGCGGGAGAGAGCCGGCAGACGCCCGGCCGCCGAAGGCGCAATTCGCCCAGAATCGCTCAGGCACCCCGTACCGCCCGTGTATTGCCCATGGCCACAGGCCGGGCAAGGCGGTATTCTGGAGAGACTCGCCGCAGCCCACGGGCTAGCCGCGCGGGCGCCGAAGGTGAATGCTCGCAGGCGCGAGCCAACTCTCAGGCAAAAGGACAGAAGGGCGACATCCGCAACATTCTTGTTGATACGTGTCGTACCTTAGTCCGGAGTCTCCATGTCTTCTGTGCTCGAACGCACCCCCCTGTTTCCCGTCCATGTCGAGGCCGGCGCCAAGATGGTCGATTTCGGCGGCTGGGAAATGCCGCTGGCCTATGGCTCGCAGCTCGAAGAACATCACGCCGTGCGCCGCGACGCCGGCATGTTCGACGTGTCGCACATGCTCAACATCGACCTGCGCGGGTCCGGCGCCCGGCCGTTCCTGCGCCGCCTGCTGGCCAATGACGTGGCGCGCCTGGCCGTGCCCGGCAAGGCCTTGTATTCGTGCATGTTGAATTTCGAGGGCGGCGTCGTCGACGACCTGATTGTTTATTTCTTCGCCGAGGACGACTGGCGCATCGTGGTCAACGCGGCTACCGCGCACAAAGACCTGGCCTGGATGCGCCGCGTGGCTGCGGCCGGGCATTTCGACATCAGCCTGCAGCCGCGCCGCGACTGCGCCATGATCGCTGTGCAGGGCCCGAGCGCCCGCGCCAAGGTCTGGCAGGCCCGCCCCGCCTGGGAATCCTCCACGCGCGATCTCACGCCCTTCAATGGCGTGCGCGTCGACGCGGACACGCTGGTGGCGCGCACCGGCTATACCGGCGAGGACGGCTTCGAAGTCGTGCTGCCGGCCGGGCAGGCCGAGGCGCTGTGGCGCGACCTGGCCGCCCGCGGCGTGCGGCCTTGCGGCCTGGGCGCGCGCGACACCCTGCGCCTGGAAGCGGGCATGAACCTGTACGGCCAGGACATGGACGATTTCGTGCAGCCGCAGGAATCCGGCCTGGCCTGGACCGTGTCCCTGAAGGACCCGGACCGCGCTTTCATAGGCCGCGCGGCCATCGAGCAGGCGCCCATGGCGCGCACGCTGGTGGGCCTGCGCCTGCTGGAGCGCGGCGTGATGCGCGCCCACATGGCAGTGCGCGCCGCGCAAGGCGGCGGCGAGATCACCAGCGGCACCATGTCGCCGACCATGGGCGTGTCGATCGCCATGGCGCGCATCGACGGTCAGGCGCAGCCGGGCGAGCGCGTCGAGGTCGAGATCCGCGGCAAGTGGGTGCCCGCCGAAGTGGCCTCGCTGCCTTTCGTGCGTCACGGTAAGATTCTGGGAGCCTGAATTTCGCGGGGCCGGCCGCAAGCGCGGCACCCCTTTTTTTAGCGTGTACAGGCCTTGATTCCACGGGATTTCCAGTCCTGCAACCCTTCAAGAATTCCACCCCCATTCCCCAAGAGAGGCACATCCATGAGTCTTCCCACCGATCGCAAATACACCACGTCCCATGAGTGGGTCAAGGCCGAGGGCGACGTATTCCTCGTCGGCATTACCGACAACGCCCAGGACCAGCTCGGCGACCTGGTGTTCGTCGGCGAGGTGCATCCGGGCACCGAACTGACCGCCGGCGAGACCGCCGGGGTGGTCGAATCGGTCAAGGCCGCTTCCGACATCTACGCCCCTGTCGACGGCGAGATCACCGCCTTCAACGAGGCGCTGGAATCCGAACCCAACCGCATTAACGAGGCCGCCTTCGACACCTGGATCTTCAAGATCCGTCCCAAGAACCCCGCCGACGTCGACGGCCTGCTGGATGCAGCGGGCTACGAGGCGGCCCAAGGCTGAGGCTGCGTGGCCGCCGTTGTGCCGCTACCTGGATGGGCCATCGGCTACCGGGGGGCAGTGCAGCGGCGCCGGGCCGGCCCGCCATACTTTTTTCATTTCTCCCGATCAGGTTGCATCATGCTGCGCGAATTAGATCCCCATAGCGACTTCGTACCCCGCCACGTCGGCCCATCCCCGCAGGACCAGGCCCGCATGCTGGCCGCCATCGGCGTCGACAGCCTCGATGCCCTGGTGGGCGAAGTCGTGCCGCCCAGCATCCTGAAGCGGGGCGCGCTGCGCCTGCCGGCCTCGCGCAGCGAACCCGACGTGCTGCGCGAATTGCAGGGCATCGCCGAGCGCAACCAGGTGTTCCGCAGCTATATCGGGCAGGGCTACTACGGCACGCACGTGCCCAATGTCATCCTGCGCAACATTCTTGAAAATCCCGCCTGGTACACCGCCTACACGCCATACCAGCCGGAAATCTCGCAAGGCCGGCTCGAGGCCTTGCTGAACTACCAGACCATGGTTGCCGACCTGACCGGCCTGGACATCGCCAATGCCTCGCTGCTGGACGAGGGCACCGCCGCGGCCGAGGCCATGACCTTGGCGCGGCGCGGCTCGCGCGCCAAGAGCCAGGTGTTCTTCGCCTCGGCGCACTGCCATCCGCAGACCCTGCAAGTATTGCGCACCCGCGCCGGCACCTTGGGCATCGAGCTCGTGGTGGGCGACGAAGCCCAGGGCGTGCCCGATTGTTTCGGAGTGCTGCTGCAATACCCGCAGAGCCTGGGCGCCATCGGCGACCACCGCGCCTTGGCCCAGGAACTGCACGCCCGCGGCGCGATCGTGGCGGTTGCCACCGATCTGCTGGCGCTGGCCGTGCTGGCCCCGCCGGGGGAATGGGGCGCCGATATCGCCGTGGGTTCGGCCCAGCGCTTCGGCGTGCCCATGGGCTTCGGCGGCCCGCACGCAGGCTTCATGGCCTGCCGCGACGCCTACAAGCGCAATATGCCGGGGCGCCTCGTCGGCGTGTCCAAGGACGCCCAGGGCCGCCCGGCGCTGCGCCTGGCGCTGCAGACGCGCGAGCAGCACATCCGCCGCGAGAAGGCCACTTCCAATATTTGCACCGCCCAGGTGCTGCTGGCCGTGATGGCCGGCATGTACGCCGTCTGGCACGGCCCGCAAGGCATCCGCCGCATCGCCCAGCGCGTCGCGCGCCTGGCGTCCTGGCTGCGCGGCACGCTTGCCGGCCTGGGCCTGGCCAGCGTCAACAACACCTGGTTCGACACCCTGCTGCTGGACACCGGCGCCGCCACCGAAGCCATCGTCGAGGCGGCGCAGCGCGCCCGCATCAACCTGCGCCGCGTGGGTGCGGACCGCCTGGCGCTGTCCCTGGACGAGACCGTCACGCAGGAAGACCTGGCGCAACTGGTGGCGGTCTTCGCCGAAGGCCTGGGCAAGCCCTGGACGGCGCCCGACTGGAGCCGGGAAGAACTGCCGCCGGCGCAGGGCATTCCCGCCGAACTGCGGCGCGACGCCGAAATCCTGGCGCATCCCGTGTTCTCGCGCATACGTTCCGAGACCGATATGCTGCGCTATTTGCGCGGCCTGGCCGACAAAGACTTGGCCCTGGATCGCAGCATGATCCCGCTGGGTTCGTGCACCATGAAGCTGAACGCTACTGCCGAGATGATCCCCATCACCTGGCCCGGCTTCGGCGCCATGCATCCCTACGCCCCGGCCGTGCAGAGCGCCGGCTACGGCGAGCTGGTCGAGCGCCTGTCGGCCGCCTTGTGCGAAATCACCGGCTACGACTCCATCAGCCTGCAGCCCAATTCCGGCGCGCAGGGCGAATATGCAGGGTTGCTGGCCATACGGGCCTACCACCGCGCGCAGGGCCAGCCGCAGCGCAACGTGTGCCTGATCCCGGCATCCGCCCACGGCACCAACCCCGCCTCGGCCCAGATGGCCGGCATGGATGTCGTGGTGGTCGCCTCGGATGCCCGCGGCAATGTCGACGTCGCCGATCTCGAGGCCAAGATCGCGCAGGTCGGAGAACGCCTGGCCGCCTTGATGATCACGTATCCCTCGACCCACGGCGTATTCGAGGAAGCCATCACCCGCATCTGCGAGCTCGTGCACCAGGCAGGCGGCCAGGTATACCTGGACGGCGCCAATATGAACGCCATGGTGGGCCTGGCCCAGCCCGGCAAATTCGGCTCCGATGTCTCGCACCTGAACCTGCACAAGACCTTCTGCATCCCGCACGGCGGCGGCGGGCCCGGCGTGGGCCCCGTAGCCGTGCGCGCCCATCTCGCGCCTTATCTGCCTGGCGTGCTGGACGATCGGGGCGACTTGCCCGGCAGCGCCCAGGTCGGCCCGGTGGCGGCCGCTCCCTACGGGTCGGCCAGCATCCTGCCGATCTCGTACGCCTATATCGCACTGATGGGCGCCGACGGCCTGCTGCGCGCCACCGAGGTCGCCATCCTCAACGCCAACTACATTGCGCAGCGCCTGCGCGACTACTATCCCGTGCTCTACGCCGGCCGCAACGGCCGCGTGGCGCACGAGTGCATACTGGACATGCGGCCCATCAAGGAAAGCAGCGGCATTTCCGCCGAAGACATCGCCAAGCGCCTGATCGACTATGGCTTCCATGCCCCGACCATGAGCTTCCCGGTGCCTGGCACCCTGATGGTCGAGCCCACCGAATCGGAAGGCCTGGCCGAGCTGGATCGCTTCATCGACGCCATGATCGCCATCCGCGCCGAGATCGCCCAGATCGAGAGCGGCGCCCGCGACGCCGAGGACAATCTGTTGAAGAACGCGCCGCATACCGCGCAGGCGCTGCTGTCTTCCGAGTGGCACCACGACTACACCCGCGAGGAAGCCGCCTACCCGGTGCCCGGGCTGCGCGAGGCCAAGTACTGGTCGCCGGTGGCGCGCGTCGACAATGCCTACGGCGATCGTAACCTGGTGTGCTCCTGCCCGCCCATGGAGGCCTACGCCGAGGCCGACGCAGCCCTGGAGCAACAGTCCGCCGCCTAGCCGCGGCGGAATGCATGCGGCGCGATATTCGCGCTCAATGCATCAGGATACTGATCGCCGAGGCGCACATGATGGTTCCCGAGGCGATCAGCAGTACGCTGACGATGTTCTTCATGACATGGGCGGAAAAGGGCAGCTTCTGGTGTGCCGCTACCCACGTAACGAGGATCACTACCGGCGTGGCGATCAGGGTCAGGCGCATCGACTCGGGCGTGAACTGACCCGAGAACGCAACGATGGCCAGCCGCAAGACCGACCCCGCGCCGAACAGGAATATCAGCGATTCCTGTATGCGGGACATCGGCCACGGCTGCCGGTACATGATGTACACGAGCGGGGGGCCGGGGGCGGCGAACATGCCGCCCAGCACACCCGCCAGGCTGCCCGCCGACAGGAATGCGCCTTGGCCCGAGGTGCGTTCCAGCGGTTTTGCGGTACGCCACAGCAGCAGCGCGCACAAGATGATGCTGACTCCAAGAATTATCCGCAGGACTTGATAGGAACTGCCGGCCAGCCATGTCAGCAGGGCAATGCCCGCGACGGCGCCTGCCAAGCTTGTGAAAAGCGCCGACCAGAGCTCGCGGTTCAAGTGCAGCGCGCGCCGGCGATAGAGGAATATGCAGGAATTGATGATGATGATCACCGTGACGGCGTTGACGGCGTCGGGCAGCGGAACGATGTCGGTTGCTCCGATGAGGCCGAGAAATATCAGCGCGAGGGCGAAGCCCGTCATCACTTGCGCATAGACTGCGATGGCACAGAACAGCAAAAAAAGGACATATGTCTGCATAGGGTTGCGGCCTTGGTCTTAATGGCGTGTCTTGGTTGTTACGAGGTGGGTCAGGATGCTCGAGCCCGGTTCAAGAGCTTGCGGAAAATGGCGGGCAGAATACCTCCCTGAGCGTAGTAAGCAAGTTCCGCGGCGTTCTCCAGGCAAAGCTGAACCGCGTGCACCGTCCGGCTGTCGTCGGGCCGGGTGATAATCATCCGGATTTGTTTTCGAGGCTCGATTCCTTCTTCGAGGTCGAGCAGATCTATGCGCTCGTCGCCACGCAAGCCGAGAGTCGCGGCGTTGTCATTGCCCAGGAAACAGATGGGCAGGACGCCCATGCCGATGAGATTTCTGCAGTGGATACGTTCGAAGCTCTTGGCGACGATGGCTCGTATCCCGAGCAGGCGTATTCCCTTGGCCGCCCAATCCCGGGACGAGCCCGCGCCGTAGTTGTCTCCGGCAATTATCACGGTGTCGACCCCGGTGTCGCGGTAATGCACGGCTACGCTATACAGCCCCGCCTCCGCGCCCTGGGGCTGCAGGACGGTGTTGTTGCGGTGTGGCGAGCCGGGCCGCAGGATGGACATGATGCGGTTCTCGATCCAGGGATTGGCGAACATGCCGCGGACCGTGACTTCATGGTGGCCGCGGCGTGCGCCGTAAGAGTGAAGTTCTTCTACGGGGACGCCTTGTTCCTGCAACCATGTCGCGGCAGGCGATCGCGGATCGATGGGGCCCGCCGGTATGAGATGCTCGGTGGTAAAGCCGTCGCCGAATATGCCGAGAATGCGCGCTCCGCGGATGTCCCGCAGCGGCGGGGCTGTCGGGCCTATCGAGTCGAAGAACGGCGACCGGGAAATATAGGTCGACCGCGGCCAATCGTAGTTCGGCCCCTGGGGGGCGGGCAGCGCGCTCCATTCCTGACTGTCGCCGGACACGTCCAGCTCGCGCCGCATGGGCAGGAAGGCCGGCCGTTGGAATACGTGCGAGACCATAGCCTCGACTTCGTCGGCAGCCGGCCAGATGTCCGATAAATGGACGGGGCCTTTTGTTCCCCGGCCGATGGGCTCCGACTGCAGGTCGACGAGCACGGTTCCGGCCAACGCATAGGCAAGCACCAAAGCGGGGGAGGCGAGATAGTTGGCGCGCAGATCGGGGTGGATCCGTCCGTCGAAGTTCCTGTTGCCCGAAAGGACGCTGGAAAAAATCATACGGTCGGCAAGGATCGCGCGACGGACCTCCGGGTGGAGTGGCCCCGAGTTGCCGATGCAGGTCGTGCAGCCGAAGGCGGCGATGTGAAAGCCCAGTTGTTCCAGCGGTTCGAGCAGCCCGGCGTCCCGAAGGTACGACGCTACTGCCAGGGATCCGGGCGCGAGGGAGGTCTTGACCCGGTGGCCCACGCTCAGGCCGGCTTGCACGGCATTTCGCGCCAGCAGGCCGGCGGTAATCATGGCCGCGGGATTGGACGTGTTCGTGCAGGACGTGATGGCCGCCAGCACCACGTCTCCGTGTCTCGGCCCAGGTGCTGCGGGGTCCCGCGCATGGCCGGCGCCGTCCGTGCCGGGAGCAGGTTGCACTTGCGGAGGCTGAGGGAAAGCGTCGAGAAAGCGCCGGCGCATTTCGCCCAGGGCAACCCTGTCCTGCGGTCGCCTCGGACCCGCGAGGCTGGGCGCGATCGTCGCCAGGTCGACGACTACGTGCCGGCTGTATCGCACCTTGTTGTTCGCCGCGCCGAATGTGCCCTGCAGCACATGGTAGTCGTGCATGAGCTGGACCTGGGCCGGGTCGCGTTCCGTCGCAAGGAAAAATTCCAGGGTCTTTTGATCGGGAGGAAAGAAGCCTATGGTGGCGCCGTATTCGGGGGCCATATTGGCGACCGTAGCCCTGTCGGCAATGGCCAGCGAGGCAACGCCAGGCCCGAAGAATTCGACGAATTGCCCTACGACATCGACCTGCCGGAGCCGTTCGGTAAGAGACAGCGCCAAGTCGGTCGCTCCGATGCCGGGGCGCAACCGGCCCACCAATTCCACCCCCGTAACGCGCGGCATGGCCAGGTAGACCGGTTCGCCCAGCATGGCGGCCTCCGCCTCGATGCCTCCACAACCCAAACCTATGATTCCCGCGGCGTTGATCATGGTGGTGTGGCTGTCGGTGCCGACCAGGCTGTCAGGGAAAACCAGTTCGCCGCGTCGGTGTATGCCCGGGGCCAGGTACTCCAGGTTGATCTGGTGCAGGATCCCGTGGCCGGGAGGTATTACCCTCAATGTTTCGAACGCGGCCGAGGCCCATTTGAAGAAACTATAGCGATCCCCATTTCTTGCAAATTCAAGACGGCGGTTTTTTTCCAAGGCCTGGCTGTTGCCGTAGTAGTCGACACTGACGGAGTGGTCGACCACCAGGTCCACAGGGATGGTCGGTTCCACCAGCCCGGGAGACAGCCCCGCATTCGTAATCGCGTGCCGCAGCGCCGCCAGGTCTGCCAACAGGGGTGCGCCGGTGTTGTCCTGCAGCAGGACGCGCGCGACGAAAAAAGGGATCTCCGCCGATTGCGCCGAGCCCGGTTGCCAATCGAGCAGTGCTCGCACATGGGAGTCCGTGATGGTCGACCCGTCGTGCCGGCGCAGCAAGGATTCGAGCAGAATGCGCAAGCACACGGGAAGATGATCGACCGCCTTGCCGAAGCATGCCGCGCCTCGCGCGATGTCGTAGTAATACAGGTCATCGTGTCCGGGAAACGGCTGCTTGCTGGACAGGTATGAAGAGGATGAGGAAAGGCTCATGGCAGGGTAGGTTTCGAGGTCGATCCGTGTATCGCCGTATTTCCGGCGTAGCCAATGGCCGCGCGGCTACGCTCGGCATCATTGCGACATGGGCGTTATCGGCAAGCCGCGGGTGCGGGGTTATTGGCGCCTGCCGGTGGCCCACAGCCAATCGGGCAGGGCAATCGCGGCCCGGCCGTCACCGGCGGCCACGTCTCGGCACCAGGCGAAGATCCGGTCGATATGCTCCCGATCCAGTTGCGGCGCGAACATTTCCGCCCGCTCGCGCATTCCGTCCCATTCGTAGGGGTCTTCGGGATCGCCTCGCCGTATTTCACGCGTCTGGCTGATCGAGCGTCCATCCCGCAAATGCAAGGTGACGGTACTCGGGCGCAGGTATGGAAACGCCCGCGAGTAAACCTCCTCCGGGAGGATTTCAATGCGTTGCCGCCACTCTTGAAGCCCGGGGTCTTGAGGGCTGGGGCTTTCGATGTCCTCCATGCGGATAACCCCGGCCTGGAGCACTTTCGACAGGCAGTACGGAATACAAAACGGCGCCGCTGCCGGAGAATCCGGCCAGGCCACCCCGGCAATACGCAACGCCTGGCCGAAAATCCTTACCTCTACGCGCTCGACTTCCGTTGCATGCCATCCTCCTTGCATATATAGGGCGCGCGCGGCATCCAGCGCCGTGAACATCTGTGCGCACGTGGGCCAGGCTTTTATGGTTGCTTCGCATATTTTGTCGCCGTGGCCAAGGTCCCGGTCCAGGGCCTCCAGGGGGCCGTCTCCATGAAGCAGCGCGTACAGGCCGCGCGGGCCGCTGATAAAGGCCCGGGCTCCGGGGAAGCCCGCTTTGGCTGCTGCGGCCGCGGCCATGCCGTTACGTACCGCGAATGCGGGGTGCAGGGCCTTGGATGCGTGGGCGCCATCGTCGAAGAACTGCCACGAGCCCGCGGCCTGCGTCGCGGCTATTCCGAGGGCCGCATGCAACTGGGCGCCGTCGAGTCCCAGCGCCACGGCGCTGGCCGCCGCGGCGCCCAGGGTTCCGGCAGTGGCTGTGGCGTGAAAACGGCCGGAATGTGCCGGCCCTAATGCTTCGCCCACACGCAGCGCCGTTTCGTATCCTGCGGCGATGCTGGCCAGCACTCGCCCCCGTGTGATTTTGTCCCGCGCGGCTAGCGCCAGGGCGGGCGGAATTGCGACGATCCCCGGATGCAGCATGGCGCCGCGATGCGCGTCGTCGACCTCGCGCAGGTGGCTTATGGCGGCGTTGGCATATGCCGCGGCCGGCGGACAAACCCCGCCCGCGTCCCCGAACATTGCCGCAGAGCCCTTTCCCGGAAAACATTCCTGGGCCATTTGCCGTATTTTCGCGGCGGCCGGCAGCAAGGCGCCGGACCAGCCCGCGGTAATCCAGTCGCCCAATGCCAGGCCTAGACGATGCCGAGTTGGTGCGGGCCAGTCGCGAGTGGATAAAGCCTCGAGATAGCGGCACAGCCTGGCTTCCGGTAGCGATGACATTCTGCCTCTCTTGTATTTTTCCAGTAGGAAATTGTCCGGGGCGTAACACCACACGCTGTCATAAACGGTCTTTGGGAATCTTGGAGGCGATCATCCTGTATTTCTCTACATCCGCGGACATATAGTCTTTGAAATTCTTCAACAACAACACACGGGTAGTGGCATTGTCTTGTTCGATCAATTCTTGCAGCTTTGGATCGTCCAAGGCTGAGCGTAGGCTGTTGGCCAGCACGTCCAGAATTTTTTCGGGCGTTCCTTTGGGTGCCACTAATCCGTACCACTGCGTAAAATCAGTCTTGACCCCTAGCTCTTTGAGAGTGGGTATATTCGGCATTGCTTTTATGCGATGCTCCCCTGTAACCGCAAGCAGTCGCAAGGTTCCTTGGCGTACCTGGGACATCAGCGGCGATACGGGTGAAAAATAGGTGGAGACGCGTCCGGCAATCAAGTCCATCGTAGCGGGGCCGCCGCCTTTGTATGCAACCTCGGTCATGTCCATTCCGTAATGCCTGTTCAGCCACTCCATTGCGACATTGGTCGTGGAATGCCTGCCCGAGGAAGCATAGAAAGCCTTGTGCGTTTTTGCGTAGCCGATCAGATCCTGTACGGAATGAAAGCTCGAGTTGGCTGCGACAAAAAGGCCGTAGGGGACTTCCGAGATAAGACCGATGGCGGCGAAATCGCCAGGCGTCTTATAAGGCACCAGCTCAGGGGTAACCGAGGGTGCCACGGACATCAGCCCGGTCTGCGCCAGCAGCAGCGTATAGCCATCGGGCGCTGCGCGTGCCGCCATGGCCGTGCCTATAGTGCCGGCCGCGCCGGGGCGGTTTTCCACTACGATGCTTGTGTGCAGTGTCTTTTCCATTGCATGGGCGATTAAGCGTCCATACAGATCGGTCCCGCCTCCCGGCGGAAAACTGACGATCAGCTTGATGGGATGGTTTGGATAAGTGTCCGCGGCCGCCGTGTGGGGAAAGCCAGCCACGCTCAATAGCAGAAATGGCAATGCGCAGACATGTCGTCGCGTAATCCGGCCCAGCCGGAACGCCGCGCCCTTGTTTGCTAGATTCATGTATGTCTCCTGTAAGTTATTTATTGGATGTAGTTACTGGTTTTGCGATGCGAGCACTCGATCGACAGCCGCGCCGCAAGCCCCCAGGTAATGGCTGGGATCGGTGAGTTCTTCAATTTGCTCGGGCGTCAATGCTTGCGACAGCCGCGGGTGCGCACGCAGCGCGGTCGAGAAATCCAGGCCTTGTTCCAGGCCGGCCATGGACGCCTCGTACACCCACTCGTGGGCCGTCTGCTTTCCGACCCGGCGGCCCACTTCGAGCATGACTCTTTCGGAAAGCAAATATCCTTTCAGCAGCCCGATGTTCCTGCCCATGGCCTGCCGGTCCACACGCAGCCCGCCGAGCAGCATGATGGACTGGGCCAGCATGGCCCCCAGGATCATGCAGCACTCCGGCAGCGCCTTGTATTCGACCTTCCAGGAGATTCCATCGCGCTCGCCCTCCTGGACCATGCCTTCCAGCATCAATGATGCGTTGGCCCGCAGCGTCCTGGACAGCCCCGCGATGTTTTCCGACAGCACGGGGTTGCGCTTGTGCGGCATGGTCGACGATCCGACCTTGCCTTCCGAGAAAATTTCCTCGACTTCGGCTATTTCGTTGCGTTGCATATTGAACAGCTCATTGGCGATCTTCGAGAGCGTGGCCCCGAGCATCGCTATGTTCAGCGCATATTCCGTGAATCGGTCGCGCGCCGGCGCCCAACTGATCAGGGGGCTGTGCAGCCCCAGCCTTTTGAGCGTGCCGTCTTCCACCGCTTTGGCGAGCTCGCCCATGGACGCCTGGCTGCCCACGGCGCCGGCAACCATTCCCGTCAACACGGCTTCCCCCGAGCGTTCGAAGCGTTGCGCGTGGCGCCGCATTTCGTCCGACCAGATCGCGCATTTGTGCCCGAAAGTGATGGGCAGGGCTTGTATGCCGTGTGTCCTGCCGACCATGGGCGTGTCCCGGTGCTCGAGTGCGAGCCTGTTCAATTCCGCTTGCACGCGTGCGATATCCCGGACGAAGACTGCGTGTGCGTCTTTCAGTTGCAGCACCGTACCGGTGTCCACGACGTCCTGGGTCGTCGCGCCGAAATGCAGCCATTCCCCGCTGGTTCCGGAACACTTTGCCTGAATGTGTCGCAGCACTGGAACGAGAGGGTGTTTGATGCGCCGTACTTCTTGCGCGATGGCGGCCGGGTCGAGGTTCTCGATCCTGCAGTGCTCGCCGATTTCCACGGCGGCAGCCTGCGGGACCATTCCCAGCTCCGCCTGAGCGGCTGCGAGCGCCGCTTCGAACATGAGCCACTTTTCATACCGGGCTTGCTCCGAAAAAATCCGCCGGAGCTCGGCAGTGCTCCAGTTGTCTTGCAAGCACTGCATATCAAATACGGAACTGGCCACATGTCCTCCTGTTTCTGGCTCGACACCGAGCGATATTTGTCCTGGTCTTTAAAATGTGTTGTAGTCGCCGCCCTGTTCAAGCCATGTTAAGGTGTCTGCGGTCTCGATAGGCCTGGAATAATCGTTGCTCAGCCTCGGAAATTGTGATGTTCGAAGCAAACCCGGGAAGCAATCCGCATGACGCATGAGGGGATGGGTTCATGACTGTGAGTTTGCGTGCGCTTCAGGCCTTTCTGGCCTTTCACAAGCGAGGAACGATT
This sequence comes from Candidimonas humi, assembly GCF_019166065.1. GTDB lineage: Bacteria > Pseudomonadota > Gammaproteobacteria > Burkholderiales > Burkholderiaceae_B > Candidimonas > Candidimonas humi. Next base: position 48,892 of record NZ_JAHTBN010000003.1, read on the forward strand.
GCGGGCGCGGCAGAGGAAATACACCTGTCCGCCGCCGCGGTCAGCGCGCAGCTCAAGTTGCTGGAGGAGCGCGTGGGGGTGCCGTTGTTCCTGCGCACGAAGCGTTCCCTGGCGCTATCTCCAGACGGTTTGCGCCTCATTCCCATCGCCGAGAAGATGCTGTCCGTGCAGGAGGAGCTTCTGCATTTTTCGGACTTCGGGAGCCTGCACGGCAGGCTGTCCATAGGGGCGATAAACACCGTGCTGGTGGGGATATTCCCTGCGGTGCTCAACAGGATCAAGCGAGAGAACCCGAAGCTCAAAATTGAGGTCTCCAGCGGCCTGTCGTCCGAACTGGTCTCCAAAGTCGAGGCGGGGGCGCTGGATGCGGCGGTAATCAATATGCCGCCCTACGGATTGCCTTCGGGCCTCATCATCCACCCCTTGTACAAAGAGCCGATAGCTCTGGTGCAGTCTGCCGCCACCCACTACCGGACCATAGACGAGGCGCTCCAGAAGGCGGAGTACATCGCGCTGAACCGCAACACCTGGCTCGGGCGCTTTATCGACAATTGGCTCTCGTCCGCGGGATTAAGCGCGTTTCCGGCCATGGAACTGAGTTCTCAGCCTGCCGTGCTGGCCGCTGTGGAGTTCGAGCTTGGCGTTTCGATCTTGCCGGTTATCCGGGGTCAGGTCCTGTCGCATAACCGACGGGTGTCCTACACGAAAATCGAAGGCTTCCAACGCATTGTCGGGCTGGTCGAGCGGCAGTCCCACGTCAAATCGCACATCATCGCCCAGTTGCTGAGCGTTATCACGACGCTGACCGGCGAGTCCTGAACTTGTTTGCGGTGCCAGCGGGCAAGGGGGCCCGCAGGGGCGGGCCACGCCACAAGTGTGCAGCGTGCCTGTTATGGGGGCCGCGCCGGCGAGCGGCACGAACAAACGATTTTTCCATCTATTGCAGACCCCGGTTCCCTTGTCCCTAGGGAAAATCACCGATCGGGATTTCCCCTAATTAGATCTCTTGGTTATTAATATATTATTAAAAGAGATATAGAAAGAGGGTAAATCAGTGAGCACCAACGACCGTCCGCCCGTTCCCGCGGGGCGGCTACGCAAGGCGCCCGAGGGGTTTGTTTCTGGCGATCTCATCAACGAAATCTGCGCGCACGGCATGGACGAAACCCGCCGTGGCTTCCTGCGTAAGAGCTTCCTGGCCGCCGGCGCGGCCCTGACCGCGGGCGCCGCCGGCCGCGCGCTTGCCGCTACTCCTGCGGCCGGGGCGGCCGCCCAGGCTGCGCAGGGCGATCCCATGATCCTGCAGCCGCGTCCCTGGAGCACCATGCTCGGCCATCCCGTGGCCTTCCATCCCTACGGCGTGCCGTCCAAATACGAGGCCAACCTGCAGCGCCGCCAGTCGCCCGGCCTGACCCAGACCGCGCAGGCTTCCGTAGCCTTCGCCCCGCTGCAGGGCTTCTTCGGCATCATCACCCCCAATGGGCTGCATTTCGAGCGCCACCACCAGGGCTGGGTCGACATCGACCCCGACCAGCACCGCTTCATGATCAACGGCATGGTCAAGGAGCCCAAGGTCTACACCATGGACGACCTGATGCGCATGCCCTCGGTATCGCGCATCCACTTCATCGAGTGCGGCGCCAACACCGGCATGGAATGGGGCAATGCCGCCGTGCCCACCGTGCAATACACGCACGGCATGCTGTCCTGTTGCGAATACACCGGCGTGCCTCTCAAGGTGCTGCTCGACGATTGCGGCGCCGACCTCAAGAACGGCAAGTATGTCCTGGCCGAAGGCAACGACGGGTCCAGCACCACTCGCACCATTTCCATGGAGGCCGCGCTCGACGATGTCATGGTGGCCTGGGCCATGAACGGCGAGATGCTGCGCCCCGAGAACGGCTATCCGCTGCGCCTGGTCGTGCCGGGCGTGCAGGGCGTGTCCTGGGTCAAGTGGCTGCGCCGCATCAAGGTCGGCGACCAGCCCTGGAACGCCATGAACGAAACCTCGGCCTATGTCGACCTCATGCCCGATGGCATGCTGCGCCAGTACACCTCGATCCAGGAGTGCAAGTCCGTCATCACCAGCCCTTCGGGCGGCCAGATGCTGATGGGCAAGGGCTACTACAACGTCAGTGGCCTGGCATGGTCGGGCCGCGGCAAGATCAAGCAGGTCGACGTGTCTTTCGACGGCGGCCGCAACTGGAGGACCGCGCGCCTCGAAACCCCCATCCTCGACAAGTGCCTGACCCGCTTCAACATCGATTGGGTCTGGGATGGCTCTCCCGCCATATTGCAGAGCCGCGCCATGGACAGCACCGGCTTCGTGCAGCCCCGCTACGGGCAATTGCACGCGGTGCGCGGCACCCGTTCCACGTATCACAACAATGCCATCCAGTCCTGGCAAGTGGCCGACACCGGGGAGGTCTTCAATGTACACGTGGAGTAGAACGGCGGCGGCTCGCGCCGCGCTACTGGCAGGCCTGGCGTGTACCGCGGCCCTGGGTGCAGCATCTGCGGCGCCGGCCGCAACGGGCGGCCACGGCGCCGCCGCGGCTCCTGCGGCAGCGGGGCCCCGCGTGGCCCATGCCGCGGTTCCGGGTTCCGGCGCCATGAATGCCTTCAGCCTGGGCCGGGAGGCCACGCCCGCCGAATTGCAGGCCTGGAACATCGATGTGCGTCCGGACTTCAAGGGCCTGCCGCCGGGCAGCGGTACCGTCGAGCGCGGCAATACCATCTGGGACTCCACCTGCGCCTCGTGCCATGGCACGTTCGGCGAAAGCAACGAGGTCTTTACTCCCATCGTCGGCGGCACCACCGACGAAGACATCAAGACCGGCCATGTCGCTTCGCTGCTCAGCCCTGCCCAGCCGGTGCGCACCACCTTCATGAAGGTCGACACGATCTCCACGATGTGGGATTTCATCTACCGGGCCATGCCCTGGAACAAGCCCAAGTCGCTCAAGCCCGATGACGTCTACGCCGTGCTGGCCTATCTGCTGAACCTGGCGGAAATCGTGCCCGAAGACTATACCTTGTCGGACAAGAACATCGCCGAGGTGCAGGCGCGCATGCCCAATCGCAATGGCATGGTGTTCTGGAAAGGCATGTGGGATGTCAACGGCAAGCCCGATACCCACAATACCGCCTGCATGAAGGACTGTATGCCGGATGTGAAGGTCGCTTCCAGCCTGCCGGCCTATGCGCGCAATTCCAATGGCGACTTGGCGACGCAGATGCGCATCGTCGGGCCGGTGCGCGGCGCCGATACCCTCAAGCCGGCGCCGACCGGGACGCCCGCACAGAATGCGGCGGTTGCGCAGCTGTATGCCCGCAGCGCCCTGGGGCTGGACGGCGCCAAGCCGGCGGCCGCCTCCGGCCAAGGCTCTACCGGCCAGGCCGCTGCCTCCGGCCAGGCGTCCGGCACGAGCGTGGCGTCGGCGGATGGGCAAAAGGCCCAGGAACTGCTGAAAACCAACGGCTGCACTGCCTGTCATGCGGTGGACAAGAAGGTTCTGGGCCCGTCTTTTATAGATATTTCCAAAAAATATAAAGGACAGGGTTATGCTATCGAAAAACTTGCTAAGAAAGTCCGCGACGGTGGTAGCGGAGTCTGGGGAAGCATACCGATGCCGCCTCACCCCGACCTGGGTGAGGCCGACCTGAAGACCATGCTCGAATGGATCCTGGCAGGCGCCCATGCTGCGCAGTAGCGGGGCGTGCGCGGGCGGGATGTTGCCCGCCCCGGCGCCGATGCTTTGCGCGCGCGGCCCGGACGCGCAATAACGGCTTTTTTACGGTCTTTTGCAGCCAGGCTGTTTCAAAACATCATGAATTCGCTCAAAATTCGAATTTCGCTCAAAGAGGAGTTAAACCATATGAATCACCAGCGTAGAGACGTACTGCGGTTGGGTACGGTACTGGGGCTGGCCGTGGCTGCCGGGGTGCTGCGCCCCGAAGAGGCGCGCGCGGCGCAGGAACAATGGAACAAGCAGGCGTTCGACGGCCATTCCGTCGATGACGTGGTCAAGGCGCTCAATGGCTCCGCGCCCGCGGACAGCGCCGACGTCACGTTGGTGGCGCCGGACATCGCCGAGAACGGGGCTGTGGTGCCCGTGGGCGTGGTCAGCAAGCTGCCCAAGACCACGCAGATCGCCATCCTGGTGCCCAACAATCCTAACGCGCTGTCGGCCTTGTTCGATCTGCCCGAGGGCTCTCTGCCCGATATCGCCACCCGCATCAAGATGGGCAAGACGTCCGACATTTATGCGCTGGTCAAGGCCGACGGCAAGTATTACACCGCACACAAGAACGTCAAGGTGACGCTGGGCGGCTGCGGCGGCTGAGGCGGCCCCCGACCAACCCAGTCACTGGATCTGAACATAAAGGAAGAACACACATGGCAACCAGACCAATGCGCATACGCGCCGTCGAGAAAGACGGCGTGACCGAAGTCAAGGTACTCATGAGCCACATCATGGAAACCGGCCAGCGCAAGGACAGCTCGGGCAAGATCATCCCGGCGCACTTCATCGACGTGGTAGAGGCCAAATGCAATGACAAGACCGTGCTGAGCGCTCAATGGGGCCCGGCCGTGTCGCGCGACCCGTTCCTGTCGTTCAAGTTCAAGGGTGGCAAGAAGGGCGACAAGCTCACCATCGCCTGGAAAGACAACGAGGGCGAAAGCCGTAGCGATACAACAGAAATCCGCTAGACGGAGGGGAGCGGACGGCGCTACGCTTGGCGCACATCCGACCTCGGGAGAAGCCAATATGAAAAGAATAGTCTTGAGCGCACTGGCCCTGGTGTCAGGCTGCGCAGTATTTGCAGCCGGCGCGGCGCAGCAATCCGCTTCCAGCGCCGAGCAGGGCATCGAGCAATACCGCCAGATGCTGGGCGAGGGGGGCAACCCGGCCGACCTCATCGTCATGACGGGCGAAGATCTCTGGAAAGAAAAGCGCGGCCCCAAGAAAGCTACGCTCGAGAAATGCGACCTGGGCATGGGTCCCGGCGTGGTCAAGGGCGCTTATGCGCACCTGCCGCGCTACTTCAAGGACACCGGCAAGGTCATGGACCTCGAGTCGCGCCTGCTGTACTGCATGGTCAATCTGCAGGGGCTGGACCGCGACGACATCATCAAGCACGCCATTTCCAAGTCGGGCGAATATTCCTCCGACATGGAATCGCTGGTGGGCTACGTGGTGGACAAGTCCAAGGGCATGAAAATCGAAGTTCCGCAAAGCCACAAGCAGGAACGCGAAGCCTATGCGCGCGGCAAAGAGATCTTCTTCTTCCGCGGCGGGCCCTATGATTTCTCCTGTGCCTCGTGCCATGGCGCCGACGGCCAGCGCATTCGCCTGCAAGACCTGCCCAACCTGACCAAGCAGGGTCCGGCGCGCGCCGCTTATTCCTCGTGGCCGGCCTATCGCGTTTCGCAGGGCGCCCTGCGCACCATGCAATGGCGCTTGCAGGACTGCTTCCGCCAGCAGCGCATGCCTGTCCTGAAATACGGCTCGCAGGCTTCGATCGATCTCACGGTATTCCTGGGTGTGAATGCCAAGGGCGGCGAAATGGCCGCGCCCGGTCTGAAACGCTGAGGGGAACCCACATGAAAAAAATGATATTCGCACCATTTGCAGCCGCGCTGGTCCTGTCCGCGGCCGGCGCCCCGGCCCTGGCGGCCGAACATGCGGCCAAGAACGATCACGACGCCCTGGTGGCCGAGCTGAAAGCGTCTTTCAGCGAAAAAGGCGTGGCCAAGCTCGACCGCTTCGATCAGTCGGCCATGCAGCGCGCCTGTTCCCAAGTAGGCCTGACCGGCAAGCCCCTGAGCAAGCAGCAGGAAGAAGCCATCACCAAAGAAGCCCTGGCCAGCGTCAAGGCGCCCGCCGACGGCAAGTACCTGGGCGACTGGAAGGCCGGCGAGAAGACCGCCCAGAGCGGCAAGGGCTTGCAGTTTTCCGACAAGCCGGGCGCGCCCAGCGGCGGCAACTGCTACGCCTGCCACCAGATGACCAAGGCGGAAATCTCCTACGGCAATATCGGCCCGTCGCTGCTGCATTACGGCAAGCTGCGCGGCGATTCCCCGAAGGTCGTGGAATACACCTGGGCCAAGATCTACAACTCCCATGCCTATAGCGCCTGCTCGGTAATGCCGCGCTTCGGGGCTGCGGGCATCCTGACCGAAGCCCAGATGAAGAACGTCATGGCCTTGTTGTTCGATCCAAAGTCGCCGGTCAACGACGACACGGTCAAGCCTTGAGCCCTGGCCGGGCCGCCGCTGCGGCCCGGCATTTCCCAGTCATAGCATCCAGAGCATCCATCATGTGGCCCAGAAGTTCCGTCCGGCTATTGCTTGCCGGCGCAGCAATTGCGGTAACCGGCCTGTTGCCGGCAAAGGCGCTGCGGGCCGAGCCCGCCGTGGGCGACACCGTAAAACTGCCGGCGTTGACGCTGCTCGACGGGCGCCACTTGCCCGCCGATTATTACCACGGCAAGCCGCTGATCGTGGAGTACTGGGCCTCATGGTGTCCGTTCTGCGCGCGCCAGAATCCGTACTTGCAGAAGCTCGTGCCGCTGGCGCGCAGCAAGGGCCTGGAAATCCTCACCGTCAGCGTAGACCGCAAAGAATCCGCGGCGCGCGACTACGTGAGCAAGCATTCCTATACCTTCCCGGTCGCCATGGAGACGCCCGAACTGCGTGGCCTGTTCGGCAAGCGCAGGGTGCTTCCCCAGATTTTCGTGATCAAGGCCGACGGCAAGATCGCCGAGGTCATACCCGGCGAGATGTTCGAGGAAGACGTCCTGGACCTGATCAAGTACGCGCCCGGCAAGCCCGGGTAGCCGCAAGCGCCTGGCCTGCATCGGCCGGTGTTCGTAGCGCCATGCCCGGCAGCCGCGGCGATGCGCAAGCAACTGCCGTCTTCCATGCCGGTGCGGCGCATGCGGATGCCGGCATCGACCGCGCCCGGGCGGCAAGCCCGGCGGGGGCGCCGCAGCCGCGGCGGCCGTTTCTCCATCCAGCAATCAGCACAACCTGCGAGTAGCCATACATGATCAATCGCCGTGAATTCCTGCAGATTCTTGCCGTTGCCGCCGCGGGAGGCATGGGCCTCTCGAATTCGGCGCGCGCCGCGGAACAGGCCGCCGCCAAGTTCTACGACCTGCCGCGCTTCGGCAATGTGCATCTGCTGCACTTCACAGACTGCCATGCGCAGTTGCTGCCCATTTATTTCCGCGAACCCAGCGTCAATCTCGGGGTGGCGGGCGCACGCAACCAGCCGCCGCACCTGGTGGGCGATTATTTCCTGAAGCATTACGGCTTTGCGCCGGGCTCGGCCCAGGCCTACGCCTATACCTGCCTGGATTTCGAGCAGGCCGCGCGGCAATACGGCAAGGTCGGGGGCTTCGCGCACCTGGCCACGCTGGTACGCCGCCTGAAGGCCGGGCGCCCCGGGGCGCTGCTGCTGGACGGGGGCGACACCTGGCAAGGCTCGGCCACCGCGCTATGGACCAAGGCGCAGGACATGATAGATGCCAGCTTGCAACTGGGCGTGGACATCATGACGGCGCACTGGGAATTCACCCTGGGCGCGCAGCGCGTGCAGGAAGTGGTCGAAGGCGCCTTCAAGGGCAAGATCGATTTCATCGCGCAGAACATCGAGACGGCGGATTTCGGCGATGCGGTGTTCCCCTCATACACGATGCGCGAGATGAACGGCGTGAAGCTGGCCGTGATCGGCCAGGCCTTTCCCTATACGCCGATTGCCAATCCGCGCTACATGGTGTCGGAATGGACCTTCGGCATCCAGGAGGAGCATCTGCAGAAGGTCATCGACGAGGTGCGCGGCAAGGGCGCCCAGGCGGTGGTGCTGCTGTCGCACAACGGCATGGACGTCGACCTGAAGCTGGCCTCGCGCGTGCGCGGGCTGGACGCAATCCTGGGCGGCCACACCCACGACGGCGTGCCCGAGCCGGTGGTGGTTTCCAATGCGGGCGGCAAGACCCTGGTCACCAACGCCGGCAGCAACGGCAAGTTCCTGGCCGTGCTCGATTTCGACGTGAAGAACGGCAAGGTATCGGATTTCCGCTACAAGCTCATGCCTGTTTTCGCCAACTACCTGGATGCGGATCCGGCCATGGCGGCGCTGATCGACAAGGTGCGCGAGCCGTATGCGGCCAAGCTGGCCGAGGCCCTGGCCGTGACCGACGAAACCCTGTATCGGCGCGGCAATTTCAACGGCACCTTCGACCAGCTCATCCTCGATGCCTTGATGGCCGAGAAAGAGGCCGAGATCGGCTTTTCGCCGGGCTTCCGCTGGGGCACCAGCCTCTTGCCGGGCGCGACGATCACCATGGAAAACCTCATGGACCAGACCGCCATCACCTACCCGTACACCACCGTGACCGAAATGCCCGGCAGCCAGATCAAGACCGTGCTCGAGGACGTGGCCGACAACTTGTTCAACCCCGATCCCTATTACCAGCAGGGCGGCGACATGGTGCGCGTGGGCGGCCTGCGCTACAGCATAGAGCCCAACAAGCCCGCCGGCAGCCGCATCGGCGACATGAACCTGAACGGCAAGCCGATAGAGGCGGACAAGAAATACAAGGTGGCGGGCTGGGCGCCCGTGGCCGAGGGCGCCAAGGGCGAGCCGATATGGGACGTGGTGGCGCGCCACCTGCGCGCCCACAAGACCATAGGCAAGCTGACCCTGAACGAGCCCGTGGTCAAGGGCATGCAGGGCAACCAGGGCAGCGTGTGATTTTTTTCTTACTGTTTGCGCCGGATCGCGGCATGGCAAGGGCAATTCCTGGGGCGGCAGCGCTTCCAGGGAAGCCATGCCTGGCCGATCTGGCGTGACACAATCATTTTCCTACCGCAACAATCCGGAGTTCAAATCATGATCAAGCAGATTCTGACTTTCATCGTCGCCGCCAGCATGCTGGGCCTGGCCGGCGTGGCCCGCGGCGCGGACGCGCAGGGCGCCAAGGTGCCGCGCGTGGTCTATCACATTTCCGACGCCGAGCATCAGGCGCTGGGGGGGCTGCGCAACATCCGCAACCATCTCGACGTCGCGCCGAACACCAAGATCGTCGTGGTGAGCAATGCGAAGGGCGTGGACTTCATGATGAGCAACTACAAGGATGCGGCCAAGGTCGATCCGCTGATTTCGGCGCTGGCGGCGCGCGGCGTCGACTTCGAAGTCTGCGAAGTCACGATGAAGAACCGCAAGCTGAAGAAAGACGACTTCGTCATGGAAGCCAATTTCACGCCTTCCGGCGTGGTGCGCATCACCCAACTGGAAAACGAAGGCTACGCATACATCAAGCCTTGATACATCAAGCCTTGGTACATCGAGCCTTGGTACATCGAGCCGTGGCATCTCAAGCCTTGGCACCTCAAGCCGTGGCACATCGAGGGCCTTGATGCATCGGTCCCGGGCGGCGCCGCTGCATGCGCCGCCCGGGGCGGGCGCCGGCCTCAGGAGCCCGTCGCCGTCGATGCGGCCGGGGTTTCGGTGCCGGCGGCCGGAGCTTCGTCGCTGACCGGCGTCTCGCCGTCGGTCTGTTCCAGTATGGGGTCGCGCGAAATATCGCTTTGCACGTCGACCCGCGGGTCGAGTTCGGCCGCCACCGGCGAGGCCTGCAGGCTGTCGGGCATGGGTACGAAATTGGTCGGCGCATCCTGGCTCAGGTGAGCCCCGGTCACCTTGCGCGGCCGCACGAAAGCCACCAGCACCAGGGCGCAGCACGACACGAACACATAGAACATGCCCGTGCTGATGTGGCGCATCAGCAAGCCCACGAACAGCGGGCCCAGGCAGGCGCCCACGCCATAGACCATGAGCAGCATGGCGGAAAGCCCGACGCGGCGTTCCGGATCGACGTTGTCGTTGGCGAATGCCGCGCCCAGCGGATACATGGTGAACTGCAATATGCCGTAGGCCGCCGAGAACAGCAGCAGGACCCAGAAGGGGAATTGCCACCAGCCCCACAGGGGCAGTGTCAGCAACAGCAGCATCACGGCATTGATGCGGATCAGGCCGGCCCGGTTGACCCGGTCGGCCAGCCAGCCCATGGGCCATTGCGAGGCCAGGCCCGCGGCCACCGCCACCGCCAGGAAGACGGCCGCCTCGCTGTTGCTGAGCCCCACTTTGGCGCCGTACACCGGCGCCAGCCCATAGAAGGCGCCATTGATGTTGCCGGCCACGAAAAACACCAGCAGCGACATGGGCACGCGCGCCAGATAATATTTGATATAGATGGGCGCCGGCTTCTGGATCGCCGGGTGGACCCGGCCCGTGAGCGCGATGGGCACCAGGCACAGCGACATGCAGATGGCCACGAACACCAGCGGCTCGTAGTTCAGGTGCGGGAACAGGGTCAGCGACAACTGGCCGGACACCGTGCCGGCGCCCGAGAACACCATGTAGAAGGCGAATATGCGTCCGCGCAGGTGGTTTTCGGTCTGCTCGTTCAGCCAGCTTTCGATCACCATGAACTGGGTGACCATGGCAATGCCGGCGACGAAGCGGAAGGCCAGCCAGACCCATAGATTGTCGACCAGCGCCTGGGCCAGCACCGTGGCGGTGGCGACGGCCGCGGCGGCCCCGTAGGCGCGGATATGGCCGACCCGGATGATGAGCTTGTGGCCGATCCGCGCGCCGAACACCAGCCCGGCGTAGTAGGCCGCGATCAGCGCGCCTACCCAGACCTCGGACACGGCGCTGGCCGTCAGCCGCAGGCCGATATACGTATTGAACAGCCCCGCGCCGGATTGCAGCAGCAGGATGGCCAGATAGAGAGAAAAAAACGAGGTGACCGACTTGAACATTGGGCGGCTACCGCAGGGCTGAGGGAGGCGGCGCGCAGGATCCTGCGCGCGCGGCGGCCCGGGCGGGCCGGCTCGGACTCAAAGCTGGGACAGTAGCGTGGCCGCGTCGCTTACCTTGAATTCGCCGCCATTTTCCAGGTTCAGTTGCTCGACTACGCCGTCTTTCAGCAGCGCGGAATAGCGCCGCGAACGCACGCCCAGGCCGCGCGCCGTCAGGTCGAGTTCGAGGCCCAGCTTGCGCGTCCATTCGGCGCTGCCGTCGGCCATCATGCGGACCTTGCCCTGGGCGCCCTGGTCGCGGCCCCAGGCCCCCATGACGAAGGCATCGTTGACGGCCACGCACCAGATTTCATCCACGCCCTTGGCCTTGAGCTGGTCGGCCAGCTTGATGTAGCCCGGCAGGTGCTGGTTCGAGCACGTGGGGGTAAAGGCGCCGGGCACCGCGAACAGCGCGATCGTCTTGCCTTTGACCAGATCGGCCACCTTGAAGCTGTTGGGCCCCAGCGTGCAGCCTTCGGTTTCGGTTTCGATGAATTCCGCCAGCGTTGCGTCGGGTACGTGGTCTCCAGCCTTGATCGTCATGTGATGCTCCTGTGGGTTCGAATAAATGGCCGCCGGGGCCTGAAAACATAATCATACGACGAGGCCGGCGGGCTCGCTGACATACCGCCGCAAGCAGGGCCGCGCCATTTTGCCGGAAACCGCAGGCGGTGCAGGACGGCTTGTGCCGCGGCGCGTAGGCGCAGGGCCCGATACGGTATTGATACATTTTCAAACGCCTGGGCCCACCTTCGGCAATGATTCGGAAATACTTCTTGCGGACAATGGTGACCATTGCGCCGGAGTGCCGGCACAGCCGCCCGGTCGGTCGGGCGCTACGGCACCATATTGGGGCGGCGCCCGGGCACACAGCCCAATGCCGCGCCTACCGGCCGGCACCACACTGACGGAGGTCCACGTGATACTACCGAAACTTTCCGCCGCCATTCTTTCCATGGCCTTGCTGGGCAGCGCCTATGCGGCGCCGGCTCGCGATGCCGACACTACCCTGGACCAGTGGGTCCTGATCTCCGGCGCCACCAATGGCGCGGCCGATGCGCTGGGCGTCAGCGAAGACGACCTCGACGAACACCGCAACACCGCCCGCAGCCATCTCACGCGCTATGCGGCCGAGCACGGCATGCGCATGGAGCGCTTCGACGCCCTGTTCGACCTGGGCGCCAACGAAGGCCGCCGCCTGGTGTCCGATCGCGTCGCCCTGGCCCGCGCCAAGGGCCAGTCGCTCATCGACGGCTTCCAGCGCGACAAGATCATCGGCTACGAAAGCGTCAAGGACGCGCTGGACGTCTGACGCTGACCGGTGTGGCCGGCCTAGCCGGCCCGGCCCCGGCGCCATTGCGCCGCGGCCGGGTTTTCCTGCGCCACGCCCATCGGCATTGCGTATTATCATAGGGTCATGACACGCCCCCGGCCCGCCTTGCGCGGCATGCCGGGGTTCCACGCGCCGAACCGACCCGAATTTTCCATGAATCAAGCCGAAGCCGCCGAACCCGTCCTCAGCCATCTGGACGAATCCGGACACATCCGCATGGTGGACGTCAGCAGCAAGGCTGCGACGCAGCGCACGGCGATCGCCGAAGGGCGCGTGCGCATGAGCGCGCAGGCCTACCGGCTGCTGACCGCGCGCGAGAACGGCAAGGGCGAGGTGCTGAACACCGCCAATGTGGCGGGCGTGATGGCGGCCAAGCGCTGCGCCGAGCTGATCCCCCTGTGCCACAGCCTGCCGCTCAGTTTCGCGGGAATCGAATTTTCGCTGGACGAAGCAGGGCATGCGGTCACCATCCGCGCCACTTGCCGCAGCGACTACAAGACGGGCGTCGAAATGGAGGCCATGACGGCCTGCAGCGTCGCCGCCCTTACTATCTACGACATGTGCAAGGCCGCCGACAAGGGCATCGTCATCGAGACGGTGCGGCTGGCCTATAAATCCGGAGGCAAGAGCGGTGAGTGGCGCAGCAGCAATTAAGGTCCTGTATTTCGCGCAAGTGGCCGAACTGACTGGCACGCGCCATGAATCCTGGCCGCTGCCGCGCAGCGTCAGCGGCGCCGACTGGCTGCGCGAGCTCGAGGCCCGTTATCCGCAGCTCGCGCCGGTGTCGCGCCTGCGCCTGGCGGTCAACCAGCGCCACGTCGCGCATCACGCCTCCATCCAGGCGGGCGACGAGGTGGCGGTGTTCGAGCCCGTCACGGGGGGCTAGCCCATGGTCATTGTGCAAGAAGCCGATTTCGACTCGGCGCGCCTGCAGGCGGAATTGCGCCGGCGCCATGCGGCGGGCGCCATTGTCACCTTTACCGGATATGTGCGTGACTACGCGCAGGACGCGTCCACCCGCAGCCTGTTCCTCGAGCACTACCCGGGCATGTGCGAGCGCGAGATCGAGGCTATCTGCGCCGCGGCCGGCGCGCGCTGGCAGGTGCTGGAAAGCCTGGTCGTGCACCGGGTTGGCGAATTGCGCCATAAAGAGCAGATCGTGTTCGTGGCGGTGGCCAGCGCGCATCGCGGCGACGCCTTCCGTGCCTGCGAGTACATTATCGACGCCCTCAAGACCCGCGCCCCTTTCTGGAAACGCGAGAACCTGGCCGACGGCGACAGCTTCTGGGTAAGCCAGCATCAGGCGGACGCCGACAAGACTGCGCAGTGGGGCGAGGACCCGGCGGCATCCGGGCCCGCGGCGACGCCGGCAGAAGCCGCCGAGGCCGCTGAGGCCGCTGAGGCCGGAGCCGGAGCCGGAGCCGCCAAGCGGCAGGGCATGGCATCCCAGGCCACGGCATCGGCGGTTGCAGGCTCCCGAAGCGGGGCGTCCCGGACCGCAACATCCCCGACCAAGGAAACCTCATCGTGAGCAAAGCATCCGCCGACAAGCCCAGGATCTCGCTGGAGTGCGCGGTTCTTACCATATCCGATACACGCACGGCCGCCGACGATACCTCCGGCGATTATTTGACGCAGAGCCTGCAGGATGCCGGCCATCATTGCGCGGCGCGTGCGCTGAGTTCAGGAAATCTCTACCAGATCCGCAAGATCCTCAGTGACTGGATCGCCGACCCCGGCATACAGATCGTCATCACCAACGGCGGCACGGGCTACACGCACCAGAAATCCACGGCTGCCGCCATCGTCCCCTTGCTGGACATGCAGATCGCCGGGTTCGGGGAATTGTTCCGCCACCTTTCGTTCCTGGAAATCGGCTCTTCTTCGCTGCAGTCCGATGCTTTCGCGGGATCGGCCAACAACACGCTGATCTTCTGCGTGCCGGGCTCGACCGGCGCCTGCAAGACCGCCTGGGAGGGCATTATCCGCGAGCAACTGGACAGCACGCATCGCCCCTGCAACTTCGGCAGCCACTTCCAGGCGCTGCTGGCCGCGCGATAGTTCCGCGTGGGCATCCCGGGCCGGTCGGCCCGGCCGCAATGCCCTTCGGCCCGCCGGCCGGCACCTGGTGTCCGGCTTTCAGCTTTCGGCTTTCAGTTTTCGGCTTTTAGCTTTCGATCTACGATCTCAACCTCCGTCTTTTTCATTCATCTCTCATGCTCGACTTCGATACCGCCCAGGCCCGCCTCGCCCAAGCCGGCAAGGCCCCGACCCATACCGAGAAATGCCCGCTGCACCTGGCCGCGGGGCGCGTCCTGGCGCATGCCGTTACGGCCAGGCTGGATCTGCCTCCGGCCGACAACAGCGCCATGGACGGCTACGCGATCCGCTACGCCGATTACCAGCCCGGCCGGCGCCTGCCCATCCAGGAACGCTGCTATGCCGGCCAGCGCCCGCAGCCCCTGCGCGAGGGCCAGGCCACGCGGCTGTTCACCGGCAGCGTGATGCCCGAGGGCGCCGATACCGTGGTCATGCAGGAAGACTGCACCGAAGCCGACGACATGCTGGAGATCCGCGAGGCGCCGAAGGCGGGGTCGCACGTGCGCAAGCGCGGCGAAGACATGCAGCAGGGAGGCACGGTGCTGGAGGCCGGAACCGTGCTCGGGGCGGCGCAGATCGCGGCCCTGGCCGCGCAGGGCGTGGGCCAGCTCGAGGTGTTTCCGCGCCTGCGCGTGGGCATCCTGACCACCGGCGACGAATTGGTCTTCCCCGGCCGCGAGCTGGCGCCGGCGCAGATCTACAACTCCAACGGCCCCATGCTGGCCTCGCTGGTCGATGGGCTGGGCGCGCAGGTGCTGCACGTGCTGCATGCGGTCGATACCGATGTCTCGGTGCGCAAGGCCTTCAAGATGCTGATCAAGGACTGCGACCTGGTGCTGACGGTAGGCGGCGTGTCGGTCGGCGAGAAAGACCTGGTCAAGCCCGCCATCGAGCAGGCCGGCGCCACCCTGGACCTGTGGCGGGTATGCATGAAGCCCGGCAAGCCCGTGGCCCTGGCGCACGCACGCAACAAGCCCATCGTCTGCTTGCCCGGCAATCCGGTGTCGGCCTATACGGTGTTTACCTTGCTGGTCACGCCCCTGATTCGCGCCATGCAGGGGCGCGCGGCGATACTGCCGCCGGTGCGCCAGGCGCGCCTGCGCAGCGACCGCGTGTTCCGCGAATCGCGCGAGGAATTCCTGCGGGTGCGCGCGCAGGAATCCGAAACCGGCGTGGCCGAAGTCACGCCCTACGGCAACCAGGGGTCGGGGGTGGTGAGCTCGCTGCCCTGGGCCACGGGTTTCGCCCGGGTGCCGGTCAATACCGATGTGCGCGACGGCGACCTGCTCAGGTATTACGACTGCCGGCATTGGCTGGCATAGCGGCGTAGCGGCTTAAACGGGAGCATCCCCCAGGCGCAGGGGCGGGCCTGTATGCGGCTCCGCCCGGCGTGCTGTCCAGACGCGCCGCGCCGGCTTTGCGCGTAGGCGTCTATGCCTACGCATGGCGCACGGTAGTGTGCGTGCCGCCTGTCTCTACATGTGCTGCATCAGTATCACGATGGCCGCGATCGCCAGCACGATGCCCAGCACGTTCATCCAGGACAGTTTTTCCTTGAAAAACCCCGCGCCCACCACCGCGCCCAGCGAGATCACGCCTATGTTCATGGCGGAAAACACCAGCGTGGGGTTGTGCGGATAGACCTGGTGGGCGCGTATATAAAAATAGATATTGCTGAAATTCAGCAGCCCCAGCACCAGCCCCGCCGTCACATTGCGCATGCTCCAGGCGCAGCGGCGCAGCGCCAGGTACAGGATCATCAGCAGCGCCGCCAGCGCGAAGGCGCTGAACAGGCTGCTGGCGAAATCGGCGCCGCTCTTGGCCAGTTGCTTGAACAGGACGTCGATGCAGCCATAGCCCGCCCATACGCACAGCAGCAGCGCCGCCGATTTTCCCAGCTCGCCCGAGGCGGCGGCCTGGCGGCGCGGGCGCAGCAGCAGGCACGCCAGCGCGACCAGGGCCACGGCGATGCCGGCCAGCTTGCCTGTCGATGCGGCTTCGCCGAAGATCAGGAACGAGGCCGCCAGCGGGATCAGCAGCGACAAGCGCTGCGCCGCATCGCTGAGCACGATGCCGGCATGCCGCACCGCGGCCGCCATGGCCAGGAAGATGCCGGGCAGCAGCACGCCCAGCACCGCCAGTATCCACCACGGCGTGTCGGGCCGCAGCAGCGAGGCCGGGTCCGGCCGCAGCACCGCCAGGCACAGCGCCGCGGCGAGCAAATAGTTGACGGCGATCGCCTGGTCTATTTCGATTCGTTGCTGTCTTGCGATCTTCAGCAGGATCGATACGGCCACGCTGCAACTGACGCTGACTATCAGGGTATACATGACGGTGTGGGCGGATAGTGTCGAAAGAATGAGGAAGGGCGGTAAAACAGAGTAGCTAAAACAAGGCAGCTAAAACAGGGCGCGCAGCAGTGATTCGATTCCGGATGGCCGCGCGGCGGCAAGCCTCAGTCCGGGGCCGCCGCTGCCGCGCCGGCCGGATGCAGCCCCAGGCGCCGCAACAGCGTCCGGTCCCGATCTTCGCCGGGATTGGCCGTGGTCAGCAACTTGTCGCCGTAGAAAATCGAGCTGGCTCCGGCCATGAAGCACAGGATCTGGGTCGATTCGTCCAGGTCCTCGCGCCCGGCGGACAGGCGCACCACGGCAGCCGGCATGGTAATACGGGCCACGGCTATGGTGCGCACGAACTCCAGAGGGTCCAGGTCCGGCGCATCATGCAGCGGGGTGCCCGGCACCTTGACGAGCCGGTTGATCGGCACCGATTCGGGCGGCGGGTCCAGGCGGGCGAGCTGGGCGATCAGGCCCGCGCGCTCGGTGCGCGACTCGCCCATGCCCACGATGCCGCCACAGCACACTTTCAGCCCGGCGTCGCGGACGCGTTCCAGCGTATCCAGCCTGTCCTGGAAGCTGCGCGTGCTGATGATCTTTCCGTAGAACTCCGGCGCCGTGTCCAGGTTGTGGTTGTAGTAGTCCAGCCCCGCTGCCTTCAGCGTGTCGGCCTGCCCGGGCTTGAGCATGCCGAGCGTCACGCAGGTTTCCATGCCCAGTGCTTTCACCCCGGCCACCATTTCGGCCATGGTGTCGATCTGGCGTGCCGTGGGCGAACGCCAGGCCGCGCCCATGCAAAAGCGTTGCGCGCCGGCGGCGCGGGCCTGGCGGGCAGCGTCCAGCACTTCCTGCAGCGGCATCGTCGCCTGTGCCTGCACGGGGGTTTCGTAGCGGGCCGATTGCGGGCAATAGGCGCAGTCTTCGGGACAGCCGCCCGTCTTGACCGACAGCAGGGTCGACAGTTGTATCCGGGCCGGATCATGGTGCGCGCGATGGACTTGTTGTGCGCGATGCAGCAAGTCCAATAGCGGCAATTCATATAGCGCCAGGATTGCGTCGATCGTCCATTGCGTGGGGGCGGCCGCGTCGCCGGGGGCGTGTGGGCGCTGCGCTTCAGGCATATCGGTGCGAGCGGGGCCGGAAGCTGCGGTGTCGGTCTGTAGAGGCATGGCGGATGGGGACAAGAAGGATGCCAGCGATGGTAGAGGACTGCCCGTATACGGGGCAATAGCAAAAGCTGGCGGCAAGATGGCTGAAATAGACGGATTCTGGTCGATGATGGCTGCTATTTGCGTTCATTTTTTTTGAACTGGGTCGCTGGAGGCCGGGATAGGAGGCTGCTGGCAAATGGTGTCAAAATGCAACGGCAATGCCATTGCTGCCAGGCTCGTGTTCGGAGTTTCAGCCTGGGCCTGGTTCGATGGCAGCCAGGCCCGGCCTGCGTTGCACGCAGCGGCTGGCCTGGGAGTGCGCGTCGCGCCTGGCGGGAATCCTACGGAACGGCTATCATCAATTAATTGATACTTAAAGTATTTGAAAGGAGGCCGGCCCATCATGCGGTTCGAGCGCGAATTGACCATAGAGTGGGGCGACTGCGACGAGGCCGGCATCGTCTTTTATCCGAACTATTTCTATTGGTTCGACTGCACCTTCCAGGCCATGCTGCGCAGCAAAGGCCTGAGCCAGCGCGAAGTGCGGTCGCGTTATGGCGCGGTGACGCCGCTGGTCGATGTGGGCGCGGTCTTTCGTTCGCCGGTGAGCTACGACGATGTCGTCACCATACAGGCCGAATTGCAGGAATGGGCCGAAAGGCGCATGCGCATTGCTTATACGGTGCGCTGCGGGAACCGGCTGGTGGCTACCGGCCACGAACTGCGCGCCTGGGCCGTGCCGCGAGCAGAGGGCGGTTTGAAAGGGGCCGTGATTCCCGAGGATTTCAAGCGCTTGTTTGCCTGAATCGAGGCATCGGCCGCGACCGCATACAATCGGTCATGGGCTAGTCCTGTCCGACCTGTGGGCCGGGCAAGCCTTGCAAGGCCGCCCGGCAGCGCTGGCTGCTTCAGACGCCGTTTCCTCAATTTGATTCAGGACATGCAATGAAGATCTATTTTTCTCCGTCTTCCCCTTTTGTGCGCAAATGCATGGTCGTCGCTCACGAGCTGGGGCTGGAGTCTCGTATCGAGAAGTTGCCCGCTGCGGCCGGGCCGGTCGCTCGCGACCGTAATATCGTTTCGTCCAATCCCCTGGGACAGGTTCCCACGCTCTTTACCGACGAGGGCCAGGTCTTGTACGACAGCCGTGTGGTGTGCGAATACCTGAATGAACTGGGCGGCGGCGACCTCATCCCCGGCGAAGGCTCGTCGCGGTGGCTGGTATTGACGGAACAATCGCTGGCCGACGGCATGCTCGATGCCGCGCTGCTGTCGCGCTACGAAAAAGCGCTGCGCCCCGCGGAGTTTCGCTGGAATGAGTGGGTAGGCGGCCAGATGGACAAGATCAAGTGCGGCCTGGACCACTTCGAGGCCGGCATGGCCGGCGCCCGCGCGCAGGCCATAGACATCGGCACCCTGACGCTGGCCTGCGCCCTGGGCTATCTGGACTTCCGTTTTGCCGATTATGGCTGGCGCGAAGGCCGTCCGGTGCTTACGGCCTGGTTCAAGGAAATGAGCGAACGCCCGTCCATCAAGGCTACGGTTCCCGCATAACTGCGGCGCCCGGCCCAGCCGCCCGCCGCGCATCCGGCGGGCTTTCCGTGCAACGGAATGACCGCAGCATGAATTCCCAGAGCACCGATATGTCCGATATCCCAGATACCGCCGAGGCCGTCGTGCAGGCCATCACCTCGCGCAGGAGCGTGCGGGGTTTCTTGCCCCGTCATGTGGACGCGCAGCTATTGCGCCGCATTCTTGCCATTGCCGCCGCCGCGCCCAGCGGCAGCAATATCCAGCCCTGGAAGGTGCATGTCGCGACGGGTTCGATGCGCGACGAGCTTTCCGCCGCGCTGCATGCGGCCCACGAAAGCGGCGTGGCCACTGCACGGGAATACGAATACTACCCCATGGCCTGGCGCAGCCCCTACATCGAACGGCGCCGCGCATGCGGCTGGGGGCTGTACGGCGCGCTGGGCATCAAGAAAGGGGAACGCGAGGCGACGGCGCGCCAGCATGGGCGCAACTACCTGTTCTTCGATGCGCCAGTCGTGCTCATCTTCACCATCGACAACGATTTGCAGAAAGGAAGCTGGCTCGACTACGGCATGTTCCTGGAGAACATCATGGTCGCCGCGCGCGGCTTCGGCCTGCATACCTGCCCGCAGGCCGCCCTGGCCAATTACCCCGACATCGTCAAGCGCTTGCTCGGCATCGATGCCAAGCAGACCCTGGTATGCGGCATGGCGATAGGCTACGAAGATCCCACCTGCGCCGCCAACCAGTTCCGCACCACCCGCATCGATCTGGACGAATTCGTGACTTTCCACGAGTAGGCGTTCAAGGCCGGCTGTCGCCGGCGGTTCGGTTGCGCAAACATGGCGCGCCCGAACGTCCTGTCGCTTCGTAATTCGACACCGCCGCTTGGGATGCGGGGCTGGCCTTTCCCATGCGCTGGCGCGTGATTTCCGAGAATTAGCACCCACATAGTCAGGGCTCCCATCTCTGCCGCACACGGCATCGAAGTTGCCCGCGGCGATATTCACACTTGATTCCAGGCCGGACATCGGTATAAGATGGTCAGACCAAGTTGGTAGGACCATATTGGTCTGACCAGTTTGGAATGCACAGGCCTGGAAAGCACAGGGTGCGGCACGGTTCTCCCGCACGGAGGCCCTGGATATCGGAAAAGGAAAGTTATGGTGCACAAGACTTCTGTACTCATCGTGGGGGGCGGTCCCGTGGGGCTGGCATTGGCCGGAGACCTGGGTTGGCGAGGCGTACAGTGCACGCTGGTCGAGCGTGGCGATGGCTCGATAGAGCAGCCCAAGATGGACATGGTGGGCATCCGCTCCATGGAGTTCTGCCGCCGCTGGGGCATCGTGCCCTGGGTCGAGGGGGCAGGTTACAACCGGGACTACCCGCAGGATTGCGCCTGGGTCACGGACCTGAATGGCTATGAGTTCGGCCGCGAGCCTTTTCCTTCGCCGCGGCAGGAACAATGTCCCCCCCAGAGCCCGCAAAAGCGCGAGCGCTGCCCGCAGAATTTCTTCGACCCCGTGTTGCGCAGGTTCGCCGAGCGCTCAGGTAACGCCACGCTCCGTTTCGATACCGAGTTGCTCGAATTCGTCGACACCGGCGAGCATGTATCGGCGCAAGTCCGCGATTCGCGCAGCGGCACGCTGCACGAGATCCAGGCCGATTATCTTGTCGGCTGCGATGGCGGATCCAGCAGCGTGCGCCACGCGCTGGGCATAGACATGCAAGGCGACGCAGTTCTGACCTACACGACAAATGTCATATTCCGCTGCGAAGGCCTGGAGCGCCTGCACACCAAAAAGCCAGCCTATCGCTACATTTTCATAGGTCCCGAGGGCACCTGGGCGACTCTGGTGGCGATCAACGGGCGCGATCAATGGCGCTTTTCACTCATCGGCGACGAGCAAAGGCGCACGCTGACCGAGGACGAGGCGCGACGCGCCATCGTGCGCGCGGTCGGGGTTCCGTTCGACTTCGAAATCCTGTCGATGCTGCCCTGGGTGCGGCGTCAATTGGTGGCGGAAGAATATGGAAAGGGCCGGGTATTCATTGCCGGCGATGCCGCGCACCTGACTTCGCCCACCGGCGGTTTCGGCATGAACACGGGGCTACTCGATACGGTCAATTTGTCGTGGAAACTGGCGGCTGCGGTGCAGGGCTGGGCGGGGCCGGGCCTGCTGCCGTCGTACCAGGCGGAACAACAGCCCGTGGCTCGGCGCAACGTGGCCGAGGCGAGCGACAACCTCAGGCGCATGCTGTCGCCGCGGATACTCAAGCCCGATCCCGCGGTGTTCGACCAGGATGATCCGGATGTCGAGACCGCGCGCAGGGAATATGGCGCGCGCTACACGGAAATGATGCGGCGCGAATGGTTTTCCATCGGAATCCATCTGGGCTATGTCTATGAAGGGTCGGAAGTGATCGTGCCGGACGGCACCCCCAGGCCCGCGGACGAGGTGTCTTCCTATACGCCGACCGCCAGGCCGGGCTCGCGCGCGCCGCACGCATGGCTGGCCGATGGCAAATCCATCCTGGATCTCTATGGCGGCGGCTTCGTCCTGCTGAGATTCGGGGCGGACGCGCCTGCGGCGGAAGAGCTCGTAGTGGCCGCGCGGCGGGCCGGCCTGCCCTTGCAGGTAGTGGAGATCGACGATGCCGCCGCGGCGAAGCTGTACGAACGCCGCCTGGTGTTGGTGCGGCCGGACGGGCAGGTGGCGTGGCGGGCGGATGACGCGCCCGCCGATGCCGCGACGCTGGTCGACATCGTGCGCGGCGCCCGGCTCGCGTCCGTGGTCAACGGCCAGGCCCTGCCAGTCTCCGAGGAGGCCCAGCATGGCTGATCTGCAGATGGTACCCGACGAGGCGGCACGCCGCAGCCTGAATGAAGATCTGGCCCGCTACGGCTGCCGGGTCTATCAACCCGATGATCCGCCGCTGTTTACCCGGTCACCCCGATTCGTGATGCAGCCCCAGCACTGGCG
Source organism: Candidimonas humi (assembly GCF_019166065.1). Classification (GTDB taxonomy): domain Bacteria; phylum Pseudomonadota; class Gammaproteobacteria; order Burkholderiales; family Burkholderiaceae_B; genus Candidimonas; species Candidimonas humi. The sequence goes on from NZ_JAHTBN010000003.1 coordinate 71,205, forward strand.
CTGGAGCGATATCGGGCCTCTGCTGGACCGACTGGGACAGCAGCTTTCCCTGGAAAAGGGCGGCCAGCGCCGTACGCTGCGGTTGTGCAATCCGGGCCTGCCTTATGGCACCACGCCGACTTTCTGGGCTTCGATCCAGGTGATTTTGCCGGGCGAAATAGCCACTGCGCATCGCCATACGGCGAGCGCGCTGCGCTACATCATGCAAGGCAGCGGCGCGATGACCACCGTCAACGGCGAACGCTACCCCATGAACGAGAGAGACCTGGTACTGACGCCGGCGATGGCGTGGCACGACCATGAGCATCATGGCGACAAGCCGATGATATGGCTGGATGTGCTGGATATCTCTCTTGTGCGCTCCATGCATGCCACCTTCTTCGAAGAGTCGAAACAGGCGACTCAGGATGTGGCGGACATACCGGATCGTTCTTTCCGCCAGTTCGGCAGCGGCCTGATGAGCCCGCCCGATGCGCCCGAGACCGCGCCGCGGCTCAATCCCTTGCTGGCCTATCCGCGCGAGCTTGCATTTGCTGCGCTGGCGCAGGCGGCGGGGCTGGATCCGGACCCGTTCGATGACGTGGTGCTGGAATACCGGAATCCCACGAACGGCGCGGCCGCCATGCAGACCTTGGGGCTGCGCTTGCAGATGTTGCGCCCGGGAATGCGCGGCAAGGCTCGCAGGCATACCGGCAGCAAGCTCTATTACGTGGTCGAAGGCCAGGGCACCAGCATCGTGGAGGGCCGGGCCTGCGACTGGAGCACTGGAGATTTTCTCGCCATTCCGCCCTGGGCATGGCACGAGCACGCGAACCGCTCGTCCACGCACGATGCGGTGCTGTTCCAGGTCAATGACATCCCGGCAATGCGCGCCCTGGGCCTGTATGCAGAGCAGGCGCTGTCTTCGGGCCAGGGGCACCAGGAAGTCATCGGCCAGGGTTTTGAAACAGGAACGAACCGCTAATGAACATCGCTTCTTTCAACGACTACCGGGTAGGCATCGTAGATGGTCCGGAAATTTTCGATATGACGGCGGCACTCCCGTCGTTTCTGGATCAGTTGCCGCGACAGCGGATGAACTGGCTTATCGCGCACTGGGATGAGCTGTCCGCGACCCTATCCGCGTATCACCGGCACGGAATCGGACTGCCCCTGGACCAGGTGCGCTTGCTGCCGCCGAATCCCGCGCCGCTGCATGTGTTCGCGGCGCCCGCCAATTACCGCAAGCATATCGGAGAGCTGGGCGACCGAACTGTGACCAAGGGCGGCCGCAGCGCCAGGGAGCAGGGCTTTTTCCTGAAGGCTCCCGGTTCACTGGCAGGCGCCGGCACGGATATTTTGCTGCCCAAGGGCTCGTCCCGGCGCTTCGACCACGAGTCCGAATTGGCCGTCGTGATCGGCCGCGAGGCCCGCAATGTGCCGCGTGACGAGGCGATGGGCTATGTGTTCGGCTATTCATGCCTGATCGACGCAACCATGCGCATTGAAAAGGGAGTGGCCGAAGAAGAGCGCTCCATGCGCAAGTCCTTCGAGACCTTCACTCCCATGGGGCCGTATATCGTGACGGCGGATTCCATCGGCGACCCGCAGGCGCTGCAGAATCGCCTGTGGGTCAATGGCCAGTTGCGCCAGCAGGCCAATACCAGCGAGATGATCGTCGGCATAGCCGAATTGATCGAGCTCGTTTCATCGGTCCTGACCTTGCAGCCCGGCGATGTGATCGCAAGCGGCACCCCCGAAGGAGTGGGGCCGTTTGTTCCCGGTGATGTCGTACGGATCGAGATCGAATCCGTGGGCTCGATGGAACTGAACGTGCGCGAGTTCGCGCAACATTCCCCGAGACCATATTAAGTAGTCAATCGTGGTGGACAGGAGATCAACATGATGAAGCGTTTCGCAGCAAGCTTGGCAGTTATGTCTGTAATTGGCGCCATAGTGCCCGCGCATGCCGACACTTATCCCGCCAAGCCGGTTACGGTGATTATTCCCTTTGCCCCGGGCGGCGGGGTCGATGTGCTGACGCGCGCCATCGCGGCCAAGCTGGAGGCGAATTGGCGCAAGCCGGTAATCGTGCAGAACAAGCCGGGCGCCGGATCCCTGGTAGGTACGGCATATGTGGCTCGCGCGGCGCCGGACGGCTACACCCTGCTGGCGACGGTGAACCAGAGCATGGTCGGCAACCGGTTCCTGTACAAGCATCTGCCCTATGATCCGGACAAGGATTTCGTGCCCATCACTATGATGGTCAAGGCCGAACAGCTTATCGTCGCCAATAAAAACCTGCCGGTCAAGACGCTGAAGGACGTGGTGGCGCTGGCGCGCAGCAAGCCTGGCACGTTGAACTATGGTTCATATGGAAACGGCAGCCAGCCGCACTTGCTGTTTTCGATGATCAACGACCGGGAGCACATCCACCTGACTCATATCCCATACAACGGCATTACCCCCAATCTGCTGGCGCTTGCCGGCGGCGACGTGCAACTGGCCAGCGGCAGTGCGGCGGTTGTCCTGCCCCTGGTGCAGTCGGGTAAAATCAAGCCCATTGCCGTGGCTGGCAGCGAGCGGGTCAACCAGTTTCCCGATGTTTCCACCACAACGGAGCAGGGCTTTCCTTACGCCCAGATCTCGATCTGGTATGGCATGTTCGCTCCGGCCGGAACGCCGGCAGCAGTTGTCAGCGACATACGCAAGGCGGTGCAGGCCGTGCTTGCCGATCCACAGTTCGTCAAGCAGCAGGTGAGCTCCAAGGGGCTGAACGTCGTGGCGGGGGACGGCAAGCAATTGGCCGACACCATACATAAAGAAACCCAGTCCACCGGAGCAATGATCAAGGCGGCGGGTGTCGTTGCCGAATGATCGCGCGGGGCGCTCCCGCCCGGGCCTCGGATGATTGAAGAGGAACTACCTTTCCCGATGAGTATTCCACGCAAGAGCGCCGCGGGCGGCTTGGCCAAATCTTCGGGCGCTGCGGCCAGGCGGCCGCGCGTGTTCGAAGACATATGCGATCAGATCCGCCAAAAGCTTTCCAGCGGCGAGCTCAAACAAGGCGACAAGCTGCCTTCCGAGCGTGATCTGGCGGAAACTTTCGGGACATCCCGGGCGGCGGTGCGCGAGGCTCTGCGCAGTCTCGAACGGGGCGGCGTGGTGGAACTGCGCCGGGGGGTGAAGGGGGGTACCTATGTCTCGCGTGCCGACCCTTCGATCGTCGCACAGTCCTTGCACGATCTGCTGAGCTTTGGTGCGGTGTCCATTCAAAGCCTTACGGAAAGCCGCGCAATCTTGCAGGACTCGGTGATCCGCCTGGCATGCGACCGGGGCACTGACGCCGATTTCGATTTGCTGGAAGCGAGCATCGACCGGACCGAAACCCTTACCCGCGAGGGCCGGCTGGAGGAAAGGCGCGTCCAGTTGCTGGAATTCTATCGCCTGCTTGGGCGCGCCACGCGCAACGAGGTAATGGTCATCCTGGTGGGGGCGCTCACCGATATGGTCCTGAAGCTGATGGCCCGGCACGATGTGGCGCCGCGCCTGGCCACGATCAGGACCCATCGCCAGATCGTGCGCTGCCTGCGCAGGCGCGACAAAGAAGGGGCTGCCCAGTTGATGGCCACGCACCTGGACAAGCTGCACGCCCATTTCCTGAAGGCCGAAAGAAGCCAGCAAAAGCGGAGCCTGGCTCTCGACAGCAGCCCAAACGCCTGATTTACGACCTGTCGACTGTGGCGACGGCCCACAAGGCCGTGTTTGGTGACGGCTACGGCCGCCCGCCGGTCGTGGTGCGGATGTACACGAAATCCGGCAGGTATGCCTGGATGGAAATCAATGCGCGGGTCGTCGCCATGCCTGGCGGCAAATAGGGATATCGTATGCTGCGGCATACACCGACAAACCAGGGGGAAAGCGGGCTGGCGAGTATACAGGTTATAGAATAAGTCCTTTTGTCTTGCTGCGAATCAAACGCAGCTCTTGCGGGCCCCGCAAAGAACCAAGGAGATAAATGGAAAACACAAACCTGTTGCGTCCCCGCGTCGCCGTGCTGACGGTATTGTTGCTGGCCGCCCTGGCCATAGTCCTGGTTTTCTCTTTGAATGTCCTCGCGCATTACGCCCAGTTTTGCGGTCCCGAGACTGTGGGGGCCTGCGCGGGCCGGGCGCTGCGCTATGTGCCCTGGCTGCCCATGGCCCAGATCGTGCTGGCCGCCGCAGCGGCGCTGGTGGCGATGATCGGAGCGCCGCTTGCGCGTCGCCGTTCGTGGGCTGCGCGTCTATGGCCTCTGTATTTATTGCTGCTTCTCGTGGGGTTGCTGTACGTCGGCGTACTGCTGGCGCAGGCCGCGGCGCTGTCATCCGATGCCCTGCGGGCCGGGACGGTGTCGGGCTGGCGCCAGTTCTGGTTCCTGCTGGCCGGCGTTTCGGGCGTGCCTTCCGTGTTGGCGGTGATGCTTTCGTGGCTGGTACTCGCCTGCTTGTGTTTCACCGCGCCGGCGGGCGTAACGGCAAGCCGCTCCAGGGGCCGGCTGGCGCTGCTGTTCTTCCTGGTCTTCGCAGCGGTGCCGATGGTGCTGTACTTGTCCGCGAACATCGGACTGATCCTGTTTTCGACGACAGACTACGTCGTGTTCGCACACGACTATAAAAAGGCCGCCGGCATAAGCATCGAATGGGGGATTTTCCTGGCGTGCATCCTGAGCGCGTTGCCGGTATGGATCGTGGCCTATGTCCGCGACTCGGGCCGGCGCGGCGTGGCCGGGACGTTGCTGGCGGCCTTGATCGCCTTGCTGCTGGGTTTCGCATTCGAGCTGATCGGCGTGCTGGTCCTGGCGGTGTTGCCCTCCCATGCGGTGTCGCCGCGGCACGTGATGCAGACCGCCTGGTACTTGTTGGCCTGGATCCTGGTCTTCAATGCCTTGGCGGCCTGGATAGCCTGCTCGCTGGTCCGGCCGGCGCCTGCCGGGGCGCACGGCATGTTGCGCGGCAATGGCACGCGCTGGGCGTGGGGAGCGGCAAGCGTACTCGTCGCTATTGTCACTTTCGGATTCTGGGGCATCCTGCTTGCGGCCAAGCTCAACTGGGCGGGGGCGCAGCCGGCGAAAAGCCTGCTCGCCGATAGCCCTCCGTTTGCCTTGGCTGCGTCGCCCGAGGGCAATAGTTGCGCCGGCATCGTCCGCGCCGGCTCGTCGCTGTGGCTGGTGGGTAGCAATGACGACAGCGTCAGCGACAGCCTGGCCGACATCGTGAAGGATCCGCAGGTACAGAACCTTGCGTTGGGGCCTGATCACTTACCGGGGCAGCCGCCGGCCTATCGGACTTTCTACCCCACCAGTACGGTCCTGTCGCGACTCGAGGGGCACGCGTTCAAGCCGGTCGCCTATTTGCCCGGAAAGGGATGCCTGGTGCCGGTGCCCGGTACCCAACGGCTTTTGCTCCTGACTTCGCTGCAGCCGCGCGACGGCTATGCGCCACAGGCGCCCAGCCTGGTCTTCCAGACGCAGGACGATGGCCGTCACTGGCAAGTGCTGGAGCCCGGGATGCTTGCGACGGTCAGCCCGGATGTCTACCAGAGCGGCGTCGAATTCCGCAGCAAGGACCGCGTCTGGGCCTGGCGCGGGCGCCTGGGCGAGGCGGGCTCGGACCCGTCGGGCTTCGGCTATTCGGGCGACGGCGGCCGCACATCCGAGCCTTTGCCGATACCGGCAGATTTCCGCAGCAAGGCTGGCGATGTCGCGAGCCTGGTGCCCGAAGATGCGCGCGCATCCATCAAGCTGGACGACAGCAGGGGCGTGCGGCGCTTCGTCACCGAGATCTCGCCGACCCGGGCTGTGCTCTGGCTTTCCCAGCGCTTCAGCTATGAGATTGCGCCGCACCGGCATGGATATATTGCCCGCACCGATGCGCTGGTTCTCGAGCGCGCGGGCGATGCGTGGCGGGCTTCGGCCGTCAAGCATTTGGACGGCCTCTACATCGACAAACTGGCGCAGCCGCAGTCGGGGCCGGCTTATGCCGCCGTCTTCCGGCAGAAACAGGGGCGCGAGGAGATTGCCGTGCTCGATGGCGCAAAGGTGCAATGGCAGGATCTGTCCGCGGCGCCGAACCCCTTCTGGCCTATGGGGCAGAGCGACGTGCGCGGTTTGTGGGCGGCCAAGAATGTGCTGGTCGTGAATGTGTACGCCGAATATGTGGCCGTAAAGGGCACGCGCGGGCGCTCTTACTTCGACGAAGTGAGCTTCTCGGCGCCGGCAAAGTATTATTCGAACGATGCCGGCCGTCACTGGCATAAGCTGGCGATTGCCGCTTATCCAGGCATATACGGCCTGGACCCGGACACGGCGCGCCTGTATTTCCGCAACTTCAACAGGCGCACTTATGTGTCGCCGTTTTTCGCCTTCGAGCTCGGCACGGCGAAGTAATACCCGGAACTACTGTTCGCCGGGCTTGCCGCCCCGGTTCAGCCATGGCCGGGGCCGCCTGCCGGATTAGAGCAAACGCATTTCGGCCTGCCTATGCTAGGCCGGGCAGCATCACCTTGGCGCCGGCGAACACCATCTCGACGGCGATGGCCGCGAGGATCATGCCCATGAGGCGGGTCATGACGACACGCATCTTGGCTGAAAGCAGCTTGCCGATCGATGCCGCGAAAAACAAGACCACGAACAGTGCCAGCAGCGTGGCAAGAAGCACGACGCCGAACGACACGTATTGCGCCGCTCCGCGTACCTGGGCCGCGTAGATGATCAGCGTTGCAATGGTGCCCGGGCCCACGATCATGGGAAACGTCATGGGGTAGAACGCAATGCCGTCATCGGTGTCTTCGTCGCCGGCATTGTCGGCGCGCTTTTCGTGTTCGCCCCGTTCATGGGACGTGATCGGCTGCCCGTTGAGCATGGAGAATGCAATGCTCAAGAGTACCAGCCCGCCCGCCACCCTGAAAGCGTCGATAGTGACGCCGAAGAAGCCGATGATATAGCCGCCCGCCAGGGAAATGACCACGCACATCACCGCGGTACAGAGCGATATTGCGAGCGCCAGGCTACGCTGCTCGGCGATGGTCTTGCCAGTCGTCAGGGACAGGAAGATGGGCAGATTGATGAAGGGGTTCATGATGGCGAACAGTGCGCCCAGGAATTTCGTGGCGAAGACGATATCCATAGAAACCATCCTTTTATGAGTCCGGTTGGCCGCGACTGTGACTGTTCGCCGCGGATAGAGGCCGGGGGCCGTACAAGCGCCGGGTTTTGGGGGAATAACTATGACAAGCCTGCATGAGGCTAGTTAGCTGTTGCTTATTGATTATCGCCCGTCTGCCGGCCCTGCCTATGCCGGCACACCTGTGGCTCACGAAATGCAGATAGTGAGCTTCGGCCACTTTTCTTTGAATCGCTTTGACTGAACACGCTGCATGAACGTGTCGAACGTCACCCTGGACGGATTGTGCCGGACCCGCAACTCGAACAAATCGTCCAGGCCATGGGGCGCCACGACATGCAAAAATTCATCTTCATCCAGGAAAACGCCGACACACGTGGCATATTCCGGCCATGTGGCGAGGCCATCTTCCAGGGAACTCAAAGGCGCTACCTGTAAACCGAAGGTATTTGCATACCAGTCATGCACCCGGGCCTGATTGGTTACCTCGCAATTGAGGCCCGGAAGCAATCGGTTCAACTGTTGCTGGAGATGCGCATCCAGCTCGAGCGGCGCATGGGCGTCAAAATATGCGACATCCAGGTCGCCTACTTCGGAAGACTTCTGAAAACCATGCAGGCTGTCCCAGACCAAGGCCCTGACGGCACCGGCCCCGATACACCATGAGCCCAAGCCCAGCGAGCGCACCGCCACTAGCGCATTCATCAATGGCACAGAGGATCGGACGAGTGCGCACAGTTGCCGTCGATAAGCGTCTTGCATGTCGGGAATCATTTGTGTGGCTAAGGCTGCAAGCCTTGTTGCTTGATTCGGCCGTTGTCGCCTGGCTTGGTGCGCGATTCCCTGAGATAGTAAATGTCCCATTCGGATTCATCGATTTTCACGAAGCCGTGCCGCTGGTAAAAGCGGTTCGAATCGCTATCGCGGAGCGCGCCGACCTTGACCGGGATCGATCGTGCATCGGCATCGGCGAAGACCGACGCCAGCACAGCCGAACCGATGCCTCTTCCTTGATATGCCGGCACTATATACAGATGCTCGAGCGCCAGGTGATCGCCGGTCGTTTTTGCCACGACAAAGCCGACCGATACGCCATTCGCCACAATGAACCTGCAGCATGCCGGGTCGAAAGATGACAGGAAGCGATTCCTTGCCCGCTGCGGGTCATAGCGGCCTATGCGCTCCAGGCTTTCCCGCATCGCGTCGATACGCATCTGTACCAGTGTTTCGGCATCGCCGTGCGAGGTGCTTGCGAAAGCCACGTTCAACGGCCTGTTCTTGTCATCCATATATCGACGTTTTGCCATCAGGGTAGGGAGACTGCGCCGATCCTTGGATTTTCAGCTTCGGAATCGCGTCAGCTTGTGGCCGGCTCAGTTCGTAACGGTTGCCTCGAGCACGGCATTCAGGCATTGATCCAGGCTCGCGCCTGCTCCAGCTCGTCGACGCGGAACGCCTTGACTTCCGCCTTGGTAAAGAACCGCGCCAAATGCATCGACGCGTGAACCCAGCCCGCGTCAGCCACCACGGCGGCGCGCGTGATCTTGCGGGCGAGGGGCACGCCGAGCGTCAGGTCGGTCCACAAGGCCTTGGGCTCGATGCCGCTGAAATGCTCGATATGTTCGAGCACACGGGTCTTGCCGTTCCGTTCAAGATCGTCACGCATGCGCTCGATGGTTGCACGCAATTCGCGGTCGGTAATTTTGCCTTCGACGGATATCTCGACAACCGGCGAATCGGGGGCGGATTGATACAGAATCATTGCGAGACCCCTAATCAAAGAAACGTTGCACGCCCAGGCACGGATGCGCCCGGTGTTCGGCTGCTTTCGTGATTATGGTAACCCTTTCCTTGTTGGTACCCCTTTCCATGTGCTCCGTCAGGTTACGAGTCTTGCGCTTGGTCATAGTGCCAGCCGGGCCTGGTGGCCTTGGGCATTAGGTATTGGTGTCGCAGGGTGCGAGACGCTGGCATAGGCCTCGTATTAAGATTAAGAGTAAGGTACGAGAAAGGCCTTGATTGCCCCGCACGTTGGCCCATGCCGTCAGTGGGCGCCCGAATACCATGAAAATTCTTCGCTTAGTTCTACGACCAGTCCTAGTCGCGGCCGCGTGCGCGGCGATTTCCGCCTGCGCGAATAATCCGCCCCGGCAAACTGCGCTGGACTATCAGGCCCGGCCCCTTCCCACAGCACAGGGCGCGAATAGCGCCCTTGGTTCGCCAAGCCAGCGTTTGACCATAAAGGCCGGCGAGGGGGAAGACTTGTATCTTCCCTGGTTCATCCGGGATGCGCAGGAGTGGGTCAACAGGCGCTAATCCCGGCCGGATTCGCTTGGTGGCCTGCCGATGGCTTTCAGTGCACGGACATTAGGTGGTGGCGAACCGGAGCTCGTCGACATTCTGCAAATTGACGTGCTGGCGAGCGATCCACAAGTCGTGCACATCCTGCATGGCCAGCCAGCTTTCCGGACTGCGCCCGAGCGCCTTGGAAAGGCGCAGCGCCATCTCCGGCGTGACACGAGAAGTGCCGCTGAGTACTCGGCTGAGTGTGGAAGCGGCTACGCCAAGCGCTTTGGCAAGCTCACGCCCACTGATATTGTTGGGCTCGAGGTAGATCCCGGATATGAATTCGCCTGGATGAGGCGGGTTGTGCATGTTCATCAGTGATAGTCCTCGTAATCCAGCACAAAGGCGTTGCCATCTTCAAATTCAAAAGTGATACGCCAGTTTCCATTGACGGTGATAGACCTGCGCTTCTTCATGATGCCCTTGAGAGGGTGAAGCCTAAATCCCGAAATGTCCATGTCTTCAATGACCTGAGCAGTATCCAGAGCGGACAATTGGAGACGCAGACGTTTAGCGTGGCTCGCCTGAACGCCGGAAGCATTCCCGATCTCAAACAAACGGCGAAGGCCTTTGTGTCGGAAGCTTTTGATCATGCTTCTATTGTATCGTGTTGCGCATCACGAATCGATAGCAATTGGATGGTGACCGCTTTCGGCTGTTCATGTTCTTAGTGCAGACACACCGTCTGAATCATCAAGCGGATTCAAGCGCGTGCAATCTCTATATGCAATCCGGCTGCGGCGGCCATATTCACCAGCGCATCAAGGCCAAACACATTGATTTTGCCGTGCATCAGATCAGAGACGCGGGGCTGGGTCACGCCGAGCAGCTTGGCGGCTTCGGCTTGGCTCATCTTGACGTGGGTTATGTGATGCTTCAGCGCTGTCATGAGGATTGAACGAAGCTTCATGTTTTCAGCTTCTTCCGGAGTGTCCTCGATGGCGTCCCAGATATTGGCAAACCGTTGGCTGTTCATTTGCTTTGCTCCTGCAACAGATCCCGATAACGTTTCGAGGCCAAGTCTATATCTGCTTGGCTGTTTTTTATGTTTTTTCTGAAGGCGGTAGGCCGCGCCGGGAACTCGACCGGTTTGATGAAGGGCATGAGCGATATATACAATATTTGTATATTGCTGCATGCGCCACGCGATGTGCATGTCCATGCACATCAATGTGTAGAAGATAATCGGAACAAAAAAAGCACTCACATGACGTAAGTGCTTTTCCATTGAATTCTTTGGCGGAGCGGACGGGACTCGAACCCGCGACCCCCGGCGTGACAGGCCGGTATTCTAACCAACTGAACTACCGCTCCGCAGCGGCGTATGCTTTCGGTCTCAGCCTATGAGAAGCTGGCGTCCCCTAGGGGATTCGAACCCCTGTACTCACCGTGAAAGGGTGATGTCCTAGGCCTCTAGACGAAGGGGACAGGACGGAAAACTGCGAGCCACATCGGCGTTGTTACAACTAATGCGGCTTCTTCGGCAGACTGGCGATTGGTGGAGGTAAGCGGGATCGAACCGCTGACCTCTTGCATGCCATGCAAGCGCTCTCCCAGCTGAGCTATACCCCCGATATCGGTGCGTCTAGCGAAGAAACGAGATTATGCACGAAACTTTTCCGGAGAGCAAATCGAGGGCGTCGCGATCCGGTTGTCTCGGCTTGGGTGCTGGTGACCGGCGTCATGGCTGCGTCTGCAGGCTGAATCCAGCCAGATACAGGGGGTCGAATCCCCTAGGGGACGCCACCGCTACGCCCATGCGGGCCGAGGCTGTAACAGGGGCAAGTGTCACTCCGTGGGGGTGGCTTGGTTGCTTTGGAATACCGGCCTGTCACGCCGGGGGTCGCAGGTTCGAGCCCCGTCACTGGAATCGTTCTTCAGGCATTGCCCTCAAGAGCACAGCGGATGAGCAGTTCGGCGACGGCGCCTGGGGCCTCGCGCATGGCATTGTGGGCGGTGGGGATGTCGTGGACGCGCCAGCCTGGGTCGGCCTGGAGACGGGCGCGGAGCCCGGTGAAGGGGGTGTCGTCTTCCCATCCGGAGCAGTAAATGAAGTCGCGCCGAGGCACACGGTCGACGGCGCCGGTGAGCCGGATCTTTTGCACGAGGGAGGCGAGGGGGTGGGGACGGCGGCGGGGGTCGCCACCGTGCGGGGCGCGGAAGGGGGGACGGACGGCGTAGCCGGTATCTGCCGCACCTTCGACGAATAAGCGCCGGTAGTTCTCGGTGGTCAGGGACCAGCACGACTCGCCATCTCGCGGAACGTAGGCGTCCAGGTGGATGAGGTGCGAAACGCGGCCGCCGGCGCGGTCGGCGGCGGCGGCGGAGATCACCATTCCGCCGTAGCTGTGGCCGACCAGTGTCGCGTCCGTGATCCGGGCGCGATCCAGGACGCTTACGACGTCGGCGGCGTGAGTATCGAGGTTGGCGCTCGCCACCGTCGCGTCGTCATCATCGGGCCGCAGTCCGGTCAATGTCAGGGCGTGCACGGTATGCCCGGCGCGCTCCAGCAGCGGGGTTACCGCCTCGAATGCCCAGGAACCGTGCCACGCACCGGGCACGAGCACAAATGTGGCCATGGAAATCTCCTTGTTGGATAACGATGCAGGATGGCTCCATTTTCACTGTGCCACGGTATAGCTTGCTACTGATAAACTGCCTCTTTATGCCCATTGGCCGCCAAATGCCCAATCCCGCTGTCGTTACGTCGCAGGTATGGTCATCGGGCGGGCGGCACCTGTGGCCATCGGGCGGCTCCAGTTCGGCGCAGTCGCACGAGCGCGGGCATCTGGTGTATGCGGCCACCGGCCTCTTGACGGTTCATTCCGGCCGCGGCACTTCGGTCGTTCCGGCCAACAGGGTCGCATGGACTCCCGCCGGAAGCCCGCACTGGCACCGCGCCCACGGCGAGACGGACATGCGGATCGTTTTTCTTCCGCCGTTCCTGGCCGGGCGCATGCCGGGCCGGCCGGCGGTGTTCCTGGCTACCGGCCTTGCGCGCGAAGTCCTGCTCGCCCTGACCGGGCCGAGCAATTATGACGGCGCCGTGCCGGGCTATGACGCTCCCGCCCGCGCCCGGCTGCTCCGGGTCCTGGTCGACGAGCTCCAGGAAATACAAGAGCAGCCGCTATACCTGCCGCAGCCCCGGGACAAGCGCTTGCGGGCCATTGCGCGGGCCATGTCCGGAAAACTGGAAGACAATGCCTCGATGGCTGATCTCGGGAAGGCGGTCGGCGCCAGTTCCCGGACCCTCAGCCGGCTGCTGCGCAACGAGCTCGGCATGAGTTTTTATGAATGGCGCACCCATCTGCGCATCTGCCACGCGCTCGTGTTCCTGGCGGAGGGCCGCGACGTCACCCAGACCGCCTACGCCTGCGGATGGGCCAATCCCAGCGGCTTCATCACTGCTTTCACGAACATAATCGGCAGCACTCCGGGCCGCTACCAGGCCGGTCTTCAAGGTACAGCGCACAGCCACTGAGTCTTCGAGGGCGCAAGGAAGGGCGCTGTGCCATCGCCGCCTGGGGAAGCCGGCGCTTCGCCTTTCCAAGGCTGCGGGCGCAACCTCGAAAGCAAGAGCAGCCGTGCAGGATGCCCACGACTCATGGCTGCGTCTATATCGCCCGCCGCGGCCTCATTCGTCTTCGGTCACGCTGCTTTCGGGGCCGCCGGGCCGGTATTTCCGCAGCGCCAGGCCGAGCAGCAACAGCAGGCCGGTCCAGATGAGCACGGGGACGTTGCCCCAGCGGACGTAGGGTGTCAGGCCGGTGGTGCCTTGCACTTCTACGTCCAGTATGCCCTTGCGCAGGGGAGGCAGGGCGGCGCCGACCGAGCCGTCGGGGGCGATGGCGGCGGTGGTGCCGGTGTTGGTGGCGGCGAGCATGGGCCTGGCGGTTTCCAGGGCGCGCATGCGCGCGATCTGCAGGTGCTGGCGCAGGGCCCAGGAATTGCCGAACCAGCCGAGGTTGCTCATGTTGACCAGGATGTTGGCGCCGGGGCCGTGCAGTTCGCTGTCGCGCACGGACTGGATGATTTCTTCGCCGAACAGGTCTTCGTAGCAGATGTCGGGGGCAATGTTCTGGCCGTCGATCACGAACAAGGGCTGGCGCGGCGCGCCGCGGTCGAAGTCGCCCAGCGGGATCTGCAGCAGGTCGATGAACCAGTGGAAGCCGGTGGGCACGAATTCGCCGAAAGGCACCAGGTGGTGCTTGTCGTAGTGCATGCGCAGGGCCCCCGCGCCCAGCGCGGACAGCGGCGTGTAGCGGTCGATGACGATGGCGCTGTTGGTGTAGCGGTCGCGGCCGGCCAGGTTCTTGTGCAGGGGAATGCCCATGAGAATGTCGGCGCCGCGGGCGCGGGCGATCTCCAGCCATTGTTCCCAGACCTGCGGGGCGATGCGGTCCTGGAACACCGGCATGACGGTCTCGGGCAGCACGATGAGATCGGGTTCGCCGTCGCCGGCCTTGGGCGGCAGGGCGGCGAGCCGCAAGTAGGTCTCGATGCCCTGGTTCATGAGCTCGGGGTCGAATTTCTCGGACTGCGGCACGGCGCCCTGCACCAGGCGGACGATCATGGGCTGGCCGTGCGGCTTGAACCATACGACGTGGCCGAGCAGGATGCCGGCCAGGCCGATGACGATGGCGGCCGCCAGGGCGACGGCGGCCGAGGCGTCGTTGTCGCCGTTGCGGGCCCGGGCCATGAGGGCGATGGCGCCGGATGCGAAGGCCGACAGCCATGCCACGCCGTACACGCCGACCACGGGCGCCCAGCTCGCCAGCACGCCTTCGACGTGCGCGTAGCCGATGTTGAGCCAGGGAAAGCCGGTGAACAGCGTGCCGCGCAGCCATTCGGTGGCGGCCCAGGCCGAGGCCCAGACGGCGGCGATCAGCAGTTGCCAGCGGAAGTCGGCATGGCCGTGCAGGTGCCGTCCCGACAGCCAGCGCGATACGGCCGCCGCCAGCGCAGTAAAGAGGGACAGGCCGGCGGCCAGCAGCAGCACGGCGGCGGCGGCCAGCACCGCGGCCAGGCCGCCGTAGCTGTGCATGCTGATGTACAGCCAGTACAGCCCGACCGAGAAGTCGGCCAGGCCGAACCAGAAGCCGGCGGCCGCGGCGCGGCGCGGCGAACTGCTGCCGAAGGCCATGGCCGCCAGTACGGCAAGGGCGAAGATCTGGACGAAGGGCAGGCACCAGGCGGGCAGGGGCCCGGGGGCGAACGACAGGGCGTGCACGGCGCCCAGCAATAGCAAGCCCAGGATGCGCGGCAGGCAGGATTTCAAGGCTTACTCTGTCGGTTGGTCGGCGGATTGGCCCGCTGCGCCGCGCTGCACGTGCAGCCACAGGGCGCGCTTGGCGTCGGCGCCGACCACGGTGATGTCCAGGCCCTGGAAGGCGATGGTTTCGCCGCGCCGCGGTATGTGGCCCAGTTCGGCGGCCAGCCAGCCGCCGATGGTGTCGTAGTCGTCGTCGGGCAAGTCGGTGCCGAAGGCGCGGTTGAAGTCTTCGATTTCGGTGATGGCCATGACGCGCCAGCTATTGCTGCCGGTCTGGAATATGGTTTTCTCGGCGTCTTCGTCGTATTCGTCTTCGATGTCGCCGACGATTTGTTCGAGCACGTCTTCCATGGTGACCAGGCCCGAGGTGCCGCCGTATTCGTCGATGACGATGGCCAGGTGGTTGCGGCTGCTGCGGAAGTCGTGCAGCAGCACGTTGAGCCGCTTGGTCTCGGGAATGAAGACCGCCGGGCGCACCAGCGAGCGCAAGTCTATGGACGGGTTGGTCAGTGACAGCAGCAGGTCTTTGGCGAGCAGGATGCCGATGATGTTGTCGCGGTCGGTTTCGTAGATGGGAAAGCGCGAGTGCCCGGTTTCGATGATTTCGGGCAGCAGCTCGGCCAGCGGCTTGCCGATGTCGAGCATGTCCATCTTGGAGCGCGGCACCATGATGTCGGCCACGGTCTGGTTGGCCACTTCGAGCGCGCCCGAGATCATGGCGTAGGATTCCCCGTCTAGCACCTGCCGGTCGTGCGCGGCTTCCAGTACGGCCTTGATGTCTTCGCGGTCTTCGGGCTCGGGACGCAGGAAGGCGGTGAGCCGGGCCAGCAGCGATCTGGATGGCGTCTTGGCCGGTCGAGGTTCAGGGTCGGAGGGTTTGGAGTCGAGCATTGTCCGCGGGACGGGTCATCGGGCCTTTCAGCATAACCGAAATTGCGCTTCCGGTTGTCGTTCGAGGCCTGCGCCGGGCATAAATTCAGGCGCGATAGGGGTCGGGAATGCCCATTTTGCCGAGGATCCGCGTTTCGATCGCTTCCATCGCCTCGGCTTCGGCGGGGTCGATGTGGTCATGGCCCAGGGCGTGGAGCACGCCGTGCACGACCAGGTGGGCGGCGTGCCACAGCAGCGGCTTGCGCTGTTCGCGGGCCTCGCGGCGCAGCACCGGCACGCACAGCACGATGTCGCCCGCCAGGGTGCCGTCGGGGGCCAGGCCGTATTCGAAGGTCAGTACATTGGTCGCGTAGTCGCGCTGGCGGAATTCGCGGTTCAGGCGCCGGCCTTCGCGCGCGTCGACCAGGCGCAGCGCCAGGGCGGCACGGCGCAGGGCGGGGTCCAGGTCGGGCTCGAGTTCGCGCAGCGCGCGCTCGATCCAGCGGCGCAGGCGCCAGCGCGGCAGTTCGGCGGCGGCGGTGCCGAACTGCACCGACAGGTTCAGTTCAACCGACATGGTCGCCCGCGCGCTCGTAGGCGTCGACGATGCGCGCGACCAGGGGATGGCGCACCACGTCGCGGCTGGTGAATTGGGTCGTGGCGATGCCCTGCACCGAGGCCAACACGTCTACGGCGTGCACCAGGCCGCTGGCCTGCCCGCGCGGCAGGTCCACCTGCGAGGGGTCGCCGTTGATGACGGCCTTGCTACCGAAGCCGATGCGCGTGAGGAACATCTTCATCTGTTCGGGCGTGGTGTTCTGCGCCTCGTCCAGGATGACGAAGGAATGGTTCAGGGTGCGCCCGCGCATATAGGCCAGGGGGGCGATTTCTATCGTCTGCTTTTCGAACAGGCGCTGCACGCGCTCGATGCCCATCAGGTCGTACAGGGCGTCGTAGAGCGGACGAAGGTACGGGTCGACCTTCTGCACCAGGTCGCCGGGCAGGAAGCCCAGCCGCTCGCCGGCTTCCACCGCGGGGCGGGTCAGCACCAGGCGTTGCACGCTTTCGCGTTCCAGCGCGTCGATGGCGCAGGCCACCGCCAGCCAGGTCTTGCCGGTGCCGGCCGGCCCGATGCCGAAGGTGATGTCGTGGCGCAGGATGTTTTCCAGGTATTCGTGCTGGCGCGGGGTGCGCGGCCGCAGGTCGCTGCGGCGCGTGCGCAGGACGATGGCGCCGTTGGCGTCGATGGGCTCGGACGTGCCCTGGGCTTGCTCCTGGGGATTGCCGGCGCCCAGTTCGACCATGCCGAGCTGTATGTCGTCCACCGACAGCGCCTTGTGCACGGCGCGCTGGTGGAACCATTCCAGCGCGCGGCGCGCGGCCTGGGCCTGCTCGCCCTCGATCGAGAAGCGGTTGCCGCGGCGGTTGAGCTTGACGTTCCAGCCGTCGGCGATCTGGCGCAGGTTCTCGTCCAGCGGGCCGCACAGATTGGCCAGGTGCGTGTTGTCGCCGTCCAAGGTGGCGATGATGGGGGGCTGGCGGCGTGGCGCCCGGTTCATAGACTACCCTCCTGTCCTGGTTGCGATATGTTCCACCGCGAGGCAGTCCCGCGATTTTCCGGCAGCTTCGCCGCCGCGCTCATCGAGCCGCCTCCGGCGCAGGCTGGCGCAGCACCATTTCGCCCTTGAGCGTGTTGGTCAGGGCGCGCAGCACGCGCACATCGGCCATGCTGCCGATGAGCCGGGGCTGGCCGGGGAAGTTGATGATGCGGTTGTTTTCGGTGCGGCCCATGAGTTCGCCGGGGTCGCGCCGCGAGGGGCCCTCGACCAGCACGCGCTGCACGCTGCCCACCATGGCTGCGCCGATGGCGGCGGCCTGTTCGTTGATCAGGGCCTGCAGGCGATGCAGGCGCGCCAGTTTTTCGTCCTTGCCGGTGTTGTCTTCGAGATCGGCCGCGGGCGTGCCGGGGCGGCGCGAGTAGACGAAGGAGAACGACTGGTCGAAGCCGATGTCCTCGATCAACTGCAGGGTCTTGGCGAAGTCTTCCTCGGTTTCGCCGGGGAAGCCGACGATGAAGTCGGACGACAGCGTCAGCCCGGGCCGCGCGGCGCGCAGGCGGCGCACGATGGACTTGAATTCCAGCGTGGTGTAGCCGCGCTTCATGGCCGCCAGCACGCGGTCGCTGCCGGCTTGCACGGGCAAGTGCAGGAAGGGCACCAGCTTGGGCAGCTTGCCGTGCGCCTCGATCAGGCGCGAGGTCATTTCCTTGGGGTGCGAAGTGGTGTAGCGGATGCGCTCGATGCCGGGGATCTCGTGCACGTATTCCAGCAGCATGGCGAAGTCCGCGATTTCGTCGGTATCGCCCATGGCGCCGCGGTAGGCGTTCACGTTCTGCCCCAGCAGCGTCACTTCGCGCACGCCCTGGTCGGCCAGGTCGGCGACCTCGACCAGCACGTCGTCGAAGGGGCGCGAGATCTCGGCGCCGCGCGTATAGGGCACGACGCAGAAGCTGCAATACTTGCTGCAGCCTTCCATGATGGATACGAAGGCCGTGGGGCCCTCGACGCGGGCCGGGGGCAGGGCGTCGAATTTCTCGATCTCGGGGAAGCTGATGTCGACTTGCGGCTCGCCCGAGGCCTTGCGCCGCGCGATCAGGTCGGGCAGGCGATGCAGCGTCTGCGGGCCGAACACCACGTCCACATAGGGTGCGCGGCGCACGATCTCGGCGCCTTCCTGGCTGGCCACGCAGCCGCCCACGCCTATCACCAGGCCCGGCTTGTTCTGCTTCAGGTGCCGCACCCGGCCCAGGTCGGAAAACACTTTTTCCTGGGCCTTTTCGCGTATCGAACAGGTGTTGAACAGGATCACGTCCGCTTCTTCGGGGTCTTGCGTGAGTTCCAGCCCCTGCGCTTCGCGCAGCACGTCGGCCATTTTCTCGGAGTCGTACTCGTTCATCTGGCAGCCGAAGGTGCGGATGAACAGCTTGCGAGCGGGGGATTGCGTCGTGGACCCGGCGTCGTTCGGCGCCAGGGCCGCCAGGACGTTTTCGATGCCGGCCATGGCCGGTTGCGCAGCCGCGGGCGTCGCGCCCGGCCGCTTGAGGGAGATTTCTTGCATGGCGTCAGCCGTGACGGGTGTATATCCCGCGGGCTCGTTGGTTATAGGGGAAAGCGCTTATTTTACCTTGCGGCCTGGGCACTGGGCCCGGGAAGGGCCTTGGCGGGCCATTAATACGGGCCGTTTACGACGGGCCGCTTGCTCCGGGCCATGCCTGGCTGGAGGGACTCGCCGGTTTGCGGCGAGCCCCAGGCCGGATCGTTCAGCCGAGTTCGGCGCGCGGGTCGTCTTTCTTGACCTGCCTGACGAGGTCTTCGCGCTTGACGCCCATCCACATGGCCAGGGCGGCGGCCACGAACACGGACGAATAAATACCGAACCAGATACCGATGGTCAGGGCCAGCGAGAAGTAGTGCAGGGTGGGGCCGCCGAAGAAGAACATCGACAGCACCATCATCTGCGTCGAACCGTGGGTGATGATGGTGCGCGAGATCGTCTGGGTAATGGCGCCGTCGATGATTTCGCGCACCGGCGCCTTGCGCTGCTTGCGGAAGTTTTCGCGGATCCGGTCCATGATGACCACGGATTCGTTCACGGAATAGCCCAGCACCGCCAGCACCCCGGCCAGCACCGAGAGTGAGAATTCCCACTGGAAGAAGGCGAAGAAGCCCAGGATGATCACCACGTCGTGCAGGTTGGCGATCACGCCGGAGACGGCGAATTTCCATTCGAACCGCAAACTCAGGTAGATGATGATGCCCACCACCACGCAGAGCAGGGCCATCAGGCCGTTGTGTGCCAGTTCCTGGCCCACCTGCGGCCCGACGTATTCCACGCTGCGCAGTTCGACGTCGGGGGTCTGGGCCTTGAGCACCTTGAGTACGGCTTCGCTTTGCGCCGCCGAGGTCTGGCCGTGGGCCAGCGGCAGGCGGATCATCACGTCGCGCGAGGTGCCGAAGTTCTGCACCTGGAAGTCTTTGTAGCCGAGCGTGTCGACCGCGTCGCGGATCTTGTCCACCTGGGCGGTCTGGGCGTAATGCACTTCCATCACGGTGCCGCCGGTGAATTCGATCGACAGATGGAAGCCCCGGGTGACGATGAAGAACACCGCGGCAATGAACGTCAGCAGGCTGATGATGTTGAGCACCAGCGCATTGCGCATGAACGGGATGGTGCGGTGGATGCGAAAGAATTCCATGGTCAGTCCTTGGTGGTATTGGGCTTCCAGACTTGCCCGATGGAAATACTGCGCAGCTTGCGGCGGCGCCCATACCATAGATTGGCCAGTGCTCGCACCCCCACCACCGACGAGAACATCGAGGTCAGGATGCCTATGCAGTGCACCACGGCGAAGCCGCGGATCGGGCCCGTGCCGAAGGCCAGCAGCGACAGGCCGACGATGAGCGTGGTCAGGTTCGAGTCGAAGATGGTGTCCCAGGCGCGCTCGAAGCCCAGCTGTATGGCCCGTTGCGGCGTGTCGCCGTTGCGCAGTTCCTCGCGGATGCGCTCGTTGATGAGCACGTTCGAGTCGATGGCCATGCCCAGCGTCAGCGCGATAGCCGCGATGCCGGGCAGGGTCAGCGTCGCCTGCAGCATCGACAGCACTGCCAGCAGCAGCAGCACGTTGAAGGCCAGCCCCAGGGTGGAGAACACGCCGAACAGCCTGTAGTACAGGATGATGAAGACGGCGATGCCCAGGAAGCCGTACAGGGTCGAGTCGAAGCCCTTCCTGATGTTGTCGGCGCCCAGGCTGGGGCCGATGGTGCGTTCTTCGATGATGTTCATGGGCGCCGCCAGGGCGCCGGCGCGCAGCAGCAGGGCGGTGTCGGCGGCTTCTTGGGGCCCCATGCTGCCGGTGATCTGCACCTGGCCGCCGGGGATTTCGCTGCGGATGACCGGCGCGGTCACGACTTCGCCCTTGCCGTTCTCGAACAGGATGATGGCCATGCGCTTGCCGATGTTGTCGCGCGTGACATCGCGGAAGATGCGCGCGCCCTTGGCGTCCAGCGTCAGGTTGACCGAGGGCTGCTGGGTCTGCGGGTCGCGGCCCGGCTGCGCGTCCTGCAGGTTTTCGCCTGTCAGGATGACTTGCCGGCGCACCAGCAGGGGCCGGCCGTCATGGTCTTTGTAGCGTTCCAGGCCGAAGGGCACGGTGCCGGCCGCCAGGGCCGCCATGGCGCTGGGCGAGTCGTCGACCATGCGGATCTGCAGCGTGGCGGTGCGGCCCAGGATTTCCTTGGCCTTGGCGACGTCCTGCACGCCGGGAAGTTCGACCACGATGCGGTCGGCGCCCTGCTGCTGGATCACAGGCTCGGACACGCCGAGCTCGTTGATACGGTTGTGCAGGGTGGTGATGTTCTGCTTCAGCGCGTTGTTCTGGATCTGGATGGCGGCGTTGTCGGTGAGCTTGCCGACCAGCGGATATTTGCCGCCGTTGGGCTGGCCGTTGGTGAAGGCGATCTCGGGCATGCGGCGGCGCAGGTCGGACAGCGCCTTGCCGCGGTCGTCGTCGCTGTCGAACTTGGCGACGATGGTCAGTTCGGAGCGGTCCACGTTGGCATTCTTGATGTCGGCCTCGCGCAGGTTGGTGCGCAGGTCGCTGGCCAGCGAATCGAGCCGGCCCGTCAGGGCGCCGTGCATGTCGACTTGCAGCAGGAAGTGCACGCCGCCGCGCAGGTCCAGGCCCAGGTACATGGGGTGCGCGCCCAGGGCCGACAGCCAGTTGGGCGAGGCCGAGACCAGGTTCAGGGCCACGGTGTAGCCAGGGTCGGACGGATCGGGGTCGAGCGCTTTTTCGATGACGTCCTTGGCCTTGAGCTGCAGGTCGGTGTTGGCAAAGCGCACCCGCACCGAGCCGGAAGGGCCGCTTTGCTCGAAGTAGGCGCCGGTGGTGGGGATATTGTCGTGTTGCAGGATGTCCTGGACGCGCTCGAGCGTCTGGTTGTCGACCTTGACCGTGGATTTCGCGCCGGCGATCTGCACCGCGGGCGACTCGCCGAAGAAATTGGGCAGCGTATACAGGATGCCTATCAGGACGGCGGCCAGGACGGTCAGGTACTTCCAGAGAGGGTAGCGGTTCATGGTCGATCGGGGCAGGGGCGTCGAGGACGAGCCCCGGCACGGACGGTGCCGGGGAAGAGACGTGGGGCGCTTAGAGCGCCTTGATGGTGCCCTTGGGCAGCACCGAGGTTACCGCGGAGCGCTGCAGCACGGTTTCCACGGGCTTGTCGGCGATGTTGGAAATTTCGAGCGTGATGTAGCTGTCGCTGACCTTGGTGATCTTGCCCAGCATGCCGCCGCTGGTGATGACTTCGTCGCCCTTGGCGAGCGCCGCAACCATGTTGCGCTGCTCTTTCTGGCGCTTCATTTGCGGACGTATCATCAGGAAATAGAGAATCACGAACATCAGGATGATGGGCAGCATGCCCATCAACGCGTTTTCTCCGCCGGCTGCGCTGCCGGCCTGGGCGACCATGGTATTCAGTGTGTCTAGAGCGAGCATTCGGGACTCCGGGTTCTTTTAATAAACTCACTATTGTAGCGATATCTGGCTCATTCGATGCCGCGCGCCCGATCGCGCTCGAAGCCGGCGCGCCACTGGGCGAATCTGCCGGCCTGGATCGCCTCGCGCATCTCCTGCATCAGGTCCAGGTAGAAATGCAGGTTGTGCAGGGTATTGAGGCGCGCGCCGGTGATCTCGTTGGCGCGCTGCAGGTGGTGCAGATAGGCGCGCGAGAAGTGCCCGCAGGTGTGGCAGCCGCAATCCGGGTCCAGCGGCCGGGTGTCGTCGCGGTAGCGCGCGTTGCGGATCTTGATGTCGCCGTAGCGGGTGAACAGCCAGCCGTTGCGGGCGTTGCGGGTCGGCATTACGCAGTCGAACATGTCCACGCCGCGGCTCACGCCCTCGACCAGGTCTTCGGGCGTGCCCACGCCCATCAGGTAGCGCGGCGCCGCCGCCGGCAGGCGCGGGGCCACATGGGCCAGCACCCGCAGCATTTCTTCCTTGGGTTCACCCACCGACAGGCCGCCTATGGCATAGCCGTGGAAACCGATGTCGACCAGGCCCTGCAGGGATTCGTCGCGCAGTTCCTCGAACATGCCCCCCTGCACGATGCCGAACAGGGCGTTGGGGTTGGCCAGTTCGTCGAAGGCGGTGCGCGAGCGACGCGCCCAGCGCAGCGACATGCGCATCGAGCGCGCCGCCTCTTCGGCGGTGGCCGGGCGCCCGTCGATGGAGTAGGGGGTGCACTCGTCGAACACCATGGCGATGTCGGAATTCAGCGCGCGCTGGATGCGCATCGATTCCTCGGGCGTCAGGAACAGCCGGGCGCCGTCTATGGGCGAGGCGAATTTCACGCCTTCTTCGGTGATCTTGCGCAGGCCGTTCAGGCTGAAGACCTGGAAGCCGCCCGAATCGGTCAGTATGGGTTTTTGCCACTGCATGAAGCCATGCAGCCCGCCGTGGGCCTGCATGACCTCGGTGCCGGGCCGCAGCCACAGGTGGAAGGTATTGCCCAGCACGATCTGGGCGCCGATCTGTTCGAGTTCGTGCGGCAGCATGGCCTTGACGCTGCCGTAGGTGCCCACCGGCATGAAGATGGGCGTCTCGACAATGCCGTGGTTCAGCGTAATGCGGCCGCGGCGGGCCGCGCCGTCGGTGGCCAGGAGTTCGAATTGCAGACCGGTCATGACTGGGGAGACTCTATGAACATGGCGTCGCCGTAGCTGAAGAAGCGGTAGCGTTCGGCGACCGCGTGGGCGTAGGCGCGGCGGATCGGCTCCATGCCGGCCAGCGCCGAGACCAGCATCAGCAGGGTGGACTGCGGCAGGTGGAAGTTGGTGATCAGGGCGTCGATCGCCCGGTACTGGTAGCCGGGGGTGATGAACAGCTTGGTGTCGCCCTCGACCGGGCCCATGGCGTGCGGGTCCTGCGCGGCGGCCGATTCCAGGGCCCGCACGCTGGTGGTGCCGACGGCGACGATGCGGCCGCCGGCCTCGCGGGTGGCGCGTATCAGTTCCAGGGTCTCGGCCGGAACCACATAGCGCTCGGAATGCATCACGTGGGCGCTCAGGTCTTGCACGCGCACCGGCTGGAAGGTGCCGGCGCCCACGTGCAGGGTGACGAAGGCGCGGCGCACGCCCTGCGCCGCCAGGCGGTCGAGCATGGGCTGGTCGAAATGCAGCCCCGCGGTGGGGGCGGCCACGGCGCCCGGCTCGCGGGCGTAGACCGTCTGGTAGCGTTCATCGTCTTCCTGCGCGGCGGCGTGGGTGATATAGGGCGGCAGCGGCGTGCTGCCGTGGCGTTCCAGCAGGTCCAGCACGCGTTCCGGGAATTCCAGCTCGAACAGCTCGCCTTCGCGCCCGAGCACCTGCGCCGTGAAAGCGTCTTCCAGCCGCAGCGCGCTGCCGGCCTTGGGGGATTTGCTGGCGCGTACGTGGGCCAGCGCCCGCGTGGGGGCGGTGATGCGTTCGACCAGCACTTCGACCCGTCCGCCGCTGTCCTTGCTGCCGCGCAGCCTGGCCTTGATGACGCGGGTGTCGTTGAACACCAGCAGGTCGCCGGCGCGCAGCAGCCCGGGCAGGTCGGTGAAGCGCAGATCGTGCAGGCGCGATTGGGCGTCCAGGCGCAGCAGGCGGCTGCCGCTGCGTTCGGCTGCGGGCGATTGGGCAATGAGTTCGGGAGGCAGGTCGTAGTCGAACTGCGAAAGTTCTAGTTTGGGGTTCACGCGGGGGAATCGGGAGTGCGGGGCGGATGCCGCCCCGAGGAATTGGCAACAGGGCACTATTTTAGTTTAGTCGCGGGCCGGGCGCGTCCGCGGCGCAGCGCCGTCCGTCCCGCCGTCCTTTGTTCCCCCGTTTTAATGACTTATGATGGAGCGCGATCCGCATCCGCAAGGCGCCGCGCCCGCACGCCGGCGCCAAATCGGCGGCGCCTTTGGTTATGCTTGCAACTTTCCAAGGACAAAGATTGCAGGGGCGGGTCGCCATCATGGTTGTACGGTTGACGGGAACAAGAATGAAATGGATCGCCCGGCCGGCGTTGCCTCGCATGCCGGCCCTTGCAATAAAGGTTTTGCGGACCTCTGTCCTGGCGCAGGCGGCCGGCGCCTTGCTCGGGCGCTTCAAGGCTTGCCCCGCGGCGCCGAGGCGTTTGCGCGGCGCGATTGCGGTCCTGGCGCTGGCGTGGGCGGCCGCGGCCCCGGCGCAGCAATTACCCCCGGAACTGGCCAAGGCCTGGACCGCCACGCGCGTGCCCTTGGGCTCCCTGTCGCTGGTGGTGCGCCAGATCGACGGCCCGCAACTGATCGCGATCAACGACACTGTGCCGCGCAATCCGGCCTCGGTCATGAAGATGGCCACCACCTGGAGCGCGCTTTCCGGCCTGGGGCCGGATTTTGCCTGGCGCACCACTTTCCTGACCGAGCGCGGCGACCGGCCCGATGCCCAGGGCACCTTGCGCGGGCCTTTGTACCTGAAGGCGGGCGGCGACCCGATGCTGCGCATCGAAGACCTGTGGACGCTGCTGAGCGATCTGCGCCTGCGCGGCGTAAAGAATATTTCCGAGCTGGTGGTGGACCGCTCCATCTTCGGCCGGGTCGCCACCGATCCCGGCGCCTTCGACGACGCGCCCGACCGTCCCTACAATGCCAGCCCCGATGCGCTGATGGTGGGGCTGGGCGCGGTACGGCTGGTGTTCCAGCCCGATACGCGGGCGCGCAAGTGGATTCCCATCGTCGACCCGCCCCTGCCCGAGATCCGCGTCGAAGGTTCCGTCAAATGGGAAGCCGGGACTTGCCGCGGATCGCCCGAGATCGGCACCGACGTCACCGGCAGCGGCGCCGGCGCCGTATTGCATGTCAGCGGGGCGGCGCCGGGGTCCTGCGGCGAATTCAGCGTTTATCGCCTGGCCATGCCGCAGGCGGATTATTTCACCGCCGTGTTCCGCCTGCTCTGGAAGGAGCTGGGCGGCACCCTGGGCCGCGGCGTGCGCGAAGGCGCGGTGCCGCCCGGCGCGGTGCCTATCGTCTGGCACGATTCGGCGACGCTGGCCGACACCATCAGGCTGATCAACAAGAACAGCAACAACGTCATGGCCCGCACCGTATTGCTGACGCTGGGCGCGGCCAAGAATGGCCCGGGAGCCACCGTGGCCAGCGGCGACCAGGCCGCGCTGGCGGTACTGGCGAGCCAGGGCGTGGACACCCGCGGCTGGGCGATCGACAACGGCGCGGGCCTGGCGCGCCAGGCCCGCCTTACGGCCCGCGGCCTGGGCCAGATGCTGGACGTGGCCTGGCATACGCCGCTGATGTCCGAGTTCATGTCTTCGCTTGCCATCTCCGGCGTCGACGGCACGGTCAAGCGCCGGCTGCGCGGCGGCGACGTGAAGGGCATGGCGCACCTGAAGACCGGCACGCTGCGCGATTCCCGCGCCCTGGCCGGCTATGTGCTGGGCTCCGACGGCAAGCGCTATATCGTCGTCAGTATCGTCAACGATCCGAAGGCGGGGGCGGTGCGGGCCTTCGACGATGCGCTGATCCGCTGGGTCGCCGAGAAATGAGGCCTGCGCCTCACCGTTGCGGCCTCGCCGCGCCGGCTTGCCGCCCGCAGTGCGGCTTGTGCCCGCCGCCCGCGCCCGCCGCCTGGGTCCCGGCGCGGCCCGGACTGGCATAGACTATTTGAACCGGCCCGCGCGCGCGGGCCATCCTGGAACCGACATGCCCATACATGAAATCCGCCATCCTTTGATACGCCACAAGCTCGGGCTGATGCGCCGCGCCGACCTGAGCACCAAGAATTTCCGCGAGATGTCGCAGGAGATCGCCGCGCTGCTGACTTACGAGGCCTCCAAGGACCTGCCGCTGGAGCCCCACACCATCGAGGGCTGGTGCGGCGAGGTCGCCGTCGAGAAGCTGGCCGGCAAGAAGGTGACGGTAGTGCCGATACTGCGCGCCGGCATCGGCATGCTGGACGGCGTGCTCAGCCTGATTCCCGGCGCCAAGGTCAGCGTGGTGGGCCTGGCCCGCAACGAAGAGACGCTGCAGGCCCATACCTACCTCGAGCGGCTGGTGGGGGCGCTGGACCAGCGCCTGGCGCTGATCGTCGATCCGATGCTGGCCACGGGCGGTTCCATGGTGGCGACCATAGACATGCTGAAAAAGGCCGGCTGCCGCAACGTCCGCGCCCTGGTCCTGGTCGCTGCACCGCAAGGCATCGAGACCGTGCTGGGCAAGCATCCGGACGTGCACATCTACACGGCGTCCATAGACAGCCACCTCAACGAGAACGGCTACATCATCCCCGGCCTGGGCGACGCGGGAGACCGTATCTTCGGCACGCGCCAGCAAAGGCCGGATTAATAATGATGGCCGGCGACCGATGCGGCCGGTGATTGCGATCGATATCGGCGATCAATGATTAATGATTACTAACCATTGTTCATCTTTTGTCCTCGGCCGTTTACGGGAAGCGTGTAGTATGAAAGCACGACGATTGGGACTGGATCGGAAAAACTCCATGAGCAGATTGTTGTGCGCGAGCGTGGCGATAGTTGCGGCTTGGGCCGGCCTGGTGGCCGCGGCCCGGGCCGATGTGTGCGCCGCGCCCTTCATGCACGACGGCGGCCATGTGCGCCTGACCGGATCGGGCGCCATGCAACTGGGGGCAGACGTGCATTTTTCCGAAGTCGGGAAATCGGCGGCCGGCGCATGCCGGGCGCGGGTGCAGGGCACGGCCAGCTTCGGCCTGGCCGGCTTGCCGCCGGGCAAGTCCAAGATCGATTATTGGATGTCGGTGCGCAATGGCTACGCGCACTTCGAGCGCCGCGACGACTCGGGGCGGCGCGTGCCCCTGAACGGCGGCTTCGACCTGCGCATGCTGGGGCTGTTCGCCTATGGCCAGCCGATCACGCATGCCGGGCAGACCTTTTCCGCCTTGAAATTCCAGGTGCATGTCGACCGCCAGGCGCAGCCGCTGACGGTGCGCACCGGGGAAAAGACCGTCGGGCAGCGCCAGCGCATCCAGACGGCGCGGGGGCCTCAGTCGTGCTGGCCGGTGCGCTACGAGCGCGTCACCGATCCCACCCAGGCCTCGTTCAACGGCCTGGTCCTGCCCATACCCGGCATGCGTGCCGCCGTTACCGATTGGTACTGCCCGGCGCTGCACATGGTGATGAAGCAGGACAGCAATCAGCAGGGCCTGGCTTCCGAACTGGAGGTGGCGACCCTGGAATAAGCCTGTAGCGGGCCGCCGGCCGACGGGAACAGATGTGGCCCGGACCGGCGGGCCGCGCAGCAAGGCCGCAAATGGGCCGCCCGGACGGCGAAATGCACTACGGAATCCGGCTGGTTCGAGCCGTACGGCTGTGATGTATTATTTTGGATAACAGTTTCAACCTTGCACAAGGAGCATGCCATGCCTGCAAAAGATACTGCCAAGGATGTACAGGCCAACGAAGAACAGTTCATCGAAAGCATCAAGACCAGCCTGGACGATGCCGAGAAACTGCTGCGCGAGGCGGCCGACGCCACGGGCGACAAGGCGGCGGAACTGCGCGACAAGGCCATGCGTTCGCTGCGCCGCACCCGCGAAGCCCTCTACGACACGCAAGATGCGCTGCTGCTGCGCGGGCGCCAGGCGGTGCGCGCCACCGACGACTACGTGCACGACAACCCGTGGCAGTCGATAGGCATAGCCGGATTGACCGGCCTGCTGGTGGGCATGCTGATCAGCCGCCGCTGATGCCGCCGCGCCGTTCGTCCCGCGGCTTGGGGATCGCCGGCGCGTTCCCGCGACTGTCGTCGCAAGCGCAACTCTTACCGGATCTCGACCCGACATGGCCTTGAGACAATCCGTGGGCGATATCGCCGGCACGCTGCTGTCCATGATGCACACGCGGCTGGAGCTTTTCTCTCTCGAAGCCTCCGGCCAGACGTCGCGCCTGTTCAAGCTGGCCGGCATGGCGTTCGCCGCGCTGCTGTTCCTGACGCTGGCGGTCTTGGTGTTTTCCATTGCCTTCGCGCTGTACTTCTGGCCCAGCCAGGACCGCTACCTGGCGCTGGGCCTGCTGGCGCTGCTCTATGCGCTGCTGGGCCTGGGGCTGTTCTGGGCGGTGCGGCGTTCGCTCTTGTACGATCCGATGCCGTTCGCGGCAACCCTGGACGAGTTGCGGCGCGATGCGGCGATGGCGGCGCGCCTGGGCGAGCCTTCTGCTGCCGAGGACGCCGCCTCCAAGGATGTCCCATGAACAAGCGCGCTTCCCGCAGCCCCCAGGAACTGCGTATCGAGATACTGCGCGCCCGCGCGGCACTTGAACGCCAGGCGCTGCGGCGCCATGTGGCGCAGGTGGGCGCGGCGCTGCGGCCTTCGGCGCTACTGCAGGCGGCGCTACCGCGCCTGTTGCCCGGCAGCGGCCGGAGCTGGCTGGCCGAGGGGCTGTCGCTGGCGCGGCGCTACCCTCTGGTGGTCAGCCTGGCCTCGGCGCTGCTGGCCGGCAAGCGGCGCGGACGCGCCTGGGTGCGCCTGGGCGCCGGGCTGCTGCTGGGTCTGCAGGCCTTGCGCACGCGCGAATCGGGCCAGGGCCGGCGCACAAAATTCTAGGCGACAGTGTCCTGTTTGCTTGAAGCTTAAAGGACACTGGTCACAGCCGTCATAGACCCAGGTTTTGCCACATGGCGTCCACGCGGGCCTTGACGTCCGCGTCCATGACGATGGGCCGACCCCATTCCCGCTGGGTCTCGCCGGGCCATTTATTGGTCGCGTCCAGGCCCATCTTGCCGCCCAGGCCCGACACCGGCGAGGCGAAGTCCAGATAGTCGATGGGCGTGTTGTCCACCAGCACCGTGTCGCGCACCGGGTCCATGCGCGTGGTCATGGCCCAGACCACCTCTTGCCAGTTGCGCGGGTCGATGTCCTCGTCGACCACGACGATGAACTTGGTGTACATGAACTGGCGCAGGATGCTCCAGATGCCGAACATCGCGCGCTTGGCGTGGCCCGGGTATTGCTTGCGGATCGACACCACGGCGAGCCGGTAGCTGCAGCCCTCGGGCGGCAGGTAGAAATCGACGATCTCCGGCAGTTGGCGCCGCAGCAGCGGCACGAACACCTCGTTCAGGGCCACGCCCAGCACCGCGGGCTCGTCGGGAGGCTTGCCCGTGTAGGTGCTGTGGTAGATGGGGTCGCGGCGCATGGTGATGCGTTCGACGGTAAAGACGGGAAACCAGTCCTGTTCGTTGTAATAGCCCGTGTGGTCGCCGTAGGGCCCTTCCAGCGCCATCTCGTAGCTGCGGTCCGAGGGGCCTTGCGAGCCCTCGGGCACTGTGAGCGGTTCGGCGCGCGGATCGTTCGCCGGCAGCAGATGGCCCTCGAGCACGATCTCGGCGCGCGCCGGCACCGACAGCTCGCTGCCCAGGGCGTCGGCGACCTCGCTGCGGCTGCCGCGCAGCAGGCCGGCGAACTGGTATTCCGACAGGCTGTCGGGCACCGGCGTCACGGCCCCGAGCGTGGTGGCCGGGTCCGCGCCCAGCGCCACGGCCACGGGAAATGGGGTGCCCGGATGCGCCAGCGCATGATCGCGGAAGTCCAGCGCGCCGCCGCGGTGCGACAGCCAGCGCATGATGAGCTTGTTGCGGCCGATGATCTGCTGCCGGTAGATGCCCAGGTTCTGGCGGCGCGCCCGCGGGCCGCGGGTGATCACCAGGCCCCAGGTGAGCAGGGGGGCGGCGTCGCCCGGCCAGCAGCGCTGCAGCGGAATCCGGTTCAGGTCGACGTCCGCGCCCTCGAGCACGATTTCCTGGCAGGCCGGCCCTTTGACGG
This sequence comes from Candidimonas humi, assembly GCF_019166065.1. GTDB lineage: Bacteria > Pseudomonadota > Gammaproteobacteria > Burkholderiales > Burkholderiaceae_B > Candidimonas > Candidimonas humi. Next base: position 101,706 of record NZ_JAHTBN010000003.1, read on the forward strand.
TCTTGGGGCTCATGTCCCAGAGCGCGGCCTTGAGCATGGATACCTTGGCCAGCGCGTCGCGCAGCCCGCGCGGCGGCTCGGGCTCGCGCAGCGCCGCCAGCAGCTCGCCCGTCTCGCGCAGCGCGGCCACGTCGTCGGCCCCCATGCCCCGAGCCACGCGCCCCGGAGTGCCGAACAAATTGGTCAGCACCGGCATGGCGGCGGGCGCCCCGCCGTGCACGGCGCGCTCGAACAGCAGCGCCGGGCCGCCGGCGCGCAGCACGCGGTCGCCGATCTCGGTCATTTCGAGGTCGGTGGACACCGGCACGGCGATGCGCCGGAGCTCTCCCGCGCTTTCGAGTTGCGCCATGAAGTCCCTGAGGTCGCGGTATTTCACGGAAATTCCCATTAATTTCGTTACAAATGCGAAACAGGACTAAGGTTAACATCGGCTTGACTGCTTTTACACGGACACCGGAAGAATGATCGACTCTTCTGCGGAGAACTATTTTGCTGTAGGACCGCCCCAAGACAAAAAGCCTTCCCATGGGGGACGGCAAGCCGAAGGCGTGGCGCGGGGGAATCTGCTCGCCCGTTCGTTTCGCGGCCTGATGTATCGCGGCGGCGAATGCATCCACGTCGCCGCCATCTACTTGGGCATCGCCGCGCTGGTGACGATGGCGCTGAGCCTTACCGTGCCTTCGCTGCGGATACAGTCGCGCAATATGCACGACGCGCTGGTGGCGACCCTGCGCCCCGACGTGATGCAGGGAGGTTCTTCCGTCACGTCTTACGCCTCATATGCACAGGCCAGCGATGCCATGCTGGCCGCGGCAATGGGCCCTGTCGCATCGGTTTCGGCGGGCGGGCCCGAGCCTGCGGAGGCCTCTTCCGAGAGCACGGCGAACGGCGCAGGTTCCGCCGGATCCCGCACCACGGCCGGCGGCGCCAAGGGGACGCAAGTCGCAAACGCGGCGCATGGCGCCAACGCAACTGGCGGGGCCAATGCCGCGCTGGCCCCGGTCGTCGCGGGCGCCGCCGCAGGGGCTCCGGAACGCAAGGCGGGCGCGCCCGTGCCTGCCAAGGGCGGCTCGAAGGTCGAACTGGTGTCGCCCGGCTATTTCTCGCGCGCATTGGGCGTGGCCGCCGAAGACCTGTCCATTCCCCACGTCAGCAAGGCGCAGGCCGAAGCCTTGCGCAGCTATATCGCGCGCAAGTACCAGATTGCCTACAACGCGGCCGGGGTGCTGATCAAGACGGCTTTCGTGGTCGGCAAGGAACAGCACCTGGATCCGCAATTGCTGCTGGCGGTGATCGCGGTCGAATCCCGCTATAACCCCTTTGCCGAAAGCCATGTCGGCGCCCAGGGCCTGATGCAGGTCATGACCAATGTGCACAAGGACAAGTTCGCGCGCTTTGGCGGCGGCCTGGCTGCCGCGCTCAACCCCATCGCCAATATCCGTGTCGGCTCGCAGATCCTGAAGGATTGCATCAAGCGGCGCGGCTCGGTGCTGGGCGGCCTGGCCTGCTACGTGGGCGCTTCCGGCTCCAACGACGGAGGCTACGGCGCGAAGGTGCTGGCGGAGCAGCGCCGCATAGCCCTGGCGTCGGGCATCCCGATAGAAAAATAGGGCTGCTCCACCTCGCGGCTTGCGTACTGTTCGGGTTCGCCGGGTATGACATAGTCCGCAGGGGACTGTGCCGTGTCCGAGTTCGCCGAGTACGGCACAGTATGCAGGGAGCCACAGCATTTCCGGGCTCAGCCATTTCTTGGCGTGAACCGCGCAGGCTTATGCCAGGAATCGCTCCATGCGGGCGATGGCTTCCTGCAGGCGGTCCAGCCCCGTGGCGTACGAGAACCGCATGGTGTGGCGCGCCCATGCCGAGCCGAAGTCGCGCCCGGGCACGGCGGCCACGCCGGCCTCGTACAGCAGCCGGTGCGAGAAGTCGTCGCTGTCCTGGCTGTGCTCGCTGATGTCGGCATAAATATAGAACGCGCCGTCGGGCACTACCGGCACGTGCAGCCCGAGCCGTTCGAATTCGGGCAGCAGGTAGTCGCGCCGCTGCTTGAACGACAGACGCCGGTTTTCGTAGATGCGCATGATATCCGGCTCGAAGCAGGCCAGCGCCGCGTGCTGGGCGAGCGAGGGCGCGCAGATCGCCAGGCTGGCCGCGAGCTTTTCCACCGCCGGAATCATGGCCGCGGGCGCAATCAGCCAGCCCAGTCGCCAGCCTGTCATGTGGAAGTACTTCGAGAAGCTGTTGACGATGATCACGTCGTCGTCGAGCGTCAGGGCGCTTTGCGGTTCCTGGTCGTAATACAGGCCCAGATAGATTTCATCCATGATGACGAAGCCGCCGCGCTGGCGCACCTCGGCGATCAGCGCCTGCAGGTCGGCGCGCGCGATGGTCGTGCCCGTGGGGTTGCTGGGCGAGGCGATCAGCACGCCGCGGGTCGCCGGCCCCCAGTGCTCGCGGATGTCGGCGGCGCTGAGCTGGAATCGCTGCTGGGCGCCGCAGGGTATCAGCCTGGGAATGCCGCCCGCGCCGGTGATGAAGTTCTGGTTGGCTGGGTACGAAGGGTCGGGCATCAGGATTTCGTCGCCCGGATTGATCAGCGCCATGCTCAGCAGCAGCAGCGCGCCCGAGGCGCCGGAGGTGACGACCACGCGGTGCGGATCGATCTTGGCGCCGAATTGCTGGAAATAATAATGCGCAATGGCGTCGCGCAGAGGCGCGATGCCGGCCGGAGGGGTATAGCCGCTGAGGCCGGCGCGCGCGGCGCGGTCCAGGGTTTCCAGTACTTGCGCGGGCGCGGTAAAGTCGGGTTCGCCTATGCCCAGGCTGATCACGTCGCGGCCTTGCGCGTTGAGCGCGTTGGCCTGTTTGAACAGCTCCACAGCGTAGAATGGCATCACTTGTTCGGTGCGCTTGGCGAGGGCGGGCATGGGGCTGGCTTTCCGGGCGGGCTATGGGACGAGAAAAGGATTGTAGAGCGTTGCGGCGCGGGCCGCAGCCGCCACGATACTTGGGCGGCCGGGGCGGCTTTGTGCCGGTCGCGCCGCTCGTGGCGTTCATAACGTTCATGGCGCTCATGGCGCTCATGGCGCTCATGGCGTCTATGGCGTCTATGGCGTTCATGGCGTTCGCGCCGCAATATCCGGAACCCGGATGCGGGCCAGCGGCGCGGGGCCTGCGACACGGACGCGGCCCTTGCGGGCAAGCTTTGCAGTCTTGCGCTTATCTTTGCAGTCTTGCAGTTATTTCTTCCTGCAGATATTTTTTAAGCAAGTATTTTCGATCGGAAAACCAGACCAGGAATCGTTGCACATGCCGTCTCCTTCGCGCCGTTCGTTCCTGATGGGCCGCCGCCCGTCCAGGGATCCATGGGACAACTTCTGCCAGCGGATGCGCCGCAGCATCGCCGGCAGCTTTTTCGACTATGGCGCCGACCAGGGGACAGGCAGTGCGCGGCTGGTGCCGGCCGAGCCCTCCGACGTGCATCATGCGCGGGCGCTGTGCGCCGAATATGGCGTGTTGCTGGCCCTGGGCGGGGTGCCGCAGGCGACGCAGCCGCTGGGCCAGTCGGTGCTCTGGGTCGAGCCCGGACGCGAGATGGCCGGCTGCCGCCGCCTGAAAGAGGGCGGCAGCCAGTGGTTCGTGCAGCCCGGCTGCCTGCTGGGGGAACTCGAGGCGGCCGGCTTCAGCCAGTTTGCCGAGTGGCCTTCGTACCTGACCGTGGCGGCGTGGCTGGCCGATCGCACCTTGTGCGATTGGGACTCGGGCCAGACCCATATGTCCGGCCTGGACCATGCCGCCGTCGTGCTGGCCGACGGCAGCAGCGCGACCCTGGGTCCCTTTGGCGCCAGCAGCAACCAGGCGCTGCCCAATTTCAGCACGCAGCAACTGGTGTCGAGCCTGTTCGAACTGTCGGGACGCACCGAAGCCCAGGCCTGCCGCCGGCTCGAACCCTGGCCGGCGCGCTACCGCCTGGACGCGCTGCTGCCCGCCGAGGGGCAAACCATCAACCTGTCGCACTTGGTGCTGGGGCATGGCGGCGCGCTATGCTGGGTCGAATGGGTGGTGCTCAACGAGCGCCGCATGGCGCCGCGCCCCGAAACGACGCGCGCCGAATTTTCCACGCATCACGACAGCTCCGAAGACGAAGCCTGGTTTTTCGCTGCCGATCTGGACGCGCGCGTCAAGACGCTGTTCGACCCGTCCGACCTGTTTCCTTATACCGGGCAGGATATCTGAGCCGCTGCGGCCACCCGCCGTTTACCGCCACCGCCACCGCCGCCGTCTTGGTCGTCTCGGCCGATGAGGTCGATGAGGTCGATGAGGTCGATGGGCTGATGGGCTGATGAGGCAGGGCGGGCCGCCGGGCATGGCTTGCGCCCCCTGGTTTGGCCCGGGTCGGGCCGCAGGGCGCCGCGCCGTGGGCCCATCCTGCAAATAATTCCTGGCAAGGGCTAGAATGGGCGTCTCTCCATATCTTCCCCGATCAAGAAACACCATGGACGACAATATTCGCACCGCAGCTTTGGCCTATCACACGCATGGGCGCCCCGGAAAGGTTGCGGTCACCCCGACCAAGCAGCTCTCGAACCAGCGCGACCTGGCGCTGGCCTATACGCCCGGGGTCGCCGCGGCCTGCGAAGAAATCGTCACCGATCCGGTCAATGCCTATCGCTACACCGCGCGCGGCAATCTCGTGGGGGTCATCACCAACGGCACCGCGGTGCTGGGCCTGGGCAATATAGGCGCGCTGGCCTCCAAGCCCGTCATGGAAGGCAAGGCGGTGCTGTTCAAGAAGTTTGCCGACATCGACGTGTTCGATATCGAAATCAACGAAACCGATCCCGACAAGCTGGTGAACATCATCGCCGGCCTCGAACCGACGTTCGGCGGCATCAATCTCGAAGACATCAAGGCGCCCGAATGCTTCGTCGTCGAGCGCAAGCTGCGCGAGCGCATGAAGATCCCTGTCTTCCACGACGACCAGCACGGCACCGCCATCTGCGTGTCGGCCGCCTTCATCGGCGGCCTGGAAGTCGTCGGCAAAGCCATAGACCAGGTCAAGGTCGTGGTGTCGGGCGCCGGCGCCGCGGCGCTGGCCTGTCTGGATCTCATGGTCGACCTGGGCTTGCCGCTGTCGAACATCTGGGTCAGCGACATCGAGGGGGTGGTGTACAAGGGCCGCACCACGCTCATGGACCCCGACAAAGAACGCTTCGCGCAAGCGACCGAGGCTCGCACGCTGGGCGAGATCATCGACGGCGCCGACGTGTTCCTGGGCCTGTCGGCCGGCGGCGTGCTCAAGCCCGAGATGGTCGCGAAGATGGCGGCGCGTCCGCTCATCCTGGCGCTGGCCAATCCCACCCCGGAAATCCTGCCCGAGGTCGCCCGCGCGGTGCGCGACGACGTCGTCATGGCCACGGGCCGTTCCGACTACCCGAACCAGGTCAATAATGTCCTGTGCTTCCCGTATATTTTCCGCGGCGCGCTCGACGTGGGCGCGACGACCATCACGCGCGGCATGGAAAAGGCCGCCGTGCAGGCCATCTACAAGCTGGCACAGGAAGAACAGAACGAGGTCGTGGCTGCCGCCTACGGCACTTATGGGGTGTGTTTCGGCCCCGAATACCTGATTCCCAAGCCTTTCGATCCGCGTCTGATCGTGCGCATCGCCCCCGCGGTGGCGCGCGCCGCCATGGAAGACGGCGTGGCCACCCGGCCCATCGAAGATCTCGACGCTTACGCGCAGCAGCTGCAGCAGTTCGTCTATCGCTCCGGCTCGTTCATGAAGCCCTTGTTCTCCATAGCCAAGGGCCTGGTGCGCGACGGCGGCAAGGCGCGCATCGTGTTCGCCGAGGGCGAAGAAGAGCGCGTGCTGCGCGCGGTGCAGGTGGTGGTCGACGAAAAGCTGGCCCGGCCCATATTGGTGGGCCGGCCGGCCGTGCTGCAGGCGCGCATCGAGAAGTTCGGCCTGCGGCTGCGCCTGGGCACCGATGTCGAGGTCACCAACCCCGATTACGACGAGCGCTTCCATCGCTATTGGACCACCTACTGGGAACTGATGTGCCGCCGCGGCATCAGCAAGGAAATGGCGCGCGTCGAGATGCGCCGCCGGCTGACCCTGATCGGCGCCATGATGGTGCACCTGGGCGATGCCGACGGCATGGTCTGCGGCACGGTCGGCACTTATGCCAACCACCTGCAGTTCATCGACCAGGTCATAGGCCACAGCAAGGGCGCGCGCATCTACGCGGCCATGAATATCCTGCTGTTGGCGGAACGCACCGTGGCGCTGGTCGACACGCACGTCAACGACGACCCCAGCGCCGAGCAGCTCGCCGAGATCACGCTGGCCGCGGCCGCCGAGATGCGGCGCCTGAATGTCGAGCCCAAGGTGGCGCTGCTGTCCCGCTCCAATTTCGGTACCGCCAGTTCGGCCTCGGGCTCCAAGATGCGCGAGGCCCTGGAACTGATCCGCGCCCAGGCCCCCGAACTCGAAATCGACGGCGAGATGCATGGCGACTGCGCGCTCGACGAAGCCCTGCGCCTGCGCATCCTGCCCTCGACCACGCTCAAGGGCGAGGCCAACCTGCTGGTGTGCCCGAACGTCGATTCGGGCAATATCGCCTACAACCTGCTCAAGACCACGGCCGGCGGCAATGTGGCCGTGGGCCCGTTCCTGCTGGGGGCCAACGCGCCGGTCCACATCCTCACTTCCAGCTCTACCGTACGGCGCATCATCAACATGACGGCGCTGACTGTAGTCGATGCCAATACACCCAGGTAGCACGAGCCTCGCGCCCTCCGTCGTGTCCGGCTCGCATATGGGCCTGGTGCTGACCGGGGGCGGCGCGCGCGCCGCCTATCAGGTCGGGGTGCTCAGCGGCGTGCTGGACATACTCGATCCCGAGCGGCGGGCAGATTTCCGTAATCCTTTTCGCATCATCTGCGGTTCTTCGGCCGGCGCCATCAATGCGGCGGCGCTGGCCTGCAAGGCCGACGTGCCCCACGAGGCCATGGACCGCGCCCGGCTGCTCTGGGAGACCTTGCGCACCGACATGGTCTATCGCAGCGACAGCGCGGGCCTGTTCCGCAGCGGGCTGCGCTGGCTGGGCATGCTCAGCCTGGGCTGGCTGCGGCCCGGGCTCCGGCGCCGCAATCCGCGCGCCCTGCTGGACAACCGGCCGCTGGCCGAGCTGCTGGGGACGGTGCTCGATTTTCCGCGGTTGCGGCGCAACCTGGACGACGGGTTCCTCGATGCGCTGGCGATCACCGCCACGGGCTATACCAGCGGCGAGCACATCACTTTCTACGAATCCAATCTCAGCATCGAGCCCTGGACCCGGCCCCTGCGCCGCGCCGTGCCGAGCCATATCGGCATCGAGCACCTGATGGCGTCGACTTCCATTCCGTTCGTGTTTCCGGCGCAATCCATTTCTTTGCGCCCGCGGCCGGGCGACCCGGTGGCCGAGGCGATGTTGCGGGCCGATTCCCCGCATGGGCAGACGGAATGGTGCGGCGACGGCTCGATGCGCCAGCTCGCGCCGCTGAGCCCGGCAATACATCTGGGGTCCGAGCGCATCTTCGTGATAGGCACCGGGCATGAAGATGACACATATCCTGAACAACGCCGCGATGATCCGCTGTATCCTACGCTGGCGCAGATCGGCGGGCATGTTTTGTCCAATATTTTCCTGGACAGCCTGGCCATGGATGTGGAGCGTATGGAACGCATCAATGAACTGCTTGCGCAAGTGGCCCCGGATGTATTAAAAAGCCAGTCGCTGCGCCCGGTAAAGTCTTTGTCCATCACACCAAGCCGGTCGCTGGACGAAATCGCCATGCGGCATCTGGAACAGATGCCGCGCGCCGCCCGCAGCTTGTTCCGGGTGCTGGGCGTATCGTCCGGTTCCAGTTTGTCCGCGGGCGGAGCCTTGGTTTCGTATCTGCTGTTCGAGTCGGGCTATACGAAAGAGCTGATCCGCCTCGGACGCAACGACAGCATGAGCCGCATAGAGGAAGTGCAGGCGTTTTTCAAGGAGCCCTGATATGGCCCAGGCACAGTCGCTGCAGAAGAAACTGCAGAAAGGTGGTTTGCTCGACATTTCCTCTTTCGGCCAGCGGGACGTCGCGGAGGCGGCCCAGGTTTTGGGAATGACGCTTTTCTTCGTCGACTGCGACCGCGCGCGCAGTTGCTCGGCTGTGTTGCGCGCCATCGCCAAGGCTGTCGATTTTCCCGAATATTTCGGCAGCAACCTCGATGCCCTGTCCGACTGCCTGTGCGATACGCTGCAGGATCAGAAGGTGGGCATGGTGCTATGGCTGCACAACCTGCATTCCGGCGATCCCGCGCTGGCCGCCGATGCTGCGGCCATCGAAAGCGTATGCGCCGATACGGTGGAATTCGCGGCCGACAATGGCCGTTATTTCGCCTACGCCATCCAGCATGCCGGCAAGCATCCGGACCCGGAGCCGGGCGTGGCGCCTACGCCGTACGCAGGCCACCGCGAGCACGAATAGCTTTCAGTCCCAGCCCAGCAGGGCGCTGGCTGCGGCCACCAGCGCGAGTCCGGCGGTCTCGGTGCGCAGCACTCGCGCACCGTGGCGCACCGCCTGCAGGCCATGGCCGCGCGCCAGTTCCAGTTCGTCTTCCGACCAGCCGCCTTCGGGGCCGACCAGCAGCGCGAGCTGCCGTGTGCCGGGCCGCAGCGCTTGCGCCAGGCTCTGCGGCGCCTCGGGATGACAGAACAGGGCCAGGCCGGCTGCCACGTCGAGTTCGCGCAGGCAGTCGCCCAGGCTTTGCGGCGCCGCGATTGCCATGAGGCGGTTGCGCCCGCACTGCTCGCTGGCCGCCTGGGCCACGCGTTCCCAGTGCTGCTGGCGCTTTTCCAGGCGCGCGCCGCTCAGTTGCAGCACGCTGCGCCGGGCCGCGACCGGAACCAGGCGCCGCACGCCGAGTTCCACGGCTTTTTCGATGATCCAGTCCATTTTGTCGCCGGCCGCGATGCCTTGCAGCAGCGTGATCTCGCCGGCCAGTTCGGCCTCGCGCGCGTCATGAGCGCCCAGCAGGGCGCTGGCGCCCTTGCCCGAGGCCTGCAGCGTGGCCGGGTATTCGCCGCCATGCCCGTCGAACAGCACGATGGCCGCGCCGTCGCGCAGCCGCAGCACGCGCAAGGCGTGGTGCGCGAGGCCTTGCGGCAATTCGATACTGCGGCCCGCGGCGAGGCCGGCGGGACAATAGAAGCGGGGCGTGGCCATGGGGCGGTGTCGAGGATGTCCGTAGGATCGGCCCGGCGGGGCCGCCCATAAGGTAGCATGCCCGCGGGTCCGTGCGAAATGCCCGGAATCCGCGGGAAATATCAGGCCTGGCGCGCGGCCCGGTTGCGCCCCTTTGCGCCTGGCCCGTGCAAAGGCCTGCAATGCGGGGAAATCGAATGTATCCGCGTGCCGGGCCGCGGGGTGCCGAGTGGTAAAATCGAAGGCTTTGCAAACCCTGTTGCGGCGATCCGCCCCCGGTTTCCTTGCCCGGCGGCTCGCGCCTTGCGAGTTTCCTATGAGCCTACCTTCAGTCCACGATGCTTCCCTGGCCAATGCCATCCGCGTGCTAGCCATGGACGCGGTCCAGAAAGCCAATTCGGGCCACCCGGGGGCTCCCATGGGCTTGGCCGAGGTCGGCCAGGTGCTCTGGACGCGCCATCTGCGCCACAATCCCGCCGATCCTGCCTGGCCCGACCGCGACCGCTTCGTGCTGTCCAACGGGCACGCTTCCATGCTGTTGTATGCCATGCTGCACCTGAGCGGCTACGACCTGCCCATGAAAGAGCTGGAGAATTTCCGCCAACTGCATTCGCGCACCCCGGGCCATCCCGAGGTGGGCCTGACGCCGGGCGTCGAGACCACCACCGGGCCGCTGGGCCAGGGGCTGGCCAATGCCGTGGGCCTGGCGCTGGCCGAGGCCCTGCTGGCCATGGAATTCAACCGCCCGGGCCACACGGTGGTGGATCATCACACCTATGCGATCGCCGGCGACGGCTGCTTGATGGAAGGCATTTCGCACGAGGCCTGCTCGCTGGCCGGCACGCTCGGGCTGTCCAAGCTGATCGTGTTCTATGACGACAACGGCATTTCCATCGACGGCGAGGTCGACGGCTGGTTCCGCGACGACACCGTCAAGCGCTTCGAAGGCTACGGCTGGCACGTCATTCCCCCCATAGACGGCAACGACGCCGCGGCGGTCGACGCCGCCGTGGTGCAGGCCAAGGAATGGTCGGCCAAGGGCGGCGGTCCCACGCTGATCTGCTGCCGCACCATCATAGGCAAAGGCTCTCCGCACAAGGCGGGCACCGAAAAAGTGCACGGCTCGCCGCTGGGCGAAGAAGAAGTCGCCGCCACCCGCAAGGCGCTGGGCTGGACCTGGCCGCCGTTCGTGATCCCCAAGCATGTCTACCAGGGCTGGGACTGCCGTCCGCGCGGGCACGAATTGCAGGCCGAATGGCAGGGCCGTTTCGACGCCTATGCCGCGGCCTTTCCGGAACAGGCGCGCGAACTGCTGCGCCGCATGGCGGGCGAACTGCCTGCCGGCTTCGATGAAAAAGTGCGCGATTTCATCGCCGAAACCGCGGCCAAGGGCGAGACCGTCGCTACCCGCAAGGCTTCGCAACTGGCCATCCAGGCCTTCGCCCCCGTCGTGCCGGAAATGCTCGGCGGTTCGGCCGACCTGACCGGTTCGAATCTTACCGACTGGAAGGGCGGGGCTCCGATCATGGTCGGCTCCGAGAGCCTGCAGTCCGGCCGCTATATTCACTACGGCGTGCGCGAATTCGGCATGGCTGCGATCATGAACGGCGTGGCCCTGCACGGCGGCTACCTGCCTTTCGGCGGCACCTTCCTGACTTTCTCCGACTACTCGCGCAACGCCATACGCATGTCGGCGCTGATGAAGCAGCGCGTGGTGCACGTCTTCACCCATGATTCCATCGGCCTGGGCGAGGACGGCCCCACGCACCAGTCCATCGAGCACGCGGCCAGCCTGCGGCTGATTCCCAATCTGCAAGTATGGCGGCCCTGCGACACCACCGAGACCGCGGTGGCCTGGGCGGCGGCGCTGCGGCGTCCGGCCAGCATCGGCATGCAGGTGCATGACGGCGGCCCCAGCGCGCTGCTGCTGTCGCGCCAGAACCTGCCCTTCGTCCAGCGCGACGACACTACCGTGCAGGCGATCGCCCGCGGCGGCTACGTGCTGCGCGATGCGGCGCAGCCGCGCGCGGCCATTATCGCCACCGGCTCGGAAGTCTCGGTGGCCCTGGCGGCGCAAGAACAGCTTGCCGCCAAGGGCATTGCGGTGCGCGTGGTGTCCATGCCTTGCACCCAGGTGTTCGATGCGCAAGACGAACAATGGCGTGCCGCCGTGCTGCCCGACGGGATGCCGCGCGTGGCGGTGGAAGCCGGCGTCACCGCCGGCTGGTACAAATATGTCGGCCTGCACGGAAAAGTGGTGGGCCTGGATACCTACGGCGAATCGGCTCCCGGAGGCGTCTTGTTCAAGTATTTCGGCATTACCGCAGAGCACGTCGCGGCGGCGGTCGAGCAAGTTTTATAAAACAGGAGAATTGCAATGACGATACGGGTAGCGATCAATGGGTACGGGCGTATTGGCCGCAACGTTTTGCGCGCCCACTACGAGGACGGTAAAAAGCACGACATAGAGATCGTCGCGATCAACGACCTCGGGGCTCCCAAGATCAACGCGCACCTGACGCAGCACGACACCGCTCACGGGCGTTTCCCGGGCAAAGTGTCGGTCGACGGCGACTACATGGTGGTCAATGGCGACAAGATCCGCGTGCTGGCCAACCGCAATCCGGCCGAGCTGCCCTGGGGCGAGCTGGGCGTGGATGTGGTGCTCGAATGCACCGGCTTCTTCGCCAGCAAAGAAAAAGCCAGCGCGCACCTGAAGGGCGGCGCCAAGAAAGTCGTCATTTCCGCGCCCGGCGGCAAGGACGTGGACGCCACCATCGTCTACGGCGTGAACCACGGCGTGCTCAAGGCCAGCGACACGGTCATTTCCAACGCTTCGTGCACCACCAACTGCCTGGCCCCGCTGGTGCAGCCGCTGCACCAGAAGCTGGGCATCGTGAACGGCCTGATGACCACCGTGCACTCCTACACCAACGACCAGGTCCTGACCGACGTCTACCACGAAGACCTGCGCCGCGCCCGTTCGGCCACCATGAGCATGATCCCGACCAAGACCGGCGCTGCCGCCGCGGTCGGCCTGGTGCTGCCCGAACTCAACGGCAAGCTCGACGGCTACGCCATCCGCGTCCCGACCATCAACGTGTCCATCGTCGACCTGTCCTTCGTGGCTGCGCGCGAGACCTCGGTCGAAGAAGTCAACAGCATTCTCAAGGCCGCGTCGGAATCCGGGCCGCTCAAGGGCATCCTGGAATACAACACCGAGCCGCTGGTGTCGGTCGACTTCAATCACAACCCCGCCTCCAGCACCTTCGACGCCAGCCTCACCAAGGTTTCCGGCTCGCTGGTCAAGGTGTCGTCCTGGTACGACAACGAGTGGGGCTTCTCCAACCGCATGCTGGACACCACGGTTGCGCTGATGTCGGCGCGCTGATCCGCTGTCATCCTGCACATGAGCGCGGGGCGGGGCAACCCGCCCCACGCTCATTTCGGGCCTACCTTCCATTTCCGATCCGGCTACCCTCACATCCATGCCTACAGTCAAAACCCTCAGTTCCCTGGCACGCGCCGGCGCCTTGGCGGGCAAGCGCGTCTTTATCCGTTCCGACCTGAACGTCCCCTTCAATGAAGCCGGCGAAATCACCGAAGACACCCGCATACGCGCCTCGGTGCCGGCCATCCGCATGGCGCTGGATGCGGGCGCGGCAGTCATGGTTACCTCGCACCTGGGGCGTCCGAAAGAGGGCGTGTGCACCCCCGCCGACAGCCTCGAGGCCGTCGGCGCGCGCTTGTCGCAACTGCTAGGCCAGCCGGTGACGCTGCTGCGCGACTGGGTCGATGGCGTGCAGGTGCAGCCCGGCCAGGTTGTGCTGCTGGAGAACTGCCGCTGCAATGTCGGCGAAAAGAAGAACGATCCTGCCCTGGCGCGCAAGATGGCTGCCTTGTGCGATGTCTATGTGAATGACGCATTCGGCACAGCGCACCGCGCCGAGGCCACCACCGAGGGCATTGCGCGCTACGCCCCGGTGGCTTGCGCCGGCCCCTTGCTCGAGGCCGAGCTGGACGCCTTGGGCAAGGCATTGTTCGAGCCGCGCCGGCCGCTGGTCGCCATCGTGGGCGGCTCCAAGGTGTCCACCAAGCTGTCCATCCTGCAGGCCCTGGCCGCGAAGGTGGACAAGCTGGTGGTGGGCGGCGGTATCGCCAATACCTTCATGCTGGCCGCCGGCCTGAAAATCGGCAAGTCGCTGGCCGAACCCGAGCAGATCGACCAGGCCCGCGCCGTGATCGAGATGATGAAGGCGCGCGGCGCCGAGGTGCCCATCCCCGTGGACGTGGTGTGCGCCAAGACCTTCGGCGCCGAAGCCGTGCCCGCCGTCAAGGAAGCGGCCGACGTGGCCGAGGACGACATGATCCTGGACATCGGTCCGCGCACTACCGCGCAACTGGCGGCGATCCTGGCCCAGGCCGGCACCATCGTCTGGAACGGCCCGGTGGGCGTGTTCGAGTTCGAGGCCTTCGCCGGAGGCACGCAGGGCGTGGCCCGGGCCGTGGCCGATTCCCCGGCCTTCTCGATCGCCGGCGGCGGCGACACTTTGGCGGCCATCGCCAAGTTCCATATCGCCGACAAGATGGGTTATATCTCCACCGGCGGCGGCGCCTTCCTGGAATTCCTCGAAGGCAAGCCCCTGCCGGCCGTGGAGGCGCTGAAGGTGCGCGCCGCGGAGTAAGTGCTGTTCGGCCGATGCGCCGCAAGGCGGCGCATCGGCCTGGATTCGGGCTCGCCCGCGCCCCGCGGCGTATAATATTGCCGCTTTGTATGTTCAAATATTTCTGCGGGCGGGAGTGACCCCATGCGCTGGATAGTGTTGTTGCTGTTCGTAGTCTGCGCGGTCTACACGCACCGCCGCGGCAAGGTGCGCCATGGGTTTCTCCGGCAGTTGTCGGACCATTCCACCTTCATGTCGCCCTTGAACTGCTTCGTGTATGCGTTCTCGAGCGTGCCTTCCAAGCCGTACCTGCATCCCGCGCTGTTTCCCGACCTGCAGGTGCTGCGCAACGAATGGCAGACCATACGCGAAGAGGCGCTGGCGCTGCGCGAGGCCAGCCGCATCCAGGCGGCCCAGCAGTACAACGACATCGGCTTCAATTCCTTTTTCCGCAATGGCTGGCGGCGCTTCTACCTGAAATGGTATGACAACCCGCATCCTTCCGCGGCGCAGTACTGCCCGCGTACGCTGGAAATCCTCAATCGCCTGCCTTCGGTCAAGGCGGCCATGTTCGCCCAGTTGCCGCCGGGCGGCAAGCTCGGCCTGCATCGCGACCCCTATGCCGGTTCGCTGCGCTACCACCTGGGGCTGGTCACGCCCAACGACGACGGCTGCGCGATTTTCGTCGATGGCGAGCAGTATTCCTGGCGCGACGGCCAGGACGTGGTCTTCGACGAAACCTATCTGCATTACGCCGCCAACAAGACCGAGCACGATCGCATCATCTTGTTCTGCGACATCGAGCGGCCCATGAAGTATCGCTGGGCGCAGTCGGTCAACAATGCCATCGGCGGCTTCCTGATGCGCGCCGCCGCCTCGCCCAACGAAATCGGCGACCGCACCGGCGGCCTGAACCGCGCCTTCAAGTACCTGTACGCCGTGCGCCGCGTCGGCAAGCGCCTCAAGGCCTGGAACCGCAGCGTCTACTACGCCGTCAAGTGGGCCATTTTCGCCGTCATCCTGCTGGCGATATTCTGGCACTGAAGGGGCGGCAGACGGGCCCCACGCAACGAGTCCGCAACGACGCATGGCGTGCTTCTGCCCGCCAGTGCAGCACCCCTTTTAGTGTGAATAGGCCCTGATTACCAGTCGGCTGTTTCGATCAAGCCCTGGTATCCCTGTATCGCGTCCGGCCACGCCGGCACGAAGCCGCTGGCGCGCAGGCGCGCATTGCTGAGTCTCTTGTTGCCCATGCCGGCGGGCAGGGGGCCAGCGGGGGGAGGGGGCGCCCCCAGCATTTGCGCCAGGGCATCGTAGAGATCTTCGATCAACTGCGGCGTGTCGTCCGTGCCGATATAGCAGTCCCGGGCCTGCGGCAAATCCAGGACATGCACTACGGCCCGCGCGGCATCTTCGATATGGAGGCGGTTCGCCCAGTGCCCGGCGCCGCGCGGCACGCGCGCCGAGCCGGAGGCTATGCGGCGCAGCAGCGACAGCCTGCCCGGGCCGTACAGGCCCGCCAGCCGCAGGCTGGTCGCGCAGGCCAGCCGATCCCGCAGCCAGCCTTCGGCTTCGAGCAGGATGCTGCCATTGAAGCCCGCCGGGCATGCCGGCGTGTCCTCGTCCACCCAGGCGCCGCCATGGTCTCCGTACACCACGCTCGAAGATATGAACGCGAGGCGCTGCAGGGCGGCGCAATCGAGTGCGGCCAGGAGATTGCGCGGGCCCAGTTCGAACACCGCGCGGTAGGCTTGGGCATCGCGCAGGTCCGGCGCCGGCGCATAGACCACGTGGGTAATGCCCGGCGGCAGTCCGTGCAGTTTCTGTGTCAGGTCGCCGGCCAGCCAGCGCAGTCCCGCGGAGTCGTCCGCGGGCGGGCGCCGGCGCAGCGCCCATACCTCGTCGCCTCTTTGCGCCAGCAGCCGGCCGGCGCGCAGGCATAGATCGCCCGCGCCCGCCAGCAGTACACGCCGCCGCGTCATTTGTTCGCTCGCCATTTCGTCATCTGTTCGATGTTCCTTGCCCTGGCCATGGATAGCCGTTCGATCGCGCCGCGCGCGGCCTGGTTCGACCGCAGCCCGGTTCGACCGCAGCCCGGTTCGACCGCGGCCTGACTCGACCGTGGCTCGACTCGATTTCCACTGCGCGGCTCGTTTTGCGAAGGGCCCGAAACGCCGTTTCCAATGCTGATACACTGCATTCTACGTCGCCCCCGATGCCCTGAACCGGAGCCGCGCTGACCACCGATCGGCCGATGGCCTGTCGATTCGCGCTGCGTTTTCCCGGCCCGGCGCTTCGGCGCGTCGCCAGCATTCCGGTCGCGCCGCGCCAGCCGCGCCGCACGCCATCGTCCAACCAGAGACCTGTATGAGCTACCAGAACTTCATAGCCAACCGCTGGGTGCCGGCCCGTAGCGGCGAGACCCTGCCGGTGATCGATCCGTCCGATGGGCAGCCTTTCGACACCATCGCGCGTTCCGGCGCTGCCGATATCGATGCCGCCGTCGCCGCCGCCCGCGCAGCGCGCGAAGGCGCCTGGGGCCGCATGGCGCCGGCCGAACGCAGCCGCCTCTTGCTGCGCCTGGCAGCTGCGCTGCTGGACCAGCAGGAACATCTCGCGCAACTCGAGTCGCGCGATACCGGCAAGCCGCTCAAGCAGGCTCGCGCCGACGCGGCGGCCGTGGCCCGCTATTTCGAGTTCTATGGCGGCGCGGCCGACAAACTGCATGGCACCACCATACCCAGCGCACAGGACTTCACCGTGCTGACCGTGCGCGAACCGCATGGCGTCACCGGCCACATCATCCCCTGGAACTACCCGCTGCAGATCTTCGGCCGCAGCGTCGGCGCCGCGCTGGCCGTGGGCAATGCCTGCGTCGTCAAGCCCGCCGAGGATGCCTGCATTTCCTTGCTCGAAGTGGCCCGCATCGCGCAGGAAACCGGCCTGCCCGAAGGCGCCCTGAATATCTGCACCGGCCTGGGCGCCGAGGCCGGCGCGGCCTTGTCGGCCCATCCCGGCATCGACCACATTTCGTTCACCGGCTCGCCGCAGACCGGCATGCAAGTGGCGCAGGCGGCCGCCGCGCACTTCGCCCCGGTCACTCTCGAGCTGGGCGGCAAGTCGCCGCAGATCGTGTTCGCCGACGCCGACATCGACGCCGCACTGCCCGTGCTGCTCAACGCCATCATGCAGAACGCAGGGCAGACCTGCTCGGCCGGCAGCCGCCTGCTGGTGCAGCGCCCCCTGTATTCCACGCTCATGGACCGCCTGGCCGAGCTGTTCGCATGCACGCGCACCGGCCCCGCCTCGGAAAACCTCGACTGCGGGCCGCTCATCA
Organism: Candidimonas humi; assembly: GCF_019166065.1. GTDB lineage: Bacteria > Pseudomonadota > Gammaproteobacteria > Burkholderiales > Burkholderiaceae_B > Candidimonas > Candidimonas humi. The sequence continues at coordinate 118,941 of NZ_JAHTBN010000003.1, forward strand.
GCGCCCGCCAGCTCGAGCGCGTGCGCGGCTACCTGGAACTGGCCGACCGCGACGGCATTCAGGTCGCCGCGCGCGGCACGCTGCAGGAATCGGCGGCCGCCGCCGGCTTCTACCAGCCGCCGGTGCTGCTCAGCCATGTGCCCGCCAACCATAGGCTGGGCCAGGAAGAGATTTTCGGCCCGGTGCTGGCCGCCATCCCCTTCGAACACGAGGTCGACGCGGTGCGCCTGGCCAACGGCACGCCCTACGGCCTGGTGGCCGGCGTCTGGACGCAGGACGGCGCGCGCCAGTTGCGCCTGGCGCACAAACTGCGCTCGGGCCAGGTCTTCGTCAACAACTACGGCGCCGGCGGCGGGGTCGAGCTGCCTTTCGGCGGCACGGGCCAGTCCGGCTACGGGCGCGAGAAGGGCTTCGAGGCCTTGTACGGCTTCACCACGCTCAAGACCATAGCCATCAAGCATTGATCGGCCCGGCACGGCTCGGGCCTGCATGGTTCGAGCGCGCATGGCGGATATCGCTCGAACACACATACACATAGCAAACGGATACGGTAAGGAGAACGAAACATGCGCCTTGCAGGCAAAGTAGCCATCGTCACGGGGGCCGGCTCGGGATTCGGAGCCGGCATCGCCCAGACTTTTGCGCGCGAGGGCGCGCGCGTGGTGGTGGCCGATATACACGAAGAACACGGCCGCGCCGTCGCGGAGCAAATCGGCAAGGCCGGCGGGCAGGCACATTTCGTCGCCGCCAATGTGGCCGACGGCGCCAGTGTCGAGGCCTTGCTGCAGGCCACGCTGGATACTTATGGCGAGCTGCATTGCGTCGTCAACAATGCCGGCACCACGCATCGCAACAAGCCCCTGCTGGAAATCACCGAGCAGGAATTCGACAAGGTGTTCAACGTCAACGTCAAGAGCATCTACTGGACCGCCAAGCACATCGTGCCTTATTTCCGCCAGCACGGCGGCGGCTGCTTCGTGAACATCGCCTCGACCGCCGCGATCCGGCCCCGGCCCGGCCTGGTCTGGTACAACAGCACCAAGGGCGCCGTGGTCACCGCCAGCAAGGGCATGGCCGCGGAACTCGGCAAGGACAATATCCGCGTCAATTGCGTCAACCCCGTCATAGGCGCCACCGGCCTGGTCGAGGATTTCATGGGCATGCCCGACACACCCGCCAATCGCGAGCGTTTCCTCGCCGGCATACCCCTGGGCCGCTTTTCCACTCCGCAGGACATCGCCAACGCGGCGCTGTACTTCGCTTCGGACGAGGCCGCTTTCGTCACCGGCGCCTGCCTGGAAGTCGACGGCGGCCGCTGCGTATAAGCGGCTTGCAATGAGCGGGCGCGTTGCGGCAGCGATGTCCGGCGCGCTTGCCCCGTGAACCGGACAGAGTATTGAAGAGGGAATCATGCCTGGCCATACAGAATCAGGCGCGGCGCCGCTGCTGCGCCGCCATCCGGACGAACTCCTGGTCGGGCTGGTGTCCGTGTCCGACCGCGCATCCAGCGGCGTCTACCGGGACGAAGGCCTGCCGGCCCTGCAGGGCTGGCTGGAATCCGCGCTGGTCGGGCCCTGCCAGTGCGCAACGCGCCTGATCCCGGACGAGCGGCAGTTGATCTCCGCCACGCTGGCCGAACTGGTCGACCGTGTCGGCTGCGACCTGGTACTGACCACCGGCGGCACCGGCCCGGCGCGACGCGACGTCACTCCCGAGGCCACCCTGGATGTGGCCACGCGGGAAATGCCGGGTTTCGGCGAGCAGATGCGCCAGATCAGCCTGCGTTTCGTGCCCACCGCCATCCTGTCGCGCCAGGTGGCGGTGATACGCGATACCGGCAGCCACGCGGCGCTGATCATCAATCTGCCGGGCCAGCCCAAGGCCGTGCGGGAAACCCTGGAAGGCCTCAAGGACGAGGCCGGCAAGACCCTGGTGCCGGGCATATTCGCCGCGGTGCCGTATTGCATAGACCTGATCGGCGGCCCTTATATAGAAACCCGCCCCGAAGTGGTCAAGGCCTTTCGCCCCAAGTCGGCGCTGCGGAACGCCGGCGCGGCATGAGTTCTCGGCATAAGAGGTTTCGGGCGTAGGCAGACCTTGGCACCAGCCCCGGCACGCGGCATCGCCCGCCCGCGCCGTCGGCTGCCAGGGTCCGGGCGGGTGGTATCCAGTCGTAACCTACGGGGCGGGACGGCGAGCAGCGAATCCCTTTCCCCCGTAAAATGGCGGCTATTCCCATTCAACAAGCATTCAGGAGGTGCCGTCATGGCCCTGGTATCCATGCGTCAGCTGCTCGATCACGCGGCGGAGCACGGTTATGGTATTCCCGCGTTCAACGTCAACAACCTCGAGCAGGTCCAGGCCATCATGGAAGCGGCCGATGAAACCAACAGCCCGGTCATCATGCAGGCCTCGGCCGGCGCTCGCAAGTACGCGGGCGAGGGTTTCCTGAAGTACCTGATCCAGGCGGCGGTGGAATCCTTTCCCCATATTCCGGTAGTCATGCACCAGGACCACGGCCAATCCCCGGTCGTGTGCAAGGGCGCCATCGAGCTGGGCTTCTCCAGCGTCATGATGGACGGCTCGCTCAAGGAAGACGGCAAGACCATTGCCGACTACGAATACAACCTCGGCGTCACCGGCAAGGTCGTGGACATGGCCCACAAGCTCGGCGTCACGGTCGAGGGCGAACTGGGCTGCCTGGGCTCGCTCGAAACCATGAAGGGCGACAAGGAAGACGGCCACGGCGCCGAGGGCACCATGACTCGCGAACAGTTGCTGACCGATCCCGAGCAGGCCGCCGATTTCGTGCGCCACACCCAGCTCGACGCGCTGGCCATTGCCATCGGCACCAGCCACGGCGCCTACAAGTTCACGCGCAAGCCCACCGGCGACATCCTGTCGATCTCGCGCATCAAGGAAATCCACCAGCGCCTGCCCAACACGCACCTGGTGATGCATGGCAGTTCCAGCGTGCCGCAGGACCTGCTGGCCGAGATCCGCGAGTTCGGCGGCGACATGAAGGAAACCTACGGCGTGCCCGTCGAGGAAATCCAGGAAGCCATCAAGTTCGGCGTGCGCAAGGTCAATATCGACACCGATATACGCCTGGCCATGACGGGCGCGATCCGCCGCTACATGGCCGAAAATCCCGCCAAGTTCGACCCGCGCGAATACCTCAAGCCGGCGCGCCAGGCGGCCAAGCTGGTCTGCAAGCAGCGCTACGAAGAATTCGGCACGGCCGGCAACGCCGGCAAGATCAAGCCCGTGCCGCTGGCCGACATGGCCCAGCGCTACGCCTCGGGCAAGCTGGCCCAAGTGGTACAGTAAGCGCGCGGCGGCCATAAGCTGCGCGGCAGCCGTGGCGCCACGGCAACCGTGCTCCCTACGCGTGGCGGCCGGAAAGTCCGGCGCAGTGCAGGGGCCATTATTTTCCGCGCCCGACTCAGGTCGGGCGCGGCGCTTTCATTTCAAGGACATATCGTGGTGCAGGCACTCCATCAATCGACGATCGAATCCCTACCTTTGCTGGGCCGCGGCAAGGTGCGCGACATGTACGCGGTGGGCGAGGACAAGCTGCTCATCGTGGCCTCCGACCGCATCTCGGCCTTCGACGTCATACTCGACGACCCCATACCCGGCAAGGGGCAGGTGCTGACCGCGCTCACCGAATTCTGGCTGCGCCGGCTGGGCCACGTGCTGCCCAATCATTCCACCGGCATTGCGCCCGAAGATGTCGTCGCTCCCGGCGAACGCGACCAGGTGCGCGGCCGCGCCATGGTGGTCAAGCGGCTCAAGCCGATATTGGTCGAGGCCGTGGCACGCGGCTACCTGATAGGTTCGGGCTGGAAGGACTACCAGGCCAGCGGCGCCATCTGCGGCGTCGCGCTGCCGGCAGGCCTGCGCCAGGCGGCGCGGCTGCCCGAGCCCATCTTCACGCCGGCGGCCAAGGCGGAATTCGGCACCCACGACGAGAACGTCGACTTCGACCACGTAGTGCGCGAAGTCGGCGCCGAGCTGGCGGGCCGCATCCGCGACATCACGCTCGCGCTGTATGCCGAGGCCGCCGAGTATGCCCGCGGCAAGGGCATCATCATCGCCGACACCAAGTTCGAGTTCGGCCTGGACGAGCAGGGCGGCCTGTACCTGATGGACGAAGTGCTGACGCCCGATTCCTCGCGCTTCTGGCCCGCCGACCAATATGCCGAGGGCATCAGCCCGCCGTCGTTCGACAAGCAGTTCGTGCGTGACTGGCTCGAGACCCAGCCCTGGGACAAGACGCCGCCGGCGCCGCGCCTGCCCGCGGACGTGCTGGAAAAGACCGCCGCGAAATACCGCGAGGCGATGACGCGGCTGATCGGCGCCTGACCGGAGGTTTTCATGGCTGAATTCACTATCGACACTCCCAGCGCCGTATCCGCCAGCCCGCTGGTGGGCGTGATCATGGGCTCGTCCAGCGACTGGGAAGTGATGCAGCACGCGGCGGCCATCCTCGAAGAATTCGGCGTGCCGCACGAACTGAAAGTAGTGTCCGCGCACCGCATGCCGCAGCAGATGGCGGAATACGGTTCCACCGCGGCCACGCGCGGCCTGCGCGCCATCATCGCCGGCGCGGGCGGCGCCGCGCACCTGCCCGGCATGGTGGCCGCCTTCACGCCCGTGCCCGTCTATGGCGTGCCGGTGCCTTCCAAATACCTGCGCGGCGAGGACTCGCTGTATTCCATCGTGCAGATGCCCAAGGGCGTGCCGGTGGCCACTTTCGCCATCGGCGAGGCCGGCTCCGCCAATGCCGCGCTGCATGTGGTGGCCTGCCTGGCCACCACCGATGCCGAACTGCGCCGCAAGCTGCAGGACTTCCGCGCCCGCCAGACCCAGGCGGCACAGGCCATGACCGTGCCCCCGCACGTGACACTATGAAATATCCGATGATCGCGCCCGGCAACTGGCTGGGCATGGTGGGCGGCGGCCAGCTCGGGCGCATGTTCTGCCAGTCCGCGCAAAGCCTGGGCTACAAGGTGGCGGTGCTGGAGCCGGCCGAGTCCTGCCCGGCCGGCGACGTAGCCGACCTGCACATCCGTTCGGCCTACGACGACGCGGCCGGCCTGGCGCAACTGGCGGCGCGCTGCCAGGCTGTATCCACGGAATTCGAAAACGTTCCGGCGCCTAGCCTCGATGCTTTGGCGCGCGACGTGCGCGTCGCCCCGGCCGGTTCGGCCGTGGCCGTTGCGCAAGACCGCATCCGCGAAAAGGCCTTCATTGCCGGCGCCGGCGTGCCCTTGGCGCCCTATGCCGAGATCCGCACTGCCGCGGATCTCGACGCGGCGTCGCCCGAATTGTTTCCCGGTATTCTCAAGGCGGCCCGCCTGGGCTACGACGGCAAGGGCCAGGCGCGCGTCGCCGACAAGGATCAGGCGCGGAAGGCCTACGCCGATTTCGGCGGGGTGGCCTGCGTGCTGGAGGCCCTGATGCCGCTGCGGGCCGAACTGTCGGTAGTGCTGGCGCGCGGCTTCGACGGCCGTTGCGTGGTGTATCCCTCGGCCTGGAACGAGCACCGCGACGGCATACTGGCCGTGTCCACGGTGCCCACGCAGCTCGACCAGCAGCAGGCCGAATTGCAGCGCAGCGCCGCGCAGGCGGCGCTGGCCATTGCCGCCGGGCTCGACTACCACGGCGTGCTGTGCGTGGAATTCTTCGTGCTGCAGGACGGACGCCTGCTGGCCAACGAGATTGCGCCGCGCCCCCACAACAGCGGCCACTACACCATGGATGCCTGCATCACCAGCCAGTTCGAGCAGCAGGCCCGCGTCATGGCCGGCCTGCCCCTGGGCAGCACCGACAGCCTCTGTCCGGCCATCATGCTGAACATCCTCGGCGATGTCTGGTTCGACCCGGCCAGCGGCGCGCGCCGCGAGCCCGACTGGGCTGGCGTGCTGGCGGTGCCCGGTGCCTCGCTGCACTTGTACGGCAAGGCCGAGGCGCGGCGCGGCCGCAAGATGGGCCATATCAATGTGGTCGCGCCCACTCTCGATGCGGCGCGCCGCTCGGCAGCCGCGGCGGCCGCAGCCTTGCACATCCCCTTCGATCGTGCCGCATAGCGATCCCGACATGGGCCGGGCCCTGGACGCCGCCGCCCGGCGGCTGGCCGAGGGCGGCCTGGTGGCCTTTCCGACCGAGACCGTGTATGGCCTGGGCGGCGATGCCGAGAATCCCGAGGCCATCGCGCGCATCTACGCCGCCAAGGGCCGGCCGGCCAATCATCCTGTGATTGTGCACGTGGCGCCCGAGGCCGATCTCGCCTACTGGGCCCGCGAGATTCCGGCGCAGGCGCGCGCCCTGATACAGGCTTTCTGGCCAGGGCCGCTGACCCTGATCCTGCCGCGTGCCGCGCATGTGCCGGCCGCCGTCAGCGGCGGCCAGGACAGCGTCGGCCTGCGCTGCCCCTCGCATCCCGTGGCCCAGGCGCTGTTGCGGCGTTTTGCCGCGCTCAAGCCGAACGGCCAGGGCGGGGTGGCGGGGCCGTCGGCCAATAAGTTCGGTCAGGTATCGCCCACGCGCGCCGAGCACGTGCGTGCGGAGTTCGCGGAACTGGGCCCGGACCGTCTGCTGGTGCTGGAGGGCGGCCCTTCCGAGGTCGGTATCGAATCCACCATCGTCGACCTGTCGCGCCTGGGGCGCGGGGTGGGGCCGGCGCTGCTGCGCCCCGGCCATATTTCCGCGGCGCAATTGGCCGAAGTGCTGGGCGAGCCGGTCGGCAGTCCCGATGCCGCCGCGCCGCGCGTTTCCGGTTCGCTGAAGGCGCACTATGCGCCGCGCACGCCCTTGCGCCTGGCGGCTGCGGCCGATCTGGACCGTTGCCTGGAGCAATGCGCCGTCGGCGGCGCCCGGGTGGCCGCAGTGGTCTTCGATGCGGCGGCGCGCGCGCCGCGCGCGCAAGTCGACTGGCACGCCGCGCCCCGCGAGCCGGCCGCCTATGCCCGCGAACTGTACGCACTGCTGCGCCGCCTGGACGCGGGCGGCTACGATTGCATCGTGCTCGAACAGCCGCCATCCCTGCCTGCCTGGCGCGCGGTCAACGACCGCGTAGGCCGGGCCGCCGCAGCGTTCGAGTGATGCGAGCCGGCGGTCATGGCGGCTGCGCGCCGTTGCGGCGCGCTTGCCGCCGCGATCGCGTATCGGCGCAAGAGCGAAGGAATCCGTTCGAACCCTGACCCACCCGGAGCCTGCCATGTCCCTGCAAAACACCTCCCGCCCCGCGTGGCTGACCTTCGATTGCTACGGCACGCTTATACAGTGGGACGAAGGCTTGATGGAGGCGGTGAGCGAGATCCTGCGGGCCAAGCCTGGGGGCGGGGTGGACGCGGCGCAGTTCCTGGCGGTGTTCGACCGGCACGAGCACGCGCTGGAGTGCGAGGCGCCGCATCGTTCGTTTCGCGACGTGGCAGGCGGGGCCTTGCGCCTGGCCCTGGCCGAGCTGGGCCTGCCGGCCGGCGCGGACGATGCGGGAGTGCTGACGCGCCGCATTTCCTCCATGCCGCCGTTTCCCGAGGTGGTCGAGACCCTGGGCCGGCTCAAGCGCGAAGGCTATCGCTTGTGCGTGATTTCCAATACCGACGATGACATCATCGCGGGCAATATCGCGCAACTGGGCGGCCATATAGACCGCATGATCACGGCGCAGCAGGCGCAGGCCTACAAGCCCTCGCGCCGGATCTTCGAATATGCCTGGCAAGCGCTGGGCGTGTCCCGCGACGAGGTGGTGCATATTTGCGCCAGCCCGAAACTGGATCACACTGCCGCCCGCGACCTGGGCTTCCGCTGCGTATGGATAGACCGCGGCACCGGCCGCAGCCCCTTGCCCGACTACACGCCCGATGCGACCCTGCGCACCCTGGACGGCGTCCCGCCGCTTTTCGCCGGACTGGGATGGTGAGGCAGGGCAGAAAAGCGTCCCGCCCGATGCGGGACACGCCGGCCGGCGCGGCACGCCCGGCCGCGCCTGCTGCGTAGGCCTGGCCTCGAGGAGCCCCGATGGAAAATCGCCACATGCGCTACTTCCTGGCGGTAGCGGACCTGGGCAGCCTGACCAAGGCGGCCGAATATCTGGATGTGTCGCAGCCCGCGCTGACGCAGGTGATCAACAAGCTGGAGCGCGGCCTGGGCGTGCAGTTGCTGGTGCGTTCGCGCGCGGGGGCGGAGCTGACCCCCGCGGGGCTGGCGATCGTCGACGACATGCGCGAGAGCCTGGCCCGCGCCGATGCGGCGGCGCTGCGCGCCAAGGCGGTGGCTGCGGGCCTGGCGGGTCGCCTGACCATAGGTTTCGTCACGCTGGCCACGCACACCGTGCTGCCGCGGGCGCTGCGCGCGTTTCGCGAGAAAAAGCCGGGCGTGGAGATCGTGCTGCGCGAAATGGGCAATCTGTCCCAGGCCCAGGCGCTGGCCCACGGCATTATCGACGTTGCGCTGCTGCACACTCCGGTGTCGCTGACCGGCCGCATGCGCGAAAAAATCGTCAGCCGCGAGCCCATGGTGGCAGTGGTGCCGGCCGGCCTGGCGATAGGGCGGGACGGCAGCGTCAGCCTGGCGGAAGTCGCGCGCGCCGGCCTGATCTGGTTTCCCGAGCGCAACCTGCCGTTTCTCCGGATGCGCATCCTGGCCGCCATGCGCAGGGCCGGGGAAGAGGGGCGCGTGGTCCAGGAAGTAGAGCGCTCCACCACGGCGCTGGCCTGCGTGGCGGCCGGACTGGGCGTCTGCCTGCTGCCGGCGTCCGTGCGGCAGTTCCTGCACCAGGGCGTGCGGGTGCTGGACATCAGCGACGGCGAAGACTTGCCGCGCTTCGAAATCCGCATGGCCTGGGCGCCGCAATTGCGGCCGTCGCTGGCGACCGAGTTCGCGATGCTGCTGGACGCGGTATAGCGCTGTCCGCGCGGGCTTGTACGTAGTTGGCCGGGCCTGCGGGGCTGGGAGGGCGCGGCTCCATGGCTCGCGGCGTTTCCGCCCTCGGGCTTGTTGCTGACCGTCTTGAAATCGGCGTTGCCGGCAAGTAAACAAGGCCGTCAAATCGCTTTTCCATAAGCTATCCTTATAGAATATGGCTGCCTGGCTTTTATATGGCGGCGCGCCGCGGCCCATAAAATCAAAAGGCCGAATTCCATTCCGGGAGTCCGGCGCTTTGATTTTTACGGAGGCCCGCCATCAGTACCGCCACGACGTCCCCCATTGCCGCCGGCCAGCCCGCCGATCTGCTCGAAAGCCTCGAGGCGGGCGGGCGGCGCTACCATTTCGTCAGCCTGCGCGCCGCACAGCGGGCCGGGCTGATCGAGGCTGACCGCCTGCCGGTCTGCCTGCGCATCCTGCTGGAAAACAGCCTGCGCTGCCGCGAGGCGGGCGACGACCACGACCTGCAGGCCCTGCGCGGCTGGCTGGTGCACGGATCGAGCGACCAGGAGATCAGCTTTCATCCGGCTCGGGTGCTGATGCCCGATGCCTCGGGCATTCCGCTGCTGGGCGATCTCGCCGCGATGCGCGAGGCGGTAAGCGCCGCCGGCGGCGACCCCGCGCAGGTGAATCCCCTGATTCCCGTCGACGTGGTGGTCGACCATTCCTGCGTCACCGAGCATGCCGGCAGCGACGAGGCCTACGACCTGAACCTGGCTCTGGAATACCGGCGCAATGCCGAGCGCTACACCTTTCTCAAGTGGGCCCAGGGCTCGTTCGCCAATCTGCGGGTGATTCCTCCGTCCATGGGCATCGCCCACCAGGTGAACGTGGAATACCTGGCCCGCGTGGTCTGGACCGGCCCCGGACCCGAGGGCAAGACCATGGCCTACCCGGACACGCTCGTCGGCCTGGACAGCCACACGCCCATGGTCAACGGCATAGGCGTGCTGGGCTGGGGCGTGGGCGGCATCGAGGCCGGCGCCGCCATGCTGGGCCAGCCGATCTCCATGCTGCTGCCCGAAGTGGTGGGTTGCCGCATTACCGGCAAGCCGCAGGCGGGCGTGACCAGCACCGACATCGTGTTGACGCTGACCGAAGCCCTGCGCCGGCGCAAGCTGGTCGGCAAGTTCGTCGAATATTATGGCGACGGGCTGGATCACTTGCCCCTGTCCCATCGCACCACTATTTCCAATATGGCCCCGGAATCCGGCGCCACCATGTGCTTTTTCCCGGTCGACCAGGCCACGCTCGATTATCTGCAGGCCAGCGGGCGCAGCGCCGAGCAGGTCGAGCTGGTGCGCGCCTATGCCCGCGCCCAGGGCCTGTGGCGCCCCGCCGACGGCGAGGCGATCGTCTACAGCGAGCGCATGGAATTCGACCTGGGCGCGGTGCGCCCGTCGATGGCCGGGCCGAGCCGGCCGCAGGACCGCGTCGACCTGGGCGGCGCGCCGCAGCGTTTCGCCGAAGTCTATGCCGAACGGCTGCGGGGCTGGACGCCGCCCGGCGGCCCGCTGCCCGCGGACGTCCCGGGCGCGCAGGCACGCCGCCTGCAGCATGGCGACATCGTGCTGGCGGCCATCACCAGTTGTACGAATACATCCAATCCGCAGGCCATGGTGGGGGCGGGTTTGCTGGCCCGCAAGCTGCGCCAGCGGGGCGTCGCCGTGCGGCCCTGGATCAAGACCTCGCTGGCGCCCGGCTCGCGGGTGGTCATGGACTATCTCGAGGCCGCGGGGCTCAGGCAGGACCTGGATGCGCTGGGCTTCCAACTGGTGGGCTACGGCTGCATGACTTGCGCCGGCGCGTCGGGGCCGCTGGCTCCCGAAGTCGCCAGCCAGATCGAAGAATCGGATCTGGTGGTGGCCACCGTCTTGTCGGGCAACCGCAATTTCGAGGGCCGCACGCATGCCTTGGCGCGCGCCAACTTCCTGTGCTCGCCGGCGCTGGTCGTGGCCTATGCCTGTGCCGGCTCCATCGGCATCGACCTCACGCGCATGCCGCTGGCGCTGGACCGCGACGGCAAGCCGGTGTGGCTGTCCGAAGTCTGGCCCGACGAAGCCGAAATCGAGGCGGTCATCCGCAAGCACATCAGCGCCACGCTGTACGAGCGCCGCTATGCCGGCGCCGACCAGGGCGAGCGGCGCTGGCAGGCGCTGCGCGCGCCGCGCGGCATGCATTACGACTGGGATGAACGCAGCACCTACATCCGCAGGCCGCCGTACTTCGAACTGGATAACGGCGAGCCCGGCATCGGCCAGGGCGATATTGTCGATGCCAGGCCGCTGGCCCTGCTGGGCGACAGCATCACCACGGATCACATTTCCCCGGTGCATGCCATCCGCGCGGGCACGGTGGCGGGCGATTACCTCGCCGGCCTCGGCGTGGAGCCGGCCGACTTCAATACCCTGCTGACGCGGCGCGGCAACCATGATGTGATGATGCGCGGCACATTCGACAATCCGCGCCTGCGCAATGCCATGGCGGGCGGGCGCGAGGGCGGCTGGACGCGCCACGAGCCGGACGGCGGGATCCTGCCGATCTGCGAGGCCGCGGAACGCTACCGTGCCGAGGGCGTGCCGCTGGTGGTCGTGGCGGGCAGCGAATACGGCACGGGCTCTTCGCGCGACTGGGCCGCCAAGGGCACGCGGCTGCTGGGAGTGCGCGCGGTGATCGCCGAGTCCTTCGAACGCATCCATCGCTCCAACCTGGTGGGCATGGGCGTGCTGCCGCTGCAACTGCCGCCGGGCACTCGCGCGGCCGATCTCGGGCTGGACGGCAGCGAGACCTTCAGCATCGCCGGGCCATGGGCATCGCTGCAGCCGCGCCAGGCGCTGGCTTGCGAAATCCGCCGCAGCAACGGAGAATCGACCCTTATCGAGTTGACGTGCCGGCTCGACATCCCGCGCGAAATTGCCTGGTACCGCGCCGGCGGCATCCTGCCGTACGTCGCGGGCGTGCTGAGATCCGCCCGCACGCCGGCGGCCACCGCCTAGGCTGGCTCGAAGCGCCCATGGTCCGCAAGGCAGCGGGCCGGGCGTGTGCTCTATGCTAGACCCCCGTAATTCAAACCTCAGGAGAACAATATGCACAGAAGAAAACTACTCAAGACGCTGACCGCGGCCGCAGTCGCGGCCGGACTGGCCCCGCTGGGCGCACAGGCCGCGGCCTGGCCCGACCGGCCCATCACCGTAGTCGTGCCGTTCTCGCCGGGCGGCGGCATCGACCTGATCTCGCGCATTTTCGCCAAGCAGATAGGTAAAGAGCTCAAGCAGAGCATCATCGTCGAGAACCGGCCCGGCGCCGGCGGCGTGGTCGGTTCGGCGCACGTGGCGCGCGCCAAGCCCGACGGCTATACCTTCCTGGTGGCCGGCAACGGCATCGTCACCAACAGCCAGATACGCTCCGACCAGCCCTATAAAGACGACCAGCTCACGCCCGTGGGCCTGCTGGGCGTGGCGCCTTCCATCATCGTCACCAATCCTTCCAATCCGGCGCACGGCCTGAAGGAATTCGTCGAGAACGCCAAGAAGAATCACGTCAGCCGCATTACCTTCTCGCGCGCGGGCGTGGGCAGCACGCCTGATTTCGTCGCCGCCATGGTCAAGCAGGAGACCGGCCTGCCCATCCAGATGATTTCCTACAAGAGCGGCTCGGAAGGCGTCACGGCCGTCATCGGCAACCAGGTCGACATGACTTCCGAGGCCAGCATCGTCACTCTGCCGCTGATCAAGGGCGGCAAGCTCAAGGCCCTGGCCACCACCTGGGGCGGCCGCCTGGCCAGCGCCCCGGAGATCCCGACCGCGGCCGAGGAAGGCTTCCCCAACATCCGCATCGGCCACTGGGAAGGGATGTTCGCGCCTACCGGCACGCCGCCCGCCATCCTGGACAAGATGAACGCGGCGATACTGCAGGCGGCCAAGAACCCCGAGGTGCTGGCCGCGCTGAAGAAAACCAGCATCGAGCCGGGCGACTACACGCGCGCCCAGTTCACCAAGTTCACCAAGGACGAATACACGCGCCTGGGCAAGGTGGTCAAGGCAGGGCACATGCACGCGGAATAGGCCGCACGGGCCGGGCCGTCCGCCCGAGGCGGACGCACCCGGGCTCGTACCCACCGACTGTTTAGAAACCGCGGCCTGGGCCCGCCGCCATGCCGCGTGCCGGCCAATGACTGCCTATGCGCCCAGCTACCGCTGCTTATGCGCCCAGCCCGGCGATGAATTCCCGCATGGCCGCGACCAGCTTTTCCGGCTGGTCCTTGTGCGGCGAATGCCGGCAGTCAGGCAGTATGCACAGGCGCGTCTGCGGCGCCAGCCGCTGGATGCCGCGGACCTGCTCGAGCGTGCCGTATTCGTCGTCTTCTCCTTGCACGGCGAGCACCGGGCAGCGGATCTTGTCCAGGTACGATTCGATGTTCCAGGCGCGGAAGGCAGGATCCAGCCAGATGTGGTTCCAGCCCCAGAAGGCCGAATCGGGATCCTGGTGGTAGCGGCCCAGCTTGGCCGGCAGGTCGGTGCCGATATAGGCCTGGCGCGCCTGCTCGATGCTGGCCACCGAAATATCCTCGACGAAGATATGCGGCGCCGCGACGACGATGGCGCGCGGGGCGTCGGGGTATATGGCCGCATAAAGCAGGGCGATGGAGCCGCCGTCGCTGTGTCCGAAGAGTATGGGGCGTTCGTGCTGCAGGCCCAGGGCCGCGAACAGCGCGGGCAGCACTTCCTCGGCCTGGGCGTGCATATAGCTTACCGGCCAGCGTTCCGCGTCGGGCCGCGGCGTGCTCGATCCGTAGCCATAGCGCGAGAACACCAGGCCGCGGCAGCCCAGGGCGGCGCAGGCGCGGGCCGGGAAGTCCTTCCACATCGACACGGAACCCAGCCCCTCGTGCAGGAACACCAGCAGGGGCGCCGCCGCGTCCTCGGCGGCGATCCATTGATACTCGATATTCAGTTCGCGGCCCAGTGCGCGGATGCGCACATGCTCGCTGCGGCCCGACGAGGCGGGTGTAGTGGATGCGGCTGCGGTAGCGGTCATGCTAGGGTTTCCATCTGGCGCAGGCGGAAGCGCTGGATCTTGCCTGTCGCGGTTTTCGGCAATTCTTCGGTGAAATGGATCTGGCGCGGATACTTGAACGGCGCCAGGCATTGCTTGACGTGGGCCTGCAGCGCGGCCTTGACGGCGTCGCCGCCGTCCTGGCCCGGACGCAGCACCACATAGGCGACGGTCTTGACCAGGCCTTGCGCGTCGGCCACCCCTATTACTGCGGCTTCCAGCACGGCCTCGTGCTGCACCAGCACGTTCTCGACTTCGATGGGCGAGACATACTGGCCGCTGACCTTGATCATGTCGTCGCTGCGGCCGGCATAAGTATAGTAGCCCTGCGCGTCGCACACGTATTTGTCGCCGCTCTTGAGCCAGTCTCCCTGGAAGGTGCTGCGCGTCTTGTCGCGGTTGTTCCAGTACATCAGGGCGGCGCTCGGCCCCTTGATGTACAGGTCGCCGATGCTGCCCGGCGGGACGGTCGCGCCCAGCTCGTCGCGCAACTGCACTTCATAGCCGGGCACGGGCTTGCCGGTGGTGCCGTAGTGCAGGTCGTCGTTGCGGTTGGACAGGAAGATGTGCAGCATTTCGGTCGAGCCTATGCCGTCCAGGATATAGCAGTCGAAGTGGGCGGTGTAGCGCTCGCCCAGTTCCTTGGGCAAGGCCTCGCCGGCCGAGGTGCATACCCGCATCGACACTTGTTCTTTCATGGGCAGGTCGGGGGAAGCCAGCATGCTGGCGTACAGGGTGGGCACGCCGCAGAACACGGTGGGCTGGAACTCCACCAGCTTGTCGAATACCGCTTGCGGCGTGGGCCGGCCCCGGAGCAGCACCACGGTGGCGCCCACCGCCAGCGGGAAGCTGAGCGCATTGCCCAGGCCATAGGCAAAAAACAGCTTGGCGGCGGAGAACACCACGTCGCTCTCGCGCACCCCCAGCACCGGCTTGCCATAGAGTTCCACCGTGTACCAGAGGTTGCCATGCGAGTGCACCACGCCCTTGGGCTGGCCGGTGGAGCCCGAGGAATACAGCCAGAAGGCGATCTCGTCGGCGCAGGTGTCGGCCGCCGGCACGGGCGGCGCGGCCAGTACGCGGCTTTCGAAGTCGATACAGGGCGCCTGCAGGGCTTCCGTGGGTTCCGAGACGATGATGTGCCTGACCTCGTGCTTGCCGCGTTGCAGCGCCTCGCGCAGCACGGGCAGTAGCGTGCCGGAGACGAATACCGCCTGGCTGCGGCTGTGCGCCAGCATGTAGGCATAGTCGTCGGGCGTGAGCAAGGTGTTCACGGCCACCGGCACGATCCCCGCATGCAGAGCGCCCAGGAAGGCGACCGGCCAGTCGACGGTGTCGTGCATCAGCAGCAGGGCGCGCTCTTCGCGCCGCAGCCCCAGTTCCTGCAGCAGGCCTGCAAAGCGTGCGCTGCGTTCGGCCAGCGCCCCGTAGCTCAGGGTGCGCTCGCCGTCCATATAGGCCGCCTTGGCGGCGCGCGTGGCGTTGATCTCGCTCAGGTACTGGGCGAAATTGAGTTGGCGTGGGCAGGGATTCATGATTGTCTCGCTCGATCTTGATGGATATTGCTGGCTGGTGTCGGCCTGGGGCCCGGCGATGGCGGCTTTGGGGGCTTGAGGGCAGCGCTCGGGCTCGGGGTCCTGCCGGCCGCGCGCCGCCGCGCTCCGTTTATTGCGCTCTGCGGGTGAATTCGATGGCGCCTTCGGGCAGCAGGTACAGCACGAGCGCGCTGCCGCCGCTCACCGTGGGCCGGTGGGAGGAATCGGGGCCGTAGACCAGCCAGCCGGCCGGATGCCCGTCGAACATGGCCTGCTCGTCCAGCGGCATGATGAGGTCGATCTCTCCCTTGGGGTGGCGATGCTGCGGGCCGGCCACGTCGCGCATCTGCACCACGTCGACCGAGCAGCCGCCCAGTTCGGGCGCGGCTTCGAGCACCCGCCCGTAGCGGATGCCGCCATGTTCGTGCTGGCACATCCAGCCCGCGGCGATGCCGTCCCGACAGGACTGCATGATCTGCCGGTAGGCCTCGCCATGAGCCGGATAGCGCCGGTTCAGCTCGCTCTGCAGATCGGCGTCGAGGCCGCGTCCGCCCGCGATCGCGGCGATGGGCTCGATCAGGTCGCGGAACTGTGCTTCGGTGCTGCTCATGGCTGTGGCTCCTGTGCTGTAATGACGACCATGCACGCAATACGCGAGCCCTGGCTCTACCAGGCTCGGGATATGCAGCGCATTGCGTGATTGCAAGAAGAATTTTGCAGGTTTGGCTGCAAATTAGGGCTTTTCATAGAATGTGTCAAGCATTATAATGCATGTAAATCGGATTATTAGGGTAATTCAGGGTGAAAAATAAAGCACTCGAACGCCAGCTAGCGGAAGCCCCCGAGCCCATGGACAGCGCCAAGGAACCCTATCTGGTGGCGCTGGGCGAGCGCGTGCGCCGCTTGCGAGCGATGCGCGGCATGACGCGCAAGGCGCTGGCGCAAAGCGCCGGGGTTTCCGAGCGCCACCTGGCCAATCTGGAAGGAGGCATCGGCAATGTGTCGATCCTGCTGCTGCAGCAGATCGCCCAGGCCTTCCATTGCCCGATCGCCGAACTGGTGGGCGATGTCACCACTTCCAGTCCCGAATGGCTGCTGATCCGCGAGCTGCTCGAGCACCGCAGCGAAAGCGAGCTGCAGCGGGCGCGCGAGACGCTGGCCGAACTGTATGACGGGCATCCGGCTGCGGGGCGCCGCAACAAGCTGCGGCAGATAGCCCTGATCGGGCTGCGCGGCGCCGGCAAGTCCACGCTGGGCCGCCTGCTGGCGCAGGACTTGGGCTACGCTTTCGTCGAACTGAGCACGGAAATCGAGCGCGTGGCCGGCTGCGGCATACTCGAGATCCATAGTCTTTACGGCCCCAGTGCCTATCGGCGCTATGAAAAGCGCGCGCTCGAGGAATCGCTGCAGTTGTATCCCGAAATGGTGCTGGCCACGCCGGGCGGGCTGGTGTCCGATCCGGCGGCGCTGAACCAGTTGCTGGCGCACTGCTATACCGTATGGGTGCAGGCCACGCCCGAGGAACACATGGCGCGCGTCATGGCGCAGGGCGACTTCCGGCCCATGGCCGGCAACAACGAGGCCATGGCCGATCTCAAGCGTATCCTGGCCAGCCGCGAGGCCTTCTATTCGAAGGCGGACTACTCGTGCTCGACCAGCCACCAGAGCCTGCAGGAGTGCTTCGAGACCCTGCGTGCCCATATCCGGCAGCAGGCCGGCCTGCCTGTGTAGGCTTTGTTGCCGTTTGCCGTTTGCCGTTTGCCGTTTGCCGTTTGCCGTTTGCCGTTCGCCGTTCGCCGTTCGCCGTTCGCCGTTCGCCGTTCGCAGGCAGCAGGCAGCAGGCAGCAGGCAGCAGGCAGCAGGCAGCAGGCAGCAGGCAGCAGGCAGCAGGCAGCAGGCAGCAGGCAGCAGGCAGCAGGCAGCAGGCAGCAGGCAGCAGGCAGCAGGCAGCGAAGCTTGCCGGTCCCGGCACCCCCGGCATTTGCGCTCATCCCATGTTCATACCCGCACACGGCTCCGTGCGCGGCTGTGCTGCCTCTGGCCCGGCTATCCGCTGGGGCCTATGCGGCCCGCAGCCCATGGGAAGGCTCGGGCCTGCAAAGAAAGCCGCCAAGAAAATAAAAAGGAATCGCCGGGCGGGCGGTAGGGGCGGCGTAGCGCCCCATGGCTGCGCTCCAAAAATAAAAATGAATTTTTTTGCATTTTTCTTTGACAGTGGAAAAATAGTGCATTATTATGCATTCCATCACTCGCCATGAACTATTATTCATCCAGACTAGAGGAGCTACTCATGAGCGATTCTTCCGCCGCGGTCGACTTCCGCACTCATCCCGATCTCTACAAGCACTGGAAACTGTCCTTCGACGGCGCGGTGGCGACGCTGGCCATGGACGTGGCAGAAGACGGCGGCCTGCGTCCCGGCTACAAGCTCAAGCTGAACTCCTACGACCTGGGCGTCGACATCGAACTGCACGACGCGCTGCAGCGCATCCGCTTCGAGCATCCCGAGGTGCGCACCGTGGTCGTCACCAGCCTGAAGGACCGCGTCTTCTGTTCAGGCGCCAACATCTTCATGCTGGGCTTGTCCACGCACTCCTGGAAGGTCAACTTCTGCAAGTTCACCAACGAAACCCGCAACGGCATCGAAGATTCCAGCCGCCACAGCGGCCTGAAGTTCGTGGCGGCCCTGAACGGCGCCTGTGCGGGCGGGGGCTACGAACTGGCGCTGGCCTGCGACGAGATCCTGCTGATCGACGACCGCTCTTCGGCGGTGGCCTTGCCGGAAGTGCCGCTGCTGGGCGTGCTGCCCGGCACCGGCGGCCTGACCCGCGTCACCGACAAACGCAAAGTGCGCCATGACCACGCCGATATCTTCTGCACCCTGGTCGAAGGCGTGCGCGGCCAGCGCGCCAAGGACTGGCGCCTGGTCGACGACATCATCAAGCCCGCGCAATTCGCCGATGGCGTGAAGCGGCGCGCGCAGGAATTGGCCGCAGCCAGCGACCGGCCTGCCGACGCCCGCGGCGTCGAGCTCACGCCGCTGCAGCGCACGGTCGGCGCGGACGGGCTGGCATACAAATATGTGGAAGTGCGCATCGACCGCGACAAGCGCCTGGCCGAATGGACGGTGCGTGCGCCCGAGGCGCCGGTGGCGGCCGGCATCGACGCCATCCTGGCCGCGGGGGCCGAATGGTGGCCGCTGCGCATGGCGCGCGAACTGGACGACGCCATCCTGCACATGCGCACCAACGAACTCGATATCGGCACCTGGGTCATCCGCACTACCGGCCAGGCCGAGCAGGTGCTGGCGGCCGACGCGACGCTGCAGCAGTTCGCCGGCCACTGGTTCGTGCGCGAAACCACCGGCATGCTGCGCCGTACCCTGGCGCGGCTGGACGTGACCTCGCGTTCCTTGTATGCGCTGATCGAGCCGGGCTCCTGCTTTGCCGGCACGCTGCTGGAACTGGCGCTGGCCTGCGACCGTTCTTATATGCTGGACGACGACGAAGCTGCGCAGCCCGCAACGATCTCGCTGGACGAGCTCAACTTCGGCTACTACCCCATGGTCAACGGCCAGAGCCGCATCCAGCGCCGCTACTACGACGAAGCGCCGGCCATGGAGGCAGTGCGCGCCGCCGCCGGCAGCCCCGTCGGCGCGGCCGACGCCGAGGCGCTGGGGCTGGTCACCTATGCGCTCGATGCGCTGGACTGGGACGACGAAGTCCGCATCGCGCTGGAAGAGCGCCGCGCCTTGTCGCCCGATGCGCTGACCGGGCTGGAAGCCAATCTGCGCTTCGGCGGCGTGGAAACCATGGAGACCCGTGTGTTCGGGCGCCTGACGGCCTGGCAGAACTGGATCTTCTACCGGCCCAATGCCTCGGGAGAAAAAGGCGCCCTGAAGCTGTACGGCAAGGGCGAACAAGCCAGTTTCGACTGGAACCGAGTATGACGGCGCGGCCGTCCGCCGCGATCAGGCGCGCCTGCCGGCAGGCGCCCGCGCGCACCGCGCACCCATTCCGCTGACACCAGCGCTACAGCTACATCGGCAACATAGAGCCAACGGGCTTTTCCATCGAGGAGTTCCAGACATGTCCGGTATCAACTATTCCGAGAAGATCCCCAACAACGTCAACCTGTCGGGCGACCGCACGCTGCAGCGCGCGCTCGAGCACTGGCAGCCCAATTACCTGCAATGGTGGCAGGAAATGGGGCCCGAGGGCGCGCAAAGCTTCGACGTGTACCTGCGCACCGCGGTCAGCGTGCAGCCCGACGGCTGGGCGCATTTCGACTATGTGAAGATGCCCGAATACCGCTGGGGCATTTTCCTGGCGCCGCAGGACGGCCAGCGCAAGATCCATTTCGGCGAGCAGCTGGGCCGCGACGCCTGGCAGGAAGCGCCGGGCGAACATCGTGCCAACCTGCGCCGCATCATCGTCACGCAAGGCGACACCGAGCCCGCCTCGGTCGAGCAGCAGCGCCACCTGGGCCTGACGGCGCCTTCGCTGTACGACCTGCGCAACTTGTTCCAGGTCAATGTCGAAGAAGGCCGGCACCTGTGGGCCATGGTCTATCTGCTGCATCGCTATTTCGGCCGCGACGGGCGCGAAGAGGCCGATGCCCTGCTGCAGCGCAATTCCGGCGACCAGGACAGCCCGCGCATACTCGGCGCCTTCAACGAGAAGACGCCCGACTGGCTGGCCTTCTATATGTTCACGTATTTCACCGACCGCGACGGCAAGTTCCAGTTGAGCGCCTTGTCCGAGTCGGGCTTCGATCCCCTGGCGCGCACCACCAAGTTCATGCTTACGGAAGAAGCCCACCACATGTTCGTGGGCGAATCGGGCGTGTCGCGCGTGCTGCAGCGTACCTGCCAGGTCATGAACGAGCTCAAGACCGAAGACCCCGCCGTGCTGCGCGCCGCCGGCGTCATCGACCTGCCGACCATACAGCGCTACCTGAATTTCCACTACAGCGTCACCATCGACTTGTTCGGCGCGGACCAGTCGTCCAATGCGGCCATCTTCTACAGCTCGGGCCTGAAGGGCCGCTACGAAGAGGGCAAGCGCAGCGACGATCACCAGCTCAAGAACGATACCTACCGCGTGCTGGAAGTGGCCGACGGCAAGCTGCGCGAGATCGAGGTGCCCATGCTCAATGCCTTGAACGAGGTGCTGCGCGACGACTTCATCCGCGACTCGATGGCCGGCGTGGGCCGCTGGAACCGCGTAATGGAAAAGAGCGGCGTCGCCTTCCGCCTGCAAGTGCCGCACAAGGCCTTCAATCGCAAGATCGGCGCCCTGGCCGGCATCCGCGTCGCTCCGGACGGCACCGTGCTGAGCGAAGACCAGTGGCGCGCCAACCAGGATTCCTGGCTGCCCACCGAGGGCGACCGTGCCTTTGTCGCCTCGCTGATGGGACGCGTGGCCGAGCCCGGCAAGTTTGCCAACTGGATCGCGCCGCCGCCCATAGGCATCAACCGCCAGCCTATCGATTTCGAATACGTACGTTTCAACTGAAGTCTTTTTGATGTTCCGGCGGGGCGCTGCGCTGCCGCTTTATGCGCAGCGCAGGCCCGGCCCGGACATACGGCCTCGGCAACAGGAGTTCCGTCATGACAGCCCCGATACCCGCCAGCGTCATCAAGCAGCACCTGATCGATCCTGAGATCTGCATACGTTGCAACACCTGCGAGGAAACCTGTCCGATCGACGCCATCACCCATGATTCCAACAATTATGTGGTGAACCCCGAAGTCTGCAAAAGCTGCATGGCCTGTGTGCCGCCGTGCCCCACCGGCGCCATCGACAACTGGCTGAAGGTCTTGTCGGACCAGGCCTACAGCATGGAAGCCCAATTCGGCTGGACCGAACTGCCGGCCCAGCAGGACCTGCCCGAGCCCGCCGCCGGCGAGGCCGCGGAACAGTCGCCCGCGGCCGTGCCCGTGGCTGCCGAGACGCAGGAAGACCCCAATGCCGACCTGGACGGGCTGCCCTCGACCTCGGCCGGGGCCAGTATTCCCCCCTGGTCGGCCGCGCATCCCTATCTCAATCTGTACACCCACAAGAACCCGGTGATGGCCACGGTCGTCGGCAATTACCGTGTCACCGACGAGGACACCGAAAGCGACATCCACCACATCGTGCTGGACTTCGGCGAACAGCCTTTTCCCGTGCTGGAAGGGCAGTCGGTCGCCATCTTCCCGCCGGGCGTCGACGCCTCCGGCCGGCCCTATCATGCCCGCCAGTATTCGATCGCCAGCCCGCGCGACGGTGAGCGGCCGCGTTACAACAACCTGTCGCTGACGGTCAAGCGCGTGACCACCGACTATGAAGGCAATCCGACGCTGGGCGTGTGCTCGAACTACCTGTGCGACCTGAAGAAGAACGACACCGTCAAGGTCATAGGCCCTTACGGCAACACCTTCCTGATGCCCAACCAGGTCGACTCGAACCTGATCATGATCTGCACCGGCACCGGCTCGGCCCCCATGCGAGCCATGACCGAGCGCTGCCGGCGCCTGACCAAGGAACAGAATTTCAATGGCAAGTTGATGCTGTTCTTCGGTGCGCGCACCGAGCGCGAGCTGCCGTATTTCGGCCCGCTGATGAACCTGGCCAAGGAATTCATCGACATCAACCTGGCCCTGTCGCGCGCGCCCGGCCAGCCCAAGCGGTACGTGCAGGACCTGATCCGCGAGCGCGCCAGCGATGTGATGAGCCTGATCGAAAACGGCAAGACCTGCATCTATGTCTGCGGCCTCAAGGGCATGGAAGACGGCGTCATCGACGCCTTGCGCCACGTCGTTTCGCAAGCCGGCGGCGACTGGACCGAAGTCCACGCCCAGCTCAAGACGCAGGGGCGGCTGCATTTCGAGACGTATTGAGCTTTAGGGGTTTGCGGTTCCCGCTGCTTCAGGCCTTTCCCCTCTGCCTGGATAGTCTGTTCCGGTTCATGCGCATCCTCTGAAGGAGCATGAACCGCTCCCGAACGGTCGTCTCGGGGAGAGCAGAGTCGCTTCGAAATCCCCCGCGCCAGGGGCGTTACACTGGAGGCAGCCGATGCCTGCCTGTTGTAGCCCCGCGGCCGACCGGGGAACGCTGTGCAGGCATCGAATTTTTCCGCACTACGTTCCCGATAGGTCTGACATGAAATTCAGCGAATTCCAAGCCGGCATGGTCATCAAGCATCCTCCCGTCGTCGTGGGCGAAGAGGAAATGCTCGGCTTTGCGCGCGCCTACGACCCCCAATGGTTCCACACTGACGTGCAGCGCGCGGGCGAGGGCCGTTGGAACGGCCTGATCGCCAGCGGCTGGCTTACCTGCAGCCTGGCGATGCGCATGGCCGTCGACGCGGCCCTGACGGATTCCGAGTCTTTTGGTTCCCCGGGCGTGGAAAGGCTGCGCTGGATGCTGCCCGTGCGCCCCGGCGATGCCATCCGCCTTGAGGCCACGATCGATTCCGTGCGTACATCTTCCAGCCGAGCCGACCTGGGCATCATGCGCTGGACCTGGCAGGTCTTCAATCAGCGCGACGAGCAAGTGCTGGAACTGGAAGCGACCAGCCTGTTCGACCTGGGAGCCTGATGCCGGGCTCCGGGGATCCCCGGGCTATGCTCGGGCGGCTTGCGGACATCTGCCTGGCACGGAGGCGCTTGGCAAAGCGCCGCTTCACCACGAGCCGCGGTGTTCCGGCACCTGGGCGATCACCGGTAGAAAGACCAGGCATAGCAATGCCGTCGCGATGTAGGTCCAGCTCTGGGTCGAGCCCGGGGCTGCGGAATGCGACAGGATCGCGGTGGCCGCCGAGATGGTGACTATGGTGCCCACCTGGCGGAACAAGGTGCGCAGCGCGGCGAGCGTCGAGGAATGCTCGGGCGCCAGTTGCAGGCCTGCGTTGCGGCTGGCCGGGTTCAGGGTGCCGCTGCCCGCGCCGACCAGAAAAGCCGCGGTCGCCATCCAGGCGTAGGGCGAAATGCCCGCGGGCGGATGTATGGCGAGCAGCAGCATGCCCAGGCCTATCACCGTGCCGCCTATGTACATGGGCAGGCGATAGCCGGTGCGGCGCAATATCATGGTGCCGACGATGGACAGGACGATGGCGGCGATCCCCTGGGCGACCAGCAGGGTGCCGGAGCCGAGTGCATCTATGCCATAGCGGTTGGTGGCATATAGCGGAACCAGCGCCATCGAGCCTGCGATGATGCCGCCGTAGATGGTGTTGATGATGTTGACCGAGCCGAAGCCCGGTCCGTGTATCAACTGGGGGGCGATGAAAGGATGCGTGCTGCGGTGGATATGGCGGAAGAACAGCCATAGGCCTGCGACCGCGACAACCGCCGGCACTATGAATGCCGGCGATCCCGGTTCCGCGTGCTTTTCGCCGAGGTAGCTGGCTGCCAGCATGGCCGCGAACAGGCCGCAGCCAAGCAGCGTGATGCCAACGATGTCCAGGCCGGGGCGGGGTTTTTTTGCCGCTGGGCCGCCCCGAGGCAAAAAGCGCCCCCTTGGGGGGAAGCAAGCCGAAGGCGCAGCGTGGGGGCCATTTTTTGCTATGGGGCCGCTGGACTTGGCAGAGTGCGCAGGCTGGTCGGGCGGTATATAGCGCAAGGTCGTCGCGAGGAGCAGCAGGCCGATAGGCACGTTGACGAAGAATACGCCGCGCCAGCTCCAGTACGTCACGAACAGGCCGCCGAAGATGGGCCCGATCATTGCGCCGATGGGAAAGATGCTGCCGAACAAGCTGACGGCGCGGTCGCGGGCGCTGCCGAAATGGTCGACGACGATGCCGGTGGCCGAAGGCGTGAAACCGGCGCCGCCCGCCGCCTGCACCGCGCGCAGGGCAATCAGCAGGAAAATATCATTGGTCAGCCCGCAGCACAGCGAAGCCACCGTGAATGCGATGATCGAGCCCAGAAACACCTTGCGGCGGCCGTAGCGTTCGCTGAGGCCGCCGCTGATCGGCAGCATCAGCACGAAGCCGAAGGAATACGCAGTGATGGTCCAGCCGACCCAGTTGATCGAGGTATGCAGCCCGAGCTGCATGGAATGCAGCGCGGTCGCGACGATGGTCGAATCCACCGACGTCATCAGCAGCGCCAGGGAAACAGTGGCGAATACCTTGCCGCGTTGTATGGGTTTGTTATCGGTATGGCTCGCCGGTTTGCCGGCATCGTGATGAGGGCTCATGCTACATGCTTGTCTGGCTTCGTTTCGCAAGACTACGTATCGCCCCGGCGGGGAGGCGGTGCCTATGGAGTATAGGCCTATGGGCCTACATGCGCGCGCAGCGCCATCAGACCGCCGCCGTGCCGACTGTCATGCCGCCGCACACGTACAAGACCTGGCCGGTCGTAAAGCCGCTGCGCTTATCGAGCAGGAATGCGGCGGCATGCGCGATATCGTCCGGAGTTCCGAGGCGCTTGACCGGCACGCCGTCGATGATGGCCTGGGTACGCGGGCTGTCCGCCGGATTGACCCGATCGAACAATTCCGTGCGTATAGGGCCCGGGCCGATGGCATTGGCCGTGATGCCGTGGCGGCCGAGTTCCAGCGCCCAGACCCGCGTCATCCCCAGCAGGGCCGCCTTGGTCGAGGCATAGGCGCTGCGCAATTCCTTGCCCAGGGCCGCCCGTGACGAAATATTCACTATCCGGCCGAAGCCCGCAGCCTGCATGCCGGGCAGCAGCGCCTGCATGCATTGCATGGCGCAACGCACGTTCAAGGACCAGGTGAGCGCCAGTTCTTCCATGGTCTGTTCGGCGGCGCTGGCCGGGCATACCACGCCCACATTGTTCACCAGGCGAGTGATCGGCCCGCCGCGCAGCGCCTGTTCCAGCGCCTCGGCGGTCTGCCCGGGGTCGGACAGATCGGCGGCGATGTCGCCGCCGACCCGGTCGATAACCACTACTTCGTAGCCGTCATCGGCGCAGCGCTGCGCGCAAGCCGCACCTATGCCGGCGCCGCCGCCGGTAATGAGTACTCGTTCTTGGGACATGGTCTCTCGCGTGAGTGAAGCATACAGGCGACATTATGGCAGCGCTCGCGATTTGCCACGAATCGGCGCATTGTGTCTTGCGGCCTGCGGTGTCTTGCGGGACTCTGTACTCTTGAGCCTTGAGCCTTGAGCCTTGAGCCTTGAGCCTTGAGCCTTGAGCCTTGAGCCTTACGCCGGCGGGCATGGGTTATGCAGAGGCCCATGCTGCCCGTGTACCTCCGCGCTACGAACCCTTCCTGAGCTTGCCGCCGGCCGGCGTGGAATGCGCGCCCAGCACTTTGCCGTTGACTTCCAATCCGTACAGGCTGTCTGGGGAGTCGTGGTATTTCTTGCGGGTTTCCTCGACCGATCCGTTGAAGCGCGGGTCCTGGGGCCGCTCTTGTGCGTCGATGAAATAGGCCACGTCCCAGGCCTGCTGTTCGGTCAGGGTATTGCCCTGGCTGAGCGGCATATTGGCCTTGATGAAGGCCGCCGCGTTGGCGACGCTGTGCATGCCGGCGCCCCAGTTGTACGAATCGTCGCCCCACAGGGCGGGGAACACCATCTTGCCCCCGGCACGCTGGCCCGCGCCATCGGCGCCGTGGCAAAGCACGCAATGCTGTTCATAGACTTGCTGCCCGCGTGTGTAGTCGGCTTTCTGGGCCGGCTTGGCGAGCTTGGGAAAGCCCTGGCCGGCCAGTTTCACGCCGGTGGGCGCGCCTTCGGCCAGCCAGAACATATAGGTTTCCAGCGCCACGATGGTCTGGCTGTCGGCCGGCGGCATGACCCCGTTCATGCTGTAGCGGAAGCATCCTTGCAGGCGTTCGGCCAGGGTATTGACGTGGCCGTTCTTGGAGCGATACGCAGGATAAAGCACATAGGCCGCCCACATCGGCGAGGCGTTGGCGCGCCGCCCCGCATCCAGGTGGCAACTGACGCAGTTCAGATCGTTGCCGATGTACTTGCCGGCATGGGCGCCGGTCTGCAGGAAGATGTCCTGGCCCTTGCGCACCATCTTGCCGAAGTCGTCGTCGGGTATGGAGTCGGCCGGCGGCGGCGTAAAGGCTGGCGCCGCCTTGGCCGCGGCGGCGGGCTCTGTGGCGGCTTGCGCGGTACAGGGCAGGGCCGCGCCCAGCGTAACGATGGCAGCGGCGAAAAGGGCGGCGTGCTTCAAGGGTTTATTCATTTCTGTGCTCCCTGAGCCTGTGCGGCCGGGCTCTGCGCGGCAGCCGGCAGCTTGGAAAAATAATCCGAGACCGCCGTCATCTGTGCATCGTCCATACGCGCGGCGATATCGCCCATCAGGGCCAGCGGGCCCGGATCGCGTTTCTTGTCCTTCCAGGCCGCCAGCTGATTGTGGATGTACTGGGCAGGCTGCCCGGCAATAGCCGGGAAATCCTTGCCCACGCCGATGCCGCCCGGGCCGTGGCATTGCACACAGGCGGGGATGTTGCGGCTCCAGTCGCCGCGGTTGGCCAGCCAGGCGCCCGCATCGCCCTTGGGCGGATAGGTATCCTCGTGGGCGGCCAGCGCCTTGGTGTCCATGACGGGCGGCAATTGCGAGAAGTACGCGGCGACGGCCTTGACCTGCTCGGCGCTGAGCGCCTTGGCGATGGGCTGCATCACAGGGTTGGTACGCTTGCCGGATGCGAAGTCCTGCAACTGGCGTGCCAGGTAGTCGGCGCCTTGCCCCGCCAGATAGGGAAAGCCGGCGGCGGCCATACCCTGGCCCTGCGCGCCATGGCAACTGGCACAGGCGACGGCGGCGCCGCTGCCGGCAGTGGCGATCGCCTTGCCCTGGTCGGCCAGGGAGTCTGCATGAGCCTCGGCGCCCAGCGCCAGCAGGCCCGCGGCAGCCAGGCCATACAGCCTGCGGTGTCTGCGGATGAGATTCGTGGTCATGGACATGTTTTCCGTATGTGCGAATTGCTGCTTGTCTGTGCGTAGCCGTAGCGGTGAGATGCGCTCTTCCATAAGCGCGTCGCCGCCAGATTCATTATACATATTTGAATATATGCATATTTCTACACGTAATATTAATTGGCTTGGGCCGTAGCGGCCGGCAAGGCTGCAATGCCTGCGTTTCCGACGGATGTGTGTCAGGCCTCAATGTAGAGGAGAGCATGATTCTGCGTCTATATATAAATTAAATTTGTTAATTCAAACAATATTCTTGTTTCACTTTTTTATCGGGCGGACGTTTAATTCCGGCTATCGGCCTGGGCCAGTGCCACGGCTGCAAAAACATGGAGACGAGTGATGCGAGTACAACTGTTCAAGCGGTGGGCCGTCCTGGCCCTGGGGCTGGGCGCCCTGGCTCCCTGCAGCGGGTTTGCAAAGGCTTTTCCCGAAAAGCCCATCACGATCATTGTGCCGTTCGCGGTCGGAGGCCCCACCGATACCTCGGCGCGGGTGGTCGCGGCCGCGATGACCAAAGGCACGGGCGACAAGATAATCGTCGAGAACATGCCGGGCGCGGGCAGCGTGTTGGGAGCCACCCATGTCGCCAATGCGAAAGCGGACGGCTACACCTTGCTGTGGGGAACCGCCAGCGCGCTGGCCATTGCGCCGCACGTGTATTCGAACATCCGTTACGACCCCCGGAAATCCTTCGACCCGATCAGCCTGGTGGCCACCAGCCCATTCATATTGGCCGTGCGGCCGTCGCTGGGCGTCAAGACCGTGGGGCAGTTCGTAGCCCTGGCCAAGGCTCATCCCGGCAAATTGAATTTCGCGTCCACGGGTACCGGCGGGTCCTCGCACCTGACCGCCGAGTTGTTCCAGTCGGTTGCGGGCATTTCGTCCGTGCATGTGCCCTATAACGGCGGCGCGCCTGCGATGAATGCCTTGTTGGCGAAGAATGTCGATTACTACTTCGATACGCCCACGACTATTGTTCCCATGGCCAAGTCCGGCAAGGTAGTGGCGCTGGCGGTCGCCAGTTCGAAGCGCTGGCCGGCCTTGCCCGATATGCCCACATTCCAGGAGGCCGGGTACAAGAATTTCGAATCCATCACCTGGTTCGGCCTGCTCGCGCCGGCAGGCACGCCCGCCGATCGGGTCGCGGTCCTCAACAAGGCCGTGGCACTCGCCTTGCAGCAGCCCGACGTCGTCAAGTCCCTGGAGCATTCAGGCTTCGTCGTGCATCCCTCCAGCGAGCGGGAGTTCGCCGATCGCATCGCCGCGGACGGCAAGAAGTGGGGAGCCCTGATCGAGGCGGCCCATATCCACCTGAAGTAGGGCATCATGGCCGCAACATTAGAGCAGTTGATCCGCGAGGACGATACCGACGGCTTTCTGGTAAACCGCGACATCTATCGCGATCCCGAGGTGTTCGAATGGGAAATGCGTTATTTGTTCGAGGGCACATGGAACTTGCTGGGCCTGGAATCGCAAATCCGCAGGCCTCACGATTATTTCACCACGCACATAGGGCGTGCGCCCGTCATCGTCACGCGGGATGGCGGCGGCCAGGTGCACTGCCTGCTGAACACCTGCCGGCACAAGGGGGCGATGGTATGCCATATGCAGCAGGGCAACGCCAGGACATTCGTCTGCCAATATCACGGCTGGGCTTATGACGCGGGCGGCCGTAATATCCTGATCAAGGACAAGGACCAGGGCGCCTACCCCGAATGCTTCGATCGCATCGGCCACGATCTCGAGCCGGTGCGCGTCGGGGTCTATCGCGGCTTCATCTTCGGCAGCCTGAATCCGGACGTGCCCCCGCTCGAGGAATACCTGGGCGACCTGCGCGCCATGATAGACCTGATCGTGGACCAGAGCCCGCAAGGCGTGGAGTGCATACCGGGGCGGGGCGCGTTCCTGTTTCGCGGCAACTGGAAGCTGCAGATGGAAAATGGCGTGGACCCTTATCATTTCTCGTCCACGCATCTTTCCTATATCCAGGCGCTGCGCCGCCGCAGCGACAAGGCGTCGGTGTATTCCACTTTCAAGAGCGCCGACCTGCAGCGCGGCACCTTCGCATTCAAGCACGGCCACAATGCCATGTGGGGGCCGGCCCCGTCGGACAAGACCACGCCCTTGAGCTACGTCAAGGACGAACTCGTACTGCGTGTCGGCGAAACGCGAGCGCGCTGGATGATGTCCGTGCGCAATATCACCATGTTCCCCAACGCGCAGTTTGCCGAGAATGCCTCGCTGCAATTGCGCATCTGGCGCCCGCTGGCCGCCGACCGTACCGAAATGCGCACGTTCTGCCTGGCGCCGGTCGGCGAGCCTGCCGAGGCACGGGCGCTGCGCATACGCCAGTACGAAGAGTTCTTCAATCCCAGCGGCCTGGCCACTCCGGACGATATCGCCAACTACGAAGACTGCCAGCGCGGCTTCGCCGCGGCGACGGTTCAATGGCAGCAAGGGCAGGCGCGGGGAACCGCGATGCTGGGCCAGAAACAGTGCCCGGAGGCCGACGAGCTCGGCATCCGGCCGGAGTCGGCGGTGGTGGGGTCCTTCACCCTGGGGGATGAAACCGTCATGCACTCCACATACAGATATTGGAAAGCCCTCATCGCCCAGGGCCTGGCGCGCGATGGCGGCGGCGAGGAGCTCGGGCAATGACGCAGCAGCACGACAGAGAACTGGCACGCGAGCTATTGGCGCGCGAAGCGCTTTATCTCGATACCCGGCAATGGGGCGACTGGCTGGATTTATACGAGGACGACGCCGTGTTCTGGGTGCCGGCCTGGCGCGACGAGACCAACCTGATCCAGGACCCCGAAACCGAATTGTCGTTCATATACCTGCGCGGCAAGGCCTTGCTGGAAGAGCGGGTGCGGCGGCTGGGTTCGGAACGTTCCGCGGCGGGCCTGCCCTTGCCTCGCACTGTGCACATGGTGACGGGCAGCGTGATCGAGGAACTCGACCCGGAACATTTGCTGCGCGTCAGTTCCGCCTGGAGCAGCCATATATATGTGCACAAGGACAATGCCCTGCTGACTTACGCGGGCCGCTATGAACATACCCTGGTCCGGACTGCAGACGCATACCGGATACAGAGCAAGAAGATCATTCTTGCCAATGATTTCTTGATAGCGAAACTGGATTTCTTTTATGTCTGACAGCAAAGTACAAAAAATGGGAAAACGTGTTTTGATCGCCGGCGCGGGCATAGGGGGGCTGACCGCTGCCTTGTGCCTGCTGAAGAAGGGCTTCGACGTGCAGGTGCTGGAGCAGGCTTCCGACCTGAAGGCCGTCGGGGCGGGCATCCAGCTCAGCGCCAATGCCACGCGCGTGCTGCATGGGCTGGGCCTGGAGGAGCCTTTGAAGGCTGCGACCATAGTGCCCAGCAAGAAATGTGTCCGCATCTGGAACACCGGCCAGGAATGGCAATTGTTCGACCTGGGGCGCGAATCGCTGCAGCGCTATGGCTTTCCGTACATGATGCTGTATCGCCCCGACCTGCATGGCATATTGGTCGACGCCCTGCAGGCTGCCCGCCCCGGCGCGCTGACCTTGAATGCCAAGGTGGTAAAGGTCGATCAGCGGGACGACGGGGTATCGGCCAGCCTGCAGGACGGCACGACCGTCACGGCAGACCTGCTGATCGGCGCCGACGGGGTGCATTCCGTTGCCCGCGCGCAATGGATAGCCGAAGACAAACCCAGGTTCTCGGGCTGCATCGCCTGGCGCGGCGTGATTCCTACGGAGCACCTGCCGGCGCGCTTCAGCGAGCCCGCCGGGGTGAACTGGGTCGGCCCAGGCAGGCACGTCATTCATTACCTGGTGAATGCGGGCCGGCTCGTCAGTTTCACGGGCATCGTCGAAAAGGGCGGCGACTGGGGACGCGAGTCATGGACCGAGCAGGGCTCGATCGAAGAGTGCCTGGACGATTTCAGGGGCTGGCACGAAGACGTGCAGGCGATAGTCCGGCAATTGAAGAACCCATTGCGCTGGGCCATGATGGTGCGCGATCCGCTCGCCAACTGGACCCGCGGCCGGATCACCCTGCTGGGCGACGCCGCGCATCCGACGCTTCCTTTCCTGGCCCAAGGGGCCGCGATGGCGATCGAAGACGGCTGCGTGGTCGCCCGGGCGCTGGAACGCTACCCGGATGATCCGGCGTTTGCGCTGCAGGTATACCAGGCCACTCGCATCGAGCGCACCACGCGCATTGTCAACGGCTCGGCGGCCAATACCAAGCGCTTCCACAATCCGCAACTGGCCGACCCCGTTGCCGCCGAGCGCTACGTGACCGAAGAATGGCAGGAATCCAAGGTGCGGGAACGCTATGAGTGGCTGTTTGCCTATGAGCCCGAAAACGTGCCGCTGGTGGCGCCTGTCGCTGCGTAGCTGACCGGCCAGAGCCCCGCTCGCCCGTCCGGATTCAAGTACATGGGCCGGGTGGCGGGAGACTAGACCCTGCAGAGTTTGCGCACCACGTCGACCAGAGTGTCGACGAATGGCTGCGTGGCGATGGGTAGCGCGTGCCCCTTCTTGGATATCTGATAGAACTGCAATGGGACCGCCGGTTCCACCATGCGTGCCACGTCGAACCATTGTGGCGGACACGAAGGCATGACCATGGACGGCAGGATGGCCTGGCCATGCCCGGCGCGTACCATGGCAATGATGGTTTGCATCGAGTTGCATATGGGGCCCGTGGCGGGGGGCTGCCCCGTTTCTTTCAAGTAAGCGTCCACCACCTGCTGTGGAGGCGTGGAGGCGGGCAGGGACAGTAGCGGCAGGCTCGGCAACTGCGACCAAGCCAACGTAGGCAGGCCTCGCCTCGATGCCTGCCGTGTCGTCGGCGCCCGTAGCCCCAGGCTGCCGCGTGGGGCGATGCAGATCAGCTGGAACTCCAGCAGGGCTCGCAGTTCCGTGCCTGTGCTTGGCTTGATGAATATTCCGAATCCGGTGTCCACCTCGCCTCTCTCGACCAGGCCATGCACCGCGGGTTGAGGCACGTCGCGCACCCGCACCTCGACACTGGGATGCGTGCGCGTG
Organism: Candidimonas humi; assembly: GCF_019166065.1. Taxonomy (GTDB): domain Bacteria; phylum Pseudomonadota; class Gammaproteobacteria; order Burkholderiales; family Burkholderiaceae_B; genus Candidimonas; species Candidimonas humi. The sequence continues at coordinate 151,400 of NZ_JAHTBN010000003.1, forward strand.
AAGACGCGATACGCCTCCGGCAGGAGATTTCCGGCGGTGATCGGCGTCGCGGCAATCGTCAGCAGCTTGCGGGCCTGGAGGGCGCTGGCCCGCAGCGAGGCGGCGGCGGCCTCCAATTCGTGGACAGCTCGCTCGGCGAATCCCACCAGGCTTTGCCCTTCGCGGGTCAGGGACACGGATCGGGTCGTGCGGTCGAACAGCCGGCATCCCAGTTGGGCTTCAAGATCACGTATCAGCGCGCTCAAGCCCGCCTGCGTGATATGCAATTGCTCGGCTGCCCGCGTAAAGCTGGCCAGGCGCGCGACCAGCAGGAAGCCTTGCAATTGGCGAGTGGAGATATTCATGAAGTGTTGTCGTTGCCTGGAGTGTGCTGCAAATGGCCGGCTCATGCGCATCACAGCGCCATCTATAAATTATATTGTTGGATGATGGGGTTTATATAGTTTGATTTATGGATAGCGGCCGCATCCAGCGGCTTGCAGATCGCCGCCGGCCCGGTGCCCCGTTTCCCTCTTGGCGGGCGCCGTAGCGCGGGTTTATATTTCGCCATCGTCGAACAGATTCAATCAATAAATCCAAATCAATCCGAGGGGACAGGCGATGATCCAGGCTGGCTTGCGTCGTTGCATCAAAATATCCGCGGCCGTGGCGGTCGCTAGCGCCGCCGCATTTTGCGGGAACGCGGCGTGGGCCCTGGCGGGGGCTGCATGTCCGGACGGCAAGCCCGCCGATGGCGTCTCGCGGGCCGGGGGCCCGAAGGGCTGCCTGCTCATGAAACTGCACGAGTCCGATGCCCAGCACTTCAAGAAAGTGCTGATTGTCTTTCTGCATGGGGACAACGGCGGCCATATCACCCTGAGCGACGACAAGGGCACGGCGGTGCGCCTGAGCAAGAAACTGAATGCGATGGTGGTGGCGCTGCAGCGGCCGGGCTACACCAGCCCGCTCGGCAAGTCCGACGGCTTTACGTCGTTCCAGGACGATGACTACACCGCGGGCAATGTCGATATTCTCGCGGGCGCGCTGGACAGCCTGCGCCGCCATTACCCGGGCCGGCGCATTTTGCTGGTCGGCCATTCGGGCGGCTCGGCCATGACAGCCCTGACCGCGGCGCGGCATCCCGCCGCGGCCGATGCCTACCTGCTGGCCGGTTGTCCCTGCGACGTGGTGGCATGGCGCGCCTGGCGCGCGCATAGCGGCGACAAGAGCGGATATTGGGGCCGTAGTCTGTCGCCCTTGAAAGAGGCCGGCAAGATCAAGCCCGGCACGGCCATCCGGATTGTCGTGGGCACCAAGGACACCAATACGCTGCCCAAGTTCAGCGAGGCCTTCCTGGAAAAACTGCGTGCCGGCGGCGTGCAGGCGGATCTCACCTATGTCGAAGGCGCAGGGCACGCTTCGGTGCTGAAGACGCCCGAGTTCATCAAGGTGGCGCGGCAGATGGCCAGGAAGCTGCAGCGCGGCGCCGGGTCCGGCCAGGGCGATGATGACTGAACTGATGACTGAACGGCGCGTATGCAAAACGCCCGCCTTGTCGGGCGGGCGCGGATTGCGTGGGCTGGGGCCTATAGGCCCCGGTGACGATACGCCTCGAAGCGGCGCGTTCGATCAGTAGAACGCCTGTATCCCCGTCTGGGCGCGGCCCAGGATCAGGGCGTGCACGTCGTGGGTGCCTTCGTAGGTGTTGACCACTTCCAGGTTCACCAGGTGGCGGGCGATGCCGAATTCATCGGAAATACCGTTGCCGCCCAGCATGTCGCGCGCCAGGCGGGCGACGTCCAGCGCCTTGCCGCAGGAATTGCGCTTCATGATGGAGGTGATTTCCACCGCCGCGGTGCCTTCGTCCTTCATGCGGCCCAGGCGCAGGCAGCCTTGCAGCGCCAGGGTGATTTCGGTCTGCATGTCGGCCAGCTTCTTCTGTATGAGTTGGTTGGCGGCCAGCGGGCGGCCGAACTGCTTGCGGTCGACGGTGTACTGGCGCGCGGTGTGCCAGCAGAATTCGGCGGCGCCCAGGGCGCCCCAGGCGATGCCGTAGCGCGCCGAGTTCAGGCAGGTGAAGGGGCCTTTCAGGCCGCTGACGCCGGGCAGCATCTGGCTTTCGGCGATTTCGACTTCGTCCATCACGATTTCGCCGGTGATCGAGGCGCGCAGGCCCACCTTGCCGTGGATGGCCGGCGCCGTCAGGCCTTTCATGCCTTTTTCCAGGATGAAGCCGCGGATCTTGCCGTCGTGGTCGCCGCCCACGCACTTGGCCCACACTACGAAGACGTCGGCGATGGGCGAGTTGGTGATCCACATCTTGTTGCCGCTGAGCTTGTAGCCGTCGGCGGTCTTGACCGCGCGGGTTTCCATGCTGCCGGGGTCGGAGCCGTGATTGGGTTCGGTCAGGCCGAAGCAGCCTATCCATTGGCCGCTGGCGAGTTTGGGCAGGTATTTGCGCTTTTGTTCTTCGCTGCCGAATTCATTGATGGGCACCATGACCAGCGAGGACTGCACGCTCATCATCGAGCGGTAGCCCGAATCGACGCGCTCGACTTCGCGCGCGATCAGGCCGTAGCACACGTAGTTCATGCCGGCGCCGCCGTATTCGGCGGGGATGGTCGCGCCGAGCAGGCCCAGCTCGCCCATTTCCGCGAAGATCGACGGGTCGGTCTTTTCGTGGCGGAAGGCTTCGAGCACGCGCGTGGCGAGCTTGTCCTGCGCATAGGCCTGGGCCGCGTCGCGCACCATGCGCTCTTCTTCGGTGAGCTGGGCGTCCAGCAAGAGAGGATCTTGCCAGTGGAAGGAGGGGGCAGAAGACATGGGTGTGCTCCGTGGAAAATAATTTTAAGTTTAAAGCATTTTTGCGAAAAACGCCGCGGCGATAGAGCCGCGGGCGGTCGCCGGCGATGTCGCGGCAGGCCGGCCGACCGGCGGCGACACCGGGGCCGGCAGCATTTTTACTTGGTCGCCGCCAGCGCCTGCTGGCGGATTTTCTGCAGCGTGGTCGTGGGCGTGATGGCCTCGGGATCGATCTTGCAATGCAGGATGGCGGGCTTGCCGCTGGCCAGCGCGCGCTCGAAGGCCGGTTCGAACTGTTCGGTGCTTTCTACTGTTTCGCCGTGCCCGCCGAAGGCGCGGGCATAGGCCGCGAAGTCGGGGTTCTGCAGGGTGGTGGCCGACAGGCGTTCCGGATAATGGCGTTCTTGGTGCATGCGGATGGTGCCGTACATGCCGTTGTCGAAGATCAGCACGATGATGGGCAGGCCGTACTGCACCGCCGTGGCGAATTCCTGGCCGTGCATCATGAAGCAGCCGTCGCCGGCGAAACACACCACTGTCTTTTCGGGCTGGATGCGCTTGGCGCCGACCGCGGCCGGCAGGCCGTAGCCCATCGAACCGGAAGTGGGGGCCAGCTGCGTGCCGTAGCGCTGGAAGGGATGGAAGCGATGCAGCCAGGTGGCATAGTTGCCCGCGCCGTTGGTCATGATGGCGTCTTCGGGCAGGCGCGCGTTCAGGTATTGCATGACACGCCCCATTTGCAGCGGGCCGGGGTTTTCGATGCGGGACGGATCGGTCCAGGCCGCACTGCTGGCATGCAGCGCCTGGCCCGCGGCGGCCCATGCGGGGGCGCCTGTCGGCGCCAGGCTTTCCAGCGCGCCCGCGAAGGATGCGGGCGAGACATTGATGGCGAGATTGGCCCGGTAGACGCGGTTCAGCTCGCCGGCATCGGGGTGTACATGCACCAGGCGCTGCGCGGGCACGGGGATGCCCAGCAGGGTATAGCTTTGGCTGGGGACTTCGGACATGCGCCCGCCGACCAGCAGCACCAGGTCGGATTCCTTGATGTAGCGGATGAGCTCGGGATTGCTGCCCAGGCCCAGGTCGCCGGCGAAGCTGGGGTGGCGAGCCGGGAACAGCATCTGACGCCGGAACTGCACCGTGACCGGCAGTTGCCAGCGGGCCGCGAAGGCGGCGAACTGATCGACCGCCTGCGCGTCCCAGCGCGAACCGCCGAGTATGGCGATGGGCCGTTTGGCGCGTGCCAGTTCCTGGCCCAGGGCTTCGATCTGCGCGGCCGGCACGGCGGCGTCGATGGCTTCGTAGTGCGGCGCGTCGGCGACGCTGGCCTGTTCGGTCAGCATGTCTTCGGGCAGCGCGATCACCACCGGCCCGGGGCGTCCCGAGGTGGCGATATGGAAGGCGCGCGATACCAGTTCGGGGATGCGTTCGATCTGGTCGATTTCGGTGACCCACTTGGCCTGCGTGCCGAAGACCGCGCGGTAGTCCATTTCCTGGAAGGCATCGCGCTCGCGCATGGCGCGGTCGATCTGGCCGACGAACAGGATCATCGGCGTGGAATCCTGGTGGGCGATGTGCACGCCGGCCATGGCATTGGAGGCCCCCGGCCCGCGCGTCACCATGCAGATGCCGGGCTGGCCGGTGAGCTTGCCGTGGGCCTCGGCCATCATGGCGGCGCCGCCTTCCTGGCGGCAGACCGTGACCTGGATGTCGGTGTCGTGCAGGCCGTCGAGTACGGCCAGGTAGCTTTCACCGGGCACGCAGAACACGTGTTCGACGCCCTGGGCGACCAGTTGGTCGACGAGAATATGGCCGCCCAGGCGGGCGGCGGGAGCGGGGGATGCGCTGGATTTCATGGTCCTTCCAGGATAAGTGCGTTTTATGCACAACGCAATTGATAAAATTGCACAATGTCTTGCGTATTGCGCAGACATGCCGGGGCCGGTTTTGGCCGCGGGGCGCCTGTCGGGCGCCGGCGGCCGGGGCCTCATGGCTTCCGATTCTAAACCTCCTCCCCGGCCGCGACGGCGGGGTGGCCACGCGGCCTCGCCCGCGTCTAGCCTGGCGGGCTTCCGTCTGCCAGTGCGGCACCCCTTTTAATGTGAACAGGCCCCTAGTGCACCAGGGCGCAAGAGGACGACGGGACATCGGAATGAGACACGGCATACCTAATCTGGGCGCCTTGCAGGCCTTCGAGGCCACGGCGCGCCTGGGCTCGTTTTCCCGCGCGGCCGAAGAGCTGGCCCTGACCCACAGCGCTATTTATCGCCAGGTGGCGGGCCTGGAGGAACGCCTGGGCGTGCAGTTGTTCACGCGCGTGCGCCGCCGCGTGGCCTTGACCGAGGCGGGCGCCGAATACGCGGCGCGGGTGCGGCATCATCTGGAACAACTGGAAAAAGACACCTTCGGCCTGGTGTCGCGCGCCGGCATGGGGCGCAGCCTGCACATTGCCGTCTTACCCACGCTGGCCACCACTTGGCTAATCCCGCGGCTGCCGGAATTCCGCGCCCGCCATGGCGATATCTCGGTCAGCCTGTCGATACGCACGCTGCCGTTCCAGTTCAGCGACCATCCCTTCGATGCCGCCCTGTATCACGACCGCCAGATGTGGCCGCACACGGCAGGCATCAAGCTGTTCGACGAAGGCGAGTTGCTGCCGGTCTGCCTGCCCGAGCTGGCGCGCCGGGCCCGCAAGGAGGGCATGGCGGCCTTGACCCACCTGCACATGATTTCGCGGCCGGACGCCTGGCGCCTCTGGTACCAGCGCCACGGCATGGAATACCTGCCTTCCGTGAGCGCCGGGCCGCGCTATGAGCTGTTCACCATGACCATGGCCGCGGTGCGCGCCGGACTGGGCGTGGGACTGGTACCGCGCTTCCTGGCCCAGGGAGAACTCGCGGCGGGGCGCCTGCGCATTCCCGCCGGCGCCGGGCTGGCGGTGCCCGAGGCGTATTATTTCAGCTATCCCGACAACATCGAGCGCTCCGGCGCGCTGGCGGCCTTCGAGACCTGGCTGGCCGGCCTGGTGAAAGCCTCCGGCGACCCCGCGCCGCCGGGCGGTTGAAGGCCCGCGGCATGGCAGGGCGGCCGCCCGCATCGAGGAGACTATGCATGCACAGACGCGTCAAGGATGAAAGCCAGGGCAAGGACGGCGCCGGCAGTCCTGGCTCCGGCCTCGGCCCGGGTTCGGGTTCGAGTTCGGGTCCGGGCTCGGATTCGGGCTCGGATTCGGGCCGACCCTGGGCCTCGGCCCTGGCGAGCATGACGGAAATACTGTACGGGGCGGCTGGCCTCGCCGTCCGGAGCACCTCGCGGCACGCTTTCGGGGATCCGGCTCCGCCCCTGCGCCAGCCTGCGCCGCGCGGCCTGGCCTGGTCCCGGCTGCTGCTGGCAGCCGTGGCGCTGGCACTGTCGCCGGCGCACACGGCCGTGGCCGATACCTTGCCGGCCGCGGTGCAACAGGCCATGGCGGCCGAGGACATCAATCCCGAGGCGGGCACAGGCCGCGTCGAACGGCTCGTGGCCCATGCCCGCCACGACATGGTCAGCAGCGCCAATCCGCTGGCCAGCCGCGCCGGCCTGCAGATCCTGCGCGAGGGCGGCAGCGCCGCCGACGCGGCAATCGCCATGCAGATGGTGCTCAATCTGGTAGAGCCCCAGTCTTCGGGCATAGGCGGCGGCGCCTTCATCGCCACCTACGATGCGCGGCGCCACAAGGTGCGCAGCTACGACGGGCGCGAAACCGCGCCGGCGGCCGCGCGCAGCGACCGCTTCATGCGCGATGGCCATGCCCTGCCGTTCATGGCCGCGGTCAACAGCGGGCTGTCGGTAGGCGTGCCCGGGGTGCTGCGCGCATTGGCGCTGCTGCATGCGCGCGAAGGCCGCCTGCCCTGGAAGACATTGTTCCAGCCGGCCATACGGCTGGCCGAGCAAGGCTTTCTGGTATCGCCGCGGCTGCATGCCTTGCTCGAACAGAACCAGGCTTTGCGCAAGCAGCCCGCCGCGGCGGCTTATTTCTACGACGCACACGGACAGGCCTGGCCGGTCGGGTACCGGCTGCGCAATCCCGCGCTGGCCGGCGTGCTGCGTGGCATCGCCGAACGCGGCCCGGATGCTTTCTACAAGGGCAAGGTGGCGCGCGACATCGTCGCCGCCATCGCTCATCACCCGGTGCCCGGCGACATGACGCTGGCCGATCTCGCCGGCTACCGGGCGCTGGAACGCGCCCCGGTGTGTGCGCCGTATCGGAAGGTCTATACCTTGTGCGGGCCGCCGCCGCCCACCTCGGGCCCGCTCACCGTAATACAGATGCTCGAGATCCTGACCCATACGCCGATAGACCGCTACCCGGTCGATTCGGCGCAGGCCGTGCATTATTTCGCCGAAGCGGGCAAGCTCGCCTATGCCGATCGCGACCTGTATGTGGCAGATCCTGCCTTCATCAAGGTTCCGGTGAGCGACCTGCTGGATCCCGGCTACCTGGCCTTGCGCGCCACGCTGATCGAGCCGCAGCGCAGCATGGGCGAGGCGCCGGCGGGCGATCCGGCGCGCATGCGCATGCGGCGCGGCGAGGGCAACACCCTGGAAATTCCTTCCACCTCGCATCTGGTCGTGGTCGACGCGCATTCCAATGTGGTGTCCATGACGACCACCATCGAGTCCGCCTTCGGCAGCAAGATTTTCGTGGACGGCTTCCTGCTCAACAATCAGCTGACCGATTTCTCGCTGTCGGACGTGGACGCGCAGGGCCGCCCGGTCGCCAATCGCGTCGAGCCTTTGAAACGGCCGCGCAGTTCGATGGCGCCCATGATCGTGCTGAAGGACGGCAAGCCTTACATGGCCATCGGTTCGCCCGGCGGCAGCGCCATCATCAATTTCGTCGCCAAGGCCGTGCGCGGCGTGCTCGACCGCGGCCTGAACATCCAGGAGGCCATAGACCTGCCGAACCTGGGCAGCCGCAATCGCGGCCTGGAGCTGGAAAAGTACACGGCCCTGCACCGCCTGGTGCCGGCCTTGCGGGCCATGGGCTATACCGTGCGCGAAAGAGATTTCCCCAGCGGCCTGCAGGGCGTGGTGATCACCGCGCACGGCCTGGAAGGCGGCGCCGATCCGCGCCGCGAGGGGCTGGCGATAGGGGATTGAAGGCGGCCGCTGCTTGGGCCGCTACTTGAAGACCACCGTGCGTTGCCCGTTGAGCAGGATGCGGTGCTCGACGTGGCGCCGTACGGCGCGCGCCAGCACCAGCGATTCCACGTCGCTGCCCACCTGCGCCAGTTCCTCGGCGCTCATGGAATGGTCCACGCGTTCGATGTCCTGTTCGATGATGGGGCCTTCATCGAGGTCGGCGGTCACGTAGTGCGCGGTGGCGCCGATGATCTTCACCCCGCGGGCATGCGCCTGGTGGTAGGGGCGGGCGCCCTTGAAGCTCGGCAGGAAGCTGTGGTGGATATTGATCGCGCGGCCCGACAGCGCCTGGCACAGGTTCTGCGACAGAATCTGCATGTAGCGCGCCAGCACCACCAGGTCGACGCGCTCGGCTTCCACCAGGTCCAGTATCCGCCGTTCTTGTTCGGCCCGGGTTTCGGGCGTCACGGGCAGGTGGAAGAAGGGCACCTGGTACGAGCCGGCCAGGGATGCATAGTCGGGATGGTTGGAGACGATGGCGGCGATCTCCACCGGCAACTGGCCGCTGTGCGTGCGGAACAGCAAGTCGTTCAGGCAATGGCCTTGGCGGCTGACGAGTATCAGCAGGCGCGCCTTGCGGCGCGCGTCATGGATGCGGGCATCCATGCCGAAATCCTCGGCCAGCGGCTGGAACTGCCGCTGCAGTTCGGCAACTTCCGTGCTGCGCGGCAGGGAAAAATGCACGCGCAGGAAGAAACGTTGAGTCCCGGTGTCGCCGAATTGCTGGGCATCGATGATATTGCCCTCGCGCTCGAGCAGCCAGCCCGTGACGCGATGCACGATGCCCACTCGGTCGGGGCAGGACAGGGTAAGGATATAGTCGTGTGTGTTCATGATGCTTTGTACGGATTCGCCATCATAACGGCAATCATGCCGGGATAGCCGCAATGCCTGGCCCGCCGCGCTGTTTGCGGCGGTGTGTCGGGTTTATTTTCGGCAGGCCAGCCGGGGCCGGGCTCATGGCTGCGGGTTCGAGGCATCGCCGCCTTGCAGCGACTGGACAGTGGCCTGGGCCAGGGCTAGGCACGAAGTCAGCCCCGGCGATTCGATGCCGAACAGATTTACCAGATTGGGTATGCCGTGCTGCGCGGGGCCCGAGATCACGAAGTCGGCCGCCGGCTCGCCGGGGCCCGAGATCTTGGGCCGTATGCCTGTGTATCCGGGGCTCAGCGCGCCGTCGGGCAAGCCGGGCCAGTATTGCCGCACGGCCTCATAGAATACCTCGCCGCGCTTGCGGTCCAGCGTGTAGTCGATGCCGTCTATCCATTCGGTGTCGGGGCCGAACTTGGCCTGGCCGCCCAGGTCCAGCGTCAGGTGCACGCCCAGCCCCGCGTGATCCGGCATGGGGTAGATCAGCCGCGCAAAAGGCGCCCGGCCCGACAGCGTGAAATAGTTGCCTTTGCAGAAATAGGCCCGCGGGATGTGCCGCGCATCCAGCCCCTGCAGCCGGCACGCCGCCTCGGGCGCCTGCAGGCCGCAGGCGTTGATGACGCAGCGCGCGGTGATTTCCATGGGTTCCGCGCCCTCGAAGCGCAGCAGGAATTCTCCCGAGGGCAGGATGCTGCCCTCGGCGTAGGGCGTGTGGAACACGCATTGCGCGCCGTGGTTTTCGGCGTCTCCCTGCAGGGCCAGCATCAGCGCGTGGCTGTCGATGATGCCGGTGGAGGGCGAGACCAGCGCGCCTGCGCAGCGCAGCGCCGGCTCCAGCGCTTGCGCCTCGGCGCCGCTGATGCGGTACAGGTCGTCCACGCCGTTGCCGCGGGCGCGCTCGGCGATCCGGTCCAGGCCCGCGGCCTGTTCGGGCGTGGCGGCCACGATCAGCTTGCCGAGCCGCTTGTGGGGGATGCCGTGTTCCGCGCAGTAGTCGTAGAGCATGTGCTTGCCGGCCACGCACAGGCGCGCCTTGAGGCTGCCTTGCGGGTAATAGATGCCGGCGTGTATGACTTCCGAATTGCGCGAGCTGGTGCCGGTGCCTATGGCTTCGGAGGCTTCCGCCAGCAGCACTTCGCGGCCAGCCAGGGCCAGTTCGCGCGCCACGGCCAGGCCCACTACGCCGGCGCCCAGCACCACGCAATCGATGTCTACAGCCATTTATCCATCCTTGAATCTTTCTTGCCGTGTGCCCCGCGCCGCATCAGCGCTCGGCCAGCGGCTCGCGGGAAGGCGTGAGTTCGAAGTCGCCCGCATGGTACACCAGCGGCAGCCCGGCGCCGCAATGGCAGCGCTCGACCTGGCCGATGAATATGAGATGGTCGCCCGCCTCGACCTGGCTGTGGTTGTGGCATTCGAACCAGGCCGAGCAATGCGGGTCGTCCAGCATCGGCGCGCCGTGGGGCGAGCGCGTCATGGCCAGGCCCGCGAAACGGCTGGCCTGGCTGCCCTGGGCGAACTGCCGCGCCAGGTGCAGTTGGGAGGCCGACAGCACGTGGATTACATAGCGTTCGGCGCGCTGGAAGTAGGGCAGCGACGAGGCCTTGCGGGTCAGCGTCCACAGCACCATCGGCGGATCCAGCGAAACCGAGTTGAAGGAACTGATGGTCAAGCCCACCGGGCCATGGTCGCCGCCGTCGGTGGTGATCACCGTGACGCCCGTGGGGAAGCGGCCCAGCGCCGAGCGGAAATACCGGGTGTCGAAGTCCGCGGGACGGGCGCTCATCGATGGAGAGGTCATGCGGCCCGCGTCTTCAGGGCGCCAGGCGGACGCTGGCCCATTGTTGCCCTTCGTCCCTGCGGAAGACCAGCCGGTCGTGCAGGCGCGAGGGCCGGCCTTGCCAGAATTCGACGCGTTCGGGTTCCAGCCGGTAGCCGCCCCAGTGTTCGGGCCGGGGCGGGTGCTCGCCCAGCGATTGCGTGAATTCGCGCGTGCGCGCCTCGAGTTCGTCGCGGCTGATGGGCTGGCTTTGCGGCGAAGCCCAGGCGCCTATGCGCGAGCCCAGCGGGCGGCTGTCGTAGTAGGCGGTGGATTCCTCGGCGGAAACCTTGCTCACCCGGCCCTCGATGCGCACCTGGCGTTCCAGCGAAGGCCAGAAGAACAGCAGGCTGGCATAGGGGTTGCCGGCCAGTTCCGTGCCCTTGCGCGATTGGTAATTGGTGTAGAACGCGAAGCCGCGCTCGTCGTAGCCCTTGAGCAGCACGATACGCGCCGAGGGCCTGCCCCTGTCGTCGCAGGTGGCCAGCGTCATGGCATTGGGCTCGGCGGCCCCGGCCTGCAGCGCTTCCTCGAACCAGCGCGAGAACTGCTCGAGCGGCGTGGCGGCCAGCCCGGATTCGAGCAATACGTTTTTTTCGTAGCTTTGGCGGATATCGGCAACGGACATGGATGGAAGCGGGCGGCAGGTAGCGGGCGGATGAAAAAAAGGGCGATGCTTGAGTTTAACCCTTCCCGGCCTCGTCTTTGGGGCGCGCCGGCCCGCGCAGGCGCAGCACCACTGCCTGCAGCTTCTTGTCGAGTATGCCGTGTTGTTCCAGCGCCTGCGCCGTTTCCAGCACATATTCGGTGCAAGGCCCGTAATGGCCGTGTGCGCGCTGCACGATGGCGATCAGCTCTTCGGGCGGCAAGCCTCGCACATAGGCGTCGGTGCCGCGGTCCATGGTGAAGGCCAGCGCCCGCACGTCGCCTTGTCGCGTGCGGCAGTTGAGCCATTTGGGAATATAGGCGCCGCTGGGCATCTCGCGCTGCCAGAGTGCGCGCATGGTCGTCCTGACTTCGCGCGCCGGTATGCGGAACACCACCCCCTTGCAGGAGCCGCCGTTGTCCAGCCCGAACACCAGCCCCGGCAGCTCAGGCGTGCCGCGATTGACTCGCGACCACAGGCACAGGGAGCGGTGATAGCCGTTGAGCACCGCCAGGCGCCGCTCGGCGAAGTCGAATTCGGGGCGCCAGACCAGCGAGCCGTAGCCGAATATCCAGACGTCCTGGTCGGGCGTCCAGTGGCTCAGGCTGCGATCGAGCGAAGCTTGGCGTTCGGCGTCCGTCAGCAGGCGGAAGCTGCGGCGGGCCGGGGGCAGGGGGGCGGCGGTGGGGAGATTCACGGCATCGAGTCCGGATTGAGGCTTGCGGGCTCTATTTTAATGTCAGCCCGGCGCGGCGGGGCCAGGGCGCCCCACAAGCCGCACAAGCCGCACAAGCCGCACAAGCCGCACAAGCCGCATAAGCCGGCCCGGCGCTGCGGCCCGCATGCGCGTGTACACTTTCGCCATCATGCCTTCCATATCCGAGATCGACGCTATCGATACCCGGCGCCGCTTCGGCGGCGTCGAACGCCTGTACGGCCCCGAGGCCTTGCCGCGACTGGCCGCGGCGCACGTGGCCGTGGCCGGCATCGGCGGCGTGGGCTCCTGGTGCGCCGAGGCCCTGGCCCGTTCCGGTGTCGGCGCGCTGACCTTGATCGACCTGGATCATGTCGCCGAATCCAATATCAATCGCCAGTTGCATGCGCTGACCGAGACCCTGGGCGCGGCCAAGGTGCAGGCCATGGCGCAGCGGGTGCACGGCATCAACCCCGCCTGCCGCGTCACCATGGTCGACGATTTCGTCACTCCCGAAAACGTCGGCGCGGTGCTGCCGCCCGACCTGGCGTTCCTGATCGACTGCACCGACCAGATTTCCGCCAAGACCGCGATGATCCTGGAGATGGCGCGGCGCGATGCACCCGTCCTGGTGTGCGGCGGGGCCGGCGGCAAGATCGACGCGCTCAGCCTGCGCGCCGGCGACCTCGCCCAGGCCGCCAACGATGCGCTGCTGGCCAAGCTGCGCAATACCTTGCGGCGCCGCCACGGCTATCCCAAGGCATCCGATCATGCCGGCAAGCCGCGCAAGCGCGTGCCCAAGATGGGCGTACGCGCCTTGTGGTTCGATCAGCCGGCGCTGCTGCCCGCCGCATGGACCGCGGACGCGGCCATCGAGGCCGCAGCCGATGGCGATGCCGCGCTTGGCGCTACCGCCGGCCCGCAGGGCCTGTCGTGCGCCGGCTATGGTTCGCTGGTGACCGTTACCGCCGCCATGGGCATGGCAGCGGCCGGCCAGGCCATCCATCGCCTGGTCGAGGGCCGCTACCCCGGCTGAGCACCGGGGCTGGCCTTGCTACGATGCCGCGGCGGACGCGGCTTCTGCTTCCATGCCGCCGGCCGCCTTCATGAAAGGTTCCAGCGCCGCCCCAGTGTGCGACACGTCGCGGCGTGCGATCAGGTCTTCCGGAGTGCCCGCGGCCACCACCCGGCCGCCGCCGCGGCCGCCTTCGGGGCCCAGGTCGAGCACCCAGTCGGCTTCCGCGATCACGTCCAGATTGTGCTCGATCACCACCACCGTATTGCCGGCGTCCACCAGCCGGTGCAGCACATGGATGAGCTTTTCGACGTCGGCCATCGACAAGCCCACCGTGGGCTCGTCCAGCACGTACAAGGTGTGCGGGATGCGCGAGGCGCGCCCGGTCTTGATAAGGCCGTCCGTCAGGCGCGCCTTGACCAGTTCCGTCACCAGCTTGATGCGCTGCGCCTCGCCGCCCGACAGTGTCGGCGAGGGCTGGCCCAGCGTCAGGTAGCCCAGCCCCACGTCCTGCATCAATTGCAGCGGCCGTGCGATCTTCGGGTGCGCGGCGAAATAGCCGATCGCCTCGTCGACTTCCATCTTCAGCACCTCGCCGGCACTCTTGTCGCGCAGCGTCACGCCCAGCGTGTCGCGGTTGAAGCGCTCGCCGCCGCAGGCGTCGCACGGCACCTTCACGTCGGGCAGGAAGCTCATTTCGACCGTGCGCATCCCCTGGCCTTCGCAGATCGGGCAGCGCCCATCGCCCGTGTTGAAGGAGAAGCGCGCCGGCCCCCAGCCGCGTATGCGCGACTCGCGCGCATCGGCGAACATCCGGCGCACGTCGTCCCAGAAGCCCACATACGTGGCGGGGCAGGAGCGCGGCGTCTTGCCTATGGGCGTCTGGTCGACCTCCAGCACCCGGTCTATGCGTTCCCAGCCTTCGATGCCGGTGCAGCCATGCCAGGCCGCCGGCGCCTTGCCCTGCGACACTGCGCGGGCCAGGTTGTCCAGCAGCACCTCGCGCGCCAGCGTCGATTTGCCCGAGCCCGACACGCCGGTGATGACGCTGAGCCGGCCCACCGGTATGGCCGCCCGCACATTGTGCAGATTATGCAGATGCGCGCCGCGCACCTCGACCATGGGCGTATCGCGGTTCACTGCGCGCCGCGCCTGCAGCGGGTGGTGCAAAGGGTGGGCCAGGTAGCGGCCCGTGACCGATTCCGGGCTGTCGATCAGGTCGCGCGCGCTGCCTTGCGCCACCACGCGTCCGCCGCGCACCCCGGCGCCGGGGCCGATGTCGATGATGTGCGAGGCGCGCCGTATCGTGTCGTCGTCGTGCTCTACCACCACCAGCGTATTGCCGTGGCCTTCCAGCTTGCCCAGGGCGTCGAGCAGGATGCGGTTGTCGCGCGCGTGCAGCCCTATCGTCGGCTCGTCCAGCACATAGCACACGCCCTGCAGGTTCGAGCCCAGTTGCGCGGCCAGGCGGATGCGCTGCGCCTCGCCGCCGGAGAGCGTGGGCGCGGCGCGATCCAGCGCCAGGTAGCCCAGCCCGACCTCTTGCATGAAGTCCAGGCGGCCGCGGATCTCGGCGAGTATGTCGCGCGCGATTTCGGCTTCGCGGCCGCGGCTGACGAGGCCGGTGAAGAATGTCTGCGCGTCCGCCACCGGCAGGGCCGCCAGTTCGGCGATCGAGCGGTCGCGCCAGCGGAAGGCGCGCGCCAGCGCATTGAGGCGCTCGCCGTCGCATACCTTGCAAGGCTCGGCCTCGCCCTCGTACCAGTCGTTCCAGGCGGTTTCCTCGCCGGTCTGCTCGGCGTCGAAGCCCTTGAGCTGCAGGCCCGTGCCGAAGCAGGCCGGGCACCAGCCGTGCTTGGAGTTGTACGAGAACATGCGCGGATCGGGTTCGGGATAGCTGGTGCCGCAGCTCGGGCATGCGCGCTTGACCGAAAAGTGCAGCGCGCGCGCCTCGCCGTCGGGGGCCGTGGCGCGGCGCTGTTCCAGCGGGGCCGCGCCGCGGGTCAGGCCGACCAGCGCCACCAGGCTGCCGTGGCCGTGTTCCAGCGCCTCGTGCACCGCCTTGCGCAGCGAGGCTTCATCGGCCGCGTCGAGTACCAGGTCGGCGACCGGCAGTTCTATCGTGTGTTCTTTGTAGCGGTCCAGCCGCGGCCAGGGCGCCACGGGGATGAACTCGCCGTCCACCCGCAAGTGCGAGTGCCCCCTGGCCGCCGCCCATTTGGCCAGGTCGGTGTAATAGCCCTTGCGCGCCGTGACCAGCGGCGCCAGGATGCCGATGTGCTCGCCCTTGTGCTCGCGCAGCAGTTGCGCCACGATCTGCTCGGGTTTTTGCGGTTCTACCGGCACGTGGCAGGTCGGGCACATCTGCGTGCCCAGTTTCACGTACAGCAGGCGCAGGAAATGATGGATTTCCGTCATGGTGGCGACGGTGGACTTGCGCCCGCCGCGGCTGGTGCGCTGCTCGATGGCGACGGTGGGCGGAATGCCGTAGATGGCGTCGACGTCCGGTTTGCCCGCTGGCTGCACGATCGCACGGGCGTAGGCATTGAGCGATTCCAGGTAGCGCCGCTGCCCCTCGTTGAACAGGATGTCGAAGGCCAGGGTCGACTTGCCCGAACCCGACACGCCCGTGACCACCGTGAAGGTGTCGCGCGGGATGGATACGTTCACGCCCTTGAGGTTGTGTTCGCGCGCATTGACGATGTCTATGCTGTGGCGGCGCTGGCGCCCCACCACGCTTTGCAGCGGCGTGCCGCGCCCGGCGTATTCGGCCTGCGGTTCGGCCAGCGTGCGAGCCCGCTGCGAAGCCTCTTCGTAGACGATGGCGCTGGTGTAGTCGCGCAGCGCCTTGCCGGTATGCGAGGCTTCGTTGGACATGATGTCCGAGGGCGTGCCCTGGGCGACCACCAGGCCGCCGGCGTCGCCGCCTTCGGGGCCCAGGTCCACGATCCAGTCTGCGGCGCGCACTACGTCCAGGTTGTGCTCGATGATCAGCAGCGTGTGGCCGGCTGCCAGCAGCTTGCGAAAGGCGCGCATCAGCCGCGCTACGTCGTCGAAGTGCAGGCCCGTGGTGGGTTCGTCGAACAGGAACAGGCTGCCCTTCTTGGCGAGCTTGGCCGAAGAAATGCCGCTGCGCGCCGCGGCGGCCAGGTGGCCGGCCAGCTTCAGGCGCTGCGCTTCGCCGCCGGATAGTGTCGGCACCGGCTGCCCGAGGCGTACGTATTCCAGCCCCACGTCGGCCAGCGGCGCCAGGCCCGCCTGCACGTCGCGCAGGCCGCTGAAGAATTCCAGCGCCTCGTGCACCGTCATTTCCAGCACCTCGTCGATGGAGGCGCTGCGCCCCAGGTGCTCGGCGCGCACTTCCAGGATCTCGGGGCGGAAGCGCTTGCCGTCGCAGTCCGGGCAGCGCAGGTACACGTCGGACAGGAACTGCATTTCGACGTGCTCGAAGCCGGTGCCGCCGCAGGTCGGGCAGCGGCCGTCGCCGCTGTTGAAGCTGAAGGTGCCCGGCGTGTAGCCGCGCTCGCGCGCCAGCGGCGCGTTGGAGAAAATCTTGCGTATGGCGTCGAAGGCGCCGACGTAGCTGGCGGGGTTGGAGCGCGCGGTCTTGCCTATGGGCGTCTGGTCGACCATCACCACATCGGCGATTTGTTCCACGCCCAGCAGGTGCCGGTATTCGCCAGGGGGCTCGGTGGGCCGGCCCATGTGCTTGAGTATGGCGGGATACAGCACGTCCTGGATCAGCGTGGACTTGCCCGAGCCCGATACGCCGGTCACGCAGACCAGGCGGCCCAGCGGGATCGACAGCGTCACCTGCTTGAGGTTGTGGGCGCATACGCCGTCCAGCACCAGGCGCGGCGTGCCATCAGCGACGGCGAGCGGGCGCGGCGCTTCGACGCGCAGGCGGCCGCCGAGATAATTGCCGGTGAGCGTGTCGGCGCCGCGCAATTGTTCGGGCGTGCCGTCGAACACGATGCGGCCGCCGCGCTCGCCCGGGCCGGGCCCGATGTCCATGATGCGGTCGGCCGCGATCATCACCTGCGGGTCGTGTTCCACCACAACCAGCGTGTTGCCGTTGGCGCGCAGGCGGTGCATGACTTCAACCACGCGGTGCATGTCGCGCGGATGCAGGCCTATGGAGGGTTCGTCCAGCACGAACAAGGTATTGACCAGCGAGGTGCCCAGGGCCGTGGTCAAGTTGATGCGCTGCACCTCGCCGCCCGACAGGGTGCGGCTCTGGCGGTCCAGCGACAGATAGCCCAGGCCCACGTCGCACAGGAATTTCAGGCGCGTGCGGACTTCGCCCAGCAGCAGTTCGAGCGCGGCGTCCAGCGCCGACGACTCGAAGCGGATGCGGGAAAAATACCGCTGCACCTGCTCGATGGGCAGGCGCATCAGGTCATGCAGCCCGAGGCCCGGCAGCGCGTCGAGCTGCGCCCGCGACCATTGCGCGTGCACCGGCATGAAGCGCGGATAGTGGTTGTCCACGGGCTCGACCTCTTCGCCCAGGCGCCACAGCGTAGCGTCGGGCTTGAGCCGCGAGCCGCCGCAGGCGGGGCAGGGCGTGTAGCTGCGGTACTTGGACAGCAGCACCCGCACGTGCATCTTGTAGGCGCGCGATTCCAGCCAGTCGAAGAAGCGCTGGGCGCCGTACCATTGGGTCTTCCAGGCCTGCGGGCCGCCTTTCCAGTCGGGCGTGCCGTGGATGACCCAGTGTTTTTCCTGTTCGCTGAGGTCTTTCCAGGGCACGCCCAGGCGCACCCCGGCCGCCGGCGCGTAGCGTTCCATCTCGGTCTGGCATTCTTTGTAGCTGGTGGTCTGCCAGGGCTTGATGGCGCCTTCGCGCAGGGTTTTCTTTTCATCGGGCACCACCAGGCCGTAGTCGATGCCCATCACGCGCCCGAAGCCGCGGCAGGACTCGCAGGCGCCGAGCGGCGAATTGAACGAGAAGGTGCTGGGCAGCGTCAGCGAGTATTCGATGTCGCAGTGGGCGCAATGCAGGTGCTTGCTGAAGCGCAGCACCGCGAGTTCCCGGCCTTCGTCGTCGGTCGCGTGCACGGCCAGGTGCCCGTCGCCCTGGCGCAGCGCGGCGTCCAGCGCTTCCATGATGCGGGCCGGCTCGGCGCCGGCGTAGCGGAATCGGTCTTGCGTCACATGCAGCACCCGCAGCGTCTCGGTTCCGGCCGCGCCTGCCGCCGCGGCACGGCTCTTGGGCTTCTGCGCCTTGCCGCCTTTTTTGCGCGGCGCGCCGCCCGCGGGCCGGGTGATGCTTTCTTCGTGGTGGATGCGCGTATAGCCCTGCTGGTCCAGGAAGCCGCGCACCTCGTCTTCGGTGAAGTTGGCCGGTATCACCACAGGGAAGGTGATGCTCATGCGCGCCTGGTGCAGATCGGTGCGCAGCGCCAACTGGCGCTGGATGGAATCGGCGCTGTCGCGCCGCACTTCCGCGCCGCAGCCGCGGCAATACAGGCGGCTCATGCGTGCATACAGCAGCTTCAGGTGGTCGTTGAGCTCGGTCATGGTGCCCACGGTGCTGCGCGAATTGCGCACCGGGTTGACCTGGTCGATGGCGATGGCCGGCAGTATGCCTTCGATGCGCTCGACCTGCGGCTTGTCCATGCGGTCGAGGAACTGGCGGGCGTAGGGCGAGAAGGTTTCGACATAGCGCCGCTGGCCTTCGGCGTACAAGGTGTCGAAGGCCAGCGAACTCTTGCCCGATCCGGATACCCCGGTCAGGACCAGCAGTTCGCCGGTATTGATGGATACGTCCAGGTTCTTGAGGTTGTTCTGGCGTGCGCCGGTAATGCGGATCTGTGAGCTCATGGCGATATGGTAGCCCCGGAGGCGATGGGCGGCATGGCGGCCCGGCGGGATAGGGGGCGTGCAGGGCTGGGCAGTTTCAGGTTAGAATCGCAGGTTGACTTAATTTGGCGGATTCGGATGGGCCGGGTGGTTCGCATGATAGCGATTATCATGGGCCGCCGGCGAGCCCCGGGCCGCCCCAGCCGAAACCGGAGATCATCATGGCAGAAATCAAACGCAACCGCCGCAACACCCTCGAGCGCCGCTGCCTGGGCAAGGCGTTCAAGCGCCTCTTCGTGCGTGCACCCAAGGGCGTCTTCAAGATGCTGGAAAAAGTAAAGCGGGTGTGATTCTGGCCGCGTTTCACGCTGTCATGTCTGCCGGTTGTGGTAAGCGATTGGTTCAGGCGTAGTAATTACAGTTGGCTTTGAGTTGCTTGCGGCGGCCGCCCCGGCTGCCCGCAAGGCCATGTGCAGCGCCCAGGCGTCGAGGCGGGCGTGTTGGGTACCGCATTTCGCCGTGCGCTGCAGGCGCCGCGCCGGCCGCGGATTGCGCGCCCGGGCCATGAACAGCGCCGGCTTCCGGCACTGTTCATATATACAGCAAAAGTATTATAGGCTAGTCCCGGCGCCTGCGCCACGCAGGCGTGCCGCCGGGCCGCGGCGCGGCACCGACGGTTTCCTTGGGCGACAAATTGTCATGCGCCGCTTGCCGTTTTCCTTCTATCATCTTCACTGACGGATCCTTGCGGCGATGAGCCGGGCGGCCCGGCCCTCGCGAAGGGCCCTGCGGTTCGCGGGCTTGCGCCCTGGTCCAGGAACAGGGGAAGATGCATGTCCGGCATCCGGCGCTATCTCTTCACCGTCTTGACTCCGACCTACAACCGCGCCGACGTGCTCGGGCGGGTCTACGACTCGCTGTGCGCGCAAGCCCTGCGCGATTTCGAGTGGCTGATCGTCGATGACGGCTCCACGGACTCCACCCGCGAACTGGTAGAGTCCTGGCAGGGGCGATCCCCATTTCCCATACGCTATGTGTGGCAGCCCAATGGCCACAAGAAGACCGCCTTCAATCATGGCGTGCGCGAGGCCGCCGGCGAGCTCGTGGTCCAGATCGACAGCGACGACCAACTGGATGCGGGGGCGTTGAAATCGATGGCGCAGGTCTGGGCCGACATTCCCGAAAGCGAACGCGACAGCTACGTGGCCGTCACGGGCCTGTGCGCCCGTCCCGACGGCAGCATTGTCGGCGACCGGTATCCCAGCGACGTCTTCGACGCGACGGTCCTGGACATGAATTTCCGGTATCACGTGGGCGGCGAGAAGTTCGGCTGCATGCGCACCGATGTGTTGCGCCGTTTCCCTTTTCCCGAGGACATTCCCGGCTTTGTGCCCGAAAGCCTGGTCTGGCGCCGCATCGCCCGGGCCGGCTACCTGAGCCGCTACGTCAACAAGGTATTCCGCACCTATCACGACAGCGCCGACTCGCTGTCTGCGCAGGGCCGCGACGGCGCCCGGCATGCACTCGGCCTGTTGCTGCTGGCGCGCGACACCGTGGTCGACTGCCTGCCCTGGTTCCGCTACAGGCCGGTGGAATTCTTCAAGGCGGCTGCGCGCTATACGCGTTTCGACTTGCATTTGCGGCATGCCGGCCAGCGCCGCCCGCGCGGCTGGGCGCTGCGGGGTGTGTGGGCGCACGTGCTGGTGGCGGTCATGTGGCCTCTGGGGGCGCTGCTCTATCAGCGCGACCGGCACCGCGGCGAACTTGGCGGCAACTGAGCCGCGAGGCCTGAGCCGGCGGCTTGCGGCCTGGTCTTCAATGGCTGGCGTCTTGTCGACGCCGCCTTCTACCACCTCATGCGCAAGCCCACCCGTCCTATGACGGAATAGCTGTTTCCGAATTGGTTCAGGCTGGTGTTGACCAGGCCCTCGCCGTAGAGCGAATACTTGTCTTTGTTCCAGTTGTAGGAGCCGCCTACGCCCAGGCTGGCCCACAGGCGGTCGTTGCGGCTGGCGAAGCTCTGGCCGGAAACGTCGACTTTTGTGCCGTCCAGGAATTCGTAGTGGAGGTTTGCCACCCCATACACATGGGTACGCATGGGCGTGCCGCCGATCATGACTTGCGAGCTTTCGTGGTCGAGCGCTACGCCCAGGCGGCCCTGCAGGCTTTCTCCATTGGCCCTGCTGACACGGGCGCCGAATGCATCGGTAAAGGCATCGAAGTCGACATTGGAATAAACCAGTTGGGCCTGGGGAGTAAGGGACCAGTTGGAATCCAGGGCGATGCGTTTGCCGCCTTCGATGGACGAGGCATAGCCGAAGCCATCGTTATCCTTGACCAGGCTTTTTCGGGCGAGTTTGGAGTTCAGATCGCTGTCGTACCACGTAAAGCGCGCCTGGCCGTCGAGATAAAACCCGTTCTTGCCGTACCAGGTCAGGGTGCCGCCGACGCCGTAGCCATCGGTGTCGATCTCGCCGTCGCCATGTGCAGACTTGCTATCGGTTTGCCCATGGACATAGTGGGCCGTCAGCCCGCCTATCAATTTGCCATTGCTGGATTCGTTCAGTTGGCGATCCACGCCGACTTGAAGCCTGAAAATGTTTTGATCGTAGCTGGTGTCCGAAGTCGAGTCGCCAGGCTTGATGTGCTTGTAGGCGCCTTCCATGCGGCCCCATACGCCATTGCCTTCGATCGCGGCCCCGGATGGATCCGCTCCCGCTTGCTGCTTGCCGGCCGAGCTTGCATTCCGGTCCGGCTGATTCCCCGCGCCCGTCCAGTAGCGATTGCCGACGCGCTCTTGCAAGGTGGGCAGGCTGTTCAAGGCAAGCAGCGCCTGCGGGTAGGCTTCGTACGAGGGAACCCCGGCTTGATACAGCGGCTTTGCCGGCGCGGCGGGCGCCTGGCTGGCCTGTTGCGGATTCAGTTGCGAACGCAAATACCAGTCGCCATCCGCCGGCGTCGATACGCCGCCTTGATAAAGCTGGTAGGCATAGGCGCCTGCGACGATGGCCGGCTTGCCATGGACCGTATAGTCGCCGGCGAGCGAGAAGCTGCCGTCGGACTTGCCGCCGACCCCTATGACCCGTATGCCTTCGACAGTCGGCGCGCCCGTCCCGTTGATGTTATTGACGGCCAGGCGCGTGGTGCCGGCCGTATCGCCGCTGATGAGCAGCTTGTCCGTCCTGGAGCTGTCGTCGCCCAGAACCGTATCTATCAGCAAGCTGCCACCCGCGCCGGTGTAATTGCCCGCGACCGTCATGACGTCGCCGGCGGCGCCGTCTTGCATGTTGACGGTGCCGGCGTTGTTCACGTCGCCGCTGATTGAGTAGATGCCGGCGCCGCCGCCCCGGGTTACGAAGGACGAGGTGGCGTCGATATTGAGCCGGCCGTCGAAAGCCAGCGCGGCCATGCCGTCCAGGGTAGAGCCATTGCTGAGGAATACGCCGGTATTGTCTCCGTTGGGTTCTCCGACCTTCCAGGCGCCGTCGTTGATGGCCAGCGTGCTGCCGTCGAGCCTGACGATTTCCCAATTGACGATATTGCTGCCTTTCGCGCTCGCATGGATGCCTTGCAGATTGAGCGTGTCGACCATGCCGTCGATGCTGGATGTATCGTCCCCGCCGTCGAGAACCTGGCTGCCGTCGTAGGCCGCGGCGCTTATCGTGGCAGTGTCGGACCCGTCCTGGCCATAGAAGCCGCCGTTCAGTGTGCCGCGGGTCCAGTTGAAGACGTCATTGCCGCCGCTGCTCAAGGGGTTGTCGCGATCGTCGCCAAAAATCTTTCCGGTGTAAGACCCGCCTGCCAAGTTGAACGTGTCGTTGCCGGGGCCGAGGCTGCTGTCGCCGATGATCGTGCCCGCGCTCGTCACGACGACATTTCCGGTTCCGATATTGCGTATCGCGAGGCCCGAGGTCGTGCTTACCTTGGCCGTGGCGGCGATATCGATGGTGGCTCCGTTGACACTCAGGGTCTGGATGCCGGCCCCCGTGCCGCCGCTTACTTCGCCCTTGACCGCGACCGCGGTTGCCCCGGATCCCTCATTCCATGCGTCGATGCCGTCGATTCCGCCGGCAATGGTTCCCGCGGCCTGTGTCACGGAAAGGTCCGATGTGCCGCTATTGTCGTTGAACGCAAAAACGCCATAACCCGGAGAGGTGACGGTTCCGGCGGCCGTGACATGGGTGGACCCGGTGCCGCCGTTGTCCCCGTAGATGCCGTATTCCTTGCCCGTGATGGTTCCGGCCGTCTGGCTTATGCGTATGTCTTTCGCGCTGCCGCCGTTGAATGCTGCAACGCCAGTCTGCTCTGTAGCGACCACGTCGCCGGCGCTGCTGATGGTTGTGGAGCCGGTGCCTTGATTGTTGCCGTAGAGGCCGTAATATTGGCCCGAAATTGCCCCGCCCGTCTGGGTCAGTGTGATGTCCGTGGCCGAGGCCGCGTTATAGGCATAAACCCCGTAAGTATCCCAGTAGGCCGAGACGGTTCCGGCCTGGATCACGGTTCCCGCGGTGCTGATCGTGGCGGCCTCGGTTCCGTAATTGTCGACGCGAATGCCATGCGTCAGGCCCGTGATCGTTCCGGCGGTTTGCTCGACGACGACATTGCCCGTGCCGGAGTCGTTATAGGAAAAAATGCCGTTGTCGCCATTGCCCGCTACGTTGCCGCCCACGGTGATGTGGGTCGTCCCTGTGCTGTACTGGTCGGCGTGGATGCCGTCCGTCGCGCCCGTGATGGTGCTTCCGTTGTCTTGCGAGAAGACGATATTGCTGCTTCCCGAACCCGAGATCTGGAAGCCGACGTCGCTGCTGTCGATATTGAGCGTGGGGCTTGCGACGATGGTGAGGGGGCCTGTCGAACTCGATAATGTTTCCCCGCTAGATGTCCCGGAGCAAAGATAGCTGCCATCGGGCTGTGCGGTGCACGCCGCCCAGGCGGTATCGACCGACCCCGTCCATGCCGCGGGAAGCAGCACCGGTATGAAAGCAATCCCTGCCGCACGCACTGCGACAGAGCCCCATGACGCCAAAACCTTGCTATCGCGGGAATGTTTATCAGCCATTAGCCCCACCCAGTAAAACATTTAGTTATGGATTAAATTTTTTGATTCAATCCCTATTCTAGGGCGCGGTAGCGGGGTATAGGGTGATTTTTCCCGGAATTAAGGAAACTTGACAATAGCTGCTGCGATGTCTCGTGCAGGTTTTTTTACACTTTTACGCACAAGCCCAGGCGCTTGCAGCTTCAGGGTGCCGGCGGGCTAGCCCTTGTGGGGCGCATGCGGATCGACGTCATCGTCGTCCTCATCATCCTCGTCCTCGTCGTCGTCGCTGTCGGACAGCGCCTCGTCGATCAGGTCGAAGGGCAGGATTTCGTTCAGGTCGTCCGTCCAGGCGACGTCATCGCCGTTGCGGTCGACCTTGATGAACCGCAGGCCTTCCTGCGTGGACAATTGGATCGCCCAGAGATATTCGCAATCGTAGACATCGCCCGCGCCGATATCCAGGCCGCCCTTGTTGCCCAGCAGCCGCGCACCCGCGCCGCCCACCTGCACCACGGTGATGTCGTCGTCCTTGTCGTCCGTGCCCAGGGGCACGGCGAACAGCACCCATTCGGAGCCGGTTTCTTCGGGATCCATGACCTCGGCCAGCACCGGCTTGCCCATGTAGGCGCTGAGCGCATCGGCGGTGCGCCCGAGCAGTTCGAGTTCTTCGGCGGTGTAGCGGGGCGAGGTGTCGTCGGGGGCGTGGGCCATGAATGGATGCTGACAGCAGCAGAAAACGAGTACGCATCCATTTTAGGCCAAGTCGCCGACGCTCAGTTTTTGGAAATGTCGCCGATCTGTGCGATCAATTGCTTCCATTTCGCGACATCCTTGCGCAGATAGGCATCGTATTCCTGAGGTGTGTCCACGATCACGCTGGCGCCGAGATTGACGATCTTCCCACGGAAAGCCGGATCGGCCGAGCTGTGCTTGAGCGCCTCGTACAAGCGCTGGATGACGGGAGCCGGCGTGCCTTTGGGCGCCAGCAAGCCGAACATCGTGCCGATCTCGAAGTCTTTGATGCCGGCTTGTTCCACAGTGGGAACGTCGGGCAGCACCGGCAGACGCTGCGAACTCGCGACGGCCAGCGCCGCGACGCGGTGCGCATGCAACATGGCGCTGGCCGATACGTAGGTGGTGAAAGTCATTTGCACCTGGCCCGCGACGATATCGGCAATGGCAGGCGCTGCCCCCTTGTATGGCACATGGGTCATTTTCATGCCGGTGCGCAGCTTCAGCATTTCTCCCGCAAGATGGGGGGCGCCTCCTGCGCCGCTGCTGGAAAAATTCAATTGGCCGGGGTGAGACAGTCCATACTTGACCAGCGACTGCAGCGATCCGCCGGCGAACCCCGGCTTGGTGATCAGTATCATGGGGGCGAAGGCCAGCATCGATACGCCGGAAAAACTGCTTACTGGATCATAGGGCACCTTCTCCAGTACTTCGGGATTCAGCGTCAGATTGGTCGTCGTGAACAATAGGGTATAGCCATCCGGCGCGGCGCGGGCCACGGCCTCCATGCCGATATTGCCGCTGGCGCCGGCACGATTCTCCACCACGACGGGCTGGCCCAGCGATGTAGAGATGGCTTGGCCAGCCATGCGGGCCAATATGTCGGTGCTGCCCCCCGCCGCGAACGGTACGATGAGGTGTATGGGCTTGTCGGGATAGGCCGTAGCCGCGTGGGCGGGCAGGCTGCAGGCCAGCCCCAGCGCGGCGGCCGACAGCAGGCTGGAAATCCGGTGTATTTTCTTCATGAGTGTCTCCTTTTTGGGGATGGTGTCGTGTGTAAGACGGCTTACCGAGCCCCGGGTCTCTTTCGGTATGCCGGTTGCAGGGCTTTGCCGCCCTGGCGTACTAGAGGTAGTAGCTGCTCACCAGCGCAGCATGGTCGGGGCCGAGCAACGCCTTGTCTCCGGAATGCACCAGTCTGCCGCCGCGCATGATGTGGTACCGGTCGGCGGCGGCCAGCGCCAGCCCGATGTTCTGTTCGACGATAAGCATGGTCGCGCCGCGTTCCTTCAGGGCGAGCATGATGTGGCGGATTTCATCTACGAAGCGTGGCGCCAGGCCGGCCGAAGGCTCGTCCAGCAGCAGGATGCGAGGTCGGCCCATCAGCGCGCGGCCAATCGCCACCATCTGCTGTTCGCCCCCCGATAGCGTGCCCGCTGGCTGGGACAGCCTTTCTTCCAGGCGAGGAAAGTAGTCGAGTACCTGCCGCCAATCAGCCGACCAGTCGTCCTTGCGGGTCGTCGCGCCCAGTTCCAGGTTGTCGCGCACGGACAGTTCGGGGAACAGGTCGCGGGACTGGGAAACCTGGACTACCCCGCGGCGGAACGTCTGGTAAGGCGCCAGGCCGGCCAACGATTCGCCCCGCATATATAGCGAGCCCGAGGAGGGCGCGATGAAGCCGCTGATCAGGTCGAGCAGCGTGGTCTTGCCGGCCCCGTTGGCTCCCAGGAGCGCCACTACCTCGCCTTCATGGACATCCATGGATACATCGTGGATGACCGCGGCACCGGAGCGCAGCGCCGCAATGTGCCGCAATGACAGCAAGGGTTCATGACTGCCCAAGATATGCCTCCAGGACGGCGGGGTGGGTTCGGACTTCCTGGGGCGATCCGGTCGCGATCAACTTGCCGTAGTTGAGCACTGCAATGCGGTCCGAGACCGCCATCACCATGTCTACCGCGTGTTCCACGAGCACGATCGCGATGCCTTCGCTACAGAGCCGGCGCAGGATCGCCATCAGGTGTTCGCGTTCGGCGGAGGTGAGACCCACCGCGGGCTCATCCAGCAGCAACAGGCGCGCTCGCGCGGCCAGGGCGCGGGTAATCTCCACCAGGCGCTGCTGGCCGGCGGACAGCTCTCGGGCGGGACGGTGGGCGATCGCCGCCAGGCCCATCATGTGCAATAGCTCGACGGCGTGCTCGCGGGCTTCGGCTTCCGCCCTGCGCGCGCCGGCGAGGCCGAACAGCAGTCCCATGGGCTTGCTGGCGATACGCTGGCTCAGGCCCGTCAACACGTTTTCCAGCGTAGTCATGGCACCGAATACCCCGCCGTTCTGGAAGCTGCGGCGCATGCCCAGCGCCGATATGGCGTGAATGGGCAGGCCTTGTATGTCGCGGCCGTCGAACTGGATACTGCCCCCTGCCAACGGGACATAGCCGGCGATCGCGTTGAACAAGGTGGACTTGCCGGCCCCGTTGGGGCCGATGACTGCCAGGACCTGCCCGGCTTCCGCATCCAGCGAGATCGAGTCCAACGCCGTGAGCCCGGAAAATGCGACGCGGACGTTTTTCAGGCTGAGCAGCGCCATGTTCAATCCTCTCTGTACAGGCGTTCGCACAAGGATGGCGCCAGGCGATGGATCAGGCCGGCGATGCCGTTCGGCGCGAATAGCAGCACGCAGATCAGCAAGAGGCTGAAGATGATTTCCTCTGCGCCAGGGATATTGCGTAGCACTTCGGGGGCAGCGGTAAGTAGCGCTGCCCCGAGCAGCGACCCGGCAATACTGCCCAGTCCTCCTATCATGACTATGGAAAATTGCAGCAGCAGTTGATGAAGATCGAAGCTGTCGGGGCCGATGCGGCCCAGGAGCGCGGCGAATAGAGCGCCCGCTACGCCGGCCACGAAACCGCTCCATGCAAAGGCCCCGATCTTGTAGCGCGCCGGAGAGAAGCCCAGGGATGCGGCTGCGCGCTCATTTTCGCGGATCGCAACCCAGGCTCGCCCTATGCGCGAACGCAACAGATTGAGCGTGGCGCACACTATGAGCGCAACAACGACGAGAATGACGAAATAGAGATGCCTGCCGCTGTTCAGCATCGGGCCGGCAAGAGCCGACGCGGGCAGCCCGAGGCCGCTGGAGCCATGCGTCAGCCAGTCGGCGTGCACGTATCCCCAGCGCAGCAGCTCTCCGAATGCCAGGGTGACGATGGCCAGGTAATAGCCCTTCAGGCGCAAAGCGGGCAGCCCCACCAGGGTTCCTGCCAGAGCGCCGGCCAGTCCGGCGGGCAGCAGGGCCGCCCAGAATGGGACGGCGTAGCGCTCCATCAGGATGCCGAGCGCATAGGCGCCTATGCCGAAAAACGCCGCGTTGGCGAAAGCCAGTTGGCCCAGGTAGCCGAGCACGATATTGAAGCCCACGGCCACCAGGCCATAGACGAGAATCAGATTCACGACATACTGTATGTAGCCGTTGACGAGGAAGGGCAGCACTAGCAGCGCGCAGGCGGCGATTGCGGCCACGGCGCCGGTCTTCCCGTGCCTGCCGCGTGTGGGTGTAGCGTTGGCGTCAGACACGGATGTTTTCCTTGCCGCCAAACAGGCCGCGTGGGCGCAAGACCAGTACGACGATGATGACCAGGTAGGCGAATATATCGATCAGCGCGGTCGATACGTAGCCACCTGCCAGTTGCTCCAGCACTCCCATGGCCAGGCCGCCGACCACAGCCCCCCACAAATTCCCGAATCCGCCCAGGGTGAGGGCGGCAAACGCCTTGATGAGTATCTGCCCTCCCATGTCCGGATAGAGCAGGGTGACCGGGGCGACCAATACGCCCGCCACCGCCCCGAGCGCTGCGGCAACGCCCCACATATTGCCGGTGAAGGTATCGACATCTATGCCTACCAGCGCGGCGCCGCGCGGGCTGGCGGAGGCTGCGCGGGCGATGCGTCCGTAGTTGGTGCGATGAAAGAAGAAAAAGAAGATCGACACCAGGACCAGGGTCATGCCGGTAATGGCAAGGTCCTGCGTGGTGATGATCAGGTCTCCCAGCTCCAGGGGAGGGAAGGAGA
Organism: Candidimonas humi; assembly: GCF_019166065.1. Lineage (GTDB taxonomy): Bacteria > Pseudomonadota > Gammaproteobacteria > Burkholderiales > Burkholderiaceae_B > Candidimonas > Candidimonas humi. The sequence goes on from NZ_JAHTBN010000003.1 coordinate 180,052, forward strand.
ATACCGGCGGCATAGGGTAGACCTCGCGACCCCAGAACACGCGCGCGATGCCTTTGCAGAGATACGACAGCGCCACGGTCATCATCGCAATGATTATGTGGGGCGAGAGCGCGATGGGCCGGATGAGCACGCGTTCTACCATGCGTCCGGCCAGGAACAGGATCGCCAGCGCGAGCGGGGCGGCCAGCATGAAAGGCAGCCCCAGGTCGTGAATCAACACATAGGCCGCGAACGCCCCGAACATGAAGAACTCGCCATGTGCGAAATTCACTACGCCGTTGGCGCGGAATACGACGGTCATGCCCAGGGCGACCAGGGCGTAGATGCTGCCCTGGGATATGCCGCTGAGTATCAGTTGCAGCAGCATATGCCTACTTGCCCTGCCAGTCCTTGACGACTACGACCTTGCCGTCCTTGTAGGTAGCCATGGCGCCGCCCTTGATTCCGGCGTGGTCTTGCGCAGTGAATGTCAGCGGCGCGGATGCGATGCCTGTATCAAAGCCCTGGATTTTGTCCAGTGCATGCACCAGTTTCTCGCGGCTCAGGTCCGGGCCCGCGTCTTGCATGGCTTTGACCATGGCCAGTGCGCCGCTCATGCCCAGGAAGCTGAAGCTCTCGATCCGTTCGGATGGGTAGTATTTCTTGATCAGATCGGCCCATTTCCGCATTTGCGGGGAGTCCACCGGATGAGCATAGGGATAGAAGACGAAGAAGTTGCGTACGGTAGCCGGCCCGCCCGCGCGGTCGCGCGTGTCGTCCAGAGAAATGGATTGGGGAGCCAGCGTAGGCAGCTTGAGCCCATACTTGTAGGCATCGCGCATGAATATCGCCACTTCCGCGGGATACATCATTACGATGACGAACTCGGCTCCGGATTTCCGCAAGCGCAGTATCTGTGGCGTGGCGTCGGTGGAACCTCGCTCCATCGTCAGATTGGCTATGGGTTGAAGACCATACTTGCGCTTGAGCTGGTCGAGCGCCGGCTCCAGGTTGGATTTCCCCCAGTCGTCGCTGTGGCTGACAAACGCGATCTTCTTGGTGCCCGGCTTGGACATGGCAAAGTCGACCAGCGCACGGCCGACAATATCGGTCGTGGCCACGGGCTGGTAGATGGTAGGCACGAAAGGCTCGGCCAGCTTGGGGGTGGCGGCACCCAGGCCCATGAAAGGAATGCGGGCCTTTTCGATTTCGGGCTTTACGGCCACCACGACATTGCTGCACAGGCCGCCGTCTATGGCGAACACTTGGTCCTGATAGATCAGCTTCTTCACGGCGGCCATGCCGCGCGCAGGATCGCAGCCGGTATCTTCCCGTACCAATTCGATCTTGCGCCCGTTGATGCCGCCCTGGTCGTTGATGCGCCGGTAAATGGCTTCTGCGCCGAAGACTGCCTTGCCGAACAGGGCTGCAGGCCCGGTCATGGGGCCTATCAAACCTATCTTGATGCTGTTCTTGGTGATGCCGGTGGTGGTCTGGGCGGTGCAGCACCCCCATGCCAGGACGCCGGCGGCGACGCCCGCTGCCTTCAGCCAAGTTCCGATTCTGCGCATGCTCTTCCTCCTGTCCGATGGCTTGTCGCCCGAGCCTTTGTGCTTGATATGGCGGACGTTCGCCATAATTTTTGCGTTGACCGCCATGCCAGGGAAAGCCGTTGGCGCCGAAAGCGCTTTTCGAATTTTCTGAAAGAGCTTAGGGGCGCAGAAAAAGCTGCAAAAAATGGGGCAAGGTGGCTCACGCCTTTCGGGATAAGTGAATAATCTCTTCGGCTTTTTTTCGTATTTTGTTTTTTTGCGTGCGCGTAGACTGCCGTTCAACATCGCCGCGACAAGATCGTTCAGCACGGAGGACAGGAAAGAACCATGTCAATGACAACTATGTGCAGCGCCCGGGCTTGGCTGGCGGCCGCCTTGGTGGCTTTAGCGCCGGTGGCCTGGGCCAAGCCGGCGCCCTATCCCGACAAGCCCATACGCTTGATAGTCGGTTTCCCCGCGGGCGGGGCGTCCGATGTGGCGGCGCGTGCAATTGCCGACAAGATGGCGGCTGGCCTGGGCCAGAGCATCATTGTCGAAAACAAGCCTGGGGCCGCCAGCAATATCGGCGCGAATTTCGTCGCCAAGTCGGATCCCGATGGCTATACGATGCTGTTCGGCACGATTTCCTTGGCTATCAATCGCAGCCTGTACAAGCACCCGGGCTACGATTCGCTGCATGATCTGGCGGCAGTGTCGGAACTGGCTTCCGCGCCGTTTCTATTGGTGGTCAACCCCGCTTCCCCAATACATTCGGTGGCCCAGCTGATTGCGGCCGCGAAGAAGGACAGCGCAAATCACAAGCCCATGCAATTCGCCAGCGCGGGCAACGGCTCCGGCGCCCATTTGTTTACCGAGCTGTTCACGGATCTGGCGGGCATCCAGTTGCAGCATGTACCGTATCGCGGTGCCGCTCCGGCCATGGCCGACGTGCTCGGCGGCCGGGTGATGTTGACCTTCGACAATATCATCACGACCCTGCCCTTGGTAAAAGGGGGCCGGCTGCGCGCCCTGGCCGTGAGTTCGGCGCAACGTTCCAAAGTCGCGCCTGAGATCCCCACCATGCAGGAAGCCGGGGTGCAGGGCTATGACGCTACGTCATGGTTCGGGCTGTTCGTGCCCAAGGGCACGCCGCCGGCGGTGATCTCGAAATTAAGCAAGGCTGCCGACCAGGCGGTGCATGACCCCGCCGTCAGCAAAGTCTTGATGCACGTAGGAGCCGAGCCGGTAGGGTCGTCGCCGGAGGCTTTCAGCAGCTTTTTCAAATCGGAGGTGGGCAAGTGGGCGCAGGTCGTCCATCGTGCCCACGTCCAGATCGAATGAGGCCGGACCGGCCGCAATAGCTTCCCCAACCCGATTCTTGGTGTATTCATGAAAATCTGGCATCAGAGCTTTACCGTATTGGATCATCTCGGCGCATACCATGACGCGCTCAAGTCCCATTTCGCGCGTGTGGCGCGACCGGGTACGGAAATCGTGCTGCACGGCATGCATCCCGGCACGTATCGCTCTAATTATCCTGGCTCGGACATTCGCCACGCCGCTCTGCAATACATTCATGGCCTGCAGTTCATGAAGGCAGCGGTCCAGGCGCAGCAGGAGCATTACGACGTATATGCCATCAGTACCTTGCCCGAGCCGGCCTTGCGCGAAATCAGGGGGCTGGTGGATATTCCCGTAGTCGCCTACGGAGAGTCGGCCATGCTCACGGCCTGCATGCTGGGCCGCAAGTTCGGGGTGCTGGTCTTCATCGATGACATGAATGAGTTGATTGCCGAGAATGCCCGGGGTCACGGATTGGAGTCGCGTTTCGCCGGCGCCATGCCGGTGGGATTCTCTTTCAATGATGTGCTCAAGGGCTTCGAGGATCCTTCCGAGTTCATAAAACGCTTTCATGACGCGGCCCGCAAACTGATTGCGGCGGGCGCCGAAGTCATCATCCCCGGCGAGGCTCCGATGAACGTGCTGCTCGCCCAGAACGGCGTGTCCGAGATCGACGGCGTGCCGGTGCTGGATTCCCTGGCCGCCTGGATCAAGCAGGCCGAAGCCATATATGACCTGCGTGCTTTGTGCGGCACCAAGCCCTGCCGCAAAGGTTATTACCACAAGCTGCCGGACCAGGACCGGGTCAACGAGATTTTTTCGTTTTACGGCTTGAACCTATTGCAATCTGCGACTTGATGCTGGGGCGCGAACGCGCGTCGAAGATTTCCAACAGATAATCGATGAAGGCGCGTATCTTCGGCGACGTGTAGTGCGATTTGACGGTAACCGCGTGGAAGCTCCGGATACGGGTTTCCCACTCGGGAAACAGCTCGACCAGTTTGCCCTGGGCGATCAGGTCGGAAACGAAGATGTCCAGTACATAGATAAGACCCGCCCCCATCAAGGCAGACTGGATCAATGCCTGGGTGTTGTTGAAGCTCAGCGTGCCTTTGGGGCGGATGAATATTTGGTCTTTGCCCTGCTGCAGCAGCCAGTGCAGGGGAGTATGGTTGCCTTCCTCGAAGAGGCCGAGGCAGTGGTGGGGGTCGAGATCGCGCGGATGTGACAGCCCCAGTGTCCGCACGAAATCCGGCGTGCCGCAAATAATATGTTTGGCTTCGTAGATGGGGCGTGCCACCAAGTCGGCATCTTCGATGCGGTCCATGCGTATGGCCACGTCGGTGGCGCGTTCTATCAGCTTGTGCGGCTGGTTCGTAAGCGTGACAGAGACAGAGAGATCCGGATAGCGGTGGGTGAGCTCTACCAATGCCGGACAGAGCAGGCTTTGCCCGATCGCGAAGGGCGCCTCGACGCGCAGCGTGCCTGCGACCTCGTTGGCATTGGCCTTGACTTCGCTTTCCGCCTGCGAGACTGCCTGCAGGATTTCCCGGCAGCGGGGCAGGAACAGGCGCCCCTCTTCAGTGAGATGCAGATGGCGGGTATTGCGCTGTATCAGCGTGACGCCCAGATGGGCCTCGAGGTTGCGCAGGCTCGATGTGACTGTCGCATTGGCCAGGTCCAGCGATTCGGCAGCGCGCGAAAAACTGCCGCATTCCATCACCCGGACGAAGATTTCCATGCCCCAAAGTCTGTCCATGGCTCCTTTCACTTTTTTCTAATAGATTATTAGACGCTAATGCCTAACCGGATCGGGTATGGCTCTCTACACTAGTCGGACGTACCGTCGCTAGACGATAGACGGGTATATTCTACAAGGCAGAGACATGGAAAGAGATTTCGATCTGGTTGTGGCGGGTTGTGGCGTCGCCGGCTTGTCGGCGGCGGTGTCGGGGGCCGAGCGCGGCCTGAAGGTGGCAGTGCTGGAACGCGCCTCGCGCGAAGAGCGTGGCGGCCAGAGCCGCTACACCGAGGCATACCTGCGCATGAAGTCCCTGACCGAAGTATCGGACGATTTCGAAACTCATCTGGCCGAGAACGCCGGCCCGTATATCGATCCCGATCTGACGGCGGAAATGGCAGGAGGGAGGTCGTCCTGGTCCCACGTAACGCGGATGTTGGGGTCTCCCGACCCCGAGATCATTGCGCAGTTCGCCGAGCATGTGCCGGGTACTATCGCATGGCTGCAAGAGCTTGGCGTGCGCTTCGACTTCCTGCCCACGCAGTTCCTGACCAAGACGCAGCCCAGGCTGCTGCCCGTGGGCGGCGGCGCGGCGCTGGTAGAGGCGCTGGCGGCTCGCGCCGAGGCCCTTGGGGTCGAGTTCTTCTATCACACCACGGCGCGCCGGCTGTTGCTGGACGAAGAGGGGCGGGTTCAGGGTTTGCATGCACACCAAGCCGAACAAGGCGGGGTGCGCTTCGAGGGCAAAGTGGTGCTTGCTTGCGGCGGCTTCGAGGGCAATCCGGCTCTGCTGGCCAAGTATATCGGCCCGCGTTCGGTTTATCTGCGCCCGGTATGCAAGGGCGGCTATTTCAACCGCGGGGAAGGAATCGAAATGGCGCTGGAAGCCGGCGCGGCGCCTTGCGGGGAATTCGGCAGCTACCATGCCGAGCCGGTGGATCCTCGCTCCGGCGTGTCGGAGCCTTCGATATTCATTTTCCCCTATGGCATTCTGGTCAACAAGCAGGGGCGCCGCTTCACCGACGAGGCGCCCGGCACTGTAGACGCCTACTATGAGCGGGTTACGCGCCGGATTTACCAACAGGAGGAGGGCATCGCATATGTCATTCTCGACCAGCGCGTCAAGGAAGTGCCCAACTATCGCCTGGCGATACGCACCGACCAGCCGGCGATCGAAGCCGATACGCTCGAGGGGCTGGCAAGCGCACTGGGCCTGCCCGCGGGGGCGTTGGCGCGTACTGTGCAGGATTACAACCGCAGTTGTCCCGATGGATCGGGCTATGACCCCCTCAAGGAAGACGGCCTGGCAACACACGACCTGGAGCCACCCAAGTCGAATTGGGCGAGGCCCTTGAGCCAGGGGCCATATATGGCATATCCCATTATTTCGTCGAATGTGTTCACATTCGGCGGCCTGAAGATCGACTTGTCCGGCCAAGTCCTCGATACCGACGGCCGGCCGATACCGAACCTGTATGCGGCGGGCGAGACCGTGGGCATGTATTACACCAACTATACGGGGGCCACATCGGTGCTCAAGGGGCTCGTATTCGGCAGGCTGGCTGCCGGGCATGCGGCGGACTCCCGGGCATGAGCAAAGAGGAGGCCGCGGCGCCGCTGAGCGGCATATTGGTCGACGCGTTGCTGCGGCAGCTTGCTGCCGGCCTGCCCGAGAACGTGCTTGCCAAGACTCGCCTGCATCTTGCCGATGCGCTCGGAATCGCGGTTGCCGCGCGCGCCACGATTTACGCACGGCAGGTCGAGGAAGCGCAGGCGCGGCTGGCCGGGCCGGGGCCCTGCTCTCTGATCGGCGCGGGCCAGGCCGCGCCGCTGGCTGCGGCTTTCGCCAATTCGGCCTTGATCCACATTCTGGATTATGACGATATTCACGATGTGGGCCGGCTGCATCCCGGTACCGTGGTCGTGCCCGCGGCGCTGGCGGCTGCGGAACTGGCCGGCGCCTCGGATGAATCGTTGGCGGCAGCGGTCGCGCTCTCCTCCGAACTCATGTGCCGGCTTGGTACAGTTTGCGCTCCCAAGGGAGATGGCCCCGGTTCAGAATGGTTTCTGACTCAACTGTTCGGCTATGTGGCCGCCAGTGTGGCGGCAGGCATAGCCCTGGGCCTGGACTGCGATGGGCTGGTGTCGGCGATAGGGCTGGCATATATGCAGGCGGCTGGCGGCAAGCAGAGCGGCTTCGGCACGGGTTCCACGGCTCGTTCCATCTATCCGGCCTTTGCCGCCCAGGCGGGGGTGCAGGCGGCGCTGCTGGCGCGCGCCGGGATGAGCGGCCCCGCGGGGGCCTTGGACGGCGCCGCCGGCCTGTTCCGTATTTATCTGGGCTCGGGCCTGACAGCCCGGCAGGTATCGGCTTTGACGGATTTCTCGCGCTGGCACAGCCTCGAGGTACAGGTGAAGCCCTGGCCATGCTGTCGCCTTTCTCATCCCTATGTCGCCGCGGCGATCGAGGCGCGCAACAGGGGGTTTGCAGTCGACGGCATTGCGCATGTGCTGGTTTCAGTCAATGCATCGGCGGCGCGTTTGTGCAGCCCCTTGCCGCAGCGCAGGCGGCCGCAGACATTGCAAGATGCCAAGTACAGCATCCCTTTCATGACGGCTTATGCCTTGGTGCGGGGAGCGCCGACCTTGGGCGAGCTGAACGAGACGGCGATCACGGACCCACGTATTTTGGAGCTGGCGGCAAGAATCGAGCTGCGGGAAGACTTGCCCGACTCTCCCGGCCACCCTCCCGCCGTGCTGGCCCTGCGTTGCAGCGACGGTACGACGCATCGAATCGAATTCCAGGCTGCGGACCTGGATGTGGGCGTGCAGGCGCTGCAGCGCAAGTTCGATGACTGTTTCAATTTCGGTGGCTGCGGTGTCGCGGCGCCCGAGGCCTGGTCCGCCGTCATGGCAGGGCAATTGCGGCAGGCGCTGGCACTGGCCAGAGTGCCAATGGCCTAGCAATTCGCCATGGAATAAGCGGGTGGTACAGATGAATGCGGGGCGCCGTCATGGAGGGCGCCCCGCATTCCCCGTCTGTCTTTATAGATGACTTGGAAAAGGATGAAGCGATGTACGACCAGGACTTGATGCAAGGGCGCGTGGCGTTCGTCACGGGCGCGGCCGGCGGCATAGGCCGCGCGGTATGCGAAGCGCTTGCGGCCCATGGCGCGCGAGTGGTGGGCGTGGACCTCGATCCGCAGGCCGCCGCCCAGTCGCACGGCGCCATCGAGTGGCGCCGGCTGGACGTCACCCAGGCTGCCGAGGTGCGGGCCTGCCTGGACGAGACCGCCGAGCGCCTGGGCCGCCTGGACATCCTGGTCAACGTCGCCGGCGTGGTATCGCTGGGCGACGCCGAGCACCTGGCCGAAACCGAATGGGACCGCGTCATCGACATCAACCTCAAGGGCACGTTCCTGTGCTGCCAGGCGGCGATCCCGCACTTGCGGGCCGGCGGCTTCGGCCGTATCGTCAACCTGGGTTCGGTGGTGGGCAAGAACGGCGGCAACCCCCGCCCCTGGCTCGACCCGTCCGAGCAGCGCCAAGCCGGCAATGTCGCCTATGGGGTGTCCAAGGCGGGCGTGCACATGATGACCGCATTCCTGGCCAAGGAGCTGGCCGGCTCGGGCATCACTGTCAATGCCGTGGCCCCGGGGCCGGTATCCTCGGCCATGACGACCGCGTTCCCGCAAGTGCTGCGCGATCTCGTGCCGGTGGGCCGCATGGGCACCGCCGCGGAGGTGGCCGCCGCCGTGCTGTTCCTGGCCGCGCCGCAGTCCGGTTTCGTTACGGGCGAGGTGCTGGACGTCAACGGCGGCATCTGGTGTGATTGAATATCCAGGGGCCCAGCCGCAGCAGCCAGGCAAAGAGGCGCCGCTCCTTTTACGTTGTCTCCTTATATAGTACGCAGTGCGGGCAGGCCCTGGCTCCCGATCATGGGCTTCGAATCCCTTTTTGAAATCTCTTTTGTGAGGAAACACTATTCATGCAGGCAAGCCGTTCGATTTATCTGGTCCTCGATATGGAAAATGACCTGGTGCACGAGGACGGGCCCAGCGGCAAGGGGCCCATGGGCGAGCAGGTGCGCGAGCGCGGCATCCTGCCTCGCACCGCCGCGGCCATCGCCAAGGCACGCCAGGCGGGCATCCTGGTCGGCTTCGTACGGGTGGGCTTCTCGGCGGAATACCCGGAATGCCCGAAGTCTTCGCCGATCTTCTCGGCCGCGCCGCGCAACGGCTTGTTCAAGCTCGGCGCCTGGGGCACGGAGATCCATCCGTCCCTGGAGCAGCGCCCCGGCGATATCCAGGTGATCAAGCACCGGGTCAGTCCGTTTTATTCCACCACGCTGGAGGCGCAGTTGCGCGCGCAGGGCGTGGGCCGCATCTATTGCTCGGGGGTCTCGACCCAGGCGGTGGTGCAGGCCACGGTGCGTGATGCGCACGACCGGGACTACGAGGTCGTGGTGCTGGAAGACGCCTGCGCGGCGCACAACGCCGAAGAGCACGCCAATTCGATGCAGAGCATTGCGCGCTTCTGCACCATCGAGACCACGGACTCCGTGGCTTTCGCCAACCCCTGAGGCGCGCCTTCGCCGCGTGCGGCTCTAACGCAAGAACGGCCGGGCGTCGCCCGGCCGTTCTTGCGTGATGCACTAGGAAGAAATCTGGAGAATGAAGTAGCGGATCGCGGCGCCGGACTCGGCCGGCGGTGTTCCGCGCTTAGTCGGTCAGCGTGACGCCTGCGTCCTTGATGACTTTGCCCCAGCGGTGGAACTCGCTATCGAAGAACTTATGGAAATCGGCGGGGTTCTTCATCACTGACGGAACTACGGCTACGCTGGTCAACTGCTTGCGCACGTCGGGCTGGGCAACCACCTTGTGGATAGCGGCGTCGAGCCGCTCTATGACGGCGGGAGGCGTACCTGCGGGCGCGAAGATACCCACCCAGTTCGCGACGTCAAAATGCGGCAGCTCTTCTTGCGCGGTGGGCACATTGGCAAGAAAGTCGACACGCTTGGCGCTGGTCACGGCGAGCGCCTTGAGCTTGCCGCTCTTGATCAGGGAGTACAGCGGCGGCAGGTCCATTACGATGCCGTCCACGTGCCCGGCCAGCGTATCGGTGACGGCTGGGCCGGCGCCGCGATAGGGCACATGGACGATATTGGCCTTCGATGCTTGCTTGAGCAATTCGATGGTCAGGTGCGGCAACCCGCCCACGCCGGAAGAAGACAGCGTGACCCGCTTTTGCCGTGCCAGGTCGAGCAGGCCTTTAAGTGTCGTGACTTTCAGGTTCGGTCCGGCGGCGATTGCCTCAGGCGTAAGCCCCACAATGTTGATGGGAGTGAAATCCTTCAGGGAATCGAAGGGGGGATGCTTCATTGTTTGGGGTGTCAAGACCACGGGGCTGACGCTGGACAGCAGCAGTGTGTAGCCGTCGGGTTGCGCCTTGGCGACATGGTTGGCGCCGATGGTGCCGCTTGCGCCGGCTTTGTTCTCGACCACGACACTGGCTCCCAGAGCCCTGGCCAGCGGGGGCGCCACGATGCGTGCCACGATGTCGTTCGATCCCCCAGGCGGATACCCGACGATCAGCGTGATGGCATGGTCGGGATAGGCCGCCGCCTGGGATGGCGCGGCAGCCAAGAGCGGCGACAGGGCCAGGAGGATGCCGGATATCCGGCGTATGGTATTGCGCCGAAGGGTGCGGGGATGGGGGTGCATGTCTCTCTCTTCGTTTGATGGCCTGTGTGGCACGGTGCCGCAAGGCACTTGCGGATTGGGGCCGGCCTGCTGTGGCCGGTCTGGCTGTCTCGAAAAAATTCTACAGACGCCCCTATGCTGCGGCAATCGGATGGCACGAAAGCGTTTTTCGATATTTCTGAATATTGAGATAGGCCACGAGGCCTATCATTGTGGTCGAGCGCGAGCCTGGCTGCCGGCATCGAGCCCGCATTATGCCCGTGCTGGACATCTACGGGTTTTTCCGGCTAGCGCCGGCGGATAGGGCGGACGGGTTCGAGCCACCGTCCAGCATTGCCTCGGGAGGCTGCATTGAAAATATGGCATCAGAGTTTTACCGACCTCGACGTTTTTCCCCAGTATCGCGCCACATTGCAGCAACATGCCGACCGGGTGATGGGCGAGGACGCTTCGGTGCACATCCATGGCCTGCGGCCAGGCACGTATCCGCCCGGAATTGCTCCCATGGAGATGAACAGCCGCGCGGGCTTGCGTTTGTTCAACGCGCAGCAGGTGTGCGAGGCGGCCTTGGCTGCCGAGGCTGCCGGATACGATGCCTTCGCGCTGGGGTGTTTTTTCGATCCGGCCTTGCACGAGGCGCGCTCCCTGGTCGATATTCCGGTCGTCAGCCTCACCGAGACCTGCATGTTGACGGCTTGTTCGCTGGGCCGCCGTTTCGCCGTAGTGGCCCTGTCGGACTTCCAGAAGATGCTTTCCGAAGACCTGGCCGCGCAATATGGCCTGGCCAGCCGGCTGGCAGGCGTGGTTGCCATGTCGCCTGCCGTCGGACTATTCGACCTCGAAAGCGAAGGGGAGAAACTGGAATCTATCAGGCAGCGCTTCCGGCGTGCGTGCGAACAGGCATTTACTCTCGGCGCGGAAGTCATCATTCCGGGCGACGGCGTGCTCAATGAATTCCTGGTCAGGCACGATATGCTGGAAGTCGATGGCGGGGTGGTAATGGATTCGCTGGGCGTGCTGTTCCAGCATGCGGCTTTCCTGGCGCGGGCGCGTGCCGGCGGTTGCCTGGACGTCAGCCGGCGGTTGTTGTATGCAAAGCCGACCGCGCCGATGATGGCTCATATGCGTGGGCAGCGCGGTGTGCTGGATGCTGCCGAGCGCGATTTTTCGGGGCAGCCCGCTTCGGGGCATGCGAAATGACATCACCGGGCCGATACCGGCTCGGAAGAGGGGCTGCCGCGCCGGCTGCTGAGGGGCTGCCCTGCGCGATATTACGTCCGTTCAGGCATCGAGGGCCCGGGCCAGCGCGGGCAGGAATTCCTTCCAGTCCGCCACGATGCCGATCTGGGCGTGCTTGAAGATCTCGGCCTCATCGTCGCGGTTGATCGCAATGAGGCGGACGTGCGGCGCAATGCCGGCCAGATGCTGTGGAGTACCCGATATGCCCACAGCCAAGTAGATTTCCGGAGATACGTACTTGCCGGATTGGCCGACTTGGCGGGCGACCGGTGCCCATCCTGCATCGATCGCCGGCAGGCTGGCTCCGACCGCCCCGCCCAGTCGTTCCGCCAGGCCATAGAGAGCTTCGAATCCCTGTGCGTCGCCTATTCCGCGCCCGCCCGATACCACCAGCCTGGCCCCGTCCAGGCTGGCATGGGTTTCGTTGCGGTCCGTATATGCGGTGGGGTAGGCGGGCGGCAAAGATTCCGGCGCGCGGCACTGATGCATCGCGATCGGAGAGCGGTCTCGCACGGCCGGAACTGTAGATCCGGCACTGTGGACGACAGCAAGAAAGGGGCCTTCGCGGCATTCCATATCGATCTGCAGGCGCCCGCCGAATGCCATCCGATGTGCATGCAGGATGCCCGTTGCGTCGATGTCCCACGACTCGCAGCGGCCCATGGCTTTCCCTGCCAGCAGTGCGGCCAAGCGCGCCGCGATTTCTTCCCCTGCTCGTCCGGCGGCGGCGAAGAAGACGGAGCTGCCGTCATGGGGCGGCGCATCGGGGGCGCGTAACAGCGCGGCATAGGCGGCGGCCAGTTGCCGCGGCTCCAGCGGCCGGGCGCCGGGGGCCGTCGCACACACCCATACGGCGTCCATCCCCAGGGCCTCGGCGCGCTGGATGGCAGGCTCGGGCGTGTTGCCGATCAGCAGTGCTGCGGCGTGGCCATTGCAGCGATCGGCCAGTAGCCGGGCCTGCTCCATCGGTGCATAGTCGGACGCGGCGAGCTCTTCCTGTACGGGAACCAGGGCGTATATATGGCGCGGGGTTTCAGGTGTGGGCATGAGTGTCGGCGGGATTCTTCCAGGTTTTCAGGTACGACGCCAGGGCGATGGCCTGCTCGTCGACCGAACCGTGCAGGAATTGGCAGGGGGTCCGGGTCTTTTCGTGTGCGGCGGGCAGCTCGCAACTGATGGCCGGTGCGCCTGCCGTATCGGGCGGCGGATCCGCGATCTCGAATTTTTGCTGGCGCGCGAGCATGACGTTCTTCATCAAGGGATGGCGCAGGCGATTGTCCTTGTCGTTGCTGATGCTGATCAGGGCCGGGACGCTCAGTTCGATGAGTTCGCTGCTGGCGCCGCTGGCGCGTTCGGCCTGTAGCGTGCCGCCTGCTTGCTCCCGTACGTGCAAGGCCTGGCTGACGAAGGGCATGTCCCAGCTCTGGGCGAGATAGGCGACCGCCATGCCATCGTCCAGGTCTCCGTGCTCGCGTCCCGCCAATATCAGATCGACGGGGACGGCGGGATCTCCAGCCAGCTGTGCAGGTACATGGCGGGCCAGCCATGCCGGGTTGCCGCGCTGCGCGGCCGGCACGCGCAGGCCGGCGACGCGGTCGAGCCGGTAGGACGCCACGGTCCGCAGCAGTGCCGTGTCCGTCGATGCATCAGTCACCAGGGCCGTGAGCCGGGTGCCCGGTTCGCGGTCGCGCAGCTTGAGTGCAGTTTCCAGCGCGGCCTCGTCGAAGGGGCTGAGTTTGAACGGTGTGGTTGGCGCTTGCAGTATGTCCGTCCACAGGCCCGTTGCGGGTTTTTCCAATGGGCGCTTCGGATCGGCGATACCGGCTATCAGTATGGCTATGTGCATGGTTCAGGCCTCAGGCGCTTGTCGCGCCCATGGCACTGCGGGCCGCGAGGCGTCCGAATATCGCCGCCTTGCCCAATGCCGACCCTGTCATGTAGGCGGCCCCATGCAGACCTCCGACGATTTCGCCGGCGGCATACAGGCCTTCGAGCGCTTCGCCATAGACGTCGAGGACGCGCATGCCGGCATCGATGCACAAGCCGCAGTAGGTGCCGAACACCGCCGCGGTGGACGGATACGCATAATAGGGACCGGTTTCGATCCGGACCAGCTCGCCATGCTGATGCACCAGATGCTCGCGCCCGAATTCGGGATCCATTCCTGCGTCGACATAGCCGTTATACGTGGCTATCGTTACCATCAGCGCGGCGGGTGGCACTTCGATCAGCGCGGCCAGTTGTTCCAGTGTGTCGGCCTGGATCATCAGCCCTTCTTCGAGGCGACGTTCGAAATCCAGGATACGCGTCAGATTGTCTCCGCTTTCCAGGATGCTTTGATCCAATATCTGGTAGGTAGCGCCATACGGTTGCCGGATGCAGGCATCGCCCAGCAGTTTGTACGAAATGGATTCGTTCACAAAGCGCTTGCCGTCCTGATTGACGGCAATGGCGCCCTTGTAGACGGCCAGGCAACTGTGATGATTGGTCTCGTCCGTGGGATGCTTGCCGTAAGTGCCCTTTATGTAGATCATGTCGCGGTTGTCCGCACCGATCTGCCAGGCCATCTTCAGCCCGTCGCCGACATTGCCGTCACCGCCTATGAAGACTGCGTTGTCATATTGAGGCGCGTAGCGATGCACCAGTTCGGCATTCCGGCAGAAGCCGCCGCTGGCCAGCAAGACGCCGCCCGTGCCGGACACTTGGAAGTCCTTGCCGTCCTGGCGCACTGTAACGCCGTGCACACGGCCGGTTTCCTGGTTGCGCACCAGGCGCTGCGCGGCGGCGCCCAGCATCACTCGAACCTTGCCCGTTTCTTTGGCCCGGGCTGCCAGTGCGCGTATGGTGTCGGCCGGGTCGACGTTGTGCACGCGCGGCACGGATTGGCCGGAGGACGCTTCGATGTGCGGGCTGAACTTCACGCCGGCCCGCTTGAGCCATTCGTAGGTGTCCAGCTGGTTGTCGGCATAGGCCCGGACCAGCGCCTCGTCGTTCTCGAACTGGCCGACTTCGCGCAGATCCTCGAACAGTAATTCGCTTGAATCAGTGATGCCGTTTTCTTGCTGCAGATCGGTGCCCGCAAAGGCCAGGCAGCCGCCGCACATGGCAGAGGAGCCACCGATATCGGGCTGTTTCTCCAGCAGTATCACTTCGTGGCCCGCCTCGGCGGCTTCCAGTGCCGCGGCAAAACCCGCCATCCCGCCGCCGACAATGACGAGCCCAGTCTGCAAATCCATAGCGTAGAGGTTCCTTGTATCGAAGATAGGAATGCCGCGATCAGCCGGCTGCCTGGCCGGCTGCTGCTGCATGCTTGCCGGAGATTCTACCGAGCACCGAACCGGCCGTCAGGCCGATGCCTCCGGCGTATTTCACATAGTAGAGGCCACCGACCATTTCCCCCGCGGCATACAGGCCAGGCAGCGGACTGCCTTCTTCGTCCAGGACCTGGCCGCAAGGGTTGACCCTGACTCCTGCGTAAGTGCAGGTGATCCCGCAAGTGACTGCGTAGGCCACGAAGGGGCCTTTTTCGAGAGCTGTGGCCCAGTTCGATTTCGGCACCGACAGGCCGCGCGTGGCGCGGCCGTCCTTGATTGCGGGGTTGAAGGGGGTGTTCCTGTCTATGGACTGGTTGTATTCCTGGACGGTTTGAAGAAAGGCGCGCTGGTTGATGCCGTCCATTTGTGCCGCCAGCCCCTCCAGCGTGTCTGCGCTGAGCCGGGTGGCATGCTTGACCCGGTATTCGTCGGGCAGCATGTCGACGGTCTGTGCATCGAAGACCTGCCAGGCAACGGCGCCGGGTTGGGCCAGGACGCGTGCGCCCATGCCCGAGTAAGTGTAATTGCGAAAATCCAGCCCTTCGTCCACGAAACGTTTGCCGTCCGCATTGACCACAATACCGAGGGTGAAGTAGTTCTTCTGCTGGTTCAGCAGGTTGATATCGCCGAAAGGCGGTGCGTTCAGGTCATAGAAAACGGCATGGCAGCCGGTCCAGTTCCCGTGCGCCGTGGCGCCGGCAGACAATGCCATGCGTATGCCGTCTCCCGTGTTGTAGCGCGAGCCTCTTACCTTGGCCAGATCCCATCCCGGCCCCAGATACTTGGCGCGCCACAAGACATTGGCGTGATAGCCTCCGGTTGCCAGGATGACGTTCCTGGCCTGCATAACGCCGGACGCTTCGCCGTCTTGCAGCTCCAGAGTCCAGCCGCCTTCCGAGCGTGCCAGGTTCCTTGCCCGGAAGCCATATCGCAACTCGATGCCGGCACGCTCCGCATAGGCGTAAAGGCTTTGCATCAATCCCAGGCCGCCACCGGACACTTCGACCGTCAAGCCGCCCCAGAATTTCTGCTTGCCGTCCACTTTGAACGACTGGCGGCCATAAATGGGAACAAATCGCACTCCGTGTTCCCGCAGCCATTGCATGGTGGGCAGGCTGTCGGCGACGACGGTTTCCAGCACATCGGCGTCCGCACGATAGCCGCTCATGGATACGGCTTCTTCGAAGAACTGGTGCTCGGGGTAGGCGCCGAAATCGCTGTTGCGGATTTCGTCGGGATGCAGATCTGGAACCAGCGTCAGCAGATCGTCTACCCCACGGTAGGCGATGCGGAAGGCCCCGCCCGTGAACGCCGAGCTGCCGCCCCGATGATCTTTGTCCGCTCGCTCGATGAGCGCGACTCGTGCGCCTGCCTCGTGAGCAGAGATAGCCGCGCACAAAGCGGCATTGCCGCCGCCTACTACCACTACGTCATACATATTCATGCCTTGTCTTCCTCAGGGCCTTCGGTTTCGTCCTTGCGCCACGCCTCGATGTTTTTCGGCCTGCAGGCCGGCAGTATGGGCGTGCCTATGGTTTCCGGGCCATTCTAAGAGTGCATCCGGGGATAGTGAATGCTGCCGGGATGAAAGGATTATTCGATTTAATTGAAGAGCGGATCGGAGTCGGCGGGCCTCGTGGCTGATCGTCGGCCGCTGCATTTCTTGTCGAACGTGCCCGGGAAAAAATGATGGACATCGATCTGCCGAAATCCCGAGCCAGGGTCTTAACGACAGGGCCGACGGTAGCCCGGGCCTGTCGTGAGCCGATACGCTCATCCGGCCTACAATCGAGCCATGCTGGTCAATTGTTTCCCCGGCAACCCCGCTTCCGCGGCCCGGATTTCCCGGGCCTCGTTTGTTTCGTTTTTTCCTACGTTTCCCGTTTTCAAGGCATATGGCTCAATACGTTTATACGATGAATCGCGTCGGCAAGATCGTGCCGCCCAAGCGGCAGATCCTGCGGGACATTTCCCTGTCTTTCTTCCCCGGCGCCAAGATCGGCGTCCTCGGCCTGAACGGCGCGGGCAAGTCGACCCTGCTGCGGATCATGGCCGGCGTCGACCGGGAAATCGAGGGCGAGGCCGTGCCCATGCCGGACCTGAAGATCGGCTATCTGCCGCAGGAACCCGAGCTGGATCCGGCCGATACCGTGCGTGCGGCCGTCGAGGCCGGCCTGGGCGAGGTCTTCTCGGCGCGCCAGCGGCTCGAGCAGGTCTATGCCGAGTATTCCGAGCCCGATGCGGATTTCGACAAGCTGGCCGAAGAGCAGGCGCATCTCGAGGCCGTCATCGCCGCGGCCGCTTCCAGCGGCTCGGACGATATCGAGCACCAGATGGAAATTGCCGCCGACGCGTTGCGCCTGCCGCCCTGGGATGCCGTGATCGGCACGCTGTCGGGCGGCGAAAAGCGCCGCGTGGCGCTGTGCCGCCTGCTCTTGTCCAAGCCCGACATGTTGCTGCTGGACGAGCCGACCAATCACCTGGATGCGGAAAGTGTCGAGTGGCTGGAGCAGTTCCTGCAGAAATTCCCCGGCACGGTGGTGGGGGTGACCCACGATCGGTATTTCCTCGACAACGCCGCCGAGTGGATACTGGAACTGGACCGCGGCCACGGCATCCCCTGGAAGGGCAATTACAGTTCGTGGCTGGAACAGAAAGAGGCGCGCCTGGAGCAGGAAGAGGCGGCCGAGTCGGCGCGCCAGAAGACCATCAAGAAAGAACTCGAATGGGTGCGCCAGAACCCCAAGGGCCGCCAGGCCAAGGCCAAGGCGCGCCTGGCTCGTTTCGAAGAGTTGTCCTCGCTGGAATACCAGAAGCGCAACGAGACCCAGGAAATCTTCATACCCGTGGCCGAGCGCCTGGGCAATGAGGTCATCGAGTTCGAGCATGTCAGCAAGGGCTACGGCGAGCGGCTGCTGATCGACGACCTGAGCTTCAAGATTCCCCCGGGGGCTATCGTCGGCGTGATCGGCGCCAATGGCGCCGGCAAGTCGACCCTGTTCCGCATGATCGTCGGCCAGGAACAGCCCGACAGCGGCACGGTGCGCATCGGCCAGACCGTGAAACTGGCCTATATCGGGCAGTCGCGCGAATCGCTGGAGGGCGACAAGACGGTATTCGAGGCTGTCTCCGACGGCGCGGACCTGCTTACCGTGGGCAAGTTCGAAATGTCCTCGCGCGCCTATCTGGGCCGCTTCAATTTCAAGGGCTCGGACCAGAACAAGCTGGTCGGGAAGCTGTCCGGCGGCGAGCGCGGCCGGCTGCACCTGGCCCAGACGCTGCTGGCCGGCGGCAATGTGCTGCTGCTGGACGAGCCGTCCAACGACCTGGATGTCGAGACGCTGCGGGCGCTGGAAGACGCCTTGCTGGAATTCGCGGGCTGCGTGCTGGTCATCAGCCACGACCGCTGGTTCCTGGATCGCATCGCCACCCATATCCTCGCCTTCGAGGGCGATTCGCAAGTGGTGTTCTTCGACGGCAACTACCAGGAATACGAGGCCGACAAGAAGCGTCGCCTGGGCGAAGAGGGCGCCAAGCCCAGGCGCCTGCGCTACAAGGCGCTGAAATAAAGAAGACAAACTGCCCGCGAGCCCTTGCTTGCGGGCAGGCCCGGCGCCCCGGGCCTGCGGGGCAGGCGCATTGAGCTGGCGGCGGCGCGAGTTCCGTGCCGCTGAGCGGGCCTGAGCAATAGGAGATGAGCCATGGATCGCTTGTGTGCCGAGAATTCCGTGCTGCTGGTCGTGGACATGCAGACGCGCCTGCTGCCCGCCATACACGACCATGAAAGGCTGCTGGCGCGAGCCGTGGCGCTGGTGCGGGCAGCCCTGTTGCTGGACGTGCCGGTATTGGCCACCGAGCACTGCGCCGACAAGATAGGCCCGACCGAGCCCGCGCTGGCACGACTTGTGCGGCGCACAATTCCCAAGACCAGCTTCGACGCGACGCGCGAGCCGGGGATGATCGAGAAAATGCCCGGCGGGCGGCCGAATGTGTTGCTAATTGGCACGGAAGCTCATGTATGCGTATTGCAGACGGCCATGGGCCTGGCGGCGACGGGCCGCCACGCGATGATGGTGGCGGATTGCGTGGGCTCGCGCTCGCCGGCGGATCGCCGCCTGGCACTGGGTCGCGCCGCGCAACACGGCATCGAGGCGGTGGGCATGGAAATGGCCATGTTCGAGTGGCTGACCCGCGCGGATCACCCGCGGTTCCGCGAGGTGCTGGCGCTCTTGAAGGGCGCCCCGCCGCCCCTGCAGGGGGACGAACCCCTTTGATACATTATTTGCCTATGCTCACAGCAACACCCCCGGAAATTTGGAATGCTGGGTTCATAACCGGTGTTATAGTGAATCAACGCAGTTCTTCTGTTACGGAGGCAAAAATGAAATTTGGCACGATAAGCAAACTCGCGGCAGTTGCATTGCTCGGTGTGTCCATGGCTGGGTGCTCCACCTGGAACAGCATGTCCCACCGGCAGAAGAGCACGGTCACCGGCGCCGGCATCGGCGGCGTGGCAGGGGCAGTCATCACGGGTGGCGGCGTGCTCGGCACGGTCGGCGGCGCGGCTGTCGGCGGCGTGATCGGCAACCAGGTCGGCAAGTAAGGGCCGCGCTATAGGTAAGGGCTGCAAGAGGCCCGCAGCCCAGGCATAAAGCCCGGGCATTCAAATCAAGCCAGACCGCAAGCCCGCCTGGGCGGGCTTCATCCCGATCCACAGCATTGCCGGCCCCGATATGGCCGCTCCCTGCGGCGGCCTGTGCCGCAAACAACACAAGGCCCGCATACCTGGGCCGCTGGCTCGCCAGGCCGGACTACCGGCAGGCGACCGCGGCCCGGATATCGCGGGCTTTGTTCATGTGCCGGCGGCCATGTGCGCCGGCATTCAGATCGGCTACTAAGCGCTGGCTTCCGGCTGCGGCATCTCGATCTTGACCTCCAGCACCTCGAGCGAGTCCTGGCGTTCCAGGTTCACTTTGATGTCGTCGGGGTTGATCTTGACGTACTTGGAGATGACGGCCACCAGTTCTTGCTGCAACTGGGGCAGGAAATCCGGGGCGTTGCCGTTGCCGCGGCGCTCGTTGATGAGAATGAGCTGCAGGCGATCCTTTGCGACGCTGGCGGAGGTTTTTTTCTCGCCGAGCAGGAATGACAGGAAAGACATCTTATTTGCCTCCGAACAGTCGCTTGAACAGGCCCGGCTTTTCGTAGTCGACGAAGCGCAGCGGCTTGTCCTCGCCGAGATAGCGCGCCACGATGTCCTGGTAGGCCTGGGCCACGTCGCTGTCGCGAATGTGGATGGCGGGTATGCCCTGGTTCGAAGCCTGCAGCACCGATTCGGATTCGGGAATGACGCCTATCAGCTTGATGCGCAGGATGTCCTCGATGTCCTTGAGCGACAGCATTTCGCCATCGGCGACGCGCTTGGGGTTGTAGCGGGTGAGCAGCAGGAATTCCTTGACGGGTTCCTCGCCCTTGACGGCGCGCTGCGACTTGGCCGACAGAATGCCCAGGATGCGGTCCGAGTCGCGCACCGAGGAGACTTCGGGGTTGGTCACCACCAGCGCATCGTCGGCGAAATAGGCGGCCATCAGGGCGCCCGTTTCGATGCCGGCCGGCGAGTCGCAGACGATGTATTCGAAATCCATGGACTTCAGGTCGTTGAGCACCTTTTCGACGCCGTCCTGGGTCAGGGCGTCCTTGTCGCGGGTTTGCGAGGCCGGCAGGATATACAGGTTCTCGAGCTGCTTGTCGCGGATCAGCGCCTGGTTCAGCGTCGCCTCGCCCTGGATGACGTTGACGAAGTCGTAGACGACGCGCCGCTCGCAGCCCATGATCAGGTCGAGGTTGCGCAGGCCGACGTCGAAGTCGATGACCACAGTCTTGTGGCCGCGCATTGCCAGGCCCGAAGAAAAGCTCGCACTGGTGGTCGTCTTGCCCACCCCGCCTTTGCCGGATGTCACCACAACGATTCGCGCCATGACTGTAGATTCCCTCTGGTTTTGTAAATCCCGTAATCGTAATGCAAAAACACTGCACACGAGTTCGACTTCAACTTGTTTGACCGTGGCTTGGCAACAAAACTTAACCGCAGCCGGGGTGCTTTGCCTATGCTGGTTTGCCCCATCCCGTATCCAGGGGCTTTAGAGCAGGTTGCCGTTCAACGGACGCCGCTTCCGGCCCGCCGGGCGCTGCGTGTTGCGCGCTGCCTTGCCGCGCGGGGCCGAGCGCCGCGAGCCGCTCTGGCCTTCGCCTCAGTCCTCTACCGGAACGATGCGCAGCGACTCGCCTTCCAACTGCACGATGCCGGGTTTACCGTGCAGCGCGGGCTCGAGGCGTGTTTCGATGACCCGGTATACGCCGGCAATCGCCAGCAGTTCGGGGTCGAGTTCGGTGGTGAAGATGCGCGCGCTGGTGTCGCCGCGCGCGCCGGCCATGGCCTTGCCTCGCAGCGGCCCGTACACGTGGATGTTGCCGTCGGCGATGACTTCTGCACCCTGGCTGACCACGCCGATCACGATCAGGTCTGTGTCGCGCGCGTAGACCCGCTGGCCCGAGCGCAGCGGCCGGCTGATCACCATCGCCGCCGGGGCGACGGCGGGGTGCTCGGGCGCGGGGCTGGGCTGCGCCGGCCGACCCGTGCCGCCCTTGGCGGCGGTCTTGCCTTGGGCTGCAGCCTTGCCTTGCGCCGAGGCGGGCGCGGCCTGAGCGGCGCCACTGCCTTTTGCCGGGGCGGCCGTGGCAGAGGCCGAGCCGGCCGCTGGCGGCGCGGCGACTGGCGGAATGTCGTGTTCCGGCGCCGGCGTGGCCGCGGGACGCGGCACCGTCTTGGCCAGCTCGACGCTGGGCAGGCCCTGCGCCGCGGCGGCGTCGCGCTGGTCATCGGGCGCGATGGCGCCGATGGGGTGCAATTTATGGTTGCGCAGCTCTTGCGCCAGGGCGGCCCAGTCCAGCGGCTCTTCGAGCCCCGAGGCGTCGATCACCACGGGTTCGTTTTCGAAGAACGAGCCGGCGTCGCGCATGCGCTGCGCCAGCGCGGCCTGCAGCTCGGACAGGCTGGATGTGCGCAGCACGACCCGCAAGGCATACAGGGAGGCGCTCTTGATGTCCAGCACCGGCTGTGCGTCGCGTTGGTTCGATGTTTCGCTCACGATCGTGTTTCCCCTCAGGCCCATGAATCCCGCAAGGTTGCGGTGCGGTTGATCACCGGCTTGTCGGGCGTCGATTCTTCCCGGTCGGCCACGAAATAGCCCAGGCGCTCGAACTGCCATGTCGTTTCCGGCTCGGCGCGCGTGCCCGGCTCGAGCCAGGCCTGCACCGTACGGCAGGAATCCGGGTTCAGCGCCTGCAGGAAGTCGCGGTCGCCGCCGTCCGGATGCGGATCGGAGAACAGCCGGTCGTACAGCCGCACCTCGGCCGCCACGGCCTGCGCCGCGCTGACCCAGGTGATGGTGCCCTTGACCTTGACCGCGTCCGCACCCGGCGTACCGCTCTTGGTATCGGGCAGGTATTCGGCATGCACTTCCGTCACGCGGCCCTGGTCGTCCTGAACGTAGCCGGTGCATTTCACGATATAGCCGTACTTCAGGCGCACGGTATTGCCCGGGAACAAGCGGAAATATTTCTTCGGCGGCTCTATGCGGAAGTCGTCGCGCTCTATCCACAGTTCGCGCGAGAACGGGAATTCGCGGTTGCCCGCGTCCGGAGCGTGCGGATTGCGCGGCGCGTGGCAGACCTCGGTCTGGTCTTCCGGGTAATTGGTGATCACCAGCTTGAGCGGATCCAGCACCGCCACCGCGCGCTCGGCGCGCGGGTCGAGGTCGTCGCGCAGCGCCTGTTCCAGCAGGCTGTAGTCGATGCGCGAATCCGACTTCGAGACCCCGAGGCGCTCGCAGAACAGCCGTATGGAGCTGGGCGTATAGCCGCGGCGGCGCAGGCCGGCCAGGGTCGGCATGCGGGGGTCGTCCCAGCCTTGCACATGGCCTTCGCGCACCAGTTGCAGCAGCTTGCGCTTGCTGGTGACCACATAGCTGAGGTTCAGCCGCGCGAATTCGTGCTGGCGCGGTAGCGGGCGCCGCAACTGGCCCAGGTCGGCCAGCTTGCCCAGGATCCAGTCGTAGAACGGGCGCTGGTCCTCGAATTCCAGGGTGCAGATGCTGTGCGTGATGCCTTCCAGCGCGTCTTCCACCGGGTGCGCCCAGGCGTACATGGGGTAGATCGGCCATGTATTGCCGGTGCGGTGGTGGGGCGCGTGGCGGATGCGATAAAGCACCGGGTCGCGCAGATTGATATTGGGCGAGCCCATGTCGATGCGGGCGCGCAGCGCCATGCTGCCGTCCGGGTGCCGGCCGGCGCGCATTTCGCGCAGCAGGGCGAGCGATTCGGCCGCGGGCCGGTCGCGCCATGGGGAGTTGCGGCCCTTTTCGGTGAGGGTGCCGCGATTGGCGCGTATCTCGTCGGCGCTCTGCTCGTCCACATAGGCATCGCCCGCCTGCACCAGCGCCTCGGCGAACGTGTACAGGTATTCGAAATAGTCGCTGGCGAAATAGCAGTTGCTCTCGCCCTGGTTATGCCAGTCGAAGCCCAGCCAGGATACCGTGTCGAGGATGGCCTGTACGTATTCGTCTTCTTCTTTCTCGGGATTGGTGTCGTCGAAGCGCAGGTGGCAGGCCCCGCCGTAGTCGCGCGCCAGCCCGAAATTCAGGCAAATGCTCTTGGCATGGCCGATATGCAGGTAGCCGTTGGGTTCGGGCGGAAACCGGGTACGGATCCGCGCCGGATCGGGGGCGCCCTGTTCCTGGAGCGCGGCCGGCCCGGGGCGGCCGGCCCACAGCTTGCCGGCGTAGCGGTCCTCGGCCAGGTCGCGTTCGATGATGGTGCGCAGGAAATTGGAGGCGGGCGGGTTGGATTCGAGGCTCATGCTGGCGAAAAACAGGGGGTAACGAAAAACAATATCATGCAAAGTAGGCATTTTGCCATGTTCCCCGGCTTCGTTCCGGCTTGCGGTGTTCCGTGCCGGGCGGTCTGCAGTAGTCAGGGCCGGCGAAGGGCTCTACACTACAGGCCCTAATTTATGAAGACGGAGGCGGCGCGCGGCCGGCCCTGGCGTCCGACATGGTGAATTCTTCTCTCTGGCTCTCGCAGATCCAGTTCTTCCTCAGCCTGGGGTTTCTCGGGCTGTTCGTGGTGGTGGAACTGGGGCTCGCGTGGCTGTTGCTGTATTTCAAGATACGCGCCCATATTTCGGGCCACGCCGGCTGGACGGCCGCCTACCGGTTCTGGGTCCGCGTCTTCGCCCTGGCCTTCGTGCTGGCCTTCGCCTCGAGCATGCCGGTCCTGATCCAGTTCGGCAGCCTCTGGCCCGGGTTGATGGGCAAGATCGGCGAGATCGCCGGTCCGCTGCTGGTGGCAGCCATTCTTACCACCTTCGTGTTCAAGTCCTGCTTCCTGGGCGCCATGCTGTTCGGCCAGCGGCGCTTGTCCGACCGCCTGCATACCCTGGTGGTGTTCATGGTGGCCCTGGGCTCTACGCTTGCGGCCTTCTGGATCATGGCCCTGATGTCCTGGATGCAGACCCCTGCGGGTGCCGTGATGCTCGATGGCCAGTACCGTGTCCTGGATTGGCGCGAGGTGCTGTTCAATCCTTCGGTGGCCTGGCACGGGGCGCTGCTGCTGCTGTCCGCCGGGCTTACGGCCGCCTTCCTGATGCTGGGCGTGACGGCCGGCCAGACGCTGCGCCGTCCGCTGGACGACAGCGAGCGCATGGTATTCAAGACGGCGCTATGCCTGGCCATGGCCTGCGTCCTGCTGCAGGGCGTTGCCGGAGCCGGGGCCGCGCGCGTGGTGGCGCGCTACGAACCCGCCAAGGCTGCCGCTGCGGCGGCGTACTGGCAGTCCGGCACACAGCCCGACCTGGTGCTGTTCGCCTGGCCGCGGGCCGGCCATAATCACGCCGCCTGGGTCTGGCGCCACGCCGGCGGCCGCCTGCTGGGGCAGGATGAAAAAGGGCGCTTCCTGGGGCTGGACCATTTTTCCGGGATGAGCCCGCCGGTGGCGGGGGTTTTCTGGTCTTTCCGCCTGATGCTGCTGGTGGGCTTGCTGATGCTGCTGGCCAGTTGGGGCACTTATCTGCGGGTGCGCAAGCGGCAGTTCGATCCCAGCACGCTGTCCGAGCGCTGGCGCCGCTTCCTGCGCCTGATGATGCTCTCGGGCTGGGTCGGCAGCCTGGCGGGCCTGGCGACTTCCCTGTTCGGCCTGTCGCCTTTCGCCGTGAACGGCGCCGTGACGCTGTCCGAGATCGCCGGCACCACCGGTCCCGACATGCTGGCCGGGGCTCTGGTTGCCTATGCGCTGTTCTACGCGGTGCTGATGCTCGGCTTCCTGCATATGCTCAGGCACATCGCCCGCTACGGCGTGGTGCCGGTGGCGCGCACCAGGGGGCGGGCATGATCGATTCCCTGGCCGCTTCGCTGGGCATGAGCTCGCATGACCCCGCTTTCTGGATGCCGCTGGCCTTCATGGGCGTGCTTTACGCCGTCATCGTGGCCGGCACGGTGCTCGACGGCTTCGATATCGGGGTGGGCTGCCTGACGCTGTTCGCGCCGGCGGAACTGCGCCCGCGCATGGCCTCGCTGCTCAGTCCCTGGCGCGACGCCAACGAATTCTGGCTGTTCCTGGGCATGGGGCTGTTCGTCTCGGCCTTTCCCAATGCCTGGGGCAGCATCATGGGGCAGCTCTACCTGCCGCTGTGCCTGCTGGCCCTGGGCGTGCTGCTGCGCTCGGTTTCCTTCGAATTCCGGCTGCGTTCGCCGGTGGAAGTGCAGGCCCGCTGGCTGCAGGGCTTCGGGATCGGCTCGCTGGTCACGGCGCTGGCGCACGGGCTGCTGCTCGGGCAGCTCGTGGTCAGTTACCAGGACGAGCCGGGCTATACCTGGTTCTCGGTGTTCACCGGCGTGTGCGTGCTGGCCGCCTATTGTTTGCTGGGCGCCGTCTGGCTCATCATGCGCGTGGGCGGAAAACTGCGGGTGCGGGCCGTGCTGTGGGGCAGGCGCGCGGTGCGCTGGACCGCCGCGGGCGCGGTGGGGGTCTCGGTGGTGCTGGCCTTCGCCAATACCGGCGTCTTCCTGAAATGGAGCGACGGGCCACAATGGGGCGTGGTGGTGGGCCTGTGGATCTTCCTGCTGGTCGCCTTCGTCTCGGTGGAAATGTGCCTGCAGCGCATGATCAACAGCAGCTACCGCACCACCATGTTCCCCTTCCTGATGGTGCTGCTGATCTTCCTGGTGACGCTGGGCGGCCTGGGCTACAGCTTCTTTCCCTACCTGGTGCTGGACAACATCACCATCTGGGACGCGGCCGCCTCGGTCTCGTCGCTGCGCCTGATCCTGTCGGCCACCGTCATAGCCTTGCCGGTGGCGCTGATCTTCAACATCTGGGTGTACTGGCGCATGTTCGGCCTGTCGCGTCCGCCCTTGCCGCCGGATTTCAAGCCCTAAACCGAATACCGTCCGAGTGACGGGCAGTGATTCCAAAATCATTGCCCGCCATTGCCAGTCGCGATTAATTCTTCGGGCGCAGCCTCTCCTATGGGCTCGAGCGGCATCGAACACTTCCGCAGTAAGCAGGTAACGATGCTGGGCGCGCCTGCAGCTTTCAACACATATGGGCCTATCGTGGCCGGGGCCAGGGCGGGCCTTATTGTCGTCGAATGCGTTGCGGACCTTGGGGATGATCGGGTACGTAGGGGCGATCACCGACAGGGGTTGTAACGCCGTTTCGCTCCATTAATACCGACGCCTTGCGTCAGGCTCCTTTGTTTCGAGTCCCATCCAGAGGGCGGAATTGATCATCGAAATTCTCCAGCGATGGAAACGAAACCAGGGGGCGCGTATCGATTTTCGCCAACGCAGCTTCCAGTCGTTCGAGCATGGTTTCTCTCTCCTTCTGGGTGACATATGGCACGTGATAGGCGACAAAAGGTTCATGGACCTTGAAACCGACGTAGCCCAGGGTTCCTTGCTGCAAATGGCGCAGCATCCCGTTCGCCAGCTCTCCGTGGATGCCGGATGGACCGAACATATGCTCGCGTCCTCCCAGCGCTGTGATGATCATGGCGCGTTTTTCGGCCATGCCGCCTCGATCGTAGACACGGCGGCCGCCATAGAACGTCCCCGAAAGAAAGACCCGGTCTATCCATCCCTTCAATATCGCGGGGGCTGAGAACCAGAACACAGGAAAAACCAATATTAAAAGATCCGAGTCGAGAACTGCTTCGACCTCTTCTACGATGTCTGGCTCCAACGAGCCCTGAGTTCGGGCATGCCGTTGTTCCAGCGGATACACCAAATAATCAGGCCTGCTCCTGTTGCGGAAATCTGCGGCGCTTGCCACTGGATTGAACCGTTTGGCATAAAGATCCGAGACAGTGACTCGCCATCCAGTGCGCGTCAGCGTAGTGCGTGCGGTGTCCGCCATGGCGGCAACGAAAGAATGCGGCTCGGGGTGCGCGAAGACGATGTGGGCGCTTTTGCCCATGACGTCGGCTGTGCTCATGTAGTCCCCCGCTGTCTGAGTACGGCAAGGTTTATGGCGTCGACCTCCTCGTCGATGCGCCGATGCACGTCATAAGGCGATGTCAGGAGTCGCTTGATACGTGCGTAGGCCGAGCCGGACTTCGCGGCGAAATATTCCACTCTTTCTCGTGCCAGGGCATGCAATGTTTCTTGGTCGCAGATTTCTGTTACCAAGCCCCAGTCGTGAGCCTGTTGTCCGGAAAAAGCAGCTCCAGAGAGCATGATGCGCCTGGCTCGGCCCAGGCCTACGGCCTGCGCCAGCAATAGGCTGCTGGCTGCTTCGGGAGCAATCTCCATGTCGATGAACGGCAAATGTAGCTGTGCGTCGGACGTGCTTATCACCCAATCCGCATGGAGCAGCAGTGTGGCGCCTATGCCTACGGCATGGCCCTGGACTGCCACCACTAAGGGCTTCTGCAGCGCGGCGAGGGCATGTAGAAAGGCAGGCACTGGGCCGTCCGGTTGTTGCGGCCAGTTTGAGAATGCGTGCAGATCGTGGCCGGCGCAGAAAACCTCTCCCGCGCCGGATAGGAGCACTGCACCCACCATGGGCTCCCGATCTGCGTCCGCCAGTGTTGATGCCAGCCTGGAGAACATCGGCATGTCGATGGCATTACGTTTGTCTGGCCGGTTCAGGATGATATGCAGCGTGTCGCCAAACCGTTCCGTCAGTATGTGGGCTGTCATGGTCCCCCCTAAATCACACCTTCCCGGCGCAACACCGCCTGTTCTGCTTCGGAAAGACCCAACAGGTGGCTGTAGACGGTTTCGTTGTCAGCCCCCATTTCCTTGGCGGTATGGTCAATCCGGCACGGCGAGTTGCGGAAACGAGGAACTACACCGGGGACTCGCACCGTGCCGAAATGTTCGTCATCGACGGATTGCAGAAATCGTCTGGATATCACCTGAGGATCATTCACGACCTGCTCCGCGGTATACACGGGAGCCAGCGTGCCGTGAGCTTTTTGAAAGCGCTCGACAGCTTCTTCCTGGTCGTGCACTAGAAACCATTCCTTGAATATCTGGTTCACTTTTGCCGCGTTCTGGCAGCGTGCGCGATTGCTCGCGAAGCGAGGGTCAGCCAACAAATCGTCGCGGCCGATGGCGCGGCAGTTGGCGGCAAACAGTGCATCGGTGCTGCCGGACAGCGATACCCAGCCTCCATTGCGAGTCCGATACACCCCGGTTGGCGCGGCATACTGGCTCACGTTGCCTGACCGCTGTTGCGATTTGCCCAGCAGGTCGTACTGCATGGGAAGGAAATCCAGCAGCTTGATCATCGCTTCCGTCATGGACAGATCGATTTCCTCGCTGGGCGCGTGCGTGTGTCTCTCCCGGCGCCAGAGGGCTACCATTACGCCCAGTGCAGCGAAGAGGGCACCTATCGAGTCACCTATCGGATAGCCGGCATGCATGGGGGCGCCATCCCGTTCGCCGCTTATATAGGTCAGGCCTCCCATGGCTTCGAATATCCGCGCGAATCCCGGACGGTCGCGGTATGGGCCGTCTTGGCCGAATGCCGTGGCACGCAACACGATCAGGTCTTTCCGGCACTCCCTCAATGTATCCAGATCCAACCCCCACCGCGCCAGCGTTCCAGGGCGGAAGTTTTCTATCAGAACGTCATAGTGCGGCAACAGGGATTTAAAGATCTCGCGCCCTCGGGGCTTTCGCAGATCCAGCGTAATCAATTGCTTGTCTCGGTTGACGACTTTCCACCACAAGGAGTGCTCGTCCTTGAATGGAGGGAAGTTGCGCAGCCCATCTCCTTGCTTGGGCAGCTCTATCTTCAGCACTTCCGCGCCATAGTCCGACAAGTACGATGCGGCCGAGGGGGCAGCCACGATGGTGGCCAGCTCGATCACCTTCAGACCGGCCAGCGGCCCTTCACGCGGTGAAGCATGTTGAATCAATTTGCGCTCCTGGTTTGATGCTTTTGCTTGATGCGCCGCAAGGCGCCTTCACGCCGTCTGCAGCCCGTCGGGACGCTCGATGTCCCATTCATAGCGTAGAGGCTCGCGTTTCAGGAAGGCCTCGACGGCTTGCTTGTGGTATGGCGAGGCCATGGAAATTCCCTGTGCATAGGACTCCATCAAACTGGAAGCGCTGTAATCCGATTCAAGGCTGCGGTTGAGCATCGCCTTGGTCATGGCCAAGGCCTCCGTCGGGCCTCTACGAATCGTGTCTGCTATTGCACGCGCGTTGCTCATCAGTGACTCTTGCGGAAAGACGGAATGGACCACCCCCATGGAGTGGGCAGTCTGGGCGTCCAGGCATCGCCCCGTCAGGAATATGTCCCGGGCGGCGGCCAGGCCCACGAGGCGGGAAAGGCAGTAGATGGCGCCGAAGTCGGGCACCAGCCCAAGGCGGATGAACGACATGCAGAAATCGGCTCGTGGCGAGGCCAGGATGAAATCGGCATGCAGCGCCAGACTGAAGCCGCCACCATACGCAGGACCGTCCACGCAGGCGATGACGATCACATCGAGATTCCGCAAGCGGGACAACCAGCGCGTGGCGGCTTCCAGCCGCCGCCGCGTCGCGTCCGGAGAGTGGCTCGATGGGTCGCTGTCGCTCATACGGGCGCGCATTTCCCTGATGTCGCCGCCTGCGCAGAAGCTGCCGCCCGATCCGTTCAACAACAAGCACTTGACTGTGGAGTCATTCCCGACGACGTCCAGCATGCGCTCGTAGTCTTTGCGCAATGCCGACCCCAGCGGGTTGCGATGCGGGGCATCATTGTGGGTGAACTCGGCTACGCCTCGGGCTATCCTCAAATAAGACACGGACAGCGCAAACTCTCTTCCTCCCATATCTTGCGCCATGTCGACTCAGGATGTAGATAAAGAAAGATTCAGATCATGTGCCAGCGTGACGATACGTTTGCGCTGTGATAGGAAGAACTTTGCCGTTTCTTTGGTATCGGCATAATGGGGCACAATGCCTATGCCCAGGAGTTCCTTGTGTACGTCAGGAAGCGCCAGCAATTTTTTGACGGAGGAACCAAGTACTTTGACTGTGGACTCTGGCGTACCGGGCGGTGCAATCAGCATGAACCACGGTGCGAGCCCTTCGGCGTCGGCGGGCATGCCCACTTCACGCCCTGCGGGTACCTTGGGTTGGTTGGGTGAGCGATCCGGTTCAGTCACGAGCAGCAGCTTTACCGCGCCGCGTTCGAGCATGGGCCGCACCCCTGCGTATTCGATCATCGCGAAATCGACCTCGCCCGCACCCAGCGCCAGCGATAAAGGCCCACCCCCCCGGTATGGCACGTCCACCACATGGAAGCCGGCGGATTTGGCTAGCGCC
This sequence comes from Candidimonas humi, assembly GCF_019166065.1. Lineage (GTDB taxonomy): Bacteria > Pseudomonadota > Gammaproteobacteria > Burkholderiales > Burkholderiaceae_B > Candidimonas > Candidimonas humi. The sequence continues at coordinate 210,778 of NZ_JAHTBN010000003.1, forward strand.
AGCCCTGCTAGGTGAGGATTGCTGCCCTTGCCCTGGTGACCGAATGCTAGGCTGCCCTTTTTCCGGGCGTAGTTGACGAACTCTTGGTACGTATTCACACCCAGGTTGCTGCGCACTACAAGAAACATCGGTGCGCGGCCTAGCATCGCAACTGGGGTGAAGTTACGCCCCGGATCGAAAGACAAGCCCTTGAAAAGCAGCGGAAACGCGGCTGTGACTGCTGTTGCGAAACCGAGCATATATCCGTCTGCCGTTGATTTCTGAACATCGTCCATCGCTATGCGGGTAGCGGCGCCGGGGCGATTGTCGACTATGAACTGTTGACCCAGCATGGCGGACAGCCTCTTGGCGACTATTCTCGCAAAGGCGTCGGTGGCGGCACCGGGCGAAAAGCCGACCATCAAGCGCACAGGCCGGCTCGGATAGTTCTGCGCCAGGCTGGCCGCGGGCAGGCCCCCGGATGCAAACAGTCCCAGCGCAGTCAAGTGTTGCAACGCGCGACGCCGGCCGGCCGCGAACCGGACCGGGGTATCAAAATGACTCTCAGACATGCCTCTCCTCCTGATTCTTGCCAGTCTTGGGCTGGTGGAGTGCATTATTCCAAGGGTAGCCTTCACCCCTACCCACCCATGTCGGGGGGGATGGGGTCTTGGTCAGGGGCCAGGCAACAATCTGCGCAGTCTGGCAACCGCGTCGTGCCTACTGGCTACCCCGAGCTTCTGATAGATGTTGCTCAAGTGCCATTTCACGGTTTCGGGGGATAGATTCAGGCTGCGGGCGATCAGTTTGTTGGGCTGCGCCAGAATCAGTTGGCGCGCGATATCGAATTCCCGCTCGGTCAAGGATTCCCGATCCTGATTCTGATCGTCCCTGCCGGGCACGACGGTATGTTTCGGGGCATGGACAGACGGTCCGGCAAGCGGGGAAACACCCGTGGCATTGCACAGCAGGTCGGCTTGAAACGCCGTCATTGGATCCAGTCCGCCTGCCTTCAGGATATCTCGTGCTGCATCGGGCACATCGGGGTGGGCGTCGAGCAGGCTGCGCAATAAGCCCATGCGGTAGCCGATGGCCAGCGCCTCTTTCATGTGCTCCATGGCGGATGTACGCTTTCCCTGACGGCGCTCTATTGTCGCCATCTGGCAACGCAGGGCCGCCACGCGCCGGTAGCGACCAGCGGCCACGCAGCACTCCATAAGACGAAGAATGCTCTTGCGGGCGGCGGCCATGTCTTCGGTATCGATGCTGCACAGAATATCTGCCCTGTGGAAGACCGCCGTAATATCTGCGCCGCCGGCCAACGGCCCACTTTTTTCCCTGCGCCGCAGGTTGGCCAGTTCGCGGCGCCGGCGCCCAGCCTCGGCGCGATCATGATTCCGCAGCGACAAGGCGCACTGCTCGAGCAGGCTGTAGGCCAGAATCCGGCGTAAATTCCGGGCGCGTGCGTATTGTTCCAGGCGCAGCAAGATTTCGCCGCTCTCGCGCAGGCGGCCACGGATGGCCAGTGTCCGCCCAATGCCAAGCATCACTCGCAGGAAAGTGTCCGGAATGGCGACCCGTTCCATTTCATCCAGCCTTACCGACAATGCCAGGACGTTGTCCAAGTCATTCAGCTCATACAGTGTTTCACCCAAAAGGCCTGATGCCTGGCATATGGCGTCCGTGAACAGTTTTTCCTGCGGCCCGCATTTTTCGAGCACTTCGCGGTAGACGCGCTCGGCCTCGTTCATCTTGCCCTCCAGGGCGAGGCTGAAGCCTGTCATACAACGGCCGACCTGTCGGCCAAATATGGTTTCCTCTGTCCGGTTTGCCTCGCCTGCCGGCGTATCCGACTGCATCTGCCTGGCGCGCCCATAGGCGCTTTGATGGATATAGATCCAGGACAATACGTTGCGCCGCCCGCCTTGCGTGATCGCGTCAATTCTATCCAGCGGCATCGCTTCCAGTGTCGGAACCAGCGCAGCCGCTGCATCGATGTCATCCGAATAGATGGCCAGCATGCCCTCGATCACTTGCCAGCGGCACCGCTCTATCGTTTCAACGTCACGCCGTCGCCCGGCCGCTTGACTCAGCATGCGGCGGCAATCATCGAGGCGATGAGTCATCAGCGCGGCCATGGCTAGCCAGGACTGCAATCGCGGGCGCGCCTGGAGCATCTGGATCGGCAGCAGGGCCAGTACTTGAGCTATCCGTGGAAGATTGCCATCCCTGCCCAGGGCCTCCACGCTTTGCTCCATTAGGCCTAGCGTGTCGGGTGCTCCCGCACAAATGGCGTGATGCACGACACTCCGGAAATCCATGATGCTCTCGAACGCGGAGCTGGCTCGTCGATGGAACATGGCCTTCGCATCGCCCGACCACGCGGAAAATCGCCGCTGCAGCGCCATGCGTAAAATCGGATGCAGGTCCCAGCTAGACGATACAGTCGAGGGGCCTCTTTCATGGAGAAGGCCGGTGCACTGGCTCAATCTCGATAACTTGCGCGCAATTGTTGACCAGTCGGCATCAACGATTAGGGGCAACAGGTTGTCGTGGGCGGGCTCTAGCTGCGCCAGCGCAGCCAGATAATATATGTCCTCTTCGCATAGTCTCTGCAGGACTTCAACTTCCAGATAATCCAGTAACGCGTCTGGCACCTCTTGCCGCATGTTTGTTTCGCCATTGCGCGAGCTTTCATAGGCCTTGCTCAGGTGCATCAGGCCGATGCACCAGCCCCGTGTCAGATCGAACCATGGCTGGGCCCGTGCATAGGCGTGCATCCCGAACTTGCCGCGGATAAACGTGCGGATCTCGTCCAGGCTCCAGGCTAGCGACTCCGGCCCGATTTGCAGCAGCGCTCCACAATCCCGTAGGCGCGACAAAGACAATGGTAGGGGAGCTCTGTGAGCAAACAGGCACTTAAGCTGCGGAGGGCAATAATCCAGAAGCGCCTGCAGGCACTGCAGGCGATCCGGATTCCCGCAGGCATGCAGATTGTCGAACACGAAAACCAGGCAGCAAGAGGAATGCGAAAGCGCTCGAATCAGCCTCAAGACCAGCGCAACATCATCCTCGTTGGCCATGCCCTCAGGCCGATCCGGGAAATTTGCGCCCAGCTCGGGCAGCGCCCGCAAGCATGCATCAATGAGAGACGCGGCAACGCTTTCTTGGGGCAAGCAGTGGCAATCCAGCCATATCCAGGTAGCGTCTGCTGCCGCCGGGCGGGACGCCCAAGCCCGAAGCAAATGGCTTTTCCCGCTGCCCGCCGGCCCCTGCAGTACTACACAGGATACAGTTTTCGCTGCGTCCAGCTGGAGCAGCACATCATGACGTGGAACGTTTCCACCCCTGGTGGCGGAAGCGGGGGTTGCGCTGAAACCCCGGCCTTTGGTGGTAACGCTAGGCGGACTGGTGTTCGCCCGCACGCATAGCGGCGTGCTGGCATGCATACGATACCTCTCTACGAAAAGACAAGCGACAGGCTCCGAGCCGCTGGAAGCTCAGCATCGCAAGTAATACTTTCCTGGCGTGTGTGTAGCGTTGATGCTTGCAAAGTATAGCGAACATGTTGTATTGGCCGCCTTCGCCCGTCCGGCCGCATACCGGGTAAAGGCTACCAAGACCCTGCGCAAAATATGCGAGGAGATAATGGCGTTTGCCTGCTGATTGGGCGGAAGGGACGGAACGGCAGGCGTGTAGTTAGTGGGCTTTCGACTATGGCGTACTGGCGCCGGCGCCTTCCACCGGCAGCCGTATCACGACCTTCAGGCCGCCGCTCTCGGCTTCGTCCAGCGTCAGGCTGCCGCCGTGCGCGCGCGCGACGGCGTCGGCCAGGGCCAGGCCCAGGCCTACCGAGCCAGTGCGCGTGCGCGCTTCGTCCAGGCGCGAGAAGGGGCGCAGCGCTTCTTCGCGGCGCGCGGGCGCGATGCCGAGGCCGTGGTCCGAGACGGAGATGACGGCCCAGCCGTCCTCGGCGCGCAGGGCCAGTTCCACCGGCGGCTTGCCGTGGTTGAAGGCGTTGGTCACCAGATTGTCGAGCAGCCGTCCCAGCGCGATGCGGTCGGCGCGCACGGTCATGGGCTGCGACGCCAGCTCGGTCAGGTGCACTGCGCTGCCGGCGCTTTCCCAGGCCGAGGCCTGCTCTTCGAGCCAGGCGTTGATCGCCAGCGGCATGAAGTGGTAGGTGCCGGGATCGGTGCCGCGCACGAAGCCTATGAACTGATCGACCATGCGCTGCATGTCCTGGATGTCGCGGCGCATGCCCTCCTTGAAGGCGGAATCGTCGGCCATCTCGATGCGCAGCCACATGCGCGACAACGGCCCCTTGAGGTCATGGGGCAGGCCGGCCAGCAGGGTGCGCCGCACCGTGCTGGATTCGGCCAGGGCGTCGAGCATGGCATTGAAGCGCTGGCCCAGCACCCGCGTCTCGCGCGGCCCGGAGGGCGCGACGCGCTGCGGCTGGCCGGCGGCGAGCTGGTCGGCGGCGTCGGCCAGCCGCGTCAGCGGGCGCGTGATGTGCCAGGAAAATATCGCCGATATCAGCAGGAACAGCCCCATGACGCCGAGCCAGCCGACGATGGCCGGCGTGGTGACCGGCGGGGCGATGTGATCCAGGGGGATCACCAGCCATTCCTTGTCGCGCGGCGCGTCGTCGTCGCCGAAATCGGTGGCCAGCGAAATGAACATGCGCGGCCGGTGCCCGCGCGAGAGCGCTACGCGCGTGCCGTCGCTCAGGCGTTCGTTGAGCAGGCGCACGAACGTGCGCAGGTCACGCCGCATGTCGTCGGGCATGGGCGGCGGCTCGCGCCGCGGGGGATGCCCGTGTTCTCCGGGAGGGCGATGGCGCCAGCGCCCGAGGCGGGCCTCCGAGGGCAGGCTGCGCGACCACAAATGCCATTGGTCTTGCGAGGCGCGGCGCACGAATTCGGCGCGCTCGTCATCCGGTATGGTGGCCAGGGCTGCGCGCAGCGTGGCGATGGTGGTGGCCGTGTATTGCACGGCTACTTCTTCGACGAATTTGTGGCGGAAATAGTTGACGCTGGCGACGGTGGCGGCCTGCACCAGCAGCACCGTGCCCAGGGTCAGCAGGATCATGCGCGCGTGCAGCGACAGCGGCAGTACGGAGCGCCATTTCATCGCGAATAGATTGAATGCTTCGGCATGGCGGGCTTCAGGGCGAGAAACGGTAGCCTACGCCCCAGACCGTCTGGATCCAGCGCGGCTGCCTGGGGTCGTCTTCGATCGAGCGCCGCAGGCGCAGCACCGCGATGTCGATGGCGCGGTCGTTGCGTTCGCCTTCGTCGTCGTCGCGGGCCAGGGCCAGCAGCCGGTCGCGCGACAGGGGCTTGCCGGGGTTCTTGACCAGCGCCTCGAGCAGGTTGACCTCGCCGCCGGTGAGCTTGACCGGCTGCTGGTCCTTGTACAACTGGCGGGTGGCAGGGTCGAAGACGAAGGGACCGAAGGTGACGGGCTGTTCTTTGGTGAGCGCCGAGGCGCCTTTCTTGCGGCGCAGCACGGCCTCGACTCGGGCCAGCAGTTCGCGCGGATCGAAGGGCTTGCCGACGTAGTCGTCGGCGCCGGCTTCCAGGCCTACTACGCGGTCCACGGTTTCGTCGCGGCCGGTGAGCAGGATCACGGGTATGTCTTCGCCTTGTTCGCGCAAGCGGCGACAGGCCTCGGCGCCGTCGCCGTCGGGCAGCATGCGGTCGAGCACCACCAGGTCGGGCGCATAGCGCTGTATGCGCGCCACCATGTCCGTGGCGTCTGCGGCCAGCAGGGTGTCGTAGCCGTGCCGATTGAGATAATCGGCCAGCAACTGGCGCAGGGCGGGATCGTCGTCGACGACGAGGATTTTGACTAGCGGAGTATCCATAGGCGTCAGTGTGCCGTGTCGGCAGATGGCTGGCAAGTTCCCGGTAACTGCCTGAAATAACTGGCTTCTTCGGTCAGCTTCGCGGATACGGGACGGGTGGCTCCGGTGTGCCGGCCGCGGCGGCGGAAAACGGCGGCCACGGGGCCGGTGTGGCCGCGCGCGCCAGTTTGCGTCTATGATTATCGTCCCTGAGCCCATGGCGGGCGGCCGGCGTACCGCCAGCCCTTGCCCGGCGTGCCTGCCAGCCCGTCATTACCTGAAATAACGCATGACACCCAGCCTGCTTTCTTCCGTCCGCCATCGTCTGGAAGGCTATTCCTGGCTTTCGGACCTGCCCGCCATGTTGTGCTGGGCGGCGGTGGTGGGCGTGCTCGGCGCCTTCGCCACCATCGTTTTCCACCGCGGCATGGACCTGCTGCAGGACCTGGTGACCGGCCATAGCGGCTCCATCGTCGGCGTCACCCAGACCTTGCCCTGGTACGGACGCCTGCTGTTCCCGATGGCCGGCGGCATCGTGGCCGGCAGCCTGTTGTGGGGCGCATCCCGCTTCAAGTCCGGCGCCAATTCCGACTATATGGAGGCGGTGGCCATCGGCGACGGCCGGCTGTCGCTGCGCCAGGGCCTGCTGCGCACGCTGTCGTCGCTGTGCACGGTGTCCTCGGGCGGATCGATCGGGCGCGAGGGCGCCATGGTGCACCTGGCTTCCCTGAGCGCTTCGGCCATCGGGCGCTTCACCTCGTTCAATACGGCGCGCCTGCGCCTGCTGGTGGCCTGCGGCGCGGCCGCCGGCGTGGCTTCCGCCTACGGGGCGCCGCTGGCCGGCGCGATGTTCGTGGCGGAAATCATACTGGGCACCATGACCATGCAGGCCTTCGGCCCGCTGCTGATCGCCGCCGCCACCGCCAATATCGTCATGCGGCTTACCGGCTACTACCATACCAATTATGCGGTGCTCAACGTGCCGCAGATCAGCGGACTGCAGGTGCTGCCCTTCATTGTCCTGGGCGCGCTGGCCGGCCTGGGCGCGCCGCTATTCCTGAAGATTCTCGATTTCATCAAGAAAAGCTTCAAGCGCACTGGCTTGCCGCTGCCGCTGCGGCTGGGCCTGGGCGGCTTGCTGCTGGGCCTGCTGTCGATCTTCGTGCCCATGGTCGCGGGCAATGGCTACAGCGTGATCAATTCCTTGCTGCACAGCCACTGGGCCTGGTATTCGGTGGTGCTGATCCTGGTCTGCAAGGTGCTGGCCACGGGCCTGACGGTGGGCTCGGGCGCGGTCGGCGGGGTGTTCACGCCCACGATCTTCGTCGGCGCGGCCTTCGGCACGCTGTTCGGGCAAGTAATCGTCTCTTTGTGGCCGGCGCTTTCGCCCGAGACCTATCTGTACACGCTGGTGGGCATGGGTGCGTTCCTGGGGGCGGCGACCAGCGCGCCGCTGATGGCGATACTGATGATCTTCGAAATGTCGCTCAGCTACCAGATCGTGCTGCCGCTGATGGTGGCCTGCGTGGTGGCGTTTTTCGTCTCGCGCGCCATCGCCCAGGTGGCCATGTACGAAGTGGTGCTGGTGCGCGAGCGCGATGTACAGACGCGCCATCAATTGCGCGATACGCCGCTCAGCGCCCTGATCAAGCCGGCGGTGACCGTGATCAATACCGCCGCGCCGGTGCGCGAGGCGCTGCAGATGTTCATCGATTATCCCGTCAAGTACCTGTACGTGGTCGACGAGAACGAGATGTTCCAGGGCGTCATCGCCCAGCAGGATCTCACCAGCATGTTGTTGAACCAGGGCTCCGACGCGCAGGACCGCAAGGCGGGGGACGTGCTGCGGCTGGATTTCGTCAAGCCGCTGCAGCCCGACATGACGCTGGACGAGGCCCAGGCTCATTTCGTCAATTTCGTGGGTGAACGGCTGCCGGTCGTGGCCAGTTCGGCTGCGCCCAAGCTGCTGGGCGTGGTGTACAAATCGTCGGTGCTCGAGAAGTATTGCGCGCTGAAGAAATCCATAGACGCCAGCGGCGAGGTCATGCTGGACGTGCGGATGGCGCGGCCGCGGCACTGAGGGCCGCGCAGTCCGGCGGCCGACTCAGGCGCCGGCGGCCTGCACGCAGCGCAGAATCTCTACTCCGTATGCTTCCAGCTTGCGCGCGCCCACTCCGCTGATGTGGGCGAGTTCGTCGAGCGAGCCCGGCCCGGCGGCGGCGATCTCGCGCAGCGTGGCGTCGTGGAAAATGACATAGGCCGGCACCCCGTGGCTGCGCGCCACCTCGGCGCGCCAGGCGCGCAGCGCCTGGAAGCTGGCCTGCGCATATTCGGGCAGCTCGATTTCGGCTTCCTTGCTGCGCGTGCCCGAACTGCGGCTGCGGCTGCGTTTCTCGGGTTCGCGGCGGAACATCAGGGTGCGTTCGCCCTTGAGCACCTCGCGGCTGCCTTCGGTCAGGGCCAGCGTGCCGTATCCTTCGTGGTCCACCGCCAGCAGGCTTTGCGCCAGCAATTGGCGCAGCACGCCGCGCCAGGCCTGCTCCGACAGATCTGCACCCACCCCGTAGACCGAGAGTTCATCGTGCGCGTATTGCTTGACGCGGTCGGTGGCCTTGCCGCGCAGGATGTCTATCAAGTGCCCCGCGCCGAAGCGCTGGCCGCGCTCGCGCCACAGGCGATAGACGGCCGACAGGATCTTCTGCGCCGCCACCGTGCCGTCCCAGGCCTGCGGGGGTTCCAGGCAGGTGTCGCAATTGCCGCAAGGTTCTATGGCCTGGTCGAAATAGGCCAGCAGGCGCTGGCGCCGGCAGGTAACGGTCTCGCACAGCCCCAGCATGGCGTCGAGCTGGGCGCCGAGCCGGCGCCGGAACATGTCCTCGCCGGGCGATTCGTCGATCATGCGGCGCTGTTGCACGACGTCCTGCAGGCCGTAGGCCAGCCAGGCCGTGGCCGGCAGGCCGTCGCGCCCGGCGCGCCCCGTTTCCTGGTAGTAGCCCTCGACCGACTTGGGCAGGTCGATGTGCGCCACGAAGCGCACGTCGGGCTTGTCTATGCCCATGCCGAAGGCGATGGTGGCGACGATCACCAGGCCGTCCTCGCGCAGGAAGCGCGACTGGTTGGCGGCGCGCGTCGCGGCGCTCAATCCTGCGTGATAGGGCAGCGCCGGTATGCCGTGCTGGCTCAGGAATTCGGCGGTGTCCTCGACCCGCGCGCGCGACAGCGCATAGACGATGCCGCAATCGCCGGCGTGTTCGCCCTGGATGAAGTCGAGCAATTGGCGCTTGACGTCGGCCTTCTCGACGATGCGGTAGCGGATGTTGGGGCGATCGAAGCTGGCGACGAAGTGCCGCGCCGACACCAGATTCAGGCGCTGGGCGATTTCCTGGCGCGTGGCCGCGGTGGCCGTGGCGGTGAGCGCGATGCGCGGCACTTCGGGCCAGCGTTCCGACAGCAGCGACAGTTCCAGGTATTCGGGGCGGAAGTCGTGCCCCCATTGCGATACGCAGTGCGCCTCATCGATGGCGAACAAGGCGATATGGCCGCGCGCCAGCAGTTCCAGGCAGCGCTCGGTCATGAGCCGCTCGGGCGCCACGTACAGCAGGTCGAGTTCGCCGTCCAGGAAGGCCTGCTCGACCTCGCGGGCGGTGCGCCAGTCCTGCGTCGAGTTCAGGAAGGCGGCGCGCACGCCCAGCTCGGTCAGCGCGTCGACTTGGTCTTGCATGAGCGCGATCAGCGGCGAGACCACCACCCCGGTGCCGGGCCGCGCCAGGGCCGGGATCTGGTAGCACAGCGACTTGCCGCCGCCGGTGGGCATCAGCACCAGCGCGTCGCCGCCCTCGACCACGTGCTCGATGATGGCCTGCTGTTCGCCGCGGAACGACTCGTAGCCGAAGACGCGTTGCAGGATGTCGAGCGGGGATTCGAGTGTGGCGGGCATGCAGCGTTACGTATCGAGGGAGGCGCGCGGCGGCGCCGCGTGAAATAGGGCATTTTATCGCCTCGCCGGCCCGGCCCCGTATCCGGGCCTTGTTTTGGTCCATGCCCGCGGTTCCGGCCCCGGGTGGCTTGCCCTGGTCGCCGGGCCTGCTGGCGGCCATGCCGCCGCGATTCCGCGATCAGTTCAGCGGTATGGACAACTGCAGCCCTACGTCATAGTCGCCGGTGTAGCGCTGGCGCTGCGCCTGCAGCGCCAGCTTCACGTTCTGGTTCAGCGCGAACTGGTGCGACACGCCGAACACTTCGACGGGCGGGCCCGACGGGGTCTCGATCGCCTGGTAGGAGCCGCTCAGGTCGCCGTAGCTGCCCAGCGGCATGGTGAGCTTCCACAGATTGCTGTCCTGGGCCTCGTTGTCGGCGAAATTCCGGTACAGGCTCAAGTCGGAAAAGCCGGCGCTGCGGTGTTCGCCGACCCAGGAAAGCTGCAGCCGGCCCAGCAGGCTCGTCTGGTAGCCGACCTGGTAGCGCATGCCGTCGTCCATTTCCTGGGAGGCGCGGGCTACCCCGGCGGACCAGACCCCCCATTGATGCGTGTTGTAGGTGCCGCCCAGGCCCATAGTCTTCATCGCCGGAGCTGTTTCCATCTGCGATTCCAGGGTCAGGTTGCTGCTCAGGCCGTAGCGCAGCACCGAGGTGCTGGCGGCCGGGCCGTAGTCGAGACCGCCTTCGGTGGTGCCGGGGCTGTAATCCAGGGCGCCTACCATGGTGGCATATTGCCATTGGCCCGTATCGGCATTGCCTGGCGACAGGCCCTTGGACAAGCCTACGCCGCCCAGCGTCGTCGACGAGGCCCAGGCCGGGGTCGTGGGGCTGGCGTTGCCCAGCGTCAGTCCCAGGCCGCCGGCGCTCGTGTAGTTCCAGTTCTTGCTGCCCAGCTTCCAGCCCAGGCCGGCCATGGTCTGGCCGGCGGACGGCGTCTGATCGTCCAGCAGGTCCAGGCCCATGGGCTGCCAGGCGCCCGGCGCATAGGTCGGGCGCAAGGGGCGCCAGGCGCCCTTCAGGTCCAGCGGCTCGGGCTGTTCGTCCGCTTGCGCGGCCGCGTCGATGCGCAGGCCCGAGCCGGCATCGTCGTCGCCGGGCGGCGGCAAGGCGCGCGGCGCCGCGCCGTCGCTGTCGGGCACGCTATAGGTCTGTACGGGAGCGAGGTCGCGCAGGGATGGGCCGTTCTCGGGAACGCCGGCCTGCGCAAAGGCGGTTGTGCAGGCGAGGATCGAGGCGCTCGCCGCCATGCCGCCCAGCACTGTGGAAATCTTCATTGCCGCCACTGTCATTGCCGGTTCCGGGCGGGCGCCGCAGCAGGCGGCGAGCCCGGAAAGTGTCATTGTAAACGCGTCGTGCGGGCGGGGCCGCACCGCGGCAAAACCTAGGAAAACAGCTCGCCGCTGCCGGCATTGTTCCCGGGCGGCGTCAGGCCCAGGTGGCGCCAGGTGGTCTGCGTGGCCATGCGCCCGCGCGGCGTGCGCTGCAGGTAGCCGTGCTGGATCAGGTAGGGCTCGATGACGTCCTCGATGGTGTCGCGTTCTTCGCCTATGGCCGCGGCCAGGCTGTCCACGCCCACGGGGCCGCCGTCGAACTTGTGCACGATGGCATCGAGCAGCTTGCGGTCCATGAGGTCCAGGCCTTGCGGGTCGACTTCCAGCATGGCCAGCGCGGCGCCGGCCGCCGCGGAATCGATCCTGCCGTGCGACTTGACCTCGGCGTAGTCGCGCACACGGCGCAGCAGCCGGTTGGCGATGCGCGGCGTGCCGCGCGCGCGCCGGGCGATCTCGGCCGCGCCGTCGTCGCTGATCTCGGCATTGAGCAAATGGGCGCTGCGCTTGACGATGTGAGTGAGGTCGCCGGCGTTGTAGAACTCCAGGCGCGAGACGATGCCGAAGCGGTCGCGCAAGGGGTTGGTGAGCATGCCCGCGCGGGTGGTGGCGCCCACCAGCGTGAAGGGCTGCAGGTCGATCTTGACGCTGCGCGCCGAAGGGCCTTCGCCGATCAGGATGTCGATCTGGAAGTCTTCGAGCGCCGGGTAGAGTATTTCTTCGACGACCGGCGACAGCCGGTGGATTTCGTCGATGAACAGCACGTCGTTTTTTTCCAGATTGGTCAAGAGCGCCGCCAGGTCGCCGGCGCGTTCCAGCACCGGGCCCGAAGTCTGGCGCATCTGCACCCCCATTTCATGGGCGATGATGTGGGCCAGCGTGGTCTTGCCCAGCCCCGGCGGCCCGAACAGCAGCACGTGGTCCAGCGCTTCGCCGCGCTTGCGGGCGGCGGCGATGAAGATTTCGAGCTGTTCGCGCACGCGGTCCTGGCCCACGTAGTCGGCCAGGGCGCGCGGCCGCAGCGCGCGCTCGATCGATTCTTCGTTGGGCGAGGAAGGCTGCGGGGCTACCAGGCGCTGCGCCGGCGCCGAGCTGGAAAGCGAGTCGGAATGTATGGCCATGGCATCGGATATGACGGCAAATTCGGCGATGAATGAATGCATCGTACACTACGCGGCGCGCTGCGCCGGCTTGTACGGTTTCGCAAGCAAAACGGCAGCCGCATCGGAATACAAGGCGCGCAGCCCCGCAAACAGTACGAGCAGCACGGCAAGGCGGAGCAAGGCCCTTGTTTTACTGCGCAGCCGTATCAGCCCTTGGCCAGCGACTTGAGCGACAAGCGTATGCCTTCGGCGACGTCGACGTCATCGGGCAGTTTTTTCAGCGCGGCCTGGGATTCGCTGTTCGAATAACCCAGGGACAGCAAGGCGTTCAGGATGTCGTCGCGGCCCGAGGCCGGGGCGCCGGCGGCGGCATGGCCCAGGTCGGCGCCGAGCTTGCCGCGCAGTTCCAGCAGCAGGCGTTCGGCGGTTTTCTTGCCTATGCCGGGCACGCGCGTGAGCCGCCCGGTTTCCTGGCGGGTGACGGCGTCCGCCAGTTCTTCGACCGTCATGCCCGAGAGCACGGCCAGCGCAGTGCGCGCGCCGATGCCGCTGACCTTGATCAGGGCGCGGAAAGTGCTGCGCTGGCTGGCGGTGGAAAAGCCGTACAGGGTATGGGCGTCCTCGCGCACCGCCAGATGGGTGTGCAGGCTGACGCGCGCGCCGGTCTCGGGCAGGTCGTAGAAAGTGCTCATGGGCACGTCGATTTCGTAGCCTACCCCGGCCACGTCTATGCAGACGGTGGGAGGGGTTTTTTCCAGCAGCGTGCCGGTGATTCTTCCGATCATCGGATCGTCCTTTCAGCTATCAAATGAATCTGCCGCCGCGCAGGCGGCCGCGGTGCGTGGCGTCGCCGCCGGCCCGCTGCAGCCGCTGCGCCAGGGGGCCGGCGTGCGCATGGCAGATGGCGCAGGCCAGCGCGTCGGCGGAATCGGCCGCGGGTAGTCCGTCCAGCGCCAGCAATTGCTGCACCATCTTCTGCACTTGTTCCTTGGCGGCGTGGCCGTTGCCGACCACTGCCTTCTTGATCTGCAGCGCGGTGTATTCGTGCACCAGCAGCTCGCTGTCGGCCAGCGCGCACAGCGCTGCGCCGCGCGCCTGGCCGAGCAGCAGCGTGGAGCTCGGGTTGGTGTTGACGAAGACTTTTTCCAACGCCGACACGTCCGGCCGGGTCGATGCCACCACTTCGCGCAGATTGTCCAGTATGACCTTGAGCCGCTGCGCCAAGGGCTCGCCGGCGGGCACCACGATGGTGCCGCTGGCGATGTAGCTCAGGCGCATGCCATGGGCTTCGATGACGCCGAAGCCGGTGCGCCTCAGCCCGGGGTCGATGCCCAGTATGCGCATCGGACGGGCGGCCTCAGTGGCGGAAATGGCGCGCGCCCGTCAGCACCATGGCGATGCCGCGCTCGTCGGCCGCGGCGATGACTTCGTCGTCGCGTATGCTGCCGCCGGGCTGGATCACGCAGGACGCGCCGGCATCGACCACCACGTCCAGGCCGTCGCGGAACGGGAAAAAGGCGTCCGAGGCCGCAGCCGAGCCCGCCAGGCTCAGGCCGGCGTTGCCGGCCTTGATGGAGGCGATGCGGGCCGAGTCGACGCGGCTCATCTGGCCCGCGCCCACGCCGACCGTCATGCCGCCGGCGGCGAACACGATGGCGTTGGACTTGACGTACTTGGCCACCTTCCAGGCGAACAGCAGGTCGCGCATCTGGTCCTCGGTGGGCGTCTTGCGCGTGGCCACCTTGAAGTCGGACACCGGCACCTGGTAGTCGTCGGGCGTCTGCACCAGCCAGCCGCCGCCCACGCGCTTCAGGTCGAAGACATTGTGCGCTTCGCCTTGCGGCACTTCGAGCACGCGCAGGTTCTTCTTGGCGGCGAACACGGCCAGCGCCTCGCCGCTGTATGAAGGCGCCAGCAGCACTTCGGCGAATTGTTCCGTGACGGCTTTTGCGGTCGCGGCATCCACGGGCCGGTTGAAGGCGATGATGCCGCCGAAGGCCGACGTGGGGTCGGTCTTGAAGGCCTGCCGGTAGGCTTGTTCGGGCGTCGCCGCCGTGGCCACGCCGCAGGGGTTCGCATGCTTGACGATGACGCAGGCGGGCGTGTCGAAGCTGCGCGCGCATTCCCAGGCGGCGTCGGCGTCGGCGATGTTGTTGTAGGACAGTTCCTTGCCCTGCAACTGGTGGTAGCCGCCCAGCAGCCCGGCGCCGACCGGGGTTTCGACATAGAAGGCCGCCGCCTGGTGCGGATTCTCGCCGTAGCGCAGGACTTGCCGGCGCTGCGCCTGCAGGGTCAGGGTGCGGGGCCAGGGCTCGCGCGCGGGCGCGGCTTCCTGGGCCGGCTCGGCTTCGGCCAGGCCGCTGAGATAGGCGGCGATGGCGCCGTCGTAGGCGGCGGTATGCGCATAGGCCTTGGTGGCCAGTTCCAGGCGCAGGCCGTACGAGGTCGTGCCGTTCGGCCCGTCGATCTCGGCCAGCACGCGCGTATAGTCGGCCGGGTCGATGACTACCGTCACGCCGCCTTGCGGCGTGCCGTGGTTCTTGGCCGCGGCGCGCAGCATGGCCGGACCGCCGATGTCGATGTTTTCCACCGCGTCGGCGAAGGAGCAATCGGGCCGGGCGATGGTTTCGCGAAAGGGATACAGATTGACCACCAGCATGTCGATGGCGTCGATGCCGTGCCGGCGCAGCGTGTCGAGGTGTTCGGCGCTGTCGCGGCGCGCCAGCAGGCCGCCATGTATCTTCGGGTGCAAGGTCTTGACGCGGCCGTCGAGAATCTCGGGCGAGCCGGTGTGCTCGGCCACTTCGGTGACGGCGAGGCCGGATTGCGCCAGCAGCTTGGCCGTGCCTCCGGTGGACAGCAGCCGCACCCCGCGTTGCGCGAGGGCTTTGGCGAATTCGACGATGCCGGTCTTGTCTGAAACCGAAATCAGGGCGGTCTGGATTTTCATGAGTTGGACAGGGAAGGGTTCAGGGTTGCAGATTGTGTGCGAGCAGCTTCTTGCGCAGCGTGCTGCGCGTGACGCCGAGCATGGCGGCGGCCTTGGACTGGTTGCCCTGGGATTTCTCGAGGGCAACCTGCAGTACCGGACGCTCGACGCAGCTCACGACCATGGCCAGCAGGTCGTGCGGCTCGGCGTCGCCGAGATCGGAAAAATAGCGTTCGAGACGTTCGCGGACGGACTGTTCCAGGGGAGACTTGTGGTTCATGGTGGCTTCGTATCGCGTTTGGTTATTGTGCTTATTGGTAGATTCAAGTGTGTGATTCGCGCGGCTGGGCAATCATGGCCCTGGCCGCGCCGGGACGGCCGGATTGTGCCGGACCGTCCTTTACTGCTAGTCGAATGTTCCGTGGCTTTGCGCCTCTTTCCTCTTGTGGTCGAGCCTGTCGCCTTCGGCGTGGCCCGGTCGGCCCCCCTCAGGCGGCCAGCCGCTGCGGCACCCTGCGCGTGGCCGGCCCGTCGGCCGGCCGGTGGTCGAACCAGCGGACCAGCGCTGCGGTCTGCTCGCGCGTGCTTTCGATCGTGTTGATACTGGCAATCAGGGCCTGGCTGTCGGCCAGCTCGGCAAGATACCAGCCGATGTGCTTGCGCGCCGAGCGCACCCCGGTGAACTCGCCATAGAAGCGATAGTGATCCTCGAGGTGATCGAGCAGGCACGAGCGCAATTCGCCGTAAGTGGGCGGCGGCAAGTACGCACCGCTTGCCAGGTAATGCGCCACTTCGCGGAAAATCCAGGGGCGGCCCTGCGCGGCCCGGCCGATCATGACGGCGTCCGCACCGGTGTACTTTAATACGTATTCGGCTTTTTCCGGGCTATCGATATCCCCATTTGCAATTACCGGGATTTTCAGCAGGCTTTTGACCTCGCCGATGGTGTCGTATTCGGCATCGCCCTGGTACAGGTCGGCGCGGGTGCGTCCGTGCAGGGTCAGCGCGGCGATGCCGATGTCCTCGGCCATCCTGGCCACGCGCGGCGCGTTGCGATGGCTGCGGTCCCAGCCGGTGCGGGTCTTGAGCGTGACCGGCACGCCCAGCGGTTCGCAGGCCCGGACCACGCTTTCGAGGATGCGCGCCACCAGGGCTTCGTCGCGCAGCAGGGCGGAGCCGGCCGCGGCATTGCACACCTTCTTGGCCGGGCAGCCCATGTTGATGTCGATGATGCGGGCGCCTTTTTCGACATTGAACACCGCAGCCTCGGCCAGCATGGCGGGGTCGGACCCTGCGATTTGCACCGCGATGGGATCGATCTCGCCGGCGTGGTCGAGGCGGCGCGAAGTCTTGACGCTATCCCACAACCTGGGATTGCTTGCCGCCATCTCGGACACGGCATAGCCCGCCCCCAGCCGCTTGCAAAGCTTGCGGTACGGGCGATCGGTCACGCCCGCCATGGGAGCGACGAATACGGGGTTGGGAAGGGACCAGGGGCCTATGCGCATCGGGGGATTTTAACCCTGTCGTCGCGCGATGGGCCCGTCCCCGGTTCCGGCCCGGCATATGCAGGCCTGGCCCGCGAGCCGGGGCCGTGCCTCAGCCGCGCAGGCCTTGCATCAGGTGCCGCGCCAGGGGCAGGCGCAGGCCCGCGCTCAGGTCCAGGGCCAGCAAGGCCAGCCCGCAGGCGTGTTCCACGGGCGGCAGGCGCGTGGCGAAGACGCGCGGTAACAAGTCGGTGATGCCCGCGGTCAGCCAGCGGTCGGCGCGCCGGCCCTCGGCGAACCGGCGCAGCAGGCTGGCGGGGTCGGACTGCGGCCGCAGCAGCCACGGGGCCAGCGCCTGCGCCAGTTGCGCCGCGTCGCGCAGGCCCAGGTTCAGGCCTTGGCCGGCCACCGGATGCAGGGTCTGGGCGGCGTTGCCGATGGCCACCGTGCGGGGGCCGGGCAGGGTGGGGCCGGCGTGCAGCGACAGGGGAAACACGTGGCGCTCGCCGGCCAGGCTCAGGCGTCCCAGCCTGTCGCCGTAGCGCTGCTGCAAGGCGGCGGCGAATTCCGCCGGGCCCATGTCGCGCAACTGCCGGGCATGTTGGGGCGTGCAGCACCACACCAAGCTGTACAGGCCGTCGCCGGCCGGGTGGGGCAGCAGGGCCAGCGGGCCTTCGTTGGTGAAACGTTCGTAGGCCCAGCCGCGTTGGGGGCGTTCGGCGCGGACGCAGGCGAGCACGGCTTCCTGGCCGTAGTCGCGGTGCAAGCCGGCAGGGCGGGAGCCGTCGGACTGCACCACAATCCCGCAGGACAGGCGTTCCTGCCCCAGGTCTATGCCTGCCGCCTGGGCGCCGCGATGCACCTCGGGTTTTTGCGCCTCGATGAAGCGCACCGGGCTGGCCGCCACTGCCCGCGTCATGGCCGAGAGCAGGGCGTCGTAGCCCGCCACGCTGCCCAGGCGCGGGACGCCCAGCTCTTCGTGGCGTATCAAGGTGCGGCCCAGGCGCCCGCGCTGCGATACGTGCACGGTTTCTATGCTGGCCGCCACCGCCGGCCATGCGTCCAGTTGTTCGAGCAGGACGCGGCTGCCATGGTTTACCGCCAGTGTGCGCGGGTCGGCTGCGCCGTCGCCGCCGCGCGCGGCCGGGGCTGCGCGCCCGACCAGCGCAATGCGCTGCGGATGCGGGGCTACGCGCGCCAGCAGCAGGGCCAGCGCACAGCCTACCGGGCCGGCGCCGACGATGGCCACATCGACATCATGAGCGGGGAGATCCATCCGTTCCTTCAGGGTTGAGAGTTCGAGCCCGTTGCCCGCGGAATCAGCGGGGTTTTCCGGCACGCGCCGCCTTCCGGCCAGGGCGGGCTCTGGAATACAATGATCGAGTCCGGCGCCCGGGCCCGGGATTCGTTTCAAGAATCCGGGTCTGGAAGAGCCCCGGATTATGATTCCGGAGGCCCCGCAGTTTTTGCCGGACGTCCCGTTCATTCATTTTAAGCGCCGGCGGCGCTCGCGTACGCCCAGGCGCGCAATGCCCCCAGAGGTTTTCCGATCATGCAGCCGCAATCCAGCCCGGCCTCGGCCATGGCTACCCCCGCCTCAGTTACGCACCGCAGCAAGACCACCGTCGCGTGGCTGGCGTGCCTGCTGGGCATGTTCGGCGCCCACTGGTGGTACCTGGGGCGCCGCAGGGCCTGGGTGTTCACTGTGTATTCCTGCGTGATGCTGGCGCTGGCCCACCTGTATCCGGTGTGGTGGGACAATCCGGCCTTCCTGCTCTTGCTCCTGCCCATTACCGAGGGCTACATCGAGGCCCTGATCTTCGCCGTCAAGCCTGACGACAAGTTCGACCAGTTGTACAACCCCGATTCGGGCGTGGCCACCCATACCCGCTGGGGCCCCATCCTCGCCGCCATCGTTACCCTGATACTGGCAGGCACCGTGGTGGTGTTCGGCATAGCGCTCACGGTCATGCACATCTATGTCGCGATGGGCTGGCTCGACGGCCTGCAGCTATAGGCTGCTGCGCCCGGCGCAGCCAAGTCTGTTAGAATCCACCCACTTCCGTCATTGGGGAGTAGCCATTTTCGGGCTGCTGTCCTGTCCGGCCTGCCCATGGCATAGGCCCGCACGACACGACACCCTGAAAAGCCTGCGTCAACAAACTTGGCAATCCACAGCCATGGCGCAGGCACTGATGGCCCAGGAACACCCAGAGCCGGCGGCTCGAGGCTGACTGCCTTCCAGGCAGCCGGCTCCATGCCGGATCGGCAGAGGTTCCCCACGGGCCGGCAGCCGGCGAGACCTTTGGCCGCAAAGCATCCCCCCTGCCGGGCGAGATGCGCTTGCGCCATGGTCCTCGTGTTTCGCCCGGCTGTGGACGTCATGCTGCTCACTTTCCTCCTGTTTTTCCTTTCCGCCGCGGCCATTTATTTCGCCTGCGAATTCTTCGTCAATGGCATCGAATGGACCGGCTGCCGCTTGAACCTGGGCGCCACCGCCGTGGGCACCGTGCTGGCGGCTTTCGGCACCGCCTTGCCCGAGAGCGCGGTCACGTTCATGGCCGTGATGTTTGGCGGCTCGCCAGAGCACAAGGACGTGGGCGTGGGCGCGGCCCTCGGCGGCCCGCTGGTGCTGGCCACCGTGGCCTATGCGGTGGTGGGACTGGCGGTGCTGCGCCGCGCGCGCCGCCGGCCGGCCGAGCCCTCTAGCCTGGTGGCGAACCAGCGCAGGCTGGCCTCGGACCAGGCCTGGTTCATGGCGATCTTCGTGGTCAAGGTAGGGCTGGGCCTGCTCGTGTTTTCCTGGAAGCCCTGGCTCGGATTGTTGTTCCTGGCGGCCTACGGCATCTATGTGCGGCACGAATTGAAGGCCGAGGACGACAAGCTCGACGCCGTCGGCCTGGAACCCTTGCGGCTGCGCCCGCGCGATCCGCTGCCTACGCTCGCCTGGGCCTTGCTGCAGACTATATTGGCTCTCGCGGTGATCGCGCTGGCCTCGCACGTATTCGTCGACCAGATCTATACGATAGGGGTGTGGGCGGGCATGCCGGCGCGCATGGCCGCCGTGCTGCTGTCGCCGGTCGCCACCGAGCTGCCCGAAATCATGAATGCCCTGATCTGGGTGCGGCAGGGCAGGGAGCGCCTGGCGCTGGCCAATATTTCGGGCGCCATGATGATCCAGGCCACCATACCCAGCGCGCTGGCGATCTTCATGACGCCTTGGGAACTGGATGCGCCGCTGCTGGTGGCGGCGGCGCTGACCATGGCGTCCATCGCCTTCCTGTGGACGCGCTTCCGGCTCGGCCGCATGCGTGCCGGCTCCCTGGCCCGCGTAGGCCTGCTCTACCTGGTTTTCGCGGCCTATATCCTGGCGCGCCTGGAGACATAATGTAGCGGCCGGGTCAGGCTCCCGAACGCACGGGCCACGGCGCCCGGACGGTCTCGGGCGGCCGCGCCTTGGCTTACAATCGAGGTTTCGACGGACGCGAAATGGACTGGCTGGACTGGCTCATCCCCTGGGAATTTTCCCCCACTCTGGTGCTGCTGTTTATTATCGGCGGCGGCCTGTACGTGCGCGGCGTCCGGGTGCATCGCGTCACGCGGGTGCGCCAGGCGCTGTTCTGGACGGGGATGGTGCTGCTTTATCTGTCGCTGCACACGCGGGTCGACTACTACGCCGAACGCCTGTTCTTCGCGCATCGCCTGCAGCATCTGGTACTGCACCACCTGGGGCCCTTGTTGATAATGGGGTCCTATCCCGGCCAGGTCATGCGCGCCGGCCTGCCCGCGCGCTGGCGCCGCATGCTGCTGGAATTCCGCCGCAGCCTGACGGGCCGCATCCTGGAATCCCTGCTCACCAACAAGTTCCTGGTGCCTTTCCTGTTCGTGTTGCTGGTGGTGATATGGCTGGTGCCCAGCATCCAGTTCTATTCCATGCTCGACTGGCGCCTGTACCGTTTCATGAACTGGTCCGTGGTGGCCAGCGGTTTTCTCTACTGGAACCTGATCCTCGATCGCCGGCCCAGCCCGCCCGCGGTGATGTCGCCGGGCAGCCGCATCATTTCGCCCATCATCACCATGGCGCCGCAAATGCTGGTGGGGGCGATCATCACCTTCACCCAGCACGATATCTATCCGGTGTTCGCCCTGTGCGGACGCGCCATACCCATGTCCGCCGTGATGGACCAGAGCCTGGGCGGCTTGACCATGTGGATCCCCGCCGGCCTGATCGAGATCTGCGGCCTGATGTTCGCCCTGTCGCATCTCATGCGGCTGTCCAGCAAGGGGCGGCTGCGCAGCCGGCGCGAGCGCCTGCGCGCGGCGGCTCCGGCCACCGCGCATGCCTGACAGCAGGGCCTGGGGGCGCCTGCGCCGCGGCGCGGTCTGCGTGGCGCTGGCACTGGCCTTGCCGCTGCCGGCCCTGGCTCAGCCCATAGGGCTGCCCAGCATGGGCAGCGCCGCCGACGCCGAACTTCCTCCCTCGCTCGAGCAACTGCTGGGCGACGCCATCATGGAACAGGGGCGGCGCGACCCCACCTATATTTCCGACCCCGACCTCGATCAGTACCTGACCGGCATGGGCCGCAAGCTGATGGCCGGCGCGCCGGAAGGCGGCACCCACCGCATCACCGTGTTCGGCGTACGCGATCCGCAGATCAACGCCTTTACGCTGCCGGGCGGCTATATCGGCATCAATAGCGGCCTGGTGGTGTCCGCCGCCAACGAATCCGAACTCGCGTCCGTGCTGGCGCACGAAATCGGCCACGTCGTGCAGCGGCACATTGCCCGGGGCATGACCCAGCAATCGCAGAACACCGCGGTCGTGATCGCATCGCTGGTAGGCGCGCTATTGGCCGGGCTGGCGGGCAGCGGCGACCTGGCCATGGGCGTGGCCACCTTCGGGCAGGCCGCGGCGATCGACCGCGAACTGGGTTTTTCGCGCCAGGCCGAGCAAGAGGCCGACCGCGCCGGCTTCGAGATGCTGCGCAAGGCTGGCTACGATCCGCGCGGCATGGTGCAGATGTTCGCCATGCTCATGAATTCCTCCAGCCTGAACGAAGGCAAGGGGGGCGGCGCCTACACCAGCACCCATCCGCTGTCGATACAGCGCATGTCCGACATCCAGAATAGGGTGGCCGAACTGCCGCCCGTGCACCACCAGGACGACCCGCAGTTCTGGTATCTGCGCGCCAAGCTGCGGGTACTGCAGGCGGTGAGCCGCCAGGATCGCCAGGACGCCCTGTTGCAACTGCAGCAGGAAACCGGCCAGGGCAGCGCCGTGCAGCGCTCGGCAGCCTGGTACGGCATTGCCTATGGCTACTGGGAATCCGGCGACTACCCCCGGGCTGCGACAGCGTTGGCCAAGTCTGCCGAAGATCCCTCTGTCGTGCCCGAGACCGCAGTGCTGGCCGCCAGGCTGGCCAATAGCGAGGGCCATGCCGACGAGGCGCTGCGCATCGCCCGCGCCGCCTGGCAGCGTTGGCCTCATAGCCAGGGGGTGGCCTTGATGCTGGTCGAGGTCTTGCAGCAGGCGCGCCGCGACGACGAGGCGCTCAAATTCCTGGAGCCCTGCATCAAGCAGTGGCCCGCGCTCGCCCACCTGTATCGTTTGCGGGCGCAAAGCCAGGAACGCCTGGGGCGCAAGGTGGATGCGCGGCGCTCCATGGCCAAGTACTACGTGCTGACCGGCTCCTTGTCCACCGCGGTCGAGCAACTGCGCCAGGCGCGCGACCTGACTACCGATTTCTACACACAGTCCGAGCTGGATGCGCAGATCCGCGATCTACGCCAGCGCCTCGATAGCGAACGCCAGTTGCTCAGGCGGTTCAAGAAGTCGGACTGAACTCTGCAAGCCCCGAAGCCTGGGGCGCTATCATGCACCGCCAGACGCCAGACGCCAGACGCCAGACGCCCTCGTCAATGGCCGGTTTCGAAGTAGCGGCCGATGCGCGTGGGCAGCCAGCCTGTCGTGCCCGGGAAGGCCCCGGTGACGAAACCCACATGGCCGCCCTCGGCCGGTTGGTGCAGCACGACATTGTCGGAGCAGTCGGCCGAGCCGGGCAGCGAGGGCCCGGGCACGAAGGGGTCGTTGCGCGCATTGAGCACCAGCGTCGGCACGGCGATGGCGGCCAGCCAGGGCTTGCTGGAAGCCCGCGTCCAGTAATCCAGGGCATTGCGGTAGCCGTGCATCGGCGCGGTGTAGAGGTCGTCGAAGTCGCGCAGGGAACGCGCCTGCCCCAGGCGGAACACGTCTATGGTGCCCGGAAAGCGCTTGGCCTTTTCCAGCACCTTTTCTTTCATGGTCTTCAGGAAATGCGGCGTGTACAGGCGCCGTCCGGCAAAGGTGTCGGTCAGCGCATTGCCGCTGGCCACCAGGTCCAGGGGCACCGAGATCGCCGCCGCCGCGCTCAGCCAGCGCGTGGCTTCGGGCTGCTCGCCCAGGTACTTGAGCATGGCATTGCCGCCCATCGATATGCCTACCGCGTGCCAGGCTGCGTGCGGCACGCGGGCGCGCACGGTGTCCAGCATGAAGCCCAGGTCCACGGAGTCGCCCGAAAAATAGGCGCGCGCCATGCGATTGGCGAAACCCGAGCAGCCGCGGAAGTGGGCCACGGCCACGATCCAGCCGCGCGCCCGGAAGTGCTGTGCGATGGCTTGCGCGTAATGGCTGCGGCTGCTGCCTTCCAGGCCGTGGAACAACACCAGCGCGGGCGTTTCCGGCGTGGTCGGCAGGCTGGCCCAGTCGGACGGCCCGACCCAGCGGCGCGCTGCCGTGCCGGCCAGCCCCGGGTCGGGCCTGACCGGCTTGCCGTCGGCGGTCTGGTCGGAAAACAGCCCCGGCCCGACCCAGTCGAAATCGATGAAGTCGCCGTCGGGCGTGTCGACACGCTCACGCACGAAAGCAATGCGATGATAGCGGGCGCCGAGCGCGCCGTAAGTGGTCTGCAAATGCCGTCCCGGAAGCCAGAACGGAATGGGGCAGGGCGAGGAATCTATCTGTGCTGTCACGAACCTTTTGTCTTGTGTGCCGGTTTTCGAGTGCAGGCTTGAACCGGCTTGTCCTGTTGGCGGGTCTCGGCGGATCCCGTCGCGGCCGGCGCAATGCGTGAACGGTGTGCGCCTGTGCCCTGGTTGTTCTTCGGCCGCTAGTGCAGGGTGCCTGGAACGTCCTGCAAGTCGAACATGCCGGCGTTGCTGGGCGCATTGGAGGCATGGTGCAGCACCATGCGCCAGCCCGTGGCGCCTTTCTGGTAGACGTTGGTGCAATAACAGTGCGCGGTCTGGCGGCCTTCGGGGGTCGAGAACGTGAGCTGTTCTATCAATGTATGGGTGGAGCTCATGAGGCTGCTCAGCACCAGCGGACGCGCCGGCCGGATGTCCAGCGGCCCCTTCTCGAGAATTTGCTGCCAGGATTCCTGCACGGCGTCATGCCCGATCAGGCGCAAGCCCCCCGGATGCACGCAGACGATTTCCTCGTCGTCGGCCCAGACCTGCAGCAGCAGCGCCGTGTCGGCGCGGCGCAAGGCCTCGTAAAAGGCGCTTTCGGCTTCTTGGGGAGTGGCAAACATGATGGCCGGGGTCGAAGAACGCGCGCGGCTCAGTGCCCGTGCACGTGCTCGCCTTCCTTGAGCTGGTAGGCCGCCCCGCAATAAGGGCACAGGGCGCGGCCGGTCTTCACGACCTCGATGTAGACCCGCGGATGCATGCTCCAGAGCGGGGCATTGGGGCCCGGGCAGTAGACGGGCAAGTCCTTGGCTTCGACGAAGATGGTGGGCTGCTCGGGATGCGATGACTGGTCTGCGCTGGTCATGGGGTGTCCTGGATGTAACGGGTGTACTTGTATAGGGCTTGGCGCCGCCGGCCCGCCCCGGCATCGGGGCGGCAAGCCGGCAGGCGCGGCGCGGGGCTTTATAAGGAGCGTGCGCCTTTATACCTTGGTGAGCCAGTGGCGGTATTTCGGGTTGTGGCCGTTGACCGCATCGAAGAAGGCTTGCTGCAGCTTGGCCGTGATCGGGCCGCGGCTGCCCTGGCCGATGACGCGGCGGTCGACTTCGCGGATCGGCGTGACTTCGGCGGCGGTGCCGCTGAAGAACGCCTCGTCGGCGATGTACAGGTCGTCGCGGGTCAGGCGCTTGGTGACCAGGGGGATGCCCAGGTCGGCGGCCAGCGTGTGGATGGTGGCGCGGGTGATGCCGGTCAGCGCCGAGGCGATTTCCGGCTCGCACAGCACGCCATCCTTGACGATGAAGATGTTCTCGCCGGAACCCTCGGCCACGAAGCCGTCGGTGTCGAGCAGGATGGCCTCGTCGTAGCCGTGGTCCAGCGCCTCGGCATTGGCGATGATGGAATTGGCGTAGGTGCTGGCCACCTTGGCGCGCGGCATCGTGACGTTGACGTGCTGCCGGGCGTAGGACGACACCTTGACGCGGATGCCCTGCTTGAGAGCCTCTTCGCCCAGGTAGGCGCCCCAGGACCAGGCGGCGATGGCCACGTGCACCTGCGCGCCCTTGGGAGAAACGCCCATTTTTTCCGAGCCGTAGAACACCAGCGGGCGGATATAGCAGGATTCGAGCTTGTTGGCGCGCACCACTTCGCATTGCGCGGCGTTGATGGCGTCGCGGTCGTAGGGGATCGCCATCTGGTAGATATGGGCCGAATTGAACAGGCGGTTGGTGTGTTCTTTCAGCTTGAAGATGGCGGTGCCGATGTCGGTGTTGTAGGCGCGCACGCCTTCGAAGACGGCCAGCCCATAGTGCAGCGAATGGGTCAGGACGTGGGTGGTGGCATCGCGCCAGGGCACCAGCTTGCCGTCATACCAGATGAAACCGTCGCGATCGGACATCGACATAATGTTCTCCGTGGATGGAAATCGAAGAGGCTCCGCCATGCCGGCCCGGCCCGATACCCTGTCTTGGGAGGGGTGCCGCGCCGGCTTGCGCCGAGCTTTCGCGGCAATAATTGTAGCAAGCGGTGAGCCTTACAATAGCGGTCTTTTGGCGCACGCATACTTGCGGCGCGCCGAATCGCCGCGGGCCCGCGGCGCCGTATCGGCCCGACCCGACCCTGACCGAGGTTTTCCTTGCCGGCTTTCCTCCCGACTTCCATGCCCTGGCCCGATGCGTCGGCCCGCCGCAGTTTTTGCACCGGCCTGCGCGATGTGCTGCCCACCATGGTCGCCACCAGCGTATGGGCGCTGGTCACGGGCATAGCGCTGGTCAAGTCGGGGCTGACCGTGGGGATGTCGGTGCTCATGACGGTGCTCGTCTATGCCGGCTCGGCGCAGCTTACCGCGCTGCCGCTGATCGTGTCGGGGGCGCCGCTATGGCTGGTTTTCGCGGCAGCCTGCGTGGTGAATATCCGCTTCGTCATCTTCGGCGCCGCCCTGCATCCGTACTTCCGCGGCTATTCCCGGCGCCGCCGCCTGATCCTGGGCTATCTGTCGGGCGACATCGTGTTCGTGCTTTTCATGCAGCGCTATGCCGATGCGCGCGAAAAAGGCTCGCGCGACCAGCTCTGGTATTTCATCGGCGTCATCGTGCCCGGCTGGCTTTCCTGGCAGGCCTGCTCGCTGCTGGGCATATACATGGGGGCCGGGGTGCCCGCGTCCTGGTCGCTGGACTATGCGGCGATATTGGCCCTGCTGGCCATCATCATTCCGCTGATCACGACCCGGCCCATGGCCATCTCTCTCTGTGCCGCGGCCATAGCGGCCTGGTTCGGGCAGGGCCTGCCGCTGCGCCTGGGCCTGGTCGCCGCCGTGATCGCGGGCGTGGCGGCCGGCGTCGCCGCCGAGCGCCACGACCGTAATCGCAATCGCCCGCGGGAGCGGCCGCGCCTGCGCCGCCGTATCGCCGCCTTGCTGCGGAGACTGGGATGACGAATCACGCAGGCTGGGACTGGTATGTGCTGGGCGCCATTGGGCTGCTGGTGGTCTGCAGCTTCCTGACGCGCTGCGGCTATTTGCTGTTCGGCGATTATTTCCCCTTGCCCGAAGGCCTGCGGCGGGCCTTGCGCTACGCGCCGAACGCCGCGCTGATCGCCATTGTCCTGCCCGAGCTGCTGCCGTGGACGCCCGGGGCCATGCCGCACGTGGGCGCCAAGGCCGTTGCTGCAATCATCGCGGTGCTGATATACCTGCGCACCCGCAGTGCGGTGATGGTGATCGTCGCGGGCATGCTGGCGCTGTGGGGGCTGCAGGCCCTGTCCTGATCGCCTGGCCGCGCGGTTTCCCGGCGCCGCCGGGCTGCCGGCCGCGGGCGGGCGCCTTGCCGGCTTCGGGCCCGGTGTCTACCGATCCCTGCCCCGGGCGCCGTAACTCCTTGGTATTTCGTGGATTTTTCGCGACACTCCGGGGGCTGCCGGCGGCTTCGCACGGCGCCGGATTAGGGGGGAAGGGCCATGCTGCGCTAAAATGGCAGGTTGATAAAAGGCCTGCGTGGGCTCTTCCCGCTGCAGGCGTACCGCTCTGATGACTGACTCCACTCAATCCGACACATCCGCCACCACGTTCTCCGATTTTGGCCTGCACCCCAGCATCCTGCAGGCCGTCGCCGAAACCGGCTACACCACTCCTACGCCCATCCAGGCCCAGGCCATACCCATAGTGATGGCGGGCCGCGACGTCATGGGCGCCGCCCAGACCGGCACGGGCAAGACGGCGGCCTTCACGCTGCCCATACTGCACAGGCTGATGGCCGTGGCCAATACCAGCGCCTCGCCGGCGCGCCACCCGGTACGGGCGCTGATCCTCACGCCCACGCGCGAGCTGGCCGACCAGGTGGCCGAAAGCGTGATGCGCTACAGCAAGCCCACGCCCTTGCGTTCGGCCGTGGTGTTCGGCGGGGTGGACATCGGGCCGCAGCGCGATGCGCTGCGCCGCGGCTGCGAAGTGCTCATCGCCACGCCGGGGCGGCTGCTCGACCACGTAGAGCAAAAGAACGTCAATCTGGGGCAGGTCGGCATACTGGTGCTGGACGAAGCCGACCGCATGCTGGACATGGGCTTCCTGCCCGACCTGGATCGCATCGTCCGCCTGTTGCCCGAACGCCGCCAGGGCCTGCTGTTTTCCGCGACCTTCAGCAACGAGATCCGCAAGCTGGGCCGCAGCTTCCTGAACAATCCCGCCGAGATCGAAGTCGCGGCGCGCAACGCCACGGCCGACACCGTCACGCAGATCGCCTACCCGCTGGCCGGCGACGACAAGCGCGCCGCCGTCGTGCACCTGATCAAGTCGCGCGGCCTGAACCAGGTCATCGTGTTTTCCAACACCAAGATCGGCACCAGCCGCCTGGCCCGGCAATTGCAGCGCGACGGCGTGAAGGCCGAATCCATCCACGGCGACAAGAGCCAGCTCGACCGCATGAAGGCGCTGGACGCTTTCAAGGCCGGCGAACTCGAAGTGCTGGTGGCCACCGACGTGGCGGCCCGCGGCCTGGACGTCGCCGGGATTCCCTGCGTGATCAATTACGATCTGCCCTACAACCCCGAAGACTACGTGCACCGCATCGGCCGTACCGGCCGCGCCGGCGCCAGCGGCGAGGCCATCGCCTTTTTCGCGCCCGACGAAGAGCGGTACCTGCACGACATTGAAAAGCTCATCAAGGCGAGCATCCCGCGCGGGCAGTTTTCGCTGCCGCCTTCGGCGCGTCCGGCGCGCGGTTCGAGCCATGGCCGCTCCGGCGGCAGCCGTCACGGCACATACGGCGGCGCGCCCGCCCAGCCCGTCGACGATTTCTTCTACAAGCCCTACGAGCCTGCCGCAGCGCCGCCGGCGCCGTCGGTGCAGGACACGCCGCTACGCCAGCCGGCCCGCAAATCGGTCGGTGTGCTGCTGGGCGGCGGGCGCCACTGATTCCGGCTTCAGCCGGCCAGCGTGCGCAGCAGCGGCGGCCCTTCCACGACTGCATGCCCGGCATCGCCCTGTAATTGCTCGATGAGCCGTTCCAGGTGGCCGATGTAGGGCAGCAGGGTGCCGAAGAAGCGATTTCCTTCGGTTCCCTGGATGGCCAGGGTAGGGAAGTTTTCCACGTCTTCGTCGCCCAGCAGCTCGGGGCTGTCTTCGATATCCACCCATACGAACGCATGTTGCGGCAGGCGCAGCGCGAGCTGCTCGAAGTCGCCGCGGTATTGCGTGCAGGTGTCGCACCAGGCGGCGCAATAGCAAACCACCACCAGGCCGGAACGGGCCGCGAGGCGGGACTGCAAGGCCGATAGATCGTGTAACGGATTCAGTACGGGCATGGAAGAAAATTACGCCGGGTTTGACTATGATAGGAAAGCTTCGAAACTGCCATTCCCGGAGATTCCCCGGGGCTGGCTTTGCGCAAGCGGCCCGGGCCTGGTCCCGGAGCCCCACGTCCGAGTGCAGGCGCGGAGCCGGCATGTCCGGAGCTTCCCTGTTCCAATGTCTGTCTTTGAAATGATGCGATGAGCGATTCCGATCTGGTACTGCGCGGCACCGCCCGCCCCTCCGTCAACGGCTTTTCCGGCGTGGGCCTGGCCTTCAGGCGCGCGGTGGTTTCGCAATGCCATCCGAAGATGTTGCTGGCGGTGCTGATGCCGTTCCTGATCGCCATCGTCGGGGCCATTATATTGCTGTGGGCCTTCTGGACGCCGCTCACGCACTGGCTGAATACCGAAGTGTCGGGCTGGGGCCTGCTGGATCATATCGACCAGTGGATGCTGGCGATCGGCCTGTTCTCCATCAAGCTGTACCTGGTGCCCTTGCTGGCCGCGGGCATATTGCTGCCCGTCTCCGGCATACTCGGCCTGGTCATCGCCGCCATCTTCGTCATGCCCATCGTGCTGCGGCACCTCGAATCGCACGACTATCCCGGCTTGAAGCGCGAAGGCCGCTACACCACCATAGTCAGCACCTGGAACGCCATATGGGTGGGGATCCTGTTCGTGCTAGGCTGGCTGTTCACCATGCCGCTGTGGCTGTTTCCGCCGCTGGCCCTGGCGCTGCCGGTATTGTGGTGGGCTTTCGCCTTCAGCCGCATGCTGAAGGTCGACTCGCTCATCGAGCACGCCAGTGTGCAGGAGCGTAGAATCCTCTGGCGCCGCTACAGCCGCGGATATTGGCTGCTGGGCCTTTTCCTGTCGCTGATCAATCTGTTCCCGCCGGCCTGGATCATACTGCCGGTGTTTTCCGCGCTGGTATTCGCCCACTACAGCCTCGAGGCCTTGAGGCAATTGCGGCGCGAAACGGTTATCGATGGCTGAGGGCCGCCTGAGGGCCTCGCAAGAATTTCCTGGGAATCACGCAACATGACTACGGCAACGGCGGCCCGCGTACGGCTCATCATCATCGGCGACGAAATCCTGTCGGGACGGCGCCAGGACAAGCATTTCGCCAAAATGGTGGAACTGCTGGGGCAGCGCGGCATGCAGTTGTACGGCGCGGAATTCGTCTCCGATGATTTCGACGCCATCGTCGCCACCCTGAAGCGCAGCTTCGCCAGCGGCGACGTGGTCTTCAGTTGCGGCGGCATAGGCGCCACGCCCGACGACCGCACCCGGCAGGCCGCGGCGCAGGCCCTGGGCGTGGGCCTGGCGCTGCATCCCGAGGCCGAGCGGTTGATCGCCGAGCGCTGCGCCGACAACGCGCGCCGCGGCCAGGGCAGCGCCGACATGTCCCTGCCCGAAAACCAGCAGCGCCTGCAGATGGGGGTATTTCCGGTCGGCTCCGAAATCGTGCCCAACCCCTACAACAAGATCCCCGGCTTCTACATCCACAATCACACTTTCATGCCGGGCTTTCCCGTCATGGCGTGGCCGATGATGGAATGGACGCTCGACAACCGCTATCGCGACCTGCATCATCGCGTCACGCGCGTCGAGCATTCCTTCCTGGCCTTCAGCTTGCCCGAATCGCGCATCACGCCGGCCATGGAAGAGCTGGAACGCAAATGGCCGGGCGTCAAGGCCTTCAGCCTGCCCAGCATGGGCGGGACGGGGCATCCTCATATCGACCTGGGCGTCAAGGGCGAACCCGCCGCCGCCGCCGAGGCCCTGGCCTACCTGCGCGCCGAGGTGCTGCGCGTCGGCGGCAGCCTGACGCCCCCCGAATCCTGATTGGCGCGCAAGACAGCTCGCAAAACACTCGCAAAACACTACTTGCCGAGAGGCTGAATTTTTCATATTATGGGAATGTTGCGCCGCGTCAACATCGACCCATGCCACAGCCTCCCGTTCTTGCCCCCGCCGCTCCGGCCGCCGCCAAAGCCATGCCCATCACCATCCAGGTGCTGGAGCGGGCCATGCAACTGCTCGACGTGCTGGCGCGCCAGCCCGAGCCCGTAGCGCTCAAGGACATTGCCGCCGTCACCGGCCTGCATACCTCCACCGCCCACCGCATACTCAATGACCTCGTGGCGGGCCGCTATGTCGAGCGTGTCGACAGCGGCCTTTACCAGTTGGGCATGAGGCTGCTGGAATTGGGCTCGCTGGTAAAGGGGCGCCTGAACGTGCGCGAAGTGGCGCTGGACGCCATGCGCGAGCTGCACAAGATCACCGGGCAGACCGTCAACCTGTCGCTGCAGCAGGGCGACGAGATCGTCTATGTCGAACGCGCCTGGAGCGAGCGCTCGGGCATGCAGGTGGTGCGCGCCATAGGCGGGCGCGCGCCCTTGCACCTGACTTCTACCGGCAAGCTGTTCCTGTCCATGAGCGACCCGCGCCAGGTGCGGGCCTACGCCATGCGCACCGGCCTTGCCGGCACGACCCGCAACAGCATCACCAAGCTCGACCAGCTCGAGCGCGACCTGGCCTTGGTGCGCCGCCATGGCTATTCGCGCGACAACGAAGAACTGGAACTGGGTGTGCGCTGCATTGCCGCGGGCGTCTACGACGATACCGGCAAGCTGCAGGCCGGCCTGTCGATTTCTGCCCCTGCCGAGCGCATGCGCGACGAATGGATCGGGCTGTTGCAGCGTACCGCCGCGCAGATTTCCGAGGCCATGGGCTACGAAGGCGAGCACTGAAGTTTCGGTGTCCTGCCTGCGGGGCGCCGCCGCGCCCAGGCTTCGGCGGTTCCGCCGGGCTTCTTTGGTGTTTCCCTGGCCTGGGTTTATCGCGGGGCCGGCGCGCGCCGCGCGTGCCGCGAGCATGCCGCCCCCGTCCTGCACGCGCCCTTGCGGCGCGCTTTCAAAATCATCGAAGCGTCATTGCGGCGCGATGCCCGCCTGCTTGAAGAGCTCGGCCCATTGCGGCACTTGTTGCTCGACCTTTTGCTGCAGCGCCTGAGGATTGGCCTGGGCCACCAGCACCTGCGCCCCCAGGCCGGCCATGCGCTTCTGGAAGGCCGGATCGGCCAGCCCGGCCTGCAACGCGGCGATCAGCTTGTCGGTGACCGCCTTGGGCGTGCCCTTGGGCGCCCACATGCCGTGCCAGATGCCGACCTCGAAACCGGGATAGCCGGATTCCTGCATGGTGGGCAGGTCGGGCAGGGTGGCCACCCGTTGCTTGCTGGTGACCGCATAGGCCTTGACCTTGCCGGCCTGGATCTGCTGCGTGGTATTGGTGGTCTGGTCGCACAGCAGGTCTACCTGCTTGCCCAGCAGGTCGTTCATGGCCGGCCCCGTGCCCTTGTAGGGCACCGTCAGCAGTTTCACGCCCAGGGCCTTGGTGAACATGGTGCCGCACAAATGGCTGGCGGCGCCGATGCCGGCGTTGGCCAGCGACACCTGGTCTTTATGGGCCTTGATGTATTCCACCAGTTCTTTGAGATTATTGGCCGGGAAATCGGAACGGGCGACGATGGTCATGGGCACGTCGACCACCAGGCCTATGGGCTGGAAGCCGGCAAGCGCGTCGTAGCCGGGCTTCTTGTATAGCGAGGGCGCGGTCGAGAAGCCTATGTGCATGAGCAGGATGTTGTAGCCGTCGGGGTGGGCGCGCGCCACCTGCGAGGTGCCTATGGTGCCGCCGGCGCCGCCCTTGTTCTCGACCAGTATCGGCTGGCCCAGCGTCGGGCGCATGGCCTCGGCCAGCGAGCGCGCCACGTTGTCGGTGGGGCCGCCGGCCGCGAAAGGCACGACCATATTGATGGCGTGGCTGGGGTAGTCGGCAGCCGCCGCGGCGCCCATGGCGCAGGCCAGCACGCCGCCGAGCAGCAGGGAGGAAAGTTTCGAGGTTTGGTGCTTCATTCGTGCTCCGGAAGTGTTTTTATGATGGTCGTGGCGCTTGCGTCTTTGCCGGGCCGCCTGCGTGCCTTGAGGGCCCCTGCGGATGGCCGGAGCCCTGGCGGCAAAGCCTCGGGCAGGCTGCAAGCGGATTGGAAGAAAACTGTCAATCAGCTGTATTTTTCCTGTCATAAAGCTGACAGAATTCTAGGGGAAAATGGCTTGCATGTCGTGCAGGATTACCCCTACGGAGTTTCCCCGGGGGGGCTGGGCAAGGCGCCTGCGTCATTGGTACGGAGTAAGGGTTGCGGCCCTTTGCGCCATGCGGCCATGACTTTGCGCCACTCGGCCATGAACTGGGGAGCTGTTCCGCTGGCGCGCGTCGTCTTCCCAGGTAGAAAGGCGTATCCCTGGAAGCGGGAGCATCCTTCAGGCGGCTGGAAGAGGCGCCTCGCCAGGGGGCCCGTCGATGCCCGGCTTCTTGGCGCCTGCAGTGCCGAATTGTCGTTTTGCAGCAGTTACTTACCGTTTTTGTTGCGTCGCAACAAAAATTTCTTGACTTCGCTCTCCAGTCCGGTAGAATTTCAATTGTGCAGTGCAGCAAGGCAGGTTTTCACAAACAACCGGTGATTTGCTTGGCCTTCTCAACTTTTTAAGCTTGAACCCTTTGTTCAATTATTGCGCCGGCCCAGCCGGCATTTCGTGAAGGAATAATCATGAGCGCTATCCCCCAACAAGTCCTGGCCAACCAAAAAGCCTCCCTCGACAAGTTCCTGGCCGTGCAAGGCACGTTTTTCGGCGGCTTCGAAAAGCTCGTCGACCTGAACCTGAAGGTCATCAAGGCCACGCTGGACGACGTCGCCGAGAAGTCGCAGCAAGCCATCGAAGTGAAGGACGTCCAGGAAGCCCTGGCTTTCACCTCGGGCCTGGTGCAGCCCAACGCCGAAAAGGCGCTGGCCTACAGCAAGCACGTGTATGACATCGTCTCGGGCGTGCAAGCCGACCTGTCCAAGCTGACCGAAGACCAGATCGCCCAAGGCCAACAACAAGTGTCCGAAGCCATCGAGCAGTTCTCGAAGAATGCTCCCACCGGCTCGGAAAGCGCCGTGGCGCTCCTGAAGTCCTCGCTGGCTACCGCCAACAGCGCCTACGAATCGGTCAACAAGGCCGCCAAGCAAGCCGCTGCTGCCGCCGAATCGAACATCGCCGCCGCCACGAACGCCACGTTCAAGGCTGCCGCCGACGCCGCCGAAGCGACCAAGGCCCCCCGCGCGCGCCGCAGCGCCGCCTGAACGGTCTAGGCAGTTCCGCTCGCAGCCTGCGAGACCGAGGCTGCGATGTTCCCGTGATTTGAGTTGTCTCCCCCCTGAGCCTCGAAGGCATATGCCTTCGAGGCTTTTTTTATTGCGTGCTCTGCGTGAGCAGCGTTTCCGCGGATGCCGGTATTTCGGCGCATCCCTTCTTCCGTTCGCCTCTTGCGGCCCTGCCGCGCAGGGCGCACTTCGCGCATGCGATGCCAATTTTTGCGGTGACTGTGCAATGACTGCAAATTGACTGTTCTTATGTTCCTCGTGGTGCATGTGCCGGGATAGAGTTCCCGGCGCTTTTTTGAATCCTGAGAAAAGGCTTGACCGCCTTGCACACACACGAGGTAATAATGAAGAACACTAATCCCGTCTTGATGCTGGGCTGCGTTCGCGATGCCCCATTGCAATCCATCGGCTATTTGGCCCTGGGGTTTGCTCTTGTGGCTTGCTCCAGCGCGTATGGGCAATTCGTGAACGAGACCGTGACGAGCGGCACCGTGACCGAGTCCGGGTACTCCTACGACGACACCGTTGCGGGAACGGCGGCGATCAAGGCAAGCGGCACGGGCGTGATAAACCTGACGGACACTCAGGCGACGGGCGTCGCAGGCCATACCAACGCTTTGATGGCGACGGCCGGTGGGCAGATTTTCATGCATGGCGGCTCGGCCACCCTGGGCGACAATGCAATCGTGTCGGGTAATGGCCGGAGTCCGGCCGTATATGCCTATAACGGCGGATCGATCACCCTCGATCAGGGCGCCCAGGTCAACATCGGGCAAACTTCGGGTCCCAATGCGCTGGGCAATGGGGTCACGGCATATTCCACCAACGGCTCGGCCACGACCGTCAATCTGGATGACGTGACCATCACCCGTAACCAGAATGGGTACGTGTCCGGCAATACGGGCCGCTATCTGACCGCTACCGGCGCCGGTGCTTCGATAGTCGCCAACAACGTAACGACCGGCGCGGCTACCACGGGGGGTATTGTGGCGGTCGAAAACCAAGCCCGGATGACGATCACCAACTCTACCCTGAACCAGGCCAACGTTTACAACCTGGCTTCGGGCACGAGCGGGCCTGCGACCATGCTTTCGATCAGCGATACGGCCATAAACGGTAGAGGCACTGCGCCCGTCAACGTTCTCGGGACGAGCTGGGTTGCCGCCAATACGGTTCGCGGCAGCACCACGCTGACCAATGTGTCCATCGCCATGGACGGCGACGCCTCCAGCTACGGCGGGGTTTATGCCAGCGGTATCTATGGCGCCGGGGTCATGGCCGATACGACCAGCGATATTGCCGTCCACGGCGGTTTGATCACGACCAGCGGTGTCGACTCGATGGGCATCGAGGCCACCGACAACAGCGCCGGAGTCGCCAAGGGCGGAGCCGGCGCTGTAACGGTCGATGCGGCGGGCGCCCAGGGGCCGGCCAGCATCCAGACCTCGGGCGCCGGGGCCTACGGCGCCTATGCCAACCTGGGCGGCACGATCGCCATTGCGGACGCGTCGATCAGCACCTCCGGCGCCAATGCCGATGGCCTGCGTGCGACGCTGGGCGATGCGTTGAATCCGTCGCTGTCCACGGCCAGTGTGGCGCCGGCCGCCATTACCATGACGGGCGGCTCGGTCACCACCACCGGCGCCGGCGCGAACGGCGTCTCGCTGGACGGCGGAACAAGTGTCGGCCTGAACGGGGTGGCCGTGCATGCCGCCGGCAGCGGCGTGTCGATCACGGATGCGAACCAGAGCGGCAAGACGAATACGGTCACGATGGCGGGCGGCGCCCTGGCCAGCCAGGGAGATGCCTTCGTCGTGAACGGCGCCAGTGCCGGCATCGATGTCAGCGGCACCGCGCCGATCGTGCCCGCTTCGGGCAATCTGCTGAACCTGAGCAACGGCGCTACGGCCACCTTCACCGCCACGGGCGAAACCCTGAACGGCAATATTGTCTCGGATGCCGCGTCCAGCGGCGACGTGTATCTCAACAGCGGCACGGTGCTCACCGGCATGGTGGACCCGGTTTCGATGACGATCGATGCCAGCAGCCGCTGGAATGTCACGGCCAGTTCGGTTGCGACTGATCTGTCCAATGCCGGCACGATCGCTTTCGCCGCGCCGGCCGACCCCGACAATGCGGCGGGATATTCGACGCTGACCGCCAGGAATTATGTCGGCAACAACGGCACGATCATCCTCAACACCAAGCTGGGCGCGGACAACTCGCCCTCCAACAAGCTGATCATAGACGGCGGCTCGGCTACCGGCACTACCACGCTGCTGGTGAAGAACACCAATGGCGCCGGCGCCGCGACTACGGGCGACGGCATCGTGCTGGTCGATGCCATCAACGGGGCCACCACCAGCCCCGGCGCCTTCAAGCTCGGTTCGGCGGTCTCGGTCGGCGCGTACGACTACAACCTGAATTACCAGAATCTAGCCAAGAGCGATCAGAGCTGGTATCTGCGCAGTATCGTGACACCGAGCGGTCCGGCCCTGAGCCCCGCTGCGCAAACGGCACTACCGTATGCCGACGTGCTGTCGAACTTCGCGCAGGCTACGCTGGGCACGCTGCAGCAGCGTACCGGCAATCGCGTCTGGACTGGCGGTACGGTCGACGGCCGGGGAACCTGGGGCCGGGTAGCGGGGCAGTATTCCTCCTATGATCCGAAGTCGGGTTCGCCTTACACGCAAGGCATTGGCTTCCTGCAAGCCGGCTACGAGGGCGTGGCGGCCCGCCGGCCCAGCGGCGAGCTGACCATGGGCGCCTATGCGATCGCCGGCACGTCGAGCGCGCATATCGATGTGACGCACGATCCGGTGACCGGCGCGGCGCGCCCCGGCGGCAAGATAACCTCCACCGGTACCGGCCTGGGCCTGAACGCCACCTGGCTGGGCAAGAATGGCCTGTACGCCGATGCCGTCGGCCAATTCACCTGGTATGACAGCGATCTCAGCAACAAGAGCGGCACGGGCAATCAAGGATGGTCGGGGGCCGCCAGCCTGGAACTGGGCAAGCGTTTCGGCCTGGGCTCGGGCTGGGCGCTCGTGCCGCAAACCCAGTTGGCCTGGACCCATGTGGACTTCGACAGCTACACCGACAACTCGGGCAACAAGATCTCGCTGGGCAAGGGAGACAGCCTCCAGGGCCGGATCGGCGTGCGGGTGGAAAAGCAGTCGGAGTCGGCGGCCCGCGATCTGCAACTCTATGGCATCGCCAACCTGGAATATGAATTCCTGAACGGCACCAGCGTCGAGGTCTCGGGCACCACGCTCGACCAGCGCAACCAGCGGCTGTGGGGCGAAGTCGGCGCGGGCGCAACGTATGTCCTGAATAAAAAATGGAGCCTGTACGCCGAGGCCGACTACGCGACGGCCCTGTCCGGCGGCAGCGGCAACAACTATAGCGTCAGGGGAACTGCGGGATTGCGCTATCGCTGGTAATGCCGCCACGGCGGGCCCCCTGCCGGCGCCCGGGCGGGGGCCTTGCTCAGGCCAGGGCCCGCACGCATTCCTCGATCAGCGCCGGGCCGCGATAGATCAGTCCGGTATAGATCTGCACAGCGTCCGCCCCGGCGGCGATTTTCTCGCGGGCTTGCGCGCCCGAGACGATGCCGCCCACGCCGATGATGGCCATGCTGCCGCCCAGCCGCTGGCGCAAGCGCTCGATGACCCGCAGCGACAGGGCATGCACCGGCGGCCCGGACAGGCCGCCGCCTTCCTGCGCATGGGGCAGGCCCTGGACCGCCTCGCGCGACAGGGTGGTGTTGGTGGCGATCACGCCGTCCACGCCATAGCGCGGCAGCGTGTCGGCGATCACGTCGATCTGCGTGTCGTCGAGGTCGGGCGCGATCTTCACCGCCAGGGGCACGTCATGCCCATGCCGGTCGGCCAGTTCGCGGCGCCGGTCGCGCAGCGGCCCGAGCAGCCCCGCCAGTTCGTCCTGGCCCTGCAGCGCCCGCAGGTTGCGGGTATTGGGCGAGGAAATGTTGACCGTGATGTAGTCGGCATGCGGATACACGCCTTCCAGGCCCAGCAAGTAGTCGTCCACGGCCCGCTCGATGGGCGTGTCGGCGTTCTTGCCTATGTTCAGCCCCAATATGCCGCCCTGGGCCCGCCACTGGCTGCGCCGCACGTTGTCGATGAAGGCTTCCAGGCCTTTGTTGTTGAAGCCCAGCCGGTTGATCAGGGCCTGGGCCTGTGGCAGGCGGAACATGCGCGGCTTGGGATTGCCGGGTTGTGCGCGCGGGGTTACCGTGCCTACCTCGACGAAGCCGAAGCCCAGGTTGCCCAGGGCGTCGATATAGGCGCCGTTCTTGTCCAGCCCCGCCGCCAGCCCGACCGGGTTGCGCAGGCTCAGCCCCATCAGTGTGCTCGGCCGCTGCGGCTGCGAATGCAGCAGGCTGCGGGTCCAGCCGCAGGCCTGGGCCTTGCGCAGCGATTCCAGGGTGAGCTCGTGGGCGGTTTCGGCGTCCAGGGAAAACAGCGCCGGACGAGCCAGGGCGTAGGTCTTGAACAATAGGGACATAGGGACGAGTAGCGTAGTGATGGTCAGCGCGGCATGGGCGCCGCGGCCTCAGTCTTCGAGGCTGGACGCGTCGCTCCAGCCGGTGGGGCCGAGCACCTGGAAGGGCTTGAATTGCGACTTGTACGCCATTTTACGGCTTTCGCGTATCCAGTAACCCAGGTACAGCCAGGGCAGGTCGAGCAGCCGGCATTGTTCGATCTGCCACAGTATGCCGTAGGTGCCCAGGCTGCCGGCGGCGTCCGGGTCGAAGAAGGTGTAGACCGAGGACAGGCCGCTTTCGAGCACGTCTATCATCGACACCATCAACAATTGCCCGCCGTGATCGCGGAATTCCACCAGCCTGGAGTCGACCCGGCTGGTCAGCAGGAATTGGGTGTATTGCGACTGGCTGTCTTCGTCCATGCCGGCGCCGGGGTGGCGGCCGGCCTGGTAGCGCTGGTACAAGGCGAAGTGCTCGCTTTCCCAGCGCAGCGGCATGACGCGGGCGTGCAACTGCGCGCTGTGGCGCTTCCAGATCTTGCGCTGGGTGCGGTTGGGGGCGTAGCGCTGGGCGTCGACGCGGATCGAGATACAGGCGCGGCAGGCATCGCAATGCGGGCGGTAAGTAAACAGCCCGCTGCGCCGGAAGCCCTGCTCGACCAGCCTGGAATAGGTGGCGTTGTCGATCAGGTGCGATGGCGCGGCCACCTGCGAGCGCGCTTCCCGGCCGGGCAGATAACTGCACGGATAGGGGGCCGTAGCGTAAAACTGCAGGGTCTTGAAGCTAAGCTCGGTCGGGTGGCTCATGGCGTCTTGCCGGATGCCGCGCGGCCGTATGCCGCGCGTCGCGCAAGTCCATTATGGCGGTTTTGGCCGCCAAGGATCAAGCGGGCCCCGGAACCCGCCCACCTGGCGGCTCCGGCAGCAGCAGCCCCGACTGTAGCAGCCGGCCATGGCCCCAAGGGGGAGCCGGCTGGCGCCGGGCTTCGTCCAGGATGTCCAGGTAGCGCCGGCGCGGCACGGGCCGGGCGCCCAGGCTGGCAAGGTGAGAGGTCTGTTGCTGGCAATCTATCCACTGCACGCCGTGGCGCCGCAGAAAGCCCACCAGATACGCCAGCGCCAGCTTGGACGCGTCGCTGGCGCGGCTGAACATGGACTCGCCGCAGAACAGGCGTCCCTGTCCTATCCCATACAGGCCGCCGACCAGTTCGCCGTCCTGCCAAGTTTCGACGCTGTGCGCTTCTCCCGCGCGGTGCCATTCCAGGTACGCCGCCCGCAAGGCCGGGGAAATCCAGGTGCCGTTCTCTCTGCCGCGCGCCGTGGCGCAGCCTTCCATGACCGCTGCGAACGCGGTGTTCATGCGGATCTGCAGCGGCGCTGCGGCATCGGCTTCCTCGCGCGCCAGGCGGCGCAGCTTCTTGCGCAGCGAGTGCGAAGGCGAGAACTGCGCGCAGGCTAGCAGCATGCGCGGATCCAGGCTCCACCACAGCACCGGCTCGCCTTCGTTGAACCAGGGAAACAGGCCCTTGGAATAGGCCTCGCGCAGCCGCGCCAGCGACAGGTCCCCGCCCGCGGCCAGCAACTCGCCATGGACGCCCAGCCGCGGGTCGGGCAGCGGGGTCGCGGGATCGAGCCAGATGGGGTTGTGCATGATGTCGTGGCGAGCCGGGAGTCGCTTTGCCGGTTTTTCGATTGCGGGGGTGGAGGGTATTGCTTGCGGGCTGATTGGCGATCCGGCGATTCGGTGGCGTAGAGGTTCGGGCAGGGACGCGGCACCCGTATCCGTGCCGTGGCGCGGCAAGCCGCGCCGCCGTGTGGCGGCGCCCTAGGCCGGCCGCTGCTTGGGCGGCGGAATGGGAATGCTGTAGTGGTGTATGGGGAAATTGCCCGTTTCGAGATCGCGCAGATAGTGTTCCAGCGTGGTGATCACGGTGCGGAAGGACAAGTTTTCCCAGGGAATTTCATTGGGCGCGAAATAGCGCGCCTCGAGGGTTTCTTCGCCCGGGGCGAGGGCCGGGTCGAGCACCTTGGCCAGGTAGAAGAAGTGCACCTGTTCGGCGTGCGGCACGTCGATGACCGTATACAGCGGCCCGAGCTCTATATTGACGCCCGCTTCTTCGATGGTTTCGCGATGCGCGCCCTGGCCGGTGGTTTCGCCCAGTTCCATGAAGCCCGCCGGCAGGGTCCAGGTGTTGTAGCGCGGCTCGATGGCGCGCAGGCACAGCAGGATCTTGCCTTCCCAGACCGGCAGTGCGCCCACCACGTTGCGCGGGTTCTGGTAGTGCACTGCGCCGCAGTTTTCGCATACGTCGCGTTCGTGGCTGTCGCCGGGAGGCACCATGCGCGTGAGCGCCTTGCCGCACTGGCTGCAGAATTTCTCGGTGCGCGGGGAAGGAAAATAAAAGGTCGAGGCGTGTGCGGTCATGCCTCGATTCTACTCAAGCCGCGATCCTTTGTAAGCAAGTTTCTGGCGCCGGCTTGGGCTGGCCGTCCGCCCTGCAGTGCGGCGCGCAGGCGCGCGCCCGGCTCTCTTTTTCCCGCGAATCCCCATCAGGGCTGGGGCAGGCGTTGAAAGCCCAATGCCGCCGGTATGTCCGAGGCGGCGCAGCGATGTAGCGCAACAATGCGGGTCGGGGATGCGCCGCCGCGGCGGCCCGTGCCGCCGGCCGCCGCACTGTCTTCGCGCGCAACCCGCACCCGCAGGGGCTGCGCGCAAGGCTCGTCCTGTTCCAGCGCCTGCAGCAGGGGCTGGCCGTCTTCGGTGCACAGGCCGTCCATCACGTCCATGAGGTCGCGCCCCGCGACCAGGCCCGGCCCCCGGCGGCAGCGGGCGTACAAGCGGCCGGTATTGTCCAGCCACCAGGCCAGCACGGACCCGGCGGCCAGGCCGGTGTGGGTGCGCAGTTCGTGGCCGGTTCCGGCGGTATCCAGGATATAGGGCGCCGCGTCCAGCCGGACATAGACGCGCTGCGGCCCATTCTGGAAATACCAGCGGCCCCATTCGTCCACGCCGTAGTTGCGGCCGATGAACTGCAGGATCTGGGGGCTGGAGATTTCTTCGCCTGCGCCATGAGGGTCGAGCAGCGCATCGCCGCCCGGATGCAGGCGCCATTGCCCGCGCTCCGACAGCGACAGCCAGCCGTAGACATCGGGCACGTCGGGCCAGCGTGCCATGGCGGCGATCACATTTGCGTCCATTCCATCCCGCGTTGTGGTTTGACGATTTGACTATAGGGCGGCGGGCCGGGGTCGCCGCGACGCACGCGTACGTATCAGTTGATGGCGATAGCCGACAGTGTAAGGGCAGGCCGAGGCCCCGGGCGACATGCCGTCACACTTGTAGCACCCGGGTAACCGGATTCCGGCGGTCCGTGGCGTAGTGTAGTACCTGTATGCATCCGTCCGCACGCCAACAAAACCTGGCGGGTGGTGGCCGCCGGTACGCCACCCCCTGCATCGGGAGCACGATGTGAGAGCGATTGCCATGGCCCTGTGCCTGTGCGTCTGCCTGGCAGGCTGCGGCGGCGGCCACGAATCATCCAAACCCACCATCGTGGTGGACCCCGACGTGGCGTTCCTGAGCCTGCAAACCTTCATGGCCCTGCAAACCGTCATGCGGCCGGCCTCGGCCGCGTCGGGCGCCCGAGGCCGGAGCGCGGTGGCCGCAGCCCTCAGCGGTAGCCGTGCGGCACCAGGAATTCGCGGGCGGCCGCCAGATCCGGTTCGATTCCCAGGCCTGCCTCGTCGGGCAGCGTGACTGTGCCTTCGTCCGGCCGCAGCAGAGGGCCGGCAAACAGGTCGCGCAGCGGATTCGGATTGGAATCGACTTCCACATAGCCGGGGTGGCCGACGCCCGCCTTGAGATGCATGGCCGCCACCAGGCCGACGCCGCCGCCCAGCCAGTGCGGGCAGAACATTCGCTGCCCGGCAATGACGCGGCGCGCCACAGGTAGGCAGCCGCTGAATCCGCCCCATTTGCCCGGATCGGGCTGGATCACCGCGAACGATCCGCTGTCTATCGCCTCGTCGAACTGCGCATCGCCGCGCAGGTTTTCCCCGGCGGCCAGCGGCAGCGGGCTGGCCAGGGCCAGCCGCCGCCATTGTTCGGGGCTGGAGTCGGCCCGCAAGGGTTCTTCCAGCCAGATGGGCCCGTATTCGGCCAGCCTGCGGCTCATGTGCGCCGCGGTCTGCTCGTCCCAGGCCTGGTTGGCGTCGGTCATCAATACCGTGTCCGGCCCGAACTGCTCGCGCAGCGCGCGCAGATTGGCCGTGTCGCGTTCTTCGCCGAAGCCGACCTTGAGCTTGAAGGCGCGGTAGCCTTCGGCATGCTTGGCCGCGGCCAGGCGCTGCGGGTCGGTGGGGCTGAGCCCCGAGGCGTAGGTGACGATGCGCGGCGTGCCGCCGAACAGCCGCCACAGCGGCTGGCCCAGCCGGCGCGCGGCCAGGTCCCACAGCGCCATGTCGGCTCCGGCGATGATCTGCGCCACCGTGCCGGGCTCGCCGGCCTGTATGGCCAGCACCTCCAGCCGGCGGCTCAAGGTCTCGAAGGCCTGGGCGGGATGCGCCCATTGCCTTTCCTGCAGGATGGGCGCCACGCAGGATTCGAGCATGCGCGCACGGTGTTCGGCGCCGACCCCCGGAAAATTGCACCAGATCTCGCCCCAGCCGTAGGCGCCGTCGCGATCTTCCACCCGCACCAGCACCGCGGGGCGGTCATGCATGATGCCGAACGATGTCTGCACCGGATTCTCGATGGGCGCGCGGTATACGAAAGCCTGCACTTTGGCTGGGTGTAGGGGCGGGGTGTCTGGAAGTCGATGCATGGTGTCGGGTCCTTGCCTCTTGGGGCCGAGAGGCGCCGGGTATTCGGGAATTGCCGCCGCCATTGTCGCAGTTGCACGCGGGCGGCCCATGCGTGCCTGTTCAGAACGGCTGGCGCAGCACCAGGTCGGCGCCTTTCTCGCCGATCATGATGGACGCCGCATTGGTGTTGGCCGAGATGATCTCCGGCATGACCGAGGCGTCTATCACGCGCAGCCGCTGTATTCCGCGCACCTTCAGCGCCGGGTCCACGACTGCCGTGTCGTCCGAGCCCATGCGGCAGGTGCCTACCGGATGGAATACGGTGCCGCCCGCCTCGCGGGCGAAATCCAGCACGTCTTGCCGCGTGCGCCGCTGCGCCCCAGGCAAGACCTCGGTATCGATCAGGTCCCTGAAGGCCGGCT
Source organism: Candidimonas humi (assembly GCF_019166065.1). Lineage (GTDB taxonomy): Bacteria > Pseudomonadota > Gammaproteobacteria > Burkholderiales > Burkholderiaceae_B > Candidimonas > Candidimonas humi. Next base: position 254,601 of record NZ_JAHTBN010000003.1, read on the forward strand.
GGCTGTAGATTTCGCGCAGCATTTCCACGCCCGCGGCCAAGGTGTTGCGGTCGAGTTCCTCGCTCAGGTAGCGGCTTTCGATGCGGGGCGCCTGCAGCGGGTCGGCAGACTGGATTTGCAGCCGGCCGCGCGAGGACGGGCGGCACTGGCAGGCCGAAGCCGTGAAGCCGGGGTAGGGATGCAGCGGCGTGCCGGGCTTGTCGACCGACAGCGGCATGACATTGAATTGCATGTCGGCGCGTCCGTCGACCGCATACGGCGTGCAGGCGAAGCCGCCCACCTGGCCGGCGCCCACGGTCAGCGGCCCGGAACGCCGGAACAGCCATTCCAGGCCCATGGCCGCGAGTTTGTAGGGGTTGCGCACGTCGTTGTTCAGCGACAGCTTTTTCTTCAGGCGTACTATGGTGCGCGCCTGGTAGTGGTCCTTCAGGTTCTCGCCCACCTCGGGTGCGTCCAGCAGCACCGGAATGCCGTGGCTGCGCAGCAGTTGCGCCGGCCCTATGCCCGAGAGCTGCAGGATTTGCGGCGACTGTATGGTGCCTGCCGACAGTATCACTTCACGTTCGGCGCGAGCCTGCGCCAGCCTGCCGTCCTGGCCCCATTCGACGCCGATGGCGGTCGTGCCTTCGAACAGTACGCGCCGCAAATGCGCGCGCGTCAGCACCGTAAGATTGGGGCGGCTGCGCACGGGTTTCAGGAAACACGCTGCGGTGCTGGAGCGCCAGCCATTGAACATCGACAACTGGTAGGCGCCCACTCCGTATTCGCTGGCGCCATTGAAGTCGGGGTTGTAGGGCAGGCCGAATTGCTGGCCGGCTTCGACCCAGGCCGCGCAATAGGGGTGGTCGTTCTTCAGGTTCGAGACGCCCAGCTCGCCATGGCCGCCATGGTATTCGCTGTCGCCGCCTTCGTAGTGTTCCGAGCGCCGGAAGAAGGGCAGCACCGACTGGTAGTCCCAGCCGGTCGCGCCCATCCGCGCCCAGTCGTCATAGTCCCGGTGCTGGCCGCGAATGTAGATCAGGCCGTTGATGGAGCTCGACCCGCCTATCACGCACCCGCGCGGCCAGACGATATTGCGTCCCGCCGAGCCTTCGCAGGGTTCGGTGTCGAACAGGCGCGAGAAGCGCGTGTCGTAGATGGTCTTGAAATAACCCACCGGCAGGTGCAGCCAGAAATTGCGGTCGTCGCCTCCCGCCTCGACCAGCAGCACTCGCACGGCGGGGTCGGCCGACAGCCGGTTGGCCAGCACGCAGCCGGCCGAGCCGGCCCCGACGATGATGTAGTCGTAGGCGGGGGCGACCCCCGCCGCGCCTGCCGCGGAGGATGCGCTCCCTTCTTGCTGCGTCATGCCGGGACCACCTTCAAGTAGATTTTCGGATCGAAGTACTGCGAGGCCGGCACCGAATTAGATATATGCGCGAAGTCGACGAAGAAATCGGTGACCTGCTGCAGCCATTTGGTGACGGTGCCGTCGGCATAGCGCTTGGCCCATTCCTTGGACGTGAACATCTTCTGCGCATGGAACTGTTCTTTCAGGTCGGGCAGCGGCACGTTCGGGTAGCGCTTGGACTGCAGCTCGGCCAGGGCCTTGTCGGGGTTGGCCACGAAGTAGTCGTTGGCGCCGACCCAGGCGCGGATGATGCGCTCGAGCACGTCCTTGCGCTTGTCGTAGAAGTCGTTGCGCGCGGCCCAGCCGTCGACGATCGCCGCCTTGGGATAGTAGGCCGAAGCGTCTCCCAGCATCTTGGCGCCGGGCGACTTGTTCTTGACGGGAATATTGAACGGCACCCACAGGGCCACTGCCGGCACCGCCTTGGAAATAAAGGCCGTGACCGCGTCGGGCATGCGCTGGTTGACGATCTGTATGTCTTTCTTGGGATCTATGCCGTGGGCCTTCAGGGCCGTGTCCAGGAACACGTGGGCCGTGGTGCCCGCCGTGGTCGAGATTTTCTTGCCCTTCAGGTCGGCCCAGGTCTTCACGCCCATGTCGGGGTGGACCCACAACTGCGCGGTGGCGAACTCGATGTCGTTGATCAGGAACACCTTGCCCTGGCCGCGTGCCGGGAAATTCGACATCACCGCGCCCGTGCTGAGCACGTCGATGCTGCCGCCGCTCATGGCCTGGAACAATTCCAGGCCGGTCTGGAACTGCACGAATTCCGGCTCGATGTTCTGCTGTTTCCACAGCCCCTGCGATTCCGCCAGCCACATCTGGCCGTCCACCGCCAGCGTATGCAGATAGCCCACCTTGAGCTTGTCGGCCTTGGCCAGGGCGATGCCGGGCAGGGCCATGGCGGCGGCGCCGGTGGCCGCCAGGCTGATGAATGTGCGTCGCTTCATGAGAGTGTCTCCATTGTCGTGTGTGTCGTGGATATGCGCTGGGTGCTGCCTACTGCTTGCTGCGTGGGTAGGCCCCGGCAAGCCGCACCGGGGTCAATTCGTGTTTCCTGTCGATGCCTGGGCTTCCTGCGCGGCGTATTCCTTCATGACCTGGTGGTGTATGCGGGAACGCAGCGCATTGAATTCCGCGGTGTCCTGCAGCGTGTGCTGGCGCGGATAGGGAAAGGGGATGTCGACCACTTCCTGGATGCGGGACGGCCGGGCGGAAATGACCAGGACCTTGTTGGAGAGGTACACGGCTTCTTCCACCGAATGGGTGATCAACAGCACCGTCTTGCCCTCGGCGTGCAGCACTTCGAGCAGCAGGTCGTGCATGGCGCTGCGCGTCTGCGCGTCCAGCGCGCCGAAAGGCTCGTCCATCAGCACGAATTCGGGGTGCACGGCATAGGTGCGCGCCAGCGCCAGGCGCTGGCGCATGCCGCCCGACAGCATCTTCGGATAGGCTTTGCGAAAGCTCGCCAGCCCCATCAGTTCCAGGTAGCGGTCGACGATTTCTTTCTTTTCGTGCGCGCTGCGCCTGCCGCCGGCTTTCAGGTTCAGGCCGAAGGCGATGTTCTGTTCGACCGTCAGCCAGGGAAACACGCCGTATTCCTGGAACATCACGCCGCGGTCGGGCCCCGGCCCCTGTATGGGCTTGCCGTCCAGCAGCACCGCGCCGCTGGTGGGCCGGATGAAGCCTGCCGCCATGTTCAGCAGCGTGGTCTTGCCGCAGCCCGAGGGGCCGACCAGGGAAATGAAGTCGCCCTGGTTCACCGAGAACGACATTTGCCTCACGACCTCCAGCGGGCCTGTGGGCGTCTGGTATTGCATTGATACATTGTCGAAACGTATGCGTTCCTTGGCTTCCTGCATTCGGGTTCCTTGATTCGTCGGCTCTTGCGTCATGGGCGGGTGCGCATCCGGTCAGCTATCGGCCTTGTCCTGCCAACTGACCAGCCGCTCGGAGATCTTGCGTAGAGCCACATCCATCAGCAGCGCCAGCGCGCCGATGCAGATAATGCCCAGGTAGATCGTGCGCAGGTCGAAAAATGCCGACGCGTTCTGGATCATGGCGCCCAGGCCGCGCTGCGCGGCCACCAGTTCGGCTGCCACCAAGGTGGCCCAGCCCACGCCCAGCGCAACGCGCAGCGCCGTCAGCATGTGCGGCACCGTCATCGGCACCATCACCTTCAGGAATATCTCGAAGTCGGTGGCGCCCAGGGTGCGTGCCACCCGGATGTATACCGGGCTGATCTGCATCATGCCTTCGTACATGACAATCACCGCGGCGAAGAACGACGCGTAGAACAGGATCACGATCTTGGCCAGCTCGCCGATGCCCAGGTACACGATTACCAGCGGGATCAGCGCGATCGGCGGCAGCGCGCGGAAGAAATTGATCAGCGGATCGACGAAGCGGCGCACCGGCCGGTACCAGCCGATCAGGAAGCCGATGGGCACCGCCGCGACCATGCCCAGCAGCAGGCCGGCCAGGACCCGCTGCAAGGACATCGCCATGTCCAGCAGCAGCCCGGCCTGCGTCAGGCGGTTCCAGAATGTCTGCAGGACTTCAAGGGGCGAGGGCAGCAGCCCCGGATTCATCAGGCCGGAAACGCGCAGCAGCCACCAGAAAATGATCAGGCATACGAACGGGAATACGACCCAGAAGATGCGGTTGAGGGGACCGCCGCGAGATTTGCTTGCCAATGCCTGTCTCCATGTGTGTAGGCGTTTGCCGTCTATTTATTATGTATGCGGGTGCTTGCGTTTGTTTAATATGCGTTTGTTGTTTATTTATTGCGCTCGCGGCCATCCGCGCGCTTTGCGCCGGTTTTTTTGCGCCGGGCCGGCGCCCCTTGCATCAGATCGGTCTCGATCTGGATCATTTGCGTCGGGTACTGGATGTGCGCGTAGTAGATGATGTGATCGTTCTCGTCCACGAAGGTGCGGCAGACGTCGGCTATGGGCTCGCCCACCCCGATGCGCAAGTGCCCGGCGGTTTCCTCATCGGCCACCGCCACGCGCGTGACTTGCTTGGCACCCGCGATCCGGACATCCTTGCGGCGCGCCAGTTGCGACACCACCGGAGCCGTGCTGAAGGCCTGCGGGTCGGAATCGAATATCACCTTGTCCAGGTAGAGATCGATCACGCAGTACGGGACCTCCTTGTGATAGTGCACACGTTTCAGGTGCCGATAGGCCGTGCCCACTTCGCCGAACGGGAAGGCGGGGATAGGCGGCTTTTCGGCCTGTTCGATCAACAGCAACCGCACGTTCAGGTCGGCGACTTTCTCGACCAGCTCGTCCAGCGTATTGGCCAGCTTGAACCAGCGTTCTTCGGAAAGATCCTTGGCCACGAAAGTGCCGCGCCCGCGCGTGCGGCGGATGATGCCGAATTCTTCCAGATAATCCAGCGCCCCGCGCAAGGTGATGCGCGAGACCTGGTATTCCTTTTCCAGTTCGTCGAGCGTCGGAATCTGCTCGCCATAGCGCCATTCCTGGCTCTCGATTTTCTGCCGCATCAGTTTTGCCATTTGCAAGTACAGCGGCATGCGATTGCGGTGCAGGGTTTCCGGCACTTTCTTCATAAAGTCATGCTAATAAGCACAATATAAAAAAGCAAGGCCTTTTTATGCGCGTTTTTACGCATACCGAGTGCAACGGGTGAAGATATGGCCGGGGCTAGAGACCTGCCCCGGCCTTGCTTTATGCGCCGTCGCCGGTGGCGATGCGTGGCGGCTGGTGGGCGCGGACTTCGGGCAGCGGGCCGTCGTAGCGTTCGACCTGGATGGCGGTCAGTTGGCCCGAGCAGCCCTGCGCCAGCGAGGATGTGCCGATATCGCGGGTGACGGTGTTGGGGTTGCCGTGGATGCACATCGGGTTGTCCGAGGCGGCGTCGTCCGGGTCGTACCAGGCGCCCGTGGGCAGTTGGACCACGCCGGCCATGACCTCGTCCGTGATGCGGGCGGAGGCCAGGCAGGCGCCGCGTGCGCTATACAGCCGAACGATGTCGCCGTCGGCGATGCCGCGCGCCTGCGCGTCGGCCGGATGGATGCGGCAGACTTCGCGATTCCCGCGCTTGCTTTGTATGCTGGTCCGGCCGAAGTCGAGCTGGCTGTGCAGGCGCGTCGCGGGCTGGTTCGCCACCAAGTACAAGGGGTATGCGCGGGTCGGCGGGTCCGTGGATTCCAGCCAGGCGGGATACCCCGGGCAATCGGCATAGCCGAACGAGGCGATCGCCGGCGAGGTGATCTGGACCTTGCCGCTGGGCGTGGGCAAGGGGTGCGAGGCCGGATCGGCGCGGAATGCGCGCAGCATGCCGCCGTTGTCCTCGCCCAGAGGCAGGCGCAATTCCCCGAGTTCCCAGAACGTGTCGAAGTCCGGCGCGAAATCCCCGCGCTTTTCCAGTGCCGCCCGGGTCGGCTCGTACAGATGGGCCAGCCATTGCCGGCTGCTGCGGCCCTCGGTAAAGGCGGCGCGCCCGCCGAGTTTTTCCGCGATGTCCGCGAAGATGTCGTAGTCGTCGCGGGCTTCGGCATAGGGTGGGGCAATGCGGTGCATGGCGATCATCAGCGAGTCCGTGGAGGTGCCGCCGATGTCCTCGCGTTCCAGTGTCATGGTGCAAGGCAGGACGATGTCTGCATGCCGGGCTGTCGCGGTCCAGGCGATCTCGTGCACGATCAGCGTGTCGAGCCGTCGGAATGCCTCGCGCAACCGCCGCAGGTCCTGGTGATGATGGAAGGGATTGCCGCCCGCCCAATACGCCAGCCGCGCGTGCGGATAGCGGTAGCGCCTGCCGTTGTAGTCGAACTCGCCGCCGGGGTTCAGCAGCATGTCCGAGATGCGGGCGCAGGGGATGAAAGCGTCGATCTTGTTGCTGCCTTGGGGCAGGGCCGAGATCGGCACGGCCACGTCGCGCTTGCCGTAGTGCGCCAGCGTGCCGAGTGCGTAGTTGTAGCCGCCGCCCGGCAGCCCCAGCTGGCCCAGCACGCAAGCGAGCACGACGCCCATCCACACCGGCTGTTCGCCGTGTTCGGAACGTTGCAGCGAGTGCGACACGACCACCAGCGATCGCTTGCCGTGCAGCAGATGCGCCAGGTCGATGATTGTTGCCGCGGCGATACCGGTGATGCCTGAGGCCCATGCGGGGTTCTTGGGCTGGCCGTCGCGGCGCCCCAGCAGATAGTCTTCGAATTCGTCCCAGCCCGAGCAATAGCGGTCCAGGAACGCGCGGTCGTGCAGATCCTCGGCCACGAGCACATGCATTATCGCGAGCATCAGTGCGGTGTCGGTGCCGGGCCGCGGATGCAGCCAGGTCGCGCGCGCCTCTTCGGGCAGGTCCGGCCGCAAGGGGCTGATGCAGAAGAACCGGCAGCCGCGCTCGGCCGCCTTGCGCATCGCCTCGCGTTCGGTGTGCTGGCTGATGCCGCCGCTGGCGATTTGCGTGTTGCGCACCGCCATGCCGCCGAACGCCAGCACCACTTCGGTGTGGCCGACGATCTGGTCCCAGGTCACGTTGCGGCGCGCCACGTCGTCCAGGCGGCCCAGCACGTGCGGCATGATGACCATGGCGGCGCCGGCGCTGTAGTTGTTGACGGATCGGACGTATCCGCCCAGCGTGGCGTTCAGGAAACGATGGACCTGGCTCTGCGCATGATGGAAGCGGCCCGCGCTGGACCAGCCGTAAGAGCCGCCGAAAATGGCTTGCGGGCCGTGGAGGTCGCGCACGCGGCCGATTTCTCTGGCGACCAGGCCGATCGCCCGGTCCCAGGAAACCGGAACGTATTCGTCGTTGCCGCGCCGGTCGTCGGGCCCGGGGCCGTGTTCCAGCCAGCCCCGGCGCACCATCGGCGTGGGCACGCGGACGTTGTGGCGAATCGCGTTGGTGAGGTTATAGAGCAGGGGGCTGGGGGCGGGGTCCGCCGGATGAGGCCGCACAGAGATGGCCGCGCCGTCGAAACGGGCGAAGAACGTTCCCCAATGCGCGCTGTGCGGCCCTTCTTTCATGGACTTATTCCGCCTTCATTCCGGTTTTCTTCGCGAGCGCGTCCCACTTGGCACGCTCGCGGGCCATCAACTGGCCGAAAGCCGCGGGCGTAGTCGAAGTGGCTTCCATGCCGCCGGCCGAGAGCTTCTTCTGTACATCGGGTTCGGCCATGACTTCGACCAACGCCGCGTTCAATTTCTTGATCGCTTCCGGCGGCGTGGCGGCCGGCGCCACCATCCCGTACCAGTTCATCAGATCATAGCCCGGGACGCCCGCCTCGGACATGGTCGGCGTGTCGGGAAACAGCTTCGATCTTTTTATCGTGGTCACGGCCAGCAGCTTCAGCCGGCCCGCGTCGACGAAGGTTTTGGCGGAAGGGTCGGAGAAGGTCAGCGGCACCAGCCCGGCCATCACGTCGTTGATGGCGGGCGTCGTGCCCTTGTACGGCACATGCGTCATCTGGATGCCGGCCATCAGCTTGAACTGTTCGGCGGCGATCTGGCCGATCGTCGCCACGCCGCCCGAAGCGTAGTTGATGTGCGCGCCGGGCGCCTTGGCCGCCGCGATCAGTTCCTTCACGTTCTTGTATGGAGCCTTGGGCGAGGTCACCAGCAAGTTCGGCATCGTCACGAGATTGCTGATGGGCGCGAAGTCCTTGGCGGGATCGTAGTTCAGCTTCTTCAGGTTCGGCCAGATCGTGAACGAGCCCGGCGTGGCGATGTATAGCGTATAGCCGTCCGCCTGGCCCTTGGCGACGTATTCCGTCGCCAGCAGGCCGCCGGCGCCCGGCCGGTTCTCGATGATGACATTGTCGTGCAGCTTCTGGCTGAGCGGCGGTGCGATGACGCGAGCCAGCAGGTCCGCGCCGCCGCCGGGCGGAAAACCGACCACGATGCGGACCGGCCTGCCGGGATCGGGATAGCCTGCTGCCTGGGCGCCGAGCGGGATGGTTGCGTAGGCGAGCAGGGTGCAGGCGAGCGCAACCATGCCCGCGCGTCTTGCGACGAACGGATTGGTATTCATGAAAGTCTCCTTGATGTAGGTGTGTCAACTCCAGGATGCATGGGGAGTGGGCTTGTCCGCCCATTCCCATGCAACGAAAGCGAGGCGTTCGCCGGTATGCACCACCGGGTCCGAACGCAAGCCGATCAGAATCCCGTCCTGCGGGAAAGCCGGCACGGGCGTCACGGTGCCGTCCAGCGCGATGACGTCCCCGATGGACGCGCCCTTGGGCACGGCGTTGCCCGGCCGGTACTTCGGCACGAACAGGCCGCCTTCGTCGGCGGTGATCCAGCCGCGGCGGGAGACCAGCCGCAGGTTTGCGGCCGAGTCGGCGGGCGAGGGGCCGCCCGGCAGTATGCCCATGGAGCGGGCCAGGGAGCGGAAGCCGAGTTCGGCGCACTCCACGTTCTCGGGTTGATAGCGGTTGCCCGCTCCGAGTTCCACCATGAAGGCGCAGATCCCCGCCTTCAGGCATTGGTAGTCCAGTGCGCCGGCGATATTGCCGGGCAATTCGCCCTTGCCGCCGATGTCCATGCGGCATGCCAGCGCGGGGAAGAAAGACGCCATGGCCGCGAGCAGGTCGTCTTCCTTGACGCGGCCATCGGGCGGCGTCTTGTAGACGCTGTACGGCTTCGAATCGAACAAGGGGTTCATCGTGTGCAGATTGATGAGCACGTCGGCCACGCCTTCGACTTCCTGGAACAATGCGTGCGCGAGCCGCTCCGAAACCATGCCCTTGGCGTTGCCCGGATAGGTCTGGTCCAGATCGAGCTCGTCGTAGGGGTTGCGCTTGCGGCGCGCATCCAGGGCCTGCGGATTGCCGGTGGGCGTGACGACCAGGTTGCCGCTCATCGTGGCCGGATCCAGGCTGTTGGCGAAGCGCAGGGCGGCGACTATGCCGTTGATCTCGTCGCCGTGCACCTGGCCGTGCAGCCATAAGGTGCGGCCCGGCGACTTGCCCCGCAGCGCGATGAACGGCAGGCGCAGCTCGACGCCCGAGGCCATCGAGCCCGCGCGTATGTGGCCGCTGCTGCGGGCGGGCCCCGCGTCCTGCCGCAGCCAGGTCTGGATTTGCTTCATTGAATGCTCCCGATGATTTGTTGTCTATGTGTTCAGCCGCGGCGCATGGCGTCGAAGGCGGCGTCGAGGTCGGCGATCAGGTCGCGCGGGTCTTCCAGCCCGATGTGCAGCCGCACTACGATGCCGCGTCCGGACCAGTCGGCCACGCTGCGCGCGTTGCGCATGTCGGTGGGCGTGACCAGGCTTTCGTAGCCGCCCCAGGACGCGCCCAGGCCGAACAGCGCCAGGCCGTCGATGAATCGGTCCGCCGCGGCCTGGTCATGGCCGGCCTTCAGCTCGAACGAGATGAGGCCGTTGGTGCCTTCGCAGTCGCGTTTCCAGATCTCGTGGCCCGGGTGCTGTTCCAGCGCCGGACAGAAGACGGTCTGGATTTCCGGAATGGATTGCAGGTGGCGGGCCACTTGCAGCGCATGGCTTTCGTGCATGGCCAGGCGCGGCGCAATGCTGCGCATGCCGCGCAGGACCAGGTAGGCGTCGTCGGGACTGACCGTCATGCCGAACGCGTCGCAGTACCTGGACAGTGCCGGCCAGGCGGCCTCGGTAGTGGCGACGCTGCCCATCATTACGTCCGAATGGCCGCTCAGGTACTTGGTGGCCGCCATCACCGAGATGTCCGCGCCCAGGGCCAGGGGGCGGTATTGCACGCCCGAGCCCCAGGTGTTGTCGCAGGCCAGCAGCGCGCCGTGCTTGTGCGCGAGCGCCGCCAGCGCGGGCATGTCGCACATTTCATAGACCAGCGAACCGGGGCATTCCGCATAGATCATGCGAGTGTTGGGGCGCAGCTTCGCGGCGGCGTCGGACCCGTCGGCGGCGAAGAAGGAGCATTCGATTTGGTAGGGCGCCAGGAACGTCTCGCTGAGCTTTCTTGCGGGCTCGTACACCGAGTCCGACATCAGCACGTGGTCGCCCGGCTTCAGGTAGGCAAGCAGAGTCATCGCGATGGCGGCCAGGCCGGTCGGGAACAGCTTGCTGCGGTAGGCGCCTTCGAGTTCGCTGATGGCGTCCTCCAGCGCGAAATTCGTGGGCGTGCCGCGCGCGCCATAGGTGAACAGCCGCTCGCCGCCGCGCCGCGCCCGCATGTCGCGCTGATGCGCCACATTGTCGAACAGCACCGTGCTGGCGCGCACCACAGCCGGGTTCACGGGCGAGCCGCCGTCGTAGGCTGGGTGTTTGCCCATGCGCAGCAGGCGGGTCTGGATATGGGGAGTGCGGGAGTCTTTCTTCATTGTTGTGCCCTAATGCGATTCCGCCGCTGCGGGCAGGCGGAATTGCCCGAGCTCGTAATCATCCAATTGCGAGACCAGGTTGACTTCCCACGCCAGGTACTGGCGCGCGGCTTCTTTATTGCCGGCGTGGCGATCATGCACGAAGAACAAGTAGTCGATGCAGTCCGCGTCGGCGGGCAGGTCGGGCGTCGCCTCGATCGGCAGCCCGGCCTCGCGCCAGCCCTTGAACCCTCCTGCCAGCATGTGTATAGGGCGGTCCAGATCCTGCAGCTCGGCGGCCGCGCACGCCAGCACGCCCTCGTCCTCGCCGACCAGCACCACCGCAGCAGTGCCGGCGCCCACCGCTGCACGCAGGCGGGGGCGGATCGACCATGTCGACCCGCTGATATGTCCCTTGCGGTACTGCATGCTCGGGCGCAAGTCGATCACTGCAAGCGGCTTCCCGCCAGCCAGCAGTTCCTGCAGCGCCGGGGCTGCGATGGCGGGCGGGAGGCTCGGCAATATGCCGGCAGCCGCCCGGTCTCGGGCCAGGTCCAGGGTGCTTTGCGTGCCTGCTTCCAGCACCGACGCGTCATGCCCCATCTGCCTGAGCCAGCTCGCCACGACGAGCGCGCGCGCGCCGTCGGAATCGAACAGGACCAGGCGCGCGTGGCGCACGCCTATATATTGGTCGGTAGCCTGGATCAACTGGCCGCCCGGCGTATGCTGTGCGCCCGGCAGGCTGCCGCGCAGGAATTCTTCCGGTGTGCGCACATCGCACAGGAACAGGCTGCGCTCCGTGTCCCGGGCCCACTGCGCCACCGTGGCGTCGTCGACGACCGGCACCTGGTGCTTTTCGGCAAGCAGGCGTGCGCCCTGGATCATGCCGTTCGTCTCTGGCGGTTCTCCGTACAGGCGCGACGAACCGTGTTCCAGTTGCAGGCCCGCCAGCATCCACCCTTGCGTGCCGCTCTGCAGCGCAACCACCGGATTGCGTATGCCCAGGTTGATCAGGGTCTGCGCGCCGATGATGCTGCGCGTGCGGCCCGCGCAGTTGACCACGATGCGGGTCTGCTCGTTCGGGACCAGCGCGGCGATGCGGTGCACCAGCTCGCCATTGGGGCAATTGATCGCGCCCGGGATATTCATCTTCTGGTATTCGGAATAGGGCCGTCCGTCCACCACGACCACGTCCTCGCCGCGCGCCTGCATGGCGGCCAGCTCGTCCGCCGTGACATAGGGCGTGTCGTAGGCATGCTCGGCAAGTTCGCCGAACGATTTCGAGGGCACGTTGACGCCCTTGAACAGAATGTAGCCGGCCGCGGCCCATGCCGTGGTGCCTCCGTCGAGCACATGGACGTCGGTGTAGCCTAGCGCCGCGAGCCGGGCGGCGGCCTCGGGGGCCGGGCCCTTGCCGTCGTCATGGACGACCAGCCGCACGCTCTTGCGCGGCGCCAGCCGTTCTACATCCAGTTCCAGCCGGCTGTACGGCAGCGTAATCCCGTAATAGAGGTGGCCCTCGCCATACTGGCCGGCTTCGCGGACGTCGAACAAGGCGATTTCCGAGCCGTCTTCGAGCCAGGTCTTGAGGGTGCGTGCGTCGATATGATGCATAGTTTGCTGCGTGTCAGGGTTGAATAGGTGATGGTTCAGCGCTTGGTCTGGACGCCGATGGACATGGTCTCGTACGTGCCTTTTTCGAGATCGAAGGCGGTCCGGTGCGTAAGCGTTTCGAGTGCGCGGCCATACAGGTGCAGGTGGCGTATGACCTGGCCGGGCAGGATTTCCACCGAGTGGATGTCATCGGGCATCAGCGCAATGCCGGTGCCGGGCTCGACCATGACGCTGCGCGATTCGCGCAATTGCGCCTTGCCGGGCTGCGAGCTGTCGTCGGTGCGTTCATAGACGCGATTCAGCTCGGCCCCTTCCACGGCGCAGATACAGGCCCAGGTGGTGTGGTCGTGCGGCACGATGCGCTTGCCGGGCCGCATCACATTCAGGTACAGGGCGTAGCTCTGGTCGTCGTCCTCGGCGATCAGGTAGCGCGCCTGCAGTTCGCCGCCCTCGGGGGCCGGAAAGTCTGCCTGGGTCCACAGCGCTTTGTCGGCCGCCAAACTCTTCAATTCCTTAAGTATCGAGTCCAGTGCCGTGCGGCTGAGTTCGCCCTGGCCGGCGATTTTCTTGACACGCCCGATGGCGTCCTGCACCTTGCTGCTGCGTTCTGTTGCTGCGTTCATGGCCGTTTTCCGATAGAGTTCGTGAATGCGTTCAAGCGAAAAGACTGGGACATAATAGGCGGCGCGGCGGTGCCGAACAATGCCGGCTTGCGTCTGGAAATATCAGCAAAGCTAATATATGGAAACGTTCGACCTCGAAGCGCTCCGGACACTCATAGTGATCCAGGAAAAAGAAGGTTTCGCGGCGGCCGCCGTGCAACTGGGCAAGACCCAGTCCGCCGTGACGCAGCAGATGCAGCGGCTCGAGGCCCAGTTGGGGCGCGCGATCTTCGAAAAGCGCGGCCGCCACAAGCAACTGACTTCACACGGCTTGCGGCTGGTGGAATACGCCCGCCACCTGATCACCGTCAACGACGAAGCCATGCGCAGCCTGCGGCAAGGCAGCCTGGAGGGCGTGTTGCGCATCGGCGCGCCGCACGATGTCGCGGACAATATGTTGCCGCCGCTGCTGGCGCAGGTCGCCAGGTCGTCCCCCTTGCTGCAGATCGATATCCATGTGGGCCGCAGCCCCTTCCTGACCGAGGCCTTGCATCGCGGCGAGCTCGACATGACGATCTCGAATCGGGAAGATCCCACACTGGACGCCATTCAGCTGCGGACACTGCCGACGGTGTGGATCTGTTCTTCCGCCTTCCGGTACGACCGGTCCAAGCCCTTGCCGCTGGTCGTGGCGGACGGCCCCAGTATCTTCCGGCGCCTGGCGCAAGAGGCGCTGGACGAGGCCGGGATCAGTTGGACACCCAGCTACACCTCGTCCAGCCTGATCGGCATCAAGGCAGCCCTGCGCGCCGGCCTCGGGGTGACGGCGCGCGGCTACGACCTCGCCGATGCGGAATTGTGCGTGCTGGGTTCCAATGAAGGCCTGCCGCGCATGCCGGACATCACTTACTACCTGTATGTACGCAAGAATGTGGTGCGGCCCCTGACACGCCGGGTGTTCGAGATGGTAAAGGGCAATATGGGGTTGCTGCGCAACCTCGGCATGGCAAGAAAATAGCCTGTTGCGCCTACGATGCGGAAGATCGCGCCCGGCAGGCCGCAGGGGCGGGGCGCCGGGCTATGGATATGCGTGAGCGTGCCGGTTGCCCCGTCCAGCCGCCTCTTTGATGGGCGGGCTGGCGCTTGCCCAGGCTACTTGCGCTTGCCGTCTTCCGGATACAGGCCTCGTACTCGCGCCTGCAGCCTGGCGATGCCGAGCAATGCCTCGGTCCACGGCGTGGGCACGCCCACCTGCCTGCCGATTTCGATCACCGCCGCGACCAGCGCATCCAGTTCCAGCATGCGGCCGGCCTCCGCGTCCTGCAGCATGGACGTGCGGAACGACCCCAGTTCACGCGTCACCGCATGGCGCTCTTCCGGGTCTTGCTCGATCGGCAGCCCGATGCGGGCCCCGATCGCGGCGGCTTCGCGCATCGCCTGCGACATGAAGTTGCGCACATAATCGTCGTCCAGTATGCGGTCGCTGGGCGCGCCGGTGATCGCCGACACGGGATTCATGGTCATATTGCCCCAGAGCTTGAACCACACATCGCGTTGTATGCAATCGCTGAGCGTAGTGTCGAAGCCCGCCGCGCGCAGCGCATCCGTGACGCCGCGCACCCGCCCGGTGCCGCAGTCGCCGTTCGGCTCGCCCACGATCAGGCCATTGCCCGCCACTTGCAGCAGCGCGCCGGGTTCCGGCACGCGGGCCGCCACATGCACGACGCAGCCCAGCACGCGGCTCGCCGGAATCGCCGCCGATATCGCGCCGGCCGGATCGACCGAGTCCAGCCGCAGTCCGGCAGGGGCGCCCGCAAGCCCGCTGAAAAACCACCAGGGTATCCCGTTCATCGCCGACAACACCGCGGTGTCCGGGCCCAGCAGAGGTGCCACCCGGGGTGCGATCTCGGCCAGCGCCGTCGTCTTCACGGCGATGACCACCAGGTCTTGGGGCCCCAGTTGCGCCGGATCTTCCTGCGCCTCGATGCGCCAGGAACGCATGCGGCCTTCCTTGTCGAACTCGCGCAGCCCGTGTTCGCGCAAGGCCTGCAGGGTGTGTCCGCGCGCTACCGCGCAGACCTCGTGTCCCGCCGCGGCCAGTCTCGCTGCGAACAGCCCGCCTATCGCCCCCAGGCCGTAGATGCAAACCTTCATTGATATGCTCCGTGAGATCAGTGCCGGTAATCGGCGCCGTTGCTATCGACCAGGCGCCGTAGCGCATCGAAAACGTCCCGGCCGCCGCCATAGCGCGGATCGAATTGCAGCGAGTCGGCGCTTGCCTGCTTCTGCACAGCTTCGGATATCGGGATCGTCGGCCCCAGCGCGGCGCCGGCGATCTGGATCTCGCAGGCGCGTTGCAGCGTCCACAGATAGGCAAACGCCTGCGCGATCGTGCTGCCCCAGGACAGCAAGCCATGATTGCGCAATATCACCGCCTGCGCCCGGCCTATCGAGCGCACCACTCGCGGCTTTTCTTCGTCGTGCACCGTGATGCCCTCGAAGTCGTGATACGCCACGCGGCCGTGCAACTGCGCCGAATAGAAATTGTCGCGCGACAGCCCCGCCGCGCTGCAGGCCACGGCACAGCCCGCCGTCGTATGCGTGTGCATCACGCAGTGCGCCTCGGGGATGGCTTCGTGTATGGCCGAATGCAGCACGAAGCCGGCGGGATTCACCGGCCAGTCCGAGTGCCCGACGATCTTGCCCTGCAGGTCGATCTTGACCAGGTTGCCGGCCGTCACTTCGGTGTAGTGCAGCCCGAAGGGATTGATGAGAAAGTGGCGCTCGGGGTCCGGAATCCGCACGGTGATGTGGTTGTAGATGAGCTCCGTCCAGCCCAGCATGGCAAAGATGCGGTAGCACGCCGCCAGATCTGTGCGCAGTTGCTGTTCGTCGGCAGGCGCGTCCGGGCGGACCGCGTTAGAGGGTGCTGGCATGATCGTCTCCAGTTTTTCTAGAAGAATACCTCAATGCCAGCCATGGGGTCTGATGCTATGGCGCCTTATGGTATGCGAGGGTCTGGGCCGGGACCGATCAGCGCCGAGCCTGCCGCGTCTTGCGACTGCCCGGGCCGCGCGCGGCGCATTTGTTCGATGAGCTTGCGCTTGTTTTCGCGACTGTGATAGGCGTGCTCGCGCATGATGTTTTCGGCGCGCGCGGCTTCGCGGCGTTCGATCGCCTGCAGTAGATCTTCATGATCGGCCTGTGCGCGCAGTACGAAAGGCGTTTCCAGGAATGAAGGCGTGCTGGGCAGCGGCAGGGACGCCGGCCCAGTCAGCGGCGTCTTGTTATTGTGTTCCAGTGCGGAAGCCAGCGCGCGGTTGCGCGCCTCGCTTATCAGCAGATCGTGAAAGCGCCGGTTGATCAGACTCCATGCCACGGCGTCCACCGTCGAGCGCGGATTGGCTTCGGCGTCTTCCAGCAGTTTGCGGCCTTCCTCGACCACGGCGCGCATCTCCTGCAGCCATTGGGGCGATGCGCCCCGCTGCGCGACTGTGCGCGCCGCCATGCCTTCCAGTACGCCACGCACGTCGACTGCATCGGCTATGTCGTCGACCGAGAAGGCCCGGACCCGGAAACCGCGCGAGGGGAGGCGTTCTAGCAGGCCTTCTTTTTCGAGCTCCGACAGCGCCAGGCGCAATGGCGTGCGAGACACGCCCAACCGTGCCGAGAACTGTAGCTCGATGATGCGTTCGCCGGGGGCCAGCTCGCCCGACACCATCATGGACCGAAGTTCCGATACGACACGATCTATTTGTGCAGCCATAAGTGCGCTTCCCTCTATCTATATGTTGCCGTCTTCTTGCCGACACTAGGGTTGACCGGCCTCGCCACTGGCTGGCGATGCAGGCAGCGTCGTGTCGTGCGGCGACCATGGGCATCGACCTGCGCGTTCGCCGCCGGCCTTGTCCGGCTCCTCGATATTTTGCATGCATTTTATCCGGCAGGCCGCAAAAAACGCTTGATGGCCAGATAAATTGCATGCAATAATTTTGTTTATTGAGGAAAAAAGGCGGTTTGAGTGGCGGAATGCATGCAAAATATAAAACATGCCAGGAGCAAGGCATGAGGCTGGCCAGTGTGCGCCACCCTACCGCCGGCGCGGTCTGGGGCGCGGTCGAAGGCGATGCCCTGATCCCTTTGTCCGCCGAGTGGGCCGATATCAGGGCCGCGCTGGCCTCGGATCCCCATGCCATTCGCAGCGCCGCTGCGGCCGAGTCGGCCAGGCTGGCGCTCGACGGGTGCGAATGGCTGCCACCCATTCCCTCGCCCGGCAAGATCTTGTGCGTGGGTCTCAACTATAAAAAACATGTGGCGGAGGCGCAGCGCGAGTTGCCGCAGCATCCTTCGCTGTTTCCGCGCTTCGCTGATTCTTTCGTGGGCCATGGCGCCGCCGTCACGCGTCCCTGGGTCTCCGGGAAGTTCGATTTCGAGGGCGAGCTGGCCGTGGTCATCGGCCGGGACGGCCGGCACATCCCGCGCGAGCGGGCGCTGGGCCATGTCGCCGGCTACACCTGCCTGGCGGAAAATTCGGTGCGCGACTTCCAGAAGCACAACGCGCAAGTGACTCCGGGCAAGAATTTCGCCGGCAGCGGCGCCATGGGGCCTTGGCTGGTGACGGCCGACGAGATTCCCGATCCCGCCGCGCTGTCGCTGCGCACCTACCTGAATGGCGAACGTGTGCAGGACGGACGACTGGCCGACCTGATTTTTCCCGTCCCCGAACTCATCGCCTATATCAGCATCTTTACTCCGCTTGCTCCCGGCGACGTAATCGCCACCGGCACGCCCGAGGGGGTCGGGTCGAGCCGCAAGCCGCCGTTGTTCATGCGCGCCGGTGATGTGCTGGAAGTCGACATACCTGGCGTCGGCCGGCTGCGCAATCCAGTCGTCGACGAGCCTCGCGCTGACGACGGGGAGCACAGGCCATGAATGCTTGCGCCCGGCGGCCCGAAACGCCCGCGGTTTTTCTTGCTGAAAACGGCTTCCGCAACGACAGGAGGACATGGCCGTGAACACCACTGCCGGCGGCAATGCCGCAACACCCGGGATACGCTACCTCTCCGAAAGCGACGTGGTATCGGTATTGGACATGGGCCGCGCCATCGACGCCCTGGAAGACATATTGCGTTTGCAGGGCGCCGGGCAGGCCCGCAACGTGCCCAAGACCCTGGCAAGCTGGGGAGAAGGCAATTCCATGCACGCCCTGGGTTCCGTCATGACCGATCAGGGCTATGCAGGCTTCAAGACCTGGGTCTATGCCAAGGACGGCGGGGGTTCGATCTTCAGCCTGTTCGATGCGCTCAAGGGTACGCTGCTCGCCATCATTGAGGCGCGCGCGCTAGGCATGCTGCGTACCGCGGCGATCGCCGGCGTGGCCACCCGTCTGCTGGCGCCGGGCGATGTCCGCCGAGCCGCCCTGATAGGCGCGGGCCCGCAGGCCGTCACGCAGCTCGCGGCGCTTGCCGCCGTACAGGAACTCGACGAAGTCAGGGTGTTCAGCCGAAACGTCGAAAAATGTCGCGCATTCGTCGACGGCCTGGCCGGGCGTTATCGCTGCACTTTGCGTCCCTGTGCCACGCCCGAAGAGGCCTTGGACGGAGCGGGCATTGCCACCCTCATCACTCGCGCCCCGGATCCATTCATCTCCGCCGCCATGCTGCGCGATTGCCGCCACATCAACGCCATGGGCGCGATCCTGCCCGCCAAGGCCGAGCTGCATCGCGATGTGCTCGAGAGTGCGGCCCGTTACGTTGTGGACGACCTGGAAAATGCACGGCGCGGTTCTCGCGAATTGCGCGAGCGCTTCGGCCCCGGCCCGGACGGCTGGGAGCGCGTCGAGGTATTGAGCGATTTGCTGGCCGCCGGCCGGCAGCCGCCCGTGGGCGGCCTCACGTTCTTCAAAGGCATGGGCATGGGGCTGTCCGACCTGGCCATGGCCCGCGCCGTCTACGAATCGGCACAGCAACGCGGGCTTGGCGCGCTGCTGCCGGCGCAGACTCGCCGCAACTTGCTGCTCGATCCGGCCTGAGGGCCCGTGCCGGATATTGTCCGTGTTCCCGGATATTTCGTAACGCTCGTCGATCGATCAGCCAACCACATATATCAGTAAGTCATATCAGTAAGTCATACAAGGTGTGCATATTATGGATACTCGCAAGTCTTTCTTCGTGGATGTCAGCGCCGCAGCTCCACGGCCGCAGAACATGTGGCCGTCCATCGTCGTGCCCAAAGAGGCCATAGACCTGGAGATCGAGCGGCTGCTCGACGCTCCGAGGCCGGCCGACGGCCGCCGCGCTTCGCTCATCGTGCATCCCGAGGCGAGCGAGCCTGGCCTGGGGCTGGCTCCGGGTATCGACGTAACCATCAATGTGCTGCGTCCCGGCGAACAGACTCTGAATCTGCGCAAGAACTCGAATATGGTCGAGATTTGCATTAGTGGTTCGGGACTGGCTACGGTTGCGGGCCGGGCCACGCGCATGCAGAAATGGGATGTCTGGAACACGCCGTCGATGCAGGTGCACAGTTACCGCAACGATGGCGACGAACCCTGGGTACGGCTGTCGTATTCGAATGCGCCGCTGCTCGAGAAGCTGGAAGTGCACTATGTCGAACAGTTCGAGGGCGATACGCCCCCGGCCGATGCCGGGACCAGCCGGCCCCAGGTCGACCGCGCGGCAGTGGCGCGTGCCCGCGACCTGGCCGCACGCGAGCAGATCACGCCTGAAGGCGCCTGGCTGCTGGGTTACGAATGGCTGATCGACATCGATGTGCTGGAATCCAAGTCGCTGCATTGGCCCTGGGCCAAGGTGTCGGAATATCTGCCCAGCGTCGAAGACCTGGGCCGCGGCTACAACGGCCGGCGCCTGTTCGTGCTGTACAACCCGGCCACCGAGCGGCGCATTGGCACGACGCACAGTTTCTTTGCGACAATTTCCTGTTCACCGCCCAACAACCACCATGTGCCGCACCGGCACAGCTCGTCGGCCATCAATTACTACCTGCGCGGGCGCGGCTATAGCAAGGTCAGCGGCGAGCGCCTGGACTGGAAGGCCGGCGACATCATCCTGTCGGCGCCGGGCTGGGCCATGCATTCACACCATTCGGGTGACGAGTCTACTTCGGCGCTTACCGTCCAGGACCATCCGCTGCAGATCGCAATGGAATCATTGATCTGGCAGGAACGCCTGCAGGAGCCCATCATCGCGCTGGGTAGCCAGGGCGGCTTCGAGAGCAACCGTGCTATGTTGAGCGCAGCCGAGCAAGGGGCCGTCGCGCGATGAATCATCCTGGCCATATCAAACGAACCGCAGCTCCGGCGGCGCTCCGCGCGGAATTGCGCGATGCCTACGAAGACTATGCCTTGTGCCTGGACGAAGGCGATCTGGAGGGGTGGACGGAATTCTTCACCGAAGATTGCCATTACCGCGTCATCTCGCGAGAGAACCACGATGCAGGCCTGCCGCTGGGGCTGATCTACTGCATGAACAAGAACATGTTGCGCGACCGCGTCACTGCCTTGCGGGAAACCACCATGTTCGAGCCGCGCGCTCTGCGTCATTTCATCAGTTGCGTGCAGGTCGCCGGCATCGAGGGCGAAGAAATCCGTGCGCAGGCCAATTTCGCCATTATGGAATCGCTCTCCGACCAGGAGCCCACGCTCAACATGGTGGGCCGCTACCTCGACCTCTGGCAGCGCCAAGGCGACCGTCTGGTGCTGCGCCGCCGCGATTGCGTATACGACAACTACCGTATCCGGAATTCCCTGATCATCCCGGCCTGACGGCCGGTTAGGAAACCATTGCCATGAACTGCCTGGAAACATCCGCCATGCCGCAGGCGGCCGAAGCGCCGGCCGCCGTCCGGCGCCGCTGGCCCGAACAGGGCTATACGCGCATCCCCAACTGGGTCTACACCGATCCTGACATCTATCGCAAAGAGATGGCGCTGTTTTTTGCCGGCCCGACCTGGAATTACGTCGGCCTGGAATGCGAGGTGCCCGAAGCTGGCAGCTACAAGCGCAACTGGATCGGCGACAAGCCGGTGATCATGGTGCGCAACGAAGCTGGCGAGATCAATGTGCTGGAGAATCGTTGCGCCCATCGCGGTGCGCAGATCTGTTGGCAGAATACCGGCACGGTCAAGGACTTCACCTGTCCTTACCATCAGTGGAACTACAGCCTGAACGGCAATCTGCAAGGGCTGCCGTTTCGTCGCGGCGCCATGGGCAAGGGCGGCATGCCGCGCGATTTCGATCCGAAGCAGCATGGCATACGGCGCCTGCGCAGCGTCAACCGCGGCGGTTCGATCTGGGCGACATTTTCCGAGGATGCGCCTTCGTTCGAGGACTATTGCGGCCCCGAGGTGCTGGCCGAGATCGACCACATGCTGCCGGGCAAGAAGCTCAAGCTGCTGGGCTACAGCCGCCAGCTCATCCCCAGCAACTGGAAAATGTACCTGGAAAACCTCAAGGATCCCTATCACGCCACGCTGCTGCACACCTTCTACATCACCTTCGGGCTGTGGCGCGCGGATTCCAAATCGGAATGCATACCGACAGGCGGCGGCGCGCACAGCGTCATGATTTCCCACAACGAAGGCAAGAAAGTCACCGAGGCCACGTCCGAGATGGCGCGCTTCCGCGGCGATCTGCGCATCCAGGACCTGGAAACTGTCACGCCGCGCGCCGAATTCAACCGCGGGCGCGTGGGCGGCGCCTGGATTTTCCCGGCGGCGCAGTTCGGCATCCAGGCCAATTCGCTCAAGACCCGACACGTGATCCCGCGCGGGCCTGCGGCGCACGAACTGGTGTTCACCTATTACGGCTACGAGGACGACGACGAGGAAATGACGCGCTTGCGGCTCAAGCATGCCAATCTGCTCGGGCCGGCCGGTTTTGTTTCGATGGACGACAGCGAAATGCTCAAGCAGGTGCAGACCGGCGTGACGGGCTATCCGGAAGGCCTCGGCGTGGTGGAGATGGGCGGCCGCGATACCCGGCCGGCCGACTATATGGTCAGCGAAGTCTTGATCCGCGCGTTTTATGAGTTCTATCGCGAGGCTATGGAATTATGAGCGAGCAATGGACACTGTTGGCCGAGGTGGCTGACATCTCGCCCGATACCGGCACCCTGCGCGCTGTGCTCGACGGCGAGGCCGTGTGCGTCTACAAGGTCGACGATCGTATCTGCGCCACGCAGGATCGCTGCCCGCACGGCAATGCCAGCCTGGCCGAGGGCTATATCGAGAACGGCACCATCGAATGTCCGCTGCACCAGGGCGTGTTCGATATCGCCAGCGGCGCACCGCTATGCCCGCCGGTCACTACGCCCATCAAGGTTTATGCCGTGAAAGTCGAGGACGGCCACATTTATGTCAGGACGGGCCAAGCATGAGCACGCCCCCGTGGCCGCTCCGTGCCTGCGCGATTCCTTCCATGAAGAGGGCTTCGCGCAGCGGCTGGAAGGCAAGCCTATGATCGCGCCTGGCATGGTGGTGGTGGGCGCCGGCCAGGCCGGCGGCTGGGCCGTGCGCACCCTCAGGGACGAAGGCTATCAGGGGCCGATTCTGCTGTGTGGAGCGGAACTGCATGCGCCTTACGAACGGCCTCCTCTGTCCAAGGGCTTGTTGCGCGGCCATACGCCGCCCGCCGACCTCGAGCTGTTCTCCGAGCAATCCCTGGCGGATCTCGGCGTGGCGTTCTTGCCCGGCGCGCGCGTGCGGCGCCTGGATCCGGCTGCCCGGAATCTGGCACTGGCCGACGGCCGCGAGTTTGCCTACGAGAAGCTGCTGCTGTGTACCGGGGGCAGGGCGCTGCGCCCTGCCTTGCCCGGAGCCGGACTGCCGGGTGTGCGTACGCTGCGCACGCTGGACGACGCACAAGGCCTGGGCGCCGCGCTGCAAGGCGCAGGCCGTCGCCTGGCGGTGATCGGCGGCGGCTGGATCGGGCTGGAAGTGGCGGCCACGGCACGCCAGATGGGTTGCCAAGTCACGGTGGTGGAGGCTGCGCCCTCGTTATGCAGCCGCAGCCTTGCGTCCGAGGCTGCGGGCCTGATCGCCGCACTGCATCGGGAGCAGGGGGTGGACATTCTCGTGGGCGAGGCCGTCGCCGCGGTGGAGCAAGATTCTCGAGGCCTGCGCGTATTGCTGAATTCGGGCAAGGCGCTGGACGCCGATATAGTGGTGCTGGGCACCGGCATGCAGCCCAACGACGAGCTGGCCCGCGAGGCGGGGCTGGCCTGCGACCGCGGTGTCGTGGTCGATGCGCATTGCCGCAGTTCCGATCCCCACATTTTTGCGGCCGGGGACGTGGCCGTCATCGAGCATGCCAGGGCCGGTGGGCGCCTGAGGCTGGAATCCTGGCAGAACGCCCAGGACCAGGGCTGCGCCGCCGCCCGTGCCATGCTGGGCCTGCCGGGCGAGTACCAGCCTGTGCCGCTGCTTTGGTCCGAACAGTACGACGCAATGATCCAGATCTGCGGCTTCGTCGGCCAGGCGGTGCGCACCGTCATGCGCGGCACGCTTCAATCCGGCAAGCTGCTGGCTTTCGGCCTGGACGCCGAATCGCGGGTAGTGATGGCAGTGGGCCTGAACGCCGGCCGCGATTTCCGCGATGCGCGGCGTTGGGTCCAGGAACATCGCCGCCTCGATCCCGATTCTCTGCGCGACCCCCGCGCGCCCCTGGCCGGGGCCGCCGCCTGAGGCGCCAGGCGCTCACCATAATCCGGAGACTTCTCATGAGCCCCTCGTTTGACGACGCCGATTACCATGCTTGTGCCCGGGCGACGCTTTCCTTTTTCCATGCGCTGGATACGCGCCGCTACGAGGATGTGGCCGCGCTCATGGCGAGGGACGGCGTCTGGCTGCGCCAGGGGGTGGAGCTGGCCGGCCCTGCCGCTGTCCTGGCGACTTTGCGCGCGCGGCCGGCCGCGCGTGCCACCTGCCATGTCGTCACTAATCTGCGCGTCGAACCTGGCGAGGCCCAGGCTGGCGGCGAACCTTTGCGTGCACAGGTGTATTTCTACCTGAGCGCGTACGACAACGGTGATGAGCAGGGCATGCGCCTGGTCGCCATCCGGGACTGTTGCGACGAGCTGGTCAAGACGCCGCAGGGCTGGCGCATATCGCGCAAGAGCAGCCGCAAGCACCTTCCCGCGGAATGAGCCAGGCACGGCGGCGCAAGGCTGGGCACCTGTTTTTATTTATATCCATCCATATCGACATAGGCTTTCATATAGACATCGACACCTGAAGCGCATGGGTCGCGATTCCTGCGACACGTTCAATCCACACAACATACCTACATACATATATATACGGCATTGGAGGAAACCATCATGTATTCGAAGAAAACAATCGCGCTCTGGCTGGGTGCCGGTCTGCTGGCCTGTAGCGCCGCAGGCCAAGCTTGGTCCCAGGATGCTGCGGCGTGGCCGCAGCGCGCCATCACGCTCATTGTTCCGTTCCCCGCGGGCGGGGGTGGCGATACGCTGGCGCGCCTGGTGGCCGACCCGCTGTCGCGCCAGCTCGGCCAGCCTATCATCATCGAGAACCGGCCTGGCGCCGGCGGCAATATCGGCACTGCCACGGCCGCCCGCGCCAAGCCGGACGGCTATACCCTGTCCTATGGCACCAATGGCACCGAGGCCATCAATCACTGGCTCTATAAGAACCCCGGCTACTCCCCCAAGGACTTCGAGCCTGTTTCGCGCTTCACCGTCATTGCCGCAGCTGTGGCCATAAACCCCAGCGAGCCTTTCAAGACACTCAAGGATCTAATCGCCTACGGCAAGCAACATCCCGGCAAACTGACTTGTGGCTCGGCGGGCAACGGCACCACCTCGCACCTGGCCTGCGAACTGCTTAAGCAGATGACTGGCGTGGACATCACCCATATCCCATATCGCGGCGGTGCGGCGGCGCTTACCGACCTGCTGGGCGGGCGGATTTCCATGCTCATCGACGTCATGCCCAATCTGGAAGGGCAGATCAAGGCCGGCAAGGTGCGCGCCCTGGCTGTCACCACCAAGAAACGGGTTGATTCCAATCCCGATATTCCTACTGTCAGCGAAGCCGGTGTCCCGGGCTACGCTTTCTTTGCCTGGGACGGTTTGTACGCGCCCAAGGGCACGCCGACGGCAATATTGGACAAGCTCAACAAGGCCGTCCATACGGTACTGAGCACGCCGTCCGTCGAACAGTCATTGCAATCGCGCGGCGCGATCCCGTCGCCCACCAGCCGCGTGGAACTGCAGAAATTCGGCGCCGAGGAATACGCCCGCCTGGGAGAGGTGGTGAAGAAATCGGGGGCGACGATCAACTGAGCCCATGCCCGGGCTGTACGCCTGAGCGCATGCTGCACACCGACCCGAGCTCATCCGACAGCCCGGACCGGCGTAAGGCGGTTCGGGCCTGGCAAGCGCTACTGCACATGCCAGGCGTCGCGCTTCTTGCGGGCGGATTCGATCTTGCCCAGCATATCGACCTTGGCCTTTAGGCCGCGGATCTCGTCGATCAACAGGTCCACGAGGGCGAATCGCTCGATTTGAAGCACCCCGAAGGGGTTGGTGTCGATCCCATGCGCCTGCAGCTCTTCCATGAGTTGCTGGTAGTCGCCGTTGATGCGGCTCAGTTGGTTCTGAGTTTTTAAATGGCCCATGTCGCCTCCACCTCTTTTCAACTGCGTCAATCTTTGTTGTCGCAGTCCGTAACATTCTACGCGCGTCCAGGCGTATGGGCACAGTTCATATTAAAAAGGAAGTCGATGGCAACGTTTACTATTTGGTAGATAGTTACAAATAGTTTCGTTTTCTCGAAGAGGCCGGCCTCGGCCGAGGGCGGCCATGGGAATGCGCCGGCGTGGCAGCCCGCGGAGAGCCGGCCCGCCGCGGCCCGGTGCCTCTTATATTTGCAGCCCGAAATCAGGGAAATCAGGGAAATCAGGGAAATCAGGGAAATCAGGGAAATCAGAGGATCGAGGTTTTCAGCGCGCTGTCTTGGGCATGCCGCTCCTGTGCCAGTTCTATCAAGCGGGTAATCAGCTCGGTATAAGTCATCCCGCTGGCCTGCCACAGTTTGGGGTACATGCTGATGTGCGTGAAGCCGGGCAGGGTGTTCACCTCGTTGATGATTACCTTGCCTTCCGGGGTCAGGAACACGTCCACCCGCGCCATGCCGGCGCAGTCCAGCGCCAGGAACGCTTCGACGGCAATGCGGCGCACCTCGTCGCTGGCGCGCGCATCGATATCGGCAGGCACCACTACCGCGGCGCCGTCGTCGTTGATGTACTTGGTGTCGTAGGAGTAGAACTCGTCGTGCAGCACCACTTCGCCGCAGACGCTGGCTTGCGGGTTCTCGTTGCCCAGCACTGCGCATTCGATCTCGCGGCCGGCGATGGCTTGCTCTACCAGCACCTTGTGGTCGAATTCCAGGGCCAGGGCGATGGCGCGCCGGAACTCTTCCTCGTTGCGCACCTTGCTTACGCCGACCGACGATCCCATGTTGGCGGGCTTGACGAACAAGGGCAGCCCCAACTCGGCTGCCACTTCGTCGAAGCGCGCCCGCGCCGCCGAGCCGCGCGAATACGCCACGAAGGGCGCCACGGCCAGCCCCGCGTCGCGCAGCAGGCGCTTGGTGACGTCCTTGTCCATGCAGATCGCCGACCCGAGCACGTCGGAACCGACAAAGGGCAGGTTGGCCATGCGCAGCATGCCTTGCAGCGATCCGTCTTCGCCTTGCGTGCCGTGCACGATGGGAAAGATGACGTCGAGCTGCCCCAGCCCAGGGCCGGGCGCGCCTTGCGTGGCGACCAACTGGTGTTCGTGCTTGCCGGGCACCAGCGCCACTTCTACGTTCGAGCGGTTCAGCGCGATCAGCGCAGGGTTCTCGGCGTTGAGCAGGTAATTGGACGCGTCGTTGACGTGCCATTGTCCTTGCTTGTCGATGCCGATCAGCGTGGCCTCGTAGCGGGACTTGTCGAGCGCGTCGACGATGTTCCTGGCCGATTGTAGAGACACCTCGTGCTCGGCTGATTTGCCGCCGAAGATGATGCCGACCCTGGTTTTGCCGCCCATGTGTATTTCCTCTGTCCGCGACGGCGATTCGATCCCGCCGTCCAGAACGCATCATACATGGCCGGGGGTGTGCCGGACGCCGGGCGGCGGGGCCGCTTGTATCAAACTCTTGGGGGCTGTCATGGGAAATTGCGGGAAGCTCGCGCTTCGGCCCGGGCTTCCGAAGCCGGCCGCTCCCGGCCCGGCTCCTGCCCAGGTCGAGGTCGAGGTCGAGGTCGAGGTAGATGCTCCAGGTCCGGCCCCGGCCTCGGCGCAAGACCATGGGCCGGCACGAGGCCAGGTAGCGCTTTCAGTGGTTGAAGTGCAGCCGCAGGTAGGAATATTTGCTGCGGCTGCCGCTGCCCAGGCGATCGGCCAGCCGCGTGAGCAGCACGTGCGAGACATTGAACAGCGCGGTTTCGAGCGCCGCGTGGAAGGTATCGTCATCCGCCTCGAGCACGTTTTCCTCCAGCTTCTTCTGGTCGGCCGCGATGGCCAGCGCGGCGCCGCTGTGCAACAGCTCGATGTTCAGGTTGAATTCGTCGAAGCTGCCGCGTACCCCCGTAACCCGCCGGCCCTGGCCTGCGGCCGCGATGGCCTCGGACGCCTCGAGCGCCGCTTGCGCGGCGCGTACCGCGACGTCGCGCCGGGCGCCCCAGCTTGCGCAGTGGTCTTCGACGAAATCGACGACTCTTCTGCCTATATTGGCCGCGGGCGTGTCTTGCGCCAGGTCGAGCTGCGCGGATTGCTTCACGCCCAGCCGGAAGATCACGTTCAGGATGACCGCGGTAACCCCGCCCACCACGATGCCGTTCTCGACCATGAACCTGAAGGATTGCGGCACCAGTTGCGCTATGCCGGGCAGGAACATGACGCCCACGCCCGTGACGAAAGACAGGCCGATCATGAATATCGCGCGCGAATCCATGGAGCGCGCCGAGATCAGTTGTATGCCCGAAACAATGAGATAGGCCGCGGCATAGACCTCGACCGCGCCGATGATGGGCCGGGGGATCAGGGTCAGGGCCAGCGACACCTGCGGCAGGAACGCGATCAGGCCGATCAGCACCGCGGTCGTCAGGCCGACCCAGCGGGAAGTCGAATGGCTGATGTGGTTCACGGCGATATTGGTCGACGACGTGGTGCAGGGATACGCGCCCAGCCACGCCGTAATGAAGTTGCCCAGCGAATTGGCGAATATGCCGGCGCCCACCATGCGCATATTGGGCCGGTGCCAGTTGGAGTCGTTCATCTTGTGCACCAGCACTACCCGGCCGAAGGTGCACAACTGGGTCATCAGCGACAGCACGGCAATGGCGCCTATGATGCCGGGATCGACATCGAATACCGGCTTGGGCAAATGCGGCACGTCGAAGACGGGCGCGTCGGCCAGGGCCGAGAGCCCGTGCACCTTGCCCATCGCGGCGGCCAGTACCAGGCCCGCGAGGATGCCGGTCAGCAGCGAGAACAGCTTGCTTTGCTTGGTGCCCCAGATGGACAGGCCCACGATCATCACCAGCGTGAAGATGCCGACCAGGGCATCGCTGCCGCTCAGGTGGACCATATCGGCCGACAGGCTGCCGGTTTCGGCCAGGGCCGGCGCGATCAGCGACAGGCCCGCCAGGCAAAGCACGACGCCGGCCACGGCCGGCGGCAGGATGGCGCGCAGATAAGGGAATACGAAGCTGATCACCAGGCCTACCCCGCCGTAGATCAGTCCGACGATGACCATGGAGCCGAAGCCGTATTTGGCGAGAATCGCGCCCAATATGGCGACGAGCAGCGACGTGGGCACGTGCACCAGCAACAGGCCCGAGCCCAGCCGGCCGCCCCAGGCCTGCAGGAAAGTGGCGACGGCCATGCTGAGCAGCGTCGCCGTTACCATGCTTTGCGTGGCTCGCGCGTCCAGGCCGCCGATCTGCGCCGCCGCCAGGACATAGGCGATCAAGGTCAGCGCAGTGGCGATGTGCTGGATCGACAGTGTGGCCAGCGTCAGCGGGGGCGGAAGCTCGTCCGAAGCGTAGGCCAGGTCGCGCGGACGCTTGAACGGCGGAGTGGGAGGCAGTTTGATATTCGGAAGGATGGCCATGGCTGGTTTTCTTGGCGGCGAATCTGTGCCGAATGTCTCGATAGTAGCATGTGATTACATAGGTATTACATGCTTACTTTTATGGGGCTACAGGCTTTTGCCGGCGAATGGGCCGGATTGAAAGCACTTGACGGCGCTTGCAGGTTTTCAGGCGTCGGTGCGCGGCTTGTCCCAGGATTTGGGCGTCTTGGCCCAGGCCTTCAGGAAATCCAGGAACACCTGAACCCGCATGGGCAGGTTTTTGCGCGACGAGTAGATGGCATATACATACAAGCCCGGCGGTTCGTAGCGGGGCAGCACCACTTGCAATTTGCCTTGCTCTATTTCTTCGGCGAGCATGTAGTAGGGGTGCATGGAAATGCCCATGCCGGCCAGGGCCGCTTCTTTTAGCGCATCGCCGAAATCCGCGCGCAAGGGGCCTTGCACCCGTACCGACACAGGCCCCTCGGGCCCCGTGAAATTCCAGGCGCCCGTGGGCGATTTGTTCCAATTGACCAGACACTTGCAGCGCATCAGGTCGCGCGGATGCTGGATCGGCGCCACGCTTGCCAGGTAGGCTGGCGAGGCCACGAGCGCTTGCGGGGCTTCGGCCAGGGGAATGGCGATGAAGCTGGCGTCCTTGAGCACCGGCACGATGATGATGCCGACGTCCAGGCCTTGTTCGATAAAGGTCTCGTGCTTGCGCACGGTCAGCAGGCTTTGGGCGATTTGCACATCCGGGTAGTGCGCGTGGAAATCCTTGATGACGGGCAGCAGCCTGCGCGTGCCGAAGCTCGGGGGCACCCCCACGCGCACCACGCCGGCCACGTCTCCGGACAAATCGCTCACCGACTCGTGCATGTCGTCATAGCGCTGCACCAGGTCGCTGCCGTTTTCCAGCACTTGCAAGCCCGCGGGGGTCAGGCCCAACTGCTTGGTAGTGCGGTTCAACAGCTTGACCCCGAGCGATTTCTCGAGCCACGCGATCTGCTTGGAGCAAGTGGCACGCGATACGCCGAAATGTTGTGCAGCCCCGGCAAAACTATTGCGCCGGGCGACTTCCAGGAACATGCGTAGGCAGGTGAGCTCGTCCATCGAAGCCCCTCATTGTTTCTTATCTAGAAATTCCAAATTTTAAGGCATCGCCTTGTTGCCCGGTGCTCGCAGACGCATAATTTCGTCACCTTTGTTTCTTGTTCGTGCCGTCTTGCGCCGATGGCCTGATGTGCTTGTCATTACGTTGATCATCTGGCGCGCCGGTAAGCCAATAAATATGTGGAGACCCTCTATGCCGCGTTTTTCCATGCGCCGCCGAATTTCCGTGCTGGCTTTCGCTATTGCCGCATCCGGCGCGTATTTTTCTGCTCAGGCTGAAAACTTCCCCGATCACCCGATACGGCTGGTCGTCGCCTATGCGCCGGGCGGCGCAACCGATACTGTCGGCCGCATGCTGGCCCATGAAATGTCGGCCAGCCTGGGCCGCGGCATAGTCCTGGAAAACCGGGCGGGCGGCGGAACGCTGGTCGGCACCGAATACGTACGCCGGTCTGCGGCCGATGGCTACACGCTTTTGTTCGGTACCAATGCCTTTGTCATCACTCCCTTGCTGCACGACACTGCAACCTACGATCCCGTCAAGGATTTCCAGCCCGTAGGGCAGGCCACCGAGCAATCGCTGGGAATATTGGTGACCCCTCGCTTGAAGATTCATACGGTGCAGGAATTCATAGCCTACGCGAAGGCGCATCCGGGCAAGGTGAATTTCGCGTCTTCGGGTGTCGGATCCGCCCAGCACCTGGCGGGCGAGGCTTTCGCCAAGGCCGCGGGCATCAAGATGATGCATGTGCCCTACAAGGGAACCGGCCCGGCCATGATCGACCTGTTGGCCGGCCGCGTCGACGTCATGTTCAGTTCGCTGGTGGGAAACATGAAGTACGTCGAGGACGGCAGGCTGGACTTGATCGGGACCACGGGCCTGCGCCGTTCTCCCGCGACGCCGAAGGTGCCTACCGTCGACGAGAGCGGCCTCAAAGGCTTCCAGGCCCATACCTGGCAAGGGATCCTGGCTCCGGCCGGAACCCCTGCCGCGGTGGTGGCAAAGTTGCATGACGCGCTCGTGCAAGCCGGCAAGTCCCCGAAAATCTCTGACGCGCTTGCCAAGCAAGGCATGGAGGTGCACGTCACGACCCCGGCTCAATTCCATGATCTGTTGGTGACGGAGTCGGCGCAGTACAAGGACGAACTCAAGCATACCCAGGGCGCCTTGCAGTAGCGGGAAAGGCTGGGCAGGAATCAGTCTCCGAATTTGCGCCGGGACTGCTTTTCCTGGACCAGCCAGTCGCCGGCCGGTGTCCGGACCAGGCGTTCTTCATGTATCGAGATCGACAGCGGCGTGCCTAGCGGCACCGGCCCCGAGGGCGGGGCCGGCGCATCGTGTCTGTATACCAATGTCAGATAGCGGGCTTGCGCCAGGCCGGGGTCGACGATATCGATTACCAGGTTCTGCACCATATGGGCGGTAGTGCGCCCCGCCGGACGCTTGGCCAAGGCCGCGCGCACCTGGGCCGGCCCGCATAGGGCTGCGCCTTGCCGATGCCACACGCCTTGGGACGCCATGCAGGCGGCCACGGCGTCGAAATCCGAACTGTCCAGCGCCAAATAAAAACGCTGTATCGCTTGCTGGCAATCCATGATGGCTGCCAGGCGTTCGATTGCGGTCATGGCTTATTGTTCCTGTACAAAGGTATTGCGCAGCGTGCCCAGTCCGGTGATCTCTATCTCGACCACGTCGCCGCCGCGCAGGTCGGGAGATGCCCCGTCGGTGCCCATCCAGATCACGTCGCCCGGCCAGAGGGTGAGGTAGCGGCTCATGGCGCTGATGAAGGTCTGCACGTCGTAGATCATTGCCCCGGTGGGGAATTCCGTCTTCGGCACGCCGTTCACGCTGACGCGCGTGCGGGCGTGGGCCGGGTCGAAGCCGGTATCTATCCATGGCCCCATGGGCTTGAAAGTGTCGGTGTTCTTCGCGCGCCAGAAGGTTCGGTCGGAGCGCTGCCAATTGCGTTCGCTGACATCGTTGCCGATGGTGTAGCCCAGCACGCAGTCCAGCGCCTGTTCCGGAGCAAGATGGCGGGCCTGCTTGCCGATCACCACGACCAGTTCGCCTTCGTAATGGACGGTCCGTGCGTCGGCCGGGATGATGACGTTGTCGCCGTGCGCGACCAGCGCATTGTTCGCGCGATAGCCGATATCGGCATGCTTGGGCAGCCGGGGCTCCTGCCCTTGCTTGCGCGCCGCCTCGATGGCATGTGCCGCGTAGTTCAGTCCTGCGCAATAAAAAGTGCGCGGCACCACCGGCACTTCCAGCCTGACTCGGTCCAGCGTGGTCAGCTCGTCCGTGGCCGTCCAGGCGTCGAAAGGCGTGCCGTCCACACGGCGCACACGTTCCCCTTCGAGTTGTCCGTAATGCGTACCGGTTTGGTCCGTGTATCGTATCCAGCGCATGCTTACAGGCCCTCCTTGGCCGCAGGTCGTAGACTGTGCTCCGCGGTGGCGCGGGCCAGCAATGTTTTATCGATGTCGTCGATGGATCGGGCCCCGCAAAGTTTCATGGCGCGCACGAATTCGTCGGTCAGGATCTCCAGCGCCCGCTGGGCGCCTGCGTTTCCTCCGGCGACCGCCCCGTACAGGGTGGCGCGGCCGACCAGCACGCCTTCCGCCCCCAGGGCGCGCGCCTTCAGGATATCGACGCCTCGCCGCACCCCGCCGTCCAGCCAGACCGGAATGTGGCCCGCTATGGCGTCGACCACGTCCGGCAAGGCATCCAGGGTGGCACAACCCCCGTCGAGCTGGCGGCCGCCATGATTGGAGACGACCACGGCGTCGATGCCCAGCCGCGCCAGGCGGTCGGCGACATCCGGCCTCAGCACGCCCTTGACTATGAGCTTGCGCGGCCAGCGGTCGCGTACCCGGGCCAGGCGGTCCCAATCGAAGGACGGGTCGTAATTGCGCCCGACGGCCGAGGCCGCGCCTGCTACCGATGTGACGTCGCGTTGCAGTCCGATCAGGTTTTTATTGACGGGCATGCCGTGGCGCAGCAGGGACAAGGCCCAGCGCGGGTGCAGCGCGACGTCGACCAGGCTGCGTCGGGTCAGCCTGAAGGGCGTACGAAAGCCGTTGCGCACGTCGCGTTCGCGTTTGCCGCCTACGGCCAGGTCGACGGTAATGACCAGCGCCTCGTAATCCGCCGCGCGGGCTCGTTCGATCAATTGATGAAAGAAGTCCTGGTTCTTGAGCACATAGGCTTGAAACCAGAGGCGTCCCGGCGCTTCGCGCGCCACTTCCTCGATCGAGGCAGTGGCGCTCGTCGACAGGGTATAGGGAATGCCGTGGCGGGCTGCCGCGCGGGCAATGGCGATGTCGCCGCCGTGCCAGCCGTAGCCCACGCCCCCGGTGGGGGCGATGGCGAGTGGATAGCCGGCAGGGGCGCCCAAGGCCTGGCAGCCCGTCGAGACCTGGCTTACGTCGGCCAACACGCGGGGCAGCAATCGCACCCGCTCGAAGGCTACGCGGTTGTCGCGCAAGGTCAGTTCGTCTTCGGCGCCGCCGTCGAAGAAGTCGAATACTACCCGGGGCAGCCGCCGTTTGGCGATCAAGCGCAATTCGGCGATCGACTGCGCCTGTGTCACGGAAGGAGGAAGCAGGGGCATGGGGAGTCAGCGCCTGGCTTGATCGCGTACTGCGCGCACGAATTCCGGATCGAATACCTTGTCTGCCATCACCTGGCAGCGCTTGATCAAGCGATGTTCGTGCGGCTCGTAGTCAGGCATGGCATTGTGCAGCGTGCCGATGTGGTCCCACATCAACACGTCGCCTTCGGTCCATTCGTGCGTGATCTGGTATTTGGCCTGCAACTGGTGGTCGAACAGGATCTGCAGCATGCGCTCGCTTTCCTGCTCGCCCAGTTCGTTGATGCGGATTGCATAGCCAGGGTTGCAGTACAGCACTTTGCGGCCGGTGATGGGGTGGGTCAGGAAAACGGGGTGCACGGACGGCGGCCTCTTGGCGCGTTGTTCGGGTGTCAGCGGCGGGCGCTTGCTGCCGGGCTGCGAGCGCATGTTTTCCCAGAATTTGTTGAAATCGTGGGTGGCGGTCATCCCGGCCAGCCCCTGCTTGATTTCGTCGGGCAAGTCGTCATACGCTGCGTGCATGTTCGCGAAACAGGTCGACCCCAGGGCGCGCCCATTGCGCCGCGGAATCTTGATCGCATACAGCACATTCACGAAGCCGACCACGGCGTTGTAGGACATATCGGTATGCCAGTCTTGCCCGGCGTCCACTATGCCGATGGGTTTGCCGTTTTCGACAATATTGGAAAGAATGCTGACCTCGGGAATGCCCGGCTCGTTGGCGTTGGACACCGTACGCTGCAGCCCTCCGAAATGCGAGGAAAAGTCTCGCAGATCAGCCGGGGAAACCGTCTGGCCGGGGAAGCGCAATACGCCGTGCGTACCCAGCGCCTCGACCAGTTCGGCGAGATTCTGCGGGGCTAGCGGCTGCGAAAGGTCGATCCCGGTGACCGTCGCGCCCAGCACTTGGCCGGCAGGTATAACATCCATCATGTCTATTCCCTCGCTGGATTGTCGATGCTGCAATGGTAGACATCATGGCTGCGTTTGGGTATCCGTCGGGGTGCAAACTTATTATTTCTTATGTGGAAATAACGGGCACGCTTCCGTCTGCCGTGTTGCAGGAAATCCGGCGCTGGCCGGAGCCAGGGATTTGCCCTGCCTTGGGCGTTGTACTATCCGTCTTTTTTTTGTAAGCAGTGTATCGAGGCTACGATTGCCTCTGCACGGAAGGATGCTTGGGGCTTGCCGGAGCGCCTTCGGCCCGATCAGGGCTTGGCGGCTTGCTCTCTTATGCGCGCATGCACGGCCGCCACGATGCGGTCGCAGCGTTCCCCCGCAAACGAGAAGGCGTCCTTGGTGTGCTGGTCGATGTCGCGCGCCAGTGCGTCCTGGAGCAGGCGGCGGGCGCGCATGAAGCGCACGCGGATCGTGGCTTCGGGCAGGTCCAGCGCAGCGGCCACTTCGCTAGCGGACATGCCTTCGACGCCCCTTAGTACGAAGACCGAGCGGTAGATATCGGGCAGGGCGTCGATGCGTTGCTCGATCAGGCCGCGCAATTCCGAACGCCAGGCCTGTTGATCAGGCTGCGAGGAAGCGGGTATAGCCAGGGGAAGTTCGTCCATGGGCATGGTGTCCTGTGTCCGCTGATCCTGATACGCAGATTGGATGACGGCCTCGCGGCTTTGGTTGCGCCGCCGGAGCATCAGGGCCTCGTTGATCGCGATACGGGTCAGCCAGGTCGTGGGCCTGGCCTCGGCGCGGAAGTCCTGCAAATGATTGTAGGCTTTCCACCAGGCTTCCTGCACGGCCTCTTCCGCGTCCGCTTCGTCGTGCAGCACGCTGCGGGCCACGCGATATAGCCGCTGGTTGTGATGGCGCATCAATGCGTCGAAAGCGGCGATATCGCCCGAAGCCGCCAGTTGGATCAACTCCGCGTCGTCGATGGAAACGGCGTCGGCCATTGTGCCCATATAAACCCCCGAGAACCTTTATTCCGCGAACCCGATGTAATGCGTTCTATTGCAATAAGCGGGTCGGGGCGGGGGCGTATCGGGCAGAAACGGATTCCCGTTGCTCCTTGGCATACGCGCGTGCTAGTGCAGCGAGGCCAGTTTGACGTGCGTGTCGCCCAGCGCGTGCGCCACATCGTACATGGCCTGGTTCAATATTTTGTGCGTGTTCTGGTCCGCGCCATGGCCGTATTTCACGTCGATATCGACCATCACCTGGTTGTGCAGCTTGTGCGAGATAGCCTTGTCGAACAGATAGCCGGCCCAGAACGTTCCGTCGGGGGCCGTGCCCGCCTGCACGAGCGTGCGTGCCAGTTTCACTCCTTTGAGGTCGGCCGGCGCTTCGGGTAGTTTCACCCCGGCTTCGGTGGCGCGTTTCAGGCCGTCGGTGATGGCGAAGGTCATGCCGTTCAAGAAGCCGTCCACGTCTTTCTTGCCATATTGCTTGGTGAGTTTCGCCACTTCGGCGTTCACGGTTTTCTCGCCCAGCATCGCCACCAGGGCCTGCGCGAAGCTAAAGTGTTCGGCTCCGCCGCCGGCCTGGACCAGCGCCGCGGTGGCCGCCAGGGCGGGGGCGCCGTCATAGACCGGGCCGCCGAACCAGTTCATGGCCATGGCGTGGGCCGGGGCGGCTTGCGGCGCGTTTTCGGCCGCGATGGCCGAGCTGCCATACGCGAGCCCCACAGAGGCGGTCAGGGCGGCCGAAGCCATGATGAGTTTTTGGGTGATCTTTCACAGTAGCAAGCTCCATAGGGCGCAAGAGCCCCTATCCCCACGCCTGAAAGAGCATGGGGTTTCGGGTCTTGTGCGTAGACGGGAATTCCTCCCGCGGGGGCGGCGCATCGTCGCGTTTCATCACTTTGATGCAGCGGCGAAGCAATACGTTTCAATGGCGCGGCGCTCGCCGCAGGCCCCTCTCGGTTTGGCGGGCAGGCTTTATGTTCGCGCTACGTCTGGGATATGGGTGAAGCCCCCGAGCGGGGGCTTGCGTGATTAGATTAATGAGATGCTTGGCGCCGCTTGCCCGTCAGGCGGCCTTGGCTTGTGCCTGTCGCTTGTTTTGTGCTTGTCGCGCCCGAGGGCTTCAAGGCCGTGCGGAATCCCTTGGCGTATAAGGTGTCATCGTCCCGGAGGCCGATGCAGGCCCAGGTGCCCGCGCAGCGTGTCGGTTTCGTATTCCTTGCGGAATAGCCCGCGTTGCTGCAGCACCGGCACGACGTGGTCGACGAAATCCTCGATGCCTCCGGGCAGCGTGGGCGGCATCAGGTTGAAGCCGTCCGCGCCTTCATGATGGACCCAGTACTCCATCTGGTCGGCGATCTGTTCGGGCGTGCCGACCATGGTGCAGTGGCCGCCGCCGGCCGCCAGGCGTCCCAGGAGCTGGCGCACGGTGGGCTGTTCGGCCTCGATGATGCGCAGGATCGTGGCGTAGCGGCCCTTCGGGCCCTGGAACGCCGACAGGGGCGGCAGTGGCGGAACCGGCGCATCCATTTCCCAGCCCATGCAATCCTGTTCGACATACATGCCGAGTTGCCTGAGGGAGGCTTCTTGCGGCAGCAGTTCGTCGAGCTCGCGCTGCTTGGCGCGGGCTTCCGCTTCGGTCGAGCCGACATATGCCACCAGCCCCGGCATGATGGGCACCGGGTCGGTCCGGCCGGCTTCCCGGACGCGGCGCTTGATGTCCCGGTAGTAGGACTGGGCGGCGGGAAGGTCGTAGGCGACCGCATAGATGGCTTCGGCGCGGCGGGCCGCCAGGTCGCGTCCTTCGGCGGACGCACCCGCCTGGAACAGGACCGGGTGGCCTTGCGGCGGGCGCGGCACGGTCAGCGGCCCGTCCACCAGGAAATGATCGCCGTGATGATGGATGGGCCTGATCCGGTCGGCGGCGCCATAGATGCCCTGAGCGCGGTCGAGCAGCAGTGCGTCGTCGGCCCACGAGTCCCACAGCCGCAGCACGACGTCGATGAATTCCTCCGCGCGGCCATAGCGCCAGGCATGCGGCGGCATGGCTTCGTAGCCGTGGTTGCGCGCCTCGGCGTCGAACATCGACGTCACGACGTTCCAGCCCATGCGGCCGCCCGAGATATGGTCCAGCGATGCGACCAGGCGCGCTGCGTGGAAGGGCGTATAGAACGTGCTGGAGACGGTGCTGATCAGGCCGATGCGTTCGGTTGCGCGGCTGATCGCCGCCAGCATGGTCAGCGGCTCCAGGTACCAGCGCGGGCCGTCTTCGATATGGCTGACCGAGGCGCCGTCGGCGAAGAAGATCGCGTCCAGCTTGCCGCGTTCGGCGACGCGGGCCAGTTCCTCGTAGTAGCCGATATCGCCCAGGCGTTCCGCTGCCGATGCCTGATGGCGCCAGGCTGCCCGATGATGCCCGCAGCCGAATATGAAAAGATTGAGGTGCAGCATGGCGCCCTCGCGGCTCAGTTGTGCACCAGGCCGCCGTCGACCACCAGGTTCTGGCCGGTCACCGAACGCGACCACGGCGATGCGAAGAACAGCAGCGCGTCGGCGAATTCCGCCGGGGTGGTGACGCGGCGCAGCGGCGTGCTGCCGGCAATCAACTCGAACACGGCTTCGGGCGTGGCGGCCGAAGCATCGGTGGTGCGCAGCAGGCCGCCCGAGACCATGTTGACGGTGATACCGTCCGGCCCCAGGTCGTGCGACAGCGTTCGCGTGAAGGACAGTAGCGCCGCCTTGGCCGCGGTGTAGTCGTGGTAGGGCACGACCGGGTTCTGGAACAGATTGGTGCCTACATTAATTACCCGGCCGAAGCCCGCGCCGCGCATGCCGGGCAGCGTCGCCTGGACGGTGTTCAGGGCGCCGCGCAGGGTGCCTTCCATCTGCTGGCTGAGGTTTTCCCACGACAAGGCGTCGGCGTGGGGGCGCTGGTCGCCGTTGAACTGGAACTCGGGCAGGGCATTGTTGACCACCGTGCTTACCGGCGCGCCGAAATGCTGCTGCGCGCGGTCGACCATGGCCTGCACGGCGCGGGCGTCGCGTACGTCCGCCGCGACGGCGAGCGTGCGGTCCGGCGCCTGCGCGGCCAGTGCCGCGGCCGCTTCGGCGCTGCGGAAATAGTTGACGATTACGCGTGCGCCTTCGCGCTGGAAGGCGCGCGTGATGTGCGCGCCCAGGCCGCGTGCGCCCCCGGTGACGAGGACGATTTGTTCATTCAGTGGCAAGGATAGCTTGGAGCCGGGCATGATGTCTCTCGGGTAGCAGGTGAAAGAACCCCGGCGTCGGCAGTACGCTGCCGCGTCGCGAACATCCCTCCGCCAGTGTGAACTGAATCAGGTTCTACGGGTGTCGTCTCAGCCCCGACTTCGTCGGGACACCCCGTGTCGCTATTGCGCAATTTACCACAGGGAATCCTGAAATATCGTTGACAGCCGGCCGCCGCTCTTTTAGCCTTACGCCTGTCCTGGGGGA
This sequence comes from Candidimonas humi, assembly GCF_019166065.1. Classification (GTDB taxonomy): domain Bacteria; phylum Pseudomonadota; class Gammaproteobacteria; order Burkholderiales; family Burkholderiaceae_B; genus Candidimonas; species Candidimonas humi. The sequence continues at coordinate 293,664 of NZ_JAHTBN010000003.1, forward strand.
GCTCGTTGCGAGCTGAGATTGCGCCAAATCGGCGCTAACCCTTAGAACCTGATCCGGGTAATGCCGGCGAAGGGAAGGAGTCGCGCGCCACGCGCCATGCCGCCACAGGCCGCGTCCCTCCCGCCATTTCATTTGTGGGAAGGGTTTCACCATGCTCAGCAGTTCAACAGCCGTTACCTGGCTGCTACTTTGCGCGTTCGGCTACGCGGCCGCCGGCATCCTGTACACCCGGCGCTTCAAAAAAGGCCTCGAAGACTACATCACGGCCCGCAACAGCCAGAGCGCCGTCGCCACCATCCTGACCCTGATGGCCTCGACCCTGGGCGCGTGGATCCTGTTTGCCCCCGCGCAGGCCGCGACATGGGGCGGCCTGGCGGCCATCATCGGCTACGCGCTGGGCGCCATGTCGCCGCGCATCGCCATGATCCCGCTGGGCCGGCGCATGCGCGAGCTGATCCCCAACGGCCACTCCCTGACCGAATTCCTCATCGCCCGCTATGGCCGGCCCATGTACGGCCTGGCGCTGCTCATCATGGTGTTCTATCTGTTCATAGCGATGTCGGCCGAAGTCACGGCGGTGGGCAAGCTGGTGCGCCTGCTCGCGCCGGTGCCCATCTGGCTCACGGCTGTCATTGTCGTGGGCGCCACCTTGATATACACCTCGTACGGCGGCCTGCGGGCGTCGATCTTTACCGATCGGGTCCATATGATCGTCATCGTGCCGCTGCTGTTGTTCCTGGTCGCATTGGGCTGGTACACCGTGGGCGGGGCGATGCCCACCATCGAAGGGCTGCGCACCCGGGCGCCGCGGCTGCTGGACCTGGGCGATCCGGAGGGTGTGAAGGCGGGATTCACCTTCTTCGTGGCCATTCTCCTTACCGGCCTGTTCCACCAGGGCAACTGGCAGCGCATTTATGCCGCGCGCGACTCCCGCACCATGCGCAAGGGCTTTTTGCTGGGCGGCCTGATGGTGGGGCCGTTCATCTTCCTGATGGGCTTGTTCGGGCTGGCCTTCGTCGGCCTGGCCCCGGGCGGAGACAGTTCCGTGGCGCTCTTCAGCGTGCTGATTCCGCATGCCTCGCTGTGGTTCGCGATCCTGCTCATACCGCTGGGCCTGGGCCTGGTGATGAGCAGTTCGGATACCGCGATCAGCGCCGTCTCCAGCCTTATCGCCGTCGACCTGGGCAGGCTGCTGCCCAATGCCCGCAGCGCCACCATGATGCGCCTGGCGCGCAGCCTGATCTTCGTGCTGGCGATTCCCGTCGTGCTCGTCGCGGCCCAGGGATTCAGCGTGCTCTATCTGTTCCTGCTGGCCGACTTGCTGTGTTCCGCAGCGGCCTTTCCCGTTTTCTACGGTTTGTTCAGCAAGCGCCATGACGGCTTCTCGGCGATGACCGGCACCCTCTGCGGGCTGGCGGCAGGCCTGTCCCTGTTCCCCATGCCGGGCGCCAAGCCGGAGCATCTGCTGGAATCCTTCCTGGCCGCGGCGCTGGTGCCTGTGGTGGTGATCCTGATCATACGGCCGCTGCGCCGCTCGATGCAGGAGTTCGATTTCGCCAAGCTGGGCGCATCGGTGCGGCTGCTCGATCAGGATGGAGCGTCGTGACGCTTGAGTAGTAGGTAATTAGTGAGGTAATAGGGCGGGCCACCCGGGCCCGCTGCCCCGGCCCAGAGAGTCCGCAGATTATTATTCCCCGCGCGCGAATCATGGCCGCTTGCAGGCGGCTGGCTCGCTGATCGAATTGCCGGGTATTGGTTTATGCAGCCGCGTTACGGCTCATTTGTGCGCACTAGGCGTGCATTGGAGGCGCGACTCGGAATCGAACCGGGGTACACGGATTTGCAATCCAGCGAGGAAACCGAATATTCATGCGGCTTTCGGTCGGTTTTCAGTCCGCAAACTGCCTATTTTTGATAGTTTGAGAGGCCCTGTTTATGCGGGGGTCTTGATTTTTGCGGACTAAATCATCGCGTCGGGCTGACCTTTTTGCCTAGTCTGTTTCTTACATAGCGGGCAGTTGTTTTAGGGGTGGTGTGTCCCAATTGGTTTTGAGCTGCGATCATGCCTTGAGCATCATCCTTATCAGTGCCCGCTTTAGCACGCAAGTCCATGAATTTGAATGAGTCAGGGTCAATGCCGGTCGCCTTCCGAACGTCGCGCAGCCACGCAGCTACGGTGCGCCGTGATACCGGCCGTCCATATTGATTGATCACCAAATGCATAGTGACGACTTTGTGCCCACGCCTGCGGGCGCGGATGCGTTCGATAACTGCTGCTAGATCCCCCTCTACTGCAATGCGAATTTTTTTCCCGGTCTTCCCTTGTTTAACATGCAAATGACCGTCTTTGATATCTCGTTCGGTCATAGAGACCGTATCAGCGGGACGTTGGCCTGTCAGATAGGCCAAGTCCATGGCGTCGCGTAGCGGTTCGCGTGCCGCGTCCCAAACTATCTTATAAGTCGAATCCTCCACATATACATCCCGCCCCGACTCATCCAGCGTTTCGATACCGAGGCAGGGATTTGTCGCCGCGGTCAAACCTTTCCCGCGTGCATAATTAAAGATGTGGCTGAAGAGCGCCCGCTCACGATTTGCTCGGACATGACCGCTTTCCTTATCAATCGACTTTCCATGTTTTCTCAGCCAATCGCGCGCCTTTTTGACGCGCCAGGCCATGAACTGATTGATGTGCACCGGCTCAATTTCATCAAGCAATCCATCGCCAAAAAACTCACGCAAGTTGGGTAATTCTTTGAGATTATCTTGCTGGCTGCGCGGGGCCTTGTGAGGCAGTTCGTCAATGAGGTATCTATCCGCCGCATCATTGAATGTTGGTTTGGCGATACTGGCAACCTGTTCTAGTTTCGCCCACTCTTGCAGCGCGAGGATGTAATCGCAGCCGAGTGGTCTCTCCTTCCTCGGCTTGCCGCCCATATCGTAGTAATAATAGAGTTTACCCTTGGCTTTCGGACGTGCTCTCATCCTGGGCGGCAAATTCGTATATTTGTATGGCCTTCGCCCCATGGAATCACCTCAATTGCAGCACCTTTGGTTGCCATTTAGGCTTGGATGGTTCTGGTTGACGCCCGATAAGAGCCTCGGTGACTACAACCGGCTTGCCACGGGCGTTGGGGTAAAACGGAATACCGACTTTGCGCAGATGCTCACATTGCAATTGTTCACGGCTTTTCCCATCACGGCCCTTACGAATGCCAGTCAATTCCGCAAGTTCTTCATCGTTCAGGAACATATCGTACTCCCAACGAAAAGCGCCCCTTGTGGGGGGGCGCTGGTGATTCTAGAATCCAGATTTGGTTTAGCGCGAGCGAGAACGCGATCTCAGCGCCCTCAAATGGCGCAGGGCCTTTGCATAGACCACCGCCGCGGGCAGTCGACGCCCAGCTTCGGACTGGATGCGCAGCCCTTCGAGCAGGGCATGCATTTCCTCGACCGCAGCGTTCCAGCCATCACGGTGGGCGCCGTCATAGACGATGCGCGAGAGATCAAGGTGGTTATCTGGCTGATTCATTCTCTGCCTCATCCCATGCGCGCCGCATTTGTCGTGCACTTTCGGTGGGTGCCATACGTCCCGTCAATGTTGCCAGTCCGGGACACAAAATGCAGTCATATCCATGTCGCTTAGCGATTTGCAATACAGCCGAAAAAGCCAGGTATGCATTTTGCGTATGTGGCACCGGCCCCGGATATCGCATCGTGGGGGCGCTGATCATGTACGGAATTTCGGCGTTCTCATTCGGCACCACCAGTGCTTCGCCTACGGGCAGACGGCCGCCAGGCAATTTGGCGATGGCGCCTTTCAATCTCGCTTCCAGCCAAAAACCGAAATGCCGCAGATATTCCAGATCGATGCCGCCATCCATCGTGCCGTAGCTGTTAGCGGGACTGACGATTGCGTCGGCAGGGCCCCCGCTGAAGATATCGGCGCATGCGATATCGAACTGCGACACATCTGCGAATGCTGCTTGAACCGCCGCGACAACGTCGCTTTTCAAGTCTCGAAAAATGACTTTCATGCTCTGTTCCTTGCCGACCGTACGTCCACGACCATTTCCAGATTGCCCATCGCTAATGGTTGAAGTGGTACAAGATCGATGCGCACTACAATGCTCGCCGATTTAGCATCATCGATCAGTTGCTGCGCCCGCGACCTGATTTGCTCAGCTGTCGTTATTTCAGTTTCGGGTTTAGTGCTGTTCACCACAGATCCTCCGAAAAGAGTCGGCCGGCGCGAATGTTGGCGGGGTCTTTGACCTGGCCGGCGTCTAGCGCTACCTGCAGGGCCTCTTCGCGCGTCAGGAAATTGCCTTGATCGTCCAGAAAACCTTGCGTGTCGGGGCCGTGGATGCCGCCCATTGACCGGATAATGTCGTGGTGTCGGTGCGGGGCAGGCAACGCATGAGCTTTGTCGTTGTGCAGGATGGCTACGTGGGTGATTCGGTTCATGCCAGTTCCTCCAGCCGCTTCAGTACGGCATCCAAGCGTTTGTCCGTGGACAGCAACGCATCGATGTGCGTTTCGCCGGAGGCGATGCGAGCGGCATATAGTGTCAGCCACACGTGCTGCTGAATGTTCAGGCCGGGGCAGAAGCCATAGGCTCGTCCTGACTCAATAATTTGGTGAGTAGGGTCATACAGAACCGGCTCAGGAAAAGCCGGCATGGTTCCGAAATCGCTCATGGTCATTCCTTCTTTTCCCAGCGCGCACACGCCGGCGATCCAGCGCGAATGTCCGTGCCCGGGCCGCCAGTCCAGTGCGCTTGCATGAGCGCGCATTTGAGATAACGCTTCGCCGTCCAGTTGCTGGCCACCTTGTGCCGGCATGATCGGCAGGTTTCCCCTGCCGGACCGGTGCCGGGAACGGCCGCATAGCCCTTCGGCTCGGTGGGCTTGCGCTTGGCCTCGCTGATGCGCACGACCAGGGGCTCGCCGAATATATCTGTCATTTCGACGGTGCGCATCATTCCACCTTCAGCTCGAGCGTTTCGGAGTGGTGGCGCTGAGCGAGGACGCGAATACCGTCATGCCAGTCCATCGGATCCCCGTTCAGCCTGTTTAGCTCGCCAGTGATGACTGACAGCCCTAGATGATTCACCAGCGCACAGAGAGAGGCGCATTGGCCAGGACCGAGGTAATCGCGGTTGATTTCGATAATTGTGCGCGTACTCATGTAAAGTCCTTCAAATGCTCTCTCATCAGTTGCTCCGAGAAACCCCGGCGTTCAGGCCGGGGAGGAAAGGAGCGCAGCCGATAGGCTGCACCGCTGGATAAAAATACAGTGTCTTACACACATATCCGATATAATGTGAGGCATGGATATCAAACGCGCTTACCGATTCCGGTTCTACCCGACGCCAGAGCAGGAGCAAATTCTTGCCCGGACGTTCGGCTGCGCGCGCTTTGCCTACAACCACATGCTGCGATTGCGCACCGATGCCTGGATGCAGCGGCAGGAGCGCATCGGCTACCATGAGTCCTCTGCCGAGCTGACTGCCCTGAAAAAGCAACCCGAATACGCTTGGTTGAATGAAGTCTCCAGCGTGCCGGTGCAGCAAGCGTTGCGCCATCTGCAAACCGCGTTTGCCAACTTCTTTGCCAAGCGTGCCCGCTATCCGCAGTTCAAGCGCAAGGACGGCAAGCAGTCTGCCGAATACACCACCAGCGCCTTCAAGTGGGACGGCCAATTGCTCAAGCTGGCGAAGATGGCCGAACCGCTTGCCATCCGCTGGTCGCGCCAGATTCCCAAAGCCGCCAAGGTCACTACTGTCACGGTTTCCAAAGACACGGCAGGGCGCTACTTCGTCAGCCTGCTGTGTGACGATGCCGTAGCCGCAAAGCATGAGGTTTCGGGCAAGGTAGGGATTGACCTGGGTCTGTCTCATTTCGCCATCCTCTCGACCGGCGAGAAAGTCGCCGCTCCCAATACCTTTCGCAAGAACGAAGCGAAGCTGGCAAAGCTCCAGCGTCGTCTTGCCAAGAAGCAGAAAGGCTCAAATCGCCGCGCCAAGGCGAAACTGAAAGTTGCACGTCTGCACGCAAAGATCGCGGACTCGCGCAGGGACTTCCTGCACAAGCTTTCTACCCGGCTGATAAACGAAAACCAAGTGATCGCCGTAGAAAGCCTGTCCGTGTCGAACATGCAGAAAAACCGTTGCCTATCCAAATCCATCGCCGATGCAGGCTGGTCGGACTTCGTGAGGCAACTGGAATACAAGGCCCGTTGGTATGGGCGTGATCTGGTCGGCATCGACAAGTGGTTCCCATCGTCCAAGCGTTGCTCGGACTGTGGGCATACCATGCCCAAGATGCCATTGAATGTGCGACAGTGGACATGCCCGGAATGTGGTTCTATCCACGACCGGGACATCAACGCTGCCCGCAACGTATTGGCCGCCGGACTGGCGGTGTCAGCCCATGGAGAAGCTGTAAGTCCTGTGTCTCTTTGAGGCATTGGCTGGGTTCCGTGAAGTGGGAATCCCCGTCCTTTAGGGCGGGGAGGATGTCAAGTTCTGTGCATGAGACTCGGCCGAGTGCGGCCACGGAACGACTTTCGACGAAAGCCCCAATTTCTCCAGGCTCGGGCGCAGAATGTTGATGTGCGCCTGAGCATCCTTGAGCGATGGCATCGCGTAGAGATCGTCAGGCTCCTCGATCAGTATTGCCCAGAGTTGTGTGTCGCTCATGTCTACTCCTTCGCCTCTTCAACCACAGACCACACGCCTCCCTTAAACCGGATCTTTCCGGCTTTGCTAAGCGCCTGCAATCGTCTGTCGAACACGCGGAACTCTAGCTTTCTTCCGAATCGGTCTGCAGTCGCAAGCGAGGAAGCCCTTTCAGTCATCTGCTGGGTTTGCATCGTCGTGAATGTGTTTCGACCGGACTTGATTATGTGAATCAGAAGGTCGTCAAATTCGGCGTATTTGCTCAATTTCATTCCCCCTTCGGCATGATGGAATCTTGAACACCTGTTGATACGTTGGGTGATCGGCCGCTGAGCGCATGCGCGGTATGACGAGCATAGGTGGCGACGGCACGCCAGTATGCGGCCATCGGCCCCTTCCTACGGCGCCATGCCATTTCGGCTTCGGCATTGGCCTGGTCGCGTAGCTCACGCATCACCGCCTCGATGCGCGCTCGGTCGCCTGCCGGTAACTGCATCAACGCCTTTCCCGCGGGAAGTTCCAGTAAAGGATTTATGTAGCCCATCAACCCTCCTTCGCCGCGTGAGCGGCGTCGACATCCCGAGCCCGCTCCCATGCCTTCTGCCGAATTATTGTCATACACGTCTGGGTGACGTATAGGAGGCTTCACTGGCTCGGCAACTGTCAAGGATTCCTTGACAGATGGATGGGTGGGGCTTTGCGGCGCAAGATGGGCGCAGCGCTCATGAGCTTCGCCGACTCGGGCTCGCAGGCCGGCCTCATAGCCATCTCGGAATGTCGCGAAAGGGTGCGGGGCCCCGGCATCTTCCCAGGCACAGACTGTGGGGTTGAAATCAGCGGTGGTTGTCATTAATGCTCCTTTGCGCGGGCGGCGTCCTGCTGCGCCGTCCGGGATTTCAGGGCGCGGATACGCGCTGCCGACCGTGACATGCAATCTGCTGCGCGATCATCGGCAGAATTGCCCCAAGGCTGATACTTTCCCTCGCATTGCTGGGCCGCTTCTTCCAGCGCCGCTTCGCGGATGGCTTGGGCGTCGGGTTGCCCATCTGCTGTTGTGGTGGATAGTATTGCGGCCATACGGTCACGGCTATCCCAATCATTCACGGGGAATGTAATTAGCAGCGAAGGGACGTGCTTGCCGTCTTCTATTAGAAAACCCCTGTCTTTGACGACGCATGCAGGCACGCCGGTATGTGCGCCATGCCGGGCAATTACGTCTCGTGCAAACGCATTAATTTGCGACTGCTTTGGCCAAGGCTCAGTCATTAATCGGTGCCGCACTATCAGATGGCTGAGTTCCGCATCGCTCGGCACATTCGCGGCAGGTTGTGCGCCATAGCGGGCAAGCAGAGCGCACATATCAGAATATGCCTGCGCAGTCCTGTCGGCCGCATCTCGTTGCTCAGTGTCTGCCGCATCCGTGCATCGGACCTCCGTCATGCTGGCGCGTTCGTCGGCATACCGCTGGATTGCCGACAGCAGTTCGGCTGTACTCGGCACCTTCACCGGCTCGGTAGACAGCGCAACTCCTGCGGAACAGCTACAAATACCTCGCCATTTCCCGTCAGGTGAATGCACATCGCCAGTGCCGTCACAATACGGACAACGCTCGGCAACTTGTAAGGATTGCTGAGTAGTTGATTCGAGTGCTGCACGGGCTTGCCATGCCCACCAGGCAGATTGAGTTGGGGTATCTATGTAATACGGCTCGGAGCCGTCGCAAGGTGATACTTTGTGAAAATGCTTTTTCGCTTGCTGGCACGCCAGCTCAAACGCCTCGCGCTCGTCACCCGTCAGGGATTGCTTAACTGCTGGCTCGGTGGGTTGTGGATATCGGTAAAGTGGAATACTGAACAGTTGTTGAGACACAGCGGGCATGGCCGTATTACGCGTTTTTGCTTTCACAACTCGGCCATCCTCGGACATGTACGCCACAGCCTCCCCGCGTTGCTCATATTCAGCAAGCGCCTTGTCAAGCACGTCGCAGCGCTCACACATCTGTTCGTACAATTCTTTGTAGTCTAGGTGAGTGTCACGCTGCTGCCGATCAAGTTCGACGGCGGCGCGGGCGTAGCACTCCATCTCCACATCTGCGTAGACCGACCCATCGTGGCCTACAATGCCGTGCTCTGTGATGCCCACCGGTAGCGGCGGCAGTGTGATGTCAGTCTTGGTTGTCATGCCTCATACCCCTCTAAGTCTTTGTACGCGGCGATCATCGCCAGCACATCGCCCGATGCAATTGCAGCCTCTGCTGCTTTGATCGAATTGCGCATCATCGTTGCCGCGAATACGCCTGTCGGTATTTCGTCGTACAGGGGCAATATCTCGCGCACACGGTCACATTGGCGCTGGATGCCTTCGATGATGTTTTCAGGCTTGGTTATCATGATGCTCGTCCTCGATCCTTACATGCCACATTCCTATTTGTGCCGGCTTCCCGGTGGTGACCACGGTTCGGGCAAGCATTTTGGCTGGCAGATTGTGGATTTCCTCAATCAAATTTTCCGGGCCGCGCCAGAACACGTCATCGCCCAGGATGTCGCTCTTCACCTCAACGATCACCGTTCGCATCGCTGCCTCCCTGTTCCTGTGCGAGTGCGGCCCGAAATTCATTACGTAGATCTAGGGTGTCGATCATCTCGCCGTCGATTTCGATTTCATCCAGGTTCCAGTCCCCGCAGACTTGGGTGAGTTGTTCGGCCTTACGTAATGATTCCCGCAACTGCGCTATCTGCGCTGCTTGGGCGTCAAATTCGTTTGCCGCGCAAAGCAGGATCAGGGACACATCTAGATCCTTGATTCGCTGCTTTCCCGCGAGCTCGCGCAGTTTGTTTGTGTCCACGCTCACATCGGATCTCCCAGTGCCCATACGAATGTCGCCGCCATGACACCCAAAAGGACACAGGCGCATGCAAAATAGACCGCGACCGTGGCGCCTTGTTTCAGTATTCGTTTCACTTTGATGGCTCCATCGCGGCCTTGATGCGCGTTTGCTGCAGCAAGTCCAATTGGTCTTCGGGGTCGGCCGTAGCCATGAGGCGCTGCAGCATTGGCATCGCCTGGCGCAGCTTGCGAATCGTTGAGGACTGCACTGGGGAGCAAAAGCGGAATGCACGCTCGAGCTCGCGCAGGCCGTCAAGCGGCAAGCTGACGCTGTGTCTGGCTGCGTGCATTTCCAGATGCCAGATCAGCCCCTCGATGCCCCCGGCCGCTTCGTACCAATTACCGTCGCCGTCCTGCAGAATCGGATCACCCCTTTCGTCGACATTGACGGTGCCGTCGATCTCAAGGCGGTCGAGAATGGCAATGAGGGGCCCGAGGACTAACGCCGAGGCGATGATCATAGGTGGATGAATAGGGCGCGGCGTGTAGCGTTTCGTACGCCGGGCCTTGGGATGACGGTTACTCATAGGGTGCATCCAGGCCGGTGGCTGGATATTCAGTGCTTCCAGGTCACGGTGCCATTGGAATTAATCGTTCCGTGCATAGTTTCGGGCAGGCTCGCGGCCACGCGAAATTTAGGCCCCTCGGGGGCGCCTTCGATGCCTTTCGCCGTGGCGGATTCAGGGCATACGCCACCGGACGCCTCAAACGCCTTGCGGGTGAGGTCAGAACCGAAGCAGGCCATCCGCAGCTTTGCGGCCTCATGCAGGCCGAGTTGCCACAGCACGACGACATCCTGCCGCACGTTGCAGTCGAACATTTCTTTGGCGTGGCTGCCGCCAATGACGAACCCTGTCCAGCCTACGCCGGCAGTATCCGAACCACCGCAGTTGCTCGGTGAAAATGAAAAGGCTGAAGAGGCTGTATACAAGCTCGGCGTTGTGTCGACGCGGGTGTGCTGATAGGGCTGCGCCGAGGTGAACGTCACCGCCTGATTGTTGCCCATGTTCGCCGCAGCAGAGGATGCCTGCGTCTGCGCCGAGCTGGAAGCGGTAGTGCCCGCAAATACGGGCGAGGACAGTACAATGGCCGCAGCGGCCAAGGCAATGATTTTCATGTGGAATCTCCTAAGTCTTGGCCGTTAGGGGCCGGTTGCGACCCGGCCCCGTCTGCCGATTACCAGTTGTTGTGGCTGAAATCACCGATCGATTGAAAACCGGCAATGCCGCCGATGGCGCCGGTAGCGAAATTGGCGGTACCCGAGGCCGTGTTGTCGGAAGACGAAAAAGCGGAATTGCCATTCAGGATGGAATTGCCTTGCATGCCGACCTGGTCGGTCGCGCCGAAGCCGCCGGAGACGGCATATTGCGTCGTGCCGGTGTTGACTGTGGCACCGGACGGTGCGACCTGACCGCCGATGGTGGCCGAGCCGCCCGAAATCGCACCCGCTGCCTGCAGGCTGTAGCCGGAGCCTACGACCTCGGTGCCCGCGGCAACCGAACCGGTGGAATTCGATGCTGCCGAACCCGATGCCGAGCCGCCGAAGCCGGCCGCGCCACCCGCGATCACACCACCCGAGGGGCCTTGATTGCCGTAGTTGTTCCCATGGGCGAATGCGAGGGGAGCGCAAACCGCCAGAATGGCGGCCAAAAGGACTTTCTGAACTTGCATGTGGTTTCTCCTAAGTATTGCCAGTGACCGACTGGCGGCGGTTAAAACATCAGCGACAGCAGGAAAGTGCCTGCGGTGATCAATGCGAAGCCTGCCGTAATGCGTAGAACGTCAGACATAGTCAGTTCCCGGGCGCTTATTGGGCGCCCGGGCCTCACGTAGTGAAGAAAAGTTATGATTTCCGAAAACTTCTATCGGAGAGAGCGATGCCAGTCAGAGAAATCGATGGGTTTGAGGTATGGTCATCAGCCAGCCAAGCCGGCGACGGTGCCTATTGGGGAGAGATCTCAACGAAACCGCTTGACGGCTCGGCGGATGCAAAAATTTTCAGGATCCCAACCCAAAGAAAATTGAATTCGCTGCGGGAGGCTCAAATCGTAGGAGCCGATGCGGTAGCCGCCCTGGAGAAGGTGGACACTAGTGGCATACCTGCACCAATCATTGATCCAACTCGGGACTAGCCGCGAGAAAATGCTTTTGTGAGTGCCGCATCGACGCAATGTCCGCGGCGTCGAGCCGCGTTCGCGATGCGTGCGCGGTCGTGGTGAGCCGATGCATGTCGCATTAAGCCCAGGTAACTATTGATTGTGTGAACTGTATTAGCCGGCGGCTGGCGTTCGATGCGGTCAAGCGCATCGCTCACCGTCTTGCGCCGCACTTCCAACCGGAACGGCTTGATGACGTAGCCTGCGAAGTCAATGCCTCGTGCCACCGGCTGCACAATTGTCTTGCGCGGATTGAGTGTGAGCCGAAGCTCTGACAAGAATGCCTCGATCGCCATGCGCGCCGCCATGAGCCACTCCGCAGACGCATGCAGCAGCAGAAAATCATCGACATAGCGCACGTAATACCTGGCCTGCAAGCGATGCTTGGCGAACTTGTCGAGGCAATCCAGAAGAATGTTCGCGCCGAACTGCGAGGGGACGAGGTTTCCGATGGCGAGCCCGCACCCATCTGGCGCATACGTCAGCCGCTTATGGCGCGGCACGCGCTCCAGATCTGCATGGTTACCGCAAAGTTGGAAATCGGTGCGAGGATCGTGAAACAGCACGACGCGGACCAGTTCGCGCCACCATCGCTCTCGAACCCGGCAAGCGATTTTCGTCCAAAGGATGTCTTTGTCAATGCTCCCGAAGAAATTCGCGAGATCCATCTTGCAGTACATGGCGGGCTGCTGCCAGTTCTGGGTGATGCTGCGCGCATAGTGCTGCACACGTTCCGCTGCGCGAAGGGGCCCACGCCCGGGAATACAGGCGAAGGAATCCACAATGAACCGCGGCAGGAAGATAGGCGCGAGGTAGTCGTAAATCAGGTGGTGGACGATTCGGTCACGAAAATCCGCCGCCCAGACCTCGCGCGGCTTGGGGTGCGTGACAGCGAAGCAGATGGAAGTTCCAGGCCGGTAACTGCCGTCCCGGAGATCTTCATCCAGGTCCATCAAATTGCGTTCGAGGTTCAGTTCGAAGCGCAATGCACTATGAGTATTCCGTTTATGGCGCCGGCAATGATAGTAAGCCTGCACCAGGCGCGAGAACGAGTAGCTTGAATCCACAGCAGAAGCCGATTTGATATGCGGACGGGGAGCACGGCAAGCTCGTTGTTGCGATTCCAGTTGTTGCAATTGCCGTTCTCGAAGTCGAGAGCCCAGGCGTTGTTGGAGCCATAAGGCGTAATGTCGCGCTATTCACGTCGCCCCGCCGAAGGCCTCGCCGAATCAGCAGGGAAACTGCGCAGGACCAGCGCGGCCGAAGCCGCCGGTATCCTTGATGCGCCTGTCGGTGGGGTAGTATCCCAGCGGCGCGACCAGATCAATAGCGCATGGGCCGGGCCACCGTGGCGACCTGGCGAGCGAGCGCGTTTTCGGTTTGCTGTTTCCAGCCAGTGGCTTGCTTTCCGATGCTGACGGTGAGCGGTATAAGGCGAGCCTGATGAGTAGGACTCAGTGCGCGCACCTCGGGATCGACGCATATCCTGACGGCCACCTCGATCTGACCTACCGCCCAACGTAGCGCCTCGATTTGCTCGATACGTTCCTTGCCGCTACGACTATTTGCAAGTTGAATGCGTTGAATAACCTCTCGACAGTCGCGCCGCATATCTGCACCGATTGTGCCGCGGTAGTTCTTGTCCATCGTGGCAACGTACTTCGTGCATAGCGTGACAAGTTTCAATGTGGTCTTGAAGATTTCGAGATCGGTAAACAAAGCCATGCTGGAAGCGGGCTACGCCCGCGAAAGGGATAAAGAGATCAAGAGGTGATGCTGCGGACGGGGAGCACGGCAAGCTCGCCGTGGCGACCCCAGCCGCCGCAACCGCCGTCCTCGAAGTCGAGAGCCCAGGCGAGGTCGGAGCCATAAGGCTTTGTGGTCCAGTACACACTCTCCCGCCCGGATTTCGGGAAGTACTGCCGCGCATGAATGAACGCCAGCATCACGTCTTCCATGTCCGCTGGTGCCCAATCGTTAAGTTTGTTGATGGGACCTAGCAGGCTGACGGCGTTCCCGACGTTGTCAAACGTCACGCCCCTAGGATGTTTGCTCTGATCCTCGACGAACACACGATGACGTAGCGATCCGTCGATTATGCGCGGCCCTAGGTAAATGCCGCCTTGCTCTGGCCACGGCTGGCCGATTGCGGGCGCGCCGACCGGAGTATTGCTTATTGCAGTGCGGCTTTTCAAGTACTCCAGAAGTCTCGGGAGAAATACCTGGGCGACCTTTTCGAAGGGAAGGTCGACGCTTCCCTGATCTGCGAGGGGTATATGTAGGGACGACATGGCTATCCTTATTGTGAAAAGTACTGATTCAGAATCCGGCCGCAAAGCCAAGGAAAGGCATAAGGCCAAAAAAGATCAACATAAAAACGATCCCACCGATCCAAGCTTTCTTCGGGATGCGGTGGCTGTCGGGCGCGAATCCGCCGCCCAGGTTGCTGACGCGTGGCGCTCTACCAGTCCAGTTGCTATCCGCCCGATTAACGCCGCCAGGCCAATTCAAATTGCGTGTGTGCATGGATATCTCGATAGGGGGAAGGGTGGCGCTCTTACTTTCTGTCGTGGGCAGTGGCTGTCCGAGGCCGTTTGCATACCCAACGGAGCACATTGCTAGACCGCCATCCCCGAACAACCCGGGAGACTCAGGCTGTTCGGGGATGGGGCTGCCACGAGCGCGCCAGCCGAAGGGGTGAAGAGATCAAGGGATGAATCTGCGGACGGGGAGCACGGCAAGCTCGTGGCCGCGACGCCAGTTGAAGCAACTGCCGAGCTCGAAGCCGAGAGCCCAGGCGTAGCGGGAGCCAAAAGGCGAGGATGAAAAGACGACCGGACCATCCGCTACACGACCCTGCGCGACATGTACGAGCATCAATTCACGCTGCGCTGGTAGAAAGAAATCGGAATGGCCATCGCGGGTGTAGGCCGTCGCAGCCTTCGCGGCCGGGCTATCCAGCTCGATCAGCTTGCGGGAGTTTTCGGCGCCGTCGATATCCGAAAAGTCATCCAGCCGTTTACCGTAGAGGCCAAACTGGAATTCGTCTTTCAACAGGGCTTCGGCGGCGATCAGGTAACCGCCCAGGGGATGCAGACCCTTGAACAGGCCGCCCTGGCCGGGCCAGTATTCGTTGAGCTTGGGAATGGCCAGGTCGGCCGAGGGTATTGTCGACATGCGACGCTCCGTTGGTGGTGGGGGAAAAGGAAGAATGGGTCAGTGGAGAGGCCGGCCCGGATGATTCCGGACCGGCGCCGGGATGCCACCGGCCTGGGCTTGCGCCGCTCGTGTGGGGCCTGCCAGATTGCACTTTGTCGCCCGTGCGGGCCTCGGCCGGTTCCTGCAACTCCCCCGACGGCACACCGCTGGCGCGTACTCTGCATTGCTGCGTACGCTCAAGGCCCTCTCTCTCAGGTATTAAGTGCCGGATTCTCTCCATCCGGCGTAAGTCACGCCTGCTTCCCCCACGCGGCTTACCAGCGTCCGGGCGTTCACGACTTGATATGGATCGTGGGCATCCTGCCATCAGGGGATCGTGGCAGGCATCCTCGCTTCGAAACATCCCCAGGAAATTCAGTGGCCCGTATCGCCGGGACCATGCGCGAGGCTGCACCGCCCTGGTTGATGTCCAGGCTCATGCGGCATCCGCTTCGATTGCTGGCTACCCTCCAGCTTGTCCGCATGCTCACGGCTTCATCTTTGATGGTGGCCGGTGCTGATCTTCGACCTCGGCTTACCCTCTGTGTCCGAGTCTTCGTGCCAGGGCTTGCGCCGCTGTTGATGGAATCACGTTTGAGCGCCCAGCAGTGCGCATTCACCATCAATGGTGCAGCCTTGCCGACATCGAGAGCGCTATCTCTCGATTCAATGCGCCTGCAAGGTGGCGTCGATACAGATAACTCTTGTCCTGCACCATTGATGGTTCTGGCCTTTTACTTCGCCAGAGCGGAAGGATGGGCCGGCCGTCACCGCGCTCCTAGGAACGTGCGCCAGAAAGCGCATTCACCATCAAGAAAGAGGGAACCTGACAGCGGTGTGCATCCTACGTCCGCCCGTTCGCATTGCACGGATGCCCTGATCAGCTTTTTGCACGGGACGCCCTCTTTCTTGATAGTCCTGGCCTTTCTCTTCGCCAGGGCGGAAGTGATGATCGGGGTGCTGCAACACCCAGCATCGGGAGACAACCATCATCGAAACGGGCTGGGCTTGATACCTGCTACCGAACCGCAGCGCCCACCTCCGTTGGGTGTCCAAATGGCGCTTATGAGCGGCTTGTCACTCTGCGGTGCGTGTCCTTCCACGCCGCCGTTTCGATGATGGCCCTGCCCGAAGGCAGGACCGTGATGGCTTACAGTTTCGGCTTCTCTGTCGACCCTTGGCCTGCGCTAGCAACTCCAGGCGGGGTCGATTCCATGTTTCAGGTGCCTCATGGGCTGCTGCCATCCGAAAGCCGCCTGTCACGTAGCTTTCGGATGCGGCCTGTCGCCAGGCCGTAGAAATTTTCTGGCGTGCCACTCCCGGCGCTGTGCCGGCTCACGCTCTCGGGTTCCGTAAGTGCTGCGGTACGGTTTCCTGACCGTCCCCTACCCACTGCTTCAGGGGAGCGCCGCATCCCGCGCCTATTGAAGGCCTCACGCCAATCGCGGGGAACATCCATGCGGTTTTTTCTGTCGTCTTTTTGCCAGGGCTTACACAGTCGCTTTCCCTCCGTTCACCGGGCGCACCTACACCTCACGGCAGTGCGCAGCATCGTTCGTGTGCCGTTATTCGCCAGCCAGAGGCTGGTGTGGACCACACTGCAGGTTTTTAAAGAGCGTTCCGGCTGGGCCGGGGCCTCGTGTTGCTTGAGGCTTGGGAGAATAATAGCAATGCTCTTTTATCGTGTCAATAGCAAAGCTAGTTATTTTTCTGAAGGCGTAAAAAAAGCCGCTTTCGCGGCGTATTTCTAATTTCCGTGCTACCGAAGGCGGCGAACCGCATACAGAATGTCGGCGGAAAGCTCTTCAGCTAAGTCCCGTAAGGCTCGGTCACCCTGGTCTAGGCCAGGAGTTTCAAAGATCTTGCAAAGCAGTGCTTGAAGCTGCTCGGACTTGGTAAGAGCGATTTTGTAGTCTTCGTCTTCTTGGCCGGCTTCTGTACAATTCATGACGCTACCTCCCTGGTGGCAATGCAGTACCCGCGCCTCGGAGGGTCCAAGCTCCGGGGCGTTTCAGTATGTACCCACAAATTACACTGTATAAATATCCAGTACAAGACAGTTGCCGGTGGATAACCGGTGGATAGATTCTGCAAGTGCGCGAAGTGTCGGGAGGAATGGAGAAAGATAGGGAATTACCCGGATATCGGGCGAAGAAAAGCCGCCTCGGTGGGCGGCCTGGAAGGTGCGATTTAGCCTTTTCGATAACATTTGACAAATGCCTTCAAAAGTGCTTGATTTGGTGGCTGTGAGTAGGTAGAATCTCTATAAGGTATCTGAGCCCGTGCCCTTTGGCCGGTCGTAGGATCACCGCCCGGCCCGCAGAAATGCGGGCCTCCTCATTGTGATGGCCACACGACTATGCCCGGAGGGCCGCCGGACAGTCGATTGACATCAGCCACCACGGCATCTCCAAGCTCATCCCAGATATCGGTTCCGAAACTCTTTCCTGGGAACACTCGGCGAAATGCGGCGTATGCGTTCAAGTCCGCAAACTGGACGAAATAGGATTCCTCCGACTTCTTCTCAAAGGGATCTTCAATAATATTCTCGGCATTCCGGTGCAGAGAGTGCCCATCTTCAAACGCCGACGGTACATAATTGAAGCGCCTCATCGCCCTGAGACGTTTTCGTATCAGATCTCCATGGCCTTCGTCCGATACTTCTTCGCATCTTCGAGGAGATAGGCGCTATTGCGAATATTCATCCACGTATATGTGTCCATTTGGGCCTCTTGAGTGATAGAGAGGGCTCCATTTCGTTGACAGGGCCGTGGCAAAAGCGTTTCGCCCGAATATTTGGGAAATTTTCCAGTCTTCGGAGGCGCCGTCTCGTTCCAGTTGATACTTGATATCTTCGCCGCTCTCCTTGTCGCTCTTGTCTTTCGGGCTCAGGGTGGCATTTGCATCGGGCGCAGTGACATTCTTGATCGTCGCATAGACGAAGGCGAGCGTGTCAGACTGGATATCCACGCGCACAATCGATCTCTCATATGCCTCGGTTGAGCAATCGATTCTTTTTGCCGCACTCAGGATCTCTCCACGGAGAATGGCTTCAGCATGGATTCGTCTCGGAGACCTCGGAGCGAGTTCCGGGCAGACGGATTTTTCAAAGGCGCGATTGGCGTCTTGAATATCCCACCAGGTCTTGACCGCACGATCGGGTGAGTTGGCGTGAATCTCGATGGGTTTTATGCCGCTTTCGATCTCTGTCCGGGGCGATTCGGCACGGACGGTGCCAAGCGTCAATGCGATCATCACAAGAAAAGCTGAGGCCGCAACTTTCATTTAATTTTCCTTCGATTTTGTTACTCTGTCGGCGAAAGATCATCGGCTTCTGGTACTGCAAGCTACTCCTTCTTGATATCCAGCCCCACCTGGGCGGCGGCAATGAGAATAGCGGCTTCTAATTGAGCGCGCCTAGAGCCATCCAATTGGCGCACCTTGCTTTGATCGATTGAGATAAATGGCCATGCGTTCATCGCAGTCTCGATTCGTTCGGCGGCCTGCTCGATCTGAGTTGCGAGGGTAGGACTAAATTCATCTATTGGCACGCCCAGGCCTCTGGAAAAAGCCGCCGCAGCCTTGATATTGAGCCCCCTCCTGGCGCTCAAATATTGCCACACCATCCCTTGAGTGCCGATACCGTAGTGATCCCCAAAATCCGTTTGGTTCAGACGCGCCCGCGTCTTGAACAACGCATCCAGGCGCTGCGCATCTTCAATTTGCCAAGGCTCAAGTTTCGTTTGTGTGGCCATAGATTACGAATGTAGCAGTGCTATTAGTCATGGCAACTAGCTACGCTATTGACCAGATGAACTAGCGTTGCTATTATTTGGGCATGAACGCGATCGCCAGCTTCCTCGCCGCGTCCGGTTTGACGCAATCTGAATTCGGACGTCAGGTAGGACTCAACCAATCTATGGTCTACCAACTGATCAAAGGATTGCGGCCTGTTCCTGAAAAGGTTTGTGTCCGCATCGAGCGCGCCACCGCCGGCGCTGTCACGCGCCGCGACCTGCGCCCCGACGACTGGGCCGACATCTGGCCCGAACTCAAAGAGGCCGACCATGCGTGACCCTAATCCCTGGAAGCCCGACCCAAGGGACGAGCGCATTCCCATCGGGGCGCCTGACACCACGGTCTCAATGCACCATCGTCGCACCGTCTTCTCCCAAGCCATGCCGCCGATTGAACATCAGTCGCGCGTATACGCCCACCACATGCTCATCGGTCGCGTCTTCGAACGCTTCGTGGGCAAGCTGCACCGCATCGGCAAAGAGGTCGTCGGCTTCGTCTTCGGTCATAGCGGCAGTGTGCGAGGCGTAGCGAGTCAGGTCCATTCGTGGTTTCCGAGTGATTTTCTCCTCCATGCCAGCACTGTAAGAGCAGCGGGGGCGTAAGTCATGCAAGTCAAATCGCAAAAAACCAAGCTTTCGCTGCTCGCGCATTATGTCGATCAATGGCGCATTCGGGCTGGTAGCCGAGAGACTGTGGCGACGGAAATTGTGCAGGCGCACATGGGAGCGGGCTACAACACGCGAGCCAAGCTCACATTCGAGACGTCCGGCGATGCGTTCATGTTGGCCAAGAGCCGCGCTGACCGGATCTTCCGATGGCTGGACGACAAGAGCAAAGACGGCAATTTCATGCCGGTCAATTTCGAGGACTCGATCGTGCTGGCCATGCCCGAGGACTTGCGTTTGGGCTATCTGAATGAATGGTTGCGCCAGTTCGGCATGGTCACACGCGGGCTACACGAACTCTCCGAGGATGCCGCGCCGAGCCAATTGCTTCCGGGCCTGATCAAGGAAAGCTCCGAAGCGACGCTTGCCCTGGCATCCCTACCCGAGAACCCCTCAATGGCGCAGCTCGAGGCTGCTGATCTGGAGTTTGCGGAGGCCATCGAGGAATTGCAAAAGGGTCGTGCCGTGCTGCAGGCCAAGCGGAAACTCAAGGCGGTGGCGTGATGGAAACGGTGCTCGCAATCGATACGGATCGAAAGTACGGCCGCTACTACTCGGTTCTTTATAGCCGCGGCTGGTGGCACAACCCCAAGGTTGTTGCTGCGTTCGGCGTCGATCCGTCGGCACTCCCCGAGATTCGTGTCTCGCAGATCCGCTACCACATCTACGAAGAGTGCGGCATATCCAGCCTCACCGAACTGTCCCCGCGGCGATTCATGGATCTGTGCACCCACAAAGGCATTGCTGGCACGGTTCCACGTGAAATCGCGGGGGCGCCGGCCCAATACCAATAAAGGAGAATCCATGGCCAAAAATTCCATTGACGCCTATGGCGCCGCCGGCAAATCGAATGTGTTGATGTTCGACCCGTCCGCGCTCAAGGTCATCGACGATCCGACGCACCCGCTGTATGACGAACGCATCCATTTGCCGCTCGATGAGGCGATGGTGCTGAACATCATGGCGCTTGGCGTGCGCGAGCCCATCCTGGTCTGGAAAGACCCTGAGACAGGAGATGTACTGATCGTCGACGGGCGCCAGCGTGTGGCCCACGCCCTGGATGCGAATCGCCGGTTGATGGCGCGTGGCGAGCCGCCCATTCAGGTGCCCGGCATTCCCCAGCGCGGAACCATCGAACGCATGGGCGACATCATGATTTCGATGAACGAAGCCCGCCGTGGTGATGCACCCCTGGTCAGGGCCCGGAAGATGGCGGCATTCATGGAGCGGGGCTACACCGAAGACCGTTTGGCTGTGATCTTCGCCTGCAGCGAACAATCGGTGCGCAACACGCTGACGCTCCTGGATTGCACTCAGGCCGTGCAGAGCGCAGCCGAGGCTGGCCAGATTCGCATGACGCACGTCAAGGCCTTGGCAAAATTGGATCCAGCGGAGCAACGCACCAAGATACAGGAGCTGATCGCGGCGGGTGAGGGCGTCAAGCCTCACGAGCGCGCCCGCCGGCAGCGTGCGGTCCTGGGTGAGAGCAAGCCGCGGATGCGCACGCGCCGTGAGGTCGAGCAAGAGCTCGAGGCGGCTGTGGGTGAGCGTGCGCTGGCTCTTCGCTGGGTGCTGAATCTGGAATTGTCAGCGGAAGATGGCGCCGTCCTCGATATGGAAGCCGCGGCATGAATACTTCCGTCATCAAGCACTTCCATCTGTTCTGCGGCTCTGGCTCCGGCGCGGCGGGTTTCAACGATGCTCGCCCCGAGATCCCCGGCCTGCAGGGCAAAATGATCTGCCTGGGCGGCATGGATGTGGACCCGGTCGGTGCCGAGGATTTCCACATGCTCACAGGCGTACGCTGCACCGTCCGCGACTTGTTCAGCCGCCAGCAGTACGTCGCCTGGCACGGCGACGAGCCGCCGGCGGGCTGGGTCGAGGCCATGCCGGCCGACGTGCGCGCAGCGGCGCAGCACCAGGTGCCGGATATCGTGTTTCTATCGGCCCCCTGCAAGGGCTTTTCCGGCCTGCTGCCGGCAGCGCACGCCAAGAGCCGCCGCTACCAGGCGCTGAACGAACTGACTCTACGCGGCGTTTGGCTGATGCTCGAAGCCTGGGCGTCCGACCCGGTGCCGGTCATTCTGTTCGAGAACGTCCCGAGGATCGCCACGCGCGGCCGGCATTTGCTGGACCAGATCACCAGCATGCTGCGCCACTACGGCTATGTAGTCCGCGAAACCACCCACGATTGCGGCGAGCTCGGCAACCTGGCGCAGAGCCGCAAGCGGTTCCTACTGATCGCGCGGCACGCGGAGAAGGTGCCGCCCTTTATTTATGAGCCGCCCAAGCGGCCTCTGCGTGCCGTGGGCGAGGTTCTCGGGCGCATGCATCTGCCGGGCGATCTGGTCGCCGGCCCGATGCACCGTATTCCGTCGCTATCCTGGAAAACCTGGGTACGTCTGGCCTTCGTCGAGGCCGGCAGCGATTGGCGCAGCCTGAACAAGTTGGCGGTCGAAAACGGTCATCTGCGCGATTACCTGATCGTGCCCGAGTATCGCCGCGGTTATTTGGGCGCCAACGCTTGGACCGAGCCATGCGGCACGGTCCAAGGCGAAAGCCTGCCAAGCAACGGTAAGTTCTCTGTCGCCGATCCCCGATTCGGTCCGTCTGCCGCGTGGAAAGACGGCCAAGCCTACGGCGTACGCCGGTGGGATGATACCAGCGGTGCCATTAGCGGCGTGAAGTCTCCTGGCCAGGGTTCGTTCAGCGTGGCGGATCCGCGCCACCAGGGGCCGGCCAAGCACAGCAACGAATATCGGATTGTCGCCTGGAACCATGCCGCACAGGCTGTGACAAGCGCCCACGGCAGCGGTCAGTGCGTCGCTGACCCGCGTCGCGCCGGCCCAACCTTCGGCAAATACGCCGTTACCGGCTGGCAGGATCCGGCCGGCACAGTCATCGCGGGCAGCACGACCGGACAGGGAGCCTACGCCGTCGCGGACCCACGCAGCGGCATGCGTCGCGCCCAGGGTGACAACTATCTCACTGGTGGCCACTACGGCGTCATCGACTGGCGCCAGCCCAGCGGCGCCGTGTCCGCGTCGGCCTGCCACGACAATGGCCGCTGGTCAGTGGCCGATCCCAGGCGCATGCTGGCGCCCGACGACAAACTGACCTGTCACATAATCCGTCTGGACGGAACCTGGCATCGGCCGTTCACCACGCTTGAGCTCGCCGCCCTGCAGGGAATCTACGACCCAGACGACTACGCCGAGGTCGCGGAGCCTTTCCAGATGCACGGCAGCTCGGACCAGGTGCTGCGCGAACACATCGGCAACGCCGTGCCCAGGCCGGCCGCCCGTGCCATTGGCACCGAGATTGGCCGCACCATCTTGCTGGCCCGCACCGGCGAGACCTTTCAGCTTTCCAGCACGCCTATCTGGGTCCGCCCGGTGGCCGAAGCCATTGCCGTGCGCGGAGGCGAAGCTGCATGACACCTCAGCGCCGAGCCAGCCTACTCGCGGGTCAGACCCACATTGCCCAGAAGGTCTACCAGTTCATTCCCGCTGAGCAGACCACGTCAGCCAGCGTGCTAGACATCGTGTCCGAAATGAAGCGGTCCATGGGATCGGGGATGGACATTCACATCTTGCGCGGGTGTCTGGCGGCGCTCACGAAATCTGGACTTATTCGGGAAGTCGTGCCGGGGGCGTTTCGCCAGGAAGCGGTCAAGGGGAAAAAGGAAGTGACAACGATCAAAAGCACCGAAAAGCCCTCCGCACCTGCGGCTATTGCCGCGTCGCATCAGGAGCTTGGCGAGCCGATAGGCATCATGGGCGACATCGCATCACGCTTGCGCGTGACTGCCGGCGGCTTGCTCAAAATTGCCGACGAGATCGATGCGGCAGCCATCGGCATTGCGGAACACGGGGACGCCCAAGAGCAGCAATTGGAAAAGTTCCGCCAATTCAAAGCCTTGTTCAAGGAACTGGGGTAGACATGAAAGGTTTGAGCCTCTGGTTCCTGATGTGCGCAATGATCCTGGTCGCACCCCATCTGTCCGAGCGGTTTGCGAATGGTGCTGCGTGCATCTGCATATTGCTCGGCATCATATTCTGGGTGATCGAAATTGCTCTCTCGTAATTCCATCCTCAAACCGGGCAAACCGCTGCAGCGCAAGACGCCGCTGCAGGGTGGCAAGCCCCTGAATCGCAGCCGCGAACCCAAAGGTCCAGGCCTGGCGCAACGCATCGCCGCGTCCTTGGGCCGTGCACTGGGTCATCAGCACAGCGAGCCGTCGGTCTTCCGCAGTCCGCGCCATCGGAAAAACGTTGCGGCGATGCGCTGCATCTGCTGCGGCCGGCCGGGGGCGTCGCAGGCCGCGCATCTGAATCTGCTGGCCCTAGGGAAAGGGCGGGGCTGGAAGCTGTCTGATGCGCTCACCATCCCGCTGTGCGTGGATCGGATAGGCGTAATCGGCTGCCATGTGCGGCTGGATAGCTCCGGCCAGTACGACAAGGGGACCTCGGCGGCGCTGCAAATCCATTGGCTGGGAGAGACCCGGGACCGTCTTTGCGCGGCCGGCCAATGGCCCGAAGCGGCCGAGGCGGACTTTCAGCGGTTCGTGGTGACCTACCTGGAGCGTGCAGCATGATCGTCGCCTGCTTGTCGGCCTCGATCCCACGGATCTATATCGCTGGGCCGATGACGGGGCTACCAGGCCTGAATTTCGAGGCTTTCCGCCATGCCGCACACCAGCTGCGGGCGGCCGGCCATGTGGTGGTGAATCCCACCGAGATCAACCTGGATCCTACTGCTGCCTGGAGTACTTGCATGCGGGCCGATATCGCGCACCTCGTGACCTGCAACGCCATGGCGCTACTGCCCGGCTGGGAATGTTCGCGCGGCGCCACATTGGAGCATCGGATTGCCCGTGCGCTGCAGATGGACATTCGCGAGCTCGGCGCTTGGTTACCCATCGCCGCGGAGGAAATCCCATGCTGAAGGTCCTCGGGTGTGTCATTTCTGAACGTGCGCAGCGTGCTGGCCGTGTCGCATTGGCAGCCCAGGTCGGCACGTTTGGTGCCAGCAATATTGCTCACGCGATGCAGAGATACGTGCGGCTGGGGGCGGACGCCTGGGCAGCAGCCACAGTCTCGCTTGTCGCCAAGGCGGCCGCTGACGTACTGCTTTGGGAGGCGTGCCGGGTCGGCCAGATTCAACCCGCGGGGTTTCTGTTCGGGGTCCAGCAATGGCGCCGCACCGTCGGCACACAGAAAGGAGAAGCTGATGGAAGCGATTGCCACCAAACGCCCAGTTCCCACTGCCATATTGGATGAATCACCTGAATATCGAGAAGCCATGAAACATGCCCATTCGCTGAAAACGCTCACGCCCATCGTCCCGCGTCGCATGCTGGTGCCGCATGCCCATGACTGGGCGGTGGCGATGAAACAGATGCTCGCTCGGGGGCGCTAGGCGTCCTATCGCATGATTTACCAGCACACGGCTAGGGCAGATCACCCGAAAAGCGGATTTCCCACCCGCCTGCCGCTGTGTTCCTTATGTGGGGTGATATGGGAATCACGATGAAAATGTACGACATAGAAGTCACTATTCAAGATGAAATTATCGAAGTGACGCAGCAGGATGACGAAGGTCTTCGCACGGTCAAAATTACGCCCGAGCAGGCGGCCTTGGTGTGCGAGTGGATCCTGGGCGCTGCGAACAAGTTGATCGGAACCGAGGGCTGATATGCGACGCCCGCCGTTCCAGTTCCATTCGAGCGGCGGGGCTGTCGCTAATCGGTCGCAGCAGTGACTATGAGCAACGTTATCCCCATGCCCAAACCCAAGTCGCCTCAAACCGAAGATGGGTTTGTGCGTATCGCGCGTGAGTTGCATCTCGCGATCTTGGCATATCCCCTCAAACTCAGTGCGTTCAGGGTGTTGCAGGCTGTCATCCATAAGACCTATGGCTACCAGAAGACTGAGGACGATATCTCTGCATCTCAAATTGGCGCGCTTTGCGGCGGCATGCTGAGGGAACATGTGACGCGAGCGCTGAACGAACTGGCGAGCCTTCGCATCATTCTTAAGCGCAGCGGCCGCTATGGCTCCATCATCCGAGTGAACAAAGACTATTCGCAGTGGGTGGGTTGGCCCAATGGCTGCCCCGATTTCCGCAAGAAAGATAGTGCGAATCTCGCACACCCCGGTGCGGATTTCGCACTAGAAGAGCAGGAGGATAGTCATTCGGAGATTAGTGCGAATCTCGCACTAGATAGTGCGAATTCAGCACTAGCAGATAGTGCGAGTTTCGCACAGGTGTGCAAAACCGAGGGTGCGGATAGTGCGAATCTCGCACAGGTCGGTAGTGCGAAACTCGCACACACAAAAGACAACCTTCCAAAAGACAATAAGACAAAAGAAAAAAACATATGCGCTCCGCAAGCGGATCGCGTGAATGCCAAACCGGCACGAGCAGGCCAAACAGGCCGGGCCATGACTGCCGAGACGCAAGCGCGGTTCGAAAAGTTCTACCAGGCCTATCCTCGCAAACGCAGCCGTGGTGTGGCAGAAAAGGCATTTGCCCGGATCAACCCGGACGATGAGCTGCTGGAAACCATGCTGGCCGCTATCGAGGTCGCGAAACGCTCCGAGGGATGGAACAACGGCTACATCCCGCATCCAGGGTCCTGGCTCAACGCCAAGGGTTGGCTGGACCACATCGACACCGCTTACTCCGCCGTGGAATCTGAGGTTATCCAGGCCTACAACGACGCCCTGGGCTCCGAATGCGGGCGGATCGATCCCGACATCTATACCTCGGCCAGGGCGGGGCGTATCCGGGATTTTTTGACATTGTCGCCTGTCGAGAATTTCTGGAAGGCCTATTTCCCTTGGGTGCGTGACCGCTGCAACCTGCCCACGCATGTCGGCTTCGACTACCTCATCTCCCGCGATGGGTTCTCGAAGGTCAAGGGCGGCATGTTCCAGGTGGATGCACCATGACCGACCGTCCGAACATCCCTGCGCACAACGCGGACGCCGAGCAGGCGGTGCTGGGCGGCCTGCTGCTGGAAAATCGGGCGTGGGAAGCCTTGGACGGCCTATTGGCTGACGGGGATTTCTACGTCCACTCCCACCGGCTCATCTTCCGCCAGATCGCGGGATTGCTCGACCAGGGGCGCCCGGCGGATGTCCTGACGGTGTCGGACGCCCTAATCGCCGCCGGATGCGCCGAGGAAGCCGGCGGCCTGGCCTACCTGAATGCACTGGCGCAAAACGTTCCGAGCGTGGCCAACATCCGCCGCTACGCCCAGATCGTGCGTGACGAGCGCGTGCGCCGGGATGTCGAAGGGCTGGGCCGGCAGATCTGCACGCTGGCAACTGACCGCTCCTACGACGCGTCCGGGCTGCTCGATCGGGCCACGGGCCTGGCCATGGGCATCGCCGACAGCCGCCAGGCCGGCAAAGAGCCCCAGGCAATCGGCGAGTTGTTGCATGGCTTCGTTGAGACGCTGGAGGAGCGCACCAGTCGGGAAGGTGGCATTTCGGGCACATCGACCGGCTTTCGTGATCTGGACTGGCGGACCTGCGGCCTGCAAGCCGGCGACCTGATCATTCTGGCTGGGCGCCCCTCTATGGGGAAAACTGCTCTCGCCTACAACATCGCGGAAAACGTCGCGCTCGGGGGCGGTGTGTCGCTGGTGTTCAGCCTTGAAATGTCCGCGGCACAGTTGGCCGAACGCAGTGTTGCTCGGTTCGGCGCCATCGACATGCAGCGGCTGCGGTCGGGCAAGCTCAGTCAGGACGATTGGGGGCGCCTGACAGGTTCGTTTTCACGTCTGCAGGATCAGAACCTGATCATTGTGGACGACCCGAACGTTACGACAGTACCGCGTATGCGGCTGGGCGCCCGCAAGCAAAAGCAACGTCTGGGGGCGCTCAATCTCATCGTTGTGGACTATCTGCAGCTCATGGAAGGCGAGGGCAGCAACCGCAACGAGGAACTCGGGGGCGTCACAAGGGCGCTCAAGCATCTGGCGCGCGAAATGAATTGTCCGGTGATCGTGCTGTCTCAGCTTTCGCGCGAGGTCGAAAAGCGCACCGACAAGCGGCCCATCATGAGTGATCTGCGGGAATCGGGGGCGATTGAGCAGGATGGCGACGTCGTCATGATGTGCTACCGGGATGACTATTACAACCCGGACAGCCCCTGGAAAGGCTTCGCAGAGATCCTGATTCGCAAGCAGCGCATGGGGCCGCTGGGCGACGTGCATCTGGTCTTCGAAGGCCAGCACTCCCGCTTCTTGAATGCAGATACGTCCGCCATCGCGGCGGTGCGCAACGAACTTGCCAGCCAGCCGGCGCGGGCTCGGCGCAGAGGATTCGAGGCTTAGCGCTCACGGGGGCGCAGCCGTATATAACCATGGGGAAACAATGATCATTCTGGAATTGCCTTGGCCTCCCAAAGAATTGAGCCCGAATGCGAGAGTGCATTGGGCCAAGAAGGCGGCGGCCGCCAAGCGCTACAAGCGGATCTGCTGGACCATCACCAAAGCGGCGAAAGGGGATCGCATCCAGGGGCGACGGCGCGTTGATCTTCGCTTTTATCCGAAGACGCCGCGACGGCGCGATGAAGACAACCTGATCGGATGGATGAAATATGGGCTGGATGGCATCGCGCTCGCACTGGGCATTGATGACAGCCAATTCCAGATTGCGCCACCCGAAGTCTATCCGGCGACCGGAAGCGAAGGCCTGGTGCGCGTCTTTCTGAGTGAGGCGCAATGATGCAAACCTTTCTCCTATGCCTCGCTTGCACCATTCTCGCCCTGACGGCACTGGTGACGGTCTTCTCCATCGGTATTCACTACTTCGGGCCGCCCGCTTTTGTCGCGCTCGTTTTCCTTGCCGCCGTGGTCGGCATACTCGGAGGTCGCTATGGACAAAAGCACTGAATTTCGACGCCGCGTCGCCGCCAACCTCAGAAGGCTGGGCATCTTCGTCGATCCCGAGAAACAGGATTGCAGGGATATTGCAAAGGTCGTCGCCAGGGCGACTGGCAACCCCATAGGCGCACGGCGCACAGCGACTGAATACCTGGAAGCGTATGCCCAAGAATCGACCACTACCGTTGTCCCGGCGCGCTCGCCACGCAAGTTCCGCCCTTATCGACCGGCGCCTCATCTGCGCGCAGCCGACATAGACCGAGATCAGCCGGATCTGATCACGCCGTGTGGTGTGGGCAACGGCTCGGAAAACTCTCCCATATGGACGAGGTAAATCATGGAAGTCGTTGAAATAAGTTTCGCGTGGTTGCTTCTCCTCATCCTCATAGGTCTGAAATTGGCCGGCGTTGGAGTTGTTGCGGCTTGGCCGTGGGTGTGGATCTTGTCACCTCTCTGGGTTCTCGGGTTCATCATTTTGTCGTTTGTGGTGCCATTTTCCATCGCAATAGCGATCCGCAAAGTCTGGGGGCGGCGATAAATGGCTGCGTTGCCTGAGAATTCCGCGCCGGGCTTTGAGGCCTGGGTCTATCACCGGATGTGGAACTGGTCGGCCTGGTGTTGGGATGGCGCGTGGCCGCATCCGCTCCCGGTCATCAGTTGCGGGTCGGCTGAGCGCCGCTATCGACCGCCGGTGTCGCGTGATGATGAGGAGCGTCTCCCGAAGCGTGCGATTCACGTGGAACACGCGCTGATGGTGGATCGCATCTATCAAGAATTGCCGCGAGTCGAGCAGCGCATTGTCCAATTCGAATACCCGCGGCGTTATGAGTTCGACGAGTTCAATTTCCGCGGCGAATTGATCCGCAACGTTCGGCTGCAAAAAGGCTGCCGTATGCTCGGCATCAAGCAGGTGTATTACCAGGTGGCGCTGGGAAGCGTGCTCGCTCAAGTCCAACAGGTTTTTTTGGATAAAGGAATCAAGGGTTGAAGTACGCAGCAGAAGTTATCGGCCTCTTGGCAGAGTTCCCAGGTCGCGAGTTTCGGATTATTCAGATCGTTCGCCACGTCTTGGGCGGCCATCCGCGCACACCTTATCAATGGGAAAGAGTGCGCAAAGGTGTGCGTCGCGTGCTCTCCACGCTAGAAGATTCTGGCCAGATACAAAAAATTACTGCCGCTGGAAACGGCAGCCACGCTGCCTATTGCTGGAAACCGGGACATTTGGTTGTTGAAAACCGGGACAGAAACCGGGACAATAAGGGCTCCACAGTTGCGTCCTGAAAAAATGAACCCCGCCAGTAAGCGGGGTTTTTGCGTTCCATGTGTTGTTGCGCATTAGCAGCGCACCTGCTTCATAAGCCGAAGGTTGGTGGTTCAACTCCATCCGCCGCAACCTTATTTCTCGCGTCCATCGGTGGGCGGGCGGCAGCAGCCAGCCCCTGTACCCGATCCCCTCGCAGGCACGTCTCCGCCTCCCTTAGATCGGGGCCAGCTGTCCACCCATGGGCGCGATACTGATGTTCTTGAATTAAGCGTCTCGCTTTTCGACCGCCTCCCGGGCGCCGGCTGGCAGTTGCCCATAGAGTGCTTCGATTGCGCGGGGCTGGGTGATCTGGTTCTCAACAATGATGTTGATCAGCTCGAACATTGAATGAACCATCTCCGGCGAATCGTTCAAATCGATATTTCCGGGATGGACCGCGCAATTTCCGATTACCCGCAAGTAGTCGAGTGACTGTTGGATGCGCGCAGGCAGTCCGCCAGCGACCAGGCTTGCAATGTTTTCGTTTATGGATTTGTTGGGCGTGCCGGTCAGGTGCGCGCACAACTTTTCGAGGCAGAGTCTCAGTAATGCGCCAGCACCTCGAGGCGATCGGTCAACCACATCTTTTGCTTCGTCATAGTCAGCATGACAAATTTCAGGGAGATCGGGGTGCCTTGGTGGTGCGGTGGATGTCGATGGGAAAATTAGGCGTCCGTCGGTCTCATCTTTGTTCGCCAACCAAACCATTCGCCCCTTGCAGTGCGCGCACATGGATATCAAGAAAGGCGTCCACGATCCGCCAGCGCTCAATGTGCTCCATCCTATTTGCGCATATGCATGGCATAAGGGACATGTAAAGCCTTTGCCGTAGAACTTTGGAGGCACGGCGCTGTTTGTTGGGTTCATTTCAGTCATCCCCTGAATTTGTTAATAGATAGTAACAAAGCGCGCAACATTCTGGCTGAGTGATATCCGCGATTCCGCGCCGACGATATGGGCCGACTGAAAACCCTCCCACCCCGCCTCGGGGCACCGCCGCCCAAGCGCCAGCAGATATCGAGCAACCCGGAAAGCTGGCGCAACGACAAGCGCACATCCGCCCAGCGTGGCTACGGCCACAAATGGCGAGTTGCCCGGGCCGCGTATCTGCGCGAGCATCCGCACTGTGCCATGTGCTTGGCCGAGCTGGGCATGACTGGCATGCACCCGGCCGATGTGGTGATTGCCTGTGCGGGGCACGGTGTGCCCGAGCCGGTGGCGACGGTTGTTGACCATAGCGTCCCGCACCGCGGCGATATGACCATATTTTGGGATAGGTCGCTATGGCAGGGACTATGTAAGAGGCATCACGACAGCGATGCACAGCGGCGGGATAAGAACGGCGGCGGTCAATAGGGGATTGAGCAATGGTTCAAGCAGTGCAGCGTCCACGCGGGCCGATGGGCTGGTCGCCTGAATACTCGCATCTGGCCTGGCCTGGCGACACCACGCCTGCGCAGCGCGAATGGTGGCGGCAGGAATACGAGGCTGGCCGCCGAAAGGTCGGGCACAACCCGCCGCCGACATATCCCAAGCCGCCGCCTCCACCGTCGCCGCCGCCGGCTTGGGTCATCCACGCAGGCTTGCGTGCCGACGTGCTGAAGGTCAAGACACGGTTCCGGTCTGGCTGGCGTGGCCGTCTGGTGCTGCAGGTCTATGTACCCAATCCGATGGTGTGGCCCCACGGTTTCCACTACCCCGGATTCGTCGGCTGGCGCGATGCGACCATCGAAGACCTGCAGCGGCTGTATGAGACTGGCCAGGATGCACTGGGTCGATAGGCGGAGCCGCGTGGCTAGCACAACGATAACCGTCCGCGTTTGGGTCTCATGGTGGCTGCGCTGGTATCTGTCAGGTGCGGCGCTCATGACCTGGATGACCGGGCTGGATCCTGATCTGCAGCAGGTCGTGGGCTGGATTCGGCGCGGCATCAAGGTCGATGAGGCTGGCGGGTGCGAGAAGAGACTGTGAGAGGCTCGCGTATTCGGATGTAGCGAAACGCCAGAACAGGGCTGATTGGGTCGCGTAGGGCGTCCAGAGACCGGGGGGGTGGTTCCAAATCATGGAAGGTGACGGGTTCTTGACCGGTCGTTCCCCCATGCACAGAAAATATCCCATTAACATGGTTTGTTAACTGAGGTTGTTCATGGCGTTAACCGACAAAAAGCGCCGATTCGTCGTCGCGCTGCAGTCGGGATTGGCTGGTGCAAAAGCGGCGGTGAAGGCGGGCTACAGTGAGAAAGGGGCCGCTCAGGCGGCGTCTCGGCTGATGAAAGACGCCGATGTTAAGGCGGCGCTGGAGCGTAAGAAGGCTGTTAACAAGGCCAAAGCCGAAGCAAAAGCGTCGGGACGGGAGTTCAATCTGCCCGATCTTGGCAAGATGTTCTCCGACCCGAAGGAGTTTCTGAAAGCAGTCATGAATGATCCGAGCGAAGAAATGAAGCTGCGGGTAGAGGCTGCCAAGACCCTGATGCCGTTTGATCATGGCAAAGTTGCCGATCAAGGGAAAAAGGGCGCAAAGGCAGACGCGGCTAAAAAAGCGGCGACAGGCCGATTTGCTCCGAAAGCGCCTCCTCGGCTGGTGGTCAACAATAAATGAGCGAATGGACGACTGCGCTTCCAGACTGGGAGCGCAGAATTGTCGCGGGTGAGTCGCTCATTCCGTGTGATCCGATTTTTCCTGACCAAGCCGAAGAAGGGTTGAGTATTTTTCGTCAGCTTGTCGCCGTCGATGTGGCTGGCAAGCCCACTTTTGGCGAGATCAGCCGGAAATGGATACTGGACCTGGTTGCTGCGATTTTCGGGGCCTATGACGCCGATACGGGAAAGCGGCTGATACGAGAAGTCTTCCTGCTCATCAGCAAGAAGAACGGCAAAAGCACTGATCTCGCGGGAATCATTCTCACGGCGTTGCTGTTGAACTGGCGCGAATCGGGAGAAATGGGCATTCTCGCGCCGACGATTGAGGTCGCGAACAATGCATGGAAACCGGCGCGCGATGCAATTCGGGCCGACGAAGAGCTTTCAGACCTTCTGCAGGTTCAAGACCACATTCGGACGATCACCCACCGCGGAACCAATGCGACTTTGCAGGTCGTTGCGGCCGATAGCGACACCGTGGCTGGCAAAAAGTGGATTGTCACGCTCGTCGATGAGCTGTGGCTCTTTGGTAAGAAGCCAAATGCCGACAAGATGCTGTTGGAGGCGACAGGCGGCATGGCGAGCCGTCCCGAAGGCTTCGTGATGTATTGCACCACTCAGTCGGACGATCCTCCCGCTGGTGTCTTTAAATCGAAGCTCCAGTATGCAAGGGATGTACGGGATGGAATCATCCGTGATCCCGAGTTCTTGCCTGTGCTTTACGAGTTTCCGAAGGATATCGTCAAATCCAAGGGATACCTGGACGAGTCGAATTGGTACATCACCAATCCGAACCTGGGCGCGAGCGTCGATCCGGCTTTTATTCGCCGAAAAATTCGCGAGGCAGAACATGAACCGGGGACGGGTTCGCTTCAATCCGTCCTCGCCAAGCATCTGGATGTCGAAATCGGCACCGCATTGCGGTCCGATCGATGGAAAGGGGCCGATTATTGGGATCTAACGACCAGGCGCGAGATCACGCTGAAGTACCTCCTGGAGGTGAGCGAAGTCATTGATGTGGGCATTGATGGCGGCGGCTTGGATGACCTCTTGGCCCTCGCGCTGCTGGGCCGTCACGCTGAAACGAAAGAATGGCTAGCCTGGTGTCGGGCGTGGGCTCACCCGACAGTCATGGAGTTGCGCAAAGACATTGTGCCCAGGCTACATGACTTCGAGAAACAAGGCGATTTGGTAATCGTGCGTCAAATGGGCGACGATATCGATGAATTATCCCAAATCGTTGCTGGGGTAGAAGAGGCAGGACTTCTTGACCGGGTGGGAGCGGATCCCGCCGGTGTTGGGGCAATTCTCGATTCCTTGGAAGCGAAGCAGGTTCCCGCGGAAAAGCTTGTTTCGGTCAGCCAAGGCTGGAAGATGTCCGGCACGATCAAGACTGCGGAACGTCGATTGGCGGAAGGTACCTTCTGGCACGCGGACCAGTCGATGATGCAGTGGTGCGTGGGAAATGCCAAAACGATTCAGGTGGGCAACGCCACCAATATCACGAAGCAGGTCAGCGGCTCAGCCAAGATCGACCCGCTCATGGCGCTATTCGATGCGGTCACACTCATGGCGTTGAACCCGCCTGCAATGCATAAGAAATACCAACTAATGGTCTTCTGACCATTCCCTAATACCTATCTGGCCCCATCGGGAAACCGTGTGGGGTTTTTCTTTTGGAGCGCCAATATGAATCGCGCCTATTCCATCCTTGAAATCAAAGCCGCCGAGGATGGTGGCGAAAAACGCACCTTTCAGGGGATTGCCACAACGCCGACGGCCGATCGTTCGGGCGACATCGTGGAACCGAAGGGTGCGGTCTTCAAGTTGCCGATCCCGTTCCTCTGGCAACACGACAGCGGTGACCCGATCGGCTGGATTACATCCGCCACGGTGACCGATAAAGGCATTGAGGTCGAAGGCGAAATTGCCCAAGTGGAAGAAGAAGGCCCTCTCAAAGAACGACTGGACATGGCGTGGCAAATGCTTAAGGCCAAGTTGGTTCGAGGATTGTCCATCGGCTTCAGGCCATTGGAATCCGCGCGCATCGGCGAGTCCTGGTCTTATCGCTTCCTCTCCTGGGAGTGGCTGGAGCTGTCTGGCGTGACGATTCCGGCCAACCTGGAAGCCACCATCACCTCCATCAAATCCATCGACGACGCCCTGCTGGCCGCGACTGGCCAATCTAAGCCGGGCGTCGTTCGTTTGTTCTCTCCCGGCGCCTCGGGAACCAAGTCCGCTTTGACCAAGAGCGTTTCTCTCATTCCCGCGAAGGAAAACGACATGAATCTGCAAGACCAAATCAAGCGCCTGACCGACATGCGCACCCAGAAGGCCACCGAACTGTCGGCCATTCAGGAAAAGGCGGCCACCGAAGGCCGCACCAAGGACGCTTCCGAGCGCGAAGCGTTCGAAGGCCTGAAGGCCGAGATCGCCCAGATCGACGAAGAGCTCGAAGATCTGAAGTCCCTCGAAGCCCTGAACGTTGCCAAGGCCACCCCGGCCGTCGGCAACACGCCTGCTGGGGCTGCCGAATCTCGCGGCGCCCTGGCTACTGGCGGCGCGCCCTACATCCAGGTCAAACGTGACGCCGAAGAAAAGTTCAAGGGTCAGAACTACACACGCATGGTGATTGCCAAAGCGATAGCCCGGCTGAATGACTGCTCGCCGGTGGCCGTTGCCATGCAGCGTTGGGGCAAGAGCAACCCGACCCTGGTCGAAGTCGTGAAAGCGGCTGTGACGGGTGGCGGTTCGGACTCGGGCGAATGGGGCGCCGAACTCGTGCAGGCGAACACCCAATATATGGGCGACTTCATTGAGTATCTGTACAGCCAGACCGTCTACGACAAGCTGCCGCTGCGCCAGATTCCGGCCAATGTCCTGATCAAAGGCCAGGACGGCGCGGCTACTGGCTACTGGGTGGGTGAATCCAAGCCCATTCCTGCATCGACGGTCGACTTCGCGAACGTCACCCTGGGCCCGCTGAAGGTGGCCGCCCTGGCTGTGGTCTCCAACGAGCTACTGCGCGATTCGACCCCGGCAGCCGAGATGCTCGTGCGTGACGCACTGGTGCAGGCCTCAGCCCAACGTGTCGACCAGACCTTCCTGTCGACCGCTGCGAAGTCCGAGGGCGTATCGCCGGCCGG
The DNA here is from genome assembly GCF_019166065.1 of Candidimonas humi. Classification (GTDB taxonomy): domain Bacteria; phylum Pseudomonadota; class Gammaproteobacteria; order Burkholderiales; family Burkholderiaceae_B; genus Candidimonas; species Candidimonas humi. Next base: position 329,037 of record NZ_JAHTBN010000003.1, read on the forward strand.
CATCCTGAACGGCTTGACGGCAATCACCTCGAACGGCACCGACGGCGCCGGCGTGCGCGCGGACGTGAAGGCGCTCTACGCCCCGTTTATCACCGCCAAAAATGCCACTGGCCTGCAGTTCGTGACTTCGCCATCCCTGGCCAAGGCCATCCAGCTCATGGTCAACGCTCTGGGCCAGACCGAGTTCCAGGGCATCACGGCCACCGGCGGCACGCTGCTGGGTGATCCGACGGTTACGGGTGACAACGTGGGTTCCGATCAGCTGATTCTGCTCAAGCCGTCCGACATCTACCGTATCGGTGACTACGGCATCGAGGTTTCGATTTCCCGCGAAGCTGCCATCGAGCAGGATACGTCCCCCACGGGCGCGACCGATACGCCGGTGGGCATGACCGCCACCAACATGACGTCCATGTTCCAGTCGGAATCGACGGCCATCAAGGTGGTGCGCCCGATCAACTTCGCCAAGCGGCGCGCTTCGGCAGTCGCTTATGTCAGCGGTGCGGACTATGGTGCCGCTGCGGCCGCGGACTCCAGTTCGGGCGCCTAATCGGGTCGTCAGTAACGGGCCGGCTGTTCCATATGGCGGCCGGCCCATCTTGGGAAATCCCAATGAATGAAACACTGATAGCGACCAAGCCGTTCACCTATGCCGGGAAATGGCTGGCTGCGGGCGATTCATTTTTCGCATCACGCCAGGATGGCCGCGCGCTGCGCGCGCTGAAGATGGCGAAGTTTCCCGACCCGACGCCCGACCCCGTGTCTGAGCCGGATCCCAAAATGCCATCGGCGGAAGCCTTAAGTGAGGATGAAGGCGGCAAAGCCGCGCTCACGAATGACACTCCGATCGCCCGCAAGCGGGCGAAAAAGGCGAACTGATGCGTTTCCCCTGGTCTCGATCCAAGGCCAAGCAGCCGTCCTCACTGTCGCCGCCCACATCATTTTCGAGCAGCGCTTGGCTGGATATCACGCCTGCCGTACCGGCGTCCTATTTCCAGTTGGATATGCGCGTGCAGCCCGAAATGCTGCTGCAATTCCCAACGGTCTATGCGTGCTTAACGCTGATTGCCAACGATATCGGGAAGTTGCGTGCGCGATTGATGCAGGTTGATGGCAATGGCATCTGGACGGAAACCAGCAGCGCCGCATACTCGCCGTTCCTGCGGCGCCCGAACCGGTTCCAGAACGGCATCCAATACCGCCAGCTGGTCACCATGTCCAAGCTCTCCTGGGGAAATTCCTACACGCTCAAGCAGCGCGATGGGCGCGGCGTGGTGACGGCAGGTTATGTGCTGGATCCGCTCGGAGTATGCCCGCTGGTGGCTCCTGATGGTTCGATCTACTACCAGGTAACGCCAGATAACCTGAGCGGGCTGGAAACGAAATCGATCATCGTTCCGGCCTCTGAGATCATTCACGATCGGATGAATTGCCTGTTTCACCCTCTGGTCGGCATCGGGCCGCTCTTTGCGGCCAACCTCTCAGCCAAGCATGGCGCCGAAATCCAGAAGGATTCATATAAGTTCTTCAGCCAGGGCGCTAAACCCAGCGGCGTGCTGGCCGCGCCAGGTCAGATCTCGCAGCAGACCGCGCTGGAACTGAGGGATTACTGGAACAAGAATTTCACGGGTGACAACGCGGGCCGCGTGGCGGTGGTGGGCGACGGCTTGAATTACCAGCCCATCCGCATGAATTCCACGGATGCGCAGCAGCTCGAGCAGTTGAAGCTGTCGGCCGAGTTCATCGCTCAAACGTTCCATGTGCCGCTGTTCAAACTGGGCATCGGTAATCTGCCGGCCGGCCAAAAGGTCGGGGACATGAACCTGATCTACTTCCAGGACTGTCTGCACTCGCTCATTGAAGAGCTTGAGGCCTGTCTGGATGAGGGTCTGGGCTTGCCGTCGACCCTGCGCACAGAGCTGGAGCTGGATAATCTGCTGCGTATGGATCCCGGCACTCAGGCTGATGTGCTGGGCAAGCTGGTGGGGGGTGCGATCATGCGCCCCAATGAAGCCCGCGCAAAGATGAACCTGCCGCCCACGGAAGGTGGCGACACCGTATATCTGCAGCAGCAGAACTATAGTCTGGCGGCCCTGGCCCGGCGCGATGAGAACCCGGCGCCCAGTAATGCCACGCCGGCTCCAACGTCTGCGCCGCCCAACCCAGAACCCGATGAAACCGGCAAGGCCCTGGCACTGCTGTGGAAACGCGACCCGGAGACCCTGACATGCTCGATATAAAAACGCTGATCGAGTCAGTCCAGGACTATATCGCCCGGGCATTGAGGCCGCTGGCCGACCGACTCTCTGGGCTTGAGCAACAGATCAAGTCCATGCCGGCGCCGAAGGATGGCGTGGATGGTAAGGACGGGTCGAGTGTCACGGTAGGCGATGTGTTGGCCGCCCTGAAAGAGCAGGTCGACGACTATCTGAATTCGCTGCCCGTGCCCAAGGATGGCGCTGATGGCGTGGACGGCAAGGATGGAGAGAACGGCTCCAGTGTGACGATCGAGGATGTCTTGCCAGCCTTGAAGGCGCATATCGAGGACCAGATTAAGGCGATTCCTGCGCCGAAGAATGGAACAGATGGCAAGGACGGGCAGGATGGCAAGGATGGCACATGCGTCACCATCGACGACGTATTGCCCGGTATCAGGGAACAAGTCGAAACGCACCTCAAATCGCTGCCGGTGCCGAAAAATGGAAATGACGGGAAGGCCGGTAAAGACGGCGCCAGCGTCAGCATCGACGACATCCTGCCGGCGGTTGAGGATCAGGTCGCCAGCTTTTTGAAGGGCTTGCCGGTTCCGCAAGACGGTCGCGACGGAAAGGACGGTCAGGATGGGCAATCCGTGACTGTCGAGCAGGTTTTGCAAGCTCTGAATGCGCATGTCGCCAAAGCCATGGCCGAGCACATGCTGGCATTCGAACGCCGCGCCACGGATCGCATCGAGCGGATGCTGACCGAGATCCCCAAGCCCAAGGATGGCCGTGATGCGCTGGAGCTGGAAGACTTTGATCTGACGGTGGGCGAGGATGGTCGCACCGTCACGATGTCGCTCAAGCGCGGCGATGTGCTGGTCGAGAAAACCGTGCGCATGGCCACGTTGCTGGATCGCGGCGTATTTAAAGATGGCGAATCCTACGATGCCGGCGACGGTGTGACCTGGGGCGGTTCATATTTCATCGCGCAGAAGGATGCGCCGATCGGAAAACCTGGCGAACCTGGCTCCGATGGTTGGCGCCTGGCCGTGAAGCGCGGTCGCGACGGCAAAAATGGTCGCGACGGCATCGACAAGACCGCGGCGGTGACGCTATGAATCTGGTTACGCTCGATCAGGCGAAGCTGCGCCTGCGAATGGATACCGATGATCTGGATGACGACATCGAACTGATGATCTCGGCGGCATCGACCATCATTCTGCGCTACCTGGATTCGGCCGCCGATGAGTTCCTGGACAGCAATGGCGATGTGCCGACCGACAGCAACGGTGACGCAGAAGTGCCCGCCGATGTGCAAACCGCCGCTCTGTATCTGGTCGGCACCATGCTGCGCGACCCGGACGGCTCGGACACACAGAAATGGGAATCGGGCTATCTCCCGCCAATGGTGGTGAGCCTGCTTGCCTCTCGCCGCATTCCGCCCTTGGCCTGACATGATGATTCAGAAAAGTTGGGGCACGGTCGTTTGCATCGCCAGCGGGCCCAGCCTCACCGAAGCTGATTGCTTGGCGGTTAAAGCATGGCGAGATCAGTCTTCCAAACACGGTGTCATCGTGACGAACACGACGTTTCGTCTGGCGGCGTGGGCGGATGTACTGTGGGCTATGGACAAGAAGTGGTGGCGCGAGCATCACGAGGAAGTCATATCCGGCTTCCAGGGTGAGCTGGCCGCGCCATATTCATTCGGGCAGGACGTGGCCGCTTTGCCGCTGCGCGATCAGCAGAACTCGGGCGCCGGCGCCATCGCGCTGGCCATGCGGTTCGACGCCAAGAAAATCATCCTGCTGGGCTACGACTGCAGCGTGTCATATGGCACGCACTGGCATGGCGATCATTCGGCGACCGGCAACCCGGACGCGGCCAAATGCGAGAAATGGCAGGCGCACTTTGCTGGGCTCGCCGCGGCGGCGGAAGGGCATGGATGCGAAATCGTCAACTGCAGCCGGCACTCTGAACTGATCGCATTCAGGCGGTCGAGCCTGGAAGCGGAATTGGCGGATGGGGGTGAGGCATGCAAGCGGGAAAACTGAACCGTCGCATCACCATCCAACAGAAGGTGGCCGGCCAGTCAACGAGCGGACAGCCGATCTCGACATGGGAGGATTTCGCCAAGGTGTGGGCCAATATTGCCGGTGCCACCGGCATGGCCTCGATTCGGCAGACAGCGAACCAGGGCAATGTCGCGGCCTCGATCAATTCGTACAGTTTCCGCATCCGGTATCGCACGGACATCACCGACGCCATGCGCGTGCTGTATAGCGGGCTGATATTCGACATTAAGCAGGTTCGGCTTGATCTGGCCGGCCACGACAGGACTGATCTCGTTTGCGAGCAGGGCGGCAGTCAAGGATAGTCATGGATGCCGGTCTAGAAATCGACATCAGCGGCGCGCTGGCTGGCCTGGATGCGCTCGGAAAAGCCGCCGTCGAGCATCTGCCGCGCAGCATGGCGGTTGCCGGCGGCAAGGTGCTGCGCGACGAAGCCAAGGCACGGGCCCCTGTCTACGACGGCAGTACCGCATTGAAGGGGGGCGATACGGTAAAGCGTGTGCCAGGCGCGGCCATCTTGCGTAATGCCATCTATCTGGCCTATTCGGAGAGTAGATCGAACCCGGCCAATGGAATTGCAACATACAGCGTGTCCTGGAATGCCGCCAAGGCGCCGCACGGTCATCTGCTGGAGTTTGGTCACTGGTGGACCAACGTCATCCGCAATGGGTATCCGCTCAGGGAGGCAATGCCGACCGCCAAGTGGGTTCCAGCACATCCAACCCTTCGTCCGACCATCACCGCCAAAGGTCATGAATCCGTGCAGGTCGCGCTGGAACGTGGCCGGGTACGCTTCGCTGAAATTAAGGCCAATCCGGCCGCACTGGACACCTACGATGTCAATTGAAGCCGCCATCTTCAGCCTGCTGGGCCCGCTGGTGTCGAATCGATGCTATCCAGACACGACGCCCGATGCTCCGGTATTTCCGCTGATCGTCTATCAAATCGTCGGCGGCCAGGCTTATGAATATCTGGCTCGCAAGTTGCCGGACTGCGAGAACTACCGGGTTCAAGTCTGGTGCTGGTGGAAAGACGAAGATGGTGTAGCCGTGCGCGATGAAGTCGGAGCGCTGGCCCTGCAAGTCCGCCAGAAGATCATCGAACAGGGCGCCGCTTTCGTGTCCGCCCAGACCATAGGCCAGGGCATTTCTCAATACGAAGAAGCCCTGAAGCTCTATGGCATTCAGCAGGATTACAGCGTCTGGCTGAAAGTCAGGTAGCCAACCACACACAATCATTGCCCGCCAGGCGAAAGCTCGGCGGGTTTTCTTTTTCGACCATGCCGCAGCACGCGGCTTTTTCTTTGGAGGCTCACATGAGCACGATCTTCGCTGACGGCAGCGTGGTTGGCTTTGCCACGGTCGCGGGCACCGCCGTTCCCTTTTCGGCGATCACCAACGCCAAACCGCCCATTGCCGACATCACCGGCGACTTGGACGAGGGCGATGTTATCGCCATTTCCTCGAACAATGGCGCCCTGAACCGCCGGCCCACGGTCGCGGGCACGGTCGATTCCTCGGGCGCCGAACTGCTGGGCCTGGACACGACGAACACCACGCTGTACCCGGCCTCGGGCATCACCGGCTCGCTGGTGGCCTGGTCGGATTTCGTGGATTTCAGCCAACAGGGCGATCTGGCGATCTCGGGCGGCGAGCCGCAGACCTACACCGGGAAGTACCTGGAAGACCCATTCGGCCAGGAATTCGCCATTCCCATCGGTGCGACGGCCCGCCAGTACACGCTGCCGCTGGATTACGACGACACGCTGCCCTGGTACGCGGCGGCCATCACCGCCACGGCGGAGCGCAAGCCGCGCGTCATCCGTATCAAGCTGCCCAACGGCGACATGTACTACGAGTACGGCTACCTGCATTTCAATCCCAGCCCGGCCCTGTCTTCGGGCAACCCGGCCAAGAATACGGCCACGCTGCTGGTGTTCAACGAGCGCGGCACGCTCATCAAGGCGGGGGCGTAATTCATGGCGATTAAACGCGGCAACGCGCCGACCACCATCCCCGCGCGGCTCACGATCAAGGGTGCGGGCGAGTCGAACAAGCTGGAGTTGACGTATTTCAACCGGAAATCCAGTGAATACGACGACAAGGTTGCCGAATTGAAGGAATCCTCGGTGCCATTCCTGCCGTCCCTGGTCGTGTTCCTGGTCAAAGAATGGGATACGGATTATTCGCTATCCATCGAAGGCGTCCTCGAATTGGAGGATGAACGCTCCGGTATCTGCGAAGCCATCTTGCAGGGATTCTGGCAGGCCCGTCGGATCGAGCTGGAAAAAAACTGACTGCGGCAGTTCGGGTGTTGATGTGGCGGCGCCCGACTGCCGAGAACATGCGAAAGCTCGGGCTCGGCCCCGAGCATTTCCCGGATCGACAAGCGGCGGTCTGGCCGGAAGCCTGGCCAGCCGTCGAGCTTTACATCGAGAACCAAACCCAATGGGCACAAAGTATGGCCGGCCCCACCGGACTGAACTACGGCGTGTTCTTCGCGGAAATGGACAGGCAAGGCATTCAAGGGAAGGAGCGCGAAGCAATGATGGATCACCTTCGATTCATCGAGCGCGAAATTCTCAATCGGATCTATGAGGACAAGGGCGAATAATGGCTGATGACGCAATCGGAACCGCACGGATCGACATTACCGTCGATGCGTCGACCCTGCAGGCGGGCATTACTTCGGCCAAGGGGGCGCTCAGTTCGTTCTCGACCCAGGCGCAGGCAGCATTCAAGGGTGCGTCGTCTTCGGCCAAATCAGCCGCCACAAGTCTGAACAAGTGGATTACCACGCAAGAGACGCTGAACATCTCGATCAACCGTGCGGAGGCGTCCCAGCGACTGCTGAATGCGGCCATGCGAGACGTGCCGGTCCCGGTCATCGAAGGGTTTCGGCAGCGCATCAACGCACTGGCCGATGCACAGGAAAAGGCCTCCGCGGCAGCAGGCAAAGGTAGTTCGAAGTTCAACCAGTACGGGAAATCGGTCGGAGAGGTCAATATGGCCTTGCGCGGCGTCCCGGCGCAGTTGACCGACATTGTTGTTGGCCTACAGGGCGGCCAACGACCCCTGACGGTGCTGCTGCAGCAAGGCGGCCAGTTGAAAGACATGTTCGGCGGCATCCGGCCCGCCGCCGAGGCCCTGGGCGGCGCGCTGCTGAAGTTGGTCAATCCATACACGGTCGCCGCAGCGGCGGCTGCGGGCCTGGCGCTGGCCTACAAGCAGGGTTCGGACGAACAGGAGGCGTTTTCCAAGTCCCTGATCCTGACCGGCAATGTCGCGGGCCTGACCGCCGTGCAACTCTCTGGCATGGCCGCGCAGATCGGCACATCGGTCGATTCCACCACGCACGCCGCGGCGGCTGCGCTCAATACGGTGGTGTCCTCGGGCAAGATCGCGCCCACGGCCTACCGCGAAGTGGCCGCTGCCGCGCTGGAAATGTCCGATGCGACCGGCCAGAGCATCGACAAGATCATTGCGCAGTTCGAGACGCTGAACGACAAGCCGGCCGACGCCATTGCCAAGCTGAATGACCAGCAGCATTTCCTGTCGGCCGCGACCTATGAGCAAATCAAGGCGCTACAGGATCAAGGTCGCGAGCAGGAAGCCGCGGCGCTCGCGCAATCGACCTATGCGAACGCCGTGCACAATCAGGCCGTGCAGATCGAGGCGGCGCAGGGCACGCTGGAGCGGGCCTGGGATTCGCTGGGCAAGGCGGCGAAAGGTGCTTGGGACGCGATGCTCAATATCGGGCGCCCCACGCCGGTAGATGAACTGAAAGCGCAGGCCGACGCGTTGCGCAAGCAAATCGCTGCGCTTGGTGCGAACCCCGATGCGAGCCCGGATCAGGATTTCGCCTCCAACGCGGGGGGCGCGGCATTCGGTAATCCGAATATCGTTCCAAAGGCACAGAAATTACAGGCGCAATTGAGAGCCATCAATGCTCGGATCACCGCTGATGACCTAGACGAGGACGACAAGCGCCGTGCTGCGGCTGCTCAAGCGGCGCAGGATGCCAAAATCAATGCCAAGCAGTGGCTTGATAGTGAAATGAAGGGCCTACAAACCCGGAAGGAAAATAGAGACAAAGAGATTGCGGATTTCAAGCGTTATGCGGCGACCTACGGATTGACCGCTACGCAGATTGCTGATGGTATAGCACGCATCAATAAAAAGTATGAGCAAAAAGGGGGCGGCACCAATGCCGGCAACAGCCTGCTGGAAGCGGCGAAACAACAGACCGCAGCGCTTCAGTCTCAACTCGATGCATTGCGAAATGGCTATGCAAAACTCACGCCCGAACAGCAAAAACTTGCCAAGGATCAGCAACTTTTTAACGATCTGGCGTCAAGCAAAGCGCCGCTGACCGCTGCGGACAAGCAAAAGCTTGCCATGAAGGATCTGGTCCTCGCGCAGGATCAGATCAACGTCGCCAAGGCTGAAGAGATCCAGAAGATCAAGGATGCTGCCAAGCTTGATGCGCTGCGCGCCGCTAACGCCCAGGCGTTGGCGAACGATCTCATCAAGTATAGCAATCAGCTTGCGGGTATGACGCTTGGGCAGACGTCGAAGCAGCAGCTTACCGACCAGCAACAGATTAGCCTGGAGATATTGCGGCAGCAGCAGCAATACACAAAGCAATTCGCCAGCGGCAGTATCGATAAATCGACCTATGACGCCTTCACGACGGAACTGCAAAAGAACCTGCAAGACCGTCTTGCCGCGAATGCCAGCTATTACGCGCGTCTGAAGGACCTACAAAGCAGTTGGTCGCAGGGGGCGATAGGCGGGCTGAACAGCTACGCCGAGGATGCCGACAACGTCTTCGACGGGATGAAAAGCGCCGCGACAAATGCCTTTAAAGGCATGGAAGACGTATTCGTCAATTTTGTCACGACAGGGAAACTCAGTTTTACCGATTTGGCGAACAGCATCATCAGCGACTTGGCCCGCATTGCAATTCGGCAAAGCCTCACCGGGCCGTTGGCATCGGGATTGAGTTCGGCGCTTGGCAGTTTGTTCGGCCCACTTGCAGGCGTCTCTGCGTCTCCGGGCCTGGATTTAAATGCTTCGCTTGGAACTTCCATGCCAGGCACCCCCGGCGTCGATTGGATGTCCTACAGTCTACACAATGCGCATGGCAACGTATTTGACAATCCGAGCCTCTCCGCATATTCCAATGGCATCTATGACCGCCCGCATTACTTCGCTTTCGCTAAGGGCGCCGGGGTGTTCGGAGAAGCCGGCCCGGAAGCCATCATGCCCCTGACCAGGATGTCCAATGGGAATCTTGGCGTTCGTTCGGACAGCGGTAATAGCGCACCGAATGTGCAAATCCAGTTCGTCAACCAAACCAGTCAACCCGCTCAGGCCAAAGTCAGTTCCCCAACGTTCAACGGTAAAGATTGGGTGGTGCAGGTTGTATTGACTGACCTACAAACCGGTGGCCGCATTCGCAAGCAGATGCAAGCACTGGGAGCGACCTGATGGCAACCTTCCCCGATTACGCAACGATCCTGCTTGATGGATTTGATAAACAGGCCGACTACGGCGTGCTGCGCACGGACATGGATGGCGGCATTGCCAAGCAGCGCGCCCGTTACTCATTGCCAATCGTCACCCGCAATGCGCAGATATTAGTGGAAAGTGTCGAGGATAAGAACGGATTCGATGCTTGGGTGAAGACCGATCTGTTTGGCGGCGCCGGATGGTTCGATTGGACTGACCCCCTCGATGGCGTAACGAAACAGGCGCGGATCGTAAAGGGCGCGGTCAAGTGGACTTCGCCGGGCATCATCTGGCTCGCCCAGGTGCAGATTGAAACAGTGGGCTGATCATGCCGCGTTCATATTCGGCCGCAGCCCGGCGCAACCTGCTTGCGACCTCGGCGGACGAGCCCTTCCTGGTTCTTCTGGAAATCACGCACCCCGACCTTGCCGTACCTATCCGCGTGGTCAATGACACCCAGAACGTAACCGTCTCGGGTAACGAGTTCGTCAAGTGTGCATTCGACCTCGTATGGCCTGATGACACAGACGGCCAAATACCGCAGGCCCAGCTGCAGGTCGACAACATCGGCCGCGATCTGACGCAATGGCTTGAGCAGAGCAACGGCGGCCGCGGTGCGCAGTGCCGCCTGATGCAAGTGCTGCGCTCCACGCTGGCCCTCGAAATGGATATCACCTTCGACTTGTCGGGCATGCAAATCGACAACCAGAAGGTAACGGGCAACATCGGGTACCAGAACTTGCTGGCGCAAGTGGGAACGACCGTGAACTTCACTCCAGCGACCGCGCCGGGGTTATTTACCGCACTTTTCGCTTTTCTTCTTAGCTATGATGTTATAGGGAAACTGCTATGGGTAGGCCGGCACTTGATTTAAAGGGAAAGCGGTTCGGATTTTGCATGGCGCTTGAGGATATTGGCCCCAATAAAAGAAGCCAGCATATTTGGCGTTGCGTTTGTGATTGCGGAAACGAGTTCAGGACGCGGGCATGCCGCCTGACCAGCGGTGAACGCACAGATTGCGGTTGTATTGGCCGGAAACGCAAAATTGCGAAGATCAGCAAGCACGGCATGACAGGAACGCCTGAATTTAAATCGTGGGAAGGCGCTAAGAGGCGTTGCCGAAATCCACATGACAAGAACTATGCCAACTATGGTGGGCGAGGCATCAAGTTTAGCGAAAAATGGAATGACTTTGCTAATTTCTATCGTGACATGGGCGCGAAGCCCGGGGCTGACTATTCCCTTGATCGCATCGATACAAATGGAAATTATGAACCCGACAATTGCCGTTGGGCAACACAAAGAGTGCAGCAAAACAATCGGCGAAACAATGTGAAGGTTCGAGTAAACGGAGTCGAACTGTCCTTATTTGTATATTTCGGTCGAATACGTTCTTCAGCATGGCAGAGAGCGGCGTATAGACTGAAACAAGGCTGGTCAATGGCCGACGCAATCTTTCAGCCCGCTCACGCGGGTTTTTTAACGGCTGCCCCAAACGCAAAGATGCTCGGTCTAGCGCACGATCTGCTTCGGCGGTAAACTCCGCTTACAAATAGGGAGGCAGCGATGGGAAAAGTTTTGGTGGTTCTGGCGGTGGGGTTGATGCTGGTGGGTTGCGCTCCGGCCACGTTGAATGGTGTGCGCGCAATGGGGCCGCAACGCCTATATCAGTTCCAGGCGCCCCAAAACTATCAGGCTGTATATCGCGTCATCCTCGGTAAGGTGCGTGAATGCTTCGAGGCAGGAATGATCACCGCACAACAGGTAGTGCACGGCGACTTATATACGGATATTGAATCGGGGACAATTTCTGTCGAATTGCATGGTGGGCTAGGCACAGATATATACCAGGTGATCGACATCAAGGCAATCTCGCCGGATATGACCGATATCAAGGCCTATTACAGTTTGGGATCGGTACAGAAGTTAGGCACGACACTGAAAAAGTGGGTGCTCGCGGGATATAAAGAATGTAATTGATCCGTCCGACATAAATCATCCCTGCCCGGCCTTGAGCCGGGTTTTTATTATTTAGAGCTCCGTCTTCGTTGCGGGGCTTTTTTATGAGCGCAAAAAATGCATTGGTCAGACCGTTACGTCGGGCATCCATATGTGGCAGAAATGGCAGATTGCGCTGTCCTGGCTGAACGCGTAGCACATGAGGTTTTCGGGAAAGTGATCGGCCTGCCCGCCGGCCATGCCGAAGGCTACATCGAACAGGCCAAGCAAATCGCCGAGCTGAAAGACGACTATGCCACACGCATCGACACGCCTGTTGACGGTTGCCCCGCGCTGTTGATCGGGCGTGGCCAAAATTGCCATATTGGCGTCATGTGCTGGCTCGCCAATGAATGGTGGGTGCTCCATGCGAACCAAGCCTACGGCATGGTGACGCGCGAACGCCTGCGCACGCTCACGCGGTTGCACTTCAAGGTCGAAGGATATTACCGATGGAAGTGATAGAACGGCCGACCGTCGAGCGGCCGCCGCTCATCGTCTATCCGCATGCGATGGTAGGTGCCGGCAGGATTATTGAGGTGGCGGCATTCCGGCACAATGAAACGCTGGGCGACTATATCGAGCGCACGGGCATTGTCGTGCCGTCGGGCAGAATCCGCATCTGGCATAACGGTGCCCGCGTTCCTGACGCGTTGTGGATGCGTTTGATTCCGCGTACCGGCGACCAGATTGTTATTCGGCAACTACCGACTGGTGGCGATGCTGGAAAAATCGTTCGCACGGTCGCCTTGGTGGCGCTGGCCTTGAGCGCGCCGTGGATGGCGGCTCAACTGGGGTTCGCAGCGGGAACGCTTGGCGGTGCGATTGCTTCCGGCGCCATCATGATCGGCGGCTCGCTGCTGATCACCACCCTACTGCCGCCGCTAACGGCTTCTACCGCAGCAGCCGCGCTATCCGCATCGACCCAGACCAACCCAAGCTACACCCTCTCGGGCGGCCAGAACCAAGCGCGCTTGTGGCAACCGATGATGCTGATCTTCGGGCGTTGCAAAGTTGTGCCCGATCTCGGCGCGAACTACTACACCGAGTATGTGGGCGACACGCAATATCTGAACCAGGTATTCCACTTCGGGTTGCAGTTGAACGAGGTTAGAGATGAGGGCTATTACATCGGCGACACGCCCATAGAAAACTATCAGGGCGTGCAGCTCCAGCTCCCCGATCCGAATACCGGCGCATTGTCGATGTTTCCGGGCAACGTCGATACGATACAGGGCTTCGCACTCAATTCGAGCGTAGTCAATAGCCGAACCACAAGCCTGAATACGACGCATATATCCATCGAACTGGCCGCATCGCTATTCTATGTGAACGATCAGGGAGGCATGGACGCGCGCTCGGTGGATCTGCGTATACAGTATCGGCCAGTCGGTGGCGCCTGGGTTGATGTCGGCCTGCTGCAAGATGCTGTCTATGCGTCCCATTATTGGGCGCTGATGCGCCTAGATTCGAGCGAATACGGCACCACAGAAACACAGGTGTCATACGGCTCGACGAATCCGAGTGACCACACGGATGGCGATACAGTCATCCTGCGAGAAGGCTCATCGTCGGGCGGCGATTCAGATCTTTATACGCCGCCTGTATATGGCGTGTGGCGCTGGAAAGTCCACCCTTATCAGTTGGGCCAGCCTTGGGCTGGTATTGCGCCCGACCCGCTCATTTCCTATAGCGTGACACCCGGCGTACGGTTGACCGGGGCGAAGCAAGAGCCGACGCGACAGACGATCGGTATTGACTTATCAGCTGGCCAGTACGATGTCCAGATATGGAAAACGTCTGCGGATGTCTCCAGCTCGCGGGAATCGAATCAACTAGCGGTCAACCAAATCCTCTGCTACCAGCCCGACACGGCCAACTATGCGGGCCAACGCCGGCTTGCCGTGCGCATTCAAGCGACGTCGCAGTTAAACGGTGCGCTCAATGAGCTTAACTCCATCACGCAGGCCTGGGCATGGGTCTGGACGGGCTCGGCATGGCAATGGGCGCCCACCAGCAATCCGGCGTGGTGGTTTCTTTGGTACGTCCGTGGCCAGCGTGACGCCGATGGCAATCGAATATATGGCGCATGCCTGCCGGATTCGCGCATAGACATCGAGGGCATCAAAGCCTGGGGGACTTGGTGCGATGCGAAGCGATTGACTTTCAACTATGTGTTGAAAGACGCCAAAAGCGTGCACGATGTCCTAGTGATGATCGCGCGCGCCGGTCGAGCCTCGTATAGCTGGCAGTCGGGAAAGCTCGGCGTCATCTGGGATGCTGCGAATCTTCCTGTGGTCGCGGTCATCGGCCCCTACAACATCAAGGCGGGAACTTTCAAGGTCTCCTATAACGCCGATCAGACGGCCGACCAAGTCGTGGTGAATTTCGTCAATCCGGCCAAAGGCTGGATCCCCGACAGCGTGCGCGCGAATGTGCCGAACGTGGGCGTCTTGAATTCCGTCGTGACGCTCGACTTTGACGGCTGCACCGATGCCGACATGGCTGGGCGCGAAGCGAACCTCATTGCGGCAGACCAGGAATACCACTACCGCAAGGTTCAGTGGGAAATGGATCTGGAAGGTCTTATTGCGACGCGCGGCGACGTGGTGGAAATGAGTCACGATCTGACCGTGTGGAGCTACGCGGGCCGTTGCCTTGCGCTGACCGCTGATACCGTCAAGTTGGACAAGCCCGTACCGACTGGCGGCACAGGCTGGGCGATGCTGCGCGATCCCGAGAACAATTTCGCGCTCGTCGCTGTCACCGCCGATACCGGAGGAACCGGGGAAACCGACGTGCTGACGATCGTGGGCGATCTGCCGGCGGCCTTCCACATTCCCACTGATGACGGATACGGCACCCTGCCTATCTTCGACTGGGCCTGGCAGTTCGACCCTCTCGCCACGCCCGGCCGGCGGATCAAGATCATCGATGTCCAGGGCGGCGAAGACATGGGATTGAAGTTCACCGGCCAGGATGACAATCCCGACTACTACGCCTGCGAGACGAACCTCTATGCCTATACGCCACCCAAGGACGGTGCGTTACTCTCGGGCATCGTATTTGATATTGATTTTGTAGAAGGGTTTTACAACAGCCTGTCTCAGCGCGCGACGATGGTTGTATCGTGGACGGTATCGGTATTTGCGCCGGTTGATGTGATTGTTGTCGTCAATGGTGCGCAACGCTCATCGACGCGCCTCTCAACGCGGTCGATGACGCTGTCTGATCTGCGGCGCGGTGATGTGGTGACTGTGACTGTCAAGCCCGCGACGCTGCCCAATCAGGGAACGCCTAGAACAGAGACGTACACGATTGTAGGGGCTGCCGTTGCACCGGCTGATGTCACTGGTCTGGCCATTGTCCCAGACGGCGCCCGCTTGGGCCTTTCCTGGAGCAGCTCGCCCACGCCCGATGTGGTCGGGTATGAGGTGCGCGATACGGATGCTGGCTGGGGCACGTCGGGGTACCTATTTCGTGGTGACGCGAGGCAATGTCTGGTGATGCCTGGCGACGTGGGCGTCGAGAAGGTCTGGTATGTTCGCGCGTTCACAGCGGCGGGACTCTATAGTGAAAATTCAGCGTCGATCAGCCACACGGCAGCGACCATTCCAAACGTCACGGGCATCACATTTTCGTTTTTCGATACCAGCCAGACCTCGGCGACGATCACGATGGATTGGAACGGTGTTACGCCAGAGTTTGGACTTAATACGTACCGAGTATCTTACGGGTCGGTGACCAAAGACACCAAATCGACCACCATCACGCTACCCGCGGACTGGATTGGCTCTCGCACGTTCAAAATTTGCACAGTCGACGCGTTGGATCGAGTCTCCGATGGCGCGAATATCGCAATCGAAAAACTGGCTCCCAACGCGCCAACGGGCGTCAGGGCGCAAGTTATCGACAATAACGTGTTGCTTTTCTGGACGCTGCCAGAGCCGACCACGCTACCGGTTTCGCACATGCGCCTCAAGAAGGGTGACGCATGGGCATCGGCCTCCGATGTTGGTTCGAAGAAAGGATCGTTCACTACGCTACAAGAACTGCAAGCGGGAACGTATACGTATTGGCTGGCCACGGTTGATACGGACGGCAACGAATCCGTTCCGGTGAGCATTGTGACCAATGTGGCACAGCCGCCGGACTTCATCTTTCACGGGGAACTGCATTCGGATTTTTCATCGACAAAAACGAACGCCCTGGTGGCTGGCGGCAGTCTGTTGTTGCCGGTCGACACAGCGAGCACCTGGCAAGATCACTTCTCCACTCGCTCCTGGGGGTCGCCATCGGATCAGGCCACGGCCGGTTTCCCGATATATGCGCAACCCACGCCTACGCCCGGTACATACACAGAGGTCTTTGACTTTGGCACGGTTGTACCGTCAAGCCAGGTCACGGTCATTATGGATGCATTGGTCGTCGCGGGCGCCCCGATTCTCGCTCCAACCATCGAAACCTCAACTGACAATGCGACATGGAGTTCGCCGACAAATGGGCTGGAGACTTTTGCAGTTGACTTTCGTTATGTCCGCATCAAATTCATCGTTTCGCAGTCGGGCACCGAGACAGCGCTGTATCAAATCAAGGCGCTCTCCGTTCGGTTGTCGACGAAGCTGAAAAACGATGCCGGCTCGGTGTCTGCGCTGGCCTCGGACACACAAGGCACGATTGCGAATTTCAACGTCGACTTCATCGACGTATCTTCAATCACATTGACGCCAGCCGGCACCGTGTCGCGCACTGCTGTCTACGACTTCAAAGATGCGCCGCTATCCGGCACATACGCGATCGACTCGGGTACCGTGACAGTGAACGTTGCGGATCACGGGCTTCTGGCGGGGCAAGATGTGATGCTCAACTATGCGGACATCGCGCCCGAGCGCGTCACCGTGCTTTTAGCCGACACCGACTCGTTCACAGCTTCGGTGTCGCATCCCGATCAAAGTGGAAGTCTGCAGATCTATGCGCAGTCCATGCGCATCTACCTGTTCGACAAAGACGGTGCGCGCCAGGACGGCGTCGTGTCGTGGGCAATCAGAGGGAACTGATATGGCAGATCACAGCAAACCGACATTAACAAGCAATTATTCATCGGAGTTCATCCCAGAAATCAATGGGCGCTTCGCCGATCTGGCGCAGGGGCTGGATCCCGCACATACGACGCCAACAAATCTTCCCGAATATTCGATCCGATATTCATCGGCGTCGAAACGATGGGAGTCCTGGTCTGGAACGGCGTGGGCCGAACTGGAGACCGAATACGCGATCAACGTCAGCACCGCCACCAAGCTCAAGACCGCACGCAAAATCTCGATTTCGGGCGCGGCCACCGCAGCCGGCGTCGACTTTGACGGGTCGGGCAATATCGCGCTTGAAGTAACAGACCTTGACTACAGCAAAATTTCCAATGCGCCAACCTTGGGCACCGTTGCGCCGAAGGACGTTGTCACCGGCACCGGCGACACGACTAGCTCTCGCATTACGGACGTGGCCTGGGTCAATGCCACGGTAGGCGCAGCTGCAGCAGCCGCAAGCGCCGCGGCCGCTACGGCACAATCTACGGCGGACGGCAAGGTGTCGAAGTCTGGCGACACGATGACCGGGCAGCTTACTCTGCCGCGTATACAAGCTAACTCAACGACCAACCCATCAAGCCAAGGCACGCATATCGGTTGGAACGAGCCCAGCAGCTCTGGCAAAACTCGCATTGTCAACAATAAGGGCGGCGGAGTCGGCGGCTTCACCTTTGATGTTGTGGACGCAGACAACACTACGATTCTGGGCAGCATGGCCCTTAGTGCGGCCGGTAGTGTGTCTACTTCCTCACAAGGAACCCTGTGGGGGTCGTCAAATTTCAATCCTGACTCGAAGTGGTCTACGTCTGACCACGGCGTTGTCTCGTCTACGTCCAACTGGATACGCCTGCGTTGGGGGGGTGGCAGCGTAATTTACAACATTGACGGGGTTTTAGAGCAGACCATCCTGTCAAGCCAGAATTTCGCTGGCTACATCGCAACCCTCGGCGCGGGTGCCGTAGGCTCATACGCATTCGTGTATGTCCCGGCGTCGAGGAATCCTGGCGACGTGGCGGCAGGATCTGATCTGAAATGGTCGAACGCTGCAGGCAACGTTACAGGATCGCTATCGGGCAGTTGGCGCTGTATGGGCTACGCGCCTGCCGGCGGTAACACCAACTTGTCTACGCTCTGGATGCGCTATGCATAAGGACACACAATGAGTCTCACAGTCAAATCCGTAGTCAGCCCACAATGGGCCGATGCCGATCACACTTCCGTGAAGTGTGATGTCGTGTTCAACGAACTGGATGGCACGCATCCGTTCTGCGCCCGCGCCGATGACCCTATGCCCTATGGGGCGCAGCTGTTCACTGATCTTGTCGCCGGAAAATACGGCACGATTGCCGAGTACGTGGCCCCGCCGCCCGTGATACCTCAGCGGGTATCCGCCGCGCAGGGCGGCATCGCGCTAATAAATGCGAGCCTCATGGACGCCGTGCAAACTGCAGTTGACGCCGCCGATACCCCGGCAGCAGTGAAATGGGCGTGGGCACGCGCACAGGATTGGGAGCGATCCAGCCCGGCGCTGGCGTATCTGGCCGGCAAAGCAGGCATTTCCAGCCAGCAGATGGACGACCTTTTTGTTGCGGCCGCGCAGATCACAGCGTAAGCCCACGTGCCCTGCAACTCCCTGCCGCCCGCGAGGCGGCTTTTATTTGGGAAGACCGATGCAAATGCCCGATGAGATCAAGGACCCGAAGCTGCTGTCGATCGTGCTGGGCACCTTGGGTTCGGTGCTGTCCATGACCTCGTTTAAGGGACTGTCCCGTACGCAGCGTGTCGCGATGGTGATAACCGGCACGACATGCGCGGGACTCTTCGCCCAGCCCGTCATCGAGCTGGTGGGCGCGCCGGCGGGCTGGGCGGGTGGCATTTCGTTTTTGATCGGCACGCTTGGCTGGTCGTTGATCGACAAGACCGTCTCGACGATCCGCAAAGCGGATCTCTGGGGCCTGGCCAGCGATATCGCGCGCAGCTGGCTGAGCCGCAAGGGGTGAGCAGCTATGACACTCTATATCTTCGTGATTTCGAACCTGCTGGTGGTGCTGGCATGCATATGGGCTGTGCTGTCGCCGCGCGTCAACGATGGCTTATTCGGAAAGTTTGCACTGGTGTTCCTCTGCTTTTCGGCGGTCGCCTGCGCGGGCTGGGCTTGGACGTATCCGCAGACCGTCGACCGCTCGGAGACAGCGATGTCGGTAGCGATGGCCTGCATGGCCGTCCGCTGCTACTGGATCAAGCGCCACGCGCGCCGTTTCAGGAGTTGGAGAAAGTATGACACCCGCTGACTTTATTGCTGCTATTGCGCCTGCTGCCCAGGCTGCGATGCGCGAAACAAAGGTGCCTGCGAGCGTCACCATCGCGCAGGCCGCGCTGGAATCAGGCTGGGGTGCGCACGCACCCGGGCATAACCTGTTCGGCATCAAAGCCGATGCGTCGTGGATCGCCCCGGTGACGACGAAAAAGACGCATGAAGTTGTCAACGGCAAGACCATCATCATCGAGGCGAAATTCAGGGCCTACCCGGACTGGCTCGGCAGCATTGAGGATCACGCGCGGTTTTTGGTTGAGAACCCACGCTATGCGTCCGCATTCGAGCATTGCGACGACGGCGAGGACTTCGCCTGGGCCATTGCCCGCGCCGGCTATGCCACCGATCCGGACTACGCCAGCAAGCTCATATCGATCATCCGCGCACACACGCTGCTAGCCCTAGACACGGCCGGGAATTGACGTGCTTTTCTCCGATTTCCTAGTTTTCTTCTACCTGGGCCTCGCGGCCCTTTTTTCATGGAGTGCCTGATGGCAAATCCTATTCTTGTTTCCAGCGGCGTGACGGTCACGGCCGCGTCTGTCGTGCCGGCGGTTGAATGGGTGCTGAGCGGCTGCCCGCATCCAGTGCCTGAGAGCGTTTCTGCGCTCGTGGCGGGTGCGATCGTCGCGCTGGCCCACGTGGGTATCAACTGGCTCAATGCGCGCGCGGCGAAGGCTGGCGCGCCTGCAGCGGTACCCACGCCGCCGGCGCAATGAAGACGTTCATCGCCCTGACCGGCGTGCTCATGCTAGCCGGCTGTGCGGGCCAGAGCACCTACACTCTGCGTCCCTACACGGATCCTGCGACCGGCAACACACTGTGCTGTGAGGCCACGGTCACGAGCTCAAAAGACGTCGACGGCGTGACGGTGCACGCCACCCGGGCCTCGGATGGATCGATCACGCTCGATTTCAGCGAAACAGGCGCGTCGGCCAGCAAACCCATTGCAGCTCAGTCCGTCGAGTTGAACGGCATTTCCACCGCCGTCTCCAATGCCGCTACCGCGGCAATCAAACTCACCCCCTAGGAGCTCCTATGCGTTCCCTCAAACTCGCCGCGATCGCGGCTTTTTTTTCGTCTCTCGTTTTGCTCGCCGGCTGCGCGACAAATACTGCTGGAGTCACGGCCACCACGCCGGTCACTCAAGCGCCCACGGTCGCAAGCTTCGTCGACACGGCGACCAAGGTTTGCAACGTCGCCAAGCCCCTGGCGCTGGGCGTCCAGAACTCGATGAATAACCTGACGACACCGCTGGATGCGACCGACACAAAGAATATTCAGAATGTCGTGGGTCAAGTGGACGACTTCTGCGCTGCAACCGACCTCGCATCCACGGCCAGTGTGCAGACGCTCGTGAATGCCATCTTCCCCGTGCTGGCGAATGTGATCGAGAACTCGAGCCTATCGGCCAATGGGAAAAATCTTGCACTCATAGGCCTGGACATTGCACAGACCTCGATTACCATCCTCGTACCCACTGTGCAGCCGTCCTCGGCGCCTGTCTCGGAAGCGACAACTTCCACGGCGCCCAGCGCTACAACTGCCGGGACCGCGCAATGAAACCTCTGCGCGTTGCCCTAAGCGGTTGTGGATTCCGCCTGCCCGCGCATGTGGGAGCACTGCAGGCCATTCAAGACGGCCGGCGCCGCATCATCGAGCTCGCCGGCACGTCCGGCGGCGCGATCGTGGCCGCGCTCTATGCGTGCGGCATGTCGCTTGTCGAGATGCGGCAGATCTGCCTGGAAATGGACTGGTCCCCGATGATGGGTCTCTCGTGCGGCTCGATTCTGAGCGGCCGTGGGCTTTCATCGGGCAACCGCATGCTGTCGTTCCTGATGGACTGCACGCGCGGCAAGACGTTCGCCCAAGTGTCGATCGATCTACGTATCATTGCTGCCGACCTGATGACAGAGCGGGAGTTTGTCTTCGATCGACAGAACACCCCTGATGTGCCTGTGGCGCTGGCCGCGCGTGCCAGCGCGTCGATTCCCATCGTCTATGAGGCCGTACGCTACGACGGACATGTACTCGTTGACGGCGGAACGACGGACAATATGCCGGCGAGCAATCTCATCGTCGACGATGTGCCGCGGTTTGGTGTCTATCTGGATACTGGCACCACGCCGCTCGCTCCCGGCAGAAGCCGGATATGGGACCTCGGCCCGCGCATCATCGATCTGATGTTATCCAGCAATGAGCTCACCCATATGACGCTCGATCAAGATACGGGCGCGCAGATTGTGCACGTACCGACAGGCTACGCCTCATCGTTCGACCGCCGCATGCCGCGCGGAACGCGATTGCGGCTGTATAAGGACGGGAAAGACGCAGTCGCAAAGGCGCTCGCTGCCTGATACGTTCTCCACAAAAACAAAACCGCCGGTCTCTCTTCGGAGAGGCCGGCGGTCTTTTTGCATTTTGGGAACGTAATTACGAATCGATCGATGCCAAAGGAAAGAGCCTCTAGGCTTCTGAGATCGCTGCCTTCAGAATATTGACGTGAACACTGTTGCAGGCGACGAACGAAGAACCTCTGTAGCCGAGACTCAGTGACACGACGGCAGGATAGCTGGTTGGCCAGCCCTGTACATCGTTCATGACCCAATTTTCGCAATAGTCGGAAAATTCCGCCCTTATGGCTTTGCGAAATCCAGCCAGGGTGCGTACCAGATAGATTCCCGGCGCAATTTTTATCATGTTATCCATTATGTTCCTCATTGCACATTCGCGGGGTCGTGTGGTCATCTGCGCCTAAGTGGGCTCGGCGCTACACTACGCTCGGTTGATTGTAGGAGGCGCAGGTGGGCAAGGACGTCGAGTGGCGGAAAATGGACGAATACTATTGGATCGGGCCACCAGGCTGGACTATCTGCAGAGTCATCGTCGGCGGGAAAGACGCTTTCGAGCTCTGGCAGACCACCGAACCCGCGAAGATGGTGGCCGGGGGCCTGCCGTCACTGAAAGCCGCACAGAAGTGCTACGCGGAAGTGGCTGGGTAAAGAAGGTCCTACGCCTACCCGATCCCTCCTGGCCCCAACAGCGGTTTAAAGTCCGACATTTTGGCCGCCGGCAGCGGCGCGCTCGAATCCTCACCCTGATATTTGCTGTTTCCCATGGCCCGCGTTACCTGGTGCCATGTGAAATCGGCCTCCGACTGCGCTTCCTTGAGGATTTCCAGCGCAGCCTTCGGCGTCGTGCCACGGTCAGTCCAGGCCTGCGCCAGTTCAAGAGTGAGCGTCAGCGGCCGGCGCGGGTGGATCTGCTGCAGCACATCGCGCGCGTCTGAAGTAACGATCGCGAATCCGTGGTGTCCATCATGCTCGGCACCTGGCTTCCAGCCGCATACGGCTGCGAGCCATATCGTTTGCGCGTCGCGCGGATGAATGTACCAGGGCTGTTTGTCCGGCTTTTCGCCCGTCCACTCATACCAGCCGTCCGCCGGAACGATCACGCGCCGGCTCATCGTGCCGCGCCAGAACGGCGAGTCGTCGACCAGCTTGTCGAGACGCGCATTCGCCGCGGGGCCGCGCTTGCCCCAGGAGGGCTCATAGCCCCAGAACAGCCGAGCGATCGCCAGGCGTCCGTCATCTAGCCAGTGAATGGTCCAGGGCATGGCGCCAGGCGCGACGTTGTAACGTGGTCGCGGGTGCTCGCTGGGCACATCGAGCACGGTGTAGTCGTCCGTGCCCCAGGTCTCCATGTATTCCCGGCCGCTTTTTTCCTGCTTGATCCGTCCGCACATTTCCAGCTCTCGCTCTTGCTGCGCATAGACTCCCGATACGATCTGCTCGCGTTCGATGCGCCGACGCGTTTCGAGCATGCGTTCATACTCGAGGACGCAGGGCTCGAGCTTGATCGCGTCGTAAATCTCGCGAAAGAGCGCTTGCTGCTCGGGCGATTGATCACGAGTCACCAGCTTACCTAAATACTGGCGGATCGGCACGAGCAGGTCGCGAAAACGCCGAATCTCGCGCAGCAGCGTCATGACGTCCTGGTGACGTCGATTGCCGTCCTGAATGGCTTTGAGCTCGCGATGGGAAAGCATGGCTAAAAACTGTATTTATGAACAGTATTTTTAGCACAAGCCAGAATTGTGAGTTGTGACGGAATTGCGGTCGGAACGGGGGCCGAAGTAAAGAATTGCGGACTGAAGGATGTTTTGCGGACCAGAGAACAATTTAGAACGGCTCAAGATCCGCATGAACATTGGAGGCGCGACTCGGAATCGAACCGGGGTACACGGATTTGCAATCCGCTGCATAACCACTCTGCCATCGCGCCGGCAGGCGCCTGCATGTGGGCAGGCGCATCAGGAATCCGGGATGCTTTCCCGGAAACAGACGATAAGCCCCTGTAAGAAAGGGAAATCGTCTAAAGCCCGCCATTCTACACCAATTTGGAGGCTCGACTCGGAATCGAGCCGAGGCGCACGGATTTGCAATCCGTGGCTGGTCAGCGCATCAGTTTGCCGCCAGCGCGGCAGGTGGCGCGAAGGCTTCCCCACGCCGGGGCAGGCGCAGCGATATGGCGGCGGCCACGAAGAGCAGGGCGCCGGCCATGCCGAACGAGACCAGGTGGGTGTGGAAGTGTTCGTACGCCCAGCCGCCCAGCCATGAGCTGATGGTGCCGCCTATCTGGTGGCTGACGTAGGCCAGGCCGTAGAGCACGCCGACGAGGCGCGTGCCGTATACATCGGCCAATATGGCCGAGGACAGCGCGACGCTGCCGGCCCAGACGACCCCGCCGATTGCGGCCACGCCGTAGAGCTGCCAGGGGGACGCGGCCTCGACCAGGCCGAAGAATCCCAGGCCGCGCACGATGTAGATGGTGGCCAGGATGCTGCGCCGCTGCACGACGTCCGACAGCCGTCCCAGCCCCAGCGAACTGAATATGGCCATGAGCCCGATCAGGGCTATGCCGAAGGAGCTGGTGTGCGCGTCGAAGCCATGGTCCATCAGCATCGGCATGCCGTGGGTGCCCAGCAGGTTCATGCTGAATCCGCAGGCGAAAAGGCCGAAGACGATTTGCCAGAAGGGGGCGGTGTGCACGGCTTCGTGCAGGCTGAGCGCGGGTGCCGGCGGCATGGCGGCACGCGTCGGGCGTGCGTTGCGCGCGGCGCTGTCTTTGGCGCTGGTGGGCTGGTTCGCGTCGCTGCGCAGGTCGGCATTTTCCGGCGCCTGCTCGCGTACGACCCACAGCGCGGTGGGAATGGCGGCCAGCGCATACAGCAAGGCGAAGCCGGCCATGGTCTCGCGCCAGCCGAGCGATGCGATGGCGGAGGTGAAGACGGGAGTGAGAATGGCGATGCCGGCCATCGAGCCGGCCGATAAGGAAAACAGGGCCATGCCGCGCTGGCGTACGAACCAGCGGCTGATGATGGGGGTGAAGGTTACCGGGCTGGCCAGGGCGAGGCCGACCGACAGGCCCACGCCGAACGACAGCAGCAGGCCGACCCAACTGGTGGCCATTACCGTGCCCGTTACCGAAGCCGCGACGATCACGGTACCCGCCAGCAGCACGTTGCGGGTGCCCCAGGTTCCGACGAGTTGGCCGACTGCTGGCATCGACAAGCCGTACACCATCATGCCTACGGCGACGATGGAGGACAGTTCGCTGCGATCCAGCCCCAAGTCGTGGGCCATGGGCAGGAAGAAGGGGCCGATGCTCAGCCGCAAGCCTACCGTGAGCAGGGTCAGCACGGTGGCCGAGGCGACGATGGCCCAACCGAAATAAATACCCTTGCGTTCGACCCTGGCCATGCTGCTTTCCCCTTCCTGGTTTTTCTGCTGCCCGCGCGACGCGGGCGATGTCCGGACTCTTGCGTCTTCGATGCGTTTGTCGACCGCATCTGCTCGCCGGCGCGCTTGTTGCGTATGGCTTGTTCAAGCGGCTGACGAAGCGTGCGGCGCTAAACGCTATATTCAAAGGCTACCACGAAGCGATCGGCACGGTTTCGTGTGGCGGCATCTTCGTTTCGAATCGCCTGGGTTGAATTTTATAGACGATTAGTCTATTTTATTACATAATTAATTTAATTGGTCTCGGAACAGGTGAGCCGGGGCTTGATCGGATGGCTTCGGCTTCAAGATGAAGGGAACCCCACGTATGCCCAACACCTCTGCCACACCCGCCGCCGCAACGGCGCCGGCCGCTGACGGCAGCTCGCAGGTGCCGGCTGGCCGGCCGCGGCGCCGCGGCCGGCCAGCCGGCGATGGCGCCGCGCATGCCGACGTGCGCCAGAGTCTCTTGCGCGTCGGCGTTGCGGTATTGACCGAGCAGGGCTTCGCCTCGGTCGGCATCGACGCAATATTGCGATCGGCGGGTGTGCCCAAGGGCTCTTTCTATTATTACTTCGACAGCAAGGAGGCCTTCGGGCTGGCGTTGATCGACGCCTATGCGGAATATTTCGCCGCCAAGCTGGATCACTGGTTTTCGGATGTGTCTTGCCCGCCGCTGGCGCGCCTGCGCAATTTCATTGACGACGCCAGGCAGGGCATGGCCCGCTATGAGTTTCGCCGTGGCTGCCTGGTCGGAAACCTAGGGCAGGAAATGGGGGCGTTGCCCGAATCGTTTCGCGGCCGCCTGTTGGAAGTGTTTGCCGATTGGCAGCGGCGTACCGCCGCGTGCCTGCGCGCGGCGCAAGACGCCGGCGAAATCGCCGCCGACGCCGATTGCGAGCGACTGGCGGCATTTTTCTGGACTGGATGGGAAGGCGCCGTCCTGCACGCCAAGCTGGCGCGCAGTCCGCGGGCGCTGGATGTTTTCGCCGAAGGGTTCTTCGCTTGCGCGGGCGCGGCTACTCATGCTCTCGCCCGGACATCCGCATCATCCCGTAAATCGGTAAATCGCCAGTAAACGGTGCGTTGTCAGTAAACGGCAGCTCGTCAGGTAAACGGCAACTCGTCAGGTAAACGGCGGGTCATCGGGTAAACGGCAACTCATCGGGTAAACGACAACTCGTCAGTAAAGGGAAAGGAGCCAGCAGTGTTCAAGGCAATACTCATAGACAAAGCGGAAAACGGCCAAAGCGTTGCTCTGGCCGATGTTGCGGACGATCGCTTGCCCGCCGGCAGCGTCACTGTACGCGTGGCGTATTCCACGCTGAACTACAAGGATGCGCTGGCGATTACCGGCAAGTCGCCTATTGTGCGCAGCTACCCCATGGTGCCCGGCATCGATTTCTCGGGCGTGGTGGAGCATTCCGACGATCCGCAATACAAGGTGGGCGATCGCGTGGTGCTCAATGGCTGGGGTGTCGGCGAGAAACATTGGGGAGGCCTGGCGGGCAAGGCCCGCGTGGATGGCGGCTGGCTGGTGCCCTTGCAGGCGCCGTTCACGCTGCGCCAGGCCATGGGCATAGGCACCGCCGGCTACACCGCGATGCTGTGCGTAATGGCGCTGGAACGCCACGGGGTCAAACCGGAATCGGGCGAAGTGCTTGTGACGGGCGCCGCGGGCGGGGTGGGCAGCGTGGCGGTAGCCATATTGGCCAGGCTGGGCTATACCGTTGCCGCAGTGACGGGCCGGCCGCAGGAATCCGATTACCTCAAGGCGCTGGGCGCGCACGAGATCCTGGATCGCGCGCAATTCAGCGAGCCCGGCAAGCCCCTGGCGAAGGAGCGCTGGGCCGGCGCCGTCGACGTGGCGGGGGGCAATGTGCTGGCGAATGTTTGCGCCGCCATGCGCTATCGCGGCACGGTCGCCGCTTGCGGCTTGGCCGCGGGCATGGGCTTTCCGGCCACCGTCGCGCCCTTCATATTGCGCGGGGTGACGCTGGCGGGAGTGGACAGTGTGATGTGTCCCAAGCCCGACCGCCTCGAGGCCTGGCGCCGCCTGGCGCGCGACCTCGACCCAGCGGTGCTGGACGGTCTGACGCACGATGTGCCGCTGGACGGAGTGATTGCCGCGGCAGGGGATCTGGTGCAAGGGCGGATACGCGGCCGCATCATCGTGCCCATCCATAAGGATTGATTTTGCAGGCGTGCGCAGCCCTTGCAGCCGCGCATGCTGCCCGGTCGGTTTGTCCGCGGCACGCCAAGCCCGGGGCGGCGGACGACGGGCGGCGGCTCGTGCGCGGTAAAACGCACAACAGTTCGGGCTCCCGCCAACACGGGCGCATTTCAAATTTTCCGGAGACTATTCCATGACTAAGAGCACAGCACCGGCCATCGGCCGTTTTCCCATACCGGCCCTGGCCGATTTGCCCGAGGACATCCGCGCGCGCATTGTCGCGGTACAGGAAAAGTCCGGTTTCATTCCCAATGTGTTCCTGGTGCTGGCGCATCGCCCGGACGAGTTCCGGGCCTTCTTCGCTTATCACGATGCTTTGATGGACAAACCCGGCAATCTCAGCAAGGCCGAGCGCGAAATGATCGTCGTGGCCACCAGCAACGCCAACCAGTGCCAATACTGCGTGGTGGCGCACGGCGCGATTCTGCGCATCCGGGCCAAGAACCCGCTGATCGCCGACCAGGTCGCCGTCAATTACCGCAAGGCCGACCTCATGCCCCGGCAGAAGGCCATGCTGGACTTTGCCATGAAGGTCTCGGCCAGCGCCTATGCCGTGAATGATGCCGACATGGAAGTCTTGCGCGGCCATGGCTTCGATGACGAGGATATCTGGGACATCGCCGCCATCGCGGCGTTCTTCGGCCTTTCGAACCGCATGGCCAACGTCACCAATATGCGGCCCAACGATGAGTTCTATGCGATGGGCCGCTGAGCGTGCCTTACCAATATTGATCGCAAAAAAGGTGTGCGAGGAGGACCGCGCAAGATGAGCCGCGCAGCCAGGCCCGGCGAGTGACGGGCGAGGGGTAAAGGGCAAGCGGCCAAGAGGCAAGGGCAGGAGGGCGACGACAGGAAAGCAACGGCAAAAAGGCAAGGGCAGCAAGGCAAGGGCCAGGAGTCGGCGGACACAAGCAGGGCAAGGCAAATTTAGGCAGTTTGGCTTGCAAGGTAAACTTGCAAGTTATACTGTTGAGATCGTCCCCTTGCTGATCGGCATGTGCCGGTATCCCGGGGGGCGTCGCGAGAACCGGAATGCCGACCCAGATACCCGAAACCGCCGTCATCGATTTTGTCCAGGCCCTGGGCATGCTGGTGCGCCGCATGCGCGCGGCGGCTGCCACGCAAGAACTTTCCCTGACCGAGTCCGTCGTCATGGCGCGGCTGGAAAGAGAAGGCCCAGCGACGATCGCCGAGCTCGCCCGCGCCGAAGGCATGAAGCCCCAGTCCATGGGGGCGACCGTGGCCTCGCTCGAGGAACTGGGCATGCTCGAACGCAGGCCGCATCCTACCGACGGCCGCCAGCAGCACGTCCGGCTGACTGCCCGCGGCGCTGCCGCACGCAAGAACACGGGCGACGCCAAGCGCAGTTGGCTGGCCCAGTCCATGAGCGGCCTGGACGCGGCGGACCGGGAAACGCTGTTCGCTGCCGGCCGCATCATGCGGCGCCTGGCGGAGTCCGAATGAGTCCCCCCAATCTCCAGGACACGTCGCAAGCGGCGCCCGCCAAGCCCCAGGATTCCGACCGCATCGATCCGCAAGTCTGGAAGGTGTCGGTGGTGGTCTTTCTCGGCCCATTCATGACGCAACTGGATTCGACCGTCGTGAATCTGTCGTTGTCGGCCAT
The DNA here is from genome assembly GCF_019166065.1 of Candidimonas humi. GTDB lineage: Bacteria > Pseudomonadota > Gammaproteobacteria > Burkholderiales > Burkholderiaceae_B > Candidimonas > Candidimonas humi. Next base: position 357,853 of record NZ_JAHTBN010000003.1, read on the forward strand.
TCATCAGGATCTGCAGGCCTCGATCGCCACGACCCAGTGGGTCGTCAGCGGCTACTTGCTGGCGCTGGCGCTGATGCTGCCGATGAGCGGCTGGCTGGTCGATCGCGTCGGGGCCAAGCGCCTGTACCTGGCTTGTTTCTCGGCATTCACGCTGACCTCGGTGCTGTGCGGCGCTTCGCGCACGATCGACGAGCTGATCTGCGCCCGCGTGCTGCAAGGCATGGCCGGCGGGATCCTGGCGCCCATGACGCAGATGATGCTGGCCCGGGTGGCCGGCCGGCACATGGCGCGGGTGATGGGCTACACCGTCACGCCGGTGCTGATCGCGCCGATACTGGGACCGGTGGTGGCCGGTGCCATCCTGAAATATGCTTCATGGCCCTGGCTGTTCTTCCTCAACCTGCCGATAGGGCTGCTGGGCGTGGGACTGGCTGCGGCCTTGTTGCCGGGCGACGCCTCCACCATCCGCAAGCGCCCGTTCGACCTGCTCGGCTTCGCCTTGATCGCGCCCGGGCTGGCAAGCTTTCTTTATGGCCTGGAGCTGGCCACCCACCGGCAGGGGGCCTCCGCGCTCGTGGCCGGCGTGGCGCTGGTGGGCGTGTTCATCTGGCATGCCAGGCGCAAGGGCGGCGCCGCGCTGATCGACCTGCGGCTGTTTCGCGGCCGCGTGTTTTCGGCGGCGGCCACCACGCAGTTCTGGGCCAACGGCCTGGCCTTTTCCAGGCAGTTCCTGATTCCGCTGTACCTGATCACCAGTTGCGGCTTGTCCGCGCCCGCGGCGGGATGGACGATGGCGGCCATGGGCTTCGGCATGATGTGCTCATTCCCGATGGTGGGCACCTTGACGGAAAAATTCGGCTGCCGGGCGGTATCGGCCGGAGGCTCGTTCCTGGCCATGCTGGGCGTGCTGCCCTTTCTCTGGATGGTGTATACCCAATACTCGCCGGTCTTGGCCGCGGCATGCCTGTTCCTTACCGGGATCGGCCAGGGCACGATCAACATCCCGTCGATTTCGGCGGCTTATGCCTCGGTGGCGCGCGACCGGCTGGCGGTGGCCAACACCGCGATCAATATCGCCCAGCGGCTCGGAGGCCCGGTGACGGTGACCGTCATGGCCATCGTCATGTCGCTGGCCCAGACGCCGGTGCATCAGGCGGCGGTGGACCCCCATTCGTTCATGGCGCCGTTCGCGCTGCTGATAGGCGTGAACCTGCTGGTGTTCGCCGCGGCCTGTCGTTTGCCGGTGTGGATACATCAACCCAAGGAGGACTGATTCGGGGGGCTTCAGCGTATGCCAGCGCGCATGAACGACTGCACGAACTGGCGCTGGAAGAGCAGGAAGGCGATCAGCAGCGGCGCCGCGCTGAGCAGCGTGGCGGCGGTGATCACGGACCAGTCTATGCCCTGATCGGAAGAAGCGAAGACCTGCAGGCCCACGGTGATGGGGCGCGTGTTCACCGACTTGGTGATGATCAGGGGCCACAGGAAATTGTTCCAGTGGTAGCTGACCGACACCAGGCCATAGGCAATATAGATGGGCTTGGCCAGCGGCACGTAGACGCGCATCAGGATCTGCCAGCGGCTGGCGCCTTCGACGCGCGCCGCCTCTTCCAGTTCGCGCGGCACGGTCTTGAAGGTCTGGCGCAGCAGGAAGATGCCGAATGCCGAGGCGAAGTAGGGCAGGCCGATGGCGAAGATGGTGTCGTTCACCCCCAGCCAGCTCATGGCGCGGTAGTTCTCGACGATGAGCACATCGGGCATGATCATCAGTTGCAGCAGCACCAGCATGAACATCAGGTCGCGGCCCTTGAACTCGAAGCGCGCGAAAGCATAGGCGGCCAGGGTGCAAAGCACGAATTGCGCCACCAGCACCATGGTGACCAGCAGGAAGGTGTTGACGAAGTAGCGCGCGAACGGCGCGGCTTGCCAGGCGGCGGCGAAATTGGCCAAGGTCAGGGGCGCGCTCAGGTCGAAGCGCGCGGCGTAGGCCGAAGGATGGAATGCCGCCCACACGGCATAGAGCAGCGGCAGGAACCACAGCAGCCCCAGCAGCCATGCCCCCAGGGTATCGAGCGCGTTCGTCTTCATTGATAGTGTGTCTTGCGGTCGAGCCAGCGGAAGTTCACCAGGGCCGTCACGGCCAGGATCACCAGCAGCACCACGGTCAGCGTGGCCGCGTACGAGGAATCCCAGAAGCGGAAGCCCGTCTGGTAGATATAGAACAGCAGCAGCATGGTGGCGTTGTCGGGGCCGCCGCTGGTCATGACCACGATCTGGTCGACCACACGGAAGGCGTTGATCAGTGCATTGATCAGCACGAACAGGGTGGTGGGCATCAGCAGCGGCAGCAGCACGCGCCAGAAATACTGCCAGCGCGAGGCGCCTTCCAGCAGCGCAGCCTCGCGCACCGAGGGCGAGATCTGCTGCAGCGCGGCCAGGTAGAAGATCATGAAGAACCCGGCTTCTTTCCAGATGGTCACCGCCATGACCGCCGGCAGTGCGGTCGAGCGGTCGCCCAGCCAGTTGACCGGAGGCAGGCCCAGCATGTGGCCGATCTGGGCCAGCAGCCCGTATTGCGGGGTGTAGAAGAACAGCCAGATATTGGCCACGGCGACCATGGGCAGCACCGTGGGGGTGAAGTACGCCATGCGCAGGAAGCCGCGGCCGGCCAGCTTGCTGTTGACCCACAGGGCCATGATCAGCGCGATGGCAATGGACAGCGGGATCGTGCCCAGCGCGAAATACAGGTTGTTCCAGAGCGCTTTCCAGAACACCGGATCGTCGAGCATGGCCGAGTAATTGTCCAGGCCGACGAAATGCATCGGCCTGCCCGCCCTGGGCGTGGAATAGAAGCTATGCCACAAGGTGGACAGGGCCGGGTAGTGCGTGAAGGCGATCAGCAGCGCCATGGCCGGCAAGAGCAGCAGCCAGCCGTATACCGCGTTCATCCCGTTGCGTTTCATGCCGCCGAGCCTCCCGCCGCCTTTACCGGTACGAACGCAGGATGCGGTTCGCGCCGGCCTGGGCGTCTTCCATCGCCTGCTTGGGCGTCTTGGCATTGGTCAGCACGGCCTGCAGGTTGTCGTTCAACAGCTTGGTCACGCGCTGGTTGTCGTGGGTGGAAAACTCGGCCACGCTCACCGCGAGCTGGTCGCGCGCCACCACGGCTTGAGGCACTTCCTTGACGTAGGCCTTCATCTTGTCGGTGTCCCAGGCGGGCTTGGTCACCGCGACGTAGCCGGTGTCGATGCTCCATTGCGCGGCGTTCTCGGGGCCGGTCATCCACTTGGCGAACTTATAGGCGGCCTGCTGCTGTTCGGGCGTGGACTTCTTGAAGATATAGAAGTTGCCGCCGCCCGTGGGGCTGCCCCCTTGCTTGGCCTTGGGCATAGGCGCGACGCCGAAGGCGAATTTCGCATTCTTGCGCACATTGGCCAGGTTGCCGGTGGTGGTCCACATGATGGCGGTCTTGCCCAGCAGGAAGTCCTGCGGCGTAGTGCCCCAGTCTATGGTGCCGGTGGGCATGACCTTGTCCTTGTAGGCCAGGTCGTGCCAGAACTGCAGGGCCTGGATCACGGCGGGCTTGTCCAGGTACACCTGGTTGCCCTCGGAGTTCATCAATATGGCCTTGTTGGGTGTGGTCAGCGCCTGGAACAGCCAGTAGGCGAAGGCGCCGCCCGAGGGAATTTCCAGGCCCCACTGGGTCACCTGGCCGTCGCTGCCGCGCTTGGTCAGCTTCTTGGCGTCGGCCACCAGTTCGTCCCAGGTGCCCGGCGGGTGGTTCGGGTCGAGTCCGGCCTGCTTGAACAGGTCCTTGTTGTAGTACATGACGATGGTGGATCGCTGGAACGGCACGCCCCAGGTCTTGCCGCCGGTGCGGCTGTTCTGCATGAAGGCGTCGTAGAAGCTGTTCAGCCACTTCTTGTCGTCATCGGTCTTGACGAAGCCGTCGATGGGCACGATGGCGTCTTCGTCGATCAGGGTGAACATATCGGTCGACAGCAGTACAGCCACTTGCGGCGGATTGCCGCCCTTCTGGGCCGTCAGCGCCTTGGCGACGGAATCCTGGTAGGAGCCCGAATAAATCGCCTTGATCTTGATGTCGGGGTTGGCCTTTTCGAAGCCGGCCACCGCCTTGTCGACGATTTTCGTGATCGGGCCGCCCACGGCCACGGGGTAATAGAACTCGAGCTGGATCGGCTTGGCCTGCGACCATGCAGGCAATGTGCCCAGGGCGCCCGCCAGGCCCAGCGCGAGGGTTTTCAGAACGATGCGTCGCATATGTGATTCCCCTTGGTGGTTTATGAGCCGGCCGCGATGGCCAGGCCCGAAGCGTCAAAGAAATGTTGTTCGCGCGAGTTCCAGGCCAGCCGGATCGCCTCGCCGGGCGCGGCCCGCAAGTGTCCCGGCGTGCGCAGGGTGATGCCCGGGTTATCGCCGATGGCGCAGACGACGATGGTGTCGGCGCCGAAGAATTCGACCCCTTCCACCCGCGCCTCGAAGCCGCCGTCGGCGGCCAGCGCGATGTGTTCCGGCCGCACGCCGAGCTTGCGCGCCCGTGCGCCGTACGGTGTTGCTATCGCGGCTGCGCTGCCGGCGATACGCGTGCCGTCCTCGTTCAGGCGCAGCAGGTTCATGGGTGGCGTGCCGATGAAGCGCGCCGCGAATTCGGTGCGCGGGCTGGCGTAGAGCCGGTCGGGCGTATCGTGCTGTTCGATCTGCCCGTTGCGCAACAGCACGACGTGGTCGGCCATGCTCATGGCCTCGGTCTGGTCGTGCGTGACGTAGATCATGGTGATGCCCAGCTTCTGCTGCAGCGCCCGGATCTCGCGGCGCATTTCATGCCGCAACTGCGCGTCCAGGTTCGACAGCGGCTCGTCCATCAGGCATACGGGCGCCTCGGAAATGACCGCGCGGCCCAGCGCCACGCGCTGTTGCTGTCCGCCGGACAGTTGCGAAGGCTTGCGGTCCAGCAGTTGCGACAGGCCCAGCAGGTCGGCCACCTGCTTCAGGCGCCGGTCGAAATCGCGCGCCGGCTCCTTGCGCACCTTCAGGCCGAACAGGATGTTTTCCCGCACGGACAGGTGCGGGAACAGCGCATACGACTGGAACACCATCGATATGCGGCGCTTGGCGGGCGCGAGTTCGGTGACGTCGCGCGAGCCGATGAGTATGCGTCCGGACGTGGGCGAGTCCAGCCCGGCGATCATGCGCAGGGTGGTGGACTTGCCGCAGCCCGACGGCCCCAGCAGCACGGTGAAGGTGCCGGCCGGCACTTCGAACTGGATGTTGCTGACGGCGGCCGGGGCGGTGCCGTATTGCTTGGTGATCTTGTCTAGGACTACGGAAGACATGGCGGCGGGGGGCTCGGCCTCAGGCCGGCAGCGGAGAAGCGAGATAGCCCACCACGGCGTGATGGGTGACGGTGGCGCCGGGACGTACCCAGTGCACGTGATAGCCCGGCGGTTCGGCATTGGACGTCAGCCGTCCGCGCTCGCGCAGATCGAGCTCGACCTGGTGGGCGGTGCCTGGACAGGTGCTGGCCAGGGTATTGCCGACGCGGCACACAATGCTGCGGTGCATGTGCCCGCACAGCACGCGCTCGATATTGGAATGCTGGCCGATGATGCGTGCGAATTCGTCGCGGCCTTCGAGTATCCCCAGCGCGTCCATCGGGCGTATGCCGGTGTCGAAAGGGGGGTGATGCATGATCACTACCGTGGTTTGCCCGGGCTGTTCGGCCAGCCGGTCCGACAGCCATTGCAGGCGCGCCGGGCAGAGGGCGCCGTGATGGCGGCCCGGCACCGTGGTGTCGAGCGCCACGATGCGTACCGGCCATGTGTCGTCGACGTACTGGATGAACTCGCCGCCGCTGCGCAGGTAGGCATGTTCGGGGAAAGCCTCGCGCAGCGGCTCGCGGCTGTCATGGTTGCCGGCGATGAGCAGGTAGGGGATTTCGAGCTTGTCCAGCGCCGCGTGCAGTATCGCGTATTCGGCCGGCAGGCCGTTATTGCTGAGGTCGCCCGTTACCAGGACCAGGTCGGGGCGCGGCTCGTAGCGGTTCAGGTCGTCTATCGCGAGTTCCAGGTGGTCGATCGCCATGACGCCGTCCGGGCCTGGCCGTTCTTGGATATGCAGGTCACTGATCTGGGCAATCAGCACTATGGCACCTCTGGTTTGAAGTCGGGACGCAAGCCTGGTGTCCGCTATCGCTTTATATGCCGTGCCGCTGAGCAGGGCTGATGGCCCCGTAGGCGGCGAAATGGCGGGCAGGTATTTGAAAACGATTTCATTTTATCCTTGAAGTATGACGGCGATATTGCAGTAGTTACCCTAATCGTGGCGTGTTGGCCCGACGTTTGGGCGGCCAGGCTCGATGCCTTCGGCGTGCGCATGCCCGAGTCTTGGCATCGGGCCCGCGGGCGGACTTGGTTCCGTGGCGGTTCTCTTTCTATCTATATAGACGGCGACATGGCTTGCGGGCCGACCCTTGCCGGGCTGGGGTTGCCGCGCCGGCCTGCGATGCACGGCGGTACACTGGGCGGGTTGAGTTGTTCTGTTGCGGCGAAATCACTCGAGGAAAAGAAAATGGCTGGCTCCAAATCTCTGCGTTCCGGACACATCACACAGGGCAAGTCGCGTGCGCCCAACCGCTCGATGTACTACGCCCTGGGCTACAAGGAAGAAGACTTCGACAAGCCCATGGTCGGCGTGGCCAATGGCCACAGCACCATCACGCCATGCAACAGCGGCTTGCAGAAGCTGGCAGACGCGGCCATCGAGGCCATCCGCGAAAGCGGCGGCAACCCGCAAGTGTTCGGCACGCCCACGATTTCCGACGGCATGGCCATGGGCACCGAGGGCATGAAATATTCCCTGGTTTCGCGCGAAGTCATCGCCGATTGCATCGAGACCTGTGTGCAGGGCCAGTGGATGGACGGCGTCGTCACCATCGGCGGCTGCGACAAGAACATGCCCGGCGCCATGATGGGCATGCTGCGTGCCAATGTGCCGGCCATCTTCGTTTACGGCGGCACCATATTGCCGGGCCGCCTGGACGGCAAAGACCTGAACATCGTCAGCGTCTTCGAGGCCGTGGGGGAAAACGCCGCGGGCCGCATGAGCGATCATCAGCTCAAGCAGGTCGAGCTGCATGCCATTCCCGGTCCCGGTTCTTGCGGCGGCATGTACACGGCCAACACCATGAGTTCCGCCATCGAGGCGATGGGCATGAGCCTGCCGTATTCCTCGACCATGGCCAATGTGCACGAAGAAAAGACCCAGTCCGCAGCCGAATCCGCGCGCGTGCTGCTCAAGGCCATCGCGCGCGACCTGAAGCCTCGCGACATTGTCACCCGCAAGTCCATCGAGAACGCCGTCAGCGTGGTCATGGCTACCGGCGGCTCCACCAACGCCGTGCTGCATCTTCTGGCCATTGCCCACGCGGCGGGGGTGGAATGGAGCATCGACGATTTCGAACGCGTGCGCCAGCGCGTGCCGGTCATCTGCGACATGAAGCCTAGCGGCCATTACCTGGCGGTGGACCTGCACAAGGCCGGCGGCATTCCGCAGGTGATGAAGATATTGCTGAATGCAGGGCTGATCCATGGCGACTGCATCACCATCGGCGGCCAGACCATCGCCGAAGTGCTGCGGGACGTGCCGGACGCGCCCCGCGCAGACCAGAAGGTCATCTTCCCGCTGGAACAGGCGCTGTACAAGCATGGCCACCTGGCCATACTCAAGGGCAATCTGTCGCCGGAAGGCGCGGTGGCCAAGATCACCGGCCTGAAGAACCCCGCCATGACCGGCCCGGCGCGCGTCTTCGACGACGAGCAATCGGCGCTGGACGCCATCCTGGCGGGCCGCATCAAGGCCGGCGACGTCATGGTGCTGCGCTACCTGGGACCCAAGGGCGGCCCGGGCATGCCGGAAATGCTGGCTCCCACCGGCGCGCTGGTCGGCGCCGGGCTGGGCGATTCGGTCGGCCTGATCACCGATGGCCGCTTTTCGGGCGGCACCTGGGGCATGGTGGTGGGGCATGTCTCGCCCGAAGCCGCGGCCGGCGGCGTCATAGCCCTGGTGCAAGAAGGCGATTCCATCACCATCGACTCGTACAAATTGCTGCTGCAACTGAACGTGCCCGAAGAAGAAATCGTGGCTCGCCGCGCCGCCTGGAAGGCGCCGGCGCCGCGCTATACCCGCGGCGTGCAGGCCAAGTTCGCCTTCAATGCCTCGGCGGCCAGCACCGGCGCGGTGCTGGATAAGTTCTGACCGCCTGATTGCGGATGCCGCCCGGACATGTTCCGGGCGGCGCCGGCCCGCGGGCCGGGTTCAGTAGCCGAAGAATTCTTCGCTGCGGATATCGTCTTCGTCCACCCCGGCATCTTCCAGCAGGTCGCGCAGGAAGTCGACCAGTCCGGGCGGGCCCGCCAGATAGTAGATGGGGTCGTCGTATCCCTCGGCGGCGCGCTTGACCTTGGCAGCGTCGATCAGGCCGGTGTCGCCGTCCCATGGCTGGCGCGACTGTTCCATTTGCGTCATGGTGGCGATCAGGCGCATATGCGGGTTGCGTTGCGCCAATTGCTGGAGTTCATGCAGGAACGCGGCATCTTCGGGGCGGCGGTTGGAATACAGCAGCGCCAGAGGCCGGGGCGAGGCATCGTGTGTTGCCTGTCGCAGCATGCTGAGAAACGGCGTGATGCCTATGCCTCCCGCCAGCAGTACCGCCGGGCGGATTTTCTTTTCCGACAGCGTCAGCGAGCCCGAAGGCCCTTGCAGCGTCAGTTGCGCCCCGTCCGCAAGCGCCCGCAAGGCGCGCTTGTAGGCGCTGTCGCGCATGCGCGTGGCGATCGCCAGTTCGTTCTGGTAGGGCGCGCTGACCAGGGAAAAAGTATGCACCTGGGGCTCGGCGCCGGACTGCTGCGGCAGTGTGAGATCCACGGCCTGCCCGGGCTTGTATGCAAAGCCCTCGGGTTTGTCGAAGTGAAACGCCATGGTCCGGTCGGCGACCTCGTCCCGACCCTGCAATGCTACGGTGTAAGTGTTCATGGCAAGGCTCCATGTTCAAAAATGTGTGTTTCTTCAATGTAGAAACAATGCCGCCCGGCGGGATGACTGTGGTCTGGCAAGCTACGCGTTCCGGCTGCGCCGGACGGGCTCTGTACCCAGTATACGTTCGGGCGAATTGCGGCCTGGCCCATGCTATGGCGCGGTCTGCCCGAATGCGGCCGGCCGCTCGATGCGCGCGTAGGCCGAGTGGTTGTGTATGGATTCGAAGTTCTCGGCTTCGATGCGGTACGCGCCCACACGCGGTTCGGCTTGCAGCGCCAGCGCCACGTCGCGCACCAGGTCTTCGACGAACTTGGGGTTGTCATAGGCGCGTTCGGTGACGTATTTTTCGTCGGGGCGCTTGAGCAGCCCGTAGACTTCGCAGGATGCATTGCGCTCGGCGATCGCGATCAGCTCTTCGATTGCCATCTCTGCGTCCAGCTCGGCTTCTATGGCAATGAGCGAGCGCTGGTTGTGTGCGCCGTAGGAAGAAATCTCTTTCGAGCAGGGGCACAGGCTGGTCACCGGCACCGTGACGCGCATGCGGTAGCGGTAGGTTCCGCGGGCATCGACCTCGCCGCGCCAGGTCACGTCATAGTCCAGCAAGCTCGACGTGCCCGACACCGGCGCGGATTTGCGCACGAAGTATGGAAACGACATCTCGATGCAGCCGCTGGAGGCTCCCAGGCGCGCCAGCATGTCGTAGACCAGCGTGCGCAGGCCGGCCTGGCCGGCGATGTCCGGCCGTGCTTCCAGCACCTCGATGAAGCGCGACATGTGCGTGCCCTTGGACGCGGCGGACAGGCCTACTGTCATGTCCAGCGTGGCCACGGTCGGCTGCGAGCCGCGCCGGCCCTGCACGTTCAGTGGATGGCGCAGGCCCTTGACCCCGACGGCATCCAGGGCCAGGCCGCGCAGATCAGGCCGGGCCTGGATGTCGGGCAGGCCTAGTGCCTGGGCGCTGGGTATGGGGGAACGCTTTGCGTGGGCGTTCATGGTTTTCCTTCGGGATTCGGAGTTCGGGGGCCGGCGCCGGCCGCATGGTGTCGGGCCCAGGCTAGGGCATGCGGCAGGCGGCCATATGTCTTGGCGGGAGACTCAATGCAGCCGCAGCAGCCTGCACTGCTTCAGTTCGGCCAGCACGACGGCTTCGAAGGCAGCGGCATCGCCCTCCCGGGCGCGCACCACCGGTTTCGCATCAGCGCCGCCGCCGCGCGGCGGCAAGGGGGCTGCGCGGGTGTCTCTGGACATGGCTGTCGTTCTCCGATGGTTTTGTCTTCTTGCCCGTTAGATGCGCGGTGTCGCGTAAAGGTGACAAGTATTTTTAACGGCTCTGTCCTGGCCTTGTTCGAGGGCTCCTTTCCGGTTCCTGCTTTACCGTGTTCCGGCCCGTGGTGCTTGCGCGCCCGTTCTAAGGGTTAACCCCGTTTGAAAAATATTTTTCATAAAATAATAATGTGGAAATTAATTTTCAGGCATTCAAAATTAGAGCGACGGCCCCCCGCCTCCCACACCTGCATGAATAAAGCTTCCCACCCAGGCGGCATCCAGGCGCGCATTGCCGCCGCGCTGCCTTCGTTGACCGGCGCCCAGCGTCTGATGGCGGAATTCGTCAATCACAATCTGTTCCAGGCGGCCACCATGCGCATCGAGGAAATCGCGCAGGCCGCCAGTGTGTCTCCGGCCACCGCCAACCGCTTTGCGGGCGCGCTGGGTTTCGGCGGCTATCCGCAGTTCCGGGCGGCGATGATGCGCGAATTCGAAGCTACGCTCGCTCCGGTCGAAAGACTCAAGAGCGCACTGGCTTCGCCTGCTTCCAGTCACGAACTGATCCTGTCGGCGCTGGAAACTGATATCGACAATTTGCGCGCCACCCAGCATGCCTTGACTGGCCAGGCCTGCAATGACGCCGTCGATGCGCTGGTCGGCGCCGACAGGGTGTTCGTGGTGGGTTTCGGAAGCAGCGGGCATCTGGCTGCCCAACTGGAATATGGCCTGAATCCCTATCTGGGCTATGTGCAATCCCTGGCCAGGGCGGGTGGTCCCGCCAATGCCGCTCGCCGCCTGTACGACGCCACGGCCCGCGATCTAGTGGTGGCCATTGCGTTTCCCCGCTATTTGCGCGACACCATCGCCGTCGCGGAGCAGGCGCGCTCCAGCGGCGTGCGCATCCTGGCCCTGACCGACAGCATATCCTCTCCCCTGAGCCAACTGGCCGATATTTCGCTCTACATCCATGCCTATCGTCGCATGGCGGCCAATTCGGACGCCATCGTGCTGGCGGTGATTCAGGGACTGTGCGGCGCGGTGGCGCATCGCGTGCCTAAATCGGCCCAGGCGGCTGCCTCCATGACACAGGCCACCTTGCCCTGGCTGTACCGTGATGGCCGCAAGCCCGCCGGCGCCCGCGGTCGCAAGGCGCGGCGTGCCGGGGAGCCAGAGTGAACAGGCCCGCTCCCGCCATGTCCCACAACGTCCCGTCTTTGCAGCCGCGTGCATCCATAGCGTGGGGCCGCCTGCTGCATCGGGCCATTGTTGCGCTGGTCTACCTGTTCGTGTTGTGCCCCATCTTCTTCGTCATATGGCTCAGCTTCTTCAAAGACGCCATCCTGTATTTTCCGCCCTCAGGCTATACGTTCGCCTGGTACGTGAACGCCTGGCGCAATAACGCCTTCGCTGACGGCTTCCTGTTCAGCCTGCAAATAGCGCTGCTGGCGGCCTTGGGCGGCGTGGTGCTCGGCATCCTGGCTGCCATGAGTGTCGTGCGCTACCGCTATGCCGGCCGCGGCATGGTCAACACGCTGCTGCTTTCGCCCTTGCTAATTCCCGGCATCATCCTGGGCGTGGCTATCTATCTGTTCTATCTGCGCGCCGAGAATATTCTCGACATGGACATCGTCGGCACGTACGGCGGCCTTGTGGCCGCGCACATCTGCCTCACCATTCCCTGGACCGTGCGGCTGGTGTCGGCCGGCATGCAAGGCCTGGACGAATCCGTGGTCGAAGCGGCACGCAATCTGGGAGCCAGCAGCCGAGTCGCGTTCCTGCGCGTGACGCTGCCCATGCTGCGTCCGTCGATCGTGGCCGCCGCACTGTTCAGCTTCATCGTGTCGTTCGAAAACCTGGAGTTGTCCCTGTCGCTGGTCGGGCCGGGACACACCACACTGCCCATAGCCATCATGCAATATCTCGAATTCAATCTCGATCCGACCATCGCGGCAGTGGCATCGGTGCAAATCCTGCTGTTGGGCGCCATCATGCTGGTGACCGACCGCTACGTCAAGCTCAGCCGGGTAGTGTAGGGACGATACAGCCATGGCCAACGTTTCCATCCAGAATCTGCAAAAACGGTTTGGTGCGACTACCGCTGTTGAGGACTTTTCCCTCGATGTCGCCGACGGCGAACTGGTCACCTTTCTGGGGCCCAGCGGCTGCGGCAAAACTACCACGTTGCGCATGATCGCCGGTTTCATCGAGCCCAGTGCCGGGCGTGTCCTGATCGGCGACACTGACATCACGCGGCTGCCGGTGCACAAGCGCAATACCGGCATGGTATTCCAGCGCTACGCGCTGTTCCCGCACATGACGGTGGAACAGAATGTGGCCTTCGGCCTGGAAATGCAGAGGGTGCCGGCGCGACAGCGGCCGGCCCGCATCGGCGAAGTCCTCGATCTGGTGCGCATGACCCATTTGCGCGCGCGCTACCCGCGCGAGCTGTCGGGCGGGCAGCAGCAGCGCGTGGCGATTGCGCGAGCGCTAGCCATCCAGCCGCGTGTGTTCCTGCTCGACGAGCCCCTCTCGAACCTGGACGCGAAACTTCGGCTCGAAGTGCGCGAGGAAATACGCGCCCTGCAGCAGCGCCTGGGATTGAGCACCATCTTCGTGACGCACGATCAGGAAGAGGCCTTGGCCATCTCCGACCGTATGGCCATCATGTACGAAGGGAAGGTCCAGCAGGTGGGGACGCCTCGCGAACTCTACGAACATCCGGCCAACCTGTTCGTCGCCGGCTTCCTTGGGCGCATGAATTTGTTCGAAGGAGGGGGCGACGGCGCTGGCCGCTTCATCTGCAAGGACGGTACGGTCCTTGCCACAGAGCAGGGTGGTGGCTCCGCGACACATCTCGGCGTGCGCCCGGAGCGGCTGGGCATTCACGCGCAGCCGCCGCAAGTCGCCAATGTGCTGCCGGGCACGGTTGCGGGCGTCACATACCTGGGCTCGCAAATCGAAGTTCGTCTGAAACTGGAAGCCGGGCCCGATCTCGTCGGCCAGACGGCCAATCGCGGCGATGACGGTTTCGATGCGACGGTCCTGGCTCCCGGGGCGCGGGTCTACGCAAGTTTTCGCGCGCAGGACAGCGTGCTTTTCAACGGATAGCCGCTATGGCGCATGCACAAGACAGACGTACGGGCGGCATGCTGGCGGGGCCAGGCCTGGCATTCCCCGCCTCGCTGGTGGTGCTGCTGATTATCGTCGCCCCAATGTTGATGCTACTGGTGGGAAGTTTCCAGGTCGCAGCGCCCGGGGCCGTGGCGCATGCCGGTTTTACGTTGCAGAGCTATCGCCGCTTCTTCACGGATCCTTTCTACTTGAAGATATTCGGCGACACGGTGTGGGTGTCGGCACTATGCACCGGCCTGGCGCTGGTCCTGGGGTTCCCGGTCGCATACTTCCTTGCCCGCACGCGCAGCCGCTACAAGAGCCTGCTCATCATCTTGCTGGTGTTCCCGCTGCTGGTGGGCAATGTCGTGCGGGCAGCCGGCTGGATGATCATCCTTGGCAATGCCGGTGCGATCAATGCCTTGTTGACCTGGCTCGGTCTCATCGGCCAACCGCTGCGTCTGCTGTACACCCCCGCAGCGGTGGTCGTCGGCACGACCGGCGTAGTGCTTCCGTATTTCATCCTTACTTTGCAGAGCGTGCTCGAGGGTATCGATTTTTCGGTGGAGGAAGCCGCGCAGAATCTCGGCGCCAGTTTCTTCACGACCTTCCTGCGCGTGATCCTGCCGATTTCTGCCCCGGGCGTAGCGGCCGGTACCGTCCTAGTGTTCATCCTGTGCATGAACGCGTATGCGACCCCAGTGCTGCTGGGCGGGACTGGACTGACCATGATGGCGCCCGCTCTTTACGACCAGATCACTAAGGCATCGGACTGGGCGTTCGGCTCGGCGCTCGCCTGGATATTGGTCATCGCGACATTGCTCATGGCCTTGCTGTCGCACTGGCTCATCAACCGCAGGTATGTCAAGACCATGGCCGCCTAATTTTTTCCCGATTTTCCCCGTCGCAACTATGCGCTCGCCGTTCATTCCAGGAGACTTCCCCATGCGTCATACACGCCGTCAATTCCTCAAGACCGCCAGTTCCCTGGCCCTGACGCCCCTGCTGGCCGGTACCGGCGCACGGGCTTTTGCCGCGGGCGCCTGCCAGGGCCGCGTCATCGTCGGCACCTGGGGCGGCGACTATCAACGTCTGCTGCAACAGAACATCGACCCGCTGGTCAAGCCCGGCGGCCTGGAAGTGGTGTACGACGTCGGCAGCGCGCTGGCTCGCCAGACCAAGATGCGCGCCGAGAAGCATGCACGTCGCAGTTCCCTGGATGTTTCCCTGCTGCGCGACAACGATATGTATCAGATGTACGCGGAAGGGGCGACCGGGGCGATCGATCCGGCGCAAGTTCCCAACTTGGCCCATGTGCTGCCGGCCTTGAAGCGCAGCTACGCGATCCCGCACATATTCAGCGCCCTGGTGCTGGTCTACAACACCGAGCATGTCAAGACCCCGCCATCCGGCCTGGCGGCGCTGCTGGACAAAACCTATTCTGGCCGCGTCGGTCTGGTCGATGATCAGTACGACTACCTGACCCTGGCCGGTGCGCTGGCCTTGGGCGGTGACGCCAAGGATCTGGAACTGGGCAAGAAATACCTGAAGGAACTCAAGGCCAATGCGCCCAAGATCTACCCTTCGGTCGACGCCCTGGCGGGTGCGCTAAAAAGCGGCGAAATATGGGTCACCGTCACATGGAAGGCCCGTACCGTCCAGTGGAAAAAGGCCGGGCTGCCGGTGGCATTTCAATTCCAGAAAGAGGGCGCCTTACCGGCTACATTCGAAGCGGGCGTGGCGGCTGGCAGCAAGGCGGCGGGTTGCGCGCTGGCATACATGAATGCAATGCTGGACGCCCGGGCGCAGCGTGCGTTCGCAGAGACTATGGGTTATGCGCCTACCGTGGCTAATGCCGACCTTCCGCCTTCGTTGCAGCAGGCGGTTGGGTTCAGCCATGCCGAGCTCGATCATCTGGTGCCAGTGGACTTCGACCTGCTGATGAAGAACAAGGGCGCGTTGCTGGATTTCTGGAACAAGGACTTCCGCGTCGGCCTGTAGGCGGGCAGGCTGCCCGGCCTTCTCGGCCCGGGCGGCTTCGGGCCGGCCGAACCTTTGGGACGCCGGTTTCGGGTTTCCGGGCCGCGGGCGGCCGCTAATAAATACTATCCATAGTACCTACGCTGCGAACTGCGCGGGGTTCAAACGGGGCGCGGGCTCGCGCCCCATGCACAGGAATATATCGTGATTGTCATTTCCAATAACGAGGGCAAGTCAGGCATACCTGCCACTGCGAGCATGCTGGCGCAAGGAAAGCCGGGGTTGGACGCGGTAGAGGCGGGCATCCGGCTGGTCGAAGACGACGAGGAAGTGCGCACCGTCGGACGCGGCGGCTGGCCCAACCTGCTCGGCGAAGTCGAACTGGACGCCTCCGTCATGGACGGCACCAGCCTGAGAACCGGTGCTGTCGGCGGCCTGCAGGGTTTCCGCCACCCGGTCAGCGTGGCGCGCGAGGTGCTGGAGCGCCTGCCACACGAACTCCTCATCGGCGCCGGCGCGGCACGTTTCGCGGCCGAGATCGGTGCCGAGCAATGCGATCTGCTGGCCGATCATTCGCGCGCCGCGTGGCAGCGCTGGTTCGACGCCGAGGTAAGCGAAGCAGACCGCGGCAACTGGCCGGACGTGCCGCTTACCCGCTATTGCCACAATGCCGTTGATCCCGAAATCGGTAAAGACACCACCGTATTCATTGCGCTCGATGCAAATCGCAATATTGTGTCCGGCACGAGCACTTCCGGGTGGGGCTGGAAGTATCCGGGGCGGCTGGGCGACAGCCCCGTCATCGGCGCCGGTTCCTATGCGGACAGCCGCTATGGCGCATGTGCTTGCACCGGTGCGGGAGAAATGACCATACGTGCTGGCACCGCGCGTGCCGTCGTGCTGTACATGAAGATGGGCATGTCCGTCGAGCGCGCCGTCGAAGAAGCGGTCAACGACATGCGAGCGCTGAAAGGAGGCCTCATAAACCGCGTCACGATCCACGCCATTGACAACCGCGGCAATCACCGGGTCGTCGCCGTCAATGGACTGCCGGGCAACCATTACTGGTTCTGGACCGATGGCATGCAGGCCCCCGAGGCGCGGCCCGCGGAATTGATACAAATTTCCGAGCGTGCGCCGCAGGCCAAGAAGATCGCCATGACGGTGTATACGGCGTAGGCCGCTGCGTGTCGATCGGGGCAAGCTCTAAAATCGGCAGGATGCCCACGTCCCGCATCCGAGGCCGATCATGACTGCCAATATTCTGCCCAACCGCCTCACATCCCAGGCCGCCGTGACGCGGCACTTGCGGCGGCTTGCCGAGATAGATCCTCGGCTGCGCGCCATACACGAGGCCGTGGGCGCGGTTCCGGCCCGGTCGCGGCCTCCCGGTTTTGCCGGGCTGGCCCGGGTAGTGTGCGGCCAGCAGGTGTCCGTCGCCTCGGCCGAGGCGATCTGGGGGCGGCTGGAAGCCGTCGCCGGGGCCACCACGCCCGAGGGGTTTTTGCGCCTGGGCGAGCGCGGCATGCAGGGCGTAGGCCTGTCGAGCGGCAAGCTGCGCACCTTGACGGGCGTGGCGCAAGCCATGGTCGCGGGCGAACTCGACCTGCCCGCCATCGAACGTCTGCCTACCGAAGAGGCCCTGGCGCGGCTTACGAGCTTCAAGGGCATAGGCCCATGGACGGCCGAGATCTACTTGATGTTCTGCGCGGGCCACCCCGATATTTTCCCGGCGGGCGACATTGCCTTGCAGCGGGCGGTAGGCGATGCGCTGGGGCTAGGGCGCTCGCCGGACAGGAATGAGCTTGTCGCCATCGCGGCCGCCTGGGCGCCGCATCGGGCCGCCGCGGCGCTATTGTTCTGGCGCTTTTATCGCAAGACCCGCGAGCGCGAAGGCCTGGGGCTGTAGGGCCTGCCGCATCCCTGGTCCCTGTTCCGATGTTTCAGCGGACTAGTCGTCCGTAGCGTCGCCCGCCCGGGTCTCGTCTATCATGCGCCGCGCCTCGTCGGTGAGCTTGCGCATGACCTTGATGAAGATCTCATATTCCTCGCCGGTCATGACCGAGCTCAGGCGTTCCTGGCGCCGCATCGTGCCGGCCAGCCCCTCGTCCAGCACCTTTTTCCCTTCCTTGGTCATCTCCAGGTATGACTTGCGCCTGTCGCTCGGGTCGGCGGCATAGCTGACCAGGCCTTTTTGCAGGAGTTCGTAGCCGGCCCGGCTGACCTGGCTGTAGTCCAGGTGCGCGAACTGGGCGATTTCGCCCGAGGTCGATGGCCGGTCCAGCCGGTTGAGCGTGATCAGCAGGCGCCATTGGCGGCTGGACAGCCCCAGGGCCTGGCCCACATGGCCGTTCACGACCCTGGAGACCAATTGCGACAAGACCGTTACCCGGAAGGTGATCAGGTCGTCTGGAATGTCCAGGCCGGACAGGGACGGCTTGGCCGTGCGGCTGCCGCGCGAGGTTTTATTTGTCATGGATAAATTTGACGTAGCAAATAAACAGGCCTATATTTCAATCCGAATCGAAAACAGGAGACAACATGTATCGTACCGTTTTGCGCCTGGTCTTAGGCATATTTCTTTCGGCAGCCGGCCTCAGTCCGGCCTTTTCCGCGTCCTGGCCCGACAGGCCGGTGAAAATCGTGGTCACCCAGGGTTCGGGGTCGGGCAGCGACATCATGGCCAGGCTGATTGCGCAGTACATGGGGCCCGAACTGGGGCAGAGCGTCATCGTCGAAAATCGCCCGGGCGCCTCGGGAATAATCGGCGACGAGTACGTCGCGCACAGCAAGAGCGACGGCTACACGCTGCTGTTCAGTTCCACGGCGCCCTTGCTGGTGGCGCCGCTGATGCTGCCCGACGCCAAGTTCCGCTATTCCGACTTGATGCCCGTGGCGCCGGTGATGCGTGCGCAGTTCGTGGTGCTGGTCGCCAACAAGCCTGGCGCGCCCAAGACCCTGGCCGAGCTGCTGGATAAAGTGCGTGCCGGCAAGACGGCCTATTCTTCGGCCGGCCTGGGCACGATGACGCACCTGGCCAGCGAGCTCCTGCTGAAAAAGGCGGGCCTGAGCGCGACCCACGTGCCGTACAAGGGCAGCGGCCAGTCCCTGTCCGACCTGATCGGCGGCCAGGTGCTGTTCAGTTCCGATTCGCTTACGGCTTCGATGCCGCTCATCAAGTCCGGCCGCCTGCGGGCCTTGGCCGTGACCGGCCCGAAGCGTTCGCCCTCGCTGCCGGATGTGCCGACGCTGTCCGAAAGCGGGTTTCCAGGGCTCAGCATAAGCACTATCGGCGGCCTGTTCGGCCCGAAGGGCATCCCGGCTCCTATCGCTGGCCGCATCTACGCGGCGGTGGCCCAGGCGCAGAAGAATCCGGCGATGATCGCGTCGTTCGCCAAACTGGATACCGATGTGCTGGCGATTTCCAATGAGCAGTTCGCGGCGGATTTCCGCCACGACGCGGTTTCCTGGGGCCAGTTGCTGACCCAGTTGCACCTGAAGAAGGGCCAATGACCGTGGCGCAAGAGCGTTGTGGGTCGCTGCCCGAGGCGCCGTTCGAAGCATCGGCGCGCGGCCCCTTGCGTGGCGTGCGCGTCGTGGACATGAGCCGGCTGGTGGCCGGCAATATGCTCTCGCTGCAACTGGCCGATTTCGGCGCGGACGTGTTGAAGATCGAAACCGCGGGCGCCGGAGACCCGCTGCGGGACTGGCGCGAGGCCGATGGGGACGAGCAATTCGACGGATGGTGGCAAGTGTACGGGCGCAACAAACGCAGCGTGGCGCTGAACTTGCGCTCCGCCGCGGGGCTCGAAGTGCTGCTGCGTTTGCTCGACACCGCGCAGGTCCTGGTCGAAAGCTTCAAGCCCGGCACGCTCGAGCACATGGGGCTCGGGCCCGAGGTCCTGCACGCGCGTAATCCGCGGCTCATCGTGGTGCGCGTGTCCGGCTGGGGGCAGACCGGGCCTTATCGAGAGCTGCCGGGTTTCGGCAGCCTCATCGAGGGTTTTTCGGGCTATGCCCGCAAGAGCGGCCGCGATGGCGATCCGCCTTTGCTGCCCAATATGGCCCTGGCGGACATGATCGCCGGGCTGACCGGCGCTTATGCGACGCTGGCCGCGTTGCGCGAGCTGGAGGTGGGCGGCGGCCGCGGCCAGGTCATCGATCTTTCATTGCTGGAACCCATGGCCGCCATCATGGGCCCCGACGCGGCCGTCTACGCGCGCACCGGCGTGCAGCCCGATGCCCGCCGCAAGATCGCTTCGCCGCGCGGCGTCTATCGATGCCGGGACGGAAAATGGGTATGCATGTCGGGCTCCACCGAGAAGATGGCGCGCCGCGTGCTGGAAACGATAGGCCGCGGCGAGCTCTGCGGCGACCCGTGTTTTTCCACGAATGCCGCCAGGCTGGAAAACGATGCGCAAGTCGAGGAAATGATGCAGGAATTCGTCGGCCGCCACGGCCTGGCCGAATGCCTGGATCTGTTTCGCGCCGCGGGGGTGACCGTCGGCCCGGTGTACGAGGTCGGGGAATTGCTGGCGGACCGCCATGTGGCCGAACGCGGCGTGTACATGCGTTCGCGCCCGGCCGATGCGCAAGATGGCGTGGTCATGCATGGCATCACGCCCAGGCTGTCCGGCACCCCGGGCGCGCTGCGCATGCCTGCGCCGCGGCGCGGCCAGCACACGGCGGAAGTCTTGCGGGCTGCGGGTTTCGATGGCGGCGACCTCGAAGCCCTGGCCGCTGCCGGAGCGATCGAATGCGAGTGAAAGGATCTCATATGCGTTCCTTGCTGTTCGTGCCCGCGACGGCACCTCATTTTCTGGAAAAGGCCGCGCAGCGCGGCGCCGATGCCATCATCCTCGACCTCGAGGATTCGGTCGTGCCGCAGCGCAAGCAGGAAGCCCGGGAGCGGGCGCCGGACGCCGCGCTGCGCTTGAGCGGCGAGGGGGCGACAGTGGGGTTGCGGGTCAACGCCGCCGAGGAACTGTGGCGGCTCGATCTTGCCCACGCCGCGCTCGCGCCGGCCGGTACGATCAGCCTGGTGATGCTGCCGAAAGTGCATGGCCCCGAGCAAGTGCTCGTGTTTGTGCAGGAACTGGAACGCCTGTTTTCGCGCGGGGGCGATCGGGCTGTGCCGGCGATCGCCGCCGTACTGGAATCACCGCGCGCCATCCTGAACGCCGCCGCGATCGCCCGCAGCAGCGACAGGCTGCAGGCCCTGGGATTCGGCGCCGAAGACTACTGCACGGCGCTGGGCATCGAGCCCGACCCGGAGGTGCTGGCCTGGTCCGCACAGCACGTGATTACGGCGGCGCACGCCCATGGCCTGGAGTGCTGGGGGCTGGCTGCCGGCGTGGCGGAAATCGCCGACCTGCAGCGCTACGAGCATGAAGTGCTGCGCGCCCGCGCCCTGGGCTTCACGGGCAGCGTTGCCGTGCATCCGGCCCAGATTCCGGTATTGAACCGTTGTTTTTCGCCTTCGCCCACCGAAGTCGCCTGGGCGCGGCGCGTGGTCCGGGCCTACCAGCAGAGCAGCGCTGCGGGCGCCGGGGCAGCCATGCTGGACGGCCGCATGATAGACCAGCCCATCGTCGAGCGGGCGCAACGTTATCTGGAATGGGGCGAGCCCGCCGGTCCGCGGGCCTAGGCGCCAGCCGCCGTCGCGTGGGCGGCTTGCTGCTCCAATAGTTGCACAAGGGTGAGGGCGGGCTCGGCCAGGGCCTGTTCGGCGCGATGCACCAGCACGATGTCCCGGTGGAAGGTATGCGGGCCCAGGTCGATCGCCTTGACCCCGGCGGGCCAGCGCTTGTAGGCCGCGGTTTGCGGCAGCAGGGCGATGCCCACCCCGTTGCCCACCAGTTTGACGATGGCTTCCAGTTCGTCGGCTTCGCATACTTCTTGCGGGGCAAGCTGCATGCCGCGCAGGAAGCGATCGACCTGGCGCCCGCCGAAGGATGTGCGCTCGTAGCGGATGAAAGGCTGGCTGGCCAGCAGCTCGGCCCAGTCGCCGTCCGGCGCATCGCGCGGCGCGATCAGGCGAAACGGTTCGCGCGCCAGCACTGTGCATTGCAGGTCGCTTTGCAGCGAGAAGGGCGGCCGGATGATCGCCGCCATGTCGATTTCTCCAGCGTCGACCAGGTTCACCAGTTCGATGGACAGGCCCGGGACGATACGCGTGCGGCAGCCGGGGTGGCGCCGATAGAAGCGTGCCAAGGCGTCCGGCACCAGGGTGCGCTGCACCGAGGCGATCGCGCCCAGGGTCACGAGCCCGCCGGGGTTGACGTCCGCCTGGGCGGAACCCAGGTGGTTATAGAGCCGGATGAGTTCGCCGGCCTGCTCGAGGACCTGCCGCCCCGCCTTGCTGATGCGGGCGGACCGGCCCGCGCGTTCGAACAGCGCCAGGCCCAGCGCATGTTCCAGCCGCTGCATCTGCGCGCTGACCGCCGATTGCGTCAGCCCGATCTTGTCGCCCGCGGCGGCGAAGCTGCCTTCCTGGGCAACGGCAATGAAGGTCTTGAGTTCGCGGATCATGCATCAATCCGTCACTTGTTAATTAATCAATAAAATTTGTGTTTTATAAGAATATATATTGATTTTTTTATTTAGTCATCCGCTATATGATGGCAAGCGCTGGCCAGGCAGGGCGGGGCGTGAAGCAGCTTGCAGGCGAGCCGACCGGCCCTTGCGCTTGCCCGGGCCTTGCGCTTGAAGGCATCCGGCGTCGGCCGGGGCATGGCGCCCCGCAGCTCACCTATCCGCCGTCCGCATACAATTCTTCGATCCTCCGTATTCTCAAACCCTTTTATCAAACGTCAGAGTCCCGCATGAGCTTGTCCCCGTTCCACCTCGCCATTCCCGTTTACGATCTTTCCGCTGCCCGGCGCTTCTATGGCGAAGTGTTCGGCCTGGAAGAGGGCCGTTCCAGCACCCAATGGGTGGATTTCGATTTCTATGGCCACCAATTGGTGATCCACGAACATCCCAAGACAGTCTCGCAGGACCACGCCCATACCAATCCCGTCGACGGCCACGATGTGCCGGTGCCGCATTTCGGCATTGTGCTGCAATGGGCGCAATGGGAAGCCCTGGCCGAGCGCCTGAAGTCGTTCGGCACGAAATTCGTGATCGAGCCCTATGTCCGTTTCAAGGGCCAGGTGGGCGAACAGGCCACCATGTTCCTGCTCGACCCCTGTGGCAACGCCCTGGAATTCAAGGCGTTCAAGGATATGGGCCAGCTTTTCGCCAAATAGCGGCAAAGCCGGCGGCGCGGGCGCTGCCGGTTGCGGGTGCTCGTCTGCCCCGTGAGGGCAGTCGGCCGGACGGCCTACAGGGCGTGTTGAACGGTGCGGGCGGAGCTCGTCACGTCCTGCCCCAGGCCGGCTACTGTGTTGCAGCCCGCCAAGGAAAACAAAGCACCCACCAGCAGCAATACCGCCACCCAACGCCCGAACATGATGCACCCCGTACAATAAAAAAAAGTACCAATTTTTAACACGGGCGGCCCCCTTATGGCGTTCATGGGCCCCAGGGCTGCAGGGCTTTTTGCGATGGAAGGCTCCGGCAGGAATTGTTAGACTGGCCGCAGGCCGTCGGGCCCAGGCAGCAAGTCCGAATTTGTTCTATAGAAGAGGGGGCCGCCATGGCTACCGGTACCGTCAAGCTCCATCGTGTCCTGCGCGCCGTGCCCGAACGCGTATATCGGGCGTTCCTCGAGCCCGATGCGATGGCAAAGTGGCTGCCGCCCTATGGGTTCACATGCCAGGTTCACCACATGGATGCGCGGGTCGGTGGCGGCTACAAGATGTCCTTCCGCAACTTCGGCAACGGCAGCAGCCATTCCTTCAGCGGCGAATATCTCGAGCTGGTGCCGTTCGAGACCATCCGCTACACGGACCAGTTCGATGCCCCAGGCTTGCCGGGCAGCATGCACACCCGGATTTCGCTGCGGCCGGTGGCTTGCGGCACCGAACTTTCTATTGTGCAAGAGGGCGTGCCCGAGGCTATTCCCGTGGAAATGTGCTATCTCGGCTGGCAGGAATCCCTGGCGCAACTGGCGAAACTGGTGGAGCCCGAGATTCCCGGCTGATTCCCCAAGGGTGCCTGGTTCAAGCGGGCGATGAGCCCGCGATACGCCAGTCCCGATGGCAGGGCAGCCCGGGCAGGCTGTCGGCCTGCAGGGCGGCGCGCACGGTGGCGGCGGCCACTACTTCCGCGGCGACTGTGCCCAGCAGGCCCACGGACAGGGACGTCCGGCTGCGCGCGGTGCTGACGGCGAACAAGGTGTCGCCGTCCAGCGGCGTGTGGATGGGGTTGATCGTGCGGGCCAATCCGTCATGCCCCATCTGCGCCACCTTCTGCAACTGCGCCTTGTCCAGCGGCGCGTTGGTGAGTATGGCGCCTATCGTGGTGTTGCTTGCGAACAGGTGCGGCATGCCCGATTCCGCGGCTTCTATCATGCTGTGAGCGGTATGCAGGTAGCGGCCGCGCTCGTCCGCGCGGGCGCCGGCCAGCACTTCAGGACTTTGCTCCGCATAGATGTCGCCCACCGGATTGGCCGCCACCACGGCGATGACGACCACGTCCGTGCCAGGGATGTGGCAGGCCATCATGCCTATGCCCGAACGCATGGCGCGGTCCATGCCGAACAGCTTGCCCGCTGTTGCGCCGGCGCCCGCGCCTACCGAGCCGTCTTGTGCGTTAGCGAGCCGCAAGGCGTTCCGGCAGGCGCGATACCCGGACTGCGCGTCCGGGTAGGCATCGGCGTCGCCTACTTCCAGGTCGTACAGCACCGCGGCCGGGACGATGGGTATGACACGCTGGCCGAGCTGGAAGCCGATGCGTTGTTCGGCCAGCCAGCGCATCACGCCGCTGGCCGCATCCAGCCCATAGGCGCTGCCGCCGGACAGCACCAGGCCGTGGATGCTCGATACCGTGTTGACCGGCTCCAGCAGCGCGGTTTCGCGCGTGCCGGGCGCACCGCCGCGCACATCGGCCGAGGCGCACACCCCCTGCCTGAACAGGAATACGGTGCAGCCCGTGGGGCGGCGCGTATCGGTGTCATGGCCGATGGCTACGTCGTCGAAGCCCGCAAGCAAGGCTGGCTGTCTGGCCGCGAGGTCGGCCAGCGGCATGATGTAGTCGCGAGTCTTCATGTGTGTTCCTGTTTCGTGTTTTAGTTCTAGCTTGCGTCGGCATGTTCCCGTTACGGGCCGCAAGCATAGGCCAGTACCGCAAGATGGCGCTCCGCGTCGAGACCCAGCAGCGACAACAGGGCTGCGTCATGAAACGAGCCGATGGCGCAGCCGCCCCAGCCGGCCTGCGCCGCCTGGTAGCTGAGCGCGCCGAGATAAGCGCCCGCCTCGAGCAGCATGAAACGCCCGCCGCGCTCGCCGTATTTTGCCAGCATGTTTTCGGGGCGGGCTATCAGGAAAATCACCGCGGCGGGCCCGTCGGGCCAGTCCACGCCCAGCACGCGCGCCAGGGTTTCCCACGCGGGGCAGTCGCGCACCGGCGCCAGCCCATGGGCCTCGCTGTCGTACCAGGCAATATGGCCCGCCAGTTCGCGCGGGCCATCGAGGCGGCACAGCGCGACATAGGTCTGGATCGGATATTTGGCGCCTCCCGATGGCAGCAGCCGGTATGGTTCGTGCCGTCGCGCGCGCAGCGGGTGCAGTAGCGCACCCAAGTCCTGCACACTGGCGGCTTGCGGGCCGAATGCGCGTGTGCTGTGGCGGCGCTGCCAGGCCGCGGCTGCGTCGCCGGCAAGGTCGGGCAGCGGCACCGCAGCCCGGCTATGCACAGGGCCGGGGGTGCCGCCAGGCCTTGCTGCGTCGAGCGCGATGCGCTGGCCCATCGAAACCGCGCGGCTGGCATTGAGTTCGCCATTTTTCCAGAACAGGCGGAACAGCGGCGCATCGGCCCAAGGGGCGTCATCGGAAGAATCGAAACCGGGGTCGAGGCTCATGGCGGCATGAAGTAGCGGTTCATCCCAAGGGATGCGGCAAAGGATTGGGGAAGGGCGTGTGC
The DNA here is from genome assembly GCF_019166065.1 of Candidimonas humi. Taxonomy (GTDB): domain Bacteria; phylum Pseudomonadota; class Gammaproteobacteria; order Burkholderiales; family Burkholderiaceae_B; genus Candidimonas; species Candidimonas humi. The sequence continues at coordinate 383,290 of NZ_JAHTBN010000003.1, forward strand.
CTTGCGCTGCCGGGGTAGCGCCACTCGACGTCCGCGCAGCGCCCTCCGAGAAAGGGCGCGCGCTCGTCGGCGTGCAGGCCGCTCAATTGCGGCGAGAGCACGCGCATTACCCGCAGGCCGCAAGCCGCTACGTCGACGGTGGTGAGCTCGCGGTAATAGAGATCGATGCCGCTATGTTCCAGCGACAGCTGTAGATGCCGAAGTTGTTCGGCGGCTTGCCGGACGTCGGGCGCATCGGCCTGGATTTCGGCAGCGGCTACGGTTGCGGGGGCAGGCGCGGCATGCGCGAGCAGCGCGCTGCGGCGCCATAGGTCGGGGCGCAGCGTATAGAACACGGCGTGCTGGTCGAAGCGGCGCAAGGCGCCGGCTTCGCGGGGTAGTTCGTCGCTCGGTCCATTGGCCAGGTGGGCAGCGAAGGTCAGCGCCTGCGACCATTCCAGCAGCGCCTTGTGCAGGGCCGCGCCCAGGCTGGCGCGGCAGGCGATGCCCAGCACGAAGCGCGGGCGGCCACGGTAGGGCATACCGCCCGCGACGGCAATCACCGGCTGTGGATTCCAGGCCTGTGTCAGGTCGAAGGCGGCAAGCTCGCCGCCATGGTCCGCGGCATAAGCTTGCCAGTCCGCCGGCAAGGTCAATTGGCGGCCGCCCAGTCCGTTGAGCCAGGTGGTGGCCAGCGCGTCGCGTTCCAGCAATTCCTGCGCCGCGCGCAGCGTCGCCAGCCAGGGGCCGCCGGCCTGGTCACGCCACGCCGCCAGCCCGCTGGACGTCGACGGCATGCGTGCCGCTCCGCTGCGTGGCCCCAGCCCCACCAGTTCCTGCGGCACCCAGAATTCGCGGTTGTTGCCGAGCCGGTACACGGCTGCGTAACAGTCGTGATCCGTCGCCTCCATGGGCCAGGGAAAGTCCGCCTGGCTGCGCTGCGCGCGGGAATAAAGCGCGAATGCGTCGTCGTCCAGACGCTCGTCGTCCGGGATGTCGGCACGCAGGCGCAGCGGCAGCGCGGTCTGCGCGGCCGCCAGGCGTTCCAGGGCCTCGGCCAGCGCGCCTGCGACGGCCTGGTCGCGTGCCAGCGCCACAGCCCCCGAAACTGTCTGCCAGGCATTGGCAGGGTCCTTGGGCGTGGCGGCATTGAACAGCGGTTTGCCGCCGAATAGCGGGCCCGGCGCATCGCAAGGCTGCGCATCCACGAGGTGGACGGGGGGCGCCAGCCCGCAGCGGGAACCGGCAGCCTGGGCCAGCAGATGCTGCGACAACAAAGGCGCCCGATGCGCGGCGGTTTGCGGCATTCCTCAGGCTTCCCGCTACATGAACTGCAGCCACACATACATTTCGACGGCGCTCACCGCCAGGCTGGCGGCCAGTACCAGGATGGCGATCAGGGCGCCGCGCCCCGCCGAGCGGCGGGAGCGTTCGTAGACCCAGCAGAACAGGCCGATGTAGGTGCCGCAGAAGAGAATGAAGCCGAACACCGGCTGCACGAATTGCGCTCCGAGCAGGCCGACCCCGATCGAGAGGATGAACGATCCCAGCCCCAGTATGGTGCGAGCCGCGAACGACAGCGGCGCGGCCTCGTCGACGGGTTCGGCAATGTGTGCGGGCGATTCGGGATCCGCCCGCAGCGCTTGCGGATCGTTCGATTCCGCGGCGCCGGCGGTGTCTACGGTGTAGACAGGCTCATTGGAGCCGGGATTGGCGGCCGCGCCGGCATTGTCGACATAGGCGACGGGCGCAGCGTCTTCGGCAGTGCTTGCGGCGTCGGCGGCATGCGGGGCGCCGGCCGTTTCCGCATCGTTGCCCGGCGCGATGCGGGAGAAAATGACCGCGGTCACTATGCTGGCGCCCGCCAGCGTGGCTACGCAGGAGCTGCATGTCGTCGAGGTCGAGCCGCCGCCGGCCGCGGACAGGTCGTCCTGGCGGTTGGACGGGTCGAACTGGTTGGCAACTCGGTACATTGGGCTCTCCTCGTCATGGCCTCCCCTCGAGGCCGGTGGAATTCTACGACGGCGCTGCCGTGGACCAGGGCAGCGGCAGCGCTCCCGATACAGGCTGTTGCGCATGGCCGCAAGCCGGGCACCGTGGCAATTGGAATACTTTGTCGCGCGTACCGGCCAAGGTCTGCAGGTTCAGGCTGGCGCTGTGCTCGATGAAGGGCAGCAGGCCTGCCGGCGCGGCCAGCATCGGCGCAAGCAGCGCCGCCAGCGGCTGCGGATGCCTGGCCGCCTCGGGCCTCTCTGGCCCCGGCATATCGCCCCAGCGGCGTGCCACGCGATTGCCCAGGCATGCAATGCAGGCCGTTTGTCCCGGAACCACGTACGGGCCTATGCACAGGGTATGGTGGTAAGCCGCATCGATGAACAAGTGCGGCACTTGAAGTTGTAATGAAAGATAACGGTCCAGTGTGTGCCGCCATTCGCCGTTGCGGCGCACCGCCACCACCAGCTCGGCGTCGCCGAGAGCCTCGCAGCGTTGCGGCAGGCCATGGCCGGCGGCGGCCGCGTCGAGCGCCTGGGCCAGCTCGGGCCAGGGCTCGTCCAGCCACGCCAGCGCATATCGGCCTGCAGCCGGCCGCGCCCGCGCGGGAATCAAGGCGCCTACGCGGCATATCTGGCGCGCCGCCGCGCCGCAATCGGCGTCGTCCAGCAAGTTGCCCAGGCGATCTTCGCGCCACGCTTCGAGCACGCGCCCGGCCACGGCATCCGGCGTGGCTTCGTCTACGATATAGGTTTCGTCGGCGCCGCCGGACAACACCAGCAGCTTGCGGCCGGCATGCTCCTGTTGCAGGAGCACCCAGGCCGGGCTGTTGACCCAGTGGCTTGCAGGGCTGTGCGAGCGGGCTGTCGTTGCCGTGGATTCTGGCGTGGCCGAACGGGACATCAGGACGTCGTTATCGATGCAGCAGGAACCCAATTCTAGCGTAGCCGCGCATGGCGCCTCGTCCGAGGTCCGTGCCGCGGAGTCGCGCGGGGCATATCCCTGGCGTGAGGCGCTGGCGTGGATGCTGTTGCTGGGCCTGCTGTTCATCGTCGGCTACAGCGTGACCAACCGCTGGGCCGCGACGCGGCCGCACGCGTTCTCGCTGCACGGCGCCTGGGACGACTGGATTCCGTTCCTGCCCTGGACCATCTGGCCCTATCTCAGCCTGAACGCGATCTTCCCCGTCACCTTCTTCGCGTTCGACGATGTCCGCTCGCTGCGCCGCCACGCCATGCGCATTGCCGCCGTGCAGCTTGCCTGCTTCGCCCTGTTCAGCATGTTCCCGTCGGTCAATGTGCGGCCTTTGCAGCATCCAGGCGGTGTTTCGGGCATGTTGTTCGCACAACTGCACGCGTTCGAGCGGCCTTTCAATATGTTCCCGTCGCTGCACGCAGCCGTGCTCTTGCTCGTCTGGCGCGCGTGGCTGCCGCGGATGCATGACCGGTCTGGCCGCGCTCGGCCCGGCGTGCGCATGCTGTGGGACGGCTGGTGCCTGCTGATCTTGCTGTCGACGCTGACTACCTGGCAGCACGACCTGATCGATATCGCCGCCGGCCTGGGGCTCGGCCTGCTGGCGCTGGCCATCTGGCCGATGGGGCCCGGTGGCCAGCGTCCGGCAGGCGATATGCGCAGATAAAAGACTGTATTCGAAAGGCTATCGCGTCATGCGCGGGTGATTCCCCATCTGCGCACCAGTTGCTCGAGGCGAGCCTGCTGTTCCTTGGTCAGGGGCCACGCGGCGGGCGGGCGCGTCGGGCCGCAGTCGTTGCCGATGATCTGCAAGGCGGCCTTCACGCCGGTGACATTGGTGCCATTGAGTTCTTGCGCGCGGATGTCCTCGAACGCTTCGATGCCGCGGATGAGCTGCATGGCTTGCGCATAATCCTGGGCGCGCAGCGCCTGCAGGATTTCCACCGAGCGCTCGGGCCAGATATTGATCAGCCCCGAAGTAAAGCCCTGGGCGCCCACCGCGCACAGCGCCGGCGCCCAGGTCTCGGCCAGGCCTCCCACCCAGATGATTTCCGGAGCGGCGCGTTCGATGGCTTGCGCCAGCTTGATGGGGCTGGGGGCGGCCCACTTGACCCCCGCCACTCCGGGGATTTCGGTCAGCCGCACGATGGCGTCCGTGCCGATGGCGTCGTTGCGCAGGTACAGCATGACGGGCAGGCCGTCGGCCGCGTCGGCGACTCTTTGCACATAATCTACCAGGCCGCGCGGCGACACGAACGGATCCGGTGTCTGGTGCACCATGATGCCGTCGGCGCCTGCCTTGCGCGAGGCGCGCGCCAGCGCGCAGGCTTCGTGCACGCTGCGGCCCACGCCATTGATGACCGGCGCGCGGCCCGCGGCCATGTCGGTCACGGCCTCCATCATGGCTTGTGCCTCGTGCGCCTGCAGCGCGTAGAACTCGCTGGTATTGCCGTTGACCACCAATATGTCGACTCCGGCGCCGATGGCCCTGTCCATGACCGGGCGCAGCCGCTCGGGCGCGATCTGGTCGTTGCTGTCGAAGGGGGTTACCAGTATGCCGGAGATGCCTGTCAGGGCCTGGCGCAACTTATCCGAAATTCCGTTCATGATGTGTTCCTTGTTCCTGGTCGTTCCTGCTGCTGTTTGTGCTGCCATATGTGTGGCGGCGGGCCGCGCCGCCGCGTCCTGTGCGGCGCGGCGCTAGTCGGCCAGCCGCATCGTCGGCGTGATCTGGCGCGGATCCACGCGCAGTTCCAGCAGCGCCAGGCCGCCGGCCTCGCGGGCGCGGGCAAATGCCGCCGGGAAATCTTCGCTGCGGGTAACGCGTTCGGCGTGCGCGCCGAAGGACCGCGCCAGCGCCGCATAATCCGGTCCCTGCAGCCGCGTGCCGCTGACGCGGCCAGGGTGGCGCCGTTCCTGGTGCATGCGTATCGTGCCGTACATGCCATTGTCGACCACTATCACTACCAGCGAGGCGCCGTATTCGGCGGCAGTGGCCAATTCTTGCGGATACATGAGGAAGCAGCCGTCGCCGGCCAGGCAGACCACGCTGCGCGACTTGTCGCGCAGGGCGGTGGCCACGGCGGCCGGCAGGCCGTAGCCCATGGCGCCGCAAGTCGGTGCGAGCTGGGTGCGGCCCGCGCGGTATTCGTAGAAGCGATGCAGCCACACAGAATAGTTTCCGGCGCCGTTGGCCAGCACGGCGTCATCGGGCAGCGTTTGCGACAAGTGCTTGATCACGAAAGCCATGTCCACGCCTTCGTGCCCTGCGGGCAGCGCTGGCGGGATGCTGTAGGCCTCGTGATCGGCGCGCGCCGAACGGGTCCAGTCGCCCCAGGGCAGCCGGGCCGGCGGCGTGGCGCTGGCCAGCGCGGCGACGGCTTCGGCGGCGCGGGCCTGCACGGCCAGGTCGGCCTGGAAGACGCGGTTCAGTTCCGCCGCGTCGGCATGGATATGGATGAGTTTCTGCGCCAGGCGCGGAGGCTCGAGCAAGGTGTAGCCATCGGTCATGACATCGCCCAGGCGCGTGCCGATAGCCAATATGAGATCGCTTTCGCGGATGCGGCGAGCGAGCGCGGGATTCATGCCCAGGCTCATGTGGCCGGCATAATGCGGGTTGCGATTGTCCAGGACGTCCTGGCGGCGGAAGGCGCACGAGGCGGGCAGGTTCCAGCGTTCCAGGAATGTCGCCAAGTCCTGGCGTGCGGTTTCGCTCCAGTCGGGCCCGCCTATGAACACGATCGGGCGCTGCGCTGCGGCCAGGGCGTCCGTGATGTGCGCCAGCGTGTCCGGCGCGACCGCGGCCGGCGCGAGGGGCAGGGCGGGGCAGTCGGGCGTGTGGCAGGCGTCCAGCAGCATGTCTTCCGGCAGCGATATCACCACCGGCCCCGGCCGGCCCGACATGGCGGTGTGGAAAGCGCGCGCCATGATTTCGGGTATGCGGTCGGCATCATTGATCTCGACCACCCATTTCGCCAGCGAGCCGAACATGGCCTGGTAATCCACTTCCTGGAAAGCCTCGCGTCCCACATGGCCGCGGGCGATCTGGCCGACGAACATCAGCATCGGGGTCGAATCCTGCTGGGCGATATGCACGCCGATGCTGGCATGCGTCGCGCCGGGCCCGCGCGTGACCATGCATATTCCGGGGCGCCCGGTCAGCTTGCCGTCGGCCTCGGCCATATCGGCGGCGGCGCCTTCGTGCTTGGTCACGATCAATTCGATTTCGGGGGCGTCGTACAGGGCGTCCAGGACTTCCAGGTAACTTTCCCCCGGCACGCAGAATACGCGGTCGACCCCGTGCCCGCGCAACGCGTCCACCAGGGCGCGGCCGGCCGGGCGCGGTGCGCAAGCCTGGGCGTCTGCCGCGCGATCGGGCGTGAGCGAGTCTTTCATCTTGCAATTCCTTTCAATTATGCATGGCTGTAGGCCGGGATATGCCGCAGTGTATAGAGATGCTCCATAGTAACGTTAGGGCCGAGGTGTCATTTCTGATATGCATAAAAGACATGTGTTGGGTGACTGGCTGGTAGGTAGAATGTCCGCTCTTTATATATGTGGCTCAGCCACCGGGCCTCGCCATGGCCCGGCCCAACGAGGAGATAGATTCATGAAAATCGCCAGAAGACAGTTGCTGCTATCGGCGGCCGGCCTGCTTGCGCTTGCGGCGGCAGCTCCCTTGCCTGCCTCGGCGGCGAATGCCTGGCCCGATCGGCCCATCAATTATGTCGTGCCGTTCGCCCCCGGAGGCGCTACCGACATCCTAGGCCGCATGTATGCCCAGTACCTGGGCCAAGCGCTGGGCGTGTCGGTGGTGGTGGAAAACAAGCCGGGCACCGGCGGCAGCCTGGGCACGGCCTACGCGGCGCGCGCCAAGCCCGACGGCTACACGCTGGTGGGCGGCACGATCAGCTCGCATTCCATCAATGTCAGCATCTATCCCTCGATCGGCTACGATCCCGTTAAGTCGTTTGCCCCCATCATCCTGACCGGCACCTTGCCCAATGTGCTGGTCGTGCGTGCCAATAGCGACTACAAGACGGTCGAGGACCTCATCAAGAAGGCCCGCAGCAAGAAGGATGCCCTGACCTTCGGTTCGTCCGGCGTCGGTTCCTCGCAGCACCTGGCCGGCGAGTTGTTCGCCCAGGACATCGGCGCGCACATGCTGCACGTGCCCTACAAGGGCAGCGCTCCGTCGCTGCAGGCGCTGGCGGCCGGCGATATCGACCTGCTGTTCGACAATATCACCTCGGCCTTGCCGCTGATCCAGTCGGGCAAGCTGCGGGCCTTGGCCGTCACTTCGTCGCAGCCCGCGGCGATGCTGCCCGGTGTGAAGCCGCTGAAAGACTTCGGCAATGGCCTGGAGCACTACGAAGTCGTGTCGTGGCAGGCAGTGTTCGCCCCGGCCGGCACGCCCCGACCGATTATCGACAAGCTTTACGCCGTCATGCACGCGACCTTGCAAAAACCCGAGGTGCAAAAGCGCCTGCAAGGGCTGGGCATCACCATATCAGGCGCCGGCCCCGACGAACTGGCTGCCTTCCAGAAGGCGGAAGTCGCCAAGTGGGCGGCCGTCGCGGCCAAGGGCCATATCAAGCTGCACTGATGTCCGGGCCGGATGGCTTGGCTGCCTCGGTGGCGCCCGGCCAATTACCTTGCGCCGCCTGGCCGAGGATGGCCTGGCGCAAGGTCTGCAGAATGTCCCATTGGCCGATCACGGGCGGCCGGTTGCGCGCCGTCGCGATGGCGATTTCGCGCGTCACCTCGGGTTCGGCCAGGCGCGACGCCTGCAACTGGCCCAATGCCACCTCTTCTGCGACGGTGGCCAGCGGCAGGACCGCGCAGCCTACGCCGGCCCGCACCAGGTTCTTGACGATGGCGTTGGACCCGTCGCATTCCACTTCCACGCGCACGTGCCGGTTGCAGTTCAGGGCCAGCGACTCCACCAGACCGCGCAAGCCGTGCGGCGTGCCGGGCAGGATCAGCGGCTGGTCGAAGACCTGGGCGACGGGTGTCGTGGGGGCTACGGGCGGAAAATCAGGGGGCAGGATGAGATACAGTGGTTCGTGCAGCAGCACGTCCATATCCACCATGCTGGCCTGCGAATTCGGCACGTACAGCAGGGCGACATCGATCCTGCCGTCGGCCAGGGAATTCATGATCTGGTGGCCCAGCGCCTCTACCATATGCAGCCGGGTATCCGGAAAGCAAGCCCGCAGCGCGCGCGCCACGGCCGCGAAGCTGCGCTGCGCGATCGTCGGCTGGGCCGCGATCACCAATTGCGACGGGCCTTCGTCCGCAAGCGTGACGGCCAGCTTGCGCGTTTCGTCCAGCGCTTCGGCCACCTTGCGGGCCCGGGTAAGCAGCAGCGAACCGGCGTCGGTCAGCACCACGCCCCGGCCGCTGCGGTGGAACAGGCGTACCTTCAGGTCGGCCTCCAGGCGCGCGATGTGGCGCGTCATGGTGGATTGTTCGATGCCCGCCTCGATGGCGGTGCGCGATATGCTGCCGGACTGCGCGATGCGGACGAAATATTCGAGTGCGGTGGGATTCATGCGGGTTCCCCGGACTGCTGTTGCCCCGGTATCGCCCCAGCCGGCGGCGGGAGCCATCCATGGGACGGATGATGGCGATATTATCGCCGCATCCCCCGTAGGCGGCAGCCGGCGGGCGGTGCGGTCTTTTGGGGCGACGGCCATGGCGTACGCGCGGGCCCCGGCCGGGTTTCCACGCATGCTTGATAATGCCGTTATTTCTTCGAGCCCTTGGGGCTCCGAGCCTATCCACTTTTCCTACGCAAGACTTTGATGAGCACATCCAGGCCGTCCCGCGCGCTTCGGCGCATCCATTCTCTCGACGATTTCGAACGGCCGGCCCGAGGCCGGCTGCCGCGTCCGCTGTTCAGCTACATCAGCAATGGCGCCGACAATGAGGTGTCGCTGCGCGGCAACCGGGCGGCCTTCGATCAATATGTGCTGATGCCACGCATGCTGGTGGATGTCTCCAGGCGCAACCAGCAGATCGAGTTGTTCGGCCAGCGCTACGATGCTCCCTTCGGCATCTCGCCCGTCGGCCTGGGCGCCATGTACGCCTATCGCGGCGACTTGCTGCTTGCCGGCGCCGCGGCCCGCGCCAATATTCCCGCGGTACTGAGCGGCGCCTCGCTGACGCGGCTGGAAGATGTGGCGAAGGCGGCGCCCGGCACCTGGTTCCAGGCATATATGCCGGGCGATGCCGCGCGCGTCGAGGCGCTGCTCGAGCGAGTCGCGGCGGCCGGCTACCGCGTGCTGGTGCTGACGGTGGATCTGCCTGTTTCCGTCAATCCCGAAAACTATGCGCGCAACGGCTTCAGCTCGCCGCTGCGCCCCAGCCTGAGCCTGGCCTGGCAGGGCGTGAGCCACCCGGGCTGGCTGCTCGGGACTTTCGGCCGCACCTTGTTGCGGCACGGCATGCCGCACTTCGAGAACTGGCGCGCCGAGCGCGGCGCGCCCATTCTTTCCTCCACGCTCGAGAAAGACCTGCAGGCGCGCGACCACTTCAACTGGACGCACGTGCGCCAGATACGGGATCTCTGGAAAGGCAAGCTGGTCGTCAAAGGCCTGGTGCGCTGGCAGGACGCCGTGCTGGCTCGCGATTCGGGCGCGGACGGCGTCATCGTGTCCAATCACGGCGGCCGCCAGGTCGACGGCTCGGTCTCGCCCCTGCATGTCTTGCCCGGCATCGTGAAGGCCGTGCCCGACGTCGCGGTGATGATGGACAGCGGCGTGCGCCGCGGCAGCGATGTGCTCAAGGCCCTGTCCATGGGCGCCCGCTGCGTCTTCGCCGGCCGTCCCTTCAATTACGCGGCCGCGGTGGCCGGTGCTCGAGGCGTGGACCACGCCATCGGCATCCTGCGCAGCGAGATCCACCGCAATATGGCGCTGCTGGGCATCAACCGCCTGGACGAACTGGACGGCACTCTGGTGCGGCATGTGTCCACGCTGCATCCGTCGCCCGGCGTGTAGAAGCGCGGATGGCGCAGGCCGGTGCTCGGCTTCGAAGCGCCGGCCTGCGTATGTCTAGCGGGTCAGGCCGTCGCTGATCTGTCGCGCAAGTTCCTGCAGGCGTGGCAGAAAGACCGGCACTATCGATTCCAGGCTGTGTTTGGCCAAATTCAGGCTGGTGGTCACGGCCCCTACGATTGCGCCCGAACGGTCCTGCAGCGGCACGGCCAGGCCGCAGATTCCCAGTTCCAGATGCTCGCTGGCTATCGCGTAACCGTCAGCGCGGGCCTGTTCCGCGGCCTCCTGCAGTTCGCGCGGCCGGGTCAGGGTGTATGGCGTGAACCGTTCAAAAGAGCAGTCCGCAAAAAATTTCTTGCGCTCGGGGCCGGGCATATGGCCCAGCAGCACATGGCCGCTGGATGTCGCATGTGCGGGCAGCCGTTCGCCGATGACGAGGCGGCGCGAATACGGGCTGCGCAACTCGCTGCGGGCCACGTAGACCACGTCCGTCCTGTCCATGACGGATACCGTGCCTATTTCTCCATATTCTGCGGCGAAGCGGTCCAGCAGGGGCGTTGCAATCTCTCGTATGGACAGTGAGCTCAGATAGGAATACCCGATCTCCAGTACGGCCGGCGTCAGCGAAAACAAGCGGCCGTCGATCCGGGCGTAGTCGAGCGCAACCAGCGTATGCAGCAGGCGCCTGGCGCTCGCCGGCGTGACTTTGGCGCGTTCGGCGACCTGCGAGAGCGTGAGCGCCGGGCTTTCGGGGCCGAAAGCGCAGATCACGGCGATACCTCGAGCGAATCCTTCTACGAATAAATCGCTGTCTTTCGGCGATCCCTTGTCTTTCATGCCGTTCCGCCTTATGATAAAAATTCGGTAAACGAAATTATTTTCGCTAAACGAAAAAATAGCAAGCACCAAATGGAGCAGCCCCATGTTTGAAGTCACCCCGGTCAACGACGGCTTCGTGGCGGAAGTGTCCGGCGTCGATCTGTCCCAGCCGCCTTCCGAAGAACTATCGCAACGATTGCGCGCGGCCCTGGACGAATACGGAGTGCTGGTGATCCCCGACCAGCCTCTAGCCGAAGCCCAACAACTGCAAGTAGCCGCCGCGTTCGGGCCCTTGGAAATCTCTGTGGGCGCGTCGGTATACAACGCCAAGCGCCCGCGCCGCCTCGGGCATGCGCAGTTGTCGGATATTTCGAATCTCGACGAGGCCGGAAAAATCCTGGATGCCGGCGATATTCGCCGCCTGATCAATCTGAGCAATCAGTTGTGGCACACGGACAGCTCGTTCAAGAAGACGCCCGCCTATGCCTCGCTATTGTCCGCCCAGGAAGTGGTCCCGGTGGGCGGCGCTACCGAGTTTGCGGACATGCGCTCCGCCTGGGACGCCCTGGACGCTCAGACCCAGGCCGAGCTCGAAAACCGCGTGGCGATTCACGATTACTTCTACTCGCGCAGCCTGACGGGGTTCGATCTCGACGGCGTCCCGCCCGAATGGCGCGAAATGCAGCCCCCTGTGCGCCAGGTCCTGGTGCGCAAGCATCGGCATGGCCAGCGCAAATCCCTGTATCTGGCTTCGCACATCCGCGCCATCGAGGGAATGGCCGAGGCGCAGAGCGTTGCGCTGCTCGACAGGCTGATGCGGCATGCCACGCAGCCCTCGTTCGTGTATCGCCACCGCTGGCGCGTCAACGACCTGGTCATCTGGGACAACCGCAGCACCATGCACCGCGGCACGCCGTTCGACGGCAAATACCGCCGCGCGATGCGCCGAGCCACCGTGCAGGACATCGGACCTACGGTTGCCGATGCCGCCATCTAAAAGATCAAGACAACAGGAGCCATGATCATGAGGAAAAAACTCTACCCCGCTTTCCTGGGTAGCCTTGCATCGCTTGCCGTCGGCCTGGGCCTGATGGGGGCGAGTTCGACCGCGATCGCCGCGTATCCGGACAAGCCCATAACTCTCATAGTGCCCTTCGGCGCCGGATCGGGGACGGACACGATCTCTCGCGGCCTGGCCCGGGGCCTGTCTCAAAAATTGGGGCAGTCGGTGGTCGTTGCCAACAAGGCCGGCGCGGGCGGCGGTATCGGCACGGAGTATGTCGCGCGCAGCGCGCCCGATGGGTACACGTTTCTCATGGGCACGAACGGCCCTATGGCGGCCAATGCCAGTCTCTACAGTCATCTTCCCTACGATCCGGACAAGGATTTCGAAGCCGTGGCGCTCATGGGCAAATTGCCGATGATCCTGATAGGCAGCAAGACCGCGCCGGCGAAAGATCTCAAGGCGGTGATCGCACAGGCCAAGGCGCATCCCGGCACCGTCAACTTCGGCGCCAGCAACACGACGGCGCGCGTGTGGGTGGAACTGCTCAAGAAAATGGCGGACGTCCAGGTCGTAACGGTGCTCTACAAGGACGTCGGCTCCATGCTCACGGACTTGATCGGCGGCCGGGTATCGTATTCGTTCGAAAACGTCGGGCCGTCCCTCAGTCAAATCAAGGCCGGCAAGCTGAACGGCATTGCGGTTACGGGGGCGCAGCGGGCCTCTTTCGCCCCGGAGATTCCCGCCATGGGCGAGTATGGCCTGGATAAGTATCCGCTCGTCGTCTGGTACGGGATGTTCGCGCCCAAGAACACGCCGAAGGCTATTGTCGACAAAGTCAATGCGGCGGCCAACGAGGTGATGCATACGGAAGCGATGCGCGAGCTTGCCAAACAGGTAGGAATGGAGCCGACCTACATTTCTGCCGATGCGTTCAAGAAATACCAGCAGGACGAGATCGCCAAGTGGCACAAGCTGGTGGACATGACCGGCGTGAAAATAAACTGAGAGGCAGTATGGAGGGCGCGCCCTCCATTATTTTGCGCGGACGGCACTGCTGTCGGTTTATAAAATTTTTTCTATCAATAATTAAAACTATATATGGTTTGTCGCTCCATATATGAAGAGACAAAATACACCTGAGGCCAATTGGCGATAGGCAAAGTAATTGTTTCATGCTATCGCCGATGGGCCCGTGTTTTGTGTGTTTTGTTTATCTTCGATCTATAGGAGTGAGCCATGGCTGCTTACCTGCAAATCACCCTCAAGATTTCGACGGCCAATCGGCCCGATGCCGTCGGGGTCTATCAAAAATACAAGGCGCCATTTCTCGCCACTGCTGCGGGGGCTCGGTCCAAGGAGCTGCTGGTGCGCGATGAGGACGTACAGGTGCTGCACGGCTTCGACAGCAAGCAGAACGCCCAGGCCTATCTGGAAAGCGAGTTGTTCACGACAGATGTGGTCGCTGGTCTCAAGCCGTTGCTGGATGCGGATCCCGAAGTGCGGATATACGAGGTCGCCTGACCACCAGCCGTACAGCAAGGAAGGCGCGCTCATGATGGAAGCATCACTATCTGGACGGCACGTATCGCCATCTCTATTTTCGGATCGATGACATCATGACAGCCACCGACAATACTGAGCGAGAGGCCCAGCCCCGGATTCCCGCAGCTTCGTTTTCGCATGCCGACGCGATGCGTGTGATTTCCGGGGTCATACTTTGCATTCTGTTGGCCGCGCTCGACCAGACCGTGGTGATACCCGCCTTGCCTGCCATTGCCGGCGACTTCGGCACGTACCAGCAGCTTTCCTGGATCGTCGCGGCCTATCTCATCACCTCCACCATCAGCACGCCCATCTATGGCAAGCTGTCCGATACTTATGGCCGCCGGCGCTTGCTCGTGGCCTGTATCGGTATTTTCATTGCGACCTCGATTCTTTGCGCGCTGGCGCAGACCATGCAACAGCTCATAGGGTTTCGAAGCCTGCAGGGCTTGGGGGGAGGGGGCCTGATGGCCCTGGCTCAGGCGACCATCGCGGACGTCGTTCCCCCGCGCGAGCGCGGCCGATATCAGGGGTATTTGTCGGCGGTATGGGCCATTGCCTCGATAGGCGGCCCCCTGGTCGGCGGCTTTGTGGCAGAGCATTGGTCGTGGCGTTGGGTGTTCTGGATCAACCTGCCCCTGGGCGCCATGGCGATGTGGGCCTGCAACAAGGGCTTGCGCCAATTGCAGGCTCCGGTAAAGACCGGAAGCCTGCGTATCGACTTGGCCGGAATGCTCGTCCTGGCGGGTGCAATTTCCTCACTGCTCTTGGCTATGGGGTGGGGCGGCCATGAATACGCCTGGCTGTCCGGCCAGGTGCTGGGCCTGGCGGGCCTGGGAGTGTTGTTGATATTTTTCCTGGTGATTCAAGAGAAGCGGGCCGGCGATCCTGTTTTGCCTCCCGTCGTTTTTACGAATCCGACCTACGTCTTCAGTGTGCTGGTCTCTACTCTGGCGGCGGTGCTGCTGTTTGTGTGCCTCTTTTCCATACCCCTGTATTTCCAGCTAGTCCGGGGAACGACGGCGGCCCAGTCCGGACTCTATGTGGCCCCTTTCATGCTGGCGAATGTGGGGGGCAATCTGCTCGGCGGCATGTATGCACGGCGCTACGGAACCATGCGCGGGGCCTTGCGTGCCGGCAGCGCCGTCACTTTTGCGGGCTTGGCCATGTTTGCTCTTTTGCCCTTCGATGCTCCATTGTGGGCGGTGATAGGCACTATGGTCATTACTGCGCCGGGCATAGGCATCTGCCTGCTGGGAACCATAGTCAGTGCGCAAAACGCCATTCCTGCGAGAGACGTCGGGGCAGGCACCGGCGCATTGCTCGTTCTTCGCTCGGTAGGAGGCGCGAGCGGTTCGACGCTGGCCGGCGCCTTGATTGCTTCGGGGCTGGACATGGCTCATGGTTCCGCCCCGCATGGGGGAGCGCTATTGCATCGCAGTGCCGAGCTCATCGCGAGCTCGGCAAAGCTCGCCGCGAATTTCGAAGCCGTCTACGGGTTTGCGGCCTTGCTTTGCGCAATTGCCTTCCTGGTTACGCTGCGCATGCCGAATACACTGCTGCGAGGCAAGGCTCCTTCTTTGTCTATTGCAGCCGAGTAGGATTGGGCCCCTGGCCCGCCGGCACGAGTCCCGGGGGCGGTTGGTTGGTGTCATGGGTTATTACGTCACCGGCGATCCCGGCTCGGCATGTCGATGCCGCCCACCGTGGCGGCCATAAGTTCCCTCTAGTATTATTTCGAACTTATGGGCACTACTTTATCGTACATTACCGGCGCCATCTGGCTGTATCTGCTGTGGCGTTTCGTCTGGCCTCTGTCGGTAGGCCCGGGTCCGCGGCTACTGTTCGCGCTGGTCTTGTTCTTGGTGGCGGAATCGCACTGGATCATAGGCCGCTATTTCGGAACGCTGGCCTCGCCCGAGTTGCCTCAGTGGATTCTGATCGCAGTGGGTTGGGCTTTCGGTGCTTTTCTGCTGCTGGCCATCTTGATACTGCTGCGCGACGTGGCGGGGGCTCTGGTGTTCGTCGTGGCGCGCGTGCCGGGACGCGCGATCCTGACGGGGCAAGGCCTGCATGTGGCGATCGGGATCGTGGCCATGGTGCTGGCCGGGCTAGGGGTCTGGCAGGCTGTCAAGATTCCGCGGGTAAAAACGATAGCTCTTAGCTTGCCGGGCTTGCCGCCGCAGTTCGACGGCTATTGCATCGTCCAATTGACCGATCTGCATGCCAGCCGCCTGCTGCCGCGGTACTGGCAAGCTGCCGTGGTAAAGAAAACCGATGCGCTCGACCCCGACCTGATCGTGATCACCGGAGACCTGGCCGACGGCACGCCGCGGCTGAGGGCTGCCGATGTGCAGCCCTTCCACGATCTGCGTGCCCGCGACGGCGTCCTCGCGATTCCGGGCAACCACGAATACTATTCCGATTATCGCGACTGGATGGCTGCCGACCGGGCGCTGGGCCTGCGCATGCTGGAAAACCAGCACGTCTTGATCCTGCACGATGGCGCCACCTTGGCGGTCGCCGGCCTTACCGACAGGCAGGCCGGTTCCTTCGGCTTGCCGCGCCCCGATCTGCAGGCTGCCTTGCAGGGGATTCCCGCCGGCGTGCCGGTGATCCTGCTGGAACATCGTCCCGGCGATGCGGCACGCAATGCGCAGGCCGGCGTCGCCCTGCAACTATCGGGCCACACGCACGGCGGCCAGATCCGCGGGCTCGACATCCTGGTGCAGCGAGCCAATAACGGCTTTCTTTCAGGCCTGTATCAGGTCGGTAACATGAAGCTGTACGTCAGCAATGGCACGGGGCTGTGGAACGGCTTCCCCATCCGCCTGGGCCGGCTGTCGGAAATCACGCAGATCGTATTGCATCCGGAGCGGCATTAATTGCAGGACCCGGCCCTTCTGCGCCGCCTGCTGCGAGCCAAGGACCGCATGGACGCCGCCTCGCACGAAGCATGGCCTGTAAGGCGGCTGGCCGAGGTCAGCGGCGTTTCCGAAGCGCATTTCTCCCGCTCCTTCAAGGAAGCCTTCGGCCTGCCGCCTCACCGCTACCTGCTGACACGGCGCATCGAGCAGGCCACCACTTTGCTGCGCGATACCGGGCTCAGCATCACGGACATTGCTTTCGCGACCGGCTGGGAAAGCCTGGGCACCTTCGGCCGCATCTTTCGCGACATTACCGGCTCGAGTCCGGGCGCCATGCGCGTGAAGGTCCGGGCCGAACGGCCCGGGCTCGAGCGTGTGCCCGCCTGCGTCCTGAAGGCCGCGCAGCGTCCCGACCTCACCATCGCAGTTTTGGAGAAGCGCCGCCGCAAGTCTGCGGATACAGTCGGGCTTTCATCCAAGGAGATGTCATGAGCGTAGGTATCAATGTAATGGGCCTGTATGTCGACGACCAGGATGCGGCACTCGCGTTCTATGTCGACAAGCTGGGGTTTCGTGTCCACACGGACGTATGCAATGGACCTTATCGCTGGTTGACGGTCCAGCATCCCGACCAGCCCTCGTTCCAACTGGGCCTCTTCGCGCCGGGCCCGCCCGTCCATGACGAAGCCACCGCGCAAACCTTGCGCGCCATGGTTGCCAAAGGGGCCATGCCGCCGCTTGTGCTTTCGGTGGCCGACTGCCGCGCCAGCTACGCGCGCCTGAAGGCCCTGGGCGTGGAGTTCACCCAGGAACCGACGGACCGCTATGGCAGCGTCGACGCCGGATTCCGCGATCCAGCTGGGAATGGATGGAAGATGATCCAGGCTGCGGAACAGGCGCGGTAAGCCCTTGCGGCGCGGTTTCCCATGCCTCGGATGTGTCCCGGCGCGTCGCCCGTATTCTCCGGTTTGCCGATCGATGCTCGGCGACGGCATTTCTGCAAGTCCGCCGCGCGGGCGATGACGACGCGCGGTAACTCAGTCATAGGCCTTCATGGCGCGCCTCGGGCATGGGCGCTGTCATGGCTAGCCCCCGGTTGCGTCTCCGTGCCCGAGGCGGCGATGCATATGCCGATCACTTGAAGCCGGAACTGTGCCGCGCAGGTCGGCCCGTTCGATGGCCCTGGCTACCGAGCCGTCGGCTTTGGCCTGGGCCATGAAGCGCCGCAGGAAAGGCATGCCTGCCTGACGTCCCTTGGGAATGCCGGCGGCGAAATTTTCCATGCCCCAATGGCCGGGGAGTACGCGTGAGCCTGGCACTTTGTCGGACATCTGGTACAGGATGGCGTCGTTGGTGCCGAAGGCGTCGATCTGGTGCTTGGCCAGCATCTGTGCGGCATGCTGCAGCGTGTCGATGGCCTGGGTCGAAATCTGTGGATACACCTTCAGCAGTTCCTCGGAAGAGCTGCTGCCGCGGCTGACCCCCACCTTCAGCCCGGGCCGGTTCGCATCCGCCAGAGATTTTAGCGGCGAGTCTTGCGGCACCAGCAGGCTTTTCTCGACCGACATGAAGGTCTGGGAGAAATCCATGTGCTGGGCGCGTTCTTTCGTGGCATTGGTGAAGACCACGTCGACCTTGCCGGCTTGCAGCGCCTTCAGCAGCGGCGCGTTGGCCGGATAGACGACTGTTTCGCAGGGCACGCCCAGAGCCGAGGCGAGTTGCCGCCCCAGGTCGTAGGCCACGCCCCTGGCTTCGCGCGGCGTTGCGCCTTCGATGATAGAGGTAGGGCTGCCGCGGTAGACGCCGAGCCGCAACACGCCGGAAGGGGCCAGTACCTGGGCGTCGTTGACTGCCGCCTGGGTTGCGGCGAGGCCGGAACCGGCCACCAGCGCCAGGGACAGCAGGCCCTGCAGGCCGCGGCGCAGGACGGTATTCATATTCATGTTCTCCTCCCGGTTGTTGGGCTGTTATGCCGCCAGTGAGCCCAGTGGCGATCGGGCTTTCCTTGGCCTGGGCAGTTTAGCACCGGAAGATTTTGTTCCCATGTCCGGCCCATGCTGTCCGGAAGGCTGCTTCGGCAAGCCTGAGGGCTAAGCCCTGGGCAAGATCGCCGTGCTCACGCCGGACAGTAAAATAGCCGACGGGGCCGCCTGGCCCCGTACATGACTCCATGGAGTGCGCGCCGTGCGCGCGCTTCTTTTCTTCCTTCGACTCAAGCGATCATCATGTTTATTGTTGCAGCGACATTTACGGTATATGAGACTTCCCTTGACGAATTCCGCCGTGCGATCCTGGAAAATGCTGCGGCATCGGTGCGCGACGAAGAGGGCTGCCGGAGCTTCGAGGTATGCGAGGCCGCTGCGCGGCCCGTGTTCTTCCTATACGAAAAGTATGCCAGCGAAGACGCCTTCAAGCTGCATCTTGCGTCCGCCCATTTCCAATCATTCGATCGGACTTCGAAGCCGTGGGTACAGGACAAGAAGGTCGAGAAGTACACGCTCTTGAACGCATGAGTGCGCAGCAGTATGGCGAGGTCGCCGCTGCGCCTAACCCCGTAACCACTTCTGGTACGCCGCTTGTGTGACTTCCGATACGGACGCCAGCACTTCCTTGCGGTTGACCTGGTGCCGCATCAATAGCCGTGCGTCGGCTGTATTGCGGGATTTGCAGTACCAGTGGCAACTGTGCTGCAGCAGATAGAGTTCTGCCGACAGATGGAATGCCCGGGTTTTGGGGTCCCAGCCTGCTTCATTGTCCACGGCGTAGCGCAGGCCCGTGGCGTGAATCTTGAGTAGAGCCCGAAAATCGCGCATGCGGAATAGAAATCGCTCGGCATACGGCAGGCAGAACGGGAAGGTGCTGATGCCCGTGGCCTCGGGGCTTTCTTTCTGCATGGAGTCCGCCAGGGCTTCGGCCTGGGCCGCGACGCTGCGTTCGGTCGGGGCGTAGGTATCCAGCACCTGAAGCTGGCGGGATTCGTCTTGTTCGTGGATGGCACGAAGATAGCCCTGGGTGAGGGTTTCCATGTGGCGTTCAAGCTGAAGATTGGCGAGATGGCTGCCCAGCAGGGTGATGCGTCCGCGTTGGTAGCGCATGCGGGCCGCTTGCCAGACGACGGCGACGATCAGTAGTGCGATTGCTATATTCATGATTTGCGATCTTGTTCAAATGAAACGTGCGACGAGCCGTCCGGCAAGGGGCTGCCCGGATGGCCCGGAACTTGGTTCAGCCAGCTCCTGATGCTTGTGCCGAATCGGGGCGCCGGCGTGGCGGCGGCCGCCCCTGCCGCAACTTTGCCCGCGCAGGATCGTTATGATACCGGTATCGCTGCTCCGGGGGCGGCGCCGTCGGGCGACGTGCCGCGGCAATCCCCGACCGGCCCCGAAACTCGCCATTTTGATATGCATATATGGCCTGGCGCCTTTGTGCGAGCAACCGGCTGGCGTGGCCATGGGCCGGCGTTTCCATGGCGGCCGGGCGACTTGGTCGTAGAATTCTGATGGCTAATTAACGACCGTTCATGGCCCGATCCGGCGTATCCCGGGGTGCACGGTGCTTATCCGGAGTGCAGATGTATCTTCTAGACCGTTTTTCCGCCATAGGCTTTAATCTGAATCCCCTGGATCGTATGTCCGAGGTGCGCCACGACGAAGACTATGTCGCCGCTCGCCGGCGCGAGGCGTCTACGCAATTCTTTCTGTTTGCCGGCGAGATGCCGGTGCTGAGAGCGAGAGGCGACACGTTCGAGCCCCTGTTCACGCAAGGCGAAGTGGCTGAATGGGGCGAGCCGCTGGCCGATATTTTCCTGGGCCAGGGCGAAGACGGCACGGCGCTGTTCGCGCTGGCATTCGACGAGGCATGCGCCGATCGTGTTGCGGCCGAGCCGGGCCTGGAAATGATGGGCCTGCGATCGATTGCCTTGCGTGGGCTGGTGCCGCCACCCTTGCTCGGTGAAATCGGCGGCGCGAATGCGATGCTGAACTGGCACCGCCGCCATCGATTTTGCGCCAACTGCGGCGCTCCGAGCCGGGTATCATCGGCGGGCTGGCGGCGTGATTGCGATGCCTGTGGCGCGCAACATTTTCCTCGAGTCGATCCGGTCGTCATCATGCTGGCAATCCACGGCGACCGTTGCCTGCTGGGCCGCCAGCCGCGTTTCGCGGCCGGCATGTATTCGGCCCTGGCCGGCTTTCTCGAACCGGGCGAAACGATCGAAGCCGCAGTACGCCGCGAGATCCGCGAGGAAACCGCAATAGCTTGTGCGGACGTCTCGTATTTCGCATCCCAGCCCTGGCCCTTCCCGTCGTCACTCATGATCGGCTGCTTTGCCCGCGCCCTGGACACCGATATCGTCGTCGACACCACCGAACTGGAGGACGCCCGCTGGTTCACGCGCGCCGAAGTCGTCGACATGCTTGCAGGCACGCATCCTGAAGGGCTCTCGACTCCGAAGCCATACGCTATTGCCTACCATTTGCTCAAGGCATTCGCCGAAGATTTGCCGGGGCTCTTGCCTTCTAATCTTGCGTAGCTTCCCGCACGTTTTCCGTGTCACTGCCGGCACAGACGCGAGCACTTTCTCGCGGTTGATCTGATGCGGTATCGGCAGTGGTGCGCTGGCCGTATTGCGCAGGGCGATCCGCTTCAGGATGCCGAGGTGTTTCCGGACAGTTGCTGGCGAGGGAACAGCCCGATGCGCAGGCCGACCAGTCCGAGCAATGCCTCGTCGCGCTCGTTACTGGGCGCCACCTCGTGCAAGCGCGACAGCGAGGCCTCCAGCGCCTCCCGCAACGCCGGCGGCGGCGTCAGCGGCCGCCCGGCACGTCCCTGCGCATCGTAGTAGGCTGATACCTGCTCCAGCAACTGGTTCAGGTTGCCCTGATTGCGGGTCGGCAAGTGGCTGCGGGCACGCCGCAGATTGATGATGTTCAAGCCGATGCGCACTTCGTCGAGCATGTCCACGGCGACGATGTCGCTTTCCGCGGGCAGCGAGGCCAGGCGCGGCGCAAGCAGGCTCAGCAGATCCAGCATGCGCACCATGAACCGGTTGCGGTCGTTCTGTCCGCGCCCTCGCGCCGCGGCGGCAATCAACTGCCATCCTTGGCGGATCAGGCGTCGCGCGCTCCATTCGGCGCCGACCGAACGGAACAGGCGCGTCATGATTGCCGCGAACATCAGGCCGATGACGGTCGACAGCGCTGAATTGACATATAGGGAAAAATCCGCGACGTAGCCGTTTTGCACCGAAAGAAGCGAGGCAAAATTGGTCAGCAATATCATGCCCGGCAGGAACAGCCTGGGGCGTGTGGTGATCAGTCCGATCAACAAGAAATACGGCGCGGTCGCAATGATCAATGGGACGAAGTCGTGGATGGCCGGCATCACGCCGAACAGATAGACGCCGGCCGCGATGATAGACAGGCTGGCCCAGAGCAGGAACGCGAGAATGTTCGGTGCGGGGTCGTCTTGCGCGGCAAAGAACGCCGCGGCCACTGCGGCCATCATCGCGCCGGCGGCGCCGTTGGACCAGCCGACGGCGATCCACAGCAGGCAATAGGCGAACAAGGTGGCGCCCGGGGCCAGCGAGGAAAAAACCAGCATGCTCCAGTCGATATGGCGATTGCCGATGCGCACCAGCCGGCGCAGGTCGATAGGGAAGGCCAAGGGCGGCATCGCGGTGCCGTCCAGGACCGCGCTTTGCAGATGGCGGCTGTCGTACCAGAGTTCGGCCAGTTCCCTCAGGCGCAGCAGCAGACTGTCGCGCAGCAGGTCGCCGCTGTCGAAGGTTTCCTGCAATACCGGGCGCAGGCTTGCGATGCGGCTGCGGAAATCCCGCAGGACGTCCTCCCGGGGCAGGGCGTCCTGGGCGATCCAGGTGCGCAGGTCGTCGATCAATCGGTGCAGGTCGCCGTCTTGTCTTGTGTCGGACCCCTGGTCTCTTGTATCGGACTCCAGATCGTCGAGCCTGTCCTCGATCGAGGACAATACCGGCAAAAGCCCCAGCATATGCGCACGCAGGTCCCGCAGCCGCTCGTCCATTTCGCCGTGGCGCGGATCGTCGCGGCCGGCAAACGGGATGATCAGGTCGAGCTGGGCCAGGTCTGCCGCCATGTGCCGGCGCAATGCGTCCGGACTGCCCTTGCGGTCCAGCACCTGAATGCACCAGGACGCCGCGTCGCGTAGCAGCGCATCCACGCGTCGACGGATCACGGGCTTGATCGAGGCGGGAAACACCACTGCGCCGACGATCACCGCGCACAGGCTGCCGACGATAATCTCTTCGCTGCGCGCGATCGCCGTGCTGAATATGGCATCGGGCTGCGTTGCGCTGGGAAAGCCGATGAAGGCGGCGGTGTAGCCGGCCAGCAAGAACACATATGACGACGGGCCGCGGTGCAGTAGGGCCACGAACAGGCAAAGTGACAGCCACAAGGACAGGGCCAGGCTCAGCATGGAGGGAACCTGGATCAGGACAGGCACGATGGCGACGACCGCCACCGCTGCGATGAGCGTGCCGCAAATGCGGTATATGCCGCGCGAACGCGTGCCGCCCAGCACAGGCTGCATGACCACGTACGCGGTGGTCATGGCCCAGTACGGGCGCGGCAGGTCGAACCGCAAGCCTATCCACAAGGCAAGTGCCGCGGCCAGGAACGACTTGGCCGAGAAAATCCATGCCTGTTTGTCGCGCAACAACATGGCCTGGACCTCAGTGACTGGCGCTACTGGCGGCCACTTCGGTGCCGCGACGCCAGCCGCCGCCCAGCGCCAGGAACAGGTGGATCTGGTCTTGCGATACCTGGGCGGAGGCCGAAGCCAGAGCGGCTTCGGCGCTCGCCAGGGTGCGTTCGGCGTCAAGGCTGGACAGATACGGACGGCGCCCGGCCTGGTACAGGCGGCGTTCGTCGGATGCGGCAGTCTTGGCGCGGTCACGCGCGGTGCGCAGCGCCGCTTCGCGCCGCAGGTCTTCGGCATAGCGGTCGAGTGCGGTCTGGGTTTCCCGCAGCGCCTCCAGCACCACATGGTCGAATTCGGCCAATGCGACCTTGGCGCCGGCCTGCGCCGCGGCAACGCGGGCATGCGCGCCTGCGCCCGGCAGCGACCAGGATATCAGCGGGCCTATGGACCATTCCTGCGTGACGGGCTTGCCGAAGTCGTCGAGCAAGCCGCTGGCGCCCAGCGATGCGCCCAGGCGGATGTCGGGATACAAGGCTGCGGTGGCGACACCGACCTTGGCGGTAGCCGCAGCCAGTGTGCGCTCGGCGCGGCGCACATCGGGACGGCGGCGCAATAGCGCGGCGCCGTCGCCGACCGGGATCGCTTGCTTGAGCACCGGGGCTTCAGCGCATTGCGTGGCCCGTGCCGGCACTTGGTCTGGCGTCAGTCCAAGCAGGGCGGCCAATTCGTAGCCGGCGGCCCGGGTGCGGGCACGCAGAGGGGGCAGGGCGGCCTGTAGCGTCGCCACCTGCGCGTCGGCGCGCGCCACTTCCGCTGGCGTGCCGCGGCCCGCGGCCTGCAGGCGCGCGACGATGTCACGGCTGCGTTCCTGCAACTGTAGCGAATGTTGTGCTACCGCGATTTCGTGGTTGCCGTGGCAGATTTCCGTATAGGCTCCCGCCACCGCGGCCGCCACGCTGATGCGGGCCAAGTCCTGGGCGGCCTGCACGGCCTGGGCATTGGCATGGGCGGCCTCGGCGCCGCGTCGGATGCGGCCGAACAGATCCAGTTGGTACGACACCGAAATGCCGCCGTCGGCGAAGTTATAGACAGGCAACTGCTCGGGCTGCAATAGGGATTCTGCGGACACCCGGCCTCGCGCCGCCGAAGCGTCGATGGCCGTGTTCAGGCCGCCGGCCGCCCGGGCCTGGGCGTATTGCGCCTGTGCTTGCTGCAGCCGCGCAGCGGCGACACGCAGCTCGGTATTGGCCCGCAGCGCCTGCGCGACCAGCGCATTCAATTGCGCGTCGTCATACAGTTTCCACCAGTCTCCTTCGAGCGCGGCCTGTTTCGGGGCTACCGCATCCGACCCCTGGCCGTCCAGCGGCACTGAACGCGTCTGTGCATGGGTAAAGGCCGAATCCTTGGGCAAGGCATAGTCGGGGCCGACGCTTGTGCAGGCGGCCAGCGCCACCGCCATGCAGCCCAGCATGGCATGGAGCAGGGGCAACCGTTTCATGAGTGGCTCGGCCCGGCATGCGCATCATCGACCACACTGACGGTGGCGGAACGGCCGGCGACCAGGCGCAGGCCGTCGGGGACCTTGTCGATACTGATGCGTACCGGCACGCGCTGCGCCAGGCGCACCCAGTCGAAAGCCGGCGTCACATTCGGCAGCAGGGTGGAGCCGTCGCTACGATAACGATCCTCGATGCCGGCAGCGATGCTCTGCACATGGCCGTGCAAGGTGCCGTCCTCGCCCATAATGTGAATGTCGACCGGCTGCCCGGGGCGGATGCCGTGCAGCCGCGTTTCCTCGAAATAGCCATCGACGCGGAACGATGTCGTATCCAGCACCGCCATGACCGGCCGGCCGGCGGCCACGTAGTCGCCGACACGCACAGTCCGGTCGCCAAGGCGGCCATCCACGGAGCTGCGTACCACCGTGCGATCCAGGTTCACCTGCGCCAAATCGACGGCCGCCTTCGTCGTAACGACCTTGGCCTCGGCAGCGACGATGCCGGCTTGCGCCGCGGCAGTCTCGGCGCGGGCGGAGGCCACCGAGGCCTGGGCCCTTTCCAGCTTGGCGCGCCGTACCTCGATTTCCTCGGTGGCCACCAGCCCCTTCAAGGCCTTGTCGCGTGCAGCTTCTCGTTGCAACTGGCGCTGCGCGACTTCGTCTTGCACCAGCGCGGCCTGGCCCCGTGCCAGTGCAGCCCGGCTTTGCTTGACCGCAGCCTGGCTTTGCGCCAGCGCGCCTCGTGCTTGCTCCAGGTCGATCCGGTAGCGTGTCTGGTCGACGACGAACAGCACGTCGCCGCGATGCACTGTCGAATTGGCAGTCACTCGCACGTCGGTTACCAGGCCCGACACGTCCGGCGCGACCTGTACGACATCCGCATTGACGTGGGCGTCGCGCGTCCATGGGTCGTCCATGTAAAAACGCCACAGATAGCGCAGCACCAGCAGGGCGGCCAGCGTCACCAGCAAGGTCAGCGCGATAGGCGCAACCCTCTTCGCATTCATCGCCATGCCAGTATCCCCCGCAGCAACGCGAACACGCCGCCCAATACCAGCACGTAGAGCGACAGATTGAATAGCGGCGGATGCCATACGTGGCGATACGCGTCCGCCTTGATCAAAAGCACGCGCACGCCGTTCTGCAGCAGGAAAGCCAACAGCATCAAGCCGATCAGCGTGGGGATAAAAACGCCGTGAAGACTGAATTCTCCGTACATGACAATGGAAGCAGTTTTATGTTTGGTAAATGAATATGGATATGGAAAGCGGCCGTGGCGTCATTGCCGTTTGGCCGCCCGGGGATTGTTCTTGACGCTGGGCGTCTTCGGCCGGCTTGCGGGCTCGCTCGCCTGGGCGGTGTATGCCAGCGATTCCGATTCCAGCGCGCGCAATACCCGGGTAGCGGTCTCGATGTCCCGAGCCGGAACGTCGCGCAAGATCTGGGCGCGCAGCGCGGCCAGCGATTCTTCCATCTTCTTGGCCAGTGCCTTGCCCGCGGGCAAGAGCGCGACGGTCTTTACCCGGCGGTTGTCGGGAACCTCGCAGCGCTTGAGCAGGCCCGCCGTTTCACCTTGGTCCAGCACGCGTACCAGCGCGGCCGGATTGATGCCGATCTCCGCGGCCAGCGCGCGCTGATGCGCGGCAGCGCCCATGCGGAACGTCAGGATGATGACCAGCGCCAGCGACATAGGTACGTTGTCGTTCGTCAGCACGGTGCCGACAGCCTGCACCCAGGCCCGCTTGGCGGGCTGCAGGGCGATGGTGAAGGCGAAGAGGAGACGGTCGGATTCTTTCACGGCAGGCACCTATGGAAAGATGCTTAGTAAATCGTTGCTTTGTGAATTATAACCATGTCTTCCATTTGCCTCAAAGGCGTTTCGGCCCGAGCGCACCCATGTGAGCCGTTGCGCAGCGAGCACCTGAGATATCGCCCCGATTTCCAATAATCTTGTGCTGGCCTACGTGGCGCAACACTTGCTGGACATGCCTCGCTCGTACTAGCCGAGCATCAGGTTGTCGAACTACGGTTCGTCGTTGCGGCGGTGGGCGACGGGCTGATGTCTCGTGGCGCGGGGGTGCTTCGACTACCCTGGCGCCATTGCAAAAAGCTGCCCAGCAGGCGGCGAGGGTGCCGCGCGTCTTGGAAATTCTGGAGAGTGTTCAGCTCGAGCCCGTGGCTATAGACGGCCCGACAGTGGGCAAATTGATGCGTGCTCAGTATGCGAAGTGGAATAATATTGTGACAGAAATAGGTTATATCAACGGGTAAAGTGACAGTACGCCGATGAACAGAAGCGCCAGAGCAACTGTGCGAATCGGCGGTGGAGGCGGGGCGAGAAATGATCGAGGCCGCCACGAGTCGCACCGGCATACCGTTGCCAAGCAGATGGTACATGCCCGGAATGATGGGATGGCTTCGCTGAAGCGCCTGAAGAGTTAGATGGCCTCCAGAGGGCTGGATGAGACGATCGCACGGGCGGGATTTCCTGAACCCGGAAGGCCGGAAAGTGAATGGGAACTGATCGGGGCGGACGGAGTGCTGGGTGGGCTGCGTAGGCGGTGCTCTCGGAGAGTGTTTTTATGAGTGGAGTTCGTTACTCTGGGGCTCGTTTTACGCGAGCACTTGCAACCATGCCCTTCTTGCTGTGTTGCGCAATGGCGTTCGCGCGCGCCAATCCCGGTATGGCGATGGATCCGACCGTCCCGAAGTCTCTTCGAAGCGGCGATGTCGTCTCCGAGTTCCACGACGGGCGTTATGGCCGATTCTCGCTGCGCTATGTTCACGGAACCTCGATCGTCGAGCTTCGCCATGCAGGACGGGAGACGACTGTCTTGCGCATACCGCGAGGGCATGATCCGGCTCTCGTGGGCGCAGAGATGGGCAATCGATTTCTGCCGCTATCCTTGCAGCCCTATATCGGACAAGGCAAGCTTCTTTTGGTCGTGACACTGCGAACGACCGGGGGAGGCAGCGGCGGCCAGTGCGGCGCTGGTGTGGAACAATACCTCAAGGTCGCGGATGTCCATGCAAGTCGACCCAGAGTAATCGCCTCGCATCTTATCGAGAGTTGTGCCGAAGGTACTGAGTTCGACAGCCGAGGACGGAAGGGGGATCCGTTTCCGTCCTTTTACGTCGCGGGCGGCGAGCTCCGGATTCGCTTCCTTTCTTATAGAAACCGACTTGACGGGCCGTTCGTCGGGCGGTTATCGGCCGATTTTCAGCGGGTCACGATAGAAAAAAGCCATGTGGGAAAGAGGGAGGGCGATGCGCGCTCTTGACTACTTCGGCTTAGCGTTGGCAGCGGCCATCTTTTTAATAGTGCTGCGCGGCCTGATCAAGCTGTTCGTCTATGATGAGTTCGGTTTCAGACTCTCGAAGAACCATCAACGGCGGATCGCGGAAGACCGCGTAGCGTTCGATGACCTGATCGAAAAACTCGCGCCTGCCGTGCGTGCGATCCGCCATCAGCAATGCCCGCGTATTGAGAAAGTCGTCTATTCGTTTTGCAAAAGCGACGATGGCCAATTGGCTTTGGACGAGATCCGAATGTTTGACGGAAAGACCGATCGTCCTGTCGATGTGGATGCGCTACCGGATGGCTGCAAGCCCTTGCTTAAGAAGCTCGATAATCAAGGGTTGCGGGCCGCGTTCGTTCAGTTCGCAAAGAAGCGTCGGTCGCTTGAGTCCACAGACCGGATCGTAATTCATTCAGCTGGTGTCTCTCTAGTCCAAATCGGTTCCGTGCATCTGCCAGGCAGACAGTTGAATGTCGCTGTCGGGAATGGCGGCGATCTGTAAAACCGAGCTTTTTCATGGGCCGTGTGGTTTCAGCCTCCTGTGCAGCCTTGGCCGGCAGGTCTTTGGGTACAAGGTCGTTGTCCAGGTGGTTGAACCTAACGAACTTCGCCCGGCCTATGTCAGGTGCCTGCAGCTTTGCGGTGTGCGAGCCATTGGTCGAAGACGCCTTGGAACCACCGGTCTTCGGCCAGACGCTTCACCAGCATTTCTCGCTTGCGGTGCTTTTGAGGGTGGATGCCTTGTGCGACCTGGGCTCGGGCCGCTTCTCGCGTGCCTCTTCCAGGCTGATCTCGGGGTAAGCCCCCAGCGTCATGCGATGCTGCTTGCTTGGCCAGTAGTAGCGGAAATGCCAGTGTTTGCCCCCGCTGGGCGTGACGCACAAACCCAACCCACGGCTATCACTCAGTGTGTAGACGTTGTCCGCTGGGCTAGCTTGCCGGACTGCAATGTCTGTGAGTGGCATGGTGTTCATGCTCCTCTTGCAGGGCAGGAACTTGAATCGTAGCCCTCCCTGCCAGCATCGCCTATGTAAGTACTCCCTAGGCGCAGAACAAATTATGGCCTCAAATGGAGCATAAAAAACGCTGGCTGTAGGTGGACGTCCCCTGGGTGTTGATAGACGCTCCAGAAACGAAAAAAGGAGCCGAAGCTCCTTTTCTCTGTGTTCCATGGATTTCTATAGATGTCCATGGACGAAAATCTTGGGGCGGGAAACGAGACTTGCACTGGGGCGCTAAGTAGTTGTTTCCCAAATACTTTCTTCGCCCAGATGGCCAGCGAATATCTTGATTGTAGCCTTATTTTCCGCCCCCGGCGGCAAAACTTGTCCACCGACTTTCAGCGGCGTCCAGCGAGCTCCTACCTCTCTGCCGCAAGCCACGGTTCATCATTGACGATTGATTTCCCTCTCCAATGCGGACAGACGCTCGACAATGTGATCGAAAGTCATTGTCTCGCCGTAGAACATCTGGGCGTCCAGCATGGCCTGGTAGTCCTGTTGCAGCGCACGGAGCAGCGCGGCATCGGGAATCAGTCGCAGGCCACCCGCCTGGCACTGCTCGTAATGGCTGAACCCGCTGCGGTAGAAAGTCTCCTTGATGTGCAGCACATCGCGCAGTAGCGCGGTATCGGCTAGCGCCTTGCGCCCGACCTCGTGATCGGCCAGACGCGCCAGGTCGTACCAATGCCGGGACAGTCGCTCTGCGCCGACGCGCAGGTCAGGACGATGGCATTCGACATGGATCAGCGTGGCTTTTTCCCAGAATGTGCGCATCGGCGACAGCACAGCCACCTGGGCATTCGGGAACACCAGCCCTGGCACGCGTGCAGCCACATCCGGCACGATCGTCACGGAGTCCTGCGGCAGCGTGGCATTGCGTCCACCGAACTCGATCAGCACGCTCGGTCGCAGATAGGCGTCTGTGTTCTCTACCGCGCTGGGGTAGTACAGCCAGAGCTTCTCCGCATCGTCGCTGACCTCGAGAGCGACCTCATGCTCGGGGAGTGCTTGCGCCAGCGCCTCTCGGAGTGTCGGCACCAGTTCCTCGGTGACGTGCTCCACCAAAGCCTCTTTGAGCGCATCGGACAGTTTTTTGCGCTGGGTGTTGGAAAGGCCCACGAGATCAGGTACATCGGTCGCCAGACTCCGATAGTCGATGGTGACGTCGATGTCCTCGGAAAAACGTTCGATGGCTTGATAGACCTTGGACAACGATGTGCCGCCCTTGAAGGCCATCGGCCTGCGATTTGGTAGCGCGAACAGGGCGCCCAGCGCTTGGCACAGCCAGATGTCTTTTTCCAGAATTTCGGCGCGGCGGCCTAGCACCGGTGCCAGGCCATGCAACAGCTCGGCCTGTTCGGTCAGGGACAATTCGAAGTAGTGCTGCGTGGATTCAGGCATGGGCCAGTTCGCCTCGCTCGTAGCAGGTCAGGGCTTCCACCATCCAGGCCGGCATCGATGCCTTGGCTCTGCTCAGCGCCTCGAACTCGGCTGTAGGTAGTTTCTTCGCGATCTGCTTGAACGTGTGTGGCGTGACCTGGCTTCGCCCCAGGTACCACAGGGCCGACAGCGCCTGTCCTGCGGGCCGGCCCGCCAGCGCCAGCTTGCGCGGCGCCACGTGCTGCAGTCGGACGACCAGTTTGCCCAGCCTGATCTGATGGGAGGATCCTGTGGTCTGAAACACCACCTGTGCCGGCATCTGTGTGGACAAACCCAGGCGCCGCGCGGCTTCCGCCCCATGGATCTCGATCGTCGCCCCTTCCGCCTCGGCCACGGTCCGTGCCACCTGCACGGGCGCGGGCATCGATTTGATGCCGAACCGTCCGGTCTTGGGCACGAGATACAAGCCATGGCCGATGCGCTCGATAATGCCCACCTTGGTCAGTCGCATCAGAGTCTGATCGATGGCCGCGCGTGAACCCAGCCCCGCAAACAATGTGGGGGTGAAGGGCTCGCCTGCGGGTTGCGAGGCGATGCGTTCACGGATGGCTTGGGACGTGCTCATGGCTGGATTGATCTTGAATGTTAGATATTTTAATTGAAAATCTAACAATATGCTATTCACCTCACCTGAAAGGATACGAGGCACCTGTTTCCTGCCAAACCCTCCAGCAAAACTGACGCGGACATTGAATCCACCACGTCGAACCGCGTCCGGCGAAGCTGCTCTTCAGGGTTTCTCTGAGTTTGCAATAATTGCTACAGGCGGAACGCTGGAAGCGAAACGCAAGCACTCGCCAGTGGGTGAGCTTTCAAGAACATCAGGGAGGTCTCGTGGGTAGAAAGTCCAGAGAGGAGCGCGAGCGTCGACTTGCCAAGAGCGCCGAGAATCCTGATTTTCTACTTCGCCAGATGATCAGCTTGCACGACCATTTCGGCGAGCGCACACGGGTGAAGGACTCCTTCCTCGCCCAAGTGAGGGAGCTCACGCACGTTCGACGTCATCTGAAGCCTCGTTCGGATCGCCCAGATTTCCCGGAGCTTTAATGGTGGCTTCTGCCCTGTGAGCTTGCCCTTGTTCCACGGTACACGATGGCTAAGGACGACATTTTCGGATTCCATGACAATCCCCTTTCGAATGAAGGGAGATTGAGTGTGAACCCTTCCAGCGGGCGCTAACCGACCCAAAGCAGACATAGGTACACAGACGAAAACCCTGTTGACCTTCAGACAGTCAGTCCAGGAAGCACCTCATGAATGGCTTCGCGAAGCTGGCGGCAAGCTCTGTGACCGATTTTTCCTTCGAAAAGTCAATCTGCTTCAGCAAGCATTCCGTCTATACGTCGACGACAATAGCGTAGGACACCTTGGGCAGGACATCCTTGCCGAAGATCCGCTGCATTTGCGCCAAGGTTCCCTGTCTTCCGTCCTGCAGTTCGAGTCTGCGATGCGCCAGCCATTGTTGGTAGATCGCTTCGAAGCTGTTTTCCTGTGCCAGGCGCACGGTCTGTTGCTTGCGCTTGCGACCCAGCCTGGGATTGATGCCTTTGCTGAGCAGGGCGCGAGCCTGGTCGCGTAACTGCCGCGCTTCGCGCAGGTCACTTCAGGATAGGTGCCCAGTGACATGCGTTTCTGCGTGGCATGCCAGTAGTAGCGAAAGTGCCATGACTTGCGGCCCTGCGCCGAGATGGCCAAAGACAAGCCGTCTGAATCGCCAAGCGTGTAAGGGCGGCCGGTGGCTTTTGCCTGCCGTATCGCGAAATCCGTAAGTCCCATGCATCCATCCAGATCAAAAGGCCTGGATTGAAACATCTATGCGGACAGGCTGCTCGAAAGCCAGTCCATCAGCCCGCGAGTGCGGCTCAAAAAATGGACTCAAAAATGGCCTTAAATCGCGTGGCTGTAGGCGGACGCCAGTAGACGGCGCTGGGCGAAAAAAAGGCCGAAAAACAAAGTTTTCGGCCTTCTTTCAATCATCTATGGACGTTGGTGGATGTCCATGGACGAAAATCTTGGAGCGGGAAACGAGTCTCGAACTCGCGACCTCAACCTTGGCAAGGTTGCGCTCTACCAACTGAGCTATTCCCGCGTATCTGTCGATTGCAAAAAACTTGTCCTGCATCGAAAGAGCCTCGCAGTATATCTGGATTTTTCAGGGCTTGCAAATTGCTTTGCTTGCTGTTCGTATGCTGCAAGCCATACATGTAGAGCGATTGAGCAGTGCCTTTCGGCACCATCGTCGGATGTCTCCGAACCACAATCCACATTGCTACATGACCGGCCTGAACACACCTGGAAATCAAGTAATATTCAGCGAAGACCGAGATCATATCATAGAAGCCTCGGCCGCTGTCAAACCCGATTTTCCTTCGATGCCAGGCTCCGTTTTGCTGCATACCGCGACCCAGGATCTTTCCTCTTTCAATACTTTGGCACTGCGTTCGCAAGCGAGCGCTTTTGTGCGTCTGGGCGACGAAGCGCCGCAGCATTTGCAGGCCTTGTCAGACCTTGCGGACCGGCATGTGGGGCGGGTGTTTATCCTGGGCGGGGGCAGCAATGTGGTGCTGGCGCCGCGGCTGGGCAGCCTCGTGGTGAAGGTGGAGACGCGCGGCTTGCGGGTGTGGGCGCAGTCCGACTCCGAACTGGTGGTCGAGGCCAAGGCGGGGGAGGTCTGGCATGATTTCGTGGCACTGTGTGTGCAAAATGGCTGGAACGGGCTGGAAAACCTGGCGCTGATTCCGGGGACGGTGGGGGCCGCGCCGGTGCAAAACATCGGCGCCTACGGGGTGGAGCTCGAGCAGCGCTTTCACAGCCTGGTGGCCTGGGACTTGCACGAGCGTCGCTTGGTCGAGATGGATGGGGCCGCCTGCCGGTTTTCTTATCGCGACAGTTTTTTCAAGCACGAGGCGCCGGGCCGCTGGCTGATCCTGGCGGTACGGCTGCGCCTGCCGCGGCCCTGGGAGCCTGTGCTGCGTTATCCGGATCTGCTGGCGCATCCAGCGCTGGGGCGTGGGCAAAGCGCAGCCGGCGCCACGCTGTCCGCCGAGGTCACGGCGCGTCAGATCTTCGACGCCGTGTGCGAGATACGGCGCCGCAAGCTGCCGGATCCGGCGGTGCTGCCCAATGCGGGCAGTTTTTTCAAGAATCCGGTGGTCGATGCTGCGCAATGCGAGTCGCTGCGCGAGCGATATCCGGATCTGGTGGCGTATGCGCAGCCGGACGGCCGCTACAAGCTGGCTGCGGGTTGGCTGATCGACCGCGCAGGCTGGAAAGGGCGGCGCGTGGGGCCGGTGGGCGTGCACGAGCGGCAGGCGCTGGTGCTGGTGAATCATGGCGGGGCGACTGCCGCGGACATCGAGGCGCTGGCCGGCGCGATTCGTGTGGATGTGGCGGATCGCTACGGCGTGGAGCTGGAGCAGGAGCCGGTGCGGGTTGCGTGATCGCAGCCTGTACGGGGCCGGTCGGCCGCGATTTAGAGCAAGTTTGGTGCAAATGTTTAACGCCTTTTCGCAGCACCCGCCCCATGCGGTGCTTCGAAGACTGCAAACATCTGGACCGAAGAGGCACTGGCGCCAGGCGTGACGCCAAGGCCCGCACGGCGCCGGCAGGCCCGCGGTCAATCAGATCGCCAGCACGTCCTGCATGTCGAACAGGCCTTTTTCCTTGCGAGCCAGGTAGCGGGCGGCGCGCAGGCTGCCCTGGGCGTAGGTGGAGCGGCTGCTGGCCCGGTGGGTGATCTCGACGCGCTCGCCGGTGCCGCAGAAGTACACGGTGTGGTCGCCCACGATGTCGCCGCCGCGCGCCACGGAAAAACCGATATGGCCGTCCTGGCGCGCGCCGGTGTGGCCGTGGCGGGCCCAGTCGGCGATGTCTTCGAGGTCTTTGCCCCAGGCCGAGGCGACGGCCTCGCCCATGGCCAGCGCGGTGCCGGACGGGGCGTCGACCTTGTTGCGGTGATGGGCCTCGAAGACTTCGACGTCGTAGCCGCTTTCGAGCAGGCGCGCGGCCACGCCCAGCAGCTTGAGCACGGCGTTGACGCCCACGCTCATGTTGGGCGAGAACACGATGGCGATGTGGCGGCTGGCCTCTTGGATGGCTTGCTTGCCGGCCGTGTCGAAGCCGGTGGTGCCGATGACGCATTTGACGCCCAGGCGCACGCAGGCCTGCAGGTGGGCCAGGGTGCCTTCGGGGCGAGTGAAGTCGATGAGGCATTCGGCGCGCGACAAGGCTTGCAGGTCGTCGGTGATCTGCACGCCGGTGTCGCGGCCCAGGAAGGCGCCGGCGTCCTGCCCGAGATCGGGCGAGCCGGCGATGCCGAGCGCGGCGACGAGTTCCAGGTCGGCGGATTCGAGTACGGCCTCGATGAGCATTCTGCCCATGCGGCCGTTGGCTCCTGCTATGGCGATACGCATTTTTGTCTCCGGCCCTTGGGGGCCTGGGTGCGGGGTATGACGAATTACTTTACGGCGAATCAGCTAATCGGCCGGGCAGCTAGCGCAGCGGCTGGGGGCTGTTTTGGCCGGGCAGCGTGTTGGCCGCGGGGTTTACCGGCTGGATTTGCACATTCGGGTTCTGCGTGGGGATGCTGGGATTGTGTTGCTTGGCCTCGCGTGCCTTGTCAGCCGGCGTCATGCCGGTATCGGCCTTTTGGAAGGGCTGGCGGTCGGGCTGCGGGTCGCCGCCCCAGTGGTCCAGCAGGTCGCCGTCGAACCAGACGGTGAATTTGCGTTCCTGGAGCTTGCCGTAGCCTGGCTGGTTCAGGTAGGGATAATCCCAGCGGTTGCTGCGGAAGACGTCCTGCAGCGTGGGGGTGCCCAGGATGTACCGCACCTGGTCGCGGGTCATGCCTTTGCGCAACTGGGCGACCTGTTCGGAGGTGATCCAGTTGCCTTGCTGGACGTCGGCGCGGTAGGGGAATCCCCAGTTGGTGGTGCCGCAGGCCGACAGGGCGGCTGCCATTACACCCAGGGCAAGGGTGGCGCGCAGCTTGGGAAAATACGATTTTGCAGTCTTCAGCACGAAGCACCCCAGTGATTCGAATCGGATAAAACCGGTATCATAAAGGTTAAGAATAAACGCATCATAACGTCAGTCGGAGTTCGTTGCGTGGGCTGCTGCGTTCCATCGGACCCCTGTTTCAAAATTCGCCAGGGACTATTTTATCTATGAACGATCAAAGTGAACTGAAAAACATGGGATTGAAGGCGACGTTTCCCCGCCTGAAGATCCTCGATGTCTTTCGCAAGGCCGACCAGCGCCATCAAAGCGCCGAAGACGTCTATCGCGCACTGATCGCCGAAGATGTGGAAATCGGGCTGGCCACGGTGTATCGCGTGCTGACGCAGTTCGAACAGGCCGGCATCCTGATGCGCAGCCAGTTCGACGGCGGCAAGGCCGTGTTCGAGCTCAACGACGGCGATCACCACGACCACCTGATTTGCACCAACTGCGGCAAGGTGGTGGAATTTTCCGATAGCGACATCGAAAAGCGCCAGCAGAAAATCGCCAAGGAAAAGGGCTTCGCGCTGGAAAGCCACACCATGATGCTGTATGGCATCTGCTCGGACTGCTCGTCCGGCCGCCAGCCCGCCACGGGACATCATCACGTAAAGTAGGGCGACCCGCGGAGGGCGGCCCGCGCAGGGCGGCCCGCTTGGGGTAGCCTGGGTAGGGCGATCTGCATAGAGCGGCCTGCGTAAGGCGCCTCGCGCAGGGCGGCGCCTGCGCCATGCCGCGAGCGCCCCGCGCTACTGCGCCAGCATTTCGCGGGCGTGGCGCCGCGTGGTTTCGGTGATGGTCAGGCCGCCCAGCATGCGGGCGACTTCGTGCACGCGTTCTTCCGCGTCCAGCGCGCAGATGCTCGACAATGTGGCGCCGTCGCGGCTGGACTTGCTGACCTCGTAGTGGTGCGTGCCGCGTGCGGCGACTTGCGGCAGGTGTGTCACGCACAGCACCTGGTGGCGCTGGCCGAGTTCTTGCAGCAGGCGCCCGACCACTTCGGCCACGGCGCCGCCTATGCCGCTGTCGACTTCGTCGAAGATCAGCGTGGGCACGCGCGCCGCCTGGCTGGCGATGACGGACAGGGCCAGCGACAGCCGCGCCAGCTCGCCGCCGGAGGCCACCTTGGACAGCGGGCGCGGCGTGGTGCCTTCGTGGCCCGCGACCAGGAATTCGACGTTTTCCGTGCCGTGGGCCGTGGGCTCGCATTCCTGGAAGGCGACATCGAAGCGCCCGCCCTGCATGGCCAGCGTCTGCATGGCCTGGGTAACGGCGCGCGCCAGCACCTTGCCGGTCTTGCGCCTTGCGGCGCCCAGTTTCTTGGCCAGTTCGTGGTATTGCGTGCTGGTTTCCTGCTGGCGCGCCTGCAGCGCGTCGAGGTCGGCGGCGGCCTCGCTGGCGGCAAGCCGCTCGTGCAGGCTGTCGCGCAGGGCCGGCAGTTCCTCGGGTTCGACCTTGAATTTGCGGGCAGCTTCGAAAATGGCCGACATGCGCTGTTCGGCCTGGGCCAGCCGCTCGGGATCGAGTTCTACGCGGTCGCGATAGGCGTTCAGGTCGGACACGGCTTCGCCGGCGGCGATACGGGCCGATTCGATGGCGTCGTAGACCCCTTGCAAATGGGCGTCGTGGCGCAGCAATTGCTTGATCTGATGGGCGGCGGCGTCCAGGCGCCGCAGGGCCGAGTCGTCCTCGCCGTCCAGCGCGGCCAGGGCCTGGCCGGCGCCGTCCAGCAGGGCCTGGGCGTGGGCCAGCCGGTTGTGGTCGCCGCTGACGGTTTCCCATTCGCCGGGGCGCAGTTCCAGGCGGTCGAGCTCGCCGGCCTGCCAGGCCAGGCGTTCCCGTTCTTGTTGCAGAACTTCGGCGTTGCGCTGCGCGGCTTCCAGGGCCTTGCGGGCTTCTTGCCACTGTTGCCAGGCCTGCAGCACCTGGCGCGCCAGCGCCTGGTGGCCGCCTTGGGCGTCGAGCATTTCGCGCTGGCTGGCGGCTCGCAGCAGGCTTTGATGCGCGTGCTGGCCATGGATGTCGACCAGTTGCTCGCCCAGTTCGCGCAGTTGGCCCAGCGCCACCGGCAGGCCGTTGATGAAAGCCTTGCTGCGGGCCTGCGCGTCGATGGTGCGGCGCAGCACCAGGGCCTCGTCGCCGTCCAGCTCGCGTTCTTCCAGCCAGGGGCTCAGGGCATCGGGCACGTCGAAGACGGCGCTGATGTCTACGCGCTGCCCGCCTTCGCGCAACATGCCGGCGTCGCCGCGCGCGCCCAGCGCCAGCGACAGCGCATCCACCAGGATCGACTTGCCGGCGCCGGTCTCACCCGAAAATACGGTGAAACCCGGCTCGAACTGGATCTCGGCGCGATCGACGATGACGAAATCCCGGATGTGCAGGGTACGCAGCATAGGCGTTCATTCCACGTCGTCGGAGGGCTGCGGCATGCGATTCCAGTGCAGTTTGCGCCGCAGGGTGGAAAAGAAGCTGTATCCGGTGGGATGCAGGAAGGTGGCAGTATGCTGCGCGCGGCGTACGTCGATGCGGTCGCCGGGCTGGCAGTCGGACCAGGTCTGCATGTCGAAGTGCACGCTGGCCCCCGATTCGACGCGCCCCAGCGCGGTGATGGTAATGCCCAGGGTGCCGCTGTCGGGAATGACGATGGGGCGGTTCGACAGGGTCTGCGGGGCCACCGGCACCAGCAGCAGGGCGTCGAGCTTGGGATGCAGGATGGGGCCGCTGGCCGACAGGGAATAGGCCGTGGAGCCGGTGGGCGTGGCCACGATCAGGCCGTCCGAGCGCTGGCTGTACATGAAGCTGCCGTCCAGTTCGACGCGCAGTTCTATCATGCCGCCGCGGCCGGCGCGGTTGATGACCACGTCGTTCAGGGCCATGCCCGAGTACATGGTCTGGCCGGAGCGCACCACCCGGCCTTCCAGCATGATGCGTTCCTCGGCCACGAAATTGCCCTGGATCACGCTGAGCAGCGCATCACGGGCGCTGTGCAAGGGAACGTCGGTGATGAAGCCCAGCCGCCCGTGGTTGATGCCTATCATCGGCACCCCGGTGTGCGCCAGGCGGCGCCCCGCGCCCAGCATGGTGCCGTCGCCGCCCATGATGACCGCCAGGTCGGCGCGGCGGCCGATTTCCTCGTAGTCGCCGATCGGGTATTGCGTCAGCCCGGTGTTGCGGGCCGTGTCGGCTTCGAGCATTACGGTACAGCCCGCTTCCTGTAAAGTGTCGGCCAAATTGCGCAATGGCGCATCCAGGCCGGTATCCTGGTGTCGGCCGATGATCGCGACGGTTTTGAAATGCATGGACGCGGGCCTCTGCTCGGGAATGATCGGGTGTATGGGGTAGGAATAGCGGGTAATGATAAATTGATTATAGAGGGCGGGGGCGCCGCGCTAGTGCGGCGGGAGGACGTTTCGAGCCCGTTTTTTTCCAGATTACATAAAATACAGAAATGGATGATAGAGCCAACGCATTGCTGAAAGCGCTGATCGAACGCTATATCGCCGATGGGCAGCCCGTCGGCTCGCGCACGCTTTCCAAGATGTTCGAT
Source organism: Candidimonas humi (assembly GCF_019166065.1). Lineage (GTDB taxonomy): Bacteria > Pseudomonadota > Gammaproteobacteria > Burkholderiales > Burkholderiaceae_B > Candidimonas > Candidimonas humi. The sequence goes on from NZ_JAHTBN010000003.1 coordinate 421,929, forward strand.
CTGTCGCCGGCCACCATACGCAATGTCATGGCCGACCTCGAAGAGCTGGGGCTGATCCACAGCCCGCATACTTCGGCCGGCCGGGTGCCGACGCCGCGCGGCTACCGCATGTTCGTCGACCGGCTGCTGGCGGTGCAGCGCTTCGAGGTGCTGGAACCCTCGCGCATCCGCGAGATGCTGCCGGCGTCCGAACCCAGCCGGGCGGTCAATGCCGCCGCGGCGCTGCTGTCGAACCTGTCGCAGTTCGCCGGCGTGGTGCTGGCGCCCAAGCGGGCGCAGGTGTTCCGCCAGATCGAATTCATCCGCCTGTCCGACCGGCGCGTGTTGCTGATCATCGTCACGCCCGACGGCGACGTGCAGAACCGCATCCTGTTCATGCCGCGCGACTACCAGGAACAGGAATTGCTCGAGGCCAGCAATTTCTTTAATGCGCATTTCGGCGGCCTGTCCTTCGACCAGGTGCGCCGCACGCTGGCCAACGAGCTGACCACCTTGCAGGCCGACATCTCGCGCCTGATGCAGGCCGCCGTCGAGGCCGGCACCGCGCAGGAAGACAGCGACGACACAGTGGTGATTTCCGGCGAGCGCAAGCTGCTGGACATCAGCGACATCGCTTCCGACATGGACCGCCTGCGCGGCATGTTCTCGCTGTTCGAGAAGAAGACCGAGCTGCTGCAACTGCTCGACGCCTCCAGTCGCGCCCAGGGGGTGCAGATATACATAGGCGGGGATTCGCAACTGGTGCCCCTGGAGGATGTCTCGGTCATCACCGCGCCCTATGGGGTGGACGGCAAGGTGGTCGGTACGCTGGGCGTCATCGGCCCCTCGCGCATGGCCTACGAACGCGTCATCCCCATCGTCGACATTACCGCCCGCCTGCTGTCCAATGCGCTCAGCCATCACCAGTCCTGAGCCGGGCTGAGGCGCCGGGCGCCTGAACGCGAGGCGTAGTCCGGGACATGGACGCCGGCCGTTTCGGGGCCGCCTTCTTGCGGCGATCTGCGTTTCCCGATCCTTTCGCATGGAAATCGCCGCGGTATATTGGCGCCTGAATACCCATAAAATGACGTACGCCGCGGCATTGTTCCGGCGATTGCTCCTGCCCAGCCCCGAACCCAGAGTACTTTTCTCTTGTCCAAGCCTTTTGCCTCGCGCTTCCGGCCCGAACCGGCCGACCCCCATGCCTTCGACACCCGGCCGCCGGCGCGCGAGCCGGGGCCGCCAGGCGTGCTGCTGGTCAACCTGGGCACCCCCGACGAGCCCACGGCGGGGGCGATACGCCGCTATCTGGCCGAATTCCTGTCCGACCCGCGTGTCATCGAAATCCCGCAATGGCTCTGGCAGATCGTGCTGCGCGGCTTCATCCTGCCGCGCCGGCCCGCCGCGCTGGCGCCGCGCTACCGTGAAATCTGGATGCCGGAAGGCTCGCCGCTGCTGGTCTGGAGCCTGGCCCAGGCGCGCGGCCTGCAGCAGTGCTTCGACGCCGAGGGCCTGCCTGTGCGTGTCCAGGCCGCCATGCGTTACGGCAAGCCCGCGGTTGCTGCGGCCATCGACAGCTTGCGCGAACAGGGCTGCGAGCGCATCCTGACGGTGCCCATGTATCCCCAGTACGCGGCCAGTACGACGGCCACCGCTGTCGATGCCGTGGCCGCCGCCGCCGGCGCCTTGCGCAACCAGCCCGAATTGCGCTTCATCAAGCGTTTCTACACGGACGAGGCCTATATCGGCGCCCTGGCGGCGCGCGTGCGGGCTCATTGGGACGCGCACGGCAAGCCGGAAAAACTGCTGCTCAGCTTCCACGGCCTGCCGCGCCGGGTGGTGGAGCAGGGCGATCCGTACTATCGTGACTGCATGGAAACCGCCGATCTGCTGCGCCGGGCCCTGGGCGAAGACGGCGCCTTGGTCGAAGTATCGTTCCAGAGCCGCTTCGGCGCCGAGAAATGGCTCGAGCCCTATACCGAGCCCACGCTGAAATCCTGGGCCTCCGCGGGCGTGCGGCGGGTGGATGTCATGTGCCCGGGGTTCCTGGCCGACTGCCTGGAGACCCTGGAAGAGATTCAAGGCCAGTGCCGCAAGGCTTTCCTGGCCGCCGGCGGCCGGGAGTTCCGCTACATTCCCTGCCTGAACGACGATCCGGCCTGGATCGATGCATTGGCCGGACTGGTGCGGCGCCATCTGGGCGGCTGGATCTAGCTGGATCGAGCAGGAGGCCTGGCTGCTATGGTGGTCGGCCAGGGCCGGACGGTTCCGGGCAGCCAGGCGGGCTTGTCGGCCGCGCCCGCCGTCCCCACTTAAATTGGGCGAGGCCGGGAGGCCGCCTCTGGCCTCGAGGCGCCTTGGCAGCGCCCTGGCCTGTCTCCGCAGAAAAACTTTTGTAACCAGCCTCTTGAAATCGGCCGTCTTAGCCTTATATCTTTAAGATTACGTCAATTTTGTTGTGGAGTACGCCTCATGTCCTCACCGAATGATCCCCGCGATCCCAAGCATGACCAGCGATCGTACGGCGCGAACCAGCCCCATGCTTCCGAACAGTTCGACACTGCCGAACACATGGAAGTAAACCCGGCCGGCGAGTTGCGGGACGAGGCCGACCAGGATCTCGATGCCGCCGCGGGCGCATCCGAAGACCTCGCCTCCCTGTTGAAAAAGGCCCAGGAACAAGTCGTCCAGTATCACGACCAGTTGCTGCGAGCCAAGGCCGAAGTCGAGAATATCCGCCGCCGTGCCCAGGACGATGTGGCCAAGGCCCGCAAGTTCGGCACGGAATCGTTCGCCGAGAGCCTGGTGCCCGTCAAGGACAGCCTGGAGGCCGCCCTGGCGCAGTCCGACCAGAGCCCCGAGGCTTGGCGCTCCGGCGTCGAGGCCACGCTGCGCCAGCTCGGCTCCGCCTTCGAGCGCAACCTGCTCAAGGAAGTGGCGCCGGCCAGCGGCGACAAGTTCGACCCGCATGTGCACCAGGCCATCTCGTCCATACCCGCCCCGCAGCCCGAAGGCACCGTGGTGCAGACCCTGCAAAAGGGCTACACCATCGCCGACCGCGTCCTGCGCCCCGCGCTGGTCACCGTCTCGGCCGGTCCGGCCCAGGGACAGGGGGTCTGAGCGTGTCCGCGCGGCCGCCCGGAGGACACGCTCCCTCCCATGGGGAGGATGTCGCGCAGCGACAGGAGGGCCGTCAACCGGCCGTGTCCGCGCGGCCGTCGCCGTCTGAAGCCGAGGGATTCGATCCCGGCGCGGTCTTCGACGTGTTCGGCATGCGGCCGGTCGACAGCGCCAGCTTCGACGCCCTGGTCGCCGATGCGCCGGGCGACGAGTTGCGCTGCGTGTTCATGTGGGGCAACGACTGCTACAACTGCAATGTTTTCAAGAATACCGCCCTGATGCTGCAGGATCGCATCCAGGCGCTGGGCCTGGCCTGGTATCAGGCCAATGTCTATCAGGACGAGGCCCTGGGGCGGCGTTTTGGCCTGCACGGTGTGCCGGCCTTTGTGTTCTACCGCGGCGGCAAGCGCCTGGGCCGCATTTCCGGCTGGCCGGGCCTGCCGCAGTTCAGCGCGGCCGTGCAGCGTTTGCGGGATCCGGCGGCGGCGCCACCCGTGGCGTCGACCGCGGCGCAGGCCGAACGCGCGCCACCCGGCTAGCGGGCTGGGCGCCGGCCCTTGGGGGCGGGGCGGCCTCGAACATAGCCTCGGGCAGTCTTGAATTTTGTTCCACAGTCCCCACCTGCATAGCAATCGAGATTCATTTCCAATCATCCAAACAATTTTTCAGAGTCAAAGATCATGGGCAAAATCATCGGTATAGACTTGGGCACCACCAATAGTTGCGTGGCCTTCGTGGAAGGCGGCCAGGTCAAGATCATAGAAAACGCGGAAGGCGCCCGCACCACGCCTTCGATCGTCGCTTACATGCAGGACGGCGAGGTGCTCGTCGGCGCCCCGGCCAAGCGCCAGGCCGTCACCAACCCCAAGAACACGCTGTACGCGGTCAAGCGCCTGATCGGCCGCAAGTTCGAAGAAAAAGCGGTGCAGAAGGACATCAACCTGATGCCCTACAGCATCATCAAGGCCGACAACGGCGACGCATGGGTCGAAGCGCAGGGCAAGAAGCTGGCGCCTCCGCAGGTGTCGGCCGAAGTGCTGCGCAAAATGAAGAAGACCGCCGAAGACTATCTCGGCGAAGAGGTCACCGAGGCCGTCATCACCGTGCCTGCGTACTTCAACGACAGCCAGCGCCAGGCCACCAAGGATGCCGGCCGCATTGCGGGCCTGGACGTCAAGCGCATCATCAACGAGCCCACTGCCGCGGCCCTGGCCTTCGGCATGGACAAGAACGAAAAGGGCGACCGCAAGATCGCGGTGTATGACCTGGGCGGCGGTACTTTCGATATTTCCATCATCGAGATTGCCGATGTCGACGGCGAGAAGCAGTTCGAAGTGCTGTCCACCAACGGCGACACCTTCCTGGGTGGCGAAGACTTCGACCAGCGCATCATCGACTACATCATCGGCGAATTCAAGAAGGAAAGCGGCGTCGACCTGTCCAAGGACGTGCTGGCCCTGCAGCGCCTGAAAGAAGCTGCCGAAAAAGCCAAGATCGAGCTGTCCTCTTCGCAGCAGACCGAGATCAATCTGCCGTACATCACGGCCGATGCGTCCGGTCCGAAGCACCTGAACCTGAAGATCACGCGCGCCAAGCTGGAAGCCCTGGTCGAAGAGCTGATCGAACGCACCATCGAGCCCTGCCGCACTGCCGTCAAGGATGCCGGCGTGAAGGTTTCGGAAATCGACGACGTGATCCTGGTCGGCGGCATGACCCGCATGCCCAAGGTGCAGGACAAGGTCAAGGAATTCTTCGGCAAGGATCCGCGCAAGGACGTCAACCCCGACGAAGCCGTGGCTGCCGGTGCCGCCATCCAGGGTTCGGTGCTTTCGGGCGACCGCAAGGATGTGCTGCTGCTGGACGTCACGCCCCTGTCCCTGGGTATCGAAACCCTGGGCGGCGTCATGACCAAGATGATCCAGAAGAACACCACGATCCCGACCCGGTTCTCGCAAGTGTTCTCCACGGCCGATGACAACCAGCCTGCGGTGACTATCAAGGTCTATCAGGGCGAGCGTGAAATCGCCGCCGGCAACAAGGCGCTGGGCGAGTTCAATCTCGAAGGCATTCCGCCGGCAGCGCGCGGTACGCCGCAGATCGAGGTCACGTTCGACATCGACGCCAACGGCATCCTGCACGTGTCGGCCAAGGACAAGGGCACCGGCAAGGAAAACAAGATCACCATCAAGGCGAATTCCGGTTTGTCCGAGGATGAGATCGAGCGCATGGTGAAGGACGCCGAGGCCAATGCCGAGGAAGATCACCGTGTGGCCGAGCTGGCCCAGGCCCGCAACCAGGCCGACGCGCTGGTGCATTCCACCCGCAAGTCGCTGGAAGAATACGGCGACAAGCTGGAAGCCTCCGAGAAAGAGGCTGTCGAGAGCGCCGTGAAGGATCTGGAAAGCGTCCTCAAGGACGGCGACAAGGCAGCCATCGACGCCAAGGTCGAGGCTCTGGCGAAGGCTTCGCAGAAGCTCGGCGAGAAGATGTATGCCGACATGCAGGCCCAGGCCGGCGCCCAGGCCGCGGGTGCGGCCGGAGCAGGGGCTGGCGAACAGCCGGCCGACGAGAATGTGGTCGATGCCGACTTCAAAGAAGTCAAGCGTGATCAGTAAACCCAGGCCGTGATGGCCTCAGGCCCGGTTTTTGGCGTCATGCCGAAGACCGGGCGTTCTCGTTCATAGACATAGGCGGAAGAGCGCCTTGCGCGCATTCTCCGCGAAAGCAAATGGCAAAACGCGATTTTTACGAAGTATTGGGCGTGGCGAAGAACGCCTCCGATGACGAGATAAAGAAGGCCTACCGCAAGTTGGCCATGAAATATCATCCGGATCGCAACCCTGGCAGCCGCGAGGCGGAAGAGAAGTTCAAGGAAGTCAAGGAAGCCTACGAGGTGCTTGCCGACGAGGACAAGCGCAGCGCCTACGACCGCTTCGGGCATGCCGGGGTCGATCCCAATGCCGGAGCGGGCATGGGCGGCGCCGGCTTTGCCGAGGCCTTCGGCGACATCTTCGGCGAGATCTTCGGCGGCGGCGGTCGCCGCGGCGGCCCGCAGGTATATCGCGGCGCCGATCTCAAGTATTCGCTGGAAATCAGCCTGGAACAGGCCGCCAGCGGCTTCGACACCGAAATCCGCGTACCCAGTTGGGAAACCTGCGAGACTTGCCACGGCACGGGCGCCAAGCCCGGCACCCATCCCAAGACCTGCCATACCTGCGGGGGCAGCGGCACGGTGCGCATGCAGCAAGGCTTTTTCAGCGTGCAGCAGACCTGCCCGACCTGCCATGGTTCCGGCAAGGAAATCACCGATCCCTGCACGACTTGCGACGGCGTGGGCCGTACCCGCAAGAACAAGACCCTGCAGGTCAAGATCCCGGCCGGCATCGACGACGGCATGCGCATCCGCTCGTCGGGCAACGGCGAGCCCGGCGTCAATGGCGGCCCTCCGGGCGATCTGTACGTCGAAATCCATCTCAAGCCGCACGGCATTTTCCAGCGCGATGGCGAAGATCTCCATTGCGAGCTGACCATCCCGTTCACCAAGGCGGCGCTGGGCGGCGCGCTCGAGGTGCCTACGCTGTCGGGCAAGGGCGAAATCTCCATCCCCGAAGGCACCCAGACGGGCAAGACCTTCCGCCTGCGCGGCAAGGGCATACGCGGCCTGCGCGCCAGCTACCCCGGCGACCTGTACTGCCACGTTACGGTCGAGACCCCGGTGCGCCTGAGCGACGAGCAGAAGAAGCTGCTGCGCCAGTTCGAGTCTTCGCTGGCGCAGGGCGGCGAGAAGCATTCGCCCAAGAGCGAGTCCTGGACGGACAAGGTCAAGAGTTTCTTTTCCTGACGGACGGGCCGGACCCGGGTTCGGGCCCGGTTTCTTATCCCGCAAGACCAAGTGGTACCGGCCGCCTCGTGCGGCCGGTTTGTTTTGTCGGCAATGCCGGCGGTTCGCGTCGCCGGCGGTTCGTGGCCAGGCCGGTTTGTCCCGGCCGCGGGCTTGGGTCCGCGGCTTCGTCCTAGCGCAGCTCGGCCGCTTGCCTGGCCTGCATTTCGGCTGCATCGGCGTTGGCCGCCGCCTTGGGCGCCGGCGCGACCGGGTGGGCCGGGGTGGCGCCTTCGGCCAGGCGTTTCTCGTCGGCCGCCAGGGCCGAGCTGAAATCCGCCGGCTTGAGCACCGCGCGCAGCGCGGCGTTGACGTCGGCCGCCGTCAGTGCCGCCAGCTTGTCGTCTTGCTGCTGAGACCAGGTGAAGTTGCGGCCTTCGTCCATGTAGTCGATCCAGGCGTCGGCCAGCGAGCCGTCCTGTGCACGCCCAAGCTTGCGGAAGTTGAGAATCGCGTGCACGGCTTCTTTCACCTCTTGATCGGTGTAGCCGTCGCGCAGCGCCCGCGCCAGTTCTTCGTGCACTGCCTGCTGCACGCGGCGCGCGTTCTGCGGCGCCTGGATGGCATAGATCGTCCAGTCGCCCGAGGCCTCGTGCGAAGACACGCTCAGCCGGCTGTGCACGTCATAGGACAGCCCTTCCTGGACGCGCACCCGGTTCCATAGCCGCGAATTGCCCGACCCGCCCAGCAGGTAATTGGCCACATACAGCGCCACATAGCGCGGATCGGTGTCCTGCATCTCGATGGGCAGGTCGGCCAGGTAGAAGGAGTTTGCCTTGTCGGGCGTGTCGATCAGGAATTCCTTGGGCGCCACGGCGCGGTACGGATCGGCCAGGCGGGTGTACGGAGGCGCCTTGCGCCAGCCTTGCAGCGCCTGCGTCAGCGCCTGTTTCACGGCTTGCGCGTCGAAGTCGCCCACCGCCGAGAATTCGATATCGCCGGCTCCGTAGAACTGATTGTGGAAGTCCACGAGGTCCTGGCGTTTCAAGGCCTGTATCCGCGCCAGCGCCTCGGCAAAAGTCGGGGTGTAGCGGATGTCGTCGCTGGGCCACGGGTTCATATAGCGCGCCAGCGTGCGCGAGGCCAGCGCCGTCGGGTCCGACTGCGCATCGCTGATGGTGCTGGCCATCTCGCGCTGGAATTCCCCCAGTTCCTTGTCGGGGAAGCTGGCGTGGCGCACCATGTCCATCACCAGCGCGATCACTTGCGGCAGGTGTTCGCGAGTGGTGCTGAGGCTGGCGGCCACGGTGCCGCCCGAGCCGTCGAAATTGACGTTGGCCTGCAGTGCGGTCAGCTTGTCGTCGATCTGCTGGCGCGTCAGCTTATCGGTGCCGCGGTCGAGCAGCGCCGCCACGGCATTGGCGGCCGTGCGTTTGCCCTTGAGCGTGTCGGCGTTGCCGAAGCGGATCAACAGCCGCGCCTCTACCAGGCCGCCGCGCGTCGCCTTGGGCAGCAGCGCCAGCTTCACATCGCCGTTGGCCAGCTTCAGCGTGCTGAGCTGCGTGCTGGCGTCTATGTGCGCCGGCGTCGGGTCGAAGGCCGCGGTGGCTGTCGGCACCGGCTTGCCTTTGTAGTGCTTGAACAAGGCTGCCAGGTCGACCTTGGCGGGCTCGGGCGCGCGCTCGGGCTTGGCGGTAGGAATATACAAGCCGTCGGTGCGATTGCTGCGCACCAGGTAGGCCTGGGTCACGTGCTGCACGTCGGCCAGCGTGGCCTGTTGCACCCGGTCGCGCTGCAGGAAGAACAGCCGCCAGTCGCCCGCGGCCGAAGCTTCGGACAGTGCGTCCGCCATACTGGCCGGATCGGCGTAGACCTGCTGCCATCCGGTCAGCCATTGGTTCTTGATGCGCGACAGGTCTTCCTCGGTGAAGGGATGCTGCGCCACCGATTCCAGGGTCTGGTTCAGCACCTGCAGCGCCCGCTGCTGGTCCATGCCCTTGTCGAGCTGGGCGCCGAACATGGCGTAGCCCGGCTGCAGCCGCGCCGCGGTGTAGCCGAACACGCCGCTGGCCAGGTTTTGCCCAACCAGGGCGTGATACAGCGGCCCCGAGGGCGTATCAGCCAGCATCGATACACCCAGGTCCAGCGGGGTGTAGTCCGCGCTGGCGGCTTGCGGTATGTGATACATGGCGGCCACCAGTGGGCTGCCGCCATGACGCCGCAGCACCACCTCGCGCTCGCCGTCCTGCACCGGCTCGACCGTATATTCGGGCGGCAGCACGCGCGTGGGCCGGGGGATCTTGCCAAAGGCCGCGGCAATGGTGCGCAGGGTAGCCTGCGGATCGAATTTGCCCGACACGATCAGCACCGCGTTGTCGGGTTGGTAATACTCTTTATAGAAGGCCCGCAACTGGCCGATGTCGACGTTTTCCACGTCCGAGCGCGCGCCGATAGTAGCGTGGCCATAGTTGTGCCACTGGTAGGCCGTGGCCTGCATTTTCTGGGTCAGGATCTGGAAAGGATTGTTCTCGCCGCTTTCCATCTCGTTGCGTACCACCGTCATTTCGGAGTCCAGGTCGCTTTTGGATATGAGCGCGTTCTCCATGGCGTCGGCCTGCCAGTCCAGGAACCACGACAGCGTCTTGGGGTTGGCGGCAAAGCTGGCGTAGAAATTGGTGCGGTCGCTGGTGGTCGAGCCATTGGCGCGCAGCCCGCGCTGCGAGAAGGCCGCCAGGGCGTTGTGCAGTTTGGGCGTGCCGCGGAACAGCATGTGTTCGAGCAGGTGCGCCATGCCGGTCTGGCCGTAGTTTTCCTGGCGCGCGCCCACCAGATAGGTCATGTTCACCGTGGTGGTGGGCTTGGAATCGTCGGGCGAGAGCAGCACCCGCAAGCCATTGTTCAGAGTGTACTGGCTGACGCCTTCGACCGAGGGCCCTGCAGAGATCCCTGCCGGAAGGGCGAGGGGCGCGCCGGAGGTGGCGTGCGGGGCGGGGGCTGCCGCGGCGGCCGTGCCGGCGCCGGCATTTGTTGCGCCGGGTGCGGAAACGGAAGCGCCGGACGTGGCCGCCGGAGCCTGGGGGGCGGAAGCCGCGGCGCCGCTGCTGGCTGCACCCGCCGGGCCCGCGGCCAGCAGCCCGGCCAGCAGCAATCCCAGATACGATACAGTCCTGTGGGTAAATGTAGTCATGGGTTCGAATCCGTGTGGGGGCCTGCTAGGCCGAAGGCGGCCGTATCGCGGCCATCGTCACGCTGAGACCGCGATAAGCGAGACAAGTTCTGCATGCCGGTGGCGGCCTGCCTCATTTGGAAAGATATTGCATGGCACGCACCAGGCCGTCCACGGTCACCCCGTACATATGGCCGTGCATGATTTGCTGGATGATGTCGATCGACTGGCGATACTGCCAATAGCCTTCGGGCTCGGGATTGAGCCAGGCCGCCCGGGGCCAGTTGTCCAGCAGCCGCTGCAGCCAGGTGGCGCCCGGTTCCTTGTTGTTGTGTTCCACCGAGCCGCCCGGGTGCACGATTTCATAGGGGCTCATGGTGGCGTCGCCCACGATCACCAGCCGCCAGTCGTCGTTGTACTTGCGCAGCACGTCCCAGGTGTCGAAGCGTTCGGTATGGCGCCGCCTGTTGTCGCGCCACAGGAATTCATACGGGCAATTATGGAAGTAATACACCTCCAGGTGCCGGAATTCGCCGCGTGCGGCTGAGAACAGCTCTTCGACGCGCGCCACGTGGTCGTCCATGCTGCCGCCTACGTCCAGCAGCATCAGCACCTTGACGGTATTGTGGCGTTCCGGAACCATTTGCAGGTCCAGCCAGCCGGCGTTCCTGGCCGTGCTGCGGATGGTGTGGTCCAGGTCGAGTTCCAGTTCTGCGCCTTCGCGCGCAAAGTGGCGCAGGCGCCGCAGCGCCATCTTGAAGTTGCGCGTGCCCAATTCCTGCTGGTCGTCGTAGTCGCGGAACTCGCGTTTTTCCCAGACCTTGACCGCCGTGCGGTTGCCGGCCGATGGGCCGCCCAGGCGTATGCCTTCCGGGTGATAGCCGCCGTGGCCGAAGGGCGACGAGCCGCCCGTGCCTATCCATTTGTTGCCGCCGGCATGGCGTTCGTTCTGTTCCTGCAGCCGCTCGCGGAACATCTGCATGAGCTTGTCCCAGCCGTGCTTTTGCAGCGCTGCTTTTTCTTCAGGGCTGAGATGTTTCTGGAACTGCTTGATCAGCCAGTCCAGAGGGATTTCCTTGTCTGCCGGAAAGGCTGCGGCGATCTTGTCGTAGAAGCTGGCGAAGGCCCGGTCGTAGCGGTCGAACAGGGTTTCGTCCTTGACCAGGGTCATGCGCGCAACGTGGTAGAAATCTTCCAGCGTGGGCGGCATGACGCCGGCGCGCAGGGTGTCCAGCAGCGTCAGGTATTCCTGCACGGAAACAGGCAGCTTGTGCGCGCGCAGATGGTAGAAAAAATCGGTCAGCATGGCGTGTGCGGCAGGGGCGAAGGCGGGGCCAATGGCCTGGACGGGAGCGCGCGGCGCCTCAGCGCCGCTGGCCGGCGCGGGTCATCGCCGCCAGGCGCCGCAGCAGCGACAGGTCCTGCTCGTTCTTGAGCAGCGCGCCGGCCAGTACCGGCAGCTCGCCGTCGCCGCCGAGTTCGCGCGCATCTATGGATTCGTTCATCAGCAGGCGCAGCCAGTCCAGGAATTCCGAGGTCGACGGCTTCTTCTTCAGGCCCGGCGCCTCGCGCAGCGAAAAGAAGGTGTCCAGTGCTGCCGAGAGCACGTCCTGCGCCAGGGTGGGATAGTGCACATCGACGATGCGGCGCATCGTGTCGCGGTCCGGGAAGCTGATGTAATGGAAGAAGCAGCGGCGCAGGAAGGCGTCGGGCAGGTCTTTTTCGTTGTTCGAGGTGATGATGATAAGCGGGCGATGCTTGGCCTGTATGGTCTGGCGGGTTTCATAGACATGGAATTCCATGCGGTCCAGCTCGCGCAGCAGATCGTTGGGGAACTCGATATCGGCCTTGTCGATTTCGTCGATCAGCATCACCACCGGCTCGTCGGACTCGAAGGCGCGCCACAGCACACCCTTGACGATGTAGTTGCCGATATCGCGCACCTTCTCGTCGCCCAGTTGGGAATCGCGCAGGCGCGATACTGCGTCATATTCGTACAGGCCCTGGTGCGCCTTGGTGGTGGACTTGATATGCCATTGCAGCAGCGGCCGGCCCAGGGCCGCGGCCACTTCCTCGGCCAGCATGGTCTTGCCGGTGCCCGGCTCGCCCTTGATGAGCAGCGGGCGCTGCAGGGCGAGGGCGGCGTTGACCGCCATTTTCAGGCCGTCGGTGGCGACATAGCGCTCGGTGCCGTTGAAGCGTTCGGAAGGGAAAGCAGTTGCGGGTGAAGTCATAATCTGGGTCCGTGTCTATGGGCCGTACCTGGGGCTGAACCGGCGGCTCGAATCTGCCGCGCCGGCGGCCGGATCGGCTTGTTTCGAGCCGCCTCGACGCCGGAATCGGCGGCGCTTGTCGCGTCGATTCCTGGATAGGGTCCTGCAATTATCGTACAATCCACGAGTTTATCGGTCAGCGGTATGTTGCCGGCTTAATTCATTTACTGCCAAATACAAGAGCTATCATGAAGTTGCGAACACCTATGATGCGCACTCTGGCTGCGCTAGCCGTAACGGCTTCCTGTGCAATCGCCGGCCAAGCCTGGGCCGCCGATGCCGCGCCCACCGGCAACGCCAAGGCTGCCCTCGACAAGACCTCGATGTGCATCGGCTGTCATGGTATTCCCGACTACAAGGCAGCTTTCCCCGAGGTGTACCACGTTCCCAAGATCGCTGGCCAGAACGCGCAATACATTATTGCCGCGCTCAAGGAATATGCCAGCGGGGCCCGTACTTTCCCCACCATGGAAGCCATCGCCAAGAGCCTGTCGCCGCAGGACATGGCCGATCTGGCCGCACATTATTCCAGCCTGAAATAACCGGGGGCCTCTCATGAAGAAAACCACGATCGCCCTGGCGGGCGCATTCCTTTTTGCCGCCGGCTCGATGATGGCCCAGGCGGCCGATATTGCGGCCGGCCAGGCCGCGTTCAAGAAGTTCACCTGCGCCTCGTGCCATGGAGCCGACGCCAAGACGCCGATCAACCCGGCGTATCCGATCCTGGCCGGCCAGCACGCGGACTACCTGCGCCACGCCCTGAGCGCCTACCAGCGCGGCCAGAAGGGCGCGCCGGCCACCGCCAACATCCGCAAGAACCCCATCATGGGCGCCATGGCGGCGCAACTGAAGCCGGCCGATATCGAGAATATCGCGGCCTATCTGGCCAGCCTGCCCTCGCCCCTGTCGACGCAGGAATAAGCGGGTCGCGTAGACCGGGCCGCGCGAGTCAGAGAGCCCTGCCTGGAAAGGCAGGGCTCTCTGTTTTTTATAGCGGCCGAGCCGGCTAGCGCCGCGTCGCTCGCTGCAGGATCAATGCCACATAGGCCTCGTTGTCGAAAGGCTTGCCCAGGCGCTGCGCTTCCCACACCACTTGCCCCAGGCATTCCATGATTTCGTGGGCGGCTTCGTGCGCGTCGCGCGTGGCCAGCAATTGCTGGTGGGCCGCCTTGATGCCCGGGGGCTGGTCGATGGACAGTTGTTCGCTGATGGCCAGGTGCATCGACAAATGCAGGAACGGATTGGTGCGCCCTTGCTCGACGCTGTAGTCCGTCTCGAGCGCCTGCGGGTTTTCGAGGTCGGCATGGTATTCGGGGTGCAGCAGGATCCAGTCCAGCGCCATGGCCTCGAGCGGGCTGAGGATTTCCCCCGATTTGTGCTTGCGCCAGGTTTCCGTGAAGAACTGCCGGACCTGTTCGCGAGACGGATTGAACATGCAACACCTGCGCCATTGAAAACACCATTTTAGCCCCGGGGCCGCCGGGCCCGGCCCCCCCCCGCCAGGCTACCCTCCGGGCTTCCTCTGGGCTTCCTTTGGGCCCTTGGCGGGGCCGAAGAGCCCGCGGGTTTCAATCCCCGCCGCATTTAGGCTAAACTAGCACTCTTATATAAGACCTGCCGGATCGCAGCGGCGCGGCTGCTTGCGCGCCGCGGTATTGCGTCCGCCCAGGCTCAGTCAAATGATTTCGCTTTTGGCGTGGCCTGGCGCGAGCCCCCAGGCCCGCGCTGCGGCAGTTTCGTTTCCATCGAATCTTCTCCTACCGGAGCCATTGGAGCTTTCATGTCCTACCAACATATCAAGGTCCCTACCTCGGGCCAGAAAATCACGGTCAACGCCGATTTCTCGCTGAACGTTCCCGATGAACCCATTCTGCCCTACATCGAAGGCGACGGTACCGGCACCGACATTACGCCCGTCATGATCAAGGTGGTCGATGCTGCCGTGGCCAAGGCCTACGGCGGCAAGCGCAAGATCCACTGGATGGAAATCTATGCCGGCGAAAAATCCACCAAGATCTATGGCTCGGACGTCTGGCTGCCCGACGAAACCCTGGAAGCCGTCAAGGAATACGTGGTGTCCATCAAGGGCCCGCTGACCACTCCCGTGGGCGGCGGCATCCGTTCGCTGAACGTGGCGCTGCGCCAGCAGCTCGACCTGTACGTCTGCCTGCGCCCGGTGCGCTACTTCAAGGGCGTGCCTTCGCCGGTGCGCGAGCCCGAGAAGACCAACATGGTCATCTTCCGCGAAAACTCCGAAGACATCTACGCCGGCATCGAATTCCCTGCCGAATCCGAACAAGCCAAGGCCATCATCGACTTCCTGCAATCCAAGCTGGGCGTCAAGAAGATCCGCTTCCCGAACACTTCCGGCATCGGCATCAAGCCCGTATCGCGCGAAGGCACGCAGCGCCTGGTGCGCAAGGCCATGCAGTACGCCATCGACAATGACCGTTCGTCGGTGACTCTGGTGCACAAGGGCAACATCATGAAGTTCACGGAAGGCGCCTTCCGCGATTGGGGCTATGAACTGGCCCAGAAGGAATTCGGTGCGCAGCTGATCGACGGCGGCCCGTGGTGCAAATTCAAGAACCCCAAGACCGGCCGCGACATTATCGTCAAGGATGTGATCGCCGACGCCTTCCTGCAGCAGATCCTGCTGCGCCCGGCCGAATACGACGTCATCGCCACGCTCAACCTGAACGGTGACTATGTGTCCGACGCGCTGGCCGCGCAGGTCGGTGGTATCGGCATCGCCCCGGGCGCCAACATGTCCGACTCCGTCGCCATGTTCGAAGCCACGCACGGCACGGCGCCCAAGTACGCCGGCAAGGACTACGTCAACCCCGGTTCGGAAATCCTCTCGGCCGAAATGATGCTGCGTCACCTGGGCTGGACCGAAGCCGCCGACCTGATCATCTCCAGCATGGAAAAATCCATCCTGTCCAAGAAGGTCACGTACGACTTCGCCCGCCTGCTCGAAGGCGCGACCCAAGTGTCGTGCTCGGGCTTTGGCCAGGTGATGATCGACAATATGTAAGTTAAAGCCTGATCGTTTTAAGGCTTGGAAAGCCCCGTTCTCGCGAGAGGACGGGGCTTTTTTTGATGCATGCAACATAGGCTCGCTCCTGTAGATACGAGTTCCGCCACAAGCAGGCCTCGACGAGCGAAATAATGCGCAGCCGCGCTAGGGCGGCCGAGCGCGATGGGGGGGGCGCCCGGGATCGGAGGGGCACCCTCATTATCGACAGCCCCGACTCCCCCTGGGAACACAGCGCCACCACAGGCGATGGAGTCCTGCCAATTGACGAAGGCCAGGCTGCGGACCGTCACAGCGCTGAAGCTTCTCTTGTTCACGTCGCCAGGGCGATGAACAGTACTCCGGCAATATCACCCACCCGCCACACCGTCGACCATCCGGGCCGCTTGACCCCGGTGTGCCATGCCTGCGCGCGAAATATGGCCTGGATTCCTGCGCCGGTTGCACGATGGCATCGCCTTTGCATAAGTGCTTGACAAATTCCCCCAGCACTATAGTATTTATATTGATTAGCGAAATAGTCGTATCGCATATCAATATAAAAACTAGAAACTGCTTGCTCTGAGCGCAGGTGGCTTGGGCAAGCACAGACTTGCCAAGTCAACATTAAAGGAGACGAACTATGCGCAGATCCACAATGAAACAGATGGCGGTAGCCGCGCTATGTGCTGGGCTGGTACTGATCGAGACAGCGTCGGCGGCAGCAGAAAAACCCGACAAAATTGTAGTGACGGCTTATGGCGGCATTTGGGCGCAATCGGTCAAGAAGAATTTTGTTTCATGCTTCGAGAAAAAGGACGGGATCAAGGCAGACGTGCTGACCGGAGAATCCGCTCAGTGGCTAAATAAGATCCGAGCCAATCCGAGTCATCCCCCGATCGATATCATCACCCTTGCGGAGGCTGACAGCTTTCGGGCGGGGCGAGAGGGCTTGCTGGAAAAGATCACACCGGAAAAGGTCCCTAACCTGAAGGACATTCCCGAGCGTTTCTATAAACCCTGGAATGGCTATTCCGTCGTGTTGAATTTCGGTGCCATGGGCGTGATGTATGACAAATCCGCACTGAAGAATCCGCCTGCGACATGGAAAGACCTTATCGAAGGCATTATTGCCGGGAAATACGGCAAAAAGATTGCGTGGCCTTCAGGAACCTATACCTGGGGCCCCGAATTTATCTGGTTTGTCGCGCAGCAATACGGAGGGAGCATCGACACTGCATTTGAAAAAATAAAGGCCATGCGCCCGTATATTGTCAAATTCTGGAATACCCCCGTAGAGGCCCTGAATCTGTTCGGAACCAATGCAGCGGACATAGTTCTCTACTGGGATGGAAGAGCACGCAGTTTCATCGACAAGGGCAACACCAACGCAGCGTTTTATATTCCCAAACCCAACACCATTGCGGGTTCGG
The DNA here is from genome assembly GCF_019166065.1 of Candidimonas humi. Taxonomy (GTDB): domain Bacteria; phylum Pseudomonadota; class Gammaproteobacteria; order Burkholderiales; family Burkholderiaceae_B; genus Candidimonas; species Candidimonas humi. The sequence goes on from NZ_JAHTBN010000003.1 coordinate 438,736, forward strand.
TGCTGATCTCCAAGGTCAAGAATACGCCGCAGGCAGGGTGGGATTATATGAATTGCGCCTTATCCACCCAAGGCCAGCTCGGGCACGCCGAAACCATTCTGTACGGTGTTACCAACGACAAGGTCGTTTATCCGGACTCCATAAAGAACAAGGTCACCTCCAGCGACGACATCATCATTCCGCCCTATTCGGAAATCATCGACAAGATACCGAATTGGGTTGAACGCTGGAACAAAGAAATCCGCTAACGGGCGGCGACCGGAAGCAGACAGAGCCGAAATGGTGCAGAAAGGGTAAGTAGGCATGCCGGGAAACACATATACCGTCGATTCGCCCTTGGGCCATGGCGAGGCATGTGTAGACTGGCGGCCGCTTGCGCTGCTGGCCCCACTGTTCCTGTTCCTGGTCGTCTTTTTCCTGGGCCCGCTGTTCATCAATTTCCAACAGAGCATCAGGGCGCCGGATGGCGCCTCCCTCACGGGCGCCTACTACCTCAAGATATTCAGCGACAGCTATTACCTGGTGGTGCTATTACAAACCGTCTTGCTGGGTTTGGTCGTCGTTGCGGTGTGCATCATTGCCGGTTATCCAATGGCATACGTAGTCGCCCGCTCCAGGGGCCGAGCCCGAACTCTCCTGGTATTCGTCCTGGTCGCGCCGCTCTTGGTCAGTGTGGTCGTACGTTCCTTTGGCTGGATGGTGATTCTGGGCAGCGACGGCATGATTAACAGCATGCTGAAGTTTTTCGGCTTGCCTGGCATCAAACTCATGTACACATGGACAGGCATCACGATTGCACTCGTGCATGTGTTGCTCCCTTTCATGGTGCTCGCCATCGCCAGCACCATCGAAACCTTGGACTCCAGCATGGAAGAGGCTGCGCAGGTGCTTGGGGCGCGCCGCTTGCAAGTATTTCGCTACGTTCTGCTTCCCTTGAGCCTCGAGGGCATCATCACAGGCTCGATTCTGACTTTCACATTGACGGTAGGCAGCTTCGTGACGGTCATGCTGCTGGGCAATAACGCCACAATGGTTCTGCCGCTGCTCATCTACCAGCGGTTGACCGTGGCGTCCGATTGGCCGACGGCGGCGGCGCTGGGAATCGTCCTGCTTCTGGTCGTAGTGGTATTCCTGTGGCTGCAGGCACGCCTGCATCGCCGCACGAAACGGGAGCGGCCATGAACCGCTCCGGCACACTCATGAAAGTGTATGTCGCGCTGCTGGTGCTGTTCTTGCTGGCGCCCGTGATTGTTGTCGTGGCGGTGGCCATGACGCCGGGGGAGTTCGTCGTCTTTCCACCGCCGTCCCTGTCGCTGCGCTGGTTTCGGGAAGTGTTGTCGGATCCGCAGTTTATCTTGCCGCTATGGAACAGCTTCGAACTCGGTTGCGTCTCCACCATATTGGCTACAGTTCTGGCTGTGCCGGCAGCCATGGCGATGGTCCGCTACCCGGTCCGAGGCATACGCGAAATCCAGATTTTCCTTCTGTCGCCATTGAGCCTGCCCACCATCATCCTGGCTACGGGGCTGTTGTTCATGGTTCCCAAAATCCATCTCAACAGCTCGTTCCTCTCTCTAGTCATCGGGCATACCGTCATCATCGTCCCCTACATCATGAGGACTGTGTTCGGGGTGTATATCGATGCCAATCGGGAAATAGAGGATGCGGCCCAAGTGCACGGCGCAACCCCTTTCCAGACCTTCTGGCACGTGACTCTTCCCACGATACGGCCCGGTATTTTGGCGGGGGCGATCTTTGCATTCCTCATGTCTTTCGATGAGGTAGCCGTGGCACTGCTTCTAACCAACACCGACACGACCACGCTGCCCGCGATGTTGTTGAGTTATCTGGTCTACAACTACGATCCTGCCGTCGCGGCCATTTCCACCATCCAGATCATCATCGTAATCGTGACGCTATTACTGCTCGAGCGCGTTTTCGGCATTGGAAATGTGATGTTCAATTCCCGGGGAGACCGTTCATGAAATCGATGAGTCAAACGGTCGAGGCTCCTGTACGGACAGCCAGAGGCCATCTGGTCATTGCCGGGCTGGAGAAGGCGTATCAATCCCAGAAAGTCGTGGAAAATCTGGATCTCGAAGTGCAGCCGGGTGAATTCGTTGCTCTCCTGGGACCCTCAGGCTGCGGAAAGACAACCGTGCTCAGAGCCGTCGCGGGGCTGGTTCAGCCCTCGGCGGGAGATATTCGCGTCGACGGAATATCGTTATTGCGCCGCCCGATATACAAACGGGACCTAGGCATGGTGTTTCAAAGCTATGCATTGTTTCCCCATTTGAAAGTGCGTGACAACGTGGCGTTCGGCCTGAAAATGCGGGGGGCGCCCAAACAGGAAAGCGACAGGCTCGTGCGGGAGGCTCTGGGTCTGGTGCGGATGGAGGGCTTCTCGGAACGCTACCCCGGCCAGCTCTCCGGCGGCCAGCAGCAACGGGTTGCGCTGGCACGGGCTATTGTCACGAATCCCACCGCCTTGTTGCTGGACGAGCCCTTCAGCGCACTGGATGCGAAGCTGCGCGAGTCAATGCAGGTCGAACTTAGGCAGTTGCAAAAGCGTCTTGGCATTACGACGATATTCGTTACGCACGACCAGCATGAGGCCATGACGATGGCTGACCGGATTGCCGTCATGAATGCCGGCCGGATCGAGCAGTTCGACTCTCCGCAGGCCATTTACGAACAGCCCAGCACTTTGTTCGTAGCTGAATTTATCGGCAAGACGAATCGATTCTCCGGAACGCTGAAGGGGCGCGAAGGGGGGCAAGCGTTGATTCAACTGGCCGGGAACGACAAATTGTGCCGTGCTCGGGACAATCCGCAACTGCAGGTCGGGGATTCAATTCTCGCCATTGTCCGGCCCGAGAAAATCTCGCTGATGGGCGATGGCGCCATGCCGAACGGATATACCGGGCTGATGACCGGGAATATTTCGGAAATTATCTTCACTGGCGAGAAAAGCATGCTTTTCCTGAGCTCTCCGTGCGGCAATGTGGCGGTCGCGGCGCATAACGACTCACATCGGACGGCGGCTGGCGCAACATCGGGGAAGCGTTTCCAGCTTGGCTGGAATGCGTCGGACATGCTGATTTTTCCGCTGCAATCATAACGATGGAAGGACAATACGATGACAAGCCGTGCAGAGTCGACGAGTGACAACCAGTTCGAGATAGGTATCGATATTGGTGGCACCTTTACTGATGTTGTCTGCCGAGGTGCGGGGGGGAGAGCCAATCTGGTGAAGATCCCGACAACGCGCGCGAATCCCAGCGAGGCGGTTCGGCTCGCGCTGCACCACATCAAGGATAAGTGGCACGTGCGGCCGGAAGAAATCCGCCATTTCGTGCACGGTACGACAGTTGCGACAAATGCCGTCCTGGAGCGCAAGGGAGCTACTCTGGGCCTGCTTGCCACTCAGGGGTTCAAGGATGTATTGGAAATCGGGCGGCAGAACCGCCGTGCCATGTACGATTTGTCGCTCGCCCCGCAGACACCGGTATTCCTGGCGCCCGGACATCAGCGCAAGGGGGTGCGCGAACGTATAGACGCTGGTGGAAAGGTCCTGATTCCGATCGACGAAGAATCCGTGCGCCGTGCGGTCGGCGAGCTTCTGGAACAAGGTGTGCAGGCAATCGCGGTTTGCTTTTTGTTCTCTTTTCTCAACCCGGCCCATGAGCGGCGTGCCCGAGAAATCATCAACGACATGGCGCCTGGACTGATGGTGTCGATCTCCAGCGACGTCGATCCGGCCTTCCGAGAATATGAGCGCACCTGCGTCACCGCGTTCGATGCCTATCTCAAACCTCTTGTCGATCGTTACCTGGCCGACATGGAGCGGGATCTTGCCGAAACGGGGGTCGATGCACCTTTGCAATTGATGCAGTCACGAGGCGGTACTGCTTCTTCGCCGGTGGCCCGGCGCCGGCCGGTGCGTCTCTTTTTGTCCGGTCCTGCTGCGGGCGTGATCGGTGGGCGAATGGTAGGCAGGGAAGTAAAGTACGACGACATCATCACCGTCGACATCGGTGGCACCAGTTCGGATATAGCGCTCATCAATCAGGGAAAACCGCTGATTTCATCTGAAGGGATTATCGACTCCTATGTCGTGCGTGTCCCGATGGTCGATGTCAATGCTATAGGTGCCGGTGGCGGCAGCATTGCCTGGATAGATGGTGCGGGGAGCCTGAAGGTGGGGCCGTCGTCGGCAGGCTCGGAGCCGGGGCCCGCCTGCTACGGGCGCGGCGGCGACAAGCCGACCGTCACGGACGCCTCGCTCGTGCTCGGTTATCTGAATCCGGATTATTTCGCCGGTGGCATGCTGGAGCTGCACCCCGATCTTGCCTGGCGGGCAATTGAGACTCATATTGCGAAGCCGCTGGGCATCACTGCAGAACAAGCGGCGCTGGGCATCCACCGAGTGGTCAATTCCAATATGGCCGAAGGCATACGGCTCGTTTCCGTCGGACGCGGCGTGGATCCGCGAGGTTTCGCCCTGTTGCCCCTGGGAGGAGGGGGGCCGATACACGCTAACGCCCTTGCGCGCGAACTGGGAATCAGCCGAATCATCATTCCCTTGCACCCGGGCGTGCTTTCGGCCACCGGCTTGTTGGATGCCCCTGTGGAACACGAGGCATCAGTGGCATTTTCCAAGGCGCTCGACCCTTCCTCACTGGATGCTCTGCGAGAAGTATTCCGGGAGCTCGACGAGCAGTGTTTCGAATTGATGAGGGCGGAGCACGTGAGCAAGGCCGACGTCAGTGCGCTGCATTACGCCGATGTCTGTTATGTCGGGCAATCCTATTATCTTGAAGTTTTGGTCGATCTCGATGCGAAAGATCCCATAGCCAAGCTGCGCCAAAATTTCTTGGAAAAGCACAACGAAGTCTATGGACACAGCACCGATGTGCCTGCCCAGATCGTCAACTTGCGAAGTATTCATCAAGCGCGTCCCGGGGGAACCCGTGAAACCGCCGCGTATGCCCCGAACGGCCAGCCGCGACGAAAGCCCGGCCGCAAAGTGATGATCGACGACACGGGGTATGTCGATGCCGAAATCGTCGAACGAGAGGCGCTCGGGGTGGGAGACACGGTGAAGGGGCCGGCCATCATCGAGCAGGTCGATACCACTACCGTCGTCTTTCCGGGGTGGCAGGCCTTGGTTTCCGATAGCGGGCACCTCGTCATCACCCCCTTTTGACATCCAGAGGAGCATGAAATGAACACAGCCTCCGTTGCGCAAAAAAGCACAACTGCCCAAGCGGCGCCGCTTGACCCCATAACCGTGGAGGTCATACGGAACAAGCTCGAAGGAATTGCCAATGAAATGGAAATGACGCTGCTCAAGAGCTCATTTTCGCCCATCGTCAAGGAAGGTCTGGACGCCTCGGCCAGCCTTTTCACTCCGGACGGAACGACGCTTGCACAGGCATGCGCCATCCCGATTCATTTGGCGACCCTTATCCCCGCGATAGCCGCCATCCTGGAGTCGTACCCGGTGGCGACGATGCAGGAAGGCGATACCTACATTATCAACGATCCATACTGCGGCGGTACGCACCTGCCCGACATTGCCATCGTGGCCCCTGTATTTCACCGGGGCAAGGTCATAGCGCTCAGCGGCGCCATGACCCATCACGGCGATGTCGGCGGCATGACCGCCGGATCCGTGCCGACCAATGCAACGGAGATATACCAGGAGGGCATACGGATTCCTCCGCTGAAACTGCGCATTGCGGGTGTCTACAATGACACGCTGGTGAAGATCCTGCGGCAGAATGTTCGCACTCCGGATGCCTTCATGGGCGATCTGAACGCGGAAATCGCCGCCTGCAACGTTGGAGCACGGCGCTTGTCCGAATTGGCCGACGTCTACGGTGCAGAGTATCTCGCACGTGTTTTCGACGATCTCCTGGATCGCTCGGAAACTATGACGCGCCAGGCGCTGACGGCCATGCCGGAGGGGACATACCGCTACGTCGACTATCTGGACAACGACGGCATCGTCCTGGACGAGCGGGTACGCATCGAGGTCGCCGTTACCGTTCGCGGCGGAAACATCGATTTCGATTTCGAGGGCACCAGCCCACAGGTCAAGGGTCCCTTGAACTGCGTGCGTTCCGGAACGCTCGCCGCCGTCTGCTATGCCGTGAGAGCGCTCACGGACCCTCATATCCCCAGCAACGGGGGGTGTTTCCGGCCCATCACTCTGCGGCTTCCGCCGGGCAGCCTGGTCAGTCCGGTCAATCCCGCGCCCGTCAATGCGCGTACCGCGACTATCAAGCGGATCGCGGGTTGTATTCTGGGCGCCCTGGCGCCCATCATGCCCGGCAAGGTTCCAGCCGCCTCGGCGGGCGAGTTGCTCGTCATGGCGTTCGGGGGGCACAAGGCGACTGGAGAAAAATTCATTATTGGCGAAACCATTGCCGGAGGCAGTGGCGCCTGCGCGGATCGGGACGGCGTCGACGTGATAGAGACCGATGCGACCAACTGCATGAATATCCCGGCCGAAGCGATAGAGATGGATGCGCCGATACGGGTGCATCGCGTGGCGCTGCGTGGCGATTCGGGTGGGGCGGGGCGTTTTCGCGGGGGCTTGGGCATCGTGCGGGAATACGAAATGCTCGATGACCAGATTTCCTTCTCCCATCGAGGTGAACGGCACTTCAGCGCCCCCTTGGGGGTCGATGGCGGTAGCGACGGCGCCATGGCCCATTCGGTAATTGTGCGCGCGGACGGCCGTGAGGAAGTCATTCCCTCGAAGATGGTGACGTGGTTTTCGAAAGGCGACCGGCTGATTATCGAAACCGCGGGCGGAGGTGGATACGGCAAGCCTCTGGCTCGGGAGCAGGCCGCCATACAGGCGGACCTCGATAACGGGAAAATCAGCCCGGACACTGCTGTCGGGAAATACGGATTTCATTCCAGCCCGTCATCCGCACGGACTTGAGGCTCGGCGAATCGCACAGGAGGCATCAATTGGACGCAGCAACACAAATGCCGAGTCATCCGAATTCCGTATGGGCGGCTACGGCCAACCCCCGCTCGAACCTTCCCTGCCTGGAAGACGACATAGAAACCGAAGTCGCCATTATCGGGGGCGGGTATAGCGGCTTGTCGACGGCACATCACCTTTCCAAGGCCGGCGTGGACTGTGTTGTCATCGAGGCCAACGATGTGGGCTGGGGAGCCAGCGGACGCAATGGCGGGATGGCCGTACTGAGATACAAGAAAGGCTTTTCGGAGCTGGCGACCCTCTATGGCGATGAAACTACCCACGGTCTCTACCGGCTGGTCATGGAGGCTGTGGATACGCTGGAGGGCATTGTCAGGGAATACAGTATCGACTGTGGGTTTTCGCGCTACGGCCACATTACTGCGGCCAACGGGCGCAAGTCGGTCGAGTCCCTGGAAGCCGACATCGCATGGCTTGCTCGTAGGGCGGGAGACCATGGGGCGCGCATGCTCGATGCCCGGGAGATGCGCCAGATGGTCGGGACATCTGTCTACCCTGGCGGATACCTGGATCCGCGGGCGGGTGGAGTTCATCCCTTGAACTATGCCAGAGGCCTGGGCGCCGCCTTGCACGGCAAGGGCATCCCTATCTATGTGTCAAGCCCGGTCGAGTCCATGGAGCGGGACCATGGCGGCATGGTACTGTCCACGCGCCGCGGCCGGGTGTATGCGAAGAAAGTGGTCGTAACCACGAACGCCTACACTGACCTGATGCCGCTTGGCACCAACTTGGCCCGGCGTATTGTGCCGGTCTCCACATCGGTGCTGGCTACCGCCCCGCTTCCTTCGGAGCTTGCAAGCAGTATCCTGCCACAGGGGCAACTGGTGACGGATAACCGCCATCTGGTCAATTATTTCCGCATGCTTCCGGGAAATAGACTGTTGTACGGCGGGCGCGGCGACATCACCGGCAAGGAGTCGCCGGATATTTATCGAGGCCTGCACAGCATGCTGGTATCCACTTTCCCGGCGTTGAAGGACACTGCGATCGAGTTTCACTGGTCTGGGAAGGTGGCCGTGACGCTGGACGATTTCCCCCATTTCGGTAAGCTGGGCGAAAAGATCTTTTATTCCGTCGGGTATGGCGGGCGTGGCGTCGCGCTGACAAATCTTCTGGGAAAATTGCTGGCGCGCCTGGTTTGCGGCGAGGCAGTCGATGCCGGGCCCATGAACAAGGGGCGTTTCAATCCGATATTCATGCATCGCCTGCGCATTCCGGGAATGCAAATGGTAGCCGGCTACTATGGGTTGCTGGACAAGATGGAACGACAAGCATGACACGACAGTCCGAGATGGATCAGGAAGGCTCCGGCAACGAGACGGATGAGGGGAGGCTGGAGGCTGCCAGGCAGTCGACGCTGTTCAATCAGTCGCTGGAGAAAGGGTTTGCCGTCATCGAAGCTTTCGGAGCGGAATTCCCATCGATGAGCCTGCCTGAAATCGCCAAGGCTACGGGGATCACGAAGAGTGCCGCGCAGCGGCTGGCCTACACCCTGGAAGCGTTGGGCTACCTGCGGAAAGATCCGCAAACCAAGCGCTATTCCCTGGCCCCCAAATCGCTGGGGTTCGCGTACCGGTATTTACTGGCCAGCCCGCTGGTGGAAAGGGCCAATCCCTACTTGCTCGAAGTCAACCGGACGATCCGGGAAACCGTGAACCTTTCGGAGCCCGAAGGCCTGGAAATGGTATTTACGGCAAGATTTCCCAGCCCCATACACAGTATCGTCCACATGCCTATAGGAAGGCGTCTGCCCATGTACTGCACCGCGTCGGGGCGGGCCTACCTGTCGCTGTTGCCGGACAGCCACGTGAGAAATATCATCGAAGCCTCCGATCGAGTCAAGTACACGCCCACTACCAAGACCGATGTGGCCAAGCTGATTGCATTGATCCAAGAGGCTCGTGAGAAGGGCTATGCATGGTCCAACCAGGAATACTATCGAGGCGACCTGAACATTGCCGTGGCTTTGGTAGATACGGCTGGCAATCCTGTTGGCGCAATCAATATTTCAGCCGCGGCAAGTCGCTGGACGCTTGACGATTTACGAAAAAAGGGCGCTCCGCTGCTCATTGAAGCCGCGCGGAAGATTTCTACCTCTCCTCCCACTCCGAAAGCCTTGGCGCCATTTCATCGTGGCTATGGAATTGTGGATTCCGCCATCCGGAATCAAAATCGATGAAAAACCGGGAGGAGTAGCGTGAGCTCGCTTCCCTCTTTTTCTCAGCCCGGCCTCTCCTGGAAGGCCTGTCTTCTGTTAACCATTCCGCTCTTCGCCTGGGGGGCAAACTACCCCTTGATGAAGCTTGCCATTGCGGCCATGCCTCCTTTGATGTTCACCGCCTTCAGGCTGTGGGGTGCGGCTATCGTGTTGGCTGTCATATCGCTAGCGTCGGGCGCAAGGCCATTATTGCTTCCGTTGCCTGAGGAGCGCAGGCCATTGGCCGTCGTCGGGCTTCTTCAAATCGGCGCCATGCTGGGGCTGACCATCATAGGCCTGAGCGCAGTGCCGGCCGGCCGTACTGCTTTGCTGGTATATACCATGCCGTTATGGTCGGTTCCGATCGCCAGATGGGTGCTTGGCGAGCAGATAAACATGCGTAAGTTGGCCGGTGTGTTGACGGGCCTGGTTGGGGTTCTGTTCTTTTTCAATCCCTTGGTTGTCGACTGGAGCGACACCCATACCCTTGCCGGATGTTCTCTGATTCTGTTGGGTTCGATAGGGTGGGCGTACGGCTCTTGCCTGTACCGGAAAAAGCGCTGGCGTTCGACAGTCGTCGTACAGACGTTGTGGCAATTGTTGATTGCCTCCATACCCATTGCAGCGCTGAGCCTGGCAACGGAAAACATAAACGCCGTCGATATCGGCTTTCGGCTCGTGGCAATATTGGCCTACAACTGGGTGATTGCCACAGCCCTTTCCATGTGGTGCTGGAATCGTGCCCTGGAAACAATGACCGTGTCCACGGCGGGACAGTTCTTGTTGTTTACGCCATTGGTGGGCTTCGTGTTGAGCGTGCTGTTCCTGGGCGAGACGGCGCCTGGCGCATTGCTCGTCAGTGCGGTGCTGATTCTTCTGGGGTTGTTGATAACCATTCGGGCCGAGCGATAATTGATCGGAGGGCTCGCGCATACGTTTCGCTGCCCTCGCGGACAGCCGAACAGACAACGAACGTATCTTTGCGGCCGGACAGCCGCCAGTTCTATCGCGTAGCGTCGATTGCCTTTACGATGCCTCGGTGCTGGGCACATCGGGCAAGACGGATGACCGCGCGCCGGTCCTGTTCGTCCCAGGCTGTTTGCCCCGAAAGTGCACGCCAAACAGGTCATGGACGGCTCGTCGCCCGAGAGCATATTCCGTTTCGATATCTGCTATTTCTTGCCGTGTAAACGGCAGGAAGAGGCATAGGGCTGACAGGGTCCTGCAGCCGCGAGCCTGCAATCTACTAGCCCCCGGGGCTACCCAAGAATCCCCGCGGGCCGGCCTCCTGCCAATCGACTTGCAGGCTGCCCGGTGGTTGCGCTTTGCGGATAAGTGCCTGCAGATTCCCGTGATGCCTGCAAATCGTCCATGTTCCTGATGTTCATAGGTATTTTTTCCTGGAACCTTGCCGGATACGGTGCGCAAATCTTCTAATTATGTTGCATTCATGTCCATTTTTTTTATCAGAAAGTGACATTTGCATCATCAAATGACCGCATAATATTGCCTTTCCACGGATATCCAACTGCCTGGGCTCGCGGCTCTTATTTGTGCGAAATATAGAAAAGTAAGAAAAGGCGGATTTTCCTGTGAAAAAACAAACGCACGAATACACGGCCTGAGGAGGGCAGTGATGAATCGCAGTTATCGGGTGGTGTGGAATGCAGCCAAAGAAAAATTCCAGATCGCGTCGGAACTTGCCAGGCAGCGCACGGGCGGAGCCTGTGCGCGCAGCGCGGCCTGCCTGGTGTTGGCCGCGGGCGGCCTGCTCGGCATGGCCGGGCAGGCCTGGGCAGACGGCGGCGCGGGCGGGATAGGTGGCGGCAACGCTGTCCCCGCATCCGGTGGCAGTGGCTATGAGGGGGCGGCGGGCGGTCCAGGCATGCCTGGCTTGCTTGTGGGCGGAGGCGGCGGGGGCGGTGGCGCCGCCGGTGGCGGCCTCATCAACGGCGGTGCCGGCGGCAGCGGCGGTATCGGGACAGTTCTGAGTGGCGGAGGGGGAGGGCCCGGCGGTACTTCCGGCACTCCCAATGGTGAAGATGGCGTCGATGGCGCCAGTACGCTGGGAAGTGCCGGCGGGGTACAGCGGTGCCGTGTTCGACAGTAACCCCTCGTTGTCAGTGGATCTGACAGGCGGCACGGGCGGCAAGGGTGGTGACGGCGGCCTCTCTATAGTCAGTCCCGTCTCGTACGGTGGCGGCGGTGGTGGCGGCGGAGCGGGCGGTTATGGGGTCATAGTCACTGCTACTGGCGCGAATTTCAGCAACAGCTATGCGCTTACTGGGGGCAGAGGCGGCGATGGCGGCGCGGGGGGCGTCGCCATACTTCCCGGCGCTGGCGGCAATGGCGGCACAGGGGGCGATGGCCTGTATATCGTCAATGGCGGAGCCACGATCGGCAATACCGGGTCGGGCGCCATCACCGGCGGAGCTGGCGGCGCCGGTGGATTTTCCGTATTTCTGGGTACTTCGGGCACCGGCGGTGCGGGCATACGCGGAAGCGATCTCCAGATCACCAACGGCGCCACGATCTCGGGCGGCAGTGGCGGCGCTGCTCCGGCAGGCGCCGGAGTGGGGGGCACCGGCGGCGCGGGCATAGTCGGAGACAGTCTCCAGATTACCAACAGCGGCACGATTTCGGGCGGCGTCGGGGGTGCGGCGGCCGGTGGTGTGTCTGTCGCAGGCCTCGGGGGCGCGGGCATCATCGGCACAGGCCTCGTCATCGGCAATACGGGCACGATATCCGGCGGATGGAGCGGCGACGGCACGACGCGGGCGGATGCCATTCATTTCACCGGCGGGGAAAATACGCTGACCTTGAGCGGCGACTGGCACCTGAACGGCAATCTCGAGATCGACTCGGGCAGCCTCACGTTCAACCTGTCCGACTCGCAAACCGTCGACAATTTCATTACCGGCGGCGGCTCCGTGATCCAGGGCGGCGACGGAGTCTTGACGTTGACGGGCGCCAACACCTATAGCGGCGGCACAACCGTTCAAACCGGCGGGGATCTGATCGTGGGCAATGACCACGCTCTGGGCACCGGCATGGTGACGCTGGATGCCGATTCGTTTTTGAAGTTCGGCGTCGATGGCCTGACCTTGGCGAACGATTTCACGCTGAATTCCCACGGAAGCTTTGAGACGAACGCAAACCAGACCGGCACCATTTCGGGTGTCATTGGCGGCGGAACCTCGGGCGACAGGCTGGAATTCTCGGGCGGTGGCAAGCTGGTGCTCACCAATGCCAATACGTATACCGGAGCTACGCTCATCGACTCGGGCACGCTGGCGCTGTCGGGCGCAGGCAGCATTGCCGATTCCATCGGCGTCGGACTCTGTGACTGCGACAGCACTTTCGACATTTCCGGCACGAACAATGGCGCCACGATCCGGGGCCTCGTCGGCGGGGGCCATGTCGAGTTGGGCAGCAAGACACTGACCATCAGCAATGCGACAGCCCTGGTGGACTACTCTGGCGTCATCGAAGGTGCCGGCGGCCTCGTGATCGGCGGCGGCGCTCAAATCTTGTCCGGAAACAACACTTATCAGGGGGGCACGTCCGTCGCTTCCCTCGCGTTCGTTGCGGTGGGCAGCGACACCGCCTTGGGCACCGGGCAAGTGTCCATGGCTGACAACTCCAGCCTGGTTTTCTTCGGTGAAGACCTGAATCTCGCCAATGACTTCAAATTAAGCGGCAAGGCCGGCTTTTTAGCGATCGTAGGCCAGACCGCCACTCTTTCCGGAATCATAGGCGACGGCGCATCTCCAGGTACGCTCGATTATGCTGGCGGTGGCACGCTGGTGCTCACCAATGTCAATACGTACACCGGCCCGACGGTGATCGGCGCGGACACGCTGGCGCTGTCGGGAGCCGGCAGCATCGCCAGTTCCAGCAGCGTCGAGTTCGACCCTTGCGGTTGCGGCGACGGCATTTTCGACATCTCGGCCACGGACAACGGCGCCACCATCCAGAGCCTGAGCGGCGACAGCGGCAGCACGGTCGTGCTGGGCAGCAAGACGCTGACCCTCAGCAATGCCTCGGGCGATTATGCCGGCACCATAACCGGCGCGGGCGGTTTGGCGATCAGCGGCGGCCAGGAATACTTGACGGGCGCCAATACCTATCAGGGCGGTACGATGATCCGTGGCGGCGCCATATTGAGTGTGAGCAGCGATGCGAACCTGGGCGATCCCGTGGGCGGGCTGACGTTCGACGACGGCACGCTCGACGCATACGGCGGCTTCAGTTCGGCGCGCGCGGTGTCCCTGGCCGGCAATGGGGCGTTCTATGTGGACGGCGGCAACACGCTGACCCTGTCGGGTCAGGTATCGGGCCCGGGCGGCCTGACGGTCACGGGCGACGGCAGCGGCAAGGTGGTGCTGAGCCACGCCAATACCTACAGCGGCCCGACGCAGATCGAGGCGGGCACGTTGGCCTTGTCGGGCGTGGGCAGCATCGCCGCGTCCAGCGGGGTTGATATTTGCGATTGCGGCGTGTTCGACATTTCGGCAAGCAGCGGCGGCGCCACGATCCAGAGCCTGAGCGGCGAGGGCGGGGTCAAGCTGGGTGGCCAGACCCTTACCCTGAGCAATGCCTCAGGCGTTTATGCAGGCGTCATTTCCGGCACGGGCGGGCTGGCGCTGGACGGCGGCCAGGAAACCCTGAATGGCAGCAATACCTACACGGGGGGTACTGCGGTGAACGGCGGCATGTTGTCGGTCGGCGATGCAGACCACCCGTCGGCGAGCATCCAGGGCAATGTACAAGTCAACGCCGGCGGCACGCTGCGCGGCCACGGCAGCATCGCTGGCGATGTGAATAGCACCGGCACGGTGTGGCCGGGCGGCTCGATCGGCACGCTGACGATAGGCGGCAACTACACGCAGTCGCCCGGCGGCACGCTGCAGTTGGAGATCAGCCCGACAGAGGCCTCGCAATTGAAAGTAGGAGGTACGGCGACCCTGGCCGGGAACTTGAGCCTTCTGTATGGGCCGGGCACGTACTCGGCGAAGAGCTATACGCTGGTGAGTGCCAGGGTGGTGAACGGCACCTTTGCCAAGGTAACGGCCAACACGCCCAAGGACGTGAATCAGTCGGTGGTTTATGCCGCTGATGCGGTGAGCCTGGGCTTGGTACCCAGCATAGTGGCGCCGACGCAGGCGACGATTTTCGGGGCGATGGGCTCTTCGGCGCTGCGCGCGGGGCAGGGCGCCAATGAGGTATTGCTGGATCGGCTGGCCGGGCCTTGCGGCGTGGTTGCGAGCGGCGCTGCGTCGCGAGGCGCGGCTGGCGCTTTGTCCACTGCTGGCAGCCAAGTTGCCGGCGCGTCAGGCACCGCCGCACAGTCCCTGTCCTGCCCACGCCAAGGCAACGGCCTGTGGATCCAGGCCCAAGGCACGGACACCCGCATCGACGGCAACCACGGCGCGCCCGACTCGCGCGACCGCCGCTATGGCTTCCTGACCGGCGTGGATCACCAATGGAAGGGCTGGACGGTCGGCGTAGCCGGCGGCTACAGCCACGCCGACGTGACCGAATCGGGCAATGGTTCCAAGGGTACCTTGGACACCCTGCGTATCGCCGGCTACGGCGCAAAGAACCTGGGCGCCTACACCTTGGCCGGCACCCTGGGCTACGCCTACGACTTCTCCTCGACCACGCGTTCGTTCGGGGCGCTGGGCAGTGCGAAGGGCGACGGCCATGGCCAGGAGTTCACCGCTGGCCTGCAGGCCAGCCGTCCCTGGTCGCTGGGCCCGGTGGTGCTCACCCCCAGGCTCGGCGTGCGCTACGCCTATCTCGACGGCCTGGGCACGGATGAAACCGGCTCGACGGCGCAGAACCTGGGTGTGGCCAATCAACACCTGCAAAGCCTGCAGCCCTACGTGGGCGTGACGCTGGACTATCCCTTTACTTTGCGCAACAGCGACAGGCCGGCCTCGGTGCAACTGCGGGCGGGCTATGCCTACGAAACGCAGAGCACGGGCCGCAACGTGTCGGTGACGGCGGCCGACGGCACGGGGTTCGTGATCGCGGGTACGCGCGACACGCGCGGCCTGGTGACGGCGGGGCTGGGGGCGACGCTGCCGGTGGGCAAGTCGACCAGCGCTTATGTGCGCTACGACAGTGTGCTGCACACGGGCAATGTCAATGCCCAGTCGCTGCAGGCGGGGGTGGACTACCGGTTCTAATGCCGGGCCGCGGCCGGCTGCCACCGGCCACGGCAACAATGCCTCGAATGGGACAGGGCCGTCCCGGCCTGGCAGCCGGGGCGGCCCTGTCTCGTCTTGGCTCGATGCTCGTAGTGCTTGGGGCTATGTCTCGATGCCCATAGTGCTTCCGGCCATACCGTGCCCGGCCGGATCACGGCCTGGCGCCCTGAGACATCATGGAATACCCCGATGTTCCGTCCCCGTATGATTCAGAGCGACGTAAGTGTTCGGGTATAACATGCCCTTAAGCACCATTCTTGTGTCCACATGACGGATACAGGTTCGTGCAGGGACGCGGCACGCGCGGCCCTGCACCGATGGCGACTCCACAAAGATTGCCACAGGCGATGCGCCGCTTGCACAACGGTCTTCGCCGCATATAAAAGGAGACTACTCATGTTGCGTAAAGCAATATCATCCGTGCTGGCGGCCTCTGCGCTGGCCTTGTCTGCCGGGGCCGTCGCGGCTTCCGCTCCCTCCGAAATCAAGCTGGGCACCCTGTATGCGTCGTCGGGCCCATTCGCGGCCATCTCCATGCCCGTCTACCTGGGCCTGAAGCTCTGGGTCTCGGAAGAAAACGCCAAGGGCGGCGTGATGGTCAAGCCCTACAACAAGCGCATACCCATCAAGCTGGTGTCCTATGACGACCAGAGCAATACCGCCACCGCCACCACGCTCTACAACCAGCTCATCACGCAGGACAAGGTAGACCTGCTGGTGTCCGACAGCGGTTCGGTGCTGACCTCGATCGCCGTGCCCATCGCGCGCGAACACAAAATGATGCTGTTCGACCAGACCGGCACGGGCGGCACTTTCTTCACCCCGGACAACCCCTACATCGCGCTGATGTCCGACCCAGTGTCCACCATCTGGCCCAAGTACATCGCCGATTTCCTGACCCAGGAAGGGCCCAAGCTGGGCATCAAGAAGATTGCGCTGCTGTATGCCACCAATGATTTCACCGGCACGCAGGCCAATGCCTTCCGCGGCTTCGTGCAGAAATCCGGCGCGCCCGTGAAGATCGTCTACGACAAGGGGGTGCCCACCAACACCTCGAACTACACGGTGCTCATCAACAACATCCGCGTCTCGCAGCCCGACGCCGTGGTGGAAATGGGCTATCCGGGCAACGACATTGCCTTCCTGCGCAACCTGCGCGATTCGGGTACGCACTTCAAGTGGCTCTTCGCCATTTATCCGGGCCTGGAAACCGAACACATGGTCGCCACGGTGGGCAATGACGGCCTGCGCTACGTCTACACCTACGCGCCGTCCTCGGTAGTGCAATACCATGCCGAGTCGGGCATGTCGCTGCCGGATTTCAAGGCGGCCTGGACCAAGGCGTATCCCGACAACAAGGTCGCCTTCGGCTTCAATGCCGTGGCGGGCTACACCACCGGCCTGGTGATCCAGAATGCCTTGGCCGTCACCGAAAGCATGGACCAACTGGCGCTGCGCAAGGCCGTGTTCAGCCTCTCGGGCAAGCTCAAGACCATAGACGGCACCTTCGAGCTGGACAAGAACGGTGCGCAGATCGGCGAAATCACGCCGCTCGGCCAACTGGTGCCCGACGGCAAGAAGGGCCTGAAGTTCGCCATTGTCTATCCTCATGATGTGGCCACGGGCAAGGCGGTGTATCCCGCGCCGTCCAACTAAGCCCTTGGCCCGCGGGCGTATCGGGTGCGTTGCGGCCTTGCGCCGCGCGCCCCGGTGCGTGTACGCTGCCCAGTATCGTGTCACTAGTCACTAGATAGTAGATAGCGAACCTATAGCGACATGCTTGCATATTCGATCCTGGCCGGCCTGCTTTTCGGTTTGTACTTCAGCCTCGTCGGGCTGGGGCTGAATCTCATTTTCGGGGTGATGCGCATCGTCAACCTGGCGCATGGCGACTTCGTCATGCTGGGGGCGTTCTCGGCCGTGGGCCTGTACGCCGCCACCATGTTGAACCCGATACTCGCCGCGGTGTTCTGCCTGGTGGTGTTCGCCGCCATCGGCTTTCCCTTGTATTACGCGCTGGTGCCGCGCTTGCTGCGCTCGCCCGACCCGGAAATGCTGTCTATCATCCTGTTCTTCGGCTTGTCGCAGGTGATCGAGTCGCTGGCTACGATTGCCTTCGGGCCGAGCGAACGTTCCATCCCCGGCGGGGCCTTGGGCCATCATCCGGTTTCCATTCTGGGCGAGACCTTTCCCGCCGCCTGGGTGGTCAGCGCCCTGTGCAGCGCGGCGGCGGTGGTGCTGCTGTTCCTGTACCTGTACCGCACGCGCGTCGGACGGCTGACCCGTGCCGTGATGGTGCATCGCGACGAAGCCCTGGCCACAGGCATAGACGTCGGCCGCGTTTCGGCGCTGGCCTTCGGCATAGGGCTGGGCCTGGCCGCGGTGGCCGGCTGTTTTGCGCCCTTCATGCTGGGCAGCGTCACGCCAGCCAGCGGCGTGCACCTGACCATACAGTCCTTCACGGTGATCATCGTCGGCTCGCTCGGCAGCCCGCTGGGCACTGTGCTGGGCGGCCTGATCTACGGAGTCTCGCTGATGCTCATGCAGACCTACTTCAGCTCCTGGGCCGGCCTGCTGCCGTATCTGATGCTGATCGCCATACTGCTCGTGCGCCCCAGCGGCCTGTTGGGCCGGAAGGTGCGCCATGCCTAAAGCGCTGCGACATTCCCTGTTGGTGCTGGTGCCGCTGATCGTGGTGGCGGCGCTGCTGCCGCAGGTGTATTCCAACCAGTTGTTGCTGTTCAATTTCCTGGTGTTCCTGACCCTGGCGCAGGGCGTCAACATCATCTATGGCTTTACCGGCTATCTGCCGTTCGGCTATGTCGGCTTCTTCGGCGCGGGAGCCTATGGTTTCGCGCTGGCCGTCATGCATTTGCACGCCGGCCCGCTGGCCGCCATGGCGGCCGGGGCCCTCACCTCGGTGATCTTCGGCCTGGTGTTGACGCCGCTGCTGCGCCTGTCGGGCCCGTACTTCGCCATCGCCAACCTGGCCGCGGCCCTGGCGATCGCCGAGATCGTCTCCAATCCCGAGCTGGAATCCATCACCAAGGGTCCTTACGGCGTGTCGCTCTCGGGTATCTTCAATCCGGCGTTCAGCTACGCCATCGCCGTGCTGGTGATGGTCTTCACCGTGGGCTGCGTACTGTACCTGCGCTATTCGCGTTTCGGGCTGGCCCTGCAGGCCATCAAGGACGATCCCATCAGCGCCGCGTCCTCGGGCATCAACGTGGTGCGGGCGCGCGTCATCGCCTGGCTGCTGTCGGCGCTGACCGCCGGCCTGATCGGCGCCAACTTCGCCTGGTATGTGTCGGTGTTCTACCCCGACAACGTCTTCAGCCCCGACTTCAGCATCTTCGCCATTGTCTTCGCGCTGTTCGGCGGCGTGGCCACCGTGACAGGCCCGATATTCGGCGTCATCGTGCTGTACGGGCTCTACAATTTCATCGGGATTTCGACGCCGCAGTACTTTCAGCTCATCTACGGCCTGCTGATCATGGCCCTGGTGCTGTTCCTGCCCAACGGGCTGGCTTCGCTGCTGCGGCGCTGGGGGATACATGTCATCTGAAGCCGCCGTCGCCACAGGCGCGCCCGCTGCGGGCGCCGCAACCGTGCCGCTGCTGCGGGTACAGGGACTGGCCAAGCATTTCGGCGCCTTCCGCGCGCTCGACGGCGTCAGCTTCGACGTCATGCCGGGTGAGGTATTGGGCCTGGTCGGCCCGAACGGCTCGGGCAAGACCACCTGCATCAACGTCATCACCGGGCTGTATCGGCCCGACGGCGGCAGCATCCTGTACCAGGGGCGTCCAGTCGGCGGCATGGCGGCGCATCGCCTGGTGCACCAAGGCATCAACCGCAGCTTCCAGATACCCAAGCCCTTCAAGTCGCTGACGGTGCGCCAGAACGTAGAAGTGGCGCGCACCTACGGCCAGCATGCAGCGCGCGCTGGGGAAGCCGAAGGCGGGGTGGCCGGCGACATCGGCGAACTGCTGCGCTTTCTCGGCCTGGAACAGCACGCCGACCGCATGGCGGGCGAACTTACCAGCGCCCAGCAGAAGATGCTGGATCTGGCACGAGCCCTGGCCACGCGGCCCAAGCTGCTGTGCGTCGACGAACTGGGCGCGGGCCTGAATCCCGCCGAGCTCGATCTGGTAGCCGGGCGCCTGCGCGAACTGGCGCGTTCCGGTATTGCGCTGCTCGTGGTCGAGCACTTGATGGATTTCGTCGACGAGGTTACCGACCGCCTGATCGTGCTCAGCGCCGGCAAGAACCTGTTCGCCGGCACCTTGGCGCAGGCGGTACAAGATCCGCGCGTCGTCGAGGTTTTCCTGGGAGCGCCGGATGAGCACTGATTTGCTGCGAGTGTCCGGACTGGACGCCGGCTACGGCAAGGTCCAGGCGCTGTGGGGCGCAGGCCTGACGGTACGCCCGCGCGAAACCGTGGTGCTGCTGGGCCCCAATGGCGCCGGCAAGACCACCTTGATCAAGACCATCATGGGCCTGCTGCCGAGCTGGGGCGGCACCATAGGCTTCGAAGACCACGACCTGTCGCACGAGCGCACCGACAAGCGCGTGCGCCGCGGTATCGCCTACATGTCGGAAACCGCCTGCTTTCCCGATCTGAGCGTCGACGACAACCTGCACATCGGCGGACAGTTCCTGCCGCCGGCCGAACTCAAGCGGCACATTGCCGACCTGTATCGGCGTTTCCCCATCCTGGAAGAAAAGCGCCGCGCGCTGGGCGGCAGCCTGTCGGGCGGCCAGCGCAAGATCCTCGGCGTGGCCAAGGCCCTGGCCGGCCAGCCCAAGCTGCTGGTCATGGACGAGCCTTCCGCGGGCCTGTCGCCGGTGTTCGTCAAGGAAGTCATCCAGGTGCTGCGCCAGTTCCGCGACCTGGGCTTGGCCCTGCTCATCGCCGAGCAGAACGTCAAGTTCCTCGACCTCGCCGACCGCGTCTATACGTTGGAAGGCGGGCGCATAGGCTTCGAAGGCACCGTCCAAGAAATGCACGCCGACGCAGCGCTGGAACGCGCGTATTTCGGGCTCAAGAAGGCTTGAGTATCGCGCGTTCGGAAACTGGCATAGTGCTTGAACACGCCCGTGGCGGCTTCTTCGCCATGCATGGCGGGTTGCCCGTGGCGGTTTGGCTCACTGTTGTCAGGCTTGGTCTTGCACCGGTTCTTCGACAATGTCGACCCGATCGGGGTAGAAGGCAAGGTAATCCTTGATCTGTGCGACCGCGGGGTACGGGTTTTCGTAAGTCCAGACCGCATTCACCAAACGCTCGCCGCCTTCGGGAATGGACAGGTATGCGCAATCGCCTTTGTACGGGCAATAAGTGGCGTGGTCGCTGCGCGTGAGGCGCACCATATCCGTGTCTTTTCTGGGAATATACAAGACGGCGGGATAGTTGGCTTCGCGCAGCGTCAGCGCCTCGCGGGTATCGGCGATGATCTGGCCGGTCAGCCTGATCAGCACGCGGTGGGGATTGTGTTCGATAGTGATGGGATGCTCGGGACCCGGAATCTTGACGGGCTTGGCGGAGGCTTTGACATCGCTGGACATAAGTACACTCCCTGGATGAGCCCCGCCGGGCCTTGTGCTTGGCATGGCTGTCTGGGGCAATGACGGGCTTGTCGAGTTTCGCGCCTTGATGGAGCGTTGGCAATGACATCATAGTGCCGCTTGGCCGGCCGGCGGAGGTGTTTGCGTCGAGAGCCGCCACTGCCCGTGCTGCCGTACACAGCGCGTCCGCGTTCAGTTACCCTGGTTTGCAGCCAACTGCGCCACATACTGTCCGATGGCCAGCGAAGACGTCAGCCCTGGGGATTCCATGCCGAACAGATTGATCAGGCCGGCCACGCCATGGCGCGACTGGTCCTGGATGACGAAGTCGGTTTCCGTGTTGTGCAATGACGACCCCGGCCCGGCAAGCCTGGGCCGGATTCCTGTATAGCCGGGCTGCAGGTCGCCGTCTTGCAGATTGGGATAATAGCGGCGCACCGCCTCGTAGAAGGCGGGCTCGCGTGCGGGATCGAATTCATAATCCACTGTGTCTCGCCAGCTCAGGTCGGGGCCGAACTTGCACTGCCCGCCCAGGTCCATCGTGACGTGCGCGCGCAGCGATCCTTCGCGGCTCGTAGGATACACGAGGTGCTTGAACGGAGACTTCCGGGCCAGCGAGAAATAATGCCCGATGGCGTAATAGATCGGCGGCACGAGCTTCGCGGGCATGCCGTCGATGCGGGACGCGACTTGTTGCGCCCCCAGGCCGGCGGCGTTGATGACGGTCTTGCACGAGACGGTGAAAGGCTCGGCGCCGCCCACTTCGATCACGATGCCTTGCGGGCCTGCGCGGCCGGCTTCGACCTTGCTTTGCAGCGCCAGGGTAGCGCCATGGTTTTCGGCATCGCCCAGATAGGCGAGCATCAGGCCGTGGCTGTCCACGATGCCGGTGGATGGTGAAAACAGCCCGGCCGTGCAGGCGACTTCCGGTTCCATGTCGGCGACTTCGTCGCGCGATAAAAGGCGCAAGTCGGTGACCCCTTGCGCGGCCGCGAGCTCTACGTACTTGTGCAGCGCCGGGATGCCGGTGTCGTCGGTCGCGACGATCAGCTTGCCGATGCGTTGGTGCTTGATGCCGCGTTCGCGGCAATATTCATACATGGCATTCTTGCCGGCGACGCACAGCCTGCCCTTGAGCGAACCGGGGGCGTATGAAATGCCCGCGTGGATCACTTCGGAATTACGGGCGCTGGTGTGCGTGCCGATGGCGGTTTCCGCTTCCAGGATGATTACTTCGCGGCCCGCCATGGACAGCGCGCGAGCGATGGCCAGGCCGATGGCGCCTGCGCCGATGACTACACAATCGATTTTTTCCATCTTCCTTGCTCTTGTTGCGTTCTGCTTTTTTGCCGTGGTTCAGGCGTGGGAAAACAAGGCCAGCCCTTCGGCGGGCAGTTCGGCTTCCAGCAATGTGCCGGTCTGCGATTCCACTATCACCAGTTGCCGGGTACCGGGGCGGAATGCGAGATTGGTGGTCGTGATACCTATGGGCGAGCGCACGTAGTGCGTGATTTCGCCGCGTGGGTTCAGCACGAACGCGCCGCCGAGGCTGGCGTGGCCGACCACCAGCCGGCCTTCCTTGTCGAGA
Organism: Candidimonas humi; assembly: GCF_019166065.1. Taxonomy (GTDB): domain Bacteria; phylum Pseudomonadota; class Gammaproteobacteria; order Burkholderiales; family Burkholderiaceae_B; genus Candidimonas; species Candidimonas humi. Next base: position 461,322 of record NZ_JAHTBN010000003.1, read on the forward strand.
GCCAGGCCGTCGGGGCCGCTGGTGCCGAAGAAGGTCTGGAAGAGCCCGGCCTTGCTGAGGTTGCCGTCGGGCAGCAGGGGGGCGCGCCAGATGGCATTGGCGCGCGTAACCGCAAGATAGAAGACGCTGCCGTCGCCGTTCAGCGCCAGCCCGTTCGGGCTGGGCACATTGCCAATCATGATGTCCAGCCTGCCGCTGGGTTCCAGGCGGTATACACGCCCGCTGGGCTCCTGCAGCCCGGTCTGGCCCTGGTCGGTGAAGTAGCAGCAGCCCTGCGAGTCGAAGGTGAGGTCGTTCACGCCTTTGAACGACTCGCTGGCCCGGTGGCCCAGCACGGACTCTATGGCGCCCGTCGCAGTGTCAAGGCGCAGGATGCCGCGCCTGTAGTCCGCGATCCACAGGCTGCCGTCGCGATGAATCGCCGAGCCGTTGGGCCAGCCGTCGTATTGGGCAGCCAGGGTCCAGTTCAAGCCGGGGTCGATGCGGAAGATCCGCCCGTTGGGTATGTCGGTGACCCATAGATTGCCGTCCCGGTCGAACGAGGGCCCTTCGAGAAAGCTGTCTATCGATTGCCCGGGCTTGTTGGCCCGGGCCCATTCGGTTTGCTGCGGTGTCCGGAATGTGTCCGGCAGCCGGGTCATGACCCGTGCCTCGATGACTTCAGGAGGAGAAAAAGACAGGTTCCACATGGCTGGGTATGAGTTGATGATGAACTATGGGGATATGAATCTATCGACTTGAATCGACCGGCTTGCAAGTCATTGGGGGTGTATCCCGGCTTCTCGAGCCGCCTCGGTCCACACTTTGGTTTCCTTGCGTATCATCGCCGCGAATTCCGCCGGGGCCATGCCGCCGGCGTGGGCGCCTTGCTTGGCCAGCGTCTGCACGATTGCCGGATCGGACAAGCCCTTCTTGATCAAGCCATACATGGCGTCGATGATTTTAGGGGAAGTGCCCTTGGGCGCGGCCATGCCGAACCAGTTCATGACCTTGTAGGCCGGCAGGCCTGCTTCATTGAAGGTCGGCACATCGGGCAGCACGGACACGCGCTGGCCGCCCGTCACCGCCAGGGCGCGAGCCCGGCCGCCCTGTATCTGCGGCACGGCGGTCGGGGTGGCGGTGATGAGGAAATCCACTTGGTTCGATACCAGGCCGCGCATCGCGTCGCCCGCGCCCTTGTAGGGAATGTGGGTGGCGGCAATGTCGGCGTCCTTGTTGAACACCACTGTCTGCAAATGGGTGGAGCTGCCGGCGCCGCCCGAGCCGAAATTCAGCTTGCCTGGGTGCTGCTTTGCGTACTTGACCAGGTCCTGCATGGTCTTGAAGGGGGATTTCTCGGGCACCACCAGCACCACCGGCGTTTCGACCAGGGTGGTAATGGGAACCAAGCCGGTGTCGTGGTTCCAGGGCAATTTGGAATACAGGGCCGGCAGCATGGCATAAGAGGTGTCGTTCGTGAGGAACGTGGCGCCGTCGGGGGCCGCCCGGGCGACTTCCGCCGTGCCTATGGTGCCCGAGCCGCCCGCCTTGTTTTCCACGAAGAACGACTGTCCGGTTTCCTGGGTGAGCTTCTGGGCTATCAGGCGTCCGGCGTAATCGGTAGTGCCTCCGGCCGCGTAGGGCACGATGATGCGCACCGGCCTGGACGGCCAGTCCTGGGCGCAGGCTTGGCCCGCCATGCACAAGGCGGCGCTTGCAAGTACGTAACGCAGGCACTGGGTCAGGGTCTTGCTATTCATGTGTGTCTCCTGTCTTTATGGAATGGGTGGCGGGGCGGATTGCCGCAAGCCGCAGTCTGGCGCGGCCGCCCGCACCAGGCTGCGGCGCCAGGGTGCGAGACGGTGGCCAGCCGCGGGCTTGCGCGATGCCTTTTCATTGCAATGAAATATGCCTTTGCTCGATGAGCGTGGACCATTTCTTCATCTGGCCGTCCAGGAATTTCCCGAACTTGGCCGGGCTGCTGCTGGCGGGCTCTATGCCCATGTCGTGCAGGCGCTTGATCACCGAAGGATCGGACGTTGCGTAATTGGCGGCCTTCGCCAGCTTCTCGACTATGGCCCGAGGCGTGCCGCGAGGCACGAAGAGGCCGTGCCAATCGAGGACTTCGAAGCCCGGGAACCCACTTTCCTGGACGGTGGGCACTTTGGGCAGCACTTTCAGGCGTGTTGCCGATGAAACGGCCAGTGCCCTGACCATGCCGGAACGCACGTAGGGCAGGCCCGATGAGACGTTGGCGAAATAGCAATCGACCTGTCCGCCTATGACATTGGTCAGCGCCGGGGCGCCGCCCTTGAACGGCACGTGCAGCATGCGGGTGCCGGCGCGGTCGTTGAGCAGTTCCGCGGCGAGGTGGGCCGAGCTGCCCACGCCGTAGGAGGCATACGTGATCGTGCCCGGATGGGCTTTTGCCGCGGCGAGCAACTGGCCCAGGGTCTTGGACGGCAGCTTGGGGTTTTCGACCAGGATCATGGCGGCGGTTGCCACCAGCGATACGGGTTCCAGATCGTGCCGGGGATCGAACGGCAGTTTGCGCAGCGACGCGTTCACCCCGAAGGCGAATGTGTCATACAGCACCGTATAGCCGTCGGCCGGCGATCGCACGACGTAGCCTTCGGCGACGGTGCCGCTGGCGCCCGGCTTGTTCTCGACGATCACGCTTTGGCCCAGGCGCTCGGATAGCTTCTGCGCGATGACGCGCGCGGCATTGTCTGCGCCGCCGCCGGCGCTGTAGGGCACGATCAGGCGGATGGGGCGGTCGGGATATGCGCCGGCGGCCTGGGCGGTCGTGGCCCAGCCGCAGGCCGCGGCGACGGCCAGCGCCATGCCGGCCAGGGATAGTGATCGAATCATGCGTGTCTCCTGTGGAATCTGATTGTTTTGATGCTGTGTTTTGTCTCGGCTGCAGCCTTGGCGCGGCGCCTCTTGCGGCGCAGGCGCCACGGCCCGTTCGAGCGAGGCCGTCCTTGTTCGGGACGCTGCACGGCTTACCTCCCGCCGCACTGAATCGCGCCTCGCGCCCACCGGGCAGCCGTTTAATTTGACATATCGAACTTGCGCCGGTCCATTCACTAATTATGATTAACCGATAGATGGCAGTTATGATTTACTTCCGATAGGGCCCTGCGGGCATGGCCCGGACTGGCAGTACGCGGCCATTTTTTTCGTAAGCCTCGTTTAAGAATCGGGGCGCATAATCATTTACAGAGAAAGGAAGCCCGCGGCGTTGCGACCGCGGCCCAAGGAGACTGCAATGACTACGCCCAGCCTTGTCACCGGCGCTACCGAGCCGCCCCTGCGCACTGAAACCATCGGCCAGGCCCTGGAACATGCCGCCCGCACCTGGCCCGACCAAGAAGCCCTGGTTTCCGTGCACCAGGGCGTGCGCCTGACGTACGCCCAACTGAACGAACGCGCCGACCTCATCGGCGCCGGCCTGCTGGCGCTGGGGCTCAAGCGCGGCGATCGCGTGGGCATCTGGTCGCCCAACAAGGCCGAGTGGACCTTGATCCAGTTCGCTACCGCCAAGGCGGGAATGATCCTGGTCAATATCAATCCGGCCTATCGCATCAGCGAACTCGAATACACACTGAACAAGGTACAGATCAGTGCCCTGGTCGCGGCCGAAAGCTTCAAGACCAGCGACTACGTCGCCATCGTCGAGAGCTTGCTGCCCGAAGTGGCGGCGCATAGCGGGCCGCTGCAGGCCGCTGCCGCGCCGCATCTGCGGCACTTGATCAAGATAGGGGGAACGCCGCGCCGGGGTTGGCGCCAGTTCGACGAACTGGAAACGCTTGCGACGCCGCAGCATTCGGCCGAGCTGGCGCGGCTGGGAGCCGACCTTGCCTGCCATGATCCCATCAATATCCAGTTCACCAGCGGCACCACGGGCTTGCCCAAGGGCGCCACGCTGTCGCACCACAATATCCTGAACAACGGCTTCTTCGTCGGCGAATGCGTGGGCCTGAAGCCCGGCGACCGGCTGTGCATACCGGTGCCGCTGTATCACTGTTTCGGCATGGTGATGGGCAACCTGGGCTGCCTGACGCACGGTTCCGCCATGGTCTATCCGTCGGACGCCTTCGACCCGCTGGCGGTGCTGCGCTGCATAGAGGCCGAACGCTGCACCGGCCTGTACGGCGTGCCGACCATGTTCATTGCCGAGCTCACGCACCCCGAGTTCGCCGGCTTCGACTTGTCCAGCCTGCGCACGGGCTGCATGGCCGGCTCGCCGTGCCCCGTGGACATCATGACCCAGGTCATCGAGAAAATGCACATGCGCGACGTGACCATCGCCTACGGCATGACCGAGACCAGCCCCGTCAGCTTCCAGACGGCGGGAGACGACGATCTTCAAAGCCGCGTCTCGACCATAGGCCGGGTGCAGCCGCATTTGCAGTGTAAGGTCGTCGACGCTGCCGGCGATGTGGTGCTGCGCGGCATGCCTGGCGAATTGTGCACCAAGGGTTATTCGGTGATGCTCGGATACTGGGACGACGAGCGCAAGACCGCCGACGCCATCGACGCCGAAGGCTGGATGCATACCGGCGACCTGGTGGTGATCGACGAGCGCGGCTACGGCAACGTGGTCGGCCGCCTGAAAGACATGGTGATCCGCGGCGGCGAAAATATTTATCCGCGCGAGATCGAGGAATTCCTCTACAAGCATCCGGCCGTCAAGGACGTCTCGGTGGTCGGCGTGCCCGACGACAAGTTCGGCGAGGAACTCTGTGCCTGGATAATCCTCAAGCCCGGCCAGGATCCGGACTCGGTCTCGCAGGAATCGGTGCGCGAGTTCTGCGTGGGCCGCATCGCCCACTACAAGGTGCCGCGCTACGTGCGTTTCGTCGAGGAATTTCCCCTCACTGTCACGGGCAAGGTGCAGAAATTCGAGATCCGCAAAAAGATGATGGACGAATTAGGGGTATCGGAACAAAAAACCGCCTGAACCAAGCGTATTCCCTAAGTGTGGCGTGCCCGAACTTAGTGCACAATGCCGTGCATGCAGGTGAGGAGACACACGCCCGCGATGGGCAAGGCCGGTATCCGGCGTATAAAAAATAAAAGCAGTTCCTAATAAAAACAACAAGACAAAAGCCGACGGTTACGCACCGTCGGCTTTTGTCGTTTGTGCCGGCCGGGAATCAAAATGAGCAGGGCGGTAAGGCCGCGGACGGCACTGCAGCACCAGCACCAGCACCAGCGCCGGTACCGAGGCCAGGCCAGGCCAGGCCAGCCCGCGCCGCTTTTATTTTTTATTTGTTTGCTTTCATTTGTTTGATTCCAGGCGCGATCAGGCGTCTGCGCCGGCCCGCAGCAGCACCTGCACCGCGCCACTGCCGCCGTCTTCCTCGCGGCATTCCACGTAGGCCTGCACACAGTCCAGTTGCGCCAGCCAGTGTCGTACCGTGGTCTTCAGCACCGGTTCGCCGCGGCGCGAGCCGTGGCCCTTGCCGTGGATCACACAGACGCAGCGCACCTGGTGCGTCAGGCACGATTGCAGGAATTGGTCCAGGCGCTGGCGCGCCTCGTCCAGGGTGCTGCCATGCAAGTCCAGGGTTGCGCCTATGGCCCATTTGCCGCGCCGCAGGCCCTTGAGCAGGTCGGGGCCGCAGCCGGCGCGCAGGAACGACGAGGCGTCGCGGGCCGCTGCGGCCGGCACGTAATGGTCGGAAACTGCCGCGGGCACTGGTGCGGCCTGGCCGGCCGCGGCCTCGCGGCGCAGGCGCAATTCGCGTGCGCTGGCAGCCGGCACTGGAGGCAGCAGGGCGCGCCGCGTATCGCCAATGGGGATCACGCCCCTGACGGCACGCTGAAACAGTGCGTGATCGCTCGCATCCAGGGGGAAGATTTCCGTGGCGTCGGGTGCGGATGTTGGCGCGGTGCTGGCCGCGCCCGACTCGACGTGCGCTAGGCTGGCCTTTCCCTGTGGGGACCCGCGGCGATTCGAGGCCGAGCGTCCTGAAGCACTGCGACTCGTGGCAGCGGAGCCTCTTGAGCTTTCCTGTGCCTCAGGGGTACCGCCGGCAGCCCCGCGTCGGCTCGCGGCCACGGCCGCCGCATCGGCCCGCGCCTGTTCTTCCTGCGCCAGTATCCGGCGCAAGCCCTCCAGGCCGCCTTGGCTACGGCGAACCCTAGGCTTGCTCATTCTCCAGCCAGCGCTGCGCGTCCAGGGCGGCCATGCAGCCCGTGCCGGCGCTGGTGATGGCCTGGCGGTAGACGTGGTCTTGTACGTCGCCGGCGGCGAACACGCCCGGCACCGAGGTCATGGTGGCCATGCCGTGCAGCCCGCTGCGCGTGACGATATAGCCGTTTTCCATTTTGAGCTGGCCTTCGAAGATGGCTGTGTTCGGCTTGTGGCCGATAGCGATGAACACGCCGTGGACGGCCAGTTCTTCGGTGGCCTTGGTCAGGTTGTCCACCAGGCGTACGCCCGTCACACCCGAATCGTCGCCCAGGACCTCCTGCAGTTCGCGGAACAGCTTGAGGTGCATATTGCCGTTGTTGACCTTGTCCATCAGCTTGTCGATCAGGATGGGCTCGGCGCGGAATTTGTCGCGGCGATGCACCAGGGTGACCGTGCGGCAGATGTTCGACAGGTACAGGGCTTCTTCGACCGCGGTATTGCCGCCGCCCACCACGACTACGTCCTGGTTTTTGTAGAAAAAGCCGTCGCAGGTGGCGCAGCCGGATACGCCGCGGCCCATGAACGCCTGCTCGGTGGGCAGGCCCAGGTACTGGGCCGAGGCGCCCGTGGCGATGATGAGCGCGTCGCAGGTATACACCGCACCCGTGTCGCCGGTCAGGGTAAAGGGGCGCTTGGACAAATCCACACTGGCAATATGGTCGAACACGAATTCCGTGTTGAAGCGCTCGGCGTGGGCCTGGAAGCGCTGCATCAGATCGGGACCCTGCACGCCCTCGACGTCGGCCGGCCAATTGTCGACCTCGGTGGTGGTCATGAGCTGGCCGCCTTGTTCCAGGCCGGTGACCAGCACCGGCGCCAGGTTGGCGCGCGCCGCGTACACCGCCGCGCTGTAGCCGGCGGGGCCCGAACCCAGGATCAGGAGCTTGGCGTGTTTGGGGGTGGTCATGAACGCAAATCCGAAAAACGTAAACAGGCAATTATAATGAGTCCATGGCTAGATTACCCGCAACGTCGTCCCGTTCTTCGCGCAACGTGCGCAATGGCCCTTCACCCCTGCAAACACGGGTTTCCGGGCTCTTCCGAGAGGCTCGCTGGATCCTGTTCGCCGCCTTGGCCGCCTGGCTCGCCCTGGTGTTGGCCACCTGGCACTCGACCGATCCGGCCTGGTCGCATTCCGTGCATAGCGGCGTCACGCAGAACCGTGGCGGGCATTTTGGCGCCTATGTGTCCGATTTGCTGCTTTTCCTGTTCGGCTATTCCGCGTGGCTGTGGGTGCTGCTGCTGGCCCAGCGCGTGGTGGCCGGCTTTTTCAGGCTTACCAGCACCTTGCTGCCCAAGAACAAGCCCGAGCCTTTGCCGCGGGTGCACTGGGAAGTCGGCGTCGGTTTCGTGCTGCTGTTCATAGGCGCCATGGGCATCGAGGCGCTGCAAATGCGCCAGTTGGGCGCGCATCTGCCGGCCGGCGCCGGCGGCCAGCTCGGCAAGCTGCTGGCGCACGCCCTGGCCACGGCCGTGGGTTCCACAGGCTGCACCTTGCTGCTGCTGGTGCTGGTGGCCGTGGGCGCCAGCCTGTTTTTCGGCTTTTCGTGGCTGCGCCTGGCCGAACGTGTCGGCATCGTCGCCGAAAAGGCCGTGCGCGGCCTGTTCGCCCTGAAGGCGGCGCGCGAAGACCGCAAGGTGGGCGTCACCAAGACGGCGGAACGCAACGAAACCGTCGAGGCCCGCCACGAAGAACTGGTGCACGAGCAGCCTGTGCGCATCGAGCCGGCCATCGTCAATATCCCGAAATCGGTGCGGGTCGAGAAAGAAAAGCAGAAAACCCTGTTCACCGCACCGGCCGAGCCCGGCGCCGCGGGCGACCTGCCGCCCATCAGCCTGCTCGATCCGCCCGTCGAAAACCCCGAGACCGTCACTCCCGAAACCATAGAATTCACTTCGCGCCTCATCGAGAAGAAGCTGTCCGATTTCGGTGTCAAGGTGGTGGTGGTTGCGGCCCAGGCCGGCCCGGTAATTACGCGCTATGAAATCGAGCCTGCCACCGGCGTGAAGGGCAGCCAGATCGTCAACCTGGCCAAAGACCTGGCGCGCGCACTGAGCCTGGTCAGCATCCGCGTGGTCGAGACCATCCCGGGCAAGAACCTGATGGGGCTCGAACTGCCCAACCCGCGCCGCCAGATGGTGCGACTGTCGGAAATCATCGGCTCGCAGACCTACCACAGCAATGCCTCGCTGCTTACCATGGCGCTGGGCAAGGACATCGCCGGCAACCCGGTGGTGGCCGACCTGGCCAAGATGCCGCACTTGTTGGTGGCCGGCACTACCGGCTCGGGCAAGTCGGTGGGCATCAATGCCATGATCCTGTCGCTGCTGTACAAGGCCGACGCCACGCAGGTCCGGCTCATACTCATAGACCCCAAGATGCTCGAAATGAGCGTCTACGAGGGCATTCCGCATTTGCTGGCGCCCGTGGTCACCGACATGCGCCACGCCGCCAATGCGCTGAACTGGTGCGTGGCCGAAATGGAAAAACGCTACAAGCTCATGAGCAAGATGGGCGTGCGCAACCTGGCCGGCTACAACACCAAGATCCGCGATGCCATCAAGCGCGAAGAACCCATTCCCAACCCCTTCTCGCTGACGCCCGACGCGCCCGAGCCGCTGGCGACGCTGCCCATGATCGTGGTGGTCATCGACGAGCTGGCCGACCTGATGATGGTGGTCGGCAAGAAGATCGAAGAGCTCATCGCCCGCCTGGCGCAAAAGGCGCGGGCCGCCGGCATCCACCTGATCCTGGCCACGCAGCGCCCCAGTGTGGACGTGATCACCGGCCTGATCAAGGCCAACATTCCCACGCGCATAGCCTTCCAGGTGTCGTCCAAGATTGATTCGCGCACCATTCTCGACCAGATGGGCGCCGAGACCCTGCTGGGCCAGGGCGACATGCTGTACATGCCGCCGGGCACGGGCCTGCCCACCCGGGTGCACGGCGCCTTCGTCAGCGACGACGAAGTGCACCGCGTGGTCGAATCCATCAAAGAGCAGGGCGAGCCCAACTATGTCGAAGGGCTGCTCGAAGGCGCGCTGGAAGGCGAGACCGGCGATGGCGTGGGCTCGGTCACCGGCTTTGCCGACGCGGAATCCGACCCCCTGTACGACCAGGCGGTCAGCGTGGTGCTGAAGAACCGGCGTGCTTCCATTTCGTCAGTGCAGCGCCATTTGCGCATCGGCTATAACCGCGCCGCGCGCCTGCTCGAGCAAATGGAGCAGGCCGGCCTGGTCTCGGCCATGCAGTCCAACGGCAACCGCGAGATCCTCGCCCCGGCCGGAGAAGGTTCCAATGCTGAATAAATCTCATCGCCGCCTGCTGGCCGCGGCCTTGCTGGCGCTGGCGCCCGTGGCGGCCTGGTCGGCCGACGCCGCGACCCAGTTGCGCCAGTTCGTGGCCAAGGTGTCCTCGGCTTCGGGTGAATTCACCCAGCAAACCCGCGCGCGCGACGGCCAGAGCAAGCCGCCGCAGTCGGGCCGCTTCTCGTTCCAGCGCCCGGGGCACTTCCGTTGGCAGGTCGAAAAGCCCTACGCCCAGCTCATCGTTTCCGACGGCAGCACGGTGTATCAGTACGACCCCGATCTCAGCCAAGTCACCGAGCGCAGCGTCGGCAAGGCGGTAGGGGCCTCGCCCGCGGCGATTCTGTTCGGCTCGGGTTCGCTCGACCAGGCCTTCGAGGTCAGTGCGCTGCCCGACAAGGACGGCCTGCAATGGATGCATGCCAAGCCGCGCCAGGCCGATGCGGGCTTTGCCTATGTCGATATCGGCTTCAAGAATGATTTGCCGGCGCGCCTGGAACTCGTCGATTCTTTCGGCCAGACCACGCGCATCGATCTTTCCCATATCGTTTCCAATCCCAAGCTGCCGGCCGACGCTTTCAAGTTCGTGCCGCCCAAGGGCGCCGACGTCGTCAAGATGTAGGCCGGCTGCCGCGCCGCGCCGCTCAGGCTGCCCGCGGCGCCGCTACAGGAACAGAACCCACAGCAATCATGTCCGATCTGTTCAAAGTCGAACCCGCCGCGCCCCTGGCCGAAGCCTTGCGCCCGCGCACGCTGGACGAAGTCATAGGGCAGTCGCACCTGCTGGGCCCCGGCAAGCCGCTGCGCCTGGCCTTCGAGTCCGGCAAGCCCCATTCCATGATCCTCTGGGGCCCGCCCGGCGTGGGCAAGACGACCCTGGCGCGGCTCACCGCCCATGCCTTCGACTGCGAGTTCATCGCGCTATCCGCGGTGTTCTCGGGCGTCAAGGATATCCGCGCGGCCATGGAACAGGCCGAGCGCAATCTGGCCATGGGCAAGCGCACCATCCTGTTCGTCGACGAGATCCATCGCTTCAACAAATCGCAGCAAGACGCGTTGCTGCCGTATGCCGAATCGGGCCTGGTGACCTTGATCGGCGCTACCACCGAGAACCCGTCGTTCGAGGTCAATTCCGCGCTGCTGTCGCGGTCCCAGGTCTACGTGCTGCAGCCGCTGGGCGACGACGACCTGCGCAAGCTGCTCGACCGCGCCCGGGCCACCGAGCTGGCGCAGCTCGATTTCGACGAGGCGGCGGTCGATACCCTGGTCGGCTACGCCGACGGCGATGCCCGGCGCTTCCTGAATCTGCTGGAGCAGACCGGCACGGCGGCCGGCGCCTCCGGCACCACGCATATCACCGCCGAATTCGTCCAGAACGCGCTGACCCTGAATGCCCGCCGTTTCGACAAAGGCGGCGACAATTTCTACGACCAGATCTCGGCCCTGCATAAGTCGGTGCGCGGCTCCAACCCCGATGCGGCCCTGTACTGGCTGACCCGCATGCTCGACGGCGGCGCCGACCCGCGCTACTTGTCGCGGCGCATCGTGCGCATGGCATGGGAAGACATCGGCCTGGCCGACCCGCGTGCCATGCAACTGGCCAACGACGCGGCCAGCACCTACGAGCGCCTGGGTTCGCCCGAAGGCGAGCTGGCCCTGGCGCAGGCCGTCATCTACATGGCAGTCGCCGCCAAGAGCAATGCCGGCTACATGGCCTACAACCAGGCCCGCGCCTTCGTGCGCAAGGACAAATCGCGCGATGTGCCCGTACACCTGCGCAACGCGCCCACCAAGCTCATGAAGGAACTGGGCTACGGCCACGAATACCGCTACGCCCACGACGAGCCCAACGCCTATGCCGCCGGCGAAACCTACCTGCCCGACGGCATGCCCGAACCGGGCTGGTACCAGCCCGTGCCGCGCGGGCTGGAAATCAAGATCGCCGAGAAGCTGGCCTTCTTGCGCAAGCTGGATGAAGAGGCGGGGAAGGAATAGCCCCTCTGTATAATTCCATCGATTCCCGAACCCGCGGGCGCCGCGGGCATATCCATGCCTGGCCCGCGCCGGCTCGCGTGGAATTTCGAACTTATCACACTGCTGGACTCATCCGATGCTAGACCCCAACCAACTGCGCAAAGACCTGCCCACTGTGGTCGAACGACTCGCCCTGCGCGGGCTCGAATTCGATACCGAGCGCTTCAACCGCCTGGAAGCGCGCCGCAAGGCGGTGCAGGTCGAGACCGAGACGCTGCAGGCGCGCCGCAACGCCGTGTCCAAGCTCATCGGCCAGCTCAAGTCCAAGGGTGAAGACGCCAGCAAAGAACTGGCCGAATCGCAGGCTATTCCGGCAAGGCTGCGCGAACTGGAATCGGAGCTTGCCGAAGTGCAGGCCGAGCTCAATGACTGGCTCATGACGCTGCCCAACCTGCCGCACGCCAGCGTGCCGGCGGGCAAGTCCAGCGACGACAACGTCGAGGTGCGCCGCTGGATTCCGCCGGGCATCGAGGTGGACGGGCAGGGCAACCCCAGCCCCTTCCCCTTCGAGACCCGCGATCATGTGACGCTGGGCGAGCCGCTGGGGCTGGATTTCGAAACCGCGCGCAAGCTGTCGGGCGCGCGTTTCATGATGCTGCGCGGCGGTATGGCCCGCATGCATCGGGCGCTGGCCCAGTTCATGCTGGACCTGCAGACCGGCGAGCATGGCTACACCGAATGCTATACGCCGTACATCGTCAATGGCTCGACCCTGTTCGGCACGGGCCAGTTGCCCAAGTTCAAGGACGACATGTTCTGGGTCACCAAGGGCGGCCAGGACCAGGATCCCGAGCGCGACGAGCAGGGCAATGTGGTGGCCAGCGAAGACCTGTACCTGATTTCCACTTCCGAGATCACGCTGGCCGGCTCGGTGCGCGACACCATCGTGCCGCTGCAGGATCTGCCGCTGCGCCTGACCGCGCATACCCCGTGTTTCCGGTCCGAGGCCGGCAGCGGCGGGCGCGACGTGCGCGGCATGATACGCCAGCACCAGTTCGACAAGGTCGAAATGGTGCAGATCGTGCATCCCGACACGTCCTACGATGTGCTGGAGCAAATGGTCGGCCACGCCGAGGCCGTGCTGCAGAAGCTGCGCGTGCCGTACCGGGTAGTGCTGCTGTGCAGCGGCGACATGGGCTTCGGCTCGGCCAAGACCTACGACCTGGAAGTCTGGCTGCCGGCACAGAATACCTGGCGGGAAATCTCGTCGGTGTCCAACTGCGAAGCCTTCCAGGCGCGCCGCATGCAGGCCCGCTACCGTCCCGAGAAAGGCAAGCCCGAATACCTGCACACCCTGAATGGCTCCGGCCTGGCCGTGGGCCGCGCCCTGGTCGCCGTGCTGGAAAACTACCAGCGCGCCGACGGCAGCGTCGGCGTGCCCGAGGTGCTGCAGCCCTATATGGGCGGGGTGGAATCTTTGCAGCTCGGCCTGTAGCGGCGGGATTTTGCCGGCGGAGCTTGAACTTTCCGCCGGCGCTGCCATCTTAGGGTCATAGCTAGGAGCTACCCTATGACAGCAAAAAACCTGGCTCGCGTCCTGTTGGCGGCGTTGAGTCTTAGCCTGGGCATGATGGCTCGGGCTGCCGGCGACCCTACGGTCGACCAGGTATACCAGGCCGCGCACAGCGGGCATTACGAGCAGGCGCAATCCATGATGCGCCAGGTGCTGCGCGACCACCCGAACAGCGCCAAGGCGCACTTCGTCGAAGCGGAATTGCTTGCCGGCCATGGCGACCTGGCCTCCGCGCGCGCCGAGCTGGGCAGGGCGCGCGGCCTGAACGCCGGCCTGTCCTTTGCCAAGCCCGAGGCAGTCCGTTCACTGGAGAGCCGCCTGGCGGCGACCGCAAGCACGCGTGCGCGTAGCGCCTCGCCCACCTGGATGTGGCTGCTCGGTGTGCTGGCCCTGATTGCCGTCTGGGTGGGCGTGCGCTCCTCGCTGCGGCGGCGCGCCTGGGGCCCGGGCGATCCGGGCATGACGGCAGGCGGGCCGGCCTCAGGCCCCGTCGGGCCGGGAGGCCCCATGGGGCCGAGGCCGGGGCAGGGTGTTTATGGCGCTGGCTATGGCCAGGGCATGCCTGGAGCCTCCGGCGGAATGGGTTCCGGCATCCTGGGCGGCCTGGCTACCGGGGCAGCCATGGGCGCAGGTTTTGCCGCTGGCGAGGCGCTGATCGATCGTGCCCTGGGCAATCATCAGGGGGCGATCGCTGCCGGCGCCATTGCCCCAACGCCTGTCGCAGGCAGCACGACCGGCCCCTCGGCTCCCGCCTATGACATGGGTGGCGACGACTTCGGCCTGCAAGACCCTGGCTCCTGGGACACGGCATCCGATGCATCCGCGGGCGCCGATGACTGGGGCGCCGACTCGGGCGGCGACGCTTGGGACAGCGTGGGCGACGATTCCAACGATTGGACCTGATAGCCGGCCAGGCCCGGCCGGCCAGGACGAAAAAAGGCCCCGCTCGCCAGCGGGGCCATATGCAGGTAGAGAAGGCTTGCGGCCCCTCCGGTGCTACAACGCCCGGCCGCGTTGGCCGGGGGTAAGCGATGTCGCGTCGGCGATGCGCCCGCTATGCCTGCTTAGCGGTGCCAGCCGCGGTGGTAATGATGGCCATGATACCCGCGGTAGCCGCGGTATTCCACCACCGGCCTGTAGTAGGGGTAGGGGCGCGGCGCCACGATGACCGGCGCGGGCACGACCACCGGGGCCGGGGCGTATACCACCGGCGGAGGCGGAGGCGCTACATAGACCGGGGGCGGCGCATATACCGGGGCGCCTATGACGACGCCCGGAATCCCGATGGAGACCCCCACGCTTACGTGGGCCATGGCTGCACTTGAACCGGCCAGGGCCAGAGCGGCCACACCCGTCAGTATCAGTCGTTTCATATCAGCACCTGCTGTGTTTGATTCGGTACCCCTATTGTCAAGCAAATTGTGCTCGCCAGGTGTGGGCTGATTTCGGAAAGAGCTTCAATTCGCTACACGAGTGGCGTTTTGGCCACGTTGACTACATATTTCCTTACATTCACTGATTACAGCAGCGAAACAAGTTGGCGAAATCATGCGAAAAGCCTCGCGCAAGGCGCTTTCGGCCTTTCGGATGGCGCGAGAGTGTTGTGCAGAGGAAACATGCGCCGGGCCAGGCATATAATCTGCATTCCGTCCGCGGCTCGCGGCCCGGCGGCATAAAACGGCACAGGAGGCGATCGAAATGGCATCACGTAGGCAGTTTGTGGCGGGTCTGGGGGTGGCAGGTCTGGGCGCCATATTGCCCGCCGCGGCGTCGCTGGCGCAGGGTTCCGAATCCACCATGGCGCGCATCAAGCGCACCAAGACCCTGCGTACGGGTGTGATCGCTGGCGCAGCGCCGTATTTCCAGAAATCGGTGGCCACCGGCAAGTGGCTGGGCTTCGGGCCTGCGTTCGGCCAGCAGCTCGCGCAGTCGCTGGGCGTGCAACTGCAGTTGGTGGAAACCACTTGGGGCAATGCCGTGCTGGATCTGCAGGCCAACAAGATCGATTGCATGTTCGGCATGGCGCCCACCGAGCAGCGCAAGAAAATGGTGGGCTTTTCCGCGCCGCTGTTTCACAACACTTTTACTATCGTGGCCCGCAAGGGTTTCGACCCCAAGACCTGGGCCGAGATCGACAACCCCAAGGTCACGGTGTCGGTAGACGTGGGTTCCAACCAGGACACCTTCGCCACTCAGACCCTGAAGCAAGCCACAATCAAGCGCTTCGATACATCGGGAGACGCCACGATGGCGCTGCAGACCGGGCGGGTCGATGCCCAGGTGCTGGTGGCGCTGCTGTCTGTGACCGTGCTGGCCCGTGCGCCGGGCTTGGGACACCTGGTGATCCCGACTCCCGTCGAAGGTGCGCCTGTGTGCGTGGGTGTCCAGAAAGAGCCCGACACCGCCTTTTTGCATTACCTGGACGGCTGGCTCACCAAAATGCACGAAAGCGGCGAGACCCGCAAGGTGATCCTGCAGAACATGGAAAGCCTGGTAGGCATCAAGGCCAGCGATTTTCCGAAAGCGGTCACGCTGTAGGGCCGGCGCCCGGCTCGAGCCGGGCGGCGTGTCAGCCCGCGGGCTCGATCGCCCGCCGCATCCACAAATCGGCGAGATCCACCAGATCGAATACCGGCAGTTTGCAGCGTCGGCGGATTTCCGCGGCATAGGGACGCATATTGGTGCATTCCAGCACCAGTGCGCCGACGGCCGGATATTCCCGCAGCAGTTGCTGCGCGGCCTGAACGATCTCCTTACCGATCTGTACGAAGTCGCCCGCCGGCAAGTCGCCCAGGATGACCCGGGCGAATTCGCCGTCTTCGCATACGCCGGCGATCGGCGTATCGGCCGCGGCGCCTGCGCCGGCCAGATGCTCGGGCGACAGCGAGCGCTTCGTCGCGGTCACCACGCCCGCCTTGCGCCCCGTGGGCAGCATGGCCTGCAGCATCGGCACCCATAGCAGCGCCGAAGTGGCGACGGGGATCGATACCGCATCGGCAATGCTGCGCTGGTGCAGCGCCAGGAAGCCGCAACTGGAAACGATGGCTGCGCAGCCTTGCGCCTGCAGCTCGCGGGCGCCTTGCCGGAAGGCTTCCACGAGACCGCGGGCCCTGTCGCGCACCACGCGCTCGGTCGAGGCCTGTGCGATGCTCTTGAAGATTACCGGATAAGAAAACGTGGCCGGATTGCCGATATCCCCCGGCGGCCGCGGAAAACGCGTGTCCAGCATCAGGATGCCCAGCGGCGCATTACGCGAGCCGGCAGCCGAGGCGGCGCGTTCGATGGGCATGCCTGCTGGCTCGTGGGCTGCGGGGCCGGCCTCGGAGGGTTCAGCCCGCAAGGGTTCCGGCGCGTCCCGCTCTTTATCCGGCATAGCGTTCGAGCGTCAGCCCCGACAGATCGATCTCGGGCTGCTGTCCCGTCGCCAGGTCGGCCACCACACGCCCCGAACCCATGGACATGGCCCAACCCGTCGAGCCGTGCCCGAGGTTGATGTACAGCCCCGGCACCGGCGTTGCGCCCATCAGGGGCGGGCCGTCCGGCGTCATGGGGCGCAACCCCACCCAATAGCGTGCCGTTTCGGGCTGTACTGCACCCGGGAACCAGTCTTGCAGCACCTTCATCAGGGTGCGGGTGGCCTTGTCGCGGATAGTCAGCGCGCTGTCGCCGAGCTCGGCGGTGCCGGCCACGCGGATGTTCGGGCCCATGCGGGTGATGCTGGTCTTGAGCGCCTCGTCCATGACGGCGCCTCGCAGCGCTTTGTCCGGGTCGGTGACGGCGATGGTCGCCGAGTAGCCCTTTACCGGATATATCGGCACATCCACGCCCAGCGGCGCCAGCAGGTCGCGGCTTTCGATGCCTGCGGCCACGATGATCGTATCGGCCTTCAGGAGCTCGGTGGAGGGCAGCGCCGCATCGCTGATGCGCACGCCTTCCACCCCCGAACGCGAACCCGCCAGCGACCGTACCCGGGTATTGAAGCGGAAGCGCACGCCGTTTTCTTCGCATACCGTGCGCAACTGCTGTGCGAACACTGCGCAGTCGCCCGATTCATCGTCCGGCAGATACAGGCCCGAAGCGGGACGCAGCGCAGCCCCTTTCAGGGCGGGCTCGATTTCCGCGCACCCCTCGGCATCCAGCAGCCGATGCGTGATGCCTGCCTCGGCCAGGATCTGCATGGCCGGCCGCGCCATTTCTTCGTCGAATGCCGTGCGGAACAATTGCAGGTAGCCCTGGCTGCGCCAATATTCGAAGGCGTGTTCGCTGCGGAACTCCGTCAGGCACGCCTTGCTGTAGTAGGCAATGCGCTGCATGCGTTCTTTGTTGACGCGGTAGCGCGGCAGCTCGCATTCGCGCAGCCAGCGCGACACCCAGCGCCATTGGCGCGTGTCCGCCACAGGCCGATAGATTACCGGCGATTCGCTGCGGAACAGGTACTTCAGGATCTTGGTCGGCATGCCCGGCGCGGCCCAGGGCGTTACATAGCCGGGGGCGATCACCCCGGCGTTGCCGAGGCTGGTGGCGCGGGCCACGTCCGGCTCGCGGTCGATGACGGTGACTTCCGCGCCGTGCCGGCGCAGATGATAGGCGGTGCAGACACCGATGATGCCGCCTCCGACGATGATGACTTGCATGGGATCCCCGGAAAGAAGGCAGGGGCGGCCCCGCGCTCCGTGCCTTGCCTGTTGCTGTTCGTGATGTGCGGCTCGTGCGCCGTGCAATTGCGATGCATCGCATTGTAGTCCGGCCCGCTTGGCCGCCGGCCGCCGCACGGCCGCATCCCCTTGGCGAGGGCCGCCTGATCCCGCCGATGCTGCGTCTGCGGGCAATTACCGAGACGCGGCGCGGCCTGCGGCGGGCGTCAGGGCGCTACAAACCGGTAAAATCAACGGATTTACGCGCCAGCGCGAGAACAACAGACAGGCCTGCCGCGCCCGACGGCGCGGCGGCCGACAGGAGGGTGTGTGTATCACTGGAATTTCGGGGCGCTGTGGGACTATCGCTACCTGCTGCTCAGCGGCCTGTTCTACACCCTGGCATTCACCGTGGCCTGCGTAGTGCTCGGGCTGGTAGTGGGGCTGGCCGCGGGCCTGGGCCGCTTGTCGCGCAGTGTGTTGATTTCGGGGCCGATGCGCGCCTATGTAGAGGTGTTCCGCTGCACGCCGGTGCTGGTGCAACTGATCTGGTTCTATTACGCGCTGCCCATACTCACCGGCATCCAGATCTCGCCGGCCGTGGCCTCGGTGCTGGCGCTGTCGCTATATGGCGGCGCCTTCTATGCCGAGATTTTCCGCGCCGGCGTGATGTCGATCGATATCGGCCAGTCCGAGGCCGGCATGGCCATAGGCATGACCCGCCGCCAGATCATGCGGCGCGTAGTACTGCCGCAGGCCTTCAAGCGCATGATCCCGCCTTTGATGAGCCAGTCCATCATGCAGTTGAAAAATACCTCGCTGTTGTCGGTGCTGGCCATTCCCGATCTGCTGTATCAGGGCCAGACTGCGGCGCACGACCTGTACCGCCCGCTGGAATGCTATACCATCGTCGCCATCTGCTACTTCATCGTGCTGTTTCCGGCGACCCTGTTCTCCAAGCGCCTGGAAGACAAGCTGGCGCGGCAGGACGCGGGTTGACGCGGCCGCGGCGACTGAAAGACGGCAAAGGCATGCAAAGTATGAAGAGCCCGGACTATGCTGCAGGCAAGGCAGGCAAGGCAGGCAAGGCAGGCAAGGCAGGCAAGGCAGACGCGCGGACCATGGCCGCGCCGCTAGCTACGGGCGCCACCAGAGGCAAGGTATGAACACTCCAAGCGCAGCAACCATGATCGAGGTGCGCAACCTGCGCAAGCAGTTCGGCTCGAACGTTGTCCTGAAGGACATTTCCCTTACGGTGGAAAAGGGCAGCGTGGTGGCCATGATAGGTCCCTCGGGCTCGGGCAAGTCCACGCTGCTGCGGTGCCTGAATCTGCTTACCATTCCCGATGGCGGCCATATCCGCGTGGGCGATCACGCCGTCACCTTCGACGGCACCGCGGCCTGCTTGCCGGGCGACCGCAAACTGGCCGAGTACCGCGCCAACACCGGCATGGTGTTCCAGCACTTCAACCTGTTTCCGCACATGACCGCGGTGCAAAACGTGATGGAAGGCCTGGTCACGGTACGGCGCCAGCCCAAGCCTCAGGCGCGTGAAAAAGCGCTGGAACTCCTGGCTCGTGTCGGCCTGGCGGCGCACGCCGAACAGTACCCCAATAAATTATCCGGCGGCCAGAAGCAGCGCGTGGCTATTGCACGAGCCCTGGCCATGCAGCCCCAAGTCATGCTGTTCGACGAAGCCACTTCGGCGCTCGATCCCGAACTGGTGGGCGAAGTGCTCAACGTCATGAAAGCCCTGGCCGACGAAGGCATGACCATGATGCTGGTCACCCACGAAATCGCCTTTGCCCGCGAAGTGGCCGACCAGGTGATATTCATGCGCGACGGCGTAGTGGTGGAAAGCGGGCCGCCTGCTCAAGTGATAGAAAGCCCGCACGAGGCCGCGACTCGGTCCTTCTTGGCGCGCTTCAATCCGGCGCTGGCAGGATAGGGGGCCGGGGGCGTCCCGTTTTTGTGCCTGGGCTCCGGCAGCCCTTAGGACGCGTTCCGTTCCGCCGCGGCAGGCGGCACGATGAGGCGGGCGGCGACTTTGCCCGGGGCTAGCCGGCGCCGGGTCCAGTCGACGATTTTTTCGTCCGGAGTGTAGCCGTCCACAGCTTGCAGGAAGAGTTCCCGGATACGTTCGTAGTCGTGGCGGCCCATGGCGGCATACAGCTCGTCCAGTATTGCTTTCAGTTCTTCCCAACCGATAGAGCGCTCGTTGGCGCGCATGATCATGCAGTGCTGGGTAGGTTCGACGTTGTCGCCGATCAGCAATTCTTCGTACAGTTTTTCGCCCGGCCGCAAGCCCGTATAGGTGATGGCGATGTCGCCGGCGGGTGTGGTCTTGCTGCGCAGCGACAGGCCCGAGAGAAAGATCATTTTCTGGGCCAACTGGGCGATTTTCACCGGCTCGCCCATGTCCAGCACGAATACGTCGCCGCCCAGGCCCATCGAGCCGGCCTGGATCACCAATTGCGCGGCCTCCGGTATGGTCATGAAATAGCGCGTGATTTCGGGGTGTGTGACCGTAATCGGCCCGCCTTTGCGGATCTGCTCGTAGAACAGCGGGATCACCGAGCCCGAAGACCCCAAGACATTGCCGAAGCGCACCATGGTAAAGCGCGTGCGGTTTTGCGCAGGCTGCGGCAAGGTGTCGCGGTACAGCACCGGCGCTTGTTCGGCCGCCAATGCCTGCAGCACCAGCTCGGCCAGGCGCTTGGTGCCTCCCATGACGTTGGTGGGCCGCACCGCCTTGTCGGTGGAGATAAGCACGAAGTTGCGCACGCCGGCGCGCAGCGCGGCCTGGGCCGCCTTGAGGGTGCCGTAGAGATTGTTGCGCAGTCCCTCGGCGATGTTTTGCTCTACCATGGGCACGTGCTTGTAGGCGGCGGCGTGGTAGATGGTGTCCACTTTCCAACTGGACATCACGGCATACAGCAGGGTGGTGCTGCGCACCGAACCCAGTATGGGCACTACTTGCGGCGCTACGGCCAGGGTGCGCGCCAAGGCTTTCAATTCGGCTTCGATGGTGTACAGGTTGAATTCGGCATGCTCGAACAGAATCAGCGTGCGCGCCCCGTTATGCATGATCTGCCGGCACAATTCCGAGCCTATGGAGCCGCCCGCTCCGGTCACCATCACGACCTGGCCGCGTATGCACTTGCCCAGCAGGTCGCCATCGGGCTGCACCACATCGCGGCCCAGCAGATCGTCGATACTGATATCGCGCACATTCTTGACCGTCACCTTGCCGGTGGCCAGGTCGGCAATGCCGGGGATCGTGCGTACGGGCAGCGACAGAGCCCGAAACTGCTCGACGATTTCATTGCGACGCAGCCGCGTCGCCGACGGGATCGCCAGCAGTACTTCCTGCGCCCGGGTTTCGAGCAGCAGCGTAGGCAGGTCGTTGGGCGCATAGATCTTCAGCCCGCCCACGTAGCGGTTGGCCAGGCTGGCCTCATCGTCGATGAAGGCCACTGCCCGCATCTCGCGGCTGCTTTGCAGCGCCATCAGCAACTGATTGCCGGACGCGCCGGCGCCGTAGATCGCTACGCGCTTGCGCTCGTCGCCCTTGGCCGCGTCGGGCGTGCTGCCCGGGAACACCAGCGCCCGCAGGCCGAACGGCAGGTTGCTGAAATAATGCCGCATCGACAGCCGCAAGCCGCCCACGAGCAAGGTGCCTACCATCCAGTACAGCACGGGAATGGAGCGCGGCACCAGCGCCTGAGGCTGGCCATGCAGGTAAATGAATACGGCCAGCAGCACCGAAGCCGCCGCCATGGCTCGCACGATGGCCATGATGGCTTGCAGGCCGGCGTAGCGCAGCACCGCGCGGTACAGTCCGAAGCGTACGAACATGGGGATCGTCAGCACGGGAGCCAGCACGAACAGCCAGGCATGGCCGCTGAACGGTTCGATTAAAGCGAGATTGTCCAGGCGCAGGAAAAAAGCCAGCCACAAGGTCACCCAGACCAGCAGCACGTCTGCAGTCACCTGTAGCGCACGCTTCTTGCGGCGCGACAGGCTCAGCAAATATAGACGCAGGCTAGGCCGATGCGCGAGGGCTTCCTTTATTTCTCTCACTGATTTGTGCTCTTGGAGTATCGAATCTTGCGCAATGCCGTCGAATGGTAGCATTCGAATGTTACGTAACCGTGCTTATGCGGAGCATGAATATTCACTAATTGTGTCTATAAATATCTGTGGCAATGCGGTGGATTTAAAAGTTTGAATGAATAATTAATATATCGCTGCATTTTGGGACGGCGATCTCAGTGTCATGCATATCGTTATTCAGGCGGAAGCGGGGGCGGCAGCGGTAGTTGCTTGCGACATGACTTGCTCCAGGGCCGCGCAAGTCTGCTCTATGTGCGCTTCGTCCAGGGTGGGATGCACCAGGAACATGAGCGAGGTTTCGCCCAACTCCCGGGCTACCGGCAGGCGTTGCGCCGGGCGCCAGCCCGTGCCCTCGAAGGCTTTTTCCAGATAGACCTCCGAGCACGAGCCCGAATAGCAGGGCACGCCCAGAGCATTGATCTCGGCGGCAATGCGATCGCGATTCCAGCCTGGCGCCAGCGCGTCGGGCTCTACGAAGGCATAGCATTTGTATGCGGCGTGCTCGATATCCGCAGGCAAGGCGGGCACTCGCAGGCCGCACAGCGTGCGGGCGGTATCCCAGATGCGCTGCGCATGGCGCTGCCGTATGGCCTTCCATTGAGGCATGCGTCGCAATTGAATACGCCCTATGACAGCCTGCGCTTCCAGCATGCGCCAGTTGCTGCCGAAGCCTTCGTGCAGCCAGCGGAACCCGGGCGGGTGGGGACGTTCGTATACGGCTTCCCAGTTTTTTCCGTGATCCTTGACAGCCCACATCTTGAGCCACAGGCCGCGGTCGCGCGTCGTTACCATGCCGCCTTCGCCGCCGGTGCTCATGATCTTGTCCTGGCAGAAAGACCAGGCCCCGATGTGTCCGATGGAGCCTACCGGGCGCCCTTTGTAGCGAGCCCCGTGCGCCTGGGCGCAATCTTCGATGACGAACAGGCGATGCCGCGCCGCAAGTTCCATGATCGGATCCATATCGCAGGGCCAGCCCGACAAATGCACGCAGATGACCGCCCGGGTGCGAGGCGTCAGCACTGCCTCTATCGTCGCCGCGGTGATGTTTTGCGAGTCGCGGTCGATCTCGGCGAACACCGGCACGGCCCCCGCATTGACGATGCATGAGGCCGAGGCCATGAAGGTGCGGGGCGTTACTACCACTTCATCGCCGGGCCCTATGTCCAGCGCCTTCAGTGCGGCGTCCAGGGCCAGGGTGCCATTGGCCAATGCCACGGCGTGCTCGCATCCGGCCCACGCTGCAAATTCCTTTTCGAATTCGCGGCATTCTTGTCCGGTCCAGTAGTTGACCTTGTTCGAGAGGATGACGTCGCGCACGGCGTTGGCTTCTTCCGTCGTAAAGGAAGGCCAGGTAGGGAAGGGGGTATTGAGCATGATGGACTTCGATTGAAAACAGTGTTGTGGCTAAAGATATCTTCCGCGCGGCGGAAGGCGGGTCACGAAGACAGTGGACGCGCGGGTACGCCTGCGACAGTGAGGTCGTCAGGCACGTCGGCGACCACCGCTGCGCCGGCTCCCACGGTGACTCGCGATCCGATCGTGGTCATATGGCGGACGCAGGCCCCTGCACCGATCCAGCTTTCTTGCCCGACCGTGACCGATCCGCTCAGATGTGCGCCGGGACTGACGTGGACGAAGTCGCCCAGCGCACAATCGTGGTCTATGGTGCAGGCGGTATTCAATATGACGCCGTCGCCGATTTTTGCGCCGATATTCACTATGGCGCCGGCGAACAGGACGCAGCCGACGCCTAGCGTAGCGTGGCGGCTGACTATGGCAGCGGGGTGAACAATCGTCACCATTTCCGATCCCGCCGCCTGCAAGCTGCGCTGCTTGCTGGCACGCACGCGGTTGTTGCCGATGGCTACGACTACTCCGTCATAGTCGGGCAGGCGCGACAGCAAAGCTGCGGTATTCCCCCGCACCTGCCAGGGCCCGTTGCCTTGTATATCGGGCCAGGCATCGTCGTAGAATTCGACCAGATCCCAGCCGCTGCATTCGGCGGCATCCGCCACGACACGGCCATGCCCGCTGGCGCCGACGATGGCAAGCCGCTTCATGGCCGGTTGCCCCTGAATTTGGTCGTAGTGGCTTCGCCTTCGGCATTGATGCCGTCGCGTACCAGGACTTTCTTGATGGTCATGAAAATGATCTTGATATCGAGCCAGAGGCTGTGGTGGTCTACGTACCAGACATCCAGTTCGAATTTCTCTTCCCAGGTGATTGCATTACGGCCGTTTACCTGGGCCCAGCCGGTGATCCCCGGCCGGACTTGATGGCGGCGCGCTTGCCGCGCGTCATAATGCGGAAGGTATTCCATCAACAGAGGACGTGGGCCCACGAGGCTCATATCGCCTTTGAAGACGTTCCATAATTCGGGCAGTTCATCCATGCTGGTGGAGCGAAGGAGGCGGCCAAATGGGGTCAGCCTTTCTGCGTCCGGAAGTGGGCGGCCTTGCGCATCTGCTGCGTTGCGCATGGTGCGAAACTTGATCATCCGAAAAGGGCGCCCATTCCGCCCTGGGCGAATCTGGCGAAACAGCACGGGCTTGCCCAGTTTGAAATACGCAATACCGGCTACCAGCATCAGAATCGGACTGAGCAGGACCAGTGCGATGCTTGAAACGATTACATCAAATATGCGTTTCATTGCAGCCCGGCATCGCGGTCCATGATGCCCATTTCGCCCAGCATGGCCGCATTTACCTTGTGCACGTCGTACTTGCTCTCGGCAATTTCGCGAGAGCGGCGGCCCATTGTTTCAATAAGCCCCGGATCGTCGATGAACTTGGTCATGGCTTCGGCCAATTCGTCCACTGCTTTTGGGGGAACCAGAAAGCCATTCTCGCCATCCACTACTGTCTCGCGGCAGCCGGGCGCATCGGTCGTGATGATGGGCCGGCCCATGGCCATGGCTTCGAGTACGGTGCGGGGAGTGCCTTCCCGGTAAGATGGCAATACGTAGACGCTGCAGGCTGCGATCGCCGGGCGTACATCCTGCAGCCGACCGATATAGTTGATCGATCCCGAAGCGATCCACTGCTCCAGTTCGGCGGGACGGATTGCATTGGGGTTTTCGTCGATCCAGCCCACGATATTGAAAGTAATACCCGGGAATTTCTTCCTGATGGCGCCTGCCGCCAGCACATATTCCCGTACCCCTTTGTCGCCCAGCAGCCGCGCAATAAGGAGAAAAACCGGCCGTGGGGGAAACGGCGCGGGGCTGAATGCGGATATATCCACGCCCGAACCATTCACGACGACGGCTCGCTTGCCAGAACGCAAGATTCCATATGACCTGAATAATGCCGCATCGTCGGGATTTTGAAAGAAGATGCCGTCGGCAAAACCAAGCGCCAAGCTGTACAAGCCGCGTATGCCCTGGCGTAGCAGCCTGCTCGGCAGGCCAGGCTCGTCTTCGTCCTGGAAGGTATACCCCAGGCCAGTAATCAACGCGTAGCGATTGGGTATGCGAGCCAGGAATGCGGCAATCAGCCCATATACGACGGGCTTGATCGTATAGCCCAGGGTATAGTCGGGCCGGATCCGCCGCATCAAGCGCCAGAGCAGGTACAAGGTATTCAGGTCGCGTACGGGATTCAGGCCGGTGCGTTGCAGCGCCACGGAATGGACCACGACGCCTTTCTCTTCCAGTTGCTTCCTTACGAGGCCGGCCTCTTCGATATCGGGTGCGGCAACGTGTACCTCCAGGCCTTGTCCGCGCAAATCATCGATTAAAGCTCCGCGGAATCTCGTCAATGAGTCGGCGAAGCTCGATATCAAGAGGAATCTACCGGCTGCCATCTGCCGGCCCGAATTGAATCATTGGGCTTCTCTTGAACGAAGCGCGCCTTGCTTGGGGGGAAATTCTTTGTGGGTGGTAGCCGGCTTGGCCGGATAGGGATTCTCGGATTAGCGGGAAATAGCCTGAAGTCATGAAATATCGAAATGCGTGCGAGCGATAGCTGGCGCTGTTTTTTGGCGGGATGATCAGCTTGCCATTGCCCGGTGGTACAGAGAGAGATATGCCTGTGCGGCATTTTCAATAGAAAAGAGATGCGCATTGCGCAGGGCGTTTTCGGAGTAGCCGAGGAGTTGGTCTCTGTTCGAGACCAGACGGGTGATTGCATGGGCCATGGCTGTCGCGTCCTGGCTTTCCACGACTATGCCGTTTTGGCAAAGACGAATCAGTTCTGCGCAACCCCCCACGTCGGTCACAATGCAAGGCAGTCCGGACGCAGTAGCCTCGATCAATGAAATCGGCAGGCCTTCCCATGCGGAACTCATGATGAACAAATCCGACTCGGCCAGCAGCTTTGGAATATCGCCCCGGTTCCCCAGGAACTGGACGGATTCCTCCAGATTCTGGTCGCGGGCATAGTTGAAGACCTCGTCCATATGAGTTCCGTATCCTTCGCCCGCTATCCTGAATAAGATTCTGCTTCTAGTGTCTTCCCCCAGCAGGGTGATTGCCTTCAAAAGCAGCAGGTAGTTTTTCGCAGGATCGATGCGGCCCACAGAAATGCACTGGACGACATCCCGAGGCAGTCCCTTGTCTTGCCGGCGGAATTTCTCAAGGTCCACGCCGTTGAAAATCGTGGTTATTTCCTTGTTCGTGTAGTTTTTCAGGTTGTCGGAGCAGATTCTGGATATGCCCACATAGTGGTCGAGAATCCTGTCGAAAACAGGAAAAACGAGCTTGTTGGCGTGGACTTTTACGCTGTGCTGGGTGAATATCCGTGGGATACGCAATAAGGCGCCGAACACGACACCGAATATCAGGTGGGTATGGTAGATGTCGATCTTGCGACTTTTCGCAAAGCGCCAGATCTTCCATATTCCCAGCCAAGGCATTCTCCTGGCCTTGTGTCCGATGAAAAAGTACGAAACCCCCGCGCCATCGAGTTCCTGCAAGAAGAGCCTTTCAAATTCCTGGCTGCGTCCGTAATCCGAGGCGTGCCAGCAAAACCCGATAAAGACCTTGTGCCCCATGGCTTGCTGCGCTTTCGCGAGGTCTTTGATATATATCTCTGCCCCACCCGCCGCGGGAGCCGAAATAACATGCAATATATTCATGGCGGGGCTAGCCGGCATGCTGTTCGAAGCTGTCTACTATGCCTATCGCCATGCCTCTAAGCCTGGAGAGCTGGTGCTCTCTGGTCAGTTCGACGGGGATCGCACCCAAGGTCCACCTTCCCGAAATATAGTCTTTGATGAACTCGGAAATCCGGCTCGGTGATCGTGACGCTATCCCCAGTTCGTATTTCGAAATGAGCCCGGCAAGCTCGCTGTCTTCGTCGCAAATGGCTATTATCGGTTTTCTCGCGGCGATGTATTCGTAGAATTTTCCGGTAAGAACGCCTTTTTCGAATTTTCCAGAACCCAGGGCCAATATCAGGAAGTTGCTTCTTTCTTGTATCTGTTGAATCGCGTCGTGGCTTACCCTGGCGTGGCTTGTGATCTCCAGGGTGGGGTACTTGTCTATATAGCCTGCTACGACATTTTGTTCCGATCCGTAAAAATCGATCGAGCAGTTCAGGCCCAGGTGCGCCAAGGCGTCGAAGACAGGGGTAGGGTCTCGATAGCCCGAATAAAGGCCGCCCGAGTAGGTGAACAACAGTTTTCCCGTCATGGGGGCTTGGTCTTGGCCGGCGCTCGTGGGGGTCAATTTGTCGGCGCCATTGCGTATGACAAAGACCCGCTTTGACGCGTTCGGGCCAATCTGGCCTTCCAGCGCCTCCTTCATCATGTCGCCGATTACCGTGCATGCGTCGGCATCGCGCAATATCTTTCTTTCGAAAGCCCTGTCCAGATATCTGAGCAGCCGGGGAGACTTTCTGTATGGGCTGAGCGCCCAAAGATCCCGGTTGTCGGCAATCCAGGGAACGCACAGCTTCTTCGCTACTTGCCGGGCTGCCACATGGGTCGAAAACGGCAAGGCGCTGGATATTATCAAATCAATCCGGCTGTCGCGAGCCGATGCAAGGCCGCGCGCCTTGGTTTTTATTTCCCGAGCGGCCAGGAAAAAAGGGTCCGGATAGATCGCCAGCCGCAAGATGCCTTTCATGGCTTTGGTGAAGGGAGATCTTGCGGCCCGGGACGGCTCCAGATATTTTGTTATCCATGGCAGCGAATAGCGCAGGACTTCGATGCCCGACAGGTCGGATTCGAGATTCTGGTCAAAATTGGATTCGCCCGTGCAAATAACGGTAACTCGATCTCCCTGGTCCGCAAAGTGCCTGGCAATCTGGTAGGGGCGTATGGCGCCGATGATGTTTGTCGGAGGAAACCAATGGCTGATAAGGACTACGTGCATGTATGGGTTCGGTGCTTGGCTTGGGTGCCTTGAAAATGAAAATCATGGAAGTGGCCGCCGGGTGCTGACGACTCAGTTGCCGGGGGCATGAGTGTCGCCCGAGTTCATATATGCCTGAAGGGCATCCACAATTTGCTCTCCGGCATCTCCGTTGCCATAGATCGGGTCGTCAGGGAAAGAAAAGCCGCTCAATTTCCCAAAGCTCGAAACTATCTTTTCGGCATCGGCGCCCGCGAGCATGTTTGCACCTATATCCACAAGTTCGACCCATTCAGTCTCGTCTCTCAATGTGATGCATGGGGTTTTATGAAAATAGGCCTCCTTCTGAACCCCTCCGGAATCGGTCAATATCAGGGAGGCTCTCTTTTGCAGCCAAATCATCTCCAGATAGCCCACGGGTTCTATCACGTGGATATTGCCTCCAAGCTGGATGTCGGCGGTTTCGATCCGGTTTCGGGTCCTGGGGTGCATCGGCAAGATGATAGAAATGGGTAACGATGCCAGCCCTTGCAGGATTTCCCTCAGTCTTGCGGTGTCATCGGTGTTTTCCGCCCTATGAATCGTGCACAGCGCGTAGTCTTTTTCGAACACGTCCATGTCCACAGACGTCGTGGGCGCTTTCGCATGCTCACCGTAATACAGCACTGCGTCGTACATGGTGTCCCCGACTATCCTGATTTTGCTGTCATCTATCCCTTCTTTATGCAGGTTCCGGGATGCATGCGCGGTAGGCGTGAGCAAGATGCTCGAAAGGTGGTCGGTCAGCACGCGATTTATTTCCTCGGGCATTTTCCTGTTGTAGGAACGCAGCCCCGCCTCGACATGCGCGATCGGCACCTGTATCTTTGACGCTGCAATGGCGCCGGCCAGCGTGCTGTCGGTGTCGCCATAGACCAACAGGAAATCGGGCTTTTCGGGCAATAAGATTTCCTCGATTTTTTCGATCATACGGCCGGTGTTTTTTCCATGGCTGCCTCCGCCTATTCCCAGGTGAAAGTGCGGTTTGGGTATGTCCAGTTCGTGGAAAAATATATCCGACATATTGGGGTCGTAATGCTGCCCCGTATGCACGATGATTTCTTGTATCCCCGATTTGTGCTCGCGAATGGCTCTGGAGACGACTGCCGCTTTAACAAACTGGGGCCGGGCTCCGACGATGGTAATCAGTTTCTTCATTGATGAGGCTAGGTTGGGTTCGAACAGATACCTGGATGTGGGTGTCGCGCCGCGGGGGTTACAGATTCGCGCTGAGGATCAAGCCGATCCTCAGCCTGCCGCCTTGAGACCACAGGTCTCGATGCCCGCCGCCGAGCCATGTCATTCCCGATTTATCGCCTGCTTCCCGGACAATGATGCGCGAGGAACTCCTATCAGGAAGTTGCGCTTCATAAGAGCGCTGGCCAGGCATATGCCAAAGAACAGGACACAATAATTCCTGATGAAAGAAATATCGGTGAACGTGGCATTCCTGTTGACATAGAGCAAGGTAAGAATCGCTATATAGATCAAAAAGATCCGCAAGGCGCCGGTCGTGTGCTTGATCAGGAAATCCAGCAGATGGCATTTTGCGCCCAATATCAGGGCATACAGTAAAACCCCCATATACTGCAGATTGATCCAGAATTCCCCTATGGGATTGCCGCCCATTCCATAATCGGCGTACGGGAAAATATGCGCCTTTATTATGTCGTTGTGATAGTTCGTTATGAGGCCGAGTTCGGACGTGCCCGGAATCAGTGTCAGGGGGATTTGGTATAGGTAGAATTTATAGAAATGCGAGGCATACACATAGTTCAAGATGCTGGAAACGCTGAAACTTTCCAGGGAACTGCTCATCATGGCCATTACCGAATTGTAAGTGGTGCTGTCATAGAGGTAGTTGGCTATGGCTTTTCCGAGCAGTATGGCAATGCAGAAGGCGATGAATATGATCTTTTTAGGCCCCATTATGGTGGGGCTTAGCCTTCTGCCGTAGTAGACATACACAAAAGCCGATATTACGGGGAAAAAGGCTATGGATCGTGTTCGCAGCAATAAAACCGAATAGAAAATCAATAGCGCTGAAACTACGATGTATTTGGCTTTTTTTGCCCTGGTCTTGGCCTTGATGGCCCTGAGGCTCGATATCAGGATAGTCAGGCTGAAGAAGTATTGAATCAGCACTCCGCCAAATCCCAGTGCGAGATACTTGGCCTTTCCCTCGATGCCCGCTGTTTGCGGGATAAATATGATCGCAACCAGCGCGGTAATCGGGAAAAGAATCATGCATAGGGAACGCTCGTCTATGCTGTAGATTCGTTTTGCCGTGGCGGGAACAGTCTTTTTCTTGCCGACAAACGAAGAGCAGTACAACGCAAAGAATATGATCAGTATGGATATTTCGAGATTGGGGTCGGGTGTCTTGCCGTATGCGTAAGCGGACGCCGATTGGTCCAGGTAGGCAAGCCCGTCGAAATATATCGGGAAATAATATATTACGAGCCCGGCAGCAGCGAGTGCATGAGTGTCCAGCTTTCTTCGAAGCAGGAATAATATGATCAGGGTAATGAATAAATAGAGCATGAAACTCTTTTGATTGCTTGCGCCGTGCCTGAGGGTGGCGGGCTGCCCGGTTTATCGTGTTTACGCAGGCGATCTAATGAGATTCGACAGGGAGGACGAGGCCAGGCGGTAGGCCGTAGCCAGTACTTGCTTGAAGAAAAACGCCCCGATGATGCCGGCCGACAACCATATGACCGCCCATGTCGATCGCTGGATATGCTGGAAAAGAGACATGCAGATGACCAGCGCCAGGATCGCGGTGCTTATTCCGTACAGCTTGGCTCTCGGTATCGCTTGCCATACGAGGCATGAAAATTCCGTCCTGCATATCAGGAACAGCCAAAACGCGAATGCTGTCGAAATGGCCGCCCCCGCCGCGCCATAATGGGGAATCAGCAGATAGTTGCCGAGCACGTTCACGAGTACAGCTATGAGCGAGGCCGCCATGGAATAGCTCGTCTTGCGGGCTATGCCGATACCCGAGGCAGTTACCTCGGAAAGCGCATATAACAGGGGGCTTACCATGCAGGCGGTAATCAGGTACTGGACCTGAAAATATTTGCTCGGCAGCAGGTATTCCAGCAGCCAGGAAAGTGATCCCGCCAGTACGAATATGAAGAATATCGCCGCAAGCATGTATTCGATGATCGACTCTATTTTCTTCAAGTCGGCTCCGTCCGCCGACCATTTATAGACCGTCGGAGCCCATATCGTGCTGAAGATGCCCGAAAAGATGCTGAAGCCCGCGGCGATACTGGCCGCAACAGAATAGATGCCCAACTCTTCGAATGTGGACAGCCCTCGCAAGAAAAGGCGGTCTGCCGCGACCAGGCCCCAAGAGGCGATGCTTCCCAATATCAAGGGCATGCCGAAGCGGGCCATCGAGCTCAGTTTTTCCTTGTCGATTGTTGCGTTCAGTGCAGGCAGCCATTCTTTCCGGGTGTTCCAGGCAAACAGGACCATGATGGTCAATGTCGAAACTACCTGGGCCGTTATGAGAGCCATGAAGTCATGGTCTACGGGGAACAGCACGTATGAGAGGATGATCAACAGAAAAACCAGCTTCGGTAATACTTGGCTCGCGGAATAGGCCAGGCCTCTTTCCTGCATGCGCAGGATCAGGGATAGAAAGCGCGAAATGTAGCTTGCGGACAAGAATACGGCCGCTAATATTCCTATGGTCGAGCTGTCGATAGAAAAGAGGGCCGAGGACAGGATGGTCGGCTTGTAAATGAACAGCGCCGCTATGCACAAGAGCAATAGCGCCGCACCAGGAGCGCTTGCCGTCTTCAATAGCACGGGCTTGTCCTTGGTTTCGTGGTATTCGCGCACATAAGCCTGGTCCAGGCCCAGGCTGTACAGAAGCGTGCAGAAGTTTGCCGCCACCTGCATCATCGAAATACGGCCGACGTCGGCCGTCGAGAATATCCAGGTCGTTGCGGGCAGCGCGACAAAGCTCAGGGCTGCGCCCAGTATGGGCCCCAGGCTGAAGGCCGCTATCTTCTTGGGCGTCATGGCGCTCTGCTGGTGGAATCGGCGAAGATTGCGCTATCCCACTGCTTTATGGTCACGTTCCAGCTAGAGGCATTCTTTATATATTGCTTGACTCCTGCCGTCGGCTTCGTCTCTTTGCAGCAATGGGCCTCGATTAGTTCCGTCAGTGCCCTGGCTATGCCTTCCGGCTTTTCTACCAGTTTGATCTTCGCTCCGGCGTCGATGATTTCCTGGTAGGGCAGCCAGGCCCCGGCTATGACATAGCCTCCTGCATAGAGGGTTTCCTGCATCGAGCCGCTGAATTGATCGCTGCTTTGTATATTGATCAGGATGTCCGTAATGCATCGCAGCTTCGCCGCGTCTTGGAAACTATAGAAATCGGTAAGTATGGAATAGTTGGCGGCCTGGGCCTGCGTCAATTTTTCTTCTATGGCCTTTTTTACCTCGGGTGACCCATAGCCGACAGGAAACACGAGGTGGATAAGGTTCCTGATCGCCGGCTTCAGTCCGGCCAGGGCCGCGATGATCAGGTCTTGCCTGTGTGCGAGGCTGCCGCTATATCCCGCCAGAACGATTATCTTGTCGTCGGGCAAGCCGAAGAAATCATATGGCAAATCGGTTCTGCCGAATGTATGGGCTTTCAATTTGTCGATTTCGTCCAGCACAGGCAGGCCAAACCTGGCAATCCGCAGCTTGTCGGCCAGTATATGAGGGTTCTTTTTCGAGAAATCCTCTAGCGTTTTGGGGTTGGTGAACACGATGCTGTCGGCATTGCGATATATCTTTATTTTGAGTATGTCCTGGGCCCGAGTCGACCGGTAATAGTCGCTGCCCCATACGACCGCCACGACCCTCCGGGCTTTTTGCTTGAGCATCTTCATGCTTGGGGCAAGAAAGATGTTGATGCCGTGGATTACCGCCGCTTCATATCCATCTGGCAGCTTGCTTATGGCACTTTTGGTGTCTCTTATTATTTTTATGTGCCTTCCGATTTTGCCGAACAAGCTATTTGCGACTGGCCCTATATTGATTTGGATGTCAACGGCTTCCAGCCGATCGGCCTTGCCTGTCGATATCAAGTCTACGGTATAGCCCCTATGCGCGTATTGGGATATGAAATCTTTTACGAAAACCGAGCTTGCGAGCCCTATTATCAAGATTCGTTTGTTATGGTTGTGAACGGCCATCTCTAGCGGATGCCCAGGCCCAGGGCGTTTGCTATCCTCTGAATCTGCTGTTCCGAGAGGTACGGATGCATGGGCAGGCTCAGCGCCTGCTCGGATGCTTTGTCGCCTTCGGGGAGGCGTTTCGTATCGTCGCCCACGGCCGGCTGCTTGTTCAGCGGCAGGGGATAATAGATTGCGGTCGGAATGCCCAGTTCTTTCAGTCTTTTCTGGGCTTCGTCGCGGTCTTGCAGGCGAATCGTATATTGGGCGTATGCGCTTATATTGTGGGGCTCGATATAAGGAGTCGTGTCTATGCCCGCATCCTTGAGGGCAAGGCCATACATTTCCCCGACCTTTTGGCGCAGATGGATTTCCTCTTCGAAAATCGCCAGCTTGTTGAGCAATATGGCTGCCTGCAGCGTATCCAGGCGGCTGTTTGCCCCTATGCGAACATGGTAGTAGCGGCGTTCCTGGCCGTGGCGGGCAATCTGGCGAGACGCTTTTGCCAGATTTTCGTCATTGGTGAAAATTGCGCCGCCGTCTCCATAGCAGCCCAGGGGCTTGCTCGGGAAAAAGCTCGTGCATGCGATGGTGCTTAGATTGCATGAGCGACTGCCCTTGTAGCTTGCGCCAAAACTCTGGGCTGCGTCCTCTATTACCGGTACGCCGTATTTGGCGGCAATGGTGTTTATTGCGTCCATATCGGCGCATTGCCCATACAAGGACACGGGAATGATGGCCTTGGTCTTGGGGGTGATCGCCGCTTCCAGCAGCGCCGGGTCGAGATTGTAGGTACGTGGGTCGATGTCCACATACACCGGCTTGGCGCCCAATATTGCCGCCGCCTCGGCGGTGGCGATATAGGTGAACGCGGGTGTGATGACTTCATCTCCCGGGCCGATGCCCAGCGCCATCAGGGCGATTTGCAGGGCGTCGGTGCCGTTGGCGCAAGTAATGCAGTATTTGGCGCCGCAGAAGCCGGCCAGCTTTTCTTCAAGTTCCGAAACTTCGGGCCCCAATATATATTGCCCGTGTGCGAGCACGCGTTGAATGCTCGCGTCGATCTTGTCTTTGATACGCGCCTGTTGCGTTTTCAGATCGATAAAATCCATCATATGGCAGTGTCCTTGCGCAGACATCCGTTTTCCAGGATGTAGTGTTCGTTGGTGTCAGGGCATATGGCGCGGCCATTGCCGGTCAGGGGCAATCGCAGGCGCGTGCCGAACTCGCTCATCCAGCCGACCTGTCGTGCCGGCACTCCCACCATCAAGGCGTACGGCGCAACGTCTTTATTGACGACGGCGCCGGCGCCGACGAACGCGAATTCTCCGATTACGACACCGCAGACGACGGTGCAGTTGGCCCCCAGGCTTGCACCCTTCTTCACCAGAGTGGGGCGGTATTCGTGCTTGCGTTCCACCAGCGCGCGCGGGTTGTAGACATTGGTGAACACCATGCTGGGCCCGCAGAACACGCCTTCCTCCAGGGTTACGTCGTCGTATATGGAAACATTGTTCTGCACCTTGCAGTTGTCGCCTATCGCGACCGTGTTGCCGACGAAGACATTCTGGCCCAGAGACACGGCCTTGCCGATGCGGGCGCCGGCGCACACATGCACAAAGTGCCATATGCGCGAGCCCTCGCCGATTTGCGCGCCCTCGTCGACGATGGCACTGGGGTGCTGGTAGTGGCTCATTTCTTCAAGAACGGATGGTAGTCGCCGTTAAGCGGAGCGATTTCGGCGTTGCGTATTGCCGCCACCGTGCTGATCGCCGTGCGGTTCTCTTCCAGTCCATAGCCCCGGCCCGCCAGGATCTCTTCATAGCTGCGGGTATGGAGATCGGTGAAGCCGCCCGAAAATTCGATTTCCTCGCCGTCCACGGTAATGGACCGGAATGTGCGTTGCCCCGCGTGCCTCTGCTTGCCCGGCACATCCTCTATGTCGACGGAGAGAAACCAACGGACGCGGGCATGTTGGTATTCCAGATACCCGGCGGCCTTGGTGTCGGAGGAAAGATGCACGACATTGTCTTGCAGGTCGCCGAATATGAAATGCAGCATGTCGAAGAAGTGCACGCCGATATTCGTGGCGATCCCGCCGGACTTCTTCAGGTCGCCCTTCCAGGACTGCAGGTACCAGTGGCCGCGCGAGGTGATGTAGGACAAATCTACCTCGTGCTTGGTGTCCTGGCTCTGGCTTCGCACCTTCTTCCGCAGCGCGATGATGGAAGGATGGACCCGCAATTGGAGAATGGTGTTGACCTTATGGCCGGTGTCGCGTTCGATGTCCTGCAGGCCGTCGATGTTCCACGGATTCAAGACCAGGGGCTTTTCGCATATGACATCGGCGTCCGAGCGCAAGCCGAATCGCATGTGGGAGTCATGCAGGTAGTTGGGCGAGCAGATCGATATGTAATCGACTTGTTTGCTGTGTTTGGCCCGGCGCAGCTTGTCGATATGTCGATCGAAGCGTTCGAACTCGGTAAAGAAATCCGCGTTGGGGAAGTGGCTGTCTATGATGCCGACCGAGTCATTGACGTCTAGCGCGGCAATCAGTTCGTTGCCGGTGGCCTTGATCGCCTGCATATGGCGCGGGGCGATATAGCCCGCCGCACCGATGAGCGCAAAGTTTTTCATACCTTCCTGTGCTATGTATGGACGTAAAGATGAATCGATATGCCTAGGGGGATCCGTCAGCCGGGAGTGCCGTATTCATAGTTGGTATAGCGGTAATTCCCGTACTTCGATCCGTAGCGCCGGTTGGTGGCTACCAGGTCGTTGAAGATCACGCCGCTGACATGGGCGCCGGCCTGGCGCAAGCGTTTTGCCGATTCCTCGAGCTCGCCCAGGGTGCTTGCTTGCGCGCGAGCCAGCAGGAACAAGGTCCCCGCGTGAGGGGCCAAGGCCATGGCGTCCGAGACGGCAAGTATCGGCGAGGTGTCCAGCAGCACGATGTCGTATTGGGCCGACAACTCGCGCAGTATTTGTGTGGTGGCCTGGGACAGCAGCAGTTCGGCGGGATTCGGGGGCACGATGCCGGTGGTGATCAGATCCACATTGGGCAGCACGTTTTTATGCACAGCATCCTCGGCCCGCAGGCTGCCGCTGATCAGCTCGCTGTAGCCCTTGTTGCGCTCGAGTCCGAAATATTGGTTGATGTAGCCTTTGCGCAGGTCCGCGTCGATCAGCAGCACGCGCTTGCCGGCAGCGCCCAGGATCGCCGCGAAGTTCACACTGGTAAACGACTTGCCTATGCCTGGGGTCGGGCCGGTGAGCAGCACGATATTGTTGCTGGCGTCCAGCATCGCGAACTGCAGGGCGGTGCGCAAGCTGCGCAGGCTTTCCACCGCCGGCTCCGTCGGGGCAATCTCGGCCAGCACATGAGTGCCCGGCGCCTTGCTCATGGCCAGTTCATGCAGCCGGCCCTGCGAGGCCGAATGGGGGATAGTGGCGAATACATGCAGGCCCAGCGCGGACTCGATGTCGCTGGGGTCCTTGATGCCGGGGTTCAGCCAATTGCGAATGAAGGCGATGATGGCGCCCAATACCAGGCCCAGCACCAAGGCAATGGCCAGAACCAATAGGCGCCTTGGCCATACGGGTTTTTCGGGCGTTACGGCGGGGTCCACGACCCGCACATTGCCTACCTTGCCTTCCTTGACCAGCTTCAGTTGCTGCGAACTGTTCAGCAGGTTTACGTACATGTCGCCGTTGACTTTCACGTCCTGCATCAGGGTCAGCAGCTGCTGTTCCAGGTCGGGCAGCTTCTTGATACGTTGCTGCACCTGGGTAATTTTCTTGTGCAAGGCGGCGATCTGCTCGTCGACCACCCGCACGCTGGGGTGGGCAGGCGTGAATTGCGCCAGCAGTCCGCGGCGTTTCTGCTGCAGATCGAGCAACTGGCTCTGCAAGTTGACGGATGTATTCAGCGCCAATCCGCCCTCGGTGGTGAGGTCGAAAGTTCCATGCTGGTCGCGGAACTTGGTGTACTTGGCGGTGGCCTCGTCCACCTTTTTCTTCAATTGAGGCAGGTAGGTGCTCAGGAAGCTCAGGGACTTTTCGGCCTCTGCGGCTTTGCGATCCACGTTTTGCTTCACGTATTCGGTATCGACGGCGTTCAGCACTCGCATGATATGCACAGGGTCCGGCCCTTTCAGGGTGACCGCGATTACCCCGGATTGTTTGCCTTGTTCGTTGATTTGCAGGTTTTTCTGCAGGTTGGCGATCGAGGCCAGGCGCGACTGGCGCACCAGGGTAAAGGACGCCCCTGGCTTGGCCTGGAGGCTGGCGACCCGGATGCGTCCAGGTTCGTCTTTTGCCGTGAATTCGCTCACACTGCCCACGGTGCCGTTTACCAGTATCCGGCCGTCGGGGTCCTTCAGCACATATCCCTTGCTGCTTGCGACCAGCTTCAGTTCCTTGCCTTCAAGTTCCTTGGGCACGTCCAACTGAGTCACTTCAATGGATTCGGTGCCTGTCACATATCCCCCCATGCCCAGGAAGCCCGGGTTGGAAAGACCGGATGCATGCCGGGCCAGCCATTGGCCTATGAAGGGCAGGTAGTCGGGCGCAGCGTTGATGTACAAGTGCAGGGCATCGGCTGCGCCGCCTACCACCAGGCGCGAGCGCAGGATTTCCATTTCGGCGGAGGTGGGGGACATCCCGCTGAATAGGGAAGTCAGTTCGGTCAACTGGGTGCTGGTGTCGTTTTGGCTCTGCTCCACCTGAATCAATGTGTCCGCCTGATAGATGGGCTGGGTCAGGAGCACATACGCGACACTGATGGCTAGCACGACGGCGGCCACGGACAGTATCAGCCAGCGAGCGTCCAGCAATATGTCCAGCAGGCCTATGACGTCGATTTCGTCCGAGTCCTGAGTTTCGGCAAGAGGGGCTGGCGCGGCGTTTTGTGGAGTATTCATTCAGTCGCTGAAGGTTCTATTTGGCGTTTGTATGTGGATGTATTGGCGATGCCAGGCATGCCTGTGGCGGGGCCTGTCGCTTGGTTCAGCTCAGGCGCTCGATGCGGTGGGCCCACTGCCTGGCCCCTAGCTCGATGTGCTGGTAAGCGGTTTGGAAAGCATCCAGCCCTTGGCGGTAAGGGTCGGCAATATCGACGGGCGGCTGGCCTGCCTTGGCGATGCCCAGGCAATGCACTTTGCCGCGGGCATAGGGATACAGGCGCTCGATCTCCTGTCGCTGCGAGTTTTCCATTACCAGGATCAGGTCGGCGTCGGTGCACATCCAGCCGGCCAACTGCTGCGCGCGATGCGCGGACAGGTTGAGCTGGTGCTCTCTGGCGACTGCCTGGGCCAGGGGGTCGGCCTCCTGGCCGACCAGCGCCGCGAGGCCCGCGGACCATACTCTTGTTCGGGGAAGCAACTGGCGCAGCACTGCTTCCGCGGTGGGGCTGCGGCAAATATTTCCTATGCAGACGGTCAGAATCTTGTCCATCGGCTTGCGTTTACTTCGCTACGGCATTGGTCGTCGACGTAGTGGTCACGACGGCGCCATAGCTGGGTAGCAGCATGCTGATTACGCGGTTCCAGCGCACGACCGGCGCCGGGTCGATGAAGACCACGTCATGCGGCTTCATGGCGAAACTGTCCGCAAGCACGAACGCGGTTGGCGACTTGGCATTCAGGTGGAAGATTTCCGCCTTGTTGTCCCGGCCCTTGCGTATCACATAGATTTGTTTCGGATTGGATGTCGTGGGGTTGGGGCCGCCGGCCTCGCCTATGGCTTCGGTCAGTGTCATTTGGCCATCGCGCAACTGCTGCGAATGGGGGCTGACTACTTCGCCCATCACGAAGATCTTGGATTCGTCCTGATTGACGACACGCAGCAGGTCGCCATTGGCCAGCATGAGCCGGTTCGGGTTGACCCCCAGGCGCGTGAGTTCGGGCAGATCGATGTGTATGGTGTGGCCGTGGCGCGTCAGCAGGATGGACGAGCGATCCGCTGCTTCGGTGAATCCGCCCGCACGGTTGATCGCCTCGGGCAGCGTCATGGGAAGATCGTCCATGACTTGCAGGCCCGGATTACGCACTTCGCCGTCTATATAGACGCGGCGGTGGCGATAGTTCTGCACCCGTACCGTGAGTTCGGGGTCCTTGACGTACTTGGCCAACTTCCTGGTCAATAGCTCGCGGATCTGGTTTTCGGTAAGGCCGCTTACCTTGACGGCCCCCATGAACGGGAACTGAATGAAGCCGCCCGAGCTGACGTTGTAGCCGTTGCCTACGTCCGCCTGGCTGGGCGACCCCGTGGCGTGATTCGACGCCACGGGTATCAAGGCAAGTTCCGGGTGTCCCCACACCATCACGTTAAGCACATCCCCCGGCCCCACCGTGTAGGCGGAGCCTTTGCCGAACAGGCGCCTTACGTCGCCCTTGACCTCCTGGGCCTGTGCGGCTTCTTGCTTTTGTATAAGTTCGGAGGTAATGGGAATCAGCGCCCCCGGCGGAGCCGGATCTTCGGCCATGTGCTTCTGCACGTCCTGCGGCGTACCCATGTGCATGCCTGGCGACAGGGCGCAGGCGGAAAGCAGCGCGGACAGACACAGGCTGATTAACAGGCGTGGGGCTCGCAGCAGGGCGACAGGTCTTGCAAGGGCCGAATTAGTCATCAAGAATATTTTTCTATGGCGAAAGTTAGACGATGGCCGGTATTTCACTTGCCTGTACAAGGCACTGGAAATATGCCCGAGGCGTGGCTGTGTGGTATTCGTCGGGGGGAGGGCAGCATGCTCGGAAGGGCGAATAAAGCCCCGAGACCGACGGCATGTGTAATGGGGTTTCCCCCGGGATATTTATATTTGGCGCAGGCTACCGCAATGTTTTTGGCTATCGTCGCCAAAAACAAAATGGGCCGTCTGTCGTGTAGCGGCTGCTATTGTAGTAGCCGATTCCTGCACTCATGTGTCTGATCCATGGGTTTGATTGCGTGCATTTGTGACTGCTTGTTGCCATATTGATTTGCCAGATTATGTATTGCGGCGCTTGGAGTTGGGCTATTTTTATTTTGGGCTTGCGCTGTTATCGCCTTGTTATTGGGGGCCTGACGGCAAAAATCCCGATGTTCAATCCACCAGTTCCAACTGGCCGTGCTCGACCCGCAATGTTTTCTGACGCCCTAGAATCTGTAGCAATATTGTGACGCGCTTGGCCGATACTGAATGCACCAGCCCTTCCAGCGTATTCAGGCCGGGCTCGCACAAGCGCACTCGTTTACCGGGCTGGAAGGGACTGATGGTTTGCAAGGGCGCCTCGTTGCGTTGCTGCTCCAGCAGTTGTATGGCGTCCAGGGTATTTGGCTGTAGTGTGGCCAGCTCGGGGCCGAAACGCACCAGGTTGTTGACGCCGCGCGTAGAGCGCACGGTGGCCAGCGACTGCTGGGGACGGGCGGGGCGCAGGAATACGTAGCGGGGAAACATAGGCTGGTACACGACCTGGGCATCGGAAACCTGGCCGTCTTGGCTGGTCGCGGGCTGCTCGGGACGTTCGGCGGCAGCCGTCCTGGGCTGCTTTTGTACAGCCTTGTACAGCGGCAAATAGGTATGGAAGCCTTGGCGTTGCAGATTCTGCACGGCGCTGTGTTCCTGGCGCGGCTTGGTATAGGCCACGTACCAGCATTGCTCACTCGTGCCGTCATGAGATTGGGCTTCGCTCGCGTGTATGTCTTGTGCGTCGTTCATTTCTACCAATGTCGTATCGTATCCATTTATTTTCGCTGCATATTGTTTATATATATGCAACGTCTGCCGTGTACGATACACGCACTAAAGCGCTACATGTGCAACATGATTTAGCACAATTTAAATGTAGATGATCGACTTAAAAATGTACTATATCCCCGCATTTATGCTTGCAATTCCCTTTGGTGAAGAATGAGGTGTCGCTATGTCTGTCGTGCAACTATTTATTGCGATAATTTACGTAGTTGTACTGGTTGTTCCGGCCCAGAAGCTGTTGCGTCGCGCCGGCTATAACCCCTGGCTGGCGATATTGGCTGTGATCCCTTTGATTAATCTCGTGGCATTATGGGTTTTTGCGTATGCGCGCTGGCCCACGCGTCGCAGAGTGCCATAGGGATTTATGTATTATTCCCATTTAAATCGACGGGAGGCCGTCCCGATTATCGATGTCGGCTAGTCTCATCTTTACCAAGAGCATTGCCCTGTTCCTGCTGTTCCCGGGTAATTTGCTGTTCGCCCTGCTGCTTGCCCTGTTTCTGTTGAAGACTCGCCGCCGGGCCTGGGGCTTGGGCGTGCTATGGGTTTGCGTGCTGATGCTGGTGGTGCTGGCCATGCCGGTGGTGGGGCAGAAGCTGGTCAGCACAGTGGAAACGGTGCCCCCGATTGCCGCTGCAGCGCTGCCGCCGCCCGTGGCCGGCGTCTGCGGGGCAAGCGGGGAAGGGGCCGAGCTTCTTGCCGCGCCGGACGCTCCTGCTGCCCCTCGGGCCATTGCATCCGGCCCCTTGCAGGGGGCCCAGGCCATCGTCGTCATCAGCGGCGACATCGATTATCACCAGGCCGAGTACGGCGGCGGCTCCGCGGGGCCTTCCACGCTGGAACGCATACGCTATGCGGCGTATCTGTATTGCCGCAGCGCTTTGCCGATATTGGTTTCGGGAGGCATCCCGGTGGAGGGCGTATCCTCGGCCGATGTGATGCGGCGCGAGCTTACCGGCTTGTTTCGGGTACCGGTGCGCTGGGCCGAAGGCCGCTCGCAGAATACCGCGCAAAATGCGCGCTATTCCTGGAGCCTGCTGCATTCGCAGGGGATCGATACGGTGGTGCTGGTGACCAGCGCTACGCACATGCCGCGGGCGCTGGAAAGTTTCAAGCGCGCGGGTTTCAGGGTGATTGCCGCGCCCACCGGCTTCGATACGCCGCCGGTGATGGGGCTGCTGGACTATATCCCGCAGATGAGCGGGCTAGGTTTGTCGAATACCGCCCTGCATGAGTGGATAGGCCGCTTGTGGTACGACCTGCGGGGCATGTGACCCCGCAGGCTTGTTGCTGCTGCGGCCTTACGAGCAGGCCTTGCCGTGATCGGCGCGTGCGCCCATCGACCTGGCTTGCGATTCGCTCATGTATTGGCCGTTCTTGGTCTTGCCGTACCAGCGGTCGCCCTGGCAGTGGTAGACCTTGCTTTCAGTGTTGACCCACACTTTGCCGGCGCCGCCGCCGGCAGCCATGGGCGCCGGGGCGGACTGGCGCATGGCCGGGGCGTTGGCCGAGGGCGCTGTGTTGCGGGCTACCGGGGCCGCCGGCCGGGCTGCGGCTTGGGGCGCGCTTTGGGCGCCATACCATTCCTTGATGCCTTTATGGCCCGAGCAGGCGCCACGCTTGCTGGCGCCGCTGTAGGACGTGCCGTCCTTGCACAGGGCGGTAGCACCCGCGGCCGGTGCGGCGGGGGCCGCCGGAGCCGCGGCGCGAGCGGTGGGCTTGGGTGCGCTTTGTGCGCCATACCATTCCTTGACGCCCTTGTGGCCCGAGCAGGCGCCGCGCTTGCTGGCGCCGCTGTATGAGGTGCCATCCTTGCACAGGGCCGTAGCGCCCGGAGCCGCTGCGGGCGAGGTGCTCGCCGCCTGCGCGGGTGAACTCGCCATGCCCAGC
The DNA here is from genome assembly GCF_019166065.1 of Candidimonas humi. GTDB lineage: Bacteria > Pseudomonadota > Gammaproteobacteria > Burkholderiales > Burkholderiaceae_B > Candidimonas > Candidimonas humi. The sequence continues at coordinate 504,248 of NZ_JAHTBN010000003.1, forward strand.
GTCAGCGCCAGCGCACCGGCGGCAAAGGTACATGCTTGTATGAATGTCTTCATGCTCGTAAACCTCTTTCCTGTTGATCTTGATGTCGAACGTCGATGTGTCCGCAATGTCCACACGGGCGAAAATGTAACGCCGAAACGCCGGACGGCTACGCGGACATGTAAGCGATCGTAGAGTTTGCCTGTCCGGCCCCGGCATGGCGTGGCGTGCTGCGGCCCGACCAGTCGGATGTAGTGCTCTCTGCCGAAGAGCAGGGAGCAGGCGGTGCCGCAGTCGGCTGCGCCGGCCCGCCGAGGCCGTGTGCTGCCGGATTACGTCGAGGGAGCCATCCACCTCCTGCTTGCGTGTAGATCATTTATGGACTGTGATTTTCCGCCCATAAAACAATAATCGCCAGTCTTTTCAATACATCGAGATACAAAATGACTGTCAGGCAGTGTCAAGCCCCGCGGGATGTCCGTGGATGGAGCGCGCAGGCGAGCTTACTTCCCGACTGCGGCGTAGCGCTGCTGGCTTGGCGACCAGCGGAAGTTGCGGCGCCACTTGCCCGATCGTTGCTGCAGGCGCAAGTCGTGAAAGCCATCGCTGGTACCGTTCAGCACGGACAGCACATTGCTCGCGTCGGTCTGGATATGGTCGCGTGTGCCATCCTTGTGCCAGTCGCCGGCCAGCATTTTCGTGTACATCATGGGCTGCGCGAAAACCACTCGCAGCTTCGCACCGTCCACCAGGAAGAGGTATAGCGCCTCGAACGAAGCGCCGCCGCCGGCGTAGCCTTCGGACCAGCCGGTGCGCACACCGAAGGCATAGTCTTTGCCGCGCAGGCGATAGGCCGCGAAATCGAAGCGCAGCCAGCTTTGCGGCATGCCCTCGGCGCGCCCGGTTTTCGGGTCGTTGCCTATGCTTTGCGGCGCATCGATATCGGTGTCGCTCCAGTCTACCGGCGTGTCGACGGGGGCCTGAGTGCGTGCGACCAGGCGCGGCGCGCCCTGGGCATCGCGCGTGTACACGCCGAACCAGACCTCGTGGGGCGTATCGTCGTCGCCGCTGCACGAGCTGGGGTCGTAGTGCAGTTCCGTCTTGGCCTGCTCGGGTGTGGTGGCCAGACATACGATGGCCACATAGGATTGCGCTTGCTGCGGCCAGGGCTTGGCGCCCGCCAGAGTCAGGCGTTTCGGGTCTTGCCCGGGCGCGAGCTGCGCAAGCAGCAGTTCTTTGGTAAAACCTTGCGGCAGTTGCGTGCCGAACCCGTCGGGCTGCGGCACGCCGCCTATTTGCTGGTCGAAGGCGGCGCGCCCCTCCGGGCTCTTGATCGCCCCGCGCACCTGGTCCAGTGAATGCACGGTGACCGCGCCGGCAGGGACGCCCAGGCATAGGCATAAGGGCAGGCAGAGTGCCAGGGGTTTTAAGTTGTTAGCGATGAGGGATTTCATGCCCGGAATCATATTGCAAACCTATCGCGGGGAACATCCCTCGCTGACTGATGGGGCGCCCGCAGCGGCCTGGCTTGTGTAGGCGTGACAAAATAGTATCGCTTGACGTTAGTATTGTGGCTCGTTACTATCACCGTATGATCAAGTCCTTCGCCTGCAACGATACCGAAGCGATGTACAACGGTACGCGTATTGCCCGGTTTGTGAATATCGAGTCGGTGGCGATGCGTAAGCTGGCGATGCTGCACCGGGCGGCACGCCTGGACGATTTGCGCATTCCGCCGAACAACAGGCTCGAACAATTGAAAGGCGACAGGAAGGGGCAGCACAGCGTCCGGATCAACGACCAATGGCGCATATGTTTTGTCTGGACAGGGCGCGATGCCGAAAACGTCGAGATCGTGGACTACCATTAGGAAATGATTATGCGTACCGTACCGTATCCCACTCCTGGCGAAATCCTGCTGGAAGAATTTCTGAAGCCGATGGGCATCACGCAATATCGCCTGGCCAAAGATATTAGGGTGCCACAGCGGCGGATTAGCGAAATTATTGCCGGTAAGCGCGCTGTGACGGCTGATACCGGCCTGCGCCTGTCGCGCTACTTTGGCACCTCGGACGAATTCTGGACCGGCTTGCAATTGAGTTTCGATCAGGCGCGGGCCAAGGACGCGCTGGCCGATGTGCTGGCGAAAATCCAACCGCGGGAACACGCATGAGCGTTGCGAAGAGCCCTCGCCATAAGGCCGGAGTTCTTTTCTAGGCGTAGCCCTCCACGGGAACGAGGAGGCCACGCTTGGCCCGTTCGAGGCAAAGGCGAAACGGGGACGGCAGTTTTATCTTGCCGTCTTCGCCAGTTGGGCCTGACGGTATTGCGTGATGCGCTGCTTCAACCCTGGCTCGGCGGCGGAGCGCACCAGGGCGGCCAAGTCCGCATCGCCGTGGGTATCGGCCAGGGCAGCCGCGCGCAGGGCGGCCACGGTCGCGCGGGGCGCGGCGGGGGGGCGGCTCAGGGTGGCCAGCAAGGTCTCGGCCTCTTCGGGGGTGGCGGCCGCATGGCTGGCCAGCCCGGCTTGCAAGGCCTGTGCGGCGTCCAGTATTTCGCCTTCGCAGGTCAGGGCGTGGGTGCGCTGCATGCCCACCCGCGCAGCCAGGCGCCGGGTGCCCAGCACCAGGCCGAAGCCCGCGCCGGGAAAGGCATAGCGGCTGCCCTGCACGGCCAGCCGCAGGTCGCAGGCCGCAAACAGATCGGCGCCGGCGCCCCAGGCGCGGCCGGCGCATAGCGCGATGGTACGCATCGGGGCGCGCCAGATGGCGTCCAGCAGCATCTCGATACGGACGAAGCGGGCCAGCAGGTCGCCGTCGCTTTGCGTTTCCAGGTCGCCCAGGTCGAAGCCGGTGCAGAAATGCCGGCCGCGCGAACGCAGCAGCAGCGTATGTACGGCGATGTCGGCGCCGGCCGCTTGCACCAGGGGCAGCAAAGTTTCGACCATGGCGGCCGATAGCGCGTTGCCGCGTTCGTCGTGTTCCAGCCAGAGCGTGGCCACGCCATCGGCGACCTGCAGCCGCGCCGGGGCCGCGGCGGGCGCTTGCGGCGCTTGTGCGCGCGCTTGTGCGCCCGGCGCTGCTGTCGCTTGGATTTGCGTCACTTGCGCCTGGTCCTTCTGCGCCTGTTGCGTTTTCGTCATCGCGGCCCTTTCCAGGCGGCGGAGTGTTCGCGCAGGGCCTGCGTATGCTGGCCCAGTTCGGGCAGATCCAGGTCCACTTGTACCGGCGCGCCGTTGATCCACACCGGATTGCCCACTGTGCGGGTCTGGTGGCCGCCGGGCAGCGTCAGCGCGAGCGTCAGTTGCAAGTGTTTCGCCTGCGGATCGGCCAGTGCGTCGTCATAGCCGTTGATCAGCGCGCAAGGCACGCCCGCGGCGCGGAATTCGTCCAGCAGCGGGCCGGTGTCGCGTTGCGCGAATTCGGGGTCGAGCATGTGCTTGATCTCGGCCTGGTGCGCAGCACGCAGCGCATTCGAGCCGTAGCGCTCTTCGCCGGCCCACTCGGGGTGTCCGACCACCCGGCATACCGAGGCCCACAGCTTGTTGTTGCCCGCGGCAATGGCGAACCATCCGTCGCGCGCCCGATACGCCTGGTAGGGCGCATTGCGCGGATGCGCCGAGCCCAGCTTGCGCGGATTGCGCCCGGTACCGAAGTATTCGCTGGTTTGCAGCGCGGCGATCGCCAGCGTAGTGCTGAACATCGGCACGTCGATGTGGCCGCCCGCACCGCCTGCGCGCACCCGCGCCAGCATCGCGGCGATCGAGAATGCGCCGTACAGGCCGGCGGTGAAGTCCGATACGGGCACGCCGCACTTGACCGGCTCTCCGTCGGGCTCGCCGGTTACGCTCATCACGCCGGCCGCGGCCTGGATAGTCAGGTCGAAGCCGCCTTCGCCGGCGCGCGGCCCCGTCTGCCCATAGGCTGAAATCGAGCAATACACCAGCTCGGGCTTGCGTTCGCGAAACCAGTCCCAGCCCAGGCCGAGCCTGTCCATGACGCCGGGGCGGTTGTTTTCCACGAGTACGTCGGCCTCGAGCACCAGACTGCGCGCCAGGTCGCGGTCGGCCTCGTTCTTCAGGTCGAGGCAGGCCGAGCGCTTGCCGCGGTTCAAGGACGCGAAGTTCTCGCTGTAGCCTTGCTGGATAGGCGGCCATTGCCGCAATCCGTCGCCTTGCGGCGGCTCGATCTTCAGGACGTCCGCGCCGTAGTCGGCCAGCAGCATGCCGCAAAACGGCCCCGCGGCGATTTGACAGAACTCGACGACTCTTACGCCGCCAAGCAGCCCTTGCTTGTTTACATCCATGGATAGCTTCCGTGCTGATTCGGGTGGCAAGCCGGACCGCAGGCCAAGCTTGCCGAAGATAAAGTCTGGGGGCTGCCAGCCGTTGCGGGCCGACCCGCACACACGGCAGCCCGGCGGGGGCAGCCTGCTACGCGGCTGCGGCCGCACCGGCCGGCGATGTGCCCGCGGCGACCACGCGATCCACGAACACGCCTGCCTGGCCGGTATAGGCGTGCGGATCGAGCATGGCGTCGATGTCGGCTTCGGTGATGCGGCCTTGCACTTGGGCGTCGTTCAGCAGCGCGTCCTTGAGCGTGCCGCCACGCTCGAATACGTCCATGCAGATGCGATACACGATTTCATGCGCTTCCTGGCGGCCCATGGTGTCGCTGAGCTTCATCATCACCGCCTCGGACAACAGCAGGCCGTTTTGCACGTACAGGTTCTTTTCCATATTGTTCGCGCGCACGCTGAGATTGCCGGTGACAAAGGCCATCTTCTTGGCGGCGGCGTCGGTGACGCAGCACAGCCTGGAGATGAATTCGCGCTCGGTCTGCAGCACCATCTTGTCGCGCTCGTGTTCGGTGACAATGGCTTCGATGGCCAGCGGCACGGTGGATCGCGCGATGCGCGCCAGAGCCACTACGGTTTCGCAGGCGGGGGGATTGCGCTTGTGCGGCATGGTGCTGCTGCCGACCTTGCCGGGCGCGAAAGGTTCTTCCAGTTCGCCGATTTCGGTTTTTTGCAGGCTGTAGACCTCATGGGCGATCTTGCCCAGCGTGCCGGCGCAAATGGCCAGGACGCTGGCCAGTTCGGCGATGCCGTCGCGTGACACGTGCCAGGTGATGACCGGGCAGCCCAGGCCCAGTTCTTTGAATAGTGCTTCTTGCACGGCAACGCCCTGGTCTCCCAGCGCGGCCAGGGTGCCGACCGCCCCGGAAAACTGGCCTACCAGCACACGCTGGCGCATCTGCGACAGCCGCTCCAGGTTGCGGCGTATCTCTTCGGCCCAGGTGGCCGCCTTGAAGCCGAAAGTGATGGGCAGCGCCTGTTGGCCGTGGCTGCGGCCGACCATGATGAGGTCGCGGTGTTGCGCCGCCAGCGCCACGGTATTGCGGTGCACGGTGCGCAGCGCCACTTCGATTTCGTCCAGGGCATCGCGTACCTGCAATACCGTGCCCGTATCCATGATGTCCTGCGTGGTTGCGCCCCAATGTATGTATTCGCCGGCATCGCCTGCACACAATTGCTTCATCGCCCGCAACAAGGGCACGATGGGATGGGCGGTGCGATCCATTTCGGCCTTGAGCGCAGCCAGGTCTATCAGTTCGGCCTTGGCCTTGCTCTGGATTTCTTCTGCGGCAGCCTGCGGGATGATGCCCATTCTTCCTTGGACTTTGGCCAGTGCCGCCTCGACGTCCAGCCAGCGCTGCACGGTTGTCCGGTCGCTGAATATATTGCGCGTGGCCTCGGTGCTGAACTGGTCGCGAAAAAGTTCGCTGTCTATTACATAAGCGCTCATGAATGTTCCTTGTTGCGGGGCAGTATGGGGCTCAGGCCCAGAAATTGGGCAGCACGCCGGACGAAAAGCCGGACACGAATTCTTTGGCGGCGCCGCTGGCCGGGTCGAATGTGTGCCGCCGCACCTTGCCTATGTTCGCGCCATAGACATGGATGCTGATGGAAACCTGGTCCTGGAGGGCGTTGTTGACCACATGGATGTCGCCGTCTTCGGGCAGCAGCGTTTCCACCTGGCCGGGAAGCAGCGTGGCGCTGGCGCCTGCGCGCAAGGCCTGGCCGCTTTTGGCATAGCGGGTCGAGGTCTCGGAACCCCGCAGCATGCCCACCAGGCCCCATACCATGTGGTCATGCACCGGCGTGAGCTGCCCGGGTCCCCAGACGAAGCTCACGACACAGAAACGTTCTTGCGGGTCGCAGTGCAACAGGTATTGCTGATAGTACTGGGGGTGCGGTTGCGCGAAAGCGTCCGGCAGCCAGTCATCGTTGGCGATGAGCCGTTCCAGCAGCGGTTTCGTTGCATTCATTCGGGCTCGATCGCCGGACACCGTGTCCATGACACGAGTGGCTTCTTGCACGAATTCCTTGAGTCTTGCGAGGGACATCTCTACTCCGAGTGCGGGGCCGGCCCCGAAGGCGCCGCGACGCGGCGCTTGCCTGTACTGTTGGCCGACTATGTTGGCTTTTATTGTTCTAATATATAGAACATTGTGTTGCAATATGGGATTGGCGAATCATAGGGCTGCCTCGCCGATGTTGTCAAGAATGCGATTTTCATGGTTGACACGCATCGTCGGTTCATCTATGTTATTTCATAATTCAGATTCGCGTTCTAAATTGTAAAACACTTGCCGGTGACACGGCACCGCATCTGGATTCGGCAATCCGCCCGGGCTGCGTAGCTGACCCGCCGTCGGGGCCATACCAACGCGAAGGAGACATCGCATGTCGAGGCTTACTACTGCGGCAGCCGGCTTGGCCCTGCTGCTTTCCTTGTCGGGTTCATACGCGGCCGCGGCCGACGCCTATCCCGATCATCCGATCAAATTGGTGGTGGGCTATACGCCGGGCGGCGGGGCCGACATCATGGCACGCCTGATACAGCAGCAACTTTCCGAGGCGTTCAAACAGTCGGTGATCGTGGAAAATCGGCCCGGCGCCGGACAGAATATTGCCTCCTCGTATGTAGCCCACTCCAAGCCCGACGGCTATACGCTGCTGGTGAGCTCTTCGGCGCTGGCCGTCAATACCAGCCTTTATCGCAAGCTCGACTACGATCCGGTCAAGGATTTCGCGCCCATTGCCGTGTTCGCGGAAAGCCCCAACTTGCTGGTGGTGCGCAAGGCCTTGCCGGTGAACTCGGTCAAGGAACTCATCGCCTACGCCAAGAGCCGGCCCGGCGCCTTGAATTTTTCGTCATCTGGCAGCGGCAGCACGCAACACCTGTCGGGCGAGCTGTTCAAGCTCAAGACCGGCATCAACGCGATGCATATCCCCTACAAGGGAACCATGCCCTCGATCACCGCGGTGCTTAGCGGCGAGGTCGATTTTTCCTTCATGAACATCCCTAGCGCCAAGACCTATATTCTCAATCATCAACTCAAGGGCCTGGCCATTACCGCGGCGAAGCGTTCGCCGGTCGTGCCCGAAATCCCCACGATGGAAGAGGCGGGTGTCAAGGGCATGGACGTGGCGGCCTGGTATGGCGTGCTGGGTCCTGCAGGAATGCCCAAGGCGGTGGTGCAGAAGCTCAATGCGGCCATAGACAAGGCCGTGGCCAGCGGCGCCTTCAGGAAAAAACTCGAAGACCTCGGCACCACGCCGCTGGACGAGTCGCCTGCATACTTCAAGCATTTCTTGTCCGAAGACATAGCCCGTTGGCGGGATGTCATTCACGCGGCCCATATACACCAGCAATGACGCGCGCAGCCTGTAGCGGCGGCCTTTGCGCCGGCCGCTGCCGGCAACGCGCTTCGGGAAATGTCCGGCGGCTGCGCCGGTGTATGGCTGCAGGAAGCCAGCAGAGTAAAACAGGAATCCGCCATGTCCGTCTTTACCTCCAAGGTAGTGGGAAGGCTGTTCGGCACTGACGAGATGCGCGCCGTATTCTCCGACGAGCGCCGCATAGCCGCATACTTGCAGATCGAGCTTGCGTTGGCCAAAGTAGAGGCGCAGCTGGGCATCATCCCCGAGCAGGCCTATGCCGATATCGCCGCAGGCGCCCGGGCCTTCTCGGTGGACTGGGACAGGCTGGGCCGCGACGTCGAGGCGGTGGGCTACCCGGTGCTGCCGTTCTTGACGCAATTGTCGGAAGCTTGCGGCGCTTCAGGAGAATACCTGCATTGGGGTTCGACGACGCGCGACATTACCGACACGGCGCTGGCGCTGCAGTTGCGCGAAGCTCTTGCACTGATCGCCGCCGAGCTGGGCCGCATCGAAGCCGCCTTGTTGCGGCTGGCCGAACGCCATCGCGACACGGTGACCATAGGCCGCACTCACGGCATGCATGCGCTGCCCACGACTTTCGGGTTTCGCGCCGCTATCTGGTTGTCGGAGGCCGCGCGGCAGCGCGACCGGCTTGCCCGCCTGCGCGAGCAGCCTCCCGTAGGCCAGTTCGGGGGCGCGGTGGGCACGCTGGCGGCGCTGGGCGAGCGCGGCCTCGATGTACAGCAGGCCCTCATGGCCGAACTCGGCCTGCGGGCGCCGGAAATTTCCTGGTACGCGTCCCGCGACCGAATTGCCGAGATCGTTTTTACAGTGGCCTCGATTGCCGGCACCGCCGCCAGCATAGGCAAGACGCTGGTCGTCATGACCCGCAACGAGGTCGGCGAAGCCCGGGAGCCCGCCGGGGCCGCGCGCGGCACCAGTTCCGCCATGCCGCATAAACACAATACGGTCGGGTCGGAACTGGTCATCATGCATGGCCACATGGCCGCGCAGCAGGTGGCGCCCGCGCTGGATGCGATGGTGCAGGATTACGATCGCGATTGGCAGGGGCACTTCGAAAGCATCGCCGTGCCGCAGGTTTTTCTGCACGCGCATGCGGCGCTCAAGCAAATGGCGACAATACTAGAAGGACTGCAAGTGTTTCCCGAGAGGATGCGGGCGAACATCGACGTCACGCGCGGGCAGGTCATGGCCGAAAGCGTCATGATGGCGCTTGCGCCCGCATTGGGGCGCAAACACGCGCATCGCGTGGTGTCGGCCCTGTGCAACGAGGCCCTCGAGCGGGACGACGACCTGCGCGCCGTTCTGGCCCGCAGCCCCGAGATCATGCAAGCCCTGAGCCCCGCGGAGCTCGACAGGGCGCTGGACCCCGCCAACTATGTCGGCATGGCCTCCACGGTGGTCGACAATGTGGTTCGCGGTGTGCGCGCAGCCGCGCGGGGCTCTATATAAGACAGGCCCCGATTCGGGGCACGGGCCCATGGCAAGCCGCCGACGCGGCTCGGCCTGGAATGAGGTGTCGGGCTGTAGAATACGTCACGCCGCGGCATGCCGTCGCGGGCACGATCGCTTATGGACAAGACTTTTCTCAAAGGCCTGACCCTGCTGGAAGCCCTGGCGCGCAGCGGCAAGGCCTGCGGCGTCACCGAACTGGCCACCACGCTGCAACTGACCAAGAGCAATGTGCACCGCCTGCTGCAGGGCCTGGTGCATCAGGGCTTTGCGCGCAAGAATGCCGAAACCGGCCGCTACGAGCTGACCATGAAGCTTTGGGAATTGGGCTCGTACGTGTTGGGCCAGCTCGACGTGCGCCAGGTGGCGCAGCCCTTCCTGGAATCCCTGGCCGCCGAGACTTCGGAGACTGTGCATCTGTCGGTGCTGGACGGTGCCGAGGTCCTGTACATAGCCAAGATTGACAGCCCGCAGCCGGTGCGCGCGTATTCCACAGTGGGCGGCCGTGCGCCCGCGCAGTGCGTGGCCACCGGCAAGGCGCAACTGGCCTGGGCGCAGGACGAAGCCGTGGCCCGCATCGAGCAGGCCTTGCATGCCTACACGCCTTACAGCATTGTTTCTGCCGCCGAACTCGACGCCGAACTGGCGCGCATCCGCAGCCAGGGCTATGCCGTCAATCGCGGCGAATGGCGCGAACAGGTCTGCGGGGTGGCCGCGCCCATCCGCGACGCCACGGGGGCGGTCATCGCCGCCATTGGTATTTCGGGGCCGGCCGAAAGACTCAAGCCGCGCCAGATGAAGGATATAGGCCCGTCGATCGTGCGCGTGGCGCAGCAGATCTCGCGCTTGCTGGGGTATGTGGCGGAATAGGGCGGATTCGATACCCGCCGCGGCCTTTGCCGGAGACGGATGCCGAGGATTGCTGCTTGCCCGTGATGGAGGCTTGCAGGCGGCTCGCGCTGCTACAGGTCCGACGCAGGGTCTTGCAGTTTTTTGACTTCGGCGCGCAGGGCCTGGACTTCCTTGATCAGACCGCTGACGAGCGCAAATCGCTCTACGTGCAGCAGCACGGCGGCATTGGTGTCTATGCCGTGCCGGCGCAGTTCTATCAGCCAGTCTTCTTGAGCCTTGCCGATGCGCTGAAATTGTCGCTGCAGCTCAATTTCCAGATCGTTCATTGGAGATCCTGCCCGTGTGGAGCGTATATATGTATAGCCTAGATGTATAGCCTAGCCGGAAACCTATGTGGCAGTATGTAACTTAACACTAATTGATAATTATTGCAGTTTTTGTTCAATAAGCAACGATTCCATTGCTGCTGTTTTAGATTTTTCGTTATAGATGCAGTGGGAAACCGAGATTCAGAGCGGTGCCCGAAGAGAAGGCGGAATCGTGTGGCACGCGGATCGCCGAATCCCGATTATGAGGCATAGCCTGGCAGGGCTGGCACGGCGGCCTCTGGGCTAGGGAGCTCGTCACCGTGCGGCGAACGCCGACGGTATGACGGCGCGCTTGTTACCTGGCGAGAACCGCCGTATGCTGGTGGGGCGCCCGGCTTGTTTCGGGTTTGATGCCGTTCATGTTTGACTGGCTGAGCGCCTCGATTTCGGCGCGTAAACAGCCGATCTGTTCCAGCAACAGGCCCGTCAAAGCGAAACGCTCGATTTGCAGCACGACAAACGCATTGGTGTCCATGCCGTGCGCTTGCATTTCATCCATGCATTGCTGGTAGGCGGCATTGATTCGATGCAATTGCTTCTGGATTTTCAGATTGCCCATGTCGCGCTCCAATTCCTGTCCTTTGGTCTGCTGGGAAGGCTCTACGGCTTCGCAAGAAACATTCTACTCAGATTTGCTCAGTTTGCATTCAATTTATATCCGAAAAACGGGCGCTTGAGCTTGCCCGGGGCAGAGTCTTCGCATATTTATTTTTTCTGCCGGGGGCTCTTGCACGCATTCCGCCCAGGAAGAATGCCCGCGCAAGCGCGGACGCGCTCGGCGTCGTACCGGCCGACGTCCGTGGCTTGGACACTACGGCCATAGGCAGGCAGCGCGGGCGGCATTTGCGGCGCCCGGGCGGCACAGGAGGCCTGGGCTCAAACCGGGCCGATCCGCCTGCCTGAGAGTGGCCCAAGGGGGCCGGCAGCAGGAATTTTTTTCCTTGCTATAATGGCGGACTCTTTTTATCGGCCCGACGCTTCGGCGCAGCGCCTGCGCAGCCATGGCTGGCGCACGTTGCACCATTTCGAGGCGGCCTCCGCAATACCCAAGGACAGGTGGCAGAGTGGTCGAATGCGCCGGACTCGAAATCCGGTATACGGTTCTCCCGTATCGTGAGTTCGAATCTCACCCTGTCCGCCAATCTCTGAGGAAACCCGCATGGTCATTGGCTTTGCGGGTTTTTTCTTGTGACAGTCAAGAGCAGAAGTGAAGACCACCAAACCATAGCCTGAGCCTCGCCGCGGCAGGTGCTGGCGCTTAGTGTGATGGATCCGTTCAATTACCGGCCCGGCACCGGCTGGGTGCGGGTGAGCTGAAGTCAGGCTTCTGCCATTTCCCGTTCCGCAGCCTTTGCCAGGAACGCGGAGCGCGACAGACGCTGAGCCTTGGCCACGGCGTCGATGCGGTGTACTAAATTCTCCGGCAGGCTGATGTTCAGGCGTACGGCTTTGGTGTTGACCTTGGATAGATCGATATCCACCATCATCCAGAAGCCTCCCTCGAATTCCTCATGGTCTTTCCAGGCCTCGGGAGCGCTGGGGTTGGGGATTGCCTCGGTTTCGCCATAGAAGTGCGCCTCGACCGCCTCCTGTGCGGCACGGGGCAGCTCCTGCAATTCATCGGCACCAGCAAAGCAGCCAGGGAAGTCAGGGAAGGACGCGCCATAGGCGCTGTCGCGGTCCTTATGTACGTGGATGGGGTAGAGCATTTGGTTCTCTCCTGGCCCGCTTATCGCAGGCCGGCTTGTTTGAGGATGCTGCGTTGTGTTGCCAGGGGCAGGTCCTTTTTGGGGTGTGGCACTGTGACCTTACCGGGTTTGGTTGGGTGCTTGAACTGATGATGTGACCCAACGGTATGTACGAGATACCAGCCGTCGGCTTTCAGTTGCTTGATAAGGTCTGCGCTGTTCATGTGTGTAATTATACACAATACACAAGAATACACAATACATTTATTTCGGCCTCTCATGAGTGTGGCTGAAGCCCTGCTTCGGCAGGCCGCGCGGGCCGATCTCCGGGCGATAGATTTTCTGCTGTCTGCTCTCGGCCTGCCAAGGCCTTCCCCGCCCCGCTGAGTCTTCGGACTCGCGGGGCCGAATGTCTTGCGCCATGCTCGACATCAAGATCACCTCGAATATCAAAGCGATCTCGCGCAGGATCGACGCCTTCACGGCACGCCGGCTACCGTTCGCACTGGCCCAGGCATCAATACCACCGCGGCGCGCGTGCAGGCGGCGGAAACCAAGAACATCAAGGACACCCTGTCCGCCACTGACCGTACTACGTACTACGCGGTTCCAGGCAATTTCCCATCCAGCATTCCCGAAAGCATGGCCATGACGCCCGGCTACAATAGGCCGGCGGCTTTCCGCGCTTGCGAGCTCTGCGCAAGCGCCCGGAGAAAGCCTATCCAAGGTTCACGAAAAAGGAACGGATCATGCTGAAAGGTAAAAACGCGGTAGTCACCGGTTCCACCAGCGGTATCGGGCTGGCGATTGCGCGCGCGCTGGCCGCCGAAGGGGCGAATGTGGTGATCAATGGCTTCGGCGACGCCGCGGCCATCGAGAAAGAGCGCGCCGGGCTCGAGCAGGAATTCAAGGTGCGGGCTTTTTATGTAGGCGCTGATCTGTCCAAGGGGCCGGAGGCGCGCGCCTTCATCGAAGACGCGGTCAAGGCGCTGGGCGGCATCGATATCCTGGTCAATAACGCCGGCATCCAGCATACCGACCTGATCGAAGATTTCCCCATCGAGCGCTGGGACATGATCATTGCGCTGAACCTGTCGGCGGTATTCCATGGCACGGCGGCAGCGCTGCCGCACATGAAGAAGCAGGGCTGGGGGCGCATCATCAATATCGCCTCGGCGCACGGCCTGGTGGGCTCGCCCTTCAAGTCGGCCTATGTGGCGGCCAAGCACGGCGTGGTGGGCCTGACCAAGGTCACGGCGCTGGAAAATGCCGGCAATGGCGTGACTTGCAACGCGATCTGCCCCGGCTGGGTGCGCACGCCCCTGGTCGAAAAACAGATCCAGGCCATGGCCAAGGAAAAAGGCATAGAGGTCGAGGCGGCCGCCAAGGAAATGCTGGTCGAAAAGCAGCCCTCGCTGCAGTTCGTCACGCCCGAGCAACTGGGCGGGGCCGCGGTGTTCCTGGCTTCGGATGCCGCCGCGCAGATGACCGGCACCACGATGTCGCTGGATGGCGGCTGGACGGCTCGATAACAAAGCACGGCGCCGCCGGCCGCGCGGCCCTGTGCGCGTCCGGGGGCTATGCCGCCGGGTGGCGGCGCTGCAGCTCCGGCCTGGCGGCCGGGGTTCCCGATACGCCGCTCCGCTGGATACGGAAGGAAATCAACATCATGCTGCTGGTATTGTCTCCGGCCAAAAAGCTGGACTACGACTCGACTGTGCGCACCACGCTGCACACCAAACCCCTGTTCGTCGAGCAGGCGGCGGGGTTGATCGATGTCCTGAAAAAGAAGTCCGCGTCGCAAGTGGCCGAGCTCATGAGCCTGAGCGATGCGCTGGCGCGCCTGAACGTGGAACGCTACGGCGCATGGGAACCGCGCTTCACGCGCGCCAATTCGCGCCAGGCGGTGCTGGCCTTCAATGGCGACGTTTACGAAGGCCTGCAGGCCTCGAGCCTGTCGGACGAGCAGCTCGAATGGGCGCAGGAGCATGTGGCGATACTCAGCGGCCTGTACGGCGTGTTGCGGCCGCTGGACTTGATGCAGCCATATCGACTGGAAATGGGCACGCGCCTGGCGACTGCGCATGGCCAGAATCTGTACGATTACTGGGGCAGTTCGATCGCCCAGTACCTGAACAAGCGTCTGGCCAAGCAGGCCGATCGGGTGTTGTTGAACCTGGCCTCGGAAGAATATTTCAAGTCGGTCGACCTCAAGACGCTGAAGGCGAAGGTGGTGCAGTGCGTGTTCCAGGACCAGAAGAACGGCGCCTGGAAGGTCATCAGCTTTTATGCCAAGCGCGCGCGCGGCCTGATGGCCCGCTATGTCATCGACAAGCGCATCGACGAGCCCGGCGCCTTGCGGCATTTCAAGACCGATGGCTACGCCTACGCGGCCAAGGAATCCACGCCCGATCGCCTGGTGTTCCGGCGGCCCGAGGCTTAGGGCCTGCATGGCACGCAGTACGCCGGGCTAGTATGCCGGGCGTACCGGCCCGACCGCAGCTTCTCCGGCAAGGGGCGCTGCGGCCGGGCCGTTTTTTTTCGACCAGGCATCGGACAGCTCGCCGGCGCGGCGCATTGCCGCCGCCAGGGTTCGGCCGCTGAGTGCTCAGGCCTGCACGGCCAGAATTTCCCGATGTATCAGTTGCGCGGCCTTGGCCATCTGGCGCAGCGGATAGGCGAGGGCGGCCAGTTCTCCTTCGGTTTCCAGCGAGGCGGGCGCCTCGGCGTCGCGGCCTGCCAGCAGGCTCTCGATCGCTTCCAGCGATTTCTGCACCCCCTCGGGCACCGTATGCAGGCTGCCGAGTATGGGAATGGCGGCGCTGATCTGCGAAGCCAGCACATGGTTCTGGATCAGCATATTGTTCAGTTCCGGCACATTCTTCTGGTGGCTGGCCGGTTCGTCCATCATGCGGTAGAACGCCGCCGCGAAATTGGCGAAAGCAATATGCACATTGTTGCGGGCCAGTTGCCATGCTAGTTCGGCATCTTGCAACTGCATGTCGCGCGCCTTGGATTCGGCTGCGGCGTCCACGCCTGCGGCAGGAGGGGAGCTTGCGGCGGCATCGGCGGATGCAGGGCCAGCGGACGCCACCTCGGCTCCGGCTGCTGCCCCGCCCTGCGACGCGGCATCTGCCGTGGCGTCCGTCGTAGCGGCGTTCGCGTCCGCCGCGGCCTGCGCCTGGCGTTGCAGCGCCGCGTATTGCAATCCCGTCTTCAGGTATTCCTCGTTGGCGCGCTGGGCCGCCAGCGCCAGCGGGCGCATGGCGTTGCGTTCCCACCAGGGGAGGATATAGCTGCAGGGCAGCGCCAGGGCGCATCCCAGCAGGGTGTCGGCGAGCCGTTCGCCGACCACGAAGGTGGTGCCCGGCGTCAGGAAATGAAACACGATCAGCACGAACAGCGTGTTGAAGATGGCGGCCAGGGTGTAGTTGACCTGCACCAGCGCATAGCCCAGTATGCTCGTCAGCAGCATGGCGGCCAGGTAGAGCTCGGGGTTGTGCGTGACGGTGAACAGCAGCATGCCCAGCACGCAGCCTATCACGGTGCCCATCAGGCGCCAGCCGTTGCGCTGGCGGGTCAGCGCGAAGCCGGGTTTCATCACGATGATGATGGTCAGCACGATCCAGTAGCTGTGCGCCGTCAGATCGATCTTGATGTCTTCCATCTGCAGGATCAGCGACAGCACCGTGGTCGCGGTCATGGCCATCAGCGTGGCGATAGTCACCCGCAGGGCGTAGCGGAAGTGCGAAGAGCTCAGGCGCAGGTTGCTGGTGATCATGCCGAAACGCAGCTCCTGGCGCGACAGGAAGCGGGTCAGCGATTTGTCGAGGCGGCGGGAATTTTCTTCGCTGCCCGCGTCGCCGCGCGTGCGCGCGGCCATGCGTTCGATGACGCGCGTGGCGTTGCGCAGGCGGCGCAGGATCTGCACCAGCAGGGCGTAGACTTCGGGTTCTTCGCGGGCCAGCCCGCGGTTGCGGTATTGCTCCAGCTCGTATTCGATGGCGCGCAGTTCGGCGCGCACGCTGCTGCGCGTGCTCGCGCCCTTGTTGCGCGCGATGTTCAGGGCCAGCGTAGCCAGGTTGGTCGACAGCTTGTACAGGGCGTCGCGCGCGAAAATCAGCACGTCGCTGTCGGGCAGCCGGCGGCGCAGCGTGGCGTAGTCGGTGTGCGTGGCCACCAGGCTGTCGAGCAGGTCGATCATGTCGATGAAGATGTTCAGCAGCATCACCCGGTGGCGCTCGCCGCGCCCGTCGCCGCCGCGCGGCAGCTCGCGCAGCACCAGGTCGCGCGCGGCCTGGTGCTTTTCGGTCATGACGGACTGGAAGTGGATCAGGCGCCGGTAGCAGGCGTCCAGGTCGATATTGATATCGTAGAACTGCGAGCGCGCGGCCATGTAGTCGGCGGTGGCGAACAGCGCCACCGACAGGCCCTGCTGTTCTTCGCGGTACCACAGCAGCAGGCTGACCATGTAGCTGAACACAAAATAGAACACCCCACCCAGGAATGAATACAGGGTGTGCTGCAGCACCTGGGAATAGTCCAGCGGCGTGCGCATGGTCAGCGTCATCATCAGCAGGCAGGCGAAGCCGATCAGGCCGCCGCGCTTGCCGTATACCGTCAGCATCGAAAAGCCGAAGCACATCGCCGGGATGACGAACCACAGCAGCACCGGATGCGGCGAGGCCAGGCCGGTCACGGCGGCGGTCAGCGGCACCAGCAGCAAGCCGCCCAGCATTTCGTTGCGGCGATTGCGGCGCGGCCCCCCAGGCTGGTCGATGATGGCCACGCAGGCCGCGCCGATGGCGATGATCACGCCCACGGCGTACAGATGGAAGACGCCGATCAGGACCAGGGCCGGCAGCAGCACTCCCAGGGACTGCCGCAGGCCGCCGAAGAAGTAGTGGCTGTAGAAAAAGCGTTGCAGTTGCGTGACGCGAGGTGCCATGGGCCCATGGGGAAACTGTGGACATGCCAAGTATAGAGGAGGATGGCCGCGTTGGAGGCGCGTAGGCGGGGTGCTTCGGCGCGCGAGTCGGGGCGCGCCCGGCGGGCGGTTCGGGCAAGACGGCGGCCTGGCTTGCGCCCAGGCGGCGCGGCGGGCCTCGATTTGCGTCCGTTTGTGCAACGCGGTAAAGTAGCCGCTATCGGACCGCCCCTCTATCCCGGGCGGCCTCGCCCAGGCTTCGTACTCCGGGCTATCCGCCCGGTTTTTTGCGCCTATAGTGTCCTGTTGCATTCCTGTGCAGTGCAAGAATGCAACAGGACACTGACAATTTGCCGTTGGCCGCGCCACAAGCGTGTGTTGCCAAGGCGTCCATTTCTACCTCCCGCGTTCGATTGAACGCGCGTGCTGCGTTTCGACGAGTGCGTGTCGGGACGGCAAGGTGTCCGGGTGGCATGGCTCCGTGAGCCATAAAGCGCCGGATCATGTTGCCGCGACCGGCCCGGCTCTGGCCTTCAATGGCCGATCGGGGCGGCAGCGCCGGTCATGAAAGGAATACAACATGGAACTCAATGGCGCCGACATCGTCGTGCGCTGCCTGGCCGAAGAAGGCGTGGAACACGTTTTCGGCTATCCCGGCGGCGCAGTGCTGTACATCTACGACGCAATCTACAAGCAAGACAAATTCAGGCACATTCTTGTGCGCCACGAGCAGGCTGCCGTGCATGCGGCCGACGCCTATTCGCGCTCGTCGAACAAGGTGGGCGTGGCGCTGGTCACCAGCGGCCCCGGCGTCACCAATGCCGTCACCGGCATCGCCACGGCTTATATGGACTCGATTCCGCTGGTCATCATCAGCGGCCAGGTGCCCAGCTACGCCATTGGCGAAGACGCCTTCCAGGAATGCGACACCGTGGGCATCACGCGGCCCTGCGTCAAGCACAATTTCCTGGTGCGCGACGTCAAGGATCTCGCCGAAACCATGCGCCGCGCCTTCTACATCGCGCGCACCGGCCGGCCCGGCCCGGTACTGGTGGACATCCCCAAGGACATCACGGTCGCGCCGTGCAAGTTCGTGCCCAAGAAGGGCGAGGTGCACATGCGCTCATACGCCCCGGTGGTCAAGGGCCACCAGGGCCAGATCAAGAAGGCCGTGCAGATGCTGCTGGCCGCCGAGCGCCCCATGGTGTATGCGGGCGGCGGCGTGGTGCTGTCGGACGCGGCGCCGGAACTGCGCGAACTGGTCGATATGCTGGGCGCGCCCTGCACCAACACCTTGATGGGCCTGGGCTCGTTTCCGGCCAGCGATCGCCATTTCGTGGGCATGCCCGGCATGCACGGCACGTACGAGGCCAATATGGCCATGCAGAACTGCGACGTGCTGTTGGCCGTGGGCGCGCGCTTCGACGACCGCGTCATCGGCAATCCCAAGCATTTCGCGCAGAACCCGCGCAAGATCATTCACATCGACATCGACCCTTCGTCGATTTCCAAGCGCGTGCGCGTGGACGTGCCTATCGTCGGCAACGTCAAGGACGTCCTGCAGGAGCTCAACAGCTTCTACCGCCAGGCCACCGAGCAGGGCCAGGGCCCCTCGGCCGCCGGCAAGGCGGCGCAGGCCAAGTGGTGGGAACAGATCGACACCTGGCGCGCCCGCCAGTGCCTGAAGTACGAACCGTCCGACGAGGTCATCAAGCCGCAGTCCGTGATCGAGACCCTGTGGGACGTGACGGGCGGCAATGCCTTCGTCGCCTCCGACGTGGGCCAGCACCAGATGTGGGCTGCCCAGTATTATCGTTTCGACGAGCCGCGGCGCTGGATCAATTCCGGCGGCCTGGGCACCATGGGCGTGGGCCTGCCTTACGCCATGGGCGTGCAGATGGCCAATCCGGGCAGCGAGGTCGCCGTCATCACCGGCGAGGGCTCGATCCAGATGAACATCCAGGAACTGTCCACCTGCAGCCAGTACAAGCTGACGCCCAAGATCCTGTGCCTGAACAACCGGTACCTGGGCATGGTGCGGCAGTGGCAGCAGATCGACTACGGCTCGCGCTATTCCGAGTCGTACGTGGACGCATTGCCCGATTTCGTCAAGCTGGCCGAAAGCTATGGCCACGTCGGCCTGCGCATCGACAAGCCGGCCGACGTCGAGCCGGCGATCCGCGAGGCGTTCGGCAAGCACAGAAACCGCCTGGTGTTCCTGGATTTCATCACCGACCAGACCGAAAACGTCTGGCCGATGGTGAAGGCCGGCCGCGGCCTGACCGAGATGCTGCTCGGTTCCGAAGACCTTTGACCTGCAGGGAGAAAAAACCATGAAGCACGTGATTTCTATCCTGCTGGAAAACGCCCCGGGCGCGCTGTCGCGCGTGGTGGGCCTGTTCTCGGCGCGCGGCTACAACATCGAGACCCTCACGGTGGCGCCCACCGAAGACCCGACGCTGTCGCGCATGACGATCGTCACCGAAGGGTCGGACGAAATCGTCGAGCAGATCACCAAGCATTTGAATCGCCTGGTCGACGTAGTCAAGGTGGTGGACTTGTCCGAAGGCGCGCATATCGAGCGCGAGCTGATGCTCGTCAAGGTGCGTGCGGTAGGCAAGGAGCGCGAGGAAATGAAGCGCATGGCCGATATTTTCCGCGGCCGCATCATCGACGTGACGGACAAGGTCTACACGATCGAGCTGACGGGCGTACAGGAAAAAATCGAGGCCTTCCTGGGCGCGCTGGACCGCAGCGCGATTCTGGAAACCGTGCGCACGGGGGTGTCGGGCATAGGCCGCGGCGAACGTGTGCTGAAGCTTTAGGGCGGGCCGGGCGGTGGACGTGTCCGGCGCCTTGCGGCGCCTGCCGGCCTCGCCGCGGTTCCGTAAATTAAAATATCGGCAATTTAATTGTTGGTTTGTGGGTTTCGAGGTCTCGGTCCCCACGCTGGTTTTTGACGAAACAACTGTTAAATGGCCGCTCAATTGAGCGGGCTGGCCGGGCATATTGGCCGAGCTCTTGCTCAAATCAAGTCCATGGGCCGGCTTGTAGGGCCTGTAAATCGAACTACCGAAAATACTGCTTTAAATACTGGAGCTCTGTAAAAATGAAAGTCTATTACGACAAAGACTGCGACCTGTCCCTGATCAAAGGCAAGAAGGTCGCCATCATCGGCTATGGCTCGCAAGGCCATGCGCATGCGCTGAACCTGCACGAATCTGGCGTGAACGTGGTGGTGGGCCTGCGCAAGGGCGGCGCCTCCTGGAGCAAGGCCGAGAACGCCGGCCTGCCGGTGCAGGAAGTCGACCAGGCCGTCAAGGGTGCCGATCTGGTCATGATCCTCTTGCCCGACGAGAACATCGCCGAGGTCTACCGCAACCACGTGGCCGCCAACATCAAGGCTGGCGCCGCGCTGGCTTTCGCACACGGCTTCAACATCCATTACGGCCAGGTCGTGCCGCGCAACGACATCGACGTCATCATGATCGCCCCCAAGGCCCCGGGCCACACGGTGCGCGGCACCTACCGCCAGGGCGGCGGCGTGCCTTCGCTGGTCGCCGTGCATCAAGACAAGTCGGGCGCCGCGCGCGACGTGGCGCTGTCGTATGCCTGCGCCATCGGTAGCGGCCGTGCCGGCGTGATCGAGACCAATTTCCGCGAAGAAACCGAAACCGACCTGTTCGGCGAGCAGGCCGTGCTGTGCGGCGGCACCGTCGAACTGATCAAGGCCGGCTTCGAAACCCTGGTGGAAGCGGGCTACGCGCCTGAAATGGCGTATTTCGAATGCCTGCACGAGCTCAAGCTGATCGTCGACCTGATCTACGAAGGCGGTATCGCCAACATGAACTACTCGATTTCGAACAACGCCGAATACGGCGAATACGAAACCGGGCCGAAGATCATCACCGACGAAACTCGTGCCGCCATGCGCCGCGCGCTGGCCGACATCCAGTCGGGCGCGTATGCCAAGAACTTCATCCTCGAGAACGCTGCCGGCGCCCCCACGCTGCTTTCGCGCCGCCGCATCAATGCCGAATCGCAGATCGAGCAGGTCGGCTCCAAGCTGCGTGCGATGATGCCCTGGATCGCGGCCAACAAGCTGGTCGACCAAAGCAAGAACTGATCGCAGCTTTTCCTTGTGCGCGCCGAGGCTTTGCCCCGGCGCGCAACCCTCGAAGCGGCCCGTGCGGCCGCTTCTTTTATTTCTTGCCGTAGGTCGCGCCGTGGTCCGCTGGAATGCGGAGCGAGCGGATGAAATCGCCTTCGCGGCAGGCCACCGCCCGGCGAACCTGGGTGATGCGCAGGCTATAAAGTGTTTCGATGCCGGTGGGAGGCTTGATGCTCGAAATCTTTTCCCAGCGCAGGCCCTTATCGCGTTTCGCGGTTCGTCCTTGATCCTGGTAAATTCCCTTTGCATTTATAAATAGTAATAGTTATCATTTCTGATCTCATTATTATTTTGAAAGGGCGAGGATATGGCTAGCGGCAAGTCGGCAGTATGGTGGGGAGGGGCGCTGCTGATGGTACTGGCCGCGCCCGGCGTGGCACAGGTGGAGACTGTGCCGCCGGCCGACAATGCCGTGGCGGTTCCGTCGCTGGCGCCGGTCACGGTGCAAGGCCAGGTGTTGCAAACGGCGCTGCCCGAAGGCGCCACCGTAACCACCCGTGCGCAGCTCGACGACAGGTCGATCGATAGCTGGGAAGATTTGAGCCGGCGCGGCGAGCCCGGCGTGAACTTCAATCGCCAGAACAACAGCGTCAATCTGCGAGGGCTGGACGGCGATCGGGTCGCCACGACCCTGGACGGGGTCCCGCTGCCATGGCTTACCGACGGTGCACGCGGCGTGCAGGGCGGCTTGAACACCATAGACTTCAATACCTTGTCGGCCATCGATGTGCTGCGCGGCCCGAATGCGGCGCGTTCGGGCGCGCTGGCCGGGGCGCTGGCGCTGCGCAGCCTGATGCCCGCCGATGTGCTGGAGCCGGGCAGGGACTTCGGGGCGCTGTTGAAGTCGGGCTACGACAGCGCCGACGACAGTATCGGCGCAGACGCTGCGCTGGCAGGCCGGGTGGGCGAGGGCACTTCGTGGCTGCTGCAGGCCGGACAGCGCCGCGGCCACGAATTGCAGAACATGGCCGACCGCGGCGGCTATGGCGCGCAGCGCGACCAGCCCAATCCCGAAACCTACAAGCAGCAGAACGCGCGCCTGGTGCTGCAGCACGAGTGGTCGGGCGGCCATACCCTGAGCCTGAGCGGCGACACGTTCCGGCGCCAGTCGACGATCGACATGCGCACGGAGCAAGGCACGGGCGAAGATTTCCGCATTGGCCACGACACCACGAATGAAGAGCTGGCGCGCGATCGCGTAATGCTGGATTATGGCTACCGGGCGCCGCAGGGCCACGCTCCGCTGGACGAGGCGGCCGTGAAGCTCTATTGGCAGCGCATGCGCCTGGACACATCCAACGATGGCCTGCACAACACGGATGCGCGCGCCTATATCATTCCGGGCGACCCGTTCCGCTATGGATATCCCAGCGGTCTCTACGGCCGCGACAATTCCATACAGGAATCCGGTTTCGGCCTGCAGGCCAGCGCGGCAGGGCATCTGGACGGCGCCCTGGCCCAGCACTGGAGCGTGGGCGCGCAGTGGTACGGCAATCGCACCGAGCAGTTGTCCGATGGTTATGACAATTGCCCGACTCTGCCGCCGGGCCTGCCCGCAATCTTCGGCCCGCGCACTTGCGACTTCCTGCACAGCAACCAGGCGGATATGCCGAGGGTCGCGGGCAATCAATGGGCCTTGTGGGCGCAAGACGAATTGTCCTGGGCCGACGGGCGCTACGGCCTGACCCCCGCGCTGCGCTTCGATGCCTATCGGCAGAAGCCGGAGAACGGCGGCTCGTATTCCAACAACCCGAATTCAGATGTGGAAAGCCTGTCGTCCAGCAGCGGCCAGCGTCTGTCGCCGTCCTTGCTGGCGAAATTCCGGCCGCGCGACGACGTCACGCTCTATGCCAAGTACGGCTATGGCTTCAAGGCGCCTTCGGCCACTCAGCTTTACCTGAACTATGGCGGCCCGGGCACCTATCTGAGCGTGGGCAACCCCAACCTGAAGCCCGAGACCAGCCACGGCTGGGAACTGGGCGTCGAGGCCGGTGATGCCGAGCTGGGCGGGCGCCTGAGCTTCTACGACAACCGCTATCGCAACTTCATCGAAGACGTGCCGCTGACCGCGACGTCCCCCGAGTGGCAGCAGGCATGGAACGGCCTGTATCCGCTGGGCGTCACCGGCTACGTCAATCGCGCCCGCGTGCGCATCTATGGCGCGGAATTGAGCGGGCACTGGAAATTCATGCCCGGTTGGCACGTACGCGGCTCGCTGGCCTGGGCCGATGGCCGCGACCAGGAAACCGGCCAGCACTTGAATTCGGTGGCGCCGCTCAAACTGATCGCCGCGGTGGGCTATGACACCGAGCATTGGGGGGCCGAGGGCAGCGTCACGGCGGCGCGGCGGCGCGGTCAAGTGGAGTATCCGCAGGCGACGGCCGATGCGCCTTACGCCGATTTCCAGGCGCCCGGTTATGGACTGCTGGACCTGACCGCTTGGTGGAAACCGGCGGCGGCCAAGGGGCTGCGAGTGCAGGCGGGTATCTATAACGTATTCGACAAGAAGTATTGGAACGCCTTGGATGTGCCCACGGCGGGAAGCTCGGCGATTCCGCTGCCGGTGGACACCTATACGCAGCCGGGGCGCTCGCTGCGCGTGGCCCTGACATATCGGTATTGAGTTGAGCAGTGCATACGAGGAGTGTTAGATGACGATGGAACCATTTGAACAGCAGGGCCGGGTCTTGCGCGAACGCTATGCCGAGCTGGCCGCCGCCGCGCCCAAGGCGCGCATACGCAACCTGGCCGCGCAGATGCATGTCAGCGAGCTGGAGCTGGTGCTGGCCGGTTGCGGGGGCATCAGCCCGCGCATGCTGCGCGAGCCGCCGCAGGACGTGTTTCGCCGCCTGGGCGAACTGGGAAGGGTGATGGCGCTGACGCGCAACGAGTGGTGCGTGCATGAGCGCCATGGCCGCTACGAAGACATTCGCGCCGGCAAGAGCATGGGTATCGTGCTCGGCCCCGACATTGACCTGCGCATGTTCTTCAGCCATTGGAAATACACGGTGGCGGTCGACGATGGCCAGCGGCGCAGCCTGCAATTCTTCGACGCGCAGGGCGAGGCTGTCCACAAGGTGTATTGCACCGATGCCAGCGACGTGCAGGCCTACGAGGCTTTGGCCAGCTCGCTGCTGGACCCCGAGCCGGCCTGGCCGCAACTGGCGCAGGCCGCGGGCATGGGCCGGCCCGCCCAAGGCGTTGCCGCCGCTGTCGGTGTTGATACCGATGCCATGAGCGCTGCCGATGCCGATGCCGATGTTGCCGGTGCTGATGCCGCCGGCGTTGCTGCCACCGAAGCCGGTGCGCCGATGCCGGTGCCGGACAAGATTGAGCCTGCGGCAGGCTTGCGCAACGAATGGCTGGCCATGAAGGACACCCATGAGTTCGCCGGGCTGCTCAAGCGTCACAAGCTGTCGCGCCTGGCCGCTTTGCGCGAAGCCGGCACCGATCTGGCGCAGCCTGTGCCCAACGACACGATAGAGCGCATGCTGCATGCGGTGGTCGAGCGCGGCACATCCATCATGTGTTTTGTCGGCAACTGCGGCATGGTGCAGATTCATTCCGGCCCGATCGAACATCTGTTGAGGACCGGGCCTTGGTTCAATGTGCTGGAGCCGCACTTCAATCTGCATCTCGACACCACGGCCATCGAATCCACCTGGATCGTCAACCGTCCCAGCGACGATGGCTGGATCACGTCGCTCGAAGGCTATACGGCCGGCGGCGAGCTGATCGTACAGTTTTTCGGCGCGCGCAAACCGGGCATACCGGAACTGGCTGCTTGGCGCGAGTTGATGGTGGGCTACTGCCCCGTGCCGCTGGCGGCTTGAGATGGCACGGTTTTTTATGTCTGCTTCACGGCTCGCACGCCGCTTGGATTCGCCAAGGGCGGCGCAGCTTGCGGCGCCCGGCATTCATCGCCGCGCTCTTCTTGCCGCGCTACTGTGCGCGAGCGTGCCCGCCGTGGCTCTGGCGGTGCCTGCGCCGCCGCGGCGCGTGGTGTCGCTGGGCGGCAGCGTCACGGAAATCGTCTACGACCTGGGGCAGGGCGGCCGCCTGGTCGGGGATGATCTGTCCAGCCTGTACCCCGAGGCGGCCACGCGCCTGCCGCGCGTCGGGTATTACCGCGCGGCGCCGGTGGAAGGAATACTGGCATTGCGTCCCGACCTGGTGCTGGCTTCCGAGAACGCGGGGCCGCCCCAGGCCCTGGAACGGCTGGCATCGTTGGGTTTGACGGTGCGGCGCGTATCGGACGCGCCATCGGTGGATTCGCTCTACCGGCGTGTGGAACAAGTCGCCGAAGTGCTGGGCGTGCCGCAGGCGGGCGAGACGCTGGCCGCGCGCCTGCGCGCCGAGATCGATACGGCCCGCGCGATACCCGCGCCGCGCCACCGCGCGTTGTTGCTGGTCAATCGCAGCGGCCAGTTCCAGGCGGCCGGCCGCGATACCGCGGCCAATGCGCTGCTGGGGCTTGCGGGCCAAGACAACGCTCTGGCGGCGCAGCGCGGCTACAAACCCTTGTCCGCCGAGGGCCTGGCGGCGCTGGCGCCCGAGATGATCGTCATCACCAGTGCTTCGTTGCAAGCCGTGGGCGGCATGGCCGCCCTGCGCGCCAGCCCCGGGGTGGCCGATACGCCGGCCGCGCGCGCCGGCCGTATCGTGCCGATGGACGATTTGCTGGCTCTGGGCCTGGGGCCGCGGCTGGCGCTGGCAATACGCGAACTGAAGAAGGCGGCGCAATGAGTGCTGTGTCTACTGGCTGCGGGCCGCGTCTGCCATCGGGGCGCCTGGCTCCGCGCCCGGCGCTGGCCTGGCTGGCCGTCTGCCTGCTGCTGGCCGCGCTGGCCGCCAGCGCCAGCGGCGCCATGCCTATTCCCTGGTCGCGCCTGCCCACGTTGTTGTGGGGCGAGGCACAGCCCGGCGACCGCTTGCTGCGTAGCGTGCTGCTGGACATCCGCCTGCCGCGCGTGCTCTTGTCCATGACGGCGGGTGCCGCGCTGGCCGTGGCCGGCGCGGCGATGCAGGCCTTGTTCCGCAATCCTCTGGCCGAGCCCGGGCTGGTGGGCATTTCGTCCGGCTCCGCGCTGGGAGCGGTGTGCGCGATCGTGGCCGGTGCGGCCGGCCTGCCTGCGGTGGCGGGGGCGGCCTTCGTCGGGGGACTGGGCGCGACCTTCCTGGCCTATGGGGCAGGGCGCCGCTACCCCGGCATGGCCGGGCTGCTGCTGGCGGGCATTGCCATCAATACATTGGCCGGCAGCGCCATCGGCCTGTGCACTTATATGGCTACCGACAGCCAGTTGCGCGACCTGACCTTCTGGAGCATGGGCAGCCTGGCCGGCGCGAACTGGCGCCTGCTGGCCTTCTTCGGGCCGTGGACGCTGCTTTTGCTCGTCTATTTCTGCCGCCGCTGGCGTGAATTGAATGCTTTGCTGCTGGGCGAGCGCGAGGCCGCCCATCTGGGCTTCGCCCTGGGGCCGCTGCGGCGGCGCCTGATCCTGGCCATGGCCCTGGCGGTCGGGCCGCTGGTGGCCGTCACCGGCGGCATTGGCTTTGTCGGGCTGGTCGTACCGCACCTGGCTCGCATGCTGCTGGGCGCGCACCATCGCTATCTGCTGCCGGCCTCGGCCCTGGGCGGCGCGCTGGCTTTGACGCTGGCCGACTGCGCCGCGCGCCTGGTGGTGGCGCCGGCCGAACTGCCCGTGGGCCTGGTGACGGGGCTGGTGGGCGGCCCGTTCTTTTTCTGGCTGCTGTTTCGCGCCGGGCGGCAGATGGCGCGGGCGGGGGCCCAATGAGCAGGGCCAGGACCTGGGCGATGGCGAAAAGACTGGGCGGCGCGCGGGCCTTGGGCCCGGCTGCGGACGTGGGCGCCGATGCGGCGGAAGCTCCGACAGATGCCGCGGCGCAGCCGGAGACCTTCGAGGCGCACCGGCTGGGCGTAACCCGCGGCGCGCGCAGCGTCCTGCGTGATATCGACCTGGCGCTGGCCGCGGGCGAACTGCTATGCCTGCTGGGCGCCAACGGCGCCGGCAAATCCAGCTTTCTGTCGGCCCTGGCGGGCGAGCTTGCGCCCCAGCCGGCGGCGCCAGGCTGCGAACCGATCCGCCTGAACGGCCGGGCGCTGGCCGAACTGGATGCCGCCACCCAGGCGCGTGCCCGCGCGGTATTGCCGCAGCGCCCCGGCCTGGGTTTCGACCTGACCGTGGACGAAGTGGTGGGCATGGGAGCTTATCCATTTGCGGAACTGTCCCCCCGGGAAGTGGAGGGGCTGCTGCGGCGCGCGCTGGGGCTGGCGGGCATGGCCGGCTTCGCGCAGCGGCGCTATCTCGAGCTTTCGGGCGGCGAGCAGCAGCGCGTGCAGTTCGCGCGGGTGCTGCTGCAGGCGCTGGCGGGCCGCGGCGCCGATTCCCAGGCCCGCTACATCCTGCTGGACGAACCCACCTCCAGTCTCGATCCTCTGCACCAGCAGGAGCTGCTGCGTGCCGTCGCGGACGTGGCGCGCGCCGAGCGCATCGGCGCCCTGGTCGTGCTGCATGACTTGAACCTGGCCGCCAGTTGGGCCGACCGCATCGTTCTGCTGGCCGACGGCGTGGTGCTGGCTTGCGGCACGCCGGCCGAAGTCTTGACGGCTGAACATATCTGGCATGCCTATGGCATCGAAGCCGAAATCCTGCAGCATCCCCGCCGTCCGCAGCGCCCGCTGGTCGTGTTCGCCTGAAGGCCGCCCGGTGCGCCGCGCCACTTGCCCTGGACGCGCGCAGGGGCCTTTCGGGATGAGCTGGCCGCGGCAATTGCAGGGGACGTTCGCAGCCGAAAGAACCGCCCGGTCCTAAGATGCCACCATGGCTGCGGCGACCGTTGCCGGCGGCCTGGCGCGGGGTTTTCCCGTTCTACATCGCAGCGCCGAAGCGCGCCAATTCGGTTATTCTTCGCTTTACGATGAATAAACCTTCCTATCCGCATCCTCTCATTGCCCGCGAGGGCTGGCCTTTTATTGCGATCGCCGTAGTGGTGTCGCTGGCCGTGACCTTCTGGTCGCCGTGGGGCTCGCTGCCCCTGTGGCTGATCACCCTGTTCGTGCTGCAATTCTTCCGCGATCCGCCGCGCGTGGCGCCGGATGGCGCCCTGAACGTGCTGTCGCCGGCCGACGGCCGCGTAGTGGCCGTCGAACAGGCCCAAGATCCCTACGCCCATCGCGACGCCTTGAAGATCAGCGTCTTCATGAATGTATTCAATGTGCACTCGAACCGTGCGCCCGTCGACGGCGAGGTCGTGTCCACCGATTATTTCGCCGGCCAGTTCTTCAATGCCTCGCTGGACAAGGCTTCGCAGCAGAACGAGCGCAACGCCATCGTGCTGCGCACCCGGCAGGGCGGCCTGGTGACCGCGGTGCAGATCGCCGGCCTCGTGGCGCGGCGCATCCTGTGCTACACCAAGGCCGGCGACCAGTTGTACCGCGGGCAGCGTTATGGCTTCATACGCTTCGGCTCGCGCGTCGATGTCTACCTGCCGCCGGGCTCGCGGCCCAGGGTCGCCCTGGGCGACAAGGTTCAGGCCACCAGCACCGTCCTGGCCGAGCTGCCCGCCGCGAACGAGGCCGAACATGCCTAATTTCCCGCTGGACGAACACACCCGCCGGCGCAGCATCTACCTGCTGCCCAATGCCTTCACCACCGCCAACCTGTTTGCCGGCTTCTACGCCGTGGTGCAGGCCATGAACGGCCGCTTCGAGATCGCGGCCATCGCGATCTTCGCCGCCATGGTGTTCGACGGCATGGACGGCCGCGTGGCGCGCCTGACCAATACCCAGTCGGCATTCGGCGAGCAATATGACTCCATGTCCGACATGGCGTCGTTCGGCATAGCGCCGGCGCTGGTCATCTACGAATGGACCTTGCGCGATCTGGGGCGCTGGGGCTGGCTGGCGGCATTCGTCTATGTAGTGGGCGCGGCGCTGCGCCTGGCGCGTTTCAACACCAATATCGGCGTGGTCGACAAGCGCTTCTTCCAGGGCTTGCCCAGCCCCGCGGCCGCGGCCCTGGTGGCGGGTTTCGTCTGGCTGGCGGTGGACAACAAGTTCTCGCTGCAAAGCGGCACCATAGCCTGGCTGGCCTTCGCCCTGACGGTCTATGCCGGCGTCGCCATGGTCAGCAACGCGCCGTTCTACAGCGGCAAGACCTTTGCTTTGGGGCGCAGCGTGCCGTTCTGGGTAATCCTGGTGCTGGTGGCTGTGTTCGTGTTCGTGTCCAGCGACCCGCCGGTAGTGTTGTTCGGCCTGTTCGTGGTCTACGGTTTGTCGGGCTGGGCGGTGTTCTACTGGCGCTGGCGCCGTGCGCGTAAGCTCGGCATCCGCATGCGCAAGGCCAGCCACGAAGAACCTCCGCAGGATACCCAGTAAAAACTTTGCGGGCCGGCGCCTCGCGGCGCCCGGGCCCATTCGGCTGGAGCAAGGCCGGCGCAAACGTTTACCGCCTATGTGCAGCGCCCGTCCCATGCAGTGCATCGACGGCAGTGCATCGAGGGCTGTAGGCATCTGGGCCGAAAATGCGCTAGAACATCGACCAGCGGTCGTGCTCGTACATCGGGTCGGGGCCGGGGTTGAAGTGGGTGACGTGCGAGCCGTCATGGCCGAAATACACGTACATCAGCGAATTCCAGACCGAGCCCTGGCGATAGCGGTAGCTCCAGACGAGTTGGTCGCTGGACGGCAGCCCTACCCGGTCGATGACGGCCGGAGGACCGAATTCGCAGCGTACACGTTCCTGGCTCCAGGTGCCCTTGGAAAGCAGGTTGAAGTGCTCGTCGCTGAGCAGCAGCGTGACCTTGCCGGTGCCGCCGGCGGCATCGACGTGCACGCCCCAGGCATATTGGCCCATGGGCTGCTGGGTCCAGATCAGGTGCTGGCCGCCGCCGGCGTCAGGGCACGAAAAATTGGGCCGGCCGTACTTGGCCTCGATCTGGGATAGCGGCGTGCCCGGCGGCAACTGGCTCATGTTGGCGCAGGCGCCCAGCGTGCCCAGCACGGCCAGCGCCAGGACGGCGCGCAGGGCGCGCGCCGGCGTGTAAGCGGGTTTATTGCGGATCATAGCCATGCTCCTGCGTCGATATTGGGCGTGCCCCGCGGCGGCGCCCGCTACGGTACCCGGCGAGCGGGCCAGCGTAGACTGCCGCTTATCCGCTATAATGCCGAAGTTCCAGGCGAATGTAAGCATGTGTGCGTCCCAGGGCGGATGTTTTTTCCGCGGATGCAGGCGGCTTGCGGGCAAGGCTCCGGCAAAATGCCGGCGCTCTGCGATACGCGCCGGGAACAAATCATTGTAGTGATAATCATTGTAGTTGTTCGTTAACGCCACGTCAGGGCACCTCGGCCCTGGCGCCAGTCAAAGAGGCCATAAATGTCTGTTTCCGACATCAAGAAATCCGATATCGTCGCGCAATATCAACGCGCCCAGGGCGATACCGGCTCCCCCGAAGTACAAGTAGCGCTGCTGACGGCTCGCATCAATGAGCTGACGGGCCATTTCAAGACTCACATGAAAGACCACCATTCGCGCCGCGGCCTGCTGCGCATGGTCAGCCGTCGCCGCAAACTGCTCGATTACCTCAAGGGCCGCAATCCCGATTCGTATCGCGCGCTGATCGAAAAGCTCGGTCTGCGTAAGTGATCCCGGGGCGGGCTCGCTGATGCAACCGTGGACGCTGCGATGGAATGTCGCGGGGTCCACGGTTTTTTATTTTCGGGCCGGCCTGCGGATACGAAACAGGACAAGCAGGGCTCACGTGGGCTCGGCCGCGCAAGCGGCACATGCGGAACCTTTTCTAAAGTAAGGATATTGTGTGATGTTCAATAAAGTGACGAAATCGTTCCAGTACGGCCAGCATACGGTCGTGCTGGAAACGGGCGAGATCGCCCGACAGGCCTCGGGCGCAGTGCTGGTGTCGGTCGACGACACCGTAGTGCTGGCCACCGTGGTCGCCGCCAAGAAACCCAGGGCCGGCCAGGACTTTTTCCCCCTGACGGTCGACTATGTCGAAAAGACCTACGCGGCCGGCCGTATTCCGGGCGGCTTCTTCAAGCGCGAAGGCAAGCCCTCTGAAAAAGAAACCCTCACCTCGCGCCTGATCGACCGGCCCCTGCGTCCGTTGTTCCCCGAAGGCTTCTACAACGACGTGCAGGTCATCATCCATACCGTCTCGGTCAATCCCGAAGTCGATCCCGACATCCCTGCGATGATCGGCGCGTCGGCCGCGCTGGCCATTTCCGGCATCCCCTTCAACGGCCCCATCGGCGCGGCCCGCGTCGGCTATGTCGACGGCCAGTACGTGCTCAACCCCACCACCGCGCAGCTCAAGGATTCGAAAATGAATCTGGTGGTGGCCGGCACCGAAGCCGCCGTGCTGATGGTCGAATCCGAAGCGCAGCAACTGTCCGAAGACGTGATGCTGGGCGGCGTGGTTTTCGGCCACGAGCAAATGCAGGCAGCCATCAACGCCATTCACAGCCTGGTCGCTGAGGCCGGCAAGCCCGAATGGGATTGGCAGCCCGCGCCGCGCAATGAAGCCCTGATCGCGGCCGTTTCCGCCGCTGCCCAGGAAAATCTGAACGCCGTCTATCAGATCCGCGAGAAGCAGGCCCGCACCGCCAAGCTGCGCGAAGTCTATGCCGACGTCAAGGCCAAGCTGGCCGAGCAGGCCGCCGCCCGCGGCGAAGCCGAGCCCGACGGCGTCGAGGTCGACAACATCCTGTTCGACCTGGAAGCGCGTATCGTGCGCGGCCAGATCCTGAACGGCGAGGCCCGCATCGACGGCCGCGACACGCGCACCGTGCGCCCCATCGCGATCCGCCTGGGCGTGCTGCCGCGCGCTCACGGCAGCGCCCTGTTCACCCGCGGTGAAACGCAGGCCCTGGTGGTCGCTACCTTGGGCACCAAGCAGGACGAGCAGATCATCGACTCGATCATGGGCGAGCACCGCGACCGCTTCATGCTCCACTACAACATGCCGCCGTTCGCCACCGGCGAAACCGGCCGCTTCGGCGTGCCCAAGCGCCGCGAAATCGGCCACGGCCGCCTGGCCAAGCGCGCGCTGATATCGCTGCTGCCCGAACCGCAAGACTTCCAGTACACGATCCGCGTGGTCTCCGAAATTACCGAATCCAACGGCTCGTCGTCGATGGCATCGGTGTGCGGCGGCTCGCTGGCCATGATGGACGCCGGCGTGCCCATCAAGGAACACGTGGCCGGCGTGGCCATGGGCCTGATCAAGGACGGCGGCAAGTTCGCCGTGCTGACTGACATCCTGGGCGACGAAGATCACCTCGGCGACATGGACTTCAAGGTGGCCGGTACCGTGCATGGCATCACCGCCCTGCAGATGGACATCAAGATCCAGGGCATCACCAAGGAAATCATGCAGGTGGCGCTGGCCCAGGCCCGCGAAGGCCGCATGCACATCCTGGGCAAGATGCGCGACGCCCTCGAAGGCTCGCGCACCGAACTGTCGGAATTCGCGCCGCGCATGCTTTCGGTCAAGATCAATCCCGAGAAGATCCGCGACGTGATTGGCAAGGGCGGCGCCACCATTCGCGCCCTGACCGAGGAAACCGGCACCCAGATCGACATCGCCGACGATGGCGTCATCACCATCTCCAGCGCCGATCTGGACAAGGCTCGCGAAGCCGAGCGCCGCATCAAGGAACTCACCGCCGATGTCGAAGTCGGCCAAGAGTACGAAGGCCCGGTGCTGCGCCTGCTGGACTTCGGCGCAATCGTGCAAGTGCTGCCCGGCCGCGACGGCCTGCTGCACATTTCCGAAATCGCCAACTACCGCATCGCCAACATCAACGATGTGCTGAAAGTGGGCCAGGTCGTGCGCATCAAGGTCATCGAGGCCGACGACAAGGGCCGCCTGCGCCTGTCCATGAAGGCTATCGGCGGGATCGAAGCCCAGGGCGGCCCGCAAGGCCCCGCCACGGCAAATTCGGGAACCGCCGCCTGAAGGCGACAAGCCCCGCAAGGCGGGGCAGGGCCGCAGCAGTGCTTGCGGTTCTGCCCTTGCCGAATAAAAAACGCCACGATGGTCTCGTGGCGTTTTTTTTACTGTGCTGTATCGAGCTTGTGCTCCGGTGGTGGGTCGTGGCCTGCGAAGGCTGCGCGGGCCGGCCCAGGCCTGCGCCCGCGCCACGTCGCGGCGGCTTATGCCGGCCGCGCCGTGATCACGTTCATTCCGGCTGGATGCCCGCCTTCTTGATGATGTCCCCCCACTTCTTCGATTCGGTGATCTGGAAGTTCATCAGGCCTTCGGGTGTGGTGTTGATCGCTTCGGCGCTGGTATTGGTGTAGTAGGTCTTGACGACCTGCGAGGACGATGCCTTGACGAACATTTCGTGCAGGCGCTTCTGCAGTTCCGGCGAGGCGCCCTTGGGCAGATAGGCGGCCGTCCAGTAGGACATGTCGTAGCCCTTGACGCCGCTTTCGCTGACCGTGGGCACATCGGGTGCTGAGGCCAGGCGCCGCGTGCCGCTGACCGCCAGCGCGCGCAGCTTGCCGCCGTTCATTTGCGGCAGCGCGGTGGACGTGTCCGCGAACATGAAGTCTATCTGACCGCCCAGCAGGTCGACGATGGACTTGGGGTTGCTGGTGTAGGGCACGTTGACGATATCGGTTCCGGTCATCTGCTTGAGCAGTTCGCCGGCGACGCGGCTGGACGAGCTGCCGCTGCCGAAGTTCAATTTGCCGGGCGCCTTGCGGGCCGCGGCGATCAGGTCGGAGACTGTCTTGTAGGGCGACTTGGGGTTCACCAGCAGGAACATATAGCCCTTGGAGAGCAGCGTGATGGGCGTGAAGTCCTTGACCGGGTCATAGGACAGTTTCTTGAACAGGTGCTCGTCGGCGGCCTGCGTGGTGTTGGTCGTCAGCATCAGCGTGTAGCCGTCGGCCGGGGCCTTGGCCACGTACTGGGCGGCGATCATGCCGCTGGCTCCGCCTTTGTTCTCGACCACGATCTCGGCGCCGAATTCGGTGCTCAGGGCCTGGGCGTAGGCGCGCGCTTGCTGGTCGGTGCCGCTGCCGGCGCCGAAGGGCACGACCAGCGTGATGGGCTTGCCGGGGGCGGGGTAGCTTGCCGCCATGCCGGCTCCGGCCGCAAGGCTCAGGCCCAGCCCCAGGCCGAGCGCGGCCAGGGTCCGCAAGCCGCTGCGCCGCCCGGCGCGCAAGGCTTGGGCTGTGTCAGCGGCGGCTGCGGCTGTGGTGGCTTGTCTGCGGTCGGCGCGTATCGGTGTTCGCATCATCAGGTCTCCTGTCTGGTATTCGATGGGTACTGTTGTCGTTCGTAGGTTTTATTGAGTGCGCCAGCGCGTCAGCGTGCCGCCGCGCATCAGCTTGCCGGGCAGCGGATGGCCCACGAGTTCTTCGGCGTAGCGCGCGCATTCGGCCAGGGCGTCCAGGTCCACGCCGGTTTCTATGCCCATTTCCTCGCACATGAACGCCAGGTCTTCGGTGCAGATATTGCCGGCTGCGCCCTTGTGGCCAGCGAAGGGGCAGCCCCCCAGGCCGGCACAGGAACTGTCGAAGGTGTCGATGCCGAACTGCAGGCCGACCAGGGCATTGGCCATGGCCGTGCCGCGCGTATCGTGCAGATGCAGCCCCAGGCGCAGCTCGGGCCACTTGTCGCGTATGGCGCCCAGCAGCGTGGCCACGGATTTCGGGTTGGCCCAGCCCACCGTGTCGGCCAGCCGCAGTATCGGCAGTTGCAGGCCATAGCCTTCGACGAAGTCCAGCAACTGGGCAATGCGTTCGACCACGCGGGTGGCCGGGATTTCGCCTTCCAGGTTGCAGCCGAAAGCGGTGGTGACGATGCCGCCGGACAGCGGAATATTGTTTTCGATGCAGTATTGCAGCGTGGCGCCTTGTTCCTGCAGCGATTCTTCGACATTCCTGCCGTTGTTGCTGAGGGAAAATGCATCCGAGCCACTGGTGCGCACATAGCCTTCGGTGTGCAAGGGCGTCTGCAGCGCGCGCAGCAGGCCGCGGTGGTTGAGCCACAGGCCGGTGTAATGCACATCGTCGCGCTGGTGGATGGCGCCGGCCACGTCCTCGGCGTCGGCCATGGTGGGCACGCGCCGGGGATTGACGAACGATACGCACTGGATCTCGGTCAGCCCGGTTTCGGCCAGCATTTGTATGAAGCGCACCTTGTCGGCGCTGGCGATGGGGCCGGGCTCGATCTGGAAGCCTTCGCGCGGCCCTTCTTCGTGGATATGAATACGGCGGGGCAGATCAGACATGGTCTTCTCCTGTGAGATTGGGCGGCAAATCGAATTCGGTATTGTGCTGGCCCAGCCTGGGCGCCGGGCCGCGGCGTGTCGGCCGCGCGCCGTCGACCGAGAACGGCAGGGCGGTGAGCCGGAAGTCTTCGCCGGGCACTTCGCGCAGTTGCTGCAGGGCGCGCACCTGGGGGTGGTCCAGGGCTTCCGGGATGGTATGGATGGGGGCGCAGGGCACGCCGGCCGCCTCGAAGCGGGCCAGCCAGTCGGCGCGGGAACGGGCGCGCAGCCGAGGGACGATCTGCGCCAGCAGTTCGTCTTTGTTGCGCAGGCGCGCGCGGTTTGTGGCGTAGCGTTCGTCGCTGGCCCAGGAGTCGCAGTCCAGCTCGTGGGCGAACTTGGCAAACAGGCGGTCGTTGCCGCAGCACACCAGCAGCGGCGTATCGGCGGTCTCGAAGGCTTCGTAGGGAACAAAGCCTGGGTGTCCGGAGCGATGGCGCACCGGCAGCTTGCCCTCGTTGGTATAGGCATCGGCCTTCTGGCCCGTCCAGACCATGGCGGTTTCCAGCAGCGAGGCGTCGATGACGCCGCCCTGGCCCGTGCGGTGGCGCCGTTCGAGTAGCGCCAGCGCGCCGATCACCGCCCACATGCCCGTGCCCTGGTCGCATACCGAGGCGCCGGTGCGCATGGGCGGATCGTCCGGGCCGCCGTTGATGCTGGACAAGCCGCTGAAAGCCTGTACCAGGGGTTCGTATCCGGGGCGCGCCGCCATGGGCCCGGTGTGGCCGAAGGCCGAGATCGCGCAGTAGATCAGCCGCGGATGCCGCGCGCACAGAGCCGGGCCGTCGATGCCCAGGCTGGCCGTGACGCCCGGGCGCAGATTGTGCACCAGGATATCGGTTTGCGCGGCCATGCGCTCGAAGGCGGCCATGCCGTCCGCCGACTTCAGGTCTATGGTTATCGACTTCTTGCCGCAATTGAAAACGTGGAAGTTCAGGGCGTCTCCGTGGCGGAAGGCGGGCCCCATGCGGCGCGCATCGTCGCCGCCGTCCGGGCGTTCGAGCTTTACCACTTCCGCTCCCAGGTCGGCAAAGATGGCGCCCGCGAAAGGCCCGGCCAATACCTGGCCCAGTTCCAGCACGCGTATGCCTTGAAGAATTCCGCTCATCGGTTTTCGTACACTCCTTTCCCTATGCGTAGCCGGGCGGGCTTGCGGCGCATGGCCACGGCTGCCCACATGCCATTCTGGCGCCAGCCTGTTGATATGTGAATTACAATGTTTTTATAAATTTGATAACCTGAATGGATCAATCCGCCAGGCGGTACGCGATAAAGGGCCGGCCCGGCGGCCCAAGCCGGGCGACAAAGGGGCCTGCCGAGGCTGCCTTGCCGGTGGCCGGTGCGCGTTGGCCGGCAAGGCCGGATCCGTCCAGGATACGTCCTATCGGAGCCTCCCATGAGAATCAAGCTCACTTTGCAGCAGCTCGAGGCCTTCGCCATGGTGGCGACCAAGCGCAACTTCCGCGCCGCGGCGCAGGCTTTGCATGTGTCGCAGCCGGCCCTGACCCGGACCATCAAGCTGGTCGAGGGCGTGGTCGGCGCCCAGTTGTTCGACCGCGACACGCGCCACGTCAGCATCACTGCGGCCGGGGCGGAGCTCTTGCCCATCGCACTGCGCATATTGGACGACTTCAACAGCGCCTTCAGCGAACTGTCGCAATTCCTGGAAGGGCGCAGCGGTCACATTACCGTGGCCGCCTTGCCCTCGGTGGGGATCGCGCTGCTGCCCAATGCCATCGCGGCATTTCGCCGGCAGTATCCGCAGGTCAGCTTTTCATTGCTGGAGGGGCCGGCCGAGGTGCTGCGCGGCCACGTGAACGAGGGCAGGGCGGATTTCGCCATCGGGGTACCTTCGGAGCCGGATGCCGCGCAGCGCTACCTGCCGCTGCTGGACGACCCCTTCGTATTGCTGTGCCATCGCGACGACCCGCTTGCCGCCCAGGCCTGGGCGCCATGGTCGGCATTCGCCGCGCGGCCATTCATAGCCAGCATGCCCAACAGCAGCATCCGCCCCATCACCGACGCCGTGTTCCTGCAAAAGGGCATGCATGTGGTTCCGGCGCTGGAAGCCCCCAGCATCGCGGCCAATGGCGCGCTCGTGGCTGCCGGTCTGGGCGTGTCGGCCGTGCCGCGGCTGGCCCTGCACCTGACCAAGAACGACGATCTGGCGCCGGTGCCGCTGCAGCGTCCCGCCGTATCGCGTTCGATAGGCCTGATCACGCGCATAGGGCGTTCGCTGTCGCCGGCCAGCCAGGCCTTCATGGACGCATTGATCGCGAGCATACGGGCGCTATGATGGCGTCTACTCGAAGACGCAGAATCGGAGCCTGTCCATGAGCGATACCCAACAACGAGTCGCGTCCAGCTTCGCCGCGCAGGGGCTCATGCAGACCCTGGGCGCGGAACTGGTGCTGGTGGAAGACGGCGAAGTGCATATCGCGCTTGCCTTTTCGGGGCACTTGTCCCAGCAGCATGGTTTCGTGCATGCCGGCGCCATCACCAGTATCGTCGACAGCGCCTGCGGCTACGCGGCGCTGACCAAGGCGCCGCCGGGCAGCGAAGTGGTTACCGCCGAATTCAAGATCAATTTCCTGAGGCCCGCGGCGGGCGACCGTTTTCTCGCCATAGGCAAGGTGCAGAATGCGGGCAAGTCTCTTGCCGTGTGCACGGGCGAGGTCCGCGCCTTCAAGCACGGAGAGTCGGCTTACAAGGTAATCGCCCTGATGCAGGCCACCGTCGCCAACGTCGCCTACGCCACGAAGAAATAGCGCTGGCCGGATCTCTCCGGTCTGATGGCGTCAATCAAGTGGCGCCGATCAAGCGGCTCCGATCAAGCGGCTCCGATCAAGTGGCGTCGATCAAGTGGCGCCAGCCTCGAGCGTGCCGGCCGTGAGCCCATGGCCGTGCACGGGTGGCCGTATCCTTGCTGCCTCGCGCCTTGTCGCGCCGCAGCCCGACGGCGCCGGGATATGATAGCGCCTGGTATGCCGGAGGACGGATCCCGTTGACCGCGCAAGCGCTGCCGAAGTCCTGCGGCTTGCTCAAGGCGGCCTCGCCGCAACGATTTCATAATGGAGATGTCATGTCGCTCAAGCTTCACATCGTTATTTGCAGCACCCGGCCCGGGCGCGTCGGGCCGTCGGTTGCCCGCTGGTTTCACGAGTATGCCCGCCAGCATGGCGGGTTCAATGCCGAATTGGTCGATCTTGCCGATTTCAATCTGCCGATCTATGACGAACCGGTGCATCCCCGCATGCAGCAATACGAACACGAGCACACGAAGCGGTGGAGCAAGAGCGTAGCCGCGGCCGACGCCTATGTGTTCGTCACGCCCGAGTACAACTACAGCCCCCCGCCGTCGCTGATCAATGCCCTGGACTACGTATACCGCGAATGGAATTACAAGCCTTGCGGCTTTGTGGGCTATGGCGGCGTCTCCGGCGGCGTGCGCGCCGTGCAAATGGCGAAATTGCACGCCACTACGCTGAAAATGATGCCCATGGTAGAAGGCGTCATGGTGCCCGTGGTTGCCAGCCATATCAATGACAGCGGCGTTTTCGGCTCGAACGAGCTGATCGACGCTTCGGCCAAAACCATGCTCGACGAACTGGTCCGCTGGGCCGACGCCTTGAAGCCCTTGCGCGCGTAAAGAGAAGTATTCGGCCGCCGCTGTTCGCGCGAATAGTGTCTATTCGTGCGGCGTGGCCGGCCATGCCTGGCCCACGCCGATAGCGGGCGAGCGAAAGAGGGTGGTGCCCGAGACCGGAATCGAACCGGTACGCCTTGCGGCGAGGGATTTTCTTCCCGCTACGGCTTTCGCCGCCCGCGCTTGGAGCGCGGTTCGTGGGCTGGAGCACGCCTTCACCATGGCCTTGCGGCTGTAGGTGCCCGCCGTCTGCTCTCTACACCTTCCCGGCCTTGCGGTCCGGGCTTGGCTCGGCGTTGGCTCGGATGCCGCGGCATCCAGGGCGTTCGCCGACTTTGACGGGCGTCACTTCGGGTGTTTCCCCCCGAAGGCTCAAATTGTTCAAGTCCCTTGTGTCTACCAATTTCACCACTCGGGCGTGGCATCGCTCCGGCCGGCTTGGCCGCGGGCGCAAAAGGCAAGATTGTGGCACGAAGTGCCGTTTCCTGCATGGCGCCTGACGGCTGTGCGTCATGACGGGCGCACGGGTATTTTAGTCGACGCACATGCCGCAGGCTTGCGCAGCGATGGGCGTTGGAGTGGAAGCAGGCGTCTTTCATCCCGGGGCCGGCGGCAATGGCCACGATCGTAGACAGCATCTGGCGATATCGGGCGTCGAAACGGGAATCGGTTTGAGGTCTCGAAATGGATTGAAATAGGTGTAGACAAAGGTATCGACACAGGGCGTGCCGGCACCGCGCTATTTGGGTAATATATTCAGCTTGTTGTAGGGTTCGGGCCGAACCGCCGCTGGGCGCCTGACGGAAAGCGCCGGATTCTTCACGCAAGACTCGAAAGCCGATATCCAATCGCCCACAGGAAACACAGTAGTGAAAAACTTCTTGAATCGCTATGCCACGCCCCTGACCACGGGGTTTTTTATTGTCTCGACCATTTCGGGGGTGGCCCTGTTCTTCCATTGGCAGTCGAGCACCTTTCATTCGATGCACGTATGGCTCAGCATGGTGTGGCTCCTGCCTTTCGTCTTTCACGTCTGGAAAAACTGGAACGCCCTGGTGGCCTACGCCCGGCGCAAGACTCTTGTCATTCCCATCGTGTTCAGCATAGTCGTGGCCCTTCCCTTCGCTTATTCGGGGGCGACGAACTCCCGGCGCGGGGGTAATCCGGCGTTCCAAGCCGCTGCGCTGATGACCCAGGCCCGGGTTGCGGACCTCGCGCCCGTCCTGAAGACCACCCCCGATGCCTTGATCGCATCCTTGAAAAACAAGGGATACCAGGCCGAGTCGGCCGATCAGACCCTTGCCGCCATAGCCACAAGCGCGGGCAAGCCGCCGACCGAAGTATTGCGCGCCGTGTTGCCGGCACGCCAGCGATAGCTGCAATGATGCCCATGCTCATGGGCATCGCCGCCCGCGGCTGCGGGCACCCTTTCTAGCCGGGGCGTTGCGCCAGGCTGTACGCCTGGTCTGCCGCCGTCGCCCCGTCGCCCCGTCGCCCCGTCGCCCCGTCGCCCCGTCGCCCCGTCGCCCCGTCGCCCCGTCGCCCCGTCGCCCCGTCGCCCCAATTTTCATCATCGGTATGCATTGACATGTGGGAATTACAGGACATAGAATGTCCAACAACCAACAAGTAATCGCATTGCATTTCTGACCGGGAGCCGTTGTGAAGCAGGGAACCGCCAAGCCGTTGGAACGTTTTACCGTATTGGATCTGACTCGCGTACGCTCGGGCCCCGCTGCAGTGAGGCAGTTCGCCGATTGGGGCGCCCGGGTCATAAAGATCGAAGACCCGGGCATCCGCGCCGACGACAAGCCGGGCGGCCCGACCCAGGTCGCCGACTACCAGAACACGCATCGCAACAAACAAAGCATCGCCCTGAATCTCAAGCATCCCAAGGGCAAGGCGCTGTTTCTCGAACTGGTGAAGCAGGCCGATGTCGTGGTCGAGAATTACCGCCCCAATGTCAAACACAAGCTCGGCATCGATTATGAGTCGCTGCGGCAGGTCAACCCGCGCCTGGTGTATGCCAGTGTGTCGGGCTTCGGCCAGGATGGCCCCTACAGCCTGCGTCCGGGCCTGGACCAGATCGCCCAGGGCCTGAGCGGCATGATGTCCGTTACCGGCGAGCCCGGCCGCGGCCCCATGCGGGCCGGCATTCCGGTCGCCGACCTTACCGCTGGCCTGTTTTGCGCGATCGGGATCCTTATCGCGCTGCTCGAGCGCGAGCAATCGGGCCAGGGGCAATGGGTGCATACCTCTTTATTGCAGGCCCAGCTCTGGATGATGGATTTCCAGGCCATGCGCTGGCTCATGAACAAAGAAGTGCCCGCGCAAAGCGGCAACGACCATCCCACCAGCAGTCCCACCGGGGTGTTTCCGACCCGTGACGGCTATATGAATATCGCTGCAATGGGCAACGATATTTTCGCGCGCCTGTGCAAAGTGCTGGACCGGAACGATCTGATAAGCGACGAGCGCTTCCTGACCGTGCCGTTGCGGGCCAAGTTCCGCGCCGACCTGAATCAGGCCATTGCCGAGCGCACGCGGCTCAAGACTACCGAAGAATGGATCGACTTGATGAATGAGGCCGGGGTGCCTTGCGGGCCCATCCTGTCGATGGACCAGACGTTCGAAAACCCGCAGGTGCGCCATCTGGGCATGGCCAGCACCTTGAATCACCCGAAACTGGGCGACATACAGATAATGGGGCCCGCGGTCAATTTCAGCCGCTCGCAACGGGGCGAGCTGAAACCCGCCCCCGAGCATGGCGAGCACACCGAGTCGGTTTTTGCCGAGTTGGGGCTGTCGAAGGAGGAGCTCGCAGCGTTGAGGGCGGAAGGAGTGATATAAGAACCATGTTTCTCACTCTGGTTCCTGGCGACCGATATGTTTACTTCCTTCGAAAGACCCGACAACCTTCCCGACGCGATTGCCCAGCAGATTCGCTTGAAAATCCTGGCGGGCGACTTCGAACAGGGCGCGAAACTGCCGACGGAATACGAACTGTCCGAGATTTTCAAGGTCAGCCGCAACGTCGTCAGGGAAGCCATTGCGCGGCTCAAGCTCAATGGCTTGATCGAGACCCGCCGCGGCATAGGTTCGTTCGTGTCGCAGAACGCCTTGGCCAGGAGATTCGAAG
The DNA here is from genome assembly GCF_019166065.1 of Candidimonas humi. Classification (GTDB taxonomy): domain Bacteria; phylum Pseudomonadota; class Gammaproteobacteria; order Burkholderiales; family Burkholderiaceae_B; genus Candidimonas; species Candidimonas humi. Next base: position 546,542 of record NZ_JAHTBN010000003.1, read on the forward strand.
TCCTCGCGGAAGATCTTCTGGATCTCGACCAGCTCAAGCAGATATATCAGTTGCGCATCGAGATCGAATCGGGCGCTGCGGCTTTGGCCGCCGAGCACCGGACCGAGGCGCAGTTGGCCGCCCTCGAGGAAGCCTTGGCTCGTTCGGATGTGGCAGGCGGTGATTGGGAACGCGGGGCCGAGGCGGCGATGAAATTCCACCTGGCCGTGGCCCAGTGTTCGAACAATTTTTATTTCATCCAGCTTATGGAACATCTGAGTTATGTCATCCATAAGGCGGTTCGCACATTGCGCTACAGCAGCACCGGCACCGAAAGAATAGGGCGCGTCGAATACGAACACCATGCCGTGGTCGATGCGATCCGGCAAGGCGATGCGGAGCAGGCGCGGCAGGCCATGCGCATGCATCTGAGCAACGGCATGGCCCGTTACAGCTATATGCAGGGAGATACCAAGAATGGGTAGGGAACGTTTGTTCGCGGGGCAGATCACCGATGGATTGATCGTAGAGACGGACGGCCATACCGGCTGGATAACGTTCAACGATCCGGGCCGGCACAATGCCGTTTCCTTCGATATGTGGGCGGCCATTCCGATTGCCTTGAAGCATTTCGAAGACGATGCGGACATACGCAGCGTAGTGCTGACCGGGGCCGGCGAAAAAGCGTTCGTCAGCGGCGCCAATATTTCGCAGTTCGAGAAATTGCGCACCGGCACGGCTGCGGTGGAAGAATACGAAGTCGTAGCGGAAAATGCGCAGTTGTCGCTGCACAGTTTTTCCAAACCAACTATCGCCCGCATCAATGGCTACTGCATAGGCGGCGGCTTGAATATCGCACTGTGCTGCGACATACGCCTGGCCAGCGATATTTCGATATTTTCGATTCCCGCGGCGCGGCTTGGCCTGGGGTACCGCTACTCGGCCATACAGAACCTGGTGCGCGCGGCCGGTACGGCCAATGCGCTCGAGATATTCATTACCGCGGCCAAGTACCCGGCGCAGCAGGCCATGGACCGCGGCCTGGTGCACGCGGTGTGCGAGAAAGACAAGCTGGACGCCCTGGTCGACACCTACCTGAGCCAGATCAATGCCAACGCGCCCTTGACCATGGCCGTAGGCAAAAAAATGATCAAGCTGCTGGCCGAGCGCGATGCCAAGATCGACCCGGACCAAATGAAAGCATTGGTACTGCAGTGCTTCGAGAGCGAAGACTACAAAGAAGGTAAAGCGGCTTTTGCGCAAAAAAGGCCGCCCGTATTTAAAGGTCGTTGAAATTAAAGGCCGCTAAAGGCCAATCCCAGGAGGAAGTCAATGAAGGCAAACAAGATGGTTGCCAAGGGGACGCTTTGCGCGTCGATTATGGCACTGAGCATGTCCGCCGCGCTGGCGGCGTATCCGGATCAACCGATACATGTCGTGGTCGGCTATTCCGCCGGCGGGACCACCGACATACTGGCCCGGGCATTGGGCGAGCAGTTGTCCAAGATACTGAAGACGCCCGTGGTGGTCGAGAACAAGCCAGGCGCCGCCGGCAGCATTGCTGCGGCCTACGTCTCGAATTCGAAGCCGGACGGCTACACTTTGTTCATCGCCACGGTGTCCAGCCATGGCATCAATCCGGCCTTGTACAAGAAGCTGGGCTACGAGCCGGTCAAGGGCTTCGCGCCGGTTTCCATGCTGGCCTCGATTCCGCTGGTCCTGATCGCCAATCCGAAGCTGAAATTCAAAACCGTGCAAGACCTGGTCGACGCAATCAAGGCCAAGCCCGGCACGTTCAACTATTCGTCCAGCGGCAATGGTTCTCCGGTGCATATCGCCGGGGCCATGTTTGCCGACCAGGCCCACCTGAAGGCAGTGCACGTGCCCTATCGAGGCGGGGCGCTGGCCAACACCGCCGTCATATCGGGGGATGTGCAATACAGTTTCGCCACGCTGCCCGCGGCGCTGCCCCAGGTGAAGGCGGGCACCGTGACGGCTTTGGCGGTGACCACCAAGAAACGGTCTCCGCAGTTGCCGGACGTTCCCACCGTGGCCGAGAACAAGAATTTCCCCGGCTACGAGATCAATACCTGGAACGCTTTGCTGGCGCCGGCGGGCACGCCGGAAGCGACCGTCAAGAAGCTGAACGCCGCCGTGGTCGAGGCCATGAATACCAAGAAGCTGCAAACCACTTTCAAGTCGCAAGGGGCGGAGCCCGAAAGCAGTACTCCCCAGGAGCTGCAAGCCTTCATCGGCGAGCAGTTGGCGCATTGGAAGACTGTCATGGACAAGCTGAACATACACCTCAACTGATCCCCGGCGCCCGGCCCGTGCGTGTTGACGAGGCCATGCTTCTGCGGGGCAAGTGCCTCGCTTCGACGCGGCATCGGGTGCTGGCCCTTGCCGGGCGTGCCTGTTCGGGCTTGTTCCAGCAAGTGTTTGCCTTGCACGCACGCCGGGGCCCGAACCGGGCGTCCGATCATCAGGCCGTACAGTTATTAAAAAAATGAATTTGCCACGCACCGGGCGAGGCGCGCATAGTGTGCGTGGTGCAGTGGCGAAACCGGCCTGGCGACTGAAGAGTGCCGTTCCGAATTCATATATCGATAACATCCGGGGAAAAACCCGGAGCCACACAAGGAGACAAAAATGATTGCGATGTTTCGTAAGAGCGCCTTGGCCTGCACGCTGGCCGCGACTTCTGTTTTGCTGGCCTGCGGTACGGCCGGCGCGGCGCCGGCGGCACAATATCCGACCCATAGCGTGCATGTGGTCGTGCCTTTCCCGCCGGGTGGTTCCAACGACGTCATTGCCCGCATCCTGACGCAGAAGCTCACCCAGAATACAGGCCAGGCCTTTGTCGTCGAGAACCGCGGCGGCGCGGGCGGGAACGTGGGGTCCGGCATAGTGGCCGAGTCTCAGCCGGACGGCTATACCTTGCTCTTGACGGCCTCGCCGCCGCTGACATCGAATGTCGCGCTATACAAAGACATACCGTTCAATCCGACGAAGGATTTCGCGCCGGTTGCCCTGATCGCGTCCGTGCCTATCGTTCTGGTGGCCAATCCATCCACCGGCATCACCACATTGAAGGGCCTGATCGCCAAGGCCAAGGCGCACCCCGGCACGCTCAATTTCGGCTCCTCGGGCAATGGCTCGACCAACCACCTGGCGGGCGAACTGCTCAAGCACAAGGCCGGCATCGACATCATCCATGTCCCCTACAAGGGCGCCGCGCCGGCGCTGAATGACTTGCTGGCTGGACACATACAAATCATGTTCGACAATTTGCCCGCCTTGCTGCCTCACATCCGGGCCAAGGCTATCAACGCCATTGCAGTGGCGGGCCAGCACCGGGTCAGCGTGCTGCCGGGCGTACCGACGGTGTCCGAAGCCGGTGTTCCGGGCTTTGACGCCAGCGCCTGGTTCGGCCTGGTAGCGCCCGCCAAGACCCCGCCCGCCGTGCTTGCCCAGCTGCGGGCCGAAGTCGAGACCGCATTGAAGGCCCCCGACGTGAAGAAGCGCTTCGAGGATCTCGGCGCCCAGCCCGGCACCTTGTCGGGCGAAGCGTTCCGGAAATTCATGGCCGACGAAACCTCGAAATGGGTTGAAATCATCAAGATATCCGGAGCCCGGGTCAACTGATATCGGGCGTGTCGCAGCGCGACAGCGCTTTCAAGACTATGCGGGAAAGGAAAGAGTCATGGATCTACAACTGGACGGAAAAGTTGCCGTGGTCACGGGCGGAAGCCTGGGGATAGGGAACGCCATTGCAGGGGAGCTGGCCCGCGAAGGTGCCCGTGTCATGATCGTGGCGCGAGATGCACAGCGTACCAGCGACGCCGCACAAGAGCTGTCGCAGCAGGCGGGCACGCAAGTGCTGGCTTGCAGCGGGGACATGATGGATCCATCGTCCATAGACTGCGTAATGGCGCAGGCGCGCGAGGCCCTGGGGCCTGTCGACATCCTGGTCAATAATGCGGGGTCGTCGCCCATGGGCACGATCGCCGCGACCCCCGATGCGGTTTGGGAAAAATGCCTCAACCTGAAGCTGCTGGGCTATATGCGCTGCGCGCGCAATGTGCTGCCGGAAATGCGCGCGCGGCGCTGGGGGCGTATCGTCAACATCATCGGGCGCAGCGGCCACCAGCCCCGCGCCGCCTACATGGCGGGCGGCGCGGTCAATGCCGCGCTGCTGAATTTCACCTTGGCGCTGGCCGAAGAATGCGCCCCCGACAATGTGCTGGTCACGGGTGTCAATCCGGGGCCGATACAAACCCCACGCTGGGACACCTTGGTGTCGCAGAGCGCGGCGCTTAGCGGCACGAATGCCAATGCGGCCAATGCCGCGGCCGTCGCATCCGTGCCGCTGGGCCGTGTCGGCCAGCCTCATGAAATATCCGGGATGGTGGCTTTCCTGTGCTCGGAACGGGCTTCGTTCGTTACCGGCACATGTATCAATATCGACGGTGGAGGAACACGATGCATCTGAAGACTGCGCAAGTATCCAAAGTCCGCGTGAGCGACGATTGCGAACTGGCCGTGCGCGTGGACGACTATGTACGGCCGTGGGATCACAAAGCCCCCGTGCTCATGCTGCACGGGTTGGCCGAAAGCGGCGAAGCCTTTCGCTCCTGGGTGCCGCACCTGGCCTTGCAGCATGTCGTCATACGCCCCGATCTGCGCGGATATGGCGACTCGACACCCATGGCGGACGACTACGCCTACCGTTTCGATGGCCTGGGGCGAGACATCATCAAGCTGCTGGACGAGCTGGCGCTGGATCGTGTTTTCCTGGTTGGCGGCAAGATCGGCGGCACGCTTGCCATGCACCTTGCGGCACGTTATCCCGAGCGGGTCATCGCGGTGGCGGCGGTCGGTGCGCCAGTGTCGCTGACGTCCTTCTCCGAGCGCGCGCCCACCTGGCGCGGCCAGATCCGCGAGCGTGGCGTGAATTGGTGGGTACGCGACACTACCGTGGGGCGCCTGGGCACATCCCTGCCGCCGGCGGCCATCGAGTGGTGGGTGAACCTGATGTCCAAGACTCCGGCTTCCACGCTGGAGGCTTTCCTGAAAATGGTGCCGACCGTCGACGCCACCAAGGATGTCCCGCATATCCAGTGCCCCACCGTAGTGATCACGACTACCGGATCCGGCCTGGGCAGCGTCGATACGGTAAAGGCCTGGCAGCAGACGATTCCGAATTCCGTGCTGGAAGTGTTGCCCGCCGATTCCTATCACGTGGCCGCGACGCATCCCGACGAATGCGCTGCCATCGTCAGCCGTTATTTTGCGGGCATAGCTGGGTAATATCGCGGCGGCTATCGGCGTGTTGCGCGTCGATAGCTGTCCGATTCGCGGCATCCGGCCGCCGCGGGCCTGGTCCCGGCGCTTTCAGTTTTCGTATTCCAGCGGCTGCAGCACCAGCTCGAAAGTGACCAGCACCGGATTGGCGCCGCGGCGCAGGCGGCCGCGGGAAGTCGTGCCGGTGTAGTCCACCAGCGTCACGTCCACGGTAGCGCAGGGGCGCCCATCGGGGCCGGGCTCGACCATGCCGTGCTCGATGAATAATTCCGTGGCGATGGGCTGCACCGTGCGCCCGTCATCGAACGTGGCGCCGATCAAGCTGCCCACGCCGCCGCGCAGCGCAGCGCGCCGTATGCCGCGCTGTGCACATAGCGATTCCACCGCAGTGCAAAAATCTTCATTGGGGCGGATTTGCAAGGCATAGGCCTCGGCCTCCCCCGTATTGCCGGCGATTTCCGGGCGTGTGTCCGCGGCGGCCAGGGCACGCGGCTGGAACAGGGAAAAATTCGTTTCCGCATCGGGCGCCACCTCGAAGCGCATGCCGCGCAGCAGCGTTGCCGTGACCCGCAACGGCTCGGCCAGCACCGTCTCGTCGGGCAGCACATGGCCGCAGCGCTCGGCGCCGTCGGCTTCCGTCCAGATGGCATGGCAATGCAGCCAGGGCGCGCCTTCGCGCTGCCCGTAAGTGATGCGCCCGGCCCGGATCCGCGTCGAACCGGCGGGGGCCTGGTAGCGCTGGCTGTAATACACCGCGTGTGCAGGCGTCTCGGACATGGCCGGCAGCACGTACGCAAAAGGCTCGAACTTGCCGCCCTGCAGTTCCAGCACCGCGCTGTCGGCATGTTGCGACTCGAGTGTGCGAGTGATTGCCGCGAGCAGAGGCACGCCTGCCGGCAGATCGAGTTCCATGGTATGGACCATACCGGCTACGCATTGTGTGCGTTCGGCTTGCGCCGGGCCGGGGTGTTGAATGTGGCGCATTGCGGGGTGTCTCCTGATCGATATCGATGCGTCAGTTTGCCGAGTGTTTTCGGCTCTGTGTCCATTTTGCCTGCATGGGCGGCGTGCGTCCATCTCGGAGAGAGGCGCGTGGTGTACGTGCCCTTGCGGATCGTCGCGAACCAAGAGGGCAGCGTAGTGATGCTGACCTTGTTCCGCCAGCCACAAATGAGCGCCGAGAAGTTTGCCGAGGATGAGGCCTGGGTCAGGAGATCTGGCCAGCCTCAAGGCGCTCGCGGAAGGCATATAGAGCCGGACCAGTCGGTTACGATCACCGTGCTATATGAAGAGCGTACGCGGGGCAGGGGAGTTTCGCCCACGTCCAACAGGAACGGAGCGGCCACGCCGTATAGCCCCGATCCCCTGCGATTGCCGGGCTCAGGCCGCGACTGTTGCTGGCCGCTCTGCCAACCGTGACACGGGCGAGATCAATATGACAGCCGCCTGCATGGCAAAGGCGACGACGGCGGCGAGCAGGCAGGCCTGGGCTCCCCACTCCCCGCCGATCAGTGCTCCCAGGCTCGCGCCTATCGGGCGCGCGCCATAGGCCAGGATATTGATCGCCGACACTCTGCCCAGCAATTGAGGAGGCGTGATCGTCTGCCGCAGGGTGGTCGTGCTGATGACCCACAATATCGGGCCCGCGCCCAGCAACAGGAACGCCGCTGCCGCCAGCGCCGGATACGGCAGCCAGATGGTAAGCGCCATCAGCGCTCCGCCCGCCAATCCGGCGACAGGGCCGGTGGCAATCACCGTGCCGAAGTTCAGGCGGCGCATGACGCGCGTTGCGCACAGCGCCCCGATTATCATGCCGGCGCCATAGGCGCTCAAGGTCTCGCCGACTCCTTGGGCCGACAAGTGCAATCGCGCCATTGCGTGCGGCACATACGCTGAATAAAGCATGAAGAATGCAGTGTTGAATATGAGTTGGGTCACGAACACCGGCAGCAGCAGCGGATGGCCGAGCACGAAGGCAGCACCTTCCTTGAGTTCCAGCCATGCCCGGCGACGAGGCGCTGTGCTGCGAGCCGGCTCGCCCACGCGCGACAGCAGCAGTACCGCGGCGAGCGACAGCGCGGCTGCCCAGGAGAACGCCTGCACGGCGCCCAGGTGGCCGACCAACAGCCCGCCCAGCGCCGGCCCGGCCGCATAAGCGCTGGTACGCGCCAGTTCGATGCGCGCATTGGCTCTGGGTAGATCCGATCCATTCACTAAACCAGGGACCGTGGCCGGCGCAGTTACGCTATAGGCGACCGTGCCGCAAGCGCCGACGAAGCCCAGCAAAGCCAGCAGCGGCAGCGTGATCAGACCCGTGGCAGCCAGCAGCACGATGCAAAGCAAGGATGCCGTGCGCAAGGCTTCCGTGGCTGCCATCAGGCGCGAGCGGTGCACGCGGTCGGCGAGCAAGCCGATGGGGATCGCGAACAGCAAGAAGGGCAGCGTCTGGGCCATCTGCAAAATGCCGGTCTCGCCCGCGCCGGCGCCCAGCGCGAGCACGGCAAAGATGGGCGAAGCCGCGAGCCCTATCTGCTCGGCGCACTGGGCGGCCAGATTCGACCACGCCAGGTAGCGAAAAGGCGCGGGCAGGGATGATTGGGCGGGCTTCAGCATGGGCGGGTTCCGGCAAGAGACAGTTCCGGATTATGGACAAGCCCGAGCCCGCGGACACCCCGTTATTTGCCGGCAAATTCTGGCTGATGAAGTATGCCGGGCCGCCTCGAAGTCAAAGAGTCGGTTTCAAAGCGCCAGCTTGGCACTTGCCAGCCGGTTCATGCTGATGCCTTTTTCGGCTGCTTCCAGTGCCAGTTTGCGATGAATGGAAGGCGGCACGCGCACCATGAATTTGCCTGTATAGGTGCGATCGGCCAGCGGCGCGGGCACCGGCTCGCCGGTGGCGCGCAGGTCTTGTACGCAATCGGCGGTAACTTGCATGATGCCTTGCAACGCAGCGCCAGGCCCGTCCGCCAGCCACGAGAGTGATGGAAGCTCGGCACACAGTCCCACATATTGTCCGTCTTCGGGCGACCATGTCACGCGGTATGTGTAATGCGTTATATCCATCTTGCATCTCACTGCGAATCCAATTTTTCCAGCGCGGCGAGCACTTGCCGGATCTGATATGGCTTGGCCTTGCCGTTTGCATTCTGGATGTTGATGCGAGGGTCTCCAATCCAAGGTGTCTTGAAAACTGCATGGCTGCTACCTGTTTGCCGCGGTTTGCCGAAATAGGCTAGGCATACTGCAAAAAGCTCGGCATACCGTAGGTTGTACGGCTCATCCCGCATTTTTGCGACGATTTTGTCGATGCCAGCCATTGCTCGTTGGTAGCTTGTCGATTATATATTAATAGTATCTTTATTGATACTAAATTGTTGGGCATCACAAGTTGATGCCAAGGCTCGCGAAGCAAAAGTGCGGGCGACCCGGATAATCAAGCTCGAAGGGCGCCGGAGCCGGGCCTTGCACGAGAAGCATATATGTCGAGATGCTGGTCGAGGCGTCCGTCAGGACGGATTTCTCCATGCCAAATGGTTGAAACCAGCATTCGAGACGTTTGATGAGGGCGAATAGCGCCGACGCGAGACGCGCTCGATCAATCCGGGCGGATATCGATCATCGTTCCCGGCGAGCAAGCTGCCAGGACGGCCAGAACATGCTCGATGCGCATGGAAACGCAGCCCGACGTGGGCAGCAGGGCATTGCCGTTCTGCCGCGCGACATGCAGGAAAATCGCGCTGCCTGCTCCTGGGAAGGGTGGCGCATCGTTATATCCGATCACGGCAAGCACATCGTAAAGATGGTCGTCCCGCCACATGGTTTCGGCGTCGGCCCGGTATGGCAAGCGAACTAGGCGGTTGTAGGCGGCATCTTGCGGGTCGTCGCACCAACCGTCCCTGGGGGCGGCCTTGTATATGGGCAGCCCCGATTTCGGCGCGGCCATCCTGTCGGGCCGATAGCGAACTTCACGCAAAGGAAAAATGCCTGTAGGCGTGCCGCCGTCGCCCTCGTGTTTCGGATGCAGGATTCCTGATCTGCCGAGCGCGCACGCATATTCCCGGCCCTTGAACAGCAGCTTCCCTGTGGTCGATCCAGCAGGCGCCCGCACCTGAATGATGTCCCGATTGCTTGAAGCGCTGGCACGTTTGCCCAACAGCGGCAAAGCCGCTGCAGCACAAAGTATTTGTCGTCGTGTTGCGCTCATTTGCCCTGTGTCCCGAAGTATCACTCAACGATTTTGTATCGGGCTTTCACGACATGCGCGGGCAGGGCATCGTAATGCCACCATTCTTGCTGCAACTGTATGAAGCCGGCGCGGGTCATGACTTTGCGAAGAATGAGGCGATTGGCGATCTGTGCCGGCGTCAGCCGGCCCTTTTTGAGCATGGCCTGCTCCCGGTCCGGTTCGGCCGCCTGCGAGAAATCGTCAAAATCCGTACCCATGTCCAAGGGCTTCCCGTGTTCGTCGACCAATGTCAGGTCGAGCGCGCAGCCGAAATTGTGGATCGAGCCGCTGGCCGGGTTGGCGACATACCTTTCTTTTTCTCGAGGCGTGCCAGGCACACGATTCCAGAACACCCATTGCACGGATCGAGGACGCAGCGCATCCCAGATCAGGAATTTCCAGCCGGGATGTTCCCGCTCGAGTATGGCCTCGGCCGTTTCGAATTTTTCAGCGGCAACGCGGCGCAGATACGCACGGTGAAAATCGCCGTACAAATTTGTGTGCGTGAAATTATTCGTGGTGGCGTAACGGAGATCGACCTGCACGGCGGGGCCGTTCTTGATTTCGACGAAATCGGGGTCCGCAGAAATTCTTCGAAACGATGCGGCAACCGATTGCGCGAGATCCGCCGATGCTGGAGGGTTTTGCACTACGGCCGCCATAGATATACCCCCCGAACAGGCTAGTAAAACAGTGGCCGCTGCAGGACGGGCAAGCAATCTGGCGAGTGTGGTCTTGCGCATCGACTCTCCGCGGTCCTGTTCCGAAGTGGCGGAAGGGGTGGGATTCGAACCCACGGATGGTTGCCCATCGCCGGTTTTCAAGACCGGTGCATTAGACCACTCTGCCACCCTTCCTGATGACGGCCCGTGTCTGGCGCTTGGGGCTTGTTCGAGCACTGGCATGGCGTTTATGCGCGTCCGTGCATGGACGCAATTCCATAGCCAGCGGGCCTAGGCGCCGCGGCGCCTTTGCGTCGAAAAGCACGAAAGTGTAGCGCATGTCACCCTGCCTGTCTGTCCAAGCGGCCGGTGCCGCGGCGGCTGGCGTTGCGGTGATGGTTTTCGTGGGCCGTGCAATGGACGCAAGGCAGGCTACCTGGGACGCTCCCGTATCCCCGTGCCCGCGCCTTTTGCGATAATCAGGCTTTGCTTCAGGCAATTTGGACACAGGAGTCGTCATGCAAGCAGTCGAAATTTCCCATCCCGGAGGGCCCGAGGTGCTGGTTCCGGTGGAACGCCCCACGCCCGAACCCAAGGCCGGCGAGGTCTTGATCAAGGTCGCCGCGGCGGGAGTCAATCGTCCCGACGTGTTCCAGCGCAAGGGCAATTACGCCCCGCCGCCGGGGGCGTCCGACCTGCCGGGCCTGGAGGTGGCGGGCGAGATCGTCGGCGGCGACCCCGCGGCGGGCGGCTTGAAGTTAGGCGACAAGGTCTGCGCTCTGATCGCCGGCGGCGGGTACGCCGAATACTGCGTCGCGCCTGCGGCGCAATGCCTGCCGATACCGGCCGGGCTGACCGAGGTCGAAGCCGCCGGCCTGCCCGAAACCTATTTCACAGTCTGGAGCAATGTGTTCGACCGCGGTCGCCTGTCTGCCGGCGAGACCCTGCTGGTGCATGGCGGGGCCAGCGGCATAGGCACTACGGCCATACAACTGGCCAAGGCCATGGGCAACACGGTATATGCCACCGTGGGCAGTGACGAACGCGCCCGCGCGGTGGAAGGGCTGGGTGCGGCACTCGGCATCAATTACCGCAAGCAGGATTATGTGGAAGAGATCAAGAAGGCCACCGGGGGCAAAGGCGTGGACGTGATCCTGGACATGGTGGCGGGGGAATACATCAACCGCAACCTGAACTGCCTGGCCGATGACGGACGCGCCGTCATTATTGCGCTGCTGGGCGGCGCCAAGGCCACGATCAGCGCCGACCAGATCCTGCGCCGCCGCCTGACTGTCACCGGCTCGACACTGCGTCCGAGGCCCGTAGCCTTCAAGGGCGAGATCGCACAGGCCTTGCGCCGCCACGTCTGGCCGCTGCTGGAAGCAAAAATGATCCGGCCTATCGTGTACGCCACGTTCCCGCTGGCGCGAGCCTGCGACGCCCACGCCATGATGGAAGCCGGCGAGCAGATAGGCAAGATCGTCCTGACCGTATAGCTGCGTAAAGGGCCCGCCCGTATAGCTGCATAGAGGGCCTGCCCGCCTGCCAGCCGCAACCCGGATGGCGGACGGCGCGGTTGGGCCGTCTCGGGCAGGATGGCCGGCGCCTGTCTGGGGCAGGAAGCTGCCAGATGGTAGGTGGCGGCTCGAATTCAAAAAACTCACGGGTCTTTAATATTTTCGGCCATCGCTGGACGGCCGCCTGTGCCCGGTATTCGCGCGTCCTGGCGGATGCCCTCCGGGCATTAGGCGAACAGGCCTGCATCACGCTACAATGCCAAGTTTATCCAATTTTGGACGCGGGCCGTGGCGGCTGTTTTGCGCCTTGCGCGTGCGCTTTCCATTTTTATGACAGCCACCAAGAATACCCGTACACGCCTGGTAATGGGCAACTGGAAAATGAACGGCAACCTGGCTACCAACGCCGAGTTGCTGGCCGGCTTGCACCTGGGGCAGCCGGATCCGGCTGTCGAGCTTGCCGTGTGCGTGCCGTTTCCGTATTTGGCGCAAGCCAGCGTGGCGCTGGCCGGCGGGCACGTCTCGTGGGGCGCACAGGATGTCAGCGCACATGCGCAAGGCGCCTATACCGGCGAGGTCTCGGCTTCGATGCTGGTCGATTTCGGCTGCCGCTGGGTGCTGGTGGGCCATTCCGAGCGCCGCAGCATGCATGGCGAAAGCAGCCAATTGGTGGCGGACAAGGCTGTCGCGGCACTGGACGGCGGCTTGGTGCCTGTGGTCTGTGTGGGCGAAACCTTGACCGAGCAGGAAGCCGGCCAAACGAACCAGGTCATAGCGCAACAGCTTGCGCCGGTGCTGGCCTTGGGCACAGAGGCCCTTGCTAAAATCGTGGTCGCCTATGAGCCGGTGTGGGCGATCGGTACCGGCCGCAGCGCCACGCCGGAACAGGCGCAGCATGTGCACGCGGCCATACGGGCCAGCCTTGCCGGCGCCGGGTCGCAGCAGACCCGCATTCTATATGGCGGCAGCGTCAAAGCGTCCAATGCCGCCAGCTTGTTCGCCATGAACGATATCGACGGCGCCCTGGTGGGCGGCGCTTCGCTGGTGGCGCAGGAATTTCTACGTATTGCGGCCGCATAGGCTTCGGAGTTTTCTACATGCAATGGTTGTCTCCTCTTCTTCTGACGATACAAGTCATTTCGTCGATCGCCATCATCGTGCTGGTGTTGTTGCAGCAAGGCAAGGGCGCGGACATGGGTTCGGCCTTCGGCAGCGGCTCGGCCGGTAGCCTGTTCGGCGCCAGCGGCGCGGCCAATTTCCTGTCGCGCACCACCAAGTGGGCGGCGATCATATTCTTCGCCACCACCGGCGGCCTGGCCTATATTGCGCACCACCCCAGCACTTCTCCGCTGGACACCGGCGTGATGAAGGGCTTCAAGCAAGAAGCGCCCGCCCCGGCTCCGGCCCCCGCCGCCACCGGCTCGGCAGTGCCTTCGGTGCCCGGTGCGCCGGCTCAGCCTGCGCCGGCCGCCGGCGGGGCTGCCGCTCCCGCTTCGAATGCGGTGCCGTCGGTGCCTGCCTCTCCGTCCGCCCCCGCGGCCGGTGGCAAGTCGTCCTCCGCAACGCCGTCAGCGGCCGCTCCCGCTGCCGCGCCGTCTGCCGACGACAAGGCGTCGAACCAGTCCGGCGGCAATGGCAAGAAGGTGGATCCTTCCACCTTGGCCAAGTAACGCAGGCTTAGTGCCCGAACGCCATCGGCATGGTGGCGTCGGCCGCGATGGCGGTGCATGCGGCTTTTCGATAAGGCCGCGGCAGGATCGCACCGCCGCGCAACGCCCTAGGCTGGGGGCGTTTCATGCTAGAATCTCGTTCTTCGCAAAAGGGTAGAACCTTGGCAAAGAGCCCAGCCGACGTGGTGGAATTGGTAGACACGCTATCTTGAGGGGGTAGTGGCGAAAGCTGTGCGAGTTCGAGTCTCGCCGTCGGCACCACAGTATCAAGCGATACAGTACGAATTCAATTGAAACCCGCATGGCTATTGGCCTTGCGGGTTTTTTAATGGCCCGGGATTGCGCGGTGCCGTACCATGCACCCATGGATTCCTTGCTTTTGGGTACATTTTTGGGTGCTGTTTGAAGCACCTCTTGAAAAACGCCCCAACGGGGCCAGTCCGGGCTCGGCCACTACGCAGGTGCTTGCGTGCCAAGGGCCGTTAAAGCCGCAGCCGGCATAGCGCACGGCGGCGCAAGCTTTGAAGCCGGCGTGGGCTACACCCTCGGGCAGGGCGCTTACGGCCCGATCACCCCAGTTTCGGCAGCAGGTCGAACAACAGCACCATCACGAGCCCCACCACCGACACAATGGACTGCACCACGGTGATGGTCTTGGTGGCTTCGCCCATGGTCATCCCGAAAGATTCCTTGACCATCCAGAAGCCCGCGTGATTGGCATAGTTGAAGAACAGCGAGCCGCAGCCGATGGCCAGTGCCAGCAGCGGCACGTGCAGCGTCGGGTCGACGCCTACCAGCGGCGCCAGCAAGCCGGCGGCGCCCACGATGCCTACGGTGGCCGAGCCGGTGGAAACCGACAGCAGCATCGCGATCAGCCATCCCAGGACCAGCGGCGGCAGGTCGAACTGCTGCGTCAGGTGCACGATGGCGGTGCCCACCTGGGCGCTGGTCAGTACCTGTTGGAAGGCGCCGCCGCCCGCGATGATAAGCATGATTCCCGCAATGGGCTTGAGGCTCTGGCCAAGCGCGTCGCGCAGTTTTTCGGCATCGCCGCCGTGCGTATACACCAGGAAGATCGACGCAAAGAACACGCCCAGCAGCATGGCGATGAGCGGATTGCCCAGGAATGCGGCGATATGCAGCAGGCCGGAGTCTTTCGGCAGCAACACCTCGGCCAGTGCATGGAGCAGCATCAGGATCGCCGGCAGCAGCGCAGACAGCACGCCTATGCCCACGCCGGGCGGATCTTTAGGGGCATCTTCGGGCGTGCTTGCCGTGAACTGCTCCAGCAACGCCGCGTCGGGGCGTACGCTCATACGTGGCGCAATGAAAGCGCCATACAAAGGCCCGCCCAGCACCATCGCGGGTATCGCGGCGACAAAGCCGTAAAGCATCGTCGGCCCGACAGAGGTATGCAGGATGGCAATCGCGGTAAGCGGGCCGGGGTGCGGCGGCACCATGCCATGCATGGCGGCCAGCGCCGAGATCACCGGCACGCCTACATATACATAACCCGACCCTTTGAACTTTTCGCGGCTTTCGAGTTTGCGCGCCACGCTGAAGATCAGCGGCAGCATCACCACCAGGCCCACCTCGAAGAACATGGGGATGCCGATGACGAAGGCCACCAATGTCATGGCCCAGGGGATCATGCGGTCCGACGAGCGTTTGAGGATCGCATTGGCCAGGTGCTCGGTCGTGCCCGAATCCGCCAGGATCTTGCCCAGCATCGCGCCCAGCGCAATCACCACGCCGACGGCCCCCAGTGTCTTGCCGGCGCCATTGGTAATGTTTTTGACAATATCGCCCGGAGCCATGCCGGTGGCGATGCCCACGCCTATGGACACGATCAGCAGCGCCAGCAGCGGGTGGGTGTGGAGGCGCGAGATGATAAGCGCCACCAGAACAAGCACGCTTAGCAGGGCAGTGACCAATAGCTGGATATCGACGGGAGACATATAGGCCTTGGGATTTTTCGCGAGTGGAAGTCACCGCCCTCGCAACAACTGCCCGTACCCGGGGGTTGCTAAGGCAGCCGGATCAGTACCGGCAGCCAGCCCGATACCTGGGCCCATTCGATCAGCTCGAACAGGGGAATCGCCAGGAAATAGGGCAGGGCGTCGCGCAGGGTGTTCCATAGTCCGGACATCGAGACCGTCAGGTGTTCGTCGCTTCTCCAGCCAGCGAAGCGCGGCCCGAAGCGGGGAACCCGTGCGCAATAGGCGTCGAATTTCGGCCCGAAGACCTTGCGCAGCAGCCGCTCTTCTTCTTCGATGACGTTCTTGAAAACTGCATAGACGAACAGCGCCATGATGGGGCCCAGCAGCAGGCTGCCGGATTGAGCGCCGATGCCCGTGACGGCGATCATGGAAAACCAATACAGCGGATTGCGGCTGATGGAATAGGGGCCCTGGTCCATCAGTTCCGCGCCTTTGCGTCCGCCCAGGTACAGGATGCACCAGCAGCGTCCCAGCAGAGCCACCGCGATCAGCGCCAGGCCTACCCATTCCACGGATTCGTGCGGCCAGGATTCGGGCGCCGCCGCCGAGCCGATGAAGGGCACCAGGCAGACCAGGAATACGCCGTATATGCCCAGGGTCGTGCGGCGCTGCACCTGTACGGTGGACAGGTGCTTCCATATTTCTTCCAGCGTGTGGTCGTCCGTGGCCAGGCTGGCCACCCCGTGGCGGGTGACCACCAGCCGGAAGAAGAGCACGCTGCACAGCAGCCACGCCGCGGCGGCGGCCCACAGGGTCTCGCTGACGAAGTGAGTGCTGTGCATCAAGTAGACCAGGCACAATACCAGGCCTACGGCTACTGCCAGGCCCAGGCCCAGCCAGCGCAGGCGCCGGCGCTCCAGCGCCCAGCCGGCAAAATACAGCTCGAACAGGGAAAAATACAGCCCGAACAGCGCCAGCCCGACGCTGGGATGCGCGCCGAAGGCCGTCAGGGGGTGGGGCACGAGCGCGGTCTGGCGCAGTACCCAGGCCAGCATCGCCGCCAGCAGAAAGACGCCGAACAGCACTCGGAACAGGGTGCGTCCCGAGCGGGCGGCGGCATCGTTGCGGCCGCGCAGGGCCAGCGCGCCATTGACCAGGATCAGGCAGGGCAGCACCAGCCATTCGACCAGGTGGGCGGCCAGTTCCAGCCCGCGGCCATATATCGTGGCGTGGCCCCACGCAGTGGGCCCGGGCGGCTGGAGCATGTGTGCGGCGCCAGTCGCGCCCAGATGTTGGAGACTGTATGCCAGCCAGCCTAGCAGCAGTGAAATGCCGATGATCTGGGTGAGCACGTAGAAGAAGGAATTCCGGTAATGCATACCGGTGGGTCGAGACATGAAGAGCATCCCTGGCAAGAAATGGGTCCGAAGTGCCGCGGATCGCGGTTTCGGAGCCGTGCCGCCGCGATGGCGGCCGGCGCGGCGTAGCATACATCGCCTGGGGGAAACTTGGTACTGAAATTTGTTACCTGGAATTCGCCGCGGACGCCCGCCTATTTTTCGGGCTCGATGAGGCCTTTGACGAACTGCCGCTGCATGGCGACGATGACGACCAGCGGCGGCAGGATGGCAAGCACCGCCGTGGCCATGACCCAGTTCCAGGGCGGCACGCTGTCCGGCACGTTTGCCAGGTGCTGCAGGCCCATGACTATGGTGTACATGTCCTCGCGCGTGGTGGCTATCAGCGGCCACAAGTACAGGTTCCAGCCGTAGATGAACTCGATGACGAACAGGGCCGCGATGGTGGTGCGCGACAGCGGCAGCACGATGTCGAAGAAGAACCGTATGGGGCCCGCGCCGTCGATGCGCGCGGCTTCGGTCAGCTCGTCGGGAATGGTCAGGAAGAACTGGCGGAAGAAGAACGTGGCGGTGGCCGAGGCGATCAGGGGCACGATGAGGCCCGCGTAGGTGTCGAGCATGTGCAGGTCGGCGACGACCTGGTAGGTGGGGAGAATGCGCACTTCCACCGGCAGCATCAGGGTCAGGAAGATCAGCCAGAAGCAGAACTTGCGCAGCGGGAAGCGGAAATACACGACGGCGTATGCCGAAAGAATCGAAATGGCGATTTTCCCTATGCTGATGCCCAGCGCCATGATCAGGCTGTTGAGCATCATGCGCGCCACGGGCGGCGCCGCCCCGCCTATGCCCGCAAACAGCACATGCTTGTAGTTCTCGAAGAAGTGCGCGCCGAACCACAGCGGGAAATGGCTCAGCACCTCGAAGGTAGTGTGCGATGAGGCCACCAGTGCTGCATATACCGGGAAGATGAGCACCACGATCCCGGCCATCAGGACCAGATGGCGGCGTATCGGGGCGGTGCCGGTTTTTTCTATCATTGGTAGTTCACCCGCCTTTCGATATAGCGGAACTGGATGATGGTCAGGATGATGACCAGGCCCATGAGTATGACCGACTGCGCGGCGGAATTGCCCAGGTTCAGCCCGACGAAGCCGGTGCGGTAGACCTGGTAGACGAGGATGTTCGTGGAGTTGCCGGGCCCGCCCTGGGTGATGGCGTCGATCAGCCCGAAGGTGTCGAACAGGCTGTACACAATGTCGATGACCAGCAGGAAGAAGGTCGTGGGTGCGAGCAGCGGGAAGATCACCGTCCAGAAGCGCCGCACCGGCCCGGCCCCGTCTATGGCCGCCGCCTCGAGCAGCGAAGCCGGAATGGCGTGCAGGCCGGCCAGGAAGAACAGGAAGTTATAGGCGATCTGGCGCCATACCGCGGCGATGATCATGAGCGTCATGGCCTGGGGGCCGTGGACGTTGAAGTTCCAGTTGACGCCGAGGGCTTCCAGCCAGTTCGAGACCAGGCCGACATTGGGGTTGAAGATGAACACCCAGAGAATGCCGGCGGCCGCGGGCGCCACGGCATAGGGCCAGGTGAGTATGGCCTGGTACAGGCGCGAGCCGCGCAATACCTTGTGCGCCTTGATGGCCAGGTACAGCGACACCGCCAGTGTGAGGAAGGTCGTGGCGATCGTGAATACCGCCGTGACCTTGAAGGAGTTGAGGTAGGTGTCGCTGCCCAGCAGCGACTTGAAGTTGGCAAGGCCCACGAAGCGCTGGGCGCCGGTAAAGGCGTCCTGTACGAAGAACGACGAGGACAGCGCCTCGTAGGCAGGCCAGATGAAGAACACGAGAGTGACCGCCAGTTGCGGCGCCAGCAGCAGATAGGGCAGCCACTTGTTGCGGAAGTAAACGCGTTTTTCCATCCGGCGCTTGCCTTGGTCGAGGTTTCAACAGGGTTTCAGATCGAGTGGCCGAAGTTCATTGCCCGATGGTCACTTGGCATGCGCCGCGGCGAACATCTGCAGTTGCTCGTCGCCGCGCTTGACCGCGTCATCGAGCGCCTGCTGGGCGGTCTTGCTGCCCGACCAGACGTTTTCCAGCTCCTGGTTGATGATGTCGCGGAACTGCACGTAGTTGCCCATGCGAATGCCCTTGGAATTCTTGGTGGGCGGATTCAGGGACAGTTCCTTGATCGGGGTGGTGGCGCCCGGGTACTTCTGGTAGTAGCCCTCTTTCTGGTTGAGTTCGTAGGCGGCCTTGGTCACCGGGATATAACCGGTGGCCTGGCTCCATTGCGCTTGTTGCTTGGGCTCGGCCAGGAAGGCCAGGAACTTGGCAATGCCTTCATAGTGGTTCTTGGGGTTGCCGCTCAGTACCCACAGCGTGGCGCCGCCCAGGATGGAGTTCTGGGGATGTTTCACGAGGTCGGAGTTGTAGGGCATCATGGTGACGCCGACCTTGAACTTCGCGCCCTTGACGATGGGGACCAGAGCGCCCGAGGACTGCGTCATCATGGCGCAGACGCCGCCTACGAATTGCGGCATGGGCTTGTCGGCGCGGCCGCCGTAGGTGAACAGGCCTTTCTTGGCCATTTCGCCCAGGCGCGCGATGTGTTCCACGAACGGCTTGGTGTTGAACAGCAGCTTGGTATTGATGCCGCCGAACCCGTTGTCATTGCTGGCAAACGGTATGTTGTGCCAGGCCCCGTAGTTTTCGATGTTGATCCAGGACTGCCATGCGGTGGTGTAGCCGCACTTGGCGCCGCTGTCCTTGAGTTTCTGGGCGTCGGCTTCGAGTTCTTGCCAGGTCTTGGGCGGTTCTTTGATCCCGGCCTTCGCGAACATGTCTTTGTTGTAGTAGAGCACCGGCGAAGAGGTGTTGAAAGGCATGGAAAGCAGACGCCCCTGGCTGTCGCTGTAGTAGGCGCTGACTGCCGGGACGAACTGGTCGGCGGAGAATTTCACGCCCACTTGTTCCATGAGCTTGTACACCGGGACGACGGCGGCCTTGGCCGCGAGCATGGTACCGGTCCCGACTTCGTAGACCTGCAGGATGTCGGGCTGGCGATGCGTACGGAAGGCGGCGATGGCCTCGGTCATGGATTGGTCGTACTGGCCCTTGTAGACCGGCTTGACCTGGTACTTGGACTGCGATGCATTGAATTCGTTGGCGAGCTTGTTGACCTCTTCGCCGAGAGGGCCGCCCATGGAATGCCACCACGTGAGCTGGATGGGGCCGGAGTCGGCCGCATGAGCGCTCGGCGCCATGGCCAGCGCCAGCGCGGAAACGATTGGAATTATTGGTAGTGCCAGCTTGTCGATCGTGCGCATCCGATACTCCTTGTCGATTTGAATATTGTGGGCTGTCTACGGTTTGTTCGATGTGATGCCGTGGCTTGTCTTCCCCTGGTCGGGCTTTCCGTTGCCGTATCGATGGAACGAAAAGGGCAAGACTTTCATATTGCGCAGCGCCGTGGCGGCTGTCAATCAGGCTCAACCCGAAATCGGCCCTGCATGACACATAGCTCGGAACACCGCGCGGCCGCACGTGGCCAGTAGCGCGCAAGCGTCGCGGGGGCCAGTCGCGCCGCGGCCATGTGTTGGCGGTGCGGCCGTGCCGCCGAATTCAGCGACGCGTCAGCGGCCATGGCAGCTTCCGCCTGTTCCTGTTCAGGACTATGCTTGTACGTCGATAACGTCGATACATTATTTATCTTTCCCGCTGCACTGGTTTTTCCATTGCCGGGTTTTTTCCATCGAGGTTGCCATGTCCCGTACCGTTGCCGAGCGGCGCGCCGCTTTCAGGGCCTTGCATGCGCAAGGCTGTTTCGTCCTGCCCAACCCCTGGGACGTGGGCAGCGCCCGCATGCTGCAGCATCTGGGTTTTGCGGCGCTGGCCTCGACCAGTTCCGGCTATGCCTGGAGCACCGGGCGCCCAGACTACGCGGTGACGCGCGACGATGTGCTGCGGCACCTGGGCGATTTGTGCGCGTCCGTGGATCTGCCGATCAATGCCGATTTCGAATCGGGCTTTGCCGAGTCGCCCGAAGCGGTGGCGGCCAATGTCGGCCTGGCGGTGCAAACCGGAGTGGCCGGCTTGTCCATCGAAGACAGGGACGCCGATACCGAAGCCGGCCTGTACGCAAAGCCCTTGGCCGTGGAACGCATCCGGGCCGCGCGCGCGGCGATCGACGCCACGGGTTCCGATGTCCTGCTGGTGGCTCGCACCGAAGGCCTGCTGACGGACCCCGAGGCCATCGGCACGGCCATCGACAAGCTGGCCGCTTTCGCGGAGGCGGGCGCCGATTGCCTGTATGCGCCGGGCGTGCGTAAGAAAGAGGATATCGCGGCCATGGTGCGCGCCGTGGCGCCCAAGCCCGTCAATGTGCTGATCATGGGGCCCGGCATGAACGCGGCCGAGCTGGCGGACTTGGGCGTGCGGCGCGTCAGTGTCGGGGGCGCCCTGGCCCGGGTGGCCTGGGGCGCCTTGCTGCCAGTGATGCAACAGATGAAAACCGGCTCGTTCGACGGCCTGTCCGGCGCCATGCCGGGCGGCGAACTCAACCATGTTTTCGGCGCCGGACACTGAGGCCCGCCGTCTTTTCTTTATTTCTTATACATATTTACTTACTACCACCAGTAGTAATATAAATCGGATATGGAATGGCCCGGTCGGCAGGCCGGACCCGACATGCGGGCCACGTGCCGCCGGCGATTAGCCTTGCAGGCTTACATTTATCGTATGTTTTTCCAAATTTCGGTACGTTTTGTATCGATTATTATGTTAGTATTGTGCGGTCTGTACGACAAACGCGTATGACGCGTATCTGTCCGGCGCAGAATCCGGAACAGGCGGCTTTGCCATCGAGACCGGAGACAAGCGCATGGAGCATCGGCACCGCACGCAGCAGGAATCCCTCGAAGTCAAGACCACCACATGCTATATGTGCGCGTGCCGTTGCGGCATACGGGTGCATTTGCGTGATGGTGAGGTGCGCTATATCGACGGCAATCCGAACCATCCCCTGAACCAGGGGGTGATCTGCGCCAAGGGTTCGTCGGGCATCATGAAGCAATACTCGCCGGCGCGCCTGACCCGGCCGCTGATGCGCAAGCCCGGCACCGAACGCGGCGCCGCCCAGTTCGAGCCGGTGTCCTGGGAACACGCCATGTCGGTGCTGTCCGAGCGCCTGGCGCACTTGCGTGCGACCGATCCGCGCCAGTTCGCGCTGTTCACCGGGCGCGACCAGATGCAGGCGCTTACAGGGCTCTTCGCCAAGCAGTACGGCACGCCGAACTATGCGGCGCACGGCGGCTTCTGTTCGGCCAATATGGCCGCCGGCATGATCTACACCATGGGCGGCTCGTTCTGGGAATTCGGCGGCCCCGATCTCGACCAGGCCCGGCTGTTCCTGATGATAGGCACCGCCGAAGACCACCACTCGAATCCCCTGAAGATTGCGCTTTCGAAATTCAAGCGGGCCGGCGGCCGCTTCATCGCCATCAACCCGGTGCGCACTGGCTATGCGGCGATCGCCGACGAATGGATAGCTATCCGCCCGGGCACCGACGGGGCGCTGTTCATGGCCTTGATCCGCGAGCTGATCGAGCAGGACGCCTACGACCACGAATTCGTGGCGCGCTACACCAATGCCGGCGAACTGATCGACCAGCGCGCCGACGGCGACACCTATGGCTTGTTCGTGCAGGATGCGGCCAGTCCCGAGCAGAACGCCCTGTTTCCGCAGAACCGCCGCTGGTGGGACAAACATACCGGCCGCGCGGTGCTGCATCACGCGCCCGGCGCCGAGCCGGCGCTCGACGGCCGCTACACCCTGGAAGACGGCACGCCCGTGACGCCTGCATTCGCGCTGCTGCGCGAGCGGGTGGCGCCCTGTACGCCGGAATGGGCGGCGCAGATCACGGGCATCGGGGCCGACACCATACGCCGCCTGGCGGGCGAACTGGTCGCCGCCGTGCGCGAGCAGCAGGTCGAGCTGCCGATCCGCTGGACGGATTGCTGGGGCGTGGAACATGACAAGGTGCGCGGCGCGCCCATCGCCTTTCATGCCATGCGCGGCCTGGCGGCGCATTCCAACGGCTTTCACACGATACGCGCGCTATCCATATTGATGACGCTGCTGGGCACCATCGACACTCCGGGCGGCTTCCGGCACAAGTCGCCGTATCCGCGCGCGGTGCCACCCTCGGCCAAGCCGCCCAACGACCCCGCAGCCATCAAGCCCGACACGCCGCTATCGGTCGGCCCGCTGGGCTGGCCGGCTGCCCCCGAAGACCTGTTCGTCGACGAGCAGGGACGGCCGGGGCGCATAGACAAGGCCTTTTCCTGGGAATTCCCGCTGGCGGTGCACGGCATTATGCACAGCGTCATCACCAATGCCTGGCGCGGCGACCCGTACCCCATCGACACGCTGATGATCTTCATGGCCAATATGGCCTGGAACTCGTCCATGAATACGGTCGAGGTGCGCAAGATGCTGGCCGACAAGCGCGAGGATGGCGAGTACCGCATTCCGTTCCTGGTGGTATGCGATGCCTTCGAGTCGGAGACAACGGCCTTTGCCGACCTGATCCTGCCCGATACCACCTACCTCGAACGCCACGACGCCATGTCCATGCTGGACCGGCCGATTTCCGAATTCGACGGGCCGGTGGATTCGGTGCGTATCCCGGTAGTGCCCCCCACGGGCGAGTGCCGGCCGTTCCAGGACGTGCTGATCGAGCTGGGCGCGCGCATAGGCCTGCCGGCCTTCACCGCCCCGGACGGCACCCCGCGCTACAGCGGCTATACGGATTTCGTCGTCAATTTCCAGACGGCGCCCGATTCGGGCACGGGTTTCCTGATCGGCTGGCGCGGCAAGGACGGCGACAAGGCGCTGGTCGGCGAACCCAATCCGCGGCAGTGGGAAGAATACGCCAAGCACGATTGCTACTACCACCACGTGCTGCCCGAATCGTGGCAATACATGCGCAACTGCAACGGCCCGTACCTGAAATGGGCCAAGGAAAACGGCTTGCGCAAGTTCGACACGCCTATCGTGATCCAGTTGTATTCCGACGTCATGCAGAAGTTCCGTCTCGCCGCCCAGGGCCGCAGGGCGGGGCGGCAGCCGCCCGAGCACCTGCGTGCGCGTGTCGAGCATTATTTCGATCCGCTGCCGTTCTGGCACGAGCCCGTGGAACACCAGGCCATAGATGCGCAGCGCTTTCCGCTGGCGGCGGTCACGCAGCGGCCCATGGCCATGTATCACTCCTGGGATTCCCAAAACGCCTGGCTGCGCCAGATTCACGGCGAAAACTACCTGTTCGTCAATCCCAAGGTGGCGGCCGAGCAGGGCATCGCCGACGGCGGCTGGATGTATATAGAGTCGCAATGGGGCAAGGTGCGCTGCATGGCGCGCTACAGCGAGGCGGTGGAGCCCGGCACGGTCTGGACCTGGAACGCCATCGGCAAGGCCGCCGGGGCCTGGAACCTGGGGCCGCAGGCCAACGAGTCGCAGCGTGGCTTTTTGCTGAACCACCTGATCACCGACGAACTGCCTGCCGCGGACGGCAGCGCTCCGCTGTCGAATTCCGACCCCATCACCGGACAGGCCGGCTGGTATGACCTGAGAGTGCGCATTTATCCGGCGCAGGCCGAAGAGCAGACCACGCTGCCGCAGTTCGTTCCCATGCAGCCCATGCCGGGCTCGGCGAGCGTCGTAACGCGGCTGGCCCAGGCCTATTTCGCCGGACGAGGCGAGTTCGCCGCCAGGCTGCGCAGGGCGGCAGGGCGGGGCAAATGAGTGCCGTGCAGCGATATTGGCATGCTGCCGCTATGCGCCTCGTCGTAGGGTTGGCGGTGGCATTGCAGCGGGCCGGCGTGGTGGCAATACCCGGGGCGGCGCCGCGGCCGGCGGGAGCGGCAGCTTCAGGCAGGTATCCGGGGCGTGGCCGGGCGGATGGCAGGGGCCGGGGTGCAAAAGGACACATCATGCAGGGGCATGCAATATGACTCAGATGGCGCTGGTGATAGATTTGAACGTCTGCGTAGGCTGCCATGCCTGCGTGACGAGCTGCAAAGAATGGAATACCTCGGGCGAGGCGGGCAGCCTGGCCGATATGCAGGCCTACGACGCCGACCCTTGCGGCACCTTCTTCAACCGGGTGCAGACCTACGAGGCCGGCGAATTTCCCTTCAGCGAGACGGTGCACTTCCCGAAGTCGTGCCTGCATTGCGAGGATCCCCCGTGCGTGCCGGTGTGCCCCACGGGGGCCAGCTACAAGCGCGAATCCGATGGCCTGGTGCTGGTCGACTACGATCGCTGCATAGGCTGCAACTATTGCACTTGGGCCTGTCCGTACGGGGCGCGCGAGCTGGACCCGCAGCGCAAGGAAATGACCAAGTGCACCTTGTGCGCGGACCGCATCGACAACCAGGCCCTGCCCGAGCGCGACCGCAAGCCCGCCTGTGTGCTGGCCTGTCCGACCTCGGCGCGGCTGTTCGGCGATATCCACGACCCGGATTCCGAGGTGTCCAGGGCGATCCGCGAGCGCGGCGGCTACCAGTTGATGCCGGAATGGGGCACGAATCCCGCCAATCATTACCTGCCGCGCCAAAAGACGCAGGCCTCGGGCTGTTCGTCGCAGTCCTGCGGCTGCGGGTCGGAGAGCGCGGCGGCTGGCGGCGCGGCCTTGCACGCCGCTGGCCTTCAAGGGCAGCTCGACAGCGGCCGCATCGACCTGGCCGCCGTGGCTGCCAGGGCTTAGCGCCGGGCGTGCAGCCAAGTGCGCAGGTGATTTATCACGGCCAAGTACACAGGTAATTTATTCATGATATCGGCAAGGTTGCGGCGGCGCGCGAGTGCGCCGCGCACCGAGCGGCAAGGAGGATAGCCCCATGCGGCCCGCGTTTTCGGTCGTGTTCCTGACTACATTGTGCGGCGCAGCCCAGGGGCTGCTGCTGGCCCTGGTGGCTGTGCAATGCCTGGCTGCTGCCGACAGCGTACCGGCGCCCGCGGCGGCGTTCTATACAGCCGGTAGCGCGGCATCCGTGGTGCTCGGCGCCCTGGGGCTGCTCGCCTCGTTCTTTCACTTGGGGCATCCCGAACGCGCCTGGCGGGCGGTGGCCATGTGGCGCACATCCTGGCTGTCGCGCGAATGCCTGGCGCTGCCGGCTTTCCTGGCACTGACTTTCTTCTATGGCTGCGCCCACATGCTGGCATGGCCGCCCGCCGCGGCCCTGGCGCTCGGCCTGCTGGCCGTATTGGCCGCTGCGGCGTTGTTCGTCTGTACGTCCATGATCTACGCCTGCCTGCGCTTCCTGCAGGAATGGGCCAGCCCGCTGACCATGGTGAATTTCGTGCTGCTGGGCTGCGCCTCGGGTTTCACGCTGGCCACCCTGGCCGCGGCGTGCTTCGCCCCCGGCCTGGTCGGCTTGCTGGCCGCCTGCGCCTGCGTGCTGACCGCGGCCGGGCTGCTGTCGCGCCTGGCTTCGCTGGGGCGCAATGCCCGGCTGCACCCCAAATCCACGCTGCAAAGCGCCACCGGCATACGTTCGGACAATATCCGGCAGGTATCGCGCGGTTTCACCGCCAGCGCGTTCAATACCCGCGAATTCTTCCATGGCCAGACTCCGGCCGCCCTGAAAACCGCCAAGTACGGCTTTCTGTTGGCCGCGTTCGTAGTGCCCTTCGTGCTGCTGGCCCTGGGCTGGTCCTGGTCGCAGGCACACGCCGCCGGGGCAATGCCCGGGCTCGTCGGCCTGCTGGTCGTGGCATTCCTGATCCAGTATGCCGGCCTGGTGGCCGAGCGCTGGTTCTTCTTCACCGAGGCGCGCCACCCCCAGAACCTGTATTACCAGCGTGCCGCCTGACACCGGCGCCGCCTGAGTCGCTCTCGGCCGTCAACGGCGAAATGCCCGATCCGTCGCATCATCTAGGCCTGTACGCGGCTTGGAGCGCCATGGGCTGGGCGAGGCGCGCTAATATTTAATATGTCTGGAATCTTCCAGATATCGGGGGCGCCTGAGGCGCCCCGGGTATTTGGGGGCTTTGAGGCCTGCAAGGCCTATGAAGGCTCAGAAGGCTCAGAAGGCTCAGAAGGCTCAGAGGCGCGCTGCCGCCGTGCGGAATGCGTTTGTCTCGCCCGGAATGAAGCGCCGCGCACAGGCCGAGCGCTTCGCTCCGTGAGGCCGGGGTAGCGGCAGAGGCTCTCTGCATCGCTCTGGCCACCCCAGGGTCGCGATTGCGGTAAGATGGGCCCGGCCTTGCCGGGATGGCGTCCGGCCGGGCCAGGCTCGAAAGGGCATGGTTTTAGCCCTGAAAGGCAGGGAAAGCCTCGTTGGAGAGCTCTCCGGGCCGCTCGAAGAAGGCTGTTTTCCAGCCCAAAAAGCCGCAGTAAAAACAGGTATTTATTCGCATAAGCTCGAATTTTTCTGAATATTTTTCGAGGCCTGGACGGTAATGCGAAGTGTGGCGCGGACGCCACACAAAAACCAGGGTAAACCCTGCCGTTTTCGGGGTAAAAAAAGAGCTTTGTTGTGTCCAGCCAACAATTCTCAGGAAAAGTTAAGCTTTTGTCCGCTGGACAATAGCCAGGGGCCGCGAATTTTGATGCAATAGCACCAACTTCCCATCGCGGAGTTAGAAAGACCGGCAGGACGTAAAGGTTGATCGCCGTTCTCAGTTACTCAAATCTACGGAGATTTCTTACATGAAAAAGACTCTGCTCGCTGCTGCTCTAGTTGCCGGCTTCGCTGGCGCTGCTCAAGCAGAAACGTCGGTGACCCTGTACGGGATCATCGATACTGGTATCGGCTATCAACAGCTCAAAGGTAGCGATGGCTACAAGGCTACCCGCTTCGGCGTCATCAACGGCGTGCAATCCGGCAGCCGTTGGGGCATGAAGGGTTCCGAAGATCTGGGCAATGGCCTGCACGCTGTGTTCCAGTTGGAAAGCGGCTTCGACAGCTCCACTGGTAACTCGGCTCAAGGCGGCCGTCTCTTCGGTCGTCAAGCCACCGTTGGTCTGGCCGGCGACAGCTGGGGTGAATTGGATCTGGGTCGTCAAACCAACATCGCCTCCAAGTACTTGGGCGGTGTGATTGACCCGTTCGGCAACGGTTTTGCTCAAGCCAACTTGGGTGAGTCGTTCACGTCGGCCAACACGCTGCGTTACGACAACATGATCCTGTACCAAACCCCGAACTTCTCGGGCTTCCAGTTTGGTTTGGGCTATGCTTTCAACGCCAGCGGCAACCAGGCTTGGAAGATCAGCGGCCAAAACGACAAGAACAATCGTGCGATCACGACTGGTCTGCGTTACGCCAACGGCCCGATCTCGGCTGCTTTGACGTATGACCGCTTCGACAACGATTCGATCGACGGCGGTGCTGTCAACGAATGGAACATCGGCGCGGCCTACGACTTCGAAGTCGTGAAGGTCTCCCTGGGCTTCGGTCAAACCCGCAACGGTCTGTTCCAAACCCAAGGCGCTGGCTTCAACAACGCCGACAGCGGCAGCGCTGACTACGGTGTTGGCAGCGACGCCATGGTCAAGCTGGACGGCCTGAAGGTCAACAGCTACCTGGTCGGTCTGTCGGCCCCCATCGGCAACGGCAAGATCCTGGCTTCCTGGCAAATGGCCGATCCCGGCAGCAGCTACACCGGCGATCTGAAGAAGCAACAAGCCTACAGCCTGGGCTACACCTACAACCTGTCCAAGCGCACCAACCTGTACGCTATCGGTTCGTATGCTACGCACCAGTACTTCTCGGACAACCTGAAGTCGACCGCGATCGGCGTCGGTGTTCGCCACATGTTCTAATCGGTACGCATGGCTTGTCCATGCGCCGAGCCGGCCCGAGTTTCGGGGTCGGACACAGAACAGGCCCGAGCTTCGGCTCGGGTATGAAAGCCGCTCTTCGGAGCGGCTTTTTTCTTGGGTGTCCGCTTTATGCGTGTGGCATCGCGCGCGCCGGTATTGCATACGACGGCATTGCATACGCCGACAATGCGGCCATTATCTGCCGGGCTATGAACGGGAACGGTCTTGTGCCATCTGGCTGTGACGCCGGACCAAGCCTGGCGCAAATGTAGGCTGAATTGTCGCGGTGCTTGCCAGGCGCAGCGTCCCGAAGGCTGTAAATATCCGGGCTGGAAGCGCCATGCTTCGGCTTGATGCCGACATGAGGCGGCGTATCCGCAAAGCATGGCCGCTATTCAGCCGGATGACACACTCGAAATGCTACAATCTATAAGTTTAGATAGACCCATCCGGATGCACTGCATGAATCTGCAAGAGTACTTTCCCGTACTGCTTTTCATCATCGTTGCGACGCTCATCGGTGCGGCGTTGCTGTCGGTAGGACGGCTGATCGGGCCTCATCGGCCCGACGAACAAAAGCTCTCGCCCTACGAGTGCGGTTTCGAGGCCTTCGGCGACTCGCGCATGAAGTACGACGTGCGCTACTACCTGGTGGCCATTCTCTTCATACTGTTCGACCTCGAAATCGCCTTCCTGTTTCCCTGGGCGATAGCCAGCGGCCCGCTGGGGCTGGTCGGTTTCTGGACAGTCATTGTCTTTCTTGCGGTGCTCACCGTGGGCTTCATCTACGAATGGAAGAAGGGCGCGCTCGATTGGGAGTGACCCCGCTTCCGGCCGGATTGCGCCTGGCGGCGCCGCAGCCTCAGGGCGGGCGCATGGCAGGGCTGTGGCACAAGGGCTGTGGCAAAGAATATATGGCGGCGGCTCGACTTTCGACAGGCTGGGCCCGCCAGTGTGGGGCGGCAGGATACGCCGGCGATAGTCGCCGGCAGAATGTGGCAGCAACGGCATGCCGGCACGGCATGGCGGCAACGCAGATCGCTAAGATCGGTAATTAGAGGTTAGGTGGCAAATCATGGCTATCGACGGCATACTCAAAGAAGGTTTCATTACTACCAGTGCGGACAAGTTCCTGAACTGGGCCAAGACGGGCTCGCTGTGGCCCATGACCTTCGGCCTGGCCTGTTGCGCGGTCGAAATGATGCACGCCGGCGCGGCGCGCTACGACCTGGATCAATTCGGCATCATCTTCCGGCCCAGCCCGCGCCAGTCCGACCTGATGATCGTGGCCGGCACGCTGTGCAACAAGATGGCCCCGGCGTTGCGCAAGGTCTACGACCAGATGCCCGAGCCGCGCTGGGTCGTGTCCATGGGTTCCTGTGCCAACGGCGGCGGCTACTACCATTATTCGTATTCGGTGGTGCGTGGCTGCGACCGTATCGTGCCGGTGGACGTCTACGTTCCGGGCTGTCCGCCCACGGCCGAGGCGCTGGTCTACGGCCTGCTGCAAATGCAGAACAAGATCCGCCTCACCAACACGATCGCCCGCTAGCGGGCGCGCTGCGGCCGGGCTTCCGGCCGCATCTGTCCGATCGCTGTCATCTACGAACAAGTGCACCATGACCCGGCTTGAAACGCTCAAAACGCAACTACTGAAACAGTTCGGCGAAGACGCCGCGCTGACCCTGGCCCTGGACGAACTGACGCTGGAAATCCCGGCCGAGCAATGGGTCGATGCCTGCAAGACGCTGCGCGATACGCCGGAACTGGGCTTCGAGGAATGCCTCGACCTGTGCGGCGTGGATTATTCCGCCTGGCGCGCGCCCACGTTCACCGACGCGGCGCAGCGCTATCCGCAGCGCTTCGCCGTGGTGGCGCAACTGTTGTCGATCAAGCACAACTGGCGGCTGCGGGTGCGCACCTGGGCCCAGGACGAAGAATTCCCGATCGTGGACACCTTGTGCGAGGTCTGGCCCAGCGTCAACTGGTACGAGCGCGAGGCCTTCGACCTGTTCGGCATCGTGTTCGAAGGCCACCCGGATTTGCGCCGCATCCTGACCGACTACGGTTTCATCGGGCATCCGTTCCGCAAGGACTTCCCGCTGTCGGGCAATGTCGAAATGCGCTACGACCCCGAGCAGCAGCGCGTGGTTTACCAACCCGTCACCATCGAGCCGCGGCAGATCAACCCGCGCGTGGTGCGTGAAGACGGCTACGGAATAGGGCGTTAAGGCGTACTGGAAGAACATGGCTGAAATCAAGAACTACACCCTGAATTTCGGACCGCAGCATCCGGCCGCGCACGGCGTGCTGCGCCTGGTGCTGGAGCTGGACGGCGAAGTGATACAACGCGCCGACCCGCACATCGGGCTGCTGCACCGGGCCACCGAAAAGCTGGCCGAGCACAAGACTTTCCTGCAGGCGCTGCCCTACATGGACCGCCTGGACTACGTGTCCATGATGTGCAACGAACACGCCTACGTCATGGCCATCGAGAAGCTCATGGGCATCAAGGTGCCGCTGCGCGCGCAGTACATACGCGTCATGTTCGACGAGATCACGCGCCTGCTCAACCACTTGATGTCGTTGGGTTCGCACGCGCTGGACGTGGGCGCCATGGCGGTGTTCCTGTATGCCTTCCGCGAGCGCGAAGACCTGATGGACTGCTACGAGGCGGTGTCGGGCGCGCGCATGCACGCGGCCTACTACCGTCCGGGCGGCGTATACCGCGACCTGCCCGATTCCATGCCCATGTACGGGGCCTCCAGCAAGTACCGCGGCGAGAAAGAGCTGCGCGCCATGAACGAAGCGCGCTCCGGCTCGCTGCTGGATTTCATCGAAGACTTCACCAATCGCTTTCCGACTTGCGTCGACGAATACGAAACCCTGCTCACCGACAACCGCATCTGGAAGCAGCGCCTGGTGGGCATAGGTGTGGTCAGCCCCGAGCGCGCCAAGGCCCTGGGCTTCACCGGCCCGATGCTGCGCGGTTCGGGCGTGGAATGGGACCTGCGCCGCATGCAGCCCTACGAGGTCTATGACAGGCTCGATTTCGACATCCCCGTGGGCGTGAACGGCGATTGCTACGACCGCTACCTGGTGCGCATTGCCGAAATGCGCGAAAGCAACCGCATCATCCGCCAGTGCGTGGAATGGCTGCGCAACAATCCGGGCCCGGTCATCGTCGACGACCACAAGGTCGCCCCGCCCAGGCGCGAGCGCATGAAGACGGGCATGGAAGACCTGATCCACCACTTCAAGCTCTTCACCGAAGGCTTCCACGTGCCGGAGGGCGAAACCTATACCGCCGTCGAGCACCCGAAAGGGGAGTTCGGCATCTACCTGATCTCCGACGGGGCGAACAAGCCCTATCGCCTGAAGATACGCGCGCCGGGTTTTGCGCACCTGGAATCCATGGATGAAATGTCGCGCGGCCACATGATCGCCGATGCGGTCACCATCATCGGGACCCAGGACATCGTGTTCGGCGAGATCGATCGCTAGGCACCGCGCCCGCAAGCCAAGGAATAAACCGGATTCGAACCATGCTGCTTTCCGAACAAGCCTACAGGAAAATCGACAAGGAACTGACCAAGTTCCCGAGCGACCAGAAACAATCGGCCATCATGGCGGCGTTGACCATCGCCCAGGACGAAAAGGCCTGGGTCTCGACCGAAGTGATCGAGGACGTGGCCGCCTACCTGGGCGTGCCGCCCATCGCGGTCCAGGAAGTCGCCACTTTCTACAATATGTTCAACACCAAGCCCGCCGGCCGCTACAAGCTGACGATCTGCACCAATTTGCCCTGTGCGTTGCGCGACAGCGTCAAGGTGGCCGATCACATCAAGCAGAAGCTGGGCATCGATTTCCAGGACACCACGGAAGACGGCATGTTCACGCTGGTCGAAGGCGAGTGCATGGGCGCTTGCGGCGACTCGCCCGTAATGCTGGTGAACGACAAGCACATGTGCGTGCGCATGTCGGAGGACAAGCTCGACGGCCTGATCCAGGAACTCAGACAGCAGGGGGAATCGGCATGAGCGCGGCCGACGTATTGCAACGCTATTCGGACGCCCTGACGGCCGATCCGGGCAATGATCTTGCGCGCAGCATGCTGTTCCACGGCCGCCACCTCAGCCCGCAGATCGTGGCGGGGCTGGACGGCAGCAACTGGCGCCTGGCCGACTACGTCAAGCGCGGCGGCTACGAAGGCCTGCGCAAGATCCTCACCACCGGCATGAAGCCCGAGGACGTCATCGCCGAGGTCAAGGCCTCGGGGCTGCGCGGGCGCGGCGGCGCGGGCTTCCCCACCGGCCTGAAATGGAGCTTCATGCCGCGCGCCTTTCCCGGCCAGAAGTACCTGGTGTGCAATTCCGACGAAGGCGAGCCCGGCACATTCAAGGACCGCGACATCCTGCGCTTCAACCCGCACATCGTGATCGAAGGCATGGCGATCGCCGCCTATGCCATGGGCATCAGCGTGGGCTACAACTACATCCACGGCGAGATCTTCGAGGTCTATGAACGCTTCGAAGAAGCGCTCGAAGAAGCGCGCGCCGCGGGCTTCCTGGGCGACAAGATCCTGGGCTCGGAATTCAACTTCCAGTTGCATGCCTTCCATGGCTTCGGCGCGTATATCTGCGGCGAAGAAACCGCCTTGCTCGAGTCGCTCGAAGGCAAGAAGGGCCAGCCGCGCTTCAAGCCGCCGTTCCCGGCGAGTTTCGGCCTGTACGGCAAGCCCACCACCATCAACAACACCGAGACCTTCGCCGCGGTGCCCTGGATCTTCCGCAACAGCGGCAAGGAATACCTCGAGATCGGCAAGCCCAACAACGGCGGCACCAAGCTGTTCTCGATATCGGGCGACGTGGAACGGCCCGGCAATTACGAAATCCCCCTGGGCACGCCTTTTTCCAAGCTGCTCGAACTGGCCGGCGGGGTGCGCGCGGGCCGCACGCTCAAGGCCGTGATCCCAGGCGGATCCAGCGCCCCGGTGCTGCCGGCCTCCATCATGATGGACACCACCATGGACTACGACTCGATCGCCAAGGCGGGTTCCATGCTGGGATCGGGGGCGGTGATCGTCATGGACGACAGCCGCTGCATGGTCAAGTCTCTGATGCGCCTGTCCTATTTCTATTTCGAAGAAAGCTGCGGCCAGTGCACGCCGTGCCGCGAAGGCACGGGCTGGCTGTTCCGCATGGTCGATCGCATCGAGCATGGCAAGGGCCGTCCCGAAGACATGGACGTGCTCGATTCCGTAGCCGCCAACATCATGGGGCGCACCATTTGCGCCCTGGGCGACGCGGCGGCCATGCCGGTACGCAGCTTCATCAAGCATTTCCGCGACGAGTTCGCACACCACATAGAGCACAAGAGCTGTGTGGTGCCCAAATATCTGTAGGGTCAGGACGCAATGGTTGAACTCACCATCGACGGCAACAAGGTAGAAGTTCCCGAGGGCAGCATGGTCATGCATGCTGCGCACAAGCTCGGGCTGTACGTGCCGCATTTCTGCTATCACAAGAAGCTCTCGATCGCGGCCAATTGCCGCATGTGCCTGGTCGAAGTCGAGAAGGCGCCCAAGGCGCTGCCGGCCTGTGCCACGCCGGTCACCAACGGCATGATCGTGCACACCGCGTCGGCCAAGGCGGTGGCGGCGCAGAAAAGCGTCATGGAATTCCTGCTCATCAACCACCCGCTGGACTGCCCGGTGTGCGACCAGGGCGGTGAATGCCAGTTGCAGGACCTGGCAGTGGGCTACGGCGCCTCGGCCTCGCGCTACAAAGAAGAAAAGCGCGTGGTGGTGCACAAGGAAATGGGCCCGCTCGTCTCGGCCGAGGAAATGCAGCGCTGCATCCATTGCACCCGCTGCATCCGCTTCGGCCAGGAAATCGGCGGCCTGATGGAACTGGGCATGGTCAACCGCGGCGAGCATTCCGAAATCACCTCTTTCGTGGGGCGCGCTGTCGAGTCCGAGCTGTCGGGCAATATGATAGATATCTGCCCGGTCGGCGCCCTGACGTCCAAGCCGTTCCGCTATACCGCCCGCACCTGGGAACTGGCGCGGCGCCGTTCGGTCAGCCCGCACGACAGCCTGGGCGCCAACGTGATCCTGCAGGTCAAGTCCGACCGCGTCATGCGCGTGGTGCCCTTCGAGAACGAAGACGTCAACGAATGCTGGATCAGCGACCGCGATCGCTGGGCCTACGAAGGCCTGTACACCGAAGACCGCGTGCGCCATCCTCTGATCAAGACCGCCGATGGCCAATGGCGCGAAGCGTCCTGGAGCGACGCCTTGCAGACCGTCGTCAGGGGCCTGGGCCAAGTGCGCGAGCAGCATGGCGCGGGCCAGATCGGCGCGCTGGGCAGCCAGCATGCCACCACTGAAGAACTGGCGCTGCTGGCGCGGCTGGCGCGCGCCCTGGGCACCGAGAACATCGATTTCCGGCTGCGCAACATCGATCCGGACCTGGATCACGCGCTGACGGGCGTGCCCTGGCTGGGCATGCCCGTGGCCGAGCTCGGCGAGCTCGATCGCGTGCTGGTGGTGGGCTCGTTCCTGCGCAAGGATCATCCCTTGATGGCGCAGCGTCTGCGCCAGGCCGTCAAGCGCGGCACCCAGGTCAGCTTCATCGACGGTGCGGCCGACGATCCGCTGTTCCCCGTGACCGCGCGCATGACGGTAGCGCCGAGCCAGATGGCCAATGCCCTGGCCGAAGTGCTGGCGGCGCTGGCGCAGGCGGGCGGCCAGCCGGCGCCGGCGGAATTTGCCTCGCTGCAGCCCGGCGAAGACGCGCGCCGCATTGCCGCGAGCCTGGCGTCGGGAGAAAAGGTCGCCGTGTTCCTGGGCAATATGGCCGTGGCTTCCGATCGCGCCTCGTTGATCGCCGCCAATGCCGCGGCGCTGGCGCGCGCGGCCAAGGGCCGCTTCGGCTTCCTGATCCCGGGCGGCAATACGGTGGGCGGCTACCTGGCCGGCGCTACGCCCGGCCCCGGCGGCATGAATGCCACGCAGATGCTGAGCCGCGGCCTGAAGGGCTACCTGGTGGTGCACGCGGAACCGGCGCTGGACGCCGACAATGGCGCGCGCGCCCTGGAAGTCTTGAAGGCGGCCGATTTCGCCGTGGCGCTGACGCCGTATCTCAGCGGCGCGCAAGACTGGGCCGACGTGATCCTGCCCATCTCGCCCTACACCGAGACGTCCGGCAGCTTCGTCAACGCCGAGGGCAGGGTGCAGAGCTTCAAGGGCGCCACGGCGCCTTACGGCGACACCCGTCCGGGCTGGAAGGTGCTGCGTGTGCTGGGCAATCTGTTTCAGTTGCAGGGCTTCGACGACGAAACTTCGGAATCGGTGCGCGATACCGTCATGGTCGGCGGCGTGGACAGCCGCCTGGGCAACGAAGTGCGCGGCGAGCCGGCGCTGGCGCCCAAGGCGCAAGGGCTGGAACGCCTGGCCGAGATCCCCATCTACCGCAGCGATGCCATGGTGCGCCGTTCCGAACCCTTGCAGGCTGCGGCCGCCTCGCGCGCGCCCACGGCGCGCATGAATGCGGCCACCCTGGCCGGGTTGGGGCTGGAAGACGGCACACCGGTGCGGGTGCGCTCGGCGCAAGGCGAGGCCCTGCTGGCTGCCGAGCTCGACGACACGGTCGCCGACGGCGCTGTGAGAGTGGCGGCGGCTTATGCCGAGACGGTGGCGCTGGGCAGCGCCTTTGGCCAACTTTCGGTGGAGCGCGCATAAATGGAATGGCTCAAGATCGTTGAAGGCTACGGCACCGACCTGCTCGGGCCGCAGTGGTGGCTGCTAATCTGGTCGCTGATCAAGATCGTAGTGATCGCGGTGCCCATCATCCTGTGCGTGGCCTACCTGACTTACTGGGAACGCAAGCTGATCGGCGCCATGCACGTGCGCCTGGGGCCCACCCGCGTGGGCTACCGCGGCCTGCTGCAGCCTTTTGCCGATGTGTTCAAGCTGCTGACCAAGGAACTGATCGTCCCCAGCAAGGCGAACAAGGTGCTGTACATCCTGGCGCCGGTGGTGACGCTGATGCCGGCGCTGGCCGCCTGGGCCGTGGTGCCGTTCCAGCCCGGGGTAGTGCTGGCCAACGTCAATGCCGGCCTGCTGTACGTGATGGCGATCACGTCCGTGGGTGTCTACGGGGTGATCGTGGCCGGCTGGGCCTCGAACTCGAAGTACGCGCTGATCTCGGCGCTGCGGGCTTCGGCGCAGATGGTGTCCTACGAACTGGCCATAGGTTTCGTCATGATCACGGTGCTGCTGGTCTCGGGCACGCTGAACATGAGCGGCATCGTGGTGGGGCAGACCCACGGGTTTTTTGCCTCCAAGGGCCTGAACTTCCTGTCGTGGAACTGGCTGCCTCTGCTGCCGCTGTTCGTGATCTACGTGATTTCGTCGGTGGCGGAAACCAACCGCCACCCCTTCGATGTGGTCGAAGGCGAATCGGAAATCGTGGCCGGGCACATGGTGGAATATTCCGGCATGGGCTTCGCCCTGTTCTTCCTCGGCGAATACGCCAACATGATCCTGCTGTCATGCATGGCCTCGATCATGTTCCTGGGCGGCTGGGCGCCGCCGCTGGAAATTGCGCCCTTTACCTGGGTGCCGGGCTGGCTGTGGCTGGGCATCAAGGCTTTCTTCGTGGTTTCGTGTTTCATATGGTTCCGCGCCACGTTCCCGCGCTACCGCTATGACCAGATCATGCGCCTGGGCTGGAAGGTCTTCATTCCTTTCACGGGCGTATGGCTGCTGGTCGTCATGATATGGATGCAAACGCCGTGGAATATATGGCACTGACACGGCCGGAGGCGAGATAGAAATGGAAGCAATCAAGGATTTCTTCGGCAGTTTGATGCTGTCCGAAATGTTCAAGGGCATGGTCCTGACGGGCAAGTACCTGTTCAAGCGCAAGATCACTCTGCGCTACCCCGCGGAAAAGACGCCGTCCTCGCCGCGCTTCCGCGGCCTGCACGCGCTGCGCCGCTACCCCAACGGGGAAGAGCGCTGCATCGCCTGCAAGCTGTGCGAGGCGGTGTGCCCGGCGCTGGCCATCACCATCGAGTCGGCGGTGCGCGACGACGGCACCCGGCGCACCACGCGCTACGACATCGATCTCACCAAGTGCATATTCTGCGGCTTCTGTGAAGAAAGCTGTCCGGTGGATTCCATCGTCGAGACCCATATCCTCGAATATCACGGCGAGAAGCGGGGCGACCTGTATTTCACCAAGGATATGCTGCTGGCGGTCGGTGACCGTTACGAACCCGAAATCGCGCGTCGTCGGGCCGAAGACGCTCCTTATCGCTGAACGCCGGAACCTGCTCAACAATGTTTACTACTGTCCTGTTCTATGTGCTGTCGCTGATTCTGGTGGTTGCGGCGTTTCGCGTCATCCTCGCCACCAGCCCCGTCACCGCGGTGCTGCACCTGATCCTGGTGTTCTTCACCGCCGCCATGCTGTGGATGCTGCTGCAGGCCGAGTTCCTGGCCCTGCTGCTGGTGCTGGTCTATGTGGGCGCGGTCATGGTGCTGTTCCTGTTCGTGGTGATGATGCTGGATATCCGCATGGATACCTTGCGCCACGGCGTCAAGACCTACCTGCCGGTGGGCCTGGTCATAGGCCTGATCATGGTCCTGGAAATGGCCTTCGTGCTGGGCCGCACCTGGTTCGGCGCAGGCCCTGCCGCGGCGCTGCCGGCCAACTACAACAATACGCATGCGCTGGGCATGGCCATGTACAACCAGTACATATACGCGGTGGAAGTCGGGGCCGTGATCCTGCTGGTGGGCATGATCGCCGCCATCGCGCTGACGCTGCGCCATCGCCGTGACGTCAAGTACCAAAAGCCGGGCGACCAGGTGCGCGTGCGCGCCCGGGACCGCGTGCGCCTGGTGAGCATCGCTTCGCAGACCGAGGCGCCGCAGCCGCAGGCCGCCGAGGCTCAAGGGGAAACGAAATGACCATCACACTCGCCCACTACCTTATCGTCGGAGCGATCCTGTTCGCCATCGGCATCTTCGGTTTCTTCCTGAATCGCCGCAATCTGATCATCCTGCTGATGTCGATCGAGCTGATACTGCTGGCGGCCAACGTGAATTTCGTCGCATTTTCCACCTGGTCGGGCGATATCGCCGGGCAGGTCTTCGTCTTTTTCATCCTTACCGTGGCCGCCGCGGAGGCGGCCATCGGCCTGGCGATTCTGGTGCTGCTGTTCCGCAACCTGAATACGATCAACGTTGAAGAACTCGATCGCCTGAAGGGTTGAGGCAAACATGCAGAACACGAATTCAATATCGCTTTATCTCGTCATTGCCTTCGCACCGCTGGTCACTGCCATCATGGCGGGCTTCTGGGGCACGGGCTTCCTGGGCCGCTCGGTCAATCGCCGCGCCTCCCACTACCTGACCATAGCCGGCGTGTTCATCTCATTCGTCTGCTCGGTGGCGGTGCTGTTCCAGGTGCTGGGCGGCCAGGGCTATGACGGCACGGTCTATACCTGGACCCTGATCGGCCATACCCCGCTGGAAATCGGCTTCCTGATCGACCCGCTGTCGGCGCTGATGATGGTGGTGGTGACTTCGGTATCGCTGATGGTGCACATCTACACCATCGGCTACATGGCCGACGATCCAGGCTACCAGCGCTTCTTCTCGTATATATCGCTGTTCACCTTCTCGATGCTGATGCTGGTCATGTCCAATAACATGCTCCAGTTGTTCTTCGGATGGGAAGCCGTGGGCCTGGTGTCCTACCTGCTGATCGGTTTCTGGTATACCCGGCCGACCGCGATCTTCGCCAATCTCAAGGCTTTCCTGATCAACCGCGTGGGCGACTTCGGCTTCGTGCTGGGCATAGGCCTGCTGTTCGCCTACACCGGCAGCATGCACTATGGCGAAGTATTCCAGGGCGCGCAGAAGCTGGCCGGCGCGAACTTTCCGGGCACCGACTGGCACTTGCTGACGGTGGCGGCCATTTCGCTGTTCGTCGGCGCCATGGGCAAGTCGGCCCAGGTGCCGCTGCATGCCTGGCTGCCCGATTCCATGGAAGGCCCGACGCCGATTTCCGCCCTGATCCACGCGGCCACCATGGTCACCGCGGGCATCTTCATGGTGGCGCGTTTCTCGCCGGTGTTCGAACATTCCGACACCGCCTTGTCCTTCGTCATCGTGATCGGCGCCATCGGCGCGCTGTTCCTGGGCATACTGGGCATCATCCAGAACGACATCAAGCGGGTGATTGCCTATTCCACCCTGTCGCAGCTCGGCTACATGACCGTGGCCCTGGGCGCCTCGGCCTACTCGGCGGCCATCTTCCACCTGATGACGCACGCCTTCTTCAAGGCGCTGCTGTTCCTGGGCGCGGGTTCGGTCATCATCGGCATGCACCACGACCAGGACATTCGCAACATGGGCGGCTTGCGCAAGTACATGCCTATCACCTGGATCACCTTCCTGGTCGGCACGCTGGCGCTGGTGGGCACGCCGTTCTTCGCAGGCTTCTATTCCAAGGAACACATCATCGAAGCGGCGGCCGCGGCCGATGTGTGGGGCGCAGGCTTTGCGCACTATGCCACGCTGATCGGTGTGTTCGTGACTTCGCTGTATTCCTTCCGCGTGTACTTCCTGGTGTTCCACGGCAAAGAACGCTTCGACACTTCGGGCCACGGCCATGACGCGCATGGCGCGCATGCGGGACATGACGATCATGCTGCGCACGACGCACACGATGCGCAAGGCGGCCACGACGACCATCATCACGGCGGCGTGCCGCACGAGTCGCCCTGGGTGGTGACCTTGCCGCTGATACTGCTGGCGATTCCGTCCGTGGTGGCTGGGGCGCTGTTCATCGATCCGCTGCTGTTCGGCGGCTACTTCAAGAAGTCCATCATGGTGCTGGCCGAGCATCCGGCCATGGCCGAAATCGCCGGCGAATGGCACGGCTGGCTGGCCTACGCGCTGCATGCCTTCATCACGCTGCCGTTCTGGCTGACGGTGGCGGGCCTGGCCGTCGCCTGGTATTGCTACCTGGTCAATCCCAGCGCCGCGACCGCGATCCGCAAGCGCCTGTCTTGCGTGTACACGGTGCTCGAGAACAAATACTACGACGACTGGTTCAACGAGCAAGTGCTGGCGCGCGGTGCGCGCTGGCTGGGCCGCGGGCTGTGGCAGGGCGGTGATCGCGGCATCATCGACGGCCTGATCAACGGCAGCGCCCGCCTGGTGGGCTGGTTCTCCGGCGTCACCAGGTATATCCAGTCCGGGTTTATCTATCATTACGCCTTTGCGATGATCATCGGCATCATGGCTTTTCTAACCTTTTTCGTGCTGACGGTTCACTGATGGCTAGCGATATGGCGTCTTCTACAATTCCCTGGTTAACGCTTGCGATCTTCGTGCCCATCGTGGCCGGCCTGGTGGTGTTGTTGCTGGGCAGCGACGAGCGGGCGGAATTCACGCGCAAGCTGGCGCTGGCCGGCTCCGTGCTGGGCTTTCTGGTGACGATCCCGATCTACACGGGCTTCAATCCGGCCACGGCCAATATGCAGTTCGTGGAAAAGGCTTCCTGGATCAAGACCTACGCGGTCAACTACCACTTGGGCGTGGACGGCATCTCGCTGTGGTTCGTGCTGTTGACTTCGTTCATCACCGTCATCGTGGTGCTGGCCGGCTGGCAGGTGATCACC
Organism: Candidimonas humi; assembly: GCF_019166065.1. GTDB lineage: Bacteria > Pseudomonadota > Gammaproteobacteria > Burkholderiales > Burkholderiaceae_B > Candidimonas > Candidimonas humi. The sequence continues at coordinate 587,723 of NZ_JAHTBN010000003.1, forward strand.
AAGCGCGTATCGCAATACATGGCCGCCTTCCTGATCCTGTCGGGGCTGATGATAGGCGTGTTCGTGGCCCTGGACGGCATGCTGTTCTATGTGTTCTTCGAGGCCACGCTGATCCCGATGTACCTGATCATCGGCGTCTGGGGCGGTCCGAACCGCGTCTACGCAGCGTTCAAGTTCTTCCTCTACACCTTGGCGGGCTCGCTGCTGACGCTGGTCGCTTTCCTGTACCTGTGGCACGTGGCGGGCGGCTCGTTCGACATCCAGACCTGGCAGCAGATGAAGCTGGGCTACACGCCGCAGGTGCTGGTGTTCGTGGCGCTGCTGGCGGCCTTCGCGGTGAAGGTGCCGATGTGGCCGGTGCACACATGGTTGCCGGATGCGCACGTCGAAGCCCCGACCGGCGGTTCGGTGGTGCTGGCGGCCATCATGCTGAAGCTGGGCGCCTATGGTTTCCTGCGCTTCTCGCTGCCGATCACGCCCGACGCCTCGCACAGCCTGGCCGGGCTGATGATTGCCTTGTCGCTGATCGCGGTCATCTATATCGGCCTGGTGGCGATCGTGCAGGACGACATGAAGAAACTGGTGGCGTATTCGTCCGTGGCGCACATGGGCTTCGTCACCCTGGGCTTCTTCATCTTCAACACGGCCGGGATCGAGGGCGCGATCGTGCAGATGATCTCGCACGGTTTTGTCTCGGGCGCCATGTTCCTGTGCATAGGCGTACTGTACGATCGCCTGCACACCCGCCGCATCGCCGACTACGGCGGCGTAATCAACGTCATGCCGCGTTTCGTGACGCTGTTCGTGCTGTTCTCGATGGCCAACAGCGGCCTGCCGGCCACCAGCGGCTTCGTGGGTGAATTCACGGTGATCATGGGCGCGGTCCAGTACAACTTCTGGATCGGCCTGCTGGCGGCCACGGCGCTGATCTGGGGCGCGGCCTATTCCCTGTGGATGGTCAAGCGGGTCGCCTACGGCGACATCGGCAACGACCACGTACGCGAGATGAACGATCTGGACAAACGGGAGTTCTTCATACTCGGCCTGATGGCGATCCTGGTGCTGTACATGGGCATCTATCCCAAGCCTTTCACCGATGTCATGCATGTGTCGGTACAGGCCTTGCTGCAGCACGTCTCCGTCTCGAAACTGTAAGATCATTATGCAAACTCCATTTCATTTTGCCCTGGCCGCGCCCGAGATCCTGCTGCTTGTCCTGACGGTGGTGGTGCTGATCGCCGACGGCAGCAACAAGTCGGAAAACCGCAACGGCACTTTCGTTCTGAGCCTGTTCAGCGTGCTGGTCCTGATCGCGGTTTCGCTGTGGCAGTGGCAGGACGGTATTTCCGGTACGGCTTTCAATGGCCTGTACGTGGCCGATCCGCTGTCGCACTTCCTGAAAGTGGTGTCATATATCGCGGTGGCCGCTACGTTCATATACGGCCGCGCCTACGCCGAGCATTGCGAGATGCTCACCTATGGCGGCGAGTTGTACACCCTGACGCTGCTGGCGCTGCTGGGCCAGATGGTGATGATTTCGGCCGGCAGCCTGCTGACGGTGTACCTGGGCGTGGAGCTGATGTCGTTCGCGCTGTATGCGCTGATCGCATTGCGCCGCGACCATGTGCGCTCGATCGAGGCGGCGATGAAGTACTTCGTGCTGGGCGCGCTGGCCTCGGGCGTGCTGCTCTATGGCCTGTCGATGATCTACGGCGCCACAGGCACCCTGGACCTGGCCCGCGTCGCGCAGGCGATCGCCAGCGGCAAGGTCGCGATGCTGCCGCTGGTGTTCGGGCTGGTGTTCATTGTTTCGGGCCTGGCCTTCAAGCTGGGAGCGGTGCCGTTTCATATGTGGGTGCCCGACGTCTACCAGGGCGCGCCTACCGCGATCACCCTGACGCTGGGCGCGGCGCCCAAGCTGGCCGCCTTCGCAATCGTGCTGCGCCTGCTCGTGACCGGCCTGCACGGTTTGGCGCTGGACTGGCAGCCGATGCTGCTGGTGATGGCGGTGCTGTCGCTGGCCATCGGCAATATCACGGCTATCGTGCAGACGAATTTCAAGCGCATGCTGGCGTATTCGACCATCTCGCACATGGGCTTCGTGTTCCTGGGCCTGCTGTCGGGCGTGGTGGCCGGGCGTCCGGACGCGACCGGCATGGCGTACGGCTCGGCGCTGTTCTATATCGTGATCTACGTGCTGACTACGCTGAGCACTTTCGGCCTGATCATGCTGCTCAGCCGCAAGGGTTTCGAGTGCGAAGAAATCGCCGACCTGAAGGGGCTGAACCGCCGTAATCCCGTGCTGGCCGGCGTGCTGCTGGTGGCGATGTTCTCGCTGACCGGCATTCCCCCCATGGCTGGCTTCTATGCCAAGCTGGCGGTGCTCGAAGCCCTGATCAGCGCGGGCCACGTGGCGCTGGCGGTGGTTGCCGTGATGTTCTCCCTGGTGGGCGCCTATTACTACCTGCGAGTGGTGAAGGTGGCCTACTTCGACGAACCCGAAGGCGAAGCTGCGAAAACGAGCGGCGCATGCGGCGTGATTCCCGGCGGCCTGATGTCGATCAACGGCGCGCTGGTGCTGCTGTTGGGCGTGCTGCCCGGCGGCCTGATGGCCCTGTGCGTGAAAGTCATAGAAACTTCATTGCATTTTTGAGGCAGCCCGCCGCGCACGGTTGGCGACACACGGCTAGTGATGTACGGCCGCCAGCGTGCGACGGCATAACCCGGCCGCGGGCATGGTGAAGCCGGCTGGCCGGGCGCCTCGGGCGCATAATCCGACACGCCCGCCGCGCCGGGCCCAGGATCGAATCGCAAGGAAATGCATGGACCAGTCTTCGGCTGTTTGGATATTGATAGTGCTCGCTCTGGTGACGGCTAATCTGCCGTTCCTGGTCGAGCGGCCGCTGCTGGTGCTGCCTTGGGCGCTGCCCGGGGAACAGGAACGCCCGCAGTGGCTGCGCTGGATCGAGTCGCTGGCGTTTTTCGTGCTGCTGGTGGCGCTGGCTTATGCGGTGCTGGTGCTGATAGGGCAATCGTTTTTTGCGGGTGCGTCGGCGGCCGCAGTAGGCTTGTTCGTGCTGAAGGTGGTGGTGGCGCTGGCCGTGGCGGCTGGGATCCTGGCATATGCGGGCTGGCGCAACCGGGGCCGCGAAGTGCACAAGTCGTTTTTCGTGCGCTTGCTGGAGGTGCTGGTCTTCTACGGCCTGGTGGGTACGTTGGGTTTCGCGTTCGAGGCAAACATCGGCAATGTGTTTCACCAGACCTGGGAGTTCTATGCCGTGACGCTCAGCTTGTTCCTGGTGCTGGGGTATCCGGGGTTTGTGTACCGGTATCTGTTGCAGCGGCGTAAGCCCAGGGGGGGGTGAGGGCGGGCGTTGTCCGGTGGGAGTGCGTCGCCGGGCTGAGTTCTTCAGGCGCGGCCTAGAACGGGGTACCTCCCTCCGGTGCGATACCCCACGCACCTCCGGGAGGCACCCCGTTCTCTCCGCTTGCTTCGTAGACGGGTGCAGGTTTCGGTTTTGCTGCGTCGTCGAGCGGTGTTCTTTAGGCGCGGCCTAGAATGGGGTGCCTCCCTCCGGTGCGATACCCCACGCACCTCCGGAAGGCACCCCATTCTCTCCGCTAGTTTCGTAGACGCCTCGGCTGAGTTTCTTGCCCTGCGCCGCGTCCGCGTGCGCGGCGCTCAGCCCCGGAACCAGTTCAGCACTGCGTCCAGGCCGCTGTAGTTCAGGGCGTAGCGGGTTTGCTCGCGTACCACAGGCTTGGCACGGTAGGCGACGGAGTAGTGCGCCAGGGACAGCATCTTGAGGTCGTTGGCGCCGTCGCCCATGGCGATGATTTGCTCGGGGGTGGCGCCGGTTTCCGCGGCCAGGGTTTGCAGATGAGTGGCCTTGGCCTGGCCGTCGACGATGTCGCCCAGCACGCGGCCGGTGAGTTTGCCTTGGTCGATTTCGAGCACGTTGGCGTGGGCCGCGTCCAGGCCCAGGCGCTGCTTGAGCCTTTCGGTGAAGAAAGTGAAGCCGCCAGAGACCAGCATGATCTTCAGGCCGGCGGCCTTGGCCGAGACGATCAGGCGTTCGGCGCCCGGGTTGGTACGCAGGCGTTCCTGGTAGACGCGTTCCAGCGCTTCTTGCGGCACGCCGCGCAGCAGCGCGACGCGGCGCCGCAGGCTCTCGGAGAAATCCTTGATCTCGCCGCGCATGGCGGCTTCTGTGATGGCCGCGACTTCGGCCTTGCGGCCCGCCATGTCGGCGATTTCGTCTATGCACTCGATATTGATGAGCGTGGAGTCCATGTCGGTGGCCAGTATTTTGCATTCGGCCAGGCGCGCCACGCGTTCCAGGTAGGCGTAGTCCACGCGCAGTTCGGCGCAGAGGCGCTCGACTTCGGGCCTCGATGACGGGTCGACGTCGAGCAGGCGGGTGGCGGTGTTGCTCAGGCTCTGCAGGCCGTTGGCCCCGGCGACGGCAGCGATTTGTTCGGCCTTGGCGGCATCGAGGTCGGGGGCTTGCAGTATCAGGTGGGTCATGGAATCGGGGTCAGTGGTGGGAGGAGCTCGGGTCGGCGTCGAAGGCGCCGCTTACATCGATGGCGCCTTGCGATGCGTGGACATCGAAAGCGCCGGATGATCGGGGGCGGTAGTCAGCGGCGGCCTCATGCCAATGCCCGCAGCACGCCGCGTATGGCGTCGATGCGGGCGCTGAGCTGCGCGCCCTGGGCGATTTCGACGCGCAGGCGATCCTGGCCCGCCAATTTTACATGCCGCTGCTTTTGCACCAGTTCGATGATGCGCAGTGGGTCGACATTGGGCTTGGGCGAAAACTGCATCACGGCCTGGGTATCGCCGGCATCGATCTTGACTATGCCCAGGGGTTCGGCGGCCAGGCGCAGTCTATGGGTGGCGAGCAGGGTCTGGGCGGCTTCGGGCAGCTTGCCGTAGCGGTCTATCAGTTCTTCCTGGATGGCGATGAGCGCATCGCCGTCGCGCGCATGCGAAAGCTTCTTGTACAGGCCCAGGCGCGCATGCACGTCGGCGCAGTAATCGGCCGGCAGCAGGGCGGGGGCGTGCAGATTGACTTCGCAGGCCAGGGCGAAGGGGGAGTCGAGGTCGGGTTCTTCGCCCGCCTTGAGGGCGCGCACCGCGGTCTCGAGCATGTCCGAATACATGGAAAAGCCGATCTCGTGGATATTGCCGGACTGGGCCTCGCCCAGCACTTCGCCGGTGCCGCGTATTTCCAGGTCGTGCATGGCCAGGTAGAAGCCCGAGCCGAGTTCTTCCATGGCCTGTATGGCTTCCAGGCGTTTCTTGGCGTTGGACGTGATGGCGTCTTCGCCGGGCGTCAGCAGGTAGGCATAGGCCTGGTGGTGCGAGCGCCCTACGCGGCCGCGCAACTGGTGCAACTGGGCCAGCCCGAGGCGGTCGGCGCGATGGATGACGATGGTGTTGGCGCTGGGCACGTCGATGCCGGTTTCGATGATGGTGGTGCACAGCAGGACGTTGTAGCGCTGCTGGTAGAAGCCTTTCATCACGTCTTCCAGTTCGCGTTCGGGCATCTGGCCGTGCGCCACAGCGATGCGCGCCTCGGGCACCAGCTCTTCCAGCCGTGCCTTGCGGTTGTGGATGGTTTCGACTTCGTTGTGCAGGAAGTAGGCCTGGCCGCCGCGCTTGAGCTCGCGCAACAGCGCTTCGCGGATCGTGCTGCCGTCTTCGCGGCGCACGAAGGTCTTGATCGCCAGGCGCTTTTGCGGAGCGGTGGCGATCACGGAAAAATCGCGTATGCCTTCCAGCGACATGCCCAAGGTCCGTGGTATGGGCGTGGCGGTCAGCGTTAGCACGTCGACTTCGGCGCGCAGGGACTTGAGCGCCTCTTTGTGGCGCACGCCGAAGCGGTGTTCTTCGTCGATGATGACCAGGCCGAGGCGCTTGAATTTGACGTCGCGCGACAGCAGCTTGTGGGTGCCGATGATGATGTCGACCTGGCCGTTGGCCAGGCCTTCGATGGCCGCGCTGACTTCCTTGGCGGAACGGAAGCGCGAGAGCTCGACGATTTTTACCGGCCAGTCGGCAAAGCGGTCGGCGAAGGTCTGGGCGTGCTGTTCGGCCAGCAAGGTAGTGGGACACAGCAGCGCGACCTGCTTGTTATTGAGCACCGAGAGAAAGGCGGCGCGCAGGGCGACTTCGGTCTTGCCGAAGCCGACGTCGCCGCAGACCAGCCTGTCCATGGGGCGTCCGGAGGTCATGTCGGAAATGACAGCCTCGATGGCAGCAGCCTGGTCGGGGGTTTCTTCGAAACCGAAGCCTTCGACGAAAGCCTGGTAGTCGCTGGCCGGCATCTTGAAGGCATAGCCTTCGCGAGCGGCGCGTTGCGCGTACAGGGCGAGCAGTTCGGCGGCGGCATCGCGCACCTGTTTGGCGGCCTTGCGCCGCGCACGGTCCCACTGGCCGGAGCCGAGCTGGTGCAGCGGGGCGTGCTCGGGATCGGCGCCGCTGTAGCGCGAGATCAGGTGCAGTTGCGAGACGGGCACGTATAGCGTGCCGCCGTTGGAGTATTGCAGGTGCAGGAACTCCATTTCGCCTTCGCCCAGGTCCATGCTGGCCAGGCCCATGTAGCGGCCTATGCCGTGCTGCGCATGCACCACCGGACCGCCTTCGCGCAGCTCGGAGAGGTCGCGCACCATGGCTTCGACATTGCTGCTGCGTTCCTGGGCGCGGCGGCTGCGCCGTGCGCCGCCGCGTGCCTGGCTGGGGTAGAGGTCGTTTTCGGTCAGCAGCGTGACGGGTTTTTCCGCCAGGCCGAAGCCCGCGGCCAGCGGCGCGACGACCAGCGCGTAGCGGCTGTCGGATTCGAGGAAGGCGCGCAGCGATTCGGGGCGCGTGTCGGGCACCAGATCGAAGTCGGCCAGCATCTGCAGCAGGGTCTCGCGCCGGCCGGCGGAGTCGGCGCACAGGACGACGCGGCCTTCCGTGCGGCCGAGCAGCGAGCGCAGGCGCGACAGCGGGTCTTCGGCGCGCCGCAGCACCGCCACATCGGGTGCGGGCACGAAATCGGGGTGCGGGCCGTTCTTGAGCAGGGCCAGGCGGGCAAAGGCCTTGAGCCTCGAGTACAGGGCTTCGCCGTCCAGGAACAGCGCTTCGGGCGGCAATATGGGGCGCTCGCGGTCGCTTTTCAGGAACTGGTAGCGGCTGCGTGTGTCGTCGTGGAACTGGCGCATGGCTTCGTCGGCGTCGCCGACGGTGACGGCCAGCGTGCCGGGCGCCAGGTAGTCGAACAAGGTGGCGGTCTGCTCGAAAAACAGCGGCAGATAGTATTCGACGCCGGCAAAGGCGATGCCGTTGCCGATATCCTTGTAGGGCATGGCGCGCGAAGGGTCGCCTTCGAAAGTTTCGCGAAAGCGCGCACGGAAATTGTTGCGTGCTGTCTCGTCCATGGGAAATTCGCGCCCCGGCAGCAGGCGGATTTCCTTGACGGGATAGACGCTGCGCTGCGTGTCGATGTCGAAGCTGCGCATGGATTCGATCTCGCGATCGAACAGGTCGAGCCGGTAGGGCAGCGCCGAACCCATGGGGAACAGATCGATGAGGCCGCCGCGGATACAGAACTCCCCCGGCGCGGTGACCTGGGTGACGTGCTGGTAGTTGGCCAGCGTGAGCTGGCGGCGCAACGCTTCTTCGTCCAGTTCGTCGCCCTGGCGAAACGAGAAGGTGTAGGCGGCCAGGAACTCGGGCGGCGGCAGCCGGTACAGGGCGGTGGTGACGGGCACCGTCAGCACGTCCACCTCTTGCAGCATCAGCGCGTGCAGCGTTTGCAGGCGTTCGGAAATCAGGTCCTGGTGCGGCGAGAAGCTGTCGTAGGGCAGGGTTTCCCAGTCGGGAAACTGGCGCAATCGCAGCTCCGGGGCGAACAGCAGCATTTCCTCGGCCAGGCGCTGGGCGGCGAGCGGGTCGGCGCACAATATCACCAGCGGCTGGCGCGCGTTGCGCGCCAGTTCGGCCAGCAGCCAGGCGTCGCCGGACCCGGGAGGCAGGGGCTGTGCATAGCGCTGGCCCGGCTTCAGGGCCGCAAGCAGTGCGGAAACGGAGGGAAGCGGGGAAGACAGGAGTGGGGTGTGTGTGGCCATCAGGGCTTCGATTATAAAATCTCTTGCATGTCGGAAAAAATAATTGCCATAGTTCCCGCCGCCGGAATCGGTGCAAGGGCTCGTGCGGAGCACGCCGCCGGGCCCGGCTTGGCCGGGAAGACCTCCCAGGCGCCGTCGCCAGGGCAAGACACGCCCATGGGCGGCATGTCGCAGCCTGGCCGGTTCCAGGGCTTTCGGGACGATCCCGCTGCGCCCTTGCCCAAGCAGTACCGCTTGCTCAAGGGTGAGCCCATGCTGCGCTGGGCCGCCAAGGCGCTGCTGGCCGACCCTCGTATTTCCCAGGTGCGAGTCGCGGTGGCGGCGCACGATCCCTGGGCGGAAACGGCTTTGGCCGGCTTGGCGCGCACAGTATGGCGCGGCTGCGGCGGCCCGAGCCGGGCGGCCACTGTAATGGCGGCGCTGCAGGATGTGGCCTTGGCCCCGGACGACTGGGTGCTGGTGCATGACGCCGCGCGCCCGGGCCTGCCGGCGCGGGCGCTGGCCAGCCTGATAGACAATTGCCTGGCGCGGGGCTCTGGCGCCCTGCTGGCGCTGCCCGTAGGCGATACGGTCAAGCGCGGTACGGTGTCAGGTTACGCCGCGGATTGTGTGCTTACCGGCGCCGATGGCGCGGCGCCTGCTGCGGCCGCCTCGACGGCGGTGGTAGAGGCAACGGTGCCGCGCGAGACGCTATGGCTGGCCCAGACTCCGCAGATGTTCAGGGCCGGGCAGTTGCTGGACGCCTTGCTCGCCGCGCAGGCGGCCGGCGCCGTGGTCACCGACGAGGCTTCGGCGCTCGAGCGCCTGGGCAAGCGGCCCGGCCTGGTGCCGGGTTCGGCGCGCAATTTCAAGGTAACCTGGCCTGAAGATTTCGAGCTGATGGAGAAGTGGCTGTGATGCCGCGGGCGATTCCCGAGGCACGCACGACATCGGCAAGGCCGCAAAATACGCTGGAGCACCGTCATTCATGAACACACCGTCCAAGCCGCAGCCCCGGCCCGCGCTGCCATTTCGCATAGGCCAGGGCTATGACGTCCATGCCTTGGTAACCGGCCGCCCGCTGGTGATAGGCGGCGTGACCATCGCGCACACTCACGGCCTGCAAGGTCATTCGGACGCCGACGTGTTGTTGCACGCCGTGACCGATGCGTTGTTGGGCGGGGCAGGGCTGGGGGATATCGGGCGCCATTTCCCGGACACCGATCCGGCCTACGCGGGGGCCGACAGCCGTGTGTTGCTGCGCCGGGCCTACGCCAAGGTGCTCGAGGCCGGCTGGGTCGTGGGCAATATAGATGCCACGGTGCATGCGCAAGCGCCGAAGATCGGGCCGCACGCGCCCGCCATGGTGGCCAATATCGCGGCCGATCTCGGCGTCGAGGCCGCCGCGATCAACATCAAGGCCAAGACCAACGAGGGCCTGGGCTACCTGGGTCGCCGCGAGGGCATTGCGGCGACCGTGGTGGCGCTGTTGATGCGCAAGTTCAGTGCAGGCGCTGGATCCAGCAACTGAGCTTCATGGGCACGCGCTGCTCGTCCCAGTGGCGCGGCAATACATAGAACTGTTCGACGAAGCACGTGGCCGATAGCGTATAGCTGGAGGCAGGCAGCCAGGTATTCAGCAGTTCGTCGTAGATGTCCGGCATTTCTCCCATCAGGAATTCGCCCTGGACGCTGGCCACGCGGCCCGCGGGCAGCGTGATTTCGAACGCCCCGGCCGGCCTCTGGCTGGGATTGCCCGACGTCCGCATGCCGCAGTAATAGCGCATGAGCGTCGTGGGCATGAACATCGGCGTGTCGTAGGTCAATCCAAAGTACGGACCCTTGCAGATCTCGGGCGGCGAGTCGTTGCATACTCTGCCGAAATCGTTCCAGCAGGCGTGCCGCTCGAATGACATGCCCTCGTAGCGTACGGCCCAGAAACTGACCGGCCCCAGTTGCTCGATGATCGGGGCGATGGCGGGGCGCGCAGGAGCGCCGTCGGCGGGCCGCTTGGCATATTTGGCGGTGTACCGGCAATGGGCATCGCGGAATTTGTGGGGGGAGATGCCCCAATAGTGAGTGAACGCCCGCGTGAAGGCCTGCTGGCTGGAGAAGCCCGTGTCGATGGCAATCGAGAAAATAGGCTGGCTGGTATGCGCGATCATCATTGCGCACCGCCCCATGAGGCTTCTGTGTATGTAGTCGCGGGGCGAAAGCTGCAGGTACTTTTGAAACAGACGCGCCAAGTGGAAGCGGGTCAGGCCGATCTCGCTTGCCAATTCCTGTATGAGCGCGTCGTGCGTATTGTGCTCGGTGGATTCGTGCAGAATTTTATGTTCTATCTGAGTGACGCAATACTGAATGCGTGGGTCCATGTAAATCTCCTGCTTTGTTTTGTTTTTTAGCGAGCCCTAAGAAGCTGGAGCAAAAATATTGTGCTCCAAATTAAAAGCGGAAGAAGATTTCCCGCTTAATATTTTTTTTAAATCACAAAATGTCAATTTTGCAAATAAAAGAAAACATAGAATGGCTTCACGTTCGGTTCGTTGTGTTTAACAAACCGGATGGGCGTGGAGGACTGAGAGCAGGTGTTTTCAGATGTGCCGCGTCAGGAATATCTGAAAGAAGCCGGGCGTAACAGCCGCGCCGAATCGCTGTTGAGGTGCCGTGTGCGGAAGAGCCGATGGCTTAGCGATCTGGAGAAATACATGCAGATTGTACATTGAGTTTCAATGAGCAACAAGAATTTAAAGCTGCTCAGAAATTAAACCCCTCTAAAACCTGATATTGGAAGCTGCGCGCTTCCGTGGGATTCTGTTGCCGGTTTATTTATGAAAGTAAATAAATGGGCAAATCGGAAGGGGGATTGTTTTGCTTGAAATATGAAGTTGAACTGAATACAGGAATTCGCCGGTCCCGTTATTTGGGATTATTGATTATCGGGGCAGGTGAATATGCGGGACCGACTCGAGACGGCTTCTCGAACACAAGGAGACTTTATCATGAAGAAGGTAATACTTGCAGCGGTACTGGCGGTTGGATCCATTGGACTGGCACAGGCGTCGAGCTTCTCGGCTGGCGGCTTTGTGGGTTCGGGCGGGGCTGGATCCAGCACCACGGGGGGCTCGATGGCGTCCAGCGGCAGCGCGTCGATGGGCAATGGCTTTGCGATCCAAGGCACGCAGGCCACCAGTTCCACCAATGCAGGGTCCACGGTCACCATGGGACCCTCGGGCGTCACCAACTCTTCCTATGGCAATGCGACCAATACCTCGGTGGGTGGCGGCGTCACGGGAGGATTTGCGATCGGAGGCACCAGCGGCTCGGCGGGCAGCGACTACAGCAGCGGCGCGGGCGGCCATGTCACTACCGGTGGTTTCGGAAGTTTCTCCCACTGGTAAGAGATGTGCGGCGACCCTGGTTCGCATGACCGCCGGGGCCGGTGCGGAGGGGCAACCCTCCGCCGGAGACCTATCATGAAACGCCATCTAATCTGTGCAGCACTGATGTTATGGGCGGGCAGTGTCGCGGCGCAGACGACGATTTCGGCCGATTCGAATGCAGGTTCGACGGCCTCGAGCAATACGAATTCCAGTTCGGGTTCCAGTGCGCAATCGGGAATGATGAGCTCGAACATCACGTTCGAAGGCGCTCAGGCGACCGATCACACGCGCGTGGATACCACGCCCAATATATATATAGCACCCAGCATGTTCGGCGGCGCCAATAATTGCGGCCAGAGCAGTTCGGTGGGAGTAGGAGTCACGGGTTTTGGCATAGGCGGTTCGCTGGCCAGCGAGAGCAAGTCGTGCAATGCGCGCGAAGACACGGCCACGGCCTACCGGCTGGGCTACAAGGAAGTGGCCGATTTGCGGTTCTTCTGCTTCGGCGAAAAAGAGAATCGCCAGGCCTGGGAAGCCGCCGGACATACGTGTCCCGGCGATACCGCGGCAAGCGGGGCGACGACTTCCAAGGTAAGCCAGGCGGACGAACGGCCCAAGGTGGCCGCGCAGCAGGCGCAGGCTCCGGCCCCGCGCCAGGTGGCAGCAGCTCATGCTTTCCCGTCATATATCGGATATTGAGGGTCGTGGAGCCCAGGTTCCTTCCGGGAACCAGGGGGCGCCGACGGCCGACGCAGAACACCCCGGCGAGACCGCAACGGGGCGGGGCAGAGACTCGAGTGTGCGGGCAGGGAGGTTGGCGACAAGGAGGCTGGCGATGAACGGCAAGCTGGAAGAAGAAATCAGGCGCTGGACTGTCAGACGCAAAAGCGTACTGGTAATGGACATCATCCAGGGCAAGACCACGGTCATGGAGGCAAGTTGCGCCTTTGACCTGCCAGTGTCGGCCATCGAGCAGTGGGTGGAAGATGGGAAGCGGGGCCTCGAGAATGCCTTGCGCGCCAATCCCCTGGATGTCAGGGAACAATATGAGCGCCAGATCAAAGATCTGCAGCAGGCTTACGGAGAGGCCATGCTGGAATTGCGCATACGCAAGAAAAGCGCGCCGAGCGGCGACATAGAAGAAGAGAAATAAACGGGCGGCGCGGGGCCGCCTTGGTTTGCCCGGCCGCGGACGACGCGCCGGGAATATGGCCGCAAGGCCCCGGGGGGATGAATCCAGGATAAAACGGTATGCCCACCCGCTATCGAGCGGAGGGGATGCCGTATTCGTACATCCAAAGGATAAATTACAAAGGCGCAGGCGCGATCGCCATGAACCTGGATGATTGGTATTGCGGCCGGCTTGTTACATTATCCGATATTGTAAATACCGTAGTTATTTTCATAAGTCCCGGCGCTGTATAAGAAGTAGCCTTGCATTTGAGTAAAAAGCAATAAGCCGCACCAGCTAAAAAATAAGAAAGTAACCATCGTAATATCACAAAATGTATAAATGCTTCAATTTGTGAATACTAAAATTTAGTCAAGGCTCGCGGCCGGATAAATGTTGCAGGGTAGTCGGTTCATCTGATATTTGCTGTGCGCTGATTGATTATTTTTGTTTTTAATTTGGCGATATCGGGTATGTATTTGCGGCACAGGTTTTAAATGGATAGCTATCTCGATTTCGTGGGATTTTCTGCATCGAGTTTTGTTTTGGGGTCTATTTATTTTGCTGCAGAGCCTGTTTGGGCTTGGCCGATCGGGCGATTATAGCTGTCCGCGGGATAATCCGGCATGCCGGATCAATGCGGCAGCTCGCAGCACTGGCTGGGAATGTCCCAGAGGAGAATAATCATGAAACGCCATCTAATCTGTGCGGCATTGATGTTGTGGGCGGGCAGTGTCGCGGCGCAGACGACGATCTCTGCCGGCTCGAACGCCGGTTCGACGGCCTCGAGCAACACGAATTCCAGCTCGGGTTCTACCGCGCAATCGGGGATGATGAGCACGAACATCACGTTCGAGGGCTCCCAGACGAACGATCACCAGCGCGTGGACACCACGCCCAATATATACATAGCACCCAGCATGTTCGGCGGCGCCAATAACTGCGGGCAGAGCAGCTCGGTGGGTGTCGGGGTCACCGGCTTTGGCATAGGCGGCTCGCTGGCCAGCGAAAGCAAGTCGTGCAATGCACGCGAAGATACGGCCACGGCCTACCGGCTGGGCTACAAAGAAGTGGCCGACCTGCGGTTCTTCTGCTTCGGCGAAAAAGAGAATCGCAAGGCCTGGGAGGCCGCCGGGCACTCGTGCCCCGGCGATACCGCGGCCAGCGGGGCGACGACCTCCAAGGTAAGCCTGGCGGACGAACGGCCCAAGGTGGCTGCAGAGCAAGCGCAGGCCCCCGCTCCGCGCCAGATCGCGGCGGCGCATACCTTCCCGGTATACGTCGAGCACTGATTCCGGCGCGGCCCGCGAGGGCCGGGCGAGGCTTACTTGCCCTCGGCGGCCAGCGCCAGGGCGGCGGCGTTCACCGTGGCGGCGATGCGGCCCACGTCGCGCAGTTGCTCCGAAGTGAGCCCGGCCTTCTTCAGGTTTTCGTAGTGGGACTGCACGCAGAAGTGGCATTTCCCGATAATCGACGCCGCCAGGGAAAAAAGCTCGAAGCGTTTTTGCTCGACGCCGCCATGGCTGGCATAGGCATTCATGCGCAGTTGCGCCGGCATGGTCTTGAGCTGGGCGTCCGCGCTCATCTCCACGAACGGATAGTAGACATTGTTCATGCCCATGAGAGCCGCCGCCGTCAGCGCGCCATTGGCATCGGCTTCGGACAGCCCGCTCTTGAAGGCCTCGACCAAGGTCCGGCTGCGGGCGGCGTAAGCGGCGGCCAGCGCGGCACCGACGGCATCTTCGGGGCTGAGCGTGGAGCGGGCAATGGTGCCGTCCAGGTTCAGGCGCACGTCTTTGGCCCAGTCGGGAATCATGTCCTTGATTGTGGATAGAAATTCCATAGTTTTTTCCTATTAAATGGGTCCGATAAAGCCCGGTCGGGCCGGGCTGGTGATGCGCAAGCCCACTGGCTCGGCGCGGGCGCCGGCCAGAGGCATGGTACTTACAGTGTGTTGCCGCCCACCGAGCGGTTGCACGGGCACAGTTCGTCGGTTTGCAGACCGTCGAGGATGCGCAGCACTTCCTCGGGGTTGCGGCCCACGTTCAGGTTGTTGACCGAAACGTGCTGGATGACATTGTCGGGGTCGACAATGAACGTGGCACGCAGTGCAACGCCTTCGGCCTTGTCGCGGATGCCGAGCTGGTCGACCAGTTCGCCCCTGACGTCGCCGAACTGGTAGTGGCCCAGCTTGTTGAGGTCAGGGTGTTCGCGGCGCCATGCCAGCTTGACGAACTCGTTGTCGACCGAACCGCCCATCAGCACGGCGTCGCGGTCTTCAAAGTCTTTGGCCAGCTTGTTGAAGCCGACGATTTCGGTGGGGCAGACGAAGGTGAAGTCCTTCGGGTAGAAGTAGATGACCTTCCACTTGCCGGGGAAGGAGCTTTCGCTGATTTCCTCGAACGCCGAAACGCCATTTTCTTCGTGTTGATTGAAGCCGGGCTTTACGCCAGCGACCTTGAAGGGTTCCAATTTATCGCCTACAGTTTTCATCTGAGCTCCTGTTAGATTAGTTGATGACAGGCCTAGGGCCGATGAATGTAATTCTACACTATTAACTTTGGCTGTCTAATTGGAAATTCCTAATACGAAATTTGGGTAATTCTATGCGGGCGACCAGGCCGCCGCCCGGGCGAGGCAGGAGTTTGAGCTGCCCTCCCACCTGGCCGAGCAGGCGCTCGACGATAGCCAGGCCCAGTCCGGCGCCGCTTACGCCGGTGCGCGCCGATTCGCCGCGTGAGAAGGGACGCAGCAGCCGCTGTATGTCGGCTTCGGCTATGCCCGCCCCCTGGTCGGAAACCTCTATGGCCAGGATATTGCCTTCTTCTTGCACGGACAGGCGGATATAGGAGCGATCTTCGGCGGGCGTGCGTCCGTAGCGCCGGGCGTTTTCGATCAGGTTGCTGACGATGCGCTTGAGGTCGTTGGCGTTGATGCGGGCGTACAGGCCGGGCTCGATGGATGCGGTCAGGAATCCGCCCAGCGATTCGGTATGGCTGCGCTCGCGCTCGTAGAGGTCGCCGAGCACCGTGGAGACGTCGATGCCCTGTTCGGGGACGGCGCCGGCCGGGCGGGCATATTCCATGAGCTGGCCTATGCTGTGGTCGATCTGGGCCAGGTCTTCGTCGATGGCCTGGCGCGCCTCTTCGCCGACGCTGCTCATTTCGATTTCGAGGCGCATGCGCGCCAGGGGCGTGCGCAAGTCGTGCGAAATCCCGGCCAGCATGATCTCGCGGTCAGCCTCGGTCTGGCGCAGGTCTCGTGCCATGCGATTGAAGGCGATGTTCATGTCGCGGATTTCCAGCGGGCCTTTTTCGGGCAGCGGCGAAGGCGTTTCGCCGCGCGCCACCTGCTGGGCGACCTTGGCCAGTTGCGCCAGCGGCCGGTTGACGAAGCGCACGCTGATGGCCGCGCCGATGAGCGCGAGCAACAGGGCGGTAGCGCCCCAGCCGAACCACTCGACGCCCGCCGTCAGGCCGAGCTGCTCGCGGTCGAACACCAGCCAGTACTGGTCTTTATTGATGTCGAAACTTACCCATATGCCCGGCATGTGATTGACCGACCACATGACTTTGGTGGCATTGCCGAGCCGGTCGCGTATTTCGGTGGCGACGTGATGCCAGTAATTGGATTCGGGCAGGGGCTCGAGCACGTCGGCGGTATCGCGCGGCTGTACCCGCAGGCTTTCCTTGGTTGCAAGATCGAGCAACAGGGCGGGGCGCACGCTGGTCGGCGCGTAGATCAGGGCCGAACGCGTAATGCTGACCGCCGTGGTCACGCGTTGCGCCATCTGGGTGGCGCGCGGGCCTTCTTCCATGCTGAAGAACACCTGCAGCCAGGCGCCCAGGCTCACCAGCATGAGTGCGGCCAGCAGCAGGAATGAACGGCTGAACAGACCCAGCCTGAGGCGGGACGTCAGCCGTTTGAGTTGCCTTGTAGCGGGCGCCATTGAAGCTTCCTGGCTACCGCCCGATCAGTGATTCAGGAGGCGTAGTTGCGACGCGGCCATCAATGGCCACCGTCGGGCACGAAGACGTAGCCGAGCCCCCAGACCGTCTGGATGAATACCGGCTTGGAGGGATTGGGTTCGACCAGTTTGCGCAGGCGCGAGATTTGCACGTCGAGACTGCGGTCGAAGGCCTCGTATTCGCGGCCGCGGGCCAGTTCCATGAGCTTGTCGCGCGACAGGGGGATTTTGGGGTGGCGTGCGAACACCTTGAGCACCGAGAATTCGCCGGTCGTGATGGGCACGGGCTCGTTGTTGCGGGTCAGGGTGCGGGTGGACAGGTTGAGCACATAGGGCCCGAATTCGATGGATTCGTTTTCCTGGCTGGGCGCGCCGGGGTGTTCTTCGGTGCCGCGCCGGCGCAGGATGGCATTGACGCGGGCCAGCAGTTCGCGCGGGTTGAAGGGCTTGGACAGATAGTCGTCGGCGCCCATTTCCAGGCCCACGATGCGGTCGATTTCTTCGGCCTTGGCCGTAAGCATGATGATAGGGGTGTTGTCGTGCCCGCCGCGCAGCCTGCGGCAGATGGACAGGCCATCCTCGCCGGGCAGCATCAGGTCGAGCACCAGCAGGTCGAAGTGCTCGCGCTGCCAGAGCTTGCCCATTTCTTTGGCGTCTTCGGCGACGAATACGTTGAACCCCTGTTCCGACAGGTAGCGGCGCAGAAGATCTCTGAGGCGCGGGTCGTCGTCGACCACGAGGATTTTGCGGGATAAGGATTGGTTTTGAGTATTCATGGCTGAAAATGTAACAGGGCGCTGGAACCCCGCATAGGGGTTGGTAGCAAGATATTACACATTAAGTATTTCGTAGAAAATCTTTATCATTAAGGACTTAGCAATACTTTGCAGTCTCTGTTGCAGGGCTGTCACGCCGTATTTCAGGGTAGTCTTGGCGCGCCGCTGCAGCTTTTTTTGATGGTTCTTCTCCGCCTTGCCAGTATAGCCAATAGTCCGGAAAATGTATCAAAATCTTTAACAATTTTCGATTATGTTGCACGGCCGGGCCGATGCCCGCCAGCCTGTTGCGGCGGGGCAGAACCCGGCCGCCGCCGTGCACACATGTCGGCCGGCGGGGCGAGGGCCGGTAATAAATTAAAATACGGCCATGGGTTCCCATATTCTTGCGCTCGAGACTTCATCCAGCCGCTGCGGTGTGGCGCTTCTGTGTGCCGGCGAGTCCGGCGAGCGGCTGTTTACGGCCGCGCACGACACGACGGGCGAGCATGCGGAGCGCTTGCTGCCGATGGTGGACGAACTGCTGCGCCAGGCCGGTATCGGGCGCGAGCAATTATCCGCGGTGGGCTTCGGCCAGGGGCCGGGAGGGTTCACCGGCCTGCGCGTGGCCTGCGCGGTGGCGCAGGGTGTCGCGTATGCCCTGGGTATCCCGGTGCTGCCTATAGAGGCGCCTTTGGCGCTTGCCTTGCAGGATGCCCAGTCGTGCGCTTCGGGCGACGACATCGCGGCGTTGCGGGTGATTGTCCAGGATGCGCGCATGGGCGAAGTCTATCTGTCGGTCTATAGGCCGCTGGCCGCGGCCAGCGGGCTCGAATGGCAACAGCTGCAGTCGCCGCTGTTGCTGGACGCCGGCGATGTGGCGGGCTGGCTCGCCGGGCACGCCGGCTCGTGGGAAGGCGCCGCGAGTGGCGGCTTGCTGCGGGTAGCCGGAGACGGGCTGTCGCCCGAACTGGAAGCCGTGTTGCCGGCCTGCGTAGGCAATTGGGATGTGGTGGCGGGCGCCGTGTTGCGCCCTAGCGCCGCGGCGGTGGCGCAGCTTGCGCTGGCGGCCTGGCGACGCGGCGCGGGCCTGGCGCCCGAGCAGGCGGCTCCGGTCTATGTGCGCGACAAGGTAGCCTATACGACACGCGAGCGTGAGCAGGGCCTGGGCGGAAATCCCCGGGCCGGTGCGCTGCAGGCTGCCCCCGATGTGCGGGCGGGCTTGTTCATCCGGCCGATGACTGCGGCGCATCTGGACGAGGTGGTGCAGATCGAGTGCGCCGTGCAGTCTTTTCCCTGGACCCGCGGCAATTTCCAGGATGCCCTGCAGGCGGGCTATGGCGCGTGGGTGGCACAGGCGGGCGACCGGGTAGTGGGTTTCTGCATTGTGATGTATGCGCCGGATGTGGCGCATCTGCTGCTGATCGCGGTGGCGCCCGAGGCCCAGCGCAAGGGCGTGGGCGCGCGTTTGCTGCGCCATTGCGAGCGTGAGGCGCGGGCGCGCGAATTGCCGAGCCTGATTCTCGAGGTGCGGCCGTCGAATCGCAATGCCCTGGATTTTTATATGCGCCGCGGTTTCGGCCGCCTCAGTGTGCGCAAGGATTATTACCCCGTAGGCCGGGGCGAGCGCGAGGATGCGTGGGTGCTGAGCAAGGCGTTGTTGACGGAGGCGCTGGATGCTTGAGCCGGCGGGGCCGCAGGCGCCGAGCCTGAATCGTGTGCAGTTGGCCTGGCTGCAAGAGCTGGGGCTGGACCGGGCCTTGCTGAAGGCGTACGTGCGGCGGCCTGCGCCGCCGGCGGCCGGGCTGGACGCCGCCGCGGTTCCGGCTGCGGATGGTGTTGCGGCCGGCGCCATTGTTGGCCGCGGCGTGCCTGCGGGGCCGGCTGGCGCGGCGGGCATGGCTGGCGCTTCCGCGCCTAGTGCTTCTGCTTCTGCGGCTGGCGCCGCACTTGTTTCTACCCCCGGTTCTGGTCGAGCCCCTCTCGTCAAGGATTCCGCCGTTGCCGGCGCCGCGGCAGTTGGGGGGCGGGCGGAGCAGCGGGGCGAGGCTGCGCGGCCGGCGGGTGCGGCGGCGCCGGTGGTGGTAGCGCGGGAATGGGGCGCGCTGCAGGCGCAGGTCGAGACCTGCGAGGCTTGCGGCCTGTGCGAGAAGCGGCGCCAGGCGGTGTTTGGCGCGGGGGCGGTGCAGGCGCCGCGCTGGCTGGTGGTGGGCGAGGCGCCGGGCGAGCAGGACGACCGCCACGGCGAGCCGTTCCAGGGGCGGGCCGGAACGCTGCTGCAGGCGATGCTGCGCGCGGCGGGGGTGGTGCCGGATCAGCCGGTGTATTACACCAATATCGTGAAGTGCCGGCCTGTGGGCAATCGTACGCCGAAGCCGGATGAGATCCAGGCTTGTCTGCCTTATCTGCGGCGGCAGATTTCGCTGCTGGCGCCGGCGGGTATTGTGGCGCTGGGGCGCCTGGCGGCGCAGGCGCTGCTGGATACCGAGGCGGATTTCGAGTCGCTACGCGGCGAGGTGCATCGCTTGCGCAAGGAGGACGGGGGTGAGGTGCCGCTGGTGGTGACGTATCACCCGGCTTTGTTGTTGTCGCGGCCGCAGCATAAGGGCGGGGCGTGGCAGGATTTGAATCTGTTGCGGGCTGTATTGGCGTAGAGGGTGGTGGTGCGTCGGCGGTCGGGGTTCTTCAGGCGCGGCCTAGAACGGGGTACCTCCCTCCGGTGCGATACCCCACGCACCTCCGGGAGGCACCCCGTTCTCTCCGCTTGTGTTGTAGACGGTTGGGGGCTGCCGCGGGAGACGATGTCTTGGTCCGGCGGCGGCCGGCGCCGCTGTCAATGCAGGGCCTGGCCGTGGCCGTATTGTCCGATCTTGTTGTACAGGGTGGGATCGGCGCGGTGGTTGTGTACGTTCCAGCGCATGAATACCAGCATCAGTGCGGCGACGAGCAGGCCGAAGATGACGATGATCAGGTTGATGGGCATGTTCATCCACAGCATCAGGCTGTAGATGGCGAGCATGAGCAGGATGTTGAGTTGCTCGTTGAAGTTCTGGACCGCGATGGAGTGGCCGGCCGACAGCAGTACGTGGCCGCGGTGCTGCAGCAGGGCGTTCATGGGCACGACGAAGAAGCCCGAGAGGCCGCCTATGAGCAGCAGCAGGCAATATACGGCCCAGGTTGCCTTGACCAGCGGCATGAACAGCACTACCAGGCCCATGGCGATGCCTACCGGCAGTACGGACAGGGCGCGCCGCAGCGGCACGCGGCCGGCGACGATCGAGCCGATGACGGTGCCGACGGCCGCCACGCCCATCAGGACGGAGGCCTGGTCGAGCCGGTAGCCGAGGTGGCGCGCGCCCCATTCGATGACGATGAATTGCAGGGTGGCGCCGGCCCCCCAGAACAGGGTGGTGACGGCCAGGGAGATCTGGCCCAGTTTGTCGTGCCAGAGTATGCGCACGTAGCCGCGGAAGGTCTGGATCAGGCGCCAGGGGTGGGTTTCCTGTTTCGGGTAACTGACCATGGTGCGCGGGATCAGCAGGGTGCAGATGGCCGCCAGCAGGTAGATCACGCCTATGGGCAGGATGGCGGCTTCGGCGCGGGTCTGGACGAGGTGGTGGATGTGGGGGTGCGCCAGCAGTGAATCGGAGACTTGGGGGTTGACCAGCACGCCGCCCAGTACGGTGCCGACGATGATGGACAGCACGGTCAGGCCTTCTATCCAGCTATTGCCCTTGACGAGCATGTCGGGGGGCAGCATTTCGGTGACGATGCCGTATTTGGCGGGCGAGTAGGCGGCGGCGCCTATGCCGACCAGGGTGTAGGCGCAGAACACCAGCACCAGTTCGCCGGAGGTGTGCAGGCCGAATTCGCGATAGCTGAACATGAGCAGGCAGCCCAGTATCTTGATCGCGTTGGTGAAGAACATGACCTTGCCCTTGGGGTAGGAATCGGCGAAGGCGCCGACGAAGGCGGCCAGGGCGACGTAGGACAAGGCGAACCACCATTTCATCATGGGGGCCATCCAGTCGGGGCCTTGCAGATCGCCTATGAGTGCTATGGCGGCGATGAGCAGGGCGTTGTCGGCTACGGACGACAGCGCCTGGGCGACCATGACCAGGTAGAAGCCTTTTTTCAATCGAACGTCTCGATGCGGATAGGGTAAGGGCCGGGCGGGCGCGGCCGCGTCCGCCGTGGAATGAGTAATTATTGGGTATTTATGCGCGGGTGTAGGCCGGATTTTAGAAAAAATGAAATCAAAGGACAAAAATTGTTAGCGAGTATAGTCCCAGGCGCGGTGGCAGGGGATTTTATCTGTTTTCGGGGGCCGGGATGTGGGGACGGCCGGCAGGTGTGCGTTATCATACGCAGCAGTAGCCAGCCTCGATTTTTCCGGCCCGTTTTCCGGGCCGTTTTCATAACCGCGGGACAGCGGCGCGCCGTGGCTCGAGCTTTCGGGCTTTTTGCGGCCGTGCGGCGCTCTTCTTGCATGCAGCACTTTTTTCAGCGTGAACAGGCCTAGTCTATCGTGCGTTTGACCCAGATAAAACTCGCCGGTTTCAAGTCCTTCGTCGAGCCGACGGTGATACCCACGCCCAGCCAGATGGTGGGCGTGGTCGGGCCCAATGGCTGCGGCAAGTCCAATATTATCGATGCGGTGCGCTGGGTGTTGGGCGAGTCCAAGGCTTCCGAGCTGCGCGGCGAGTCGATGCAGGATGTGATTTTCAACGGCTCGGGCAACCGCAAGCCGGCGGCCCGGGCTTCGGTCGAACTGGTTTTCGACAATTCGGAAGGGCGCGCCGCGGGGCAATGGAGCACTTATGCCGAGATTGCCGTGCGCCGGGTGCTCACGCGCGACGGCACCAGCAGCTATTTCGTCAATGGCCAGCAGGTGCGGCGCCGCGACATCAACGATATTTTCCTGGGCACGGGCCTGGGCGCGCGCGGCTATGCCATCATCGGCCAGGGGATGATCACCCGGCTGATCGAGGCGCGGCCCGAGGAATTGCGCGTCTTTCTCGAAGAGGCGGCCGGGGTGTCGCGCTATAAAGAACGGCGCCGCGAGACCGAGAACCGCCTGGGCGACACGCGCGAGAACCTGACCCGGGTCGAGGATATATTGCGCGAACTCGGTTCGCAGCTCGAAAAGCTGGAATCGCAGGCCGAGGTGGCGCGGCAATATCGCGAACTGCAGGAAGACGGCGAGCGCAAGCAGCATGTCTTGTGGATGCTGCGCGAGGAAAACGCGGCGCAGGACCAGGCCCGCAAGGCGCAGGCCATCGGCCAGGCGCAGGCCGAGCTGGATGCGGCGCTGGCGGGGCTGCGCGCGGGCGAGTCCGCGCTCGAGTCGCGGCGCCAGGCGCATTATGCGGCCAGCGATGCGGTGCACGCGGCGCAGGGCCGGCTGTTCGAGGCGGGCGCCCAGGTCAGCCGCCTGGAAGCCGAGATCCGCCATGTGGTGGATTCGCGCAACCGGCTGCAGGCGCGGCGCGACCAGTTGCAGCAGCAAATCCAGGAATGGAACGAGCAGCAGGCCCATTGCTCCGAGCAGGTGGCCCAGGCCGAGGCCGAGCTCGAGACGGGTGCGGCGGCCAGCGCCGAGGCGCGGGCGCGGGCCGAAGAGGCCGAGGCGCAACTGCCCGCGATCGAGGCGCGTGTGCGCAGCGCCTCGGCTTCGCGCGACGAGATGCGCGCCGGCCTGGCGCGGGTAGAACAGAATCTGGCGCTTGTCGCGCAGACCCAGCGCGACGCCGACCAGCAGTTGCAGGCGCTGGAATTGCGCCACGAGCGCCTGAGCCAGGAGCTGCGCGAACTGGACACGCCCGACCCGGCGCGCCTGCAGCAACTGGCCGGCGAGCACAGCATGCTGGACGAGCAGGCCCAGGAATCGCAGGCGCAGTTGCTCGAACTGGAAGAGCGGCTGCCCGAACTGGACGAGCAGCGCAGCGCGGCGCACGCCCGCTCGCGCGAAGAGTCGCAGGGCTTGGCGCGCCTGGAAGCGCGCCTGGCGGCGCTGTCCAAGCTGCAGGAAGACGTGCAGCGCCAGGGGGCGCTACAGCCCTGGCTGGACAAGCACGAACTGGCCGGGCTGGGGCGGCTGTGGCAGAAGCTGCAGGTCGAGGCAGGCTGGGAAACGGCGCTCGAGGCGGTGCTGCGCGAGCGCATGGCGGCGCTCGAGGTGCGCCAGTTGGAGCACGCCCGCGCCTTTGTCGAGGATGCGCCGCCGGCGCGGCTGGCATTTTTCCAATTGCCGGTGGCGGCAGCCGCGGCGCCGGCGCCGGCCGGCCTCACGC
Organism: Candidimonas humi; assembly: GCF_019166065.1. Lineage (GTDB taxonomy): Bacteria > Pseudomonadota > Gammaproteobacteria > Burkholderiales > Burkholderiaceae_B > Candidimonas > Candidimonas humi. The sequence continues at coordinate 611,389 of NZ_JAHTBN010000003.1, forward strand.
CGATGCTGTCGCTGCTGCGCATCAGCGACGCGGATCTGCGCACGCTGCTGGGCGACTGGCTGCGCGACGTCTATGTGGCGACCGACCTGTCCGGCGCGCTGGCGCAGCGCGCCGAACTGCCCGGCGGCGGCATGTACGTGGTCAAGGAAGGCCATGTAGTGGATCGCCATAGCGTGCGCTTCTATGCGCCCGATTCCGAGCAGGCCGGCCTGCTGGCGCGACAGCGCGAGATCGACAATCTGCAGCGCGAGATCAAGGCGCGGCAACTGATCGCCGACCAGGCGGTGGGCGACGTGGCACGCGCCGAAACCGCATGGCAGCAGGTGTCGCAGGCCATGGCGCCGGCGCGCCTGCGGGTGGGCGAAATTACCCGCCGCCTGCACGATGTGCAGCTTGAGCATTCGCGCCTGCAGCAGCAGGCGCAGCAGTCCGGCGAGCGCGCCGGGCGCCTGCGCGAAGACCTGGCCGAAATCACCATGCAGCGCGAAGAACTGGAGGCGCGCAAGGCCGAAGCCGAGGAACGTTTCGAGGCGCTGGATATCGAGCTGGGCGAACATCAATCGACGTTCGCCGATGCCGAAATATCGGGCGAAGACCTGGCCCGCGAAGCCGAACAGGCACGCCAGCATGTGCGCGAACTCGAGCGCGGCGTGCAGGAATCGGAATTTGCCGAACGCTCGCTGCACACGCGCATCGACGAACTCAAGCGCAATATGCAGTTGGCGGCCGAGCAGGCGCGCCGCGCCAGCGGCGAACTCGATGGCTTGCAGGGCGAATTGTTCGAGCTGGACGCCTCGGCTTCGCAAGCCGGCCTGCAAGAGGCGCTCGAACAGCGCGCGCAGTGCGAAGAAGAGCTGAACCTGGCGCGCATCGAAATGGACAACCTAGCCTCGCAACTGCGTTCGGCCGACGAGGAAAAAGTGGGCCTGGAACGCTCGCTCGAGCCGCTGCGCGCGCGCATCACGGAATTGCAGTTGCAAGAACAGGCCTCGCGGCTGGCGGTAGAGCAGTTCGCCGAGCAGCTCGATGCGCAGGAAGTCGACCGCGAGACCCTGCGCGCGGCACTCGCCGGGCAGCCCGAGGAATGGCGCAAGCCGTCCTGGCTGCAGTCCGAAGTACAGCGTATTTCGCGCCAGATCGAAGGCCTGGGCTCGGTCAACCTGGCGGCGCTCGACGAACTGAACACGGCGCGCGAGCGCAAGGGGTTTCTCGACGCCCAGCATCAGGATCTGCAGACCGCCATCGACACCCTCGAAGACGCCATCCGCAAGATCGACCGCGAGACCCGCGAGTTGCTGCAGGACACTTTCGATACGGTCAACCAGCATTTCGGCGAGCTGTTCCCCAGCCTGTTCGGCGGCGGCGAGGCGCGCTTGTCGGTCACCGGCGAGGAAATCCTGGATGCCGGCGTGCAGATCATGGCGCAGCCGCCGGGCAAGCGCAACAGCACCATACATTTGCTGTCGGGCGGCGAAAAGGCGCTGACGGCCACGGCTTTGGTGTTTGCGCTGTTCAAGCTGAATCCGGCGCCGTTCTGCCTGCTCGACGAAGTCGACGCGCCGCTGGACGATGCCAATACCGAACGCTATGCCAATCTGGTCAATAGCATGAGCGAGCAAACGCAGTTTCTTTTCATTTCTCACAATAAAATTGCCATGCAGATGGCGCGGCAACTGGTAGGCGTGACCATGCAGGAGCAGGGCGTGTCGCGTATCGTGGCCGTGGACATCGAGTCGGCCATGCAGATGGCGGAAGCGTGAGCGCAGGCGATGTGCCTGGTTCTTGAGTGAGGCGTCGGGGTGGAAAATGAGTAACTTGCAAATCGGTCTGGTCGCTGTAGGGGTAGTGCTGATCCTGATCGTCGTGCTGTTCAACTGGTGGCAGGACCGGCGCGTACGCAGGAAGATGCAAGAACATTTTCCCGAGGCCGTCGAGGATCCGCTGATGGGCGGCGTGCCCCAGCCGGGTGTGCGCCGCGAGCCTGGCCTGGGGGCTTTTGCGCCGGCGGCCGACGGCGACGCCGACCCCGCCGCCGACGACGAGGCCGAGGTCGATCCGGCCTGCGAGGTGGTGATGGACATCAGCTTCCACCAGCCTGTGCCCAGCGACCAACTGTACGCGGCGCTGCATGGGGTGCAGAAGGTCGGCAACAAGCCGGTGCGCATGTTCGCCGAACGCGAAGGGGGCGGACACCGTGCACGCCTGCGGGCGGGCGAATCCTATGTGTCCATGCAGCTTGCCGTGCTGCTGGCCAATCGCAGCGGCCCGCTTACCGATATCGAATGGTCCCACCTGTGGGGCATCGCCCAGAGCCTGGCGGAGCGTTTCGACGGGTCTGTTGAAGGGCCCGAGCAGGGGCCGGTGCTGAATCGCGCGCGGCAACTGGACGAGCTCTGCGCCGGGCTGGACGCGCAGGTCGGACTGGCCTTGCGCCTGGGCGGCACGCGACCGGTGCACGAGGTGACGCGAGTGGCCAAGGATGTAGGTTTCCTGGCCTACGGCAGCCAACTGGCTTGGATGGCCGAATCGGGCATCCCGCGTTTCATGCTGTTGCTGGACGGCGCGCACGTGGGCGAGGTGCAGTCGGCCGGCGCCGACCGTGTCGATCTGTTGCTGGATCTGCCCAACAGCCCGCCCGACGAGCAGGCATTCAGCCGCATGGTGAGCGTAGGCCGCGACCTCGCGGCACGCCTGCATGCGGAACTGGTCGATGACCAGGGCAAGCCGGTGTCGGAAGGCGCCGATCGCGCGGTAGACCAGCGCCTGTACGAACTGTACGGAAAAATGGAGCAGGCGGGCTTCCCCGCCGGCTCGGAGAGGGCGCTGAGGGTGTTTTCGTGAGCGCTGGCGGCTCTGCGCAGGATGTGCAAGACGAACTGCAGGCGCTGCGCCGCGAGATCGAAGGCCACAATCACCGTTATTACGTGTTGGACGATCCCCTGGTGTCCGACGCCGAATATGACCGCCTGATGGCGCGCCTGCTGGAAATCGAGCAGGCGCATCCCGAATTGATAGTGCCGGAATCGCCCTCGCAGCGTGTGGGCGGGGCGCCGCTTGCGGCGTTTGACTCGGTGAGGCACGCGGTGCCGATGCTGTCGCTGGGCAATGCCTTCGAAGCCGAGGATGTGCGCGCATTCGACAAGCGGGTATCGGATACCTTGCGCGAGGCAGGGCTGCTCGGGCCTGCCGAGCCGGTGCGCTATGTCGCGGAATTCAAGTTCGACGGCCTGGCCATCAGCCTGCGCTATGAACAGGGGCGGCTGGTGCAGGCCGCCACACGCGGCGACGGCCGCAGCGGCGAGGACGTCACCGCCAATATCCGCACATTGCGCTCGGTGCCTCTGGTGCTGTCTGGCGACAGCCCCGAGGTGCTGGAGGTGCGCGGCGAGGTGTTGATCAACCGCGCCGATTTCGAGCGTCTCAACGAATCGCAGCGGGCTCGCGGGGAAAAGGTATTCGTGAACCCGCGCAATGCCGCCGCCGGCAGCCTGCGCCAGCTCGATCCGCGCGTCACCGCGACGCGGCCATTGCGATTTTTTGCCTATGGCTGGGGCGAGATACAGGGGCTGCACGGCACGCAGGGCGGCCTGTTCGAAGGCGAATCCAGGCGGCCGTCGCTGCCGCGCGATACGCATTGGGGCATGCTCGATTGGTTTCAGTCGCTGGGCTTGCCGGTGAATTCCGGACGCAAGATGGTGCGCGGCGCCGAGGGGCTGCTGGATTTCTACGCCGAGGTGGGCGCGCGCCGTCCGCAGTTGCCGTTCGATATCGATGGGGTGGTGTACAAGGTCGATGCGCTCGAGGCCCAGGAAGTGCTGGGTTATGTGGCGCGCGCGCCGCGCTTCGCGGTGGCCCATAAGTTTCCCGCGCAGGAAGAAACTACGCAATTGCTGGGCATCGAGGTGCAGGTAGGCCGCACCGGGGCGATCACGCCGGTGGCGCGGCTCAAGCCGGTATTCGTGGGCGGGGTGACGGTCACGAATGCGACGCTGCACAATGAAGACGAAGTGCGGCGCAAGGATGTGCGGGTGGGCGACACGGTGATCGTGCGCCGCGCCGGCGACGTGATTCCCGAAGTCGTGGGCCCGGTACTGGAACTGCGACCGGCGGATGCGGCGCCTTTCGTGATGCCGACTGCATGCCCGGTGTGCGGCTCGGCGATCGAGCGGCCCGAAGACGAAGCGATCGCGCGCTGCACGGGCGGCTTGTTCTGCGCCGCCCAGCGCAAGCAGACGCTATTGCATGCGGCGGGGCGCAAGGCGCTGGATATCGAAGGGCTGGGCGAAAAGCTGGTGGACCAGCTGGTGGATAGCGGGCGCATCAAGACGCTGGCGGACTTGTTTTCGCTGACGGCCGAGGAATTGTCGCAGTACGATCGCATGGGGGCGAAGTCGGCGCAGAACCTGGTGCAGGCGCTGGAGCAAGCGCGCCGGCCGGCGCTGGGGCGGCTGCTGTATGCGCTGGGCATACGGCACGTGGGCGAGACCACGGCGCGCGACGTAGCCCTGCACTTCGGTTCGATGGAAGCGATCATGGCCGCCAACGAAGACGAACTGCTAGCGGTCAATGACGTAGGCCCGGTGGTGGCGCATTCGATCCTGCGCTTCTTCGCCGAACCGCACAACCGGGACGTGGTGCATGCGCTGGCCGCGGCCGGCGTGCAGCCGCAGGCCCCGCAGCGGCAAGCCGGCGGCCTCGTGCTGAGCGGCAAGACGCTGGTGCTGACAGGCACGATGCCGAACTGGACACGCGACGAAGCCACTCGCCGGATACTCGCCGCGGGCGGCAAGGTCAGCGGCTCGGTGTCGAAGAAGACGGCATACGTCGTGGCCGGCGAAGAGGCCGGCAGCAAGCTCACCAAGGCCCAAGAGCTGGGGGTGGCGGTGCTGGACGAGGACGGCTTGCGCAAACTGCTGGGTGTACAGGGGGGCGGCTCGGAAGCCCGATGAGTCTCCCGGCGGGACATCCGGCGTGCCCGCCTTTCAGGCGGGCGACGTGGTTCCGAGTTCCTGCTTGCGGGGCGCCGAAAGCGCCCCGAATTTCTTTACCGCCGACCGCCAGTTTTCTGGGCTCGGAAGCTCTGATTGCGACGCAACCATGAGTTTCTCCATCATCGACCCGAGCGCTACCCGTTCTTGTTCGGTCAGGGCTTTGACGATTGCGCGTTCCAGTGCCAGGGCGATGGGCACAATTTCGGCGCGCGCCGCTTCCCCCTTGCTGTTGAGCGTCAAGGCCACTTTGCGGCGATCCGCTTTGTCTACCCGTCGCGTGATCAGGCCGAGCTTGGCCATTTGGTTTATTGCCCGGGATACGCTGACTTGATCCATTGCCGTGTATTGCGCCACTTCCTTGGCCGAGAGCGGCTGGTGGATTCCAAGCACAGCCATGATGCGCCAGCCCGGCACGGAGAGGCCATATTGCTGGCTATACATGTCGAACAGGCATGAGCTGACGCGATTTGCCAGTACGGAGAAACTATAGGGCAGCCACCCATCCAGGTCCCGTCCCGGTTCGCTTGCGAGCGCTCCCCGTGCTTGTGTTCCCGTGTTTGTCTTGCCTTGTGTGCTGTTCATGAATCGGGCCTTTCGGCTGGATGCGTTCCGCATATCTGCAAAGTGATAGCGCGTTCAGTTTATATTCGATTTGAAATATTTTCATATTGAAAGAATCCATGGCATTGAAAACTCTGATAATTAATTTGTATTTGAAATAATTTCAATATGAAATCAAAATGCGATGGACTGCAGTAGGCTTTTCAGAATGGCAACGCGGATGCCGCGGCCGGCGCTCCCCAGGCACAGCCAAGGCAATGTATCGAAACCGAATTGCGCACGTCGCTCAATTAAATGTCGCATGCAAGTATTTCCCCTTCGGCCTGCGAGCCTGGCCTGTCGACGTTGATCGATGCAGTGGGTAGCCGTCAATTCAATGGACGGTTGCTTGGTTTCTTGCATGGTCTGTGCGGCGCGGAACATTGCGTTGCTTTCAGGATGGGCGATGGTTTGCTCAGCCATGTGGCTTCGGCCAGTCTCGACGGCAGCGAATACGCCCATGAAAAAGTGCGTGTGTATATCGGCGACCAGTATTGGCGGCGCGACCCCGCCGTCAAGCAAGCCCTGGACGCCATTGGGCGTGACGAGCACTGTATAGTGCGCATGGATTTCGACCATTTCGTGGATGCCGGCCTGAAGGCCGTAATCTGGCCCGAGATCCGGGGCCGTGTCCTGATCTCGGGCAGTCGCCAGGATACGGGCGTGGCGCTCAGTGTCCTGCGCGGCGGGCATGCAATGGTTTTTTCCGATACGGAAGTTGGCCTGCTCGACCAAATATCCGGCGTCCTGCTTTCGGTAGTGGCCAAGCATTTGCAATCCGCCGAATCATATTTCGACGTGCAGGGCGCTATTCGCAACCTGCCCGGCATCGAGCGCCTCTTCATGCAGCAAACACACTTGACGCAGCGCGAGGCCCAGACCTGCGCGCGTGTCGTTCATGGAATGTATTCGGCCGGAATTGCCCTGGACCTCGGAGTCGGCGAAGAAAGCGTAAAAACTTATCGCAAGCGGGCTTATGAAAAACTCGGGGTAAGCAGCGAGAAGGAATTGTTGGTTCGCTATCTTTCATGGTGCAGCACGAATCACTAGTTTCACGCTATATCCGCGCCGGCGCCGCCATGATGGTTCCCCTGCATTCTCCAAAGCCGAGGCGGCGGCGCCCCTCTGCTTCGCACCATGCTTTCATGATGACGGTGTCGCCGTCTTCCAGGAACAGCCGGGTTTCCCCCGTGGGCAGCGTGATGGGGTGCTTGCCGCCCTGGGTCTGCTCCAGCAGGCAGGCCAAGGTATCCTGGGACGGCCCCGAAACCGTGCCGCTGCCCAGGAGGTCGCCGGGCTGCAGATTGCAGCCGTTCGATGTGTGATGGGCCATGATCTGCGCAACCGTCCAGTACGAATCGCGCAGCAGCGACGTCGATAAGGCCATGGGATCCATCCGTTGTTCGTGCATTTTCCGGCTTTGCAACGAGACCTGGAGCCGGACGTCGATTGCGCCTCGCTCGCCGAGCCAGGCGGCGGACAGGTGTTCCAGAAGCGGGGGATCTTGGCGTCCGCGTTGCCAGCCGGAGCGGAAGGGCTCCAGGGCGTCCAGGGTCACCACCCACGGAGACAGCGTGGACATGAAGCTTTTGGCAAGGAAAGGGCCCAAAGGCTGATATTCCCAGCTCTGGATGTCACGGGCCGACCAGTCGTTCAGTATGCATAGGCCGAATACATGCTTTTCGGCGTCGTCTATGCCGACGGCATGGCCCAGAGGGTTGCCCGACCCTACCAGGAAGCCGATCTCGGCTTCATAGTCCAGCCTTTCCGATGGCCCGAACTCGGGGCGCGCGGCACCGGCTTTCATTTTCTGGCCGTTGGGACGATATACCGGATGACCGCTAGGCCTGATGGACGAGGCGCGACCGTGGTAGGCCACCGGCAGCCACTTGAAATTGGGAAGCACGGGGTTGTCGGGCCGGAACTGCTTTCCTACATTGGTAGCGTGGTCCAGCGAGGCGTAGAAATCGGAAAAATCACCAATGCGGGCTGGAAGTGCCATCTGGGCCTCGGCTTGGGGAACCAGGCAGTCTCGAACCGCGGCTTGGTGTGCGGCGCCAGCCTCCAGAATCCCCGAAAGCTGTATCCGCAATGACCTTCCGGCTTCGGGGCCCAGGGCCATCAACGCATTCAGGCTGTCTTGCGCGACTGCCGCCCGCAGCTCCGCTGTCGTGCCCGTCAGCAGGTTCCGTTCCATCAGGGCGGCCAGGTCGAGGATTTGATCGCCGATGGCTATTCCGCAACGATACGATGCTGCATGTTGCTTGTTCTTGAATACGCCGAAAGGCAGATTCTGGATGGGAAAGTCCGTGTCGGGCAGATTGGCGGACGGAACCCAGCTTTGCAGCGCGGGGTCCAGTGTGCGGCCGAAAGCTGTAATGGGAGATGTAGTGTGGCGCGAAGTGGTGGATTTCATATATGTCCGGGAGAAGAATTCTGGATCGATCTGCTGCTGCGGTGCTCAAGCGTAGCGGCTGCGCCGGATGTCGCGGATCAACCCCTTCAGGGCCTGCGTCATGTCCTTGCCGCCGTCCTGCGCCTGTTTCTTGGTATCGCACCAGCGTTCGAGGTCTTCCAGTCCGCGGGAAGTGTGCCTGTTCCACAAAGGGTCTATTGGAGTGGTCAATTCGAGGCGGATCCCGTTCGGGTCGTGGAAGTAAATGCTTTCAATGATGCCTTTGTGGTCGACCGGCCCCAGAACGTCGACGCCGTTGTCTTCGAGCCAGGCTTTCCAGCGCAGCAAATCGGCGCTGTCATCGACCTGCAAGGCAATATGCTCGAAGACTTCATAGGCTGGATGGGACGCCTGGGCGCGTTCCGGCAGGCCGGGGCACTCGAAAAACGCGATGGTCGAGCCGTCCTTCATGCGGAAGAAAATATGGAAGTACGGAAAGCTGTCGCCCGTCGAGGGGACGTTTTCATCCAGGATGGTGCTGGCCAGCTCCATACCCAAAACGCGTATGTAGAAGTCCGCTGTGGCCCCGACGTCATGTGTGACCCAGGCCACATGGTTCAACATGGCGGGAGTGCCGCTGTGCAGGGCCGGCCTGGACGGTGAGATATTCGATTCTTGTACTGCCTGGTTCATGCTGGGACTCCGGATATCGAGGGCGCCGGCTGCGAAGCTTGTCGAGTCAGCGTGGTCAGGATGGAAATGAGTATGCGGATCAGGGCCTGTTCTCCGGAAGCATCCGATAAAGGTAGTTCGCGGCAGCGCCAGGCTACGTGTTGATCGGGTCTCACGAGCAGGGCTCCGTCGGCGCCGATGCCGCGCAATGTGGCCCAGGCATCGTCTTGGGGGATATATTCCGCGTCCGGGCCGACCGATACGATCTGCAACGGCACCCCGGCCGCCTGGGCGGCCTGCGCGCCAAGATCCGCCCATTTCTTGTTGTTGTTTGCGACGATCAGCACGAAGGCGTCGCCGACTATCAGGTCCTGGGTCGACAGGCGCTGGCCGTCTTTTCGTAGCCACGCATGCGGCAGCCGGCAGCCGGGCCGGCTTGACGGTACATGCTCGAAGCCGGCGGGATCGGGCTGCGGCACAGGAGAGCCATCAGGCACCACGGCGCCGTCGGTGTAGCAGTATCCTATTTCAAGGTCGTGAGCCTGGAACTCGGTCCGATGAATCTGCATGGCGGTCTCGAATCGATGCCGGCGCGCGCGGCCGTCTTCCGTATCGGACAGCAATGCGTCGAAGCTCTCCTTGGTACGCCGGGAGTCGCCGGGCACGATGCCGATCGCCGGACCAGTCATCAGGTGATTTGAAAAGGTGAACAGTGCCCAGTCGACGTTGCGTGCCCCGACCGGACGTCGTTCGCTTTCGTAAGTGTCCAGCAGCGCATCGCCTGCCTGGCCTTTCAGCACCATCGCAAGCTTCCAGGCCAGATTGTGGGCATCCTGGATGGCGGAATTCAGGCCCAGTCCGGTTGTCGGCGTATGGCGATGCGCCGAATCGCCGGCTATCAGGACGCGCCCGTAGCGATACCGATCGGCCAGGACGCCTTGCACGATCCAGGAGCCGATGCCGAGAATTTCGGGGCTCAGTGCCGGGATCTTCAATAGCGAGCGGATGCGCTCCACGAGTGTTTCCGGGTCGGTACTGTATTGTTGCCCGGGGGGAAAGCTGAAATGAAATATCCATTCCTCCGAGTGCCTGTCGAAATGGTTCGGGCCCAGTTTCCCCAGTACGCCGGTGCCCCATGACGATGGGTCGCCATCGGGATTGGCGAACCAGAAGGTCATGACGTGATCGTCGTCGATGTATTCCGACAAATCCGCCTTGAAGTAGACGGTCACCATGTCGATCAGCTCGGGTGTGCCTTCGAGGCGTGCGCCTACCATCGTGTTGATGATCTTGCCCCCGTCCGCGCCGATCACATATTCGGCGATGATGCGGCTCTTCTCGCCAGTGTCCCGATGACGCACGATGGCCTGGACTTCATGTTCGTCCTGCGTCAATTCGACCAGCTCGGTGTTGAATGCCAGTCGTCCGGGAGCGCGCTGTCCGGCCGCTTGCCGCAGCACGGGCTCCAGGCGTACTTGCGGGTAGATAGTGCTCATGCAGGGACTGTCCAGCGCATAGCGCTCTTTCAGCGAGCCTCCGCCAAAGGCGTCCATTTCGAACAGCTTGCGCCGGTCCAGTGGTCCGTCTCCGCCCAGGCTGGTGCACCAGCGCATCTTGGCCATGTAGTCGATGGGGAAGGCCCGGCCGTAAATTTCGTCCGCAAGGCCATGCTGGCGGAAGATCTCCATAGTGCGCTGATTCAGGTAGCGCGCCTTGGGCATGGGGGAGGGATGCTCATGCCTCTCGATCAACAGGGACTCGACGCCGTGGTCGGACAGGAAGATGGAACTGCTCAAGCCACAACCTCCGCCGCCCACGATGAGTACCGGTACACGGATATCCGTCGATGTGATGTCTGTTTCGCTCATTTTCTGCGCCTTCAAGCATGCCTGGTGCTGCTACTGCAGGGAAATATGATTGGCCCTGATGACATCCCCCCAGCGCTTGGTCTCGCTCTTTATGTATGCACCGAAGGCTTCTGGAGTAGACGTCTGGACTTCTATGCCGGCGTGCAGCAGCTTTTCGCGTACTGCCGGGTCCGACACGGCAAATTGGTACGCCGCGTTGATGCGGTCTATCGCTTGCTTCGATGTGCCCGCCCGGACTGTCAGGCCCTGCCAGGCATAGGCGCTGAAGCCCGGCAAGCCTGATTCGGCAAGTGTGGGCACCTTAGGGAACTGGGGCAGCCTGTGTTCGGATGCGGTGGCAATGGCCCGCAGCGTACCTGCTCTGACCTGCTGCTGTGCAGTCGCCAGGTCCAGGAACATCAGGGGGACTTGTCCTGCAATCACGTCTTGCATGGCAGGAGCTCCTCCCTTGTACACGACGGCGGTCAGCTTCAGGTGTAGCTGGTTCTTGAATGTTTCGGTGACCAGGTGATGGGGCGTGCCGATACCGGGCGAGGCGTAGTACAGGCCATCCGGATGCTTGTCTACTTCTGCTATCAGGCTCTTGACATCCGTCACCTGGGGAAGCAGTTTGGGGTTGACCACCAGCAGGTAGGCGAATCTGGCTGTCATGCCGACCGGTGCCAGATCCTTTTGCACGTTATAGGCCAGATTCTTATAGAGGCTGGGGTTCAAGGCATAAGTGCCGGTGTCGCCCAGGAGCACGGTGTTTCCATCGGCCGGCATGTTGTGGGCGACTGCCGTGGCGGCAATCATCCCCGAGGCGCCGGGCTTGTTTTCGACCACCACGGTCTGCTTGAGGGCGATGCCCATGCGTGGCGCGACGGTGCGCGCAAAGAAGTCGGTGCCGCCGCCTGCCGGGTAGGGAACCACCAGGTTCAGCACGTTGCCGCGCTGCGCTTGGGCGGGTAGCGCGACAATTGCGGCCGTCGCGCAGCAAAGAGCGCCCAAGGCGCCGAAAAAAATACGTCGTTTCATGATGTCTCCGTGCGTGTCTGCGAGTTTTGTCAGTGCCCGGCCAGAGCGGGGATGCGGGCTTGCGCATGTTTTCGTCTGGCCGTGTACGGAGTACTGTACGGAACTTGACCGCATTCGTCGGTCACCCGCGAGGGGGACATCAGGGGCTTGCTCGGCACGACGCGGGCAGGGGCGCCATGCAAAAAAAACCGCCCGGCCGCAAGTTGCGGTCGGGCGGTTCAGGTTCCCGGGCTGTGGCCCCGGTGGGGATGGCCTTCGGGCGGCGGGCTGGCCCGCCAACTGCTGTTTACTGGATCTTCGCCGACTTCAGCAGGTCTTGCTGGTAGGCGGCCAGGGCTTGCTGGCGCAGCATTTGTTCGATTTGCGGCTTGACGTCCTTGAGGTCGGGGAACTTCATCGGACGGGTGTCCTCGACCTGGATGATGTGCCAGCCGAACTGGGTCTGCACCGGCTTGTCGGTCATCTGGCCTTTCTTCAGGCCTTCCACGGCTTGCGCGAATTGCGGGACGTAGTTGGTGGCGGGGCCCCAGCCGAGTTCGCCGCCTTTTTTGCCGCTGCCCGGGTCGATGGAGTTCTTCTTGGCGGCTGCCTCGAAGCTGATCTTCTTGGCCTTGATCTTGGCGGTGAGATCGACGGCCGTCTTTTCATCCTTGACCAGGATGTGGCGCAACTTGTATTCCTCGCGGCCGGCCTGCTGCTTCTTGATCTGGTCGTATTCGGCCTGGACCTTGGCGTCGGTGATGGGGTTCTTCTTGAGGTAATCGTCCATCAGGGCGCGCACCAGGATGCCCTGGCGGGACAGCGCGATTTCCTGCTGGACCTGGGGCTGCTTGTCGATGCCGGCTTTTTCGGCAGCCTGCACCGCGACCGTGCGGTTGATCATTTCCTGCTTGACCTGGTCGCGCAGCTGCGGGGAATCCTGGGCGCCCTGTTTGACCAGCAGGGATACGAACTGGTCCATGCTGGCCTGGGTGATGGGCTGGCCGTTGACCGTGGCGACGTTCTGGGCATAGACCGGTGCGGCGAGGACGCAGGCGGCGATAAACAAGGAGATGCGTTTCATGTAAATCCTTTTTAAGCTGCGCTGGCAACGATTGCCAGGGCGTGAATGGGACGGGGCATCAAATCCTGGACGCGATCATACACGAGCCGGTGGCGCGCCACAGGGGCGAGCCCGGCGAATTGCGCCGAGGAAATGATGACGCGGAAATGGCGCGCCCCGCCTTGGCTGCCGGCGTGGCCGGCATGCAGGTGGGACTCGTCGATAATTTCGAGCCGGCGCGGCTCGAGAGCGGCGAGGCGTTCGCGCAAGGTGTCCATGAGTTCAGTAGACATCAGCGCGACTCTTTCGGTTCCGCAGCCGCAGAGGAGGGCGAGGGTGCCGAGCCGGGTACGGGCTGCGCCTGGGCGATTTCTTCCTTCATGTAGCGGCTCAGCCAGATGGACTGGATGACGACGAACACCAGCAGCAGCGCCATGAGGCCGAAGACCTTGAAGTTCACCCATTGGGCCTCGGTGTAGTGGCCCGAGAAGGCCACATACAGGTTCAGGGCGCCGGAAACCACGAAGAAACCGGCCCAGCTCAGGTTGAGGCGGTCCCAGACTTCGGGCGGCATTTCGATCTGGGTGCCCAGTACGTGGCGGATCAGGTTGCGCCGGAAGATCAGCCTGCCGCCCAGCAGTATGGCGCCGAAGACCCAGTACAGCACGGTGGGCTTCCATTTGATGAAGGCATCGTTGTGGAAGAACAGCGTGGCGCCGCCGAACAGCAATATGACGGTCAGGTTGATCCAGTGGGTGGCTTCTATGGCCTTGCCCCTGATCTTGAGCCAGGCGAACTGCGCGATGCCGGCGATGATGGCCACGGAGGTGGCCACATAGATATCGGCGAATTTATACGCCAGGAAAAACAGGATCAGCGGAAACAGGTCGAACAGGAATTTCTTCATTCGGCGGGTTCGAACTTCAGCGACAGGGAGTTGATGCAATAGCGCAGGCCGGTGGGCGGCGGGCCGTCGGGGAACACGTGGCCGAGGTGCGTGCCGCAGACGTTGCACATGACTTCGGTGCGCACCATGCCGTGGCTGGTGTCGCGTTCTTCGCGCACATTGGCGGGGTCTATGGGCTCGAAGTAGCTGGGCCAGCCGCAGCCGGCGTCGAATTTGGTGTCCGACTCGAACAGCGGCGTGCCGCAGCCGACGCAGCGATAGATGCCGTGCGTGGTGGTGTCCCAATAGCGGCCGGTGAAAGGGCGCTCGGTGCCTTTCAAGCGTGCCACCTGGTATTCCTCGGGACTGAGCTGGGCGCGCCATTCGGCGTCAGTCTTGTGCACTTTGTTCACGTGTTGCTCCAGGAAGGGCGCATGCCGCGCCCTGCAATCTCCCATCTTAACTGAATCGCCTGGCAGGTGCGCAAGGCGCGCCCATGGATTTGCCCGCCGCAGCGGCGGATCAGGGATTTTCCGGAGGAGACGCCGGGCAGCGTGCCGGTCCATAATCCGGAAATTTACTTAACTTATCAACTAGATTTTCCGTGGGCGTGCCGCCAGTTCGGCATGGTTGCGAGCCGGCTTGCTGTCGGGGCGATCCTGGCAGGGAATCCCCTAAAAGACTTTGTATCTGGATTTGTTGATAATTCAAAGCTGAATCGGCACGATACTATAAACTTAAACTATTTCCCAGGTATGCAGAATGCTGCTTTTGCGGCTTTGATGTGATACGCTATTTCGCCGCAAGCAAGTGATTCTGTATAACGTTCTGTAGCATATCTCGTTCAATTCCCGACTCAAAGAATGTGCCGTACCGGCACCGGGTCTACCCTTGGAGACAAAGATGAATATCCGTCAGTCGCTTCGACTTTCCGCGCTGGCCGGTGCCGTGGCGCTTGCCTTGCCGCTGCTGGCCTCGGCCCAGGTCAAGGTCGGTATCACGGTGTCGAGCACCGGTCCGGCGGCCTCGCTGGGCATACCCGAACGCAATACCGTGGCGCTGCTGCCCACCGAAGTAGCGGGCCAGAAGGTCGAATACATCGTGCTGGACGACGGCACCGACACGACGAATGCCGTCAAGAACATGCGCAAGCTCATCACCGACGACAAGGTCGACGTGGTGATCGGCTCGTCCGTGACGCCCAGTTCGATGGCCATGGTGGACGTGGCCGGCGAAACCAAGACCCCGATGATCAGCGTGGCCGCCAGCGCCAAGCTGGTCGAGCCGGTCGATGGTCCGCGCAAATGGGTGTTCAAGACGCCGCAGAACGATCAGTTGATGGCCGATGCGCTGGCCGATGCCATGGCCAAGCAGCACATCAAGACGCTCGGGTTCATCGGCTTTTCCGACGCCTATGGCGATAGCTGGCTGGCGGTCATGAAGGCCGCGGCCCAGGCCAAGGGCATCAAGATCGTCGATGCCGAAAAATACGGCCGCAGCGACACCAGCGTGACCGGCCAGGCGCTGAAGCTGATCGCCGCCAAGCCCGACGGCATACTGATCGCCGGCGCCGGCACGCCGTCGGCCCTGCCGGTGCGCGAACTCAAGAGCCGCGGCTACAAGGGCATCATCTACCAGACCCACGGTGCGGCCAACAACGACGTACTGCGCGTCTGCGGCAAAGATTGCAACGGCATGTACCTGCCCGCCGGCCCGCTGCTGGTGGCCGACCAGTTGCCCGACAGCAATCCGGTGAAGAAAAGCGCAGTCGCGTACGAAAAAGCGTACGACGCGAAGTACGGCGCTGGCACCATGAACACCTTCGGCGGCCATATGTGGGATGCCGGCCACCTGATCGCGGCGGCCATTCCCGTAGCGCTCAAGACCGGCGCCAAGCCGGGCACGCCGGAATTCCGCGCGGCGCTGCGCGACGCGCTCGAGCAGATCAAGAACCTGCCCGAGTCGCAAGGCGTGTTCAACATGAGCCCGACCGATCACGCGGGCTTCGACAAGCGTGCGCGTGTGATGGTCAAGGTGGTGGACGGCAAGTGGGTGTATCAGCCCGACCTGTGATCGCGCGCGGCCCGGCTTGCGCCGGGCCCCTATCATGCGACACGGCCTTGCTGTCAGGGCCTGTAGTTAAGTAGCAATAGCACCGGCCCGCGGGCCGGTGTTTGGTATGAGCGGTATCCGTAAGGCCGGCGCCGCCGGCCTGCCGCGATGCGAGCGGGGCAGTCTCTCCGCGGTTCGGCAATCCCCGGTAATGGTGTGCAGATGGGTGTGGTGTACAGATGGACTCGACTATCATTCTGATCCTGCTCCAGGATGGCGTGGTCAACGGCGCGATCTACGCGTTGCTGGGCCTGGCGCTGGTGCTGGTGTTCGTGGTCACGCGCGTGATCTTCATCCCGCAGGGCGAGTTCGTCGCCTTCGGCGCGCTGACTCTGGCGTTTCTGGTCAACGGCAAGGTGCCGGGCACGGTCCATCTGTTGCTGATCATCGGCATACTCACTTGCCTGGCCGAACTGTATTCGGCGCTGCGCAGCCGCAACTGGAGCGGCGTGCCCAAGACCCTGCTGTGGGCGCTGGTGCTGCCGCTGGCGCTGTATCTGGTGGCGCCTTTCGTGGCCAACACCAAGACGCCGCTGTGGATCAGCGTGATCTATTCACTGGCGCTGGTCGCGCCGCTGGGGCCCATGCTGTACAGGCTGGTGTACCAGCCGGTGGCCGAGGCCAGCGTGCTGGTGCTGCTGATCATCTCGGTGGCGGTGCACTTTGCGCTGACGGGGCTGGCGCTGGTGTTCTTCGGCGCCGAAGGTTGGCGCACGCCGGCTTTCGTCAGCGGCGACGTGCAGATGGGGCCGGTGAGCTGGACGGCCCAGACTTTCTTCGTGCTCGGTACTTGCGTGGTGCTGATTTTCGCCTTGTGGCTGTTCTTCGAGCGCACGCTGCACGGCAAGGCGCTGCGCGCCACGGCCGTGAATCGGCGCGGCGCGCGCCTGGTGGGCATCAGCACCAATATGTCGGGCGGCCTGACTTTCTCGCTGGCGGCGGTCATCGGCGCGCTCTCGGGCATGCTGATCGCGCCGGTCACGACCATCTACTACGACACGGGCTTCCTGATCGGCTTGAAAGGCTTCGTGGCGGCGATCTTCGGCGGCCTGATCAGCTATCCGCTGGCGGCCGGCGGCGCGCTGTTCGTCGGCATACTCGAGGCCTTTTCTTCGTTCTGGGCCAGTGCGTACAAAGAGGTGTTCGTGTTTACGCTGATTATTCCGGTACTGATGTGGCGCTCGTTCGTCGCGCACCACGTGGACGAGGAGGAATAAGGCCATGCGCAACCGACTCGTACTCTATGTGGCGCTGGTGGTGCTGGCGATACTGCCGGCCTTGCCGGCGACGCCTGAATTCTGGATCACGCAGCTCAATTACATAGGCCTGGCCAGCCTGGTGGTGCTGGGGCTGGTGCTGCTGACGGGCGTGGGCGGCCTGACTTCGTTCGGGCAGGCGGCGTTCGTGGGCATAGGTGCCTACACCACGGCGTGGATGACCACGGCGCTGGGCACGTCGCCGTGGCTGGCGCTGGTGGTCGGCCTGGTCCTGACTTTCGTGGTGGCCTATGTGCTGGGGGCGGTGACACTGCGCCTGTCGGGGCATTACCTGCCGCTGTGCACGCTGGCCTGGTGCCTGGCGCTGTACTACTTGTTCGGCAACCTGGAATTCCTCGGCCAGTACGACGGCATATCTGGCATCGCGCCGATTCATCTCTTCGGTTTTTCGCTGGAACGCGGCCGCCATTTGTACTACCTGATCTGGGTCATCCTGCTGCTGTCGATGTGGGCTACGCACAATCTGCTCGATTCGCGCCCGGGGCGCGCCATCCGCGCACTGCGCAGCGGCGGCGGCATGGCCGAATCTTTCGGGGTGCACATGGCGGCGTACAAGGTGGTGATCTTCGTGTATGCGGCGCTGCTGGCTTGCGTGTCGGGCTGGCTGTATGCGCACATGCAGCGCGCGGTCAGCCCCAGCCCCTTCGGCCTGAACTACGGCATCGAGTATTTGTTCATGGCGGTGGTGGGCGGCGCGGGCAGCATCTGGGGGGCGATCGCGGGCTCGGGCCTGATCCTGATCCTGAAGGACCAGATCCAGAATGTGTTGCCGCGGATCCTGCATACCAACGCGAATTTCGAGCTGATCGCGTTCGGGGTGCTGATGATTTGGGTGCTGCAGTACGCTCGCAACGGCATATGGCCTATCGTCGTGTCCTGGTGGACCTCCATCGTGGGCGGCCGCGGACGCCGCAGCGCGCCGCCGCCCGAGGCGCCGCTGCTGCCGCAGCGCCCGCGTCCCGAGAAGGGCTCGCTGGTGCTCGAAGTGGACGGCATACGCAAGGTATTCGGCGGGCTGGTGGCGGTGAACGACATCAGTTTCACGCTGCGCGCCGGCGAGATCATGGGCTTGATCGGGCCCAATGGCGCGGGCAAGAGCACCACTTTCAACCTGATCACGGGGGTGTTGCCGCTGACCTCCGGCAAGGTGAGCTTCCTGGGGCAGCGGCTCGACCAGTTGCGTTCGCGCGAGATCGCGCGGCGCGGGGTGGGGCGCACTTTCCAGCATGTGCAGTTGCTGCCGACGATGACGGTGCTTGAGAACGTGGCGCTGGGTGCGCATCTGCGCAGCAACATCGGGGTGATGTCGGCCGCGCTGCATCTGGAGCGCAAGGGCGAGGCCGAGCTGCTGCACGAGGCGGCCCGGCAGTTGCAGCGAGTCGGCCTGGGCGATTATCTGTACGAGCAGGCGGGCAACCTGGCGCTGGGCCAGCAGCGCATACTGGAAATTGCCCGCGCGCTGGCTGCCGATCCGCTGCTGTTGCTGCTGGACGAGCCCGCGGCGGGCCTGCGCTACAAGGAAAAACAGGAACTGGCCCAGGTGCTGGATCAGTTGCGCGCCGAGGGCATGAGCATACTGTTGGTGGAACACGATATGGATTTCGTTATGAGCCTGACGGACCATCTGGTGGTGATGGATTTCGGCACCAAGCTGGCCGAGGGGCTGCCCGCGGATGTGCAGCGCAATCCGGCGGTGCTGGAGGCGTATCTGGGCGGCATAGACGACGACCTGGAGTTCGACGACGAGCCCGGGCCGGCTGCGGCGGGAGCGGCGGCATGAGCGCGCGGGGCCTGGCGGGTCTGGCACTGTTGTCGGCGATGCGGCGGCCGGCAGGCAAGTCGGCCGACGCGCTTGCGCACATGGGCGGCGGGAGGATATTTCGATGAATACGGCACAGGACGCAGTCCTGCGGGTGGCAGGGCTGTCGGCGCAGTACGGCAAGGTGACGGCGCTGGCCGCGGCGAATATAGAAGTGGCGCGCGGCAGCATCGTGACGGTGATCGGCGGCAATGGCGCGGGCAAGTCGACGCTGCTGAATTCGATCATGGGCTCGCTGCCGGTCACCGGGCACAGCACGGGTTCGGTGGCATATCTGGGACGCGAGGTGGCAGCCTGGCAGGTAGAACGCCGGGTGGCCGACGGGATGTCGCTGGTGCCGGAACGCCGCGAGCTGTTCGGCAGCATGTCGGTGGAAGACAATTTGCTGCTGGGCGGGTTCAGGCTTTACCGCGCGGGCCGCGCAGGCTGGCGGGCGAAGCTGGGCGAGGTCTATGAATTGTTTCCGCGGCTGGGCGAACGCAAGCGGCAGGAAGCCGGGACGCTGTCCGGCGGCGAGCGCCAGATGCTGGCGGTGGGGCGGGCGCTGATGGCGCAGCCGCAATTGCTGATGCTCGACGAGCCCAGCCTGGGGCTGGCGCCGCGCATTGTGCGCGAGATCTTCCACATCATCGCGCGGCTGCGCAGCACCGGGGTGTCGATCCTGCTGGTCGAGCAGAACGCCCGGGCGGCGCTGCAAGTGGCCGACTACGGCTATGTGCTGGAGACCGGCGAGATCGTGCTGGAAGGCCCGGCGCGGGAGCTGGCGGGCAACCCGCGAGTGATCGAGAGCTATCTGGGGCTGGGCAATACCAAGAAGGAAGCGGCTTAGCCTGCGTGTGGACAGCCGCCGCGGCTACTGCGGGCCGCGGCCTGCCGTGTGCACCGCACTTCTACAATCTGTGCGCCAGCCGCCAGCCGCCAGCCGCCAGCCGCCAGCCACCGTGTCTCGCGGCCATGGCCCTGATGGCCTGTCCCCATAGCCGCGAGATTCAATCGATGACTCGCCCGGTCTTGTCCGGCGCCAGCCACACGGACACCAGGCTCAACACGCCGGCAAGGATGAAGTACAGGGCGACCGACTTCGGGTCGCCAGTCCATTCGACCAGCAGGGTGGCGAATAGCGGCGCAAAGCCGCCGAATACCGTCACTGAAATGTTGTAGCTCGCGCCCACTGCAGTGGAGCGCGTGCGGGTCGGAAAGAGCTCGGCCAGCATGGCCGAGGCCGGCCCGCTGTATATCACCATCAGCACACCCAGAAAGAACTGCTGCGCGATCAAGACCCAGGGAGTGCGGAAGTGGTCCAGTATCCAGAAGGATGGATATACCGTCAGGATCATCAGGGCGGCCGAGCCGCACATCAAGATTTTGCGTCCCACCCGGTCGGCGAGCTTGCCCACCCATGGCGCCCCAAGCAGGGCGATCCCGACCGCCAGCAGGCCCAGGTAGGGCGAGTCTATCGACATATGCAATTCCTTGACCGCATAAGCCGGCATGAAGCTGCTGGTGATCTTGCTGCATGCCGTCCAGAGCGCCACTATGCCTATGCCGCAAAGCAGTTCCGGCAGATTATGCGTGAATGCTTCGGACAGGGGCGAGTGCGGAGTCGTACCGCCGGCCAACTGCTGTTCGAACAGCGGCGTCTCGTCGAGCTGCCTGCGGACGTAGTAGCCCAGCGGCGCGATCAGCAGGCCGAACGCGAACGGAATGCGCCACGCGCCGCTGGTGATGAGGTGTTCTCCGAGCAGCGCGGTCAGCGCCCATACGGTGCCGCCCGCCAGGATGAAGGACCCGGTCTGGCTCAGTTGCTGGAAAGAGGCATAGTAGCCGCGCTTCTCGGCAGGGGCCGTCTCGACCAGGAACGACAGGGCTCCTCCGATCTCGCCCCCGGTGGACAAGCCTTGTATGATGCGGGCCGCCATGATGATCAGCGGCGAGGCGATGCCAATGGACGCATAGGACGGCGTGACGACCATGATCAACATGCCGACCGCCATCATCAGCATGCTGAGCGACAGCGCTTTCTTCCGGCCCTGCCTGTCCGCATAGCGTCCTATCAACAGGGCGCCCAGCGGGCGCACCACGAAGCCCAGCGCGTATGTCGAAAAGACGATGATGAGCGACACCGTGGAATTGCCGGCGGGAAAGAATGTCTTGCCGATGTAAAGCGCGAACAGGCCGTACAGGCCGAAGTCGAACCATTCCAGGGCTCCGCCTATGGTGCAGGCGAAGATGACTTTCGCGCGCAGTTTTTCCAGGTCTGCGGGCGCGGCGGGTGCAGGCTGCTTTTGCGCCAGGCTGTTGTCCATTGTTCTTGTCTCCTTTTGTAGTGTGAATTGCGGATGCCCGCGGCATCGCCTCATTCGCGCATGAGCCAGGCCCGGGCGATGTGGGCGAAGGCGCTTGCGGCTACCGGCAGCACCGCGTCGCAGAAGTCGTAGCTGCTGCTGTGCAGATCGGCATGCTCTTCGCCCATGCCTACGAAGTACAGGCAGCCGGGAATACGCTGCAGGTAATAAGAAAAATCTTCGCCGCCGATCGTGGGCAGGGAAGACAACTGCAGCACGGGCCCTACGCCGTCGGCCTCGCGCAGGGCGTCGGCGACAAGGCCGGCCATGGCCGCGTCGTTGACTACGGCGGGCACCGACGACAAGATGCGTATTTCGGCTCGCGCCCCGTGCATCTCGCAGATGCCCGTGGCCAGGCGCTGCGCCTGCGTCAATAGCACTTCGCGGGTTTGCGGGGAATCTGAACGGATATTGACGAGCATTTCGCAGCGCTCGGGTATCGATCCCGCATTGGCCTGCGAGCCAGCATGCATGCTGGTCACCGAAATCACGCCGGAAGAGAGCGCGGACAGGCTGCGCGAGACCAGGCCATGCCAGGCCTGGATCACGAGTGTCGCGACATAGATGGGATCCACCGCCAGGTGGGGCCGCGACGCATGGCCGGCCTTGCCGTGTATGACGACCTGCACGCGGTCGCCGCCGCCGCAAGTGGGGCCGGCCTTGACGGCGATCTGGCCGCGGCGCAGGCCGGGGCGGTTGTGATAGCCGAAGATGGCGTCCACGCCTTCGAGCGCGCCGTCGGCGATCATTTGCTTCGCGCCCTTGCCGCTTTCCTCGGCCGGCTGGAACAGCAGCCGCACACGGCCGTCGAGGCCCGGCATGATGCGGGCGATGGCGCGCGCGGCCAGCAGCAGGCTCGCGGTATGGCCGTCGTGGCCGCAGGCGTGCATCTTGCCGGGTGTCCGGGATGCATGCTCCAGCCCGGTGCATTCGACGATCGGCAGCGCATCCATGTCGGCGCGCAGGGCGACGGTCTTGCTGCCTGGGCGGCCCTGCATGTCGGCCAGCACTCCGGTGCAGGCCACGCCGGTCCGGACCGCGAACCCCAGTTCCGCCAGCTCCCGGGCGACCAGCCCTGCCGTGGAATGCTCCTCGAACTGGAGTTCAGGGTTGCGGTGCAACTGGCGCCGGATGTCGACGGCGCGGGCTATGTCCTGGTCGGAGAAAACGATGGCGGCGGGCATTGTTCGATTCGGCTCATGGCTGCTTTCCGTGTAGTATCCCAATCGTCGCTCTGCGCCCAAAGCTATATATATTTATGCCGGACATAAATGAAAGTTATCTGCGTCGGGTCAACCTGAATCTGCTCGTCATCTTCCTGGTGTTGATGCGCGAAGGCAGCGTGACCCGGGCGGCGGAAAAACTGTGCGTCACGCAGGCGGCGGTCAGTGCGGCGCTGTCCCGGCTGCGCGAGTTGCTGGCCGATCCGCTGTTCGTCAGGACGCCAGCGGGAATGGAACCCACTGCGCATGCGCGCAAGGTGGCGGCCTTGCTCGGCGGCCCGATTGCGGCCATTCAGGAAGTTTTGTCGCAAGGCATGTCGTTCGACCCGGAGCAAGACCAGCGCACGTTCGTGCTGGGCCTGAGCGACGATCTCGAAGTCACGCTGGTGCCGCGGCTATTGAAGGCGCTACAGGCGAAATATCCTCTGATCAGGCTGAACACCGTCCAGTTGTCGCGCGCCAACGTGGTCGACATGCTGGAGGACGATGCCACCGATTTGGCACTGAGCTCGCCGCCTCGCGAGCCCGAGCCGTCCCTGCACATAGAGAAATGTCTGTGCGCGGACTATGTCTGCATGTATGATCCCGCGCGCATCGGCGCAAGCGGCGACATCGATCTGGACCAATACATCGCCTTGCCGCATATCATTGTGACCAGCCAGAAGAAGTCGCGCGGGGTGGTGGACGCCGCCCTGGAGGAGGCCGGCCTGCATCGGAAGGTGTTGACCTCGACCAGCCATTACGCGGGCCTGATTGCGCTGCTCAAGAGCACCGACGCGGTCAGCACCGTACCGCGGCACGTGGCGGTTTCTTTCGGCCAACTGGCGGGGCTGGCTTTTTGCGCAGTCCCTATTGATCTGCCGGAATATACCGTGTCGCTGATCTGGCATTCGAGGAACGATGCCATGAAGGACAATGCGTGGCTGCGGGATCTGATTCGCCTGGAAGTGGCGCGTCTCGGCGGCCCGGCCTGAATCATCTATCGCGGCCGCCTGCCGTGGATGGCTGGGCGGTCGCGGGCGCGCACGACAAGTTCAGGATGCCTTTTTCGGGCGGAAGTGGTGGACGATCTCGCCCACGATGCCGCGGCGGAAGGCCATGACGCAGACGATGAAGATCAGGCCGATGACGATGGTGACCGATTCTCCCAGGGACTGGAACCAGTTCAGGCCGCTCAACTGTGCCAGGAAGCGGCCGAAGTCGCCGACCTTGTTTTCGAGCAGTACCACGATGAAGGCGCCGACGACGGGGCCGGTGAAGGTGCCCATGCCGCCGATCAGGGTCATGAGGATGACCAGGCCCGACATCTGCCAGGTGGCATCGGACAGGGTCGCCGAGACGAATACCAAGGCCTTGGTGGCGCCGGCCAGGCCGGCCAGCGCGGCCGACAGGACGAAGGCCAGCAGCTTGTAGCCGTTGGCGTTATAGCCCAGGGAGATGGCGCGCGGCTCGTTTTCGCGGACGGCCTTGAGCACCTGGCCGAAGGGCGAGTTGATGGTGCGCCAGATGAGGGCATAGCTGAGCACGAAGATGGCCATGACCACGTAATACAGGTGCAGGTCGCTCTTGAGGTCGAGACCGAATATGCTGCCGCGCGGTATGCCTTGCAGGCCGTCTTCGCCGCCGGTGAAGGGCGCCTGCAGAAAGAAGAAGAAGGCCATTTGCGCCATGGCTAGGGTGATCATGGCGAAATAGATGCCGCTGCGGCGGATCGCCAGTATGCCCATGATCAGCCCCATGACCGCGGCCACGGCGGTGCCGAAAATCAGGCCGACCAAGGTGGGCAGGCCCCAGGCTGTCAGTGCCTGGCCGGTGGCGTATGCGGCGCCGCCCAGGAAGGCTGCATGGCCGAAGGAAAGCAGGCCGGTGTAGCCCAGCAGCAGGTTGAAGGCGCAGGCGAAGAGGGCATAGCACATCACCTTCATGACGAAGATGGGGTAGGCGCCCAGCATTGGCAGCAGGGCGATGACGATGATGGCCAGTGCGTAGGCGAGCAGTTGACGATTCATTTCTCTTTCCCGAACAGTCCGGCCGGGCGCAGCAGCAGCACGATGACCATGATGATGAAGACGACGGTGTTGGACGCCTGGGGCCAGAACACCTTGGTCAGGCCTTCGATGACGCCCAGTCCCAGGCCGGTGACGATGGAACCGAGGATGGAGCCCATGCCGCCGATGACCACGACCGCGAAGACCACGATGATGAGGTTGGAGCCCATCAGCGGCGACACCTGCAGGACGGGGGCGGCCAGCACGCCGGCGAAGCCCGCCAGGCCTACGCCGAAACCATAGGTGATGGTGACGACCAGGGGAACGTTGACGCCGAAGGCTTCGACCAGCTTGGGGTTTTCGGTGCCGGCTCGCAGCAGGGCGCCGAGACGCGTTTTTTCGATGACGAACCAGGTGGCGAAGCAGACGATGAGCGATGCCACGATGACCCAGCCGCGATAGACGGGCAGGAACATGAAGCCCAGGTTCAGCGCGCCTTGCAATTCGGGCGGCGTGTTGTAGGGCTGGCCCGAGACGCCGTAGAGGCTGCGGAACAGGCCTTCGATGAGCATGGCCAGGCCGAAGGTGAGCAGCAGGCCATAGAGGTGGTCGAGCTTGTACAGGTGCTTGAGCAGCAGGCGTTCCATGACGATGCCGAACAGTCCCACGATGATGGGGGCGAGGATCAGCATGAACCAGTAGTTGATTCCCAGATACTGCAGGCCCATCCAGGTGATGAAGGCGCCCGTCATGTACATGGCGCCGTGGGCGAAATTGATGATGTTGAGCAGACCGAATATGACGGCGAGGCCCAGTGAAAGCACCGCGTAGAACGAGCCATTGACCAGGCCCAGCAGCAGCTGGCCCAGGAAGGCTTGTATAGGTATGCCGAATATCTCAGTCATATCGAGGGGTAATCCATGGCAAGACGGAATTGCGCCGATGATGGGCACAGGCACGCCTTCCGCAGCAGCGGAAGGCGTGCCTGTCGGGGCGTGCGATTATTTCTTGACGAACTTGCAGGTCGACTCGCTGAGCGGGCCATAGACCTTTTCGGCGGGCAGGGTTTGCAGGATGTTGTAGTAATCCCAGGGCTTCTTGGATTCGGAGGGTTTCTTGACCTGGGCCAGGAACATGTCGTGCATCATCAGGCCGTCCGGACGCACATAGCCATTGGCGGTGAACATGTCGTGGATCTTGTTGGACTTCATCCACTTCATGTTGGTTTGGCCATCGTCCGAGTTGGTGGCTTTCATGGCCTTCAGGAAGAAGGACGCGGCGGAATAGTCGCCGGCCTGCACGAAGGACGGCATGCGCTTCATCTTTTCATAGAAGCGCTGCGCCCACTTGCGCGATTCGTCGTTCTGGTTCCAGTACCAGGCGGTGGTCAGGTACAGGCCCTGCGTGGCGTCCAGGCCCAGCGAGTTCACGTCGTTGATGAACACCAGCAGGCCGGCCAGCTTCATGGTCTTGGTCAGGCCGAATTCCTTGGCGGCCTTGACGGAGTTGATGAAGTCGCCGCCGGCGTCGGCCAGGCCCAGCACCTGGGCCTTGGAGCCCTGTGCCTGCAGCAGGTACGAGGAAAAGTCGGAAGTGCCCAGCGGGAAGCGCACCTGGCCCAGCACCTTGCCGCCTTCGGCCTTGACGACCTTGGCGCTGTCGGCCTCGAGCGAGTGGCCGAAGGCATAGTCCACTGTCAGGAAGTACCAGGTCTTGCCGCCATTCTTGATGATGGCCGAACCCGTGCCGCGGGCCAGCGCGACGGTGTTGTAGGCGTAGTGGATGGTGTAGGGCGAGCAATGCTCGTTGGTCAGGGCCGAAGAACCGGGGCCCACGGCGATGAAGGGCACATGCTTGGCTTCGGCCACGCCCGCCATGGCGAGGTTGGTGCCGGAATTGGTGCCGCCGATGAGCAGGTCGATGTGCTGCTGGTCGATCCATTCGCGCGCCTTGGACGAGGCGACGTCGGCCTTGTTCTGGTGGTCGGCCACCAGCAGCTCTATTTTCTTGCCGTCGATCTGGCCGCCCGCATCGGCGATCGCCATGCGGATGGCTTCGGCGCCCCCCTTGCCGTCGATGTCCGAGTAGACGCCGGACATATCGGTGATGAAACCGATCTTGATGGTGCTCTTGGAAATACCCGCCGCCTGGCTCGGCCCGGTAAGGCAGAGCCCGGCTAGGGCGAATGCTGCGGATAGTGTACGCAGTTTCATAAGATCTCCTTGCTGTTGTTATACCGGACGACCCGGTCGTTAC
Source organism: Candidimonas humi (assembly GCF_019166065.1). Taxonomy (GTDB): domain Bacteria; phylum Pseudomonadota; class Gammaproteobacteria; order Burkholderiales; family Burkholderiaceae_B; genus Candidimonas; species Candidimonas humi. Next base: position 637,880 of record NZ_JAHTBN010000003.1, read on the forward strand.
CTAGTGTCCTGCGCCGCCGGGCTAGACGCCCAGCAGCGTATTGAGCACATCCTGCTTGGCAGGAAGTTCGGCCGCGTCGAATTGCTCGACGATCTGGCCGTGTTCCATGACATAGAAGCGGTCGGCCAGCGGGGCCGCGAAACGGAAATTCTGTTCGACCATGATGATGGTATAGCCTTTGCTCTTCAGGGCCTTGATCATGCGTGCCAGGGCCTGCACGATGACGGGCGCCAGGCCTTCGGAAATTTCGTCCAGCAGCAGCAGGTTGGCGCCGGTGCGCAGGATGCGGGCCACGGCCAGCATCTGCTGCTCGCCGCCCGACAGCCGGGTGCCCGGAGAATGGCGGCGTTCCTGCAGGTTGGGGAACATTTCGTAGATTTCGGCCAGCGACATGCCGCCGCCCAGCGTGTCGCCCACCACGGGCGGCAGCAGCAGGTTTTCTTCGCAGGACAGGCCGGCGAAGATGCCGCGTTCTTCGGGGCAATAGCCGACGCCCAGATGGGCGACCTTGTAGGTGGGCAGCTCGATGGATTCGGTGCCGCGGATGCGGATCGAGCCTTTGCGCGTGCCGGTCAGGCCCAGGATGGCGCGCAGCGTGGTGGTGCGCCCCGAGCCGTTGCGCCCGAGCAGCGTGACGACCTCGCCCTGGGCCACTTCGAGATTGACGCCGTGCAGGACATGCGATTCGCCGTACCAGGCCTGCAGGTCGGAGATTTCCAGTGCTTGGGCGGACATTAATGGGCTCCTTCGAGTTCGCCTTCGGTGGTGCCCATGTAGGCTTCCATCACCGCCGGATTGCGCGAGACTTCCTGGTAGCTGCCTTCGGCCAGCACCGAGCCGCGCGCCAGCACGGTGATGCGGTCGGCGATCGAGGCGATGACGTTCATGTTGTGCTCGACCATGAGGATGGTGCGTCCGGCGCTGACCTTCTCGATGAGGCGGGTCACGCGGTCGACGTCTTCGTGCCCCATGCCCTGGGTGGGTTCGTCCAGCAGCATGAGTTCGGGTTCCATGGCGAGCGTAGTGGCGATCTCGAGCGCGCGCTTGCGGCCATAGGGCAGGTTGGCGGTGTTTTCGTGCGCGAAATCGGCCAGGTCGACTTCGGCCAATAGTTCCATGGCGCGGTCGTTCAGCCGGTTCAGGCACTTGTCGCTGCGCCAGAAGTGGTAGGACAGGCCGGTGGGGCGCTGCAGGCCGATGCGCACGTTCTCGAGCACCGAGAGCTGCGGGAACACGGCCGAGATCTGGAACGAACGGATGATGCCGCGGCGCGCGATATACGCCGGCGCCTCGGAGGTAATGTCGGTGCCGGCGAACAGGATGCTGCCCGAAGTTGGAGTGAGGAACTTGGTGAGCAGGTTGAAGCAGGTGGTCTTGCCTGCGCCATTGGGCCCGATCAGGGCGTGGATATGGCCGCGAGTGACTTGCAGGTTGACGTCGTTGACGGCAACGAAGCCTCGGAATTCCTTGACGAGGTGCCTGGTTTCTAGAATGAAATCGCTCATGCCCGCGGGTGTCGTTAGCCGGTTCAAAGGGACAAATCAAACAGGCATGAGTATGCAATTGCCCCCTGTAAATTGACATGGGGGTTTTACATAGGTTTATGGAAAACCCTTAACCGGTCGGGGCTGTTCAGGCCGGCGTCTTGTGCCGGTATTCGCAAAGATCGGCGATGCCGCACTGCGGGCACTTGGGCTTGCGGGCGATACATATGTATCGACCATGCAGGATCAGCCAATGGTGGGCATTGAGCCGGTATTCGGGCGGGACGAATTTTTCGAGCTTGCGCTCGACCTCGAGCACGGTCTTGCCGGGGGCGAGCCCGGTGCGGTTGGCGACCCTGAAAATGTGGGTATCGACGGCGATGGTGGGTTCGCCGAAGGCGGTGTTGAGCACCACATTGGCGGTCTTGCGGCCGACGCCGGGCAGCGCCTCGAGCGCCGCGCGGTCGTGCGGCACCTCGCCGTGGTATTGCTCGACCAGGATCTGGCAGGTGCGGATGACGTTGCGCGCCTTGGTGCGGTACAGGCCTATGGTCTTGATGAAGTCGGTCAGGCGTTCCAGCCCGAGGTCGAGCAGTCCTTGCGCGGTGCCATGCTGCGGAAAGAAATGCCGGGTGGCCAGGTTGACCGATTTGTCGGTAGCCTGGGCCGAGAGCATGACGGCGATGAGCAACTGGAAGGTGCTGCCGTAGTGCAGCTCGGTGGTGGGCGAAGGGTCGGCCGCCTGCAGTCGGGCGAAGATTTCCTTGCGTTTGGCGGCGTTCATGCGGGCCTCGTGTGGCGGCGCGCCCTGGCCCGGGCCAGGGCGTCGGCGATGATCCGGCGCTTGGCGTCCGCATCGTTGTGGGCGGCGCGCGCTACCGCAGCCTTGTTGGCCAGCGTCCGGGCGGCCAGCGTCGAATCTTCGTGGTGCTGCGCGGCCAGGCGGTCCTGGCGCCGTTCGTAGTCCTGGCGCGCGCGCTCGGCATGGGCGGCGGTCCAGTCGTGGCCGGCGGGCACCATGGCGATGCAGTCGACCGGGCAGGGTGGCACGCACAGGTCGCAGCCGGTACAGGCGTCGGCCAGCACGGTATGCATGAATTTGGCGGCGCCGACGATGGCATCGACCGGACAGGCCTGGATGCACAGGGTGCAGCCTATGCAATGGGCCTCGTCGATGACGGCGACCTGCAGCGGCCTATGTACGCCGCATTCGGGGTCCAGCGGCCGGGCCGGGCGGCCGAGCAGGGCGGCGAGCGCGTCTATGCCGGCCGCGCCGCCCGGCGGGCAGCGATTGATATCGGCCTCGCCCCGCGCCAGGGCTTCGGCATAAGGCCTGCAGCCGTCATAACCGCATTTGGTGCATTGGGTCTGGGGCAGGATGGCGTCGATGCGCTCGACCAGCGACGATGGATGCATGGCAATGAAATACGGCAGCCCGGGGCTGCCGCAGTGTGGCGCTATGGCAATGTTGCCGGGCCGCGCTTTGGCGGCGCCGGGCGCGTGTTGCGCCGCAAGGGCGCCGCGCGCGGCTTTTATGCCGACAGTTTTATGAACTCGGCTATTTTAGGGCAAATCGTTTCGCGCCAGCGCCGGCCCGAGAATATGCCGTAGTGGCCGCAGCGCGGCGCGGTGTAGCGCTGCTTGCGGTCTTTGGGGATATGGCTGCACATATCGAGGGCGGCATGGGTCTGGCCCAGGCCGGAGATGTCGTCGAGTTCGCCTTCGATGGTCAGCAGGGCCACGCTGCGGATGGCGCCCGGGTCGACATGCTGGCCATCGATTTCCCAGGTACCCAGAGGCAATTGATGTTCCTGGAAGACGGTCTTGATGGTGTCGAGGTAGAACTCGGCAGGCATGTCGAGCACGGCGTTGTATTCGTCGTAGAAGCGCCGATGGGCCTCGGCGTCGTCGTTGCTGCCGCGCACCAGGTGCAGGTAGAAGTCATAGTGCGAGCGCAAGTGGCGGTCGGGGTTCATGGCCATGAACCCGGCGTGCTGCAGGAAGCCCGGATAGACGCGGCGCCCGGCGCCGGGATAGCGGGTGGGCACGCGGTGGATCAGGTTGTCTTCGAACCAGGAGTACGCATGGGTGGTGGCCAGGCGGTTGACCTGGGTGGGCGACTGGCGCGTGTCTATGGGCCCGCCCATCATGACCATGCTGCGCGGCAGACAGGTTTCGCCCCGGGCGGCCATGAGGGATATGGCGGCCAGCACCGGCACGGTGGGCTGGCAGACCGAGATGACGTGCAGGTCGGGGCCCAGCAGGCGGATGAACTCTTCTATGTAGTGGACATAGTCGTCCAGGTGGAAGGGGCCCGCCGACTGCGGCACCATGCGCGCATCGACCCAGTCGGTGATGTAGACCTCGTGTTCCGGCAGCAGGCTGCGCACGGTGTCGCGCAGCAGGGTGGCGTGGTGGCCCGATAGCGGGGCCACCAACAGCACCGCCGGCGCCTGGCCGGCCGAGGCCGGGCGTTCGCATTCGAAATGCACCAGCTTGCAGAAGGGCTTGTCCAGGGCAATGCGGGGCTGTACCGCGGCCGCATGTCCGGCGATTTCGACGCTGTCTATGCCCCACTGGGGTTTTTCGTAGTCTTTGCCCAGGCGATGCACCAGTTCGTAGGCGGCGGCGATCTGCCGTGACACCGGCGTGTAGGCCAGCGGGCTGCAGGGGTGGGAAAACAGCTGGGAGCCGGTGTCGGTGAATGCTGCCAACGGGCTCAGGAAAGAACGCTGGAGATCGTAAAACTGGTACAGCATGGACATATGGGCCCCTCGTGGGAGTGGTTTTTTTTTGTGCCGGCTGCACATGTGGGCCGGGTCTCGGCCTCATGGGCGCATCGCGCGCCGCCCTGGGTGTCTTATGGCATTCGGGACGGTTCGATAGGCCAGGAGGTTCTATGCTAATTGCTAAGGTTAATACAAATACAAAATTTACAAGTACCAAATTAGCCGAATTAACAATCGTTTTCTACCGCAAGATCCCTGACGTTCCCGTAGTATCCGGCCGCAAGACCCTGTCCGGATTGCGGTTTTCGGGCGTCGGCGGGCATGGCGGGATTGCCGTAAAGCACGGCTGCCGGGCTGGCCGGATCCAGGCCGGTCGACGGCGGGTTTTTGCGGTTCGCCAGAGGCGATCGATGCGGCGAGACGCGCCTGGGGCGCGCCCGGCAAGGCCAGGCGGGGGAGCAGAAGAATATCGGCGGGCGGCCTGTAACGGTGCCAGCGGCAAGCGGGGCGGGCGCCGGGCGGCTCGCCTGCGTGGCGATCCCGGGAGACGTGCACGGCGTGCGCGCCGGGCGTCGCAGCGAGGCGTTTGTAACGGCTCGAAATGTTGCTGTGCCGCAACACAAAGTGGCCCGGTCCGGGCCGCATGCGGGCGTGCCGCCTAGCGTTCGAGGTATTTCAGTTTCCCTTCAACGCCGTTCCATTCGTCGGCATCTTCGGGGGCTTTCTTGGAGCGGTTGATGGTAGGCAGGCCGGGAGCCATTTCGGCATTCAGGGCGATGAACGGCACTTGGTCCTGGGGTACGTCTTCTTCGGCGAAAATGGCGTTGGCGGGGCACTCAGGCACACAGACGGCGCAGTCTATGCACTCGTCGGGATCGATCATCAGGTAGTTGGGACCCTCGCGGAAGCAGTCCACGGGACACACGTCGACGCAGTCGGTATATTTGCACTTGATACAATTTTCGGTCACGACGTGAGTCATGTAGAGCTCCAGCGGCAATCAGGGTAGCGCGATTCGCGCACGTATGAATTTTACCTAATAAGCATGGAGCGTCCGGCATAGACCTTCCGTGCCTGCCGGTCTTTGCGCTTGGCGTATCCGGGCGGCATGCGGGCCGCGGGGAGCATCCCGCCGCGGGCGCGGCGTGGCGCGCCATCACTGGCTTGGACAATATGCTATGGTAGCCAAAACGACCTGCGTGTTCCGATGATTATCACTTCGCTGCTCGATACCGATCTCTATAAATTCTCGATGATGCAGGTGGTATTGCATCATTTTCCGGCGGCGCAGGTCGAGTATCGCTACAAGTGCCGCAATCCCGGCATCAATCTCAGCATCTACCTCGATGAAATCCGCGCCGAAATCAAGGCGCTGTGCAAGCTGCGGTTTACCGACGCCGAGCTGGCATACCTGCGCGGGCTGCGCTTCATCAAGAGCGATTTCGTGGATTTCCTGGGGCTGTTCCACCTGCCCGAGAAGTGCATCACGGTGACGCCCAGCAGTGTTCCGGGGGAAATCGACATCACGGTGAAGGGGCCGTGGCTGCACACGATCCTGTTCGAGATCCCGGTGCTGGCGATCGTCAACGAGGTCTATTTCCGCAACGAGTGCCGCGATCCGGACTGGCGGGAAGGGCGCAAGCGCCTGCAATCGAAGATGCACCTGGTGACGGACGATCCGGCAATGGCGGAATTCCGGGTGGCGGAATACGGTACGCGCCGGCGTTTCTCGAAGAAGTGGCACGAAGAGGTCGTGACCACGATGATGGCGCAGATGGGGGCGAATTTCGCCGGCACCAGCAATGTGCTGCTGGCGATGAAGCACAATGTGACGCCGCTGGGCACGATGGGCCATGAGTATCTGCAGGCCTGCCAGGCGCTCGGGCCGCGGCTGCGCGATTCGCAGGTGTTCGCGCTGGAGGTCTGGGCCAAGGAATACCGTGGCGACCTGGGGATTGCGCTGTCGGATGTCTATGGAATGGATGCTTTCCTGCGCGACTTCGATATGTATTTCTGCAAGTTGTTCGACGGGGCGCGGCACGATTCTGGCGATCCGTTCCTGTGGGGCGAACGGCTGCTGGCGCATTATCAGGCCAATCGCACCGATCCGCGTACCAAGACGCTGGTGTTTTCCGACAGCCTGACGATCCCGCGCGCGATCGAGCTGGCGCAGCGTTTCGCGGGCCGCTGCAAGTTGTCGTTCGGCATCGGGACGAATCTGACGAATGATCTAGGGCATGAGCCTTTGCAGATCGTGATGAAGATGGTCCGCTGCAATGACCAGCCGGTGGCGAAGGTGTCGGATGCGCCGGAGAAGACGATGTGCGACGATCCGGCGTACTTGGCGTATTTGCGCCAGGTGTTCAAGCTGCCTCCGGTTTAAGGCCCGGTGGGCCGGGCTTGTCCATGGCGGGCTAGGCTCGTGAAGCGAAGGCACCGTGTTGCGCGGTGTTTTTTTATTCGGGTCGATGTGGGGCGCGGCGCGTAACATTATTGCGATCGGCGGGTGCTGGGCGTTGGCGCTGCGGCTCGCGGAAATGGAATAAGATCGCGGGCTTTGTTTTCTTTTTCTCTTTTTTCTCTTAGGTATTTTCTCTTTGGTAACTGGTTGCGGAGAGCACGATGAGTGAGATCAAGCGTTTCAATGTGGGCAAGCGCATGTCGGATATGACGGTATGCAATGGGGTGGCGTATCTGGCGGGCCAGGTGGCTGATGATGCGAGCCTGGACATGCAGGGGCAGGCCAAGCAGGTGCTGGCGACGATCGATCGGCTGCTGGCCGAGGCGGGGACGGACAAGACGCGGATTCTGCGTGCGCAGATTTTTGTGGCGAATATTGCGGAGTTTTCGGAGATGAACAAGGCGTGGGATGCGTGGGTGCCGGCGGGGCATGCGCCGGCGCGGGCGACTGTGGAGGCGCGGTTGGCCAGTCCCGGCTATAAGGTCGAGATTGTGGTGACGGCGGCGGTGTAGTTTTTTTTGTCGCTTTGTTGGGGGCCGCGTTGCGGCCCTTTGTTGTTTTGATCGCCGTGAATGTATGTACGTCGTGGGGCTGGTTTTTGAGACGCGGCCTAGAACGGGGCACCTCCCTCCGGTGCGATACCCCACGCACCTCCGGGAGATGCCCCGTTCTCTCCGCTCGTGGTGTAGGCGGGTGGAGGTTGCGGGCTTTGGTACGTCGCGGGTCTGCGTTCTTGGCCCGCGGCCTGGAACGGGGCACCTCCCTCCGGTGCGGTACCCCACGCACCTGCGGGCGGTGCCCCGTTCTCTCCGCTTGTGTCGTGGACGGGCATGGGTTTTGGTTTTGGTGCGTCGTGGAGTGGGTTCTTTGGGCGCGGCCTAGAACGGGGTACCTCCCTCCGGTGCGGTACCCCACGCACCTGCGGGAGGCACCCCGTTCTCTCCGCTCGTTTTGTAGACGGTTGGGCGGGGTTTGTTCTTGCGGGGTATTGCTGCGGGCTGGCGGATAGAAGCCCACCATGCGTCGTTGCGAACTCGTTGCGTGGGGTAGCCACGCGGCCTCGCCCGCGTCTAGCCTGGCGGGCTTCTGTCCGCCAGTGCGGCACCCCTTTTAGTGTGAACAGGCCCTAGAGCAGCAGGGCGGCTAGTGTGCCGCCCAGGGTTTCGCAGCGGGCGCGGTCGGCGGCGGTGATGTGCTTGGGGGCGGCGATGCGTTCGGGGGTCTGGGCGTGGGTGCAGACGATGAGGGCGGGGGCGATGGGGGTGAGGCGCCAGCCGGTGCAGATGCGTTCGGCCTGGCGCACGGCCGAGGCGCCGTCGCTGCCGGCGGCGATCATCAGGGCGTAGGGTGTGCCGTTCTTGCGGTCGAGCACGGGGTAGTAGCAGCGGTCGAAGAATTCTTTCATGGCGCCGCTCAGGGCGGCGAGGTTTTCGGGGGCGCTCAGGAGGATGCCGTCGGCGGCCAGCAGGTCTTTGGGGGTGGCGCGTGCGGCAGGGCGGACCAGGATGCGCAGGCGCGGGCCGGCCTGGAGTTCGCGCGCCGCCGCCAGGGCGCCGCGGCGTGCGGCGCGCGCCATTTGCAGGGCGGCGCCGGTGCGGGAATGCCAGATGATGAGCAGGGTCTTGGTATCGGACGGGTTCATGGGGGCGATTCGCCATGGCGTGGCGGACTACGGTAGTATCGCCTATGTGCTGCCCTAGCGCAGTGTCGCGTCCGTATGAGCTGTATTTGCGCCCATGTCTCCGATAGTTTCTTCCGATGATGATTCCCCGCCCTTTGATGCGGACTGGCGGGCTCGCGCTTTTGCCGGGCTGGACGAGGCGGGGGCGGATCTGCTGTGGCGCGCGCTGCGGTGGGTGCGCGAGCCGCTGGCGGGGCTGCGGGCAAGCACGGGCGAGCCTTTGGCCGGGCATGGCGCGGCGGTGGTGGGCATTTTGGCGGAGCTGGGCACGGACGCGGTGACGCGGGCCAGTGCCTTGCTGACTTTGCTGCCGCCGCAAGCTTCGGGCCCGGAAGGGCGGGGGGGCGCGTCGGATCCGCTGCTGAAGGCTTTTGGGGCGGAGGTGATGTCTCTGGTGCAGGGCACACGCGCTTTGCTGCGCCTGGGGAATCTGGCGGGGCAGTCCAGCGATAGCGCAGCGGCGGGCGGGGACCAGAAAGAAAAGCAGCGCAAGATGCTGCTGGCGATGGCGGCGGATCTGCGCATTGTGCTGATGCGGCTGGGGTCGCGCCTGCAGTCGCTGCGCTGGTATGCGGGCTCGCGCACGCCGTGCCCGCCGGAGTTCGCGCGCGAGACGATGGAGCTGTACACGCCACTGGCCAATCGGCTGGGCATTTGGCAGTTGAAATGGGAAATGGAGGATCTGGCGTTCCGCTTCCTGGAGCCGGAGACTTACAAGGATATCGCCCGCCGGCTCGAGGAAAAGCGCAAGGAGCGCGAAGCATTCATCGAGGATACGGTGGGGCAGTTGCAGGCGGCGCTGCGCGATGCGCACATCGCGGCCGAGGTTTCGGGGCGGCCCAAGCATATCTACAGTATCTGGAACAAGATGCGCATCAAGCATCTGGACTTCGATCGGCTGTTCGATCTGCGGGCGCTGCGGGTGATCGTGGACGATGAGCGCGCCTGTTATGCGGCGCTGGCGATTGTGCATGCGCTCTGGACGCCGGTGTCCGACGAGTTCGACGACTATATCGCGCGGCCCAAGCCCAATGGCTATCGCTCGCTGCATACGGTGGTGTCAGACGCGCAGGGGCGTTCTTTCGAGGTGCAGATCCGCACGCACGAGATGCACCAGTTCGCCGAGTACGGGATGGCGGCGCACTGGCGCTACAAAGAGGCGGGTGCGCGCGGCGGGCAGCAGGTGGCGGCGGGCGGCTACGACCGGAAGATTGCCTGGATGCGCCAGTTGCTGGCCTGGGACCGGGATGAGGGCGCGGCAGGGGCATCGGCCTCGGTTCCCGCCGTCGAGGGCGAGGCCGACGCGGGGACGCCCCCGGTGCGGCGCAGCGCTGCGGGGCCGGCCTCGCCGTCTGCCGGCGACGAGCATATCTATGTGATGACGCCGCAGGCGCGGGTGATCGAGCTGCCGGCGGGCTCCACGCCGGTGGACTTCGCCTATTACCTGCACACCGACCTGGGGCATCGCTGCCGCGGGGCGCGGGTGGACGGCCAGATGGTGCCGCTGCTGACGCGGCTGGCCACCGGGCAGACGGTGGAGATCATCGCTGCCAAGTCGGGCGGGCCGTCGCGCGACTGGCTCAATCCGCAACTGGGTTTCCTGGCCAGCCCTCGCTCGCGCGCCAAGGTGCGGGCCTGGTTCAATGCGGTCGAGCTGCAGCAGCGTATTTCGCAGGGCCAGGCGCTGGTGGAAAAAGAGCTGCAGCGGCTGGGCAAGACGGCGATCAATCTCGAGCAATTGGCGCAGCAACTGGGCTTTGCCCGTGCCGACGATCTATATGTGGCGGCCGCCAAGGAAGAGTTCAGCCTGCGGCAGATCGACCATGCGCTGAACCAGCCAGCGCAGGCGGCGGCCGAGCCGGCCGCGCGCCCGGCCTATCCGAATGTGCAGGCGCGCGAGGTGCCGGCGGGCAAGAGCGGGGTGCTGGTGGTGGGCGTGGATTCGCTCATGACGCAGCTTGCGCGCTGCTGCCGTCCGGCGCCGCCGGACGAGATCGTCGGTTTCGTGACGCGCGGGCGCGGGGTCTCGATCCACCGCCGCGACTGCCCCTCGTATGCGGCCCTGGTCGAGCGCCAGCGGGAACGGGCGATTGCGGTGGATTGGGGCGACACCGGCGATACGGTATATCCGGTGGACATCAGCATACGGGCCAACGACAGCGCCAGCCTGCTGCGCGATATTTCCGAGGTGTTCGCGCGCCTGCGGCTGAGCGTGGTGGGGGTCAATACCCAGAGCCGCCGCTCCCTGGCGCATATGATCTTCACGGTAGAAGTGAAGAACGGCGAGCAGATAGGGCGGGCCCTGGCCGCGCTGAACGAGCTGCCGGGGGTGAGCGCCAGCCGCCAGTAGCGGGTTCTCCGGGCCGCCGGGGCCGCAGCTATAGTCGCAGCCCCAGTCACAGCCCCAGTCACAGCCACAGCTACAGCTACAGCTACAGCCACGGGCACGAGCACAGCCGCAGCCGCAGCCGGGGCTTCTGGCCGGGCAGTCGGGAGGCGCTCGCCGAAGCGCAGCCCTTTCCTGCCGGCCGCACACTGCTAAAATGGCCGATTGGCTCGGCCCGCCGACGGGTCTCGCAAGCCTGGGCGCCGCGCCCGGCCGGGCGGGGCATCGAGGCGTGCCGCAAGACCGGCCGGCGCTCGTACCGCTGCGTCGGACGCCCAGCCTCCTATGCAAACCAGGGGATGTTTCCTTGAAACCTTACAGCTTGCCCGACAGCCAGGGGCATTTCGGCCCATATGGCGGTTCGTTCGTTGCCGAGACGCTGGCGTATGCGCTCGATGAACTGCGCGAGGCCTACGATGCCTGCCGCGCAGATCCGCAGTTCCGTGCCGAATTCGAGTACGAGCTGAAGCATTTCGTGGGCCGGCCCAGTCCGGTCTACCACGCCAAGCGCTGGTCCGAACGGCTGGGCGGGGCGCAGATCTGGTTCAAGCGCGAAGACCTGAACCATACCGGCGCGCACAAGGTAAATAACTGCATCGGGCAGATCCTGCTCGCGCGGCGCATGGGCAAGCCGCGCATCATCGCCGAAACCGGCGCCGGGCAGCACGGCGTGGCGACCGCCACGGTGGCGGCCCGCTATGGGCTGGAATGCGTGGTGTACATGGGCAGCGAGGATGTGCGCCGCCAGGCCTCGAACGTCTATCGCATGAAGTTGCTGGGGGCGACGGTGGTGCCGGTGGAATCGGGCACGCGCACGCTCAAGGACGCGTTGAACGAGGCGCTGCGCGACTGGGTGACGAACGTCGAAAATACTTTCTACCTGATAGGCACGGTGGCCGGCCCCCATCCCTATCCGATGATGGTGCGCGATTTCCAGTCGGTGATCGGCGAGGAATGCCTGCAGCAGATGCCCGAGAGCGCCGGGCGCCAGCCCGACTACGTAGTGGCGTCGGTGGGCGGCGGCTCCAATGCCATGGGCATCTTCTATCCCTATATCGAGCACGAGGCGGTGCGCCTGGTGGGGGTCGAGGCGGCCGGCGAAGGCCTGGCCACGGGCCGCCATGCGGCTTCGCTGAATGCCGGCGTGGTGGGCGTGCTGCATGGCAACCGCACCTACCTGCTGCAAGACGAGAATGGCCAGATCATGGGCACGCATTCGATCTCGGCCGGGCTGGATTATCCCGGCGTGGGGCCGGAACACGCGTGGCTCAAGGACAGCGGACGGGCACAGTACGACTCGGTGACCGATGCCGAGGCGCTGGCGGCTTTTCACGATTGCTGCCGCACGGAAGGCATCATGCCGGCGCTGGAATCCTCCCATGCCATCGCCTATGCGGTGCGCCTGGCGCCCACGCTGGACAAGGACAAGATCATCCTGGTGAATTTGTCGGGGCGCGGCGACAAGGACATGCACACCGTGGCCGAATTCAGCGGCATCACCCTGTAGCGCCGGCCGGGAAAGAACGGGCAAAGCAGACCAGAACAGAATACAAGGACGCACATCCATGACATCCAAGACCGATCGCTTCCAGGCCGCGTTCGCCAGGCGCGCCGGCGGCACGGCCCTGATCCCCTACATCACTTCGGGAGATCCTTCGGTGCAGGTCACGCCGGCGCTCATGCATGCGCTGGTCGAGGCCGGCGCCGACATCATCGAGCTGGGCGTGCCGTTTTCCGATCCCATGGCCGACGGGCCCGTGATACAGCGTGCCGGAGAACGAGCGATCGCCCGCGGCGTGGGCCTGCGGCAGGTGCTGGACATGGTGGCGGAATTCCGGCGCGGCGACGCGGATACGCCGGTGGTGCTGATGGGCTATGCCAATCCCATAGAGAGCATGGGGCAGGACGCATTCATAGACGCGGCCCAGGCGGCCGGGGTGGACGGGGTGCTGGTGGTGGATTACCCGCCCGAGGAATTCGGCGATTTCGGCGAACGCCTGGCGCAGGCGGGCATGGCGCCCATCTTCCTGCTGGCTCCTACGTCCACCGAAGAACGCATACGCCGCGTCGGACAGATCGCGCGCGGCTATGTGTACTATGTGTCCCTGAAAGGCATCACCGGAGCCGGCAACCTGGACACGGACGACGTGGCCGCGCATCTGGCCGCCATACGCCGGCATGTGTCGGTGCCGGTGGGCGTGGGCTTCGGCATACGCGATGCGCAAAGCGCGGCGCGGCTGGCGCCGGTGGCCGATGCGGTGGTGATAGGCACCAAACTGATCGAGACGATCGAGGCCGCGGCGGCTGCGGGCGGCGCCGCCGGCGATCGGGCGGCGATCGAGGCGGCCAGGGATTGGCTGGGCGGCATACGCAGTGCGCTGGACCAGGCATGAGTATCGCGCCGTGGGCGCCGCGAGGCGTGTCGCCCGCGGCTGCAAGAGCGGGGGCGGGCGCATGCTTGCCGTCCCGAGAGCGGCAAGACTGCAATAAATGATCAAGGGGCGGATGCGTTCGCGCATCCGGCTATACAGAGGAATTCAGAAGAATGAGCTGGCTTGAAAAAATTCTGCCTCCGCGTATCAACCGCAGCACCGATCCGGGTGCGCGCCGCGTGCCCGAGGGTCTGTGGGTGAAATGCCCGTCGTGCGAGTCGGTGCTGTACAACGAGGATCTGGCTGCCACCTTGCATGTCTGCCCCAAGTGCGGCCATCACATGCGCATCGGCTCGCGCTCGCGCATCGCCGCGCTGCTGGATCCCGAAGGCCAGGTCGAGATCGGCGCCGACATACGCCCCGTCGACCCGCTCAAGTTCAAGGACACCCGCAAGTACCCCGAGCGCCTGGCCGAAGCCGCCAAGCAGACCGACGAAACCGATGCGATCGTGGTGATGAGTGGCAGCATCCTGGCGATGCCGGTGGTGCTGGCGTGTTTCGAGTTCGATTTCATGGGCGGCTCCATGGGCTCGGTGGTGGGCGAGCGCTTCGCCCGCGGGGTGCAGGCGGCGCTGAAGAACCGCACGCCCTTCATCTGCGTGGCGGCTTCGGGCGGCGCGCGCATGCAGGAAAGCCTGTTTTCGCTGATGCAGATGGCCAAGACCAATGCGATGCTCACGCGCCTGTCGGCCGCGGGCCTGCCGTTCATCAGCATCCTTACCGACCCGACCATGGGCGGGGTGTCGGCCAGTTTCGCCTTCATGGGCGACATCGTCATGGCCGAGCCCAAGGCGCTGATCGGTTTCGCCGGGCCGCGCGTGATCGAACAGACCGTGCGGGAAAAGCTGCCCGAAGGCTTCCAGCGTTCCGAGTTCTTGCTCGAGAAGGGCGCCATAGACATGGTGGTCGACCGCCGCCAGATGCGCAACGAACTGGCGCACCTGCTGGCGCTGCTGACCCGTCAGCCCGCCGACGCGGTGGCCAAGGCCTCCTGATACGAAGGCCGCGGGCCTTGCCTCATGGTCGCGCCAAGCGTCGTTGCGGGCTTGTTGTGTGGAGCGGCCACGCGGCCTCGCCCGCGCCTAGCCTGGCGCCCATTTACCCGCTAGTGCAGCGCCCCTTTTAGCGTCAACGGGCCCTAGAGCATGCGTATAGCGTTTCCCTACGATTACGTGCGGGTCGAGGCCGAGGTCATGGCCCATGTGCCCGCCTGGCGCGGCATGGGCTTTGCCGCAGTGGTGGCGATCGCGCGGGGCGGGCTGATGCCGGGCGGCATGATTGCCAGCGCCTTGTCGCTGCCGCTGTATGCACTGAGCTATGGGCGCGCCGGCCGTAAAGTGGGCTGGTTCACCGCCGAACGGCCCGAGCCCGGCGCCAAACTGCTGCTGGTGGAAGACGTGGCCGGACGCGGCACCACGCTGCTGGACTGCCGCGACTATCTGCTGGCGCAAGGCCACGAGTTGCGGATATTCGCGCTGGCCTATGACGAACAGTCGCGCATCGTGCCCGATTTCGGCATGCTAGTGCCGCCGGGATACGGCGCCCATTTTCCCTGGGAACGCGAGTCGGTGACACAGGCTTTTGCCGCCACCGGCAATCTGCCTGCGCGGCCCGAATACGAATACGGCTCCTGGGCCGTGGACCTGGACGGGATACTGGTGCCCGACCTGCCTGCACGCCTGTACGAGCAGGACCTGGCCCTGGCACTGTCCTTGCGCGATCTGCTGGAGCCCAGTCCGCTATTGCCGCCGCTGGACCTGGCTCGTGCCACGGTCATTACTGGCAGGCCCTGCCAGGACCGGCAGCGCACTCGCGCCTGGCTGGACCGCCATGGCTTCGGCGGCGCGCTGCTGATGCGCGACCCGGCCCGTCATGCTGCGGCGGATACCGCGCGTTTCAAGGCCGAATCCATACTCGAGCACTGCCATACCCATTTCATCGAAAGCGACGCCGCACAGGCCGCGCAGATCGCGGCGCTTGCGCCGGTGACGCGTGTCTTCTGGTGGGATGGTGCGCGCGCGCTGGCCTTGCAGGCGCGGCAGGCCGACCCGCTGGCGCGGGCCTGATCCATCCTTGCCCGCGCCGCGTAGCGGCTATGGCGCGGGCTGGCCGCGCCTGCCGGGCCCTTGCAGGCCCGGGGTCGATCAAGAACCCGTGTGGTGGGTCTCGACCTGTTCCAGCGGCTCGGCAGCAGCCACGGTTGCCGGCTTGCGGGCGCGGCCCAGCTTGACGGCAGGTGCGGGAGCGGGCGCGGCGGGCAGGCTCTGGCGCGTTTCGATCCATTCCATGCCGGCGGCCTCGATGACTTCACGCAGAGGGCTGCGCGACTCGGGGGTCGCCGTGGATTCGGATCGGGTCGCGTCAGACCGGGTCACGTCAGACCGGGTCACGTCAGACCGGGTCGCGTCAGATTGGGCCGTCGAGACGGGTTGCGCCTCGATAGCCGCGGCTGCGGCCTGGTAGGGCTGCGCCTGAGGTACGACTTGCTCCGGTGCCGCATCCTGTGTCGGGGCGGCCTGCGATGCGACGGCTTGTGCCGGGGCGGCGGCAGCTTGGGCTTCCGCCTCGGGCTGTGCCTCGGCATGTTCCGGCGTTTCGGCCGCCGGGGCCGTCGCGACGTGCGTCGCTACCTGCTCTTCCTGCACCGCTGCGCTGTCCGCGGCAGCTTCGGCGGCTACGCCGACAACAGCCTCGGGTTCGGCATGCGCCTGGGCGCCATGCTCTGCCGCGGCCGGCAGGGCGTCCGACGAGGCGGCTTGCGCTTCGGTGCGAGCGACTGGCGCTGCAGCGTGTGCGGCCTGCTGGACGGGCTCGCCTTCGGCGACCGCGAGCGGTGCTGCCACGTGGGCAGGCTCGGGGAAGGCGCCCATGGTTTCGGCGGCGGCCGGCAGAGTGGCCGGGTCGAACACCGGGGTTTCATGGGGAACGAAGGCGGCGGCTGGCGTATCGGCTTCGGCGGACTCGGCGCCCGTGGCATCGGCGCCACGACGGCCGCCACGACGGCTGCGGCGGCGACGGCGGCGGCGTTCGGGATCGAGCTGTTCGCCTTCGGCCTCGGGCGCGTTGTCGGCGGTGGCCGCAACGGCTTCGGTGTCGAGATCGCTCGTGGGCTCGTCGGCCGGAGCAAGCGGCGCGGGGACGGCGGATTTGGCTGCGAGTTCCGTCACGGCAAGCGTCGCGGCAGCCGCGGCGTTGTCGCCAGCTTGCGATTCCAGCCCTTGGGTTTCCACGGCCTGGGTTTCGGGGGCGGCGTCATCGCGGCGGCGACTGCGGCCGCGGCGATTACGGGTGCCGCGGCCCGCCTGGGCGGCGTCGCTGCGTTCTTCGCTTTCGGCGGCGGCGCCGGGTGCTTGCCGTTCGGCCGTTGCGGAGGCGTTTGCGGCCTCGGCGTCGTTGCGCCGGTTGCCACGGCCTTGCGGGCGGCGTATTTCTTCCATGCCTTCGGGCGCGTCGGCGCGCCGGCTGCCGGCGCCGCGGCGCTGGCGATTGCGCTCGCCATCGCCGCGCTCGCCGCGTTCGCCACGTTCGCGCCTGTCGCCCTGGCGTCCATTGCGGCCGCGCGTTTGCGAGGAGGCGGGCCGTTCCGTGCGGGCCGGCTCAGTAGCCGGTTTTTCGGCAGTGGCCGATTGCTCGGGGGCTGCGCCGGTGACCCAGTTCATGAAACGGCGGAACAGCCCGCCGCCGGCGCCGGCCGCCGCCGCGCTGGCGGGCGCAGCTTGCGCGACAGGTGGCTGCTGGGGCGTGGGCGCGGGTTGCGCCGGGGTGATGCCCTTGACCAGCGCCTCGGGGCGCGGCTTGGTTTCGTGTTCCTTGGGAGCCCAGACCACTTCGGTATCGGGGCTTTGTGCCAGCTCGAAGCTGGTCTTGATTTCTTCCAGGCGCGGGTCGTCGTGACGCAGGCGCTCGATATGGTGGTGCGGGGTTTCCAGGTGCTTGTTGGGGATCAGCACCAGGTTGACCTTGAGGCGCGACTCGATCTTGGTGATGTCGGCGCGCTTTTCGTTGAGCAGGAAGGTCGCCACGTCCACCGGCACCTGGGCATGCAGGGCGGCGGTGTTTTCTTTCATGGCCTCTTCTTGCAGCAGGCGCAGCACGTGCAGGGCGCTGGACTCGGCATCGCGGATCACGCCGGTGCCGTTGCAGCGCGGGCAGGTGATGTGCGAGCCTTCGTTCAGGGCCGGGCGCAGGCGCTGACGCGACAATTCCATGAGGCCGAAGCGGGAAATCTTGCCCATTTGCACGCGGGCGCGGTCGAAGTGCAGGGCGTCGCGCAGCCGTGTTTCGACGGCGCGCTGGTTCTTGCCTTCTTCCATGTCGATGAAGTCGATGACGATCAGGCCGCCCAGGTCGCGCAGGCGCAACTGGCGGGCCACTTCGTCGGCGGCCTCGAGATTGGTGCGTAGCGCGGTTTCTTCGATGTCGGCGCCGCGCGTGGAGCGCGCCGAGTTCACGTCCACCGCCACCAGCGCTTCGGTGTGGTCGATCACCACCGCGCCGCCCGAGGGCAGTTCCACGGTACGGGAATAGGCGGTCTCGATCTGGTGTTCGATCTGGAAGCGCGAGAACAGCGGCACGTCGTCGCGGTAGACCTTGACGCGTTGCACGTTGTCGGGCATCACCACGCTCATGAAGGCCTTGGCCTGCTCGGCGATGTCGTCGGTATCGATGAGGATCTCGCCGATTTCGGGCGAGTAGTAGTCGCGTATGGCGCGGATGACCAGGCTGGATTCCAGGTAGATCAGGATCGGCGCGGCGTTGTCGCGCGCGGCGCTGTCGATGGCGTTCCAGAGCTGCATCAGATAGGACAAGTCCCATTGCAGCTCTTCGACGCTGCGGCCGATGCCGGCGGTGCGCGCAATGATGCTCATGCCGCCGGGGACTTCCAGGCGCTCCATGGTTTCGCGCAGTTCCTGGCGGTCTTCGCCTTCGACACGGCGCGAGACGCCGCCGCCGCGCGGGTTGTTGGGCATCAGCACCAGGTAGCGGCCGGCCAGCGAAATGAAGGTTGTGAGCGCCGCGCCCTTGTTGCCGCGTTCTTCTTTTTCGACCTGGATGATGAGTTCCTGGCCTTCGGCCAGGGCGTCCTGGATGCGCGCGGTGCGCACGTCCACGCCTTCCTTGAAGTAGCTGCGGGCGATTTCCTTGAAGGGCAGGAAGCCGTGGCGGTCTTCGCCGTAGTTGACGAAGCAGGCCTCGAGGCCCGGTTCGATGCGAGTGATGATCCCTTTGTAGATATTGCCTTTGCGTTGTTCACGCCCGGCGGATTCTATGTCGAGGTCTATGAGCTTCTGGCCATCGACGATTGCGACGCGTAATTCTTCTTGGTGCGTCGCATTGAACAGCATCCGTTTCATGAGTGGTTTTCTCCGTAGTCATGACGCGTCGTTCATCGACGCGCGACCTCGGGTCACTCGGTGTGTAACGCTGCAAGCGAGCAGAACAGGGAAGGCAGGCTGATTATGTCAGCGTGGCCCACCCGGGAGTCAGGTAGGCACGGCGTACCGAAGGGCACGCAGTTCAATCAGCAGGAAGGTCAGGTTCACAATATGTCTGTGGTTGACAAGATGAGTGCTGGAACGACAGGCGCGAAGGATTTGCCGCGACTGGTGCATAAAACGAGACTGGACTTGCGTAGCTTTCAGCGCCGCACGCGGGTTGACGATATTGCCATGACGGGCGCGGCGCTATGCCGCTCCACCGTCGGGCAGGACTGAATTACCCCGGCGACCTAGTGACCCAGAAGCTGAAACGCAAGCAGTACAATAGCCCTTCTTTGCCCGACGGAGACGCATCCGTTGCATCTCTACGCCCGGCATTTTTCAGCTTCTATAGGCTGATGTGATTATATTTCCGCTTTCGTCCATGCGCAAACCCGATATGCAAGCAGCTGTTTTGCCCGCCGTGCGCGTCCTGCGCATCGACGCCGAGCAGGCGGGCCAGCGCATCGACAATTTCCTGATGCGCGTGTGCAAAGGCGTGCCCAAAAGCCATGTCTACAAGGCGGTGCGCAATGGCGAGGTACGCGTCAATAAGGGACGCATCGGCGCCGACTATCGGTTGCAAGAAGGCGATAGCGTACGTGTGCCGCCGATGCGCCTGCCCGCCCCGGGGGATGCCAGGCCGGTGCCGCCGGCGGTCTTTCCCGTGGTCTATGAAGACGACAGCCTGCTGGTGATCGACAAGCCGGCCGGCGTGGCCGTGCATGGCGGCAGCGGGGTGTCTTTCGGGGTCATAGAGCAATTGCGCGCCGCACGCCCCGGCGCCACCCTGGAACTGGCTCACCGGCTCGACCGCGAGACCTCCGGGCTGCTGATGATCGCCAAGCGGCGCAAGGCGCTGGTGGCGCTGCATGCCATGCTGCGCGAAGGGCTGGGCCGCAAGCAGTACCTGGCGCTGATATGCGGCGACTGGGTCAACGACAAGCAGCATCTGCGCCAGCCCCTGCTGAAGTGGCTGACCGCCTCCGGCGAGCGGCGCGTGCGGGTCGACCCCGAGGGCCGGCCGGCCCACACCATCGTCACGCTGCGGCGGCGTTACGGGGCCTACAGCCTGGTCCAGGCCGAATTGCGCAGCGGACGCACGCATCAGATCCGGGTGCACCTGGCCCATGCGGGCCATCCTATCGTAGGCGACGAAAAATACGGGACGGACGAGGTGCGGGCCGAATTCGCCCGCCTCGGGCTGCGGCGCATGTTCCTGCATGCCTGGCGCCTGGAAATCCCGCATCCGATCACCGGTGTCTCGCTGGAACTGGTGGCGGACCTGCCGCCGGCCTGCGTACAGGCGCTGGATTACCTGGAGCAGCATTCGTGAAGCCATATCGTGTCGTGGTGTTCGACTGGGACGGCACCGTCATGGATTCCACCCACAGCATCGTGGCCTCCATCCAGGGGGCTTGCGCCGACCTGGAACTGCCCGTGCCCCCCGCGTCCGAGGCGCGCTGGGTGATCGGCCTGTCCCTGGAAAGCGCCTTGCGCCGCGCCGTGCCGCAACTCACCGCCGCGCAATATCCGATGTTCCTGCAGCGCTACCGGGCCCATTTCCTGAGGCAGGATCCGGACCTGGCCCTGTTCGAGGGCATCGCGGCGCTGCTCGACGAACTGCAAGGCCGCGGCATACGCCTGGCAGTGGCCACCGGCAAGAGCCGGGTGGGGCTGGACCGGGTGCTGGCCAAGCTGGGCCTGCGCGAGGCTTTCGCTGCGACCCGCTGTGCCGACGAATCCCAGGGCAAGCCGCATCCCGCCATGCTGCTGGAGCTGATGCAGGAATTGGACGTCGAGCCCGCGGAGATGGTGATGGTGGGCGACACCTCGCACGACATCGAAATGGCCCACGCGGCGCAGGTCGATGGCGTGGCCGTCGAATACGGCGCCCACGACCGCGAAACGCTGCTTTTGTCCAGGCCGCTGGCAATGCTGCCCAGCGTGGCGGAATTGCGGGCCTGGCTGGCGCAGCGGGCCTGAAGGTCCGGCCCGCGGCCTGCAAGGGCGCCTCTCAGGGCAGCGCTTGCAGTATGCCCAGGGTCTCGGCGTCCGGCTCGCCGCTGTAGTTGCCGGGGCGATAGTGCATCTGGAATGCGGCAATGACACGGCGTGTCGCCGGGTCGAGCTGTCCGCTGTCGGGCACTTCGTAGCCGACGCGGCGCAGTTGCCGCTGGACCCAGGCGATGGGCGGCAAGCCCTCTTGTTCGAAGCGCAGGCGGTACTGGCGCGCCTTGTCGGCGTCATACCAGCGGCCTATGCCGGCGCGGGCCAGTTGCGCCCAGGGAAAGGCGGGGCCGGGGTCGGTCTTGCGTTGCGGGGCGATATCGCTATGCCCCACGATGTTGAAGGGCTTGATCTGGTGGCGCCGGATGATGCCGCGCAGCAGGGTGGTAAGTGTGGCGATCTGCGCGCGGCTATAGGGCGCCCAGCGGCCATCGCCGAGCGGTCCGCGGTTGACGATTTCTATGCCTATGGAACTGGCGTTCAAGTCGCTGCGGCCATACCAGGAACTCTCGCCGGCGTGCCAGGCGCGGCGGTTCTCGTCGACCAGTTGGTAGACATGTGGCGTGGGCGCATCGGTGATCAGATAGTGGCTGCTGACGTTGCCGCGCGACAGGATATCCAGCGCGGCGATATTGTTGGCCACGGTGTAGTGCAGGACGACGATGCTGACGCGGCTGTCCTGGCTCTTGGCCTGGATGCTGTGGTCTATGTGCAGGGTTGCCGGCCCTCGGGCGGCGCAGGCGGCCAGCAGCACCGCCAGGGCGGCCGTCGCCAGGCAGCGCAAGGCGCGTGCGGGGGCGGGCGGGCGCGCCCGCCCCTCGCCGCGAGACATTCTCGTCGAGGGGGGAATCGCGCAGCCTGCGGGCGCCCGGGCGCGTTCGCCGCCGCGCGGCATCGCTAGCGGGAAAAGGGCCGCGCGTCTTCCGTCGGATGGCCCTGCGCGCATGCTGTGTTCCATGGACGAGCCTCGCCTCAGCGCGCCGCCAGGAACAGGAACAGGGTGGGCAGCTTGCCCAGTTCCGGGGCGGCCCGGCCGTTCCAGTCGGACACGGCGCGAGTCTGGATCCATTCGTCGCGCGTGGTCAGGGCGCGCGCCACGCACAGCCGGGTGCTGCCCTTCAGGCTGCGGCACAAGGCCTCGAACAGGGCGGCATTGCGATAGGGGGTTTCTATCATGATCTGAGTCTGTTCCTGCTTGCGCGAGATGTCTTCCCAGGCTCGCAGGCGCTGCGTGCGTTCGGCGGCGTCGACGGGCGCGTAGCCGTGGAAGGCGAAACGCTGGCCGTCCAGGCCGCTGGCCATCAGCCCGAGCAGGATGGACGAGGGGCCGACCCAGGGGCGTACGCGCAAACCCATGCCATGCGCCAGCGCGACCACGCGCGCGCCGGGGTCGGCCACGGCCGGGCAGCCGGCCTCGGACACCAGGCCGATGTCGCCGCCGGCGAGCAGGGGCTGCAGCCAGGCGCGCATCTGCGCGGCGTCGGTCTTGCGGTCCAGGGTGTGGATGACGATGTCCTGCAGGGGCGCGTGGGTGCCGATGAGCTTGAGAAAGGCCCGGGCGGTCCGGGCGTTTTCGGCAATATAGGTGGTAAGGCCCGCGGCGAGCTCGCGCGCGGCCTGCGGCAGCCAGAGTTCGGGCGCGGCCTCGCCCAGTCCGACGGGAATCAGGTGCAGTATGCCGCCGCGCCTGTCGTCTTTCGGGGCGAGCGGGGCTTGTGGCGCTTGTTGTGGCGCCGGCCTGCTCATTTGGCCTCCCGCAAGGGGTCGAAGCCGAACGAGCGCAGCATGCCGGTCAGGGCGATGAGCGGCAGGCCGACGATGGCGGTGGGGTCGTCGGAGCGTATTTCTTCCATGAGCACGATGCCCAGGCTTTCGGCCTTGGCGCTGCCGGCCGTGTCGTAGGGCTCTTCCAGGCGCAGGTAGGCGTCGATCGCGGCGTCGTCCAGCTCGCGGAAGCGGCACCAGGTGACCACGTCGGCGATTTCGCGGCGGCGGCCGTCGGTGACGCACAGCGCGCTGTGGAATTCGACGGTGCGTCCGCTGAGCCTGCGCAGTTGGGCGCGGGCGCGTTCGGGATTGCCGGGTTTGCCTATCGGGTCGCCATCGACCGTGGCGACTTGGTCGGAACCTATCAGCAGGGCGCCGGGGTGCCGCGCGGCGACCGCGTCGGCCTTGGCGGCGGAAAGCCGCAGCGCCAGCTCGGCCGGGTGTTCGCCGGGGCGCGGGGTTTCGTCGACGTCGGGCGAGATGGCTTCGAAGGGCACGCGCAGGCGTGCCAGCATGGCTGTGCGATAACGGGAACTGGAGGCCAGGATGAGACGCATGCGGGATATGTCTGGTTTGGTTTGACTAGAAAAGGCTGAAGGCGCTATTATCTAATGTTTTTGCCGGTTTTTGGAAAGCCTCTAGGCAAGGAAGTTTAATGAGAGGCGGCCAGGGCCAGTGTAGGTGAAGGGGCCAGTGGGCCTGGATCCAAGTGTAGGCTTGGCTAGGCCTGTAGGTTTGGGCCCCGGGGGTTTTTAGGGGCCTATAGTGGGCCTGCAGGGGACCCAAAAGGGGCCCATAGGCCCGGCACACTGGTAATTGG
Source organism: Candidimonas humi (assembly GCF_019166065.1). Classification (GTDB taxonomy): domain Bacteria; phylum Pseudomonadota; class Gammaproteobacteria; order Burkholderiales; family Burkholderiaceae_B; genus Candidimonas; species Candidimonas humi. Next base: position 661,127 of record NZ_JAHTBN010000003.1, read on the forward strand.
TAGGGCAGGGGAAGGGTACGGCCATGGGTGTTTCCGCCCCTTATATCGACACATATGAACTGACGCGCCTGGGGCAGCGGCTCGAAGGCCACACCCCGTTGCGGCAGTTTGCGCGCCTGGTCGAAGGTTTGCCCGACCAGGGCGATGCGCAGGCCGATTGGTCCTTGCGCGGCGAACAGGATGCATTGGGGCGCCGCTTTCTGCACTTGCAGGTGGCGGCGGGGCTCGTGCTGGAATGCCAGCGCTGCCTGGCGCCCTTCGTGTTGCGGCTGGATGCGTCCAGCCGGCTGGAAGTGGTGTCCAAGGCGGCCGATCTCGACGACGAGAGCGGCGACGAAGGCGAAGAGCCTGTCGAGCGCATCCTGGCTTCGCGGCGCCTGGACGTATTGGCGCTCGTCGAGGACGAATTGATCCTCGGCGTGCCGTATGTGCCCAAGCACGATGTGTGCCCCGATGCGCCGCGGCCGCCCGATGATGTCGCGGGCGGCGCCGAAGCCGAAAGCGGCCCGGGCAAGCCTTCGCCGTTCGCGGTGTTGGGCGGGCTGAAAAAGAATTGAGTTTTTTCGATTAACTTGCAGGTACAATTGCGACCTGTTTTCCAGGAGTCATCATGGCTGTTCAACAAAACAAGAAGAGTCCGTCCAAACGCGGCATGCACCGCTCGCACGACTTTTTGTCCGGTCCGGCAACGGCGGTCGAGCCCACCTCGGGCGAACTGCACCTGCGCCATCACATCAGCCCCAACGGCATCTATCGCGGCCGCAAGGTCGTCAAGACCAAGAACGACGAATAATCACGCTGCGAGCGCGGCCGTAGTGCCTTGTCCACGACGCTAGGCGGCCCGCGCTTCCGATGGCTACAACCGTGATTCGAATCGCTATCGATTGCATGGGCGGGGACATCGGCTTGCCGGTCACGATTCCGGCTGCGCGCCAGTTCGCGCAGAAGAACCCGGATACGCGTTTCCTGCTGGTCGGTGACGAGGCCGCCATACGCGCCATGTTGGACCAGCAGGGCCGCGACGCCAGCGACTGGTGCCAGATCCTGCCCGCTTCCGAGGTCGTCTCCATGGACGACTCGGTCGAGGTGGCATTGCGCCGCAAGAAAGACTCGTCCATGCGGGTCGCCGCTCAGGCCGTCAAGGACGGCCTGGCCGATGCCTGCATATCCGCGGGCAATACCGGCGCCTGGATGGCCATCACCCGCTACGTGCTCAAGACGCTCGACGGCATCGACCGTCCCGCCATCGCCACTTTCATCCCGAACCAGACGGGCGGGGCGACCACCATGCTCGACCTGGGCGCCAATGTCGACTGCACCGCAGAACACCTGCTGCAGTTCGCCATCATGGGCGCGGCTCTGGCCAAGACGGTGGACCACCGCGAGCAGCCCACCATAGGGCTGCTCAATATCGGCGAGGAAGTCATCAAGGGCAATGAGGTGGTCAAGCAGGCCGCCGAGCTGCTGCGCGCCAGCGGGCTGAATTTCTACGGCAACGTGGAAGGCGACGACATCTGCAAAGGCACCGTCGACGTGATCGTCTGCGACGGCTTCGTCGGCAATGTGGTGCTGAAATCGCTCGAAGGGCTGGCCCGCATGGTCGCCAACATGATGCGCCAGGAATTCAAGCGCGATCCGCTTTCGCTGCTGGCCGGCGCGCTGGCGACGCCGGTGCTCAATCGCTTCCGCGACAAGGTGGACAACCGGCGCTACAACGGCGCGGCGCTCCTGGGCCTGCGCGGCATCGTCTTCAAGAGCCACGGTTCGGCCGACATCTATGCCTTCGGCTGCGCATTGCGGCGCGCCCACGAAGCGGTGCAGAACGGCCTGCTTTCGGGCACGACCAGTGCCATCGACCATCTGCGCCAGAACCTGCAGGCCGCCGCGGAGCAGTCCGCCGCGCTCGCGCAGTCTCCCGTGCCCCAGGCGGGCACCTGACATGAAACTATCCCTGCGCTCGCTATCCGCCCGCGGCTCGTATGCCGCTGCGCCTGGGCAGCCGAGCGCCTGACGACATGAGACAGCACATGCCCTATGCCAAGATAACGGGGTCGGGAGGATGCCTGCCGCCCCGTATCGTATCCAATGACGAACTGGCCGCGGAACTGGCCGGCCGGGGCATAGAGACCTCGGACGAATGGATCGTCGAGCGCACCGGCATCCGCCAGCGCCATATCGCCGCGCCCGGCGTCAAGACCAGCGAACTGGCCACCGAGGCCGCGCGCCTGGCCATGCAGGATGCCGGCGTGCAGGCCGGCGACGTGGACTTGATCGTGCTGGCCACTTCGACCCCCGATTATGTGTTTCCCAGCACGGCCTGCCTGGTGCAAGCCAATCTGGGCATCAAGGGCGGCGCGGCCTTCGACGTGCAGGCGGTGTGCAGCGGTTTCGTCTATGCGCTGGCCACGGCCGAGGCCATGATCCGCGTCGGCCGGGCGCGCACGGCGCTGGTGATCGGCGCCGAGGTGTTCTCCAGCATCCTGGACTGGAGCGACCGCAGCACTTGCGTGCTGTTCGGCGATGGCGCCGGCGCGGTGGTCCTGCAGGCCAGCGACGAGCCCGGCATACTGGCCGCCCAGCTCAATGCCGATGGCAGCCAGATGAAGATATTGTGCGCGGCAGGCAATGTGTCGCACGGCAAGGTCGAAGGCGACCCCTTCCTGCGCATGGACGGGCAGGCCGTATTCAAGCTGGCGGTCACTTCCCTGGCCCGATCGGCCCGCGACGTCTGCGCGCAAGGGGGCGTGGAATTGTCCGACCTGGACTGGATGATCCCGCACCAGGCCAATGTGCGCATCCTCAATTTCCTGAGCCGCAAGCTGGGCGTGCCCGACGAAAAGGTCGTGGTCACGCTGGACAAGCACGCCAATACTTCGGCGGCCAGCGTGCCGCTGGCGCTGGACGCGGCACGCCGCGACGGCCGCGTGCGCAGCGGCGACCTGGTGCTGATGCAGGGCGTGGGCGGCGGCTTCACCTGGGGTTCCGTGCTGGCCCGAATGTAGAATGGAGAGCTAGCCGCGGCGCCGGGGCAGCCGCGCGGGCGCAGCGGATCTTCGCATCCGAAGCCGGACACAGCTATATATAAAACACGCCCCCAACGGAACGTTACGCTATGAAAATCGCCTTCGTATTCCCCGGGCAGGGATCGCAGTCGGTCGGCATGCTCGATGCCTGGACCGGCAACGAGGCCGTCGCCGGGGTACTGGCGCGCGCTTCGGCGGCGCTCGGGCAGGACCTCGGCGTCCTGATCGCCCAGGGGCCGGCCGAGCAGCTCAATCTCACCACCAACACGCAGCCGGCAATGCTGGCCAGCGCCGTGGCCGTCTACGAGGCCTGGATCGCGGCCGGCGGCCCCGTCCCCGAGATCGTGGCGGGCCACAGCCTGGGCGAGTACTCGGCCCTGACCGCGGCGGGTTCGCTGCGCCTGGAAGACGCCGTGCCGCTGGTGCGCGTGCGCGCCGATGCCATGCAGGCCGCGGTGCCCGTGGGCGCCGGCGGCATGGCCGCCGTGCTGGGGCTGGACGATGCCGCCGTGCTGGCGGCCTGCGCCGAGGCGGCCCAGGGCGAAGTGGTCGAGGCAGTCAATTTCAACGCGCCCGCGCAAGTGGTCATCGCCGGCCACAAGGCGGCGGTCGAGCGCGCCTGCGAACTGTGCCGCGCGGCCGGCGCCAAGCGCGCCCTGGTGCTGCCGGTGTCCGCGCCGTTCCATTCCCGGCTGCTGGAGCCCGCCGCCGCCGTATTGCAGCGCGCGCTGCAGGACATCGAGGTCGCCGCGCCGCGCATTCCCCTGATCAACAACGTCGACGTGGCCAGCCCGGCCGAACCCGCGGCCATCAAAGACGCGCTGGTGCGCCAGGCCTGGCACCCGGTGCGCTGGGTCGAAGTCGTGCAGGCCATGAAGGCGCGCGGCGTCACGCACGTCGTCGAATGCGGCCCGGGCAAGGTGCTCAATGGCCTGACCAAGCGCATAGACCGCGATCTGGTCGGCCTGGCGATCGCCGACCCGGCTTCCCTGCAGGCGGCTTTGGAAACTCTACGAGGATAGGCCATGCACGACGAACAACTCGAGGGCAAGCTGGCCCTGGTCACCGGAGCCACCCGCGGCATCGGCAAGGGCATTGCGCTGGAACTCGCCGCCCGGGGCGCGCGAGTGGTGGGCACCGCTACGTCGGCCGAAGGCGCTGCATCGATATCCGAGATGCTGGCCGCCTCGGGCGGGCGCGGCGTGGTGCTCAATGTCAACGATGCGGCCGCCTGCGACAAGCTGGTGGCCGAACTGGCGCAAGAAGGCGCCGGCCCGCAGATCCTGGTCAACAATGCCGGCATCACGCGCGACAACCTGGCCATGCGTCTGAAGGACGACGACTGGGACGCGGTGATCGAGACCAACCTGACGGCGGTCTTCCGCCTCTCGCGCGCGGTCATGAAGCCCATGATGAAGGCGCGCTGGGGCCGCATCATCTGCATCACCTCGGTGATCGGTTCCAGCGGCAATCCCGGCCAGGCCAATTATGCGGCGGCCAAGGCCGGCGTGGCCGGCATGGCGCGGGCGCTGGCGCGCGAGCTGGGCAGCCGCAACATCACGGTCAATTGCGTGGCCCCGGGCTTTATCGAAACCGACATGACGCGCGCCTTGAACGAGACGCAGACGGCGTCGATCCTGGCGCAGATCCCTCTGGGGCGCCTGGGTTCGGCGGCCGATGTGGCGCAGGCGGTGGCCTTTCTGGCCGGCCCGCAGGCGGCCTATATCACGGGCACTACAGTGCACGTCAACGGCGGGATGTATATGTAAGACTTGCGGCGCGCCGGTGCCCGAGGCATGGGCGCCGGCGCGCCGCGGTGGCGGCTGGTGCGCGGCAAGGGCTGGGCATGGGCCGGACGGGGTAAAATCCGTCCCATTGGAGGGTGTTCCGGGTTGACGGCGGGCGTCATGGGCGCAGGCAGCGGGCAAACCTGGAAATGCCGTTTTTTTATCTAGGCCAACAACTATAAATTTTTGCGTTTGGCTATAATTCGCGGGAATTTTCCCCATTTGGAGAACTGCATGGAAAGCATCGAACAGCGCGTCAAGAAGATCGTCGCTGAACAACTTGGCGTGAACGAAGCCGAGATCAAAAACGAATCTTCCTTCCTTGACGACCTCGGTGCCGATTCGCTCGATATGGTCGAGCTCGTGATGGCGCTCGAAGACGAATTCGAAACCGAGATTCCCGATGAAGAGGCCGAAAAGATCACGACGGTGCAGCAAGCTGTGGACTACATTTCGTCGCATAGCAAGCAGTAGTCCAACACTTTCGTGGCGCGGGTCCGGCGGTCGACCGGGCCTCACCGGGGCGGTTTCCGGAGAACATGCCTGTCGCTGCACCGCGCCTTGCGCGGGCGGCCGCATGTTCGCTGCGAACCGCCATTGTCATTTTTGAGGAGTCATACGTGAAGCGACGCGTCGTCATTACCGGCCTGGGCATCGTGTCCCCGGTCGGAAACGATATCGATAGCGCCTGGGACAATATCGTCAATGGCCGCTCGGGCATCCGGCGCATTTCGCGTTTCGATCCTACGGCATTCAATTCCCACATCGCGGGCGAAGTCCAGGATTTCGACGTCACGCAGGTCATTTCCGCCAAAGAAGCCAAGCAAATGGATACCTTCATCCATTACGGCCTGGCGGCCGGCACCCAGGCCTGGCGCGACTCCGGCCTGGAAGTCACGGAAGCCAATGCCCACCGCATGGGCGTCATCGTCGGCTCGGGCATAGGCGGCCTGCCGCGTATCGAAGAAACCGAGGCCGACTATCTCGAACGCGGCCCGCGCCGTATTTCGCCGTTTTTCGTCCCCGGTTCGCTGATCAACCTGGCGTCGGGCCAGTTGTCCATCCAGTTGGGCCTGAAAGGCCCCAGCTACGCCGTGGTCTCGGCCTGCACCACCGGCCTGCATTCCATCGGCGACGCGGCGCGCCTGATCGAATACGGCGATGCCGATGTCATGCTCGCGGGGGGCACCGAATCCACAGTGTCGCCGCTGGGCATAGGCGGCTTTGCCGCCATGCGCGCGCTGTCCACGCGCAACGACGACCCGGCCACTGCCTCGCGGCCCTGGGACCGCGACCGCGACGGCTTCGTGCTGGGCGAGGGCGCCGGGGTGCTGGTGCTGGAAGAATACGAGCATGCGCGCAAGCGCGGCGCCCGCATCTACGGCGAATTCGCCGGCTACGGCATGAGTTCCGACGCCCACCACATCACCGCGCCCGACCGCGAGGGGCCGCGCCGCGGCATTCTCAACGCGCTGCACAACGGCGGCGTCAATGCCGACGAGATCAGCTACGTGAATGCGCACGGCACGTCCACGCCGCTGGGCGACAAGAACGAAAGCGAGGCGCTCAAGCTCGCCTTCGGCGACCATGCCTACAAGCTGGTGGTCAATTCCACCAAGTCCATGACGGGCCACCTGCTGGGCGCCGCCGGCGGCATCGAAGCAGTCTTCACCACCCTGGCAATCCATCACCAGGTTTCGCCTCCGACCATCAACATCTTCAACCAGGATCCCGAATGTGACCTGGATTACTGCGCCAACCAGGCGCGCGACCTGAAGATCGACGTGGCCCTGTCGAATTCCTTCGGCTTTGGCGGAACCAACGGGTCGATGGTGGTCCGGCGGCTCTGAGGCCGGGCCGCGCCGTGATCCCTACGCAACGATGGCCGCTGCGCCTCCCTCTTTGGGCGGCGTTGGCGGCCTCGGGCCTGGGCGTGGCGGCCTTCCTGTCCTTGTGGCTGGCCTGCGGGCCCTATGCCGCCGTCGGCTTGTCGGCGGCCGTCGCCTGGCTTTGCGCGCGCCGGCCCGGGCGCGGCGCATACCGCCGCGCCTGTCTCGAGCTGGATCCTGTACACGGCTGGATGTTGCAGTGCGGCACCGAGCGGCGCCGGCTGCGCTTATTGCGCGTCTGGCCGGCCTGCGGCTGGGTGAGCCTGCGCTTCGCGGCTTCCTCGCCGTCGGGGTCGGGCGGGCCCGCCATCGACAGAGAACAGGGCGCAAAGCCGCCGGCATGGCAGGGCGCGGCAGCGTTCTTGCGCTTCGGCCGTGCCCCCGTTTCAAAGGAAAACATGCTTGAATTGACCGTCTGGAAATCCGCCGTGCCGGCCGAAGGCTGGCGCCGTTTGCGGGTTGCGATCGCCGGCCTGCCGGCGCGGCCGGCCGTCCTGGCCAGGAGCGCCGCCCCATGAGCGAACGCGATGTGGATGCCGAGCTGGTCCAGCGCGTGCAGCGCGGCGACAAGCGCGCCTTCGATCTGCTGGTCCTGAAGTACCAGCGCAAGATCATGCGCCTGCTGTCGCGCATGATACGCGAGCCCGGCGAGGTCGAGGACGTCGCCCAGGAGGCCTTCATCAAGGCCTACCGGGCCTTGCCGCAATTCCGTGGCGACAGCGCTTTTTACACCTGGCTGTACCGCATCGCCATCAATACGGCGCGCAACTGGCAGGCCGCCAATGGCCGCCGGCCCAGCGCGCCCAGCGTAATTGAAACCGAAGATGGTGAAACTTTTAGTCAAATCGACAACCTAACCGATATCAGTACGCCGGAATCCATGATGGCAAGCCGCCAGATCGTCGACACGGTCAATGCGGCCATCGATGCTTTACCGGAGGAATTGCGTACGGCTATCGTGTTACGTGAAATAGAAGGTATGAGCTACGAAGATATCGCCCAGAGCATGGACTGTCCCATCGGGACAGTGCGTTCGCGCATTTTCCGTGCCCGCGAAGCCATCGCAGCCCAATTGCGCCCCGTTCTGGGCAACGATGCCGAGCGCCGCTGGTAAGGAGATCAACATGCAAGTCGTGGCTAAAACCCTGCGGGACGAAGAGCAGCTTTCCTGGGAATCCTCCGTTTCGGTATGGATGGACGGCGAAAACGGCGATATCCGCCCCGAAGACCTGGATTCTCCTTATGGGCGCCAGGTGTGGGATACCTATCATCTCATCGGCGATGTGCTGCGCAGCGAAGAGCTGGCGGTCAAGCCGTCCGATCTGTTCTATGCGCGCCTGTCCAAGGCGCTCGATGCCGAGCCTTCCATCGTGGCGCCGCAGCGCCGCCGTTACACTTCGGTGCGGCTGGGGCTGTCGGGGCTCGCTGTAGCCGCCGCGGTGGCTTCCGTGGCCTGGGTGGCGCTGCCGTATTTCAGCGGAGGCGGGGCTGCGCAGCAGGCGGCCTCGACCCAGGTGGTGGCCAGCGCCGGCGACGATGCCAGCCTGCGCGACTATCTCGCGGCCCATAGCCAGATAGCCGGGGTCGGCCCGGTGCGCCAGGTCTCCTTCGATGCGGGAGACGCGCGCTGATGAGGGATGCCGTTCATCTTCCCCAAGGCGCCTGGCGAGGCGCGCACCGGGCCACGGCCCGGCGCCATTGCCTGCCGCTGCTGGTGGCGCTGGCCGGGGCTCTGGCCGGCACTTGCGCCCGGGCCGAAGCGCCGGCCGACGCCGCAGATTCCATAGTCGCCGTGCTGCAAAAGGTGCAGGACGCGGCACGAACCAATGACTATGCCGGCGTATTCACCTACCAGGAAGGCGCGCTGCTGCAGTCCACGCGGGTGGTGCACATGGTCGACGGCACCGGCGAGCGCGAGTTGCTCGATACGCTGGACGGCCCGCCGCGCGAGTTCATCCGGCACAATGAACAGGTGCAGTACCTGATCCCGGAAAAAAAGCTCATCGTCATCCTGCCGCGCCGCGGCGACCGGTTTCCCGGCGTGCTGCTGGGCGATGGCAAGTCGATTCCGGCGCATTACACTCTGACCCGGGACGGGCATGAGTCGCGCGTGGCCGGACGCGAATGCAATATGCTGGAACTGCGCCCGCGCGATGCGGCGCGCTACGGCTACAGGTTGTGCACCGATACGGCCACCAGTCTGCTGCTCAAGGCCCAGACGCTGGACCCTCACCACGGGGTGATCGACCAGGTGTCGTTCACGTCGCTGCACGTCGGCCCCGGCATCTCCGCCGACGAATTGAATTCACACTGGAAGACCCAGGGATGGCGGGTGCATCAGGCATCGGTCGAGCCCGTGGATCTGTCCAAGCAAGGCTGGCGCATTCCCGCGCCGCCGGGGTTTCAGGCCGTGACGCAAGTCACACGCTCCATGCGGGCGGGCCGGCAGGTCAGCCAGTTGGTGCTGTCCGACGGGCTGGCGGCCATTTCGGTGTTCATCGAGCCCATGGGCCCCGCGCACGACGCGGTTCCGCCCAAAGGGGCCGTGCACAAGGGAGCAATGAATATTTTTGGCACGAGAATCGGCGACCACTGGCTCACCGCCATAGGCGAGGTGCCGGTGGATACGTTGCGCGACATCGCGCAGCGCACCGAATACGTGCCGTTGATTGCTCCTCAACCTCGATAGACAAGGAGTCTTATGATGCTTTCCACATTAGCAGCCGACCGTAGAATCAGACGAATAATGGCATCGGCATCGCTTTCCGCGCTGCTGGCATTTTCCGCCGCGGGTCCGGCGCAGGCCCAGCCGACGGCACCGACGCTGGCGCTGCCCGATTTCACTTCCGTGGTGGCCAAGACCGAAAAATCGGTGGTCAATATACGCACGACCGAGGCCGTGCCGGTTCGTCCCCAGGGCATGGGCCCCGACAGCAACGACCCCTATGACATGTTCCGCTGGTTCTTCGGGCCCGACTTCCAGATGCCCGGCATGCCGCCGCCGCGCCAGCACAAAATGCCCAACTCCAGCTCCAAGCAGAAAGAACGCACCGTCCCGCGCGGCGTTGGTTCGGGCTTCTTCATTTCTTCCGACGGCTATATCCTGACCAATAACCACGTGGTGGCCGATTCCAACGGCATTTTCGTGACGCTCACCAACGGCAAGGAATACAAGGCCAAGGTGATAGGCACCGATCCGCGCACCGACATCGCGCTGATCAAGATCGACGCCAAGGACATGCCGCCGCTGCAGATCGGCGATTCGGACCAGCTCAAGAAAGGGCAGTGGGTGCTGGCCATCGGCTCGCCTTTCGGCCTGGATTCCACCGTCACGGCCGGCATCGTCAGCGCCATCAACCGCGACACCGGCGATTACCTGCCCTTCATTCAGACCGACGTGGCGGTCAATCCCGGCAATTCCGGCGGCCCGCTGATCAACCTGGCTGGCCAGGTGGTCGGGATCAACTCGCAAATCATCTCGCAAAGCGGGGGCTTCATGGGGATTTCCCTGGCCATTCCGATCGATGAGGTCATGCGCGTGGTCGAGCAATTGAAGGCCCACGGCAAAGTGACGCGCGGACGCATAGGCGTGCAGATCGGCCAGGTCAGCGACGACGTCGCCAAGGCCATAGGCCTGAGCAAGGCCGAAGGCGCCATGGTCAGCAATGTGGAACGCAGCAGCCCCGCCGCCGACGCCGGCGTCCAGCCTGGCGATGTCATCACCCGCTTCGGCGGCAAGAACATTGCGCACTGGACGGATCTGCCTCGCATGGTCGGCTCGACTCAGCCCGGCACCCGCGTGGCCATGGATGTCTGGCGCAAGGGCAAGACCGTCACCCTGAACGTCAAGGTAGGCGAAATGCCCGCCACGCCGAGCAAGGCCAAGTCCAGCCAGGAAGAGCCCAAGGCCGTGCCTAGCGATTCCCTGGGCCTGAAGGTCAAGGCGGTGCCGGCCGACGTGCGCAGCAAAGACCAGCTCAAGGGCGGCGTGCAGGTTACCGCGGTCGAAGAGCCCGCGGCCACGGCAGGCCTGAACGTGGGCGACATCATCCTGACCGTCAACAACGAGGACGTCACCGGCCCCGAGCAGTTCGCCAAGCTGGTGTCGCACCTGAAGAGTGGCCAGACGGCGGCGCTGCTGGTTTTGCGCGGCGACCAGACCCAATGGGTCACCATAGTGCCCGGAAAATGAGCGTAGTTGCCGGAAACGGCTAAAATGGCGGGATCGCCGAGGAGCGCAACTCTATGCGCTCCTTTTTTTGCTTCGTCACAATCTTTGCCCGCTGCCCGCGAGTTTTCCCGGTTTATGGATCATATCCGCAACTTTTCGATAATCGCCCACATAGATCACGGCAAATCCACCCTGGCCGACCGCCTGATCCAACGTTGCGGAGGGCTGGCCGACCGCGAAATGTCCTCGCAAGTGCTCGATTCCATGGATATCGAGCGCGAGCGGGGCATTACCATCAAGGCCCAGACGGCGGCGCTGCAATACAAGGCTCATGACGGCCGCGTCTACGCGCTGAACCTCATCGACACCCCGGGGCACGTCGACTTCTCCTATGAAGTCAGCCGTTCGCTGTCGGCCTGCGAAGGCGCCTTGCTGGTGGTCGACGCCTCGCAGGGGGTGGAAGCGCAGACCGTGGCCAATTGCTACACCGCCATCGAACTGGGCGTGGAAGTCATCCCGGTGCTGAACAAGATGGACCTGCCCTCGGCCGACCCGGACGCCGCGCGCCAGGAAGTCGAGGACGTGATCGGCATCGACGCCTCCGACGCGGTGCTGGCCAGCGCCAAGACCGGCATGGGCATCGACGAGATCCTCGAGCAGATCGTCGCGCGGGTGCCGGCGCCGCGGGGCGACGCCGCCGCGCCGCTGCAGGCGCTGATCATCGATTCCTGGTTCGACAACTACGTGGGCGTGGTGATGCTGGTGCGCCTGGTCAACGGCACCCTGCGTCCCAAGGACAAGCTGCTGCTGATGGCCACCGGGGCCACCCACTTGTGCGAGCAGATCGGGGTGTTCACGCCCAAGTCCGAGGCGCGCAAGGAAATGAGCGCCGGCGAGGTGGGCTTCGTGATCGCCGGCATCAAGGAACTCGAGCATGCCAAGGTCGGCGACACCTTGACCTTGGCGGCGCGGCCGGCCTCGCAGGCGCTGCCCGGCTTCAAGGAAGTCAAGCCGCAGGTTTTCGCCGGCCTGTATCCGGTCGAGAGCAGCGAATACGACCAGTTGCGCGATTCCCTGGAAAAACTGAAGCTCAACGATTCCTCGCTGATGTTCGAGCCCGAGGTGTCGCAGGCCCTGGGCTTCGGCTTTCGCTGCGGCTTTCTCGGCCTGCTGCACATGGAGATCGTGCAAGAGCGCCTGGAGCGCGAGTTCGACATGGACATCATCACCACCGCGCCCTCGGTGGTGTACGAGGTGGTGCAGCGCGACGGCACGGAACTGATGATCGAAAGCCCCTCGCGCATGCCCGAGGTCGGGCAGATCGCCGAGATCCGCGAGCCTATCGTCAGCGTCACCTTGTTCATGCCGCAGGAATATGTCGGCCCGGTAATGTCTCTGTGCACCAACAAGCGCGGCGTGCAGATCAACATGGCCTATCACGGCCGGCAAGTGCACCTCACCTACGAGATCCCGCTAGCCGAGATCGTGCTCGATTTCTTCGACAAACTGAAGTCGGTGTCGCGCGGCTACGCCTCGATGGACTACGAGTTCAAGGAATACCGTGCCGCCGATGTGGTGCGGGTCGATTTGCTCATCAACGGCGACCGGGTGGACGCGCTTTCCATGATCGTGCATCGCGCCAATGCCCGCTATCGCGGGCGCGAGGTAGTCTCGAAGATGCGCGGGCTGATTCCGCGGCAGATGTTCGACGTCGCCATCCAGGCGGCCATAGGCGCCGAAGTCATCGCCCGCGAGAACGTCAAGGCGCTGCGCAAGAACGTGCTGGCCAAGTGCTATGGCGGCGACATCACCCGCAAGAAGAAGCTGCTGGAAAAGCAGAAGGCGGGCAAGAAGCGCATGAAGCAGGTCGGCAGCGTCGAAATCCCCCAGGAGGCGTTCCTGGCGATCCTGCAGGTCGAAGACAAATAATGCGGATGCGCGACCATGGAGAAGGCCGGCGCGTTGCCGCGTCCCGCGGCGCCGGCCGTGCTGTACGCGGCCGGGCGCCAGGCTGGCTTCATGAGTACGAAACCGTATAAGAAATCAACGAGGACGATATGTTTGGTATGAGCTGGGATTTTGCGCTGATTCTTTTCGTGCTGCTGGTCATCACCGGCCTGGTCTGGTGCCTGGACATATTCGTGCTGCGCGCGCGGCGCCGCGCTGCCGCCGAGCAGGCCGTGGCCAACGTCCAGTATGCCGCCGACGGCATGGACGCGCAGGCTGCCGAGCGCCTGCGCCAGGAGGCGCGCGACAAGGCCTTGCGGCCTTCCTGGTGGGTGGAGTATTCGGTCAGCTTTTTCCCGGTGATACTGTTCGTATTCGTGCTGCGCTCTTTCGTGGTGGAGCCCTTTCGCATTCCCTCGGGATCGATGCTGCCCACGCTGGAAGACGGCGACCTGATCCTGGTCAACAAGTTCCAGTACGGCATACGCCTGCCCGTCATCGACAAGAAGGTCATCGACATCGGCTCGCCCAAGCGCGGCGATGTCATGGTGTTCCGCTATCCTGTAGACCCCAGCGTGGACTACATCAAGCGCGTGGTAGGCCTGCCTGGAGACGTGGTGTTCTACCAGAACAAAGTGCTGTCGATCAACGGCAAGGTGGTGGCACATGTGCGCGACGGCGACTACTTCGAGCCGGACCGCTCCGCCTATGTCGGGCGCTACACTGAACAATTGGGGACGGTCAGCCACAGCATATTGCTGAACAAGGAAGCCCCCCAAGACTTTATGCCGATTTCGGATTATCCTTACCGTAACAATTGCCAATACTTGGTCAACGGGGTGCGCTGTACGGTGCCCCCGGGCCATTACTTCATGATGGGCGACAACCGCGACAATAGCCTGGACAGCCGCTATTGGGGCTTCGTCCCCGACCGCAACATCGTCGGGCGCGCGTTTTTCATCTGGATGAATTTCGGCAAGCCCAGCCGCATAGGCTTTTTTCACTAGTTTTCAGATGACCAGCAGTCTAGCCTCTCTCGAATCGGCCCTGGATTACACCTTCCAGGACATTTCGCTGCTCGAGCAGGCCGTGACTCACCGCAGCCACAGCGCACGCCACAACGAGCGCCTGGAATTCCTCGGCGACTCGGTGTTGAATTTCACCGTCGCGGCCTTGCTGTTCAAGCGCTTTGCGCGCATCGACGAAGGCGACTTGTCGCGCCTGCGCGCCAACTTGGTCAAGCAGGCCTCGCTGGCCGATATCGCCCAGAAGCTCTCGTTGTCGCAATACCTGCGGCTGGGCGAGGGCGAACTCAAGAGCGGCGGCTTTCGCCGGCCTTCGATCCTGGCCGACGCGCTCGAGGCGGTTTTCGGCGCGGTGTTCCTCGACTCCGGTTTTGATGCGGCGCACAAAGTGATCGCACGGCAGTACGCGCCGATCCTGGTCCACGTAGATCCCAAGACCCTGGGCAAAGACCCCAAGACTTTGCTGCAGGAATTGCTGCAGGGCCGCCGGATCGCGCTGCCGGTATATACCGTGGTCGCCACGCATGGTGCGGCGCACAATCAGACCTTCGAGGTCGAGTGCGCCATTCCCAAGCTCGAAGTCAAGGTGCTTGCCGGCGGCACCAGCCGCCGCGCCGCCGAGCAGTCCGCCGCCACCTTGGCGATCGCTGCGATCGAGGCCCAGGGCCCGGGCAAGGGCACGCGCCGCCGCCCGCGCAAGTCGGCGCAGCTCTCGCTGCCCGTGGCCGTGTCGCAGGAAAGCAGCACATGAAAAAAGACGACGTACACGCGCCCGCGCACGGGACGGATCCCGCGCAGCGGGAAGACGGACCGTCCTCCGCGCCCGCAGAGGCAGCGTTCCGTTGCGGCTTCGTGGCGATCGTGGGCCGGCCCAATGTGGGCAAGTCCACGCTGGCCAATGCGCTGATAGGCAGCAAGATATCGATCGTCTCGCGCAAGGCCCAGACCACGCGCCACCGCATCCACGGGGTGCTGACGCGCGATCACGAACAGTTCATTTTCGTCGATACCCCCGGCTTCCAGACGCGCCACGGCGGCGCCATGAACCGCATGATGAACCGCGTGGTGACCCAGGCGCTGGCCGAGGTGGACGTGGTGGTGCATGTGGTCGAGGCCGGCAAGTGGTCGGCGGGCGATGCCCAGCTCGTGCCGCTGCTGCCCAAGGGCCGCCGTGCCATCCTGGCGGTCAACAAGGTGGACGCCCTGCGCGACAAGAACGAGATGTTCGCCTACGTGGGCAAGATCATGGCCCAATACCCCTACGACGCCGTGGTGCCGGTCAGCGCGCTGCGCGGGGTGCAACTGGATAATCTGCTGGACGAGATCGCCGCCCGCCTGCCGGAAGGCGAGGCCATGTTCGAGGCCGACACGCTCACCGACCGGCCGCTGCGCTTCATCGCCGCCGAGCTGCTGCGCGAGAAAATATTCCGCCTGGTCGGCGACGAGCTGCCTTATGGCTGCACCGTCGTCATCGAGCAGTGGGAAGAAACCGACAAGGGCGCCCGGGTCGCGGCCTGCGTGGTGGTCGAACGGGACAGCCACAAGCCCATATTGCTGGGCGCGGGCGGCGCGCACATGAAGCGCATCGCCAGCGAGGCGCGCCAGGACATCGAGCGCCTGCTCGAGAAGCCGGTGCACCTCGAGGTCTACATCAAGGTGCGCAAGGGCTGGTCCGACCGCGAAGGGGCGCTGCGCGAACTGGGCTATGAGTAGCGGTACCCGCGGCGCGCGGGTGCAAGAGGCCGCGGGCTATCTCTTGCACACGGCGCCCTGGCGCGAGACTTCTTTGATTCTGCAGGCATTCACCTGCGACCACGGCTGCGTGGCGCTGGTGGCCAAGGGCGCCAAGCGGCCGTATTCGGTGCTGCGCCCGGTGCTGTCCATGTTCCAGCCGCTGGACCTGTCCTGGAGCGGAGCCGGCGAGGTCAAGACCCTGACGCGCGCCGAATGCGCGGGCGTGCGGCCGCTGTCGGGGCGCGCCCACATGTCGGCCTGGTACATGAACGAACTGCTGCTGCGCCTGTTGCCCCGCGAAGATCCGCATCCGGTCCTGTTCGGCGCTTACGACGCCGCCCTCGATCTGCTGGCTCAGGGCTCGCCCGCAGCCGGCGCGCTGCGCCGCTTCGAGTGGATCTTGCTGCAGGAAACGGGCTACGGCATCGACGCACCCGAGCCCGATTTCGAGGACGCGCGCAGCGAGCCCCGCCTGCGTGCCATGCTGCGCGAGCGGCTCGACGAGCAACTGGCCGGCCGGCCCTTGCAGACCCGCAAGGTGCTGATGGAGTTGCAGCGCTATTGATGCCGGCGATGCCCTGGTCCCCAGTCTCCGATATGCCATCCGACGATCATGCGCGGCAGGCCGCGTCCGTGCCGGCCCCGGGCGAGCCGGCCGCCCCGGCGGTGTCGGCAACGGCAGCAGCAGCCTCCGGCGGCGCCGGGCCGGTGCCTGCCGTGGTGGTGCTGGACACCTGCGTGCTGATTTCCAGCGTGCTGCGCCGGCTGCTGCTGCACCTGGCCGGCGAGGGGCGCCTGCAGCCGGCCTGGAGCCGGGTGATCGGCGAGGAGTGGCGGCGCAACGCGGCACGCCTGTGGGACGTGCCTGCGGACGACGTGGCGGCGCAATGGGAGGCCTTGCAGCTCTCCTTTCCCCTGGCCGACCTGGGCGAGGTGGGCGCCTACAAGCAGGGCCTGCGCTACAGCGACCCCAAGGACTGGCACGTGGTTGCCGCGGGCCGCGCCGCGCTGGCCCGCTGGCCCGGGCAGCCCGCCGCCGTCCTGACCCGCAACATCAAAGACTTCGATCGCCGGGAACTGCGCGGCCTGGGGCTGCAATTGTACGAACCCGACCGCTATCTGGAGCTGTGCTGGGCGGCCTGGGGCGAGCCGCTGCGCCGCGGCCTGGAAGAACTGGCGCAAGAGCTCGCGCAGATCGAAGGCGCGGCTACGCTGGACGAAGTGCTGGGACGCGAACGCCTGTACCGCTTGCGCAAGCTGTGGCGCCTGCATGTCCGGCAGGCAGAGACCGGGAGCCGTCCGTCATGAAGCAGGGCATAGCCTTGTCGGTCGCCTCGTCGGGCCTGTTCGCGGTGCTGTACTACTACTCGACGATCCTGCCGCCGGTCACAGGCACGGAAATCTTCGCCTGGCGAGTGCTGCTGGCGCTGCCTTTCCTGGCCCTGCTGATTTCGCGCGGCCGCGCCTGGGGCGAGGTGGTTCGTTGCGCCCGGCGCGCCCGGACGCAATGGCGCTACGGCGCGGCGCTGGTCGTCAGCGCTGCGCTGCTCGGCGTGCAGCTCTGGCTCTTCACCTGGGCGCCGCTGCATCGCAAGGCCCTGGACGTGTCGCTGGGCTACTTCCTGCTGCCGCTGTGCATGGTGGTGGTGGGGCGCTTCTTCTATGGCGAGCGGCTCAGCCGCGTGCAATGGCTGGCGGTCGCCGCCGCCGCCGCGGGCGTGGTGCACGAAGTGCTGCGCCTGGGCACTTTTTCCTGGGCCACTGCCCTGGTGATGTTCGGCTATCCGCCGTATTTCATGCTGAGACGCAAGATACGCCTGGGATCCTTGGCCGGCTTGTGGTGCGACATGCTGTTGCTGGCCCCGCCGGCCTTGCTCGTGATCGCTACCCAGCAGCCGAGCCTGTGGCACCAGTTGGCGACGGCGCCGCGGCTGCTGGGCCTGATTCCGCTGCTGGGCGGGCTCAGTTCCGTCGCGCTGGTCTGCTATCTGTCGGCCAGCCGCATGCTGCCTCTGGCGCTGTTCGGGATCCTGGGCTATGTGGAGCCGGTGCTGCTGTTCTGGGTGGCTTTCCTGTTCCTGGGAGAGCCCATGGCCGCCGACGCCTGGTGGACCTACATCCCTATCTGGGTGGCGGTGCTGCTCATCGCCGGCGAGGGGGCGCTGCTGTGGCTGCGGGAGGCGCGACGGGCGGGCCTGAGGCAGTAACTTGAGCCGGCAGCGTGCCGTGCCACGGCTGCCGGGCACGGGGGCAACAACATGTCTTGTCCGGCTGCGGGGCCACGAAAGGCCTGCCCTGGAAACGAAGAAGCCCGCGACGCGCGGGCTTCTGGATTTTTGGGGGGCGGCCGCCGGCTGGCGGCGCGCCCCGGCGGGCTTCGTGCCTAGTTGCGGTTGTTGCCGCCCAGCACGCCCAGCAGCATGAGCAGGTTGACGAACACGTTGTACAGGTCGAGATAGATGGCGAGCGTGGCGCTGACGTAGTTGGTTTCGCCGCCGTTGATCACGCGCTGCAGGTCGACCAGCAGGAAGGCCGAGAAGATGACGATGGCCATGACCGAGATGGTCAGCATCAGAGCCGGCAGATGCAGGAAGATATTGGCCAGCGAGGCGACGATCAGCACCACTGCGCCGATGAAGAGGAATTTCTGCAGGTGCGAGAAGTCGCGCTTGGTGGTGCTGGCGATGCTGGCCATGGCGCCGAACACCACGGCGGTGCCGCCGAAGGCCAGCATGATGAGCTGGGTGCCGTTGGCCAGGCCCATGACCGCGCCGAGCAGGCGCGACAGCATGATGCCCATGAAGAACGTGAAGGCCAGCAGCAGGGCCACGCCCAGCGAGCTGTTCTTGTTGCGTTCGATGAGGAACATGAGGCCGAAGGCGCCGATCAGGAAGATGATGGCGCTGGTGCCCGGGTTGGCCCCCATGCTCTGGTTGACGCCGGTGTACAGCCCCACCAGCGCGCCGAGCACGGTGGGTATGAGTGACAGCGTCAGGAGCCAGTAGGTGTTGCGCAACACCCGGTTGCGCACGACTTCGCCCGGGGCGGCGGTATAGCCGCTGCGGGAGGGAAGGGGGGCTTGCCGAAAATCGCTCATGGTGAATCCTTTTGTGGGAGGCTGGGCGCGGGCGGCGGTGTGCCGCCACGCCAACCTCGTAGTCTACAACCTATAGGCTATAGAATAGCTTACAAATAACTGAATTATCAAGAGACCGCCCGGTAAGAGGCGGTCCGGAAAAGAACGCAGGGGGGCCGGGAGACGGCCGACAGGCATCGGCTGCGAACCGGCGGGCTACCGGTCGCGAGGCGCGCGTGCGCCGTCCCCGCCCTTGATGATTTAGACGGCTTCCGTCGTACTTGGTTCCTTGGCGGGCGAGCCCGGGCGCCGCCAGGGCGCTGCGGGGCGTTCAGGCGCGGCCCGAGACGTCGTGGGCGTGCAGCTCGTGCCCCGCGGCCTGGTAGGCACGCCAGCGCGTACGTGCCGCCTGCCGGTCGTCGGGGTCGTCCGAGACGATTTCCAGCACACGTTCGTAGGCCTGGATGCCGGGCGGACAGTCGGCGTCGAGGTTGATGAGCCAGGCGGGCAGGGCGTCGCCGGACGGCGGCGTCGCCGGCACCTCGTCGGCCAGCCACACGGGCGTGGAGGCCGCGAGCGGATCGCCTGCCGCCACGTGGGGCAGGAATGCGACGGGCTCGAAGCTCCAGAGCAGGCGGTCGATGCGCGCCAGCGTCTGCGCGTCGCGGCTGTATACCACCAGGGCCCGCCCGGCCGCGTAATGCCGCTGCGCCACGGTGCATGCCATGCGCAGGCGGTCCGGCGCGCCGAAGGCGAAATCCACCCGCGCCATCGGCCTAGGCCTGGTTCAGCAGGTACTGGACCAGCAGCGGCACGGGACGGCCGGTGCCGCCCTTGTCCTTGCCGCTGCGCCAGGCGGTGCCGGCGATGTCCAGGTGCGCCCAGGGGTAGGCGCCCGTGAAGCGCGACAGGAAGCAGGCCGCCGTGACCGAACCCGCGGGCCGGCCGCCGATATTGGCGATGTCGGCGAAGTTCGATTGCAGTTGTTCCTGGTAGGCGTCTTCGAGTGGCAGGCGCCAGGCGGTGTCGTTGGCCTGGCGGCCGGCCTGCAGCAGGCTGTCGGCCAGCGCATCGTCCTTGCTGAACAGGCCCGAGTTGACGTGACCCAGGGCGATGATGCAGGCGCCGGTAAGCGTGGCGATGTCGATGACGGCCGCGGGCTTGTAGCGTTCGGCGTAGGTCAGCGCGTCGCACAGCACCAGGCGGCCTTCGGCGTCGGTGTTGAGGATTTCTATGGTCTGGCCCGACATGCTGGTGACCACGTCGCCCGGCTTGTTGGCGCGGCCGCTGGGCAGGTTCTCGCAGGAAGGGATCAGGCCTATGACTTCCTGCTCGAGGCCGATTTCGGCCACGGCGCGCAGGGTGCCGAGCACGCTGGCAGCGCCGCACATATCGTATTTCATTTCGTCCATGTTGGCCGCGGGCTTGAGCGAGATGCCGCCGGCATCGAAGGTGATGCCCTTGCCCACCAGCACGATCGGGGCCTTGCGCGATTTGCCCGCACCTTTGGCGCCCGGCGGCGTGTGCTTGAGGATGATGAAGGCCGGCGGTTCGTACGAGCCGCGCGCGACCGACAGGAAGGAGCCCATTTTCAGGGCCTCGATCTGCTTGCGTTCGAGCACTTCGGCCTTGAGGCTCTTGAATTCGCGGGCCAGCTTGCGGGCCACGTCGCCCAGGTAGGTGGGCGTGCAGACGTTGGCGGGCAAATTGCCCAGTTCGCGCGCCAGGTTCGCGCCTTGCGCGATGGCGGCGCCGTTGCGCAGGCCGCGTTGAGTCTCGGCGGCCTGGGCGCGCGTCACCGACAGCGCGAATTTCTTGAGGCGCGGGGCGTCGTCGCGTTCGCGCTTGCTGAAGGTGGCGTCGTAGCGGTAGGCGGCCTGGCCGGCGGCCGCGGCGGCGGCCTGGGCGCGTTGCGCCAGGCCGGCAGCGGGGCATTCCGTGGCCGCGAGCGTGGACACCGCCTCGCCGATCCGGGCCTGCACGCAGAAATTGGCGAAGACCTGCTCGGCCTTGGCGTGCACGGAAGCGTTATATGCGTCTTGTTTGCCCAGGCCGATTAAAATGACCTGATTGGCGCTGACGCCTTCGAGTTTGCGCAGCGCCAGATGGGTGCCGGCCTTGGCCAGGAATTCTTTCTTGAGCACTTCGCGCAAGGCGCCATGGCTGGCACGGTCGATGACGTCGGCGGCGGGAGTGAGCATGCCGTCGGCAAAAACGCCCACAGCCAGGGCTGCGGTCTTGATCTGGTGCAGTGATGCGGTGGTCAGTGTGCTAAATTCCATGCGCGTTTTCCAAGTATTGCTGCGGGTTGCCTGCAGGATGCCGTTGATTATCTCGCATATTTTCCCATGTCTCTATTCAAGCGTTCCGTAGTTTCCGAGATCATGAGCCATGCGGGCGTGGTGTTTTCCACGCTGCTGATCGTATGGCTCAGTGTACTGCTGGTGCGCTTGCTCGGAGAGGCCGCCAACGGCAATATCGGCGCCGACGTGGTGCTGGGCCTGGCCGCGTTTTCCAGCATCACGGCCCTGCCCGTGATCCTGTCGGTGTCGCTGTTCATCGCGGTGCTCACCGCCGTCACCCGCAATTTCCGCGAGTCCGAGATGGTGGTGTGGTTCGCCAGCGGCCTGTCGCTCAAGGACTGGGTGCTCCCGGTGCTGCGCTGCGCAGTGCCGGCAGCGATACTCATCGCCATCCTGACCCTGGCCGCATCGCCCTGGGCCTACCGGCAGATCGCCGAGTACCGCCAGCGCTACGAGCAGCGCTCCGACCTGTCCAAGGTCACGGCCGGGCAGTTCATCGAGACCGAGGACGGCAAGCGGGTGTTCTTCGCCGAAGACCCCACCAAGCCGGGCGACCAGTTGGGCAAGGTGATCGCCCGCGTCATCGATCCGGAATGGCTGAGCGTGATCTCGGCCGACAGCGCGCGGGTCGAGACCGAGCCGGACGGCGACCGCTTCCTGATCCTGAGCCAGGGCCACCGCTACGATCTCAAGCCGGGCAAGCCGGACCTGCGGCTGTTCGACTTCAAGCGCTACGGGTTCAGGCTGGAAAGCAAGAACGACGCGGGCTCGATCAAGGCGGCGCGCGAGATGGCGGAGCGCCAGATCAAGGCCCGGCCCACCGATCAACTGATGCGCGACCACACAGACGATGCGCGCTCGCAGCTGATGTGGCGCCTGGCGCTGCCGCTGGCGGCGCTGAACCTGGCGCTGCTGGCCATTCCGCTGGGCGCGGTGAACCCGCGCCTGGGGCGCTCGGGCGACGTGCTGATCGCCGGCCTGGTGGCGTTGCTGTACATGAACCTGATCAATCTCTGCCGCGGCTGGATAGGCAAGGGCCAGCTCAGCTTCGGCGTGGGGGTCTGGCTGGTGCACGTCCTGTTCGCCGCGCTGATGGTCTACATGATGTGGCGCAAGCTGCGCGTCAAGGCGCCGAAGGATCCCGGGCTGCCCGCGGAACCGGCAAGCTAGCCGAGCTTCGTGCACATGGGCCGGACACGCAGGCCTGCTGTCCGGCGCCGCGATTCCCGGCCGCCGGGCCGCGCTTCCTACGGTTGCGGGTATTGCAGCCGGTCGGCGCGGCCCTGCAGCAGCGGCGCATTGAGCTGCACCGCCTTCTTCAGGTAGTCCCATAGCGCCATGACGCGCTTGGAGCGGCGCAGGTCTTCGTGGCAGTACATCCAGAAGCTGCGGGTGATGACCACCTGGTCTTCCAGCACGGGCCGCAGGCGGCTGTCCTGGGCCGCCATGAAGCAGGGCAGCACGGCCAGCGCGCCGCCGCGCAGGGCCGCATGATATTGGGCGATGACGCTGGTGCTCTTGAACACCACGCGGCTGCCGGGCAGGACGTCCTCCAGGTAGCGCAGCCTGTCGCTGAACACCAGCTCTTCCACATAGCCTATGAAGCTGTGGCCGGCCAGGTCGGCCCGGCTGCGGATGGGGCCGCTACGCTCGAGATAGGTGTGGGTGCCGTAGAGCCTGAGCTCGTAGTCGGTGAGCCGGGTGCAGATGTAGGGCCCGCGCTGCGGCTGTTCCAGGGCGATTGCCAGGTCGGCCTCGCGCTTGGACAGGCTGATGAAGCGCGGCACCGGCAGTATGTCCAGGGTGAGCTCCGGATAACGTCCCAGGAAGTCGGTCATGAGCGGCGTCAGCACGTAGTTGCCGAAGCCTTCGGTGCAGCCTATGCGCAGGTGCCCGGACAATGTCTGGCCGATGCCCGAGAGCTCTTCGCGGGCCGACAGCAGCGCGCCTTCCATTTGCTCGGCATAGGCGAACAGGCGCTGCCCGTCTTCGGTGAGGGTGAAGCCGCTGGCCTTGGATTTGTCGAACAGCACCGTGTCCAGGCTTTGTTCCAGGGCCTGCACGCGGCGCGAGACCGTGCTGTGCTGTACGCCCAGCCTGAGAGCGGCTGCGCTGACGCGCTGAGTGCGTGCCACCTCGAGGAAATAGCGCAGGCCGTCCCAATCCAGCATAGGTCTCCGATGCCGGTCGCGGCCGGCGTCATGGCGCCCTTGTCGTCCGGCCGCCGGGCTGCCCGGCGGGCCCGAGGGCGCGCGTTGCTTGTGCAAATATTAGCAAGGAATGTGCAAATATTTGCATAGTCATAGGTTTTTTAGACAACTACACTGCGCCTGTATCCCGTCCGGCCGGCCCACGGATCGACGGACGGGACGCCGGGCCCGCCAGTGGCGGGCCCGGCGGCGCGGCGCCTTCCCGCCCAGGGCGGTGTGCCGGTATCCGCTGCCTGGGGCTTGTTCACACTAAAAGGGGCACCCCTTTGTGAACAGATCCCAGGCCCATAACACTACAACGGAGACTCCCCATGAAGAAATTTTCCCTGTCATTGACGGCGGCGCTGTGCCTGGGCCTTGCGGCCGGCGCGCAGGCGAAGACCATTCCCCCTGTCAAGATCGGCGTGCTCACGGACATGTCCGGGCCCTATGCCTCGATGGGCGGCGCGGGCTCGGTGGCGGCGGCGAAGATGGCCATAGACGACTGCCTGAAGGCCGAATGCAAGGGCATGCATATAGATCTGGTCTCGGCCGACAACCAGAACAAGGCCGATGTGGGCGCCGCCAAGGCGCGCGAATGGATAGACCGCGACGGCGTCACCGCGCTGGCCGATCTGACCAATTCGGCGGTGGCGCTGGCGGTGCAGGGCGTGGCCAGGGAAAAAAATGTGGTGGCGATGTTCTCCGGGCCTGCCACGACCGATCTGACCAACAAGAATTGCTCGCCGGTGGGCTTTCACTGGATGTTCGACACCTATTCGCAGTCGGTGGGCGGGGTCAAGGCTACGGTGCACAAGGGCGGCAAGTCCTGGTATTTCCTGACGGTCGATTATGCGTTCGGCCACTCGCTGGAAAAGGGCGCGGCCGATATGGTCAAGCAACTGGGCGGCACCGTGGTGGGTTCCGTGCTGCATCCGCTGAACACTTCCGATTTCGCTTCCTACCTGTTGCAGGCGCAAAGCTCGAAGGCGCAGGTGGTGGCGCTGGCCAATGGCGGCCAGGACACGGTCAACGCGATCAAGCAGGCGCGCCAGTTCGGCATCGTCAAGGGCGGCCAGCGCCTGGTGGCCTTGCTGGTGTTCCTGTCCGACCTGCGCGCGCTGGGCCTGGCCAATGCCCAGGGCCTGACCTATGTGGACGGCTTCTATTGGGATTTCGACGATGCGTCGCGCAAATGGTCGGCGCGTTTCGCCCAAGCCTATAAAGGCCTGAAGCCGACCATGACCCAGGCAGGTGTATATTCAAGTGTGCTGCATTACCTGAAGGCCGTGGCGGCGTCGGGCTCGACCAAGGGCGACGTGGTTGCCGCCGAGATGCGCAAGATCCCCATCCAGGATCCGATCATGCACCATGCCTCGATACGCCCCGACGGGCGCGTAATACACGATATGTATCTGTACGAGGTCAAGACGCCGGCCGAATCGAAGAACGACTGGGATTATTCCAAGCTGGTGGCGACGATACCCGCCAAGGATGCGTTCCAGCCGCTGTCGCAATCGACCTGCCCGCTCGTGAAGAAGAGCTGACTCTCGCACACGCCTATATGAAATGAGCGCATCGCCGATGCGCGAAGGAGACCCTGATGAGTGCCGTACCCCGTATCCCTCTGTTGATTGGAGGCAAGCTGGTTCAATCCAAGACCACCGAATGGCGTGATGTGATCAATCCCGCCACGCAGGAGGTCGTGGCGCAAGTACCTTTCGCCACCCGCGAGGAGCTCGACCTGGCCGTGGCCGATTCCAAGCGCGCCTTCCAGACCTGGCGCAATACCAGCCAGGGCGCGCGGGTGCGGGTCATGCTGAACCTGCAGAAGCTGGTGCGCGACAATACCGCCAAGCTGGCCGAGCTGATCACTATCGAGCACGGCAAGACGCTGCCGGACGCCGAGGGCGAGGTAGGCCGCGGCCTGGAGGTGATCGAGCACGCCTGCGCGATGGCCACGCTGCAACTGGGCGAGTACGCCGAGAATGCCGCGACGGGCATCGATGTCTATACGCTGGTCCAGCCGCTGGGCGTCTGCGCGGGCATTACCGCCTTCAATTTCCCCATCATGCTGCCGTGCTTCATGTTCCCGATCGCGGTCACGGCGGGCAATGCCTTCATTCTCAAGCCGTCCGAGCAGGATCCGAGCTCTTCGCTGCTGCTGGCGCAACTGGCCCTGGAGGCGGGGCTGCCGCCGGGGGTGCTGAATGTGGTGCATGGCGGGCCCGACATGGCCAATGCGATCTGCGACCATCCCGACATCAAGGCGCTGTCGTTCATCGGTTCGACGCATGTGGGCACGCATATATACCGGCGCGCCTCGGAAGCCGGCAAGCGCTGCCAGGCGATGATGGGCGCCAAGAACCACAGCATCGTGCTGCCGGATGCCGATCGCGAAGCGGCGCTGAACCAGTTGCTGGGCGCGTCGTTCGGCGCGGCCGGCCAGCGCTGCATGGCGATTTCGGTGGCGGTGCTGGTGGGCGAGGCGCGCGACTGGCTGCCGGATTTCGTCGAGCGTGCGCGCAAGCTCAAGGTAAGTGCGGGCGTCGATCGCGGCGCCGACCTGGGGCCGCTGGTCTCGCCGAATGCGCGCAAGCGGGTCGAGGCGCTGATCGAGCAGGGCACGAAGGAAGGCGCGGAACTCGTCCTGGACGGTCGCAATATCGAGGTCTCGGGCTATGCCAAGGGCAATTTCGTCGGCCCGACGGTGTTCAATAATGTGACGGCCGATATGGCGATCTACAAGGAAGAGGTGTTCGGGCCGGTGTTGTGCGTGGTGGGGGTGGACACGCTGGAAGAGGCGGTGGATTTCATCAATCGCAATCCGAACGGCAACGGGGTGTCGATCTTCACGCAGGACGGAGGCGCGGCGCGCTATTTCCAGAACAATATCGATGTGGGCCAGGTCGGCATCAATCTGCCGATTCCGGTGCCGGTCGCGTGGTTCAGTTTCACGGGCTCGCGCGCCTCGAAGCTGGGCGATCTGGGGCCCAACGGCAAGCAGGCGGTGTTGTTCTGGACGCAGACCAAGACCGTGACGGCGCGCTGGGCGGCACATCACAAAGAGGTGAATACTACGATCTCGATGAAGTAAGTATATAACTAAAAATAATTAATATTTGTTGTTATATAACATATAATGGCCCTTCCTACAGGGCCATTTTCATGAACCTACAGCAATTCCGCTTTGTGCGCGAAACCATCCGGCGCAATTTCAATCTGACGGAGGCGGCGCGCACGCTGTTCACGTCGCAGCCGGGCGTCTCGAAGGCCATCATCGAGTTCGAGGACGAGCTCGGGATCAAGATCTTCGAGCGGCACGGCAAGCGTATCAAGGGCTTGACGAAGCCGGGTGCGGTGGTGTCGCATGTGATCGACCGCATCATGCGCGAGGTGGACAACCTGAAGAAGGTAAGCGACGAGTTCGCGCGGCGCGACGAGGGCGGGCTGGTGATAGGCTGCACGCATGCGCAGGCCCGCTATATCCTGCCGCGGGTGATTCCGGCTTTCCGCGAGAAATTCCCCAAGGTGCGTTTGTCGCTGGCGGAGGGTAATCCGCCGCATCTGGCGCAGATGCTGTTGCATGAGCAGGCGGATGTGGCGATTGCGACGGAGACGCTGAATGTGACGCCGGGGTTGGCTGCTTTGCCGGTGTATACGTGGGAGCATGTGATTGTGGTGCGCCCGGATCATCCGCTGGCCGAGCTGACATCCAGCGCGGCCAAGAAGTTGACGCTGGAGCAGTTGGGGCGGTATCCGATCGTGACGTACGATCATGCGTTTTCGGGGCGCCGCACGATAGACGAGGTGTTCGCGGCCAAGGGTGTGACACCGGATATTGTGCTGGAAGCGATCGATGCGGATGTGATCAAGACGTATGTGGATGTGGGCATGGGGATAGGGATCATCGCCGGGATGGCGTTCGATCCGCGCCGCGACAAGGGGCTGGTGGGTCTGCCGGCGGGGCATTTGTTCGGTACGCATGTGACTAATGTGGCGGTGAAGGCAGGGGTGTTCCTGCGGGATTATGTGTATGTGCTGCTGGAGATGCTGGCGCCGAACCTGACGCGGGATGTGGTGCAGGAGGCGGTGGAGACTGCGGAGAAGGGCGGGGTTGCCGGGTAGGGTTTTTCTTTTTTGATTTGAACGGGTTTCTCTCGGCCTGTGCTTTCTTCTGTTTTGATTCTTGGTCTGTGCGTTCCTTTTTTTGGGGTGTAGTGGGTTTCTTGGCCTGGGCCATGGGCGGTTGGAGCCGGTCGGGCTCGCTCTTTTGATTTTGAATGGGGTCTTGGCCTGCGTTTTGCTCTTTTTGGGGCGTTGTGGGTTCTTGACCCGCGCCGCGGGCGGCTGGAGCCAGTCAGGCTCGCTCGCCCGACCCCGGCTGCGCCGGGGTTGCCCTTGACCTCCGGGCGTTTTGGGGGCGGTCGGCAAACTCGCCCGGCGCACCAGCCCCCGGCTGGTGCGCACCCGTCGGACTCAAACAGTGCCTCCCTTGCATCCCCCAAAACACCCTACGGTGGCGGCGGGCTCGGACGAGCCTGACTGGCTCCAGCCGCCCCACAGCGCTGGACGGTGGCGTGTTTGTTGGGTTGTGGTGCGTTTGCTGGGTGATGACGTTGTTATGTTGTGGTGTCGTAGTGTCTAGTGTCGTGGTGTTATGGCGTTGTGGCATTGCGGTATAGCGGCAGCGGCAGCGGCAGCGGCATCGCGGCGTAGTAGTGTGTTTGGGGCGTGTTTTGTTTTGTGTAGCGGGTGTGCGAGGATCCGTTTGAGGGCCGTCGGCTTGCGCCGCACACGGCGGGCTCAGGGGCTGGGTGCCGGGGCGCGACGGCGTTTTCCCGCCGCGTTTCCTGGCCATAGGCTAGGCCTGCCAGTTATCACGAAATGTTTAAGATTCGATGAGGCTTTCGTAACGAGAGCGGCGGTACATTATTGACATCGGAATTGATGAGCTCGATCGACGAGTTCAATCGGCCGCGAGGTTCGATCTATCGGTTCGACGGAGGATGTCATGGCTACACGCAGGCAATTCATATTGGCCGGCGCCGGGGCCGCTGCGGCGGCGGGGGCGGCGGTGCTGTTTCCGGGCTTGATGCCGGGGGCGGCGCGGGCCGCGGACGGGGCGCCGGCCGAGCATTTCCCGTTTACTTTGACCGACGCGCAGTGGCGCGCGCGGCTTACGCCGGCGCAGTACAAGATATTGCGCCAGGATGGCACGGAGCCGCCTTATTCCAGTCCTTTGAACGATGAGCATCGCGCGGGGATTTTTTCGTGCGCGGGCTGCGGCAACCGGCTGTATTCGTCGCGCACCAAGTTCGAAAGCCACACGGGCTGGCCAAGTTTCTGGGCGCCGCTGGATGGCGCGGTCGGCACGCGCAGGGACACGTCGTTCGGGATGCTGCGCGACGAGGTGCATTGCGCGCGCTGCGGCGGGCATCTGGGGCATGTGTTCGACGACGGTCCGAAGCCCACCGGCTTGCGTTATTGCATGGATGGGTTGGCGCTGAGTTTCAAGCCGGGGGCCGCGTAAAGCCATGTTGATCCTGTTGCTTGCTTATCTGGGCGGAGTATTGACGATACTCAGCCCCTGCATATTGCCGGTGCTGCCCTTTGTGTTCTCGCGCACAGGCCAGCGTTTTACGCGCAGCGGCCTGCCGCTGCTGGCCGGCATGGCGCTGACTTTCGCGCTGGTGGCGACGCTGGCCTCGGTGGGCGGTGCGTGGGTGGTGTCGGCCAATCAGTACGGGCGCTGGCTGGCGCTGGCGTTGCTGGCGCTGTTCGGGCTGGCGCTGTTGTTGCCGAGGTTGGCCGAGCGCCTGGCGCATCCGCTGGTGCGGGCCGGCGATCGCCTGTCGCAGCCGGGGCGCGATGGGCGCGAGGCTAGCGTTTGGGCTTCGCTGCTGCTGGGAGTGGCAACGGGCTTGTTGTGGGCGCCATGCGCCGGGCCGATACTGGGTCTGGTGCTGACGGGGGCTGCGCTGCAGGGGGCGAATCTGGGTTCGACGGCGTTGTTGCTGGCTTATGCGCTGGGCGCGGCGACGTCGCTGGCCGCGGCGCTGTTGTTGGGCGGGCGGGTGCTGGCGGCGATGAAGCGTTTTCTGGGGGCGGGCGAATGGCTGAGGCGAGCCCTGGGCGGCGCGGTGCTGGCGGGTGTGGTGGCGATTGCGCTGGGCCTGGATACGGGCGTGCTGGCCCAGGTGTCGTCGTCGGGCTCGACCAATGGGCTGGAACAGGCGCTGGTGAATCGCCTGGCGCGTCAGCATGGCGTGGCGCAGGCTGGCAGCCAGGCGAGTGGTCAGGCAAACGGCCAGGCAAATGCGCAGGCAAATGCGCAGGCGGGCGCGGCGCCGGCTGAGCAGATGGCGATGCAGGGCGGTGCCGGCATGCGCGCGGCAGCGGCGCCTGCGGCGGCTCTGCCGGTGGAGGGCATGATGCCGTCGCTGGACGGTGCGGTGCAGTGGCTGAATTCGCCGCCGCTGACGACGCAGGGTTTGCGCGGCAAGGTGGTGCTGATCGATTTCTGGACGTATTCGTGCATCAATTGCCTGCGCAGCCTGCCTTATATCAAGGCCTGGGCGGACCGCTATCGCAATCAGGGGCTGGTGGTGATCGGCGTGCATGCGCCGGAGTTCGCCTTCGAGCGTGACATCGGCAATGTCAAGCGGGCGGTGCATAAGCTCGGCGTCGATTATCCGGTGGCCATCGACAATAATTATGCGATCTGGCGCGCGTTCAATAATGAATACTGGCCGGCGCATTATTTCGTCGATGCGCAGGGGCGCATTCGCTATCACCATTTCGGCGAGGGCGATTATGCCAAGTCGGAACAGGTGATCCAGGAGTTGCTGCGCGAGGCGGGCGCGCAAGGGGTGCCGGACAGCACCAGCCATGTGCTGGGGCAGGGCATCGAGCGGGCTGCGGACATGGGCGATGTCAAGTCTCCGGAAACCTATCTGGGCTACGAGCGGGCGCGCGGCTTCGCCTCGGGGCCGGCCGAGCATGATCTGGTGGCGTCGTACGACACGCCGCAGTTGCTCGGCTTGAATCGCTGGGGGCTGCAGGGCAAGTGGGATATCGGCGGCGAGCGCGCGACGCTGGTGGGCGCCACGGGACGCATCGTGTATCGCTTCCATGCGCGCGACCTGCATCTGGTGCTGGGGCCGGGCAGCGACGGCAAGCCGGTGCGCTTCAAGGTATTGCTGGACGGGCACGCGCCGGGCGATGCGCACGGGGTGGATGTGGCGCCGGATGGCACGGGGGTGGTGACCGAGCAGCGCCTCTATCAACTGTTGCGCCAGCCCGGCGAGGTGGCCGACCATACGTTCACGATCGAATTCCTCGATCCGGGCGTGTCGGCGTATGCATTCACTTTCGGCTGAGGCGTTGTCGGTCCGGCTTCGCAGCGCAGCGGACCGGCAGCCGGCCCACCCTGGCAACTGGAATTTAAACGGCTGGCCGGCAGCGGTTCGGCACTGCGTGGTACGCATCTGCAATCAAGAATTCATACAAGAGGTACTTATCTCTTTGAAAGCCGACTGGCATGAGACATCGGGCGGCTCGACGAGCCGGCCAGTGATTCGAGACTATGTAGGAGTATCGCCATGAGTATCTTCAATTCGCCACGTGCCGCCGCGGCGCCGGCGCGGCGGCGCGGCTTCCTGCGCCTGGCGCTAGGCGGTGCGCTGGCGGGCGCCGCCGGCCTGCTGGTGTGGCAGGGCGCGGCCTATTCCTTCGGCATGCAGGAACATGCGGTGGAGATCCCCAAGCCTGCGCGCGACGAGCCGGCGACGGGAGCGAAGGTGGAGCGGGCGGTCTTCGCCGGCGGCTGCTTCTGGGGCGTGCAGGGCGTGTTCCAGCATGTGCGCGGGGTGCGCAATGCTGTGTCGGGCTATGCCGGCGGCGCGGCGGCGACTGCGCATTACGATGTCGTCAGCGAGGGCGGCACCGGTCACGCCGAATCGGTGGAAGTCACGTTCGATCCGCAACAGGTCAGCTACGGCACCTTGCTGCGTGTTTTCTTTTCGGTGGCGCACGACCCTACGCAGCTCGATCGCCAGGGGCCGGACACCGGCACGCAGTATCGTTCGGCGCTGTTTCCCCTGGACGCGGCGCAGCGCGAGGTGGCGCAGGCCTATATCGCGCAACTGGACGCGGCGCACGTGTATGGCCGGCCGATCGTCACGCGCGTAGAAAGCGGCCGCAGCTTTTATCCGGCCGAGGCCTATCACCAGGATTTCCTGGTCCGGCACCCCGATTATCCGTACATCGTGATCAACGACTTGCCCAAGGTGCGCGCCCTGAAGCAGATGTTCCCGGCGCTGTACCGGGACCAGCCGGTGCTGGTCCAGCACTCGTGATGCCTGGGGACGCGGCATGGCACGTCCGCATAGTGATGCCGCGCCACGGCCCGCGGGCCTAGAGGCCCAGGTAGGCCTTCTGCAGTTCCGGATCGTCGATCAGTTCCTTGGCCGGGCCGCTGCGCACGATCCGCCCGGTTTCCAGCACATAGCCGCGGTCGGCCGTGGCCAGCGCCAGGTGGATGTCCTGTTCCACCAGCAGCACCGTGACGCCCTGGTCGCGGATGCTGACCAGTACGTCCATCAACTGGTCGACGATGATGGGCGCCAGGCCCAGGCTCATTTCGTCGACCATCAGCAGCTTCGGGCAAGCCATCATGGCGCGCGCCATGGCGCACATCTGCTGCTCGCCGCCCGACATGCTGCCGGCCAGTTGCTTGCGGCGTTCCGCCATGCGCGGGAACAGCCCGTAGATGCGTTCCAGGTCTTGCGCGACTTCGTGGCTGTTCTTGCGATGGTAGGCGCCCATCAGCAGGTTGTCCTGCACCGTCATGCGGTCGAACAACTGGCGCCCTTCGGGGACCTGGACCATGCCTTGCTCGAACACCTGGTCGGGCGTCATGTCGTTGATGAGCTTGCCCTGGTAGCGGATTTCGCCGCTGCAGGGCAGCAGGCGCGACAGCACTCGCAGCAGGGTGGTCTTGCCCGCGCCGTTGCTGCCCACCAGGGCCACGATTTCGGACGGGCGGATCTCGAGGTTGGCGTCCTCGAGCGCCAGCATCTCGCCGTAGCCGGCCGACACGCCGCTCATCTGCAGCAGGGGGGATTGGTCTTGTTGCTGGCTAGGGTTCATGCGCGTTTCTTTCCCAGATAGGCTTCGACGACGGTCTGGTTGGCCAGCACTTCGGCGGGCGCGCCGTCGGCGATCTTCTCGCCGTGGTGCAGCACCATGATGCGGTCCGACAGTGTCTTGATGGCCTTGATGACGTGCTCGATGACCAGCACGCTGATGCCCTGGCTGCGCACCTTGCGGATGACTTCGATGACTTCGTCGATTTCGGTCAGGTTCAGGCCCGCCATGACTTCGTCGCACAGCAGCACCTGCGGCTGCATGGCCAGCGCCTTGGCAAGTTCGAGGCGCTTGCGGTCGGGCCCGCCCAGCTCTTCGGCGCGCTGGTCGATGTGCCTGCCCAGGCCCACGAAGGTCAGGCATTCACGGGCCTTCTCGCGCGCCACGCGCAGCTTCTTCTCGCCGCCGCCGCGGCCGAACAACGCGCCCACGGCGACATTGTCCAGCACCGACAGGCCCGGGAAGGGGCGCATGATCTGGAAGGTGCGCCCGATGCCCAGGCGCGCCCGCTTGTAGGCGGGCACCGAATTGATCGAATGGCCCTGGAAATACACCTCGCCCTCGGTGGGCGCCAGCGTGCCGCTGAGCAGGCTGATGAGCGTGGTCTTGCCGGCGCCGTTCGGGCCGATGAACCCCAGGATTTCGCCCTGGTTCAGCTTGAAGCTGACGTCGTTGACGGCCACCAGGCCGGCGAACCGCCGCGTCAGATGGCGGGCTTCGAGTATCGTGGTCGTCATAAGCGGTTGGCCCGTATGTTTTCGATGAAATAGCGCCAGCCCAGCTTGCGGAAGCGCCGCAGCACATCGGCCAGCCCGCGCGGCATCAGGGTCACCGCCACCACGATCACCACGCCGAAGAACAGGCCGGCGATGCTGGTGACCTCGCTGGAGAGGATTTCCGAGATGGCCGACAGGATGAACGAGCCGACGATGGGCCCGAGGATGGTGCCGGGGCCGCCGAACACCGCCATGATGATCATCTTCACATTCAAGGTGATGTCGAAGGCGCTTTCGGGATCGAGGAAGGTGATCCAGTAGGCATGGATGCCGCCGGCCAGGGCGCTGAAAATGCCGGCCAGGGTGAAGGCCATGATCTTGTAGCGGGTGGTGTCCACGCCCATGACCACCGCGCCTTCTTCGTTTTCGCGGATGGCGATCAGGCCGAAGCCGAAGCGGCTGCGCGTCAGCCAGTAGATGGTCAGCGTGACCAGCACCAGCAGCACCAGCGACAGTTCGTAGAACAGCGGATCATTGTTCAGCGGCGGCAGCACCAGGCCGATGTTCTCGCCGGCGATCTTGATGTTGGAAACGATGGCGGCCATGATCTGCGCCAGGGCCAGCGTGGCGATGGCGAAGTAGTGGCCCTTCAGGCGCAGTACCGGCAGGCCCAGGCACAGCGCGAAGATCACCGCCAGCGCTACGCCCAGGGCCATGCCCACGCCAAACGGCAGGTGGAACTGCACCATGGCGATGCCCACGCCGTAGCTGCCCAGGCCGTAGAACACCGAGTTGCCGAAGGAGGCATAGCCCGTGTAGCCGCCGATGATGTTCCAGCCCTGGGCCAGCACGGCCAGCAGCAGCGTGCTGATGCCGAACTGGATCATGACGTCGGAGCCATACAGCGGCAGCAGCGCCAGCGCGATCAGCACCAGCACGATCAGGATGAAGCGCAACAGTTTCATGCGGTCCTCCCGAGCAAGCCGCTAGGCCGTACGATCAGCACCAGCACCAGCACGCCGAAGCTGGCGACGTCGGAGAAGGTGGGGCCCACGTACAGTGTGGTCAAGGATTCGACCAGCCCGAGGAACAGCCCGCCGACGATCACGCCCAGCGGATTTTCCAGGCCGCCGATGATGGCGATGGCGAAAGACTTGGCGGTCAGCGAGGCGCCGATATACGGGTTGATCTGCGAGACCGTGCCGTACAGGCCGCCGGCCGCCCCGGCCAGCGCCAGGCCCAGGCCGAAGGTGACGGCATACAGGTGGCGCGGCTCGACGCCATACAGGCGCGCGGCCACCAGGTTCTGGGCCGTGGCGCGGATCGCGCGGCCCAGCCGCGAGCGCAGCAGAAAATACCACATGCCCACGGTCAGCACCATGGCCACGCCGAACGCGGCCAGGCGCACCAGCGGTATGGTCAGCGGCCCGATCGAGAAGTTGGCGCCGGCATAGCTGGGGTTGATGGTGCGGAAGTCCGCCGAGAAGGCCAGTTGCGCCAGGTAGGTCAGCACGACCTCGAGCCCGAAGGTGATGAGCAGCGTGTTGAACATCGGCGCGCGCGCGATCAGATTCAGCAGGCCGCGCTGCACGGCGTAGCCCAGGCAGAACATGACGCAGGCGGTGATGGGCAGGCCCAGGAACGGGTCTATGTGCAGGTAAGTGAACAGGTGCCAGGAGATGTAGGCTCCCAGCATGATGAAGGCCCCGTGGGCCAGGTTGACGATGTTCAACACACCCCAGACCAGGGCCAGGCCGAGCGCCATGATGGCGTACAACCCCCCTTGCAAGATGCCGTTGACGAGGATCTGCAGCAGTAAATCCACGCTGGCTCCTATTTTATTTTGTGAATATCAATAATAGGTAGCCGGACCGGGCGTTGTGCGCCGGGTCCGGCTGGCGAGATGCGAGATTATATGCTAAGCGCTTTTAGCGGCTCGACCACGCGGGCATCGGGTACTTGGGCTGGTTGAGGAAGTCCTTGCCGTTGAAGATCGGCTTGAGTTCGTCTTTTTGCACTTGCACCACGACCTGGTCCAGGCTGATCTGGCCCGTCTTGCCGAAGGCGATCTTGCCATACAGGCTTTCGAAATCGCTGGCGGCGATCGCGTCGCGCACCTTCTGGGGATTGAGCGAGTTGGCCTTCTCGATGGCATGGACGAAGGCTTCCACGTCGGCGGCGCCCGAAGCTGCATGATAGTCGGGCTCGTAGCCATACTTGGCCTTGTAGGCGGTAGCGAACTGAGCCGCATCGCCGAACCAGCGGTCCTTGAGCTTGTCGCTGGGCAGCCAGGCGGTCATGCCGAAGGCATAGTCGGCATCCTTGCCCAGCGCCTTGCGGAAGTCTTCGCTGGGCACACCCACGGTGAACGAATACAGCTTGGGCGCCACGCCCAGGCTCTTGGCCTGGCGCACGAAGTTCAGGATTTCCGTTTCATGGCCGGCTACCAGCACGGCGTCGGCCTTCTTGGCCTTGATCTGCGACAGCAGCGAGTTGAAGTCGCTGGCGTTGGACGTATAGCGCTCGTCCATCACCGTGTCCAGCCCTGCCTTCTTGAGCAGCGGGCGGGTGCCATTGGCCACCGATACGTCGAAGGAATCGTCGGCATACAGCAGCGCCACCGACTTGGGTTCGGGCTTGAGCTGCTTGAACATGGCCAGCGTGCTGCCGAAGTAGTCGCTGGCGGGAGCCAGCGTACCGAATATGTACTTGAAGTTGCGCGCGAAGATCTGGTCGGACGCGCCGCCGCCCTGGACCATGGGCACACGGTATTTTTCCGAGACCGCGGAGTCGGCCAGCGCGAAGTTGCTG
Organism: Candidimonas humi; assembly: GCF_019166065.1. Lineage (GTDB taxonomy): Bacteria > Pseudomonadota > Gammaproteobacteria > Burkholderiales > Burkholderiaceae_B > Candidimonas > Candidimonas humi. The sequence goes on from NZ_JAHTBN010000003.1 coordinate 696,948, forward strand.
GCGAAGGGCCCGAGCAGGAAGTTGACCTTGTCCTTGGATACGAGCTGGGTGTATTGGCGTACGCTGAGATTGACGTCGGACTGGTTGTCGTAGATCTTCAGTGCCAGTTTGTAAGTCTTGCCGTTGACTTTGACGCCGCCCGCTTCATTGATCTTGTCGACAGCGAAGTTATAGGCGTCTTTATAGTAGCGGCCGGTGTTCGAAACGGGGCCGGTCAATTGCACCGAGGCGCCGAGCACGATTTCGTTGCCCGCCGCGTTGGCGACGGACATGCCCAGCGACAGGCTGATGGCCGTCAGGGCGAAGGGAAGGGCGCGCATGGAGCGCATGGATATAGGAAACATTGTGAGTAACCTCCTTTAAGACGTCCCCCATTTTCCTAGAATCGATTGACGGGAAACTGAATTTCCTTACAGCTTGTCAGTTTTATCTGTTTACATTTATATGCGATAACTGCAAGTGAGCTCGACATGCCCGAATATGCCGCCTCAATAGTTTGATTTAAAAGAAGATTTTTTGCAGGCAGAGGCTTGATTAGGATTTTCCCCAGGTGGGCTGCATAGGTGTTTCAAGGCGCTTGACTGTAGTTAATAAGAATGATTATCATTAGCACAACTATTGTTGATCAAGGAGTCGATATGTCGGGCTTAGTCAGTGCGGTGGTGGTCGGGGCCGACCGCCTGGGCAATATCCCCGAGCTGCTCAAGGGGCACAATATCGCCATCAGTCATCACATCAGCGGCCGCGATCCGGCCCATCAGAAGAAAACGCTGCAGTTGCCGTCGGGCACGGAACTGCTGATACTGCTGACCGATTTCCTCGGCCACAATGTCATGAAGACTTTCCGCGCCGCGGCGCAGCGCTCGGGCATACGCGTGCTTGCTTGTCGGCGCTCGGTCTGCAGCATGAAGCAGGCCTTGACGCAATGCGGCTATTGCGAGGCATGCCCGTCGCAGCGGGCAGGCGCCGGCGCCTTGCGGGCGATGGCATACACGCCGGCGGCGCAGCGCGCTTGAGCCGCGCCCGCATCGCCTGAGGCCAGCCTGGCCCGGCGGGCATGCCCAGGCTTGGCGCCGGGCAGGGCCCTGGCATCGGGGAAAATAAAACGGCGGCGACCCGTACAGGCGGGCGCCGCCGTTTTATTTTGTGTTTTCCCGGCCTTTGGGCCATCCGCCGGGGCGGTGTGCGCTGCCGGGCGTCAGGCCGCCGCGTTTCGCGTGCCGGCGGCCGCCGTGGCGCTTCAGCGCCGTTTGTGTACGGGCTTCCTGGCGACGGTGTGTGTGGCCTTGGCGTGTGTGGCGTGCGAGCTGACGACATGCCTGGCGCGCGTGCTGGATGTGTGCTTGACGGAGTGGGACGTGGAGCGAGCGTGCGTGGCGCGCGAGTGCGTATTGTGTGCCACCGCGGTGTGCTCGGCGCGGGCGCTGAGCGTGGGCTTGACGTCGCTGCTGGCGCTGTTGCCGGCATATGCCACCAGGCGGCGGGCGCCCGTATAGTGCTTCTGCCAGTAGGTCTCGTTCATGTCTTCGATGCGCACCACCGAGCCGCGATGCGGCGCGTGCACGAATTTGTGATCGCCCAGGTAGATGCCGACATGCGAGTAGCGGCGGCCCAGGGTGTTGAAGAAGACGAGGTCGCCTTTGCGCAGTTCGCTGCGGGGAATGGATTCGCCTTCGCGGGCCAGGCCGGCGGAGCTGCGCGGTAGCTTCAGGCCCAATGATTTTTCGGCGGCATAGTGCACCAGCCCGCTGCAGTCGAAGCCGCTCTTGGGGGAATTGCCGCCGTAGCGGTACTTGATGCCGAGGAAATCGAGCGCGGTCGAGGCAAAGGCCCTGGATGCGCCCGGCGAGGCTATGGACAGCGAAGACGAGCGGGAAGAGGGCGCCGAGTACACGACATCCTGGGCGTCTTCGTCGTCGATGTCGCCATCGTCTTCGTCATTGATGTAGGCGCCCAGCGGGTCGGCCCGGGTACGCGCAAGATAGTCGTCGCGCAGTTCGTGAGTGCTGGACAACTGCGCGTATTGATTCTTGGTGGTATTGGTGGCGGCGCAGCCCGCCAGTGCGAGAGTAGCGACCAGAACCAGATACTTGCCGGCGCGCCAGAGATTTTGGGGGTTAGAGCATAGGGATGATAGGGGGCTGGGGCGTCGATGGGGCGGCATAATCGGTCGTTCGTTTGGCCACGCCGCGCCCCTCGTTCTACAACGTCGGTATCATCGATATACGAGCATTGAAACCCTGGGCCGGGCGTACATTTGCGGCAGTAATTTTGTAGTAAGCTGACCGAGTTTAACTAATATTAACCATCAGGTAAAGCGAGGATTTTACCAATCGATGTGATCGCGGTAGCCCGCGCCTCGATGGCGGAAAACAGCCGGGCCGCAAGCCGGCCGAGGATTCGAACCAAGGAGACCGATCATGCAGAAAGTCCGCGAATTCCATCGCCAGTCCATCGAGCAGCGCGACGAATTCTGGCGGCGCGAGGCGCAGCGCATACATTGGCAGACGCCTTTCACCCAGGTGCTGGATTATACCCGCCCGCCTTTTGCGCGCTGGTATGTGGGTGGACGCACCAATCTTTGCTACAACGCCGTGGACCGCTGGGCGCAGATCGAACCCGAGCGGCCCGCGCTGATCTGGGTCTCCACCGAGGTCGACAAGGAAATCGTCTACAGCCGCGCCGACCTGGCGCGCGAAGTCAATGCGGTGGCGGCCATGCTGCGCGGCCTGGGCGTGGGCAAGGGCGACCGGGTGCTGATCTATATGCCCATGATCGCCGAGGCCGCCTTCGTCATGCTGGCTTGTGCGCGCATCGGCGCCATCCATTCGGTAGTGTTCGGCGGCTTCGCCTCGCACAACCTGGCGCAGCGCATCGACGACGCGCAGCCCAAGCTGGTCGTGTCGGCCGACGCGGGCTCGCGCTCGGGCAAGGCCGTCGCCTACAAGCCGCTGCTGGACCAGGCCCTGGCGTCCTGCGCGCATCCGCCCGCCAAAGTGCTGCTGGTCGATCGCGGCCTGGTGCCCTTCGAGGCCGTGGCCGGGCGCGATGTCGATTACGCCACGCTGCGCGCCCGGCACGACGGGGCGCAAGAGCCCGTCGAATGGCTGGAATCTTCCGAGCCCAGCTATGTGCTCTATACGTCGGGGACCACCGGCAACCCCAAGGGCGTGCAGCGCGACACCGGCGGCTATGCCGTGGCCCTGGCCGCCTCGATGGAATACGTATTCGGCGGCAAGCCGGGCGACGTCTACATGAGCACCAGCGATATCGGCTGGGTGGTCGGCCATTCCTATATTGTGTATGGGCCGCTGCTCAATGGCCAGGCTACCGTCATGTACGAGGGCCTGCCCACGCGGCCCGACGGCGCCATCCTCTGGAAGCTGGTCGAAAAATATCGCGTCAACGCCATGTTCTCGGCGCCGACCGCCATCCGGGTGCTGAAAAAGCTCGACCCGTCGCTGCTCACGCGGCACGACCTGTCCAGCCTGAAGGCGCTGTACCTGGCCGGCGAGCCGCTGGACGACACGACCGCCAACTGGATCTCGGAAGGCCTGGGCAAGCCCATTATCGACAATTATTGGCAGACCGAGACCGGCTGGCCCATATTGTCGGCGCAGCCCGGGGTGGAAGACGTGCCGACGAAGTTCGGCAGCCCCTCGTTCCCGGTCTACGGCTTCGACGTGCGCGTGGTCAGCGAGAGCACCGGCGAAGACCTGGGCCCGGGCCAGAAGGGGGTGGTGGCCATCGAGCCGCCGCTGCCTCCGGGCGCCATGAGCACGATCTGGGGCGATGACGAGCGCTACGTGCGCACGTATTTCACGTCTTTCCCGGGCCGCATGCTGTATTCCACTTTCGACTGGGGCCTGTACGACGAGGACGGCTACTGGTTCATCCTGGGGCGCACCGACGATGTGATCAACGTGGCCGGGCATCGCCTGGGCACGCGCGAGATCGAGGAATCTCTCAACAGCCATCCCGCCGTGGCCGAATCGGCCGTGGTGGGCGTGGCCGACTCGGTCAAGGGGCAGGTGGCCGTGGGCTTCGCCGTGCTCAAGGACCCTGCGGTGCTGGGCGATGCGCAGCGCGTGCTCGAACTCGAAAACGACATCAAGCGGGTCATAGAGCGGCGCATCGGCGCGGTGGCGCGGCCGGCGCGCATCCGTTTCGTGAGCACGCTGCCCAAGACGCGTTCGGGCAAGGTGCTGCGCCGGGCAATTGTGGCATTATGCGAGGGGCGCGATCCGGGCGATCTGACCACCATCGAAGATCCCGGTGCGCTGGAACAGATCAGAGACTCGATCAAGGACAACGCTGCATGAAAACCAAACCCGTATTGAACGCCGCCGACGTCAGGGCCATCATCGACGCCGCCGAGAAGCACGCCCGCGAGCACAGCTGGGCCGTCACCATCGCGGTGGTCGACGATGGCGGCCACCTGCTGGGCCTGTCCCGCCTGGACGACGCCGCGCCGGCGTCGGCCCACATCGCGCCGGCCAAGGCGCGCACCGCCGCGCTGGGGCGGCGCGAGTCCAAGGGCTACGAAGACATCATCAACAACGGCCGCTATTCCTTCCTGTCGGTGCCGTTTATCGACGGCATGCTCGAGGGCGGCGTGCCGGTGCTGGTGCAGGGCCAGGTGGCGGGCGCGGTCGGGGTGTCGGGCGTGAAGTCCAGCGAAGACGCCGAGATCGCGCGTGCAGGCATTGCCGCCCTGAACCTATGAGCCAGACGGTCCCGCAAGAAGGCGGGGCCGGCCAGGCCCACGCCGCGGCCGGCTTTCGCGACACGCTCAATCCGGGCGTGGCGCGGCGCGAAGTCTGGGCCTGGGCCATGTACGACTTCGCCAATTCGGGCTACACCACCGTGGTGCTCACCACGGTATTCAGCGCCTATTTCGTGGGCGTGGTGGCCGCCGGCAAGGCCTGGGGGACGCTGGCCTTTACCGGCGCGTTGTCGTTCTCGTACCTCATGATCATGCTGACCATGCCCACTCTGGGCGCGCGCGCCGATGCCCGCGCCGGCAAGCGGCGCCTGCTGTTCTCGAGCACGGTGGGCTGCGTGGCCTGCACCTTGCTGCTGGGCCTGGTCGGGCCGGGCGACGTGGCGCTGGGACTGGTGATGCTGGCGGCGTCCAATTACTTTTATTGCATAGGCGAATCGGTGGTGGCGGCCTTCTTGCCGGAAATCGCCCGCCCCGATGCGCTGGGGCGCGTGTCCGGCTGGGGCTGGAGCTTCGGCTATTGCGGCGGCATGCTCAGCCTGGGCCTGTGCCTGGCGCTGGTGTCGTGGTCCACGGCGCATGGCGAGCCCGCCAGCCTGTACGTGCCCAGGGTGATGGTGCTGACCGCGCTGATTTTCGCGGTGGCGGCGGTGCCGTCGTTCGTGTTCCTGCGCGAGCGCGCGGTCGCCACGCACAAGCCGCTGGAAGGCCTGCTCGGGCGGCTGCTGGCCGCCTGGCGCGACACCGGCAGCCACTTCCCCGATTTCCGCATGCTGCTGTTCTGCGGCGCCTGCTACCAGGCGGGGATCGCCGTGGTCATCACCTTGTCGGCGGTCTATGCCACGCAGGCCATGGGTTTCACCATGACGCAGACCATGATGCTGGTGTTCGTGGTGAATATCGCCGCGGCGGTCGGCGCCTTCCTGTTCGGGCACGTGCAGGACCGCATCGGCCACAAGCGGGCCCTGGCCCTGACGCTGTGCGGCTGGATCGTGATGGTGCTGATCGCCTACCTGGCGGTCAGCCTGTGGGTGTTCTGGATCGCGGCCACGCTGGCCGGCCTGTGCATGGGCACCAGCCAGAGCGCGGGGCGCGCCATGGCAGGGGCCTTCGCGCCCCAGCACCGCCTGGCCGAGTTCTATTCGCTCTGGACCTTCGCCATACAGTTGTCGGCCGTGATCGGCCCGCTCTGCTATGGGCTGGTGACCTGGCTGACCGGCGGCAACCAGCGCACGGCGCTGCTGTGCACGGGCCTGTTCTTCGTGGCCGGCCTGCTGGTGCTGATGCGCGTCGATTTTGCCCGAGGGGTGCGTCAGCGCGATACTATGTCTGAGTTTGTCAGTGTTCAGTAAGGCAGGTCGGTTAGTGTCGAGTCTCTGACGTTCGTGCCCACGATGAAATCGGCGGATGCGCGCGCGGCGCGCGCCGCCGTCCGGGCCGGCGGCACATCGGTAACCCCTCTGAACACGAGCAGCATGCTACCGGACACAACAGGTCCAGCAGACGCGTGGCAGATGCAGGCACGCGTGGCGGACACGAACAACAACTGAACCGAGATCGAGCAGTAGAGCCTGAAAGGAGTCCTTCATGACAACAGAAATCGAATCCGTCCTGGTGGAGAATCGCGTATTCCCGCCTTTTGAAAACCTGGTCAAGCACGCCAATATCTCCGGCATGGATGCCTATCGCGCCTTGTGCGACGAGGCCGACCGGGACCCCGAGGCGTTCTGGACCCGGCTCGGGCGCGAGAACCTGGTCTGGACCAAGCCTTTCACCCGGGCGCTGGATGAATCCGAGGCGCCTTTCTTCCACTGGTACGCCGACGGCGAGATGAATGTCTCGGCCAACTGCCTGGACCGCCACCTGAATACTCCGGTTGCCGACAAGGTCGCCCTTATTTTCGAGGCTGACGACGGCAAGGTCGAGCACGTCACCTACAGGCAGTTGCACGCGCGCGTCTGCGAATTCGCCAACGGCCTGAAGGCGCTGGGCTATGAGGCCGGGCAGCGCGCGGTGATCTACATGCCGATGTCGGTCGAGGCAGTGGTGGCCATGCAGGCCTGCGCGCGCCTGGGCATCATCCATTCGGTGGTGTTCGGCGGCTTTTCGTCCAAGAGCCTGCACGAGCGCATCGTCGACGTCCAGGCGGTCCTGGTCATCACGGCCGACGAGCAGGTGCGCGGCGGCAAGAAAATCCCGCTCAAGCCGGCCGTGGACGAAGCGCTCGGCTTCGGCGGCTGCGAGACGGTAAGCAAGGTCATCGTCTATCGCCGCACCGGCAGCGAGGTCGCCTGGAAGGCCGGCCGCGACCTGTGGATGCACGAAGTCTGCGCCGGCCAGGCGCAAACCTGCGAGCCGGTGTCCCTGTCCGGCGAGCATCCGCTGTTCATCCTCTATACCTCGGGGTCCACCGGCAAGCCCAAGGGCGTGCAGCATTCCACCGCGGGCTACCTGCTGTGGTCGCTCATGACCATGAAATGGACTTTCGACGCCAAGGACAGCGACGTCTACTGGTGCACGGCGGACGTGGGCTGGGTCACCGGGCACACCTACATCACCTACGGGCCGCTGGCGGCGGGCCTGACGCAGGTGGTGTTCGAGGGCGTGCCCACCTATCCCGATGCCGGCCGCTTCTGGGACATGATCCAGCGCCACAAGGTCACGGTGTTCTACACCGCGCCCACGGCCATACGTTCGCTGATCAAGCTGGCCGAGTCCACCCCGACGGTGCATCCGCGCGAATACGATCTGCGCAGCTTGCGCATCCTGGGCTCGGTGGGCGAGCCCATCAATCCCGAGGCCTGGATGTGGTACTACACCCAGGTGGGGGGCGAGCGCTGCCCGGTGCTGGACACCTGGTGGCAGACCGAAACGGGCGCGCACATGATCACGCCGCTGCCCGGCGCCACGCCGCTCAAGCCGGGCTCGTGCACGCTGCCGCTGCCGGGCATCGCGGCGGCGGTGGTGGACGAAACCGGCGAAGAAGTCGAACGCGGCAAGGGTGGCTTCTTGGTCATCAAGCGCCCGTGGCCGTCCATGGTGCGCACCATCTGGGGCGACCCGGAACGCTTCAAGAAGTCGTATTTCCCGCCCGAGCTCAAGGGCTGGTACCTGGCCGGCGACGGCGCGCAGCGCGACACCGACGGGTATTTCTGGATCATGGGCCGCATCGACGACGTGCTCAACGTGTCGGGGCACCGCCTGGGCACGATGGAAGTCGAGTCGGTCCTGGTGGCCCACGAACTGGTGGCCGAGGCGGCCGTGGTCGGCCGGCCCGACGACACCACCGGCGAGGCGCTGGTGGCCTTCGTGGTGCTCAAGCGTTCGCTGCCCGAGCGCGAGGAAGCCATGGAGATCGCCAAGCAGTTGCGCGACTGGGTAAGCAAGGAAATCGGCCCCATCGCCAAGCCCAAGGACATCCGCTTCGGCGAGAACCTGCCCAAGACACGTTCGGGCAAGATCATGCGGCGCTTGTTGCGCGTGGTAGCCAAGGGAGAAGAAATCACCCAGGACGTCTCCACGCTCGAGAATCCGGCCATACTCCAGCAGTTGTCGCAGTCCGTGTAATACGGATTCAGGCGCAAGGCAACGGCCCGCCCCAGGCGGGCCGTCGTCGTTTGGAACGGAAAGCGGCAACAGAAAGCCGTGTTTGCGCCCGGGGGTGCGGGTTATAGTAGATCCTCTTTCGCGCCGGCCGTGGGCCCGTATGGCCAGTCTTGCGCCCGCATGGCGGCCTCGCCGGCGAAGCCGGCTGTGGCTGCCGCCGTGCGCCGCCGCCATGCTCCACTTCTAGGGGATTTTGTTGGGACCGAATTCGCCGGACCGCTCGGCCTTTGCGCTGATGGGGCTCACTGTATTGCTGTGGAGCTTCAGTTGGGTGGTGATGAAGCAGTTGTCGCATCTGATCGGCCCGTTCGATCTCGTGGCGCTGCGCTACGCGATAGGGTTCCTGGCGCTGCTGGCCATATTGCTGGTGTTGCGCCAGCCGCTGCGCTGTCCGCCTTTCTGGCTGACCGTGGGCACGGCGGTATTTCAGACCACTGCTTTCCAGTGCCTGGCGCAATTCGCGCTGGTGGCGGGGGGCGCAGGCCACGTGGTGATGCTGTCCTACACCATGCCTTTCTGGGTGCTGCTGTTTGCCTGGGCGCTGCTGGGCGAACGGCCAGCGCTTGCGCACATGATCGGTTTCGTATTGGCGGCGGCGGGGCTGGTGTGCGTGATCGCGCCCTGGCGCGGGCTGGGCGGGATACTCAGTTCGCTGCTGGCCCTGGCGGGAGGCGCGAGCTGGGGGGTAGGGGTGGTGCTGTCCAAGCGCCTGTTCCTGCGCCACAAGGTCAATGTGATGACGCTGACGGCCTGGCAGATGCTGCTGGGCGCGCTGTTCACGCTGCCCCTGGCCTTGTGGATGCCGCAGATATCGCCCCAGTGGGGCGCGCAACTGGTGCTGGGCCTGCTGTATATGGGCGTGCTGGCCTCGGCGGTGGGCTGGGCGCTATGGATGTCGGTGGTGCGGCGTGTCAGCGCCACCGTTGCCGGCATGTCCGCGCTGGGGGTGCCGGTGCTGACCATCATACTGGCCTGGCTGCTGCTGAACGAACACCCGACGGCGCTGGACATCAGCGGCGCCGCCCTCATGATGGCGGGCCTGGTCGTGGTGACTTTGGCGCCGTCGCGCGCGGCGCGCTGAGGCCGCGCACGCGCACCCACGTCCGCTCCCGCCAAAAAATTTCCGGAAATTTGCTGCCGCGGCATGCCGCGAGAGCCGCCCGTGGGCTGCCCGCCGGCGGCGGCCTGGCCCGGCCAGTGCCGCGCGCCGCGGCGCTGTTGCTTACATGCCGTTGTAGACCGGACCTTCGCCGCCTTGAGGGGCGACCCACACGATGTTCTGGGTGGGGTCCTTGATGTCGCAGGTCTTGCAGTGCACGCAGTTCTGTGCGTTGATCTGCAGGCGATCGTCGCCGGTTTCGGTCTTGACGAATTCGTATACCCCCGCCGGACAGTAGCGCGCCTCGGGGCCGCCGTAGCGGGCGAGGTTGACCTTTACCGGCACGCTGGGGTCTTTCAGCGTCAGGTGGATGGGCTCGTTCTCGTCGTGGTTGGTATTGGAAATGAACACCGAGCTCAGGCGGTCGAAGGTCAGCTTGCCGTCGGGCTTGGGATAGTCGATGCGGGCGCATTCGGCCGCCGGCTTCAGGCTGGCGTAGTCGGGCTTGCGGCGGTGCAGGGTCCAGGGCATGCGGCCCTTGAGCAGCCATTGCTCGATGCCGGTCATGAGCGTGCCGACGGTGCGGCCCTTCTTGAACCATTGCTTGAAATTGCGCGCCTTGTTCAGCTCGGGGTAGAGCCAGGACCGCTCGAACGCGGCCGGGTAGGCCAGGAGTTCGTCCTGGCTGCGGCCGACCTGCAGGGCCTCGAAGGCGGCTTCGGCGGCCAGCGCGCCGGTCTTGATGGCGGCGTGGCTGCCCTTGATGCGCGAGGCGTTCAGGAAGCCCGCCTCGCAGCCCACCATGACGCCGCCGGGGAAACAGAGCTTGGGCAGCGACAGCAGGCCGCCGGCGGTGAGTGCGCGCGCGCCGTAGGCGATGCGCTTGCCGCCCTCGAAGGTCGGGCGGATGGCGGGATGCGTCTTGTAGCGCTGGAATTCTTCGAAGGGAGACAGCCAGGGGTTGGCGTAGTCCAGCCCCACCACCAGGCCCACGGCCACCAGGTTGTCGTTCAGGTGATAGAGGAAGGAGCCGCCGTAGGTGTCGGCGTCCAGCGGCCAGCCCGCGGTGTGCACGACCAGGCCCGGCTGCGAGCGCGCGGGGTCGACTTCCCAGAGTTCCTTGATGCCGATCGCGTAGCTTTGCGGATCGCGTCCGGCGTCCAGCTTGTAGCGCTCGATGAGCTGGCGGCCCAACTGGCCGCGCGCGCCCTCGGCGAAGATGGTGTAGGAGGCATGCAGTTCCATGCCGGGCTGGTAGCTGGCGGTGTGCGAGCCGTCTCGCGCCACGCCCATGTCGCCGGTGGCGACGCCGCGCACGGCGCCGGATTCGGTGTAGAGGATCTCGGTGGCGGCGAAGCCCGGAAAGACCTCGACGCCGAGCGCCTCGGCCTGTTCGCCCAGCCAGCGGGTGAAGTCGCCCAGCCGCACGATGTAGTTGCCGTGGTTGCGAAAGCAATCCGGCAGCAGCCAGCCGGGCGTGGCGCGCGCGCCCTTGCTCGTGAGGAACAGGAATTTGTCTTCCGTGACCGGAGTGTTCAGCGGCGCGCCTTTTTCTTTCCAGTCGGGGATGAGCTCGGTCAGCGCTTGCGGGTCCATGACCGCGCCCGACAGAATATGGGCGCCGATTTCGCCGCCTTTTTCCAGCACGCACACACTGGTTTCCTTGCCCTGTGCGGCTGCCAACTGCTTCAGGCGTATCGCCGCGGCCAGGCCCGCGGGCCCTCCGCCGACGATCACCACGTCGTATTCCATCGATTCGCGCTCGGCCATTTGTTGCAATCTCCCTTTGTTCCGTATGCGTTGGTATCGTGTATATGTCGCGGCGCGCAGGGCCGCGGCAGGTCCGCGGCCCACCCCGGCGAACCTTGTTGGGGCCATTGTATTGCAGTCCGGGCGGCCGCCGCGCCGCCCGGGCAGCGGTCCGGCAATTGCCGGAGCCTCGCGCGGCCCGCGGGCGCTGGTACTGCAGGATCGGCCGCGCGGCGCAAAGAAAAACGTGGCGCCCGCCCCAGGCGGCAATGGCGCTTGAATTCCTGGACCGGTCAAACGACATTCGGACGCCCATGGCGAGCCGTTATACTTGATTCGGGCGCGGGACCGGAGCGCCGGCGGCGCAGCCGCCGCATATCCCGCGCAATGCATACCAGGAGGAAGGGCAATCCATGCAGACTGCAGATTCTTCGGCCACGCCGCGCGTAGGCGCCATGTTCCGCTACGCGATGCCGGTGCGCTGGGGCGACCTGGATGCGCTGAACCACGTCAACAACACGCTGTATTTCCGCTACCTGGAAGAGACGCGCATCCGCCTGTTCGAGCGCGTCGGCATCGTGCTGCCTTCGGCCCGCGTGATGGTGCTGGCGCACGCTTCGCTGGATTTCCTCAAGCCCATGCTGTATCCGGCCACGGCGGTAGTGACCATGAAGCTGGCGCGGGTCGGCCGCTCCAGCATGGAATTCGACATACTGATAGAGTGCGAGCATGAGCCGGGGGTGGCCTATGCCCAGGGGCGCGAGGTGCTGGTCGGCACCGACTCGGCCAGCGGCAAGTCGCTGCCCTGGAGCGCCGACGAACTGGCCTCGTTCGCGCGCACCCTGGCCTGAATGGGCAATGAATATATGAAATGAATAGGCAGGAAGGGCTGGCGGCGACCCGCAGGGTTTCGGGCGCCGCGCTTCTTGCGGCGCCGTGCGGCGCGAACCGGCGCGCCGGCCCGGGAATTTCGAGGTGAGTACTTTTTATTTTCAAAAAGGATCAAGGTAATGGAAAAAGTCTATGCAAGTGCCGAAGAAGCACTCAAAGGCGTAGTCGCCGACGGCCAGACCATTGCGGTAGGAGGCTTCGGGCTGTGCGGCATCCCCGAGGCGCTGATCGCGGCCCTGAGGGATTCCGGCGTGCACGGCCTGACCTGCATCAGCAACAATGCGGGCGTGGACGGCTTCGGCCTGGGCCAGTTGCTCAATACGCGCCAGGTCAAGAAGATGATCGCCTCTTACGTGGGCGAGAATAAAGAATTCGAACGCCAGTACCTGGCCGGCGAGCTCGAGCTGGAATTCACCCCGCAGGGCACGCTGGCCGAGAAGCTGCGCGCCGGCGGCGCCGGCATCCCGGCGTTCTTCACGCGCACCGGCGTGGGCACGGTGGTGGCGGACGGCAAGGAAATCCGCGAATTCGATGGCGAAAAGTACGTGATGGAACGCTCGCTGGTGCCCGATGTGTCGCTGGTCAAGGCCTATATGGCAGACCGCAGCGGCAACCTGGTGTTTCGCAAGACCGCGCGCAACTTCAATCCGAACGTGGCCATGGCGGGCAAACTCACGATCGTCGAGGTCGAGAAGCTGGTGGACATCGGCGCCATCGACCCCGATGCCGTGCACCTGCCCGGCATCTACGTGCACCGGATCGTGGTCAACGCCCACCCCGAGAAACGCATCGAACAACGCACCGTGCGCAACGCCTGAGGAGATCTGACCATGGCATGGACTCGTGACGAAATGGCGGCGCGCGCCGCACGTGAACTGCAGGACGGCTTTTACGTCAACCTGGGCATAGGCCTGCCCACGCTGGTGGCCAACCACGTGCCTCCGGGCGTCGAGGTATGGCTGCAATCCGAAAACGGCCTGTTGGGCATCGGGCCTTTCCCCACCGAAGCCGAAATCGACGCCGACCTGATCAACGCCGGCAAGCAGACAGTCACCACGCTGCCGGGCTCTTCGATCTTCGCTTCGGCCGATTCGTTCGCCATGATACGCGGCGGCAAGATCAACCTGGCCATCCTTGGCGCCATGCAGGTGTCGCAAAAGGGCGACCTGGCCAACTGGATGATCCCGGGCAAGATGATCAAGGGCATGGGCGGCGCCATGGACCTCGTGGCCGGCGTCGGCAAGGTGGTGGTGCTGATGGAGCACGTGGCGCGCAAGAAAGACGGCACCGAAGACCTGAAGCTGCTGCCCGAATGCACGCTGCCGCTGACCGGCGTGGGCGTGGTCGACCTGGTCATCACCGACCTGGGGGTGATGGAAGTCACGCCCGACGGCCTGAAGCTCAAGGAACTGGCGCCCGGCGTCACCGTGGCCGAGATACAGGCCAAGACGGGGGCCAAGCTGGACGTCTCGGCGGTGGCCTAGCTGTGCCCGCGGCGGCGCAGGCGCAGGCCTGCCCGCCTTGGGCCAGGCCTGCGCCCGTCCGCGCTTGGCGGGTGCCCCGGCGGCAGCGCCTCGCAGCGCGTTGTATGATGGCCGTGCCCTCTCCGCGAGGGCGCGGCTTTTTCTTGAGGAATATTATCGTGGCCAGTTCCGTATACGCCGACCGCATTGCCGCCCTGCGCGCGGCGATGGCGGCGCAGCGGGTCGATGCGTGCATCGTGCCCTCGTCCGATCCCCATTCGTCCGAATACCTGCCCGAACACTGGCAGGCGCGCAGCTGGCTGAGCGGCTTCGACGGCTCGGCCGGTACGCTGGTGGTGACGGCGCAGTTCGCAGGCCTGTGGACCGACAGCCGCTACTGGGAACAGGCCGAACACGATCTGGCCGGCACCGGCATAAAGACCATGCGCGCCGGCGCCGAGGGTGTGCCGAGTTTCATCGACTGGCTGGCGGGGCAACTGCCTTCGGGCAGCAAGGTCGCTGCCGACGGCCAGGTGATCAGCGTGAGGGCGCACAGGCAGTGGCAAGCGGAACTGGGCGGGCGCGGCATTGCGCTGGCCATGGATCGCGATTTGGTGGGCTCGATCTGGGCCGATCGAGCCGGGCTGCCGCAGCAGCCCGTATACGAACACCTGCCTCCCTATGCCTGCCGCACGCGCGCCGAGAATCTGCGCGCGGTGCGCGCGGCCATGGGTGCGCACGGGGCGGACTGGCACTGGATCTCGTCGCTGGACGATATCGCGTGGCTGTTCAACTTGCGCGGCAGCGACGTGTCGTACAACCCGGTGTTCGTTGCGCATGCGCTGGTGGGGCGCGACACGGCCTGCCTGTTCGTCGGGTCGAGCCGAGGCGATTCCGGCCAGGGCGGCAAGGACAAGATCGATGCGAACCTGCGCGCGGTGCTGCGTCGCGACGGCGTGGACGTGCAGCCTTACGACGCCGCGGGCGCTGCCCTGGCGGGGCTGGCGCAAGGGCAGGCGCTGCTGGTCGACCCGGCGCGCACCACGATAGGCGTGCTGGCGGCCGCGGCCTATGCCGATCGCGTCGAGGCGATCAATCCCTCGCAGTTGCTCAAGTCGCGCAAGACCGATGCGGAATTGGCGCATGTGCGCGAATCCATGGAACAAGACGGCGCTGCGCTGTGCGAGTTCTTCGCCTGGTTCGAGGCGGCGCGCGCAAGCGGCGAAACTATTACCGAGCTGACGGTGGACGAGCGCATTTGCGCGGCGCGCGCGCGCCAGCCGGACTTCGTCTGCCCGAGCTTCGGCACGATCGCCGCCTACAACGCCAACGGCGCCATGCCTCACTATCACGCCACCGAAGCCTCGCATGCGGAAATACGCGGCGACGGGCTCTTGCTGATCGATTCGGGGGGGCAGTACAAGGGCGGCACCACCGACATCACCCGCGTGGTGGCGGTGGGCAGCCCCAGCCTCGAGCAGCGTCGCGACTACACGGTGGTGCTCAAGGGCATGATCGCGCTGTCGCGCGCGGTGTTCCCGCGCGGCACGCCGGCGCCCATGATAGACGCCATCGCGCGGCTGCCGATCTGGCAGGCGGGCGTGGAATACGGGCATGGCACGGGCCACGGCGTGGGCTATTTCCTGAACGTGCACGAAGGGCCGCAGGCGATTTCGTACCGTACGCCGGTCAATCCCCACATGGGCATGGAGCCGGGCATGATCACCTCGAACGAGCCGGGCCTGTACCGGCCCGGACGCTGGGGCATACGCATCGAGAACCTGGTGGCCAACCGCCCCGCGGCGCAGACCGAGTTCGGCGAGTTCCTGGGTTTCGAGACCCTGACTCTGTGCCCCATGGACCGGCGCTGCATCGAGTGCGACTTGCTCGAAGCGGGCGAGGTCGCGTGGCTGGATGCCTACCACGCCGAGGTGCGCGAGCGCCTGCTGCCGCGCGTGCAGGGGGCGGCGCGCCAATGGCTGGAAGACTCGACCGGGCCGCTCTGAAGGGTCGCGGCCGCGTGTGTGGAAGTCGGCATGCGATAGGCGGTGGCGGTAGGCGGTAGATGGGGAGCCGGCCTGGGGCCGGATCGCCGGGCGCGGGCAGGCTGTCGATCGGCGGCCGCGCCGTGCTTGTGCACCTTGCGGCGCGGCGAAATGCGCCCGCCGCAGCCCGGGCCCCGGAGCGGCGGGGCGTCCCGGCGCGGGCGGCGAGGACCCGGGCGTCCCGGCTATAATCCAAATTTCCTGCTGATGTCCGGCGGCCCCGGACACGAATCACAATGACCAAATACGTATTTGTAACCGGCGGCGTGGTGTCTTCCCTGGGAAAAGGCATCGCCGCCGCTTCTCTTGCCGCCATCCTGGAGTCCCGCGGCTTGCGGGTCACTCTGCTGAAGCTGGATCCCTACATCAACGTCGATCCGGGCACCATGAGCCCGTTCCAGCACGGCGAGGTATTCGTCACCGAGGACGGCGCTGAAACCGATCTCGACCTGGGCCACTACGAGCGCTTCATTTCCTCGCGCATGCGCAAGGTCAACAATTTCACCACCGGGCAGATCTACGAATCGGTGCTGCGCAAAGAGCGCCGCGGCGATTATCTGGGCAAGACGGTGCAGGTGATCCCGCATATCACCAACGAAATCCAGGATTTCGTGGCGCGCGGGGCCAAGTCGGCCTGGGACGGCAATACCGATGTGGCGATCGTGGAAATCGGCGGTACGGTGGGCGACATCGAGTCGCTGCCGTTCCTCGAGGCAGCCAGGCAAATGAGCCTGCGCCTGGGCCGCAACAACGCCGCGTTCGTGCACCTGACGCTGGTGCCCTACATCGCCTCGGCGGGCGAGCTCAAGACCAAGCCCACGCAGCACTCGGTGCAGAAGCTGCGCGAGATCGGCATTTATCCGAATGCGCTGCTGTGCCGCGCCGACCGTCCGATTCCCGACGACGAGCGCGCCAAGATCTCGCTGTTTTCGAACGTGCCGCTGGACGCGGTCATCTCGGTGTGGGACGCCGATTCGATCTACAAGATCCCGGCCATGCTGCACAAGCAGGGGCTGGACAACCTGGTCTGCGACGCGCTGGCGATCACGCCGCCGCCGGCCGACCTGACGATGTGGGACAGGCTGGTCGATGCGCTCGAGCATCCCGAGCACGAGGTGCGCATCGGCATGGTGGGCAAGTATGTCGACCTGACCGAATCTTATAAGTCGCTGACCGAGGCGCTGGTGCATGCGGGCATACATACGCGCTCGCGGGTGGTGGTGGAATACCTGGACTCCGAATCGATCGAGGAACAGGGCACCGGCTGCCTGGAACACCTGGACGCCATACTGGTGCCGGGCGGTTTCGGCAAGCGCGGCACCGAGGGCAAGATCGCGGCGATCCGCTATGCGCGCGAGCACGGCGTGCCGTACCTGGGCATCTGCCTGGGCATGCAGCTCGCGGTCATCGAGTTCGCCCGCGATGTGGCCAAGCTGGGCGGGGCCAACAGCACGGAATTCGATCCCTCCACGCCGCACCCTGTGGTGGCGCTGATCACGGAATGGCGCGACCGCGAAGGGCAGGTCGAAAAACGCGATGCCAGCTCGGACCTGGGCGGCACGATGCGCAAGGGCGCACAGCGCTGTCCCGTCAAGCCGGGCACGCGCGCCTACGAAATCTACGGCAGCGAAGTCAACGAGCGCCATCGCCACCGCTATGAAGTGAACAATGTATATGTCCCGCGCCTCGAAGAGGCGGGCATGGTGATCAGCGCGCGCACTCCTACCGAGAACCTGCCCGAGATGATGGAACTCCCCGCGCACCCCTGGTTCATGGGGGTGCAGTTCCACCCGGAATTCACCTCGACGCCGCGCGACGGCCATCCGCTGTTCTCGAGCTATATCCGGGCGGCGATCGCCTGCCAGGCGCAGCGCGAGCGCAAGATCCAGGCCGCCTGAGGCCCGGCGGGCCCGTGCGCGGCGCGAAGGGCTCGACGGGCCCGCGCCGTCGCGCCGGGCAGCATCCACGACGAGGTATATGTTCATGAGACTGTGCAATTTCGAGGCGGGCCTGAACCAGCCGTTCTTCCTGATCGCCGGGCCTTGCGTGGTGGAGTCGCGCCAGATGGCCTTCGACACGGCCGGGCGCCTGCAGGAAATCACGAGCCGGCTGGGCATTCCTTTCATCTACAAGAGTTCTTTCGACAAGGCCAACCGCAGTTCGGACCGCTCTTATCGCGGCCCCGGAATGGCCGCGGGCTTGCAGATCCTGGCCGATGTGCGGGCGCAACTGGGCGTGCCGGTGCTGACCGATGTGCACGAGACCGGGCAGATATCGGAGGTGGCTGCCGCGGTGGACGTGCTGCAGACGCCGGCGTTCCTGTGCCGCCAGACCGATTTCATCCACGCCTGCGCGGCGAGCCTGAAGCCGGTCAATATCAAGAAAGGACAGTTCCTGGCGCCGCACGATATGCTGCAAGTGGTCGCCAAGGCGCGCAACGCGGCGATCGAGGCCGGCGGCGACGGCAGCAATATCCTGGTGTGCGAGCGCGGCGCTTCGTTCGGCTACAACAATCTGGTGTCCGACATGCGTTCGCTGGCGATCATGCGCGAGACGGGCTGCCCGGTGGTGTTCGATGCGACGCATTCGGTGCAGTTGCCGGGCGGGCAGGGCACGTCGTCGGGCGGGCAGCGCGAGTTCGTACCGGTGCTGGCGCGGTCGGCGGTGGCGGCGGGCGTGGCGGGGGTGTTCATGGAAACGCACCCGAATCCGTGCGAGGCGCTGTCCGATGGCCCGAATGCGGTACCCTTGCATCACATGGAGGCGTTGTTGCGCTCGTTGGTGGATATCGACCGCAGTGTGAAGCGTCACGGGTTCATCGAGACTGATTTCGAGTGATTGCCGGATGCGGGCTCGAGGCCGCCCGGGCGACGCCAAGCAGATATATGTGACTGGGAGATATATGTGACTGCGTATTTGATTGCCAATGTGGATGTGACCAAGCCCGAGAAGTACGAGGAGTACAAGCGTTTTTCGTCGCTGGCGATGCGGGCGGCGGACGCGAAGGTGCTGGTTCGCGGCGGCAAGACCCTGGGGCTGGAAGGCGAGACGCCGGCGCGTACGGTGGTGCTGGAGTTCCGGTCCATGGCCGCGGCCAAGGCTTTCTACAATTCCTGGCAGTATCGCCGGGCGCGCAATGTGCGGGAAGGCGCGGCGGTGATGACGATGTACGTAGTTGAAGGGGCCTGACGACCGGGCCTTCGGGGGCCTGTGCCGGGTGGCTGCTTCTTGGTCTTGATTCTTGGTTCGTCGAAGGGCACGGTTCTTGTGACGCGGCCTAGAACGGGGTACCTCCTTCCGGTTCGATGACCCACTCACCTCCAGGAGATACCCCATTCTCTCCGCTGGTTTTGCAGGCGGGCGTGGCGGCTGGTTCTTTGCCTGCGCCGCTGCAGCGGTGGGCTAAAATTTCTTCCATGACCGATCAACTCAAGAAGTACCTATTTCCCGACCAGAGTGTGCGGGTGCAGGCCGCCAGGCTGGACGAGGCCTGGCAGGCGGGGCTTGCGCATCAATCGTATCCGGCCTGCCTGCAGCGTTTGCTGGGCGAACTGGCGGCGGCCTCGGTGCTGCTGGCTTCCAATATCAAGTTCCAGGGTTCGCTGGTGCTGCAGTTGCAGGGCGACGGGCCGGTGGCGCTGATCGTGGTGGAATGCAGCGCGGACCTTTCCATCCGCGCCACCGCGACGCTGCGAGAAGGCCGCGAGGTGCCGGCCGATGGCACGCTGCAAAGCCTGCTCAATACCGGCGGCCAGGGCCGTTTCGTGGTGGTGCTGGACCCGGGCCGCGAGCGGCCCCAGGCGCAGCCCTACCAGGGTGTGGTGCCGCTGGGCGGCGACACGGTTGCAGAGGTGCTGGAACTCTATATGCGCAATTCCGAGCAACTGGACACGCGCCTGTGGCTGGCCGCCGATGCGCAGCGCTGCGCCGGGCTGCTGGTGCAGCGCATGCCGGGGCAGGACGACGCGCAGGGCGAGGCGCTCGACAGCACCTGGGAACGCGCCTGCCATTTGGCGGCGACGATCCAGGCCGACGAACTGCTGAGCCTGGACACCGATACGCTGATCCATCGCCTGTTCTGGGACGAATCGCTGACCGAACTCGAGCCGCGCGGCATACGCTGGCATTGTCCGTGCACGCGCGAGCGCGTGGCCGACATGCTGCGCATGCTGGGCCGCGCCGAGGTCGACGGCCTGCTGGCCGAGCGCGGCCAGGTCGATGTGGCCTGCAATTTCTGCGGCAAGCCCTATCACTTCGATGCCGTGGATTGCGCGGGCCTGTTCAGGCCGGCGCTGGATACGCCGGCCGGGGACAGCAAGTCGGTGCATTGATGCGGGATGGGGCGCCGCGGCGCCCACGCATATTCCACAATCGACTTGGGGGCGGCTTGCGGGCACACTGGCAGCATGCCAGCCGCCATTTCCCGCCGCCGTTTGCGGTGGCCGCGTTTTCGGCGCCGCCGCTGCGCAGGCACATGTTCCCCGCTACGCCACCTTACGGGCTCGTGTTCCTGGCGCTGGCGCTGCATGGCTTCGGGCCAGCGCGGCGCCAGCATGGTCGAGTTTTCTCTGCTTGCCGTGCCGATATTGCTGGCGGGGCTGGGCTGTGTCGAGGTCGCCCGCTGGTTCCAGGTCAGGCAGTTCGTCGATGTGGCCTTGCTTCAGGGCGCGCGTGCGGGCATCACCGGGCATGCCCGTCCGGTGGCCATAGAGTCGGCCTTCGAACAGGCCTTGCTGCCCTTGTATGCCTCGGGCTCGGGGGCCTCGCCTGACAGCCGCATGCGCGCCGACTTTGCGCGGCGCAGCGCCGCGACGGGCGATGCGCCGTGGCGCATCGAGGTCCTCAATCCTTCGAAAGCTTCCTTTGCCGACTATGCCGATCCGGCGCTGTCCATAGCCCGCGACACGGGGCTGGCGGCCATCAATAACGATTATCAGGCCGAACAGCACCAGCGCTACCTGCAGCAGGGGCGGCCGCAGGGGGCGGCCTCTGGGCAGACCATCTACCAGGCCAATGTGCTGGTCTTGCGCTTGACGTACTTGCACGAGCCGCTGGTGCCCGGGGTCGCGGCCCTGTTGCGCCAACTGGGCGACCCCGCGGGTTCGTATGCGGCGCGCGCCATGGCGCTGGGGGGCTATCTGCCCATGGTGCGTGAACTGCGGCTGGGCATGCAGTCGCATCCGGTCGACTGGCCGCAAGGGCAGGGGGGCAAGATGGTGGCGCGCCAGGAGGCCGCGCAGGCTGCGCCCAGAGGCGTCGGGGCGGCTTCGTGCGATGGCTTGTGGTGCCTGCGTCCGTCCGCAAGCGGCGGGACGATGCCGGGCGCGGAGCCCGATCTGCCTGTCTGGCCGGATGCGCCCTTGGGCGATGCCGCTGCACCGAATCCTGAAGGGCCTGCGCCAGGAGCCGGCCCCTCCGATCCCGCCGGCCCAGGCTCGGGCGTCACGCCGGACGACCCGGCCTGTGGCGTGAGCTTGTGCTGTGTGCCCGCTTAGCCGGGTGCGTTGCGTCGAGCGGCCTCGCCCGCGTCTGGCCGAAGGCGCTCTTCCTCTAGCCGCGCGTCACTTTTTAGGATGAGCAACTCGTAGCGTCTTCAGGGTGAACAGGCCTGATGTCGTGTCTCGCAAATTCGCAAGCGTGGCATCGCGTCTTCGCGCGCAGGGCGGCGTTGCAAATCGAAACTAGTTGCCGCGTTGCTGCTCGGGCGTGGCGAGATGCGGCGTTTGCACGGCCGGCGCTTGTTCGTTGGGGGAAAGGATCTGGACGAAGATTTCGCCGTCCTTGATCATGCCGAGCTCGCCGCGGGCGCGTTCTTCCATGGCCTGGGTGCCGGATTTCAAGTCCTGGACTTCGGCCTGCAGGGCGTTGTTGCGCGCGGTCAGCGCGTCGTTGGTGTCATGCTGGCTGGCAAGCTGTTTCTGCAGGTCGTGGACTCGCTGCCAGCCGCCTTTGCCCCACCATAGCGGGTACTGGATGATGAGTGTCAGCAGCAGCAGAGCCAGGAATAGCAGTCGCATATCAGGTCATCGCAGTATGGCATCGGTCCGATGCCGTGCCCGGACCGCCTTGCGGCAGCCCGGGCGTATCGTCTAGCGCAAGTTGTAGAACGCGTCACGCCCCGGGTAGGTGGCGACTTCGGCGAGTTCTTCCTCGATGCGCAGCAACTGGTTGTATTTTGCCATACGATCCGAGCGCGACAGCGAGCCGGTCTTGATCTGCAGGGCGTTGGTGGCCACGGCGATGTCGGCGATGGTGGAGTCTTCGGTCTCGCCCGAACGGTGCGAGATCACCGCGGTGTAGCCGGCGCGCTTGGCCATTTCGATGGCGGCGAAGGTTTCGGTCAGGGTGCCGATCTGGTTGATCTTGATCAGTACCGAGTTGGCGATGCCTTGCTCTATGCCTTGCTTGATGATCTTGGTGTTGGTGACGAAGATGTCGTCGCCGACCAGCTGGATCTTGCGGCCCAGTTGTTCGGTGAGGATCTTCCAGCCGTCCCAGTCGCCCTCGGCCATGCCGTCTTCGATCGAGATGATGGGGTACTTGTCGCACCAGGTGCTGAGCAGGTTGGCGAATTCCTGCGAGCTCAGGCTGATGCCGCCTTCGCCGGCCAGGTGGTAGCGGCCGTCGCGGTAGAACTCGGAACTGGCGCAGTCCAGGCCCAGCGCGATTTGCGAGCCGGCTTCGTAGCCGGCCTCGCCGATGGCCTGCAGGATGAGCTGGATGGCGGCCTCGTGGTTGGGCACGTTGGGCGCGAAGCCGCCTTCGTCGCCGACCGCAGTGGACATGCCCTGGCTCGAGATCAGTTTCTTGAGCGTATGGAAGACTTCGGCGCCCATGCGCAGCGCTTCGTGGAAGTTGGCCGCGCCCAGGGGCAGGATCATGAATTCCTGCATGTCCAGGGTGTTGTTGGCGTGGGCGCCGCCGTTGATGACATTCATCATGGGCACCGGCATCTGCATGGGGCCGCTGCCGCCCAGGTAGCGGTACAGCGGCAGGCCGGATTCGTCGGCGGCTGCGCGCGCCACGGCCATGCTGGCCGCGAGTATGGCGTTGGCGCCGAGGCGTTCCTTGGCGTCGGTGCCGTCCAGATCGATGAGGGTGCGGTCGACGAAGGTCTGTTCTTGCGCGTCCAGGCCCATCAGGGCTTCGGAGATTTCGGTATTGAGGTTTTCGACGGCGCGCAGCACGCCCTTGCCGCCGAAGCGCGTCTTGTCGCCGTCGCGCAGCTCGATGGCTTCGCGGGTACCGGTGGAAGCGCCCGACGGCACGGCTGCCCGCCCCATGGACCCGGATTCGAGCAATACGTCGCATTCCACGGTCGGATTGCCGCGCGAATCCAGAATTTCGCGCCCGATGATATCTACGATTGCACTCATATGAGACTGTCCTGCCTGAATTGAGATGGACTATACGGCCCGTGCCGGGCACCAGTGCCGTGCATGGCCGGCCCGCGGGCCGGCCAAGGCGGCCATAGGGCCCTGGGCGGAAAAAATTGCTTGAAAGGTCCGATTGTACCTGTGCCGGCCGCCTGGGTGCGGGATCGGCGCGGCGGCTTGTATTTTTTTGTACGGGATGGAGGCGCAGCACTCGCACGGCGCCGCTGGGGCGGGCAAGAAGAGGGCAAGGAATGGGCGGATCGCCGCCAAGAGAGCGGCGGAAATGCGCGGCGCCGTTCGGGCGGGCGAAGATCGGGCGGCCCGCGATCGGGCGGCCCACGATCGGGCGGCCGACGATCGGGCCGCGCGCGTCAGTCTGGGTTGGCGCGCGGCGCTTCGTGGCGCATGCGCGTCTCGATCCGGTCCAGCATGCCGCCGAGCAGTTCCAGCTCTTCGGCGGTCAGGTCGGCCAGCATGCGCTGGATGAAGACGGTGCGCCGCGGCATGGTCTGTTCGACCAGTTCCAGGCCGGCCGTGGTCAGCCAGACGTTGGTCAGGCGGTTGTCGTCGGGGTCGTTGCGGCGCTGCACCCATCCCAACTGCTCGATGGTCTTCAACTGGCGGGTGAGCGCCGCGGGGTCCATGCGCAGGACGTCCGCGAGTTTCTTCTGCGACGTGATGCCGCGCTGGTAAAGCATCAGCAGCACGCGCCAGCGCGGCATGGGTTGCCCGATTCGGGTGTCGAAGGCCGCCAGCATGGCTCGGTAGGTGCGGCCCAGCTTCTGCATGACGCGGATCTGCGGGAACTCCTCGTCGCTGGCATGCGCCGGGCTGCTTGGTTGCGGCTGCGCGGCTTCGTTCCCGTGGGAGGAACGAGCATGTCCTTCGGACGGCCGGGCGGACATGACCGGTTGACGGCCCTCCTGCCGCTGCGCGTCATCCTCCCCATGGGAGGAACGAGCATGTCCTTCGGGCGGCCGGGCGGACATGCTCTTCATTCCCCCGCCGGCACGCTGGCCTTGACGCCGCGCGACAGGTGCACGGGGGGCACGCGGCGCACCCAGGCGAAGGCGATGATGGCGACCAGCAAGGCGAGCGCGACGCCGGAATGCACTGCGCTGACCAGCGACTGGCGGGCGGCCTCGAGCAGCACGGCGCCGTTCAGGCCGGCGTGCTGCGACTGTTCCAGGAAGCCGTGCTGGACCGACAGATTGACCAGCACTTGCGGGTCTTCCAGGGTCTTGAACCAGGTGGCCGCCTGGTTGCCCGAGGCGGCGGCGCGTACGCCACCTATGTAATAGTGGGTGACCAGGGTGCCCACGATGGCGGTGCCCAGCATGCCGCCTATCATGCGGATGGATTGCAGCAGCGCCGTGGCGATGCCCAGGTGCGAGCGGCCGGCGGTTTCCTGGGCGAACACGGTGAGATTGGGCATCACGAAGCCCAGGCCCAGGCCGCCCATGGTCATGTACAGCACTATCAGCCAGGTAGCCGTGTCGCGGTGCATGAACACGATGCCCAGGCAGGACAGGATCATGAGCAGGGATCCCGCATACAGCATGGCGTTAGGATTCGGGATACGGACCACAATGCGCGCGTTGGTGATGCTGCCCACCGTAGTGCATACCACCAGCGGCGTGATGAGCAGGCCGGCGTCCTGGGGATTGAGCCCGAAGCCTCCCTGCAGCAGCAGCGGCACGTAGAACAGGATGGCGAACATGATGAAGCCGACCAGCAGCGACAGCGTGAATAGCGCCGCCAGGCTGGGGTTGCGGAACATCTCGAAGGGCAGCAGCGGCTCGGGGCAGCGCTTTTCCCACCATATCAGGGCTAAGACCGTGACGGCGCTGAACAGGCACAGCAGCAGCATCGGCGCGCCCAGGCCGTGGGCCGGCAACAGCTCGACGAACAATTGCAGACTGCCCAGCCCCAGGGCTACCAGCAGCGCGCCGGGCCAGTCCAGCCGTATCTTGCCGGCCTTCATCTGGCGGATCAGGGGCAGGTGGCGCCAGACGAACCAGAGGCTCAGCAGTCCGATGGGCACATTGACGAAGAACACCGAGCGCCAGCCTGCATATTGGGTGAGAAAGCCGCCCAGCGAGGGGCCTACAGCGTTGGCGATGCCGAAAGCGGCGCTCATCAGCACCTGCCAGCGCAGGCGCACGTGCGAATCGGGGAATAGGTCCGGAATACACGCAAAGGCCGTGCCGACCAGCATGCCGCCGCCCACGCCTTGCAGGGCGCGGGCCATCACCAGTTGGAGCATGCTCTGCGACACGCCGCACAGCACCGAAGCCCCGGTAAAGACGACGATGGAGGCGATGACGAAGTTGCGCCGGCCGTAGTAGTCGCCGAGGCGGCCGAAAACGGGCACGGTGATCACCGAGGTCAACAGATAGGAAGTCGCCACCCAGGCATAGAGTTCGAAGCCGTTGAGCTCGGCCACGATGGTGGGCAGGGCGGTGCCTACGACGGTCTGGTCCACCGCCACCATCATGGTGACGAAACATAATCCCACCATGGCCAGCAGCGACTGTCGTACCGACAATACGCGACCGCTGGTGGTTATGCCTGGAGCTGCAACGGGAGCCATGAATATGCCCTGGACGGGGTAATGATTGACAAGTCAATGATTCTAGCGCCGCGGCCTTATAAATACAAGGGATAACCCTAGGTTTGCGGAGATACAACAGGGGGCGGAGGGAACAGAGGGGGTTGCAGGGAAAGCAAAAAAACGCCGCACATGGCGGCGCCGGATGGCTGCTGGCTGTCAGAGGCGTTTCAAGGCGCCGCGGTACTGGCGGCCACGCTCGAGGTAGTGATGGGTATTCTTGTGCATGCCTGCGATTTCCTCGGGCGCCAGTTCGCGCACTACCTTGCCGATGCCTATGACCAGGGAATTATCGGGGATGTGGCGGCCTTCGGGCACCAGGGCGCCGGCGCCTATGAGGCAGTTGCGGCCGATGACGGCGTTGTTCAGCACGATGGCCTGCATGCCGACCAGCGAGCCGGCGCCGATGGTACAGCCGTGCAACATGGCCTGGTGGCCGACCGTGACGTTTTCGGCGATAGTCAGGGGCACGCCTTCGTCCACGTGCAGCACGCTGCCTTCCTGGACATTGCTGCCCGCGCCTATGATGATGGGGGCGTTGTCGCCGCGTATGCTGACATTCGACCAGATGCTCACGCCTGCCGCCAGGCGCACGTCGCCGATGATGTCGGCGCTTTCGAAGATGAAAGTGTCTGGGTCGATGCTGGGCTTGAGGGCCTCGAACTGGTAGATCGCCATGCGGATGTCCGGTGAAAAGGGCGGGCGTCGGGCGAGCCTGCACAGGCCGCGGCATATGCCGCTGCGCGGGCTGCAGAGCCCGGCGGCCCTGGGGTTTCGATTGTAGCGCGGCCGCGGGAGCCGCCCGCCCCGGAGAAGGCCGGCGTCAACAGGCGCCGGGGTGTGGGCGCCAGGCGGTCGCAGGCATG
This sequence comes from Candidimonas humi, assembly GCF_019166065.1. Classification (GTDB taxonomy): domain Bacteria; phylum Pseudomonadota; class Gammaproteobacteria; order Burkholderiales; family Burkholderiaceae_B; genus Candidimonas; species Candidimonas humi. The sequence goes on from NZ_JAHTBN010000003.1 coordinate 723,377, forward strand.
CCGGCGTCGATTCGGCAAATTTATCCCATCTTTCTACCGCCCGCTTCGATTCGGCAAATTGCTACCGCTTTTACCGCCCGCTTCGAGTCGATAAATTCCTACCGTCCGTGCTCCTGGGCCGGGACGGGCACGGCGCGGCGCAAGGCCTTGCCGGCCGCGGTCAAGGGCAGGGCCTCGGTGAATTCGATTTCGCTGGGCGCCAGGGCACTGGAGAGCCGTTGCCGCACATGTTCTTTGAGGGATTCGGCCAGGGCCGCCAGATCGTCGTCGAGCTTCGCCTGCCGGCGCTGGACATAGGCCTTGAGGACCACAGGCTGATCGGCGGGGCCCGACGGCACCACGACGGCGTCGGCCACCGCCGGATGGGCAAGCAGGCATTCTTCGATCTCGCCGGGGCCGACGCGCCGGCCCGAGCTCGTGAAGACTTCTGCCGTGCGGCCCACATACCAGTAGTAGCCGTCTTCATCGACCCTGGCGAGGTCGCCGCTCAGGCGCCAGTCGCCGCCGTGATCGGCTTCGCCGGCGCGGTCGTCGCGCCAGTAGCCCAGGAACAGGCCTGGGTCGGGGTATCCGTGGATATCGTGGCGGTTCAGCGCTATTTCGCCGATTTGCCCGGCGGGACAGAGCCTGCCGCGGGCGTCCAGCACGCCGACTCGGTGGCCGGGATAGGGCCGGCCCATGCTGCCCGGGCGCGTAGGCCATTTCGTGCGGCTGGCGCCGATCACGCTGGGCATGGACGCACGGCCGTATATTTCGTTCGGGGCGACCCCCAGGGACTGCACGCACCAGTCGTACAGCACGGCGCCCAGGCTTTCGCCGGTGCTTGCCAGGCTGCGCAGCGCGAGCTTGAAATGCTGGCGTGGTTCGTCGCCTTCGGCGCGCAGCGCCTTGATGGCGCGAGGCGGCAGCAGCAGGCTGGTGATCTGGTAGCGTTCGAGGATCTCGAATGCGCGCCGGGCGGGCACGTGGCCGGGCGTGGCGACAATGGCATGGCCGAAGTAGAGTGTGGGCAGCAGGGCTGCGAACAGCGCATCGGCCCAGGCCCATTCGGCGCAGGTCCAGAAAATATCGCCTTTCTGTGGGAACCAGTCCTGGGACGCGACGAAGCCCGGCAGGCTGCCGATCAAGGCGCCATGGGCCAGCAGCGCGCCGCGCGGGTCGGTTTCGTCGTCGGAATACAGCAGCAGCGCAGGCGCGTCCGAGCGCGTGGCGAGCGCCTTGTATTCGGCAGGCTGGCGGGCCAGCAGCGTGCGCCAGGCAATGATGCTGTCGTGCTGGAACCCGAGCCCTATGACTTGCGACAAGGCGGCGCATTGGGGCTGGGCGCCCAGCAGTTCGGGACCGGCGTTTTCGTCGATGATGGCGATGCGGGCCTCGGAGTTGCGCAGGCGCGCGACCAGGGCCTGCGTGTCGTAGCGTGTCGACAAGGGAACGACGATGGCGCCGAGGCTGAGGATGGCCATGCAGGCGGCGACGGCCTCGGGCCGCTGCGCCATGCAGACGGCAATGCGGTCGCCGGCGCCGGCGCCCATGCGCGCCAGGCCGTTGGACAGCCGGTTGGCGGTTTCGGACAGCCGCGCATAGGTCCAGACCTCGCGCTGGCCGAGTTCGTTTTCGTAGTAGACCGCTATGCGCCGGCCTTCGTGCGGATTTTCAGCCCAACGATGGACACACGCCTGGGCGATATTGAAGTGACTGGGGACAAACCACTGATAGGACGAGTACAGCTCCGAATATTGGTCGTTCATTGTCTTTGTGGTCGGGTGCGGGGCGTCGCGACAGGAAACAGACTACCCTCAAGCATGAACGACAAGCGGGTTATGTGCAATCCCCCCTCTATTCAAAGCCGATCACCCTAGGGTTTCTACGGGTTCCCTATTTGTGTCTTCAATGTTGATCAGGCGCGTGCCGAGCAGGCGATCGTGCAGGAACTGCCTGTCATTATCGAACCAGGTCCAGAGGAATATGCTGAAAGGCGCGAACACGATGAACAGGTCGACCGAGCCGTAGCCGGTGGCATGCGAGGCCGCGCGCACGATCATGGCGGCCACCAGCGGCAGCGGCCAGATCAGGATATAGCGCAATACCAGGCGCGACAGGCGCGGCGTACGCCCGTCGCGGTCGACCAGGCGAATGTTCCAGGTCTTCATGGGCAAGGTCTGGCCGCGCTTGCGCCAGCACAATATGAAATAGGCGCCTATGGCCAGGAACAGCAGGACCTGGCGGGCATGGCGCAGGGTCATGCCGCTGCGGCTCTGGGTAAGCGTGTCGAACAGGTAGCTGGCCAGGAATACGACGCCGAACAGCAGGACGGCTTCGTACATCATGCAGGCGAAACGGCGCCAGCGGGTCGGCGCGGGCAGGGCGGCCAGCACCGTGTGGGGAAGTTCGGGCCGGGCCGCGGTTTTTCTCGATTTTTTCATGGGCGCCATTATCCCGCAATTTCTTGCCGGCCAAGGATACTGCTTGGGGGGCGGGCCGGCGTGGGCGGAAATACCTTGGCTCCTGGGCTAGAGCAAGTTCGGCGCAAATGAGTACGGAATTTTGCAGCGCTTACCTGATACAGCGCATTGAAAAGTGTAAATACTTGAGCCGAAAATGCTCGAGCCTGTTCGCCGATGGCCTGCACCCCGGGTGCGGCCGGCCTTGGCAAAGGCCGAAAAAGCAAAAGCCGCCAGTAGCGGCGGCTTGCAGTGGGCGAGGCGGCAGGATTTACTGCGATGCAGCATGCGCCTCTGTGCGGGCCCTATCAGTGGGCCGACTTCACTTGGCCATGACCATAACCGAACAGCCCGGTGACTTTGCTCGCCAGATTCTTCAGGGCGACGCTGGGGCGGAAGCGGAATTGCTCTTCGATGGCCTGGAGCATCAGTTGGCGTTCGAGTTCGTCGGTCAAGCGGAAGTTTTGTTGCAGGTCTTTCATGGCAGTGCTCTATATAAATTGAACGTTTCGTTCAGGGTTAACCCTATTATAGGGGTTAACCCCTAGCAAAAGCAAGCCAGAATGCTGCGGCGCGATATAAATGTTGCGCTACGGCAAAATTTGAGGGAAGGAGCCTGCGCAAGTCTATGCACAACGGGCCTGGAAGGGGCGCTGCGGGCCCGGAATTCGGCTGCTTCGCCGGCGGTTCGAGGCCAGCCCGATGGGCAGGCCCCATACGCATCGAAGGAAGCTTGAATGTGGCCAAGATGGCTCAGGGCTAGTTCAGAGCCCTGGTTCAGAGGCAGCTCAGACGTAGCTCAGGGGGAGCTTAGAGGTAGTTCAGCGGCGTTCGGATGCCCTCGTAGGCGCTCGCGGGCGCCCAGAGGCGCCGGCCGAGCGGGCCTTGCGGCTTGCCGTCTTCAGCGCCGATAGCTGGCCTGCACCATCTCGAAGCTGAACAGCCGGCAGTCCAGGGCGCCGTTGTGCAAGGGGTAGCGGCGCAGCGGCTTGAGCCGCAGGCGGCGCGGCAGGTCCAGGTCGCTGGAGATGACGTTGATCGACCAGCCGCTGTAGTGCCGCTTGAGATTTTCTGCCCAGGCGGGCCAGAGATCTTCGCCGTCGCCGGCCATGCGTTCGCCATAGGGCGGATTGGTGACCAGCCAGCCGGCTTCGGGCGGCGGCGCCACCTGGCGGGCGTCGCCGATCTCGAGATGCACCGATTCCGGCGTGAGCCAGGCGCGTTCCAGGTTGAGGCGGGCCGCATCGATGGCGCTGGCGTCTACGTCATAGCCGATCAGGGGCGTATCCAGGCGCGGGGCGATGCGGCTGCGGGCTTCTTCCTTGATGTCGCGCCAGCGCCGGGCGTCGTGGTTGCGCAGGCGCTCGAAGCCGAAGGGGCGCCAGATGCCCGGCGGCACGCCCAGGGCGATCCAGGCGGCCTCTATGAGTATCGTGCCACTGCCGCAGAACGGGTCCATCAGCGGACGCGCCGGATCCCAGCCGGACAGGGCCAGCAGGCCGGCCGCCAGGTTCTCGCGCAGCGGCGCCTCGCCCTTGTCCAGGCGCCAGCCGCGCTTGAACAGGGATTCGCCCGAGGTGTCCAGGTACAGGGTGCCGGTGTCCTCGGTAAGAAACAGATGCACGCGCGCGTCCGGCCTGACGGTATCGATATCGGGGCGCGCGCCTTCGCGCTCGCGCAGTCGGTCGCAGATGCCGTCCTTGGCCCGCAGGTTGCAGAACTGCAGGCTCTTCATGGGGCTGTGGATGGCCGAGGTGTCGACCCGCAGGGTCTGTTCGGCGCCGAACCAGTCTTCCCAGGGGGTATCCAGGGCGAGTTCGTAGATGTCGTCCTCGTGGTACACCGGCTGCTGCGAGACCTGCACCAGCACGCGGGTGGCCAGGCGCGAATAGAGATTGGCGCGCTGTACGCCTGCCCAGTCGGCCTCGAAGCTGCAGCCGGCGCGCGATGGCGCCACGGCGTCGAAACCCAGCGCCTGCAGTTCGGCGGCCAGGGCCTCTTCGAGCCCGTGCGGACAGGGCGCAAAGACCGGAAAGATACGCGCCGGCACGCCGCGCCGCGGCCGGCGGCTGATGCGCGGCGCTTGGCTTGCTTCGTATATTTCGGGCGCTTCGGCGCCGCGCCCTTCGAACGGCGCGGCGATGGATTCGCTGCGCCGGCGATCGGGGGCGGGCCTTTCGGCCAAGCCTGCGTCTCGTCCGCGGTGTTGCGGGGCGCCGCTAGCGCCCGCGTCGCGTGCCGGGGCGCGTCGGCCTGCATCTCTGTTGCGGCCTGTCGCTTGCGGGGTCTCGGGCGCTGCTGTCCGGCTTCGGCCAGGGTTCGGTTTGTCGGCCGGCTTGGGGGCGTCGCGGCGCGGCCGCGCCGCGGGCCTGGCATCGTGCCCTGTTGCGGTTTCGGCGGACGTCGCGCGCTTGCGGGCCGGCGCGGAGGCGCCACGCGGCGTATCGGCGCGGGCAGAGGGCCCGGCGCCGTTCTTGCCGCGCGAGATTTCCATTTGCGCAACCTGCCGGGCGCGAGCGCCTCTGCGCTTGCGCGGTTCGGAAGTATCGCTTGCCGCGGCCGATGTGGCCTTTTTTATCGTCAGGGTCTTGCGGGGCTTGGTCGGGGTGTCGGTCATGGTGGCCGGGAATCAGAAGGGCTGGACTACGACCAGGATCAGGATGATCAGCAGCAGCAGTACGGGTATTTCGTTGAACCAGCGGTAGAACTTGTGCCCGCGGGTGTTGCGGCCCGCGGCGAAGGTGCGCAGCATGCGCCCGCAGGCCAGATGGTATATGACGAGCAGCAGCACGAACAGCAGCTTGGCATGCATCCAGCCGCTGGCGCGGCCTATGCCGTAGCCGATGAACAGCCACAGGCCGAAGGCCACCGCCAGCACGGCCAGCGGCGTCATGAAGCGGTACAGGCGGCGCGCCATGCCCAGCAGGCAGTCGGCCGTGGCGGCGTCGTGCGCCTGGGCCAGGTTGACGTAGATGCGCGGCAGGTAGAACAGGCCGGCGAACCACGATGTTACGAACAGGATATGAAAGGTCTTGACCCAGAGCATCCGGCGGTATCCGTGTCAGCCTTGGCCGCGCAACTGGCCGTCGCCGGTCAGTACCCACTTGAGCGTGGTCAGGCCTTCGAGGCCGACCGGGCCGCGGGCGTGCAGGCGGTTGGTGGAAATGCCGATTTCCGCGCCCAGGCCATATTCGTAGCCGTCGGCGAAGCAGGTGGGCAGGTTGATGTAGACCGAGCTGGAATCGACCTCGCGCTGGAAGCGCGTGGCCGCCGCCAGGTCTTCGGTGACGATGGAGTCGGTGTGGCCGGAGCCCCAGCGGGCTATGTGGTCCATGGCCTCGTCCAGGCTGTCGACGATGCGGATCGCCAGTATGGGTTCGAGGTATTCGGTGCCCCAGTCGGCTTCGGTGGCGGCCACGGCCTGCGGCACCAGGGCAAGCGTGCACGGACAGCCGCGCAGTTCCACCCCGGCTTCGGTCAGGGTTTGGGCGAGCCTGGGCAGCACGGCTTCGGCGATGTCGCGATGCACCAGCAGGGTTTCCATGGCGCCACAGATGCCGTAGCGGTAGGTCTTGGCGTTGACGGCGATGTCATGGGCGCGCTGCGGGTCGGCGGCGGCGTCGATGTAGACGTGGCAATTGCCGTCCAGGTGCTTGATGAGAGGAACCTTGGCTTCGGCCGCGAGCCGCGCGATCAGGCCCTTGCCGCCGCGCGGCACGATGACGTCGATGTATTCGGTCATGGTGACGAGCTGGCCCACCGCGGCGCGGTCGGTGGTGCCGACCACTTGCACGGCGTGGGCCGGCAGGCCGGCGTCTTCCAGGCCGCCGCGGATGATTTCGCCCAGCGCCATATTCGAATTGAAGGCTTCGCTGCCACCGCGCAGGATCGCCGCGTTGCCCGATTTCAGGCACAGGGCGGCGGCGTCGATGGTGACGTTGGGCCGCGATTCGTAGATGATGCCGATGACGCCCAGCGGCACGCGCATCTGCGCCACGCGCATGCCGTTGGGGCGTATGGTGGAGGCGGTGGTGCTGCCTATGGGATCGGGCATGTCGGCGATCTGCAGCAGGCCGGCGGTCATGGTCTGCAGGGATTTTTCCGACAGCGCGAGGCGGTCGACCATGGCGGGCGCCAGGCCGTTGCGGCGCGCGGCATCCAGGTCGAGGGCATTGCGTTCGAGCAGTTGCGCCTTGCCGGCCTGCAGGCGTTGCGCCATGGCGCGCAGGGCCTGTGCCTTGGCCTTGCCGGTGGCGCGCAGCATGAGGCGCGAGGCGGCGCGCGCCTGGCGGCCCAGAGGGGTCATGTCGAGAGCCGCGGCGTTCGCGGCGGCTTCGCGCTCGATGGTGTTGCTAGTGGTCGTCATGGATGCAGGGCCCGGGCTGCAGGGGCCCCGGGCGGGTAATGAATAGAGCCCGCGCGCGGCGGGGCATAAGAGAATTATCCCAGCTTTCGGAGCTTTCACAAAAACATGGCCGCGCCTTGCGCCGGATGGCGGTGCCGCGCCCGGGATGCAGGGCGGGCCGTGCGCATGCCGCGGGCCGGAAATCCGGCGGACGTCCCGAGTGCGGGTGTGCCTGTGGCTACGCGCCGGGCGGCGGGCCGCGGCGCGCGGGTGCGGGCCGCACGGCGGCCACGCGCAGCGCCAGGCGGCCCATTTCTTCCCAGGGGTCGTCGAGCCGGCCCGGCACCTTCAGGCCCTTGACGAGCCGGTCGACCTCATGGGCGTGCTGGACCGCCGCGGGCCAGGCGCCGGGCGAGACCCGCGCCAGGGCCTGGCGCGCCAGGCGTTCGTGATTGCCAAAGACGCGGTTCTTGCGCAGCTCGCCGCCCAGGTCGCGGCCTTGCGAACGGGCCTCGGCCAGGCGCGCCAGGATGCGGATCTCGTCGCCCACGGCCCACAGCACCAGGGGCAGGGCGGTGCCCTCGGCGCGCAGGCCGGCCAGCATGGACAGCGTGCGCGCAGGCTGGCCGGCCAGCATCGCGTCGCGCAGGCCGAAGACGTCGTAGCGCGCCACATTGAGCACGGCCCGCTCGACCTCGGCGGCTTCGATGCGGCCCTCCGGATAGAGCAGGGCCAGCTTCTGGATTTCCTGGAAGGCGGCGAGCAGATTGCCTTCGACCTTGTCGGCCATCCATTCCAGCACTTCCGCGTCCACTTCCTGGTTCTGCCGCGCCAGGCGCTGGCGTATCCAGTCGGGCAACTGAGCGCGCTCGACGCTGGCGAGTTCCAGGGTGGTGGCATGTTGCCACAGCGCGCTGGCCCATTTGCCGGTACGGGTGGCCTTGTCCAGGCGCGGCAGGCTGACGAGCATTACGGTGTCGTCGCCCCATTGGCCTGTGCCGGCCATCTCGGCCAGCCGTTGCAGTGTTTCGCCGCCGGTCTTGCCCGGCTTGCCGCCGGGCAGCTTGAGTTCGACCACGCGCCGGTCGCCGAATAGCGAAACATTGCGCGTGGCAGCCAGCACGGCGCTCCAGTCGCTGTTGGCGTCCAGCACCATGCTGCTGCGCTCTGTATAGCCTTGCGCGTGGGCCGCGGCGCGCAGGCCGTCCATGGTCTCGGTAACCAGCAAGGGCTCGTCGCCCGAAATCACGTACAGCGGATCCAGGGGCATGCGCCCCTGGCGCAAGGCGCCGAGCAGGCTGTCCGGGTCGAGAGGCCGTCCCATGCAGGCCCTAGAGCCCCATGCTGGGTTCGACGCGCGGCGTAACCCAGGGAACCGAGGGAGGAGGCAGCTCGGCGCCGCCGGCAGCCTTGGAGTTTTGCGAGGGCTGGCTCAATTGCGCCTTGCGGGCGGCCTCGATCACGTCGGGCGAACTCAGGCGCCGCACGATGCGGTCCACCAGGCTCTTCTGCATTTCCAGGAACAGCGTGGCGATTTCGCCCTGCTTGGCCTGGACCTGGTTCGGGTCGTAGGGCAGGTCCTGGCTGGATGTCAGGGTGGTGGGCGCCAGCAGCACATTGCCCTTGGCGTCCATCAGCTCGAACACGAAGGACAGGTTCAATTCGTATTCTTCGACCAGGCCCTGGGCATTGAGAGACAGCTCGCGCAGCGACTGGTTGTTGGAAATCTGGATCAGCCGCACTTGGGCGTCGCCCATGCGCGAGACGAAGCGCAGATTCGGAGAACTGGCCTGCAGGGCGCGGCGCAGCCGCGCGCCGAAGTCGGAATTTTCCGCGATATTGGTATACACCGTGGAGAAGGGCAGCGGCACCGGTCCGCGCAGCCTGAAGCCGCAGGCCGCCAGCAGCGCGCACAGCATGGCGCAGGCCAGCCCGCGCGCCCAGAGGCGTGCTGCCGGAAGGGATGCCGCCGCGCTGGCGGGCCGGAGCTTGCGCATGCCTGTGTTCACCCTGTGCTTACCCCACTACGTTGACCAGTTTGCCCGGCACCACGATGATGCGCTTGACGGGACGGCCTTCCAGGAAGCGCGCCACCGCGTCGTGCGCCGCGGCGAGCTGTTCGATATCGGCCTTGACCGCCGTGCTGGCGACGGTCAGCGAACCGCGCAGCTTGCCGTTGACCTGCAGCATCAGTTCGATTTCGTCGGCCACCAGCGCCGCTTCGTCGACCGCAGGCCAGGGGGCGTCCAGCAGGTCGCCCAGTGCCGCGTCGTAGCCCAGATCCTGCCACAGTTGCCAGGTGATGTGCGGCACCACCGGGTACAGCACGCGCAGCAGGATGCTGACGCATTCGGCCAGGGCCGCCGCCGAGGCGGGGCTGTCGTCCAGGGCCGCGGACTCGATGGCGTTGAGCATCTTCATGCTGGTCGACACCACCGTGTTGTACTGCATGCGCTGGTAGTCGTAGTCGGCCTGCTTTAGCAGCGTATGGATGTCGCGCCGCAGGGTCTTGGCCGCGCCCGCCGCCTGCGAGGCCGCGGCGCCGCCGCCCAGCCCCGCCTGCACGGCCTCGCGGCGCGCCAGGCAGAACGCCCAGACCTTGCGCAGGTAGCGGTTGGCGCCGTCCACGCCCGAGTCGGACCATTCCAGGGTTTGTTCAGGCGGGCTGGCGAACATCACGAACAGGCGCGCGGTGTCGGCGCCCAGGCTGTCGATGAGCGATTGCGGGTCGACGCCGTTGTTCTTCGACTTGGACATGGTGCCTATGCCGCCATAGGTCACCGGCGAGCCGTCGGCACGCAGGCGCGCGCCGACGATGGCGCCCTTGGCGTCGACGATGTTCTCGACCTGGTCGGGCCAGAAGTACTCGATGCCGCCCTGTGCGTTCTTGCGGGAATAGATATGGTTGAGCACCATGCCCTGGCACAGCAGGCGGGTGAAGGGTTCGTCGAATTTCACCAGCCCCAGGTCGCGCATCACGCGCGTCCAGAAGCGCGCATACAGCAGGTGCAGCACGGCGTGCTCGATGCCCCCGATGTACTGGTCCATGGGCATCCAGTAGTCGTTGCGGGCGTCGACCATGGCCGTGTCGTTGCCCGGCGAGGTGTAGCGCATGAAATACCAGGACGAATCGACGAAGGTGTCCATGGTGTCGGTTTCGCGCCGCGCCGCCTTGCCGCAGTGCGGGCACGAGCAGGCCAGGAAGGACTCGCTGCGCGCCAGCGGATTGCCGCTGCCGTCCGGAATCAGGTCTTCCGGCAGGATCACGGGCAGGTCTTGTTCGGGCACGGGCACCGGCCCGCAGTCGGGACAGTGGATGATGGGTATCGGGGTGCCCCAATAGCGTTGGCGCGAAATGCCCCAGTCGCGCAGGCGCCACGTGGTCTGTTTCTCGCCCAGGCCCATCGCGGCCAGGTCCGCGGCCACGGCGTCGACCGCCTGGGCGGTGCTCAGGCCGTCGTACTTGCCGGAATTGACCGTACGGCCGCGCTGCTTGTCGGCATACCATTCCTGCCAGGCGGTGGCGTCGTAGGCCTGGCCTTCGACATCTATGACCTGGCGTATCGGCAGGCCGTACTTGAGCGCGAAGGCGAAATCGCGTTCGTCGTGGCCGGGCACGCCCATGACGGCGCCGTCGCCGTAGCTCATCAGCACGTAATTGCCAACCCAGACCTGCACCGCGGCACCGGTCAGCGGGTGCGTGACCGACAGCCCCGTGGGCATGCCTTCTTTTTCGCGGGTGGCCAGCTCGGCCTCGGTGGTCCCGCCTTGCTTGCAGGCTTCGATGAAGGCCGCCAGGGCGGGATTGTTCGCAGCGGCGTGCGTCGCCAGCGGATGCTCGGGCGCCACCGCGCAGAAGGTCACGCCCATGATGGTGTCGGCGCGCGTGGTGAACACGTGCATGCGGCCGTCCTGGATCAGGGCGCCCGTGGTGTCGCGGATGTCGTGCGTGAAGGCGAAGCGCACGCCTTCGCTCTTGCCGATCCAGTTTTCCTGCATGACGCGTACGCGCTCGGGCCAGCCGGGCAGGCCGTCATGCACTTGTTCGAGCAGTTCCTGGGCGTAGTCGGTGATGCGCAGGTAGTAGCCGGGGATCTCGCGTTTTTCGACCAGGGCGCCGGAACGCCAGCCGCGGCCGTCTATGACTTGTTCGTTGGCCAGCACGGTCTGGTCGACGGGGTCCCAGTTGACGGTCTGCGTCTTGCGGTAGGCGATGCCTTTTTCCAGCATCTTCAGGAACAGCCACTGGTTCCATTTGTAGTACTTGGGGTCGCAGGCGCACATTTCGCGCGACCAGTCGATGGCCAGGCCCATGGCCTGCATCTGCTTTTTCATGTACGCGATGTTGTCGTACGTCCACTTGGCGGGCGGCACGCCGGATTTCATCGCGGCGTTTTCGGCAGGCATGCCGAAGGCGTCCCAGCCCATGGGCATGAGCACGTTGTAGCCGCGCATGCGCAATTGGCGCGCCATCATGTCGTTGATGGTGTAGTTGCGCACGTGCCCCATGTGCAGTTTGCCGCTGGGGTAGGGCAGCATCGAGCAGGCGTAGAACTTGGGCTTGGGGGAGCCGTCGGCCGCGGTGGCGGTCTCGACCACGCGATAGGCGTCCCGCGCCTGCCAGTTCTGGTGGGCGGCGGCTTCGACGGCGGAAGGGTTGTAGCGTTCCTGCATGGAATTCGAATCTGTATGGGGGAAGGTGGCGCGCGGCATGCGCAGTGCGCGCCTTGCGGTTGCAAGCCCTGCATTATAGGGCGGCGCGCGGGGACGGGTCGAATGGTTGCGGGCTGGTGCTGGTCACTAACGCCGCGGCGTCGCTGCCGCTGCTCGATGCGGCCGTGGTGGAGCAAGTGACGCAGAGCATGCGCCAGTTGTCGCAGCGCATCGGCGAACTGGCGCCGCGTGTGGCGTGGTTCTTTAGCCGCTGAGTGGATTCTTGGGCTGCCGGGCTTGGTTCTTAACTCGCTGAGGCTGCCCTGCGGAGTTCCGATGCTCGCCCAACCTCGGGCTGTGCTTCGGACTCCTCCGGGGTCCTCAGCTCGCACTGCGGCATGCGACGGATTTAATCGGTTTTTAAACCAAGGCTGGTTTAGAAACAGGGTAACAACCGTACAGGATGCCAGGCTGCAAGCCGGGGACCCCGTAGGAGTCCGAAGCGCAGGCGAGTCTGCCGAGCATCGGAACTCCGCAGGGCAGCCCCGGCGGCTAAAGAACCATGCATCGCCGCAATATATTGATTCCTTTGGCCGCAGAAAACAAAACCCCGCGGGCTTGCCGCGGGGTTTTAGGGGAATGCGTCCGCGCCTTGCGGCGCGGTGGGAAACCGGCTTACTTCAGCTTGGTTTCCTTGTACTCGACGTGCTTGCGCGCCACCGGGTCGAACTTCTTGATCAGCATTTTTTCAGGCATGTTGCGCTTGTTCTTGCTGGTCGTGTAGAAGTGGCCGGTGCCGGCCGTGGATTCGAGTTTGATCTTTTCGCGGATGCCTTTTGCCATGATCAGCTCCTGTAATGAGTTCGGCCGTTCAGGCCAGTTCGCCGCGGGCGCGCAGGTCGGCCAGGACAGAATCAATGCCGTTCTTGTCTATGGTGCGCAGAGCATTGGCGCTGACGCGCAGGCGTATCCAGCGGTTTTCGCTTTCGACCCAGAAACGGCGCGATTGTAGGTTGGGAAGAAAGCGACGCTTGGTCTTGTTGTTGGCGTGCGAGACGTTGTTGCCCGTCATCGGGCCTTTACCGGTAACTTGGCATACACGTGCCATGATCATACCCCTTGATATTAATTGGCCTGATGCCATCGGCCTGAACCCGGGCCGCCGCGGCATTCTGCAGTCATTGCCGCCGCAAACCACTCGCCAGGCCCCGTCTGGCCACCTTCATCGACAGCCGTCGCGCAACTTAAACAAACTAAACTATGAATGAAGCTAGCGCTTAAAAGTTAGCGCTTACTTTATCTACAGCCTTGCGCGGACGGCAGAAAATAGGCTGGTGGCCCGTAAAGCCCACTAATATACTGTGAAATCGCTGTTTTGGCAACCAAAGCCTGACACTAAAGCTTGATACCGAAGCTTGCTGCCGGGGCGCGAAACCGGCCAACCCGGGGCATGGTGCTCAGCCTTTGGGAGCGGGCCCTGCATGGGCCTCCCAGAGCGCCGCGGCGCCGGCTGCAGGAGCGGCCGCCCCGTCCGCCGTTCAGGCCTGGCGCACTCCGTCGCGCAGGGCGATGCGGCCGAACAGCCACGACAGGCAGGCGCACAGCGCCAGCATGCCGGTCAGCGGCAGCGGGGTGCTCGACTGCCAGGCGCTGACCGCCATGCCGGAGGCGGCGCCGCACAGCATTTGCAGGGTGCCCAGCATGGCCGAGGCGACGCCCAGCCGCCCGCCCTGGTCGGCCAGGGCCAGGGCCGCCGCATTCGGGCTGACGAAGCCCTGACTGGCCATGAAGCCGATCAGGCACAGCATCAGCAGCGTCAGCGTCATGGCGCCGGCCAGGGTGATGGCGAGCCCGGCCAGCGTGGCGCAGGCCAGCGTGATCTGGGCGGTCTTGAGCAGTTTTTCGGGCGTGTGGCGGTTCAGCAGGCGCGCGCTGAACTGCGAGGCGATGATGAGCGAGGCGGCGTTCAGGCCGAACAGCAGGCCGAAATAGCGCGGATCCACATGGTAGATCTCTATGAAGGTACGCGCCGAGCCCGAGATGTAGGCGAACAGCCCGGCCGAGCCGAAGCCGCCGGCCAGGGTGTAGCACATGAAGCGCTTGTGGCTGAGCAGCGCGGCGTAGTTGCGGGCGATGATGGCCGGTCGCAGGGCGACGGCCTTGCCTGGCGGCAGGCTTTCGCGCATGGTCCAGACCACGCCGCACAGCAGCAGCGTGCCGCCGCCGGCCATGATGGCGAACAGCCCCCGCCAACTGCCCAGCAGCAGCACCTGGCCGCCCAGCAGCGGGGCCAGGATGGGGGTGGCGCCCATGACCAGTATCAGCACGGACAGCGCCTTGGCCGCGTCGCGGGTGTCGAAGTTGTCGCGGATGACGGCGCGCGGAATCACCATGCCGCAGGCGCCGCCGAAGGCCTGCACGATGCGCCACAGGGTCAGGTGCTCGATGTTGTCGGTCAGGCCGCAGGCGATCGAGGCGCCGATAAACAGCAGCAGGCCCGTGATCAGCGGGGGCTTGCGTCCGTAGCGGTCGGCGAAAGGGCCGTAGACGAGTTGCGCCAGCGCCAGGCCCAGCAGATAGCTGGCGACGGTGCGCTCGACCTTGCCTTCCGTGGTGTGCAGGCCCTGCACGATGGACGGAAAGGCGGGCAGGTACATGTCGATCGCCAGCGGGCCCAGGGCGGTGAGCAGCCCCATCAATATGAGCCAGGGCGGAAAGTCGCGTGTCTTGGTAGCGGGTGGCATGTGCTGAGCAGAGAAGGCGGGCGTGCGCGGGCGCCTGCCGGGCCTTGTTAGTGTGAATAGGCCCTAGGTTGAGCTGCGCATCTTAGCATGGGCGTTTGCGTGGTTTTTTCTATACGAATATGATTTTCCGGGTTTTGTCCGCAAGGGAAATAGGAGATTAATTGTGAATTCGGTTTTGTCCGCAGTCGAAAAAAAGCTTGAAGCCCTGCCTATACCTGTCGAGTTGACCATGCCCGATGGGACGCGGGTGGGCGCGGCCAATGCGCGAATCCGTATCGCGGCCAAGGACAGGAGCGCGCTGGCGCACCTGGCGGCCGGGCAAGTGGGCGTGCTGGGCGAAGACTATGTCCAGGGCAAGCTCGACATCGAGGGCTCGATGCGCGACGTGATGGCCATGGCGGCTGCCATCCTGCCCGGTTCGCCGGTGGATGCGGCGCGCGGCGGCTGGCTCACCGGCCTGGTGCAGCGGCTGGTGTCGGTGTGGCGCCATTCCATCGAACGCGATGCGCGCCAGATCCAGTTTCACTACGACCTGTCCGACGATTTCTATGCGCTGTGGCTGGACCCGCGCCGCGTCTATTCCTGCGCCTATTTCCGCGAGCCCGGCATGACCATCGCGCAGGCGCAGGAAGCCAAGCTGGATCACATCTGCCGCAAGCTGCGCCTGCACGAGGGCGAGCGTTTCCTGGACGTGGGCGCCGGCTGGGGCGGCCTGCTGCTGTGGGCCGCCGAGAACTACGGCGTGGACGCCACCGGCATCACGCTGTCCAAGAACCAGCACGCGCACGTCAACCGCCTGATCGAGGCCAAGGGCCTGGGCGGCCGGGTGCGCATGGAACTGCTGGACTACCGCAAGCTGGATGAATCGCGGCCCTACGACAAGATCGCGTCGGTGGGCATGTTCGAGCACGTGGGCCGCGCCCAGTTGCAGGGGTATTTCGCCAAGCTGCGTCGCTTGTTGCGCCCGGGCGGCCTGGTCATGAACCACGGCATCACGGCGGGCGGCCTGCGCAACTCCGAGCTGGGCTCGGGCATGGGCGAGTTCATCGAAAAATACATATTCCCGGGCGGCGAGCTGACCCACATCAGCAATGTGCTGGCCACGCTGACCGACGGCGGCCTGGAAGGCCTGGACGTCGAGAACCTGCGCCCGCACTATGCCCGCACCTTGTGGGCCTGGAGCGACGCCCTGGAAGCCTGCCTGCCGCAAGCCCGGGCGGTGCTGGGCGGCGAGCAGGGGGAACGGTCGCTGCGCGCCTATCGCGTCTACCTGGCCGGCTGCGCCATGGGCTTCGAGCATGGCTGGATCGCCCTGCACCAGGTGCTGGCCCAGCCCATGGCGGGCGGGCGCAGCGACGAGCTGGACTACCCGGCCGACCTGAGCTACCCGTGGCGGCGGGACTACATCTATCGCCAGGCCTGAGTCTGTCGGCAGGCCTGGGCCGGCATGCAGGCCTGGGGCCCGGGCCTGCAATGGGATCGACGCCTTCGGGCTGCTGTTGTGCCCGGCATGTAGCGGCGGCCCACTTATCGACGGGGTCGGTCTCCAGGCCGGGCCGGAATATCGACGCCCAGGCATGTCCTCGTGGACGCCGCGGCGCTCGGGACGCTTCAGGTGCTCGCCGGAGCCGGCCCGGCCTTGGGGCGGGCGCGCCGCTCCCAGACCCTTACCACGTGCCAGTACCAGCCATGCAGCAGCGCTGCCGACAGGCCCAGGCCGGCCAGGGCCATGAGCCACATGGTCGCCGCGCCCGGCGGCGCACCGGGCGCCAGCACCCGCAACAAGGGCAGCAGGGCGCCGGCGCCGGGCCCGTAGCCCAGCCACCAGCCGCCCACCAGGCCGATACCGGTCAGCGCCACGGTTTGCAGCAGCATGGGCACCAGCGCCACCTTGTAGGCCCGCAGCAGGTATGAGCCTATGCACTGCATGGCGTCGCACAGGTGGAAGAAAGGGATGATGCGCAGCAGCGTGGCGGCCACCGCGGCCACTTGCAAGTCGTCGGTATAGGCCTCCAGGATCAAGGGACGGCCCAGGACCAGGATCGTGGCGGTGGCCAGGGCGCCCACCACGACCACGGCCATGCCGGCCTGTCCCATGGCGCGGGCGCGAGGCAGGTCGCGCGCGCCTATGGCCTGGGCGGTGAGCGAGGCCGAGGCGACGCCGACGGCCATGGGCATCATGTAGCACAGCGCGGCCAGGTTGGCGGCGATCTGGTGGCCGCCCGACACGTACATGCCCTCGCGCGCCACCAGCAGCGCCATGAAGCTGAAGGCGCACACTTCCACCAGGTATGAGCCGCCCATGGGCAGGCCCAGGCGCAGCAGTTCCTTCTGCGTGGCCCAGTCCGGCCGCTCGAGGCGCGGCCGCAGGCGCGTGTAGTAGGGATCGCGGCGCAGCACCCACAGGCCCGCGGCCAGGCACAGCCAGCCGACCACCGCGGTCGACAGGCCCGCCCCGGCGGCGCCCATGGCCGGGACGCCCAGGGCGCCGAAGATGAAGATCCAGTTGAACAAGAACTTGAAGACGATGCTGGCCAGGTTGATCGCCATGACGGTCTTGGGGCGCGACACCGCCGCGCCCAGCGCGTAGATGGTGCGGAACACCAGGGTCGCGGGCAGCGCCACGATCAGCGCCCGCAGGTACCAGGCCACGCCGTTGCGCACCGCGGGTTCGACCTTGCCGGACATGGCCAGCCACAGGTCGGGGAACAGCATGCACGCGCCGCCCAGCACCGACAGCGCCAGCGCCAGCCAGACGCCCTGGCCCCAAGTGCGGCCCACATCGGACAAGCGACCCGCCCCATATTGCTGGGCGAGGATGGGAATGAGCGCGTGCACCACGCCCATCAGGCCCACGAAGACCGTGATGTAGATGGAGGCCGACAGCGACATCGCCTGCAGGTCGGCTGCGCTGGCGTGGCCGGCCATGGTGGTGTCCAGCACGCCGAAGGCGATGCCGGCCCACGAACTGACCAGCACCGGCCAGGCCTGGCGGAGTGTTTCGGCCACATGCGAGCGGAAGCCTGCGGGCTTGCGGGTATGGGTCATGAACTTGGTGATGAGTCGCGTGCGCCGCGGCTGCCAGCGGCGCGGTTTATTTTTTGCGGCCACCCAGGCGCAGCAGGCGGAAGGCTTCGTGGCGGTCGGCGCCGCGCTTGCCCCGCCATAGCTCTTGGGCCGCCCCGGTTTCGGTGGCGCCCGAGAACCCGGAGGTGCCTTCGGCCAGGTTTTGCGGCGTGGTCTGCTGCAGGATCAGGGTGCAGTGCGGGTCGTAGCTGAAATTGATGTCGTTGAACACCAGGAACGAGGCGCGTTGGCCCAGCCCCAGGCCGAGCGCCCGCACGCATTCGTGCGGCTGCTTGTAGGTATGCAGCGCCTGCGCCAATTGCGCGGACACGTCGCGGTAGCTGCGCACGTAGTCCAGGGCCGGCATCCACAGGGTGGCCAGCAGCAGCCAGGTCGTGATCAGGCCGCCGGCCGACAGCACCGTGCCGCGCCACAGCGCCTGGGGCTTGCTGTGCAGCCGCCAGCGCACCAGTCCGATCCAGGTGGCCGTGCCGGCCAGCGCGATGAGCACGGCGGCCAGCGACACGTGCGCCGCGTAGCCGGTAGTCTGGCGCGCGATATTGTGCGCGATCTGCCGCGGCCAGCCGGTCTGCAGCGCAATCCAGCCCAGCCACACGGTCGCCGCCGTGAGCGAAAAGCACATCACCGCGAACCAGTCCAGCGAATTGACCACGCCGCGGCGCAGGGTCGGCAGCGAGAAGGCCGCCAGCACGGCTACCGGTACTGCCATCAGGCTGTATTCGGGTTCGAAGACGTCTGCCAGGAAGAACATGAAAACCAGGGGGCAGGCGGCGAACGCCAGGGGCACCCAGATGTGCGGGGATGCCAGCCACGAGCGCCAGCGCCAGATGGCCAGCAGCGCGAAGGGCCAGGTGGGCCACAGGAACCAGGGCAGGTCGCGCACGATGCTCAGGGCCGTTTCGTAGTGCGGCCAGGCGAAGGATCGCAGGTTCCAGAGCCACCAGTTCTGCATCCAGTATTCGCCGATCTCGCTGGCGGGGATCCACCATAGCAAAATCAGCGCCACGCAGATGGCCGCGCTGATGATGAGCCAGTGCTTGGAGTGCCATAGCGGGCTGCGCGGGATGAAGGCCAGGGGCACAGCCAGCATCACCGGCAGCGCGCCTATCCAGCCGCGGGTCAGGAACACCGCGGCCAGCGCCACGCCCAGGATGATGGAGCCCGACAGCGGCCGGTCCAGCATGCGCGCCACGGAATAGAAGGCCAGGGCCTGGAAGGCGATCAGCGCCGGCACTTCGGAGGTCTCGTGCATGCGCCAGAGAATCCCGACCGTGGCGACGATCAGCAGCAAGGCGGCGTCGGCGATCATGCGGCCGTAGTCGCGCACGGTGGGTTCGCCGCCGAAGGGCAGGGCCAGCGGTTGCGGCTCGGGGCGGCGCCCCAGCAGGTAGGTGCCGTACCAGACCGAGGCCGTGACCAGGCCGAACCACAGCAGGTTCGGCAGCCGCGAAGCGATCATGGCGGCGTTCAGCGAACTGGTGAAATGCTCGAAGA
Organism: Candidimonas humi; assembly: GCF_019166065.1. Classification (GTDB taxonomy): domain Bacteria; phylum Pseudomonadota; class Gammaproteobacteria; order Burkholderiales; family Burkholderiaceae_B; genus Candidimonas; species Candidimonas humi. The sequence continues at coordinate 742,141 of NZ_JAHTBN010000003.1, forward strand.
AGGGCTGGAACAGCCAGATGCTGAAGCCGCCCACCCAGGTGATGAGCGGACCGTCCTGGGCGTGGGCGAGCGTGCCTACCTGCGGCAGCAGCCAGGCCTGGGCCGGGCCGTGCAGGGCGGTGAGCATGGTGGCCAGGCCGACTACGTCGTCGGTTTTCCAGGGGTCGCGGAAGAACAGGCCCGAGAATATGTACACGACCCCCACGACCAGCAGGAGAATCCGCGGCAGTTTGGTGGTGGCGGTCGCCATCAGGCGGGCCGGAGTGGAGCGGGAGTCGTTGGGCGGCACGGAGGACGGCGCTGGGCTACGGACGATTGCTTATCTTAAATTAAAAAGGCAGCCGTAAGGCTGCCTTTTTCCCGGAGGGCGGTAAGCGGGTATTGCGCTTACGAGGCCTTCTTGGCGGCGCCGGTGGTACGGGCGAAGCGGGCGCGGAATTTTTCCACGCGGCCGGTTTCGACGATGCGCGTTTGTGCGCCGGTGTAGAACGGGTGCGATTCGGAAGTCACGTCGCACTTGAAGAGCGGATAGGACTTGCCGTCGAGTTCTATGTTTTCGCGGCTGGTCAGGGTCGAGCGCGAAATGAATTTGTTGCCGGTTTGCTGATCCAGAAACACCACTTCGTGGTATTCGGGGTGGATGCCTTCTTTCATATCGATTTCCTGTGTTCCCGGGCTTGCCCGGCTTCTCTTGCGGGTCGCCAGCCGGCTGGTCTCGCATCGATAACTCATACCGATGGCCTATACCGACAACGTATCCAAAATTAAGCCAGTTATTCTAGCATGGGCATTAAAGCGCACGCAAGATGGCACGTACCGGGCTGGCATCGGCCTCGACCAGCGCCAGGGGCAGGGCGATGAGTTCGTAGTCGCCGGCAGGTACGGCGTCCAGCACCAGGTTCTCGAGCACGCGCAGGCCGTGCCGCGCTATGGCCTGGTGGCTGTCCAGCGATTTGCTGGGGGCCGGGTCTATGCTCGGGGTGTCGATGCCGATCAGCATGACGCCCGCCGCGGCCAGGTATTCCACGGCGGCCGGCTCGTAGGCGGAGAAATCGTCGGTCCAGGCATCGACGGCGGCTCGTTCGCAAGTGCGCGCCAGGATACGCGGCGGGGCGCCGTCCATATGGGGGAGCAGGTCTTCGACGCGGATCAGCGGGCCGCCGTGCATGACGTGTATGACCCGGCAGGGGCCCAGAAAGGGTTCGAGCCCGAGCGTGCCGGCGGCGGCGCCCTGGGGGTCGTAGTGCAGCGGCGCGTCGGCATGCGCGCCGATGTGCGGCGAAAGTGTGATTTCGCTGACATTGACCGGACAGCCGGGGCCTATGGTCCAGCGCCATTGCTGCCGGTAGGGCGTGTCGCCGGGAAATACCGGGGAACGGGCCGATACGGGCGGGGAAATATCCCAGATTTTCGTCATGGCTGGCGGGCTTGCAGGTTCGTGTATATGCCCATGCGGGGACGGCCGCGGGCTCGTTGCGTTCGGTTCGGAGGGCCGGGTGTCCGCCCCGCGGCGCCTGGGCGCGCATGTAGGTACGCCTGGCACAGGCACGTCTCGCGCCGACATATAGTGCTGATACCCAGGCATGTAGAGCTTATACCGATTGCCGGCCTGTGTCAGACCTGGCCCCGTTCGGCCAGCGATATCGCGGTGTCGCCGGCGATGATCAGGTGGTCGAGCAGCCGGATGTCGACCAGGGCCAGGGCCTGCTTCAGGTGGCGGGTCAGCGCGAGATCGGCAGCGCTGGGCTCGGCCACGCCGGAAGGATGGTTATGGGCCAGGATCAGGGCGGCCGCGTGGTGCCGCAGGGCGGCCTTGACGATTTCGCGCGGGTATACCGAGGCCTGGCTCAGGGTGCCGCGCGCGATGTCTTCGCCGACTATGAGCCGGTACTGACTGTCCAGGTACAGCGCCATGCAGTGTTCCACCCGCAGCGGCGCCAGGACGCTGAGGCAGTAGCTCTTGACCCGTTGCGGCTGGTCGAGCGCGTGGCCGCTGCGCAGTTCTTCTTCGAGGGCGCGTCGGTTCAGCTCGCTGATGGCCAGCAGTTCGCAGGTCTTGGCGCAGCCCAGGCCGTCGAGGGCGAGCAGGGCGCGGGGTTCGGCCGAGAGCAGGCCGCGCAGGCCGCCGAAGTGTTCGATGAGCTTGTGCCCCAGCGCCACGGCGCCGCAGCCGCGCGTGCCGGTGCGCAGGACGATGGCCAGCAGTTCCGGCGAGGTGAGCGCGCGGGCACCGTGGGCCAGCAGGCGTTCGCGGGGACGTTCGGGATCGGGAAGCTGTGTGCGTCGTGCCATGGCGGATGTGCTCCGGGGGGCGGCCCTGCGCGCGGCGGGGCTTGCCGGCGCGCGCTTTGCGCCGCAAGACCCTGCGCCGTCCAGGCCCGGCCCCTTGCTGTGGGACTCTCTGCTCTAAAATAGAGGCTGCAATGACCTTCTACGGTGACAGATTTTGACTTCCCCGGCCGATTCCGCGAACGCTTTTGTCCGCCCCGATTCCTACCTGACCCTGCATTACCGCATCGTGCTCAATTCCGGCCCCGCGGCGGGGTCGGTATTTGCCGACACCTTCGACGACCGGCCCGCCACGCTGCAACTGGGGGCGGGGCAATGGGCTCCCGGCATGGAAGAAGCCCTGGTGGGCCGCGAAGACGGCACGCAGTTCAGCATCGATCTGCCCGCGGCGCAGGCGTATGGCGAGCGCAATCCCGATCTGCTGCAGCGGGTCAGCCTCGACCTGCTGGCCCAGTACACCGAGCCTGGCGTGCAATTCCAGCCCGGCGATATGGTGGAATTCTCCGCGCCCAACGGCGGGCGTTATTCGGGGGTGCTGAAAGAGTTGGGCGACACCTGGGCGCTGTTCGATTTCAACCATCCCTTGGCCGGTACCGATCTGCGTGTCGATGTTTCCTTGCTGGGGGTGCTGTAATGAAGGTCAATAACGACACAGCCGGCCGGCCGGCGCCGCAGGCTGCCGGCGAAATCGAGGTCGTGCTGGCCCAGCCGCGCGGCTTCTGCGCCGGCGTTGATCGCGCCATCGATATTGTCGAACGTGCGCTGGAGCTGCACGGCGCGCCGATCTACGTGCGGCACGAGATCGTGCACAACCGCTATGTGGTGGAAGACCTGCGTTCGCGGGGCGCGGTGTTCATCGACGAACTCGACCAGGCGCCGGCGGGCGCCATCGTGGTGTTTTCCGCCCATGGGGTGTCGCGGGCGCTGCGCGAGGATGCCGAACGCCGGGGGCTGCGGGTGTTCGACGCCACCTGCCCGCTGGTGACCAAGGTGCACGTCGAAGTGGCCCGCATGCGCGCCGCCGGGCGCGAGATCATCATGATCGGCCATCGCGGCCATCCCGAGGTCGAGGGCACGCTGGGCCAGGCCGAAGGCGGCATGTACCTGGTGGAAACGGTCCAGGACGTGGCCGAGCTGCAGGTTGCCGACCCGGACAAACTCGCCTTCGTCACGCAGACGACGCTTTCCGTGGACGACGCCGCCAAGGTCGCCGATGCGCTGCGCACGCGCTTTCCCGGCATCATGGAACCCAAGAAGAGCGATATCTGCTATGCCACGCAGAACCGCCAGGATGCGGTCAAGATCATGGCGCCCGATTGCGATCTGGTGCTGGTGGTGGGCAGTCCCAATAGTTCCAATTCGAACCGCCTGCGCGAAGTGGCCGAGCGCAAGGGCGCGGCCGCCTATCTGGTGGATCACCCCGACATGGTTCAGGCCGCCTGGCTGCAAGGAGCGCGGCGCGTGGGCGTGACGGCCGGCGCATCGGCGCCGGAGGTGCTGGTGCAGCAAGTGATCGGGCGGCTCAAGGAACTGGGCGCCGTGTCGGTGCGCACCTTGCCCGGCGTCGAAGAAAATGTGGCGTTCCCGCTGCCGCGGGAACTGTCGCGCAAAATATAGGCATGCCGGCTTCAGGCGTGCCGGCTCGCGGCGGCATGCGCCCACCCGGCCGGCGCCCGGCACATCCGGGCGCAACGGCCACGGCGGCAGCCCGGCCGCGGCGCGGGCGACACACAGGAATGAACAAGGAATAAACCGACATGAAGCTCTACAGCTATTTCCGCAGTTCGGCCGCGTACCGCGTGCGTATCGCCCTGAACCTGAAAGGGCTGCCCTATGAGACCGTCGCGGTGCACCTGCTGCGCCAGGGCGGCGAGCAATTGCTGCCCGAGTACCGGCGGCTCAATCCCACCGCGCTGGTGCCGACCCTGGTCGATGGCGACCTGGTGCTGGGCCAGTCCATGGCCATTCTCGAATACCTCGAAGAAACCCACCCGCAGCCGCCGCTGCTGCCGCCCGATGCCGCCGGACGGGCCAGGGTGCGGGCCATTGCGCAGACTATCGCCTGCGACATCCACCCGCTGGACAATCTGCGCGTGCTCAAGTACCTGAAGCACGAAATGAAGGTCTCGGAAGAAAACAAGAACGCCTGGTACAAGCATTGGGTGGAAGTCGGCCTGGCGTCCGTCGAAGCCATGTTGGCAGGCCATCCCGCCACGGGCGACTTCTGCCATGGCGACCGGCCCGGCTTTGCCGACCTGTGCCTGGTGCCCCAGGTGGCCAATGCGCGCCGCTTCGATTGCGACCTGAGCGGCATGCCGACGATAGTGCGCATCGAGGGCCGCTGCCTGGAGCTCGACGCCTTCCGCCAGGCGGCTCCGGCCAATCAGCCCGACGCCGAATAAGGTTCAGGTGGCCGCGCCCTGTTCGCGGCGCTGCAGCCACTTGCGGATGTAGTCGAAGCGGTCGAAGCCCCAGAAGGGCTCGTCGTCGATGAAGATGAACGGCGCGCCGAACACCCCGCGCGCGGTGGCGGCCTCGATGCCCGATTTCAGCGCGGCCTTGATGTCGTCCTGCTGCATGCCTTGCGCAAGCGCCTCGGCGTCCAGCCCCACGCCGCGCGCCTCGGCAAGCACCACTTCGGGCTGGCTGATGTCGCGGCCCTCGGCAAAATAGGCGCGGTACACGGCGTGCGCGAATTCGCGTGCCTTGGCCGGCCCGTGCTGCGCGTCTATCCACAGCATTGCGCGGGCGGCGCCTATGGTCGCCACCGGAAAGCGCTCGGGGTGGGAATAGGGGATATCGAACAGTGCCGCGGTGCGGGCGAAATCGTGCAGCGCATATTGGCCCTTGATGGGCACGTCGACCAGGGGCGCCACGCCCATTTGCTTGAACACCGGCCCCAGCAGTATGGGGTGCCAGTCGACCTCGCGCCCGAATTCAGCGCCCAGGGCGTCGATGCGGGTGCTGGCGCAGTAGGCGTACGGAGAAGAAAAATCGAAGTAGAAGTCGATGGGGCGGTTCATGGCGGCATCTGCCTGTCTTGTGGTCGAAACAGTCTGTAAACAGTTTATCCCGTTTTGCCGCGCTCCTTCTTCGTTCTTTCTTTGTATGATGCATAACCTACGCGGCGCGCGGCCGCGTCCCGCGGCCGTGGGCCATGGCTGGCAGAGAGCGGAACATCGATGAAAAAAAGTGCAGCAGTATTGGGGATAGTGGTCGCCGTCGGCGTGGTCTACGCGGCAGGCTCGTGGTATGTGGGCAAACGGGCCCAGGGTGTTATCGAACAGGCCGTGCAGCAGGCCAACCAGCGCGCCACCGGCGTGCTCGGGCCCGGCGCCACGGCAGGCGCCTTCAAGGTCGTGATCGACGATTACCAGCGCCATGTGTTCTCGTCGGACGTGCTGTTGTCCATAGAGTTCAAGGGGGCCGACGGCAAGCCCGCCGATTTCACGATGCGCAACCACCTCGACCATGGGCCTTTCCCGTGGTCGGCGCTGCGTGCCGGGCGCTATCGGCCCATGCTGGCATACAGCCTGGCGCAGTTGATCCCCACGGCGGCCACCCAGCCCTGGTTCGATGCGCTCAAGGGCGAATCCCCGGTAAACGCCTTGACCCGTGTGGAGTTTTCCGGCGCGATTCATACCCGCTGGCGTTTCAAGGCGCTGCAATACAAGAATGCGGACGGCGATGTGCGTTTCGGCGGCGGCTTCATCGGCGTCGACGCCGATGCTGGCGGCAAGAATGGCAAGTTCATCGGCAACTTCCCCTCGCTGTCCGTGGGCTATCCGGACACCGGCGAGCGCATCGATGTGCAGGGCGTCGAACTGCAAAGCGTCACGACTTCGCCCGCGGCGGACACCACGCAGATCAAGAGCGGCGGCCAGGTCCAGAGCCTGGACGTGGTGCAGCCGCAAGGGGGGCAAAGCATACATGTGCAGAAGCTGGGCTTCCAGTTCGACAGCAGCCAGAAGGGCCACCTGCTCGATGCCACGCTGCGCTACGACCTGGGCCGCGTCGGGGTAGGCACCGCCGACGTGGGCTCCATCACGGCCGGCTCCAGCGCCATGCATCTCGATACCCAGGCCCTGGCGGCGCTGGCCGGCGAGTACGACGCCTTGCGCGCCAAGTATGGCGACGACATTGCCTCGTCCATGAGCGACGACGAGGCGCGGGCCTTGCGCGCAAAGGTGCTGGGCCTGCTGAGCAGCCATCCGGTGCTGGCGCTGGACCCCATCGTCTGGAAGAACGACAAGGGCCAGAGCTCGTTCACGCTGAAGCTGGACCTGGCCGCGCCGCAAGGCGACGCCGCCAGCATGGACTTGCTGGGCTTCCAGGCCTTGTTGCCGCAAGTGCTGCAGCAGATCAACCTGAATCTGTCGATATCGCGCCCGATGTTCATCGAGGCGGCGATGCAGGTGGCCAAGGCCGCCGGGCAGCCCGCCTCGCCGCTGCCGGGCACCATGCTGTTCGACCAGTACGCCGGCAAGCTGCAGGCCCAGGGGCTGCTGCGCATGCAGGGCGACACTGCGAACGCCGCGATCCAATACAGCAAGGGCCGGGTCGAGGTCAACGGCAGCGACATGTCCGTCGACGAATTCGTGCAGAAGGTGTTGATGTCGGCGATGTAGGGCAGGGCAGGCGCCCCGCCGCGGGCCATGTGGCGGGGCTTCGGGGGCGCGGCGGCCTGTGCGGGCGCGGCCCCGCTCGCCGCAGCTTCTCCGCTCCTCGGCGCGGCGCCTTACGGATGCATTTCCACGTTGTCGAAATGCCGATGGTACAGGTAGACGAAGCCGGCCTGGAATACGGCCCCGATGATGAAGGGCAGCCCCAGGTAGCCCGCCTGGAACAGCATGCCGGCGAATACCGGGCCTATGGAACGCGGGATCTGCAAAGATACATTGGCTATACTTGCCGCCAGGCCGCGGCGGCTGGGCCGCACCAGGCCTGCGCTCAAGGCATTGCGCACCCCCGCGGTGCCGCGGTTGCACAGATTGCGCAGGGTATAGAGCGCCGCGGCGATGCCGAAGCTGGGTGCGAAGGGCAGCGCCACGAACAGCACCAGGCCGGCCAGGCGCATCAGCACTACAGTGCGCACGATGCCCAGCCTGGCGGTCAGCCTGCCGGCCAGCAGCGACGACAGCCCCGCCAGTAGAAAGCCCAGGGCCATCATGGGGCCGATGAGGCCCGGGCCTTCGCCGTAGCGGATGGCGAACCAATAGGACATGAGCGGGCCGGTAAGCCCGACGCCGATGCCGTTGACGGCATTGACCAGGCCCAGCCGCAGCAGCAAACCGTTCTCGCGGCGCAGCAGCGCGGCTTCATCGGTCGACGCCGGCTGCGGCTGCGGCTGCGCTGTCTGTATCGGCTGTGCGGGCGCCTGCCTGGCCGCAACGGCGTCGCGGCGTCCGGCCCGCGCTTCGGAATCGGGCGCGCGCGCCAGCAGCGCCATGCATATGAGCGAACCCAGCAGCGCGATTGCGAACAAGGGACGGAATGCCAGCGCACCCGGCAGCCAGGCGCCGAGCCGCGCCGGCAGGGCAGCCAGCAGCGCGCCCAGGGCCATGCCTATGAAGCCGCTGGCGGCGTTCAGGCTGTAGACCCGTCCACGGCGATCCGCCGGCACACCTTGCGCGAGCCATGCCTGTTCCACGGGGGCGAAAGGCCCCGCCGAGCCATTACCGCCGCGGCCGAAGCCGCCGATCACCGCGGCCGGTCCCAGCAGCCAGGGATTGGCGCTGAAACAGGCCAGCAGGGCCGCCAGGGCTTGCGCCGCCTCGAACCACATCAGGAACTGGCGCCGCCCGATCCGGTCGCTCAGGGGGCCGACCAGCATGGTGAGCGTGGCGCCCACCAGCAGCGTGATGGCGAGAATGAGGCTGATCTGCACCGCCGTCCAGTGCAGTTGGTGCAGGTACAGCGAGAAGTCCACCACCAGCGCGCCCTGGCCTATGCTGCGCGCCAGGCGGGCGGCGATCAGCAGTTGCGCCGGCCCGGTGTCGGGAGAAGATTTCGAAGAGGAGCGGGCGGCGGCAGGGCGGGACGGCATGATGGGCACTTATACCACGGTGCCGAGCCATGCCCCCGCCTGCGCCCCGGAGGCGTGGCCGGAGCACGCATCGCATCAGGCCCCGCAACGACTCGGTGGCCTGCAACGTGTGTGGCCCTGTGATGATTCGCCGGCCCGCAACGCATCAGGTATCCAACGTATCGGTGGCCTGCATTGCGCCAGATCCCCGCATCGCGACTTGTGATACCCGTGTGTCGGGGCCTTGCATCGAAGCAGGGACCCGCCTTCAGCCCAGGTCGAGCGCTGCGCTCAGGTCTCCCGGGCCCGCCTGCCCTCGCGAGGCGAATGCGCGGTCGCGCGCGGCCACGCCGTCCAGCGGCTCCAGGTCGTGGACCCGGCCGATCAGGCGCAGGATCGAATTGGTGTCGTAGAAGGTATGGTCCACATGCCCTTTCCTGGCCAGCGGCGAGATCACCAGCGCGGGGATGCGCGAGCCCGGCCCCCAGCGATCGCCCACCGGGGGGCTGACGTGATCCCACCAGCCGCCGTTCTCGTCGTGGGTGACGATGACCACCGTCTGCTTCCACTGCGGGCCGTTGCGGATATGCTCGATGATGTTCGAGATATGCTGGTCGCCCGAGGCCACGTCGGCATAGCCGGCATGCATGTTCAGGCTGCTTTGCGGCTTGTAGAACGCGACGGCTGGCAGGCGGCCTGCATCCACGTCGGCGAGAAAGCGGTTGGTGGACGGATCGTCGCCCACGCCACCGTCGCGCAGATGGCGGCGGCGCGCCTCGGTGCCTGGCGCGTAATTGGCAAAATAATTGAAGGGCTGATGATGGTACTGGAAGTCCGGCACCGGGCCGGTGCCTTCATGGTCCAGCGCATATTGCCAGGCGCCGCTGTACCAGGCCCAGTCCACACCCTTGGCCGTAAGGCGGTCGCCTATCGTCGCGTAGTGTTGGGCCGGCAGCACCTTGACATCGCTCGGGTCGGCCAGCGCCGGATCGCCACCCGGGGCGGGACGCACGTGGCTAGGCTGGTAGGGCGCGGCCATGGTGTTCACCGCGTAGCCGTCGGCGGTCAGGGCGCCGTCCTTGAAAAAGCGCGGCGGACCGTCCAGGGCCGAGGCCGGCGAGCTCGTTGCCAGCTTCAGCCGGATGCCCGTCGGGTCTTCGCCCTCGACGACCGAAAGCAGCTTCGAGGCCGGGCCGTGCAGCGCCTGCGGCCAGTAGGGCGCCTGGCCCGAGATCAGGAATATGTGGTTCAGCCAGGAGCCGCCAAAAGCCCCCATGAAGAAGTTGTCGCAAAGCGTGTACTGGCGGGCGATGCTCCAGAGCCGCAGATCCTGCGCAGTGTCCGGGTAATAGCCCATTACCAGCGCGCCGGAATTGGCCCAGGCCACGAACTGGTTGTTGCGTCCCGCGTTGATCTGCATCTGGTTCTGATAGAAGCGATGCCAGAGGTCCCGGGTGATGACGCCCAGCGGCAGCGGCTTGCCCTCGGTGTCGAGGATCGGAAACGGCCGGTTGGCCAGGCCGTCGATCTGTGCCTGGGTGATGTTGTAGCGCTTGCCCGCCACGTCCTGGATGCGCGGCACCAGGCCGCCCCAGATCTTGGGCAGTTGCGGCAGCGGCGTGCGGCCGTCGCGGTCGAGCTGCGTGTAGTGTTCGGCCGCCACTTCGGACAGCGGATGCTGCACGCCGGGGAAGTTGCCGTACAGGTTGTTGAAGCTGCGGTTCTCGGCATAGATCACCACGATGTTGCGCACTTGCGTGCGCAGGGCGCGGGTGAGCCGCGCCTGGGGATCGTCGTCCGCCAGGGCCAGGGCGTCGCGCCCGCCCAGCGCCAGGCCGGCGCCGGCCGCCGCGATGCCGCCCAGCAGGCGCCGCCGCCCCGGGTTGTCGGGATGGCTGGGATCAAGATCGTCTTCGTCGCGCTTCATGCTGTAGCCTCCTGGTGAGGGCGTCTCGATACCGGGCGTCTGGCCGGGGGTTCGGCTTGTGCCCGGAGTTTGCGGATGTGCAGTCGTCGAAGTATGTACCCGAAATATGTATTTGTGATGAAGGGCGGGAACGAATATTTGCGGCGAGATGGCTGTGGCGAGGTGTGGGTCTGGTTCTTGTCTCTGGCCCGGTCTAGCGGGCCATCGCCCGGGTTGCGGCGCGCGCCGGTGCGCCAGCGGTGGCGTGGCGGTGCTGCGGTGTGGCAAGGCTGCGGCGCCCGCAGGGGGCGCCATGGGCACACGGCCGCACGAGTAGCGCACGAGCGTTTAAACTAAGCTTTTTTTCTTCTTCAGGAACCGGAGTCCCCTAAATGCAGATCGCCGAGAGTGTCGAGAATCAGGTCACCATATTGGCGGTCAGTGGCCGGGTCGACAGCAGCACCTCGGGCGCGCTCGACGAATCGCTGCAGGCCGCGATCGTAAAGGCCGGGTCGCTGGTGGTGGATTTTTCCGAGGCCCGCTACATCAGCTCGGCTGGCCTGCGCGCCCTGCTCAAGGCGGCCAAGGCGGCGCGCGCCAATGGCCGCCGTCTGGCCCTGTGCGGCTTGTCGCCGCTGGTGCACGAGGTGTTCGATGTCAGCGGCTTTTCCAGTCTGTTCGAGATCCACGCGGATCGCGGCGAGGCTGTCTCGGCCCTTGCCTAGGGGCGGCTCTCCATTTAGTGTAAACGGCTCCTAGGGTTTATTTGCCCTGGACATAGGCTGTTCCTCATCCAGGGTGTGCCGCATTCCGGGCGCTCTGCCATCAGGGCACTTCCATCAGGGCACTTTATTGCGCAAGAGCAGCAGGCCCCGGGACGAGCACCGCGGCGGCGGCCCGCTGCAGCACCGGGAGGCCGCCGCAAGCCTCGCACCGCTACGCCGCCGCGGGCAGGGCGGCCTGCAGGCTCAGGCAGAATTCGCCGTTGGCGGCCTCGAAGTCGCCGTTGATTTCCTGCATGACCCGGCGGTACAGGGCAGCCCGCACCGGCGCCATCGCCAAGGGCGTCTTGGCTTCGGCCGAGATCTTCACCTGCACATTGTCGTCTTGCGTCACCGATACCAGGATGCGCTGCGGGGCGTGATTGGCCGCGATCATTTCGAGCGTGGACAGGAAGATGCTTTCGAAGCACGCTGGGTCGAAGCGGACATTGGCGCCGACGCCGGGGGCGACGCGCAGTTCGATAGGCAGGCCCCGCAGGATGGTGCCGGAAGTCAGTTGGTCGACCAGCACGCGGCGGAAGTCTTCTTCGGTGTCGCTGGCAGCCAGCACGGCGTCTTCGTCCGACGCAGTGGCGATCTGTTCTTCGCGCAGCAGGGTTTCGATGAGGCTGGGCAGGTGCATGACGTCCAGCTTGCTTTCGAAGGCCAGGCCTTGCACGCATTGCATGAACAGGCCGATCAGGTATTCGGCGCGCTGCAGCAGCGACAAGTGGTAGCGGCCCGCCAGATTGTTGGTGGCCAGCACCTTGCGCAGCTTGGCCAGGCTGGCCGCGGCCTTCATCGATACCGACAGCTCGGGCTGCATGCCGGCCTCGAAGGCGTCGCAGAACGCTTCGAAGTCTTCCAGCAGGGCTTCGATGGAGTCGATGTCCAGGGCCTGAGCCATGCGGCTGGCTTCGTCGTTTTCTTCCAGTTGCTCGAGGCGGTGCGACACGAACAGCAGCCGCGCCGCCAGCGTGGCGAACAGCCGCTGCAGTTCGTGCAGCATTTCGCTGGCCAGGTGGCGCAGATAGACGATGCGGTCTTCGTCGATGGGGGCGATGGCCCCGAGTTCGTGCACCTGCGCGTCGACGCGGCCCAGCAGCTTGACGGTGTCGGCCGCGGCCAGGCGTGCGCCGTGCCCTGCCCAGCAGCTTTCGATGCCGTGTTCGGCGATCAGTTGCCGCAGCAGTTGCGTGCTGGCGATGAGGTCCTGGCCATTCCAGCCCAGCAGGCCGGCCAGCCCGGGGCTGGAAGCAAACGGGATATCACCGATGAACAAATGCGGGCCGACACGGAAGGTGCAGCTACAGGGGGAATGGCCGGGCGTGGCATAGGCCTGCAGCAGCAGGTCGGGTTCGATTTCCAACACTTCGACCGTGATCGGCGCACTGTCGGGCCCCGTCGCGGTCTGCCGCAAGAGGCGCAGTTCGTCCGAGACCGGGGCTGCGTCCGTGAACAGTTCGATGTCTATCGGCAAAGTAGGAATGTGCGCGTCCCGATACAACAGGGCCAGGGTGCGCTCGCGGCTTTTTTCGCGGATGGCGGCGGCCGCGTAGTGATGCGCCAGGGTCAGGGGCCGTTGGCCGCCGGTGCGCAGGCCTTCGACGCCGCCGTAGTGGTCCAGGTGCGAATGGGTCAGCAGGATGACCAGCCTGCGCGGACGTTCGGCCAGCGACTCGGCGACCAGTTCGTTGATGCGTTCGATCTGGCTCGCGTCGGCGCCCGGATCGATGATGACCAGCTTGCCGGGCGTGCGTATGAGATAGGCGTTGGAGTTGGTGATCGAGGGCTTGTTCAGCAGGGCCGCGATTTCGCAATCGTCGGCGCCCTCTATAGCCTGCCAAGTGCTGGTCATGGTCTGGTTCTCCGCCGGTGCCTGCTTGATACGTTTAGACAAAGATCTTAGCACGCTACCCGCTTACATCGAAGATGTCAGGCGCGCGATCCGGACTGGCTTTTTCCGTCGTCCTGCCTGCGCCATTTGCGGCGCCGGGCGAGTATGCGCATCGTGGAAATGCGCGCCGTGCGCCACCACGATGAAGCGCGTGGAGAGGTCAGCAGGCTCATCGCCCGCGCATAGTCCAGGACCAGGCCGGGCGTCCAGGCCATGGTGATGGCCCGCCTGCGGATCTGGGCGGCCACCCAGAGTTCGGGCGTGCCCAGCACGCGCAGGAATGTGCGCCAGCCCGAGTGCGGCCCGTAGGCCCTGCCGAGCGCGCCGTCGATAGCGGCTTCCAGGGCGTAGGCCACGGTGCTGGAGCAATTGCGATAAGTGAGGTTGTAGATGTGGTTGCGCCGGCTTTGTTCCCAGTGCTGGCGCAGCTTGTCGGGATCGTAGTTGCGGATCCGCACGCGCACGGTGGACGGGCACCATTCGCTGGCCTCGCCGGGGTAGTCGCTCAGGAAGCGGCCCGGTATGTCGTTCTCGGGGGTGGCGCGCAGCGCCTTGCGCATGTCGTCCGGCGAGCGGTCGATTTCCACGCCGGGATAGAGGCTGATGTATATGCCTTCGGGCGATTCGAGCGCCGCGTGGCCGGTGGAAATCACGCCGTTGACGTCGACGGCGGCGATATAGCGGTCGACGATGGGCTGGCGCTGGGTCGGCGCCTTGGACGACCCGGTCGGCGTCCAGACGTGCACGGTCAGGGCCGGTTGCGCGTCGGTGTTTGCGGCGAGGGGCGCTTGGGCTTGCGGCTGCGCCGTCTCGGGCTGGCTGGCTGGATCGACCGACTGCTTTGCAGCTACGCCATCGGACACTGCTACGGTGGCGGTGGAGGCGGAGGTAGGTGCCGAGGCGGGCGCCGGGCTCGTGGCCGAGACCGGTCCGTCCGGGCCATCCCCTTGCGCCTTGCCGGCCAAAGCCGGATTTTTCGGCAGGGTCCGGGCGCGTGCGGCCAGTACGGTCATGTGCAGGCCGCCGAACATCAGGAACATGCCGATGAAGTAGGGCACCGTGCCGGCGTAGTGCGTGGGGTAGGGCTGGAAGAAAAAGATGGCGACCAGGATTTCGAAGACCGCTTCGGCCATGCCCAGGCGCCAGCGCGGGTAGCGCACGACATGCGCGGCGATCGCCTGCAGGATGCCGTCTATCAGGAACAGTGCGCCGAAGATCATCGACAGCACGAAATTGCCGTGCGGATGGCGCCCCATCACGACCAGCGCAGTGATGACGACGGCGGCGCCCTTGATGTAGCGCAGTATGCGCTGCCCACCCACGCCGCTATGCGCGGACACCAGCGTCGCCACCCCTTCCACCATCAGCAGGAAGGCAAAGAAACCCATGGGAAAGTACAGCACGCCGTCGAGCGCGTCGATGACAATGGCGGCGCCCGCCAATATCCACAAGACGCCCACGGCCAGCAAACCTAGCCAGCGCTTGCGCAGATAGTCGACACCGAGCAACAGCAATACCAGCCGTACCATGATCCCTCGTTATTCTCGCGATGTGCCGGTGACCGGCTATTTGTCGTGATTCTATCAAAGGCCCGGCGGCCTTTGCGCTTGATTGCATCGCTGGAATCACCGAACCCGGCACATCGCCGACGACAGCGCTCGCGCCGCAGCCTGCCGGCTTGGCCCGCCGGCCCCTGCGCCTGGTAGCGTCGCTGCAGACGCCGAACCTGGCGCGTCGTCAGCGACAGCGCTTGGGCTGCCGACTGCTGACTCAGCTTGCCGGCCAACACCTGCGATACCAGCTCCAGCCGCTTGATCTCTTGCCTGCTCATCTCTATCCGGTCCATAGTGTCCGCCTACACTGGCTTCTCCAGCGGACATAATGAGATGGTCAGCCCGCCCCTATCCGAAGTAGTACGCTGAATGGAGAAGAGTTTTTCTGGGAGACCTTCATGAACACCGTTACTTTGATTGGCATTGATCTGGGCAAGCGCAGCTTCC
>NZ_JAHTBN010000004.1 GCF_019166065.1 Candidimonas humi
GCCCCGGCGACGTCCGAGCCGGCGCCGCGCCTGGCGCCGCCGGGCGGCTTCGGCGGCCTGACGCACGGCCTGTCCTATCCGGTGCGCGGCGAGGTACAGGGCCGCTTCGGCATGAGCCGGCCCGACGGCGGGTTGTGGCGCGGCATCGTGCTGCGCGCCCCGGCGGGAACCGCGGTGCATGCCGTGGCGGCGGGCCGGGTGGTTTATGCCAGTTGGCTCAGGGGTTTCGGCAATATCCTGATCATCGACCATGGCGAGAAATACCTCAGCATCTACGGTTACAACCAGAGCCTGCTCAAGCAGGTGGGCGACATCGTCCGTGCGGGGGAAACCATTGCCACGGTAGGGGCCACCGGCGGCCAGGTGGAGCCCGGTCTATACTTCGAGATCCGGCACGCGGGCGTGCCGGTGAATCCGCTGCTTTGGCTGGGGCATTAATTTCGGTACTATGTGCTCTTATGTCTACGCATTCGGCACGGCCTGTCCCGGCTGCGTGATGGGGCTGGGCCTTTGCGGCCGCCAGCCGTGAAAAGAGTCTATTTGGGAATATGCATGGGCGCTCGCAGGTTTCGCAGTTTCGGTTTGGTGGCTTTGGGTGTGGCCGGGGGAATCCTGATCAGCCTGGGCATTTCTGCCGCGGCGCAGCGCGGCGACCCATTGCCGCTCAAAGAGCTGCAGCAGTTCGCCAATGTGTTCTCGGCGATCAAGAGCAGCTACATTGAACCCATGTCCGACAAGACCCTGATCGACGACGCGATCAAGGGGCTGTTCACGGATCTCGACCCGCATTCGGCCTACCTCGACCCCGAGGCCTTCAAGGAAATGGAGGCCATCACCCAGGGCGGCTTCGGCGGCCTGGGCATAGAAATCGGCAGCGAAGACGGCATGCCCAAGGTCATCGCCCCCATCGAGGACACGCCGGCCGCGCGCGCCGGCATCATGGCCGGAGACCTCATCACCGAGATCGACGGCAAGCCCACAAAGGGCATGACGCTGAACGACGCCATCAAGCTGATGCGCGGCGAACCCAATACTTCCATTGTCCTGACCATCAAGCGCGAAGGCCAGGCCAAGCCGCTCAAGATCAAGATCGTGCGCGCCATCATCAAGGTGCGCAGCGTGCGCAGCAAGATGCTGTCCGGCGACATCGCTTTCGTGCGCATTTCGCAGTTCCAGGAAACCACCGTGCCCGACCTGGTCAAGCAGTTGCGCGCGCTGGATCCCAAGCATACGCCCAAGGGCCTGATCCTCGACCTGCGCAATGATCCGGGCGGCCTGCTCGACAGCGCCATCGGCGTGGCCTCGACCTTCCTCAAGTCCAACGACCTGGTGGTTTCCACCAAGGGCCGCGTGCCCTCGTCGAACCACCAGTATTACGCGACCCAGGCCGACGGCGTGTCCACGGTGCCGGGCTGGACCAAGACCGTGCCCATGGTGGTGCTGGTCAACGTCGGTTCGGCCTCGGCCTCCGAAATCGTGTCCGGCGCCCTGCAGGATCACAAGCGCGGCAAGATCATGGGCAACCGCACCTTCGGCAAAGGCTCGGTGCAAAGCGTGCTGCCGCTCAGCGAAGACACCGGCATCAAGCTCACCACTGCGCGCTACTACACGCCCAGCGGCCGCTCCATCCAGGTCACCGGCGTCGAACCCGACATCGTCGTGGACGACACGCCGCAGGGCAACCTGTTCCGCCTGCCGCGCGAGGTCGACCTCAAGCACCACTTGCTCAATAGCGCGGTTACCGACGAAAGCGCCGACGAAGAAAAGGCCAGCGCCACCAAGCCCAAGGTCGAGCCCAAGATGTTCGAGTTCGGCGGCACCGACGACTTCCAGTTGCGCCAGGCTGTCAATTTCCTCGAAGGCCGCAAGGTGCACAAGATCGAGCCGGGCCTGATCCTGGCCGCCAGCAAGAAGGCCGCCAAGCCCGCGGCCACAGGCGGCGACGCAGGCAGCAAGACCGAACCGGCTGAAAAAAAAAGTAAGGTGAAACCGCAAGGGCCGGGCTCGAGCGACCAGCCCGTGCCCGGCGCGGCGCCGCAGACAGTCCCCGGCCAGAAGATCGAGCGCTTCCGCATCACTCCGCATGGGCTGATCGAGTTGCACTAGGGCCTGTTCACACCAAAAGGGGTGCCGCATGGCCACAAAAGAACCTGTCCATCAAGGCGCGAAGCACAGCCGTGGCGGGACCACGGCGAGCATGAGCAACGCCGAGGGGCAGGTTCTTTTGTGGTCACCCTGCGGGCTGGCGGGCAGAAGGCCGCCATGCGTCGTTGCGGACTCGTTGCGTGGGGCGGCCACGCGGCCTCGCCCGCGCCTAGCCTGGCGGCCTTCTGCCCGCCAGTGCGGCACCCCTTTTAGTGTGAACAGGCCCTAATGGAAGATGCGCAGTTGCTGCGCTATGCGCGGCACATCCTGCTCGACGAGCTGGGCATCGAAGGCCAGGAACGCCTGCTCGGCGCGCGCGTGCTGATCGTCGGGGCGGGCGGGCTGGGCTCGCCCGCCGCGTCCTATCTGGCCGCCTCGGGCGTGGGCAGCATCGTCCTGGCCGACGACGACGAGGTCGAACTCAGCAACCTGCAGCGCCAACTACTGCACACCACCGCGCGCCTGGGCTGGCCCAAGGCGGAATCCGGCCGGCAGATGCTTGCCGAACTCAATCCCGAAGTGCAGGTACGGGCCGAAGTGGCCAGGCTCGATGCGGGCCGCCTGGACGAGCTCGTGCCCGGCGTCGACCTGGTGCTGGACTGCACCGACAACTTCGCCACCCGCCACGCACTGAATCGCGCCTGCGTGGTCCATCGCAAGCCGCTGGTCTCGGGGGCCGCCATCCGCTACGCCGGGCAGGTCAGCGTGTTCGACCTGCGCAGCGGCGCCTCGCCCTGCTATCACTGCCTGTTTCCCGAAAACGAGGGCGCGCGCGAAATCAGTTGCGCCACCACGGGCGTGCTGGCGCCGCTGGTCGGCATCATAGGCAGCACCCAGGCCGCCGAAGCCATCAAGGTCTTGACCGGGGTCGGCGAGCCCCTGGTGGGGCGCCTGCTGTGCCTGGACGCGCTATCGATGCGCTGGCACGAAATCGCCTACCAGCGCGATCCCGGCTGCGCGGTCTGCGGCCACCGCAGTTGATGCGGGGCCGTGCCGGTCAGGGCAGCCGCAGCCCCATCAGCGCCAGCTCTTCGGCGTGGCGCGCCGTAGGCAGCGCCTGCCAGCTCGTTTGCGCATAGCGCAGCCAGCGCCCGCTCACCCAGTGCATCAGCAGGCCGCCGGCCAATTGCGGGTCGGCTGCCAGCGCCAGATCGGGGTGCGCGGCCTGGGCGCTGGCGGCGAGTTCGGCCTGGATGGCGTCGATCAGCGCGCCGAGCCTGACCTGCAATTGCCAGTCCTCGGTGACCAGGGCGTCGCCCGTCAGCATGCGGGTGCGCCCCGGATGGCGTTCGGCGAACAAGAGCAGGGCATGCACCTGGCGGCCGAGCCGGCGCGCGCCCTGGTCTTCTGCGGCCGCTATGTGCCCCAGGTCTTCGAACAACTGCGCTTCGATGGAATCCAGCAGCGCCATGTAGATTGCGGCCTTGCCGGAGAAATGCCGGTACAGGGCGGCTTCCGACACGCCCATCTTGTCGGCCAGCGCCGCGGTGGTGATGCGTGCGGCATGCGGCTGTGCCAGCATCGCGGCCAGGGTTTCCAGGATCAGGGCCTGGCGTGTGCCGGATCGCAATGTCATGGATGCTTGCCCGCCGCCGTCAGCAGGGCCGCCCAGGCCCGCGGGCTTCGCATGTGCCGCCTCATGTCGTGGTCTCCCTCTTTTTCTGATGGTATTTGCTATGTGCGGCGCCGCGCGGCACCAGTTCAGCGACGCAACGGCCGCCGGCCCAGCAGCAGTTCGCTCACGGAGTTTACGCGCAATCCCACGTGATGGCTGCGGCCGCTGTGCTTGCCGGAAAACGGCGTGCCTGGATGATAGACGTGCACGGTGCGCATGCCGGCCTGCCGGGCCGTGCGCAGATTGCCCAGCGTGTCCTCGACCAGCACGGCGCGGGCGGCGGGCACGCGCAGTTGCGCCAGCACCTGGCGCATCAGCGCCAGCGACGGCTTGGGGCGCACACGTCCCTGCAGGCGCATGTGATTGATGGCCCAGACCCTGTCGAACTGGCGCAGGATGCCGAGCGTGCGCAGCACCGTACAGGCATAGGGCAGCGGCGCGTTGGTCAGCACTATCTTGCGGCCGGGCAGGCGCGCCAGCCTGCGGGCCAGGCCCGTTTCGCCATGCACCAGCGGGGCGATCTCGAAGCTGTGGCTCAGCGTCAGGAAGGCGTCGATGTCCACGCCGTGGTGGCGTTCCATGCCGATGGCAGTGGCGCCGTAGCGTTTCCAGTATCTGGTGCGCAGGCGCGTGGCGGCCTCGCGATCCAGGTCCAGCGACTGCATGACGGCCTCGGTCATGCTGCGGTCTATGGCCGCAAAGATGGCGCGCGAGGCGTCGTGCAGGGTGTTGTCCAGGTCGAACAGCCAGACCGTGCCGGCCGCCGCCGACCGGCCGCCGCGGACGATGCCGCGGCGCGCTTGCGCGATACCCGTACGCACTTCGAGCGCGGCTCGCGTCAGTGCGAGCTGATCATGGTCCCCACCCCGCGATCGGTGAGGATTTCCAGCAGCAGGCAGTGCGGCACCCGGCCGTCGACCACGTGCACGGAATTGACGCCGTTGCGGGCGGCTTCCAGCGCCGACGAGATCTTGGGCAGCATGCCGCCCGAAATAGTGCCGTCGGCGAACAGCTCGTCGATGGTCTGCGCCGACAGGCTGCGCAGCAACTGGCCGTTCTTGTCGAGCACGCCCGGGGTGTTGGTCATCATGATGAGCTTTTCCGCGCCCAGCACTTCGGCCATCTTGCCGGCGACTATGTCGGCGTTGATGTTGTAGGACATGCCGTCCTCGCCGTAGCCTATGGACGAAATGACGGGAATGAACTGGTCGTCCTGCAGCGCCTTGACCACGGCCGGCTCGACACGCATGATCTCGCCCACATAGCCGATGTCCAGCCATTGCCCGGGGTTGTCCTGGTCGGCCAGCAGCTTCTTGCGGGCCTGGATCAGGCAGCCGTCCTTGCCGGTCAGGCCCACGGCCTTGCCGCCGGCCTCGTTGATCATCATCACGATGTCCTGCTGCACCTGGCCGCCCAGCACCCATTCGACCACTTCCATGGTCTCGGCGTCGGTCACGCGCATGCCTTGCACGAAATTGCCTTCCTTGCCGATGCGCTTGAGCGCGCTGTTGATCTGCGGGCCGCCGCCGTGCACCACGACGGGATTCAGGCCCACCAGCTTGAGCAGCACCACGTCGTGGGCGAAGCTGCGCTGCAGCGGCTCTTCGGTCATGGCATTGCCGCCGTACTTGATGACCACGGTCTTGCCATGGAAGCGGCGGATATAGGGCAGCGCCTCGGACAGCACATCGGCCTTGACGGTGGAGGCGAGCGTAGCGGTATCGGATGGATTATTCATGAGCGGCGAACGAGGGTTGGCGTGTACGAGTGGCCCCGGTGCTGGGATGGAACCGCCGCGGCCGGCGTTGTCATGGCCATGCGGCCCGGCGTGGAAATGAAAAGCCCGAGAATCCGCGTGGCGGCCTCGGGCGCATGCGGTCGTAGCACAGGCCCTAGCTGGCCAGCGCCTTCTGGACGGTGTTCAGGAAAGCGGTCTTGTCGTAGTTGCCCAAGTAGCGCTTGATGATGTGGCCCTGCTTGTCGATCAGGAAGGCCGTGGGCGTGAGCTTGATGTCGCCGAAGGCCTTGGCGATCTGCCCTTGCGCATCGATGGCCACGGGGAAGGGCAGCCTGCGGGTCTCGGCGTAGTTCTTGACGTAGTTGGGCGGGTCATACTGCATGGCGACCGCGATCGCCTCGAAGCCCTTGGGGGCCAGGGCGTCGTAAGTCTTGATCATGTCGGGCATCTGCTGGATGCAGGTGGCGCAGTCGGTGGCCCAGAACTTGACCAGCACGACCTTGCCGCGCAGATCTTGCGGCGTGATCTTCTGGCCGGTGAGCGACACGAAAGTGACGTCGGGGGCGGCGGCCCGGGCCGAGCCCGAGAACTGCCACAAGGCGACGCCCGCCAGGGCGACGACGGCGATCAGACTGAACAGGACTTTTTTCATTGCACTGGCATGGTTTGGGCACCGCCCGAAGGGGCGGCGGGCGCCGGGGTTGAAGTGGTGCTGGTACCGCTGGCCCCATTGTCCTGGATCGGAGCCGGGCTGGAACGCTGCTGCAGGCTCTCGGGCGAGACAATTTCGAATAATTTTACAACTTTATTCACGCCGCTCACCCCCGAGGCGACCTTGGCGGCGAGCTCGGCTTCGGTAGTGGTGACTTTGCCCATCAGGTACACGACGCCGCGCTCGGTGGTGACGACGATGGTGCGTGTCGGCACGCCCTTGGTGTCGATGAGCGATGCCATGACCTTGGAGGTCAGCCAGGTATCGTTGCTGCGCACGCTGAGCGGGGTGATGGGACCGACGCGCAGTTCGTTGAAGACGCGCTTGACCTTGGGAATCTTGGCGGCGCGGTCGCCGGCCTGTTGCTTGATTTGCTCGGAGGGCACGTCGCCGACCAGCAGCAGCCAGCCCGCGTACGACGTGGAGTTGACGCGGCCCTGGCTGCCCACGATGGCGCCGAGGTCGTTGGCGGACTTGACCTGTATGGTCTTGTCGTCGACCTGTTCGCCGGCCGTGCGGCGATCGCTGGCTACGGTGGCAGTGGTGGCGGCCGCGCCGCCCACGACGAACAGGCCGCAGCCCGACAGCGAGCACAGGCTGGCCGCGGCCAGGCCGGCCAGCAGCAATGAACGGGCGCGTTTCGCGGTGAAGGCAGGCAGCGTGATGGTAGGCAGCATTAGAGTGTGTCTCCCAGGAGCAAGGCGTCGATACCGTCGCATACCGCATGCAGCAGCAGGATGTGGATTTCCTGGATGCGCATGGTGCGGTCGTGCGGAACGCATAAGTGGACATCTGTTTCGTACAGCAGGGCGCCGATCTGGCCGCCGCCCTTGCCCGTGAGGGCGATGACAGGCATTTCGCGCTCGTGCGCGGCTTCGACGGCGCGCACCACGCCGGGCGAGTTGCCGCTGGTGGAAATGGCCACCAGGATATCGCCTGGCTGGCCTAGCGCATTCACCTGGCGCTCGAAGACTGCGTCGTAGCCATAGTCGTTGGCGACCGCGGTGATGATGGACGTGTCCGTGTTGAGGGCCACGCCGGCCAGGGGCAGGCGGTCGCGTTCGAAGCGGCCCACCAGTTCGGCGATGAAATGCTGGGCGTCCGCGGCCGAGCCGCCGTTGCCGCAGGCCAGGATCTTGCCGTTGTTGCTGAGCGAGCCGAACAGCAGATCGACGGCGGCCGCCAGCGGCGCGGCGAGTTCCCTGGCGGCCTTGAAGGCGTCGAGGGCATCGTCGAAATGCGTACTCATGCGGGATGTCATGTCCATGGCGTGCATTATCTCATGACCGCTCAAGGATGCCGTAGCGGGCGCGCCCGGATCCTGTCAGCGGACGTAACGCAATCGGAGGCTTCCGAATTGCAGGCCTGGGCCTCGGTGCTTCGAGTGTCGTGCCGGCCATAGGTTCCCTGCGCGCGGCCTGCTGCGTCCGCTACGGACAGCCACGCGGCAAGGTGGCGGGACATGCATATTGGCTGGCGGGACATGCACATGCCGCACAAGCACAAGTACAAGCACAAGCCGCGCAAGCGCCAGCCGCACGAGCTGGCCGGCGCCCGCGCGCCGCGGGCTTGCCTCAGGCGTAGCGGCTTACCGCCAGGTCGTCGCTGCGGATTGCCGTCGGCTTGCCCGAGACGATGTCCGCGATCAACTGGCCGCTGCCGCAGGACATGGTCCAGCCCAGCGTCCCGTGGCCCGTGTTCAGGTACAGGCGGCGGATGCCGGTGGCGCCGATGATGGGCGTGCTGTCCGGCGTCTTGGGCCGCAGGCCCGTCCAGAACGACACATTGCCGGGCTGGTAGCCTTCGGGAAAAAGATCGCGCAGCACCATTTCCAGCGTGCGTTCGCGGCGCGGATTGAGAGATTTGTCGTAGCCGACGATCTCGGCCATGCCGCCGACGCGGATGCGGCGGTCGAAGCGCGTGATGGCGATCTTGTAGGTTTCGTCCAGCAGGGTCGAGACGGGCGCGGCCTCGTCGCGGGCGACGGGCACGGTGATGGAATAGCCCTTGAGCGGATAGACGGGCAGGCGCACCAGGCCATGCAGCAGCGGCGTGGAATACGAGCCCAGGGCCACTATATATGCATCGGCCTGCAGGGTCTGGCCGGCACAGCGCACCCCGGTGATTTCGCCGCCGGCATGTTCCAGGCGGTCGACCGTGATGCCGTAGCGGAACTGCGCGCCGAGCGCGCGGGCCAGGGCCTCGAGCCGGCCCGTGAAGAGCCGGCAGTCGCCGGTTTCGTCGTCGGGCAGGCGCAGCCCGCCGGCGAGCTTGTGCAGGCTGGCGGCCAGCGCCGGTTCGCTGCGTGTCAGTTCCTGCCGGCCCAGCAGCTCGTAGCGTATGCCGGCAGCTTCGAGCACGCGGATGTCGCGCGCCGCCGCGTCCAGTTGCTTCTGCTTGCGGAAAACTTGCAGGGTGCCAAGCTGGCGGCCTTCGTATTCGATGCCCGTGCGGGCGCGCAATTGGGCCAGGCATTCGCGGCTGTGTTCCGAAATGCGCAGCAGCCGCTCTTTATTGACGGCATAGCGCGCCGCGGTGCAGTTGCGCCACATCTGGTATATCCAGTGCAACTGGAACAGGGTCCCGTCGGGGCGTATGGCCAGCGGCGGGTGCTTGGCGAACATCCATTCCAGGGCCTTGAGCGGCACCCCCGGCGCGGCCCAGGGCGAGGAATATCCGAAAGAAACCTGGCCGGCATTGCCGAAGCTGGTTTCGCAGGCCGGGCCCGGCTCGCGCTCGAGCACGGTGACTTCGTGGCCTTGTTCGGCCAGGTAGTATGCGCTGCTTACGCCGATGACTCCGGCGCCGAGGATAATGATTTTCATGGTGCGCGAGTCAGAATACTATGTATTTTCATTATTCTAGGGCACAATGTGCAGTGTTTTTTAATGAAAAAATAGAGTTTCCAGGCGTATTTGCTGAAAGCTGGATGGGTGGCTGCTGAAGATTGAACAAGTGGCTATCCAAGGCCGGGCAAGCGGTTGCTGAAGGCTGAACCGGTGGCTGTTGAAAGCCGGGCAAGTGGCTGCGGAGACTGAAAAAAGGAGACTGTCATGAGGGTGCAGCGCCAGCCAGTGCGCGCTCTGGACAAGCTGGACCGGCACATACTCGATCTCCTGCAGCGCGATGGCCGCATGTCCATGACTGACTTGGCCGAGACGGTGGGGCTGACGGTCACGCCCTGCACCGAAAGGGTCAAGCGGCTGGAGCGCGACGGCGTCATCACCGGCTATCACGCGCGCGTCGCGCCTGCGGCGCTGGACGCGGCGCTGCTGGTGTTCGTGGAAATATCCCTGTCCAGCAAGTCCGATCGCAGCTTCGACGATTTCCGCCGCGAGATCCTGTGTATTCCGCAAGTGCAGGAATGCCACCTGGTGTCCGGGGACTTCGACTACCTCGTCAAGGCGCGCATCGGCGAGATCGGCCAGTACCGCAGCCTGCTGGGCGACATCCTGCTGCGGCTGCCCGGGGTGACGCAGACCAAGAGCTGCATCGTCATGGAAGAGGTCAAGGAAACCTTGCTCATCCCGGCGCAAAAGTGAACCGGTAGTCCGGCGCCGACGGGCCATCATCTACACAACGGGCAACGGGCAACGGGCAACGGGCAACGGGCAACGGGCAACGGGCAACGGGCAACGGGCAACGGGCCCGGTCCCCTGACTGGATCGACAAGCCCGGTCCGCAAGGCGGCGCCAACAGGCCGACATCCACGGGCCGGCATCGTCGGGCTGACATCGATAATCGCCATCGACAGCCCGGCATAGACAAGCCGCTGCCCATGAAAATGTCCGTTGTCAAGCTCCGAATGCATGGGCTTGGCGGCGGGAAAAGCTACGTAGCGCAATACGATTGCCAGCTTTCAAGCTCTGTCGGCTCTTGGGGCTTAAGAGCCACATAGGTGCATCGCAGCAGTAATGTGCAGCGAAACAGGCAGACCTCGAACATGCGCCATGTGTACGCATTATTCGACAGATAGGGCGTGGCCGGCATCTACCGCCGGAGCGTAATGTTCGCCAGCGGTCGGTACGCGACACTGGACGACGGCATAGGGTTCAGCCTCGTGCCGTGGAAGCCAGTGATCGAGCAACGGCTGGGGCAGCAGATTGCTGCGACGGTACACGGCGGTGGTGTGACATGGGAAATCGGGCGCGCGGGCCCGCAATCGTCTAGTGAGAATTGGCCGCGTCAGCGCCGCGCGCCATCTGCTTTGGCTTGCCTGCACCGGGAGTTGTCACCCGGCCTTGCTTCAATCGGGCCGCCGCTGCCACCTTGACCAAGCGCTGGAACGTCGGGCATTGCGCATGGCTGGGCGCGGGGCATTCCGCGGCATGGCGCAGCCCTTCGCTCATGGCCCGCAGGCGTTTGATGGTGGCGTCGATCTCATCGGCCTTGGCCATCAGCAGATTCCTGTCGACCTGGGGTGCGCCGGTGGGTGACAGCATGGCGCCAATCTCGTCCAGCGAAAGGCCGCCAGCTTGCCCCAGGGCGATCAGTCCCAGTTGATCGAGCACATCTGGCGCAAAGTGCCGCCGCTCGCCGGTGCTTCGGGTCGCCGAGATCAACCCCTTCTTCTCGTAGAACCGCAGCGTGGAGGCCGGCACGCCGGTGCGCCGGACGACTTCCGAAATGTCCATGGACTCTCTTGACTTGAAGTTAACTTTAACTTCTATCCTGCCACCAAATCAGGTTTTTGGCAATGGCAACGGCGAGGAGTAGACATGATGACGATGGACGAGATGGCAAGGGCGGTGCTGATCGGCATCGGGGCGACCCTGGTGATGGACCTGTGGACAGTGCTCCTGAAGGCGCTGAGTGCACCGACGCTGAACTACGCGCTCGTCGGACGCTGGGCTGGCCATCTGCTGCGAGGTCAACTGGCACACGCGAGCATCGGCAAGGCAGCCCCCGTCCGCGGCGAGCTCCCGCTGGGCTGGGCCATTCACTATGGGGTCGGCATCGCATTCGCCGCGTTGCTGGTGCTCGTCTGCGGGACTGGCTGGGTGCGCGATCCCACCTGGGAAGCGGCCTTGGTCTTGGGCATGGCAACGGTCGTGTTCCCCCTTTTCGTGATGCAGCCCGCCATGGGAGCCGGCATCGCCGGGTCGCGCACGCCCACGCCTCTCAAGAACTGCCTGCGCAGTCTGGCAACGCACGCGGTTTTTGGTTGCGGCCTCTATCTGTCAGCAAACGTACTCAAGCGGGTTTGGACTTGAGCCATTTGCCCAAGCCCACGTCCAGGACAGAAAAGAGGAACTCCAACATGACCACGAGAAAACACATCAAGTCGATGCCGCCGGCCGTCTACCTGCTCGCCCTGAGCCTGTTCGCGATGGGCAGCGCCGAGTTCCTGATGGGAGGCATTCTCCCGATGATTGCGGGCGACTTGCAGATCAGCCTGCCCATGGCGGGCACCTTGATCTCCGCATTTGCCATCGGCGCACTAATCGGTGCGCCGCCGTTCGCCATCCTGGCGCTGCGATGGCCCAAGCGCGTCGCGCTGGTCGCCAGCCAAGGCGCCTTCATCGCCGCGACGGTGGTCAGCCTGCTGGCCTCGGGCTACTGGCCCATTCTCGTCGCCCGCTTCGCGATGGGGCTGGCCTATGCTTGCTTCTGGGCCGTCGCAGCGTCCACGGCCGTGCAGCTCGCGCCGCCGGACCGGCACGCCAGGGCGCTGTCCATCGTGGTCAGCGGCCTGACCGTCGCTATGGTCCTGGGAGGGCCTGCGGGGACGTTCATCAGCGAGGCCACCGGCTGGCGCGGCGGGTTCTGGGCGGTGGTGGCCGGCACGGCCGTGGCGGCAGTCGCCGGTCTTCTGGTCCTGCCGAGCAAGACGCCCGGCGGCGCACAGGAACCCGATCTGAGGACCGAGTTGCGCGCGATGCGGCGCCCCGTCCTCTGGCTGGCCTTTGCCACGACGGCGGCGACCACGGCCTCCTACATGGGCACGTTCGGCTATTTGGGAGCACTGCTGCTCGGCGTCAGCGGATTGCCGGCGCACTGGTTGCCGGCTGTGCTGACGCTGTTCGGCATTGGCGCCTTCATCGGATTGACGATCGGCGGGCGCACGGCGGATCGCCGCCCGTTCACTACGCTCGTGGCAGGCATCCTCGGCCTGATCCTCGTATCCGCCGCAGTCGCGGTGCTAGCGTCGGATGCCACGGCGACTGTCTCGCTGGTGTTCCTGCTGGGTGTGGCGGGTTTCCTGCTGAATCCGGCGGTGTGGGGCCGGGTCTACGTCGTTGCGCCCGAAGCGCCGATGCTGGCCGGTGCGATGAACTCGTCGGCCTTCCAAGCAGGCCTGACGGTCGCTCCGCTGCTGGCCGGCCTGCCTATCAGCCTCGGCCATGGACTACCGGCGGTTGGATGGGTCGGTGCTGCCATCGGCGTTGCGGCGCTCGGTCTGGCACTTCTCGGAGAAACGGGAAGTCGCGCACCGGCTTCCAGGTAGCACGGACTTGCTGCGAGCGTGGAACTCGACTGTCTATCCGAATGGGCAGAAGCACAGCGAATCAGCGAGACACAGAGCGTGATCTTGAGGAGAAGACATGGAGCTTCGTCATCTCCGCTGCTTCCTAGCCGTCGCCGAAGAACTTCATTTCGCCCGTGCAGCGGAGAAACTGCACATCGAGCAGTCACCATTGTCGCGGGCGATCAAGGAACTGGAAGAAGACCTGGGCGTCCGGCTGTTCATCCGCGTGCCGGGCAGATTTTCAAGGAGCATGTGCCGCGCATCTTCACTGCCTTGCAGCAGGCCCGCGAAGGGGCCAAGGCGGTCGCCGCCGGTTACGACGGCCAACTGCGCATTGCCCTGTCCGACGGCATCACGCCGCCGCGCTTGAGCGCCTTCCTGGCGAAGTGTCGGGACGATGATCCCGAAGTCGGGATTCATCTGGCCGAGATACCGCTGTCGCAGCAAATCGCGGGGCTGCGCGAAGACCTCTACGATGCGGGATTCGTGCAGTCCGATGATGTGGGCGATGGCCTGCTTGCCATGCCCGCATGGCACGATCCGCTGGTGGTGGCGGTGCCGGCTAAACATCCGCTGTTGAGCCGCATCAACTGCGGACTTGGTGAGCTTGAGTTTTGCCATGCTGACTCCTCGGAACGACCCGATTCCCGAGAGCCTCATAGGGGCCAACAGAGGGGAAAGCGGATCAGGTTTCGGAAAGCACCGGCATATGTTGAACCCGCCTAACTTATTGATAAACCTGCTGCATCGGGTTTAGGCGCGTACCAACGAAATGCGGCACCGGAGTCATGGTGAAATGAAAAAGCCCGGCCGCAAGGGCCGGGCGCGATGGGCCGGTCAGGAGACCGGTCCGTGTTGCCGGACATTCATGGGCGGATGTCCGGCGGGAATGTGGCCGCCAGTTCGCGGCCTTGTCATCGGGAAGGCGGCGGCGCTACCGCGCCGCACGCTCTTTCAACCGCAGGCCCCGATCAGAACGCGACTTGCGGCAGTTGGCCCGAGGCGGCCAGCTGGGTGTACTCAGCTTCTACTTGAGCGCGGGTCACGGTGCTGGGGCCGGAGGCGGCGATCACCGGATAGCTGGTATCTTCACCGACCTGGATCTGGCCCGCGGCTTGGGCGGCGGCCAATTCTTGCTGCACTTGGGCGCGGCTCTTGGTGCTGGCTTGCGCGATGGCGGGCGGGTAGTCCAGTTCGCCGCTGCTGAGCTGGCCCTGGGCGCGGGCTTGCTGCAGCTCGGCAACCACCTGGGCGCGGGTCTTGGGGGCGTCATTCAGGGAGGCTGCCTGCGCTGCGCCGGCAATCAGGGTAGCGGAAATCATCAGGGCACTTGCGAGGGCTTTCATATCTAACTCCATTTGTATCTCAAGAATTCAACGGCTTCTTGTCTTGCCGTGCCTGCGCTGTGTTGCAGGCCGTTTTCGATGGAGTTAGTGTGTGCTTTTTTAGTCCTGGTATAAACCCTAGTTCATGACAAATATATTTCCATATATAGAATAATAAGAGGGGTATACTATAGAAAAATATAAAAACTATAGGTGTTTTTGGAAAAAACTATGGACCCCTCCCTGGACGACATCGCGCTGTTCGTGGAAGTGGCCAGGCGCAAGAACTTCAGCCGTGCCGCCGAGGCCCTGGACATGCCGGTATCGACGCTGTCGCGGCGCATCAGCGAACTTGAGCGCCGCCTGGGCGTGCGCTTGCTCAATCGCAGCACTCGCAAGATCGAGCTCACCGAGGCGGGCGGGGTCTATTTCGAGCGCTGCCAGCATGTGGTGGCCGAGGCGCGCATCGCGCACGAGCAGTTGCTGGAAGTGGCGCAGCAGCCCAAAGGGCGCCTGCGCATTTCCATGCCGGTCAGCTTCTCGCTGAGCTTCATGCCGGTCATATTCCGCGATTTCTGCGAAAAATACCCGGACATCGAATGCGATATCGACCTGAGCGCCCATGCCGTGGATCTGCTTGCCGATGCCTTCGACCTCGTGCTGCGCTTCGGCCTGCAGCCCGATTCGGGCGTGATATCGCGCCGCATTGCCAACATGTCCATGGGTTTGTATGCCTCGGCCGACTACCTGGCCAGCCATGGCCGGCCCGCGGTACCGACCGACCTGCTGCGCCACCAGTGCCTGCGCACACGCGGCAGCCGCGCCAGCTCGATCTGGGTCATGAAATCGGGCAATCGCACGGAAGAAGTCACCGTCTCGGGCAGGCTGTCCATCAACAATATGGGCATGCTGCAGCGCCTGGCCGCGCAGGGCGTGGGCATTGTCCCTTTGCCTATCTACAGCCCCAGCGAAGCGGACGTGGGCGAGCCCCTGCAAAGAGTGCTGCCCGACTGGGAACTGCAGCCCATGCCCTTGATGGCGCTATTCCCTTCCCGGCTGATGCCGGCCAAGGTGCGCGTCTTCATCGAATTCCTGCAGGAACGCCTGGCCAGCCTGCCTGCCCGCGAGCACCTGGTGCCCAGGGAACTGGCGCACGGCGCCGTGGCGGGGTAGGCCCGGCGGCTACGAATCGGCCTTGCGGGCCGCTGCGGCCGGCCTGACAAACACCATATTGTCGCGGTGCATGAGCTCTTCGTCCGACATGCTGCCCAGTATCTCGGTAATATGGCTGCTGGGCTGGCGCAGGATGCGGCGCGTGTCGTTGGCGGAATAATTGATCAGGCCGCGGCCGCATTCCACGCCGTGCTGGTCGACGCAGGCCACCACATCGCCGCGTTCGAATTCGCCTTCCACGGCGATCACGCCTATCGGCAGCAGGCTCTTGTGCCCCTGCGTGATGGCGCGCACCGCGCCGGCGTCCAGCGTGACGCGGCCGCGCAGGCGCAGGTGGTTGGCCAGCCAGCGCTTGCGCGCCGAGCGCACCGGCAGCGCCGCCCGCAGTTCGCTGCCGATGGCTTCGCCGCGCGCCAGGCGCAGCAGCACGTCGGGCTCGCGCCCCGAGGCGATCACGGTATGGCCGCCGCTATTGGCGGCGCGCTTGGCGGCCAGCACCTTGGTGATCATGCCGCCCGTGCCGATGCCGCTGCCGGCGCCGCCCGCCATGGCTTCCAGGGCCGGGTCGCCGGCCTGCGCCACGTCGATGAAGCGGGCTTCGGGATGTTTGCGCGGGTCGGCGCTGTACAGGCCGCGCTGGTCGGTAAGAATGATGAGCGCGTCGGCTTCGATCAGGTTGGTGACCAGCGCGCCCAGCGTGTCGTTGTCGCCCAGGCGGATCTCGTCGGTGACCACCGTGTCGTTCTCGTTGACGATGGGCACTACGCCCAGCGCCAACAGCGTGTAGAGCGTGCTGCGCGCATTCAGGTAGCGGCGCCGGTCGGCCAGGTCTTCGTGCGTCAGCAGGATCTGCGCGGTGCGTATATCGTGCTTGGCGAAGGCAGCTTCGTAGGCCTGGGCCAGGCCCATCTGCCCGACCGCGGCGGCCGCCTGCAGCTCGTTCATGGTGCTCGGGCGCCGGGCCCAGCCCAGCCGCGCCATGCCTTCGGCGATTGCGCCGCTGGACACCAGCACTACCTGCCGGCCCTGGGAATGCAGCGCCGCGATCTGCGCCGCCCATTGCCCGACCGCCGCCAGGTCTATGCCCTTGCCTTCGTTGGTGACGAGCGTGGACCCGACCTTGGCGACCAGACGCTTGGCCTTGGCGACAACGGAAGAGGTGGCGGTATTGGTGGGCATAATGCCTGC
Organism: Candidimonas humi; assembly: GCF_019166065.1. Classification (GTDB taxonomy): domain Bacteria; phylum Pseudomonadota; class Gammaproteobacteria; order Burkholderiales; family Burkholderiaceae_B; genus Candidimonas; species Candidimonas humi. The sequence goes on from NZ_JAHTBN010000004.1 coordinate 16,366, forward strand.
TGCGCTATAGGGGACGGATTGCGTAAGGAAGGGGCTGCGGAATTGGCTGCACGGGCGCGCCGCGCGGGCGGCGTGTCTTCAGTCGTCCGTGCCCGGGGGCGGCGCGCGCTCGGCGTCGGCCTGCCCGGCGGCATCGTCGCCCGGGCCTCGCGCGGCATCGAAGCGCGGGTCTTCGGGCACGTAGGTGCCGTCGGCCTCGTCCTGGGCGCGCTGGGCCCGCCGGCGTTCTTCGTCCAGCCAGTCCTGCAGGCGCCACACCAATTCGCGCGTGCCCATGCCGTCCAGCGCCGAAATGCCGAATACCGGCCCTTTCCAGTCCAGCGCCTCGCACAGGCGGCGAGTGACGTCTTCGGGGTCGGCCACCATGTCCAGCTTGTTGAGCACCAGCCAGCGCGGCTTGGCATAGAGCTCGGCGTCGTACAGGCGCAGCTCTTCGACTATGGCGCGGGCGTCGGCGGCGGCTTGTTCGACCGGGTCGAGATCGGGGTCGGGCGACGAGACGTCGACCAGGTGCAGCAGCACGCGCGTGCGCGACAAGTGGCGCAGGAACAAATGGCCCAGCCCGGCGCCTTCGGAGGCGCCCTCGATCAGGCCGGGAATATCGGCCACCACGAAGCTGCGCGAGGCCGATGTGCGCACCACGCCCAAGTTGGGATGCAGCGTGGTGAAGGGATAGTCGGCGATCTTGGGCCGGGCGTTGGAAATCTTGCTGATCAGTGTGGACTTGCCGGCATTGGGCAAGCCCAGCAGGCCGACGTCGGCCAACACCTTGAGTTCCAGGCGCAGGCGGCGCTGCTCGCCTTCGCGGCCCGGGGTCCATTGGCGCGGCGCGCGGTTGACGCTGGACTTGAAATGGATATTGCCCATGCCGCCGGCCCCGCCTGCGGCCAGCGTGACGCGCTCGCCGTGGCGGTCGAGATCGAACAGTTGCTCGCCGGTGTCGGCGTCGTAGATCACCGTGCCCACGGGCACGCGCAGCGTGATGTCGGGCGCCGCCGCGCCGTATTGGTCGGAGCCCCTGCCGTTCTCGCCGTTGCGGGCGCGGTGCAGGCGGGCATAGCGGAAATCGATGAGCGTATTGATGTTGCGGTCGGCCACCGCGTAGATGCTGCCGCCGCGCCCGCCGTCGCCGCCATCGGGGCCGCCCTTGGGTATGAATTTTTCGCGGCGAAAACTCGCCACGCCGTTGCCGCCCTTGCCGGCAATGACTTCTATGGTGGCTTCGTCGACGAATTTCATGATGTTCTGATGTGCCTGCTGGTGATGTGCGTGCAACCGCCCATTCTAAAACAAAAGCCCTGCCATCAGGCAGGGCTTGGGACTACCGGGCTTGCGGCGCCTATTCTGCGGCGACTACGGAAACCGTATGCTTGTTCAGCGCGCCCTTGACCGCGAACTGTACCGTGCCGTCTACCAGCGAGTACAGGGTGTGGTCCTTGCCCATGCCGACGTTGGTGCCGGCGTGGAAACGCGTGCCGCGCTGGCGCACGATGATCGAACCGGCGGGGATCAGCTGGCCGCCGTATGCCTTGACGCCGAGGCGCTTCGATTCTGAGTCGCGTCCGTTGCGGGTCGAGCCGCCGCCTTTTTTCTGTGCCATGTTTAGCTCCTGCTATACAAAACCGGTGCTTCGATCTCAGGCCGTGACGGCTTCGATGCGAATTTCGGTGTAGTTCTGACGATGGCCTTGGTGCTTCTGGTAATGCTTGCGACGGCGCATCTTGAAGATCTTGACCTTGTCGTGCCGGCCTTGCGCAAGAACCGTTGCCTTGACCACGGCTCCAGTAACCAAGGGCGTACCAATCCTGAGTTGGTCGCCTTCGCCTACCGAGAGAACCTGGTCCAGCGTGATTTCTTGCCCGATGTCTGCCGGTATCTGTTCTACCTTGAGTTTTTGGCCGGCGGCAACACGATACTGCTTGCCTCCGGTTTTTATGACCGCATACATTTAGGGTATACCTCGAAAAAATATGCTTGGCAAAATGCCAAGCTCGCTATCATAGCGTGAATTTGTTTTTGAAGTCAAATAGTTGCGGGCGCCTGAGGCGGGAGCAGGTAGGTGCTCCCGGGCCAGGATGGATCCGGGGCGCCGCCTCGGGCTCCCGGGTCAGGACCGGTAGTCGGCGTTGATGCTGACGTACTCGTGCGAGAAGTCGCAGGTATAGACGGTATCGGCCACGTTGCCGCGTCCCAGGGCGATGCGCACCAGGATCTCGGGCTCTTTCATGACCCGCTGGCCGTCTTCTTCCTGGTATTCGGGGTGGCGGCCGCCCTGGCTGGCCACCAGCACGTCGCCCAGCCAGAGCCGGATGCCGTTCACGTCCAGGTCGTCGATGCCGGCATAGCCGATGGCCGCGAGGATGCGGCCCAGGTTCGGGTCCGAGGCGTAGAAGGCGGTCTTCACCAGCGGCGACTGGGCCACCGAGTACGCCACCTTGAGCGCCTCTTCGGTGCTGCCGGCTTCTTCCACGCGTATGGTCATGAACTTCGTGGCGCCTTCGGCATCGCGCACGATCTTCTGCGCCAGTTCGGCTGCGGCGGCTTCGAGCGCGGCATACAGGGCGGCATAGCGCGGGTCGACCTCGGACTCGATGCGCAGGCCCGAGCGGCCCGTGGCCATGATGATGAAGGAGTCGTTGGTCGACGTGTCGCCGTCGACGGTGATGCGGTTGAAGGACCGGTCGGCGATCGCCGAGGCGGCGCTGCGCAGCAGCCCGGCATCGATCCCGGCGTCCGTGGCCAGATAGCCCAGCATCGTGGCCATGTTCGGCCGGATCATGCCGGCGCCCTTGCTGATGCCGGTGATCGTGACGGTGGTGCCGTCCAAGTCCAGCCGGCGCGAGACGATCTTGGGCTGGGTGTCGGTAGTCATGATGCTGTAGGCGGCGTCATGCCAATTGCCCGGGGCCAGGCTGGCGACCGCCTGCGGCAGCGCGGCGGTCAGGCGCTCCACCGGCAGCGGTTCGAGGATCACGCCGGTGGAAAAGGGCAGCACCTGCTGCGCTTCGATGCCCAGCAGGCCGGCCAGCGCGGCACAGGTCTGGCGGGCGGCGTCCAGTCCCTGGGCGCCGGTACCGGCGTTGGCATTGCCGGTGTTGATCACCAGGGCGCGCACGCCGCTGCCGGCGGCCAGATGGCTTTCGCAAACCTGCACGGGCGCTGCGCGGAAGCGGTTGCGGGTGAACACGCCGGCCACCGCGCTGCCTTCGGCAAGGCGGAACACCGTCAGGTCGCGTCGTCCCGCCTTGCGTATGCCGGCTTCGGCAATGCCGATCTCCACGCCTGCGACGGGGAAGATTGCGGATTCGGGGGGTACGTGCAGATTGACGGCCATGGCAGTGTGCTCGACGGAGGTTGTGCGGGTCGCGATGCGGGGCGCGGCGGCGCGTTGCTAAGAAACAGAAAACCCGGAAACAGAAAACCCGGGAATGGAAAGCCTCGGGTGGGGAATCCGGCCTGGGTCGCTGCGGGCCCGGGGGCGGACGCGGCGATTTTAGCGCGCTGCGCGGTCGCGGTGCCGGCAATTCGCTAGGGGAGGATCGTACCGATACGCAGTGCGGCGATCGGCCTGTCTTGCCTGGCCATGCCGCTGGTGCCGTGTGCGGCGTCGCGCCAAGATCCCGGCGGAGCTTGCCGCTTCGGCCAGGAGCCCGCGTCAGGGCTTGCCGTTGCGGCGCGGCTGGTTCAGCAGCTTCAGTTCGCCCAGCGCCTCGTACAGGGCCTTGTGGCTTTTCTCGGACAGCCCGCCCAGCATCTCGCGTATCCAGTGCTCGTGCGACTGGGCCATTTTGCGGAACACGCGCTTGCCGCGCGCGGTCAGGCGGATCAGCGAACTGCGCCTGTCGGTCGCGACCTTGATGCGCTCGACCATGCCTTCTTTTTCGAGCTGGTCGGTGATGCCGGTGATATTGCCGTTGGTCACCATCATGTGGCGCGACAGTTCGCTCATTTTCATGCCGGCGGGCTCGCGCAGCAGTTGCGCCATGAGGTCGAAGCGCGGCAGCGTGGTTTCGTATTCGACGCGCAGGCGGCTGCGGATCTCGCCCTCGATCAGGTTGCAGCAGGTCAACAGCCGCAGCCAGAGGCGCAGGTCGTGGTGGTCTTCCGGCACCGTCCGGCTTTCCAGGTCGGGCAGGGGGGACGGTTCGAGGGTTTCGTGAGTGTCGCTCATTTGATTCGCAAGTGGCCTTACACGCCCCGCGGGATGCCGTTGCGGCGCCGGACTCGCGGCCGCGGGCCTGCCGCGCCTTCCATGGCATTATGGAAACAGCTTGAATTGTAAAGGCAAACACTTTTTAATCCTAAACCACAAGGGCCGGACGACGGCCCGCCCGCCTGCGGCCGCCGGGCGGTCTGCCCGCCAACAAACTCCACGGGATACCCCAGTCATGTTCGAGAAATTCTTTTCCGCTACCTACGCCGACGCGCGGCAGTCCTTCCTGGCCGCTGCGCGCACCGGCGGCCACGCGGTGCGCAGCTTCGTCAACCCCGTGGGCCCGGGGGTGGACGGCGAAGAGCTGGCCATCGACGCGGCCTACGTCGGGCCCGAGGATGCCCGCGCGCTGCTGATGCTTAGCTCCGGCACGCACGGGGCCGAGGGCTATTGCGGCTCGGGCTGCCAGATCGCGCTGCTGCACGACGAGGCGCTGATGCGCAAGGCCGGCGACGCGGGCATAGGCATATTGCTGGTGCATGCCTTGAACCCCTATGGGTTTTCGTACGGCCACCGTACCAACGAAGACAATATCGACCTGAACCGCAATTTCTGCGATTACGCGCGGCCGCTGCCGGCGAACGCGCATTACGCCGACCTGCATCCGGTGCTGCTGACCGAGGCGTGGCCTCCCGGCCCCGACAACGAGGCGGCCATCCAGGACTTCATACGCACGCGCGGCGAGCGCGCCTACGGCGAGGCCGTGATGAAGGGCCAGCATACGCATGCCGACGGCCTGTTCTACGGAGGCGTCGCGCCGGCCTGGAGTAATCGCGTGCTGCGCCAGATCTGCCGCGAATACGGCCGCGGCCGCGAGCGCATGGCCTGGATCGACTACCACACCGGCCTCGGGCCCTACGGCCACGCCGAGAAAATCTTCGTGCAGCCGCCCGGGGCGGACTACGAACGGGCGCTGCGCTGGTGGGGGCTGGACCTCGTGCCCATCTTCGGCGCCGAGTCCAGCACAGTGGATATCGCCGGTACGCTGGTACAGGCGATGCTGGAAGAATGCACGGACGTGCCGCAGCGCACTTTCCTGGCCCTGGAATACGGCACCCGGCCCTTGGCGGAGGTACTCATGGCGCTGCGCGGCGACCGCTGGCTCGAAAGCCATCCGCAGGCCGACCCGGAACTGCGCCGCCAACTGAAGGCGGTGCACCGCGCCACTTTCTACCCCGACCACGACGACTGGCGCGGCGCCGTCATCGGCCAGTCGCGCGCCACCTTGCTGCAGACCCTGAACGGACTGACGGACTGAGTCGGAGCCTGCGGGCCGCCTGGTCCGGGCGCCCGTCCGATGGCTTGGGGGCGTCGCGAGGCAAGGGGATGCCGGCAGGGCGGCTGCCGCTGCATGGCCGAGCGGGAAGGCGGCCGGGCGAGGTCTCCTGCTGACTGTTCTGCTGTGCCGGCCGCTGGCCGCCGCCCTCGGGCCAGCGGTTCCCGCAAGGCCCGGCACGGCCCGGCCGACGACTTCCAACTCCGATCGCAAATACCACTTGCGGGCGCCTTTTTTTGGCTATATAGTTTAAACCTAAAATATTTGGACGGATGGCCCGGCATGGCGTCCGCCTTCTGCCGGGCCCTCGCGTCCCGGCTCCGCGCCCGGAGAGAAACAAGCATGAACGTCTTATGTATAGGTGGAGGCCCCGCGGGCCTGTATTTCGGCCTGCTCATGAAGCTGGCCGACCCCAGCCGCGAAGTCACCGTGGTCGAGCGCAACCGTCCCTACGACACCTTCGGCTGGGGCGTGGTGTTCTCCGACGCCACCCTGGACAATCTGCGCCAGGCCGACCCCGTGTCGGCCGAGGAAATCAGCGCCGCCTTCAACCACTGGGACGACATCGAAATCCACTACCGGGGCCGCAGCGTGCGCAGCAGCGGGCATGGTTTCATCGGCATCGGCCGCAAGAAGCTGCTCAACATCCTGCAGGCCCGCTGCGAACAACTGGGCGTGAAGCTGGTGTTCGAAACCGACGTCACCGACGACCAGGCGCTGGCCGAGCAATACCAGGCAGACCTGGTGATCGCCTCCGACGGCCTGAACAGCCGCGTGCGCACGCGCTATGCCGACACCTTCCAGCCGGACATCGACACGCGCCAGTGCCGCTTCGTCTGGCTGGGTACCCGCAAGACTTTCGACGCTTTTACCTTCGCCTTCGTGCAGACCGAGCACGGCTGGTTCCAGGCCCATGCCTACCAGTTCGAGCCAGGCATGTCGACTTTCATCGTCGAAACCCTGGACTCCACCTGGAAGGCCGCGGGGCTGGACGCCATGAGCCAGGAAGACGGCATCGCCTATTGCGAGCAGCTGTTCGCCCCCTGGCTGGACGGCAACCGGCTGGTCTCCAACGCCACGCATTTGCGCGGCTCGGCCATCTGGATCCGCTTCCCTCGCGTCATCTGCAATACCTGGGTGCGCCGCCAGGCGCTGCCCGGCGGCCGCTCGGTGCCCATCGTCCTGATGGGCGATGCGGCGCACACCGCGCATTTCTCCATCGGCTCGGGCACCAAGCTGGCGCTCGAGGATGCCATCGAACTGGATCGCTCCATCCGTGCACATCCGGGCGACCTGGGCGCCGCCCTGCATCACTACGAAGAGGTGCGCAGCGTCGAGGTGCTGAAGATCCAGAACGCGGCGCGCAACTCCACCGAGTGGTTCGAGAATGTCGAGCGCTACGCCGCCTTCGAACCCGAGCAATTCGCCTATTCGCTGCTGACCCGCTCGCAGCGCATTTCCCACGAAAACCTGCGCTTGCGCGATGCGGGCTGGCTGGAAGGCTATGAACGCTGGATGGCCGGCAAGGCCGGCGCCGGCGCGCAGGGCCAGGCGGTGCCGCCCATGCACTTGCCCTACACCGTGCGCGGCGTCACCCTGAAAAACCGCGTGATGGTCTCGCCCATGGCCATGTATTCCAGCGTGGACGGCGTGCCGGGCGACTTCCACCTGGTGCACCTGGGCGCGCGCGCCATGGGCGGCGCCGGCCTGGTCATGGTCGAGATGACCTGCGTTTCGCCCGAGGCGCGCATCACCCCGGGCTGCCCCGGCATGTGGAACGACACGCAGATGCATGCCTTCAAACGCATCGTCGATTTCGTGCACGGCAACAGCAGCGCCCGCATCGGCATGCAGTTGGGCCACGCCGGGCGCAAGGGTTCGACGCGCGTGAGCTGGGAAGGTACCGACCTGCCGTTGCCCTCGGGCAATTGGCCGCTGGTGTCGGCCTCGCCCATCCCGTACATCGAGGGCGTGTCGCAGGTGCCGCAGGAAATGACGCGCGCCCAGATGGACGAGGTGCGCGAGCAGTTCGTGGCCGCGGCGCGGCGCGCCCGCGAGGCCGGCTTCGACTGGCTCGAGCTGCACTGCGCCCACGGCTACCTGCTGTCCAGCTTCATCTCGCCTCTTACCAACCAGCGCACCGACGAATACGGCGGTACGCTCGAGAACCGCCTGCGCTATCCGCTCGAGGTCTTCCACGCGGTGCGCGAGGCCTGGCCCGAGAACTTGCCGATGTCGGTGCGCATCTCGGCGCACGACTGGGTCGAGGGCGGTATCACCGCCGACGACGCCATCGAGATCGCCCGGCATTTCAAGCAGGCCGGCGCCGACATGGTCGACTGCTCGTCAGGCCAGGTCAGCAAGGCCGAGAAGCCGGTCTACGGCCGCATGTTCCAGACGCCTTTTGCCGACCGCGTGCGCAACGAAGCCGGCGTGGCCACGATCGCCGTGGGCGCCATCTTCGAGGCCGACCACGTCAACAGCATCATTGCCTCGGGCCGCGCCGACTTGTGCGCGCTGGCGCGTCCGCACCTGGCCGACGCGGCCTGGACGCTGCGCGAATCGGCGCGCATCGGCTATACCGACGTGGCGTGGCCCAAGCAGTACTTCCCCGCCAAGCGCCAGCTCGAGACCAATTTCGAGCGGGCCGCGGCCTACGCGCAGCAGGTGGGCAAATGAGCGCGGCTGCCGGCTCCACGGGCGCCGCAGCTCACCGAGACGCAGGGCCTGCCGGCGCGGCGTTGCAGGGGCGGCATGCCCTGGTCACCGGCGCTTCGCGCGGCATAGGGTTCGAAGTGGCGCGCGCGCTGTTGGCGCAAGGCGCGCGGGTGACCCTGCTGGGGCGCAACCCGCAAGCCCTGCAGCAGGCCGCGGCGGCGCTGGCCGGACACGGCGAGGTGCACACCGCCAGCGGCGACGTGGCGCAGCGCCCGGCTGTGGATGCCGCCTTCGCCTCGGCAGTGCAGCGTTTCGGTGCCGTGGACATCCTGGTCAACAACGCCGGCCAGGCGGTCAGCCAGCGTTTCGACCGCCTGACCGAAGAACAGTGGCAGCAGATGCTGGCGGTGAATCTCACCGGCACCTTCCATTGCATGCAGGCGGCGCTGCCCGGCATGCTGCAGCGCCAATGGGGGCGCATCGTCAATGTCGCCAGCACGGCGGGGCTGGTCGGCTACGCCTATGTCAGCGCTTATTGCGCGGCCAAGCACGCGGTGGTGGGCCTGACCCGCTCGGTCGCCCTGGAAGCCGCGGGCAAGGGCGTGACCGTGAACGCGGTTTGCCCCGGCTACACCGAGACCGACATCGTGCGCGAGGCGGTCGCCAATATCAGCGGCAAGACCGGCATGAGTCCGGAACAGGCGCGCGCCAAGCTGGCCGAGCGCAATCCGCAGGGGCGGCTGGTGCAGCCCGCAGAGGTCGCCAGCGCCGTGCAGTGGCTGTGCCTGCCGCAGGCCGGCGCGATCAACGGGCAGTCCATACCCGTCGACGGGGGAGAAGTGATGGTCGGCTAGCGGCGGCCGGCCGGGGCGGGGCCGACGTGGCCTCGAAGCGGCAGCCGGAAACGGCGCCGCGCGATATGCGGCAGCAGGATTATCGGCGCCGGGCTCCTCGCGACCCGGCCCATGACGAACAGGAGTCTTTGCATGGAACAAGTCGTACACACCATGGCGCATCACAAGCGCCCGTATGCCGGCTACGAAGCCAGGAATTTCCTCTGGGAAGTCTCGGACGACGCCAAGGTGGCCACCATCACCCTGAACCGTCCCGAACGCAAGAATCCGCTCACCTTCGATTCGTACGCGGAACTGCGCGACCTGTTTCGCGGGCTGGTCTACGCCACGGACATCAAGGCGGTCGTGGTCGTGGGGGCGGGCGGCAATTTCTGCTCGGGCGGTGACGTGCACGAAATCATCGGGCCGCTGACCCGCATGAGCATGCCCGAATTGCTCGAGTTCACCCGCATGACGGGCGACCTGGTCAAGGCCATGCGCCTGTGCCCGCAGCCCATCGTGGCCGCCGTCGACGGCATCTGCGCCGGCGCCGGCGCCATGGTGGCGCTGGCCTCGGACATGCGCCTGGGCACGCCCCAGGCGCGCACGGCCTTCCTGTTCACGCGCGTGGGCCTGGCCGGCGCCGACATGGGCGCCTGCACGCTGCTGCCGCGCATGATAGGGCAGGGCCGCGCTTCCGAACTGCTGTACACCGGCCGCGCCATGAGCGCCGACGAGGGCCTGGCCTGGGGCTTCTTCAACGGCCTGCACGAAAGCGGCGAGGTGCTGCGGGCGGCGCAAGAGCTGGCGCGGCGCCTGGCCGACGGCCCCACTTTCGCGCACGGTGTGACCAAGAAACTGCTGCTGCAGGAATGGTCCATGAGCGTCGAGCAGGCCATCGAGGCCGAAGCCGAGGCGCAGGCCATCTGCATGCAGACCAAGGACTTCCGCAGGGCCTACGAGGCGTTCGTGGCCAAGCAGAAGCCCGTGTTCCAGGGCGACTGAGATGACTAGCGACGACAACTGGCTGCAATGGCCGTTCTTCGACGAACGCCACCACGAGCTGGCGCATGGCCTGCGTGCCTGGTGCGCCAGCACCCTGGCCGCGGTCGACCATCGCGACACCGATGCGGCCTGCCGCGACCTGGTGGCGCGACTGGGCGCAGCCGGCTGGCTGAGGGTGGCCGTGCCCATGGGCCCGCAAGGCAGTTGGGGCGGCCGCTGGCCGGCGATCGATTCGCGCGCCCTGTGCATCGTGCGCGAGACCCTGGCCAGCCACGATGGGCTGGCCGACTTCGCCTTTGCCATGCAGGGCCTGGGCAGCGGCGCCATTTCGATAGCCGGCAGCGACGCGCTGCGCCTGGCCTACCTGCCCAAGGTTGCCAGCGGCGAGGCGATCGCGGCCTTCGCATTGTCCGAGCCCGAGGCGGGTTCGGACGTGGCGGCCATGAGCTGCGCCGCCCGCCTGGAAGGCGACAGCTATGTGCTGGACGGCAGCAAGACCTGGATATCGAATGGCGGCATCGCCGATTTCTATTGCGTGTTCGCGCGCACCGGCGAAGCGCCCGGCGCGCGCGGCATCAGCGCCTTCGTGGTCGATGCCGACACGCCGGGCCTGTCCATTTCAGAGCGCATCGATGTCATTGCGCCGCACCCGCTGGCCACGCTGCGCTTCGACAACTGCCGGGTGCCGCTGACGCATCGGCTGGGCGAGGCGGGCCAGGGTTTCAAGATCGCCATGATGACGCTGGATATCTTCCGCGCCTCGGTCGCGGCCGCCGCCTTGGGCTTCGCCCGGCGCGCCCTGCAGGAAGGGCTGGCGCGGGCGCGCTCGCGCCGCATGTTCGGCCAGACCCTGGGCGACCTGCAACTGACCCAGGCCGCGCTGGGCGAGATGGCCACCGAGATCGACGCCGCGGCGCTGCTGACTTATCGCGCGGCATGGCTGCGCGACGTCAAAGGGGTGCGCACCACGCGCGAGGCGGCGATGGCCAAGATGGCGGCCACCGAATCGGCCCAGCGCGTCATAGACCGCGCTTTGCAGATGTACGGCGGCGCCGGCGTGGTCAGCGGCGCGCCGGTGGAAAAACTCTACCGCGAGATCCGCGCGCTGCGGATCTACGAAGGCGCCACCGAGGTACAGAAACTGATCATCGCGCGCGAATTGCTTAAAGAGGCCGCCGCCGGCTGAAGCCGGTCGGGCGGAAAAAGGAAGAGTTGCCGCTCTTGCCGCAGGGAAGGCCGGCCGCGCGCCGGACCGAGTCCGCGGGCGCAGGGCGGCAGGACTGGAAAGGAGATGAACATGGAAGTATCGGCCCACAAAGACACGTTTGCCCGCGATCATCTGCCGCCGCTGGAAGAATGGCCCGAGCTGCTGCTGGAGGGCAATCCCGACGTGGCGTATCCGGCGCGGCTGAACTGCGCGGTGGAACTGGTCGACGCCATCGTCGCGCGCGGCCAGGGCGAGCGCGCGGCGCTGCATTGGCGCGAAGGCGGCAAGAAGCGCAGCATGAGCTACCTGCAGTTGATGGAGCTGACCAACCGCGTCGCGCACGTGCTGGTCGAGGACATGGGGCTGGTGCCGGGCAACCGCGTGCTGCTGCGCGGGCCGAACAATGTGATGATGGCGGCCTCCTGGCTGGGCGCGGTCAAGGCGGGGCTGGTGACGGTCCCGACCATGCCCTTGCTGCGTTCGTCGGAGCTCAAGCCCATCATCCAGAAGGCAAAGATACAGGCGGTGCTGTGCGACGCGCGGCTGGCCGACGAAGTCGAGCGCTGCCTGGACGCGCATCATCCCGACTTCTGCCCCGAGCTGAAGCAACTGCGCTACTTTAACGAGAACGGCGAGGAAAGCCTGGACACCCTGGCCGCGGCCAAGCCGGCCCATTTCCAGGCCTGCGATACGGCTATCGACGACGTATGCCTGGTCGCTTTCACCAGCGGCACCACCGGCAAGCCCAAGGGCTGCATGCATTTTCATCGCGATGTGCTGGCGATGTGCGACACCTTTTCCAGGCATGTGCTGCGCACCTGCGCCGACGATGTGGTGTGCGGTACGCCGCCGCTGGCGTTCACTTTCGGGCTGGGCGGGCTGCTGTGCTTCCCCTTGCGCGAAGGCGGCTCGGTGGTGCTGACCGAACGCCTCACGCCGGACGAACTGCTGGCCACGGTGCAGGAATTCGGCGTGACCATGAGCTTCACGGCGCCGACGTTCTACCGGCAGATGGCGGGGCTGGCGCCCAAGTACGATCTGTCGACCTTGAAGAAGACGGTATCGGCGGGCGAGGCCCTGCCCGAAGCCACGCGCCGTCTCTGGAAGGATGCGACGGGGCTGGAAATGATAGACGGCATCGGCGGCACGGAGATGATCCACGTCTATGTGTCCAGCGCCGGCGACGAGGTGCGCCACGGCGCGATCGGCAAGGTGGTGCCGGGCTATGTGGCGCAGATCGTGGACGCGGATTTCAAGCCCGTGCCCAGCGGCACGGTGGGCCGCCTGGCGGTCAGGGGGCCGACGGGCTGCCGCTACCTGGACGACGAGCGCCAGCGGGTGTTCGTGCAAAACGGCTGGAACCTGCCGGGCGACACCTTCACGATGGACGATGACGGCTATTTCTATTACCAGGCGCGCAACGACGACATGATCATTTCCGCCGGCTACAACATCGCCGGCCCGGAAGTGGAAGACGCGCTGCTGCGCCACGAGGCGGTGGCCGAGTGTGGGGTGGTGGGGGTAGCCGACGCCGAGCGCGGCAATATCGTGGCCGCCTACGTGGTGCTCAAGCCTGGCCATGCCGCGGGCGAGGCCATGGTCAAGACGCTGCAGGAGCACGTCAAGTCCGTGATCGCGCCCTACAAGTATCCGCGCCGCATCGAGTTCGTGGACACCCTGCCGCGTACCGAAACCGGCAAGCTGCAGCGTTTCGTGCTGCGCAAGAACGCCTGAACGAATACGCATCCGATAGTCGATACGCATCCAACAGTTTCATGAGGAATAAGGAATGAAGATATTGCAACCCCCCGGCTGGATGGCGCCGCGCGGCTATGCCAATGGTGTCATGACGGAGTTCGCGGCCGGCAGCCGCCTGTTGTTCGTGGGCGGCCAGATCGGCTGGAACGGCCAGCAGCGGTTCGAGACCGACGACTTCGCCGAGCAGGCCGGGCAGGCGCTGCGCAATATCGTGGCGGTGCTGGAGCAGGGGGGCGCCAAGCCGGAACACATCACCCGGATGACCTGGTATGTGTGCGATAAGAAAGAATATGTCGACGCCCTGCGCGAGGTGGGACGCCATTACCGGGACGTGATCGGCCGCCATTATCCGGCCATGACGGCGGTGGAGGTCGCGGAACTGGTCGAGGACCGCGCGCGGGTGGAGATCGAGGTTACGGCGGTGGTGCCGCCGGGGGACGCGGGTTCTCAAGCAGTGGGCTCTTGAACATTGGGTTCTTTAGCATTGAGTTCTTTAGCATTGAGTTCTTTAGCCGCCGGGGCTGCCCTGCGGAGTTCCGATGCTCGGCAGACTCGCCTGCGCTTCGGTCTCCTCCGGGGTCCCCGGCTCACGATGCGGCATGCGATGACTGCTCACGACGCGGCATGTGATAACTGTTCACGCCGCGGCATGCGATAACTGCTCTCGTCGTGACTTGTAATAACTGCTTCAGCCGCGCCGTCGGCGGACCGGGCAAGGTGTTTATAGCGGCTGTTTGTGATGGCTGCTTGTTTTCCGGCCGGTGAGTGGGGTGTGGCGTGCGCAGGCCAAAGCCCTGGTCGTAGTCGAAGGCGGTTTTGGGCCGCCGTCCGTGGTGTTGCGGGTGTGGGGACCGGGCCCCGGGCCCCACGTTTCTACAGCTTGGCGAAAGCCTGCTCGGCCGCGTCCAGCGTGGCCTGGATGACGGCGTCGTCGTGCGTCGCCGAGACGAAGCCCGCCTCGAAGGCGGAGGGCGCGAAGTGCACGCCTTTGATCAGCATGGCGTGGAAGAATTTCTTGAAGCGTTCCACGTTGCAGGCCGAGACTTCCGCGAGGCTGGTGGGGACTTGCTCGCTGAAGTAGATGCCGAACATGCCGCCGATGTGGTCGGCGCTGAAGGCTATGCCGGCGGCGCGGGCGCGTTCGGTCAGGCCCTGCGCCAGCTTGGCCGTTTGCGCCGACAGGTGCTCGTAGAAGCCCGGGGCCGACAGCAGGCGCAGCGTCGCCAGGCCGGCTGCCACGGCCACGGGGTTGCCCGAGAGCGTGCCCGCCTGGTAGACGCCGCCCAGCGGGGCGATGTGTTCCATGATGTCGGCGCGCCCGCCGAAGGCGCCCACGGGCATGCCGCCGCCTATCACCTTGGCCAGCGTGGTCAGGTCGGGCCGGATGCCGGTCAGGCCTTGCACGCCTTGCGGGCCGACGCGAAAGCCGGTCATCACTTCGTCGAAGATCAGCAGCGCGCCGTACTGCGTGCAGAGTTCGCGCAGGCCCTGGAGAAAGCCGGGGGCGGGCTTGATCAGGTTCATATTGCCCGCCACGGGCTCGACGATGATGCAGGCGATGTCCTTGCCTTCTTTCTCGAAGGCGGCGCGCACGGCGTCGAGCTTGTTGTATTCCAGCACCAGCGTGTGCTGGACGAATTCCGGCGGCACGCCGGCCGAGGTGGGCGTGCCGAAGGTCAGAAGGCCCGAGCCGGCCTTGACCAGCAGGCTGTCGGCGTGGCCGTGGTAGCAGCCTTCGAACTTGACGATCTTGGACCGCCCCGTCACGCCGCGCGCCAGGCGGATGGCGGTCATGGTGGCTTCGGTGCCGGAGCTCACCAGGCGCAGCTTGTCTATGGACGGGAGGCGGGCGGCGATGGCCTCGGCGATTTCGATTTCGGATTCGGTGGGCGTGCCGAAGGACAGGCCGCCGACGGCGGCTTCCTGCACTGCGCGCACGACTTCCGGATGCGCATGGCCGAGGATCGCCGGGCCCCACGAGCCGATGTAGTCGATGTAGCGGACGTCGTCGGCGTCCCACATGTAGGGGCCCTGGGCGCGCTTGATGAAGCGCGGCGCCCCGCCCACTGAGCGGAAGGCGCGTACCGGGGAATTGACGCCGCCCGGAATGGTCTGGCAGGCACGTTCGAACAGTTCGGGATTACGGGACATGATGTGGCTCTGTGTAGCGATGTGGGATTCTGGATGGAGAGGCCGCCCTAGGCGTCGAACAGCGCGCGGCAGCGGGCCGCGGCGTCGCGGATGTCGGCGGCGGCGAACAGGCCGCTGATCAGGGCGATGCTGTCGGCGCCGGCGGCGATGACCGGCGCGGCGTTGGACGGGTCCAGGCCGCCTATGGCCACCACGGCGGGCCGGGTCGCGGCGCCGGCGGCTTCGGCCAGTTCGCGGCCGCGGCGGATGTGATCCAGGGTGGCGCGCACCGCCTGCGGCTTGACCGTGGACGGATAGACGGCGCCGAAGGCGATATAGTCGGCGCCGGCTTCCAGCGCCTGGCTGGCCAGGGCGGGCTCGTTATAGCAGGAGCAGCCTATGATGGCCTGCGGGCCGAGCGCCAGGCGGGCCTCGCGGACGTTGCCGTCCTCGCGCCCCAGGTGTGCGCCGTCGGCGCCGACCTCGGCGGCCACGCGCCAGTCGTCGTTGACGATGAATACGATGCCCAGTTCCGTGCACAGGGTGCGCAAGGCCCGGGCCTGCGCCAGCCTGTCGGGCGCACTGCCGGTCTTGCGGCGCCACTGCAGCGCGCGCATGCCGCCGTCGCCGGCGGCCCGCACCGCGTCGAGCAGGCGCGGGGTGTCGTCCCATTCGGGAGTTATGCCATACAGGCCGCGGGGAAAGCGCAGCCCGGCCGTCATGCGAGGCTCCGGCGGATCAATCGCTGCCCCATGCCGGGCTGGAACGAGGCCGCCGACAGCGCGGCCGCCTGTTCGATCGCGGCGGGAACGGCCTCGGCGACGCCGCGGCCGCGGGCCAGTTGGCCGGCGATGGCACAGGCCAGGGGCCCGCCGGCGTCGTGCACGCGGGCGGCGGGCGCGGCCCAGGGCCAGCTATGGGTTTCGTTGCGCTGGCCCTGCAGCAGGTATGAAGACAGCCCGGGGCGCATGGGGGTGGCCGTGGTCAGCACCCAGCGGGCCCCGTATTGCAGCAGCGCGTGGGCCGCCGAACCGCCTTCGACTTCGGGCAGCAAGCCTTCGGCCTGCCATTGCAGCAGCAACTGGTGCTCGACGATGGCAATGTCGGTCTGGGGCAGCAGCAGTTCGAAGGTCGCGCCCAGGGCTTCTTCGGGGTCGCTGTCTTCGAGCACCGCGGCGCCGGGCATCGCGCCCAGGTGCAGAACCAGGGGGACTTTGCTGTAGTCGGCGGCGATCTGCGCCACCACGCTGGCCGATTCGGCGGTGTACAGCGGGCCGATCTTGATGGCCTGCACCGCCATGTCCTCGAGCAGGCAGCGGGCCTGGTCGTCGATGGTTTCGGGCGCGACGGGCTGGATGTCTTCGACGCTGGCCGTGTCCTGCACGTGCAGGGCCGTTACAGTGCTCAGCGCGTGGCAGCCCAGGGCGGCGCAAGTAACCGCATCGGCAGGCAGGCTACCTGCCCCGCTGGGGTCGAAAGGACCGAAAATAAGGACTAACGGGGGATTGGTTTCTGGCACGGAGCGACGGATTGCGGAAATGGGCGGAAATCTTTGGTTATGATCGCAGAAATTGCGGTTGCGGACCGGACGTCTTGTCGAATGGCCCGCCGACCCCATTCTAATCTAACGGACCGGGTTTGCCGGGCGCCATTGCGCCCGGGCCTTCGGTCTTCTGTGGGTAACATAATATGCGAACTTGGATGTGTTTGATTTGCGGCTGGATCTATGATGAAGAGGCCGGCCTGCCCGAAGAGGGCATAGCCCCGGGCACGCGCTGGGAAGACGTGCCGCCGAACTGGGTCTGCCCGGAATGCGGCGCGCGCAAAGAGGATTTCGAACTGATCGAAGTCTGATCCCGGCAGGCGCCCGGCGCGGCGGCCGTTCCGCTGTGTCGGGCCGCAATCTGCCCCGTTCGCAGTCCTGCGGCTTGTCCTCGTGTCGCGTGCCGCCCTGGGCGAGCCTCCACGGGCGTGGTTCGAAAACTGGAAACCGGCTGAAAGTGCGGGTAAAAAGGTAAAGCAGGCAAAAACCAGGAGCAAGGACCATGGAAACCTCCGCCACGCAGTCCCACAGCGGCAACAGCGTCGACCTGTCGCGCCAATTCCTGGTCGCCATGCCGGGAATGGTTCATGGCAATCTCGCCGATACCGTCATCTATGTCTGCGAGCACACCGAGCACGGGGCCCTCGGCCTGGTGATCAACCGGCCGACCGATCTCACCGTCGGCAATCTGCTCGAGCGCATCGATCTCGATCTTTCGCTCGAGATCGGGCCGGTCAAGGACGCGCCGGTCTTTTTCGGCGGCCCGGTGCAGACCGATCGCGGTTTCGTGCTGCACGCGCCGGCCGGCGACTACGGTTCCAGCATCCGGCTGGGCGAAATGGCCCTGACCACCTCGCGCGACGTGCTGCAGGATGTCGCGCAGGGGCACGGGCCCGCGCACTTGCTGGTCACCTTGGGATATGCCGGCTGGGGGGCCGGCCAGCTCGAAAGCGAAATGGCGCAGAATGCCTGGCTGAACGTGCAGGCCGTCGAAAGCATCCTGTTCGACACGGCGCCTGAAAACCGCTACGAGGCCGCCATGCGCTTGCTGGGCATAGACCCGATCATGCTGGCCGGCGGCGCCGGCCATGATTGACGAAACCCTGCTGGCCTTCGACTACGGTACCCGCAAGATCGGCGTCGCGATCGGCAACACCCTGACCCGCCAGGCCCGGCCGCTGGAAATCCTCGCGCCGGTCACGCGCGAGCAGCGCTTCGCCGCGATCGGCCGCCTGTTGCAGGAATGGCGGCCCGACCGGGTGGTCGTCGGCCTGCCGCTCACCCCAGAAGGCGGCGATCAGTACGCGACCATGCGCTGCCGCCGCTTCGCCAACCAATTGCACGGGCGCTACGGCTTGAAGGTGGAATTGGTCGACGAACGCGGTTCCAGCGTCGAGGCGCAGGCCATACTCGGCACCAACGAGCCCGACGACGCGGTGGCGGCCGCCGTCATCCTGCAGCGCTATCTCGACGCGCTGGGCGCTTGAGCGCGGTCCGTCCGCGGCGGCTGCGCCAGGCGGCCGGGCGCTTTTATCGAATATCATTGCGCGACATTGTTTTCGACTTTTCGCGAGAGGCTGCTTGAGAATCCTGTTGTTCGCGCTGCGCGCGCCCTGTGTCGCCATCTGGATCGTGCTGGGCCTGCTTACCGTGGTTTGCGTGTTTCCCTGGCTGTCGCTGAGCGCCCGCGGGGCGGTCAACAGCCGCTGGTCGCGCATCCTGATGCGCCTGTGCGGCGTGGGTGTACGGATCTGCGGGCAACCGGTGCGCGGCGCGCCGGTGCTGTGGGTGGCCAACCATGTCTCGTGGGTCGATATCTTCGTGCTCAACAGCGTGCGCTGTACAGCCTTCGTCGCCAAGAGCGACATCCGCCGCTGGCCGGTGCTGGGCTGGCTGGTGGCCGGGGCGGGCACGGTATTCATAGAGCGCGGCCAGCGCCAGGCCATCCGGGCCGTGGGCCTGCAGATGGCCGAGCGCTTCCGCCGCGGCGAAGTGGTGGGCCTGTTTCCCGAAGGCACGACCTCGCCGGGCTTCGATGTGGGGCCGTTTCATTCCAGCCTGTTCGAGGCGGCCATCCAGGCCGGCGTGGACGTGCAGCCGGTGGCGCTGCGCTTCCTGCACCACGGCCGGCGCAGCGACCTCGCGGCCTTCGTAGGCGAGCAGAACCTGATCCAGAACCTGTGGTGCCTGCTGGGCGCCACGGGCATAGCGGTCGAGGCGGAATTCCTCGCGCCGCTGTCCAACGAAGACTGCCGGGCGCGCGGGCGCGCCAGCACGGCCGCGCGCGTGCATGGCGCGATCCGCGGGGCAGTGGTGGCGGCACGAGAGCCGGCGGCGGCCTGATACCCATCCGCAGCCAAAAATATAAAAATTCACACGCGGGATTTTTATCTCTTTGAAAGCCGATTGGTATGAGGCGGCGTCTGCGGCCTGGCGTCGCGGGCCATGGACGCGGCCTGGCATGGGCCTGCCGGCGAAGATAGCAACTGCCCGGCCCTGTCTTTGAATCAGTCGCTGGCGGGCTTGCGGTATTGCGTGCAGGACACCTGCACCAGGCGCCGGTCGCGCAGCCGCAGCGCGCTCAGCTTGCCGCCCCACACGCAGCCAGTGTCCAGGCAGATGACATCGGGCCGCAGCAGCAGGCCCAGCGCCGACCAATGGCCGAACACCACGGTGTCTTGCGCGGCGATGGCGCGGTTCGGGACATCGAACCAGGGCACCAGGCCCGCCTCGGAAGTCGGCGGGCCCTTGTGCGACAGTTCCATGTGGCCTTGCGCGTCGCACATGCGCATGCGCGTCAGCGCATTGATGATGACCCGCATGCGCTTGCCGCCGTGATAGTCGTCCTTCCATTGCACCGGCCGGTTGCCGTACATTTTTTCCAGCCGCGCCCGCCAGTCGGGGCCGCGCAGTGCCTGCTCGACCTCGGCCGCCAGGGCCAGCGTCTGCGGCACGTCCCAGCAGGGCAGCACGCCGGCGTGCACCAGCAGATGATGCCCTTCGTAGTGCGCCAGCGGGCGATGCCGCAGCCAGTCGATCAATTCCGCGGCGTCGGGTGCGGCCAGCACGTCGTCCAGCGTGTCGGACTTGCCGGCGGGGCGTATGCCCGCCGCCACGGCCAGCAGGTGCAGGTCGTGGTTGCCGAGCACGGCCACGGCGCGATCGCCCAGGCTCTTGACGCGCCGCAAGGCGGCGAGCGAGTCCGGCCCGCGATTGACGAGGTCGCCGGCGAACCAGTAGCGGGCCGTGGCATCGCCGGCTATTTCGGGATGGTCCAGCAATTGGGCCAGCGGCGCGCTGCAGCCCTGCAGGTCGCCGATGACCCAGATGTCGCCGCGGCCCGCAGCCGCCCCGATGTTCCGCTGCGCGGCGGCGCTGGTGTCGGAGATTGCGGTGTGTGCTTCGGACGGCCCGAGGGCCATGTTCGTCATGCCGGCCTCTTGCTCCAGGGCCAGCGCGTCTCGGAGAAACGGCGTACCTGGTGCTGGTTTTCCATGAAGATCAGGGTGCCCAGGGCCATGCACAGCACCACCAGGTCGGGCACCAGCGCCGTGACCCATGGCGCCCATTTGCTGAGCATGCCGACGTTCAGGGCGAGCTGGTTGAGCATGAAGAAGCCCACGCCCAGCAATATGCCGATGAATACCTTGCTGCCCACGCTGCCGCGGCGCGTCTGCATGAAGCCTATGGGCGCGGCGATGGTGATCATGACCAGCAAGGTGAATGGGTAGGCGATCTTGCGCCATAGCGCCACCACCTGCCTGTCGGTCTGCAGCTTGTTGGCGTCCAGGTACTTGATGTAGTCGATGAGGTCCTGGATCGACATGCGCTCCGGCGTGAGGATGCGCGCGATCAGGCGCTCGGGAGTCAGCGTGGTCCTGAACGAGGCCTCGGGCAGGGTCTTGATATGCACCAGCGGCGTGGTGGGCTGCACCGCATCGGCCAGCGCACTGCGCGCGGCGGGGTCTATGGTCGATTCGGTGATGTGTTCCAGCACCAGGTGGCCGTCGCTGAAATGGCCGTCCTGGGCCTGCGTGAAGGAGCTCAGTTCCTGGCCCTTGCGAAACTGGTACAGCGTGACGCCGGCCACGCCGCCGCTGGCCAGCAGCCGCGAGATATTGATGACGCGGGTGCCGCCGTCGGGCATCGGCTCCTTGAACCAGTAGCCGCTATTGAGGCGGCCGCCCTCGGCCCTGCCCAGCAGCGCCAGGTTGGCCTCGCTGGACTTGATTTCGGCCGCCGGCGTGACGACCTCGGACAGGACGAAGGCGCCGACCACCAGGGGTATGGTGATGATCCAGAGCATGGACAGCATCTTCATGCCGCTGACCCCGGAGACCCGCAGGATCACCAGTTCGTTGCGCTGGGCCAGGCCGGCCAGCGCCAGCACTGCGCCGATCAGCAGCCCGATGGGCAGCAGGTCGTAGAGCCGGGTCGGCAGTTCCAGGGCCTGCAGGTAGAACAGGCTGAGCAGCGTGAATTTGGGGCCGACGTTGTCCAGGTCATCGATCAGCGCGAAAAAGGTGAACAGGCCCACCAGGGCGATCAGTACGACGGCGCTGGAGCGATATATTTCGCTGGCTAGGTAACGGCGGGCGGTGCGCATCGTGGCGGCTATGTTTCCTGTGCGTAAATGGGGGCGGGTGTCGCGATACCCGCAAGCTTAACAAAACCCGGCCGCCGGCGGCATCGGCCCGGACGCATTGATCCGGCCCGCGCCGGCGGCCTCAGGAATTGTCGGGCAGGTCGACCAGGCGCATGCGCCGCTCCACGACGTGGGCGCGGCCCCTCAGGTAGGCCGTGTCGCGATGGTGGTCGTAATAGTCCGGCCGGGGCAGCATTGCCGCCAGCCTGGCCGCCTGGTAGCTGTTGAGCATGCGGGCATTCACATGATAGTAGTGTTTGGCCGCCGCTTCGGCGCCGAAGACGTTGGTGCCCCATTGCGCCAGGTTCAGGTAGAGCTCGAGTATGCGCTGCTTGCTCATGACGAGTTCCAGCATATAGGCCAGCACCAGCTCCTGGGCCTTGCGCAGGTACGAGCGCGAATCGGACAGGAACAGGTTCTTGGCCAGTTGCTGCGTGATGGTGGAGCCGCCGCGCCGCCGGTGCGTGCCCATTTCTTCCTGCTTGAGGTTGTACGCCCAGGCCTGGCGGATGGCGTCCCATTCGACGCCGTCGTGGCCCGTGAAATTCGAATCCTCCGAGGCGATCACGGCGCGCTTGAGCGCGGTGCTGATCTGCCCGTAGGGCACCCAGCGGTGCTGCAGGCTGGCATGCGGATCGGCGGCGCGCAGTTGCGCCAGGGTGGCGGTCATGAACGCACTGCTGTCCGGGTTCTGGTATTTGTACCAGACGATCATGGCGAACAGGCCCAATTCGTACAGCAGCAGCACGCACACGGCTATCGCCAGGAGCGATCCCGGCATGCTGCGTCGTTTCGGTTTGCGTCTGCCGCCCATGGCTCTCAGGGCCTGTTCATGACGGCGGGGCAGCGCGGTGCAGTTCCTGGCGCAATGCCGCCAGGGTGGCGGCCACCTCGGGCTGTACGCCGTGCCAGATGACGAAACTGGCCGCTGCCTGGCCGACCAGCATGCCCAGTCCGTCGGCCAGCAGCGTCGCGCCCTGGCCGCGAGCCTGCTGCAGGAAGGCGGTGGGCAGGGCGCCGTACATCATGTCGTAGGCAAGCGCGCCGGGGGCGTAAAGCCCGTCGGGCAGAGCCAGGCCGCCGCCGCCCAGGCTGCTGGAGGTGGCGTTGATGATCGCGTCCCATTGTCCATCGCGCGCGTCCAACTCGTCCAGCCCGCCCGCCGTCAGCCGCGCGGCGTGCTGCGGCAGTTCCTTGGCCATGCGGGCGCGCAGTTCGCCGGCGCGCAGCGGGTTGCGATTGGCTATGTGCAACCGGGCGCAACCCGTTTCCAGCAGCGGCGCCAGCACGCCGCGGGCCGCGCCGCCGGCTCCCAGCAATAGCACCCGGCGCTCGCGCAACCCGACGCCAATACGCTCGATATCGCCCACCAGGCCCACGCCGTCGGTATTGCAGCCGTGCAGCAGCCCGTCCTCCATCCACAAGGTGTTGACCGCGCCGGCCAGCCGCGCGCGCGCGCTGAGGCGGTCCGCCATGCGCCAGGCGGCTT
This sequence comes from Candidimonas humi, assembly GCF_019166065.1. Taxonomy (GTDB): domain Bacteria; phylum Pseudomonadota; class Gammaproteobacteria; order Burkholderiales; family Burkholderiaceae_B; genus Candidimonas; species Candidimonas humi. The sequence goes on from NZ_JAHTBN010000004.1 coordinate 39,123, forward strand.
CCTTGAAAGGCACCGTCACGTTCAGGCCGAGCCCGCCTTGCTCGAAGAAACCGCGTACCGTGTCGGCGTAGTTTTCTTCGGCGGCCTGTATACGTCCGTATTCCAGTGCGATGCCGGTCTGCATGGCAAAGTGCTGGTGTATGAACGGCGAGCGGCTGTGCCCTACGGGGTTGCCGATGACGGCATAGCGTTTCATTGCGGCGGGGGCGGGCTTCACGGTGTCTGGGTAGTGTTCAGGCTGTTGTTGATGAAATGCCAGGTGCGGGTGATGGCCAGCACATCGGTGCGCGCCGCGACCGCGGGCGGCAGCGGCGCGAACGGCGCGGCCAACTGCACGATGCGCCGTGCGGCCAGGTTCAGCTCGGCGTGTTCGGACGGCCGGTCGATCTCCATGCGGACCAGGCTGCCGTCCTTCCTAATATATACCGTCAGTTGCAGATCGCCGTGCAGGCCGCCGGCCGGCCCTTGCGGATAGTGCTCGGTGCCCAGCAGCTCGATCTTCTTGCGCCATGCCTCGACATACTGCGCGTAGTCGGCCTCGGCGGCCGAGGGGCCGGTGAAACGCTCGCGCGGCCGGGCGTTGTAGCGCTCGATGCGCGCTTCCAGGGCGCCGATGCGCGCGTTCAGCATCAGGCTTTGCTGGTAGCGCTCGTCTTTGCCGGGGTCGGCCGATTGCTCGAACAGGTCGGGGGCCTTGCGCGCCTGCGGTGTCTTGAGCCGCGCCTGCAATTGTGTATAGAGTTCGCGCTGCTCGGCTTCGAGTTCGGCCTGGCGCTTGCGCAGCGCCTGCAGCACGATCTCGTTGGCCGATTCGTCGGTATTGCGCGGCAGCGGCGTAGCCGCCTGCCCCGTATCGGCGTTGCCGCCGCCGTCCAGCGCCTGCTGGGCCAGCAGGCGCGGGCGCAGCGGCGCGGAATCGCTGCGCGCGTTGACCAGCGCCACCTGCAGCCGGCTGACCTGCGCGGGCTTGGGGGGCGCCGCCAGGCGCAGGGCGAGCAGCGCCAGGTGGATGCATAGCGATACCGCGAGGCCCGCGTAGAGATAGCGGCGGCGTTCCCATAACCCCGAAAACCCGATCGGGGCGCCGGTATTGGCCGTTCGCGGCGGTGACGCGGAAGTACCCATGGCGTTTCAGGCCTGGGCGGACCCTAATGCCAGATAGCGGCAGTCCAGTTCCAGCGCCAATTCGTCGCAGCCCATGATTTCCAGCGAGACGACCTGGCCGCGCTCCAGTTCGGGCAGGCCGCCCACGCGCGTGACGAAAGGCGCGCAGGCGAGCCGCACCAGATCGTCGCGCAGCACCGCTGCCTGCACCTCGCGCAGGCCCTGCTGCTGCAGCCAGCGCAGGCACCAGTAGCGTTCCATGGCGTTCTGGAAATCGCCCCAGGCCGCGTATTGCGAATCGAAGGCGCCGATGATGGCCAGCAGGTCGGCGTCGCGCGGCTTGAACGGGGCCACCAGGCGCGCCGACACGCCGTGTTCGGCGGTGGCCAGGATCTGCCATTGGTTGACCAGGTCGACATAGCGCCGCAGCGGCGAGGTGGACCAGGCATATTGCGGCACCCCTATCGCCTCGTGCGGCAGGGCCTGGGTGGACATGCGCACGCGCCCGGCCTGTTGCGACCGGTAGATGCCCGGTACGCCGTGTTTCGCCAGCAGCCCGCCCCACAGATTATTGGCCAGTATCATGTATTCGGCCACCAGCCGGTCCAGCGGCGCGTTGCGCCGGCGCGGCACCAGCCGCACCGGCGTGTCCGGATCGGTGGGCGAGCCTTCCAGGCGGAAGCTGTATTCGACGCGGTTGTTGTTCTCGGGCTTGCCGCGCACCTCGTCGCGGCGTGCCGACAGGGCCAGGGCCAGCCGCCACAGCGGGCGCATCCACTGCCCATATGGCAGCGGCGCGGCCGGGTCGTCCAGGGCCGCTTCGGTGATCGCCTCGTCCAGTTCGTCGTGGCGCAGGTTTTTGGCGACCTGGATGCGCTCGACCCGGGTCTCGTGTTCCAGCACTTCGCCGTCGGACAGGCGCGCCGTGACATACAGGGACAGCGCCGGCCGCGGGCTGCCGGCGTCCAGCGAATACGCGGCGATCAGCTCGCCGGGCAGCATGGTGATTTTCTCGCCGGGGAAATACACCGTGGACATGCGCTCGCGCGCAATGTGGTCGAGCTCGCCGCCGCGCAGGATCGCCAGGCCGGGCGCGGCGATGTGTATGCCCACTTGCACGGTATCGTCGTCCAGTTGGCGCACCGACAGCGCATCGTCGATTTCGGTGGTGCTGGAGTCGTCGACCGAATAGGCTTCTACCTCGGCCAGCGGCAGTTCGGCGCCGGCGCTCGGGACCTGTATGGCGGGAAAGCCTGTGCCCTTGGGGAAATGGCTGGCCAGGAAGCGCTGGCGATGCAGGGCCAGCGGGTTCGGCCAGGCGCCCAGGCGCAGCAGCAGCCGTTCTGGACTGGTGTGCGATTGTTCGACGGCGGCCTCGAAAGCCTTCCATTGCATGGAGTTCTTGTCGGGCCGCACCAGCAGGGACTGCGCCACCTCGGCCACCGGCCCGGGCAGGGTGCCGGCCACCATCTGCTGTGTCCATTCCTGCTGCAGCTCGGCCTGCTTGCGCTTTTTCTCGATGGCGGCCAGCGCCGCGGCCAGGATGTCCGGAGGCGCAGGCCGGTAGCGGCCCTTGCCGCGCCGGTGGAAATAAGCCGGCGCATCGTTCAGGGCGAAGATCAGTGCGGCTTTTTCTACTGCGTCGGGCGGGCGGCCGTAGTAGTCCTGCGCGAATTCGACGGCCTCGAACTCTTCCTGGGGCGCGCATTCCCAAAGAAAGTCGATCTCTATCTGGGCCGCCTGTTCGCGGGCGGCGCTCAGCAGTTGCGCGGGCGCGGGCTGCTCGAACTGGAACAGCACCGCCGCGGACTTGATCTTGCTGCGCTTGCCGGATTCGGATTCGACCTGCAGGCTGGATTCGCCCTGGGAGAAGATTTTTTCCGCCTTGAAATTTCCGCTTTCTTCGTAGAGTACGTACATGAATAAATAAATAAAGTCTTGTGCATGGCATGCCGCAGGGGCATGCCGGAGTATGTCAGGCCGGGCTCAACGGCCCGGCGCGGGCGCGTCCAGGGCGAAGTCCAGCACTTCCGGCAGCCACTGCCCGAAATCGGACAGCCCGTGGTCGCTGCCCTGTATTACGCGGCCCTTGCAGCCCGCGTACCAATCGGTCATTTCGCGCCAGTCCAGCACTTCGTCGCCGGTGGCCGCAAGCAGGAAATAGTGCTGCGGGTGCACCGGCCGCCCTACCGCCATGTCGGCCAGTTCGTCCACGTATTCGGGCAAGAAGCTGAACGGCTCGTCGGAGTGATAGAGCGTATGTTCGCCCACCTGGGTGGCCAGGTCGCGCGCCGCGTGCACCACCGGGTTGAGCAGCGCCGCGCGGCAGCCCCATTGCTCGGCCAGGCAGGCGGCATAGTAGCCGCCCAGCGAAGAACCGATCAGCGCCAGGCCCGTGGCCGGGTCCAGGCCGCGTTCGGCCTGCGCCCGCCCGACGATGTGGCGGGCGAGATCCAGCGCGTGCCGCGGGCTGGGCGGCAACTGCGGGCATACCCATTCTTGCGCCAGGCCGCGTTCCTGCATGGCCTGTGCGAGCATCTGCGCCTTGGCCGACGCGGGCGAGGATCTGAAGCCGTGGAGATAAAGAATCATGGGACACCTTGCGCCAGGTTTCGCGGGGCTGCTATCGAAAAGACCGGGGCCTCGCTGCGCCTTGCCGTGCGGACTGTCTGCGGCTGCGCGGCTTCTTGTCTTTTCGATGGCAAATTTGTATCAGAGACGGTCCAGGAGCTTTTGATGGATGCCGCCGAAGCCGCCGTTGCTCATGACCAGCACCGAATCGCCGGGTCGCGCCGCGGCGCTTATCGCTGCGATCATTGTATCCAGATCGTCGTAGGATGAGGCGCGTGCGCCCAGGGGCGCCAGCACCTGTGCAGGGTCCCAGCCTAGCGCATGCTTGCCCTGGCTGGCCCCGAAGCAGAACACCAGGTCGGCATCGCGCAGGGCCTCCGGCAGTTTCGCGGCCATGGTGCCGAGCTTCATGGTGTTCGAGCGCGGCTCGAGCACCGCCAGGATGCGCGCATCCCCGACCCGGCGGCGCAGGCCCGCCAGGGTGGTGGCGATGGCGGTGGGGTGGTGGGCAAAGTCGTCGAACACCGCGATGCCGCGCACCGTGCCGCGCAATTCCATGCGGCGCTTCACTCCGGCGAATTGCGACAGGGCCTGCAGCCCCTGTTCCACCGTCACGCCGGCGCATTCGGCAGCGGCCAGCGCGGCCAGCGCATTCATGCGGTTGTGCTCGCCCGTCAGATCCCATTGCACGCTGCCGACTGCGGCGCCGTCGCGCAGCACCTCGTAGCGTTCTTCGCGGTTCGGGCCTGCGGACAGCGTCTGCGCCTGCCAGCGGCCCTGGCCGCCGAAGCGTTCCACGGGCGTCCAGCAGCCGCGCGCCAGCACGCGGTCCAGCGCCGCGGATTCGTCGGGGCGGATGATGCGTCCGCCGGCGGGTATGGTGCGCACCAGGTGGTGGAACTGGGTCTCGATGGCCTGCAGGTCGGGAAATATGTCGGCGTGGTCGTATTCCAGGTTGCTCAGCACCACCGTTCGCGCCCGGTAATGGATGAACTTGGAGCGCTTGTCGAAGAACGCCGTGTCGTATTCGTCGGCCTCGATCACGAACAGCGGCTGCTGCGGCTGGTAGCGCGCCGAGACTCCGAGGTCGGCGGCGATGCCGCCGATCAGGAAGCCGGGTTTCAGGCCCGCATGTTCCAGTATCCATGCCAGCATCGAACTGGTGGTGGTCTTGCCGTGGGTTCCGGCCACCGCCAGTACGTGGCGGCCCTGCAGCACGTGCTCGCCCAGCCATTGCGGGCCCGAGGTGTAGGGCAAGCCCTGTTCCAGGATGGCCTCCATCAGCGGGTTGCCGCGCGTTACCACGTTGCCGACCACGAACAGGTCGGGCGCCAGTCCGATCTGGTCCGCGCCGAAGCCTTCGATGAGCTGTATGCCCTGTTCCTGGAGCTGGGTGCTCATGGGGGGATAGACGCCGGCGTCGCAGCCGGTGACGGTATGGCCGGCGGCTCGCGCCACCAGCGCCAGCCCGCCCATGAACGTGCCGCAGATCCCCAGAATATGTAGGTGCATGACTATCCTCCAGGCGCGTATTGTAAGTGGGTAACTATATTGACCGGACGCCGGGCGCCGGCCCGCTGCTCGCGACCCGCGCCGGTGTATGATGAAAAGATCATGAAATCCGCATTCCAAACGAATTCCGGGCACGCCGCCTCGCGGCGCGTTTTCCTGGGCCGCGGCGCCGCCGTCGCGCTGGCGGCGGCGCTGGGCCCAGTTGCGGCCCGCGCCGACGACTTCGGCCCGGCGCCCTTGCTGTCGCAGAGTTTCCCCGACACGCAAGGCGCGGCGGTGTCCTTGTCGCGCTGGGCCGGCCGGCCCGTAGTAGCCAATTTCTGGGCCACATGGTGCCCGCCTTGCGTCAAGGAAATGCCCGAACTCGACGCCCTGCACAAAAAGTATCCGTCGGTCCAGTTCGTGGGGCTGGGGGTGGATACTGCGGTCAACATCCGCGCTTTCATGCACAAGGTGCACGTTTCCTACCCCTTGCTGGTCACGGGACACGACGGTATACAATTGATGCGCGATCTGGGCAACCAGGCGGGCGGCCTGCCGTTTACGGTGGTGTTCGATGCCAAAGGCCGCCAGATCGATCGCGTGCTCGGGCAGATCAAGCCCGCGCAGTTCGAGCGGATCATCCAAGGCCTGGCCGCGTGACCCTGCCGCAAGGCCGCGGCTCGTAGTCTTTGCTCCATGGCGCGCCGGCCGCTACGCGGAAACCCAAGGCCGCCTCGCTGGGCCGCAGGGCGCTCCAGAACCCGCCTTTCAATAGCGATTGCCCCCAATACCGATTGTGAATTATCTATATTTAATAGACAAATGGCGCTTTTTAGCGTAAAAAGCGAACTTTCGGACACGGATACACATTATGGCGCAGCATATCCTGGTTCTGCACGGACCGAACCTGAACCTGCTCGGTACGCGCGAGCCTCAGGTTTATGGCCGGCAGAGCCTCGATGACATCAATGCCGGCCTGCTGCGCGTGGCCGGCGAAGCGCAGGTGCGCTGCAGCGTCTTCCAGAGCAACCACGAAGGCGCGCTGGTCGACCGGATCCAGGCCGCTGCCGGCGAGGGCGTCGATTTCATCATCATCAATGCCGCGGCGTATACGCATACCAGCGTGGCGCTGCGCGATGCCTTGGCGGCGGTGGCCATACCGTTCGTGGAAGTGCATCTCTCCAATGTGCACAAACGCGAATCCTTTCGTCACCATTCTTATTTGTCCGATGCCGCGCAAGGGGTGATTGTGGGGCTCGGGGCTTACGGGTACGAGGCGGCCTTGCGCTATGCCTTGACCCACCAGTGCGGCTCCTCTTTTAGTGTAAACAGGCCCTAGGCGGCGTTTTTCATCAACATCATCATCAGTCCTGCGCCGCGGGCGCCGGACATCGTCACGGGACGTATTTATGGACCTCAGAAAACTTAAAACCCTGATCGACCTGGTCGCCGAATCGGGCATCGCCGAGCTCGAAATCACCGAGGGCGAAGGCAAGGTGAGAATCGTCAAGTTCTCGCAGACGGCTGCGGCGGTTCCGCTGCAGCCCGCCGTGGCGGCCGTGCCGGTCGCCGCAGCGGCGGCGCCGGCTGCAGCGCCCGCGGCGGCTGCGCCGGCTGTGCCCGAAGGCCATGTGGTCAAGTCGCCCATGGTGGGCACTTTCTACCGCTCGCCCAACCCCGGCGCCTCGGCTTTCGTCGAACTGGGCCAGGCAGTCAAAGAAGGCGAGCCCTTGTGCATCATCGAGGCCATGAAGCTGCTCAACGAGATAGAGGCCGACAAGTCCGGCGTGATCAAGGAAATCCTGGTCGAGAACGGCGAACCTGTCGAGTACGGCCAACCCCTGTTTGTCATCGGCTGAGTCCACCAATGTTTGGAAAAATTCTTATTGCCAATCGCGGCGAAATCGCCTTGCGCATACAGCGGGCCTGCCGCGAGATGGGCATCAAGACTGTGGTCGTGTATTCCGAGGTCGATCGCGACGCCAAGTACGTGCGCCTGGCCGACGAATCGGTATGCATCGGTCCCGCCGCGGCGCGCGACAGCTACCTGAACATGCCGCGGCTGATCTCGGCGGCCGAAGTCACCGATGCCGAGGCCATACACCCCGGCTACGGCTTCCTGTCCGAGAATGCCGATTTCGCCGAGCGTGTCGAGAAAAGCGGCTTCGTCTTCATCGGCCCGACGCCGGCATCCATACGCGTCATGGGCGACAAGGTCAGCGCCAAGCAGGCCATGATCCAGGCCGGGGTGCCGGTGGTGCCCGGTTCGGCCGGGGCCTTGCCCGACGATCCCGAGGAAATCCTGCGCACCGGCCGCGAGGTCGGCTATCCGGTCATCATCAAGGCGGCTGGCGGCGGCGGCGGGCGCGGCATGCGCGTGGTCTACACCGAGGCCGCCCTGCTCAACGCGGTGACCCTGACCCGCTCCGAGGCGGGCGCGGCCTTCAACAACCCCGAAGTCTATATGGAGAAGTTCCTCGAGAACCCGCGCCATATAGAGATCCAGGTGCTGGCCGACGGCGGGCGCAACGCGGTGTGGCTGGGCGAGCGCGACTGTTCGATGCAGCGGCGCCACCAGAAGATCATCGAAGAAGCCCCGGCGCCCGGCATTGCGCGCCGCCTGATCGAGCGCATCGGCGAACGCTGCGCCGACGCCTGCCGCAAGATCGGCTATCGCGGCGCCGGCACCTTCGAATTCCTGTACGAGAACGGCGAGTTCTATTTCATCGAGATGAACACCCGCATACAGGTGGAACACACGGTTACCGAGATGATCACCGGTGTCGACCTGGTACGCCAGCAGATCCTGATCGCGGCGGGCGAAAAATTCACCTTGCGCCAGCGCGACGTCGAGATACGCGGCCATGCCATCGAATGCCGTATCAACGCCGAGAATCCGTTCAATTTCATGCCCAGCCCGGGGCGCATCACCACTTGGCATACTCCCGGCGGGCCGGGCGTACGCATGGATTCGCACGTGTTCAGCGGCTATACGGTGCCTCCCAACTACGACTCCATGATCGCCAAGCTGGTGGCCCACGGCGACACCCGCGAGCAGGCCCTGGCGCGCATGGACATCGCGTTGTCGGAAATGGTCGTCGAGGGCATCCAGACCAATATCCCCCTGCACCGGGAACTGATGCAGGACGCGCGCTTCAGGGAAGGCGGCACCAGCATCCATTATCTCGAGCATAAACTGGCGCAGCGTCCCTGAGCGCCCTGCGCGGCCGGGTTGTGGCGGGCCTGCAGTCTATCCGCGATCGAAGGCGGCCCGCCGCCTGATCGCGCAATCCGCGTCAACCCCGGCCGCAGCTTTCCGTCGGAATTTCTATGCGTGAACTCGTCCTGAATTGCCTGCAGTCCGAGGCCGAGGCCTTGTCGGATGCCCTGCTCGAAGCGGGCGTGCTCTCGGTCTGCGTCGAGGACGCCGACACCGATACCGAGGCCGAGCGCCCGTTGTTCGGCGAGCCCGGGCTGGAGCCCGAGGTGCAGGCCTGGCAGCGCAACCGCATCGTTGCGCTGCTGCCCGACGGCGCCGATCCCGCGCAAATCCTGGCCCAGGCCACAGTCGAATCCGGCGTGGCGCCGGATCCGGCCTGGTCGCTGCGCGAGGTGCCCGACGCCGACTGGGTGCGCCTGACCCAGTCCCAGTTCGGGCCCATACAAGTGGGCCGCCGCATCTGGATAGTGCCGAGCTGGCACCGCGACGATCCGCAAATCCCGGCGCCGGCCGAGACTCGCGAAGAAGGAGCGGTGCGCCTGGAGCTCGACCCGGGGCTGGCGTTCGGAACCGGCAGCCATCCCACTACACATCTCTGCCTGGAATGGCTGGCCGAACATGTAGCGGGCGGCGAGACGCTGCTCGATTATGGCTGCGGCTCTGGCATCCTGGCGATCGCCGCGCGCATGCTCGGCACCGGCCGCACCTGGGCGGTCGACATCGACGAACAGGCGGTGCAGGCGACCCGCGACAATGCGCGCGCCAATGGCGTCGAGCTGCAGGCCCTGTTGCCGGACGAACTGCCCGCCGGGCTGTCGCAACTGGTGGTGGCCAATATATTGTCCAGCCCGCTCAAGCTGCTTGCCCCCATGCTGTCCGGCCGCGTGGAGCCGGGCGGCCACTTGGTGCTTTCCGGCGTCCTGGAACGCCAGGCCGAGGAAGTGGCCCAGGCCTATGCGCCGTGGCTCGAGCTGCGAGTCTGGCGCGCACGCGACGGCTGGGTGTGCCTGCATGGGCAGCGCCACTAGGCGATAAAATCGGCCCATGGAACTGAGCACGCAATGTCCCCGCTGCGGAACGGTGTTTCCGGCCACCCTCGAGCAACTGCAGTTGCGCAAGGGCTATATCCGTTGCGTCAATTGCGCGCATATCTTCGACGGCTACGAGGCCGTGGTGGCGGGCGAACAGGCCAGGGATGCGGCGGCCGGATCCGCGCCGGATCCCGCTGTGGCTCCGGTATCGCCGCCGCAGGCCGCGCCCGTTCAGGTGCCGAACGACCCGCCGTCCGAGCCCGCGCGTTCCTGGTCGACCATGCGGCCGGCGGTCGCGTCTGCGGCTGCGCCGAAGCCTGCGGCCGCCGAGCCGGACGAAGCGCAAGCCGCGGCCATGCCTCAGGTCCTGCGCCAGCGTCCCGCGGCGCGGGCGAGCGCGGCGCCGCAGGAACCGGCTGCCGATAGCAGATTCCGCATGACCGCCGACGCTGAAGGCGACGACGGTCCGCGCTTCACGCTGTCGTCGGCGCATCTGCCGCCGCGGCAGCGGTCCGAGCCCTCGCTGGGCGTAGATGCGGACGAGCCGGAGACAGACCCGGACATGCTGGTACCGGATGACGCCGGGCAGCATGCCGACGAATGGGACGAAGCCGCCGAGGCGCGTCCGGCCGTCTACGCCGACCCCGAGCGCGGGCATACAGAACGGCCCTCCGTCTACATAGAGCCGCGGCGCGACGAAGCAGAAGAATCTCTGCCCGAATTCCTGGAAACCCGCGATCGGCGCTGGCGCGGCGTGCTGCGGGTATTCTGGGGCGGGCTTTCCTTGCTTGCCTTGCTTGCGCTGCTGGGCCAGCTCGCCTATATCTATCGCGGCCAGATCGCCGATCATTCCCCCGAGTTGCGGCCCTTGCTGCAGCAGGTCTGCGCTTCACTGAAGTGCGACGTGCCTTATGCGCGCCGCATCCTGCTCATCTCCATCACCAATTCGTCGCTGCGCGCCTTGCCCGAGAGCGGCGCGCCGGCCGGTGCCAAGAACGCGAACGGCGGCAAGGACAGCAGCCGCATGCTGCTGCAACTGACCTTGCGCAACAATGACGCACGCGCGCAGGAATGGCCCACCCTGACGCTGGACCTGGTCGACTTTTCCGGGTCGGTGGTGTCCAAGAAGAACCTGGCGCCCAATGAATACCTGCCGTCCGGGCTGCGCGGCTCGCCCTTTGCGCCGCACAGCGAGGTGGCGCTGGCCGTTCCCCTGACCGTCACCGGCTACCACGTGAACGGCTATCAGCTCGGCAAGTTCTTTCCCTGAGCTTTATCTTTCCACCCCGTTTTTCTGAACTTCCAAAGGATGAGGATGTCTGATCAGGTGCTGGTTTGCGGTTCGATCGCCTTCGACACGATTGCCGTGTTCGAGGGGCGTTTCAAGGAGCATATTCTGCCCGACAACGTACAGTCGTTGAGCGTGTCTTTCCTGGTGCCGACCATGCGCAAGGAATACGGCGGCTGCGCGGGCAATATCGCCTACAACTTGCGCCTGCTCGGCGGCAACCCGCTGCCGGTGGGCACGGTGGGCGCCGACGCCGCCGACTATCTGGCGCGCATGCGCGAGCAGGGCATAGACACCCGGCTGGTGCGCGTCATGCCCGATATGTACACGCCGCAATGTTTTATTACCACCGACCTGGACAATAACCAGATCGCCGCATTCCATCCCGGCGCCATGCAGTGCTCGGCGGATAACGACATAGGGCAGGCCGAGGCGGCCTGGGCCATTGTCGCGCCCGACGCCAAAGAGGGCATGTTCGCCCACGCCCGCCGGCTCAAGAATCGCGGCATCCCCTTCATATTCGACCTGGGCCAGGCCATGCCCTTGTTTTCAGGCGCCGATATCGAAGAGATGCTGGGGCTGGCCGACATCCTCACCGCCAATGATTACGAGGCGAGCGTGGTCGAGCAGCGCACCGGCCGCGCCATGCAGGACATCGCGCGCGGCTTGCGCGCCGTGGTCGTGACCCGCGGCGCCGAAGGCGCTACCCTGTATACGGACGGCGACCAGGTGGATATCGCGCCGCTGCGGGCCGAGCAGGTCGTGGACCCGACGGGTTGCGGCGACGCCCATCGCGCCGGCCTGCTCTACGGCCTGGTGCGGCAGTGGCCGCTGGCCGATGCCTGCCGCTTGGCGAACGTCATGGGGGCTTTTAAAATTGCCTCACGGGGGCCGCAGAACCATCGGCCCAGCCGCGAGCAGATCGGCGCCGCCTTGCAGCGCCACTATGGTCTGGATCTGTAATCACAGGTTTCGGCATCTTGCATCGCATATTTTTTTCACCCCCCGTTCGCGGCCTGCGGCCGCGGCCGGACCGCCATACAGCATGGGCGTCCGTCAGGAGTTTTCCATGAATCTGCAATATCCCTCGCTCGCGATACGCGCCCCTCGGCTGCTGGCCCTGGCCGCAACGCTCGCCGCGGCCTCCATGCTCGCCGGCTGCGTCAATGACACGGCCTCCGGGTCCGTGTACACCTACGACCAGGCGCAGCGCGAACAGGTCGTGCGCACCGGCACGGTGCAATCCGTCAGGCCGGTGCTCATCGAACAGCGCGGCACGTCGGGCGTCGGCGCCCTGGCCGGCGGCGTGCTCGGCGGCGCGGTGGGCAGCACCATAGGGCGGGGCGGCGGCAATGTGCTGGCCACGGTCGGCGGCGCCATCGCCGGCGGCCTGCTCGGCAACGCCGTCGAGAACCAGGCCGGCCGCACCCAGGGCCTGGAAATCACCATCCGCCTGGACAACGGCGAAACGCGCGTCATCGCGCAAGCGGCCGACGTGCCGATTTCTCCGGGGCAGCGCGTGCGCCTGATCAGCGGCGGCGGCCCGACTCGCGTCGTGCCGATGTAATTGGCGGGAATCCGGTGCCGGCGGCTGCGCGCCGGCATCGCGCTTGGCCGGCGATTCAAGCGCCGGCCGTTCATATCGCCGGCATTCGCACAGCCGGCATGCGTATCGCCGGCACGAACCCATACGGAATAGGGGCGGCGACCGCCGCCACCATCGGCCATCCGCGCGACTGCCGCAGTGCGCCGGCCGAGCTGCGCGGGGCTAGACCCCGAACACGCTGAAGCTCAGGTGTTCCAGCAGCATCATGCCCAATTGCGCCAGCACCAGCAGCACCAGCGGCGAGAAGTCCAGGCCGCCGGTATTGGGCAGCGCCCGGCGTATCGGATCGAGCAAGGGCGCGGTGAGCGTGTGCAGCACCGGCATGACCGGCGCCAGCGGATTGACCCAGGAAAGAATCGCCTGTATCAGCGTCAGCCACAGCACCAGGTTCAGCGCCCATTTCAGCACGGTGAAGACACTTGCCACCAAGGCCGGGACGATAGTGCCCGGAGGCGGCAGCGCGCCGGTAAGCAGCAGCCAGCTCAGCAGCAGGAACACCAGGGCCGTCAGCCAACTGGCCAGCAGGCTGGGCCAGTCGATGCGGCCGCTGGGCCGCAGTATCTTGCGCAAGGGCTGCACCAGCCAGTCGGTGATGCGCAGCACGGCCTGCGAATAGGGATTGAAGGGATGCAGGCGGATCGCGTACATCCAGGCACGGACGATCAGGGCGATCCCGAACAGAGTGCAGGCGATGTTGAGAATGAAATGTAGAGCGTCGCCGAACATGATGGGCCGGTAAGAGCTATTGCAGTCGCCCATTGTCGCATGAAAAAACTGCCCGGCATTGCGGGCAGTTCAGTCTGTCGTCGAAGCCTGCGCCATTGTTGCCGGCGCAGGCCGCGGCTTGCTTCAGCCGCTCACGTCGATGCGTGCGACGCGCGATTTACGGGCGGCCGCCCGTGGGGAACGGCCAAGCGGCGACCGGGTTGACGGCTTTCTTGACGGCCGGTGCAGCAGTCGTAGCCTTGGTCGTCTTGGCGGCAGCCTTCACGCTGGGCTTTTTAGCGGCGGCTTTCTTTGCCGGCGCCTTCTTGGCCGCAGCTTTTTTCGCCGGCGCTTTCTTGGCGGCGGCTTTCTTTGCCGGCGCCTTCTTCGCGGCTTTCTTGGCAGCGGCTTTTTTCGCCGGCGCCTTCTTGGCTGCTACTTTCTTGACGGCTTTCTTGACTGCCTTCTTGGCCGCGACTTTCTTTACGGCTTTCTTGGCTGCTACTTTCTTGACTGCTTTCTTGGCGGCGGCTTTTTTCGCCGGCGCCTTCTTGGCCGCTACTTTCTTCGCGGCGACTTTCTTGACTGCTACTTTCTTGGCAGCCGCTTTTTTAGCGGGGGCCTTCTTCACTGCTTTCTTTGCGGGTGCTGCTTTCTTTACGGCTTTCTTTGCTGCCGCTTTCTTGGCGGCCTTTTTGGCAGTTGCCATAGTGAAGCTCCTTGGGATCGAGTGGTTTGGCACATTCACCCATTTGATATGGCCCCCACGAAAAGGGTGCGACCCATCTCAAATGGCGCAAGCGTACAAAGCACTCTGTGCTTCGTACGCCTAAAGTCTAACGTAAGCGTCACTCAATACCAAGCATTATTGACAACTATGGAAAGAAGTGATCCTCGAATCTCGGCATTTCCATCGGCCTGAAAAAACATCGCGACATTTGGCGATGCGCGAAATCATTGCGTTCGGCGACTTTGCGCGCGCGTCGATCGATGCGGCGATCACTTGCGCGCGTTGTTTGCGGCGTACATCGCCTGTTGTTTTTATCACACCGTTTAATAGCCGAAGACAGCGCTTTAACTGACTATTGCACGCTGCATGAGATCAATCGAAGTGCGCGATTCATCCACGCAAACGCGCGCCTTGGGCTGTTCGAAAGCACGGCGGCGCGCGAAGTTCGCGCCGGACCGCGGCAGTACAATCGGGCCCTGCTTATTTCCGTGCGCTGCGCATCGCATGATGGATCACTCACAAAAGCCAGTCCAACAGGTTCGAATCTTCACCGTCATTTCCATGGCGTTGCTCATGATGGCGATCGATTCGACCATCGTAGCCACGGCGCTGCGCGCCATCCAGCATGGCCTGCAGGCGTCCGTCAACCTGGCGGGCTGGACCATCACCGCCTATTCGTTCGGCTTCGTGCTGATGCTGCCCATCAGCGGCAAACTGAGCGAGCGTTTCGGACGCCGGCGGATCTTCATCGGCTCGACGGTGGCCTTCACTTTGGCGTCCCTGGGTTGCGGGCTGGCCGACAACATATATCTGCTCATTGTCCTGCGGGTGCTGCAGGCCGCGGGCGGCGCCGGCTTCACGCCGTCGGCGACGGGCATCATCGTCGATCATTTCGGCAGCTCGCGGGATCGCTATGTCAGTCTGTTCGGCAGCATCTTTCCGGTGGGCGCCATGATCGGGCCGATCTTCGGCGGCTTCTTCGTCACCTGGCTGTCCTGGCGCGACGTGTTCTACGTCAATGTGCCCATAGGCCTGCTGATCTTGTTCCTGGCGCTGCGCTACCTTCCGCACGATCGCCCGCGCGGCGCCAAGCGGCTGCGGAAGATGGATATTCCGGGAATCGTGCTGCTTGGCATGGGCCTGCTTGCCGGCATGCTGTCGATCAGCGCCCTGGGCGAAATGCGCTTCGGCGTGGGCTGGGCCTGGTTCGTGGGGCTGCTGGTGCTGGCATGCGTGGCTTTTGTGATGTTCTTCCGGCACATCCAGCGCGTCCCGGCGCCGTTCATCGTTCCTCGTTTTATCTACGGCCCGGGGTTCGGCGCAGTCAATCTCGTCAACATGATTTTCAGCGGCTCGATAATCGGAGCCATGGCGCTGGTGCCGCTATATGCGGTCAACCGCTACGGCATCAGTGCGGTGGGCTCGGGTTCGCTGCTGACCGCCCAGGGCGCGGCCGCCATGATTTGTTCGCTTTCGGCGGTGATGCTGCTGCGTCGCAGCGGCTATCGCCTGCCGCTGTATGTCGGCAGCGTGCTGTCGGTGGCGGGCCTGTTGCTGCTGGCCCTGCCTCCGCAGTGGGGCATTTCGCCTTATGCGTGGCTGGCCTTTGCCGCTTTCCTGGTGGGAGCGGGCAACGGCAGCATCAATCCGGCCATGCGCAACGCCGGGCTGCAGCTCGCGCCCGAGTCGTCTTCCATGCTGGCCGCCTTGCGCACCTTGTCGCTGCAGACAGGCGCGATCGTCACGGTGTCTATCGTTACGGCGATCCTGGTCGGCAACGAGCACCAGGGCGCAGTCCAGGCATGGGTCTATGCTTTCCTGGCGCTGCTGCGCCTGGCGGCGCTGCCCCTGGTCCGCTCCGTGCCGGAACAGAAGGGGGCATGGTGAGCGGCGCGGGCGCCGGGTCGGCCGGCGTCCGATATCGTTTCGTTGCTGCGCGTCCGGACTCGAACTCATGATCATCGACAGCATCAGCTATTCCGGTTTTCACCATGGGCTGCGGCAGCCCGACCAGGTGCTGACGATAAGGCTGGGCCAATGTCCGTCGGCCGTCGATTGGGCTGCGTTCGATGCCTGGTGGTCCGGGAAGCTGGACATCCCTTTGCTGGCGCAAACCGAGGATTCCGCATCCGGGCATGACGCGGCCCGCGCGATGTGGCGCATATTGCAGATTGCGGCGGGGCTGCAGCGCGCCGCGCGCATTCCGGTGTTCGAGCCGGGCCGGATCCTGTCCTGCCGCGCCGACGAAAAAGAGGCGGGAGCCTGGTTGTGCACGGTTGCGGTGCCGCGCGTGGATTTCATTCCCGCGCAGTCCACGCACCTGGCCTACAACTGGGCGACCTCGCTGGTGCTCGAGATGGCCGTGGCGCCGGAGCGTCCCGCCCGGCCCGAGGCGCTGTACCGGCAACTGGAAGAGCACGTGCTGCAGCCCTTGCGGGCGAGCCTGCCGGCGGGAAAATCGTCCATCCACATACTTCGGACCGCCCAGGAATGCCGGGTTCCGTGGCGCCATCTGGGCAATGGCATTTTCCAACTGGGCTGGGGCAAACGCGCACTGCGCACCCGGCGCAGCAAGGTGGAAACGGATTCCCTGATAGGCGCCGAAGCGGCCCAGCACAAGTTCATCGCGGCGCAGTGGATGCGCCAGGCCGGCTTGCCGGTGCCCGATCACTATCTGGTCGCGGATGAAGACGGCGCACTGCAGGCGGCGCGCAATCTGGGCGGCTTGCTGGTCGTCAAGCCCGTCGACCGCGACCGTGGCGAAGGCGTGACGGTCGATGTCGATTCCGCGCAGGCAATGCGCGACGCTTTTCGTCATGCTGCGCAATTTTCCAAGGAAGTGCTGGTCGAGCGCGCCGTTGCCGGCGTCTGTCATCGCCTGCTGGTCGTGCGCGGGCGAGTGCTGTATACCGTGAAGCGCCAGCCCATCGCCGTCGAAGGCGACGGGCGCATGAGCGTTGCGGAATGTATTCAGGCCGCCAACGAACGGCAAATGAGCCTGCCGGCCTGGAACCGGCCCCCCGCCTATCCGCTGGACGATCTGGCCAGGGCTGCCCTGGCCCGCGCCGGCCTGGCGCCGGACAGCATACTGGGCGCGGGGCAATGGGCTGCGCTGCGCCGCATCGAATCGACGGAGTGGGGCGGCCTGGACGAGGATTACTCGCGCACCTTGCACGCCGATAATGCGGCCATCGCGATACGCGCCGCGGCGTTGTTCGGACTGGACGTCGCCGGCGTCGATATCATTTCCACCGACATCACACGGCCCTGGCACGAGAACGGCGCCGCCATCAACGAGGTCAACCTTGCTCCTTTGCTGGGCGCCAGCCCAAGCTCCCTGGGTACCTTGCACGAGTTGATGGGGCGGCTGATGGAGGGCGATGGCCGCATTCCCGTCGCGATCGTGATGGGCGCCGAAGGTGCGGCGGCCAGGGCGCTCACCCTGCAACAGCAGTGGATGGCCCAGGGGCACGCCTGTTATGTCACGAGCCACATGGAAACGGTGGGGCCGGACGGCGGCCTGGTGCCGCTGGCCGCGCAGGGGCTTTTTGCGCGCTGCATGGCCTTGCTCATGAACAAGGATGTCGGCGCGCTGGTGCTGGTGGCGCAGACGGACGAGTTGCTCGATACCGGTGTTCCGGTAGACCGTTTAGACTTGGCCGAGCGCGTCGCGGGCGAATGTGTGGCCATAGGCCAAGGCGGCGCAACGGCCTCTGAAAGAACCGACAGGCTGGCGGCTTTGCTGGGCCTCTACGTGGACTCTGCACGCCCCTGATCCAATAGCTTGGGGCGCTTGCCTCGGCGGATGATTGCCGGGGTAGATTCCGATGCTCTTGTTGCGGGATAGGGATATGGCCCGGGTCGCCGCCGGCAGGACTCAATCCGCCAGTTCCGCATCCAGCCAGCCGCGCAGGCTGTTGACGAAGGCCCAGCCCTGCGTGCGCGGCACGTCGTCCAGCCTGATCGCTTGCTCGGCCAGGCGTCCTCGATCCAGGCATACCTGCCGGCCGACTCCGGGCAGCAGGCCGCAGCGCAGCGGCGGCGTGACCCAGCGGCCGTCCAGCAGGGCGGCAATGTTGCCGCGCGTGGTCTCGGTCAATTCGCCGTCCTCGTTGAACAGTATGGTGTCGTATACCGAAGCATCGGTTGGTTGCAAATCGGTATAGTGCCCGCGCCGCGAGGTCTTGAAGCGCACCCAGTCGCCATGGGCCACGGCGTTGGCCAGCGGTTCGCGGGCCAGTTGCAGGCGCACGGGCGTGGCGGTGGGCGGCAGCGGGTGGGCTTCCAGTTCCATGTGCGCGTCGCCGCTCAAGGCCAGGCGTATGCGCCAGTCGCCTTGCGCATGCCGTTCGCGCAGCAGCGCGAGCGCCTGCGCGATGCGGGATTCGGGCCAGGGATAGGCAAAATGGCGGGCCGCCGCCCGCATGCGAGCCAGGTGCAGCGGCAGATGCATATAGGAGCCGCCGCGTAGCGCCAGGGTTTCGAGAATGTCGAAGTCCTTCGTCGAATTCGTCATCGTTTACGCCTCGGAAGCTCCCGAACATGGATCCTGCATATCTTCAGCCCAGAAACGCGCGCTTGTGGCGCCATTCCTGCCATTCGGCTTCCGCGCTGCTGCTGGACGTGATGCCGCTGCCGATGCCGCAGCGCAGCTCGGTGCCGCGCACCGCCACCGTGCGGATCGGCACGTTGAAGGTGGCATGTACGCCGCCCGGCGTTCGGGCCGGCCGCAGCACACCCACGGCGCCGCAGTAGACGCCGCGCGGGCCGGGTTCCAGTTGCCGGATCCAGCGCATGGCCTGGCGCTTGGGCGCGCCGGTGACCGAGCCGCAGGGAAACAGCGCATCGAACACGTCCGCCAGCCGCGTACCGGGCCGGGTGATGGCCTCGACATCCGAGGTCATCTGCCAGACCGTGGGCAGTGGCTCGGCATGGAACAGGCGCGGCACCCGTACGCTGTGCGGCAGCGCGATGCGAGACAGGTCGTTGCGCAGCAGATCCACGATCATCACGTTTTCCGCGCGTTCCTTGGGCGAAGCCCGCATGGCGTCCGCGCGGGCCGCGTCCTCATCCGGCGTGGCGCCGCGCGGGGCGGTGCCTTTCATCGGCCGGGTCAGGATGCGTGCTCCGTCCCAGTCAAAGAACAGCTCGGGCGATACCGACAGCACCTGTTGCGCGCCGCTGTCGATCGCGGCCACGTAGCCCGAGGGTTGCGCCTTGTGCAGCGCCGCGAACAGTGCGGATGCATCGCCCTGCAGGCTGCCCGCCAGTTGTGTGGTGAGGTTGACCTGGTAGCAGTCGCCGGCCGCGATCCCTTCCTGGATGGCGGCCACCGCCGCATCGAATGCCGCTCGCTCGATGCCGGGCTGCCAGACTGCCGGTGGCGCATCCGTGGCGGTGGAGTCTTTTTCCGGCCAGTCCTCCGCCTGTTCGTGCACGCCGAACCATGCCAGAGGTTCTCCTTGCGGTACCTCATGCAGTGCATCGGCAAAGGCCGCGTCGAAGGCCTGCGCGGCTTCGTAGCGCAGCCAGCCCACGCACCAGTGCCCGGCTCGCGCAGCCTGTTCGGCTGCATTCAGCAGCGGCACCACGTCGTCGGCGCGATGAGCGGCCAGCACCGCCGACGGAGCGCCGAAGCGCCGCCTCAGGCGGGCCGCGGCAGGGTCGCGCGGGTTGGGAAAGTCGATGCGGGTATTCATGTCGATCCGGTTCGGGGCAGAAGCATGTGCTGCGCGCCCATAATATATGAGAGGGGAAATGATCCAAGCCTTGGCGCCGGTATACCTGCAAATGACCTGCTTCGCGGCGCCGCGATCGTCCACGGGCCCGCCATGCTTTCGGGACTGCCCGTACCCAGCCCGGCAGGGCCGCGCGACCATTCATTTATATTAAACAGGCGTTCGGCCAGACCGAATGCGGGTTTGCCGGCGAAGGCTCATACTAAAACGCGATGGCCACCTGCCGGGCCGGGCACAGAGACTATTTTCGTCCGCGCTGGTTCCGGTTTTGGCCGCCTGGGTATTGCGTCGATGACCGCTGTTGCCAAGGAAGAGGCTGCTGCCTGGGCACCGCGACGGCCCATATATGCCTCCGAGCCGCCTTTTCCCGCACTAGACGCAACAGACAATGGAACCCAGGGCCCTGAAACGCATCTTCTCGCTCGATGATTTCCAAAGCAGGGCTCGCCGCCTCTTGCCCCGCGCCATATACGAATACGTGGCCGGCGGCACCGAAGACACCCATACCTTGAGAGAAAACCGGGCGGTCTTTGCCGATTACATGCTCTTGACCCGCGTGATGCGGGACGTTTCGCAGCGATCCATATCCAGGACCTTGCTCGGCGCGGAATGGGCGGCGCCCTTCGGCGTGTCCCCGATGGGGCTTTGCGGGCTGTCGGCCTACCGGGGCGACATAGCGCTCGCGCGTGCCGCGCATGCCTTCCATATTCCCATGATCGTCAGCGGCACCTCCACGGTGCGCATGGAGGACATGATCGCCGCCAATCCCGACGCCTGGTTCCAGGCCTATCTGCCCGGCGACCTCGAGCGCACCACCCCCTTGCTGCAGCGCATACAGGCCGCCGGCTACAAGAACCTGGTCCTCACCTTCGACACTTTTATCGGCGCAAGCCGGGAAAACCAGGTTCGCGCCGGGTTCAGCACCCCGCTGCGCCCGGGCTTGCGCCTGATGTGGGACGGCTTGTCGCATCCCCGCTGGCTGGCGCAAGTCTTCTTGCGGACGCTCTGGCGCAGCGGCATGCCCCATTTCGAGAACTCCTTCGCCTCGCGCGGCGCGCCCATCGTCTCGGCCAGCGCCATTCGGGACCATGCCTCCAAAGACCATATGACCTGGGACCGGTTTTCCATGATCCGGGAATTCTGGAAGGGCAAGCTCATCGTCAAGGGAGTACTGCATCCCGACGATTGCCGCATTGCGAGCGAGCTGGGCGCGGACGCCCTCATCGTTTCCAACCATGGCGGCCGCCAGCTCGACGGCAGCCCCTCGTCCACGCGCATGCTGCCCGCGATCATCGACGCACTGAGGGGCGCCGGATCGCAGATCCCCGTGATGGTCGACGGGGGATTCCGCCGCGGCACTGATATCGTCAAGGCGCTCGCCCTGGGAGCGGACTTCGTTTTCATCGGCCGTCCCTTCAATTTCGCCAACGTGGTGGCTGGCGAAGCCGGCGTCACGCATGCCATGCGCATCCTGAAGGCCGAGGTGGTGCGGACCCTGGGCATGATCGGCTACAACTCGATCGCCGAATTGGCCCGTGCCCGCGAGGACGGCGTGCTTTTGTCCGCGGCGGGACACCCTGTCCGGCGGGAAACTCGCATGACCTAAGACGTAAATCAGTACCACTAACTACTACACAAGGAGACTACACATCATGAAATTCCATCGTTCCATAGCCGCTGGCGTGCTGGGCTGCCTGGCCTCGGTTGGCGTCGCCTGCGCGGCTTCCCCGGCGGCCAACTATCCCGATCACCCGATCAAGCTTGTCGTGGGCTACGCGCCGGGCGGCGGCAACGATATCTCGGCACGCCTGCTGGCCAAGGCGATATCGCCCATCCTGCATGAATCCATCGTGGTGGAAAACCGGCCGGGGGCGGGCACTAATATTGCCGCTTCGTATGTCGCCAGGTCGGCGCCGGACGGATACACGCTGTCGCTGTCGTCGACGGCGCTCGCCATCAACGTCAGCCTCTATCCCCACCTGGATTACGACGCGGTCAAGGACTTCGAACCTGTCGCCCTGTTCGCCGAGGCGCCCGACTTGCTGGTGGTCAATCCCAAGCTGGGCATCAACTCGGTGCACGACCTGATCGCCTACGGCAAGGCCCACCCCGGGAAGCTGAACTTTTCGTCGGCCGGCATCGGCAGCACCCAGCATCTGGCGGGCGAACTCTTCAAGCTGAAAGGGGGCTTCGAAGCCACGCACGTGCCCTACAAGGGCTCGGCGCCCGCATTGGCGGCCGTGATCGGCGGCCAGGCGGCCTTCAGCTTCCTCAACATTCCCAGCGCCAAGCAGTTGGTGGAAAGCGGCAAAGTGAAGGCGCTGGCCATTACCGCCGCAAAACGCTTCCCCGCCGTGCCCAACGTCCCCACCATGGCGCAGCAAGGCATCAAGGGAATGGAAGTCGCCACCTGGTATTCGATCGTAGCCCCCGCCGGCACCCCGCGCGCAATCGTCGACAAGCTGAACAAGGCCATCAACAAGGCCATGGAAGAACCCGACCTGCGCAAGCATTTCGTCGACCTGGGCATGGCGCCGATCACCGAATCCCCGGAATACTTCAAGAAATACCTGGCCAGCGAAATCGCCCGCTGGCGCGAGATTGTCAAGCAATCCCACGCCACGGTGAATTGAACCGGGCTGCAGGCAAGCAGCAAGCTTGATAGGCCCGGGCCTCTGGCGCCCCTGTGGAAACCGGGGGCTCAGAAACCCAGCGCAATGGCGACGCCGGCGGCCAGCACGCCCATGACCAGGACCCCGGCGACCAGCACAGCCAGATCGGTCCGCCGGAACGAGCGGGCCACCATGGCCAGGGACGGCAGGCTGACCGGCGGCAGCGTCATGAGCAGTGCCGCGGCCGGGCCGGCGGCCACGCCCGCCGACAGCATGGCCTGGATAATAGGCACCTCGCCCGCGGTAGGGATGACGAACAGCATGCCCGCCACCGCGGCGCCCAGTATCCACAGCACGCTGTTGTCGACGCTGGCGCCGATCATCGGGAACAGCCAGGCACGCGCGGCGCCCAGCACCAGCACGAGAATCAGGTATTCAGGCAACAAGCGCAGCGTCATGCTGAAGAAAGCACGAGCCCAGCGCCGCAGTATGGCCGCCGGGCTCATGTCCTGCCCGTCGCTCGATGCCTGTTCGTCAGCCCCGGCAGGCACGTCCACTGTGGCATTGCTGCCCCGGTTCATGCGGTTCAGCACCCAGCCCAGGCCGATCACCATCACCAGCCCCAGCACCAGGCGCAGCCCTACCCATCGCCATCCGAGCACGAAGCCCATGAATACCAGGGTAGCCGGGTTGAGCATGGTGTTGCCCAGCCAGTAGGCCGCCGTGCCGCCGGGGGCGGCCTGGCATTTGCGCAATCCATTTATCACCGGGGCGGAGCAGCACGTGCACATCATGCTGGGGATGGACAGCAGGCTGCCCGTCATGACGCTGCCCATGCCCAGGCCGCCCAGCCAGCGCTTGATCCAGTGTCCCGGCAGCAAAGCCTGCACCGCGGAGCCCAGCAGCAGGCCGAGCAGCAGGGCTTTCCAGATTGCCAGCCCATAGGTCACCGCATAATCGAGCGCCGCCCGCAAGGAAGGGGCGGGCACGGCGCCATCGGCGCCGGTCAGGATTGAACGGCCGATGGAGTGAGTATCGGCCGCCACGAAGGCGCGGCCGTAATACGGCGACCACTTCACATAGAACAGGCCTGCCAGCGCAATGAGCACGAAGACGGCGATACCCCAGGCGGGGTGCGGAGAGCGCCGGGAAGGCAAAAGATTGTTCGTCATGGTGTCCGGTGTGTATGCTTGGGATAAGGCAGCATTTGCTGTTACCCGTAGTTTATTGCAGCTTGTCCGGGGGGCAATGATATGCCAGGGCATCCGGACATGGGCACGAGTTGCGCTTCCGACGCAGTAATCTGTCGATTCTCGATATCCTCTAAGATGCTGCCTGGCGAGTTTGCCGCTGGCAGGCCGCAACACCGGACTCTTCATGAAAAAAACCGATCTCGAAAAGCAGAAAGCCCTGAAACTCATGGGCAAGCTCAATGCTGCCACGCCGCCGGGCCGCTATGCCGGCGCTGCCCCTGCTGTGGATCGGCGCGAACAGCGCCGCCTGGACCAGGCCGCAGGCCTGGTGTCCTTTCCCGTCAAACTGCACCAGCCATTGATTTCGGCCTTGAATGCCAAGGCGCAGGCGGACGGCATCAGCGTCAACGAACTGGTGAACAAGCTGCTGGCCGAGGCGCTGAAGGCTTAATCCATGAATATATGGGTCGATGCCGACGCCTGTCCCGCCGTCATCAAGGACATTCTGTATCGGGCGGCGCAGCGATCGCAGCAGCCACTCACCCTGGTGGCCAACCAGATGCTGCGCACGCCGCCGTCGCCTTTGATCCGGGCCGTCCAGGTGCCGCGAGGATTCGATGTGGCGGACGCCTATATCGTCGAGCACGCGTCTACCGGAGACCTGGTCATTACCGCGGATATTCCCCTTGCGAGCGAGGTGCTGCGCAAAGGGGCGCTGGTGCTCAGCCCACGCGGCGAGCGCTACACCGCCGACAGCATAAACGAGCGCCTGTCGATGCGGGACATGATGGAAGAATTGCGCAGCGCTGGCGTCGATACCGGCGGCCCGCCGGCTTTCAGCCAGGCGGACAGGCGCGCATTTGCCAACGCCTTGGACCAGGTATTGCAGAAGGTGCTACGGGCAGACGCTGCCGGGCGCGGTCGATAGACAGGCTGGGTTCGAGGAGACCGGCAACTGCGGTTCTCCCCATACCCTGGACACGGCATTTCCCGACTCTGGCCGGTCCGGGCAATATCAGGCCGTCTTTGGAAGCCATACATCGCGCTCTGGCGAGTTCCGCTATCGCGCCAGCCCCTGTTTCCAAGGGGCGTTAAGATGCCACCTTAAGGTTTAATCAAAATGAAGCAAGAACTTGTACTTCACCGGATACAACTGCCCCCCACGATCCGGAAAACAGACGTGTCGCGCTTGTAAGGGGCGGCGCGCCGGGTTTTGGGGCGGCTATGGGTTTAGCTGCCTTGCCTTGAATTGCGGCGCAAACCCTGACTATCTCCAACTGCCTTGAATATCTTCAAAACTTAATATGACAATCCCCAACTCTTCTCTACCGGTCAGTGTCGTAACTGGCGCCGCGCGCGGCATCGGGCTCGCAACCATTCGATGGTTTCTGGCTCACGGCCACCAGGTGGCTATGCTCGACATCAATGCCGAGGAACTCACAAAAGCCGCACTCGAATATCAAGGTGACGAGCGCGTACTTGCGCTGCCCTGCGACGTGTCGAACCCCGAGCAAGTGCAAGAGACCATGGCGCGGATCGAGGCGCACTTTGGCCGCATCGATGCGCTGGTGAACAATGCCGGCGTTGCCGTGTTCAAGACCTTGGGCACGACCTCGTTCGAAGAGTGGCGCTACGTGATGGCGACAAACCTGGATGGCGCCTTCCTCTGCTCGCAAGCCTGCGTACCCGTGATGTTAAAGAACGGCGGCGGTTCAATCGTCAACATCGCGTCGATCTCGGGGTTGCGCGCCAGCACCTTGCGCGTTGCCTATGGCACCAGCAAGGCCGCGCTCATCCACCTTACGCGCCAACAGGCGGTTGAATTCGGAACCATGGGAATCCGGGTCAACGCAATCGCGCCGGGGCCCGTCGAAACCGAAATGGCCAAGCAAGTCCATTCGGCAGCAATCCGGGCCGACTATTACGACAGTATTCCGCTCGGTCGCTATGGCACTATGGAAGAAATTGCGTCGGCGGTCGGTTTTTTGTGTACACCGGACGCCAGCTATGTGAATGGCCAAGTGCTCGCCGTCGACGGCGGATTCGATGCGGCAGGCGTCGGCTTGCCGACTCTGCGCCGTGAGGCCGGCGGACACTAAACTGGAGCATTCCGCGCGCCCGGCATCGATACGGTTTCCGGCGCCAGCCCGTCGCTGCGGCTAGCC
This sequence comes from Candidimonas humi, assembly GCF_019166065.1. Classification (GTDB taxonomy): domain Bacteria; phylum Pseudomonadota; class Gammaproteobacteria; order Burkholderiales; family Burkholderiaceae_B; genus Candidimonas; species Candidimonas humi. Next base: position 64,580 of record NZ_JAHTBN010000004.1, read on the forward strand.
AGTTCGACATCCTCTTCCAGCAAGAATCCCTGCTGGCATAGATGCTCGGCTGCACATGTCAAGGCCGCATGAAGGGCCGATTCATCAGAACGCAGGGCAGGCGGAGATTTCCGGGAGCCCTGGCTCGATGCCTCGCCAGCCGCCTTCTGGAACGGGATCATGCTTCCGGCAAACAGGTACATGGCGCCTTCGCCCTGGCCGGCGCCACGCAGGTTCCAGCCCGTATAGGTAGCGCGTGGAACCTGCAGTGCCGGAGCCCTGATGCCACCTGTTTCGTTGCCATTGTCATCCACGGCAGGGACGAGCACTGCATACGCATCGGCAGCAATGATGCGCGGCGGCTGAATACTCAGGATGCCCTGCTGCTCATTGGGGCCGAAGTCCAGCAATGCCAGTCGATTGGGTGCCGTGGGCAGGGCATGCGCCCCGATGTCCGGATATTGACGGCGCCACGCTTCGTATTCCACCAGCGTACCGTCGCTGCGCTTCGGGTAAAGGCTGGGCGGCGGCAAGGTGCCCATGCCGGCCCAGGCATCCAGGGCATCGAGCATGGGCCTCAAGAAATAGGTGGACGGCAGGGCGTTGACCGGCAGTTGGCATATTCCCTGCGGCACGGGCGCTGCAGCCACCGGTGCCGCATGCTGGGACGAGCACACATGATATATGCGCACGCCGGCAGGCTGGTCGAGGTCCTTGCCTCGCGTGTCAGTGTGTACCAGGGATGCATGCCGCTGCCAGTACTCACTGGCAGTCTGCACATGCATCACCAGGGGGTCGGTTTCGGCATGCCGCAGAATCGCGTCGCTCTTGCCCGTGTTGTGATCGGTGCAAGGCGCGTAGGAAAAGGGGAAGCGGTCGGCGCTATTGAAATGTTCTTCATACTGCTGCCCGCCCATGGCGGACCCATTGGCAAACCGCTCGGCCAGGGTGATTCGTCCTGCGCCTGAGCCATGCACCAGCACCCCGTCATACAAGCGCTTGCCGGTCCCGTCATCGTTGTAGCCGCGATAGATGAACTCGCGCAGTGCCCGCGCCGACTGGGAGTGCCCCCAGCCATAGACCCGGGCCAGAGACCCTGCCAAGGGGTTTTTATCCGGATTCGGTTCGCGCCGTAGAAACGCGATAAATTCGCGCACGGCAGCAAAACCCAGGCCCAATACGCGTGGATCCCGAGCGTCGTACACCAGCTCATAAATCCATCCCGGTTCGAAACCTCCGTCCAGGGAGAGATATTCATCATCGACAAGGGCCCAGCACGAAGAGTCGATGCGCTGCGGCGGGTCGCCGGGATATCGCCGGCGCACCAGGCTTGCCCGGGATGGATCTCGGCCTGCAGGGCGCGCAGCCATGGTGCATGCCGAGCCGCCTAGCGGCAACATGGTAATGCCGGGTTCCTCGACAATGAACTCGCGCCGCACAAGCCCCGTCACCGCCGGACTGGCGTGTACAGACGGCACATCGAGCAGCATGCGGCCATCCCCAGGGAGCAAGTCGCCTTGCCATGCAAGCCAGGCAAGGGCGTAGCCGCGTCGAAACAGAAAACCGTTACCCGCATCGGCCGGGGTGGCCGGCTCATTGGACAGGAGCGCATCGTTGAACCAGCCCAGCGCCAGTTTATTGCCACGATTGCACCACTCAAACAGCAAGCGATGATTGCCCCGAGCGGCCGTCATTGGGCACAGAATGGTGAAATCGCCGGCAAACCGGATCAAGCCATCTTTGCCGGGGGCGAGCAAATGCAAGTCCGTTAGGCTTGCATAGCCGGGATCATGGGGGTCTATGGCGAAACAAGCGCGCCCGACGATTTTCTTATAGCTGCCGCTCTGCCCGAACGGCGTCCTGCCTGCGAAATCGGTCGAAGCATGGACATCCAGGCTGACATGGCATCCTGCAGGCATGATGTTCCATTCCAACGCTATACGACGGCGGGCGCATGCAGGTGCTCGTACACGTCGCGCATGACCTGCCCGAAGTCGGCGCCGGTACGATCCCGTGGGCGGGGCAACGTGACTTCCATATCGGAAACGACTCGGCCGGGCCGGGCGGACATGACTATGATCTTGTCGGCGAGGAACACGGCTTCCTGCACCGAGTGCGTGATGAACAAGATGGTGGTGCCCTGGCTTTGCCAGATACGAATAAGTTCCGCTTGCATCATTTCCCGGGACTGGGCATCCAGGGCCCCAAAAGGCTCGTCCATGAGAAGTATGTCCGGCGAAGTGGCCAGCGACCTGGCAACCGAGGCGCGCTGATACATGCCGCCGGACAATGTGCTCGGCAAGGCATCTTCGAACCCCGACAAGCCCACCAGCTCAATGAACGAGCGTGCAATTTTCTGGCGTTCGGCGCGCCCCATCCCACGGGCCGCAAGCCCGAACTCGACATTTCCCTGGACTGTTCTCCAGGGAAATAGCGACTGGCCCTGAAATACGACCCCTCGTTCCGCCCCCGGGCCCTCGACCGCCTTGCCGCCCACGAGCACCTGTCCTTCGTCGGCGGGAATAAGCCCCGCAATGATGTCGAACAAGGTGCTCTTTCCGGAACCGCTGGGCCCGACTATGCAGCAGAAACTTCCTCGCGGCACATTGAACGATGCCCCCTCGAGCGCGCTGACTTCGCGTCCGCCCGAAGTTTTCCATGTCTTGTAGACATGATCGATGGATATATCAAGCACCAAAGCTCCCCTTCAACAAAGTGGCGCGAACAGGAAATCGACGCAGCTTCATATGGCTGTGAGCGTTCCCGGCAGGATCCGCCGGCCCAGCCAGGACAACAGCTGATCGGAACAGAAGCCAAGCACACCAATGATGATCATGCCTGCCATGACATCATTGGTGGCCAGGAACTGGCCGGAATAATTGATGAAATAGCCGATACCCGAATTCGCGTTGACCATCTCTGCCGCCAGAATGGCCACCCATGAAAATGACAGCCCGAGACGCATGCCGACCACGAGGCTGGGCCAGGCCGCAGGCAAGGTGATCTGCCACAGTATCCGGCGCGGAGACAGGCCGAATGTATGCGCGACCTTGACATACAGATCAGGAACCGCGGCAATGCCCGCACGAGCCTGGAACACGATCACAAAGAAGGAGGCATACCAGGTGATGAATACCTTTCCTGTTTCGCTGAGTCCGAACCAGAACGCCGCAATAGGCACCCAGGCGAACGGGATCACGAAACGCATGGAAATCAGCAAGTAGCGCAGGCTGCGGTTCACGAAAGGATTCATTGCAAGCACCACGGCAATGAACACCCCCGACAAGGCGCCGAGGATAAAGCCCGCCAGAACACGCCCGGTACTGATCCCGAGGTCGGCCCAGACCACGGGCGTCGACAGAAGCGCTACCAGCCGGCCGGCGACGTTCGCGGGCGACGGCAAGATGACGGGCAGCGGATTTGCCACCAGCACGATGCCTTCCCAAACCACCAGCACCAGAAACAAGCCGACCAGGGCAGGGTAGTGGCGCAGTGAACCGCTGGCTAGCCAATCCGCTCGCCGCGGCCGGACAGGCTGCGGAGCCGGGGTTTCCAGGCCGCGACCCTGCACCGTGCCGTGCGACGCAGGCGTCGAGTCCAGGGAACCGGTTCGATGTCGCACCATAATATTATCCATGGGAAGCCGATGCCTCCGGGAACTTCAACAGCACTCGGCGGCACGCCAACAGGAACAGGCTGTTCAGGGTCATGCCGACCAGGCCGATCAGCACCATATAAGAGATGACCCCCGTGGGATCGAACTGGTTCGCCGACGCCAGCATCTGATATCCGACGCCATGATTCGCCCCCACCATTTCCGCCACGATCACGCCGCCCCAGGCGGTCGACAAGCCGTACTGGGCCCCCAGCACGACCCCCCTCAGGCTTGCAGGCAAGACCACGTTGGAGAGCAAAAACCACCGGGACAGTGTAAAGGTGCGGCAAACGTTGAGGAACACCGGAGGAATGTGTATGACGGCGTCATATACATTCAGGAAAATCACGAAGAAGGTCACCACGAACACGATGAGCAGCTTGCTTCCCAGGCCTATCCCGAACCACAGGACAGCCAGGGGAATCCAGGCGATGGGGGAAATAGGCCTGAGCAAATCCACCACGGGGACCAGCATCCGGCTGAACAGGCGCAAGCGGCCCGCCGCGATCGCCAGCGGTACCGTAATCAGCAAGGTGAGAGCCCAGCCCAGCAGCGCCCGTTGCAGGCTGATCGACAAATCGGCCAGAACGGATCCGTCGGCCACGCCTTTCGCCAGGGCAAGCGCTACATCCAGCGGCGAGGAAATGACGCCCCGCACCACCGGGTCTGCGGCGCCGGCCGCCTGCCAGCCGATCAGCAACAACACGGGAATCCAGACTGCAGCAAGGATGTTCCCCAGTTTTGGGACCATGCCTTGCGCAGACCGGGCTGCGGGGGCATTGAGTGCCGGCGTCACTTTGCTCCTGTCCTCCCTGCAGCTTGTTCCTTTTTCAGCGCCTCTTCGGAAAACTCGGGGTGGATGAAATTCTTGATGAATTTCTCTTTGTCCAGGTCGTTGGCCTGGGAAATCAGCCCCGCATTCTGGATGAGATTCAGCATGCTCTTGATCACCTCCGGATCCGGCCTGATATCGGTGGGATACGCGTCATAGCCCTGCTTGATGATGTAGGCGACATGTTCGGGCGAGATGTGCGCCGCCTTGGCCATGAGCTCATACCCTTGCTCGGGCGACTTGTGCAGCAAGTCGAAATACCTGATTTCGGCGCGCAGCACGGCGATCACCGCATCGGGATGGGCTTGGGCAAACTTGGAATTGACTTCCCAGCCCTCGCCAACCCAGGGCCCTTTTCCGCCTATGCTTGCATGGAACTCGGGTGTTGCGGAAATGAGCAGCTTTCCTTTGCCCTGTTGCAGCACCTGGCTGGTAAAGGGAGGCCAGGCAAAAAAGCCGTCGATCGACCCTTTTTCAAGCAATGCGGGCATGGTGTTCGCAGGCGTGGAAATCAACCGCAGGTCCCTGACTGTCAGGCCGTTCTTGGCCAGAGCGGCAACCAACAGGGCATATTGCTGGGAGCCGGGGCCGGCCGTGGAAATGGTTTTCCCTTTGAGATCGGCCACTTTCGATATGCCGGATTTCTCGGAAACAACCAGTTGGGAACTGTTCAGCTCCGATGTGCCGACCAGCCAGACGTTGGGCGCCTTGGTGGCCAGAGCCATCTCGGGAGCCAGCCCGGCAGCCTGCATGTCTATGGAACCCGCGACCAATGCAGTGGATGATGCGCCGGCGTTCTGGAACGTGGTCCATTCCACCTTGTAGCCTTGCTCTTCGATCCACTTTACATACTTCAGGGGCGTTGCGCCGGACAAGCCCTGCTGCACGCCGATACGGATGAGCTTTTGCGCTGAATCGGCCGCCCGGGCCTGCCCGGCAGGCGCCATCTGCGTCGCCAAAGCTACAACGGCAACCGCCCCGAGGCGCCAAAGACGCCCGCGAAGCGATGCCTTCATGACAGCCCGAAATGGCCGCTGCGGCACGCTCTTGCCGTGTCCGGCAAAACCGCCACCGCCGCCTGGCGTCAAGAAATATTCTGAATGAGGCGCCGCGTCATTCGATGCGCCCGGAAAGGTGAAGCTTGTCTCACACACTGGAGCCATGATTTGTCCCCTTATGCTCCTCCTGCGGCGATTCTAGCATCGAGCAATCGCCCAGGATGGTCTGTTTTCCATGTCCAAATCCAAAGGTCTGTTCTGTCGGATCGTTACTGAGGCATATCGATGTCTCCTTCGAAACCTGCACTTCCAGTTGTCAAAAATTCCTCAGGCCGGGATGGCGAGCTTGAGGCGCTGAACCTTGCCCGAAGGCCCCCTTGGCAGCTCATCGACCACGACGAACTTGCTGGGCGCCTTGAAATTACCCAATTCTTTCACGCAGTGGCGGCGCAGGTCTTCGCCGTCGAACACGGCGTTCTCCCGCAGCACGACATAGACGGCGATGTCCTGCCCATAATCAGGATGAGGCATGCCGACCGCGGCGGCATCCAGCACGCTGGGATGCTTGACGACGGCCTCGTCGATTTCACGCGGCGCAATGTTCTCTCCCCCTTTTATGATCAGTTCCTTCGCTCGCCCGATAACGTAAAAATATCCATCCTTGTCCTGGTAGCCGATATCGCCGGTCCGCAACCAGCCATCTTTCGTAAAGGCTTCTCGCGTGCGTTCCGGGTCCTTGTAATAACCCGGCATGACGTTCTTTCCCGAAACAATGATTTCTCCACGCTGGCCGATTTCGACAGGATTGCCATCGTCGTCGACAATTCGCGCCTGCGTACCGGAAGGGCGCCCGACACTGCCCGCCTTTCGTTGAGATTCGGGAAACGGATTGCTGAAGACCGGCGCCGCGGTCTCGGTAAGACCCATGGTTTCGATGATGCCGACTCCGAAGCGACGCTTGAAAGCCCGCAAATGCTCGGGTGGAAGCGCCGACGATGCAGATCGGCAGAATCTGACGGCACCAAGATCAGCCTCCTGCGCGCCACGCTGATCGTTCAACAAATAGGCGACCATGGTGGGCACGACATTGATCCAGGTACATTGGTAGCGCGCGACATCGCGCCAGAACCCCGAGACCGAGAAATGGCTGGTCATGATCACCGTCCCGCCGTGCACCAGCGGAGCAATCAGGGTGACTACCAAGCCATTGATATGGTAGAGCGGCAGCGAGCCCAACACTCTGTCCGTTTCCGACAGCAGATGCTCCCGGGAAAGATTTTGTGCGCTCGCAAGCAAATTCCCGTGCGTCAGCATCACGCCTTTCGGTACGCCTGTCGTGCCCGAGGTATACATAAGCAGCGCATTGCTGGCCGACCCGACACGGTGCAAGGCCTCGACGTGGAGGTCGCCTGCACGGATATCGCCCTCCTCAACGAGCATTTCAGCATCGACGACCTGCAATGCAATATTCCTGCCCAGGTCCGAAAGCGGTGCATGCAACTGTCCCGCCAGCTTATCCGTCGTGAACACCAGCCGGGTGTCGGAATGAAGCAGGACATGCCGGAGCTGGGATGGCTGGCAAAGAAGGTTGATGGGGTTGGCCACGAAGCCCAGCGCCATGATTCCCAACAACAGCGTGGCCGTACTGGCGCCGTTGGGCATGTAGACCGACACGGTATCTCCGGGCCGGACTCCCAGCGACGACAGTTTTCGGTCTAGCCAGAGGCATGTACGCAGCAGGCCCGCATACGACAATTCCTTGCCGCTTTCCGCGCACACGTAATAGACCTTTTCCGGGCAGTCTTGCGCCCGCAGCGTGACGAGATCGCCCACGGAATCCGCCTGCATCATCATCGCCCGTACTTCCTGAAATAAGTACCAAGCAAATCGCCCTCGCTTGGGGTATTCGCCACGATAGGGACGGACACCCTGGTCAGGTTCTGGAACTGGCGGTAGTGCATGTTTTCGGAAAAATTATTGCCGCCCCAGGTACCGCAGCCCATGGACAGCGAGAACGGCAGGCCGTTGTCGAAATTTCCCCCTGTGGCAAAGCAGTGGGACTGGTTGACGATCACGCGCGATACCGGCAGTGTTTCCCCAAGTACCAGCGCACGCTGTTTTTTGGCGGAATGCAGCCCCACGGAATGGCCTGCCCCCATATAGCCGTAGATCGCCCGCACCGTGTCCCGCGCCTCGTTGAAATTACGAGCCCGGTATATCGTCAGGACAGGAGACAGCTTTTCGCCGGAATAGGGATATGCCTCGCCAATCCCGGTTTCGGTCACCAGCAGGAACGTGGGGGCCGGCTGCCTGGCGGCGATCCGATCCAAGCCGGCCTGCAGCACGAGGGAGCCCGCATCCTTGCCCACCACGGACGACGACAGTGTTCCTTTCGGCCACATGGCCTTTTGAAGCCGGCTCTTTTCATCCTCGTCCAGCAGCACAGCGCCGCACGCCTCCAGCGCATCGAGGGCGGCATCATAGACAGCGTCGAGAATCACCAGGTGGTTTTCCGAAGAACAACTGGTTGCGTTGTCGAACGTCTTGGATCTGGCAATCTTGCGGGCCGCCTCCTCGATATCGGCAGTTTCGTCAATGATGGCCACGACATTACCCACGCCGACGCCAAAGGCCGGCGTCCCGCAGGTATAGGCCATGTGGACATTCGAACGCGACCCCGTGGCCACGACGAGATCCGCCTGGCGCATCAGTTCGGCAGTCGTTTCCTTGTTGATCGGCGCAGGCAGCACCTGGACCAGATCGCGGGGCAGGCCACAGAGATCGAATTGTTCGTATATGAACTCGAGCAGCAGCATGGCGGTTCCAACGCCCTTCGGAGACGGCGCCACGATCACGGCGTTGCCGCATTTCAACGCATTTATTATGTTGTTGGCGGGCGTTGCCGACGGATTGGTGGATGGTGTCACTGCGGCGACGACGCCCACCGGCCGGGCGATCTCTGTTATGCCCGTGTTGCGGTCACGAGCAACGACGCCTGTAGTCTTGACCCCATGCAAGTCCCGAAGCAGGCCCAGGGTCTTGCGGTGGTTCTTCAATATCTTGTCGGGGACATTCCCCAAGCCGGTGTCCTTGACCGCCCGTTCCGCCAGCTGGCGATTCCTGGACGGCTCGAGGATTGCCCAGGCAACCGCGGCGACTGCTTCGTCCAGTACTTCCTGCCCCGCTTTCGCATAAGAAACCTGGGCGGCTCGCGCCCGCTCGATCAATGCGCCGACGTCCTGCGAAACTTCGCTCTTCGGCGGCATCCGTGTTGTCCCACACGCCATGATGCCCTCTTGGATGGCCTACTTACATGCGCTCCAAAGTACCTCGACGGGCCTGGTCTCTAGTCCCGATATTTGAACTTTTCATGACGTATCCGCCGGCCAGACTAGGAATATTCAATTTTCGGGACTAAATTTGTGGAATCACCGCCCGTGCTGCAGCGAAGCATGGGGAAAACGGCCCACCATGGAAGCACGATCGATGTCTTCGACAAACGCCAATGCCGCAGCAATTCGGGCATTCCGCATCCTGGAAATCATTTCGGAAGCACGGGAACCACTGTCTTTGATGGAGATCGTGGAACGAATCGATTTGCCGAAACAAACCGTGCATCGGCTCATCAAACAGCTCGAATGCGCCTGGATTGTGACGCGCAACATGCCCGACCGCCGCTATGAGTGTTCTTCTCGCGTACGGAACATGGCTGTCCACATGCTGATGGGGGCTGGCCCCGCAGCCGCCAGGCGGGCCATCCTGCAGCAACTGGTGGAAACCGTGCAGGAAACCTGCAACCTGGCCATATCGAGCAGGGACGACATCGTCTATCTTGACCGTGTGCAGGTAAATTGGCCGCTGCGCGTCCAACTGAACCCAGGTTCTCGCGTCCCTTATCACTGCACATCCAGCGGCAAGCTCTTGCTGAGTTTCCTGCCGCGTTCGCAACGAGAACACCTGCTGAAGAAGCTGCCCCTGCGCGGCACGACTCGCCAAACCATCACCGATCTCGACAAGCTGCGCCAGGAACTGGTCGAAGTCCGCCGAAAGCGCGTAAGCACCAATAATGAAGAATACATGACCGGCATCATCGCCATCGCCGTCCCGGTCATGCTCGACCGCTCACGCGCCTGCGCGGCCGTTGCCATTCAGGCTCCGGCCGAGCGTACGACCATAGAAAAGCTCATGACGCACCTGGAACCGCTACGGGACGCAGCGAACCAGATAGCAGAAACGTTTCGCTAGAATTTACTTCAGGCGTGCGAGCCGGTATGGCGCACACCGTCAGACCGTGATCAGCTTCTGCTCCCCCGGTTTCATTACCGAGACCTGCACCGAGGGCACCACGTGCGAGGCGGCCTGGCGGTATTGCTCGCCCGCCTCGACACCGAGCACCAGCCCGTTGTGCGCATAATGCACGGGGATGGCATGGGAAACCCCGACCCAGGCGCTGGCCTGTGCCGCGTCCTGCGGCCCCATCGTGAAAGGTCCGCCGCCCACGCACACAACGCCCAGGTCGGGCTTATAGCGTTCGCCGATCAAGCGCATGTCGCCGAAAAGGTCGGTGTCTCCGCTCAGGTACACACGGACGCCGCCGATGTCGAGTATGAAGCCGGCCGCTGGATAGCAGCACAGGTTGCTATGCAGTGCGGGGATCAGGTGCGCCACCATCTCGCCGTGCCGCGACACTCCCCCAAAGTTCATCCCCGCTCCACCGTTCACCACGATTTTCGAGGGCTCCAGGCCCGCCTTGCGAAACTTCGGCACCAGGCCTAGGTCGGAGCGCATCATGTCGCTCTGCCCGCTAGTCTTGACCGGCAGGCCGGCGTCGCTCAGCGCTTTGAGCATCTCGAAGTAGTCGCCCATGTGGTCGCCGTGGTCGTGAGTGAGCAGCACAAAGACCGCATCGGGCTTCTTGCTCGCGACATAGTCGGCGAATCCCTTGGCGCTGGCGTATTCGGGCGGCTTTTTCACGCCGAAACGATCCCAGCCTGCGTTGTTCCAGATCCACGCGTCGCCATACGCAATCTGCTTGTAGTCGGGCGTGGCGATTTCCGTGACGCCGCCGCCCAGCCAGCGCACCAGCAGCTTGCCGCCGGTACGTGCGCGGGTCGCCGTCGCCCTGTGCTCGTCTTTCGGCGCTGCAGAGGCGGTGCTTGCGAGCGCGATCGCTCCACCCAAGGAGAAGCCTCCGCGAACGAAATCCCTGCGTCGGCGGCCGTCGTCGTCCAGTTCCTGTTCCTTCGGTGTGATCTGCGCATCCATGTCGTCTCCTTGGACTAGTGGCCGGTCATTTTGCATGATCTCCGCCCCGCCGGGGTCCGGCCGAGGCCTCCCGCGTAGCTTGATCGTCACCGAAGTTGCTCGGGGAGCAATACCCCGATGGCGCGGATTACTATAGCGCCAGGGGGCCTTGATTGGAAGATAAACCGTAATCAATAAAAAGCCGCCAGAAATCCTTCTGGCGGCTTCAGACTGCTGACAAACCCTCCCCCAAAACGGAGGGTTTGTTCATAATGGAGGCATGTTAAGAGCCCCGACTGCTTACCAGCATGAGCTGGAGATGGTGACGCTGGAATCGCTGGTTCCCTCCGATCACTTGGTGCGCAAGATTGCCGCGGCGATCGACCTGGAGTTCATCCGGGAGCGCGTGGCCCATCTATATTGTGCGGATAACGGGCGCCCGGCCTTGGATCCGGTGCTGTTGTTCAAGCTGCTGTTGCTGGGGTACTTGTTCGGCATCCGCAGCGAGCGGCAGTTGATACGTGAGGTGCAGGTCAATGTCGCGTATCGGTGGTTCCTGGGGCTGCGTCTGACGGACAAGGTGCCGGATGCGTCGACCCTGAGCCAGAACCGGCGACGCCGGTTCGCCGACAGCGGGATTTATCAAGAGATCTTCGATGAGATCGTGCTGCAGGCGATGGGCCGAGGCATGGTCGATGGCCGAGTGCTGTACAGCGATAGCACCCACCTGAAGGCCAGCGCCAACAAGAACAAGCACGACATCGTGCCGGCTGAGCAGGCGCCTGCGGCCTATCTGGCCGAGCTGGAGGCCGCGGTGGGTGCGGATCGCCAAGCCTCGGGCAAGAAGCCATTGAAGGCGCGCAAGGATGACCACAATGAGGGAGGCTCGGGCGATGCGAGCTCAGGCAAGACCAAGCAGGTCAAGGTCAGCCGCACCGATCCGGACAGCGGCTATATGGTGCGTGACGACAAGCCCCGCGGGTTCTTTTATCTGGACCACCGCACGGTCGACGGCAAGCATGCGATCATCACCGACACCTACGTCACCCCGGCTAATGTGCACGACAGCCAACCGTATCTGAAGCGCCTGGATCGACAGTGCGAACGCTTCGGGTTTGCGCCGGACATGGTCGGGCTGGATGCGGGGTACTTCACGCCCCAGGTGTGTTGGGGGCTGGAGCAACGGGATGTAGCCGGTATCATCGGCTACCGCACGCCGAACCATCGGCCGGGCTATTTCTACAAGCGGCAGTATGTCTACGATGCCCAACGCGACCTTTACACTTGCCCAGAAGGCCAGGAGCTGAGCTATCACACGACCAATCGCCAAGGTTATCGGCAGTACCACTCTGACCCCCGGCAGTGCCAGGCCTGCCCCCAGCGGCAACGCTGTACGCAAAGCGCCAACCCCACCAAGATCGTGATGCGTCACGTCTGGGAGGCAGCCAAGGAGGCGGTCGATGCCAGGCGGCTGACGCAGTGGGGCAAGCGGGTTTATGCCCGGCGCAAGGAGACGGTCGAGCGCAGCTTCGCCGACGCCAAACAGTTGCATGGGCATCGCTATGCCCGCATGCGCGGTTTATCCAAGGTGCTTGAGCAATGCCTGATGGCCGCTACCGCCCAGAATATGAAGAAGATCGCGCTGCTGCTGGCGCGGTTTTTACGCCTCTTGACGGCCCTATGCCACCCCTATCCGAGCCAGTGCGGCCTGTTCAAGCGCGTCAGCGTTTGATTGACTCAGATCCCACCCCAAAATCCCCTGCGCAGCCTGCCCTTAAAAATAAACCCCTGGCTCATAAAAACCAGGGGTTTATCAGCAGTCTGAAGCCGCCAGAAATCCTTCTGGCGGCTTTCACTCGCCTATGCGGTGCAGCCAGTCCCAGGGCGGCTAAGCTTGGTGAATTATCCCTAAATAGGTATAATTAGACAGATGAGAGAATTACTCTGGATCTCGTCTGCCAAGAAAGACCTAAAAGCCATGCCGGACGAAGTGCAGCACACCTTTGGTTATGCGTTGCATCTGGCACAGGCTGGGAAGAAGCACCGGCAGGCGAAGTCTATGCAGGGGTTCGGCTCGGCGGGAGTTCTTGAAATCGTCGAGGATGCGCAAGGCGGCACGTACCGAGCCGTCTACGCGCTCAAGATCGGCGATGCAATCTATGTCCTGCATTGCTTTCAGAAGAAGTCCACGCACGGAATCTCAACCCCGAAGCCGGATATGGACTTGATCCGGGACAGGATGAAGGCAGCGCAAGAGCACGCGCAAAGCCACGGAGCAAAGAAATGATCGAGATTGAAAAAAGCAGCGGCAACGTCTATGCCGACCTGGGCATGCCAGACGCCGAGGCGATGCACCGCAAAGCACTGCTTGCCGCGAAGATTGATGAAACCATCAAGGCCAGGAAGTGGAGCCAGCGGCGCGCGGCCGAGGTGCTGGGCATCACCCAGCCTAAGCTGTCCATGATGTTGCGCGGGCAGTTCCATGGCATCAGCGAAACCAAGATGCTGGACTGCCTGGCCCGCTTGGGCCGGGACGTGACTATCGTTATTGGTCCCGTCCGGCGCAGGACCACGGTCGGCCATGTGGAAGTGGAATTTGCCTAGCGGCGGAGCAAGACCGCTTCGCAGAGCCGGTCTCCTGATCGGACTCCTCATCTGCTTGCTTCCTGGCCCCGGTTCTGGGGCCAAAATCCCCTTCATGTGCAATTAAAAGGCCGCCAGCAGAATCACTGGCGGCCTTGAGACAGCAATAGTTTACAAATGAGAATTACTCTCAAAAGTCACATGTTGGTGTGAACAGAGTCACTTAATGCTGTGTCTGACACCTACTCCCAGCTAAGCGCCCCGCCAGTCTGGTACTCGATAACCCGCGTTTCGAAGAAATTCCGCTCTTTCTTCAGATCGATCATCTCGGCCATCCAGGGGAAGGGGTTTTCTTCCTGGGCGAACAACGGTTCGAGGCCGATCTGCTGGCAGCGGCGGTTGGCGATGAAGCGCAGGTAGGACTTGAACATCGAGGCGTTCAGGCCCAGCACGCCGCGCGGCATGGTGTCTTCGGCGTAGGCGTATTCGAGGTCTACGGCGCGCGAGAACAGGGCGCGGATCTCTTCGCGGAATTCGCTGGTCCACAGGTGCGGGTTCTCGAGCTTGATCGTGTTGATCAGGTCGATGCCGAAGTTGCAGTGCATGGACTCGTCGCGCAGTATGTACATGTACTGTTCGGCGGCGCCGGTCATCTTGTTCTGGCGGCCCAGCGCAAGGATCTGCGTGAAGCCGACATAGAAGAACAAGCCTTCCATCAGGCACGCGAAGACGATCAGGGACTTCAGCAGTTTCTGGTCAGCCTCGGGGGTGCCGGTCTTGAAGTCGGGGTCGGCGATCGCGTTGATGAAGGGGATCAGGAATTCGTCCTTGGCGCGTATCGAGGGGATCTCGTTATAGGCGTTGAAGATCTCGGATTCGTCGAGGTCGAGGCTTTCGACGATGTACTGGTAGGCGTGGGTGTGGATCGCTTCTTCGAAGGCCTGGCGCAGCAGGAACTGGCGGCACTCGGGCGCCGTGATGTGGCGGTAGGTGCCCAGCACGATGTTGTTGGCGGCCAGTGAGTCGGCCGTCACGAAGAAGCCCAGGTTGCGCTTGACGATGCGCCGTTCGTCCTCGGTCAGCCCCGTGGGGTTCTTCCACAAGGCGATGTCGCGCGACATGTTGATTTCTTGCGGCATCCAGTGGTTGGCGCAGCCGGCCAGGTATTTTTCCCAGGCCCACTTGTACTTGAACGGCACGAGCTGGTTGACGTCGGTGCTGCCGTTGATGACGCGCTTGTCGGCCGCGCGCACGCGGCTGGCGGACTGGCTGGGCGCCGCTGCGGCGGCGGCCGGGGCCGCGATGGCATTGTCGGTGCCCGGGGTTGCGGCCCGGATAGGCGCGGCCGCTGGGGCCGGCGCGGGCGCTTGAGCGGGCGCCGCAGCCGGTGTTGAAACGTCTTCTTCCCAATTCAGCATGATGTGTTTCCTGTTCTGTGGGTGTCCCGCGAGGCGGGACACCGGTCTACTTCATTCATTGGCAGGCTTCGCACTCTTCGAAGCCTTCGTCGCCCGGGCGCAGCGTGCACACCGTGCCCACGATCTCGGCCTCGGGCAGCGCTACCGCAGCCTGGGCCGCCGCCGCGGGCTGGCCGGAGCCTGTCGAGACGGCGTTGAGCTCGCCGCCGCGGCCGGTGGATTTCTCGGCGTTGGTGGCGCTGTTGGAGCGCAGGTAGTAGGTGGTCTTGAGGCCACGCACCCAGGCGAGCTTGTAGGTTTCGTCGAGCTTCTTGCCGGATACGCCGGTCATGAAGATGTTCAGCGATTGCGACTGGTCGATCCATTTCTGGCGGCGCGCGCCGCACTCGATGATCCAGCGCGGATGGATTTCGAACGCGGTGGCATAGAGTTCGCGCAGGTCGTCGGGCACGCGGTCGATGCGCGCCAGGCTGCCGTCGAAGTACTTCAGGTCGGCGACCATGACTTCGTCCCAGAGCCCGCGGTCTTTCAGGTCGCGCACCAGGTAGTCGTTGACGACCGTGAATTCGCCCGACAGGTTGGACTTGACGTACAGGTTGCGGTAGTTGGGCTCGATGCACGGCGAGACGCCGATGATGTTGGCGATCGTGGCCGTGGGTGCGATGGCGACGCAGTTGGAGTTGCGCATGCCGTGCTGGTGGATGTGGGCGCGCAGGCTGTCCCAGTCCAGCGTGCTGCTGTCGTCGATCTCGACGTGGCCGCCGCGCTCTTCGCGCAGCATGGCCAGCGTGTCCTGCGGCAGGATGCCGCGGTCCCAGAGCGAGCCCTTGAAGCTGGAGTACGAGCCGCGCTCGGCCGCCAGCTTGCTGGAAGCCCAGTAGGCGTAGTAGCACACCGCTTCGCTGGAACGGTCGGAGAATTCCACCGCCGCGTCCGAGGCGAAGGGCACGCGCATCTTGTGCAGGCAGTCCTGGAAGCCCATGATGCCCAGCCCGACCGGGCGGTGGCGGGCGTTGGAATTGCGCGCCTTGGGCACGGCGTAGTAGTTGATGTCGATGACGTTGTCCAGCATGCGCATGGCGATGTCGATGGTGCGCTGGAGCTTGTCGTGGTCGAGCTCGTAGCCGCCGGCGTCGTTGGGGCGCAGGTGAGCCGACAGGTTGACCGAACCCAGGTTGCAGACCGCGATTTCGGTGTCGCTGGTGTTGAGCGTGATTTCCGTGCACAGGTTGGAGCCGTGCACCACGCCCACGTGCTGCTGGGGCGAGCGGATGTTGCAAGGATCCTTGAAGGTGAGCCAGGGGTGGCCGGTTTCGAACAGCATGGACAGCATCTTGCGCCACAGCGAGACGGCGGGGATCTTCTTGTACAGCTTCAGTTCGCCGCGGGCGATCTTGTCTTCGTAGCCGAGGTAGGCCTGTTCGAAGGCGCGGCCGTACTTGTCGTGCAGGTCGGGGGCGTCGGACGGCGACAGCAGGGTCCACTCGCCGTTTTCCATGACCCGCTTCATGAACAGGTCGGGGATCCAGTTGGCGGTGTTCATGTCGTGGGTGCGGCGGCGTTCGTCGCCGGTGTTCTTGCGCAGTTCGAGGAATTCCTCGATGTCCAGGTGCCAGGTCTCGAGGTAGGCGCAGACGGCGCCTTTGCGCTTGCCGCCCTGGTTGACGGCGACGGCCGTGTCGTTGACCACCTTGAGGAAGGGCACGACGCCCTGGCTTTCGCCGTTGGTGCCCTTGATGTGGCTGCGCAGGGCACGCACCGGCGTCCAGTCGTTGCCCAGGCCGCCGGCGTACTTGGCCAGCAGGGCGTTTTCCTTGATGGCGTCGTAGATGCCTTCCAGGTCGTCCGAGACCGTGGTCAGGTAGCACGAGGAAAGCTGCGAGTGCAGGGTGCCGGAATTGAACAGCGTGGGCGTCGAGCTCATGAAGTCGAAGGACGACAGCACTTCGTAGAATTCGATGGCGCGGGTTTCGCGGTCGATCTCGTTGAGCGCCAGGCCCATCGCCACGCGCATGAAGAACACCTGCGGCAGTTCGATGCGGCGGCCGCGCACGTGCAGGAAGTAGCGGTCGTACAGGGTCTGCAGGCCGAGGTAGTTGAATTGGTGGTCGCGTTCGGCCTTCAGGGCCTGGCTCAGGCGCGGCAGGTCGTATTGGCGAAGCTTGGGGTCGAGCAGTTCGTTTTCGATGCCGGCCTTGATGAAGCGCGGGAAGTATTCGGCGTAGCGCGTGGCCATGTCGGACTGCGAGACTTCTTCGCCCAGCACTTCCTTGCGGATGGTGTGCAGCAGCAGGCCGGCCGTTACCTGGCTATAGGCAGGTTCTTTCTCGACCAGGGCGCGGGCCGACAGGATGGCGGACTTGAAGACTTCGTCGACGGGAATGCCGTCGTACAGGTTCTTGACCGTTTCCTTGAGGATGGCGTCGGTGTCGACCAGGTGCGACAGATTGTCGCCGGCTTCGTCGATGATGCTGCGCAGGTGGGCGAGGTCGAGCGGGCGGGTCGTGCCGTTGTCGGTGACGTTCAGCGTGCTTTGCTGGGCGGGCGCCTGGGCCTGGCCGCTGCGGGCGCGTTCTTGCGAGCGCTTTTCACGGTACAGCACGTAGGCGCGGGCCACGTCGTGCTCGCCGGAGCGCATCAGGGACAGTTCGACCTGGTCCTGGATTTCTTCTATATGGAAGGTGCCGCCGCTGGGACGGTTGCGCACCAGCGCGCCGACTACCTGGGCGGTGAGCTTTTCCACCAGTTCGCGGACTCGGGCCGAAGCGGCCCCCTGGCCGCCATTGACCGCCAGGAAGGCCTTGGTCATGGCGATGGCGATCTTGCCGGGTTCGAACCCCACCACGGCGCCGTTGCGCCGGATGATGTGGAAGTTGTGCCATTGGCCCACGTTGCCGGCGCTCTGCTTGGCCGGGGCGGGAACGGGGGAAGGCGCAGCTTCGGGCCGTGAGTCGGCAATTTGAGTGGTCTGCATGGATGCTCCTGAAAGATGCTGCAGCCCGCCGCGGATGGCGGGCCCAGAAGGGGTTCTTGGCGTGGGTGGCGGGTGAAAAAGACCGCTGTCCGATACTTCAGAAAGTGGATTAAGTCTTTGAACGAAACCACTATATGTAGTGGTTTTCTGTTTTTGTTCTACTAATTGTAGTGGCGTCCGCGCGCCTAGGCAAGTGCAAAAAACACTTGATTTTCTGTCTTTTCGGGGGACGGAAACAGCAGCGTGGCGGCAAGGCCCGTGCGGCGCGGCTCGCGCCATTTTCGGGAGCCGGCCGGGGCCATTATCGTGTTGATGCAAAAAATTGTTAGCGCCGGTTTCCGGGCTCGTCGACCTGGGGGAGCAGGCCCGGGCGAAGGGTATCCGGCGCCCTGAGGCGGCCCTGCGAGACCGGCCGCGGAATGAGGTAGTCGCCGCGAATGGAGGCTGATGCTACAAAGCGCGGAAGTGCCGTGGAGCCTGGCCGCGGAGGGCCGTGACGCGTCCCAGGCTGGGGGCCGCGCCTTTTATCCGGCCATACTTACTGGACCATGCTTGCTGTTTACGGCGGTGGTGTCTACTGCGGCGGGATCTGCGCAGTCTTGACCCATTCCTTCCAGCGCTGCACGTCCTGTTTCACGAAGGCCTGGAAGGGCGCCACATCCATGCTTTCCGGTTGCAGGCCAAGCTTGGCGTACTGCTCGCGGGTGGCGGGGTCGGCGATGGCCTGCTTCATATATTGGTTCATTTTCGCGACGATATCGGCCGGCGTGCCCTTGGGCGCCGAGATCCCCAGCCATCCTTCGACGACGAAGCCCGGATAGGCGCTGGCGGTAGTGGCCACGCCGGGCCAGGCCGGGTTGGGCTTGGCGCCCGTCACGGCGATGGGCTTGAGATTGCCGCCCTGGATCTGTCCCATGGCGGTCAGGTAGTCCACGAAGGCGAACTGGATCAGGCCGCCGCGCAGGTCGGTGAGGATCTGCGTGATGTTCTTGTAGGCGGCGCCTTCGATGCGGATCTTGGCGTAGTGCTTGAGCAGTTCCGGCGGCACGCGCGAGGACGAGCTGTAGTAGCCGAAGAACACCTTGCCGGGCTTGCTGCGGGCTTCGTCCACCAGTTGGGCGAGTGTGCCGATGGGGCTGCTCGGCGCGACCACGGCCACGGTGCCGAACTTGCCCAGCATGCCCACGTCGACGAAATCGCGCGCGGCGTCGTAGGGCAGCTTCTTATATAGGAACTGGTTGGCCGATTGGGTGGAGTTGGTCGACAGCAGGAAGGTATAGCCGTCGGCCGCCGCCTGCTTGACCGCCGTGGTGCCTATGATGCCGCCGGCGCCGGGCTTGTCCTCGACCACGACATTGGCGCCGTATTTCCCGGTCAGGAAGTGCGCTAGCGTACGGGCCGACAGGTCGGCGGCGCCACCCGCAGCCGAGGGCACGACTATGGTGATGGCCTTGGAAGGCCAGGCCGTGGCGGCCGAGCCGGCCGCGGGCAGGCACAAGCCGCCGGCCGCCAGCAGGGTGGTGGCGTAGCGGGCGAGGGATGGGATCGTGGGCATGTCTTCCTCCTGGGCGCGCGGTCGAGGCCGCGCATGGGTTTATGGTCCGGGTCCGGCCCGCCGGGCGCCCCGGCGGCCTGCGGCTCAGTATCGGCCGCCGGCCTCGGCAGTCAGGCTGCGATACCACTCGAGCAGCGCCGTGGCGCTCTGCGCCCATCGGTCCGAGTACATCATACAGTGCGGCTGGCCGTGCAGCACCGCATGCCGCAGGCCGAGGAAATCGGCAATGGCCCGGTCCTGCCCTTCGGGATGCCGGTCGGGGGTGTCCAATTGGGCTTCCAGGCAGACGCCCGGGCAGCGTATCGCAGCGGGGTCCACGGCTACCCGCAGCAGGTAGCGGTCGTTCAGGATCGCGGGGCTTTCGGGCGTGAGCCGCTCGACGATGGGGGTGACGTCGCGCTCGTCGCCCACGGCCAGGAAGCGCCGGCGGATTTCCGATTCCGCCGGCGGCGCCTTCAGGCTGTCCGTCGGGACTTCGGGCAGTGCGCGGGCCCCGGGCAGGTTGCCGGGCGGCGAGGGCGCCATCAGCACCATGGCATGGGCGGCGCCGCGGCTGGCCGCCAGCATGACCGGCAGGGCTCCCATGCTGTGCCCGACCAGCACCAGGGGGCGGCCGAGCGCCCGGCAGGCTTGTTCCAGGTGGCTGCCCAGGGTTGTGATGTCCAGGTCTGTCGCGCCCGCCTGTGCCAGATTGCCGTGCCCCGGCAGGTCTATGGCAAAACAGGATACGCCGCGGCGCGCGAAGTAATCCAGGTAATTGCTGTAGCACCAGGCGCCATGGTAGGCGCCGGCCACGAACAGCAGCGCCGGCGCCGGGGCCGCCGCATCGTGCCCGAAATACAGGCGGCAGCCGGCCACGTCCAGGCTCGGCAGGCGGTCGATGAGGCTGAAGTCGTAACGGGGCGGGCGGCCCGTTGCCGGTGGACGGCCGGGAGCGTGAGGCATGGGCGAATTGGGCGAGAGGGCATCCATGGCTGGCATGATAGGGCCCAATGCCCGATAAGAGAAGCCAATTCGATCTATGTGTGTCGCGTTTGCTACCAGTGCAGGTAGAACATGGCCTTGGCGAGGAACACGATGCCCACCATGTGCAGGAATACGCTGTAGTGGATGCGCCGGAAATGCCGCGAGCGCAGCTTGCCCTTGGCGCTGAGCGTGACGGCGGTGATGAAATGGCCCAGCACACTGAGGGCCAGGACGATTTTCAGCGTAAGCAGGGTGCCGAAGCTGCTGGCAAAAGGGTGCGCCAGCACGTCCCGGTGCTGCCAGGCCATGGCGATGCCGGCCCCGTACAGCACCAGCAGCACGAAGGGCATGAAGCGCCGCGCGCGCTGGCCTATGGCGGTCTCGACTTGTTTCATGGCCTCGGCGGGGACGTGCTTGCGTATGCCTTCGAGCATCAGCACTTCGAAGAAGACCGTGCCTACGAAGATAAATGCGGCAAACAGATGCAGCGTGACCAGTACGGGATAACTCATGCTTTGTTCGTGTCCATGTCGTTTCCGCGGCGCCGGCTGGGCGGCCAGGCCGTGCTCGCACCCGGCCCACATGGCCGGCGCGCGGGGCTTGTGCCTGCGCCATGCCGCGGCGTCTGCGGCTTCCCCATCCTGTCACTCGTCCCGGCCCTTGTCATTGATGCAGATCAAGCAGCCGGCCGCCAAGGCGTGCGGGCGTGTCCGGGCGTCCGGCAGTTCTGCTACGATAACCGGTGCCTGCCGCGACTGTTACCTAAGGCTTCTCGCGATGATTCCTTTATATAGATCCCGCATTCCCGCACTGTGTGCCGGCTCCCTGCTGGCGTTGCTCGCCGGTTGTGCCGTGCACAAGCCCGCGCCTGCACCCGCCGTCAAGCATGCCGAAACCGTGCAGTGCCGGGCCGCGCCGCAGGGCGATGCGCTGATCGGCACCTGGCTCAGCGTGGGCCGCGAAAAAGGCATCGCCGGCCAGTTGCGCACTCTCTTCGTGCTGCATCCCGACGGCACCATGGCCTATGCCGAACAACTGGTGCGCGGCAAGCGGCCGCCCCAGGGCCTGGACGAATCGGGCTGCTGGCATCGCGAAGGGCAGGCATTGGTGCTGCGCACCACGCAGTCCAATGGCGCGGCCGTGGACCTGCACGACCCGATCTACGTCAATCGTTATGCCATAGTGTCGCAGGCCGGCTCGGCCCTGACCTTGCGCGGCCGCGACGGCGTGCTCAAGGCGCGGCGCATGCCGCAGGGCTATCGGCTGCCTTACTGAGGCCGGCCCCTCCCGTTTGCACAGGCTTATTCTTCTGCATTTGCTGCCTATCTATCCGCTTAATGAGAATCATTTGCCTTAATGTTCGCGCTGTGACATCATAAGCGCCTTGCGCGCTTATTGCATTCGAATCACTGGGTATATCTAGGGCATGCTCGTTCCGTTTCTCATTATGCTTCGCGAAGGTATCGAAGCAGCCTTGATCGTGGGCATCGTTGCCGGCTACCTGAAGCAGACCGGGCGTGGGCAGTGGCTCGGCGTGGTCTGGCTGGGCATATTGCTGGCCGCGGGCCTGTCGCTGTTCGTCGGCGCCGCGCTGCAGTTCGCCAGTGCCGAATTTCCCCAGAAACTCCAGGAATTGTTCGAAGCCCTGGTCGGCCTGCTGGCCGTATGCGTGCTGACTTCCATGGTTTTCTGGATGCGCAAGGCGGCCCGCTCCATTGCCAATGAATTGCGGGCCTCGGTGGACGCCGCGCTGGCACAGCCGGGACACAAGGCCTATGGCCTGATCGCCATGATCTTCTTTGCGGTCGCGCGCGAAGGGCTGGAATCGGTGTTTTTCCTGCTGGCTACTTTCCAGCAGAGCGAAGGCCTGGCCGCGCCGCTCGGCGCCTTGCTCGGGCTGGTCTGCGCGGCGGTCATCGGCTATGGCATCTACGTCGGCGGCGTGCGGCTCAACCTGCGGCGCTTCTTCCGCTGGACCGGCATATTCATCCTGGTCGTGGCGGCGGGCATCCTGGCCGGCTCGATCCGTGCGCTGCACGAGGCGGGCCTCTGGAACCATTTCCAGAGCGTGGTGGTCGACCTGAGCGGCATCCTGCCCGTGGGCAGCGCCGTCGGTACGCTCTTCTCGGGCATATTCGGCTACCAGGACACGCCGACGGTCAGCGAGGTGTGCGCCTATAGCGTGTTCCTGGTCGTCACTTTATATCTGTTTTTGCGTCCGGCACGGGTCCCCGCCGTGGCGGCGGAGTACTCGCGGTCATGAATCAACGCTCCAATCCGGCCGCTGCGGCCCCTTCGATGCGCGGCCTGCGCCTTGCGCTGCTGTTTGCCGTGCTGTTCGTGCTGGCCGGATTCGTACTTTTCTATATAGGCACGCGTCACGCCCAGCTCAACCGCGCGAGCGAAGACCGCGTCGTGTCCGTGGAAGTGGGCGCGCACGCCTGCACCCCCGAGAACCTGACGGTGCCCGCCGGCAAGACCGTGTTCCGCATCCAGAACACCTCGGATCGCGCGGTGGAATGGGAAATCCTGGACGGCGTGATGGTGGTCGAAGAGCGCGAGAACATCGTGCCCGGCTTCACCCAGACGCTGACGGCCAACCTGGCGCCCGGCGATTACGCCATTACCTGCGGCCTGCTCAGCAACCCCCGCGGTCGCCTGCACGTGACGCCGACCGAGGCCTCGCAAGCCAGCATGGCGGCGGCGCCCTCGCTGGCCGATTTCGTCGGCCCGCTGTCCGAATACCGGGTCTATCTGGGAACCCAGTCGGCCGCGCTGGCGCAGGCCGCCCGCAAGCTGGCCGACGCCATCGAGGCGGCGGATTCGACCCAGGCGCGTGCCGCCTACCTTGCCGCGCACCAGGCCTATGCCCGCGTCGGGCCGGTGGCCGGCTTGTTCGCCGATCTCGACCATCGCCTGGACGCCAGCGCGGCGTATTTCGACCAGCGCGAGTCCGATCCCGCGTTCAGCGGATTCCGCCGCATCGAATACGGCCTGTATGCGCAAGGCCAGCTCCAGTCCCTGGTGCCGGTGGCCCGGGCGCTGGTGGCGGACGTGGACACGCTGTCCGGCCGCATCGACGAACTGTCTCTCAAGCCCGCCCAACTGGCGACCCTGGGCGCCAGGCGCCTCGAACAAATGGCTTCGGCGCTGGACGTCAAGCCCGAGCCCTACGCCCAGGACGGCGTGGCCCAGGCCGCCGCGACCCTCGACGGGGTACACGAGATCTACAGGCTGCTGCAGCCGCTGCTCAAGAACCAGGCCGCGCTCGAAAAATCGGTCGCCGATGGCTTCGCGGCGGCGGCCGGTACGCTGCAGCCCTTGCGCGATGCTTCGGGATACCCCGATGATGCCCGCGTCGCCCCGGCCGTGCGCGCTACGCTGGCCAAGCAGTTGCACGCGCTGTCGGCCGATCTCGGACGCATCAACCCCGCTCTCGGACTTTGATTGAACGGGTCGGCGCAATGAAGCCTTGGACCGGCCTGGTGGGCGTACCCTTGCTGCTCGCCCACGCAGCGATCCTGCGCATTGCCGCCACCGCCCGGACCCATGAATGCCAGGGAATTCCATGACAAAACCTACTGTTGATACCCTCGAAACACTCGGTTCGCCCAAACGCAGGCGCTTGCTGGCCGGCGCGGGGGCGCTGGGCGGAGCCCTGGCCGCCGACCTGGCGCGCGCGGCCCCGTCTGCCCAGCCCGCTGCCCGGCCCGCCTCCGACGAGGCGATGGTTACCGATGCGCCCACTACCGGCGCCAGCCTGCAGGATAAATATCCCTTCCATGGCCTGCGCCAGCAGGGCATCACGACGCCCCGGCCGGCCTCCGGCATGGTGGCAGCCTTCGACGTGCTGGCCAGCGACCGCGCAGGCCTGGAACGTTTGTTTCGCACCTTGACCGAGCGCATCGCCTTTCTTACCCAGGGCGGCCCGGTGCCCGAGATCGACCCGAATT
This sequence comes from Candidimonas humi, assembly GCF_019166065.1. Classification (GTDB taxonomy): domain Bacteria; phylum Pseudomonadota; class Gammaproteobacteria; order Burkholderiales; family Burkholderiaceae_B; genus Candidimonas; species Candidimonas humi. Next base: position 88,737 of record NZ_JAHTBN010000004.1, read on the forward strand.
ACCCGCCGCCCGATTCGGGCATCCTGGGGCCGGTGATCACGCCCGACGGCCTGACGATCACCGTGTCGGTGGGCGAGTCGCTGTTCGACAAGCGCTTCGGCCTGGCTGCCCACAAGCCGCGCCACCTGACGCGCATGACGGGTTTTCCCAACGATGCGCTGGTCGAGAGCCTGTGCCACGGCGATTTGTTGCTGCAGTTTTGCGCGCACACGCCGGACTCGAACATCCATGCCCTGCGCGACATCGTCAAGAATACGCCCGACCTGCTGTATCTGAGGTGGAAGCAGGAAGGGACGGTGCCTACCGTTCCCGCCGTGGCCGGCCAGCGTCCCGGCAGTGCGCGCAATCTTCTCGGTTTCCACGACGGCACGGCCAACCCCGATTCGCGCGACGAGCACATGATGGACCGCGTCGTCTGGGTCGGGCCGGAAGACGGCGAGCCAGCCTGGGCCACGCATGGCAGCTACCAGGCCGTGCGCCTCATCCGCATGTTCGTCGAGCGCTGGGACCGTACGCCGCTGCAAGAACAGGAATCCATCTTCGGACGCCGCAAGGCGAGCGGGGCGCCGATGGACGGCAAGAAGGAATTCGACGAGCCCGACTACAGCCGTGACCCCAAGGGCAAGGTCACGCCGCTGGATTCGCACATCCGCCTGGCGGATGACCGTACGCCGGAATCGCGGCGCCATCTCATTTTGCGCCGGCCGTTCAATTACTCGAACGGTGTGGCCAAGAACGGCCAGATGGACATGGGGCTGCTGTTCATCGTGTACCAGGCCAATCTCGCCGAGGGGTTCATCGCAGTACAGAGCAAGCTCAATGGCGAGCCTCTGGAGGAATACATCAAGCCGGTCGGCGGCGGTTATTTCTTCGTCTTGCCGGGGGCCGAGCGCGAGGGCGATTTTCTAGGGCAGGGGCTGCTGCGGGCCTGAGGGGCCGCGGGGCTTTACTTAAATATCAAATAGGCTGTATTTCACAATCTGGGAGAAACAAGCAATGAGCATAAAAACGGGCCTGGCGGCCTTGTTGGCAGTCGCTTCCTTGTGCGTGGCGACGGTAGCCGGCGCGGCGGTCTCGCCGCTGGATCTGGTCAAGCCGATCGCGGATTACAAGGTATATGTCTCGAAAGAAGTCGGCCAGCTCGTCACGCAGACGCGGGCCTTCACCGATGCCGTCAAGGCGGGCGACCTGAAAAAGGCCAAGGAACTGTACGCGCCTACGCGCACGCACTACGAGTCCATCGAACCCATCGCCGAACTCTTCAGCGACCTGGACAGCTCCATCGACTCGCGCGCCGACGATCATGAAAAACGCGAGAGCGACCCGGCGTTCACCGGCTTCCACCGCATCGAATACGGCTTGTACGCCAAGAACAGCACCGAGGGCCTGGCGCCCTTTGCCGACAAGCTGATGAAGGACGTGCTCGAATTGCAGAGCCGCATCAAGACGCTGGTGTTCCCGCCCTCGAAGGTGGTGGGTGGCGCCGCGGCGCTGATGGAAGAAGTTGCGGCGACCAAGATCTCCGGCGAGGAAGACCGCTACAGCCACACCGACCTGTGGGACTTCCAGGCCAATGTGGACGGCGCCCAGGTGATCGTGAAGTTGCTCGATCCCCTGATCCGCAAGCAGGATCCGGCTTTTGCCGACAAGATCGCGAAGAATTTCGCCACCGTCGACGCCATTCTTGCCAAGTACAAGACGCCCCAGGGCGGCTTCGAGACCTACGACAAGCTGACGTCCGCGGACCGCAAGGCGCTGGTCGGCCCGGTGCAGACACTGGCCGAAGACTTGTCGCGGCTGCGCGGGCTGTTCGGCCTGAAATAAGCCAGCCGGCAGCAAGACGGCGCGCACGCCCTCGGGCGTGCGCGCTTTTTTTTATATCTCGGCCAGGCGCCGCAGCACGGTTTCCCGCCCGATCAGGGCGAGCACGGCGTCCACCGCGGGCGTCTGTTTGCGTCCGGTGACGGCCACGCGCAACGGGATGCCGAGCTTGGGCATCTTGATGCCCCGGGCTTCCAGGACATCGTGCACCACCCCGGATATCGCTTCGGTAGTCCATACGGGCAGCGCCGCCGCGCGCTGCGCGAAATCCTGCAAGACGGCACGTGCGGCTTCGTCGAGGTGCTGGGCGCGCAGCGCCTCGTCGGCGGGCTGGTAGGGGCCGCAGAACAGCATGGCCGCCTCTGCCAGTTGGTTCAGGGTTTCGGCGCGTTCCTTGAGCAGGCCCATCGCCGCCGCCAGGTCGATCGCGGCCGGGTCGCCGCCCAGGGCCGCGATGCGCGGGGCCACGCGTTCGGCCAGTTGCGCATCGGGCATCTGCCGGATGTAGTGGGCATTGACCCAGTTCAGTTTCTTGGGGTCCCACTGCGCCGCCGATTTGCTCAGGTGGCGGGTGTCGAACCACTCGATCAGTTGCTCGCGGCTGAACAGTTCGTCGTTGCCGTGGCTCCAGCCCAGACGGGCCAGGTAGTTCATCATGGCCTCGGGCAGGTAGCCTTCGCGGTCGTATTCCATCACGTTGACCGCGCCGTGGCGCTTGGACAGTTTTTCGCCATCGGGCCCGAGTATCATGGGCACGTGCCCGTACTGCGGCAGCTCGGCGCCCAGCGCGCGTAAAATATTGATCTGCCTCGGGGTATTGTTGACGTGGTCGTCGCCGCGTAGCACGTGGGTGATGCGCATGTCCCAGTCGTCCACCACGACGCAGAAATTGTAGGTCGGCGTGCCGTCGGGCCGGGCGATGATCAGGTCGTCGAGTTCGGCATTGTCGAAGCTGATCGGGCCCTTGATCAGGTCGTTCCAGCCGGTGGCGCCTTCCTGGGGGTTCTTGAAGCGCACCACGGGCTTGCGCCCTTCGGGTATGGGCGGCAGCACTTTGCCGGGCTCGGGGCGCCAGGTGCCGTCGTAACGCGGCTTGGCGCCGCGCGCACGGGCCCGTTCCCGCATGGCTTCGACTTCTTCAGGGCTGCTGTAGCAATGGTAGGCGGTGCCGGCGGCCAGCATTTGCGCCACGACCTCGCGGTAGCGGTCCATGCGCTGCATCTGGTAGTAGGGGCCTTCGTCGGGCTGCATTTCCAGCCACTGCATGCTGTCCAGGATCGCCTGCACGGCCTCGGGCGTGGAACGTTCCAGGTCGGTGTCCTCGATGCGCAGCACGAACACGCCCTGGTGATGGCGGGCATAGGCCCACGAGAACAGGGCGGTGCGGGCGCCTCCCAGGTGCAGGTAGCCGGTGGGCGAGGGCGCAAAGCGTGTGCGGACGACAGGGGTTTGGGCAGAGGTCATGGTGTATCGTGGTTCGGCCGTCGGCCGCGGCATGGCCGCGGTGCGATGGCATCGTAGGTAAAACAGTATTTTAGTGTGAACGCGCCCGGCGTCCGGCTACGGTCCGGCCGGCGGGTGCGATCCAGCCAATCAGGAATCCGGATAAAGCATGTTGCGACATCGTCTGGCGGCCCTGTTCGAGCCGCAATCCCTGCTGGTGCTGAGCGATCGGCGCCTGCCCATGGAGGATGCCGAGTCATCGGCGCCCGCGGCCGCGGGCGCGCAGGGCAGCCCGACCCATGTCCGCCTGTGGGCCGGGCGCAGCAGCTTCGTGAGGGCGCCGGCGGACGGGCCTATCGAGCTGAGCGAGGCCGACATGGCTTTTGCCTGGGGAGGCCGCGCCGATCTCGCGCTGGTGTGCGTCGCTCCGGCGCGCCTGCCCGAGGCGCTGCAGGCCGTGCGCGCGGTGCGGCCGCACTGCCTGATCCTGCTGCCGCAGGGGCAGCCCTCGGCCGACCGCTTGCAAGACATGGCTTATTGCCGCGCCTGGGGGCGCCTGAACGATTGCCTGGTGCTCGGCCCGAATTCCTTCGGCGTGCAGCGCCCGCACCTGGGCCTCAATCTCACGCATCAACCTGTGCCCGCCCTGGCCGGCCGCGTGGCGCTGGTGGCCCAGTCGCGATCCATCACCGCGGCGGTGCTGGACTGGGCCGAGGACGTCAATCTCGGGTTCTCGGCAGTGGTATCGGTGGGCGACGAGGCGATCATCGACGTGTCCCAGGTGCTGGAATACCTGTCCATGGACGCCCACACCGACAGCATCGCCCTGTACGTCGAGGACGTCGATTCGGTGCGGGCCTTCGCCAGTGCCTTGCGTGCGGCAGCCAGCGTCAAGCCCGTGGTGGTGCTGCGCACGGGGCGTGCCGCCGATCCGCAGCACGATGCCGTGTTCAATGCGCTGCTGAGGCGCGTGGGCGCAGTGCGCGTAAGCTATTTTGTGCAATTGTTCTCGGCGCTCAAGGTGCTGGGTTATGCCCGGCGCCCGCGCGGCCGCCGCATCGCCTTGCTGGCCAACGGCAATGGCGCGACGCACCTGGCCCTGGACATCATGGGGCCGGCTGCCGCGGTGCTGCGCGCCGAATTCTCCGCGCCCACGCTCAAGACTTTGCGCGAGCTGCTCGAGCCGGGTGCGGAGACGCACAATCCGGTAGTTACCCATGCGGCCCTGGATCCGGCCCGAGTGGCGCAGATTCTTGGCGCGCTGGTCGAAGACTCCGGGGTGGACGGCGTGCTGGTGCTGCTGGCGCCCGATCCCCTGAGCGATATGTCGGCTGTCGCGCGGCAACTGGCCACGCTGGCCCCGCAGGCGCGCAAGCCCATCATCACCTGCTTCATGGGGGACGCCAGCATGCGCGGCTTGCGGCATCTGCTCGACGATGTGGGCACCCCGGCATTCCGCACCCCCGAGACGGCGGCCCACGCCTTCGGCATCCTGGCCGCCTACCACTACAACCAGGTGCTGGCGCAGCAGACCTTGCCGCCTGAACCGCTGGATCGTCCGCCGCGCGTGGACGAGGCGCGCGCTGTCTTGCGCGCCGCGCGCGCCGCCGGCCGCACCCGGCTCGGCGCCGCCGAGTGCCAGCAGGTGCTGGACTGCTTCGCCATTCCGGTGCGCTGCGACGCCCCGGCCCGGGATCCGGCGCTTGCGGCCGAGATCGCCACCCCCATGGCGATACGCGTGAAGCGCGACGCGCGGCTCGGACCCTATGTGCAATTCGGGACGGGCGACGGCAGCCTCGACCAGGTCCACGACCGGGCCATAGACCTGCCGCCTTTCAACAGTTTCCTGGCGCGCCAGTTGGTCGAGCGCAGCGCGCTCTGGCGCCGCGTCCTGTCGCGCCAGATGAGTCCCGCGGCCTTCGAGCTGCTGCGCGAGGCGCTGGAACACATATCCAACCTGGTGACGCTGCTCGACGACGTGGAATCGCTAAGCATCGAGCCCTTGTATGCGGGCTCGACCCACTTGCAGGCCGGCGCCATAGACTTGAAGCTCACGGCCCGCGCCGCGGAGCAATTGCCGGAACAGTCGGGTTACCGGCACATGGCGATTCACCCGTACCCGGCGCGCCTGGTGCAGTATCGGCATTTTGCCGACGGCCAGCCCTGGACGCTGCGGCCGATACGTCCGGAAGACGCCGAGCCCCTGCAAAACTTCGTGCGCGGCCTGTCCGATGAATCGCGCTACATGCGCTTCGTGTCCATGCTGCGCGAACTGACCCCGCGCATGCTCGAGCGCTACACGCGCATCGACTACGACAAGGAACTGGCACTGGTGGCCACCATGCAGGTGCCCAATCCCGAACATCGCGGGCACCCGCGCGAAGAGATCATCGGCTTCGCCCATTACCTGCGCAACGCCGACGGGCGCGGCGCCGAATATGCGCTGGTGATCGCCGACGCCTGGCAGCGCCGCGGCCTGGGCATGAGCCTGATGCAGGCGCTGATCGAGGCGGCCCGCTCGCAGGGCCTGACCTATATAGACGGGCTGGTGCTGGCGTCCAACCACGCCATGCTGAGCCTGATGACGCGCCTGGGCCTGCGCAACGACGGCGATCCCGAGGACCCGACCATGCGGCGCGTCTGGCTCGATCTGGGAGAAGGCTCGGGCGGCTGAGCGCCGCGCGCTTGCCGCGGCGCGGTCTGGCTCAGGGTGAACAGGCCCTAGGCCAGCACCCGCCTCAGGTAGGCGCCGATATCGGCGATTTCGTCCGCGCACACCGAGTGCGGCATGGGGTAGGTCTTCCAGCTTACGTCGAACCCCGCCTCGGCCAATATATGCTGCGAGGCCTGCCCGCGCGCCAGTTGTACCACCGGGTCGAAGAGGCCGTGCGCCATGAAAATGGGCGTGTCCAGGTTGGCGTCGCTGTGCTCGGCCGCGAAGGTATCCGCCAGCGGCAGGTAGCCGGACAGCCCGATCATGCCCGCCAGCTTCTGCGGCAGGCGCGTGCCGGTGTGCAGCGTCATGGCGCAGCCCTGCGAAAAGCCGGCCAGCACGATCTTGTCGGTCGGGACGCCGCGCTGGTTCTCGCGCTCGATCAGGGCGCGCACCGCCAATTCCGATGCGCGTATGCCGCCGGCGTCCTCGCGGGCGCCCGCGGCCAGCAGCGTGATGTCGTACCAGGCGCGCATGGCCATGCCGTTGTTCAGCGTCACCGGCCGCACTGGCGCGTGCGGAAAGACGAAACGCACGGCGGGTGCCGCCCCCAGGCGCAGTTCGGGGACTATGGGAGCAAAATCGTGGCCGTCGGCGCCCAGGCCGTGCAGCCAGATCACCGCATGGCTCGGGTTCGGCGCGGTTTCGATTTCCAGGCAGTCCAGTAGCGGAGCGTTCATGCGGTTTCCTGTGTCGATGGGCTGTCCCCGTCCTGCGCCTCGGCCAGGGCCTTCAGGGCCTGGAACAGCGCGCGGTAGTGCTTGCGCTGGGGTTCCTGCCCGGGGCCCAGTGCGGCGTTGTTCTGGGCTTCTTTGCGGCCCGCGCGGATCAAGGTGCGCAGTTGCTGTGTATCGGCGCCAGGGTATTCGTCCAGCAGCTTGGTCAGCGCCTGGTCGTCGCGCAGCAGCAGCTCGCGCAGGCTTTCCAGGCGATGCATGGCGGCGGTCTGCTCGCGCGAACCGTTTTCCCAGGCGTCGAGGCGGCTGCGGATGGCATCGGCGTCGGCGGCGCGCATCAGCTTGCCGACGTAATGCACCTGGCGGCGCCGGCCTTCGCGGCCCGGGGTGCGCTGCGCCTCGCGGATCGCGTCGTACAGCTTTTCTTCCAGAGGCAGCTCGCGCAGCCTGTCGGTGGACAGCTCCACCAGGCGCTTGCCGAGATCCAGCAAGGCATGCATCTCGCGCTTGACCTGCGATTTGCTGGGACGCTCGGCGTCGGTTTCGATGGGTTCCGTGGGGTGATTGGGCATGGCGGGGACGAAAACATTCTTCTTTAATTGGCTATGATAACCGCCTGACCTGAAAGAGCAGGATTGAAAGAGCCGCAATGACCCAACATACACATTCATATACCCGTCTGCCCATAGCCGAAAACCAGGCGCGTTTCCGCGAACTGGTGGAACAGGCCTTGCGGCACGCCCGCAGCGTGGGCGCCTCGGACGCGGCGGCCGAAGTCTCCGAAAGCAGCGGCCTGTCGGTGTCGGTGCGCAATGACGACATCGAGACCGTCGAGCAGACCCGCGACCGGTCGCTGGATGTCACGGTGTTCGCCGGCCAGCGGCGCGGTTCGGCTTCCACTTCGGATTTCTCCACCAAGGCGGTGCAGGAAACCGTCGAGGCCGCCTGGCATATTGCGCGCTATACGGCGGAAGATCCGGCCGCAGGCCTGCCCGAGGCCGAGCTGCTGGCGCACGACTATCCCGACCTGCACCTGCATCATCCCTGGGACATCTCGTCGCAGCAGGCGGCCGAGCTGGCCCTGCAGGCCGAGCGCGCGGCGCGCGCCACCAGCCGTCTCATCACCAACACCGAAGGCGCCTCCGCCAGCGCCTACGAAGGCCATTTCGTGCTCGGCAATTCGCGCGGCTTCATGGGCGGCTATCCGTATTCGCGCCACGGCCTGTCGGTGGCGCCCATTGCGGGGCGCGGCGCGCACATGCAGCGCGACTACTGGTACAGCTCCGAGCGCGATCCTGCCCGGCTGGCCGATCCGGCCGCCTTGGGCCGCTATGCGGCGCAGCGCACACTGTCGCGCCTGTCGGCGCGGCGCGTGGCCACGGGCCGCTACCCGGTGCTGTTCGAGGCGCCGCTGGCCGTCGGCCTTCTGGGGGCGCTGGTGCAGGCCACCAGCGGCGGCGCGCTGTATCGCAAGACCAGCTTCCTGGTGGATTCCATGGGCAAGCAGGTAATGGCCGGGCACCTCGACGTGGCCGAAGACCCATACGTGGACGGCGCCATGGGCAGCTCCCCGTTCGACGACGAAGGCGTGCGCACCCAGGCGCGCGAGGTCGTGGCCGGCGGCGTGCTGCAAGGCTATTTCCTGTCCAGCTACACCGCCCGCAAGCTGGGCATGCGCACCACCGGCAATGCCGGGGGCTCGCACAACCTGGCCTTGTCCTCGCGCCTGACGCGCCCGGGCGACGACCTGTCGGCCATGCTGCGCAAGATGGGCCGGGGCCTGCTGGTGACCGAACTCATCGGCCAGGGCGTGAACTATGTCACCGGCGATTATTCGCGCGGCGCCTTCGGCTACTGGGTCGAGGACGGGGAAATCCGCCACGCCGTGCAAGAAATCACCATCGCCGGCAATCTGGCGGAAATGTTCAGGCAGGTTGCGGCGGTAGGCGCCGACACCATCACGCGCGGCTCCAAGACCACTGGTTCCATACTCATCGAGCAGATGTCGATCGCCGGTACCTGATATGGGTCTTTAGCGGGACGGCGGGGGAAAAAGAGGCAAGGGCGCCTTGCCTCAGACCCCCAGGTAGGCCTGCAGCACCCGCGGGTGATTGAGCAGTTCCTTGCCCGAGCCCGACAGGGCCATGCTGCCGTTTTCCAGCACGTAGCCGCGCTGCGCTATCTTCAGGGCCTGGCGCACGTTCTGTTCGACCAGGAACAAAGTCAGGCCGTCGGCGTTGATGGAGCGCAGGGCGCGGAAAATTTCCTGCACCACGATGGGCGCCAGGCCCATCGACGGCTCGTCCAGCAGCAGCAGGCGGGGCTTGGCCATCAGCGCGCGGGCGATGGCCAGCATTTGTTGTTCGCCGCCGGACAGATTGCCGGCCACGCCGTCCAGGCGTTCTTTCAGCCTGGGAAACAGCGCGAAGACGTAGTCGAAATCCTTGGGCGTGCCGCTGTTGCCGCGGCGATAGGCGCCCAGTTCGAGGTTCTCGCGCACCGTCATGGTGGTCAGGATGGCGCGGCCTTCGGGCACCTGCACGATGCCGCGCGCCACGATCTGGTGCGGCGCGAGCCGCGTGATGTCTTCGCCTTCGAAGATCACCGAGCCGGAAACTTTGGGCAGCAGGCCCGACAGCGCCAGCAGCGTGGTCGATTTGCCGGCGCCGTTGGCGCCCACCAGCGCGGTGATGCCGCCGGGTTCCAGCGCCATGTCGATGCCGCGCACCGCCTCGATGTGGCCATAGTGCACGGTCAGGCCGCGCACCTCGAGCGCGGCCGCCGGCCGCTGCGCGGCGTCGGCGCCCGCAGGCGTTGCGTGCACGGCTGGGGCGGGCGCGCTCATGCCTGCACCTCCGTGGCCGCGTCTTCTTCTTCGTCGTCGCGGCCCAGGTAGGCCTCGATGACCTCTTCATTGTTGCGTATGGCTTCGGGCTGGCCGAAGGCGATGATCTTGCCGAAGTTCAGCACGGCGATCTGGTCGCACAGCCCCATGACGAAATGCATGTCGTGTTCGATCATCAGGATGGTATAGCCGCGGGCGCGTATGGCCTGGATTTCATGCATGAGTTCGGCGCGCTCGCCGGTATTCATGCCCGCCACGGGTTCGTCCAGCAGCAGCAGCTTGGGCTCGGTGGCCAGGGCGCGAGCCAGTTCCAGGCGGCGCTGTTCGCCGTAGGAAAGATTGTCGGCCAGGTCGTGGGCCTTGTGGTCCAGCTTCATCCAGCCGAGCAGTTCCATGGCGCGTTCGCGCGCCTGGGCTTCCTGGCGGCGAAACGCCGGCAGCCCGAACAGCAGCGACGGCACGCCGTACTGCATGTGCCGATAGGCGCCCACCACCACGTTCTGCAGCAGCGTCATTTCCTTGAACAAGCGGATGTTCTGGAAGGTGCGCGCGATGCCCAGGCGCGTGATGCGATGCGGCTTCAGGCCGATGAGATTCTGGCCGTCGAAGGTGATGCGTCCGCCGTTGGGGGTGAGCAGGCCCGTGATGATATTGAACACGGTGGTCTTGCCCGCGCCGTTGGGGCCGATCAGTCCGAAGATCGAGCCCTGCGGGACCTTGATGTTCACATCATGCAGGACGTGCAGGCCGCCGAAATGCATGGAGATATTGGAGAGTTCAAGCACGGCGCTTGCCTCCCTTGCGCAGCCATTGCGCGTAGCGGGCCGGATCCCAGATGCCGCGTGGCAGGAACAATACGATCAGCACCAGGATCAGGCCGTTGGCGACCAGGCGGAAGCTGTCGAAGCCGCGCAGCACTTCGGGCAGCAAGGTGATGATGGTGCTGCCCAGCAGCGGCCCGATCAGGCCGCTGATGCCTCCGAGTATGGTCATGGTCAGAATCTCGACGGCGCGTTCGAAGCCATATTCGTTGGGGCCGATGAAGAACGTCAGATGCGCGTTCAGGGCCCCCGCCAGGCCGGCGATGGCGCCGCCGAGCACGAAGGCGAGCAGCTTGTTGGCGCGCACGTTCACGCCCATCAGGCTGGCGGCGGTTTCGTCGCCGCGTATGGCGTCGAAGGCGCGGCCGATCTTCGATACGCGCAGGCGCCACAGCACCAGCAGCACGATCACCACGGCCAGCAGCACGTGCCACCATTGCGTCAGTTGCGGAATGCCGTTCAGGCCCAGCGCGCCGCCGGTGACCGATTCGGTGTTGAGGACGATCACCCGCACGACTTCGCCGAAGGCGAGGGTGGCCATGGCCAGGTAGACGCCCGACAGGCGTATGGTCGGCAGGCCGATGATCGCCGCCAGGACTGCCGGCGCTATCATGCCCGCGGCCAGCGAGACCCCGAACGGCGCGCCGTAGTTCATGGTGAGTATGGCCGCCGCATAGGCGCCTATGCCCATGAAAGCCGCGTTGGCGATGGACAGCATGCCGCAGACCAGGGTCAGCCAGATGGACAGGGCCAGCAGGGCATTGGTGCCCAGGGACATGACCACATTGCCGTAAATGGCCCAGAAAGTTGCCAGACTGCTCATGTCGTCACGCCTTGCGCTGCACTACTTTGCCGAACAGGCCCTGCGGACGCAGCAGCAGGACCAGGAACAGCAAGCCGAAAGCCACTGCGTCGCGCGTGGTGGAGCCGATATAGGCCACCGACAGGACTTCGGAAAAACCCAGGAACAGGCCGCCTATCATGGCGCCGGGTATGTTGCCCAGGCCGCCGAGGATGACCACGGCGATGCCCTTGCGCAATATGGGTTCGCCCATCAGCGGATAGAGTGCGTTGGAGTACAGGCCGATCAGCACGCCGGCGATGCCGCCCAGGCCGCCAGCCACGAAAGAAGTGGTAAGGAACAGGCGCTCGACGTCGATGCCCAGCAGCCACGCGGCCTTGGGCGATTCGGCGACGGCGCGCAGCGCCCGCCCGAAACGCGTGCGGCGCATGACATACATCAGCACCGCCATCAGGGCGAACGAAACGAAGATGATGCCGATCTCGACCACGGTCATGTGCATGCCGGCGATCAGCAGCGTCTGGTTGGGAACCGTGCCTTGCGGGAAGCGCAGGTTGTTGGCGCCGAAGATGCCCTGCGCCCCGTTGGTCAGTATGATGCCTATCCCTATGGTGGCGATCATGGGGATGAGGTGCGGCGCGCCGCGGTGGCGCAAGGGCCGCAGCACCAGCCAGTCTATGAGGGCGCCGAGCACCCCGGCGGCAATGAAGGCCACGATGAGGCCGGCCCACAGGGGCAGGCCCAGGGTGGCGATGGCGTAGAGCGCCGCGTAGGCGCCGACCATGAAGACGGCGCCGTGCGACAGGTTGATGATGCCGAGAACGCCGAAAACCAGCGTGAAGCCCAAGGCAAACAAGGCGTATACGCACCCTAGCGACAGGGCATTGATGAATTGCTGTTCCAGCATGCAGGTTTCCGAAGCGGCGGCGTTCTCGGCGCCGGGCGCTTATTGCTTATTTCTCGATGATGTATTTGCCATCGTGCGTCACGCTGATGATGGCGGTCTGCTTGGCGTCGTAGCCGGCAGGCTTGCCCGCCTTGTTCTTGGCTTGCGTGAATTCGAACGCGCCGGTGGCGCCGGTCCACTTGACGGCGGGCAGCGCATCGCGCAGCGCCGTGCGGTCGGCGGCCAGGTTGCCGGTGAGCTTGACCTTTTTCAGGGCCTGCGCGGCAATGTACATGGCGTCGTAGGACTGCGCCGAGAACTGGTCGGGGGCCGTATTGTACTTGGCTTTGTAGGCAGCCACGAATTTGGTGTTTTCAGGCGTGTTGTTGTCGATGGACCAGGGGCTGCCGACCCACAGGTCGTTGGAGGCTGCGCCGGGGGCCAGGTCGAAGATCTTGACCGAGTTCATGCCGTTGCCGCCGATGAAGGGCAGCTTGATGCCGAGCTGGCGGGCCTGCACCATGATGGGGCCGCCTTCGGCCAGCAGCGCCGACAGGACGATGGCGTCGGGGTGGGTACTCTGGATCTTGGTGAGCTGGGCCTTGAAGTCGACGTCGCCCTTGGCGAAGGTTTCGGTGGCGGTGACGGGGATCTTCAGGTCGGCCAGGGCCTTCTTGAAGTTGTCGTAGCCGCTCTTGGTGAAGACGTCGTCGTTGCCGTAGAGCACCGCGACCTTCTTGATGCCGAGCTTGCGCTGGGCGGTGGAGATGGTCACGGGCAGCACGTCGGCTTCGGTGACGGAATTGCGGAAGACATAGTTGCCGATGGAAGTGATGCCGTCGGCGGTGTTGGACGTGCCGAAGGCGACCGTCTTGGCAGCCTGGGCGATCGGGTCGGCGGCCTGTGCCGAGTTCGACAGCGTGGGACCGAACACCATCAGGACCTTGTCCTGGAAGATCAGTTTCTTGAAGACGTTGATGGCTTCTTCTTTCTTGCCTTGTTCGTCTTCGACGACCAGCTTGATCTTGCTGCCGTTGATGCCGCCGGCGGCGTTGATCTCGGAGGCGGCCAGTTCGAAGCCGTTGCGGATGGAGTGGCCGTACTGGGCCGCGCCGCCCGACAGGGCTTCGGCCATGCCGATGTTGATGTCGGCCGCCTGGGCCATGGAAATGCTGCCTGCGGCGATGAGGGATGCCAGGAGGATCTTGCGGGTGCTGTGCATGGTGAATGCCCTTGTATTGGTATTCAGTTTGAAATACGCGGGAATGGGTGTATCCCCGGCATTCCTGCGCCGCCTGGGCCCCGTCGGGCCAGGCAAGGATCGGATTATCACGCAATTCGTTGCGGATTGAAACCCGTGGAAAACGATAATTTAGCGGCGGTTACCTTATTTAAGAGGCGAAATCCCGGTAGCTGGGGTTTGTGGCGAAATCCGGGGCAGGCCGCGGAGCCGTCGTCAGGGGGTCGCGGCCGCGTGCCCGCAGCCTCCGGGCATGCCCCGGCCCATGCTATAGGGCTTGAAAAATCAAGGAATTATGCTATGATGGCTGGCTTTCCAGTGGTGTATGCCTTAGCCCTAGCGGCTAGATGGCGGCGGGATGGTCCCCAAACTGCAGGTTGTCGTTGTAGGTCGAACAGGGCCAACAGCAGGGCCGAACAGAGTAAGTAGGAAGCAGGGCCAACCGCCAGCAGGTCAAACTGCGGGCCGAATCAATGGCATTGCCGGGCTGAAAGAATCGTGTACGGGCGGAACATAACGCCTAGACGGGTCCCTTCAGGCGCTGGAAAACAAGCGGCGCGCTCTTATTTAAGGCGTGCATTTTGAACATTTATCAGGAACCATCATGAAGACCTTTGTGGCCAAGCCGCATGAAGTCCAGCGTGACTGGTACGTGATTGACGCCAAGGGCAAAGTCCTCGGTCGTGTGGCCAGCGAAGTCGCACGCCGTCTGCGCGGCAAGCACAAGCCGGAATTCACGCCCCACGTCGACACTGGCGACTACATCGTCATCGTCAACGCAGCCGAAATCGTCGTTACCGGCAACAAGTCGCACGACAAGAAGTACTACCGTCACTCGACCTATCCGGGCGGCATTTCCGAAACGAACTTCGAGAAAATGCAGCAGCGCTTCCCCGGTCGCGCGATCCAGAAGGCTGTCAAGGGCATGCTGCCCAAGGGCCCCCTCGGTTACGCCATGATCAAGAAGCTCAAGGTTTATGCCGGCGCCGAGCACCCGCATACGGCTCAGCAGCCCAAACCGCTGGAATTCTAAGGATAGCTCATGATCGGTAACTGGAATTACGGAACCGGCCGCCGCAAGACTTCGGTGGCTCGCGTGTTCCTCAAGAAAGGATCGGGCCGCATCGTCGTCAACGGCAAGCCCGTCGATGAATACTTCGCCCGCGAAACCGGCCGCATGGTCGTGCGCCAGCCTCTGGAATTGACCGGCCACCTCGAATCGTTCGATTTCAAGGTCAACGTGCATGGCGGCGGCGAAAGCGGCCAAGCCGGCGCGGTGCGCCACGGCATCACCCGTGCCCTGATCGACTACGACGCGACGCTCAAGCCCTCGCTGTCGCAAGCCGGGCTGGTCACGCGCGACGCCCGCGAAGTCGAACGCAAGAAGGTCGGTCTGCACAAAGCCCGACGCCGCAAACAGTTCAGCAAACGCTAAGCTGTGCGGTGCGAGGCCATGCGCCTCGCCAAGTTGCAAAAACCCCGGCTTTGCGCCGGGGTTTTTGTTTTCGGATTTTCGGATTTTCGGGTTTTCGGATTTTGGGCTTTCGAGCCCCGGGTATTTGTCCATGTACCCTGCGCAAGCCGCAGGCTTGTTGCATAATCAATCATCGGGCCCCGGCCTTTCGGGCCGGCGGGCATATATTCAACGCATATCGCATTTCTTTCTGGGTGAAACATCATGACGGCGGCATCTCCTCGGATCAAGGCAGGCATAGTGGGCGGCACGGGCTATACGGGCGTGGAACTGCTGCGCCTGCTGTCCCAGCACCCGAACGTGGAGCTCACCGTCATCACCTCGCGCAAGGAAGACGGCATGCCGGTGGCCGACATGTTCCCCAACCTGCGCGGCCGTGTCGGCCTGCGCTTCCAGACGCCCGACAGCGCCGCGCTGGACCAGTGCGACGTGGTTTTCTTCGCCACGCCCCACGGCGTGGCCATGAGTCAGGCGCAGGAATTGCTGGGCCATGGCGTGCGCCTGATCGACCTGGCGGCCGACTTCCGCCTGCGCGACACGCAAGTCTTCGAGAAGTGGTACAAAATGCCGCATTCCTGCCCGGACATCCTGGAAGAATCGGTCTACGGCCTGGTCGAACTCAACCGCGAACGCATCGCAGGTGCGCGGGTCGTCGGCAACCCGGGCTGCTACCCGACCACCGTCATCCTGGGCCTGGCGCCGCTGATCGAAGGCGGCAAGCGCCTGGTCGATATCTCGCACCTGATTGCGGATTGCAAGTCCGGCACGTCCGGCGCGGGGCGCAAGGCCGAGGTCGGCACGCTTTATTCCGAGGCCGGCGATAATTTCAAGGCCTACGGCGTGGCGGGGCATCGCCACCACCCCGAGATCCTCGAGCAATTGCGGCGCATCGCCGGCGACGGCCTGGGCCTGACCTTCGTGCCGCACCTGGTGCCCATGATCCGCGGCATGTTCTCCACGATCTACGCCCGCATCTTGCCGGAGGCCATGGACACCGACTTCCAGGCTTTGTTCGAGCAGCGCTACGCCGACGAGGCTTTCATCGACGTCATGCCCGCCGGCAGCCTGCCGGAAACCCGTTCGGTGCGCGCCTCGAATCACTTGCGTATCGCCGTGCACCGTCCGGGCGGCGGCGATCAACTGGTCGTGCTGGTGATCCAGGACAACCTGGTCAAGGGCGCGTCCGGCCAGGCGGTGCAGAACATGAACCTGATGTTCGGCCTGCCCGAAGCCACCGGCCTGGAGCACGTGGCCGTGCTGCCGTAATGGCGGCGGCGGGGAACTCCCCGGCCGCGCACCGGTCTGTGCATCCATGACGCAAGACATCAAGCCGGCGCCAACCCGTCCCGCAACGACGGGGCGGCGGCCGTGGGCGATCGTGGCTGTGCTCGTCCTGAGCCTGGCGGCCGGGGCGGCGATCGGCCGCCTCTGGGGCCGGCACGATGCCGGCCGCGATTACGCCCGCCTGCAGGCCCAATACCAGCAGAGCGTGGCGCGCAGCGCCGACGACCTGGCCGGGCTGCATGCCAAGGTCGACCTGCTGCAGGGGCAGCTCTCGGTCGAGCAGAGCACCCGCAGCGGCCTGGAAGCCAGCCTGCAGCACGCCCAGGATGAACTGGCCCGCGCGCGCGACCGCCTGGCGTTCTACGACCAGTTGCTGCCTCCCGGGCCCAAGGGCAGCATCGGCATACGCGCCTTCGAGGTGCGGGCCCAGGGCCCCGTGCTGCACTACCGCGTGCTATTGATGCGCAATGCCGCGGGCGACGCGCCTTTCAAAGGCCGCATGCAGTTCGTGGCGACGGGGCTGAGGCAGGGCAAAACGGTTAAAATAGAGTTGGAGCCGGCCCAGGCCGCCGGCGGGCAGGGCGCGCAGCCCGGCGCCCTGGCTATCGAATTCGATCAGTTTCAGCGCAGCCAGGGCTTGCTGAGCCTGCCTGACGGTTTCATTCCCCAGACCGTCACACTCGATATTTTCGAGGGCAAGACGCTGCGGGCCTCCGGCAGCGCCGACGTGCCGCTGGGCGACGGCCCTTGACCGCGTTCTTCTTTTGAACGCCATGGATTTTGCGCAAGCGAGACGCTTGCACTGGAGTAGTGCCACATGAGTACCGCGACTGAAACCGTCGATCTGCAAGAAGCCCCTCCCTCGCCCATCGTCTTCACCGATGCGGCGGCTGCCAAGGTCAAGGATCTGCTGGCCGAGGAAGGCAACCCCGAATTGAAATTGCGCGTGTTCGTGCAGGGCGGCGGCTGCTCCGGCTTCCAGTATGGCTTCACGTTCGACGAAACCATCAACGACGACGACACCACTGTCGATAAGGGCGGGGTCCAGTTGCTCATCGACCCCATGAGCTTCCAGTATCTGGTGGGCGCCGAGATCGACTACAAAGACGACCTGGAAGGCGCGCAGTTCGTGATCCGCAATCCCAATGCGGCGTCTACCTGCGGCTGCGGTTCTTCGTTCTCGGCCTGAGCGCCGCCGATTCGGCCCGCCGGGCCCTGTAGCCCCGCGGCGCCTTCGGCGCCACCCTGATGCCCTGGGCCTTGCTGTCGGGGCCTGTCAGGCGGGATAACGGCAGCCCAGCACGCTGCGATGCCGGGCGCCCGTGACGGTCGGCAGTCCGGCCGGCTTGCGTAGTTCATGGGCTTGCGCCAGCCATGCGAAGGCCAGGGCCTCTACCAGTTGCACGGGTACGTCCAGGCGCGTCGTCGGGTATACGGGCCGCCGCAGTTCCCTTTCCAGTTCGTGCATCAGCGCGCGGTTCAGCGCACCTCCTCCGCATACCAGCACTTCGCGAGTTTCCGGCGCATAGCGGTTTATCGCCTGCGCCACGGTATGCGCCGTAAGGCTTTGCAAGGTGGCCTGCACGTCGTTGTCGGCCAGCGCCTGGAAAGGCGCGAGCCGCCTGGCGAGCCAGGCATGGTTGAACAGGTCGCGTCCGGTGGATTTCGGCGGCGGCGCGTCGAACCAGGGCTCGCTGCGCAGCAGGGACTCGAGCAGGGCGGGGTCGGTGCGCCCGCTGGCGCCCCAGCGCCCGCCGGCGTCATAGTCCTTGCCGGTGCGTTCCTTGCTCCATAGATCCAGCAGCACATTGGCCGGCCCCGTGTCGAAGCCGCGCACGGGCCGGCCGGGATGCAGCAGCGTCACGTTGGCGATGCCTCCCAGGTTCAATACGGCGCGCGGTATCTCGGCGCTGCTGAACACGGCCTCGTGGAAAGCCGGGACCAGCGGCGCGCCCTGGCCTCCGGCCGCCACATCGCGGGAGCGGAAGTCGGCGATCACGTCGATGCCGGTCAATTCGGCCAGCAGCGCCGGCGCATTGATCTGCAGGCTGTAGCCCGCGGCCGGATCGTGCCTGACGGTCTGGCCGTGCGCGCCGATGGCGCGCACCCTGGCCGCCGTGACGCCGCTTTGCTTGAGCAGGTCCTGCACGGCGGCGGCATACAGCCTGGCCAGTTGGTTGCCGGCGCTGGCGGCGCGCGCCAGCTCGTTGGGGCCGCTCAGGTTCAGCGCCAGGAATTCCTGGCGCAGGCGTTCGGGCATGGGCAAGGACACATGCGCCCGGATCTGCGGCCGGGTGGCTTCCGCCAGATTGGCCAGCACTCCGTCCACGCCGTCGGTGCTGGTGCCCGACATCAATCCTATGTACAAGACTTCCTGGCTCATGGCCGACTCCCTGTCCGGGGATTCATGGTTTGCGGCAGGCCGGGCATCGGCGGGCGCTCCGCGATCAGCGGCTCGCCACCTGAATGTCGTGGCGCTGCAGTTCGGCCAGCATACGAATGTGCTGGCGGTAGGGCGCAACCTTGTGTTCGAAGGCCGCGAGCTGCGTCCCTTCCAGGCGGCGGGCGATGGGCAGCTTCACGGATAGCGGATCGACCGGATGGCCGTCGACGCGGAATTCATAATGCAGGTGCGGGCCGGTGGCCCAGCCGGTGGCGCCCACGTAGCCGATCAATTGGCCCTGCCTCACCTTGGCGCCGCGCTTCAGGCCCGCTGCAAAGCGGCTCTGATGGGCGTACAGCGTGGAATAGTGACGGTCGTGGCGGATGATGACGACATTGCCGTAGCCGTTCTGCCGCCCGATGAATTCGACCGTGCCGTCCGACGTGGAATGTATGGGCGTGCCCCTGGGGGCCGCGTAATCCACGCCCTGGTGGCTGGTCCATTTGCGGTGCAGCGGGTGCAGCCGCATGCCGAAAGTGGAGCTGATGCGCGTGAACTGCAGTGCGGTGCGCAGGAACGCGCCCTTGAGGCTGTGGCCGTCGAAATCGTAGTAGGCGCCGCTGCCGTCCTTGCCGTCGAACCACACGGCTTCGTGGGGATGGCCGCGGTTGATGAACTGCAATGCCAGTATGCGGCCCGTCCCCACCTCGGTGCCGTCATGCGTATACGACTGGTAGACGACGCGGAACCGGTCGTCGGCGCGCAGATCCTGCAGGAAATCTATCTTGCTGCCCAGGATGTCGGTCATCTGCTGGGTAATGGCGTCGGGAATGCCGGCCTCGTCCGTGGCCGCGTACAGCGAGCTGTCGATGCTGCCTTCGGCCATGCGCACCTGGGGATGCGCTTCCTCGCTGGATTCCTGCGCCACGAAGCCGCTGCCGTCGGGTTCGACATCCAGCCACTTGGCGACATAGCGCCCGCCTTCGCGGACGCCCGGAGTGTGCTCGTAGCGCAGCCAGGCCAGGTGTCCGTCCCGGTCGACGGCCGCTACCATGCTGCGCCCGGGCATCAGCATATGGATGGAACGGGCGTTCTTGTCGTAGGTCAGGAACTTCTGCAGCCCCGGTTCCCGGACGCGCAGGCGCTGCAGCAATGCCGCCAGCGTGTCGCCGGCACGGATCTGGGTCTGGTTGACGAACGGCTGGTCGAATTTGGCGGAGGGCGCCGGGAACGGTTCAGGCAGCGCGAGCGTCCGGCGCACTGCGTGCACCAGCGGCATTGCGGTGTCCGTATCGCCGGGCTTGACCACCGCCAGCGCGGCGGCGGCCACGAACAGCCCGAGCGTCAGGCACACGAAGCCATTACGGATGTACAGGAATCTGGAGTGGTGGGCGGAATGAGCCTCCGCCTTGGAGGGATGAAATAGCGTCCCTTTTTCGAACATAAAGCAAAACCTGGATCGTGGGGGGTGGAAACTTGCGCCCCGGGGTTTCCCCGAGAGCAGGCGCCTGTCTGCGGCCTGGCAGCAAGCGCTCTGATAATATCCTGCCTGGGGCCGCGGTACGCGGCAAACCCGCTGTGCAGTGATTTCATTAGCACGCTATCCTAACGTAATATGCTTGAAATTTCGAGCATTTTTTTCCAATTCCTGCTTACGGTTCCTCATGTCGTCCCCCGAATCCCCGCTCACCCCGGAAGTCCAAGCCGATCTGCGCATCGCCAAAAGAGGCTGCGACGAATTGCTGGTCGAATCCGAATTCGTCCGCAAGCTGGCTCGCAGCCGCGCTACCGGCGTGCCCCTGCGCATCAAGCTGGGCCTGGATCCGACGGCGCCCGACATACACCTGGGCCACACGGTGGTGCTCAACAAGATGCGCCAGTTGCAGGACCTCGGCCATACCGTCATCTTCCTCATTGGCGACTTCACGTCCATGATTGGCGATCCCAGCGGGCGCAACGCTACGCGTCCGCCGCTGACGGCCGAGCAGATCAAGGAAAACGCCAAGACCTATTACGCCCAGGCCAGCCTGGTGCTGGACCCGGCGCGCACCGAGATCCGCTACAACTCCGAATGGAGCGACCCGCTGGGCGCGCGTGGCCTGATCCAACTGGCCTCGCGCTACACCGTGGCGCGCATGATGGAACGCGAAGACTTCACGCGCCGCTACAAGGGCGGCATACCGATATCCGTGCACGAATTCCTGTATCCGCTGATGCAGGGCTACGATTCGGTCGCGCTCAAGGCCGACCTCGAACTGGGCGGCACCGACCAGAAGTTCAACCTGCTGGTAGGGCGCGAACTGCAAAAGGAATACGGCCAGGAACCGCAGTGCGTGCTGACCATGCCGCTGCTCGAGGGCACCGACGGCGTGGACAAGATGTCCAAGTCCAAGGGCAACTACATAGGCATTTCCGAGAGCCCCGCATCCATGTTCGGCAAGCTCATGTCGATTTCGGACACGCTGATGTGGCGCTACTACGAACTGCTGTCGTTCCGTTCGATGGACGAAATCGCGTTGTTACAAAAGCAGGTGAAAGAAGGCCGCAATCCGCGCGATACTAAAGTCATGCTGGCGCTGGAAATCGTCGCCCGCTTCCACACGCAGCAGGCGGCGCAGGGCGCGCTGGCCGATTTCGAGGCGCGTTTCCGCGACGGCGCCATCCCCGACGACATGCCCGAGGTCCAGCTCGGGGCCGCGCCCCTGGGCATACTCAAGGTGCTGCGCGAAGCCGGGCTGGTGGCTTCGGGCGCCGAGGCGCAGCGCAACGTCGAGCAAGGCGGCGTGCGCGTGGACGGTGACCGCATCGAGGACAAGGCGCTTATGCTGCCCGCCGGCACCTATGTGGTGCAGGTCGGCAAGCGCAAGTTCGCCAGGGTCACATTGGCGTGAACAGGCCTTATTGATTCTGATTCGATCATCTCAGGAGGGAATCCATGAAGCTCAATAGTGCATCGTTTTCCGACCAGCAGAGCATCCCGCAGAGGTATGCCTTCGGCAAGATCGACGAGGCATCCCACGTAGCCCTGTCCGATAATCTCAATCCGCACCTGGCGTGGTCCGAACCGCCCGCCGCGGTGCAGTCGTACGTGCTGATATGCCATGACCCCGATGTGCCCACCAAGCCCGACGACGTCAACCAGGAAGGGCGCGAGGTGCCGGCCGACCTGCCGCGCGCCGATTTCTACCATTGGGTCATAACCGACCTGCCGCCATCGGTCACGGAAATCGCCGAAGGCGCCTATTCCAACGGCATTACCCCGCGCGGCAAGGGCGGCGCCGTCGCGCCCAATGGCGCGCGCCAAGGCATCAACGACTACACCTCGTGGTTCGCCGCCGATCGCGACATGAGCGGCGACTACTTCGGCTACGACGGCCCGTGCCCGCCCTGGAACGACGCCCTGGTGCACCACTACGTGTTCACCGTGTATGCGCTGGACGTCGCCAGCCTGGGCCTGGAAGGCAGCTTCAGCGGCGGCCAGGCGCTCAAGGCGATGCAGGGCCACGTGCTGGCGCAGGCCACGCTTACCGGCACCTATACGCTGAACCCGCGCCTGGCCGGCGCCGCCAAATAGTCCTGCGTGTTTCGTATCGGCCCGCCCCGGGCTGTTCGGGGCTGGGCCGGGGCGGCCCCGCGCGCTTGCGGGGCTATTGCGCAAGGTTTGCCGCCCGGCACGGCTCTGCAGGATGGGCCCTGGCCGGGATGGGCCGTAACCACGACGGGCTCGGGAGCGGCGGGCGTATCCAGGCCCGGCCCTTTATATGAATTTTCCGCAAATTGGCATGAAACCATTGCCATTTGGCCGAAGTTACGGGTCAGAAAGCTCGCATTTATAGAGATTTCAGTGCGCTTGCCTGGGGCTCGGCCATGGATCGCGCTAAAATTCCCTCCTTTGCTTCCCGCCATACCCGCCAATCTAGGATGCCAAATGTTTGACCGCTCACTTACCCTCGATAAAGTCGATCCCGACGTCTGGGCCGCGATCCAGAAAGAAAACGTCCGCCAGGAACAGCACATCGAGCTGATCGCCTCGGAAAACTACACCAGCCCGGCCGTGATGCAGGCGCAGGGTTCGCAGTTGACCAATAAATATGCCGAAGGCTATCCCGGCAAGCGCTATTACGGCGGCTGCGAATACGTGGACATCGTCGAGCAACTGGCCATCGATCGCCTCAAGCAATTGTTCGGCGCCGAAGCCGCCAACGTACAGCCCAATTCGGGCTCGCAGGCCAACCAGGGCGTGTACATGGCGGTGCTCAAGCCGGGCGACACGGTGCTGGGCATGAGCCTGGCCGAGGGCGGTCACCTCACGCACGGTTCTCCGGTCAATGCCTCGGGCAAGCTGTACCACTTCCTGTCCTACGGCCTGAACGCCAAGGAAGAGCTCGACTACGACCAGCTCGAGCAGTTGGCCAAGGAACACAAGCCCAAGCTGATCGTGGGCGGGGCCTCGGCCTACGCGCTGCGCATCGACTTCGAGCGCATGGCGCGCATCGCCCACGACAACGGGGCGCTGCTGATGGTCGACATCGCGCACTATGCGGGCCTGGTGGCCGGCGGCGTGTATCCCAACCCCGTGCCGCATGCCGATTTCGTCACCTCCACCACACACAAGTCGCTGCGCGGGCCGCGCGGCGGCGTCATCATGATGAAGGCCGAATTCGAGAAGGCGGTGAATTCCGCGATTTTCCCCGGCATCCAGGGCGGTCCGCTGATGCATGTCATCGCCGGCAAGGCCGTGGCCTTCAAAGAAGCGCTGGCGCCGGAATTCAAGGAATATGCGGCCCAGGTGGCCAAGAACGCCGACGTGCTGGCGCGCACCCTGGTCAAGCGCGGGCTGCGTATCGTCTCGGGCCGCACCGAAAGCCACGTGATGCTAGTGGACCTGCGCGCCAAGGGCATTACCGGCAAGGAAGCCGAGGCGGTGCTGGGCCAGGCCCACATCACGGTCAACAAGAACGCTATCCCCAACGACCCCGAAAAGCCTTTCGTGACCAGCGGCATACGCCTGGGCACGCCCGCCATGACCACGCGCGGCTTCAAGGAAGCCGAGGCCGAGCTCACCGGCAACCTGATCGCCGATGTGCTGGACAAGCCTCACGACGAGGCGTCGATCGCCGCGGTGCGTGCCCGCGTGCACGAGCTGACTTCGCGTCTGCCCGTCTATCGCTGATGCCCTGAATGGTATATCTTTCGCGATATACCATTGAATACAGGACAGGCCCGGCATGCCCGGGCCTGGTTGCACCATGAAATGCCCGTTCTGCGGTAGCCCCGATACGCAGGTCATCGACTCGCGAGTCTCGGAAGAAGGCGACACCATACGCCGGCGCCGGCGCTGCAGCGCCTGTGACCGGCGCTTTACGACCTATGAACGCGCCGAGCTGGTGATGCCGGCCGTCGTCAAGCGCAACGGCACGCGCAGCGAGTTCGATGGCGAGAAGCTGCGCGACAGCCTGCGCCTGGCGCTGCGCAAGCGTCCCATCAGCACCGATGCCGTCGACGCCGCCGTCGCCCGCATCGAAGAAAGCATCCTGACCAGCGGCCGGCGCGAGATCAGCTCCAGGCATATCGGCGAACTGGTCATGGCCGAACTCAAGAAACTGGACCAGGTCGCCTACGTGCGTTTCGCCTCAGTCTACAAAAGCTTCGAAGACATAGGCGAATTCGTCAAGGCCATCGACGAAATGAAGGTGCCGGGCAAGCCATGAGCGCCGGGCCCGACAACACTGCCGCAAGCGACGACGCGCACTGGATGCGCCGGGCTCTGGCCCTGGCCGAAGGCGTGTTGTACCTGACGGCGCCCAATCCCCGTGTCGGCTGCGTCATCGTGCGCGATGGGCAAGTGCTGGGCGAGGGCGCCACCCAGGCCGTGGGCGGCCCGCACGCCGAGATCATGGCGCTGCGCGACATGCAGGCGCGGGGGCACGCTGCCGCCGGCGCCACCATTTACGTCACGCTCGAGCCCTGCAGCCACCACGGGCGCACGCCGCCCTGCGTCGATGCACTGATCGCCGCGCGTCCGGCTCGGGTGGTGGTGGCCATGTCCGACCCCAACCCGCTGGTCGGTGGCCAGGGGCTGGCCCGCCTGCGGGCGGCCGGCATCCCGGTCACCGCTTCGGTGTGCGCCGAAGAGGCCCTGGCCCTGAATCCTGGTTTCGTCGCGCGCATGACGCGCCGCACGCCCTGGCTGTGGCTCAAGCTGGCCGCGTCCATGGACGGCCGCAGCGCCCTGCACAATGGCGCCTCGCAATGGATTACCGGCCCCGCGGCGCGCGCCGACGGCCATCACTGGCGGGCCCGCAGTTGCGTGGTCTTGACCGGCTCGGGCACCGTGCGCCTCGACAATCCGCAGATGAACGTGCGCCACGTGCAGACCCCGCGCCAGCCCATACGCGCCATCGTCGACACGCGCCTGGAGACCTCCGAGGACGCCCGCATCCTCGACGGCGGACCCGTCTGGATATTCACTTGCACTGAAGATGCGGCCAAGGCCCGGCGGCTGGAAGCCCGCAACGCCCGCGTCATCCCGATGCCCTCGGCTCCCAGCCGGCCCGACGCGCCCAACGGCAGCCTGCGCGTCGACCTGGCGGCCATGTTGCGCTGGATGGGTGAACACGACATCAACGAGGTCCATGCCGAGCCCGGCTCCAAGCTCAGCGGCGCGCTGCTGCAATCGGGCTGCGTCGATGAACTATTGCTGTACATGGCGCCGCTGCTGCTGGGCGACGCCCAGCCCATGGCGCGCCTGCCCGCCCTGCAAAGCCTGGACCAGGCCCGCCGCTTCGAATTTTTCGAAACTGTGCCCCTGGCGCCCGACCTGCGCATCCGCGCGCGCGTGGCGCAGAATTGGCGCGAACTGCTGCGTTGCGTACGGGCTCCCGGCGATGCCGGCGCTTAGGCTTGGAGGCGCCGCCCGGCGCCTTCATGTCCCCATGCTCGGTCGCGCGCAGGATCCCGGAAACGGCGCAAGGCCGTGGCCCGCGCGGGCTGCGGCCTTGCTGCAGCAATGCTCTACGAGGGCCGCGGCGTTACTGTAGCAATGCTATATTTTGCGCTGGATCGCGGGTTTTCACAGGCCATGAATTTCTCGCCGAGGCACAGGGCTCGAACCCTGGCCTTGGCGGCGCGCGGCGTTTCCGGCCGCATAGGATGACGAACATGTTTACAGGTATCGTGGCCGCCACCGGCCTTATCGAAAAGGTCGAACCGCTGCGCGCGGGCAGGGCGGACGCCGGCGTGCGCCTGCGCATCCGCTCCCCCGAACTGCCCCTGGATCATACGCGGCTGGGGGATTCGATCGCCATCCAGGGCGCCTGCATGACCGTGGTCGACCTGCGCGAAGACGGCTTCGAGGTCGATGTATCGCGTGAAAGCCTGAACCGCACCGTGGGCCTGGACGCGCCCGGCGAAGTCAATCTGGAACATGCCCTGAAATTGGGCGACGCCCTGGGCGGCCACCTGGTGTCCGGCCATGTCGACGGCCTGGGTGTCGTCACGCATTTCAGCCCCGTGGGCGAATCCTGGGACCTGCGCATCGACGTGCCCGCCGAACTCGCCAAGTACCTGGCCTACAAGGGCTCGATCACCATCAACGGCGTGAGCCTGACCGTGAACCAGGTCCACGATCACGCCCGGGGCTGCGAAATCCGCATCAACCTGATCCCGCACACAGTGCAGGTCACCACTCTCAAGCATTTGAAGACCGGCAGCGCCGTCAACCTGGAAATCGACATGATCGCGCGCTATGTAGAGCGGATGATGGCGACGACGGCCATTCCGGCCTGAGTGTGCGCTTTCCGGGCCAGCTATCGGAAGAGGCGGGTCGCGGGTTGTTGCTGGCAGTAATGCCCGGGACCGCAGCAGAGCATTGCGGCGTTCCAGGGCGGCCTATCGGGTATCGGTCCGGGCAGGGCAGCGGCCGGCGGACAGGGGACGGATTCTGTTAGAATAGCGGACTTCGCGCGTTTTCCGAGAAAATGCGCAGGCAAGGACAGGTGGCCGAGTGGTTGAAGGCGCACGCCTGGAAAGCGTGTATACGTGAATAGCGTATCGGGGGTTCGAATCCCCCCTTGTCCGCCATGCATTCCATTGTCGTCGAACGACAACGAGCCAGGCCCGCCCCAGACCGTGCAAGCACGGGATTGCGGCGGGCTTTGTCTTTGCTGCGGCCGGTCCGGCTGCGGCTCGAGGCTGCCATATCGAGCCCGGCATGGGTATGCCGTCGGTAAGCGCCGATAAAGCTCATAATGCCCATAATGCGCAATGACGGCCGCCGTACTGGCCTTGCGGGCGCATCGAAGGGAACAAAGACGATGATCGGACAGCATGAAATGGATGGCGCGGCCTTGCGGCACGGCGAATACAAGATTCCCGGCGGCAAGCTGGTCGTGGTCGACCTGCGTGTCGAACAGGGCCGGCTGCGGGACGTGCAATTGTCGGGCGATTTTTTCCTCGAGCCTCCCGAGGCGCTGGACGCCATTAACGCGGCCTTGATAGGTTTGGCCTGCGACGCGAGCGCGGCGGCGCTGCAGGCCGCGGTGCAGGCGGCGCTGGGGCCCGATGTCATGATGTACGGCATCACGATCGAGGGCGTTGCCGTGGTCGTGCAAAGGGCGCTGGCATGAGCAATGATCCGAAACGCAGCGATTGGGCCGACCACGATTGGCAACTGATCCATGATGCGCCGCAGATGCCTTTGCAGCATATGGCGCTGGACCAGGTATTGCTCGAAGAGGTGGCGGCGGGCCGGCGCGCGCCGACCTTGCGCATATGGGAATGGGCGGCGCCCGCGGTAGTGATCGGGATCTTCCAATCGCTGAAGAACGAGGTCGACGCCGAGGCCGCCGGGCGATACGGCATCCAGGTCGTGCGCCGCATCAGCGGCGGGGGCGCGATGTTCATCGAGCCCGGCAATACCATCACCTATTCGATCTATGCGCCCGAGTCGCTGGTGGCCGGCATGAGCTTTCGCGACGCCTACGCTTACATGGATGCGTTCGTGCTGGAGGCGCTCGGCGAACTGGGCATCAAGGCCTGGTATCAGCCCCTGAACGACATCACTTCGGAAGGCGGCAAGATCGGCGGCGCCGCGCAGGCGCGGCGGGGCGGGGCCGTGCTGCATCATGTGACCATGGCCTATGACATCGATGCCGCCAAGATGCTGCAGGTCTTGCGCATCGGCCGTGAAAAACTGTCCGACAAGGGCATCCAGTCGGCGGCCAAGCGGGTCGATCCGCTGCATAGCCAGACTGGCCTGCCGCGCGAAACCATTATCGATCGCATGGTGGACACATTCCGCCGCCGTAATGGCTTGAGGCCCAGCGCCGTATCGCCGGCCGAGCTGGCGGCGGCCGGGCGCCTGATCGAGGAAAAATTCGGCACCGAGGCCTGGCGGGCCAAGGTGCCTTGACGCAGGCGACTTGCTTGCGTCGCGCGGCGGCGGCATGGCCGGCGCCTTTTTGGGGCTACGGGGCCGGACTGCGCTTGCCGAGGGCAGGCCGCAGGGGCCGGTCGGTATCGCGGTCGCTCCAGGCGATGACCAGCACCAATGCCATGAGCATTGCGCCGGTCGCATACAGGATGAAGGGAATGGAATCGCTGGTCATGGCTCACCTTTTTATATTTGGGCCGCGAGGCGGCAGGTGATTCTCGGCTTCTGTGTTCTGCTCCTGGATGACAGGAAGAATGGGGGGTGCGGGCGCAGGCGCCCGCACAGGACACGGTGCGCTAGCGCTTGTCGAGCGCGTCGCGCACTTCGTCCTTGGCTTCCCCGACTTTGCGCTGGACCTTGCCGACGGTCTTTTCGGCTTTGCCGCGCGCTTCGGTTTCGTGATTGCCGGTGGCCTTGCCGACGGTTTCCTTGATGGAGCCTTTTACTTCCTTGGCCGTGCCTTTGATGCGGTCGCTGTCCATGATGCACTCCTGGTGAATTGACACGCTGGGTCCGCCGGTTGGGGGCCTTGGACGTAGCGGAGAGCTTCGCAATCCTTGCCCGTGTCCGGGGATGAGTCAACTGTACGGACGAGCGCCCGGATGCGGAAGGCTGCGCCGCACTAGGCGCACTAGTATTTTTTGTCGTTTCTTTTCATTGCGTGTGTTACGCGATGTGCGCCTGCACGTGGCCGTGCGTGTAGCCGGCTGGCTTCGCGGCCACATCCGTATACGTCGCCGGCGCCTGCGTTCGTGTATGCGCCGCTGTGGTGTGGGGTGCGCCTCGGGCCATTCGCAGCGGTGGCCTACGCGCCGTTCTTTTTCGTGTGTGCGGGCCCCAGGTCCCAGCCATGCCCCGTGATGCCGCGCTCGCGGGCCCAGACGATGGCGGCGCCGCGCCTATGCACGTCGAGCTTGTTGTAGAGCATGGCCACGTGATTGCGCACGGTATTGCGCGACAGGTGCAGGAAATCGGCGATTTCCTGGTCGTCCATGCCTTCGCACATGAGGCCCAGCACTTCGCGCTCGCGCGCGGTCAGTTCCTCGATTTCGGCAGTGTTGACCGCCTTGGCCGGCGGGCGGCGGATCTGCGCCAGTTTCTCTATGATGCTGCGGCTGAACCATGAGGTATCTTGCATGACGGCCTCTATAGCCGAAATCAGTTCGCCTTCGGAACGCTTGCGCTCGGTGATGTCCTGGAAGACGCTCAGCACGCAAGGCCTGTCGTTGATGTTCATGGCCTCGGCCGAGGCCAGGCAATCGAGCACGGCGCCATCTTTGGCGCGTAGCTGGATTTCGTGGCTGCGGATGCTGCCTGTCTGCTCAAGTAGCGCCTGCATGCGGTGATGCGCCTGCGGATCGGCCCAGATCGGCAAGTCCACGCTGGGGCGTCCCACGATGTCCTGGGCCGCGTAGCCCGTTGCCTGGGCGAAGGCGTCATTGACTTCCATGAACTCGAACTCGTCCAGGGAACCCAGCGCCATGGGCACGGGAGCGAGCCGGAATGCCTTCGAGAAGCGTTCTTCGGTCTGGCGCAGGCTGTCTTCGATTTTCTTGCGCGGCTCGAGGTCGATGAAGGTGAACAGCATGCAGGCTTCTTCGCCCATGTCCATGGGCTGGCCTGCCACCACGACGAACTTGCTGGCGCCGCCGGGCAGTCTGATAGTGGCCTCGGTCTGGCCGATAGTGGCGCCTGCATTCAAGGCCGCGATGGCCTGCTCCCTGTTGGCGGCGTTTTCCAGCACGTCGAGCTCGTAGGTCGAACGGCCCAGGATGTCGTCGCGGGCATAACCCGTCATTTCCAGGAAGCCCTGGTTCACCTTGACGTAGCGCAGGTCGGACAGGCGGCAGATCAATGCCGGAGCGGGGTTGGCGCTGAATGCTTTTTCGAAGCGCTCTTCGGCGTCGTAGCGTTCGGTGCTGTCCTTCATGACCAGCACCAGCGATTCGGGTTCCTCGGCCGCATTGCGCAATATCAGGCTGCGCACCTGGTGGACGCGACGAAAATCCGGATCGGCGCGCGACTCGACTTCGACCACGACATCGGTGAATTCTTCCTGCGCGAGCACGCGGGCCATGGGATATTGGCGCGGGCGCAGCGGATGGCGATTGCGGTAGCGCAGGATGTATCGCTTGCGATAGGCTGCGGCGTTCGTGCCCAGGTCGGCGAGCTCTTGGGCGCCGTGCATTTCGAGAGCCGTCTCGTTGGCCCAGGCGATCGAGCCGTCCGGGTCGAGCAGCAGCACGCCTTCACTCAGTCCGGCGATGATTTGCTGCAAGTGGTGCCTGTCGGTCTTGGGTACGGGGATGGGATCGTCCATACGAATGTCTCGCGCGAGAGATGGGTGCCGCAAGCGTGCCCGGCGTCGCTTTGCGGCATACGGCGGGCGGCAGGGGCCAGGCAAGTCACGGCGTGCACATTAGCAAGCCGCAGGAGACAAGCTCTGTCCCCTTGCAAAAACACTATACAGAATGATGTGGACCGATCTGGATGCGCTGCGGCGGGCTTCGTAAGCTGTACGAGCCATGCATGTGCATGGCGGCATTTCTCGCAAGAGGAGGCTGGTATGGTTTCGATACACAATTACGGCATACGCCATCGTTACGGGCCGCGGGATCGGGAGGCCGACGCCGGTTCCGGGCGCGCCGAGGAACGCCCCGGCGGCCCGGATCATTGGTCCAGCGACGACCCCGTCGACGACGACCGGCCTGTGCGCGGGCCGGCCGGCCCCGACGAGGTCGGCGGCCGCCGCAAGAAATTCTTCCCCGGCATGCCGGATCGCCGCAAATCAGAATGAGCGTAATCACAGCCGAGGTGCAGGGTCTGGAAGCGCGGCCCGGGCCCGCGCTCTCGCGCCGCTAAAAATGCCCGCCGGTTGGGGCGGAGTGCTCCGGCCGATGTAGGCGAGCCTCTTCGACCGCGGTGCCGGCCGCCGCTGCCGGCTTCCTGGATGTTTGTGCTGCAAGTATCAAATAAAACGTTTACATCATAAATAAAAACGTTTACATTGATAAAAACACAATCATCTAGGAGCGAGACATGAGCACTTTCCTGCGTACGCTGGGCATGGGCATGGGCCTGGCCATGGCGCTGTCGCTGTCCACGGCCCAAGCCGCGTATCCCGACAAGCCCATACATATCGTCGTGCCGTTTGCCGCCGGGGGCGGGGTCGACATCCTGACGCGGGTGCTGGCGCAGAATCTTTCCGACAGCCTGCATCAGCCCGTGATCGTCGAAGACCGGCCCGGCGCGGGGGGCAACCTGGGCATGGACTACGTGGCCAAGGCGGCGCCGGACGGCTATACCCTGGCCATGGCAACTACCGGCACCCAGGAAATCAATCCGGGCCTGTACAGTCATTTGCCCTACGATGCCGTGAAGAGCTTCAGCCCCGTCACGCTGGTGGCCTCCGTGCCCAATGTGCTGGTGGTCAACGAGCACGTGCCGGTCAAGTCGCTGAAAGAGCTCATCGCGCTGGCCAAGGCCCAGCCGGGCAAGCTGTCCTTCGCTTCTTTCGGCAACGGCACATCCAACCATCTGTCGGGCGAACTGCTCAAGCAGATGGCGCATATCAATGTGCTGCACGTGCCTTACAAGAAGGCTACCCAGGCCGTCACCGACCTGATTTCCAACCAGGTCACGTTCGCCTTCGTCAATATGCCGCTGGCGCTGCCGCACGTGCAGTCGGGCCAGTTGCGGGCGCTGGCCGTCACGGGCGCGCAGCGCTCGGGCACGCAGCCGCAATTGCCCACCATGGCCGAGGCCGGGCTGCCGGGTTTCGTGGTGGAGTCCTGGTACGGCCTGATGGCGCCCGCCCATACGCCGCCGGAAGTCGTGCAGCGGTTGCGCCAGGCGGTGCTGGCGGCGCTGGCCAAGCCCGAGGTCAAGGCCTTTTTCGGCAAGCAGGGGGCCGACGTGGTCACGAGCACTCCGGGCGAATTTACTGCCATGATCCAGAAGGGGCAGGTGCGCTGGGCCAAGATCATCAAGGATTCGGGCGCGCACGTCGATTGACGCGGGGGCCGCGGCAAGCGATGCTTGCAGGGGCTCGTCCCGCGGCACAGGCCGGGCCGGCGAGCCCCTACATGAAAGCCAGGGTGAAGAAACATGCAAACAGCTAAGGCGGGCGCACAGGCGCCGAACATCGTGCTGATCATGGCCGACCAGATGGCGGCTGCACCCCTGCCGGTATATGGCGGCGGCGTGGTCAAGGCGCCTCACTTGTCGCGCCTGGCGAGCACGGGCGTGGTATTTGAACAGGCCTATTGCAATTCGCCCATTTGCGCGCCTTCGCGCTTTTCCATGCTGAGCGGCCGCCTGCCCACCGCTATCGACGCCTTCGACAATGCCAGCGAATTCCCGGCTTCCATCCCCACCCTGGCGCACTATCTGTGCGCGGCGGGCTACCAGACGATACTGTCGGGCAAGATGCATTTCATCGGCCCCGACCAGTTGCACGGCTACGAAGAGCGCCTCGTCACCGATATCTATCCGTCGGATTTTTCATGGACGCCGAACTGGCTGGCGGGTCCGGCCGACAAGCCTTCGGGCATCAGCATGCGCAATGTGGTGCAGGCGGGGCATTGCGTGCGCAGCCTGCAGATGGACTATGACGACGAAGTCGAGTTCTGGGCGCAGCAAAAGCTCTACGACCTGGCGCGCGAGCCGCAGCGCAAGCCCTTCTTCCTGACGGTGTCCTTCAGCCACCCGCATCCGCCTTTCACCGCCGACCGCCGGCACTGGGATCTCTACGAGCACGACGAGATCGACATGCCCGCCGTGGCGCCGATCGACCCGGCGCAGCGCGATGTCCAGAGCCAGTGGCTGCATGTGTCGCACGGCGCCGATCTGCAGCCCATCGACGAGGCGCAATTGCGCAACGCGCGCCATGCCTATTACGCGATGATTTCGTATGTCGACGACAAGGTCGGCAGGCTGCTCGATACCCTGGATGCCTGCGACTTGCGGCGCGATACCGTGGTGATCTTCACGTCGGACCACGGCGAGATGCTGGGCGAGCGCGGCATGTGGTACAAGCAGAGCTTTTTCGAGCCTTCGGTGCGCGTGCCGCTGATTGTCAGCGCGGCGGGCGGCGAGCGGCCGGTGAGCCGCGTCGCCGCGCCGGTCTCGCTGCTGGACCTGATGCCTACCGTCATGGAACTGGCCTGCGCACGGCCCGAGTGGGCCGATCCGATCGACGGCGCCTCGTTCGTGCCGCTGATGCGGGGCGCGCAACCCGAGCCGTCGCGCGCCGTGATCTCGGAATACACCGATATGGGCGTCATCGCCCCGGTGCGCATGCTGCGCGCGGGCGACCACAAATATATCTACACGCATGGGCATCCCGGGCAGCTCTACGACCTGCGAGCCGATCCGCGCGAGCTGCGCAATCTGGCCGGGAACCCGGAATTCGCGGCCCTCGAGGCGCAACTGCGCGCGGCAGTGCTCGAAAACTGGGATCCGCAGGCCCTGCACGGCCGCATCCTGGACAGCCAGCGCCGCCGCCTTTTCCTGAAGCAGGCCGCCCAGGCCTCGGGCCGCTATCCCGACTGGAGCTACCAGGCCACGCGCGACGATACCCGGCGTTTCGTGCGCGCCAGCGGCGCGGCCGGGGCCAAGGCCAGGGCGCGGTTTCCGTTCGTGGCGCCGGATGCGCAATAATAGGGCTCCTCGAATCCCTGCGGGCGGCTGCCATCCATGAGCATCAGAGACGTTGCCGAGCAAGTGGGAGTCTCGATCGCCACGGTTTCCCGTGCGTTCAATGCGCCCGAACAGGTTGCGCCCGAAACCCGCCGGCGCGTGATCCAGGCTGCCTCGCAACTGGGATATGTGCCCAATTCCAGCGCGCAGACGCTGCGCCGCCAGTTCAGCAAGGTGCTGGGGGTGGTGCTGCCGACGCTGCTCAATCCGGTGTTTGCCGAGTGCCTGGACGGCATTGCACAGATGGCCGCGGCCAGCGGCTATTCCATCGTTCCCATGACCACGGACTATCAACTGTCCGGCGAAGAGGCTGCGGTCAACCGGCTGCTGGCCTACAGCGTGGACGGCATGATACTGGTGGTCTCAAATCCCCAGACCTCGCAGGAACTCGCCAAGCTGCAGGCGCGCAGCCTGCCATATGTGCTGCTGTACAACCGGCATCCCGACCATCCCTGCGTATCGGTGGATTGCGAGGGGGCCATGGCGCAGCTCATACACAGGCTGGCGGACATGGGGCACAGGCGCATTGCCATGGTCAGCGGCCAGCTAGCCGCCTCGGACCGTTCCCAGCAGCGTTATCGGGGATATGTCAACGGCATGCAGGAATGCGGGCTCGATGCCTACGACCTGGTGGAAGTGCCGTTCATGGACGCGGTGGTGTCGCGCCTGGCGCAGTTCCTGGGCGCGGCGCAGCGGCCCAGCGCCCTGGTGTGTTCCAACGACCTGCTGGCGATACGTTGCCTGCGGGCCGCCCATGTGGCCGGGCTGGAAGTGCCGCGAGACCTGACGGTGGTGGGTTTTGACGGCATAGAGCTGGGCCGCGATCTCACGCCGGTGCTGAGCACCATCGCCCAGCCGAATCGGGAAATAGGGCGCCGCGGCGTGCAGCTCATCGTGCAGGCGCTGGGCAAGGGCCGTACGCTGGATCCCGCGGCCAGCCTGACCCTTACGCACGAATTCCACGAAGGCGAATCCTGCGCCCGCGCCGCGGGCTAGCTGATAGCTTGCCCGCCCTTGGCGCTTAGCGGTGCCAGTTGCCGTTATTGTCGCCGGGATTGTGGCCGCAACCTCCCGGGGGGCAGCTATAGTGGCCGCGGTCGTTGTCATGGCCGTGGTCGTAGCCGCCGCGGCCCCTGTGTCCGTCGACGATACAGCCGGACAAGGCCAGGGCCGAAAGCGCAAGTATGAAGATCCTGATCATGAGTTTTCCCTTATAGGCAGTTAGTGATTTGCTGATTGTGTTTGGGTGCCATGGACCCGGAGGCCGCATCTTCCCCTGGCCTTATTGTCCGCTCTCGCTTTTGCCCCTGTCCACGCCTGAAATCATTTGATGCGAGCACGTACGCGGCTGTGATAATTGCCTAGCGGCTGTAACGTATGCACACGTATTGCTCGGCAGGCCTCGGCCTGGCCGTTTTATTGTTGCGGTGCGGTGGCGTAGCGGCTGCGGCGCGTATCGTGGATGATGGTGGGCCTCATGTCCTCGAGCCTGGGCGGTTCGGGGGCGGCGCCGACGTTCTTGCAGGCATATTTTGCGATGCTGTCGAGGCTGCCCCAGGAAACAATGTCCTGGCGTTGCGGCTTGCCGAAGGCGTAGTGTTTCAAGGGGCGGCCTTGGCCCGCGTCGGAGCCGTAATAGCCGACACCCAGCACCCATGCATACCGGTTGGCGCAATCGATGCGGTAGTCGGTGATGGTGGATCGATAGTGCAGTTGCGGGTCGAAGGCCGCGTCCAGCGCTTGCGGGAATTCCGTCAATACCGAGATATCCATGACGGTGGCGGCGCCATGCTCGGCGTGCAGCGAGCCGGCGTCGGCCAAGTAGCGTGTGGCCCCGGGCACGGCCAGCGGCGCCCACGAGGTCGCGCACAGC
This sequence comes from Candidimonas humi, assembly GCF_019166065.1. GTDB lineage: Bacteria > Pseudomonadota > Gammaproteobacteria > Burkholderiales > Burkholderiaceae_B > Candidimonas > Candidimonas humi. The sequence continues at coordinate 124,132 of NZ_JAHTBN010000004.1, forward strand.
GCGCTCGCGGCGAAGCACAGTCCGGCAATCGGCAGCAATCTGGTCACGAAGGCCCTGCAGGCAAGATACGGTGGAGGCTCATTCTAGCCTCAAACCCGTATCAGTCTGTGGCTGCTTGTGCGCTCATATAGTTTGCGTAGCCTTTGGCCCGCAGTTCGCAGGCGGGGCAGGCGCCGCAGCCATAGCCCCAGGGATGGCGCTGGCGGCGTTCGCCCAGGTAGCAGGTGTGGGTGCTTTCCTTGATCAATTCCACCAGGAGCCGGCCGCCGATTTGCTCCGCCAGCCGCCAGGTCGCGGCCTTGTCCAGCCACATCAGCGGGGTTTCCACGACCAGCGGCATATCCATGCCCAGGCTGAGCGAGACCTGCAGCGATTTCAAGGTGTTGTCGCGGCAGTCCGGATAGCCCGAATAATCGGTTTCGCACATGCCGCCGACCAGCACCGACAGCCCGCGGCGGTAGGCCAGGGCCGCGGCAAAGGTGAAGAACAGCAGGTTGCGCCCAGGTACGAAGGTGTTGGGCAGGCCGTTGCGCTCGAACGCGATGCTGGCGTCACGGGTCAGTGCGGTGTCGCTGAGCCGCCCGAGCACGCCCAGGTCCAGCATGTGATCCTCGCCCAGGCGCTCGGCCCAGTCGGGGCGGCCGGCGCGCAGGGCCTCGAGCACCGTCTTGCGGCACTCGAGTTCGACGGCATGGCGCTGGCCGTAGTCGAAGCCTATGGTCTCGACCTGCGCATAGCGCTGCAGGGCCCAGGCCAGGCAGGTGGTGGAGTCCTGGCCTCCGGAAAAGAGTACGAGTGCTTTGTCGTGCATGATGATCGTGGGGTGTGTCGCGTGTGTATGTATGGATCAGGAGCCTGCCGCGGGCAGCTCGAAGCTGAACGTGGCCCCTGCGCCGGCGCCTTGCTCCAGGCGGATGTCGCTGCCGTGCAGTTGCAAAATGCGGCGCACGATCAGCAGGCCGAGGCCGCCGCCTTCGTGGTCGCCGCGGCTGAAGGCCGAAGGCCTCTTGAACAGCGTCTCGCGCAATTCCGCGGGGACGCCGGGGCCTTCGTCGCTGATCCGCACGCCTACGCTTGCCCCTTGCTTATGCAGGGCCACGCACACAGTGCCGCGGGGCGGGCTGTGGCGGATCGCATTGTCCAGCAGATTGGTCAGCACGCGCTCGATCATGCCCAGGTCGGCGGAGACTGCAGGCAGGGGACGCGGCATGTCGGCGCGCAGGCGCAACTGGCGCGCCTCGGCGGCCAGCTCGAATTTCTGGAACACGTCCTGCACCAGGTCGGCCAGCGAGAAATCTTCTTTCTCGGCCTGCACCAGGCCGGATTCCAGGCGCGCCAGTTCGAACAGTTCCTGGGCCAGGCGGCCCACCTTGCGGCTCTGGCCCAGCGCAATCTCGAGATAGCGGCGGCGTTCGGCGGCATCGAGCGTGTCGGCCTTCAGCAGCAGGGTTTCGAGATAGCCATGCAAAGAAGTCAGCGGCGTGCGCAGGTCGTGCGAAATATTCGCCACCATTTCGCGGCGATCCTGGTCCTGCCGGCTGAGTTCCGCCCATTGGTCGCTGATGCGCTGCGCCATCTGGCCGAACGCCTGGCGCAGCACCAGGATCTCGTCGCGCTCGCCGCCGTTCAGGGGCGGCGCCGGTGGCAGCACCGCGGCGGAGTCGCCGCTGTCGAAATCGCGCACCGCTGCGGTCAGCTTGCGCAAGGGCCGGGTAATGAGCTGGAAAGCGACCAGCCCGGCAATCAGGCCCAGCAGCGCCACCAGTGCGATCGACCAGATGACGGTATGCAGGGTGGAACTGGCATTCAGGTCGGCGGCCAGGGCGTCGCGATTCTCGCCCATCAGCACCACGTAGATATAGCCATGGTCGCGGCCGTCGATATACAGCGGGGCGGCGCTGAACACCTTGCGGCCGTGCAGGCTGCGCGGATCGTCGCCCAGCACCGGCAGCGGCGCGCCCGCCAGCAGTTGGCGGATGGGCGCGACATCCACGCTGTCGCGCTTCAGGTGGCCCGGGGGAGCGTCGTTGCCCATGATGCGGCCCTGCGGGTCGAGCAGATAGACCTCGACGCTGGGGTTGACCGCCATCAATTGCGAGAACAGCCGGCGCACCGCCTGCGGCCGCAAGCCTGCACTGTCCATCAATTGGCTGTTGCCGGCGATCTGGCGCGCCAGGTCCAGGGACACGCGCTGCACGATCTCTTGTTCGTGCCGGGTGCTGCCGGCGACCTGCAGCCACGCTGATGCGCCGAAGCAGGCCAGCAGCAGCACGGCGAACACCGCCGACAGGCGCTGGGTCAGCGTCAGGCGGTTCAAGGCGCTGCCCCCTGAGCCGTGGCGCCGCCGGCGGCCGGCGCCGCCGAAAATTTGTAGCCCCGTCCCCATACCGTGAGGATGCGCCGCGGGTCGGCCGGGTCGGCCTCGATCTTGTTGCGCAGCCGGTGTATGTGCGTGTTGACGGTATGCTCGTAGCCGTCATGCATATAGCCCCAGACCTGGTTCAGCAGGTCGAGCCGCGAATACACCTGGTCCGGGTGGCGTGCGAAAAAATACAGCAGGTCGAACTCGCGCGGCGTCAGGTCTATGGCGTGGCCATCCAGGCTGGCGACACGCGCCAGCGGATCGATGCGCAGGCCGTCCAGGTCCAGCATGCCGGCGTCGGCGCGCAAGTCGCGTGCCATGGCGTCGCTGCGCCGCAGCAGCGCCTTGACGCGGGCCACCAGTTCCAGCATGGAAAACGGCTTGGCGAGATAGTCGTCGGCGCCCAGCTCCAGTCCCAGTATGCGATGCACTTCGCTGGAGCGCGCGCTGGTGATGATGATGGGCGTATAGCGGGCCATGGAGCGGGCGCGCTTGCACAGTTCCAGGCCGTCCATGCCGGGCAGCATCAGGTCCAGGACCAGGGCGTCCCAGGCGCCGTTTTCCAGCAGCCGCAGGCCTTCGACGCCGTCGGCCGCGTGCGCGACCTCATAGCCTTCGTCGCCCAGGTGCAGGCAGAGCAGCTCGGCGATGTGGCGGTCGTCTTCCACCACGAGTATGTGTTTCCTGGCGTCCATGGGATTCGGGCTTGTTCGCGCTAAAAGATTACTGCGCCGTAGGGCAAGCGGGCGCTTGCATCGGCGCCGGCTCGCTGCGCTGGGTGTGTCCGGCGGGCCGTCCGCTGTCATTATGCGCAAATCCGGCGCCGTCAATTATCACAATTAATTTAACTTTACGTGAGGATTTCGGGAACTGTGGCGAGGAATAATGCTTATGTCGCCCTTGCCCGGATTTTCGTTTGCCTCTCGCTCGATGCAGCGAGGCTACCGGGAAGGTCCGGCCTATAGCGGATTCGGCGGCAATCGGACTCGAAATGCGAAGCCGCTCATTCAGCGGCACGTTCTTACGGAGAGAAGCATCATGAGGAAAATCACCATTCCATGCCTGGCGGCAGCCATTCTGGCCGTGGGCTCCATGACGGCCGCTGCCGCGGCCGACAGCATGCATAAAGACTCCATGTCGAAATCGGGCATGATGAGTCATGACATGTCCGGGGGAAGCATGTCCAAAGATTCCATGTCCAAGGGTTCGATGTCCAAGGGTTCGATGTCTAAAGACTCCATGTCCAAGAACGGCATGGGGAAGGGATCCATGCACAAGCAGTCCATGGGCAAGGGCAAGATGTCGAAGGATTCCATGGGCAAGAACGCCATGGACGGCATGGACAAGAACGGCATGAAGAAATAGGGGCTGGCAGCAAGCGGAATGACCGGGTGGGTGCGCTTGCCGCGCGTGGTGTTTCGGCCCGGCGTCGGGCCGGGTGGTTAGGCAGGCAGGTTAGGCAGGCAGGTTAGGCAGGCAGGTTAGGCAGGCAGGTTAGGCGGGCTCGGACGTCGGCCGCGTTAAAATGACGCAGCCCCGGTTCGTCGAGAGATTCCGGGGCTGTCATTTTTCCACACTAGCCTCTCCCCTCATGTCGAAATTCCTGGTCGCCGCACTCTATAAATTCGTCCGGCTCGAAGACCACGCCGCGTTGCGGGGCCCCCTGCTGGACTATTGCGAGGCCCATGGGGTCAAAGGCACTTTGCTGCTGGCCGCAGAAGGCATCAACGGCACCATAGCGGGGCCGCAGGCGGGCGTCCATGCCGTGCTCGCGCACTTGCGCGCCGATCCGCGCATGGCCGATCTGTCGCACAAGGAATCGTGGGCCGGCGAGATGCCGTTCTACCGCATGAAGGTCAAGCTCAAGCGCGAGATCGTCACCATGGGCGTGCCGGATATCCAGCCGCAGTCCATGGCGGGCACTTATGTCGGGCCGGCGGACTGGAACCGGCTCGTCGACGATCCGCAAGTCGTGGTCGTGGATGTCCGCAACGACTACGAGGTGTCGATAGGTTCGTTTGCCGGCGCCGTGAATCCGCACACCTCCAGCTTTTCCGAATTTCCCGATTGGGTACGCACCCAATCGCAGCCCGGCGGCGTGCTCAGCGGCAAATCCCGGGTGGCCATGTTCTGCACCGGCGGCATACGCTGCGAGAAATCCACCGCCTATCTGCGCACACAGGGCTTCGACGAGGTCTACCACCTGGAAGGCGGCATACTCAAGTACCTGGAAAACGTCGCCGCCGAGGACAGCCGCTGGCAGGGCGAATGCTTCGTCTTCGACGAGCGCGTGTCGGTCGTCCATGGCCTGGAGCGCGGCAGCTACGGCTTATGCCGCGCCTGCCGCCAACCCGTCAGCGAACAGGACAAATTGTCGGAATTCTATGTCGAGGGCGTAAGCTGCCCGCACTGCCACGGCCGCCACGACGATGCACGCAAGCAGCGCTTTGCCGAGCGCCAGAGGCAGGTCGATCTGGCGCGTGGCCGCGGCCGCAGGCATGTCGGCGTGCGGCTCGCTCCTGCGGCGGATGCGACGGCGGCGGGTGCGACAGTGGCGGATATGCCTGAGGCGGAACCGAGCTGACTCGCATTCGCGGCGGCGCCTCAGTGGCGCCGCAAAGGCCCTGTATCAGCGGCTCGCCCGCCAGGAGCGCGCTGCGCGCCTTATTCCATGCCCGGCGTGACGGTGGAGAAGCCCGCGTCCACGTGGGTGATTTCGCCCGTGACGCCCGCCGCCAGGTCCGACAGCAGGAAGGCGGCGACATTGCCGACGTCTTCGATGGTGACGTTGCGGCGCAGCGGGGCGTTCGCCTCGACGAATTTCAGGATCGACGAGAAATCCTTGATGCCGCTGGCCGCCAGGGTCTTGATGGGGCCGGCGGAAATCGCGTTGGCGCGTATGCCCAGCGGGCCGAGCGCGCTGGCCAGGTAGCGTACGCTGGCTTCCAGCGAGGCCTTGGCCAGGCCCATGGTGTTGTAGTTGGGAACGACTTTTTCGGCACCCAGGTAGGTCAGCGTCAGCACCGAGCTGCTGCGGCCCTTGAGCAGCGGCAGCGCGGCCTTGGCCAGCGCCGGAAAGCTATAGGCCGAGATGTCGTGGGCGACGCGGAAGGCTTCGCGCGACAGGCCGTCGAGAAAATCGCCGGCGATGGCTTCGCGGGGCGCGAAGCCTATGGAGTGCACCAGCCCGTCCAGTCCGTCCCAGCGGGATTGCAGCGCGCTCATGGCCGCATCGATCTGGGCGTCGTCGGCTACGTCGCAAGGCAGCACGATGTCGCTGCCGAATTCGGCGGCGAATTCGCCGACGCGGTCCTTGAAGCGGTCGCCCACGTAGGTGAAGGCCAATTGCGCGCCTTGTTGATGGCAGGCGCGCGCGATGCCGTAGGCGATCGAGCGGTTGGAAAGCACGCCCGTGACCAGGATGCGCTTGCCGTTCAGGAAACCCATGGTGTGATCCTCTGTGTTGTGTAGTGGTGTGGCCGTAGCGGTCCGGTCGCCAGGCGACCCGGCGCCAAGCGGATCTGCGCCAGGCGGCCTTGCGGCAGATGATACTGCGTCGAGGGGCCCTGCGACGGCCGGGCGCCGGCCTTGCGCGTCACGGGCCCGGGCTTCAGGCCCGTGCCTGTCGCGACATCAACCCCGCACGCCCGTGCCCGGCACTCGCAGTTGCTTGCCGATCGCCAGCGTACCTTTCTTCAGGTTGTTGAGCCTGCGCAATTCCTGCACGGTGGTCTTGTAGCGCCTGGCCAGCGAATACAGGGTGTCTCCGTGCCGCACGGTATGGGTGCGGACGTTGACCCTGTGGCGCCGGATGACGATGTCGTTGTGCCTGCCGTGCGTCACGCGCACCGAGGCCTCTTTTTCTTCAGGCACTTCGAGGGACGCCAACTGTATGCTGCCGCCGCCGGCATCGTTGCCGGGCTTGGATACCAGCAGCACCTGGGCCACCCTGGTGCGCGAGCCGCTTATGCCGTTGACCGCCCGCAATTGGCTTACGCTCATGCCGTGCCGCTTGGCGATCGCCACGTACGATTCGCCGCGATGGGCCTTGTAGGTTTGCCAGGAGCTCAGGCGTCCCTTGTAGGCTTCCAGGTTGGCGTTGAAGATGTCCACCCGGTTCACCGGCAGCAGCAGCGTGGGGTGATGCTCGCCCAGGATGATGGGCCGATTGAACGAGGCATTGAGCGCCTTGAAGTCGTCGACCGACATTTCGGCCAGCTTGGCGGCCACGGCTATGTCCATGTCGCGCGACTTCTGCACGGTGGTGAAATAGGGCGTGTTGCTGATTTCAGGCAGCACGATGCCGTATTTCTGGGGGTTGGCGATGATGTTCTTGATGGCCTGCAGCTTGGGCACGTAGTTGCGTGTCTCGTCGGGCATGCTTATGGAGCTGTAGTCGACGAAGTCGCCGTTGCTGGCGTTCTTGCTCATGGCCTTCTGTACCGAGCCTTCCCCCCAGTTGTACGAGGCCAGGGCCAGGTACCAGTCGCCCTGCAACTGGTACAGGTAACTGAGGTAGTCCAACGCGGCGTTGGTCGAGGCTATCGGGTCGCGGCGCTCGTCGCGCCACCAGGTTTGCTGCAGGTTGTAGTGCAGGCCGGTGCTGGGAATGAACTGCCACAGCCCCGAGGCGTGGGCGCGCGAGTAGGCGGTGGGGTTGTAGGCGCTTTCCACGAAGGGCAGCAGCGCCAGTTCGGTGGGCAGGCCGCGGCGGTTGATTTCCTGGACGACGTAGTACAAGTACTTGCTGGCGCGCTCGCTCATGCGCTCTATGGCCTCGGGGTGCGAGGCATAGTAGTCCGTCCAGTACTGGGTCAGGTCGTTGTTCAGGTTGGGAATGGCGAAGCCGCGGCGGATGCGATCCCAGATGTCCTTGGGAGGGTGGGTGAGGTCGACGGTGCGCGATGTCTCGGCGGCGGAGTAATTGTGCTTTTGCCAGGCGTACTGGTGGGTATTGTTGGCGGCACAGCCGGCAAGCGCGGCCGTGACAAGCAGAATGAATAGTCGCAGGAATTTCATCGGCGATTCATTTAAAGTGATCCTTCCATGCACGCAGGGCCGCGAAAACCGTTACAGCTGAATCCAGCCGCTCTCCGGACTGGATCCGGGCGGCCTTGGCCACGCTTTCCTGTTGAGTGCGTAAAAAAGGGTTGAAATCCCGCTCGGCGCCTATGGTCGTGGGCAGGGTGGGCAGGCCTTGCGCACGCAGGCCTTGTGCTGCTTTCCACCATTCTTGCAGAGCGTCATTACCGGGTTCGACTTGAAGTGCCCAGCGCAAATTTGCTAGAGTGTACTCGTGAGCACAACAAACAAGTGTATCCAGCGGTAAAGCCCTAAGTTTACTCACAGAATCGTACATTTGGGCGGGCGTGCCTTCAAATAATCGCCCGCAACCCCCGGAAAATAGCGTATCGCCGCAGAAAACCAAGGGTTTACCCTGGTTCATGCGCCCAAAATAGGCGATGTGGCCCGCAGTGTGGCCGGGAATATCCAGTACTTCCAGGCGTAAATCCAGGTTTTCCAGGAAAATAGCGTCACCTTGTTCCAATCTGTGGTCGCAGACCGGCAGTTGTTCCCGGGCCGGGCCATAGACCGTGGCGCCGCTGCGAGCCTGCAATTCCCGGGCACCGCCCACATGGTCGCCATGGTGGTGGGTCAGTAGTATGGCGTCCAGCGCCAGGCCGTAGCGGTCGAGCAGCCCTTGCACCGGGGCGGCCTCGCCGGGGTCGACCACGATGGCGTGGCTGTCGCTGTAGGCCATCCATATATAGTTGTCGGATAGTGCAGGTACGGGAACCAGTTGTATCCGGTCCGAGGCGGGGTCGGGTATCGTATGTGCCATAGTCAGGGAGACGCGGGTCTTTGGATCAGTCCATTATTGTAGAACTGGCCGAGTGGCTGAAATCTCCGGCGGGCTTGTACGTGCAGGCCTGGGAGCAGCGCCAGGTCGATGGCATGGTCGCCAACGTGTTCGGCTACCATGCGGTACAGGTCGGCCTGCCCGAATGGGACACGCTGCAGTCGAACCGCGTGCCCTACAAGACCTATACCCACGTGCTGCAGGACGCTGCCTTGGCGGCACGCCCCATGGCCCTGGTGGCCGATCCCGAAAACCTGCCCTTCGAGACCCAGAGCCTCGACCTGCTGGTGCTGCCGCACGTGCTGGAATGTTCCAGCAACCCGCACCAGATCCTGCGCGAGGCCGAAAGAGTGCTGATGCCTGAAGGCCGCGTCGTGATATCCGGCTTCAATCCATGGAGCCTGTGGGGGGCGCGCGAACGCGTGCCGGGGCTGGAGCCCCTGATGCCCGTCGCCACCCACCTGCAGGTGTCGCTGCCGCGCCTGAAAGACTGGTTCAAATTGCTGGCCTTCGAGGTCGATCGCGGCCGTTTCGGCTGTTACGCCCCGCCTTGCCAGACCGACAAGTGGCTCAGGCGCTGGTCGTTCATGGAGGCGGCCGGCGACCGCTGGTGGCCGGTATGCGGCGCGGCGTATGTCGTTTCTGCGGTCAAGCGGGTGGCGGCCGTGCGGCTGGTGGGCCCGGCCTGGAAGCAGAAGAAAAAGCGCGTGCGCCGCGGGGCCGTGGTGACCAGCCGCCATTCGGATTGCTGAGCGGTGCGGGCGCGTTCCGCGCGCGCCGCGTATCTTCCATACATATATAGCCGCGCATTTTCCATACATTTACATTTGCGAAGGCGCGTCGTCGCGCATATTTGTATCCTCGTCTTGCCCCTTCCTCTTTTGTCCGTGATCTCGGGATCATTGCGTTTTTGGCGGAGCAGGGCCGTGCCGTTCGCCGGGCCGGCGGCCTTGCGGTATAGTCCCAGCCCTGAATGCGCCCGATCTGGCGATGCGGGCGGCCGGCGGCCGCTGCAATATGCGCAATGCACACAATGACGAATAATGACAAATGAAGCACAAGTAGATATCTGGACCGATGGCGCCTGCAAGGGCAATCCGGGGCCCGGCGGCTGGGGCGCGCTGCTGCGCCAGGGCGCGCACGAGAAGACCTTGTTCGGGGGCGAGCCCCAGACCACCAACAACCGCATGGAACTGCTGGCGGTGATCCAGGCGCTCAAGGCCTTGAAACGTCGTTGCACCGTCGTGGTGCACACCGATTCGCAATACGTGCAGAAGGGCATGACCGAATGGCTGCCCGGCTGGAAGCGGCGCGGCTGGCTCACCGCCGACAAGAAGCCGGTGAAGAACGCTGACCTGTGGCAGGAACTGGATGCCCTGGTGCGAGAGCACGAGCTGAGCTGGCGCTGGGTGCGCGGCCACGCCGGCGACCCGGGCAACGAGCGCGCCGACCAGTTGGCCAACCAGGGCGTGGCGCAGGTCGGCGCACAGCGACGGTAAAATTACCAAATCGTTGCCGTCCGCCGTAGATGTGCTGCCGCGGCCTCGTACGCTTGCGGCCTCCGTGCCTGCATAGTCCTGGGGTTCCCGTGGCGCCACGCCACCAGGCATCCCCGCCGGACGCCGCATTTGGAATATTTGCTGAGGATTCACCCCATGCGCCAGATAGTCCTGGATACAGAAACCACCGGCCTGGAGCCCGCGCAGGGCCACAGGGTGATCGAAATCGCCTGCGTGGAGATGATCAACCGCAGCCTTACGGGCAACCATCTGCACCTGTACATCAATCCCGATCGCGACAGCGACCCCGAGGCGCTGCAGATCCACGGCCTGACCACCGAATTTTTGTCGGGCCATCCGCGCTTCGCGGAGGTCGCCGGCCAGATCGCCGAGTACGTCAAGGGCGCCGAAATCATCATCCACAACGCGCCCTTCGACCGCAAATTCCTCAACGCCGAATTCGCGAGGCTGAAGGGGCCTTCGTTCGACGATATGTGCGACAGCATTACCGATTCGCTGCTCTACGCGCGCGAACTGCATCCGGGCAAGCGCAACTCCCTGGACGCCCTGTGCGAGCGCTACGGCATTTCCAATGCCCACCGTACCTTGCACGGCGCTTTGCTCGACTCGGAACTGCTGGCCGAGGTCTGGCTGGCCATGACCCGCGGCCAGGATGCGCTGCTGATGGATTTCGAGCCGACCGGCAGCACTCCCGGCGTGCAGGGTGCGCGTATCGAGAAATTCGACGCCTCGAACCTTCCCGTGATCGGCGCCAGCGCCGAAGAACTGGCCGAGCACGAGGCCTACCTCGACTCCTTGGACAAGGCCGCCGGCAAACCCTGCGTCTGGCGTGCCGATACCGCGGCCTGACGGGAGGCACTCGCCGACAAGCAGGACGTGCCGGGCCGGGAAAAGGCCTCGCGGGAGACACTAAAAAACCCGCAAGGCCAATAACCATGCGGGTCTGATATGGCTCTTCCTCATGAACGGGGGACAAGCGGTATTCATTAAACTTGTTTTTGCGAAGAACGAGCTTAATGGAGCGAATACCGATGTCCCCAGTAGATTCTATCTTAGGAATCCGAGATGTATTCATAGAACGCGTGCAGCGTGGCCGAGAGATCCATGTCTGGGCCCGGCCGGCCAAGCGCCTGGCATGCATACATTGCCAGCGAGAGGCGGTACGAATTAAGGCGACGCACCAGCGTACGCTCAAGCACACCCGCCAAGGCAACCAGCTGATGGTGCTGCACTTGGCCGTGCCCAAGTATCACTGCACCGATTGCAATCGCTATTTCCGCCATCGCTTTGCGGGCATCCGCCCACGGCGCCGTGCCACCGAGGCGTATCGCCTGGAGGTTTTCGAGGCCCACGACGGGGGCGTCAGCCAGCGTCAACTGTCGCACACGCACCGCATCGGCAGCGCCACGGTCGAGCGCTGGTACCAGTCCTTTATCCGGCAACGGGTCTCAGAGCTGTCGGGCCGAAGTTGTCCTCAGGTGCTGGGCATCGATGAGCATTTCTTTAGCCATAAGAAGGGCTATGCCACCACGCTGGTCGATTTGAGGCACCACAAGGTGTTCGATGTGGTGCTGGGCCGCTCTGCGGCAAGCCTACACGGCTATTTGAAGCGTTTACCGGGCCGCGAGCACGTGCGCGTGATTGTGATGGACTTGTCCGAGACCTATCGACGCATTGCCCAGCAGTACTTTCCCAACGCCATGATTGTGGCGGATCGCTTTCATGTCGTCCGACTGGTGAACCAGCATTTTCTGAGGCTCTGGCAGCAGCACGATCCCGAGGGGCGCAAGAACCGGGGCTTGTTGAGCCTGATGCGTCGCCATCACTGGCATCTGTCCTCCGTGCAAAAGGAACGATTGCACCAGTACCTGGCCCAATCGCCCGTGCTGCGGGCGCTGTACTTTGCCAAACAGCAACTGAACGGGTTTCTGGTCATGAAGAGCCTGAAGGCCAAGCGGGCCAAGCAGATGCTGCCCCAGTTCCTGGCCCTGATCCGTCAATTTGAACAAAGCCCGGCCAAGGCGCTGGCCGCTACGCTACTATCGTGGCTCGAGCCCATCGTGCGCATGTGGCGCTTCACCAAGTCCAATGGGATCACCGAAGGCTTCCACACGAAGATGGAAATGCTCTCGCGCCGGGCGTATGGCTTCAGGAATTTTGAGAATTACCGCATGCGGGTCTTGGCCCAGTGCGGTTGGAACGGGGTGATTAACCGAGTGTAATGAATGCCCTGATCCCCCGTTTATGGGGTAGAGCCCGAATTTCAGAAGACAAAAACGCCAGCCCCGAAAGGCTGGCGTAAGTGCTTGATTCGATTGGTGCCGATTAAAGGAGTCGAACCCTTGACCTTCGCATTACAAGTGCGCTGCTCTACCAACTGAGCTAAACCGGCGAAGGCCTAATTCTACAGGGTTTTTGGGGCGGTGCCGCAGCGGCGGCGAGGGTTTCGGCGGCCGGGCAGAAATGGCCGGACAGAGGTGGTTACCGCAGTACGTTGGTGTCGCCTTCTGGTGCGGCGGTGCCGGGCAGGGCGCCGGCGCCAGGCGGCGGGAGACGCGCTATTTGACGATGGTCAGGCGCGGGCGCTTGGGGTCGTCGTCGGGGCCGCCGTCGGGCTTGCCCTCGGCAGCGGGAGTGGCGGCGGGCTGGGGCTTGCCGCTATCGCCAGGCTCGGCCGCGGCGTGGGGCTGCGAGGGTTCGACCTCGAAGCCCATGCCGGCGCCGGTTTCGCGGGCGTAGATGGCGGACACTGCCGAAACGGGAACGAATATCTGTTCGGTCACCCCGCTGAAGCGGGCCTGGAATTCGATGAATTCATTGCCCATGCTCAAGCGGTTGGTGGCCAGCGTGCCGATGTTCAGCGTGATCTGGCCGTCATGGATGTGCGCGCGGGGCACGATGGTGTTGGCATCCACGGTCACGACGATGTGAGGCGTGTAGCCGTTGTCGGTGCACCATTCGTGCAGCGCGCGGATCAGGTAGGGCTTGGTGGAAGTCTCGGACATGGGGACGTTCAGCGGCGCATCACCTTTTCGGAAGGCGTGAGCGCCTCGATGTAGGCCGGGCGCGAGAAAATGCGTTCGGCGTATTTCTGGATGGGGGCGGCGTTCTTGGGCAGCTCGATGCCGTAGTGGTCCAGGCGCCACAGCAGCGGCGCCACGGCCACGTCCAGCATGGAGAATTCTTCGCCCAGCATGTATTTGTTCTTGATCAGCATGGGGGCGAGTTGCGCCAGGCGATCGCGGATGCTGTGGCGGGCGTCGTCCAGCGCCTTGTTGTCGGTTTCGCCGCGGTTTTCCAGCACGGAAACATGCACGAACAGCTCTTTCTCGAAGTTGTAGAGAAACAGCCGGGTGCGCGCGCGCATGACGGGATCGGCCGGCATGAGCTGCGGGTGCGGGAAGCGCTCGTCGATGTATTCGTTGATGATGCTGGATTCGTATAGCACCAGGTCGCGCTCGACCAGGATGGGTACCTGGCCGTAGGGGTTCATGACCGCGATATCTTCGGGCTTGTTGTAGAGGTCGATGTCCCGGATCTCGAAATCCATGCCTTTTTCGAACAGCACGAAGCGGCAGCGTTGGGAGAAGGGGCAGGTCGTTCCTGAATAGAGCACCATCATATCGTGGGTTCCGTCGTAAAAAGGAAACAAAGGCGCGCGGATATGGGCGGCCTACAAAAGGGAAATAGGCGTATTCATTACTTATACGCCTATTTTCTTGACCGGCAGCTTAAGCGATCAGCCGGCTGCCGGGGTGTTGCAGCGGCTACTTGACTTTCTTCCAGTAGGCCGCGTTCAGCCTCCAGGCCACCAGCAGGAACAGGGCCAGGAACAGCATCACCCAGACGCCCAGGCGCTTGCGGAACAACTGGGCCGGCTCGGCCATCCAGCCGAGGAAGTTGCTCAGGTCGGCTACGTCGTTGTCGTAGGCCGCGGACTGGGCGGGGTCGACCGGGGTGAATATGTCTTTGCTGATTTCCGGGCCGTTATAGTTCTGCAGGGCTTCGGTCTTGACCGTGGAATAGCCTTGCGGATCGAACGTGGTGGTGGTCTGCACCCATTCTTCCTTGCCGTCCTTGCCTTCTTTGGGGGCGATGGCGGTGCGGGTCAGCGTGCGCTGGCCTTGCAGTTGCCACAGCACGTTGGGCATGGCGACGTTCGGGAACACCAGGTTGTCCCAGCCGGTGTGCTTGGTGGTGTCGCGATAGAAGGTGCGCAGGTAGGTGTAGATGTAGTCCACGCCGGAAGGCCCGAAGTTCTCGGACTTGGCGCGAGCCATTACCGACAGGTCAGGGGGCGCCGAGCCGAACCATTTCTTGCCGTCCGCGGGCGTCATGGCCACGTGCATCAGGTCGCCGACCTTGGTGCTGGTGAACAGCAGGTTCTTCTTGATTTCGTCGTCGGTCAGCCCGAGGTCGGCCAGGCGGTTGTAGCGCATGGCGTTGGCGCTGTGGCAGCTCAGGCAGTAGTTGACGAACAGCTTGGCGCCGTGTTGCAGCGAAGCCAAGTCGTTGATGCGATTGGGCGCGGTGTCCAGCGGATATCCGCCCTCGGCCGAACATACGGACGTGAAGGCAAGAGATATGGCGATGGCGCCAAGCAGCTTTTTAATCATGATCGTTCCGTACAGTATAGGGCCTAGTGGGCGTGAAACACGACGCGTTCGGGAACCGGCTTGAACGTGCCGAGGCGGCTCCAGACGGGCATCAGCAGGAAGAAGCCCAGGTAGATCACGGTTCCGATCTGGCTGATGATGTTGTACGTCGGGTTGGGCGGCTTGGTGCCGATGAAACCCAGGACCAGGAATGTCAGGATGAAAAGCGCATACAGGAATTTATGCCAGGTGGGGCGGTAGCGTATCGACTTGACCGGCGAGCGGTCGAGCCAGGGCAGGAAGAACAGGATCACGACCGAGCCGCCCATGTCGACCACGCCCCAGAACTTGGCGTCGAGGGTCTTCATGAGTATGGCGATGACGATCAGGATGACCGGCACCAGGATGCGCCAGAAGCCGCGCAGGCCGCCCTTGATGAAGAGCGCGATGGCGGCGATGATGGCGCCCGCCGACAGCACCCAGGTGAAGTCGCTGGTGGTGGCGCGCAGCATCGAGTAGAACGGCGTGAAGTACCAGACCGGGGCGATGTGCGGCGGCGTCTTCAGCGAATCGGCCGGGATGAAGTTGTTGCTTTCCAGGAAGTAGCCGCCCATTTCGGGGCCGAAGAAGATGATGGCCGCGAACACCAGCAGGAAGCCCGCCACGCCCATGATGTCGTGGACGGTGTAGTAGGGGTGGAACGGAATGCCGTCCAGCGGATGGCCGTTGCTGTCCTTGGGGCCTTGCTTGATTTCGACGCCGTCGGGGTTGTTCGAGCCGACTTCGTGCAGCGCCACGATGTGCGCCACGACCAGGCCCAGCAGCACCAGCGGGATGGCGATGACGTGGAAGGCGAAGAAGCGGTTCAGGGTGGCGTCGGACACGACGTAGTCGCCGCGGATCCAGATCGACAGTTCAGGCCCGATGTAGGGGATGGCCGAGAACAGGTTGACGATCACCTGGGCGCCCCAGTAGGACATCTGGCCCCAGGGAAGCAGGTAGCCGAAGAAGGCTTCGCCCATCAGGCACAGGAAGATGGCCACGCCGAAGACCCACACGAGTTCGCGCGGCTTGCGGTACGAGCCGTAGAACAGCCCGCGCAGCATGTGCAGGTAGACCACCACGAAGAACATCGAGGCGCCGGTGGAGTGCATGTAGCGGATCAGCCAGCCCCACGGCACTTCGCGCATGATGTACTCGACCGACAGGAAGGCCAGCTTGGCGTCGGGCTTGTAGTTCATGACCAGGAAGATGCCGGTCACGATCTGGATCACCAGCACCAGCAGCGCCAGTGAGCCGAAGAAATACCAGAAATTGAAGTTCTTGGGTGCGTAGTATTCGGACAGGTGCGCCTTGTAGGTGGATGTCAGCGGGAAACGCCTGTCTATCCAGCCCAAAAGCCCAGTGGTCTCGACGGTTTTTTCGCCAGCCATGAAACGGCTCCTTGATTATCTTTTGGATTCTATGCCTAGTTGCTGTGCGGCTTCGCGGGGAAGCGCTCAGGCCTTGTTGGTTTCATCGATGCCGATGGTCAGCTTGGTGCCGTCGGCCGAGAACGCGTAAGGCGGTACCTCGAGGTTGTCGGGCGCGGGAACGTTCTTGAACACGCGGCCGGACAGGTCGTAGGTGGAACCGTGGCAGGGGCAAAGGAATCCGCCTTCCCAGGAGGCAGGCAGGCCCGGTTGCGCGCCCACTTCGAAGTGCGGCGTGGGGACGCAGCCCAGGTGGGTACAGATGGCGACGAGAACCAGGTATTCGGGTTTGCGCGAACGGTATTCGTTTTTGGCGAAGGGGGGGGTGAAGCCAGGGCGGTCGGAATGGGGGTCGGCGAGGAGGGGATCGTTTTTCGGCAGGTCTTTGATTTGCTCGGGGGTGCGGTGCATGATCCAGACCGGCTTGCCACGCCAGGCGACGGTGCGGATTTCGCCCGGAGCGAGGGAGGTGAGGTCGACTTCCACCGGGGCTCCGGCCGCCTTCGCCCTTTCGGAAGGCGCAAAGGACGTGACGAAAGGCACCGCAGTGGCAACGCCCGCGACGCCGCCCACCGCACAGGCGGAGGCGACCCAGAAACGGCGCGAAGGGTCGGGCGGAAGATTGGGATCTACCGCGCCCGCGTCATCGAGCTGTGTCTTATCCTGACTCATCTTGTATCCTTATTGATGCCCTCCAGGGGCATTACCATTCACTGTTTTTTTCAATGTAAAAGCCTAGCAACCGCGTATTATAGCGTCAGCCCGATGTGGGCGAAATCGAAAGAGGGTGAAACAATGAGCAAAGCCACGGGTTTTCTTGCTGAATTCCGCCAGTTTGCAGTGAAAGGGAACATGATCGATCTGGCCGTCGGTGTGATCATCGGCGCGGCCTTCGGAAAGATCATCGATTCGCTGGTGAAAGACGTGATCATGCCCATCATCAGCTTCCTTCTGGGCGGGAAGGTGGATTTTACCAACCTGTTCTGGGTACTTTCGCAGCCCGCCAACTATAACGGCCCGCATACTTATGCCGACCTGACCAAGGCCGGGGCGGTGGTACTGGCCTGGGGCAATTTCCTCACCATCCTGATCAATTTCATCCTGCTGGCTTTTGTGGTGTTCTGCCTGGTAAAGGCGGCGAACTCTGCGCGCGAGAAGCTGGTCAAGCAGGAAGAGGCCGCACCCGCCGCTCCCGCGGCCGATGTGGTGCTGCTGCAGGAAATCCGCGATCTGCTCAAGAAGCAGCAGTCGTGATGCCGGGCGCGGCTTGCCGCGCCGGTTTTTGTCTGCGGTGGTGATTGCGCTGCGGGTTCGGCCACGGCGCCACCGCCGCGGCCGCGGCCGCGGCCGCTGTGCATGCGCTGTCATGCCAGGATCCCGGGCTGTGATGGCGAATGCCGATGCCCGAATCTGTGCGCGCCGTCCGGCGCCGCCATTCAGATAGGGTTGTCGATGTCGACGAATTCCACTTCGATGCCGAATTCGCGGGCGACGGCCTGGCCCAGGGCCTGTATGCCGTAGCGTTCGGTGGCGTGGTGGCCGGCGGCGATGAAGCCGGTGCCGGTTTCGCGTGCCCAGTGGTAGGTCTGTTCCGAGGCCTCGCCGGTGACGTAGGCCTGGGCCCCCGCTGCAGTGGCGGCTTCGATCA
Organism: Candidimonas humi; assembly: GCF_019166065.1. Classification (GTDB taxonomy): domain Bacteria; phylum Pseudomonadota; class Gammaproteobacteria; order Burkholderiales; family Burkholderiaceae_B; genus Candidimonas; species Candidimonas humi. The sequence goes on from NZ_JAHTBN010000004.1 coordinate 141,589, forward strand.
TGCCTTGCGCCGCGCCGGTGCACCAGGCGATGCGTTCCAGTTTCTGTTGTGGATTCCCAACAACCAAGGGTTGGCGATGTAAGGCATTGCAAATATGCGTGCCGAGATCTTGTAGGGTGGCTGGGACTCCCGGCGTGCCCAGCCAGACCAGGTCGTCGGGGCCGCAGGTAAGGGCTTGGCCGGCATCGCCGCGCAGCGGTTCGAAGCCCAGCACGCGCGCCAACTGGGCGTTATTTCCCAGTGTGGGGTGGGCGTCCAGGGGCAAGTGATAGGCGTACAGGTTCAGTCCGTGGCTCAAGGCCAGGGCGAGGCGGGCGCGTTTGGGGCCGCGTATGCAAGGGTCTTCGTTTTTCCAGAACCAGCCGTGATGCACCAATATGGCGTCGGCCTTTTTTGCGACGGCCGCTTCGATCAGCTCGTGGGAGGCCGTGACTCCGGTGATAATGTGCGTAATTGTGTCGGTGCCTTCGACCTGCAGGCCGTTGGGGCAATAGTCCCGGAAGCGCTGGGGCTGTAGGGTGGCGTCCAGCCAGCGGGCCAGTTCTCGCGTGGAAACCTGATTCATTTTCGTCTGTTGCCTTATGCGTCGATTGTGGTTGCTATTCGCCCAGACAGTAACGGTCTGCCTCGGTATTTTATTCATCGTGGCGACTTTGCGCCCCGATTGGCTGCATTCGGCGCGCGGGCCTGCATCGCAGCCGGTCGCCTCGACGGCGGCTCCCGCCGCGGGCGGCGCGGCCGCCGAGCTGCCTTATGTGTCTTACGCGGCGGCGGTGGCGCTGGCCACGCCTTCGGTGGTGAATGTGTACACCAGCAAGCAGGTGCGGGTGCCGGTGGTGCCGCTGCCGAACGACCCGCAGTTGAACCGCTTGTTCCGCGAGCTGCCCGGCTTCAGCCGGCGCAAGCAGACGACCAATCTGGGTTCGGGCGTGATCGTGCGCGCCGATGGCTATATTTTGACCAACTACCATGTGATCGAGTCGGCCGAGGCGATCGAGGTGGCGCTGAGCGACGGCCGGCAGACCAAGGCGAAGCTGGTGGGCGCGGATCCGGACAGTGATCTTGCGGTGCTGAAGGTGGATCTGCCGCATTTGACGCCGATCATGTTCAATGGCGACCGCCAGGTCAAGGTGGGCGATGTGGTGCTGGCGATCGGCAATCCGTTCGGCGTGGGGCAGACGACGACGATGGGGATTGTCTCGGCGCTGGGGCGCAATCGGCTGGGCATCAATATCTACGAGAATTTCATCCAGACCGATGCGGCGATCAATCCGGGCAATTCGGGCGGGGCGCTGATTGATACGCAGGGGCATCTGGTCGGGATCAATACGGCGATTTATTCCGAGAACGGGGGTTCGCTGGGCATAGGTTTTGCGATCCCGTCGCAGGCTGCGCACAAGATCATGGAGCAGATCATTGCCACGGGGTCGGTGACGCGCGGTTGGCTGGGCATCGAGCCGCAGGACATTACGCCGGATCTGGCCCATGCCTTCGGCCTGAGCCGCGATGATGGGGTGATTGTTGCGACGGTGCTGCGCAATGGGCCGGCCGGGCGGGCGGGAATCCGGGTGGGGGACATTATCCTGAAGATCGATGGCCAGGAGGTGTACGACACGATCGGCTTCCTCAACCAGATCGCGCGGCTGCCTCCAGGGCATGAGATTACGCTGACGATACGGCGCGGGGGGCGGACGATGGAGATGTCGGCCAAGGTGGGGATACGGCCGCGCATCTCGCGGCCTTGAGGTTTTTAGGTTTCTTAACCCGCGCCGCGGGCGGCTGGGGCTGAGCAGGCTCGCTCGCCCGACCCCGGCTACGCCGGGGTTGCCCTTGACCTCCGGGCGTTTTGGGTGCGGTCGGCAAACTCGCAACGCGGCCAGTCCCCCGGACTGGCCGCACCCTTGTTGCTCAAACAGAGCCTCCCTTGCCTCCCCCAAAACGCCCTGCGGTGGCGGCGGGCTCGGACGAGCCTGCTCAGCCCCAGCCGCCCGCGGCGCTGGACGGCGGCGTGTTTTGGGGGAAGTGGGGCGTGTTGGAGAAGCGTACTAGGGGAACGGGGTGCAAGGCCCTTACGGCCATGGCAGCCGGCGCGGGCGTCGGGGCGTGCGACGGCCGCGTTTTACCGGTAATGGCGGCGTCAGCCCTTATTCGGCGTGGTATTCGTCGACTTCGGCGGATTCTTTGGCTTCCGCGGCTTCGCGCTTGGCGTCTTGTTTCTTGATCAGGCTGGCGGCGAAGACGCCGATCTCGAACAGCAGGCACAGGGGGAAGGCCAGCATGAACTGGCTGAGCGCGTCGGGCGGAGTGACCACGGCGGCGGTGATGAAGGCGCCGACGATCACGTAGCCGCGCACGGAGCGCAGTTTCTCGACGGTGACGATGCCGGTCTTGACCAGCAGGATCACGGCGATGGGGACTTCGAAGGTCACGCCGAAGGCCACGAACATGGTCATGACGAAGTTCAGGTAGGCCTCGATGTCAGGGGCCGGCGTGATGGAATGGGGCGCGAAGTGGGCGATGAAGTGGAAGACGGTGCGAAACACCACGAAGTAGCAGAACGCCATGCCCAGCAGGAACAGGAAGGTGCTGGAAATGATCAGCGGCAGGGCCAGGCGTTTTTCGTGCTTGTACAGCCCGGGCGCGACGAAGGCCCAGGCCTGGTACAGCACGATGGGCAGGGCGATCAGGAACGCGGCCAGCAGCGTTACTTTAATGGGCACCATGAAGGGCGTGATCACGCCGGTGGCGATCATGCGCGTGCCCTGGGGCAGAGTGGCCAGCATCGGCGCGGCGAGAATATCGTAGATCTTCGAGGCGCCGGGATAGATGAACAGGATGACGAAGATCACCAATACCGATATGGCCGCGCGTATCAGGCGCGTGCGTAGTTCGATCAGGTGGGAGATGAAGGAATCTTCTTCGAGGGGGGCGTCTTCCTGCTGCGCGTTGGCGTCCTGCTTCACGTTGGCGTCCCGCTGGGTGTTGAGGTCGTGGATTTGGTGGGAGGTGCAGCCGGTTCGGCCTCGGCCAGCGCGCTAGCCTCGGCGAAGCCGGGCAGGGATTTTTGCGTATCGTCGACGAGCGCCGGGGCGGCCCCGGCGGCATCCGCGATTTCTACCGGCTTGCCGGCCGCGGCGGCGGCTTCGCTGACGTTGGCGGCAGCTTGCGCGACTTTTTCTTCGGCGTTTTTCAGGGGCGCCTGCAGCTCGGCCTGCATGGAATGCGCGGCGTCGGCCAGGGAATCCTTGGCTTGCTGCAGTTCTTGAGAGGTTTCTTCCAGCGAGGCCTGCACGGTGCGGGCCGCGTCTTCCATCTGGCCCTTCAGGTTGCGCAGCTCGTCGAGGTCCATTTCGCGCTGGATGTCGCTCTTGACGTCGTTGACGTAACGCTGCGCGCGCCCGACCAGGTGGCCGATGGTGCGGGCCACGGTGGGCAGGCGCTGCGGACCGATGACGACGAGCGCCACGATGCCGATAAGCATGAGTTCGCTAAAGCTGACGTCGAACATGGATAAGGCCGGTTACAGGAATGAAAAAAGGAAATGGCGCGAGACCGTGTGGTGGTCAGGCGTCGGTTTTTTCCTTGGCCTGGACGTCGATCGTCTCGCCGTTGGTGACGCGCTGCGTGACGGCTTCGGGCTTGGCGTCGGCCTCTTCGTTGGCGTCGCGCATGCCTTTCTTGAATCCTTTCACGGCACTGCCAAGGTCTTCGCCGACGTTGCGCAGCTTCTTGGTGCCGAACACCAGCGCGACGATGACCAGGACGATCAACCAGTGCCAAATGCTGAAACTACCCATAATGGAGCTCTCCGTTTAGACGGCGGGTGCCGCCTTTTTATTCCGGGGGCAGGCGCCCCCGATAGTGTGAAAATGCAATTGCGCGGTTTCCTGTCCTCCGTTCGTTCCCGCTTGGGAAACCAGTTGGAAACCGCCCTGGCAATCCGGCCCGCGGCCGTGTTTGCGGGCTGCGCGGGACGCCAGGGCCATCATTCTACCCAACCGCGGCGCGTCCGCGTCTTGCGGGCCTCGTATTGAAACAATATGGCGTTTCGCAATAAGTAGCAAGTGCGTCGGCGCGGCGGTGCCGATGCGGTGGAACGCGTGCGCGCCGCGGCTTTCGGGGGCGGCGCGGGACGCAATACCGGCCCCGGGCATCTTGCGGGTCGGGCGCATGGTGTTCATGGCGTGCCCCCGCCGCCCCGGGCGGCTTTTTCGGCCAGGCCGGACACGCCTTCGCGGCGCGCCAGTTCGCGCAGCACGTCTTCGGGGCGCAAGTTGTAGTGCGTCAGCGCCACCAGGGTGTGGAACCACAGGTCGGCGGCTTCGCTGACGATACGCTCGGGCACGCCGTCCTTGGCCGCCATGACCAGTTCGGTGGCTTCTTCGCCGATTTTCTTCAGGAAGGCGTCGGGCCCGCGCGCCAGCAGGCCGGCCGAGTAGGACGAGCGCGGATCGCCGCCGTGCGAGGGCAGGCGCGATTCGAGCGTGTCGGCAAGGCGCGCCAGGATGTCGGCGTATTCGGCGGTGGGGCTCATTTGTAGATCAGTTCCGGGTCTTTCAGGACGGGGTCGACGGTGGTCCAGGCAGGCGTTTCGGGGGCGCCGTCCAGGCGGCGGAAAAAGCAGCTCGCCCTGCCTGTATGACAAGCGATGCCGCCTTGTTGTTCCACTTTCAGCAGGATTACGTCGCCGTCGCAGTCGAGGCGGATTTCGCGGACGGCCTGCACGTTGCCGGATTCTTCGCCCTTGCGCCACAGGCGCCCGCGCGAGCGCGACCAGTACACGGCGCGGCCGCTGGCCGCGGTCTCGGCCAGGGCCTCGGCGTTCATCCAGGCCACCATGAGCACGGCGCCGCTGGCGGCGTCTTGTGCGATGGCCGGCAGCAGCCCGTCGGGGCCGAATTTCACGTCGGAGAGCCAGTCGGAATCGGGTTTCATGAGGGCAATCGTACCTTAATACCCAGGCGGGCCATGAATTCCTTGGCCTCGCGGACGGTGTGCTGGCCGTAGTGGAAGATGCTGGCGGCCAGCACGGCACTGGCGCGGCCCAGGGTCACGCCGTCGGCGAGGTCCTGCAGGCCGCCCACGCCGCCCGAGGCGATGACGGGCACCGCCACGGCGTCGGAGACGGCCCGGGTGAGTTCCAGGTCGAAGCCGGAGCGCGTGCCGTCGCGGTCCATGCTGGTCAGCAGGATTTCGCCGGCGCCGTATTCAGCCATCTTGCGGGCCCACTGCACGGCGTCCAGGCCGGTGGCCTTGCGCCCGCCGTGGGTGTAGACCTCCCAGCGGGGGGCCGTGCCGTCGGCCGCGCCGCGCCGCGCGTCTATGGCCACCACGATGCATTGCGAGCCGTGGTAGGCGGCCGCGTCGCGTACCAGTTCGGGGTTGGCCACGGCCGCGCTGTTGATGGATATCTTGTCGGCGCCGGCGTTCAGCAGGCGCTGGATGTCGCCGACCTGGCGCACGCCGCCGCCCACGGTCAGCGGGATGAACACCTGCGAGGCCACGGCCTCGATGATGGGCAGGATCAGGTCGCGGCCGTCGCTGGTGGCGGTGATGTCCAGGAAGGTGAGCTCGTCGGCGCCCTGCTCGTCGTAGCGGCGGGCGATTTCGATGGGGTCGCCGGCGTCGATCAGGTCGACGAAATTCACGCCCTTGACGACCCGGCCGGCGGTGACGTCCAGGCAGGGGATGATGCGCCGCGTGAGCGCGTCGGCGGCCGCGGCCGCATCCGGTTTGGTGTTCACGGGCTTATCTTCCTGTGGCCGCGCGGTGTCCGTTGCTTGCGCGAGGCTTGCGGTCATGCCGCACCGAGCTGGTCCGCGAGGTCTTGCGCGGCCTGGAAGTCGAGCGTGCCTTCGTACAGGCTGCGCCCGAGGATGGCGCCTTCGACGCCTTCTTCTTCGACCGCGCACAAGGCCTCGATGTCTTTCAGGTCGGTGACACCGCCCGAGGCGATGATGGGGATCTTGACGTTGCGGGCCAGCCTGACCGTGGCTTCGATGTTGACGCCCGACAGCATGCCGTCGCGCCCGATGTCGGTGTAGATGATGGCCTCGCAGCCGTAGTCCTCGAACTTGCGGGCCAGGTCGAGCACGTCGTGGCGCGTGAGCTTGCTCCAGCCGTCGGTGGCCACCTTGCCGTCGCGCGCGTCGAGCCCGACGATGATGTTGCCGGGAAAGGCGCTGCAGGCGTCGCGCAGGAAGCCCGGGTCTTTGACGGCGGCGGTGCCGATGATGGCGTAGGAGATGCCGTTGTCGAGGTAGCGCTCGATGGTGTCCAGGTCGCGGATGCCGCCGCCGATCTGCACCGAGACGTCTTCGCCGACGGCATCGATGATGGCCTTGATGGCGGCTTCGTTGCGCGGCTTGCCGGCCACTGCGCCGTTCAGGTCGACCAGGTGCAGGCGCCGCGCTCCTTGGTCCAGCCACTGCTGCGCCATGGCGGCGGGCTCGTCGGAAAATACCGTGGCATTGTCGAGATCACCCTGGCGCAGGCGTACGCAACGTCCGTCTTTCAGGTCAATGGCGGGGATGAGAAGCATGATCGGTAATGGCCGGTGAAGGCTGAACGGGTAAGTCGATTAGGGTGTGAGCCGGAGGCTGCCCCGGCGGCGGCGTGGCGTCAGGGGGCCCAGTTGACGAAGTTGCGATACAGCTGCAGGCCGTCGCTGGCGCTCTTTTCCGGATGGAACTGTACTGCGAAAATGTTAGCTGCTGCGACCGCACAGGTAAAGCCTAATCCATAGTGGGTTTCCCCGACAATCAGGGCCGGATCGGCGGGTTCGGCGTAGTAACTGTGCACGAAGTAAAAATATGCGTCGTCCGCGATGCCGTTCCACAGGGGGTGGCGCCGGGTCTGCCTGACGCGGTTCCAGCCCATGTGCGGGATCTTCAGGCGCGGCGCGTCGTCGGCGGCATGCCCGTCGGCGAATTGCGGGCCGGTGAAGCGCCTGACCTGGCCCGGGAATATGTCCAGGCAGGGCGTGTTGCCTTCTTCGCTGCGCGAGAACAGCATCTGCTCGCCCACGCATACGCCCAGCAGGGGTTTTTCGCGCGCGGCGCGCAGCACCGCGTCGATCAGCCCCGAGGCCCGCAGCGTGCGCATGCAGTCGGGCATGGCGCCCTGGCCGGGGAAGACCACGCGGCTGGCGCGATCGATTTCCTGCGCTTCCTGGCAGATCCTGATATCGGCTTCGGGAGCGGCGGCGCGCAGCGCGCGGGCAACCGAGTGGAAGTTACCCATGCCGTAGTCGACGATGGCGATCGTGTTCACACTGTGTCCGGACGGTTCGTTGGAGGCGGAGGCGACGGCGGCTCCCGCCATTGAGCTAGTGGTAGAGGGCTACGAGCGTGTGACTATAGTTCAAACAGAGGCGGCGCGGGGGCCGGCGGGCCGCGCGGGAGATTACAGCACGCCCTTGGTGGACGGCACGCTGCCGCCGCTGCGCGGGTCGATCTCGGTGGCCATGCGCAGGGCGCGGCCGAAGGCCTTGAAGACCGTTTCGCACTGATGGTGCGAGTTGATCCCGCGCAGGTTGTCGATGTGCAGCGTCACCAGCGCGTGGTTGACGAAGCCCTGGAAGAATTCGCGCGTCAGGTCGACGTCGAAGCGGCCGACGTGCGAGCGCGTGAAGGGCACGTGGAATTCCAGGCCTGGGCGGCCGGAGAAATCGACCACGACGCGCGACAGCGCCTCGTCCAGCGGCACGTAGGAATGCCCGTAGCGGCGCAGCCCGGCCTTGTTGCCGACGGCTTGCGCGAAGGCCTGGCCCAGCGTGATGCCTACGTCTTCGACCGTGTGGTGGTCATCGATTTGCGTGTCGCCCTGGCACTTGATGTCGAGATCGAACAGGCCGTGGCGCGCAATCTGGTCGAGCATGTGGTCGAGAAAGGGCACGCCGGTGTCTATCGATTGGCGGCCGGTACCGTCCAGGTCGATGGCGACCCGGATGCGGGTTTCATTGGTGTTGCGGCTGATTTCGGCGGTGCGCATGGGCGGGCGTGATCGTCAGTTTGTGGAGTCGGTACGGTACTGGGCGCTGGCGGCATGCGCCGGCAGCCCTTCGCCCAGGGCCAGGGTGGCCGCCAGCCGGCCCAGTTTGCGGGCGCCTGCGGGCGAGACCTGTATCAGGCTGGAGCGCTTCTGGAAATCATACACTCCCAGGGGCGAGGAGAAGCGCGCGGTGCGCGAAGTCGGCAGCACGTGGTTGGGGCCGGCGCAGTAGTCGCCCAGCGCCTCGGAACTATAGCGGCCCATGAATATGGCTCCGGCATGGCGGATCCGCTCGGCCCATTTCTCGGGCTGTTCTGTGGAAATTTCCAGGTGCTCGGGCGCGATTTCGTTGGCGATGGCGCAGGCCTCTTCGAGGTCGCGCACCTGGATCAGGGCGCCGCGCCCGCCCAGGCTGGCGCCGATGATGGCTGCGCGCGGCATGGTGGGCAGCAGCCGTTCGATGGCGGCCTGCACCTGGTCGAGATAGGCGGCGTCGGGGCACAGCAGGATGGCCTGCGCCAGTTCGTCGTGCTCGGCTTGCGAGAACAGGTCCATCGCGATCCAGTCTGCCGGGGTGGTGCCGTCGCAGATGACCAGGATTTCGCTGGGACCCGCGATCATGTCTATGCCCACGGTGCCGAAGACGCGCCGCTTGGCGCTGGCCACGTAGGCGTTGCCCGGGCCGACGATCTTGTCCACCGGCGCGATGCTGTCGGTGCCGTAGGCCAGCGCGCCTATGGCCTGCGCCCCGCCCACGGCCCAGGCGCGATCCACGCCGGCGATGGCGGCCGCGGCCAGCACCATGGGGTTGCGCGTCCCGCCCGGGGTGGGCGTGACCATGACGACTTCGGCCACGCCGGCCACCTTGGCGGGGATGGCGTTCATCAGCACCGACGAAGGGTAGGCGGCCTTGCCGCCCGGCACGTACAGGCCGACCCGGTCCAGCGGCGTCACCTTCTGGCCCAGCAGCGTGCCGTCTTTGTCGGTATATGTCCAGGTGCGGCCCAGTTGGCGCTCGTGGTAGCTGCGCACGCGCGCGGCGGCGGCCTGCAGCGCCTCGCGCTGCGCCGCGGGCAGTTCGTCCAGGGCCTGCTGCCATTGCTCTCGCGGGATCTCCAGGGCGGCCACCGAGTCGGCCTGCACCTTGTCGAAGCGCCGCGTGTAGTCCAGCAGGGCCGCATCGCCGCGCGTGCGCACCTCGCGCAATATCTCGGCGCTGGCGCGTTCGATGGATTCGTCTTCCGCGGCGTCGAAGGCCAGCAGCTTGCGCAGGCGGGCCTGGAAATCGTCGGCGATGGTATTGAGGCGGGTGATCACGGGCATGGTGCTTGGGTGTGTGGATTAGCCGGGCGGCGCCGGGGCTAGGCCGCCGAGGCGCGCGCGAAGGCGTCGATCAGCGGCTGCAGCTCGGCGGCGCGGGTTTTCAGCGAGGCCTGGTTGACGATCAGGCGGGAGGATATCGGCACGATTTCTTCCACGGCCACCAGGTTGTTGGCCTTGAGCGTGCCGCCGGTGGACACCAGGTCGACGATGGCGTCGGCCAGCCCCACCAGGGGCGCCAGTTCCATCGAGCCGTACAGCTTGATCAGGTCGACATAGACGCCCTTGGCGGCGAAGTGCTCGCGCGCGGCCTGCACGTATTTGGTGGCCACGCGCAGGCGCGAACCCTGGCGCACCGCGGCCTCATAGTCGAAGCCCTGGCGCACCGCCACGCACAGGCGGCATTTGGCGATATTCAGGTCTACCGGCTGGTACAGGCCGCCCGGATGCTGGGCCGCATGCTCGAACAGCACGTCCTTGCCGGCGATGCCGAAATCGGCGGCGCCGTACTGCACGTAGGTGGGCACGTCGGAGGCGCGCACGATGATCAGGCGCAGGCCGGGGTCGCTGGTGGGCAGGATCAGCTTGCGCGAGGATTCGGGGTTTTCGGCGACCTCGATGCCGGCCGCGGCCAGCAGCGGCATGGTTTCGTCGAAGATGCGCCCCTTGGACAGCGCCAGGGTGAGAGGAGTGGACGGCGCGCTCATGCACTTTCCCTGCCGCTGATGCGGCGGATGTCGGCGCCCAGGGCTCGCAGTTTTTCTTCCATGCGTTCGTAGCCTCGGTCGAGGTGGTAGATGCGTTCTATGGTGGTGTCGCCGCGCGCGGCCAGGCCGGCGATGACCAGGCTGGCCGAGGCCCGCAGGTCGGTGGCCATCACCTTGGCGCCGGACAGCTCGGGTATGCCGGTGACCACGGCCGTGTGGCCGTCGATGTCGATCTGCGCGCCCATGCGGCCCAGTTCCTGCACGTGCATGTAGCGGTTCTCGAAGATGTTCTCGACGATGACCGCGGTGCCGTCGGCAATGCTGTCCAGCGCCATGAGCTGGGCCTGCATGTCGGTCGGGAAGCCCGGGTATTCGCGGGTGCGCGCGCCCACGGCCTTGGGGCGCCGGTGCATGGCGCAGCGGATCCAGTCGGGGCCGCATTCCAGGTCCAGCCCGGCCTCTTGCAGCTTGTCCAGCAGCGCGCCCATGGTCTCGGGCGCGGCGTGGCGCAGCATGATGTCGCCGCCGGTGGCGCCGACCGCGCACAGGAAGGTGCCGGCCTCGATGCGGTCGGCCACGACGCGGTGGCTGGCGCCGTGCAGTTTTTCCACGCCCTCGATGACGATGCGGTCGGTGCCGTGGCCGCTGATGCGTGCGCCCATCTTGATGAGCAGCTCGGCCAGGTCGACGACCTCGGGCTCGCGCGCGGCGTTTTCCAGGATGGTGGTGCCCTCGGCCAGCGTGGCGGCCATCATCAGGTTCTCGGTGCCGGTGACTGTGACCATGTCGGTGCGGATCGACGCGCCCTTGAGGCGCTGGGCCCGGGCGATGACGAAGCCGTGTTCGATCTGGATGTCGGCGCCCAGCGCGGCCAGGCCCTTGATGTGCTGGTCGACGGGGCGCTGGCCGATGGCGCAGCCGCCGGGCAGGCTGACTCGCGCCTGGCCGTAGCGGGCCACCAGCGGGCCCAGCACCAGGATGGAGGCGCGCATGGTCTTGACCAGCTCGTAGGGCGCTTCCAGGCAGTCGACCTGGGCGGCGTTGACGCTGACATCATGCGCCTGGCCGCGTTCGGCGCGTGCGCCCATGCGGCCCAGCAGGCGCAGCATGGTGTCGATGTCGTTGAGCCTCGGCACGTTTTCCAGCTCGAGCGTGTCGGCGGTGAGCAGGCCGGCGCACAGTATGGGCAGGGCGGCGTTCTTGGCGCCCGAGACGGTGATTTCGCCTTCCAGGCGCTTGCCGCCGCTGATCGACAGCTTATCCATTGATGCCGCCCTGGTATTCGCCGGGCGTCAGGGTGCGCATCGACAGGGCGTGGATCTCGGCCTTCATGCGTTCGCCCAGCGCGGCATAGACGAGCTGGTGGCGCGCGATCAGGCGCTTGCCCTCGAAGTCGGGGCTGACGATCACGGCCTCGAAGTGGGAGCCGTCGCCGCGCACTTCGAGGTGCTCGCAGTTCAGCCCCTGGGAAATATATTCGCTTACTTGTTCGGGAGTAGGCAGCATGGCTGTTAGTTCCGTAGTTTGTAGCCCGAGGCCAGCAGCCGCAGGGTGCAGACGCTCAGGGCGATGAATACGCCGCACACCACCGCCAGGCTGTGCCAGGGCGAGACGTCGGATATCGCGAAGAAGCCGTAGCGAAAGCCGTCGATGGTGTAGAAGATGGGATTCCAGCGCGATACCGCCTGCCAGAAGGGCGGCAGGCTGTGTATCGAGTAGAACACGCCCGACAGGAAAGTGGCGGGCATGATGAGGAAATTCTGGAAGGCCGCGAGATGGTCGAATTTCTCGGACCACAGGCCGGCGATGATGCCCAGGTTGGCCAGGATGCCGCAGGACAGCACCGCGAAGATCAGCACCCAGGCGGCGTGCGCCGCCGGCAGCGGAATGAAGAACAGCGCCACCAGCCAGACACAGGCGCCGACGCTCAGGCCGCGCGTGACCGAGGCCAGCAGGTAGGCGCCGAAGATCTCGCGGTGCGACATCGGCGGCAGCAATATGAACACCAGGTTGCCGGTGATGCGGCTCTGGATCAGCGACGAGGACGCATTGGCGAACGAGTTCTGCAGCATGCTCATCATCATCAGCCCCGGGATCAGGAACGATGTGTAGGGCACAGTGCCGTAGACATGGACGCGGTTCTGCAGCACATGGGCGAAGACCAGCAGGTACAGCAGCGCGGTGAGCACCGGCGCGGCTATGGTCTGGAAGCCCACCTTCCAGAAGCGCATGAGTTCCTTGCGCAGCAAGGTCGGGAAGCCCGAGCCCATGTCGGCGCGGGCCTGCAGGATGGGCACGCCGTTTGCGGGCGGCGCCGCGGAGACGCCCGGCGCGCGGTCTTCTTGCTGTGACACGGACGCGTTCATGCCAGCACCTCCAGCGGCGTGTCGTCGTGCATGATGCGCACGAAGGCGTCCTCGAGGTCGACGCCGCCGAAGCGGGCCAGCAGCGCCTGCGTCGTGTCCAGGGCCACGATGCGGCCGCGCTTGAGCATGGCCACGCGGCCGCACAATGCCTCGGCCTCTTCCAGGTAGTGCGTGGTCAGCAGCACGGTATGGCCGGCCTTGTTCAGGCGCGAGATGAATTCCCAGAGGGTGCGCCGCAGGTCGACGTCCACGCCCGCCGTGGGCTCGTCCAGGATGATGACGGGCGGGCGGTGCACTAGGGCCTGAGCGACCAGCACGCGGCGCTTCATGCCGCCGGACAGCGAGCGCATGTTCGAGTCGGCCTTGTCCGACAGGCCCAGGTTGAAGAGGATCTCGTCTATCCAGTCGTCGTTGTGGCGCAGCCCGAAATAGCCCGACTGGATGCGCAGGGTCTCGCGCACCGTGAAGAATGGGTCGTAGACGAGTTCCTGCGGCACCACGCCGAGCGAACGCCGGCTTTGCCGGTAGTCGGCCACCACGTCGTAGCCGCAGATGCTGGCCTTGCCGGACGAGGCGCGCGCCAGGCCCGCCAGGATGGAGATCAGCGTGGTCTTGCCCGCACCGTTGGGGCCCAGCAGGCCGAAGAATTCACCGTGCTCGACACTGAGGCTGACGTCGGTCAAGGCCCGGAAGCCCTGCGCCGGCGGCTGGCCGGGGGAGAGCAGCCTTTTCCAGGCCGGGCGGCGCTGCGCGCGGTAGGTTTTGGAGATACGGTCTAGGGTGAGGGCGGACATAGGCGACGGAAAGCCTGGCCGGGGTGCGAGGCCAAGCTGGTCATTATATAAGGCTGCGGCGTGGCGGGCCCGAAGCGCCGCCCGGCGCCCCGCCCGCTCGACCCGCGGGCCGAGCGGGCCGGATGCCGGCTTGCGGGCGGGGGTTCAGCGGTTGCGCTGGTTCAGGGCCTGGATCAGCCCGTCTATGCCGTTTTGCGAGATCTGCTCGGAGAACTGGTTGCGATAGTTCTGGATGAGCCAGATGCCTTCGACGTTCAGGTCGTAGATCTTCCAGCCTTGCGGCGTTTTTTCGAGCCGGTAGTCGACGCCCACGGCCGGCGCGTTGCCGCGCGAGAACTGGGAGTGGACCACCACGTCGTCGGCCTTGGGATCGCCGCGGAACGGCGCGATCGACAGGGATGTCTGGGACGTCACCTTGCTCAGCGCGCCGCTGTAGGTGCGGATCAGGGTGCCCTTGAAGGCCTGCACCAGTTGCTGTTGCTGTTGCGGCGTGGCCTGGCGCCAGTAGCGTCCGGCCGCCAGGCGCGTGGTCTTGGTCAGGTCGACGTAGGGCAGCAGGTATTTGTCGACGAGCTGGTTGATTTCGGCGAGATCGCCCTGGCGCGCCTTGGCCGATTGCTTGAGCGCTTCCAGTGCGTTATTGCCTACCGTCTGCACGAACTCGTTGGGTGGGCTGTTGGGGTTGACCGGCTGTTCGGCCCTGGCGGCCGCGCCGAACAGCCCCAGGCCGAGCAGCATGCCGGCGGCGATGACGCGCCGCAGAGCGGCGCCGGGAAGAGACTGTGTTTCCACAAAAAACATATGGGCTCCTGTAGCCTGGCAGGCTTACTTGGAAGGCGTGCCGGGTCGGCCCGCCGTGTCGGCGGGCTTGGCCGGCGGTTGCGCGGATGGCGCCGCGTCGTCGGAATAGTCCGGCAGGGGTTCGTCCGAATAATCCGGCAGGGTGGCCGTGCCGGTCTTGTTGCGGCGGCTGTCCACCATGGCCTTGCGCCGCTGCAGGTAGGCGTCGCGGATGAAGCTGTAGCGGTCCAGGGCCACCCGGTCGACCAGCTTGTCGGCATCGAGCAGGCTGGCGCGCATGTCGATGAACTTCATGGCGGTCAGCGTGTTGCGCAGCGGTACATTGTCTTCGACGCCGGTGGCGCTGTACATGCCCCAATAGCCGGCCACGTCGCCCGCCCAGCCGGCGGTGTCGCGCACGGTGCTGGGTCCGAGCAGGGGCAGCACGACATACGGGCCGGACTTCAGGCCCCATACGCCCAGGGTGGTGCCGAAATCGTTCTGGATGCGCCGCGAGCCGTTCATGGAGGCCACGTCGATACAGCCGCCCAGGCCCATGGTGGAATTGAACATCACCCGGCCCAGGGTATTGACGAAATCGGCGCCCCGGCCCTGGATGAAGCTGTTGAAGGCCGACCAGACGTCGGCCACGTTGTTGAACATGTTGTGGATGCAGGTCTGCACCGGCTGCGGGGTCAGCGCGGCGTAGCCCGAGGCAACCGGCTTGAGCAGCGCACGGTCGACCGTGTCGTTGAACTTGAACATGCTGCGGTTGTAGCTTTCCCAGGGGTCGTGGGGATTGGGATGGGGCACGCTGGTGCAACCCGCCGCCAGGGCCGTCAAGGCCAGCGCGGGAACCAGGCGCCCCAGGCGTGGGGCCGGTATGCGGAACATATAAGGCTTCATTGTTGGAATTTGTCGATTAGTCTGACTTATGGCCATTTTACGGTTTTGCGGCTGGCGCAGCGGGTGCGGCGCCTTGTGACGAGCCGCTGGCACTGCCTTGCTTGTCGGCCGAGTTGTACAGGAATTTGCTGATCAGTTCTTCGAGCACGACGGCGCTTTGCGTGTACTTGATCTGGCTGTCTTGCCCCAGCATCTTGTCGTCGCCCCCGGGGGTCAGGCCCACGTACTGTTCTCCGAGCAGGCCGGAGGTCAGGATCGAGGCCGAGGAATCGTCGGGAAACTGGTAGGGCTTGTCGATGCTGAGCGTGGCCACCGCCTGGAAGCGCTGGTTGTCGAAGCTGATGCCCGCCACGCGGCCGACCACCACGCCGCTGCTCTTGACCGGCGCGCGCACCTTCAGGCCGCCGATATTGTCGAAGCGCGCCTGCACCTGGTAGGTGGGGGTGAAGGAAAACGAGCTCAGGTTGCCGGCGCGCAGCGCCAGGAAGACCAGGGCAATAATGCCCAGCAGTACGAACAACCCTACCCAGAAATCGGTTTTCTCTCGCGTCTCGTTCATGATGAATAGCCTTGATCGTTCCCGCGCCCAGCGGCGGCTAGGTTGCGCCGTCCGTCGGACATTTTCGATTTGAAATCAATCATCTTCAGTATCCTGCCAGTTGTTCGTGGCGCCGCGGCCGCCGGCCCCGGAGCCGCTACGATCCGCCCGCGATCCGCCCGAGCCCGCGTCAATTGCTGAACATCAGCGCGGTCATCAGGAAATCCAGCCCCAGCACCACCAGGGCGCCGCTGACCACGGTGCGCGTCGTGGCGCGCGCCACGCCGTCCGGGGTCGGCACCGAGTTCCAGCCCTGGTACAGCGCGATCAGGGTCACCGCCACGCCGAACACCACGCTCTTGAGCACGCCGTTGGCGATGTCGTTGAAGACGTCCACGCCGTTCTGCATCTGCGACCAGAAGGCCCCCGCGTCGATGCCGATCAGTTCGACCCCGACGAACCAGCCGCCCAGGATGCCCACCATGGAAAATACCGCTGCCAGTATCGGCATGGCGATGACGCCGCCCCAGAAACGCGGTACCAGCACGCGGCGTATCGGGTCTACCGCCATGACTTCCATGGCGGCGAGCTGCTCGCCCGCCTTCATGAGGCCGATTTCGGCGGTAAGCGAAGTACCCGCGCGGCCCGCATAGAGCAGGGCGGTGACCACCGGCCCCAGCTCGCGCGTCAGCGACAGGGCGACCAGCAGCCCCAGGGCTTCTTCCGAGCCGTAGCGGTTCAGTGTGTAATAACCCTGCAGGCCCAGCACGAAGCCTACGAACAGCCCCGAGACGGCGATGATCAGCAGCGAATAATTGCCGATGAAGTGTATCTGTTGGGACACCAGGCGCGGGCGCCGCAGGGCCGCGCCGCTGCGGGCGAGCAGGGTGGCGAGCAGGCGTGCATAGGCTCCCAGGCCCAGGATGCATGTGCGCACCCAGCCGCCCAGGCCGGCGATCGGACGGGTAATGGCATTCATCGGCCTGCCCTCCGGGAGCCGGGCGCCGGCTTGCCCGCTGCGGGCATCGCATGCCCCAGGGATTCGCGCGCGACGATGTTCTTCATGGGCGGCCTCCGTGTGCGCTCATCCAGGCCCGGAACGCATCGGTCTCGGGGTAATTGAAGGCGATCGGGCCGTCGGGGGCGCCGTCTATGAACTGGCGCACATAGCTGTCGTCGGACGAGGACAGCCCGTCCGGCGTGCCGCTGGCGATCAGCCGCCCCTGGCCCACCATATAGACCTGGTCCGCAATGGCGAAAGACTCGGCGACATCGTGAGTGATCAGTACCGAGGCGCAATTCAGCCTGTCGGTGAGGGTGCGGATGAGCTGGGCCGCTATGCCCAGCGAAATCGGGTCCAGCCCGGCGAAGGGCTCGTCAAACAGCACCAGTTCGGGCTCGAGCACGATGGCGCGCGCCAGGGCGACGCGCCGCGCCATGCCGCCGGAAATCTCCGACACCTTGAGATGCGCGGCGGCGCGCAGGCCCACGGCGTCCAGCTTGTCCAGCACTTTGCGCAGGATTTCGGCTTCCGGGTCGCGGGTGAGCTCGCGCAAGGGGAAGGCCACGTTCTCGAAGACGTTCAGGTCGGTGAACAGGGCGCCCTGCTGGAACAGCACGCCCATGCGCTGGCGCAGCCCGCGCAGGGCTTCGCCCGAGGCGGCGGCCACGTCCTGGCCAAAGGCCTCGATACGGCCGGCCAGCGGCGCGATCTGGCCCGTGGCCGCGCGCAGCATGGTGGTCTTGCCCGAGCCGGAGCCGCCCATGACAGCCACGACCTGGCCGCGCCGCACCTCGATGTCGAGGTCGCGCAACACAGTGAAACCTTTGTAGCCCAGGGTCACGCCGATGAAGCGCAGAACGGCCTGGGAGGGGTCGTTCTTGCCTGCAGTCAAAGAATGCGCCTGTATAGGTATATGGGGGTGCGTGTCATTGCGGAAGCCGAAGCCGTCTGAATGCCCGTGGAAACGTCGTCGGGACGGGCCGCGGCGGGTCGAAAGTATGGCATTGTATCGCGGGTCGCTGCCGCGGCAGCAAATTCGACTCTCATGGTAACCCGGCGGCGTTCGGAGATCGTTTCAAAATGTAGGCGCCCGATTTTTCGGAGCCGCAATTTTCCCGAATCGGCCCGCGCGGCGGCCGTGGGCCCGGGCCCTGCATAAACGCAAACCGGCTGCCCTGGGGCAGCCGGCCGGCGAGTTGGAGCGTGGGCGGGCTTACCTGGGCAGGGTGGTCGAGCCCATCAGGTATTCGTCGATCGCCCTGGCGCACTGGCGCCCTTCGCGGATGGCCCACACCACCAGCGACTGGCCGCGCCGCATGTCGCCGGCGGCGAAGACCTTGTCGACGCTGCTGCGGTAGTCCAGGGTGTTGGCGCGCGCATTGCCGCGGGCGTCGAGCTCGATGCCGAAGGCGTCCAGCACGTTCTTGACCGGCGACACGAAGCCCATGGCCAGCAGCACCAGGTCGGCGGGCAGTTCGAACTGCGAGCCTTCGACCTCGCGCATGCGGGTCTGGCCGGTGGTCTCGTCCTTGTACCACTCGAGCCGCGCGGCAATCAGCTTTTCGACCTTGCCGCCCTTGCCTTCGAAAGACTTGGTGGTCACCGACCAGTCGCGCTCGCAGCCTTCCTCGTGCGAGGACGAGGTGCGCAGCTTGGCCGGCCAGTACGGCCAGGTCAGGTCCTTGTTTTCCTGGTCGGGCAGCCGGGGCATGAGTTCGAACTGGGTGACCGACGCGGCGCCCTGGCGGTTGCTGGTGCCTACGCAGTCCGAGCCGGTATCGCCGCCGCCGATCACGATGACGTGCTTGCCCTTGGCCAGGGTCTGGCGGGCCACCTGGTCGCCCGCGTCCACCTTGTTTTGCTGGCGCAGGAAGTCCATGGCGAAATGCACGCCCTTGAGCTCGCGTCCCGGCACGGGCAGGTCGCGCGGGTTCTCGGCCCCGCCGGTCAGCGCGATGGCGTCGAATTCGGCTTGCAGGGATTCGGGCGTGCGCACCGTCAGCCCATCCTCGGCGTGGGCCGGATCGCCCACGTAGGTCGAGGGGCAGAATTCCACCCCTTCGGCTTCCATCTGGGTCAGGCGCCGGTCTATGTGGGATTTTTCCAGCTTGAAGTCGGGGATGCCGTAGCGCAGCAGGCCGCCGATGCGGTTGCTCTTCTCGAACAGCGTCACGGAATGGCCGGCGCGCGCCAGTTGCTGGGCGCAGGCCAGCCCCGCGGGGCCGGAGCCCACCACGGCGACCTTCTTGCCGGTCTTTTTCTTGGGCGGCTGCGGGACTACCCAGCCTTCGGCCCAGCCCTTGTCGATGATGAAGTGCTCGATGGACTTGATGCCCACCGCGTCGTCATTGATATTGAGCGTACAGGCCGCCTCGCAGGGCGCGGGGCAGATGCGCCCGGTGAATTCCGGGAAGTTGTTGGTCGAGTGCAGGGTGTCCAGCGCCTGGCGCCATTGCCCCTTGTAGACCAGGTCGTTCCAGTCGGGAATGACGTTGTTGACCGGACAGCCGTTGCTGCAGAACGGGATGCCGCAGTCCATGCAGCGCGCGCCCTGGACCTTGGCCTCGTCGTCGGTAAGAGTGTGTACGAATTCGCGCCAGTTCTTGAGGCGCTTCTGCGGCGCCTCGGTAGCTTCCTTGATGCGCCGGAATTCCATAAAGCCGGTAATCTTGCCCATGTTGTTCTGTCCTCAGGCGGCAATTTGTTGCGGGTTGCTGGCGCGCCACATCTCGACCAGCGCACGGCGGTAGTCCACGGGCATGACCTTGACGAAGGCGCCGCGCGCCTTTTCCCAGTCGCCCAGGATGTCGCGCGAGCGGAAGCTGCCGGTGTAGCGGTAGTGGTCTTCGATGAGGCGGCGCAGTATGGTTTCGTCGGTTTCGCGCTCGCCGCCGCGAGTGGCGCTGTGCCAGGCCTCGACCTTGTTGGCCTCGAGCTGCTGGGCATGGGCGACTACGGGTTCGAGTTCGACCATGGCCATGTTGCAGCGCTGGCGGAACGTGTTCTGCGGGTCCCAGACGTAGGCCACGCCGCCGGACATGCCCGCGGCGAAGTTGCGCCCGGTCGAGCCCAGCACCACCACGGTGCCGCCGGTCATGTATTCGCAGCCATGGTCGCCGGTGCCTTCGACGACCGCAGCGGCCCCCGAATTGCGCACCGCGAAGCGTTCGCCGGCCACGCCGTTGAAATAGGCCTCGCCGGCCAGGGCGCCGTACAGCACGGTGTTGCCGGCGATGATGTGGTCCGGGCCGAAGCCGCGGAAGTCGTTGGGCGAGCGCACGATGATGCGGCCGCCCGACAGCCCCTTGCCCACGTAGTCGTTGGCCTCGCCCACCAGGTCGAGCGTGATGCCGTGCGCCAGGAAGGCGCCGAAGCTCTGGCCGGCGGTGCCGTTGCACTGGATGTGGATGGTGTCGTCGGGCAGGCCTTCATGGCCGTGGCGGCGAGCCACCGCCCCCGAGAGCATGGCGCCTATGGTGCGGTTGCGGTTGCGCACCGGCGTGATGAAGGACACCTTCTCGCTGCGTTCGATGGCGGCCTTGCTGCGTTCGATCAGCTGGTGATCCAGCGCATGCGCCAGGCCGTGGTCTTGCTCTTCGGTCTGGTGGCGCGGCAGCGCGGTTTCGACCCGGTGGAAGACCTTGGTGAAGTCCAGCCCCTGGGCCTTCCAGTGTTCGATGCCCTTGCGCATGTCCAGCAGGTCGACCCGGCCGATCATTTCGTCGAGCGTGCGGATGCCGAGTTGCGCCATGATTTCGCGCAGTTCTTCGGCGACGAAGAAGAAGTAGTTGACCACGTGCTCGGGGCGGCCCTTGAATTTTTTGCGCAGCACCGGATCTTGCGTGGCCACGCCCACCGGGCAGGTGTTCAGGTGGCACTTGCGCATCATGATGCAGCCTTCCACGACCAGCGGCGCGGTGGCGAAGCCGAATTCGTCGGCTCCCAGCAGGGCGCCGATGGCCACGTCGCGGCCGGTCTTCATCTGGCCGTCGGCCTGCACGCGGATGCGGCTGCGCAGGTTGTTGAGCACCAGCGTCTGCTGGGTTTCGGCCAGGCCGAGTTCCCAGGGCGTGCCGGCATGCTTGATGGACGAGACCGGCGAAGCGCCGGTGCCGCCGTCGTGGCCGGCGATCACCACGTGGTCGGCCTTGGCCTTGGCCACGCCGGTGGCCACGGTGCCCACGCCCACCTCGGAGACCAGCTTGACCGAGATCGAAGCTGCCGAATTGACGTTCTTCAGGTCGTGGATCAGTTGCGCCAGGTCTTCGATGGAATAGATGTCGTGGTGCGGCGGTGGCGAGATCAGGCCGACGCCCGGCACGGAATAGCGCAGCTTGGCGATGTAGTCCGACACCTTGTGGCCGGGCAACTGGCCGCCTTCGCCGGGCTTGGCGCCCTGGGCCATCTTGATCTGGATCTGGTCGGCGCTGGACAGGTATTCGGCCGACACGCCGAAGCGTCCCGAGGCCACCTGCTTGATGCGCGAGCGCAGCGAGTCGCCGGCGGCGAGATCCACCTCGGCGGCGATGCGTTCCTGGCCCAGCACGGATGCCAGCGTGTCGCCCTGCTTGATCGTGCTCTGGCCGGCGCGCATTTCGGCGCGGTAGCGCAGTTCGTCCTCGCCGCCTTCGCCGGTATTGGACTTGCCGCCGATGCGGTTCATGGCCACGGCCAGCACCGAGTGCGCCTCGGTGGAAATGGAGCCCAGCGACATCGCGCCGGTGGCGAAGCGCTTGACGATTTCCTTGGCCGGCTCGACTTCGCTGAGCGGAATCGCGCGCGCCGGGTCGACCTTGAACTCGAACAGGCCGCGCAGCGTCATGTGGCGGCGCGACTGGTCGTTGATGAGCTGGGCGTATTCCTTGTAGGTGCCGTAGCTGTTGGACTTGGTGGCGTGCTGCAGCTTGGCGATGGAGTCCGGCGTCCACATGTGTTCTTCGCCGCGGATGCGGAAGGCGTAGTCGCCGCCGGCATCGAGCGCGTTGCTGAGCACCGGGTCGTCGCTGAACGCCGCCTTGTGCACGCGCAGCGCTTCTTCGGCGACCTCGAAGATGCCTATGCCCTGGATGTTGCTGGGGGTGCCGGTGAAGTATTTGTCGACCAGCGAGGACTGCAGTCCGACCGCTTCGAAGATCTGCGCGCCGGTATAGGACATATAGGTCGAGATGCCCATCTTGGACATGACCTTGTTCAGCCCCTTGCCGATGGCCTTGATGTAGTTCTTGGTGGCCTGGGCCGGGTTTTCCATGACCGCCAGCGATTCCAGGGCCAGGTACGGGTGTATGGCTTCGGCCCCGTAGCCGCCCAGCAGCGCGAAATGGTGCACTTCGCGCGCCGAGCCGGTTTCGACCACCAGGCCGGCCTTGGTGCGCAGCCCGGCGCGGATCAGGTGCTGGTGTACCGCCGAGGTGGCCAGCAGCGCGGGGATGGCCACGCGTTCGCTGTCGACCTTGCGGTCGGAAATCACCAGGATGTTGTAGCCGCTGCGCACGGCGTCGGCGGCGCTGGAACACAGGCCGGCGATCCAGGCTTCGATGCCTTCGCGGCCCCAGGCCGCCGGGTAGGTGATGTCCAGCTCGAAGCTGCGGAACTTGTGCGAGCTGAGCTGTTCGATGCTGCGGATCTGCGCCATGGCGGCGAAGTCCAGCACCGGCTGCGTGACTTCGAGGCGCAGCGGCGGATTGACGTTGTTGATGTCGAGCAGGTTGGGCTTGGGGCCGATGAACGACACCAGCGACATGACCAGTTGCTCGCGTATCGGGTCGATGGGCGGGTTGGTCACCTGCGCGAACAACTGCCGGAAGTAGTTGTAGAAAGGCTTGGAGCGGTTCGACAGCACGGCCAGGGGGGCATCGTTGCCCATCGAGCCGGTGACTTCCTCGCCGTTGCGCGACATGGGCTCGAGGATGAACTTGAAGTCTTCTTGCGTCCAGCCGAAGGCCTGCTGGCGATCCAGCAGCGGCACCGGCGCGGCGGCGGGCTCTTCGCTGCGCGGAGCGGGCAGCGATTCGAGCTTCAGGCGCAGGCGCGCGATCCATTGCTGGTAGGGGCGGGCGTTGGCGAGCTGCGACTTGATCTCGGCGTCGTCGATGATGCGGCCTTGCTGCAGGTCGATCAGGAACATCTTGCCCGGCTGCAGGCGCCACTTCTTGACGATGCGGTGCTCGGGCACGGGCAGGGTGCCGGCTTCCGAGGCCATGATGACCATGTCGTCGTCGGTGATCAGGTAGCGCGCCGGGCGCAGGCCGTTGCGGTCGAGCGTGGCGCCGATCTGGCGCCCGTCGGTGAAGGCCACGGCCGCCGGGCCGTCCCAGGGTTCCATCATGGCCGCATGGTATTCGTAGAACGCGCGGCGCTGTTCGTCCATGTCGGCGTGCTGTTCCCAGGCCTCGGGGATCATCATCATCATGGCATGGGCCAGCGAGTAGCCCGACATCACCAGCAGTTCGAGGCAGTTGTCGAACGTGGCGGTGTCCGACTGGCCTTCGTAGACGATGGGGTAGAGCTTGGGCAGGTCTTCGCCCAGCACGGCAGACTGCATCACGCCTTCGCGCGCGCGCAGCCAGTTGAAGTTACCCTTGACCGTGTTGATTTCGCCGTTGTGGGCGATCATGCGGTACGGGTGGGCCAGCGGCCATGCCGGGAACGTGTTGGTCGAGAAGCGCTGGTGCACCATGGCCAGGGCGGAAACCGCGCGCGTGTCGGCCAGGTCGCGGTAGTAGCGGCCCACCTGGTCGGCCAGCAGCAGGCCCTTGTAGACCACGGTGCGCACCGAGATCGACGGCACGAAGTATTCCTGGCCGTGCGCCAACTGCATGTGCTGGATGGCGTGGCTGGCGGTCTTGCGGATGACGTACAGCTTGCGCTCGAGCGCGTCGGGCACCATGATGTCCGCGCCGCGGCCGATGAAGAGCTGGCGGATCACCGGCTCACAGGCGCGCACGGTGGGCGACATGGGCATTTCAGTATCCACGGGCACGTCGCGCCAGCCCAGCACTACTTGGCCCTCGTCGCGCACGGCGCGCTCGAGTTCGTGCTGACAGGCCAGGCGCGATGCCATTTCCTTGGGCAGGAACACCATGGCCACGCCGTATTCGTCGGGCGGCGGCAGTTCCACGCCTTGCGCGGCCATTTCTTCGCGGTACAAGGCGTCGGGCAACTGGATCAGGATACCGGCGCCGTCGCCCATGAGCTTGTCGGCCCCCACCGCGCCGCGGTGGTCGAGGTTTTCCAGGATCTTCAGGCCCTGCTGGATGATGGAATGGCTTTTGCGCCCCTTGATGTGGGCCACGAAGCCCACGCCACAGGCGTCGTGTTCGTTGCTGGGGTCGTACAGGCCCTGGGCGCGCGGCAACCCGGCACGGCTGGCGCCGGCGGCGGATTCACGGGGGCTGGATGGAACGGAAACGTTGGACATGAGAGTACTCCGCAGGGACCTGCGTACAGAAGGATTGTGCAGTGCAAGATTCGTAAGATACGCCTGGCGACTAGGCTTGGCAAGAAATTTCTGCTTGGTACGTCCCTATATATTAATTTCCATATTCTTATTGTTTTTAAAAGGGGACGTACCAAAACGGAATGGCCTGGGCGCAGGCGTGCCGTGCTGGGGAAGTTGGACGGCGTTGCACGGGGCGCGGCAGGAAGCTCTGCGGGGGAGTGTGGCGGGTGCTTCAGGCTTCTTCGGGGCCGCTTTGCGGCGCCGGGCGCTTGCGCGGCCGGCCCCTGGGGGCGGGGCGGGCGCGGCGCGAGGCCTGGGTCTCGAGCTGTTGCAGGAATGCGGCATCGCCTAGCGCCCACTGGCCGAACAGGGCGCGTTCGATCTGCTGGCGCTGGCCGGCGGGCAGGCCGGAGTGCAGCCGTTCCTTGTAGCGCGCCTGGCGGTCGAAGGGGGTATTGCCGTCTTTCCAGTAGTCGGGATGGTCGACCATCCAGGCCGCCGCGGCGGCGACCGCGCCGGTATGGCCCGCGGCGGAGGACCAGGGCCAGTTTTCGGGCAGATCTACATAGGACAACTGCGCCGGCAGCGATTCCAGCCATATCAGGGCCGGCAGCACCCAGCGTCCGGGCTCGACCAGGGCGCTGCGGTAGCGCTCGGCGAACACCCGGCCCTGGCGCTGCTGGGCGGCATAGCGGCGGCCCAGCGCCTGCACCAGCTTGGGCAGGGCTTGCGGGCCCGGCGGCGTGGCCAGCAGGGTGAGGCGGTCATGGACCAGGGACCAGCCGTGCACCTCTACCCGGTGCTCGCGCGCGCTGTCGCCCAGCCAGGTGCAGAGCCGGTCCATCAGGGTCGTGGCGCTCTCGCCTTGCGGGACGCTGCCCAGCGCCTGGGCAAACCGCGCCTGCACGAGCTGCGGTATTTGCGGGGCATAAAGGCGCGGAAGTCTGGCCATGATGGGTGGGGGCGGGGCTGCCCGGCTTCGGGCGCCGTCCGGCGCTTCGTTTGGCCAGTCTGTGGGCTGGCCAGGCTAGGACACCGGCGGCTGCGTAGGGTCCGGGCGAGCGCGCCCCGCGGCGTTCGGGAAAGCTCCAATTCTACTCGCGCCGCCGGGGCCTGTTGCGCGGCCCCGGGCTTTCGCCCTTCTATATACTATGGGGCAGATCGAGCGGCCGCGGTTCGCCCCGCGGCCGCGGACCACCGAACCCGCAAGCAGGAGTACGTATGAAAACCAGAGCGGCCATAGCATGGAAGTCGGGGGCTCCCCTGACGATCGAAGACGTGGAATTGCAGGGCCCGAAAGCGGGCGAAGTGCTGGTGGAAGTCAAGGCCACCGGCATCTGCCATACCGACTACTACACGCTGTCGGGCGCCGACCCCGAGGGCATCTTCCCGTCCATACTGGGCCACGAGGGCGCCGGCGTGGTGCTGGAAACCGGGCCGGGCGTGACTTCCGTGAAGGCCGGCGACCACGTCATTCCCCTGTACACGCCCGAATGCCGCCAGTGCAAGTTCTGCCTGTCGCGCAAGACCAACCTGTGCCAGGCCATCCGCGCCACGCAGGGCAAGGGCCTGATGCCGGACGGCACCTCGCGCTTCACGGTGGGCGGCAAGCCCGTGCATCACTACATGGGCACCTCGACCTTCTCCAACCATATCGTGGTGCCGGAAATCGCGCTGGCCCGCATCCGCGAGGACGCGCCCTTCGACAAGGTCTGCTACATAGGCTGCGGCGTGACCACGGGCGTGGGCGCGGTGGTGTTCACCGCCAAGGTCGAAGCGGGCGCGAATGTCGTGGTGTTCGGCCTGGGCGGCATCGGGCTCAATGTCATCCAGGGCGCCAAGATGGTGGGCGCCGGCAAGATCATAGGCGTGGATCTCAACCCTGCGCGCGAGGCGCTGGCGCGCCAGTTCGGCATGACCGACTTCGTCAATCCCAATGATGTCGAGAATGTGGTCGACCACATCATCGCCCTGACCGACGGCGGCGCCGATTATTCCTTCGAGTGCATAGGCAATACCAAGGTCATGCGCCAGGCGCTGGAATGCTGCCACAAGGGCTGGGGGCAATCCATCATCATCGGCGTGGCCGAGGCGGGCGCCGAGATCTCCACCCGGCCGTTTCAGTTGGTCACCGGGCGCCAATGGAAGGGCAGCGCCTTCGGCGGCGCGCGCGGCCGCACCGACGTGCCGACGATTGTCGACTGGTACATGGACGGCCGGCTCAACATCGACGACCTCATCACCCATACACTGCCGCTGGAGCGCATCAACGAGGGCTTCGACCTGATGCACCGGGGCGAATCGATACGTTCCGTGGTGCTCTACTGATGCCGCAGGATTCCGCCGATCCCCTCGGCCCGCTCGAGCTGCTCGGCGAGCACGGCTGCTTCGCCGGGCGGCAGCGCTTCTATCGCCATGCCTCGGCGGCGATCGGGCTGCCCATGCGCTTTTCCGTGTTCATCCCGGCCCAGGCGGAAGCGTGCCGCGTGCCGGTGCTGTTCTGCCTGGCCGGCCTGACCTGCACCGAAGAAACCTTCATGGTCAAGGCCAACGCCCAGCGCTATGCGGCCGAGCACGGCCTGATGCTGGTCGCGCCCGACACCAGTCCGCGCGGCACCGGCATCGAGGGCGAAGACGACAGCTGGGACTTCGGCACCGGCGCGGGCTTCTACCTGGACGCCGTGCGCGAACCGTGGAGCCGCGCCTATCGCATGGAGACCTATATCTGCGACGAGCTGCTGCGCATCGCCACCACCACCTTGCCGGGCGACGCGAGCCGGGTCGGCATCTGCGGGCATTCCATGGGCGGCCATGGCGCCCTGGTGCTGGCGCAGCGCCATCCGGGACTGTTCCGTTCGGTGTCGGCGTTCGCGCCCATTGCCGCGCCCAGCCTGTGCCCATGGGGTCGCAAGGCCTTCGGCGCCTACCTCGGGCCGGACGCGCAGGACTGGGCCGATCATGACGCCTCGCGCCTGATGGAGCGCTCGCAGCGCCCCTTCCCGGATGGCATCCTGGTCGACCAGGGCCTGGACGACGGCTTCCTGGCCGAGCAACTGTATCCCGAAGCCTTCGAGGCCGCCTGCGCGCGGGCCGGGCAGCCGCTGACCCTGCGGCGCCACCCCGGCTACGACCACGGCTACTACTTCATCACCACTTTCATCCGCGACCACATCGTCTTCCACGCCGAGCGGCTGCGGGCTTGATGGGTCGCTGCGCCGGCCAGGGCAGGTCTGGCGCAAGTGTCTACCACGTGCTCGCAGCCCCTGCCGCATGCGGTGCTTCGAAGACTGTGATTATCCGGACCGCAAATGCGCCGGCAGCTCGGCGGCCGCGCCCCCTGCGGCGGGAGCCGCCGTCGGGGTGGCCGCCTGCGTTGCGGGCCGGCCGCTTATTTCAGGCGTTCGAGCACGGCCGGATTGGCGATGTTGGCTGGATCCGCTTGCCGGCCGGTAAGCACGGCCGCGATATTATCCGCCGCGCCCAGGCCCATGCGCAGGATCGCCGCCGTCGTCATGGCCGCGACATGCGGTGTGATCAATAGATTCGGCGCCTGCAACAGGGGCGAATCGGCCTGCGGCGGCTCGTGCGCGAGCGTGTCCACCGCGGCGCCGGCCAGATGGCCGCTGTGCAGGGCCTCGGCCAATGCGGCCTCGTCGACCAGCGCGCCGCGGCTGGTATTGATGAGCAAAGAGCCCTGTCGCATCAACGACAAGGCCCGCTTGTCCATCATCCCCCGCGTCTGATCGCTCAGCGGGACGTGCAGGCTGACGATATCCGATTGGCCCAGCAATTCATCGAGGCTGCCCACTGTCCGTGCCAAGTCGGGGTCGACCGTTGCGGCGTGCCGCACCAGCGCCACCACCGACATGCCGAGGCAGCGGGCCGTGGCGGCCACGCGGCGCCCGATCCGTCCGAACCCTACCAGGCCGAGCGTGCGTCCCGCGATTTCCCTGCCCTTGTAGATGTCGCGATCCCAGTGCCCCTCGTGCGTGCGCCGGTCCAGCGCGGGCAGATCGCGGCCCAGTGCCAGGATCATGGCGATGGTGTGTTCCGCGACCGCGGGCGCATTCGCGTCGCCCGCGACCATGACCAGCACGCCCTGCCGAGTCGCGGCTTCCAGGTCGACGGAATCCACCCCCGCGCCATGCTTGGCGATGACACGCAAGCCCGGCGCATGGGATAGAACCGTAGCGTTTATCGGCGGATTGCCGCGCATCAGGATCGCCTGCGGCGCCTGGCGGGCAAGCGCATCCAGCAGCCGCGCCTCGGTGATTTCCCCATCCATCATCGTCAGTTGCGCGCCGATATCTTCCAGCTTTTGTATGGCCGGGCGCGCCAACTGCGAGTGGGTGACCAGCACGTGATAGGGCTTGTCGATCGCCATCTCCTTGTTCGTCTTCAATCGGGTTGCGGAGGGGTTCGCCACGAACCCTTCATGTGATGCGCAGTGTAAGCCGCCCCGAGTTTCGCATGCAATTCCAACTTTCTCGTGTCTATAATCCTTGGACATATAAAGTTGCGATTCGCTTCCCTGTGCCAGGAGACCACATGAACATCCGCGCGATCGGCAAGAACTCCCTGGGAAAGGCGCTGCTTCTGGGCGCCGCTGCCTTCGGCCTGTTCAACACGCCTGCGGCCGGCGCCGCCAATGCCTACCCCGCCGAACCCATAAAACTCATCGTTCCCTTTTCGCCCGGCGGCGGGGTCGACAACCTCACGCGCATCATCGCGCCGAAACTTTCCGCGATCCTGAAAGAGACCGTGCTCGTCGACAACAAGCCGGGCGCCAGCGCGAACATCGCCGCCGCGTACGTGGCCCATGCCAAGCCCGACGGCTACACCTTGCTGATGGCCTCTTCCATCCTGGCGGTCCAGTATTCCCTGGGCAAGCATCTTTCGTACGACGCCCTGAAAGACCTGACCGCGGTCGGCCGCGTGGGCTACGGGCCATATGTGCTCGTCACCCCGGCGTCCCTGCCCGTCAAGAACTTCGCGGAATTCAAGGCCTACGCCCAGGCCCATTCCAAATCCCTCTTCTACGGCTCGCCCGGCGTGGGCTCTGGGCACCACCTGAACGGCCTGATGCTGGCCGATGCCCTGCATGTGGACGCCTCGCACGTCGCCTACAAAGGCGGCGCGCTGGCCCTGACCGACCTGCTGGCCGGCAGGCTCACATACATGTTCGCCATCAAGAACGAAGTGTCGCAGTTCATACAGCAAGGGAAACTCACGCCCCTGGCCCTCACCGGGGCCGCGCGCGCAGCCGACCTGCCCAATGTGCCCACCCTGAAAGAACTGGGCCTGCCCGACGAAGGCTTCACCACCTGGTGGGGCCTCATGGCGCCTACGGGCACGCCGGCCAACGTCATCCAGAAACTCGACGCGGCGCTAGAAAAAGTCATGGCCGATCCCGCCACGCAGAAGTCCCTGCAGAACCTCAGCGTGACCCCGGGCTTCATGGACGCCCAGGCCTTCACGACATTTTTCCGCTCGGACGTAACCCGCTACGCCAAGCTCATCAAGAGCAAGAAGATCGAGGCGCAATAACAGCAAGGGCGGGGTTATCCGCCCTTTGGAATGCCGGTGTGCGTTCAGTCAAGCGCGACGGCCTCGGTCGACGAGGCCTCGGCGGACGCGTTCACAGCCTTTTCTCGGGCTGCGTCGCGTAAATGAAGTCGCATGAAATCGGCGGCGGCTTCGCGTTGGTCCGCGAGAAGCAGGTCGATGAGCGTCAGATGCTCCTTGCAGCGTTGCGCCGCAGCCGCTCGATTGACGGCTTTGCCGTATTCCATGAGGCGGCGCAGCCGGTTCAGGCGCCTGAGCGATTCTAGAATGAATACGTTGCCGGATGCCGCGGCGATGCATTCGTGCAGGCGTGTGTTCGCATCGAATAACTGCGCGGGCGATGCCCATTTGGCAGCTCCGTCCACCAGCGCCTGCTGTTCCGCCCGGCACTTGAGCAATCCGTCTCGATCGACCCCGTATGTAGGTTCCAGAATACCGGCGGGCTCGACCAGTATGCGCATCCGGTACCCTTGGTTGTAGGCTGCGCCCGAGGTCAGAACGGGCAGGAATTGCCAGCCGTTTCCAGGAAGCCGCTCGATCCATCCCTCCTGGGAAATGCGGCGCAAAACCTCGCCTAATTGCGTGCGGGTCATTTCGTACCGGCGCATCAGTTCATTCTCGGTCATGCGCTCGGGCAATTCTCCGCTTAGGCGGTCCGCCGCGATTTTCAGGTATATCGGCTCGTCCTCGTTTGCCGGAGGAAGCGCGAACTCGCTGCTGTCGCCTCCGGCCGACGACACGGCATAGCCCCCCTTGGACCGGGCGACGATGGCTCCTCGTTCGGCCAGGATCAACAGCGCTTCGCGCACAGGCGAGCGAGACACGCGAAATCGGGTCGCCAGGCCGCGTTCGGGCAAGGGAGTTCCCTCCGGGATCTGTTCCTGTCTGATCCAGAGTTCGACATTGTTTGCGAGTTGTTCGGCAAGACTGGTGCGGCTCATGCTATCAAGTGTGTTGGCACGCCGCCTCGAAGGATATCGAGGCGGGTGTAGGGCGTAAGGTACGGGGTCGCTTCATAATGCTAATACAGCGCGATGATCGTACCGGCTCAGTCGGCGAAATCATAAAGTCGGGCAGGGGTTTCGACCAGGATGTTTCGATGGACGGCCTCATCCGGCGCCCAGTCGCGCAACAAGTCCAGTGCCGCGCCGGCATCGACCTGGCGAAACGGCTCGATCCTGCTTAAGTCTCCGTTGCGCTGGCTGGAACTTCCAGTATGCGGCCAGTCGGATGCCCAGATCAAACGATCCGGGGCTGTCTCGATCAGCCTGCGTGCAAACGGCGCAAGATCCGCATATGACGCAAGCCTGGAAGCCCGGTAGGGGGCGGACAATTTCACATATACATTGCCGTTGCGCAACAGGTCCAGCAGCGCCTCGAAACCGGACTGCCCCAGCCCCTTCTCCGCCTTCAGTCCGCCGAAGTGATCGAGAATGAAAGGCACGCGGGCCTGGGAAATCGTGCCAGCCATATGCTGGATCAAGCCGAGATCGGCGTGAATCTGGATAGCCCATTCAGGCCCGGCCACCACGTCGAGGGCATCGGCGATAGCTGCCTTCCCGCGCTCGGCGTCGTGTACGCCCTTGACTTCCAGGTTCAAGCGGATGGCTCGCACACCCGCCGCATGCAGCATGTCGATCTGTGCCGGCACGACGCACAACGGATCCACCACGGCGACGCCTCGGGCGCGCCGTCCCAAGCGTCTTAGTGCATCGATCAGGCAACTATTGTCCGTACCGTAACTGCTGGGTTGTACCAAGACCACGCGATCGGTCCCGATCTGCCGCTCGAATGCCTCCAGGTCCGTGATCCCGGCTGGCCCGGGCGTATAGCTTCGTTCGTCAGCATAGGGAAAGCGCGCCGGGTCGAAGACATGCACATGGCAATCACAACTGCGCGCAGGCAGCGTGACCCGCGGGGCATGGATGTGGTTCGGAGTGGGGTTCGGGGGCTTATGGAATGTCGATCCCTCGCGGGGAGGGCGAGACGTGCCGGATGGCGAGGAAATGAGCGGCATCGGCGATATCTCCAAGGGGTGAAGAGGGCAGGTACATAGCTGAAGTGACTGCGACTTTATTTTTATTTGGGCTTTTATTTGATTTTAAAACCACAGAATTGGCGATGCAAGACTAGGCTGTCTGTGCTGGATGGTCTTCTGTGAAATTGTCATGACTCTATGAAATCGTCGCTTCCGGTGGCGAAATCTAGTGCAATTTCCAATTTTAACAAGGGTATACCCTAGTCTTCCCATTATGCTATTTGGTCTTTTATAATTAAATTATGCCATCATGCTGGTTGAGGTCGATAAACAATCGATGGCGCTCATTTTTTTACAGGACCATCATGATCGGTACAAATGAATCGCGAAAAGCCGTAGTGCTACGACCCTCGGATCTCCCTCGCCATGATCGCGGGGGCGGTGCAAGCACCACGCCCCTGGTAGGACCCTCGTGCGGTGCGAGCGCTTTCATCAACGGCATCACGTCGTTCGGGCCTGGCACCGAGATTCCGTTCCACAGCCATAACTGTGAAGAAAGCGTCATGCTCCTGGAAGGCGACGCCATGCTCGACATCGAAGGCCAGGAATCGCTGAGACTCCAGCCATTGGATACGACGTGGCTGCCGCCCAATCTGTCGCATCGCTTTCGCAATCTCTCCAATACTCAGGCAATGAAGATCCTTTGGATCTATGCGCGCATCGATGCGACGCGCACGCTCACCGAATCCGGCCAGACGAATTTCGTTTCGGCCGAGCACAACAAAAAATAAAGCTGGACAACGGAACAAGGAGAACAGAAATGCAGCGACGTCAAATCCTCGGCCATGTGCTGGCCGCTCTTATGGCGCTTCCCATGGCGGCGATGGCCGCTCAGTCATATCCCGACCGGCCCGTGACGATCGTCGTGCCGTTTGCCGTCGGCGGCGGCAGCGACAATATCGCGCGTCTGATTGCCACCAAGCTGGCCACGCGCACCGGGAAGACCTTCATCATCGACAACCGGGGTGGCGGCGGAACGAACATCGGCAACAGCGTGGCGGCGCGCGCGACTCCCGATGGCTACACCTTGCTCTTGGGCCAGTTCACACTGTCCGTGAACCCTTATCTGTATCGCCATTTGCCCTACAAGCCCGACACCTTCGTGCCGGTGGTGCATATTGCCAATGCTCCTACGGTGCTGATCGTGCCCAAAACCTCGCCCATCAAGGATGTGCAAGGGCTCATCTCGGCGGCCAAGGCTGCGCCGGGCAAGCTGAATTTCGGCTCCGGCGGGTTCGGGACGTCAGTTCAACTCGCCGGGGAGTTGTTCAAGCTCAAGACTGGCACCCAGATGGTGCATATCCCCTACAAGGGTAGCGCACCGGCCATGAAGGATCTCATCGGAGGCGAGATCAACATGATGTTCGATACGGCCACATCGGCCCTGTCCTATGTGAAGAATGGGCAGGTTCGGGCCATAGGCATCGCCGCGCAGCAGCGCATGAGCACGCTCCCCGATGTGCCGACCTTTGCCGAACAGGGGCTCAAGGACTTCGATGTGCCTGTCTGGTATGGCTTCGTGGCGCCGGCCGGCACCCCTGCGGCTGCCGTGCAGTGGCTCAATACTCAGGTCGACGCCGTTCTGAAAGACGATGCCGTCGTGAAGCAGCTCAGCAGTCTCGGCGCCGTGCCTGTCGGGGGAACGTCCGCTCAGTTCGGCGATTTCATGAAGGCACAGGCCGCGCGTTGGGAGCACGTCATCAAAGCCGCGGGCATCAAGCCGAACTGATCCGGCGGGATCTAGTTCGCCTCATTCAATTTATTTTCCAGCAAGACAATCCATCATGAAACTCCTCGTTCTCCCCGGCGACGGCATCGGTCCCGAAATCGTGGCCGCCGCGATCCAAGTCCTCAAGGCTGCGGACGCCAAGTTCAAACTAGGCTTTGAATACGACTATGGCGAGGTGGGATTCGCCTCGCTTGAAAAGCATGGCACTACGCTACGAGATGAAATATTGCAGAACGCCCGCGGCTATGCCGGCATCATCCTGGGTACGCAATCACATGCCGATTACCCGCGTCCGGACAAGGGCGGCCACAATATCTCGGCGGCCTTTCGCGTCAAGCTCGATCTATACGCCAATGTGCGTCCGGCCCGCACTCGGTCCTTCCTGCCTTCGAACATGAAGCCGGGCAAGACCATGGATCTGGTGATCATGCGCGAAGCTACCGAGGGCTTCTACCCCGATCGGAACATGGCGATGGGGTGGGGCGAAGTGATGCCTTCTCCCGACATGGCGCTATCGATCCGCAAGATTACGCGCCATTGCAGCGAACGTATCGCCCGCCGGGCGTTCGAGCTGGCCATGAAACGCCGCAAGAAAGTCACTGCAATCCACAAGGCCAACAGCTTCCACATGACGGATGGCTTGTTCCTCGAATGCGCCCGCTCCGTGGCCAAGGATTTCCCCGAAGTCGAGTTCGACGATCTGTTGGTCGATGCGTCGACCGCGCACTTGGTGCGCAATCCGGAACGTTTCGACGTGCTCGTCGCTGAAAACTTCTATGCGGACATTCTTTCCGACTTGGCGTCCGAACTGTCGGGCAGCCTGGGGCTGGCGGGCTCGATCATGGCCGGCGACGAGCTGTGCTGCGCGCAGGCCCAGCATGGCTCGGCTCCCGACATACAGGGGCTGGACAAAGCCAACCCCGTATCGATGATTCTTTCCGTCGCGATGCTCGTGCACTGGCTGGGCGAGCGCCACCGGTCCAACGCCATGCTGGATGCCGCCGCGGCCATGGACGCAGCCGTGGACGCTACGCTGGAAAACCCGCTCTACCGTACCGCGGACCTTGGCGGCAAGCTGGGGTGCGCAGCCTTCGGAGAGCGCGTGGCCGCGTCTCTCTGATCTTGCCGGAACATCCATTTCCCGACGCCGCATGGCGGTGTCGGCCTCGACGCGCTTGCCGGGAATCCGACAATGAACACAGCAATCACCACCATCAATCCCTCAACGGGCCGGGTCCTGGCTGTATATGACGCCTGGGACCGGTCTCGCATCGACCTGGTGGTCGATGCCGCTCATGCTGCCGCGGCTGCCTGGGGACGAGAAGCCCTGGAAGTCCGCAAGGCTGCTGTACGCCGGTTGGCTGAGCAATTGCGTGCCCAGAAGGACCGTTTTGCCGGCCTCATTACGGCCGAAATGGGCAAACCGCTCGCCGAGGCGGCGGCCGAATTGGAAAAATCCGCGATTACGGCAATCTATTACGTCGACAATACGGAACGTTTGCTGCACGACGAAGAAATTGTCATCGACGGCGTGGATGCCTGGGTCTGCTACGAGCCGATGGGCTTGATACTGGCCGTGATGCCTTGGAATTTCCCGGTATGGCAAGTCATGCGCTTCGCCATCCCCGCGATTATCTCGGGCAACGGCGTCCTCTTGAAGCACTCGCCCAACGTCACAGGCTGTGCTCTGGCACTGGAACAACTGTTCAGGGATGCGGGGCTGCCCGAACACCTGATGAGGGCCCTCGTCATCGCGGAGCCCGACGTGCCGCGAGAAATAGAACGGCTGATCGCGGATGATCGTGTCGCGGCCGTCACGCTGACGGGGTCGAATCGGGCGGGGGCCGCCGTGGGAGCCGCCGCCGGCCGAGCCGCCAAGAAGTCCGTACTGGAATTGGGCGGTTCGGACGCCTTCGTGGTGCTGGACGATGCCGACGTGGCCGTGGCTGCAGCGTCAGCAGTGAGGGCCCGTTATAACAATGCCGGCCAGAGCTGTGTCTGCGCCAAACGATTCATCGTTTCGCATAAAGTAGTCGCCGAATTCACCGAGCGTTTTGTGGCGGGCGTTCGTTCTCTGAAAGTAGGAAACCCCACAGCGCCATCGGTGCAGATGGGTCCGCTTGCGCGCGCTGACCTGCGCGATGCCCTGCAACGACAGCTTGATCAGTCGCTCGCCGCCGGTGCACAACTGCTGGCGGGAGGCCGGGCCGTGGCTGGAGATGGTTTTTTCTTCGAGCCCACCGTGGTGGCTAACGCCCGGCCCGGCATGGCTGTGTTTGACGAAGAAACCTTTGGCCCATTGGCCTCGATCGCCGTGGCGCACGATGACGAAGAGGCGATCCGGCTGGCCAATGCGACTCCGTTCGGTTTGTCGGTCAGCATCTGGACCGCGTCGACGCCGCGAGGCGTGCAAGTCGCCAAGCGGATTACTTCGGGCGCAGCGTTCATCAACGCCGTGACGGCCTCGGATGCCCGCCTGCCCTTCGGCGGAACGAAAAAATCCGGCTATGGCCGCGAGCTGGCCGCCGCGGGTGTACGCGAGTTCTCGAACGTGCGAACCTACTGGGTGCCCAAGGCTGTGTGAATGCGGGGCCCACGCCCCGCGCCATAAGGTACCTCAGCCGGCTACTTCAGCAGCCGCCACTGCCCATCCTTGACCGTGATCAGCTCGCGCCCGCGGTCGTCGAAGCCGCTGTGATCCTCGGGCGTCATGTTGTAGACCCCCTGGGTGGCAACCAGCTCGTGGACATTTTCCAGGGCAGTACGCAGCGCGCTGCGAAACTCCTTCGTGCCCGGCTTGGCCGACTTCTCGGCTACCGGCACAGCACGTTCCAGCAGCAGCCCCGCGTCATACACATTGGCGCCGAACGTAGCCGGCTTCTGGCCATACAGCTTTTCATAAGCCGCGATGTACTTCTCGGCCACCTTCTTCGAAGGATTGCTGTCCGGGATCTCCGGCAGCACCAGCATCAGGCTGGCCGCCAGCACCGTGCCATTGACATACTTGCCGCCCAGCTTCAGGAAGGCGGGGAGCGCCGCGCCGTGCGTCTGGTAGAACGTGCCCTTGTAGCCCTGCTTGGCCAGCGTGACCTCCGGCAGCACCGCCGCGCCGCCCGTGCCGGCGATCAGCACCGCGTCGGGCTTGGCCGCGAAAATCTTCAGGGCCTGGCCGGTGACGCTGCTGTCCGAGCGCTGGTAGCGCTCGGTGGCCACCACCTTGATATTGTGCTGCTTGGCCAGATTGCCGAACACCTTCAGCCAGTTCTCGCCGAAGGCGTCGTTCAGGCCTATGAAGCCCACCGTCTTGACGTGCGTCTTGACCATATGGTCGACCAGCGCCTTGGCGATGATGTCGTCATTCTGCGTGGTCTTGAACACCCATTTCTTTTGCGGCGTCATGGGCAGCACCACCGCGGCCGTGCCCACCGGCGCCAGCATCGGCGTGCCGGATTCGGCGGCGAACTGGATCACGCCCATGGCATTGGGCGAACCCGAGGGCCCGATGATGGCGTCGACCTTGTCTTCGGAAATCAGCTTCTTGAAATCGGTGACCGTCTGGTTCGGGTCGCTGGCGTCGTCCAGCGAAATGTACTGCACGTCGAGATTGCCGATTTTCTTGGGCAGCAGGGCCACGGAATTCTTTTGCGGGATGCCCACCAGCGCGGTCGGGCCGGTGGCCGAAGTGACCACGCCGATCTTGAGTTGGGCCAGGGCCGGGGTGGCGGCCAGGGCGGCGGCGACGGCTGCGGCCGTGGCGAGGGTCTTCAATAGCATGGCGTTGTCTCCTGGTAATGAGTGCAAGTTGGAATAGTAGTTGATCGATTCATGGCCGATGGCCCAGGGCCGCGGCGTGTCTGCCGCAGGCCTGGCATGCATGCCCCGGCGCCCGCCGGCGGATATTCCGGCTGCGCCGCGGCCAGGGCATCAAGTATAAGTAGTTCATGCTTGAAATAAAAGAATGGCCGGAGGGCGGCGCGACCCGCATCATATCGTGATCGAGCCTATGCTGGCTCCGCCGCACACGTACAGCGTCTGCCCGGTGATGAACCCGTTGGCCGGATCCGCGAAGAACATGACCGCGCGCGCCACGTCGTCGGCCCTGCCCAGGCGCTGCACCGGGATGCCGCGGGCGATGTTGCGCTCGCGCTCGCTGCCCGAGGGCACCACGTCGTAGAACATGTCGGTCTGGATGGGGCCGGGGGCGACGACGTTCACCGTGATGCCTTCCGGGGCGAGTTCCAGCGCCCAGGTACGGGCCATGCCTATCATGCCGGCCTTGGTGGCGGAATAGGCCGTGCGGGTCTGCAGGCCCAGCGCGCCGCGCGAGGACATCAGCACGATGCGGCCGTAGCGGCGCTCGCGCATGCCGGGCAGGAAGGCCTGGGCCAGCGTGATCGCCGAGCCCAGGTGCAACTGGGTCAGGCCCTGCAGTTCGTCCAGGGTCACATCGGGCAGCAGGTGCGGCCAGATCACCCCGGCGTTGTGCACGAAATGCGTGACGGCATGCTCGCGGGCGAGTTGCGCCGCGGCCTGCGCCACCGCCTGCGGATCGAGCAGATCCACTTCCAGGGAACGCAGTTTCGGATGATCGAATCCCGGGGCGCGGCGCGCCACGGAAACCACTTCGTAGCCGGCGTCCAGCATCTGGCGGCAGATCTCGGCGCCGATGCCTGCGCTGCCGCCGGTCACCACGGCTGTATTGGAATTTGGCAAGAGGATTCTCCGGTTTCAGGCAGGTTTGCAGTCAGGGCGGCAGCCGTGACGCGGCGGCGTTGCGGGAACGCGGTGTCGGCTACAGTTGCGGGCGGCACGGCGAGACATAAGAGCGGGCCCGTTGCTGTCATTGCAAATCCGCATCAGGGTTGCGGGGTCAGAGCCAGCACGCGCAGCGGGCTGCCCGAGCCGCGCCGGATCTTCAGCGGCGCCGAGAAGATCACTGCCCCGGTGGGCGGCAACTGGTCGAGATTGGTCAGGCACTGCAGGCCGTAGCGGTTGTTGCCGTGCATGAAGTAGTGGCAGGGAAAGGGCGGGTCCAGGTGCTGCGCCTGGCCGGTGTCGGTGCCCACCGATTCGGTGCCGAAGCCGTGCACGTCGCGCTCCTTGACGAGCCAGGGCACCACTTTCGCGTCCGGCCCGGGCGAGTGGGCGCCGTCTTCGCGCATGTTCAGGTAGTCCTCGGGCTTGGATCGCTTGGACCAGTCGGTGCGCATCAGCACCCAGGAACGCGGCTTGATGCGGCCGTGGCGTTCTTCCCATTGCCGTACGAAATCCACCGTCAGCAGGAAGTCGGCGTCCTCGCGCGCCTGGGCCGAGCAGTCTATGACCGCCGCCTCGGCGATGAAGGCCTGTATGGGAATGGTGTCCACGGTATTGTCGGGCTGGTCCTTGCCGCTGACCCAGTGCACCGGGGCGTCGAAGTGGGTGCCGGTGTGCTCCGAGCAGGAAAAATTATTCCAGTACCAGGCCGGGCCGCGCTCGTCGTAGCGTGAAATTTCCTCGATGCGGAAGGGCCATGCCTGGCCGAATTCGGGCGGCAGCACGATGGTGGGAAAGTCGGGCGACAAGGTCTCGGTCAGGTCGACGATGCGGATCTTGCCCGCAACGAGTTCGGACATGAACTGTGCCAGGACAGGGGTGCTCATGGTGTCTCCATCAAAAGGCCGCGGGACGCGCCGCGCGGCGGTTCGGTGCGCGGGCTCACTGGCCCAGTTCGCGTTCCAGGCCCTTGGGGTTGTCGCGCAGGCGCTCGACGAATTCGCGCGCCACATCGCCGACGTAGGCGTCTTCCGTGCCATTGCGCAAGGCCTGGACCACGGCGTCGGCGACCGCCTTGGGGTTGACCCGCGGCGGCGGGGTGAGTTGTTCCCATTCGTGGTCCACGGGACCGGGAAAGACGTTTATCACGCGCACGCCGGACTGGCGCAGTTCGTGGCGCAGGCATTGCGCCACGGAAAGCGCCGCCGCCATCGAGGCCGACCACAGGCCGCGCGCGGGCAGGTTGAGGTGCGCATAGATGGACAGCACGTTGACCCAGGCCACGGCGCTGTTCACGCCGTCGGCCGCGCGTCCCGCCATGGCCGGCCCGAAGTGCTGCGCCAGCCGCAGCAGGCCCATGCAATTCACGTCCAGGGCGTCGCGTGCCTTGTTCAGGTCGCGGTTGTACAGCACACCGCCGTCGCGCTCGTAGCCGGCGGTGTTGACCAGGATCTCGACCTTGCCGCCGATCGAGCGCGAGATGCGTTCGACCGAGTCGCTGTCTGTCACGTTCAGGGGCTGCGCCTGGATGCGAGGGTCCTGGCACAGTGCGTCGAAGTCCACCGAGCGCTTCCAGGTCTCGGGGTCGCCCACGAACACCGTGGTGGCGCCGGCCTCGAGCAGGGCCCGGGCCACGGCCATGCCCACCGGCGTCTTGCCGTCGGTGACCAGGGCGCGGCGGAATTTGGGGTCGCAGGATGTTTCGCGCAAGGTGGGGTCGTCTTCCATGTTCGGCGTGGCCTGTGCGGGTAGGGCGATCATCACGGCCTGGCCGCTGCGATCGAGTTTGAGGGACAGCCTGACCGGCTCGCCGTCTTTGCAGTCGCCGTGGACATGGGCGATGACGGAGGGGCCGGCCGCCATGCGCACCGTGCCGATGCGCCAGGGCAGCCGTTCGCGGAAATACAGATCGTTGCTATGATGCAGGGTGGTGCTGGCCAGCAGCGTGCCGGCCGGGTCGACGGCGCGCCATTCCAGGTGTTCGGAAAGGCAGTTGCGGCAGACTTCGCGCGGCGGATACTGGACGGTGCCGCAGTCGGCGCAGGTCTGCAGGTCGAAGCGGCCGGCGGCGGCCGCGGCGGTCAGGCCCAGCGCCCGGCGGCTGCGGGTGGCGGGCGGCAGCGTCGGCTGGCGCGTGCGCGCCATGGGGTTCTTTTTCGGAGGCCGGGAAAGAGGATGGGTCATGCGTCGCTCCGGGCCAGCAGCGCCGCGCCGGTGCACAGGCCGCGGTCGTAGTTGATCATGCCGAAGCCGCTGACCAGGCCGATGCGGGCGTCGGCTACCTGGGTGGCGCCGGCCGTGCCGGTGAGTTGGCGCAAGGCCTCGACCATGCCGAGGTAGCCGCCGGCGGCGCCGGCCTGGCCGACGGAAAGCTGGCCGCCGTTGGTATTGAAGGGGAAGCTGCCGTCGACGGTGAAGCTGTGTTCGCGCACGAAGCCGGGCGCCTCGCCCTTGGCGCAAAAGCCCAGGTCTTCGATCTGCATCATGTTGATGACCGGATAGTCGTCGTACGCCTGCATGAAATCGACGTCTGTCGGCGCGACGCCGGCATGTTCATAGAAGGCGTCGCGGTCCATGGTCCAGCCGCCGCGCATCTGCATGGGGTCTTCGGTCCAGGCGTTGTGCCGTTCGATGGTGGACAGGATGCGGACGGCCGGCAGGCCGAGCCGGCGGGCGCGCTCCTCGCTCATGACCAGGAAGGCGTCGGCGCCGGCGCAGGGCATGACGCAATCGAACAGGTGAATGGGCTCGGTGATCAGGCGCGCGTCCAGGTACTGCTGCAAGCTGAGCGGCTTTTTCATCAGGGCATGCGGGTAGC
Organism: Candidimonas humi; assembly: GCF_019166065.1. Taxonomy (GTDB): domain Bacteria; phylum Pseudomonadota; class Gammaproteobacteria; order Burkholderiales; family Burkholderiaceae_B; genus Candidimonas; species Candidimonas humi. The sequence goes on from NZ_JAHTBN010000004.1 coordinate 182,338, forward strand.
GCAGGGCATTGTCGCGCTGCGCCACGCACAGCTTGCCGAAATCCTCGCGCGTGGCGCCGGTCTGCCGCATGTAATTGGCGGTGAGCAAGGCGAAGCTGGCATTGGGGCCGCCGGCGCCGTAGGGATATACCGCGTCCTGCGCGAAGCGCGAGAACTGGCTGAGGGTATGGCGGAAGGAGTCGACGTGGTTGGTGTCGCCGGCCAGGCAGGCGACGATCTCGGCGTCGCCCGCCTGCACGGCGCGCGCCGCGCGGCGCAGCGCCACCACGCCGCTCGCCCCGCCCATGGGGATGTGGTCGAGCCAGCGCGGGCTCATGTCCAGGTGCTGCACCAGCCCGACGGCAGTGTCGGGCGCCAGGGTGAAGCTGGAGACGCTCAGCCCGTCGATGTCGTGCTTGGCCACGCCCGCGCCGCGCACCAGCGCGCCCAGGGCGCGGCCCAGCCACCAATGGGCGCTGCGTATCGAATAGCGCACATAGGGCAGGCTCACCGGCAGGCAGGCGACCACCCCCTGGTAGCTCATGCGGGCGGCCGTCACGTCGCGATCTCCTGGCGCTTCTTCATGGCGCAGGTATCTACGCACATGGCGGTGCCCGGCAGTGTGGGCGCCAGCTTCTTGAGCTCGCCGCGCTGGATCTTGTTGGTGGCGGTCAGCGGCAGCGCGTCGACGAAGGCCACGTAGCCCGGCACCTTGTAATAGGCGAGCCGGGCCAGGCTCCAGGCGACGATATCGCGCGCCAGGTCCTCGGCCTGGCCGGGCGCGGGCGGCGCGGCGCATACGACGCAGGCCAGCACCTCGTCGCCGCGCACCGGGTCGGGCACGGCGGCCACCGCCGCGGCCTTGACCGCCGGATGCTGCAGCAGCACGCTTTCGACCTCCACTGCCGCGATGTTCTCGCCGCTGCGCCGGATCACGTTCTTCTTGCGGTCCACGAAATGCAGATAGCCCTGGGCATTGCGGCGCACGATGTCGCCGGTATGGAACCAGCCGCCTTCCCAGGCCTCGCGGGTGGCGGCCTCGTCCTTGAGATAGCCGGCATAGAAGCCGAAGCGCGGATTGTCGCCGCCGTGGCGCACCAGCAGTTCGCCGTTCTCGTCCACGCCGGCCGGCTGGCCGGCATCGTTGACGATGCGCACCTGCACGTCCGGTTCTTCTTTTCCGAAGCAACTGGTGCCGATGAAGCGCGGCTCGTGGTTGGCGATGATGACGGCGCCCGAGCCGGTTTCCGTCATGGCCCAGGCCTCGAGCAGGGGAAAGCCGAAGCGCTGCTCGAACGGCGCGTGCAGCGAACGGTCTATGCCGGCGCCGAAGCCGAAGCGCACGCGATGTTCCGTATCGTGCGGCGTGGGCTCGGCCTTCATCAGGATGGCCGGCATGACGCCCAGGTAGTGGACGATAGTGGCGCGCGATTCGCGCACCGTGTCCCACCAGCTGCGCGGATGAAAGCGGTCTATGGGGATCAGGCAGCCGCCGCTGACCACCATGGCCATGGAGGACGTGGCCATGGCGTTCATGTGCACCAGCGGCAGGGGCGTGAGCATGCGCTCGGCGCCGGGCCGCAAGTGCGCCAGGCCGCCCACCGCGGCATACCAGCGGCCCGCATGCAGGAAGTATTCGTTGGGCAGCATGCAGCCCTTGGGCTTGCCGGTGGTGCCCGAGGTATAGAGCAGCGCGCACTCGGTGGCGGCGTCCACGGGGCGCGCGGCCAGGGGCGCGGCCTGCAGCGCGGCCGGAGGCTCGTCGTCGGGGCCCGCCACGGCCAGCTCCCGTCCGGCGGCCCGCGCCGCGGCGCGCAACGCCTCGTGGTGGCTGGGCAGGGCGATGGCCACGCAGATCTCGGAATGGCCGACCAGGTATTCCAGCTCGGCCGCGCGCAACTCGGCATTGATGGGCACGACCGACACGCCCAGCGCGTTCAGCGCGAACCAGTGCAGGAAGAAGGCCGGCCGGTTTTCCAGCAGCAGCCCGGCGCGATGGCCGTGGCCATAGCCGGCCTGCGCATAGCGCGCCTTGAGGGCGTCGATGCGTTCGAGGAACGGCCGGTAGAGGATTTCTCCCGCCTCGATGCCGTAGATGCCCGCGGTTTCGGGCATTACGCACAAGAAGGGCTGCTTGGGCCACTGCGCCGCGGTGTGGGCGTAGGCGCGGTATACGGTGTCGGGTAGCGTCATCGTGGCAGGGCCTACATGAATAACTGGATGCTGCGGAACGAGGCATCGCAATTGACCAGGTCGATGCGTTTTTGCCGGATGCGCAGCCCCTGGTCGCCGGAGCTCAGCTCGTAGCCGGCCCAACCCGCATACAGCGTTTGCTGGTCCAGCCGCGTCTCGACATAGTGGAAGGCGGCGCGCAGCGCGTATTGGCCCTGTTCGGGCTTGTGCCAGGGTTGCGCGGTCTCGATGCTGGGCCGCTGCAGCAGGTGATGGCTGCGGCTGCGCGGCTGCTGGGAATAGGTGCGCAATCCCGCCAGGCGCTCGACCCTAACCCGCAGCAGCAGCTTGTCTTCGTACATCAGCGAGGGCTGCAGGCGCGGGTCGGTCTGGTCATGTTCCAACGGCATCCAGTAGTGGCCGTCTTCGGCGTACAGGTCCAGCCAGGCTTCGAATTGCTGTTCATCCAGCAAGCGCGCCTCGGCGTAGACGAAGTCGATGAGTTCGTCGGGGCTATGCGATTTCATGCTTGCTCCTGTGCGCCGGGGGCCATGAAGCGCGCCCAAGCCTGGTACTGGTTGCGCATCTGCCATTCGCTGGTGCCATTAGTGATCTCGTTCTTGCGGCCGGCCTCGCTGGGATCATAGAGCCGCGCCACATTGACCCAGTCGCGGCCGCGCGCATGCAGGCCGTGCTGCGAACGTTCGTAGACCTCGAGGTCGTCGTGGCCCACCACCGAGGTGGGGGCGTTGATCAGGCGGTTGTACATCAGGGTGCGCTCCAGCAGCAGGTCGGGCGCGCCTTCCAGGCGGAAGGCCCAGGACTCGACCAGGGTCTTGTCGGCGGCCAGCGGCTTGAAGATGCGCAGCGTCTGGATCGGGCCCTTGACCATGATGTTGGGGAAGTACGTGGTGTTGTGGCGCGTGTCGGCCAGGATCTGGTGGGCGCGCTCTTCGCCGTAGGCTTCGGTCATGGCTTCCATGTAGCCCGGCACGCTCGAGTAGGCGGCATGTATGGAGTTGTGCACGCCGGTGTGGCCGTGGCCGTTTTCCCAGACGCGTATGCCCATGTTCTCGAAGAATTCGTAGGGCGAGATGAAGGGCGCGAACTGTTCCACGGCCATGGGCTTGGACGTGCCTTCGGGCGCTTGTTCCCAGACCTTGACGGCGGTGCCGGCCGAGGATTCATGCGCCACCATGGGGTGGCAGGTGTCGGTCTGGTTGTCGACCAGCATCTTCCAGTTGCAATCGTGCAGGTAGCGCAGCGGCGCCCCGGCCACCGTCAGCCTGCCCTGCGGCGAGCGGTCGACCATATTGTCGAGGGTCGACAGGGACTCGCCGAAGAAGTCCTCGAAGGAAATGCCGGCGGGGCTCAGGCGGCAGAAGACGAAATCGCGGTAGTCGCGCACGTTTTCCACGGCGGCCATGCCCTGGCTGGCCTCGCACTGCGCGAAGACCTCGGGGTCGTAGCCTTTCTTCAGGGGCACCGACAGCAGCTTGCCGTCGGTCTTGAAGGTCCAGGCGTGATAGGGGCAGCGGAAGAACTTGCCGGTATTGCCGCAGCCCGCGCCCGCCACCATCACGCCCTTGTGCGGACAGCGGTTGTACAGCACTTTGACGCTCTTGTCGGTGTGCCGCACCATCACCACCGGCTGCGTGCCCACGGTGGTCGTGTAGAAGTCGCCCACGTTGGGGATCTGGCTGCCATGGCCCACATACACCCAGGTATTGGCGAAGAGCCTTTCCATTTCCAGGTCGAAGACTTCGTCGTCGATGAAAAGGTCTTTATGCACTTCTGTGGGGCGCACCAGCGCCTCCAGTGCGGCGGGATCGTTGCGGTAGTTCATCGTGGCGCCTCCTTGTCGTGGCCGCCTGCGGGCGGCTCACAGGTATGCGGTGGGTCAAAGGTCCAGGACCAGGCGGTCGCTGAGGCTGCGCGAAATACAGATCTGCATCACCTTGCCCGCGGCCCGTTCGTCGTCGGAAAGATAGTAGTCGCGGTGGTCGGGCACGCCTTCGAGCACGCCGACCTGGCAGACCCCGCATTCGCCGCGCCTGCAGTCGTAGAGCGGATCGCAGCCGGCTTCTTCCAGCACTTCGAGTATGGTCTTGTCGGGCGGAATCTGGAACACCTGGCCCGACTGGCGCAGCTCGACCTCGAAGGCACGGTCGCCGGCCTGCGGCGCGGCGGCGGTGAAGAGCTCGAAATGCACATGCGAGTGCGGCCAGTGCCGGCCATGCGACTGTTCCACCACCAGGTCGATCAGGCCCTTGGGGCCGCAGACATACAGGTGCTGGGCGTTGTGGAAGCGTTCCAGCAGCGCGGGCAGCGGCAGTTGCGTGGCGGCATCGTCGTCGGCGTGCAGGTGCAGGCTGTCGCGATGCTGCGCCGCCAGTTCGGCGGCGTAGGCCATTTGCGCCAGGCTGCGCCCGTAGTAGTGCAGCTCGTAGGGCCGGCCGGTGGCCTTGAGCGCGGTCGCCATCGAGGCGATGGGCGTGATGCCTATGCCGCCCGCGATCAATATCGCGGGGGCTTCGACCGTCTCGGGTTCGTGCAGCGGAAAGTCGTTCTTCGGCGCCTCCACTTGCAGCGTGTCGCCCGCCTTGATCTGGTGCATGTAGCGCGAGCCGCCGGTGCTCGGGTCTTCCAGGCGCACGCCCAGACAGTAGCGGCGCGGCGCGCCGAAATCGTCCGCGGATGCGTCCAGGCTGACCAGGGAATAGCAGCGCGGTTGCGCCTGGCCCGGGATGTGCACTTTCAGGTGCGATCCCGGCGTGTAGGCGGGCAGCGCGGCGCCATCGGCCGGTTCCAGCACGACGGACCGGATGATGGGAGTCAGGGCCTGGACGGCGGATACGGTAAGAGTCAGCGTAGTCACGGCTTGCGGTTCGGTTTGCGGCAAGGGCGGTGCGGCGCGCCGGGGCCGGGTTTATCCAAAAGTATCGGTATCGGTCGAAGTATCGCTGCGGCTCAGTTTGCGGGTTTGAGTTCCTGTTGCAGCATGGCGTCCAGCTTGGTGCCCTGGTCGTCGGCCAGGGCCGCGTCGCGCAGCGCCCGCAGGCGCGACGCGGCTCCGGCGCTGCCCAGCAACTGGCTGGCGGCCAGCGTCAGCCGCTGGTACTTGCTGTCGCCGCGGGCATGGGTGTCGCTATAGCCCTTGACCAGGCGGCGGCAGTTGACGACTTCCACGGCCAGGTCGTAATCGTGGTGCACGGTGTCGGAAATCAGCTTGAGCCAGTTGTGCAGGCTGTGCGCCTCGGTCTTGTGGCGCAGCGTGCCGCGGCGAAAGCGCCGCATGCCCGCCAGCGCGTACAGCATCAGGAAACCCGAAAGCGTGCCGCTGCGCAGGAACCGCCCCTTGCGGAAAAAACGGCCCAGGAAACGGCTGAGCGCCGGCGAGTTCTCTATATAGCGGCCCAGGAACGCAGGCATGGTGCCGCAGATTTCCTCGAGCCGCGGATGCATGTATTCGGTGGTGTAGACCAGTTGTTCCTGCGCGGCGCCGACTTCCTGGCGCACCCGTTCGAAGCGCGTGCCGCGCGTCTTCAGGTCGGCGACGCGGATCACGTCGTCATAGGCCATGGCCACTGCCACGTAGCGCGCCGCCGCGGCGGTCAGCGCCCAGGATTTCGCGGCGCCGCCGAATTGTGCATCGAGTTCGCGGATGTCGCGCATATGGTCCAGGTATTCGCGCCCGTAGAGTAGGTCCTGGAATTCCAGCACGCGGCGCAGGCCGGCGAGCATCATGGGCTGGGCCTGCGGCGGGAAGTCGCGCTTGAGCTCTTCGAGCATCTGGCGGGTGCGCGGGTGGGCGGCGGTCTCGGGGATGGCCGGCAGGGGGCGGCTGGTGTCGATGGCGGCGGGCGCAGCGGGCGCCGATGCTGCCGCCTGCAGGCCTGCGGCGAAGGCACGCAGGCTGGCGTTCACGCCCACGCCCGCGCGCCGTATCGTGGCCTCGTAGTCTTCGCGCGCGAACGGCAGCGCGCCGCTGCCCGCGATGGCGCCGAACAGGCTGGCGCTGATGACGCTGCCGGCCTCGTCGGCCAGGGCCTGCAGGTCGAAGCACAGGAAGCGCTTGGCGATTTCCCTGCCCGCCTCGATGACCTTGTTGGGGTCGGCGATGCCGTTGCCGTGCGCCGCTTTCTCGCCCACGGCATAGCTGCGGTGCGACGAGGAAATCAGCACGGTGCGGTCCGGGGTGACGAAGCCGCGCTGGATCGCGCGGCCGCCTTCCATGAGCTCGGCGGCGATCACCAGGTCTACGTCGCCCGCGGTCGGCATCATGGCCAGGGTGGGGGGCTTGCCCGCGGCCCGCACCGCCGCCTCGGGCATCAGCTCGACGTAGTACACCGTGGCTCCGGTGCGCTGCGCCACGCCCGGCACGGACGTGGTCTGCGCCCACCACTGGGCGTGTTCGGCCATGTCGACGATCCAGTCGGCCAGCACGCCGCCGCCCTGGCCGCCCATGGCCAGGATGGCGATCTTGATCGGGGTGCCGGCATGCAGCGAGGTGTTCATGGTTGGCGCCTTAGCAGGAAGTACTTGGAACTTAGAGCGAATACTGTTGCAGGCGGGCCGCGCGGCGCGCCTGCAGAAAGCCGATGACGCGTCCGCGCAGGCGGGCCAGGAATTGGTCCCAGCGGCTGGGGTTGTGCACGATATCGGCGCGGTAGAAAGACGGGCACAGCACGGCCGCGTCGGCGACTTCGCCGCAATTGCCGCAGCCCACGCAGCTATTCTCGACATGCGCCACCGGGTCTTCCTTGAGCGGGTCGCCGCTGTCCTTGATGCTGAGCGACGGACAGCCGGAAAGCCGGATACAGGCATGGTCGCCGCTGCAGACGTCGGGGTCCACCCCGAAACGTTCCTTGACCATGCGCTTGCCTTCCTTGACGGCCTTGTTGAAGGCGGGCTTGACGCGGCGCTGCTTGTTGAGCATGCATTCGGACTGGGCGATGATGACCTTGGGCCCGGTTTCTTTGGTGGTCAGCGCTTCTTCGATCAGGGCTTCGCCGCGCTTTACGTCATAGGTACGGTCCAGCGTGCGCACCCACTTGACGCCCACGCCGCGCACCGCGTTCTCGATGGAATTGTTGGTGGCGCGATGGTCGTTCTTGGCGCGCGAGGACAGGATGTCCTGGCCCCCGGTGGCGGCCGAGTAATAGTTGTCGATGATGACGATGACGCCGTCGTATTTGTTGAAGACGGCATTGCCTATGCCCGAGGCCAGGCCGTTGTGCCAGAAGCCGCCGTCGCCCATGATGGAAATCGGGCGCTTGGACGAGGGCACGTTGAAGGCGGCGGCGCTGGACGCCCCCAGGCCGTAGCCCATGGTGGTGGCGCCCAGGTTGAACGGCGGCAGGATGGAGAACAAATGGCAGCCGATATCGCAGGAGATATGGTGCTGGCCGAGCTTTTGCTGGGCAAGAGTCAGGGCCGAGAAGATCGGCCGCTCGGGACAGCCCGTACAGAAGCCCGCGGGGCGCGGCGGCACGACTTCGGCCAGCTCGCGCGCATGGTCTTTGGCGGGCTGCGGGCTTGCCGCAGCCTGGCCCTGGGACGGCCGCGCCAGTTCGCTGATTTCCATTTGCGGCGCGGCGGGTTCTATCCCCGGCACTTCGAGGCGCGGCAGCAGCCCGGGGTGGTGGCGTTCCAGGAATTTCTGCAGGCCGTCGCGGATCACTGCAGTGGTGTATTCGCCGGCCATAGGCAGCACGTCCTTGCCAGACAGTACGGTGTCCATGCCGGCCTGGCGCAGGATGGTGTGCAGGTTCTGCTCGATATAGTTGGGTTGGCCTTCTTCGAGCAGCAGCACGGCCTTCTTGCCCTGGCAGTAGCGGCGCACCTCGTCGTCGATTACCGGGTAGGTGACATTCATCACGTACAGCGGGATGCGGCTGTTGCCGAAGTGGTCCGCCAGGCCCAGCAACTGCAGGGCGCGGATGACGCCGTTGTACAGGCCGCCTTGCAGGATCAGGCCGATATCGCCGGCGTCGCCGTCGAAGAATTCATTGAGATGGTTTTCCTGGATGTAGCGCACGGCGGCCGGCCAGCGCTGCTTTATTTTTTCTTGTTCGTGCAGGAACGAGGCGGGCGGCAGCACGATGCGGTTGACGTCGCGCACCGGGTTTTCCATGGCCTGCCCCAGGCCGAATTCGGGACGGCGGTTGTCCTTGGCCATGAAGCGCCCGTGCACGTGGCAGCCGCGGATGCGCAGTTGCAGGATCACCGGCGTGTTGCTGGCCTCGGACAGCTCGAAGCCGTCTTCCACGGCCTTGACCATGCTTTCCAGGTTGGGGCGCGGATCCAGCAGCCAGAGCTGCGACTTCATGGCGAAGGCGTGGGTGCGTTCCTGCATGATGGACGAGCCTTCGCCGTAGTCTTCGCCGACGATGACCAGCGCGCCGCCGGTGACCCCGCCCGAGGCCAGGTTCGCCAGGGCGTCGGAGGCCACATTCGTGCCTACGGTGGATTTCCAGGTGACCGCGCCGCGTATTGGGTACATGACCGAGGCCGCAAGCGTGGCGGCGGCGGTGGCTTCCGAGGCGCTGGCTTCGAAGTGCACGCCCAGCTCTTCGAGGATTTCCTGGGCGTCGGCCAGCACGTCCATCAGGTGGGAAATGGGCGAGCCCTGGTAGCCCGCCACGTAGCCTACGCCCGATTGCAGCAGCGCCTTGGTGACCGCAAGTATGCCTTCGCCGCGGAATTCCTCGCCTGCGCCGATGCGCAACTGCTGGACTTCCTTCTTGAATGAACGCTCCGCCATGATGTCTCCAGGCTGCCAGTATTTTGTCGCCGCCGTGCCGGCACCGCATGTCCCGCGTGTCTCGGAAGGACCCCGGCGGACCGCCGGCCAGACTCCGGCCGCGGCTGCTTTCCAAATACTTTAGGGTTGAAGCTTAGTCTTGTCAATATAAATATGAAAATTCATATATTTGCGAAATTTAATATAAATAACAGTCGCTTGGATATCGGTGCAAACCATTATATTGACGCCTTCCGCGGCTTTGGGCTACGATTTTCGAGTACCGAAACCAAGCCTCCCACATGTCCCGTCCCGATCCGTCCACGCGCTTCGTGCACCGCTATCTGGCATCCGTGCTGGCCCGGGCGAGCCACCAGATCTCCGAGGAATTCCACGTCGAAGTCAGGAAGGCCGGGCTGACCGTAACGGAATGGCGCATCCTGGGCAGCCTGATCGAAGGCGAGGGGGAAACGGTGGGCATGCTGGCCGACCTGGCGGTAACCAAGCAGCCCACGATCAGCAAGGTCCTGCCCCGGCTCGAGGCCGAGGGCTACATCACCTTGCGGTCTTCGCGCGCCGACCGGCGCCAGACCCTGGTGCAGATCACGCCCAAGGGCTCGCGGCTCATCGGCGGCTTGTGCGAGCAGGCCATGGAACACCAGCGCCGCCTGCTGGCAAAGCTGGATCCCGACCACGCCGACCGGCTGGTGGAAATGCTGCGCGAAATCGTACGCTAGGGCCTGTTCATACTAAAAAGGGCACCCCTTTTAGCGTGAACAGGCCTAAGCCCGTTGCGCGGCAGCGGCGCCGCCGCGCCGGCTTATTCTTCTTGCAGGTTTTCCCGGCCGATTTCCCAGCGCCAGGCGTCGGCGCACATTTCGTCTATGCCCAGGGTGGCGCGCCACCCCAGCTCTTGCTCGGCCAGCGCCGTATCGGCCCAGCAGGCGGCGATGTCTCCGGGGCGCCGGGCAACGATGTCGTAGGGTACCGGCCGGCCGCTGGCTTTTTCGAAAGCGCGCACCATTTCCAGCACCGAATAGCCGCGGCCGGTGCCCAGGTTGACGCTCAGCAGGTTCTGCTGCTGTTTCTCGCAGTGGCGCAGCGCCGCCACGTGGCCTTGCGCCAGGTCCATGACGTGTATGTAGTCGCGCACGCCCGTGCCGTCGGGCGTGTCGTAGTCATTGCCGAACACCTGCAGGCGCGGCCGCGTGCCGCAGGCGACCTGCGATACATAGGGCATGAGATTGTTGGGCACCCCTTGCGGCGCCTCGCCGATCAGGCCGCTGGGATGCGCGCCCACGGGGTTGAAGTAGCGCAGCCGCGCGATGCGCCAGCCGGCTTCGGCGCGGTAGAGGTTTTCGAGTATGTCCTCGACCACCAGCTTGCTGTGGCCGTAAGGATTGGTGGCCGAGCGCGGATGGTCTTCGGCCAGCGGCAGGCGCTGCGGGTCGCCGTATACCGTGGCCGACGACGAAAAGACAAAGGTCTGGACGGCGGCCCGGCGCGCGGCCTGCAACAGATTGACGCTGCCGTGCACATTGTTGTCGTAGTATTCGAGCGGCTTCCGGGTCGATTCCCCCACGGCTTTCAGGCCGGCGAAATGCAGGATGGCGTCGATCCGCTGCGCGGCGAACAGCTCGTCGAGCAGGGCCGCGTTGCGGATGTCGCCCTCGATGAATTCGGGGCGCGCGCCGGTGATGCGCTCGACGCGCGAGAGCACCGAGGCGCTGCTATTGCACAGATTGTCCAGGACGACTACACGGTAGCCGGCCTGTTGCAGCGCCACGGTGGTGTGGCTGCCGATGAATCCGGCGCCGCCGGTGACCAGTACGGTTGCAGGCATGCTTGCTACGGGTTGGTGACACATGCCCGGATTGTAAGGTGCAAAAGCCCGGTGTCTCGTGCGCTTAGTGCCTCGTGCCTATGATCAACAGATATTCCCGCGGCACGGCGATGCCCAGGCCCGTGGCGAACTTGTCGTGAAAGGCGGCAAAATCCCGCGCCAGGCCGGCCCGGCGCGTCTCGTCCAGGCTTGCGGCCAGCGCCTTGGCGGGGCCATAGCCCTTGGAAAACGCGTTCCAGGCCGCCTGCCCATCGCGGTCGTAATAGACCGTGACGCCGTCTTCGAATTTCAGGTCGAAGTCGCGGCCCAGCAGTTCCCGGACCCGGTTGCGGTCTCCCCAGGCGAAGGGCGAGGCGGGCGCCGGCGTGGGGGGCGGGGGCATATAGGCGCGCATCACGACGAACATTTCATAGACCCCGCCCTGGGGCGGCCAGATTGCCAGGCCGATGCGCCCGCCGCTGCGGCAGACCCGGGCCATCTCGCCGGCCGCCGCTTCGGGGTGGCTGGCGAACATGACGCCGAAGGTGGAGACCACGGCATCGAAGCTGCCGTCGGCATAGGGGAGTTTCTCCGCGTCGCCGATCTGGTAGTCGATGTCCAGGCGCTCGGCCTGGGCCCGGGCCTTTGCGGCCGCGATCAGGTCGGCGGAAATATCGGCGCCCGTGACGGCCGCGCCGTAGCGTGCCAGCAGCCGGGACGTCCAGCCCGTGCCTGTGGCGAGGTCCAGCACGCGTTCGCCCGGTTGCGGAGCGACCCGTCTTGCGCAATGATCCAGCGCGCTGGCTATCTGGTGACTGATTTCGTTATAGGCGTCGCCGGCGCTACCCCATACCGCCGCCGGGCGCTGGTTGTGGGCTTGTATCTTTCCTGTTTCCACGATGAGCCTCCTCGTTCTACTGTTTTTCTGGGCTTTCCTCTCCTGTCCGGAATTGTTCTGGCTGCAATAGGAAATCATACGCCTGGCAGCGGCTGCCGGCGCACTTGTTGCAGGTACTTGTCTTTATAATCGCCCCATGATGCATGCGCCTGCCGCCGTGAAGAAACGAATCCTGATCGTACGCACCTCCTCGCTCGGCGACCTGGTGCATATGCTGCCGGCCATTTCCGATATCGCCGCCAACGTGCCGGGGGCGCAGATCGACTGGATCGTGGAAGAAAGCTTCGCCGAAATCCCGGCCTGGCACCCGGCGGTGCACGAAGTGATCAAGGTGGCCCATCGCCGCTGGCGCAAGCATTGGTGGGCGGCGCAGACGCGCGCCGAACGGGCTGCACTGCGCGCCAAGCTGAAATCGCGCCAGTACGACATCGTGCTGGACATGCAGGCGCTGATGAAATCGGTCTGGCTGGTGCGCCAGGCCAACGGCCTGCGCCATGGCCTGGATCGCCATTCGGCGCGCGAGCCGCTCGCCTCGTTCTTCTACGACGTCAAGCACAGCGTCAATTTCTGGCAGCCGGCGGTGATCCGCCAGCGCCAGCTCGCGGCCGCCGCCTTCGGCTACACCTATACCGGCGAGCCGGATTTCGGCCTGCAGGCCATCACCGACGGCGTGCGCATCCAGCCCTATGCGGTGATCATGCCCTCGGCCAGCCGCGACGACAAGCTCTGGCCGGAAGCCGACTGGCACAAGGTGTTCGCGCGGCTGGGCCAGCATGGCCTGGGGTTGAGGCTGCTGGCGGGCAGCGAGGCCGAAACGCGCCGCGCGCAGGCGCTGGCCGCCGGGGTGCCGGGCGCCGAGGTGCTGCCGCGCATGAACCTGAATGGCATCGCCGGGGTGCTGGCCGCGGCCCGGCTGATGGTGGGCCTGGATAGCGGCCTGACCCACTTGTCGGCGGGGCTGGGGCGGCCCACCATAGGCATCTACAAGGCATCCACGCCGGTGCGCACCCCGCTCGAGGGGCCGTCCTATACGGCCAACCTGGGCGAGCGCGGCAATGCGCCCTCGGCCGAGACCGTGCTGAGCGCCGTCGAGCAGGCCCTTGCCTACCAGGACCCCGCCCTGGCCGCGACCGAAGAGCACAGCGGCCTGGAGATCCAGCCGGACGCACTGTTCAGCGCGTCCGGCGGGCCGGGCGAGGACGCCTGACATGGGCTTGGCGCTTCTCGCCGGCGGCTGCGCGGCTGGCGGCATGCCGGCCGCGCCTGTGCGCCACGCCACGGCCGGAACGACATGGCTCTTGCCTGCATGGGCAGGCCCAGCCCGGGGCTGCGCCACTTGAACCGCTTTTTCTACACGGCATTCCTGCGCCTGCTTGCTCCCGGCCTGATGGGCTGGATGGCACTGCGCGCGCGCCGCGCGGGCGGGCAGTGGGACGTCTGGTCGGGGGCGCGTTTCGGCCATTATGCGGCGCCCGACGAGGGCGAGCGGCCGATATGGGTGCATGCCGTGAGCCTGGGCGAGACACGCGCCGCCCAGCCGCTGGTGCAAGCCTTGCTGGACCAGGGCGATCGTGTGCTGCTGACCCACATGACGGCCACCGGCCGCGAGGAAGGCGCGCGCCTGTTTGCCGACGCGATCGCGCGCGGCCGCCTGCGCCAGGAATGGCTGCCCTACGATTTTCCGGGCTGCGTCCAGCGTTTCATCGCGCACTACCGGCCCCAGGCCGGCGTGCTGATGGAGCGCGAAATCTGGCCGAACCTGATCGCTGCGGCGCATCGCGCCCGCGTGCCCATGGTGCTGGCGAGCGCGCGCTTCTCCGACCAGGCGCTGCGCCAGAGCCTGCGCGCCGGCCGCGTCATGCGCGAAGCCTACGGAAATCTGCAAGGCGTCTACGCCCAGACGCTGCAGGATGCGCAACGCCTGGAACAGGCGGGCGCTGCGGCGGTGCGGGTGTCGGGCAATTTCAAGTTCGACATCACGCTGCCGGCGGACAAGGTGGCCCGCGGCCGGGCCTTCGGCGCGGCCTTGCGGCGCAAGGTGATAGCCATCGCCAGCACCCGCGAGGGCGAGGACGAAATGTTCGTGCGCGCACTGCTCAGGCACGCCCGCCGGGCCGACGACCGGGGCCGGGGCTTGGGCGAGCGCGTGTTGTTCTGCCTGATCCCCCGGCATCCGCAGCGTTTCGACGCCGCCGCCGCCCTGTTGCGCGAGGCGGGCATCTCCTGCGCGCGCAGGTCCGGCCTGTCGAGCCTGGATCGGGCCGGAGCGCTGGAACTGCTCGAGGGCCGTACCGCTACAGGGCCGGACCCGGCGCAGTCCGGCGTTCCGCTGGTGCTGCTGGGCGACAGCCTGGGGGAGATGCCCTCCTATTACGCGGCCTGCGATGTGGCCATCGTGGCCGGCAGCTTCGCGCCCCTGGGCGGGCAGAACCTGATAGAGGCGTGCGCGCTGGGCGTGCCGGTCCTGGTCGGGCCGCACACGCGGAATTTCGAGCAGGCCGTGGCGGACGCCGTCGAGGAAGGGGCGGCGCTGCGCGTGCCCGATGCGGATGCGGCGGTGCTCGAGGCGCTGCGCCTGCTGGACCGGCCCAAGGACCTGGCGGCCATGGGAGAGGCCGGGCGCCACTGGGTGCAGAAGCACACCGGCGCCGTGGCGCGCGTGCTGGCCGGGCTGAACGAGCTCAAGGACGGGGCGGGGCGCGGCGCCTGAACGGGCCGGATTGCCCCTGGCGCAGGAATTTTCCCCAGGCTAGGGAATCGTGACGCCCTCATGGCCCCCGGAACGGCAAATCGCGAGTGGCCGGCGCCTTTGCCCCGGCCGCGGCTGGGCTTGCCCGCCTACAGGCCGTGGTACTTGCGCCCCAGTTCCAGCGTGGCGCGGAAGAAGCCCTGCTTGTTGCCGCAGTCGTAGCGCAGCCCTTCATATTGCAGGCCGTAGACGCCGCGGCTCTTCAGCAGGCTGGCAATGCCGTCGGTAAGCTGGATCTCGCCGCCCACCCCCGCCTGTGTCTGGCGCAGGTGCTCGAAGATTTCGGGCTCGAGCACGTAGCGGCCGACCACCGCAAGGGTGGACGGCGCGGCCTCGGGCTTGGGTTTTTCCACGATGGCGCTCAGGCGCGTGGTCTTGTCGTTGACGCGCGAGCCCGAAATAATGCCGTACTTGTCAGTGTCCCCGCGGTCCACGTCCTGGATGGCCAGCACGCTGCCGTCCTGCTGGTGGGCGGCCTCGACCAGTTGCTGCGTGACCGAAGTGTCGGCATCGATCAGGTCGTCGGCCAGCAGCACGGCGAAGGGCTCGTTGCCGACGATGGGGGCGGCGCACAGCACCGCGTGGCCCAGCCCCAGCGGCGCCGGCTGGCGCGTGTAGATGCAATTCACGTGCGCGGGAATGATGTTGCGCACCGTGTCCAGCAGCGCGGTCTTGTTCTTGGATTCCAGGTCGGCTTCCAGTTCCGGAACCCGGTCGAAGTGGTCTTCGATGGCCCGCTTGTTGCGGCCGGTGATGAAGATCAGGTCGGTGATGCCGGCCGCGATGGCCTCTTCCACCGCATATTGGATGAGCGGCTTGTCGACGATGGGCAGCATTTCCTTGGGCATGGCCTTGGTCGCTGGCAGGAAGCGCGTGCCCATGCCGGCGACGGGAAATACAGCTTTGCGGATAGGTTTCATGTACGAGGCATATGCGGAAGACTATGTTCATTGTACATAGGCGATCCCTTGCGGCCGTACCCGCCATGCGGCGGTCTTGCGCCGCAATGCCCGGCGCCGCGCCAGGTCAGTGACGGGTGTGCGGCTGTGCCGGCCCCATAGTGGCATGGCCGCCGCATCGCTGCGGCGGCCTGCCGGGAAACGCGGCCGGTCTTGCCGGACCGCCTCAGTCCAGCTTCAGGTGGGCCGTATGGGCCACCTTGGTCCATTTGGCGATTTCTTCATTCACGAACGCGCTCAATTGAGCCGGATCGGATGCCACCACATCGGCGCCCAGCGCTTCCAGTTGCTTGCGGACTTGCGGCTCGCCGAGAACCCGCGTGAGCGCGGCGGAAACCTTGTCCAGCGCCGGCTTCGGCGTGCCCGCCGGTGCGAATATTCCGTTCCATTCGTAGGATGAATATCCCGCGACCCCGGATTCTGCGATGGTGGGCACGTTGGGCATCAGTGGCGAACGGGCCGTGCTGCCGACAGCGACGGCGCGCAGCTTGCCTGCCTTGATGTGGGTCCACGAAGAACCGAGGCTGGCGAACATCAGGGGCACTTGGCCGGCCATGACGTCGATCATGGCCGGGCCGCCGCCCTTGTATGGCACGTGCTTCAGTTGCGTGCCGGCAAGCAAGTTGAACAGTTCGCCGGCCAGATGCTGGGCTGAACCCGGCCCGGCCGAGGCGAAATAGACGGGATGGCTCGGGTCCTTGCCCTGCTTGATCAGGTCGGCGACGGAGTGTATGGAGCTGCCTGGGTTCACGACCAGCACATTGGGCACCTTGAGCAGCAGCGATACGGGGGCAAAGTCCTTCTGCACGTCGAAGTTCATATGCGAACGCAAGGCCGGATTTTGCGCGAAATTGGAGGCATCGAGCATCAAGGTATAGCCATCGGGCTTGCTGCGCGCCACATAGCCCTCGCCTATCATGCCGCCCGCTCCGCCTTTGTTTTCGATGATGACCGATTGCCCCAGGGCCTTGCCCAGTTCGGGGCCGATGAGCCGCGCGACCACGTCTACGGTGCCGCCGGGCGGATAGGTCACCACTAGCGTAATGGGCCTGTCCGGATAGGCGGCCGATGCACTCGCGGCGCCGGCCGCAAAACACAAGGCCAGAAACCCGCGGGCGAGACGATTTACGGTGCCAGAGCATGGGAACATGGAATGTCTCCTTGGAATTTGAATAAAAGACGAGGGGTGTCCGACAGAATGGTGGCGCGCTCGGAAACATCCGGCACCCAGTCGGACAGGTACTGCAAAGACAGGCCGACATCGCCGACCAATTCGTGTTCTGTGTGCGGCCAGTCGCTGCCCCATAGCAGCCGCTGCGCGGAGAATGCATGCAGCAGTTGTGTGGCGGAAAGTGCCGAATGCGCCGCGCCCTCTGCTTGCCAGATCCGGTAGGCGGCGGACAGTTTCACCCAGACCCGGCCGCTGTCGGCGCTGTTGCATAGGTAGTCCATTGCCTCCCAGTCCGTTGCGGGCCGCCCATCGGGGCGGCCGAAGTGGTCGATCACCAGCTTGCAGCCGTATTCGAGCAGGGGCGCCATGGCGCGAGGCAGCATGCTTGCGGGGCAGTGCACTTCCACGTGCCAGTCGAGATCATTCAGTTCCGAGAACAGGGCGCGCCAGTTCGCGTCGCGCAGCGGCGGGACTTCGCAGCCGAACAGGTTCAGGCGCATGCCGGCCACCCCGGCCGCGTCCATGGCTCTCAGCGCGGCGGGTGGCGTGGCGGGGTCCAGGCAGACCACGCCTCTGCACCTTCCGCGCGCCCGGTGCAGACTGTCCAGCAGGTAGTGATTGTCATAGCCCAGGAAACTCGGCTGGATCAGCACGCCCCCGGCCAAGCCGTGGGTATCGAGCAGGGACAAGTAGTTCGCCAGCGTCGCGCTATATCGAGGCGTGTAGCGCCGCGTTGCGAGCATGGGCAGCCCGGGCTCGAATACATGCGCGTGTGTGTCGATGGCGCCGGTGGGAATCGTCGTAGAAGTAGGCTGAGGAGGCATCGAGCTTGTCGCTTTGCAATTATTGCTGGAATTCTAGGCACCCCATACATATTCATCTATTATTAAAATAATTTTTATTCATATCGAATCAATATGGAAATCAGCCAGCTCAGGCATTTTCTTGCCGTCATGGAAGAGGGGGCGATCGGCAAGGCAGCGCACAAATTGGGCATTGCGCAACCGGCGCTCAGCCAGTCCCTGGCCCGGATGGAAAAAGGCCTGGGCACGAAACTGTTCGAGCGCTCCAGACGTGGGGCGACGCCGACCCCTGCCGCCAGGGTGATGGCTCAGGACATCCGCAATGGTCTGTATTTATTGGACGAGGCTGCCGACAAGGCGAGGCGGGCACAGGACGGCCTGGCGGGTACCTTGCGCATAGGCTTGGTGTCGTCGGCGCTATTCGAGGTTCTGCCGGAAATGATTCGGGCCATCCGCCTCAGGGCGCCCGATCTCCAGCTCGATCTCAAGGAAATGAGCAATGAAGAGCAAATCAAGGCCCTGGAGGAGGGGACCCTGGATATTGGGCTCGTGCACTCGCCGGTAGCTGTCGGGGGGCCCATGAGCGAACGGGTGCTGCGGCGCGACAAGCTGGTGGCTGCCGTGCCCGAGGCGCTTGCCATGCGTTTGCAGCGGCGGATCTCACTGGAGCAGATCGCCGAACAGGGGCTGGTGATGTACCCCAAGGAACAATTGCCTCATTTGTATGCCAGCATCACCCAGGCCTTGCGCCAAGCCGGCCATGAGGCCAGGGTCAACCAGCACGCCAATCGCACCCTGACCGTGCTGGCCTGCGTGGCCGGCGGCTGCGGGGTGGGGCTCCTGCCCAGTTGGATACAGACAGTCGATTTCCCGGGCGTCACGTTTTGCCCCATTGTCGATGGGGGCGGCATGCCCGATTTCGACCTGGTGGCAATCTGGTCTACGAGAAACAGATACGACCTGCGCGCTTTGTTCGCCGGGATTTGAGGTCTCGCCGGGTCAGTGATGCTTGTGCGGCTGCGCCGGCTGTGACTTGGATGTGGCGGCCGGTACGGCCTGGATGGCTTGTGCCTGTTCGGGCGTCAGCGGGGAGCCCAGGGTTACGGCTTCGGGATTGCGCTGCATCATCAGCATGCGCGGCTCGCGCCCTTGTTCGCTGGGCGGCGGGCCGAAGAAGCCCTGGCCGTAGGCCAGGACGACGATATTGACCAGCAGGAGCACGAAGAACAATAAGCGCATGGCGGGCGGGAGGAGCAGGGGGCGCCGGGACGCGGGAATTCCGCGAGCGGAGCATGCCGCCGGGACAGGACCGGCTGGCAAATGGAGTTTATCGCATTTGCGCCTGGTTTTCGGCCAGCAGGGCCAGGCCGTCCAGCACCGGCGCGGGCAGCCACGCTATCGCGGCGGGGGCCAGGCCCAGGCGTTCGCGGGTGCGGGCGAGCAGTGCGGCGGTTTCGTCCTTTACCGCGGGCCAGCCGCCCCCTGCGCTGTACAGCACCGGAGGCTGGCCGTAGTGGTCCAGGCCGGCCAGCCATTGCCGCAGGACGGCGCCGGCCTGGGCGGCGGCGATGCCGGTGCTGATAGCCTGGTGGGTATGGACCGGGTAGGGCACCGTGTCGCCGTCGGCTTCGGGCAGGTTGGCCGTGCCCTGGGCCAGTGAACTGCGCATCAGCGCCGGCCCGGGAAAAATCAGGCCGCCGCGAAAGACCTGGTCGGGGCCTAGCGTGTCTATGGTGGTGGCGGTGCCGAAGCTCGCCAGCATCAGGGGCGGCTGCGCATCGCTGCCGGCAGACTGGTCCGCGGACGTCGCCGATGCCGCGCCCAGCCGGGCCAGGGCCAGCAGGGAAACCCAGCGGTCGGGGCCGAGCTGGCCGGGATCGCGATAGCCGTTGCGCACGCCCATGGTCTCGCTGCTGCTGGATATCCATTCGACGGCGCAGCCGCGCTCGCCCAGCAGGGTGGCGAGGGCTGCCGCGATCGCGTCACCCGCCACGTTCACGCCCAGTGCCATGCGCGGCTGGCGCGGCATGGCGGCGAGCCAGCGCGGCAGCGAGGCCAGGGCGCCGTGGTGCAAGGCAAGCGCCGTGGGTTCGCGCCGGCCGCTGCCGGGGTCGATCCAGCCGAACTTGATGCGGGTATTGCCGGCGTCGACGAGCAGGACGGGTGCCTCGCTCATTTCTGCAGCCGCACCGAAATTTCCCCGGCCGAAATTGCGGTTTCGCCGTCGGGACCGCGTACCAGCAACTGCCCGAGTTCGTTGATGCCGCAGGCGATGCCGGCATGCACGATGCGGCCGTCGTCCAGCACATTGATGTGCTGGCCCGCCAGGGCATCGAGCCGCGTGTAGCGCTGCGGCAGGGTGTCGAAACCTTCGCGCACGGCCTCGTTGAAGCTGTCATACCAGGCGCGTGCCACGGCCGCCACGATATTGATCGCGCCGGCGAGGCCCGCATGGGCGTCCTGGGTGGCGATTTCGGACCAGTCGGCCACCTGCCGATCCAGCGATTTGCTGAGCGCGCGCGCGTCCTGCAGGTTGATGCCTATGCCGACGATGGCCACGTGATGGTCGGCCGCCAGGCGCGAGGTGCCGGCGCGGGTGATCTCGACCAGTATGCCCGCCAGCTTGGCAAAGCGCCAATGGACGTCGTTGGGCCACTTCATGACTAGGTGCCGCTGGTATTCTGGACCGATCAGGCCGCGCAAGGCCTCGCAGGCGGCCAGGCCGGCCAGCGGCGAAAGCGCAGGCAGCCTGCGCGGCGGCAGGAATATGTCGAAAGCGCAGGAGAACATCAGGTTGGCGCCGAGGCGGTTCTGCCAGGTGCGGCCGGCGCGGCCGCGGCCGTTTTCCTGGATGTGCGCCCCCAGCAGCCAGGGCCGCGCCAGCTTGCCGTCGCCCTTGCGGGCCTGGTTGAGCAGGTCGGCGTTGGTGGACGTGGTGCGCTGTACCCAGTCTATGTGCTTGAAACAGGGCAGCGCCGAGCGCAGGCCGGCGACCATCCGTTCGGGTTCAGGCAAGACAGGAGGAGGCGAGGATGGCATGGCTGTGAGTGAACCTTACCCGGGCGTGGACATGCTGCAGTCGAGGCAAGTCTACCCGATGTTGTTATGATTTGATACGGGTGCGCCATTGTCGCGGCCGGCGCCGCGGAATGGCGAGTTCGCCGCGCCATGCCGCAAGGCGCCGTCTGCTGTTCGACATACCCGTTTGGATCATGTTCGCTGGGGAATTCAAGGCTGTGAAACCAAAGAATAGCGTATTCCAGGGCCTGGCCGGGGCCATCGACTGCGCGCTCGACTGGCCCGAGGGCGAGCCGGCGGGCTGGGCCCTGGTGCTGCATCCGCATCCGCTGCACGGCGGCGCGCGCGACAACAAGATCGTGACCACGATCTCGCGCGCCTGCACCCAGCGCGGCCTGGTCGCGCTGCGGCCGAACTTCCGCGGCGTGGGCGCCTCGGGCGGCGAGTTCGATCATGCCGTGGGCGAAACCGCCGACATGCTGCAACTGGTCGAACAATTTGCCGCGGCCTGGCCTGCCGAGACGACGGGCAAATGGGTGCTGGCCGGTTTCTCGTTCGGCACCTCGGTCGCGGCGCAGCTTTATTCCGAGCTGGCGGCGCAGGGCGCAAAAGTCCCCGATGCGCTCATGCTGGTGGGTTCTGCCGTGGAAAGATTCAGGTTCCGCGAAGTCGCCGTGCCGGACGACACGCTGCTGGTGCATGGCGAGGTCGACGAGGTCGTGCCCTTGTCCGAGGCCATGGATTTTGCCCGGCAGCGCGGCCTGCCGGTGGCGGTGATCCCCGACGCGACGCATTTCTTCCATGGCCGGCTGGTTACCTTGAAGCAGTTGCTGTTGCGGCATCTGGCCGCCCTGTAGCATTGCGGCGCCGGGCTCAGGCCCGGATCCCATGACCAAAGGCCTATGTCCAGGGCCTTGCCCAAGACCCAGGCCCAAGATCCAGGCCCAATCCATCTGCGGGCCGCATATCGTCTTCAAGACTCATCTTTCCGCCTGAGCCGCGCCTGGGATTGCGGCGGGCCGTCCAGCCTGGCGATTTTTACATATAGAACCTTTATGTAGCGCATGGTTTCTCATTGCGGCCTCCTTCGGCAAGGTCTTTTATTTGACGGGCTCTGAGGGGGCGTTAGCGGGTTTTACGCCCGGCGACCTCTGCCTATAATGGCGTTTTCCCTTCCGGCCTGCGGCCGGATCGCGCTTATATGGGATGCCGATGACTTACCCGTTGCTTTGCGGCGCTCTGCGCCGCTCGTCTTGTCTCGCCGCCGCCGCGGCCCTCGTGCTGGCGCCCACGCTGGCATCTGCGCAAAAACCCTCCGCCGCAATCCCCGCCGCGGCTCCGGCAATGGCCGGCGCGGCAGCTCCCGCCGCAGCGCCCGCGGCGCCGGCGACTTCCACCCCGGCACCGGCTGCCGTAACCCCGGCTCCTGTCGTGAACAGCGCCGTCATGGTGGGCGATCTCTCCAACGTGCCCGCACCGACCGTGGATGCCAAGGCCTGGGTGACGCTGGATGCCACCAGCGGCCAGATCGTCGGCGCCCTCAATCCCGACGAGAAAATCGAACCGGCCTCGCTGACCAAGCTGATGTCGGCGTATGTGGTCTTCGATGCCCTCGACAATAAGCGGCTGACCCTGCAACAGACAGTCAATATTTCCGAGAAGGCCTGGAGAACCGGCGGCTCGCGCATGTTCGTCAAGCTGAATTCGCAGGTATCGGTGGACGACCTGCTGCAAGGCTTGATCGTGCAATCCGGCAACGATGCCACCGTGGCCCTGGCCGAGGCGGTGGCCGGCAGCGAGTCCGCCTTCGTCGCGCTGATGAACCAGGAAGCCGCCCGCATGGGCCTGAAGGACACGCACTTCGCCAATTCCACGGGCCTGCCCGACCCCACGCACCTGACCACGGTGCGCGACATCGCCATCCTGTCCATGCACCTGGTGCGCGATCACCCGCAGTATGTGCATTACTACGCCGAGAAGGAATTCACCTACAACAAAATCAAGCAGCACAACCGCAACCGGCTGCTCTGGGCCGACCCTACCGTCGACGGCCTCAAGACCGGCCACACCAAGGCGGCCGGCTACTGCCTGGTGGCCACCGCCCTGCGCAATGGCCGCCGCGTGGTGTCGGTGCTGGTCGGCGCCGATACCGACTCGGCGCGCAGCTCGGGCAGCCTGAAGCTGCTGAACTGGACATATCAGAATTTCGATACCGTCAAGCTGTTCGACGCCCAGCATCCCGCCGTGCAAGCCAAGGTCTGGGAAGGCACCGTCGACACGGTAGGCCTGGGCCAGGCGCAGCCTTTGTGGATCACCGTGCCGCGCGGCCAGGGGCCGCAGATCAAGCCGGTGGCGCAATACACCCAGCCGCTGATCGCCCCCCTGAAGATCGGCCAGAAGGTCGGTACGGTATCGCTATCGCTCGATGGCAGGGTGCTGCGCCAGGCGCCGCTGACGGTGCTGGCCGATGTGCCGCAGGCGGGCTTCGTTAGCCGCATGTACGATAAAATCCGTCTGATGTTCCATTGAAAAACTCAAAATAAAAACCCCCGCCATGATTCCCGATGTCGACAACGATAGTCTTGTTTATCTGAACGGCGAATACGTCCGCCTGGGCGACGCCA
Organism: Candidimonas humi; assembly: GCF_019166065.1. Lineage (GTDB taxonomy): Bacteria > Pseudomonadota > Gammaproteobacteria > Burkholderiales > Burkholderiaceae_B > Candidimonas > Candidimonas humi. Next base: position 205,278 of record NZ_JAHTBN010000004.1, read on the forward strand.
AAGTCTCGGTACTCGACCGCGGCTTCATCTTCGGCGACGGCATCTACGAGGTCGTGCCCGCCTACGGGCGCAAGCCTTTCCGCATGGATTCGCACCTGGCGCGGCTGGAACGCAGCCTCAAGGCCATAGGCATCAAGCTCGACATGTCGCGCGCCGACTGGGAAAAACTGGTGCGCGACATGCTCGTGCGCGCCAGCTCCGACGACGCCATGGTCTACATACAGGTCACCCGCGGCGTGGCCAAGCGCGATCACGCTTTCCCCGCCAAGGCTCCCAAGCCCACCGTGTTCTGCATGGTCTCGCCGTTCAAGCGGCCGGCCGCCGCGGCGCGCGAACAAGGCCTGTCCACGGTCAGCATGCCGGACGTGCGCTGGCTGCACTGCGAGATCAAGTCGGTCTCGCTGCTGGGCAACGTGCTGGCCAAGCAGCATGCGGTCGAGGCCGGTGTCGACGAAGTCATACAGTTTCGCGACGGTTTCCTGTCCGAAGGCTCTTCCTGCAATATCTGGGTGGTCAAGAACGGCACGGTGCTCGGCCCCGTGCGCGACAACCTGATTCTCGAAGGCATACGCTACGGCTTCATCGAAGAACTGGCCCGCGCCGCGGGCGTACCCTTCGAATCGCGCCGCATCTCGCGCGAAGAAGTCGAACAGGCCGACGAACTCATGCTGACTTCGGCCACCAAGGAAGTGCTGCCCATCGTCTCGCTCGACGGCAAGCCCGTGGGCAACGGCAAGCCCGGCCCCGTCTACGCCCGGCTGCGCGCCGGCTACGACAAGGCGATCGCGGCGCTTTGATCCGGGCTGGGCCGCCGCCGGCGGCACGGCCCCTGCGCCTATGGTGGTATGCTGGCATGGAGCCGCCGCGGCGGCTCCATCATCTTATCCGCAGGCCGCATCCATGCAAGACATTCCTCCCGAACAATCCCTGATCGAATATCCCAGCGACTTTCCTATCAAGGTAATGGGCAAGGCGCATCCCGATTTCGCCCAGACGCTTACCGAAGTGGTGCGGCAGTTCGATCCCGACTTCGATCCGGCCACAGTCGAAATGCGCCCCAGCTCCGGCGGCAAATACATCGGGCTGACCTTCACGGTGCGAGCCACCTCGCGCCAGCAGCTCGACGACCTGTACCGGGCGCTGCACGCCCATCACATGGTGTCTGTGGTTCTGTAGGCGCCGCGGTCATGACGGCAGCAGATTCATCCCCGGCGGCTGGGCTCGGACGCGATGTCTGTGTGCAGCCGGCACTGGCGTCGGAGGCTCGGAAGCCTGGCGGGGGCGTCATGGAGCCTGCCTCGGGCACTCGGAAACATACTGTAGATACTTCAGAGCTCGCCGCGATCCGCAGCAAATGGTGGCCCGGGTATGCCGACTATCTCGAGGTATGGCATGCCATGCAGGACTACACCGAGTCCCGCCAACCGGGGGCGGGAGACGAAATCTGGCTGGTCGAGCATGCCCCGGTCTACACACTGGGCCAGGCGGGGCTGCGCGAACACATTCTGCATGCTGACGGCATTCCCGTAGTGGAATCCAACCGCGGCGGCCAGGTCACCTATCACGGCCCCGGCCAGGTGGTGGCGTATTGCCTGGTCGACCTGCATCGGCTCGGCCTGTACGTCAAGGAATACGTCGCCCTGCTCGAAGACGTGGTGATCGCCTTATTGGCCGAACTGGGCGTGGCCGATGCCTGCCGCAAGCCCGGGGCGCCCGGCGTGTACGTGCCGATGCCGCAAGGCGACCTGGCGAAGATCGCCGCCCTGGGCATCAAGATACGTAAGGGCTGCGCCTATCATGGCCTGGCCCTGAACGTCGACATGGACCTGCGTCCTTTCGATGGCATCAACCCCTGCGGCTACGAGGGCCTGCGCACCGTAGACCTGCGCAGTTGCGGCGTGCACGCGTCGCCGCGCGATGTGGGCGATCTGCTGGCCGAGCGCCTCGGCGCGGCATTCGGGGCCTGTGCGCGGCGGCAATAACGCGCGCTTCACTACGGCGACACATATTGCGGGTAGACTGTAAGAACGCATTCCGCCGCTCGCGGCGGGGCGCGCATGCTCCGCTGCGGGCGCAAGCCGGCTGGCGGCGCCCATAAGCTACAGCAGGAGACCCATCATGACGACTGCCGAATCCCCCTTGCTGCTGGTCGACCGCGCCGATGCGGTGGCTACGCTGACCTTGAACCGGCCCGCGCAGTTCAATGCCCTGTCCGAAGAATTGCTCGACGAACTGCAGCGCAGCCTCGACGCGCTGGCCGCGGACGATGATCTGCGTTGCGTGGTGCTGGCGGCTGCGGGGCGCGCCTTCTGCGCCGGGCATGACTTGAAGCAGATGCGCGCGCGGCCCGACCAGGAATATTACGAGCAGCTCTTTGCCCGCTGCGGGCGGGTCATGCAGAGCCTGGTTGCGTTTCCGGTGCCGGTCATCGCCAAGGTGCACGGCATGGCCACCGCGGCCGGCTGCCAACTGGTGGCGAGCTGCGATCTGGCCATAGCGGCCGACAGCGCCAAGTTCGCGGTTTCCGGCATCAATGTGGGCCTGTTCTGCTCGACGCCGGCCGTGGCGCTGACACGCAGCATGCCCATCAAGAAAGCCTTCGAAATGCTGGTGACGGGCCGCTTCATCGGCAGCGCCGAGGCGGTGGAAAACGGCCTGATCAACCAGGCCGTGCCCGACGGCCAACTGGATGCCGCCGTGGCCGCGCTGGTGCAGACCATCTGCGCGAAAAGCCCGGTTGCCGTGCGCACCGGCAAGGCTATGTACCAGCGCCAGCGCGGCATGGCGCTGGACCAGGCCTACGAATACGCGGGCGGGATCATGGCGTGCAACATGATGGCCGCCGACGCCGCCGAGGGCATAGATGCCTTCATAGAAAAGCGCCCGCCCATGTGGACCGGCCGCTGAGGCCGGGCGTGTCGGGCGGGCTCTAGATGCTTGCGATCAAAACGGCGCGCGCCTTGATAAAACAAGGCGCGTAGCCGTATCAGGCCACCGCCACCCCGGCCGCGTGGGCCTGTTCGTCGGCGTGGTAGGACGAACGCACCAGCGCGCCGACGGCGGCGTGGGTGAAGCCCATGGCATAGGCTTCGCGCTCGAACATGGTGAAGGTGTCGGGGTGCACGTAGCGCAGCACCGGCAGGTGGTGTTCCGAGGGCTGCAGGTACTGGCCTATGGTGAGCATGTCGACGTTGTGCTCGCGCAGGTCGCGCATGACCTGCAGGATTTCCTCGTCGGTTTCGCCCAGGCCCAGCATCAGCCCCGACTTGGTCGGGACGTCGGGGTGGCGCAGCTTGAATTCGGACAGCAGTTTCAGCGAATGCTGGTAGTCGGAGCCGGGCCGTGCCTGCTTGTACAGGCGCGGCACGGTTTCCAGGTTGTGGTTCATGACGTCGGGCGGCCCGCCGTCGAGGACTTCCAGCGCCCGGTCGAGGCGGCCGCGGAAATCGGGCACCAGCACTTCGATGCGGGTGCAGGGCGAAAGCTCGCGCACTTTGCGTATGCATTCCACGAAATGGCCGGCGCCGCCGTCGCGCAGGTCGTCGCGGTCTACCGAGGTGATGACCACATAGGACAGCCGCAGCGCGGATATGGTGCGCGCCAGGTTCAGGGGCTCGTCGGCGTCCAGGGCGTCGGGCCGGCCGTGGCCCACGTCGCAGAAGGGGCAGCGGCGGGTGCACTTGTCGCCCATGATCATGAAGGTGGCCGTGCCCTTGCCGAAGCATTCGCCGATGTTCGGGCAGGAGGCTTCTTCACAGACAGTGTGCAGATTGTGTTCGCGCAATATGCGCTTGATATCGTAGAAGCGCGAACCCGGCGCCGCGGCCTTGACGCGGATCCAGTCGGGCTTCTTGAGGCGCTGGGTCTGCACGACCTTGATGGGGATGCGCGAGGTCTTGGCCTGGGACTTCTGCTTCTGGGTGGGGTCGTAGGCGGCCGGCTGGGCGGCGCTCTGCGCCGCGGTGGGATCGACGGGTGTAGTCATGTGGGTTCCTGCGGCGGGGCGGGCCTCGCCTTTCGAAGAGGCCCTATTTTACCGTGCCCGGGCCGGCCGGCACGAATCCCCCTGGCGGGCGGCCGGTATTGCCCTTGCGGCTGGTGTCATGGGCGCGGCGGCCTGCGGCCAGACGGCCGGGGGCCCTGGCCGCGCTGCGCCGATGGCCGTGCAGTCGCAGCGCTTGCGCATCAAGCCTGCGGCAAGCGGCGCCGCGGCGTATTACGCGCGATGCGCACACCTGTCATTGCGCCTCGGGAAAACACTGATCTGTTATTCCGTCACCGCTAGCTACACTCAGCGGATGCGTGTAGCGCGGCCGAACGTGCTGGCAGGGGATGGGGATTAGCGGTTTTCCGTGGTACGGCCCGGCGGGCATATGCGCATTGCGTATGTCTTTCCACCTCGCTGCAGGTGTGGCGAATCGCTGTACGGCCGGCACCTGCTCCATCCGTGGTTCCGGCCGATCGCGCCAGCGCTTTTATGCGCGTTTGCCACGCTGTTTCCGATTCAACCACCCTAATTCACAGAGGGCAGCACAACCATGAAGTCATTCCGCAAGACGCTATTGCTGTCGGCGTTGGCCGCCGGTTTTCTGGCCTTGGGCGGTATCGCCCAGGCCCGCGACCTGACCATAGGGCTGCGTTCCGAGCCGAGTTCGATGGACCCTCAGTTCCACTCGCTTACCCCCAACACGCAGTTGTCGGAGACCATGTTCGACCCGCTGGTGCGCACCGACGGCAACGCCAAGCCGGTGCCTTGCCTGGCTCAGTCCTGGACGGTGAACGGCAACGAATGGGTCTTCAAGCTGCGCCCCGATGTCAAGTTTTCCGACGGCACGCCGCTCACTGCCGACGACGTGCTGTTCACCTACAAGCGCGTGCCGCTCGTGCCCAACAGCCCGTCCTCTTATTCGCTGTACCTGAGCTCGGTGGCCAAGGTCGAGGCGGTCGACCCGCATACTGTCAAGATCACCACCAAGGGGCCCTCGCCGGTCCTGCTGGCCAATCTGTCGATGGTGCCCATCATGTCCAAGAAGGACGCCTCCGGCCCGGCGCCCGAAGGCAAGACCACGGTCGAACTCAACCGCGGCGACGGCTTGGTCGGCACCGGCCCGTACAAGTTCGTGTCCTGGAAGCGCGGCGATTCCATCGTGCTGGAACGCAACCCCAACTACTGGGGCAAGAAGCCGGCCTGGGACAAGGTCATCTACCGTCCCATCACCAATTCGGCCGCTCGTGTGGCCGCGCTGCTCTCGGGCGACGTGGATGTGATCGAGGATCCCCCGACCGACGACCTGCCCAGGCTCAAGAAGGACAAGAAGCTGTACATCCAGGCAACGCCTTCGGTGCGGGTCATCTATGTAGCCATGAACCAGTCCAAGGAAGTGCCGCCGGGCATGTCCGGCACCAACGGCAAGAATCCGCTCACCGACAAGCGGGTGCGCGAAGCGCTGTCGCTGGCCATAGACCGCAAGGCCATCGTCGCCCGCATCATGGGCGGCGTGGCGCAGCCGGCGGCCAATCTGCTGCCTTATCCGGCCTTCGGCACGTCCAAGAAGTATTCGGTGGTGCCGGCGGCCGATACGGCCAAGGCCAAGAAGCTGCTGGCCGACGCCGGCTATCCCAATGGCTTCACGCTGTCGCTGGGCTCGCCCGCCGGGCGCTACACCAACGACCAGCGCATTGCGCAGGCGGTGGCCGCCATGTGGGCGCGCATCGGCGTGAAGACCAATGTGGAAACCATGGCGCCGCCGGTCTTCTTCAAGAAGCGCAATACTTTCGCGTTCAGCACCTATCTGGCAGGCTGGGCGGCCAGTTCGGGCGAGATGCTCAATCCGCTGACCTCGCTGGTGGTCACCAAGAACCCCAAGCTGGGCCTGGGCACTACCAACTGGAGCCATTACTCCAATCCTGCAATGGACAAGGAAGTCATGGCCGCCTCGGAGACGCTGGACGACGCCAAGCGCTCGGAAATGCTGCAGAATGCCGGCAATATGGCAATGGCGGACTACGCCATCCTGCCGCTGCAGTTCGAGCTCTCGGTCTGGGCCATGAAGAACGACATCCGCTATGGCGGGCGTGCCGACCAGATGACCCTGGCGCAGGACATGACCCTGGTCAAGTAGCGGGACGGCTGACTGCGTGTTGTCGATCATAATCCGCCGTCTGCTGCAGACGGTGCTGGTGGTGCTGGTCATGTCGGCGCTGGTGTTCGCGGGCCTTTACCTGGTCGGCGACCCGGTGTCGATGCTGGCCGCCCCCGAGGCGACCGACGCCGAGCGCGAGCTCATCCGCCAGTCGCTGGGGCTGAACCTGCCTTTGTGGCACCAGTACCTGATCTTCCTGAGCAAGGCGGTGCACCTCGATTTCGGCAACAGCTTCCTGACCGGCGAGCCGGCCATGCACCTGATCCTGCAGCGCATGCCGGCCACGCTCGAACTGGCCACGGTGGCGATGCTGCTGTCCATGCTGATCGGCATCCCGCTGGGCATCTATGCCGGCCTGAAGCCGCGCAGCCTGGCGGCGCGTTCCATCATGGGCGGCTCGGTGCTGGGCTTTTCTCTGCCCAATTTCTGGGTCGGCCTGATGCTCATCATGCTGTTTGCCGTGATGCTGGGCTGGCTGCCGTCGGGCGGGCGCGGGCCGGTCGAGCACTTCGGCCCCATCGGCCTCAGCGTCTTCAGCCTGGAAGGCTGGAAAAGCCTGATCCTGCCGGCCTCCACGATCGCCACCGCCAAGTGCGCGCTCATCATCCGCGTGACGCGCGCCGCCACGCGCGAATGCCTGCCGCAGGACTACATCAAGTTCGCGCGCGCCAAGGGGCTGTCCGAGCGCCGCGTGTTGTGCGTGCACCTGCTGAAGAACATTCTCATCCCCATCATCACCATAGGCGGCCTGGAATACGGCCAGGTCTTCGCTTTCGCTGTGGTGACCGAAACGGTGTTTTCCTGGCCCGGCATGGGCAAGCTGCTGATAGATTCCATCATCACGCTGGACCGGCCCGTGGTGGTCGCCTACTTGATGCTTACCGTAGTGTTCCTGGCGCTGCTGAACCTGGTGGTGGACGTGGCCTACACCGTACTCGATCCGCGCGTGCGGCCCGGAGGCTCGTCATGAGCACCGTCGTCACTCCAGCCCAGGGCGCCCCCGCGCCCGCCCGGCGCGAGAACATGTTCAAGGAATTCGTGCAGCAGTTCGTCACCAGCAAGCTGGCGGTGGCGGGCCTGATCCTGCTGGTCATATTCCTGCTGCTGGCGATCTTCGCGCCCTGGATCGCGCCGCAGAATCCCTTCGACCTGGCTACGCTGGACATCATGGATTCCAAGCTGCCGCCGGGTTCGCTCAACGGCGCCGGCACCATGACTTACTGGCTCGGCACCGACGGGCAGGCGCGCGATGTGTTCTCGGCCATACTCTACGGCCTGCGCATCAGCCTGTTCGTGGGGGTGGTGTCGGTGTCCTCGGCATTCATCATAGGCACCGCGGTCGGGCTGATCGCCGCGTACTTCGGCAAGTTCGTCGATGCGCTGCTGATGCGCATCGTCGACATCCAGTTGTCTTTCCCGTCCATACTGGTGGCGCTGATCCTGCTGGCGGTGCTGGGCAAGGGCGTGGACAAGGTCATCTATGCGCTGGTGGCGGTGCAGTGGGCATACTTCGCCCGGGCGGCGCGCGGCGCCGCCATCGTCGAGCGCAACCGGGAATATGTCGAGGCGGCGCGCTGCCAGGGGCTGTCCTGGCCGCGCATCCTGTGGCGCCACTTGTTCCCGAACTGCATCCCGCCGCTCATGGTGATCGCCACCATAGACCTGGCGCACGCCATCGCGCTCGAGGCGACCCTGTCGTTCCTGGGCGTAGGCGTGCCGGTCACGCAGCCCTCGCTGGGCATGCTGATTTCCAACGGTTTCGAATTCATGATGTCGGGAGACTATTGGATCTCGTTCTTCCCCGGCATTGCGCTGGCCCTGGTGGTGATCGCCATCAACCTGGTGGGCGACCACCTGCGCGACATCCTCAATCCGCGCAACACGATATAGCGGGCGCACGGGCATGCAGACACACACGGAGACCTCTTTGCAGACATCGGCGGCACCCTCATCGGGCGAGTGGCTGCTCGAGGTGCAGGGGCTGCGCACCTGGTTCCATACGCGCCGCGGCGTGCTCAAGGCCGTCGACGGCGTATCGCTGCGGCTGCAGCCGGGCGAGATCCTGGGGCTGGTGGGCGAATCGGGCTCGGGCAAGAGCATGACGGGCTTTTCGCTCATGAACCTGGTGGACGAGCCTGGCCGCATCCAGGCCGAGCGCATGGTCTTCGACGGCCGCGATTTGCTGAAGATGTCGGCCGACGACTACCGGCGGCTGCGCGGCAAGGACATGGCCATGATCTTCCAGGATCCCATGATGACGCTCAATCCGGCGCTGCGCGTGGATACGCAGATGATCGAGGCCGTGCAGGCCCACGAGCCGGTGTCGCGCGCCGAGGCCCGCGAGCGCAGTGTGCAGGCGCTGGGCAAGGTGGGCATTCCCGCACCGCGCGAGCGCATGCGCGCCTATCCGCACCAGTTGTCCGGCGGCATGCGCCAGCGCGTGGCCATCGCCATCGCGCTGTTGAACAAGCCCAAGCTGATCATCGCCGACGAGCCGACCACGGCGCTGGACGTGACGATACAGGGCCAGATCCTGTACGAGGTGCAGAAGCTGTGCCGCGAGACCGGCACCGCCCTGATCTGGATCACCCACGACCTGGCGATCGTCTCGGGCCTGGCCGACCGCCTGGCCGTGATGTATGCCGGACGCATCGTCGAAACCGCGCCCACTGCCGATATCGTGCACGGCGCCCAGCACCCCTATACGCATGGGCTGCTGGCCTCCATTCCGACGCTGGCTACGCGTGGCCGCGAGCTGTTCCAGATCCCCGGCGCCACGCCGTCGCTGCTGGAAATGCCCGAAGGCTGTCCGTTCCGCACGCGCTGCTACCGGGCCAGTCCGCAATGCGTGCAGCCCCCTGCTATGCGCGAACTCGCGCCGGGACACGAGGCCAGTTGCTGGCATAGCGGGGGGGCGGCATGAACGCATCGGTCCAGTCGTCCGGCATGGAGGCCCACGTTCCTGAAGAAAGCCTAGGGCAGGGGGGCGGCGCTTCCACGGATATGTCACAGGCCTTGGGCCCGATACTGCGCCTGTCCGGCGTGGGGCGCGAATACCGGCCTTCGGGCGACGTGGTGGATCGCGTGGCGCGCCTGCTGCAGGGGCGCCCGGCTCTCAGGCCGGTGCAGGCGGTGGCCGATGTCGACCTGGACATCCAGGCGGGCGAAGTGGTCGGCGTGGTCGGCGAGTCGGGCTGCGGCAAGACCACGCTGGGCCGCATGCTGGCCGGCATCCTGGCGCCTACGCGCGGGCGTGTGCAGTATCGCGGACAGGATGTGTCCCGGCTGAGCGGCCCGGCGCGGCACAAGTACCAGCTCGACATACAGATGATCTTCCAGGATCCGTTCTCGTCGCTGAACCCGCGCATGCGGGTGCTGGACATCATCGGCGAGGCGCCCCTGGCGCACGGCCTGGTCGCGCGGCGGGACAAGGAAGCCTACGTCTGCGAACTGATGCGCAAGGTGGGGCTGGACCCCGCCTACCGGTATCGCTATCCGCACCAGTTTTCCGGCGGCCAGCGCCAGCGCATCGGCGTGGCGCGCGCGCTGGCGCTGAAGCCGTCCATCATCGTCTGCGACGAGGCGGTGGCGGCGCTCGACGTTTCGATCCAGGCCCAGGTGCTGAACCTGTTCGTCCAGTTGCGCAAGGAATTCGGCCTGACGTATTTCTTCATCAGCCACAATCTCGGCGTGGTGGGGCATATCTCGGACCGCGTGGCCATCATGTACTTGGGGCGCGTGGTCGAACTGGCGCCGACCGACGCCATCTTCGGCGCGGCCCGCCACCCGTATACCCAGGCGCTACTCAAGGAGCTGCCCAGCCTGGGCACGGGGCAGCGCCACTTCGAGCCCATCGCGGGCGAGCTGCCTTCGCCCATGGACCCGCCGGCCGGCTGCCCCTTCCATCCGCGCTGCCCGTTCGCAATGGAACGCTGCAGCCGCGAGCGGCCCGTGCTCAGGCAGGTAGCCGGCCCCGCGCAGGCGCCGGCAGACGGGCGCGACACGCGCCATTTCAGCGCCTGCCATCTGGACGACCAGGCGCCGGCGTGAACCTGCTATAAAGAAAGGCCATGAAGATTATCCTGCCGGGCGCGCAGCCCGGGCCGTGCGGCGTTTGAATCATCGAGGAGACCCCCATGCAATTCCAGTTTGCCGACACAGAAGATTTCGAACCCTATACTCTGTCCTTGCCGGCCGGGGAGCCCATTCCGCTGGTCTGTGATTCGCCGCACAGCGGCGCGATCTATCCGCAGGATTTCCACAGCTGCCTGCCCATATCGGTACTGCGCTCGGGCGAAGACACCTATGTCGACGAGCTGTGGCGCGCCATTCCCCTGGTGGGCGGCAGCCTGGTGGCTGCCAATTTCCCGCGTTCGTACATAGACCCGAACCGCGAGATCGACGATATCGACCTCGACATGCTGGCCGAGCCATGGACCTCGCGGGTGCATCCCACCGAGAAGACGCGCCTGGGCCACGGCCTGATCTGGAAGGTGGCGCGCGGCCAGCCCATGTACGACCGCAAGCTCGAAGTCGCCGAAGTGGAAAACCGCATCGCCACTTACCACCAGCCCTATCACGCCGAACTGGGCCGCCGCATCGACCAGATGCACGAGCGCTTCGGCGGCGTGTGGCACCTGAACTTGCATTCGATGCCGGCCAATTCATACGAGATCCTGGAGATCGAGTCCGACCATCCCCTGGCCGATTTCGTGCTTGGAGACCGCGACGGCGTGACTTGCGATCCGGCCCTGGTGCCCGTCATAGAAGAATTCCTGGTGGGGCGCGGCTACACGGTCGCCCGCAATGATCCTTTCAAGGGCGTGGCCCTCATCGCCCGCCTCGGGCGGCCCGACGAGAACCGCCACAGCCTGCAGATCGAGGTCAACCGCAAGCTGTACATGAACGAGGAAACCTACGAGAAGTCCGCGGGCTTCGCCGCCCTGCAGGAATCGTTGTCGCTGCTGAGCGCCAGGGTTGCCGAGTTCGTGCGCGAGCGGCTTTGACCCGGGTTTGCGCCCGCCGGGCGGGGCCGCTGCCCCTCGCGCCGCCGCGGGCCCATGAGTGACCGCAGCATTCTTTTCCGAGAGACTCGAATCATGACCGTACTAGCAGAAATCGAACAGAAACACGAAGAGCTGACCGCCATACGGCGCGATATCCATGCCCACCCTGAACTGGCCTTTACCGAAGAGCGCACCGCGTCCGTGGTGGCCAAGCGCCTCGCCGAGCTGGGGCTGGAGGTGCACACGGGCATCGGGCGCACCGGCGTGGTGGGGGTGTTGCGCGCGGGCAGCGGCAAGCGCTCGATAGGCTTGCGCGCCGATATGGACGCGCTGCCCATGCCGGAACTGAACCGCTTCGCGCATCGCTCGCAAAACGAGGGCAAGATGCACGGTTGCGGCCATGACGGACACACTACGATGCTGCTGGGGGCGGCGCAATACCTGGCTTCGAACCGCAATTTCGACGGTACGGTGAATTTCATTTTCCAGCCGGCCGAAGAGGGCGGCAATGCAGGCGCCAAGGCGATGATGGACGATGGCCTGTTCGAGCGCTTTCCCTGCGATGTGGTGTACGGGATGCACAATATGCCGGGCATGGAAGAAGGGCATCTGGCGTTCCGTTCCGGTCCGACGATGGCTTCGAGCAACCGCTTCGATATCATCATCAAGGGCGTGGGCGGGCATGCCGCGCAGCCGCAGAATTCGGTGGATCCGATCATGATCGCGGCGGAAATGGTGCAGGCGCTGCAGACGCTGATCACGCGCAACAAGAATCCTATCGATACCGCGGTGCTGTCGCTGACGCAGATCCATGCAGGGGATGCGTACAACGTGATTCCGGCGCAGGCGGTGATACGGGGCACGGTGCGCACCTATACGGTGGCGGTGCTGGACATGATGGAAAACAATATGCGGCGCATCGTCACGAAGTTGTGCGAGGCTTATGGCGCGACGGGGGAACTGGATTTCGTGCGCTGCTATCCGCCGCTGGTGAATTGGCCGGAACAGACGGAATTTGCTGCGGGCGTGGCCGAGTCGGTGTTCGGGGCGGAGCGGGTGAACCGCTCGATTCCGCCTTTTACGGGCTCGGAGGATTTTTCTTTCTACCTGGAACAGGTGCCGGGCACGTATTTGTTCATCGGCAACGGCGACGGCGCGCATCGCATGGATACTTACCACGGCATGGGGCCGTGCCAGTTGCACAATTCGAATTACGATTTCAATGACGCGCTGCTGCCGGTGGGGGCGACGTATTGGGTGAAGCTGGTAGAGGCGACGCTGCCGAAGGCTTGATTTTTTTCTTTACCCGCGCCGCGGGCGGCTGGGGGCAGGCAGGCTCGCTCGCCCGGTGACGGCTTCGCCGTCACTGCCCTTGACCTCCGGACGTTTTGGGGGCGGTCGACAAACTCGCAACGCGGCCAGTCCCCCGGACTGGCCGCACCCTTGTTGCTCACACAGTGCCGACCTTGCATCCCCCAAAACGCCCTACGGTGGCGGCGGGCTCGGACGAGCCTGCCTGCCCCCAGCCGCCCGCGGCGCTGGACGGTGGCGTGTTTGGGGAGAGGTGCAGAGGGATGGGTGAATGCTAGGGAAAGTGGTGGCAGTTGTGGCGGCGTTGTCAAAGTGACGCTGTCGGGAACTGACAGAGCCGCTAGAGTTCGAGGTGGGTAGTAGCTCGGCGCAGCAGCGTTGCTTGTTGCGTTGCGGGTTGCGTGGCTGGGGCGCCGCCGCGCCGGTTGGAGGGCGCGGGCGGCCGGGACGGAACGGTGGCGGCTGGAGGGTGTTCAGCGCTGGTCGTCGGAGTGGATGTCCAGGGCTTCCAGGAAGCGGGACACCATGTTGTAGGCGGCGATGGTGGCCGTGAGTTCGACCATTTGCTTGGCGTCGAAGCGCGACTTGACGGCGTCGGATATGTCGGCGGGGACTTGTATCTGGCGCGTCATGGAGTCGGTGTAGGCCAATACCGCGCGTTCCTGTTCGTTGAAAAGAGAGGACTCGGTCCAGTTGCCCAATGCGTCGAGCTGGGCCTGGGTCATGCCTTCCTTGAGCGCGATGGGACCGTGCTGGTCCGCTTCGTAGGGGGCGCCGTTGAGCAGGGCGACGCGCATGATCACCATTTCGCGCAGGGCGCCCGGCAGCGAGCTGCGCTGGCGGATGGCGGTCAGATAGGTGAGCCAGCCGCGGGCGATTTCGGGGCTGTGCAGCAGCATTTGGTACAGGTGCAGCACGTTGCCGCGCTCGGCGGTGATCTGGTCCACCAGGGGCTTGGTGTCGGGGCGGGTGAGGTCGGCATAGGGCAGGCGTGCCATGTTGGTCCTTGCGGTTCGGGCTCGAGGCGTTGCGGCGATTGTAAAGGCAAAGCCAGGCGCGGCCGAACGGGCCGCGGCAAGGTTTAGCCGCAGCGCCATGGTGCGAGTCCGAGGGGACTGAGGGGTGGCGCTAGGGTATGGTGCTAGCGTATTTTCGATTCAGATATTTACAGCCTTCGAAGCACTGCATGTGGCGGGTGCCGAGAGGGTGGTAAACGTTTGCGCCGAACTTGCTTTGGGGCATGGTGCTCAAGATGCGGCCCTCAGGATGTAGCACTCGGGATGTAATACCAAGGGTATGGCGCTTAGGATACGGCTTTCAGGGCGCCGGCTCGCGCTGCCAGAGCACGTCCGCGCCGCCTTGTTCCCGGTTCAGGGTGCGCGCCAATACGAAGCACAGGTCGGAGAGCCGGTTCAGGTATTGGCGCGGGGCGTCGCGTACCGGTTCCTCGCGGCCCAGCGCGACCACGGCGCGTTCGGCGCGCCGGCAGATGCTGCGCGCCATGTGGGCCAGCGCCGCGGCGCGCGAGCCGCCGGGGAGAATGAATTCGCGCAGGGGCGGCAGCTCGCCGTTGTAGCGGGCCAGTGCTGCGTCCAGCGCTTGCACATGATGGGCCTGCAGGGTTTCGTGTCCCGGGATGCAGAGTTCCGCGCCGAGGTCGAACAGGTCGTTCTGCACGCGGGCGAGCAAGGTATCGATGGCCGGCGGCAAGGTTTCGGTGCGCCACATGCCGATGGCGCTGTTCAGTTCGTCGACCTCGCCCAAAGCGGCGATGCGCGGCGTGTCCTTGCCCACGCGGCTGCCGTCGCCCAGGCTGGTTTCGCCGGCGTCGCCGCCGCGGGTGGCGATTACCGAAAGCCGGTTGGCCATGCTTGTCGTCCTGTCTGCTTGATGTGGGTGTTCGAGTCCGATGCCGGGAATCAGGCGCCGGGGGATTGGGCCAAGCGCCGCAGCGGCTCGCCGGTCAGGCGCACGATGCGCCAATCGGGCAGCACGCTGGCGCCATGGCTTTCGTAGAAATCGATGGCGTTGCGGTTCCAGTCCAGCACGCTCCATTCGAAGCGCCCGCAGTCCAGTTCCAGTGCCAACTGCGCCAGGTGCCGCAGCACCATCCGCCCTATGCCGCGGCCGCGGTGCGCGGCCTGGACGTAGAGGTCTTCCAGGTACAGCCCGCGCTTGTCGAGAAAGCTGGAATAGTTGTGGAACCACAGCACATAGGCGATGACGTGGTCGGGCCGGCCCTGGGGGTGCGCCACGAGGGCATGCGCCGCCGGCTGCTCGCCGAACAGGCTCTTGTGCAGGCTGCTTTCCGTGGCCTGGAAGATCCCGGTCAGGCTTTCGAATTCGGCCATTTCACGCATCAGCGCGTGGATCTGCGGAACATCCTGTGCCTGCGCCTGGCGCAGCCCGTAGCCTTGTGTATCCACCTATGCTCCTGCTATTTGCTGATGCGTGTCACCACGTATTGCCCGCCTTGGCGCGCGGCGGTGAAGCGCACCTTGTCGCCAGGCTGGATGCCCTTCAGCAGCGTGGGGTCGATATGGTAGACCAGCGTCATGGCTGGCAACTGCAGGTCGGAAATCGCGCCCTGCTTGATCGTGATCTTGCCGGCCGCGGCGTCGATGCGGCGCACTTCGCCCGAGCCCGAAGCTTCCTGGGCGGGGGCCGTCGCCGCGTGGACGGCCGGTGCCGCAGCCAGGGCGGCGGCCAGCACGCCCTTCCATGCCTGATTGGATGTGTTCATAGCAATGTTCCGTCGCGCCGGCCTTGGGCCGGCGCGCTGCGATTACCCTTGTACCTTTCGTATATTGAAAGAATACAACATACCGATGGGGGCATACCGTCCACATCCGCAGGCCTGCGGCTCGCGGAAGATCGGCTACGGGCGTACGAACGCAGCGACTACAGCACGTAGCGCGCCAAGTCCTGGCTGGAGGCCGCTTCCTCGAGCTGGCGATTGACGTATTCCGCGTCTATGGTCACCGTCTGCCCGCTGCTGGCGGTGGCGTCGAAGGACAGGTCCTCCAGCAGCTTTTCCATGACCGTGTACAGGCGCCGCGCGCCGATGTTCTCGGTGCGCTCGTTGACCTCGAAAGCCAGCTCGGCCAGGCGCTTGACGCCCTCGTCGGTGAAATCCAGCGTGACACCTTCGGTGGCGAGCAAGGCGCTGTACTGCTTGGTCAGCGAGGAGTCGGTCTCGCACAGGATGCGCACGAAATCTTCCGCCGACAGCGAATCCAGCTCCACGCGTATGGGGAAGCGCCCCTGCAGTTCCGGTATCAGGTCGGACGGCCGCGACAGATGGAACGCGCCCGAGGCGATGAACAGGATATGGTCGGTGCGCACCACCCCGTACTTGGTGCTGACCGTCGTGCCTTCGACCAGGGGCAGCAGGTCGCGCTGCACGCCCTGGCGCGACACATCGCCGCCGCCATGTTCCTGGCGCGAGGCGATCTTGTCGATTTCGTCCAGGAACACAATGCCGTTCTGCTCGGCATTCATGACTGCATTGGTGCGCAAGTCTTCCTCGTTGATGCGGCGCGAGGCCTCTTCTTCGACCAGCAGCTTGAACGCTTCCTTGACCGTCATCTTGCGGGCCTTCTTCTTGTCGCGGCCCAGCCCGGCGAACATGCTCTTGAGCTGCTCGGTCATTTCTTCCATGCCCGGCGGCGCCATGATCTCCATCTGCGGCGCCATCTGCGCCACCTCGATCTCGATTTCCGTGGCGTCCAGCTTGCCCTCGCGCAGCCGCTTGCGGAACGTCTGTCGCGCATTGTTTTCTTCGCGTTGCGGCTGGCCCTGCGCGTCACGCGCCGGCGATACCAGCACGTCCAGGATACGGTCCTCGGCCGCGTCCTCGGCCTGCGTGCGTACCCGGCGCATCTCGATATCGCGCGTCTGCTTGATGGAGATTTCCACCAGGTCGCGGATGATGGTGTCCACATCGCGGCCCACATAGCCCACTTCCGTGAACTTGGTGGCCTCGATCTTGATGAACGGCGCATTGGCCAGCCGCGCCAGCCGCCGCGCGATCTCGGTCTTGCCCACGCCCGTGGGCCCTATCATCAGGATATTCTTGGGCAGAATCTCGTGGCGCAGGGGCTCGGGCACCTGCTGGCGGCGCCAGCGGTTGCGCAGCGCCACCGCCACGGAGCGCTTGGCGCGGTTT
Source organism: Candidimonas humi (assembly GCF_019166065.1). Taxonomy (GTDB): domain Bacteria; phylum Pseudomonadota; class Gammaproteobacteria; order Burkholderiales; family Burkholderiaceae_B; genus Candidimonas; species Candidimonas humi. The sequence continues at coordinate 221,906 of NZ_JAHTBN010000004.1, forward strand.
TGCCCGACGATGTTCTTGTCGAGTTCGGAGACAATTTCCCCGGGAGTCATGGTAGTTGCGGACATGGTGCGGAACCTGTGTATTCAGCGCGTTAAAGAGTGCAGCGCTTCAAAGAGTTTCGATGGTGTGGTTCTGGTTGGTGTAGATACACAGATCGCCGGCGATCTCCAGGGATTTCTTGACGATGTCGGCCGGGGCCATTTCCGTGTTCTGCAGTAGCGCCAGCGCGGCCGACTGGGCGTAGGCCCCGCCCGAGCCGATGGCCGCCAGGCCGTGCTCGGGTTCCAGCACATCGCCATTGCCGGTCAATACCAGAGTGTGTTCGTGATCGGCCACGATCAGCATGGCTTCCAGCCGCCGCAGCACCCGGTCGGTACGCCAGTCGCGGGTCAGCTCCACGGCGCTGCGCATCAGGTGGCCCTGGTGTTTTTCCAGCTTGGCCTCGAAGCGTTCCTGCAGTGTGAAGGCATCGGCCGTGGCGCCCGCGAAGCCGGCAAGCACCTTGTCATGATAGAGCTTGCGGATCTTGCGCGCGGTGCCCTTGACGACAATATTGCCCAGCGTGACCTGGCCGTCGCCCCCCAGGGCGACCTCGTTGCCGCGGCGCACGCAAATAATGGTGGTGGCGTGAAATTGTTCCATGGAATCCTTCCTGTGAAAGAAGTAAATGGAGGCGCAGGCCCCGAATTCAAGAGGCGGCCGGCGGGATTTTCACAGCGGAAGTAAGACGATGACCGGCGTACGCTGCCAGGAGCCCTGGCAGCCTTGGCGGCAAGCCAGCCCGGATGGTCGTGTCCCTATTGCTCAGGGACACAAAGATAGTAATGGCCGTGAGGCGTAAAGAAAAGGGCGGGGGAGGGGGGCAATAGTGATGAAGAGTGGAAATGACCCGAGGAACAAAGAAGGAGGGCCGAGCAGGCAAAAAGAGATGCGAGCAGCAGGCGAGAAAACGAGATGGGTAAGGAAAAGTAAGAGAGGAAGAGCGCTATGAAAATCAGCGCAACAAAAGAATGATGAAGGGGACCGGAATGAGGGGACCGGAATGATGAAGGGGACCGCCACCCCTCGCCATCGTCCAGCGTCGCGGGCGGCTGGGCCTAGGCAGGCTCGTCCGAGCCCGCCGCCACCGTAGGGCGTTTTGGGGGATGCAAGGTCGGCACTGTGTGAGCAACAAGAGTGCGGCCAGTCCGGGGGACTGGCCGCGTTGCGAGTTTGCCGACCGCCCCCAAAACGCCCGGAGGTCAAGGGCAGTGACGGCGAAGCCGTCACCGGGCGAGCGAGCCTGCCTAGGCCCAGCCGCCCGCGGCGCGGGTCAAGAACCCGAACCCAGACCCCAAGACCCAGACCTAGAATCCAGAACCTAGAATCAGCAAGAGCCCCCAAGCCTCAAGGCAACAAACGAACCCTGATCTTCAAGACCTAAAGATCCCAAACCCGAAGCCTGGATCATCAACAACCTAAAATCCAGCCTGGAAAAACCGAACAAAGCCCCGGAATCAATCCCCGTACAGCTTCTGCCGCATTTCGCGCCGTTCCTGCGCCTCCAGCGACAGCGTCGCCGTGGGCCGCGCCAGCAGGCGCGCCAGCCCGATCGGCTCGCCGGTTTCCTCGCACCAGCCATACTCGCCCGTATCGATACGCGCGATCGACTGCTGCACCTTCTTCAGCAACTTGCGCTCGCGGTCGCGCGTGCGCAACTCCAGCGCATGCTCTTCCTCGATAGTGGCGCGGTCCGCGGGATCCGGCACGAACTGGGTTTCACGCAGATTTTCCGTAGTCGCACCGGCATTGTTGATGATGTCCTGTTCCAACTGCTTCAGGCGCTCGCGGAAAAACGCCAGTTGCGCCTCATTCATGTAGTCGGACTCCGGCATCGCCAGCAGTTCCTCTTCGGTCATGATCGGACCGTGGACGGCTGTGGCTGCAGATTTGCTTGCCATGATGTACCCCTTTTATCTCTATGATGTTTTGGTTCTCGCGACCGTTATGGCTGCTGTCTCCGCAAAAAAATGGTCACGCCGCTAGGCACTGTTCCAGGCCCCGAGTGAAAATCTCCTCGGGGAGCTTATGGCCGATAAATACCATCTTGGTATTGGGTTTCTCGTTCGACAACCATGGCTTGCCGGGTTCCGCGCCCATCATCATGTGCACACCCTGGAACAGCATACGCCGATTGATTCCCTTCAGGTACAACACACCCTTGTAGCGCAACAGATCGGGCCCGTAGACCTGCACGATCCCGCTGAGGAATTCCTCCAGGCGCTCCGGATCGAACGCCTTGTTCGAGCGGAACACGAACGCACCTATGCTGTCGTCGTGATGCGCATGATGATGATCGTGGTGCGCGTGCCCGCAATGGTCGCCGCATTCCTCGTCATCGCCGTGGTCATGGCCCTCGTGGCCATGATCGTGGTCGTGATGATGCCCATGGCCGTGATCGTGGTCATGCGCCGCGTCCGGATGTTCCTCGGCCAGGAATTCCGGGTCGATGTCCAGGATCGTGTTCAAGTTGAAGCCGCTGACATCCAGCAAATTCTTGATTTCGGCCTCGCCGAAATGCACCGGCGTGATCGGCGCGCGCGGGTTGATATGCACCAGGCGCGAGCGCAAGGCCTGATAATCGGCCTCGTTCACCAGGTCTTTCTTCGAGACCAGGATGCGGTCGGCGAAACCCACCTGCTTCTGGGCTTCTTCCTGCCGGTCCAGCGTTTCCATGCCGTGCTTGGCATCGACCACCGTAATCACCGCGTCCAGCCGATAATATTCGGCGATGCCGTCGTCCATGAAGAACGTCTGGCAGACCGGGCCGGGATTCGCCATGCCCGTGGTTTCTATCACCACGCGGTCGAAGGAAATCGCGCCGGCCTCGCGCTTGTCGCGCAAGTCGAGCAGCGCGCGCATCAAGTCGCCGCGAATCGTGCAGCACACGCAGCCGTTGCTCAGTTCGACGATCTGTTCTTCGCTTTCCTGCACCAGCAGTTCGTGGTCGATATTCTCGGGCCCGAACTCGTTTTCGATGACGGCAATGCGCTGGCCGTGCTTTTCGGTCAGGATACGCTTGAGCAGGGTAGTCTTACCGGCGCCGAGAAAACCGGTGAGGATGGTGACGGGCACCATCTTGTCTATGGCGGGAGCGGCTTGCATCATGGGCCTCGCTGGTCGCGGGTCAAAAGAGAAGACGCTCAGGCAGTGGCGCTACGATTTTGCACCGCGAAAGAAAAATTCAACGTGCGATTACAGCACAGCACGCGTTTAAGAGCAAACAGAACTGGAAATGCTTACATTATTCCGGTAAATGGCCGATTGTGCCCCAGAGCGGCGCGCGATACCAGCCTATTCGCACGAATCGCCGCCCGGCGCGATCCCCGCCTCCGGGACAGCCCGAAACCCGGGTGCCGCAGCTACAGGCGGGAGACGGCGCCGGATTCCGGCCCTGGGCGCCCTAATGGGGGTGGGAGTGCGCCAACGGACGCCCCTGCCCGCTGCATTGCCCGCACAGCGCCTGCAGCTCGGTCTCGTGCCCGGCCAGCACGAAGCCCGCATCGGCTACCCTGCGCGCCAGCTCGCGGCTCAGGTCCGGGTCGCTCAGTTCCGCCACCGCGCCGCAGCGCGTGCAAACCACCAGCAGGTCGTGAGGCTGGCCGGCCGCGTCCAGGCAGGCCGCCCAGGCATTGACGGCGTCCAGCCTGTGGATCAGCCCTTCCTCGACCAGGAAGTCCAGTGCGCGGTAGACCGTGGGGGGCGCCGCCCCGGCCTGCTCGCGGCGGATCTCGTCCAGCAGCTCGTAGGCCTTCAGGCTGCGCTGCCGGCGCAGCAGGATTTCCAGCACCTTGCGGCGGATCGGCGTCAGGCGCTTGCCGCGCTGCAGGCACAGCGTTTCGGCGGTATCCAGCTGTCGCGAGACCGCGAGGGGCGTCGGCTGTTCTTGAGGCATGGCGTCGGAGCGGGTGTGCAACCGGCGCGCAGAAGGCCCGGTCATGTCCTCACATCCTTTCAAGGCAATGTTAGAATGGTTATGTTATAACATAACGCACCGCCCACACCAAACACCGCGCCCGTACCGTTCGCTCCATGCCGCACCCCGTCGTACCCACCCATCCGGCCCGCCAGCGCTCCGGGTCCACGCTGCTTGCGTCTTGCGGCGTGCGCGTGGCGCGCGTGGCGGTGGCGGTCGTCGTCATGTGGGCCCTGACCGGCTGGGCCATGGGCTGGCTGACCCTCTGAAGCCATGGACGCGGCGGCCATCGAACTGGACCAGGTCAGCCTCGGCTGGCGCGACCGCGTCGCGGTGCGCGACGTCAGCGGCGTCTTCGAGCGCGGCACCCTCACTGCCATCGTCGGCCCCAACGGGGCCGGCAAATCCACACTGATCAAGGGCATCATGGGGGTGCTCAACCCCTTGCGCGGCGAAATCCGGCTGGCTGGCGATCCGGGCCGCGACATGGCGTGCCTGCCGCAATCCGGCGAGCTGGATCGCAGCTTCCCCATCAGCACCTTCGACCTCGTCGCCATGGGCGCCTGGCGCCGCGTCGGCGCCTGGAAGGGCTTCGATACCGACGAGCGCGAGCGCGTCTGGCACGCCCTCGATACCGTGGGCCTGGCCGATTTCGCCGCACGCATCGTCGGCACCCTGTCCGGCGGCCAGTTGCAGCGGGCGCTGTTCGCGCGCCTGCTGCTGCAGGACGCGCACATCCTGCTTCTGGACGAGCCCTTCGCCGCCGTCGACCGCGCCACCACCGAAGACATGATGGCCTTGCTGCTGCGCTGGCACGAAGAGGGCCGCACCGTGATCGCCGTGCTGCATGACCTCGACATGGTGCGCGAGATGTTCCCGCAGGCCTTGCTGATGGCCGGCCAGGCCGTGGCCTGGGGCCCCACGGCCGAGGTCCTGACCCCCGAAAACCTGCATCTGGCGCGGCACCTGTGCGCGGGAGACTACCGGTGAGCTGGCTCTATCACATGCTGGTCGAGCCCTTCCTGCATTACGGCTTCATGGGCCGGGCGCTGGCCGGCTCATTCGCCCTGGCCTTCGCCGCCGGCCCCCTGGGCGTGTTCCTGGTATTGCGGCGCATGAGCCTGATGGGCGACGCCATGGCCCATGCCATCCTGCCGGGCGTGGCGGTGGGCTTTCTCACGGCGGGGCTGTCCCTGAGCGCCATGACCGTGGGCGGGCTGGTGACCGGGCTGGTGGTGGCCATGCTGGCCGGCGCCGTGGCGCGCCTGACCCCCTTGCGCGAAGACGCCAGCTTTGCGGCCTTCTACCTGGTGTCGCTGGGCCTGGGCGTGCTGCTGGTGTCGCTGCGCGGCTCGAATATGGACCTGATCCACGTGCTGTTCGGCACCGTCCTGGGACTGGACGACGCCTCGCTGCTGCTGGTGACATCCACCAGCAGCGTGACGCTGCTGGCCATGGCGGTGATCTTCCGCCCGCTGGTGGTGGAATGCCTGGACCCGGGCTTCCTGCGCGCGCAGCGCGGCGCCGGCTCGCTGAGCCACATGGTGTTCCTGGTATTGCTGGTGATGACGCTGGTGGCGGGCTTCCAGGTACTCGGCACCCTGATGGTGGTGGGCATCATGATGCTGCCGGCCACCGCCGCCCGTTTCTGGGCGCGCACCGCCGGGCGCCAGATGGTCCTGGCCGGCGTCATTGGCAGCGGCGCCTCGTTTGTCGGCCTGCTGGTTTCATACCATGTGGACGTGCCGGCTTCTCCGGCTATCATCCTGTCGGCCGGCGCTGTCTATTTCCTGTCGGTGGCGCTGGGCCCCTACGGCGGATTGCTGCAGGCGGCGCGCCAGGCGCGCGCGCGGCGCCGGCGCCTGGCGGAGATCGTGGGGTGACGCGCGCAGGCGCGGGCTTCAGCTATGACGCCTGTGGCAAGAATCCATATGGCTTGTATACATATTATCGACGTTGACATATATACATATATATTTGCGACATTCGAGCCCATCTTGATACCGCAAGGCTGCCAATACCGCTCATGCGATCGGGCGGGCTCGATGATCGGGTCGCTTACCTAGACAACACGGAGAAACCTATGTCGAGGAAATGGGTAACGGGCATGTGCGGGGACGCGCGCGCCGTTGCGCGCCGTGCGCTGGCAGCGTTGGCGGGGGGGCTGCTGTGGGCCGCTGCGGCCTGCGCGGCGCCCGCGCCCGGCGCCGTCGCCGCACCGGATTCCGCGCCGCTCAGGGTCGTGGCCAGCTTCTCCGTGCTGGGCGATATGGTCCAGCAGATAGGCGGCGATCATATTGCCTTGACCACCATCGTCGGGCCCAATGGCGACGTGCACGATTTCGAGCCCAGCCCGAAAGATTCCAAGGCCCTGGCGCATGCCCAGTTGCTGCTGGTCAATGGCCTGGGCTTCGAGACCTGGATGCCGCGCCTGGTGCAGGCTTCGGGGTTCAAGGGCCTGGAAGTGGTGGCCTCCCGCGGCATCACGCCGCGCCACCTGAGCGCGGGCGAGCAGGCCCTGGAGCGCGCCGAAGAGCGGCGCGGCGGCCACGAACACGAGCGCGGCCGCGAAGAACGGCGCCAGCCCGGGGCGGCGCCGACCGACATCGACCCGCATGCTTGGCAGAGCCTGAGCAACGGCCTGGTATACGTGCAGAACATTACCGCCGGCCTGATCAAGGCCGATCCCGCGCACGCGGCCGACTACCAGTCGCACGCCGACATGTATATCGCCCAGATCAAGGCGCTGGACGCCAAGCTCAAGCAGGCCCTGGCCGCCATCCCCGAGGCGCGGCGCAAGGTCGTGACTTCGCACGACGCCTTCGGCTATTTCGGCCTGGCGTACGGCGTGCAGTTCATCTCGGCCACCGGCATTTCCAACGAAGCCGAGCCCTCGGCCAAGGAAATGGCCAGGCTCATCGACCAGATCAAGAAAGAACACGTGTCCGCGGTCTTCCTCGAGAACATCACCAACCCCAAGCTGATCCGCCAGATCTCGCGGGAAACCGGCGCCAAGATCGGCGGCGAGCTGTATTCCGACGCGCTGGCCGCGCCGGACCAGCCGGCAGGCACCTATCTCGGTATGTTCGAATGGAATGCCGGGAAGCTCATCTACGCCCTGGGCCCGGCGCAGCACTGATCCGGCGCGCGCTGCGCGTCGCGTTCAGCGCTTGCGCGTGGCGCGCGGATGGGCCTGGTCGTAGACCTTGGCCAGGTGCTGGTAGTCCAGGCGGGTGTAGATCTGCGTAGTGGAAATATTCGCGTGCCCCAGCATGTCCTGCACGGCGCGCAGGTCCTGGGCCGACTGCAGCATGTGGCTGGCGAAACTGTGGCGCAGTATGTGCGGATGCACATGCACAGGCAGCCCCGCCCGCAGCGCGAGCTTGTCCAGCTGCAACTGCACCACCCGCGGCGCGATGCGCCGCCCGCGCGCGCCCACGAACAGCGCCGCGGCGTCGGCGACGGACGCGCCCTCGGCTTGCGCCATCTGCGCGCGCACTTCCAGCCAGGCGCGCACCGCCGCCACCGCCTTGCCGCCCAGCGGCACGCTGCGCGTCTTGCCGCCTTTGCCCTTGACTATCGCCTCTTGCTCGTCGAGCTGAAGCCAGCCCTGCGATTCGTAGCCGCCCTCGCGGGTGTAGCGCCAGTCCAGGCCGACCAGTTCGGCCAGGCGCAGGCCGCTGGAATAAAGGATTTCGAACATGGCCTGGTCGCGGCATTGCGCCGGGGTGTCGGCGGCGGGCAGGCCGGGATGGTCGAGCAGCACCTGGGCCTGCTCGACCGACAGGGCCTTGGGCAGGCTGCGGGGGATCTTCGGGGCGCGCACCCCGGCGGCCGGGTTGCCGCCCATGCCGGTTTGCGGCGCCCACCATTGATAGAAGCCGCGCCAGGCGGCCAGCGCGCGCGCCAGGCTGCGCGGCTTCAGTCCCTGGGCGTGCAGCCTGGCGACCGAGGCCCGGATGTGGCTCTCGGCCATGCGTTCCAGGGGCGTGGCGGGCTGGCAGTCCAGTAGCAGGCGCAGGTCGCGGCGGTAGCCCGCGACCGTGTGCGCGGAATAGCGGCGATTGGCTTGCAGGTGCAGCAGCCATTGCTCCATGGGCGCCGGCAGCGCCGCGGCATCGCCGCGCACTGGCTTCCTGGTGGCGGGCGGGCGGGATGGCGGCATGGCGGTTTACAGCGGCTGGCGGCGCCGGGCCGGCGGGCTCGTGTGCTGGAGCCCGGGTCGGTCAGGGCGCCGGATCATATTTCAGGCGGCGGCGCGCAGGCGGCTGAGCGCCGCGCCCGCCAGTTGGCCGAGCGTGTCGAGGAAGGACGTGCCCATGTCCTCGGTGAAGCGGTGGGCGTCGTCCGAGCCCAGCACCAGCAGGCCGAAGGGCGCTTGCGAGCCGGGCGGGCGCAGGGCCACGATGGCCAGCGAGGCGGGCGACTTTTCCAGCCAGGACGCCACCTGCTGGCCGCGCAGCGGGCCGCAATAAGGCGTGGCGAGCGCGTCGGCATAGTCCTTGACCAGATCGTCGACCCCATGGGTGTAGTCGCCATCGCCCAGTATGGGCACGTCCCACAGGCGCAGGGCGATGCCGGGCAATTCGAACAGGCCTCCCAGGCTCTGCACCACGTGGCTGGGCAGCAGCGCCGGATCGCGCTCGGCCAGCATGCGTGCGCACCAGGCATGCAGCGATTTGCTGATTTTTTCGTTGGCCGCGGCGTTGTGCATCAGGGTGGAAAGCTTCCATTCCAGATCCTTGGCCTTGGCGCGCAGGGTCAGGATCTGCCGTTCGCCCAGCGAGATGGCGCGCGCCTCGTGGGGGTGGGGCACGCGCAGGCCGGCGAACAGATCGGCATGTTCCTGCAGGAAGTCGGGGTTCTCTTGCAGGAACAGGGCGATATCCTCTGCGGAAATGCTGTCGGTGCTCATGGTCGGGCGGCTTCCTTGGTGTTGAATGAGGCGGTCAGGGCGTCGATATCGACCTGGCCCTGGAATACAGTGACGGCGGGGCCTTGCATGCTCAGGTGCTGGCCGTCCCAGGCTACGGTGAGCAGGCCGCCACGCGTGCGCACCCGCACCGGGCTGTCCAGCAGGCCGCGGCGGATGCCGGCGGCGACCGCCGCGCAGGCGCCCGTGCCGCAGGCCAGCGTCTCGCCGGCGCCGCGTTCATAGACGCGCAGCTTGATCTCGTTGCGGCCCAGCACCTGCATATAGCCGGCATTGACGCGATGCGCGAAACGCGGGTGGGATTCGATCAGCGGGCCCTGCGTGGCCACGGGCGCCGCGTCGACGTCGTCGACGACTTGCACCGCGTGCGGATTTGAAATGGCGACCAGGGATATTTCGGGACTGGAGCCGTCGGGCAGCGGCAGCGTCCAGAGCGTATCGTCGCCGCAGGGGCGCGAGGCCAGGCCTTGCGCGTCGAAAGGCAGGGCCTCGGGCTCGTAGCGGGTCTGGCCCATGTCGACCCGCACCTCGCCGTCCGCGCCCTGGTCGAGTACCAGCAGGCCAGTGGCGATTTCGGCCTTCAGCGGGTTGCGCCCGGACAGTTTTTGCTCGTGCACGAAGCGCACGAAGCAGCGCGCGCCGTTGCCGCAGTGCTCGACCTCGCTGCCGTCGCAATTGAAGATGCGGTAGCGGAAGTCGGCTTCGGGGTGGCTCGGGGTTTCGACCAGCAGAATCTGGTCGGCGCCTATGCCGAAATGGCGGTCGCCCAGCGCGCGGGCGCGCTCGGGGGTCATTTCTATGCGCTGGCGCACACCGTCGAGCACAACGAAGTCGTTGCCGGCGCCCTGCATTTTCGTGAAATTCCAGATCATGACTGCGATTATCGCCTAATTTACGGCCCTCGCCCCCTATGGGCAGGGGGAAATTCCGCAAGCAATCGACAAGTCAATAGAACTTCCGGTCTCCTTCCTGCGGCCGGGTCTTGAAGCGCCGGTGCACCCAGTAGTATTGGGTAGGGTCGCGCCGTACCCACTGCTCGAGCAGCCCGTTGATGCGCCGCGTGGCGGCTTCTGCATCGTCTTCGCCCGGAAACTCTTGCAGCGGCGGCAGCACCTCCACGGTGTAGCGCCCGCTGTTTTCGTCCAGGCGGCTGACGATGGGCACTACCGCGGCATCCCAGGCGCGGGCGATCTGCGCGGTGGCCGGGATGGTGGCCGCCTCTATGCCGAAGAAGGGCACGAAGATCGCGCCCTGGCGGCCGAAATCCATGTCGGGCAGGTAGTAGACCGGCACGCCCTGGCGCAACTGGCGGATCAGGCCGCGCACGCCGTCGCGGCGGCTGATCAGGCGCACGTCGTTGAAGCGCCCCCTGCCTTCGCGCACGATGCGGTCCACGTCGGGATCGCTTTGCGGCGTGTAGAGCGTGGCCGAATGCTCGAGGAATTCCGTCAGGCGCGTTGCGGCTACGTCCAGGGCGATGAAGTGCGGCGCCAGCATCAGGATGGGCCGCCCGTCGGCCAGCAGGCGCTCGAGGTGTTCCAGCCCACTGATGTCGATGGCGGCGTTGATGTCCTCGACCTTGCCGAACCATAGCAGGCCGCGGTCGACCACGGATTGCGCCAGCAGCCGGAAATGGCGCCGCAGCCAGGCCTCGCGCTCGTCTTCGCCATGCTCGGGAAAGCACAGCCGCAGATTGGTGCGCACGATATGCGCGCGCGACTTGAGCAGGCGCGGCGTGAGCCAGCCCAGACTGCGGCCCCAGCGCAGGCGGGTGGCGGTGCTGCAGCGGCCGAAATAGGAAAAAACCGCCCGCAGCAGGCGCAGCTTGATCGAACTCATGCTTCTTGTGATTCCGGTTCGGGGGGAGGCGGTGCGCCCTTGGGCACTTTGTAGCGGTTGTAGCCCCATAGGTATTGCTGCGGGAATCGCCGGATCAAGGCTTCCATGTGGCGGTTGATGAGCACGGCCTGTTCATAGGGGTCGGCCGGCAAGGCCTCGGACAGGCGCAGGCAGTGGATGCGCCAGCCGCGGCCGCGCGGCAAGCGCTCGGCCGCGCCCAATATCACCGGCACGCCGGCCTGCGTGGCAAGTTTGCCGGCCAGTGTCATGGTGTAGGCGGGCCTTCCGAAGAAGGGGGCCCACACGCCTTCGCCGCGGCCCGGCGCCTGGTCGGGCAGGAGGCCGACGGATTCGCCGCGCCGCAGCGCGCGCGCAAATTCCCGCACACCCCGCATTGTGGCCGGCACGGCTTTCAGGCCCGAGAGATTGCGCACGGCGTCCATGGCCGGGGCCAGGAAAGCGGAGCGCGGCGGCCGGAACATGACCGTCAAGGGACCGTAGTGCATGACATGGCGCGCAGTGATCTCGAAACAGCCCAGGTGCGGCGTCAGGTACAGCACGCCGCGGCCTTCGGCCGCGGCGGCCTCTAGCACGGCTTCGTCGCGGGCGGTGGTCATGGCCAGGCATTGCGCCTGCCGCAGCCAGACCTTGGGCATTTCCATGATCATGGCGCCGGTCTCGGCCGCTGCGCGCCGCGCGAAGGCCGGCTGCGGATAGCCTGCCTGCGCGGCGTTGGCCCGCAGCCGCTTGCGGTAGCGGCCCGGCATGGCATAAAGCAGCCGGCCCGCGAGGCGGCCCAGGCTGTGCAGCACGGGCAGTGGCAGGGCGGCTAGCAGGCGAAGCGCAAACAGCAGCATGTAACGGCAATAACCCTTTTGAAATCAATAGAAAGATACACCGAGCCGTATTTTCGCTTAAAATGAAACGAGTCGCCGAGTTAACCGACAACTTGCGGGGCGATGGCCGGGGCGGTTCGCCGTTGCGGCATAAATACCGCTAAAGCGTCGCGCCCCGTTTCCCATGCTATACGCTATCCGAGGTGCAACGCATTCCGTTCAACCTCAGGCTGCGCCGCAGCCGACTACAGGAACGTATAGACGTGGCAAATACAGATTTTCTCTTCACTTCCGAATCGGTTTCCGAAGGCCATCCCGACAAGGTCGCCGACCAGATCTCCGATTCCATCCTCGACGCCATCTTCGAGCAAGACCCGAAAGCCCGGGTCGCCGCCGAGACGCTGTGCAATACCGGCCTGGTAGTGCTGGCTGGTGAAATCACCACCACCGCCAATGTCGACTACATCCAGGTAGCGCGCAACACCATCAAGCGCATCGGCTACGACAACACCGATTACGGCATCGACTACAAGGGCTGCGCGGTGCTGGTCGCCTACGACAAGCAATCGCCCGACATCGCCCAGGGCGTCGACCGCAGCCCGGAAGAACTGCTCAACCAGGGCGCCGGCGACCAGGGCCTGATGTTCGGCTATGCCTGCGACGAAACCCCCGACCTGATGCCCGCACCCATCTGGTACGCGCACCGCCTGGTGCAGCGCCAGAGCGAGCTGCGCAAGGACGGCCGCCTGCCCTGGCTGCGGCCCGACGCCAAGTCGCAGGTCACTTTCCGCTATGTCAACGGCAAGCCCGCCGAGGTCGACACCGTGGTGCTGTCCACGCAGCACGCGCCCGACATTTCGCAGGACGCCATCAAGGAAGCCGTGATCGAAGAGATCATCAAGCCCAGCTTCCCCGACGGCCTGCTCACCTCCAAGACCAAGTACCTGGTCAACCCGACCGGCGTATTCGTGATCGGCGGGCCGCAAGGCGACTGCGGGCTGACCGGCCGCAAGATCATCGTCGACACCTACGGCGGCGCCTGCCCGCACGGCGGCGGCGCGTTCTCGGGCAAGGATCCCTCCAAGGTCGACCGTTCGGCCGCCTACGCCGCGCGCTACGTGGCCAAGAACGTAGTGGCCGCAGGGCTGGCGCGCCAGTGCCAGGTGCAGGTCAGCTACGCCATCGGCGTGGCCGAGCCCATCAACATCACGGTCTACACCGAAGGCACGGGCATCATCCCCGACGAGCAGATCGCCCGCCTGGTGCGCGAGCACTTCGACCTGCGCCCGCGCGGCATCATAGAAATGCTCGACCTGCTGCGTCCTATCTACGCCAAGACCGCCGCCTACGGCCACTTCGGCCGCTCCGAGCCCGAGTTCAGCTGGGAAGCCACCGACAAGGCCCAGGCGCTGCGCCAGGCGATCAAGCTGGCGGTATGACGCGCGGCGCCTGCGCTCCGTGCACGCAGCGGCTCCCTTGGGGGCGCCGCGTGCGGGGGCGGAGCACGGGCGCATGAGCGACGAGCGCGACCCCCAGGGCTGCGACGCCGGCGGCCGCCACAGCGACGACGCGCACAGCCTCGCGCCCAGCGACTCGCCCTGCATCGCGGTGTGCTCGACGCTGTACGACGAAGTCTGCCGCGGCTGCGGGCGCACCGCCATGGAGGTCGCCAACTGGGTCTTCCTGTCCGACGAGGAAAAGCGCGCCGTATGGGTGCGCATCCGGGCCCAGGGCTACCCGCGCCGCGGCTGAAAACCCACGCAGGCCTGCCGCCGAGCGGCCCTTCGACTGCGTTACAATCACCACTTTCCTGAGGAGCGCTGCGACGGGTAGCGCGCCGGCCGCCATGGCCCGCCCACCCGCTAGGCTCAGGAAGTGTTTCTCGATCGAACGGCGCTCATCATCTCCTGCCGGGCCGGCGGAGCGGTGAGCCGCCACGCGTTCCCGTCCTCCGGCGCGCAGGGTTTACTGGAAATCACCATGAACACTGTCGCTGAAACTGCACTCTCCGATTACGTCGTCGCCGACATCGGCCTGGCCGGCTGGGGCCGCCGCGAAATCGCCATTGCCGAAACCGAAATGCCGGGCCTGATGGCCACGCGCGAAGAATACGCCGCCAGCCAGCCCCTGAAGGGCGCGCGCATCGCCGGCAGCCTGCACATGACCATCCAGACGGCCGTGCTGATCGAGACCCTGATCGCGCTGGGCGCCGAGGTACGCTGGGCTTCGTGCAATATCTTCTCGACCCAGGATCACGCGGCCGCGGCCATCGCCGCCGGCGGCACGCCCGTGTTCGCCGTCAAGGGGGAAAGCCTCGAAGACTACTGGCAATACACGCACCGCATCTTCGAATGGCCCGCCGGCCGGCACGCCAACATGATCCTGGACGACGGGGGCGACGCGACCCTGTTGCTGCACATGGGCGCCCGCGCCGAAGCCAACCCCAAGCTGCTGGACAAGCCCGGCAGCGAAGAAGAGCGCGTGCTGTTCGCCGCCATCCGCCAGCGCCTGGCCGCCGATCCCAAGTGGTATTCCACGCGCCTGGCGCAGATCAAGGGCGTTACCGAGGAAACCACCACCGGCGTGCACCGTCTCTACCAGATGTCGCGCAAGGGCGAGCTGGCCTTCCCCGCCATCAACGTCAACGACTCGGTCACCAAGTCCAAGTTCGACAATCTGTACGGCTGCCGCGAATCGCTGGTCGACGGCATCAAGCGCGCCACCGACGTCATGGTGGCGGGCAAGATCGCCGTGGTTTGCGGCTTTGGCGACGTGGGCAAGGGCTGCGCCCAGGCCCTGGCGGCGCTGCGCGCCCAGGTGTGGGTCACCGAGATCGACCCCATCTGCGCCCTGCAGGCTTCCATGGAAGGCTATCGCGTCGTCACGATGGAAGAGGCGGCGGCCCAGGCCGACATCTTCGTGACTGCCACGGGCAACTATCACGTCATCGGCCGCCGGCACATGGAACGCATGAAAGACCAGGCGATCGTCTGCAATATCGGGCACTTCGACAATGAAATCGACGTGGCCTCGATCGAAGACCTGAAGTGGGAAGAAATCAAGCCGCAGGTCGATCATGTGATCTTCCCGGATGGCAAGCGCATCATCCTGCTGGCCAAGGGTCGCCTGGTGAACCTTGGCTGCGCCACCGGCCACCCCTCGTTCGTGATGTCGGCCTCGTTCACCAACCAGACCATTGCCCAGATCGAGCTGTACACGCGCGGCGAGGCATACGAGTCGGGCAAGGTGTATGTGCTGCCCAAGCATCTGGACGAGAAGGTGGCGCGCCTGCACCTGAAGAAGCTGGGGGTCAACCTGACCGAGCTCAGCAGCGAGCAGGCCGAGTATATTAATGTGCCCGTGACCGGCCCCTACAAGCCCGATCACTACCGTTATTGATGCCTGACGCCGGCTGCGGCGCCCGTCACGCGACGGGGCTGCGAGCCGCTACGGCAACGCACCGAACCCGGCGGTGCCAGCATGGTCTCTTCCGAGGTCTTGCGGGCACAGCGGTGGCAAACCCGGCGCGCGCTTCCTGGCGTCGCGCCCAACGCACGGCGGCATGTCCGCCATCACGAGGAGTATGGATATGGAAATCATCCTGGTCTGGATCCTGAATGCGGTGGCGCTGCTGATCGTGGCCTACATCCTGCCCGGCATCAATGTGGCGTCCTTCGGCTCGGCGCTGATCGCCGCGCTGGTGCTGGGCCTGCTCAATACCCTGGTCAAGCCGGTGCTGATACTGCTGACGCTGCCCATTACCGTCGTCACGCTAGGCCTGTTCCTGCTGGTGCTCAATGCGCTGGTCTTCTGGTTCGCCGGTTCCATCCTCAAGGGCTTCCAGGTGGGCGGCTTCTGGTGGGCGCTGCTGGGCGCGGTCGTGTACAGCCTGGTCTCGGGCCTGTTTTCGAGGTTGATTTATCGATGAATCCGGCACAGTCGGTAAGCCTGGAATTTTTTCCTCCCCGCGACATCGCGGCCCAGGAAAAACTGGTGCGCTCGGCCAAGCAGTTGCTGGCGCTGCATCCCAGCTATGTCAGCGTGACCTTCGGCGCGGGCGGCTCGACCCGCTCGGGCACCGCGGATACCGTGCGCATGATGCAGAACCTGGGCTGCGACGCAGCCCCGCACCTGTCCTGCATAGGCTCGACCCGCGCGGTGCTGGCCGAGATCCTCGATGCCTACAAGGCATCTGGCGTGCGCCGCATCGTGGCCCTGCGCGGCGACATGCCCTCGGGCATGGGCGGCGATGCCGGCGAGCTGCGCTATGCCGGCGACCTGGTGAGCTTCATCCGCGAGCACAGCGGCGACTGGTTCCACATCGAAGTGGCGGCCTATCCCGAAATGCACCCGCAGGCCCAGTCGGCCGCCGAAGACCTGGAACACTTCGCCGCCAAGGTGCGGGCCGGGGCCGACGGCGCGATCACGCAGTACTTCTTCAATGTCGACGCCTATTTCGACTTCGTCGCACGGGCCCAGGCCAAGGGTGTGACGGCGCCCATCGTGCCGGGCGTGATGCCCATCACCAACCATACGCAGTTGCTGCGCTTTTCCACCATGTGCGGCGCCGAGATCCCGCGCTGGATCCGCCTGCGCCTGGCCGATTTCGGCGATGACCGGGCATCCATCCGGGCCTTCGGCGTGGACGTCGGCGTGCAGATGTGCCAGCGCCTGCTGGACGAGGGCGCGCCGGGGCTGCATTTCTACACCCTGAACAATGCCGAAGTCACGCTGGAGATCAATCGGCAGTTGCGCCTGCAGCCTGCGGTCGCCGCCTGATTCCGGCCGGCCGCTGCGGCAGGGATTCCGGAGCCCATGCCCATGCCTGGCAACAACAATATCGTCCTGAAGCGCATACGCGGGTTTCATGTCGGGGGGCGGCGCCGCGTCGTCACCGGCTTCGATACGCGGCCCAGGTCGCGCGTGCCGGGCGATGCCCCGGTCGCCGTCGACATGAACGGCGACCACATGATAGGGCAGCTCTACGCCACCGAATACCGGCAGGCCGATGCCCGCTTCGCTTTGCCCGTGCTGTTGTGGCACGGCGGCGGCCTGTCCGGGGCTTGCTGGGAAGATACGCCCGACGGCGGCGCGGGCTGGCTGGATTATTTCCTGCGCGGCGGTTTCGACGTGGTGGTCTCCGATGCGTTCGAACGGGGCCGGGCCTCCTTCCCGCCCTATCCGCAATTCCTGCCGCAGCCGCCCGAGCATCGGTCCCTGGGGGCCGTCTGGCATCATTTCCGCTTCGGCCCTGAAGGCAGCTATCCCGATCCGCTTACGCCCGAGTCGCTGCGGGCGCACGCATACGCGGGGCAGCAATTCCCGGTAGAGCATCTCGAGCAGTTCGGCAGGCAGTTCGTTGCGCGCTGGGCGGGCACTGACGACTTCGCGCTGCAGGCCTATGCGGAATTGCTGAAGAAGGCCGGCCCTTGCGTGGTGATAGGCCACAGCCAGGGCGGCTCGTACGCGCTCGAGTGCGCCAGGCGCCATCCCGATCTGGTGCGCGCCGTGGTCGCGGTGGAGCCTGCCGCGGCGCCCGCGGATGAGCTTGCCTTGGACGGGGCGCGCATGGCCCCGCACCTGTTCATATGGGGCGACCGCATCGACGACAATCCGACGTGGGTGCGCTATCGCGCTGCGGCCGAGCGCTACGCGCAGCGTTTGCGGGATACGGGATTGCGGGCCGACGGGCTGCGCTTGCCCGAGCAGGGTGTGCGGGGCAACAGCCACATGCTGATCATGGACCGCAACAACCAAGCCATCGCGGCGATGGTCGCGGCGTGGTTGCGGGAAGTCCTGCCGTCCAGCGCCGCGGGTGCGGCACCGCTTTCGGAGTGAAGGGCGCTGGGCGGCATCGAGCCCAGTGCACGGCATTGATCCCAGTGCGTTTTCGGCGCGGGTGTTTACGGCTGTCGAAACGCTGCGTCCAACAAGAGCCGGGGGCGAGCGCCGCGGAAATTCAGCGAATATTCGCGCCCGACTGGCCTACTGGAGCACCGGGGCCGGCACGGGCCAGCCCTTGTCGGTGATTATCGCGTCCAGCCGCACGTCGTGCGCGGCCGGCGCGTAGGGCTGGCTCGACAGGTCGCCGCAAGCCCATGCCACGCCTATGCTGGTGCAAGCGTGGCCCGCGGCCTTCAGTGCCGCCAGCGTGCGGTCGTAGTAGCCTTTGCCGTAGCCGACGCGGTCGCCCTGGCGGGTATAGCCCAGCGTGGGCACCAGGATCAAATCGGGCGCGGGCGCGAGTTCCGATTGCGGTTCGAGTATGCCGTACGCGCCTTCCTGCATGGGCGTGTCGGGCGTCCAGGCGCGGAATTCCAGAGGCGCGTCGCGGCGGGCCACCACCGGCAGCGACAGCGTCAGTTCTTCGTCCGCCGCCCATTGTCCCAGCAAGGGTTGCAGTTCGGGTTCTTCCGCCAGCGACCAGAAGGCCGCGATATGCCGCGGCGCCGGCCGGCCGGCCTCGCGCAGGCGCGCGCGCGTGGTCGCCAGCCAGGTATAGAGGCGGCCGCGTATCAGCAGGCCGCCGCGCTCGCGCGCTTCGGGGTCCATGGCTGCGCGGAGTTGTTTAAGTCGCGTCCGTAAAGCGACTGCGGTATCCTGTTGGCTGTTGTCCATGTAGCGAGATGATCGGGGTTCGACCAGATGTTATCCAGGCAATCGCAAAGGTACCAGAAAACCCTGAACCTTTCCCAGGCTGCCTTGCGCAAGCTGACGCGCAAAAGCTGGTGGCTCGTCGTGTCCGTAGGCCTGGCCGGCTGTGCCGGCGCCAAGCTGCCCGCCAATACCGCTGCGGCGGCGACGGTGCAGGCCGAGACCGCCGCCGATCCGGCGCCCGCGGCCGATCTCCCCTACACGCCGTTGCAGTTGCAGCCCGCGCCCGGTGTGCAACAGGCCGTGCTCGATGCGCGCGTGGCCATGCAGGGACGCCAATGGGACCAGCTTGCCACGCTCATGCCGGCGGCCCAGGGCGATAAGCTGGTCGGCGACTATCCCACCTACTGGTACCTGCGCCAGCAATTGAAGGACCCCAACGCCGCCATGCCGGTTGCGGCGATCGACCAGTTCCTGGCCAACAGCCACGACCCCTACCTGGTCGACCAGCTCAAGGCCAACTGGATCGTGGCCGCCGCGCGCAAGGGCGACTATGCCATGGTCGAGCGCATCGGGCCGGTCAAGACCGGGGGCGCCCAGGTCGAGTGCGCGCGCCTGCAGGCCAAGGCGGTCGGCGGCAAGCCGGTGTCGGCCAGCGAGGCACTGGGGGTGTTCGCGTCCGGGCGCGAGTGCTGGTCGCTGCTGAATCTGCTGGTGGCTTCGAATGTCCTGGGCTGGCCGCAGCTCGAGCCCATGCTGCGCGACGCGCTCGAGATCAACCGCACGGGCGATGCCCAGAGGCTGGCCGACCAGTTGTTCCAGCCCGCCGAAATGGCGTCCTATCACGCCTTGATGAAGAATCCCCGGCATTGGCTCGCCAGGCAGTCCGAGCCCCGTTCGCGGGCCCAGACGGAACTGGTCATGCTGGCCCTCGGGCGGCTGGCGCGTTCCAGCGATCGCGATGCCGCCGCGGCCTATATCGAGCAGCATTGGGCGCACGCCTTGCCGGCCTCGGACCTGCAGTGGGTATGGGGCCAATTCGGGCTGATGGCGGCGCTGGACGTGGACAGCTCGGCTTTGCGCTGGTATCGGCGTTCGGGCGATGCCCGCATGACCGATAACAACCACGCCTGGGAGGTGCGCACCGAGCTGCGGCAGGCGCGCATCGACTGGGGCCGCGTGCGCAAGGCCATAGACAAGATGTCCGCCAGCCAGCGCGCCGAGCCGGTCTGGACATATTGGTACGGGCGCGCGCTGGCCGCCCAGGGCGACCGCGCCGGCGCCGCGGCGCGCTACCAGTCGATCGCCGCGGTGCTGGATTTCTACGGCCAGTTGGCCAACGAAGAATTGGGCCGCCCGATCGCCATCCCGCCTGCGCCGCCGCCGGTCACCGCCGCCGAACTGGCGCAGGCGCGCGCCGACGTGGGCCTGCGCAGGGGCGTGCGGCTGTTCCGCCTGGGCTGGCGTCCCGAAGCCGTGGCCGAATGGAATTTCACCCTGCGCGGCATGAGCGATCGCCAGTTGCTGGCCGCCGCCGAACTGGCCCGGCACGAACAGATCTTCGACCGCGTGATCAACACGTCGCTCAAGACCACGCACGAAATCGACTTCCAGCAGCGCTTCATCGCGCCGTTCGAAGGCCGTGTAGCGGCCAAGGCGCGCCAGATCAATCTCGATCCAGCCTGGGTCTATGGCCTGATACGCCAGGAATCGCGCTTCATCACCGATGCGCGTTCCGCGGTGGGCGCCTCGGGGCTGATGCAATTGATGCCCTCCACTGCGCGCTGGGTGGCGCACAAGATCGGCATGGACAATTTCTCGCCCGCAGTGGTCAATGATTTCGACACCAACACCATACTCGGCACCAACTATCTGAGCATGGTGCTGCAGAAGCTGGACGGTTCGCAATTGCTGGCCACGGCCGGCTACAACGCCGGGCCGCGGCGTCCGGTGCAGTGGCGCGCCAGTTTGCCGGGGCCGGTCGAGGGCGCGATCTTCGCCGAGACCATTCCCTTCACCGAGACGCGCCTGTACGTCAAGCACGTCATGTCCAACGCCACCTACTATGCCACCATGTTCAGCGGCCATCCGCAGTCGCTCAAGGCGCGCCTCGGCGTCGTTTCGCCCGAGCCCAACGCCAAGGTCGGCATGCCGTAGATGCAGGTGAGCTTGAACGCGTTGCCTGGCCGTCCGGATATTCCACGCCGCGGGAGAGCCATAGCATGAGCGAGTCTTTACACGGGAAGAATGCCGTGGCGCAAGAGGGCGGCCGCGCGGCCGTGCCCGCGCAGGCGGCGGCCGACCGTCATACGGCCGGCCTGGATGTCTATATCGTGGGAGGCGCGGTGCGCGACGCCTTGCTCGGCCTGCCGGCGGGCGATCGCGACTGGGTGGTGGTCGGCTCCACGCCCGAGGAAATGGCGACGCGCGGCTTTATTCCGGTCGGCGGCGATTTCCCGGTGTTCCTGCATCCCGACAGCAAAGAGGAATACGCGCTGGCGCGCACCGAACGCAAATCGGGACGCGGCTACAAGGGTTTCGTGTTCCATGCCGGCCGGGACGTCACGCTTGGCGAGGATCTGCGGCGGCGCGACCTGACGGTCAATGCCATCGCCCGCGCCGCCGATGGCCGGCTGGTCGATCCGCTGGACGGCCAGGCCGATCTGCGCGCCAGGGTGTTGCGGCATGTGGGCGATGCCTTCGTCGAGGACCCGGTGCGCTTGCTGCGCCTGGCGCGTTTCGCGGCGCGTTTCGACGATTTCACGGTAGCGCCCGAAACCATGGAACTGGCGCGCAGGCTGGTGCGCGACGGCGAGGTCGATGCCCTGGTGCCCGAACGGGTCTGGAAGGAAATGGCCAAGGGGCTCGCGACGCAGCATCCTTCGCGCATGTTCGAAGTGCTCGAAGCCGCCACGGCCCTGCAACGGGTGCTGCCCGGGCTGGTCTTCGACGCAGAAGTGGCGCGCGGCGTCGACATCGCGGCGCGCGTCGGCCTGCCGGTGGCTGCGCGCTTCGCACTGCTGCTGCGCTGCTCGGCGCAGCCCGCCGAACTGGCGCGCCACGTCAAGGCGCCGGCGCATTGCGTGGATTGCGCGCGCCTGCTGCCCGTGGTGCTCGCCGCCGACGGCGGCGCGGCACGGGCCCGCGGCCCGCAGGACTGGCTCGCGCTGATGGAACGATGCGATGCACTGCGCAAGCCGCAGCGTTTCATCGATCTGCTGGAGGCCGCCGCTTGTGTCGAGCTGGTCGACGTCGCGGCCTGGCGCGCCCGCCTGGATGCCGTGCAGGCGGTCGATGCGGGCAGCATAGCCAAGTCCAGCGGCCCGGATGCACGGCAGATCCAGGCCGCGGTGCGGGCGGCGCGGCTGGCCGCGCTGGCCGATGCGGATACGGCCTGAGCTGAAAAATACTCTAACTGGAAAAATGCCAGGAGCAAGCCTGGCGCAAAGGCTTGCCGAGTTGTCGCATGCCTGCCGGGTTTGCTCGGCGCCGGCCAGGCGCGGCGCTACGAAGACTGTAAACCTCTGAACTCGTCCTGACCGAAAATTCTCCAGGCCGGGGAAAGCCCTAGAGCCGGTGGCGGCGGTCGCCCGTGGCGAAGCCCGTCAATGGGTGTTCCAGGCCGCGCCCTACGGCCAGTACCTTGAACAGTTCGCCCATTTCCGTTTCCGAGACTAGCCGCTGCACCGGCGCCAGCGCGCCGGCGCGGCTCGCGGCGTCCAGGCCTTCCAGGCCTTCCAGGCCTTCCAGGCCGGCCAGCGCCCGCGGCAGCCCGGCATTGAGCAGGAAGCGCGATTGCGAGGTATAGCCCAGCACC
Organism: Candidimonas humi; assembly: GCF_019166065.1. Taxonomy (GTDB): domain Bacteria; phylum Pseudomonadota; class Gammaproteobacteria; order Burkholderiales; family Burkholderiaceae_B; genus Candidimonas; species Candidimonas humi. Next base: position 243,880 of record NZ_JAHTBN010000004.1, read on the forward strand.
TCCAGCCCGCCGTCCAGCGCCGCGTCGGCCATGGCGGTGAAATCCACATGCGCGGTGATGTCCTGCAGGCCCGCCAGGATAAGCGGCTCGGCGTGCGCGTGGTGGCGGAAATGACACATCAGCGTGCCGCCGGCGCGTTGCGGATGGTAGTACTCGTGCTGGGGAAATCCGTAGTCGATGAGGAGCGCCGCGCCGCGCCGCAGCCATTGCCCCATCTGCCTGACCCAGGCTTCGGCCTGCAGATTGATTTCGGATCGATAGCCGGGCAGGGGCGGCATGCGCTGCGCCACGATGTCGCGCAGTTCGGCCCGGGCCGGCCGTTCCAGGTAGACGAAGGGAGCGTCCGGTTCGTCGCTTGCGGCGGGGCCGACGCGGGCCGCCCGGCCGGCGCAGGCGAGCGACTGTTCGCGCGTCATGGTGTCGGTGTGGCCGGCCAGCGCGCTGACGCCCACCCCGATTTCATGCAGCTCGCCTTCGGCGTCCCAGCGGAACAAGGTGACCGGCATGGCGTCCAGCACCTCGTTGGCCAGTACGCAGCCTTCGAAGTTTTCGGGCAGTTCCTGCAGCCAGCTTACGCGCTTGCCGTAGCGGGCCAGCCTTTGTTCCTGGCGCTGGCGCAGTTCGGCGGAGATTTCGAGTATCTGGTATTGGACCGGCAGGCCTAGTTCGTCCAGGGCCTCGATGACCGAGGCGGCCAGGGCGCCGCTGCCGGCGCCGAATTCCAGGATGCGGTTCGATCCGCAGTCGCGCAGGATCTCGGCCGCCTGCATGGCCAGCGTGCGGCCGAATAGCGGCGTGAGCTCGGGGGCCGTGGCGAAGTCGCCCGTGGGCTTGTCGGAGCCGAATTTGGTGTTCCCGGCCGCGTAATAGCCCAGCCCCGGTTCGTAGAGCGCGAGCCGCATCCATTCGTCGAAAGGCAGGAAGCCCAGCGGTGCCTGTTCGATGTGCTGCAGCAGGGACTGCTGCACTGCCTGGTGGTGGCGCAAGGAATCGGCGTCCGGGACGGGCAGGCCGGAGGGAACCGTGGGTTGGATTTCAGTCTTCATCGGCGGCACGAGGGGCGTCCGGGGTGCGGCGCAGTACGTATAGCGCGTGGCACATGGCGATCAGGAAGGAAAGCAGCAGCGCCACGCAGACGGCCACGATGAAGTTGCCCAGGGCGATCCATAGCGGGATGGAAAGCAGGGCGGCGAGCAGCAGCGGCTTGCGGGCGAGAAGTTTCATGGGTGCTCGGGTGGGGCGGCCGCGGCGCGAAGGCGATGTCCGGCTGCGGCCCATGAAAGGAAAAGGGCCGCGCAGCGGCGCGGCCCTTCGATTTTATCGCGTCGCCGCGCCTGGCCGTGGCTCAGGCGTGGCTGCGGCGCGCCGCCGGCTTGTAGCCGGGCTTCTTGCCGAAAGCGGGGCGCGGGCCGGCGGGCTTGCGCGCGGGGCGGCCTGCGGCATCGGCCCGGTGCGCCCGGTCGGGAGCGGGACGGGCAGGGCGATCGCCGAAAGCGGGGCGGGCGTCACGGTCGCGGGCATAGCCTTCGCCGTGCCGTTCGCGGAAATCCGGCCGGGCGCCGCGGCCTTCGGCATGCCTGGGCGCGTCGCGCCAGGGGCGGTCCTCGCGTTCAGTGCGGGCGGCTGCCGGATAGGCTGCGCGTTCCGGCCGGCCCGAGCCGTTCCGGGGGTTTGCGTCCCGAGCGCCGCGGCCTGCGGCATGCCAGGGATTGTCTTCGCGCGGGCCGCGGCTGGCGCCTTGCCAGGGATTCGCTTCGCGTTCGTAGCGGCCGGCCGGCCGTGCGTCGGCCTGGCGGTCGGGACGGAAGCCGGGCGTGCGTTCGCCGTCCGGGCGCCGGGGCTTGTCGTAGCCGCGCGCCGGGCGCGAGTCACGGTCGCCATATCCGCCGCGGCCGGCGAATTTCTTGCCGGAACCCTTGCGGTCGCTATAGGTGGGGCGCGGCGCGGGCTGTTTCGGTTCCAGCCCGGGAATTACCTGCGGCGGGATGGCCTGGCCGATGAAATGCTCGATGCGGCGTATTTTGTGGCGCTCGGAATGCGTGGCCAGGGTATAGGCCAGGCCGCTGCGGCCGGCGCGGCCGGTGCGGCCGATGCGGTGCACATAGTCTTCGGCCTGCATGGGCAGGTCGAAATTGACGGCGTGGCTGATGCCTTGCACGTCGATGCCGCGGGCGGCCACGTCGGTGGCCACCAGGATGCGCAGCCGGCCTTTCTGCAGCATGCCCAGCGTGCGGGTGCGCTGGCGCTGGTTCATGTCGCCGTGCAGCGCGGCGGCGGCAAAGCCCTGTTCGGCCAGGCGGTCGGCCAGGTCGTCGGCGCCGCGCTTGGTCGAGGTGAAGACGATGGCTTGTTCCATGCTGGCGTCGCGCAGCAAGTGGTCGAGCAGGCGCATCTTGTGGCTGCCGTCGTCTGCGTACAGCAGACTCTGGGTGATGCTGTCGTGGCGCTGCTTGGGACCGGAAATCTCGATGCGTTGCGGCTCGTTCATCATCTGCGCGGCCAGGCGGGCGACCGTGCCGTCCAGGGTGGCCGAGAACAGCAGCGTCTGGCGTTCCTGGGGCAGGCGTTCGATGATGCTTTCGATGTCTTCGATGAAGCCCATGTCCAGCATGCGGTCGGCTTCGTCCAGGACCAGCGTGTGCACCGTGGAAAGATTCACGCGGCGGGCCTGCAGGTGGTCGATGAGGCGGCCGGGCGTGGCCACCAATACGTCGACGCGGCGCGACAGCGCCTTGAGCTGCGCGCCGTAGGGCATGCCGCCGACCACGGTGGCGATGCGCAGGTCCTTGAGTTGGGAGCCATACTGGCGCGTGGCTTCGCTGACCTGCATGGCCAGTTCGCGCGTGGGCGCCAGCACCAGCACTTGCACGCCCGAGCCCTTGTTGGCGGGGCGCAGGGAAATGCGGTGCAGGGCCGGCAGCATGAAGGCGGCGGTCTTGCCGCTGCCGGTCTGCGACGAGACCATGAGATCGTGCCCGGCCAGGGCCTTGGGTATGGCGGCGGCCTGCACCGAGGTGGGTTCGTCGAACCCGGCTTTGGATAGAGCGGACAAAAGTCCGGGCGCGAGGCCCAAGGCTTCGAAAGACATGCGTATTCCTTTGCCGCTGGCGCGGCGCATGGCCGGACGTCGGGAATATGTGCCGGCGCCGGTTGATTAGAGGAGCATCGTGCCGACCTAATCAACCTGGCATGCTGCGGTTGCGCACTGGGCGCAAATGGCGGCGAAAGGCTTGGGGGTCAGGGAGCGATGGCGTTCGACATGGGTGCTGACGAGTCAGTCAACTGCTGAGACACAGCCCGTGGCTGTAAAAAAATGTCGACGCGATGATGTTGCAGTGCGCAAATTATAGGCGGAAACAGGGACGAAAGGGAAGCGCGGCGTGCATATCGGCCTTATTTATCGTATTTGGACATGGCGGGCCGTTGCAGGGAAGAGACGCCAAGAGCCGGCTGCTGGCCGCAAGAGGGGCGGTTTCACGCTATCGATACGCCCTGGCCGATAGAATCATTTATTGTCCGCTAGGTGGAATCGATTATCAATTTAACACGTTAACGAGTTATACTTTCTGCACCCTTTATCTTCATTCCAGACAGATCCGGAGACAAGACCATGAACAGATTAAAACGTTACGCAGGCGCGTGTGCGCTGGCGCTGGGCGCCCTGGCTGGCGGGCAGGCGGCGGCCGCCTATCCGGACCGGCCGGTCACGGTGATAGTGGGCTTTGCGCCCGGCGGCACCAACGATATTCTCGGGCGCCTCATGGCTGCCGAGCTGGCCAAGCGCCTGGGCGGCTCGTTCGTGGTCGAAAACAAGCCCGGCGCCAACTCCATGATTTCCGCCAATTACGTCAAGCACGCCAAGCCGGACGGCTACACGCTGCTGGTGATCTCCAGCGGCGGCCTGACCGTCAACCCGGCGGTGTATGCGCCCAACCGCATCACCTACGATCCCGTCAAGGACTTCACGCCGATCGCTTTGCTGGCCAAGTTCCCCCTGGTCGTGACTACCGGCGCCAAGCTCAAGGACGTCAAGACCATCCCCGAGCTGATCTCGCTGGCCAAGAAGAGCCCGGTGCCGCTGACGCACGGCGTGGCGACCTCGACCTTCCAGCTTGCCGCGGAAGTGCTGGGCACGGCGGCCGACGTCAAGTTCACCGAGATCCCCTACAAGGGTTCGGGCCCGGTCGTCGCCGCGCTGCTCGGCGGCCAGGTGGACTTCGCCATCCTGGATAGCGCCGCGGTGATGCCCTCGGTGCGCGCCGGCCGCCTGAATGCGCTGGCGGTGACTTCCGCCAAGCGTTCCGACGCGCTGCCGGGCATCCCGACCGTGGACGAGTCCGGCCTGCCGGGCTTCGAGGTGCCGATCTGGACCGGCCTGGTGGCGCCGGCCGGCACGCCCAAGGACGTGGTGCAGACCCTGGACCATGCGCTGGCGCAGATCCTGGCCGAGCCCGACGTGAAGCAGAAGTTCAAGCAGCTCGGCATGGATGTGGGCGAAGCCGACAGCCAGGTGCTGGAAACCAAGATACAGGACGATATCAAGCGCTGGACCGCGGCCGCCAAGAAGGCCGGCATGCATTACGAATAAGGTGGCCAGGCCTGCGCGCGGCGCCGGCTCCGGCGCCACGCCGCCCGAACCTCGCGCGGACGCAACGCCCCGGCGCCCCGATGCCGTGCCGGCTCCCGCCGGCCGGCCGACCCTGCGCCAGTTGCAGGTGTTCGTGCACGCATACCGGCTCGGCAGCCTGACGCAGGCGGCCCGGGCCGTGCATGTCACGCAATCGGCCGCCAGCGTCGCTTTGCAGCACCTGGAAGAATCCCTCGGCATCCTGCTGTTCGACCGCGACGGCCGCGCCTTGAGCCCCACGCCCCAGGCGCGCGAAGTCTTCGAGATGGCGCAGCGGGTGCTCCATGGCATGGACCACCTGGTGCACAATGCGCGCGGCCTGGCCGCGCGGCACCAGGGCACGCTGCGCTTTGCCGTCACCGCGGCGATCGCGGCGACGATCGCGCCCATGGTGCTGAAGCGGTTCCGCGGCCTGTACCCCGGTATCCGACCCATCATGCACGACGTGGGGCCCGAGCAATTGGTGGCGCCGGTGCTGGAGCGCCAGGTGGAATTCAGCATCGGCACGCCCGACGCCGGAACCTCGGCAGTGCAACTGACCCCATTGCTGCGCGATCGCCTGGCGGTGATCTGCCCCGCGGACAATCCCCTGGCGGCGCGCGAGCGCCTGACATGGCGCGACCTGGACGGCGTGCCCATCATCACGGTGCGGCCGGCCAACGGGATCCGCTCGGTAGTGGACAAGGCCATGGCGCAGGCCGGGCTGGCCCTGGAGCCGAGTTGGGAAGTGTCTTATCTGGCGACGGCGCTGGCCTTGACGGCGCGCGGCCTGGGGGTGTCGGTGCTGCCGCGCTATCTGATCGCGGCGGCGCCGTATCCGGAGCTGCGCACCCGGGTCCTGCACGAACCCGAGGTGCTGCGCACCCTGTATTTGATTTCTTCGAAGGAATACAGCCTGTCGCCGGCGGCGCAGGCGCTGGTCGACATGTTCACCGAGACGCTGCACTCGGCGGCGGCGCCCTAGAGCAAGTTCGGCGCAAATGATTTACCGCCTTCTCGCAGTGCCCGCCACATGCAGTGCTCGAAGACTGTAAACATCTAGCCTGAAAATGCCCTAAGCACGGCGCCTCGGGCCGGCTGACGGCGCGCACAGGCTCGCCGCCGCGGATTGGCTTTTATCGAACGTTATCGGGTTGCGGTGCCGGCCGCGCGCCGCGTAGCGTGTCCACGAGCGCGTCCAGGTCGCGAGGCCACGCATCGCCGCGCCAGGCGATGTGCTGGTCGCTGCGCAGCAGGACCATCTTGTGGCGATATTGCCGCTGGCGCGGGTCGGCGCCGTCCGCGTCGACGATCTGCAAGGGGATGCCCCGCGCTGCGGCGGCGTGTTGCAGCGGCGCGGCGTCGCACGCCGGGTCCAGGCGCAGCAGCGTATAGCCGTCGCCGAGCCGGTCGAAGACCGGCGTGCCGTCGGCCAGCACGAAGTACGGCGCGCGGCAGCCCGGCGCCGTGGATGCGGTGTAGCTGCCCATGGAGTAGGCCGGCGCGGCCTCGCCGTCATAGGCGATCAGGGGCGAATGGTCGTAGAAGTAGCCGAAATTCAGGCCGGCGCAGCAGTATTGCTGCACGTTCAGTTCGTAGGCTTCGCGCCCCAGCTGGGCGCGCAGCGCGTCGCCTTCGGGACCGGGCTGCTCGATGTCCTGCGGCACGGCCTTGCGCTGGCGCGCCATGGCGATCGCATGGTTCATGGCAAAGTACGACACTTGTTCCGTGATGGGCTGGCGCTCGGCCGCGTAGGCGTCGAGGATGCCGGGCTCGCCCCAGCCCTGCAGGCGCGCGGCCAGGCTCCAGGCCAGGTTGGAGGCATCGGCGATGCCGGCGTTCATGCCGTAGCCGGCGTACGGCACCCACAAATGGGCCGAGTCGCCGCACAGGAATACGCGCCGGTCGCGGAAGCGGTCGGCCACCAGCCTGCGGCCGTACCAGTCTTCCTTGCTGACGATCTCGTAGCGGAAGTCGGGGCCGACTCCCAGGATGGTGCGTATGCAGGCATCGCGGTCCACCGATTCGAAATCGGCTTCGTCCTCGCGCAAGTAGTTGTGCACCAGCCAGAGTTCGCGGCCGTCTATCGCATAGACGTTGCCGCTGCGCCGCGGATTCAGCGAGAACGTGGCCCAGGCCGGCTGCTGGCGCTGCAGGCCCAGCAGATCGGGTGCGCGCAGGAAGGTCGACTGCACGCGCTGCACTACGGCGTCGCCCTCGAGCTTCGCGCCTATCTGCTTGCGCACCAGCGACCTGCCGCCGTCGCAGCCCATAAGGTATTCGCAGCGCACGGATATTTCTTCGCCGCTGTCGATGTCGCGCACTTGGGCGCGCACGCCCTGCTCGTCCTGGCTGAAGCCGGTCAGTTCCTTGCGGTTCAGGATCGTGATCCCGGGCTGCGCCTCGGCATGCAGGAACAGGATGGGTTCGAGATAGATCTGATTGATGCGATGCGGCGGCTCGGCCGTGGGCCATCCGGTGTCCGGGCCTTGCGTGGTGGTGTAGCGGTCGCGCCGGCAGGGGATGGGAATGCGCGTCAGTTCCAGGCCGGTGGTGGTGGTGCGATAGGAAATGTCGTGCGGATAGTCTTCGGGCAGGCCCGCGGCGCGCACCTTTGCCGCCACGCCCAGGCGGCGGAAGATTTCCATGGAGCGCGCCGAGACGTGATTGCATTTCACGTTGGGCGGTTCGAGCCGCCGGCGCGGCTCGACGATGAGCACGGGTATGCCGCGCGCGGCCAGTTCCATGGCCAGGACCAGCCCCACTGGGCCGGCGCCGGCAATCAGTACGCGTGTTTCGATATCTGCAGCCATTTTTCCTCCAGGCAAGCCGCGTCCCGGGCCGCGCGCATCGCGTCGCCATGGACGACAGGCGGCGGGCGCAGGGGACGCTCGATGCCCTTATTGCATCATCATCCGGCCTGGGAATAAATCGGATTTAATTCATCGACCCATCGTTTTTATCGATGGCCCAGCGCCTGCGACAGCTTGCGGCTCTCGGTGTTGAGCAGGGCGGCGATTTCCGCTACCCGCTTGTCGTCCATGCGCACGCTGGGGCCGAACACCGCCAGCGAGCCCGCTATGCGGTCGCCGGTGTCGAAGATGGGTACGGCCACGGCGACCGCGCCCGTGATGAGCTCGTCCTTGCTGGTGGCGTAGCCGCGCTTGCGGGTGACCTGCAGTTCCTGGGCGTAGGCCTGCGCATCGAAGGGCGTGCCTTCCAGGTATTCGCGCAACTGTTCGGGCGCCAGGTCGGTGTAGGCCAGGATCACGCGGCCGCTGGCGCCCAGCACCATTTTCTCGCGATAGCCCACACCGCGCCGGAAGCTCAGCGGATTCTGGCTGGGCAGCTCGGCGGCGCACATGCGGTACATGCCCTGGGGGATGAACAGGGCGGCCGTCTCGCCGCTTTCCTCCCAGACCCGGCGCAGATAGGGCTGGGCCAGGGCGCTGATGTCCAGGTGCGACGTCCATACGTGGGACAGGTGCGCCACGGACGGCCCGAGCCGGAACTTCTGGGGGTCTCCGGACGAAGTCACGAAGCCTTTCTGTTCCAGCGTGTACAGCAGCCGGTACAGGGTCGGCCGGCTCAGGTCGACGCGCTTGATGAGGTCGGAGACGCTCAGCTCGAAGTCCGCCGGCGTGAAAGCCATGAGGATGTCCAGGGCCCGGTCTACCGCGCGCACCCCATCGGATGATTTCTCGGAGTTTGCCATGTCTGTTCTGTTTGCCGAGCCGGTCGCGAGCACCGCTCGAGTGTCTTGTGTCATGAAAAAGCCGCAGCGCGGGCGCGGTCAGCGCACATTATAGATAGAGGCGAGCGGGAGTCATGCCGGGGTTGCCTCGCCATGGCCGCAGGCCCGCCGGCGAATAAATATTGACACTGTCTATTTTATCCGTACAATGATAATTAATTCCATGCAATGGACAATACGCCAGGCGAGGCAAGGCGGATGGCATGGCCGGGCGGCAATGCGCCGCATCGAATGCCGGCCTGGCGCATAGGCAAGACATACCGGAGACTTCCATGAGTTCGACAGTACCGGTCACGCTGCTGTTTTCCGACGGCGTGGCACACCGGCTGGAAATACCCTGTGGCCAGAAGATCGTCGAGGCGGCCAGCGAGGCGGGGCTCGGCCTGCTGGTCGACTGTTCCAACGGCCAGTGCGGCACCTGTACCGCCCAGTTGCTGTCGGGCAAGGTCGAAATGGACGACTACGATACGGCGATCCTGCCCGACGAAGACCGCGCCGCCGGCGCGGTGCTGCCCTGTGTATGCCGCCCCGCCACGTCTTGCGTGGTGGAGTTTCCCTACGAATCGTCCGAGGCCCTGGCCGAAGAGGCGCCCCCCATAGAAGGCATGGTCACGGCAGTCAGCCAGGTGGCCAGCGAAACCATGCTGCTCGAGGTCTCGATCCCCGAAGGCATCCTGTTCGAGCCCGGCCAGTATGTGCGCATCCAGCCAGCGGGCACCGACATCCTGCGCTCGTATTCCATGGCCAACGCGCCGGGCAGCAATCGGCTCGAGTTCTTCGTGCGCCTGGTGCCCGACGGCGCGTTTTCCGGCTGGCTCGCTCATGCGCAGGCCGGCGACAAAGTGCAACTTAGCGTTCCCCATGGCACGTTCTTCCTGCGCGACGAAGACCGGCCGCGCCTCTTCGTGGCCGGCGGCACGGGCGTCGCGCCGTTCCTGTCCATGCTGCGCGGCATGGACGAGGCGGCCCGGGCCTTGCCGACCACCTTCCTGATCGGCGCGCGCACCCCGGGCCATTTGTTTGCGCTGGGCGAATTGCAGGCCTTGCGCCAGGCGCTGCCGCACGTGGACGTCAAGCTGGCCGTCGAACAGGACGCCGCCGCCGATTGCCACCAGGGCTATGCCACCGACCTGATCGCCGGCCTGGGCCTGGACCCCGCGACCCGCGTGTATCTGTGCGGGCCGCCGCCCATGGTCGAGGCCGGCCGCAAGGCCGCCGAGGCCGCCGGGCTGCCGCGCCAGGACGTGCTTTGCGAGCGCTTCAATTGACGCGCCTGCCGGGCCCGCCGGGCCCGGCAGGCCGCCGGCCGTCGATGCCGCCGCTACATTTGCCGCGGCCGGATCGATAGGCGCAGCCGGCGGCACGGGCCGGGCGACAGATGCCGCCGGCATCGAGCCCCTGGCCGAATTCTTTCCGCTTTCGAATTACTCCAACGGAGATCCCCATGATTCCGAGTACCCAAGAATCCCGCTACGACGCGATGGTCAACCTGCACGAGGGCGAGATCAGCCGCGCCATATTTTCCGATGCGGAAATCTTCCAGGAAGAACTGGAAAAGGTCTACACCCGCGCGTGGCTGTTCGTCGGCCATGAAAGCCAGGTTCCCAATCCCGGCGATTTCTTCACCTCGCGCATGGGCGCAGAATCGGTGATCCTGGCGCGCGACAAGAAGCGCAAGGTCCATGTGCTGCTGAATTCCTGCCGCCATCGCGGCATGAAGGTCTGCCAGTACGACCACGGCAATACGCAGTTGTTCACCTGCCCGTACCATAGCTGGAGCTACACCACCGACGGCAAATTGTTCGGGGTGCCGCAGTACAAGAACTTGTACGAAGGCTGCCTGGACAAGGAAGCGTGGTCGCTGATAGAAGTGCCCAAGATGGCGATCTACAAGGGCACGGTCTGGGCATCCTGGGACAAGGACGCGCCGGATTTCCTGACCTACCTGGGCGACGCCCGCATCCACCTCGACCTGGCGCTGGACTGCCGCGACGGGCGCGAGGGCGGCTCTGAAGTATTGTTCGGCGTGCACAAGTGGGTGATCCCGTGCAACTGGAAGTTCGCCGCCGAAAATTTCCTGGGCGACACCTACCACAACGTGAGCCACCGTTCCGTCGACCTGATCGGCATAGGCCCCAGCGCCGAGGCGGGCGTCAAGGGCCGGCGCGACAACGAGCTGGAAAAAGCCCGGCATCTCTGGGTGAACTTCCCGGCCGGGCACGGCGTGCACAGCGCCATCATGCCCGAGAGTTGGGAATTCCTCGACACCTACCGCAACAACCCGATAGTGGCCGAATATTTCCGCCACTGCCACGAAGAACGCAAGCTGCGCCTGGGCGCCGACAAGTACCGCCTAGTGCCCTTCGTCGGCACCATCTACCCGAACACTTCCTACCACGGCAACCAGCCGCGTAGCCTGTGCGTGTGGCATCCGCACGGCCCAGAAGCCACCGAGGCCTGGCGCTTCTTCCTGGTCGATGCGGACGCCCCGCAAGAGGTCAAGGATTTCCTGCGCGTCTACTACATGCGCTATTCGGGTCCGGCCGGCATGACGGAACAGGACGACATGGAAAACTGGAACTACGCCACTGCCGGTAGCCGCGGCGTGATCGCCAAGCGCTATCCCTACAATTACGCGCAATCGCTGGGCAAGGTCGCCAACCCTGGCGATGCTCCTGTTCCGGGCCACGTCAGCCTGCAGGTCAGCGAAGAAAACCCGCGCCAGTTCTATCGCCGCTGGCGCGACTACATGAACGGCGCCGACTGGGATACCTTGCTGGGCGGCAAGGACCAGGGGCCGGCGAGCCTGGCTGCGTAATGCCATGAGCGTAATCATCGTTACCGGCGGCACCTACGGACTGGGCCAGTCCATCACGGTCGAGCTGGCCCGCCGCGGCCACCAGGTCGTGGCCTTCGGCCTGAGCCAGGCGCAGATATCGAGCACGGCGCGGGGCTTCGAGAGCCTGCGGGCCGAACTGGAGGGCGCAGGCTGCGAGGCCGACGTGCTCGAGGCGGATGTGTCCAATGCCGAGGACGTGCGGCGCGTGGTCGAGCACGCCATTGCGCGCCACGGCCGCATCGACGGCCTCGTCAACAACGCCGCCGTCGGCCCGCTCGGAACCGTGCTCACCACCGACGAGCCGACCTTCGATCGCATCGTCGGCGTGAACCTCAAGGGCACCTACCTGATGTCGCGCGCGGTCATTCCGCATATGGCGCGCACGGGCGGCGGCTCCATCGTCAACATCGGTTCCGGCGCCGGCTGGGGCAAGCCGAACATGGCGATCTACAGCGCGAGCAAGGGCGCGATCGTCGCGCTTAGCGCGGCCATGGCGTATGACCACTTCCACGACCACGTCCGCGTCAATGTCGCGATTCCCGGCGGGGGCGGCATTGTCTCGGGCATGAGCGTGGGCCGCATGGGCGGCGACGTAGACGCGTTCAAGAGCAGGCCGGCCCCGGGCACCGCCACCGGCCGTCCCATGGACGGGCGCGATCTCGCCAATGCGGTGGCGTTCCTGCTGTCGGACGAGGCGGCGGCGATTTCCGGCACCGTGATCGATGTCGGCTGCTTCGCCCACCAGGGCGGCCCTGTCCCGGGCAGGCCCGTCTCGGGCGGTGCTATCCCAGCCGCCGCACCACGCTGAACGGGCGGCCCATGCAATCGAATAGACCCCGGGCATGGAATCCCATGAATACGGGCATGTGATCGAAAAAGGAGTAATCATGTCTGAATTGCTAGAACCGGCGCTCGAGCGGGCCACCCGCTTGCCGCGCGACGCAATGTACTACGAGGTCAAGCGCGAGATCGAGGAATTCCTCTACGACGAGGCGAACCTGCTCGACGACCGGCATTTCAATGAATGGCTGGACACGCTTGCCGAAGACCTCGAGTACTTCATGCCCATGGAATACAACGTCAAGGCGGGCGAGCACGCGCAGCGCGAGCTCACCACCCGCGACAAGCAGATGAGCTGGTTCAACGAAGGCAAATGGACGCTGGCCAAGCGCGTCGAGCAGATCCTGACCGGCGTGCACTGGGCCGAAGAGCCGCTGTCGCGCGTCAGCCGCATGGTGAGCAATGTGCAGCTCACCGCCATGGAAACGAATGCGGACGGTGAACTCGAAGTCGATGTGTCGAGCCGCTTCCTGAACTATCAGAACCGCTGCGAATACGAGCAGTACTTCTTCGTGGGCGACCGCAAGGACCGCATGCGCAGGACCGCCGAAGGCTGGAAGCTGGCGCGGCGCGAGATCCGCATCCACCAGAACGTGCTGCTGGCCAAAAACCTCACCATTTTCTTCTGACGGAGGGCTGTGCCATGCTCAACCTGAAGGACATCCTGATCGGACAAAACGTCCGCCTGAAAAACGGCGCCATCGCGGAAGTGACCGAGAACATGGGCGACGGCCTCTGGCTGCAGTTGCGCGATCCGCAGACGGGCGACGAGGATCTGGTCCATTGCGAAGAGGTCGTGGAACTGGTGTCCGGACAGGCCAGTTAGCAGTCAGCCGGCTGCCCGGCGATAGCCTTGCGGGGCTGGCGCCCGACGGCCGATCGCCTGTGTCCGCTGCCTACCAGCCGTAGAAGCGTTTCCAGGCGGCGGTGGCGCCCGTTTCCGACACGGCGAAGTATTCGGGGAACTGGGCGCCGGTCGCGCAGGCGTGATTGGGCAGTATGCGCAGCCGCGTGCCTATGGGAAAGCGCGCGCGCAGGTCTTCGGCCGGGGCGGGCGCTGCGCCGGGCGTGCGGGACAAGATGCCGTGTTCCTGGTTCGCGCCGCTCATGATCCAGCCGTCCAGGGGAGCGCCGTCCAGCGTGCAGGGCAGGCCGTAGCCGTAGTCCCGCTGCTGGGCCGAAGTGCCGCGGTCGCGGCTCATGGCCATCCAGCCCGCGTCCACGATCACCCAGCCCTTTTCCTGCTGGTGGCCGATCACGGTCGCCAGGACGCTGAGCGCGATGTCTTCCAGCGCGCAGACCCCCACGTTGTGCATCACCAGGTCGAAGAACACATAGACCCCGGCGCGCACCTCCGTCACGCCGTCCAGCTTGCGGGCGGCGAACGCGGTGGGCGTGGAGCCCACGCTGACAATGTCGCAGGGCAGCCCCGCCGCGCGCAGGCGTTGCGCGGCCTGTACGCAGCCGGCGCGTTCCTGTTCCGCCATGTCGGCCAGGGCCTCGGCGGTGTGCAGATCGTAGCTCGCGCCGGCGTGAGTCATGACCCCGGCCAGTTTTACGCCCTCGTCGCGCAGCAGGTGGCCGACTTCCAGCAGCACGTCCTGCTGCGGCCGGATGCCGGCGCGATGGCCGTCGGTATCCACCTCGATCAGCACCTCGAAGCCGGCGCCGTGGGCGCGATCGAATTGCGCCACGGCCCGCGCCGCGTCGATGTTGTCCACCACCAGCTTGAGCGCGCAGCCCTGGCTGCGCAGCGCCAGGGCGCGCATCAGCTTGGACGGCGCCATGCCGACTGCATAGAGTATGTCGGTGTAGCCGGCGCGGAAGAATTCCTCGGCTTCCTTCAGCGTCGAGACCGTGATGCCGCAAGCCCCGGCGGAGGCCTGGGCGCGGGCTACTTCCAGGCATTTGGCGGTCTTTACATGCGGCCTCAGTATCACGCCGAGCTCGTTCATGCGCTGCTGCATGCGCGCTATGTTGCGTTCCATCCTGGCCTGGTCGATCAGGGCGGCGGGCGTGTCCAGGGTTGCGAGCGTCATGGCTGCGTTCTCGTGCGTAGGCGGTGATACGGCGGTGTTCTTGCAGGGTTGCGGCGCCGTCGCGCGGCGCCCGGAGCCCAGGGGCTTATCCGCCGCCGGCGGCTTCGTCGCAGCCCGTGCCGGTCCAGTCTATGGTCGAGGCGCCCTGGCTGGCCAGCCATTCATTGGCCAGCCTGAAATGATTGCAGCCTATGAAGGGCCGCGGCGGGCGCAGGGCCGACAGCGGCGAGGGGTGGTTGGCCAGTAGCACCAGGTGCTTGCCGTCGGGCGGCAGCAATTGCCGCTTGGCCTGGGCGTGCGAGCCCCACAGCATGAAGACCTTGGGCTGGGGGCTGAGGGCGACCCGCTGGATCAATGCGTCGGTGACGATTTCCCAACCCTGCTTGGCGTGCGATGCCGGCTGCCCCGCCTCGACGGTGAGCACGGTGTTCAGCAGCAGCACGCCCTGTTCGGCCCAGGCCGTCAGGTCGTGGCCCATATTGCCGGGCGGCCGCACGGCGCCGCGCTGCGGCCGGCCCGCGGCCGCGTCGTCCGGATCGGGGTATTCGAGCGCCAGTTCCTTGAAGATATTCTGCAGGCTGGGCGGCGCGGGAAAATCGTCGGGCACGGAAAAGCACAGGCCCTGCGCCTGGCCCGGGCCGTGGTAGGGGTCTTGCCCGAGTATCACGACGCGCACCGAGTCCGGCTCGGCGTAGCTCAGCGCGCGGAACGGGTAGCGGGGGAAGATCGTCGCCCCTTCGGCCTGGCGCGTCTTCAGGAAGGCCGCCAGGTTGCGCAGCGCGTTCTTGGGTTCGGGCTCGCGCAGGGTTTCCTTCCAGACCTCGTCGAGGTTCTGCAGGTGCGTCAGCAGGGGGCTGTCCAGGGTGTTGGGTTCGTTCGGCGCGGGTGTCATGGGGTCTGCCTGGGGCTCGGGCGCCAGCGCCGCCGCGAGCCGCGAGTGGTAATCGGGAAGCTGGCGCAACAGGTCCTGGCGGCGCGCTTCCCAGGCCTGGGCCTGTTCGGGCGTGCGCCCGGGAGCCTCGGCCCATATGGCTTGCGGGAAATGGCTGTCCTCGCGCCAGCGCGGGATGATGTGCCAGTGCAGATGCGGCACCATGTTGCCGAACTGGGCCAGGTTGATCTTGTCGGGCCGCAGGTGCTGGCGCAGCGCCTGCTCGACCTGCCAGACGACCGCCATGAACGCTTCGCGCTCCTGGGGAGACAGGTCCGTCATTTCGGCGGCATGGTCGTTCCAGATCACCCGCGTGTAGCCGGGGTAGTCGGGGTCGTCGACGGCGATCACGCGCAGCCGCCCGTTGTGCCAGAGCACGCGTTCGCCGGCCGGTTGGCACAAGGGGCAGTCGTCGTGTCGTGTCATGGTCTGTGTTTTCCCGGTGTCCTGGTCGCTTGGCCCGTGGCGGCGCCTGCGCGTCAAGTGCCGAACAGCTCCTGCAGGGCGACCCCGGGTTCGGGGGCGCGCATGAAGGCCTCGCCGACCAGGAAGGCGTCCACCTTGTGCTCGCGCATCTGCGCCACGTCCGCGGGCGACAAGATGCCGCTTTCGGTGACCACGCGCTTGCCTTCCGGTATGGCCGGCAGCAGGTCCAGGGTATTGTGGATGGAGGTCTCGAAATTGCGCAGATTGCGGTTGTTGACGCCCAGCAGCGGCGTATGCAGGGTCAGCGCGGTGTCGAGTTCGGCGCGGTCGTGCACCTCGGCCAGCACGTCCATGCCCAGTTCCATGGCCACTTCTTCGAATTCGCGCAGTTCGGCGGGGTTCAGGGCGGCCACGATCAGCAGTATGCAGTCGGCCCCCAGCGCGCGGGCGTGCACGATCTGGTAGGGATCGATGATGAAGTCCTTGCGCAGCACCGGCAGCGTGCAGGCCGCGCGCGCCTGGCGCAGGTAATCGTACGAGCCCTGGAAGAACTGCACATCGGTCAGCACCGACAGGCAGGCCGCGCCGTGGGCGGCATAGGACGTGGCGATCTCGGCCGGCACGAAGTTCTCGCGGATCACCCCCCGGGACGGGGAGGCTTTCTTGATTTCGGCGATCACGCCCGGCTTGCCCTGCGCGATTTTTTCTTCGATGGCGCGGCCGAAGCCGCGCAAGTCCTTGCGGCTCTTGGCCTCGCGCAGCAGGTCGGCCTCGCTGCGCATCTGGCGCGCGGTGGAGACTTCTATCCTCTTGGTTTCCAGTATCCTGGCGAGAATGTCGTTCATGCGGCGATCTTCCGTGTATAGGCGCAGAATTCCTGCAGCTTGGCCCGCGCCGCCCCGTTGGCCATGAGCTCGAAGGCTTGCTTCAGGCCGTCCTCGATCGAGCCGGCCTTGTTGCCCGCATAGATGGCCAGCCCGGCGTTCAGGCCTACGATATCACGAGCGGTGCCGGGCACGTTGTTCAGCGCCTCCAGCAGCATCTGGGCCGACTCGTCGCGATTGGCGACCTTGATCGAACGGTTCGACACCATGGACATGCCGAAGTCCTCGGGATGGATCTCGTATTCGCGCACATCGCCGTCCTTGAGTTCGCCCACCAGCGTGGAGGCCCCCAGCGAGGCTTCGTCCATGCCGTCCTTGCCGTGCACGATCAGCACGTGCTTGGAACCCAGCCGCTGCAGCACCCGCACCTGGATGCCCACCAGGTCGGCATGGAACACCCCCATGAGCTGGTTGGCGGCGTTGGCGGGGTTGGTGAGAGGCCCCAGGATATTGAAGATCGTGCGCACCGCCAGTTCCTTGCGCACCGCCGCCACGTTCTTCATGGCGCCGTGATGGGCCGGAGCGAACATGAAGCCTATGCCCGTGCTCTCTATGCTTTCGGCGACCTGCTCGGGGCTGAGCACGACATGGGCGCCGAGCGCCTCCAGCACATCGGCGCTGCCCGAGGACGACGAGGCGCTGCGGTTGCCGTGCTTGGCGATCTTCACGCCGGCCGCGGCGGCCACGAACATCGCGGCGGTGGATATATTGAAGGTGTGCGAGCCGTCGCCGCCGGTGCCGCACATGTCCAGCAACTGGTCGGGATAGCGGGTCTCGACGGGCAGCGCGAATTCGCGCATGACCTGGGCCGCGGCGGTGATTTCGCCCACGGTCTCCTTCTTGACCCGCAGGCCCATCAGCAGCGCGCTGGCGATCTGCGGCGACATCTCGCCGCGCATCAGCATGCGCATCAGGTGCAGCATTTCGTCATGGAAGATCTCGCGATGTTCGATGCAGCGGGTGAGGGCTTCGGCAGCGGTGATGGACATGGTCTTGTTCTCGTTCATAGCGTAAGGAAGTTGCGCAGTAGCGTGTGGCCGTGCTCGCTCAGTATGGACTCCGGATGAAACTGTACCCCATAGACGGGCAGGGTCTTGTGGCGCACGCCCATGATCTCGCCGTCGGCGGTCTCGGCCGTGACCTCCAGGCACTCGGGCAGGCCGGCGCGCGCTATCGCCAGCGAGTGGTAGCGGATCACCGTGTAGGGCGAGGGCAGGCCCGCGAACACGTCCGTGCCGCGATGGGTGACGAGCGAGGTCTTGCCGTGCATGATTTCCTTGGCCCGCACGATCTCGCCGCCATAAGCTGCGCCTATGGCCTGGTGGCCCAGGCAGACCCCGAGTATGGGTACCTTGCCGGCCATGTGGCGGATCAGCTCCACCGAGACGCCGGCCTCGGCCGGCGAGCAGGGGCCGGGCGAAACGCAGATCCGGTCGGGCTGCAGGGCAGCAAGTTCGGCCACCGTCGCCTGGTCGTTGCGCACCACCTTCACCGTCTCGCCCAGTTCGCCGAAATACTGCACCAGGTTGTACGTGAAAGAATCGTAGTTGTCGAGCATGAGCAGCATATCGGTCCTCAGCTTCTTGTAGTGGGAAAAGAGCAGGGGCTGCCCGTGCCTGTGCCGTGCAGGGATGCGCATGCGCGGGCCGGTTCGCGCCGGAATTCGATTCGGCGTGAATCCGCCTGCGGGCGGGCTGGACTGGGTCTGGGGGGGACTACTGATAGCACTGACAATCTCCTGGTTTTTGGAGCCGCCGTGCCGGGGAACTGATAGGGATCTGGTTTTGCGACCTGCCACCGGTTACGGCGGCAAGGTGCGGATGAAAACCGCAACGACGTGCCGCTTCCTAACGGAAGCGCCACCACTGAATGACGAGGGTCGAAGCGTTGCGGTTCATATTGTGTTTGTTTCTGCCTGGCGCGGTTCGCGCCGACCTGAATGCCTCGGCCAGTAAAGCAGTAAAGGCCAAGACAGCGGCTAATTGTAGCGTGCGCGCGGGTTTCTTGTCGACTTGATTTTTCCGGCTAGGTTTTCCGAGGCATCCAGTGGAGCTGCAGGCGGCTTCCAAGCGGAGTTCTGCCTTGGGGGCGGATGGGCGCATCTCCTGTCTCGCGCCGGTCTTTTTGGTAGGCCATTATTTTTAATAATGGCTAATTAAGAATATCTAGATAGCTATCTGGATTGCCGTTTTTTAAAATCGAATGAATAGGTGCTGAGCTGCCTGCAGCCGGCGAGAACACCGCCGTTCCCGGCATGACACGCCTCAGTATTATTTTTCCTAATTCATGGGCAGGGATGACAGCATGACCGATCCGCAATACTCGACTGATTTTCCGTCGCTGAAAGCAGTGGTGCCGGAAGCAGAGTGGGAGGAACGCTGCAAGCTGGCCGCGTGCTATCGGCTCATGGATCGCTACGGCATGACGGACCTGATCTACAACCACATCACCACCCGGATCCCGGGCGGGGGCGAGCGCTTGCTGATCAATCTGTACGGCTTGCTGTATCGGGAGATCACCGCGTCCAGCCTGGTCGAGCTGGACCTGGACGGCAATATCCATCGCAAGCCGGACACCGCCTACGGCATCAACAAGTCGGGCTACATCATCCATGGCTGTATCCATCGCGCGCGGCCCGATGTGCATTGCGTGATCCATACACACACCCGCGCCGGCATGGCGGTCTCGGCCATGGATTGCGGCCTGCTGCCCATGACGCAGACGGCAACGCGGTTTCATGGCCATCTTTCCTACCATTCTTTCGAGGGCCCCGCCATCGAGCAGTCCGAACAGGAGCGGCTGGTGGCCGACCTGGGGCCGCACAATGCCATGATCCTGCGCAATCACGGGCTGCTGGTATGCGGCGCCTCGGTGCCGCAGGCTTTCAACCTCATGTATCAACTGGAACTGGCCTGCCGCGCCCAGGTCGATGCGCTGGCTGCGGGCCGGGATGGCGTGAGCGTTCCCGACGTATCGGTATTGCAGCGCTCGGCCCATTTGTACCAGCCCGGCACTCGCCGCCCTTATGGCGAACTGGAGTGGCATGCCTTGTTGCGCCAGTTGAAAGCGGAACCGGGCGCCTACGCCCCCTACGACAGCTAGTGTTCCGGGCGGCAGGCCCGCCGAATCAGGCATCACCCCGGCTCTTGCCCGTCGCCGATAGCCATTCCGGCCGCGGCCGGCGGCAGCTTGCGCCACGCAGAAGGAGGCCGGCCGTCCCTGCGGCCGTATGTTCATCGATACCTATATCCAGCTAGAGGAGATTCGTCATGCGCAAATTCCTGCGGGCGGCAGCCCTGGTGGCCTCGTCCATGTTGGGCGCGGCTCCTGCCCTTGCCGCCTATCCCGATCATCCCATTACGATAGTGGTGCCCGTGGCCGCAGGCGGAACCGTGGACCTGCTGGCGCGCATTGTCGCCAAGGGGCTCGAAGAAAAGCTGGGCCAGCCGGTGATCGTCGAGAACAAGGCCGGGGCCTCGGGGGCGATCGGCACCCGCTACGTCGCCAAGTCGAAGCCGGACGGCTACACGCTGCTCGCGGTGGCCAATACGTTTGTCTCGGTTCCCGAATTCCTGCCGGGCGCGGGCTATGACGCGCTGAAAGACTTCGCTCCCATAACCCAGACTTGCAGTATTCCGATGGTGCTGGTGACGCCTCCGGGCAGGCCGGAGCACACCGTCCAGGCATTCATCGAGCGCGCTCGCAAGCGCTCGGGATCCGCCACGATGGGCTCGTCGGGACTGGGCTCCACCGGCTACATCGCGGCCGAATTATTCGGGGCGCAGGCCAAGGTCAAGTTCCTGCATGTCTATTACAAGGGCAACAGCCAGGCGCTGCTCGATGTCATGAGCGGCCGCCTGGACGGCATGTTCGACCAGGTCAGCACTTCGGGGCCCAATGTGAAGAACCACAGGCTGCAGGCCCTGGCCGTCACCACGAAGACGCGCTCGAGCATGCTGCCCGATGTTCCCACCTTGAACGAGGCGGGCCTGCCCGGCTTCGAGGACGAGACTTTCAATGCCATCCTGGCGCCGGCCGGCACCCCGGCGCCCATCGTCGCCAAATTGCACGATGCCATTGCCGGCACGCTGAATCAGCCGCAAGTACGCGAGCGCCTGGCGCAGCAGGGCATCGAAGCCAAGGCCAGCGCCTCTCCGGCGGCGTTCCGCAGCTACCTGCAGGCGTATCTCGAGAAATACCGGCGCATTGCCGCCGGCATACACGGGAAATAGGCCGGACGCCCTGTTTCAGACCTGGGCCAGCAGCCACTGCCTGAAACAGGCGATCTTGGCGTCCTCGGCCTGCGAGCGCGGGCACACCAGGTGGTAGCCGCGCGGCCGCCGCAGCACGAAGGGGTGCGGCGCCACCAGCTTGCCCTGCGCGAATTCGTTTTTCAGGTAGCGCAATTGGCCGAGCGCCACGCCCAGGCCCTGTATGGCGCATTCGTAGATGATGCTCAGGTCTTCGCAGTACATGTCGCTGGCGGAAAACGCGCGCTTGCCGTGCGCCGCGCCGATCCAGTCGGCCCAGTGGCCCGGGCGGCGGTTCGAATGCAGCAAGGGCAGCGCCAGCAGCGCCTTCAAGGTGCAGGGACGCGGCAGGCGCTGCGCCAGGCCGGGGGCCATCACCGGCGTCAGCTCGTCGCTGAACAGCAGCTCGCTGTGCAGGCCGTCCCAGTCCCCGTCGCCGTAGCGGATGCCTACGCCCGCCTCGTCGTGTTCGAAGGCCATCCATTCCACATTGGCGGCCAGGCGCACCTTGATGTCCGGATGCGCCTTCTGGAAACCGGGCAGCAAGGGAATCAGCCAGTGGGTGAAAAAAGTGGTGTGGCCCCGCACTTCCAGCACCTGTTGGGAACCCGTGGACGCAAATTCCTGCGTCGCGGTGACGATCCCGGAAAATGCGCTGCCCAATGCCCTGGCATACGCGGCCGCGCCCTGGCTGAGCCGCAACTGGCTGCCTTGCCGTTCGAACAGCTTGAAGCCCAGCCAGTTTTCCAGAGCGCGTATCTGGTGGCTGACCGCGCCCTGGGTGATATGCAGTTCGCGGGCCGCGGCGGTGAAGCTGCGGTGGCGGGCGACGCATTCGAAGACGCGCAAGGGATTCAGGGGCGGGAAGTGGGGGTTCATGGCCTGTATCGCGGGATCGAGCCGATGGCGGCCGCCGCGCCGGAAATAATGGGGTGGGTGTTCATCGTTGCCGGGCCCCCTGGGGGAAGGGAGGCAGGCCGGCGTGGCCCGTCTCCAGCGCATCATGGACTTGCCGGCGCAACAAGGCCACGAATTGCGCCATGATCTCGGAGCGTGGCGCGGCTCGCGCCCGCACCAGCAGGGTTTCCAGTTCCACGTGCGGGCGCAGCGGCCGGGTGACGAGCCCGGGCAGCGGGATGGAGGCCAGCAGGAACGGCTCGACCAGGGCGATGCCTGTGCCGTAGTACGCCAGCGCGATGCCCGTCAGCGACAGGCTGACTTGCACGGCAACGTGCGGCACGATGCCGGCCTGGCTCAAGATGCGGTCCACATGGCTGCGCAGCATCGCCTGCGGCAGGTAGGTGATGATGGAATAGTCCGCCAGGTCCCGCACATTGATGGCCTTGTTGGCGGCCAAGGGGTGGTCGTCCCGCATCACGCAGGCGATGCTCGAGCGGATCAGGACTTCCGTTTCGACCTGGGCATTGACCACCGGCTCGTAGGCGATGCCCAGTTCCACCTCGCGGCTGACGACGCGGTCGACCACTTGCGGCGAGGTCAGAGACTGCAGCACCACGCGCACGCCGGGCCGTTCTTCCAGGAAAGTGGCGACGGCCTTGGCCAGGTAGCCGTTGGCCACCGGAAACGATGCGGCCAGCGACAGGGTGCCCAGCCGCCCGCCGGCGAGATCCTGCATGAGCCTGTCCATGGCGTCCAGCCGGCCATACAGGGCGCTGACGTCGGGGAAGAGGGCGATGGCCTCGGGGGTGGGCTGCAGCCGGCCTCCCGCGCGCGTGAACAGCTTCATCCGGGCGCGGGCCTCGCAGTGCTTGAGGACGGAACTGACCGCGGGCTGCGAGATATTGAGCAGCCGCGCCGCGCCGGTGACCGATCCGGTCTGCATGATGGCGTGGAAGACTTCAATATGGCGCATCGACAGCATGATAAGAGAGCCTTATGTCTTTTGTATAAATATTGATTGGAAAATTATATTGTCATCCGTCACCATGGCTGTCAAAGAGGAAGCGGCCATGATGAATATCGCGGGCTATGAGCTCGAATTGCTGGTAATCGGTTTTCCCGGAAAAGGCGTGTGCCACGGCGGGCTGGGCTGGAGCACGATCGCGCTGCTGCGCGGCCACGGCCGCGTGGCGCTGATCGACACGGGGCCCATCGGCATGCGCAGGCTGCTGCGCGAGGAACTGCGCCGGCGCGGCCTGGCTCCGGCCGACGTCACCGATCTGCTGCTGACGCATTCGCACCACGACCACTCGATCAACTGGACCTTGTTCCCGCAGGCCCGCATAGCCATAGGCGGGCCGGAACTGGACTGGTCCCTGACGCAGCCCTGGGGCGAGACGCCGGTCCCCGAACTGTACATGCGCGAGCTGTCGTCCTGGCCGCGCCTGCACAGGGTGGCCGACGGCGAGGAAGTTCTGCCCCATCTCGGCGCGCATGTGGCGCCGGGCCATACGCCGGGCCACCTGATCTTCGTGCTGCAGGACGCGCAGCGCGACGTCATATTCACCGGCGATGCCGCCAAGACGCGCGCCGAGCTGGTTTCGCGGCGCGCCGACATGAGCTACGACCAGTCCGTCACGGCGGCGTCCATCGAGCGCATCTGGGCGTATTGGCGGCGCAAGCCCGACAGCGTGGTGGTGCCCGGCCACGATCTGCCCATGACGCAGCACGAGGGCCGGACGAGCTATCTGCTGTCGCGCAAGGCGGCGATCCAGGCCTGCTTCGGCGACAGCCTCGACGAGCCTACCGTGATCGACCTGGCGCCGGCGGGGCAGCCATGAGCGCCGTCGCTGCCGCGGGGCCGGAAACGCTCGTCGCCGCCGCGCGGGTGCGCGTACAGATCGAGACACTGCTGCGGGCCTGGGGCATGGACGAAGATCTGCTCGCGACCACGGCGCGGATCATGGCCGACACCGACCTGTCGGGCGTCGATTCCCATGGCATCTCCATGCTCATGGATTACGACCGCTCGCGCCGCATGGGGAAGCTGAACCTGCATGCCCGTCCCCGCGTGCTGCGCCGGAATGCGGCCACCGCGCTTATCGACGCCGATGCCGGCCTGGGCCACGTGGCGGCGCACATGGGCATGGAACTGGCCATGCAGTGCGCGCAAGAGATCGGCGTAGGCGTCGTGGCGGTGCGCAATTCCCACCATTTCGGCGCCGCGGGCTATTACGCGCGCATGGCCAGCGCCGCAGGCCTGCTGGGCCTGTGCATGAGCTCTACCCGCAGCATCAACACGGTGCCGACCCGGGGCCGTACGCCGGTCATGGGCACCAATCCCATCGCGTTCTCGGCGCCGGCCGGCCGCAACCCGGCCTTTTGCCTCGACATGGCCACCAGCAGCGCGGCCTCCAACAAGGTCAAGGTCTACGAACTGCGCGGCAAGCCGCTGCCCGAGGGCTGGGTCGTGGACGAAGACGCAGTGCCCGTGACCGATGCGAGCCGCGCCATGCACATCCTGTTCGAAAGGCCCAAGGACGTGGGCGGGGGCCTGACGCCGCTGGGCGGCTCGGCGGAAATGTCCAGCCACAAGGGATACGGCCTGGCCATGATGGTGCATATCCTGGCCGGAACGCTGTCGGGTTCCTCCTTTTCGCCATTGCGGGTGCGCACGCAGCAGCCCGGGGACCCCGACAATCTCGGGCATTTCTTCTGCGCCATCGATCCCGCCGCGTTTCGCGGCGAAGGCGAATTCGAGGCCGACCTGGACGAGGTCGTCGATGTCCTGCACGCCTCGCCGCCCGCGGATCCGAACCAGCCGGTATTGGTGCCCGGCGACCCCGAAAACGAGACGCGGGCGTGCCGCATGCGCGAGGGCATTCCCATCCCCGCCACGCTTGCGGCGAAGATCCGCGCACTGTGCGAGCAGGCCGGCGTGCCGTTCTTGCTGGACTGAAAGCCTTGCATGCCAGGCACACTCCCGGCCGGACCGGCGCGGGCCGGCCTCGGCCGATGCGGCAGGCGGGAAGCCCCGGGCCCGGCGGCCGGCGATAGACGCCGTATAGCGGCAAACCATAAAACAGAACAGGAGACACACCATGCGATTCGTTCCACTTGTCCGAGCCCTGTGCGCCGCGGCTGCGGCTTGCGTGCTTGCCTCGGGCGCCGAAGCGGCAGCGTGGCCGGCCCGCCAGATCAGTCTCGTCGTGCCCTTTGCCGCCGGGGGCGGCGTCGACAACGTGGCCCGCGTATTGGCGGCGGGGCTTTCCAAAGAGCTGAAGCAGTCGGTGATCGTCGAGAACCGCACCGGCGCGGGCGGCCTCATAGGCGGCAAGTACGTGGCCGATGCGCGGCCGGACGGCTACACGCTGCTCATGGGCACGCAGACCACGCTGGCGGTGGCGCCCCTGCTGCACCCCGATGCCGGGCTGGATCCGCTGAAGGCCTATGCCGGCATCAGCAAGGTCGGCAGTTCGCCGCTGCTATTGGTAGCCAATCCGAAGTTTCCCGCGCGCACCGTACAGGAACTGGTGGCGCTCGCCAAGAAAGAGCCGGGCAAAATCAATTACGGCTCGGGCGGCGTGGGCACCACGCCGCACATGGCCATGGCGCTGCTGGCGCTGGATGCCGGCATCCGCATGACCCATGTTCCGTACAAGGGCGAGCAGCCGGCCCTGACCGATACGATAGGCAACCAGATTTCCCTGATGTTCTCGAACCTGCCCGTATCCTTGCCGCTGGTGCTCGGCGGCAAGCTGCGCGCGCTGGCCGTGTCGAGCGCGGCGCGCGTGCCGGCCGCGCCCGACATCCCTACCGTTGCAGAATCGGGAATCGCCGGATTCGAGGCCGGCACCTGGTTCGCCGTCGTGGCGCCCAAGGGCACGCCGCCCGGCGTGGTGCAGATACTCAACCGCGGCATCGATCGCGCGCTGCAGGACCCCAAGCTGCGCAGTACCTTGCAGAACCAGGGCGTGACCGTGCAAGCCGGCAGCGCGCAAGATCTCGACGGGTATATCGAGTCCGAATACCGGAAGTGGGCCCGGGTGGTCAAGAATGCGCATATCAACATCCAATGAGCAACATACAGTGAGCGGCCCGGATACCGGCCGCCCAGGAGACTTCTCATGAATCGACGCCAGTTACTGCAAGGCCTGGCCCTTGCCCCCGTGCTCGCGGGCGAGGCCCGGGCCGCGCAGGCCTACCCCGCGCGCACCATCAATCTTGTCATCGGCTATGCGCCCGGCGGCACCGCGGACATCAGCTGGCGCATCATCGCGCCCAAGCTGGCCGAACGCCTGGGCCAGTCCATCATCGTGCAGAACAAGCCGGGTGCAGGCGGCATCATTGCCTCGCAGGCGGTGCTGCAGGCGCCCGCCGACGGCTATACCTTCATTCTCGCGGCGACGGGCAATTTCGGCATCACGCCCGTGCTGTTCAAGTCGCTGCCGTTCGACGCCGTCAAGGATTTCCAGATGGTGTCGCTGGCCGCCGATTTCGATTACGTATTTGCCGTCAAGGCCGACTCTCCCTTCAAGACGGTGAAGGACGTGATCGATTATGCGCGCCGGCAGCCGGGCAAACTCACCATCGGCACCGTGCAGGTCGGCAGCGCGCAATTCTTCGCGGCGGAACTGTTCAAGTCCATGGCCGGCATTTCCGCCGTGACCGTGCCTTTCCACACTTCGGGCGACGTGGTCCGGGCCGTGCGCGCGGGCGACGCGCAAGTCATGGTGGAAACCATCGCGCCCGTTATTTCCCAGGTCCGCGCCGGCGTGTTGCGCGCCATAGGCATCACCGGCGGCGAGCCTTTCCCGGGCCTGCCGGGCGTGCCGCCCATTTCGCGCAGCGGCCTCGACGGCTATGTGGTGACCGCCTGGAACGGCCTGGCGGCCAAGGCCGGCACGCCCCGTGTCGCGGTGGATCGCGTCAACCACGAACTGGCGGCGGTACTCGCCCTGCCAGAAGTCAAGTCGCGTTTCCTGGAACTGGGCATGGTCGCCCGGCACAGCACGCCCGAGGAATTGCGGGCGCGCCAGCTTGCCGACATCGAGAAGTGGGGGGCCGTCATGAAGACCGCCCACATCCAGAAACAGTAGGCTGCGGCCCGCCCGGTCAGCCTTTCTTGATGCCGGTCTTGGCGGCGACCTCGGCCCATTTCGCCAGTTGCTCTTTGATGAAGGCCGCCAGTTGCGCGCGGCTCATCGGCATGGTCTCGGCGCCTTCCGCGGCGAAGCGCCGCTGCACCTCGGGGGTCTTGAGCACGACATTGACCTCGTCGTGGAACTGCTGGACGATGCCGTCGGGCGTTCCGGCGGGCGCCAGCAGGGCCCACCAGTTGCGCATGTCGATGTCGATGCCGGCTTCCTTCAAGGTGGGGATCTTGGGCAGGAAGGCGACGCGCTTGGGGCCCGCAATGGCCAGCAGCTTGATCTTGCCGGATTCCAGGAAGGGCTTCATCTGTATCAGGCTGCCCAGGGACACCTGCACATTGCCGGCGACCAGGTCGAGCAGCGCCGGGCCTCCGCCCTTGTACTGCACGACGGTGAGATCGGCGCCGGACTTCATCTTGAACAGTTCGATGGCGAAGTGCTGGAAGCTGGCCACCCCCGCCGAGCCGAAGAACACCTTGCCCGGATGCTTGTGGGAATACTCGACCAGTTCCTGCACAGTATTGGCCGGAAAGCTCGAGGTCACCGCGATCACGCTCGGCCCCATGGCGAGCATGGCCACGGGCACGAACGATTTGAGCGGATCGTAGCTGAGCGCGGTGACGGCCGGCGTCATGGTGAAGGCCGCCGATATCAGCAGCAGATTGGTGCCGTCGGGCCGGGCCCTGGCCACATGCTCGGCCCCCACCACGCTGCCGGCGCCGGGGCGGTTTTCCACCACCACGTTGTGGCCGAACCGCATCGACAGCCGCTCGGCAATGGCGCGGCCCATGATGTCGTTGCTGCCCCCGGGGGCGAACGGCACGGTCAGCATGATGGGCCGTTTGGGGATCTGCTGCTTGGCCCTGGCGCCCAGGGGCAGGGCAAGACTCAGAGAGCCGGCCATGGCAAGGCTGAATCGCCTGCGCGGGATCCTGATGCGTTCATCCATTCTTGTCTCCTTCGTGGCGGATTGCTGCGTGACGCGCCTGCCTGCTCACTAGAAGTCGTACAGGCGCGCCGGGTTGTGAACCAGTATTTTTTCGAGCAGGGCGCGGTCGGGCACCCATTCGGCGAGGCGATTGAGGGCGCGCCCGTCGTCTATGGGCTGGAACGGCTCTATGGCGTCCACCGAGCCGCTGCGGCTGCCGCCGCCGGGGTGCGGCCAGTCGGTGCCCCATAGCATGTGTTCCGGGTTGGCCGCGATCAGCATCCGGGCGAGTTCGCGCACCGGCGCGCTGTCCGGGCCGGCGGACAAGCGATAGGGGGCCGACAGCTTCACCCAGGCCGCGCCCGAGCGCAGCAGTTCGAGCAGGGCATCCAGGCCGGGCCGGCCGCCGGGGTCAGTGGAAGTCCTGCCGAAATGATCGACCACTACCGGCACCCCCAGGCCTGCGATGGTGTCCCGGGCCGCTGCCAGCACGGCCGGGTTGGTGAAGATCTGCACGTGCCAGCCCAGCGGGCCGACCCGCCCGGCCGCCCATTGCAATTGCCGCCGGGCATAGGCCGGGTCGCTGATGCCTTCGGTTTCCAGGTTCAGGCGTATGCCGCGCACGCCGGCCTCGTGCATGCGCCGCAGCTCGTCGTCGCCGGTGTGTTCGTCGATGACCGCCACTGCGCGGCCGCGGCCCTCCAGCAGGCCGAGGGCATCGAGCGTGGCCGAGTTGTCGGTTCCGTAGGGACTGGGCTGCACGATTACGACCCGCTGCATCCCCAGGTGACGGTGCAAGGCCTGCAGCTCGGCCACGGAGGCTTCCCCGGGCGTGTATTTGCGCCCGGGCGCATAGGGGTAGCGGCCGGCGGGGCCGAAGACATGGGTGTGGCAGTCGCAGGCCAGCGCGGGGACTTCAAAGTCGACGGCCTGGTGTGTGACGCCGTGCAGGGCGAAGGCAGGATCAGATGCGGGCATGGCAGGTTTCAGAGTTCGATGTCCAGGACTTGCTTGGCCTTTGCGGTGCAGGCCTGCAGCAGGAATGCGGTGTCGGTGCCTGTGGAAACGTAGCGCGCGCCCATTTTCACGAATTCGACGACCAGGTCGTGGCGCGAGGACAGGCCGCCCACGCCGCAGTGCTTGCCCAGGCGCCGGCAGATGTCGATGGTGCGCTGGTAGGCTTCGCGTACGCGGGGATGATCGTACTGGCCCGCGATCCCCATGTCGGCGGTCAGGTCGTTCGTGCCTATCAGCACCATATCGACGCCATCGACCGCCAGGATCTCTTCGGCATGTTCCAGCGCCGCCACGTTTTCGAATTGCACGATCACCATGGTGGCGCGGTTCATCACCGGATAGGATTCCGACGCGGGAAAAGAGCGGAATTCGAGCTGCGGCAGGCCGCCCGCCGCGGAGCGTTCGCCCAGCGGGGCGAACTTGGCGGCGGCGACCACGGCGCGCGCTTCCTCGGCCGAGCCGACGTGTGGGGCGATAACGCCCAGGGCGCCCGCGTCCAGCACGCGGGAGATCCACTCGGGCGTGTTGGCCGGCACGCGCACGAAGGGCGCGATGTCCAGCGCCTGCGCCGCCATGCAGATCTGCCCCGTGGCGTCCATGGAGAAACTGTTGTGCTCCATGTCGATGTACAAGGTGTCGAAACCGGCAGTCTTGGCAATGCGCGCGATTTCTATGCCGCGCGTAAGGCGCACCGTGACGGACGCGACGACTTCTCCGCGATCCAGCTTGTCGCGTACGTTGTTATGCAGGATATCCTTGGCTTGTATGCGCATTATGCGTGTTCCTCATGCCACTCGGTTGACGATTTCCTTGCCTGCCAGCGCGTCCAGGACCTGGGTGGCGACCCGCAGCGAGCTGCGCACCTGGGTGTCGGACGTGCCTCCGGCCGCGTGCGGGGTGGCGACCACATTGGGCAGCGACAGCAGGGGATGGTCGGGCGCGGGAGGCTCGGCCTCGAAGACATCCAGGCCGGCGCCGAACAAATGGCCGCCGGACAGCGATTCGTACAGGGCCTGCTCATCGACAATGCCGCCGCGCGACACGTTGATCAGCACGGCATCGTCCTTCATCAGCGCCAGCTCGTCGCGGCTTATCATGTGGCGCGTCTCGTCGGTCAGCGGCACGTGCAGCGTCAGCAGGTCGGCCTCGGACAGCACTTCGCGCAGGCTGGCGGCGCGCACGTGCGGGACGTCGCTCCAGCGGTCGGCCGGCACGTAGGGGTCGTAGGCGATGATGCGGGCGTTGAAGGCGCCCACCCACTTGCGCATGGTCGCCGTGCCGATATTGCCCATGCCGACGATGCCCACCGTCTTGCCCGTCATCTCCACGCCCAGGTGGCGCGGCCGCACGATTTCCTCGCCGGCCCGCAGCATGCGGTCGAAGCGCGCCACGCGGCGCGCGACGGCCAGCGCCAGCGCCATGCCCATCTCGGCCACGGCCTCGCTGTTGACCCCCGGGGTGCGACTGACGGCAATGCCGTGGCGCTTGGCCGCCTCGATGTCTATGGTGTCGTATCCCACCCCTTGCTTGCAGATGAGCTTGACGTGTTTTGCCCGTGCCAGGTCGGCGGCGGTGATGGGCGTCATGCGCACCATGACCCCGTCGGCGTGTTCGGGCCAGTCCTTGACCTGCGGATCGGGCCAGCACACCACCTCGGCATGCTGCCGCGCCAGTTCGACCCCTGCTTCGTGGAAAGCGTCCAGTACGTAGATTTTCATCGTTCCATCCGGTTTGCCGCCCGTTCGATGGACGCCGATGCGCCGCGCGGGCCTGTCGGGATTATCGACAGGGGCGGCAATAAGTGGCAAATCGTATTTTTTGGGAGAGCCATAAGCTCTCTTTATGATTCGGGCAAGCCGGACGGCCGGAGCGGCGCCGCGCCCCGGCTGCGTCGAGTCGCCCATCAGATGGGTTCGTCCAGCCCGAACTGCACTTGTTCGGCGGCGCGCAGCACGGCGCGCGCCTTGGCCTCGGTCTCGAGCCATTCCTTTTCGGGATCGGAGTCGGCGACGATGCCGGCCGCGGCCTGCACGTACAACATGCCGTCCTTGATGATGCCGGTGCGTATGGCGATGGCGACGTCCATCTCGCCGCCGTAGCTCAGGTAGCCCGCGGCCCCGCCGTAGATGCCGCGGCGCACCGGCTCGAGCTCGTCGATGATTTCCATGGCCCGCACCTTGGGCGCGCCGGTGAGCGTGCCGGCGGGGAAGGCCGCGCGCAGCACGTCCATATTGCTCATGCCCTCGTTGAGCGTGCCGCTGACGTTGGACACTAGGTGCATGACGTGGGAATAGCGTTCGATCACCATGGTGTCCGTGACCTCGACCGTGCCGGTGCGGGCCACGCGGCCCACGTCGTTGCGCGCCAGGTCTATCAGCATGACGTGTTCGGCGCGTTCCTTGGGGTCGGCCAGCAGTTCCTCGGCCAGGCGCTCGTCTTCTTCGGGCGTGGCGCCGCGCTTGCGGGTGCCGGCCAGCGGGCGGATGGTGATCTCGGACTGCTGCTCGCCGTCTTTTTCCACTACGTCCTGGCGCACCAGGATCTCGGGCGAGGAACCCACCACGTGGAAGTTGTCGAAGTTCCAGTAGTACATATAGGGCGAGGGGTTCAGCGATCGCAAGGAGCGGTACAGCGACAGCGGCGAATCGCGGTAGGGCTTGGCGATGACCTGGCCGACCTGCACCTGCATCAGGTCGCCCGCAGCTATGTATTCCTTGGCCCGCAATACCGCGGCGATGTAGTCCTCTTTCTTGAAGTCGCGCCGCGCCTCGGTCTGCATGCTGGCGTAGGCGTACGGTATGACGACGGGCGTGCGCAGTTTTTCGCGCAGGTCTTTCAGGCGCCGCTTGGCCAGCGCGTAGCTTTCGGGCTGGCGCGGGTCGGCGTAGACGATCAGGTAGGTGCGCCCGGCCAGGTTGTCGACGATGGCCAGCTCGTCCACATGCAGCAGCATGATGTCGGGCGTGCCGCCTTCCTGGCCGGCGGGAAAGGGCTTGACGGCCGGCCCCAGGCGCGGCTCCATGTGGCGCACGGTGTCATAGCCGAAGTAGCCGGCCAGGCCGCCGGCGAAGCGCGGCATGCCGGGCCGGATCGCCACCTTGAAGCGCTGCTGGTAGCTTTCGATGAAGGCCAGCGGATCGCCTTGGTGGGTTTCTATGACTTTGCCGTCGCGCAGCACTTCGGTCTTGTCGCCCGAGGACTTGATGACGGTCCGGGCCGGCAGGCCGATGAAGGAATAGCGCCCGAAGCGCTCGCCCCCCACTACCGATTCCAGCAGGCATGTGTTGCGTCCGCCTTCGGGGCCCGCGTGTGCCAGCTTCAGGTAGATGGCCAGCGGGGTATCCAGGTCGGCGTAGGTTTCCGCGATCAGCGGGATGCGGTTGTAGCCTTGCGCGGCGAGCGCTTGGAATTCGATTTCTGTCATGGTGTTCTCGTTTGGGGCAGTGTGGGTTTTGTTGGCACACGGCCGGACAGAAACAAAAAAGCCCGGCCTATGAAGGTTCCGGGCTGGGTATCGTCAGGTGTTGCTGTTGGCTCAGGAGTACGCAATCTCGCTGGCCGGAAAAGGGTTACCGCCGCCCGGTGCACGAACGCCACCAGCGCCAATAAGCGCCGGGAACGGAATAAAGAATCATGCTTGCGGACATGGAATGGCTGGTCTGTTCGGCAGTTGCGTAAGGTGGTCTTGTTTCCTGATGAAGAGACCGGCAGCGGGTGGGCGATTCGTCGCGCCTTGGCCGCTTGCGGCCGCCGCCGTCAGTGTTCGCTTGCCCAGCGGGCCGCGTCTTCGATGGACGTCACTATAGCATCGACATCGAGATCATGCACGCTGCTTCCTTCGTTGTAGCCATACGGCACGGCCAGCACACGCACGCCCGCGGCGCGCGCCGCCTGGGCATCGTTGAGTGAATCGCCGATGGCCAGGGCCTGTGCGGCCTGCACGCCCAGCAGCTTGCAGGCGTGCAGCATCGGCATGGGGTGTGGTTTTTTTTCTGCGCAAGTATCGCCGCACACTATTTGGTCGAAGTAGGTGTCCAGCCCCTTCAGGCGCAACAGGGGCAGGGTGAATTCGGTGGGCTTGTTGGTCACGATGGCCAGCTTCATGCCTTGCGCGCGCATGGCCTGCAGCCCCTCGACCACGCCCGGATAAAGGATGGCCCGCCGTCCGTTGCACTGGTGGTAGTGGCGCTGGAACGAAGCCAGCGCCTCGCGGAAGCGCGCCTCGGGGTCGGCCCGTCCGGCCGCGGTATCCCGCGCCTGCAGCAAGCGGGCCACGAGGTTCGGCGTGCCCTTGCCGACATAGGTTGCGACCTGTTCCTGCGGCAGGCCCGCCAGGCCCAGCTCGGCCAGCATGGCGTTGGATGCGTCGGCAAGATCGGGGATCGTATCCAGCAGGGTTCCATCCAGGTCCAGCAGGGCGGCGGCGAAAGGCATGCGGGTTCTCTTTTCTCTTGTGCGGGGTCGGTGCGGTTGATGCGAGTAAGCGCGATAACGAGTAATTCTACATGTGCCGTTTCGCTAGAATCGGGCCTCGCATATGTGTATGAGAGTTCGAGGATCGGGCGTTCGTAATGGTTTGAGGGTTACCCAGGAATTATCTGATGCAGATGATGTATAGGGAGGCTGCACATCCGAAATTGACCAGAGGCAAGCATGATTGAGGACGTATTTCATCAGATATGAGGTTTTCTTGGGAGGCTAGGTCAAGACAGGCCCGCCTGTATTTGTCTGGCTGTTCGTTGCAGAAGCGGCAATATTTTGTTCTGGAAGTCGTCAAGCGATACGCGACTCAGTAGTGCGCTGACGTTCATGGCAGCTACGGCCCGCCCTTGTCGATTACGTATCGGTACGGCTAGTGATGCGCGGCCCTCGTAAACCTGATGCACAGGTAGTGCATACCCCTGTTCGCGAACTTGCTTCAGCATGCGTCGAATTGTCTTGGGATTGGTTTCCGTGCTGGGTGTGATCTTTGTGGGTTTTGCCTCGGCAAAGTATGCGTCGAGCTCCGCATCGGTGAGTTCGGCTAGCAGGACCTGCCCCATGGCATTTGCGTAGGCCGGCATACGCGTCCCTACGTATATGGGAATAATGTAGATATGGGTTGGCGGCACACGCGCCAAATAAACCACATCTTTTCCATCGAGGACTGCGAGCCCGCAGGACTCATCCACTTCGTCGACGATATTTTTCATAAACGGCTGCGCCAATTCCCAGATTGGGGTGGAGGCGAGATAGGAGTATCCGAGGTCGAGTATCTTGGGTAACAGGCGGAAATGACCCTCCTCCACGGCAACATAGCCGATCGCATGCAGCGTCAACAACAGGCGTCGGGCCGTGCCTCTTGAAAGGCCCGTGCGCTTGGCTACATCGGTCAGTGTCAGTTGTTCGGCACCCTTGCCAAAGCACTGTATGACACCCATGCCGCGGGCGAATGCCGTTACGAAATCAGGATGCTTTTCGTCAATTTTCATGGCTTGTCTCTCAGAGTCAAGGCGAAGCTTAGCGAATTGGCGACCCCTCGTAAAACCGGAGCTGCTGCAATCGGAATTTATTCACCATGGATAAGTAAGCGTGTGCAGAGATCAATCCGTCCATGGAAATAGGCGAGCATGTGGAGATGGACACGATGGTCTGGATTCTTCTCGCTAGTTGCACGACGGTGTGATCAGAGCCTTGAAGTTGCAAAAACTATTGACGAGCGATCTTTCTATTCTCTACAATTGTTCGTGTAAAGGATAAATGTCCGTATAACGGACATCGAGGAGAGGAAATGCAGGTAGAGACGCCCCGCTATTTCGAATGGTCGCGGTATCGCTCGGCTCCACCCGTGGAGTTGAGTGCGCTAGAAAAGGCGGATCACCCGATCGCAATAGTGGGAGCTGGTCCCGTCGGGCTGACACTTGCGTTGACGATTGCTCAATATGGAATACCGGTCGTCCTGCTTGAAGCCAGGGATACGCTCTCAGACAACAGCCGCACGCTGGCGGTAACACGTCGCAGCGTGCAGATACTCGATCGCCTCGGCATCGCGCAGGCATTTCGAGAAAAGGCTATTACACGCGAATCCAATTATGTCTATCACGGCAGGCGTTTGGTGAGCCAGGCGCCGTATGGGCAGGATCCTCAAGAGAAATACCCCGATATCAGCGTTTTGCAGCAGCCGTGGACCGAGAAGGTGCTGCTCGACGCCGTAATCGAGTCGCCATATATAGATATACGGTGGCTGAATGCCGTGACCGGTATCAATACTTCCGACCCGTTGCGTCCGGAACTCGAGATCGAGGCGCCGGAAGGTGTCTATTCGCTCGCCGCACGTTATGTCATTGCAGCTGATGGTGCGCGAGGACAAGTGCGTCGAAGTCTGGGCTTGAAGTACGAGGAAATCGGCGATGGAGTCATTTCTCGCAACTTCGTCATCTGCGATTTCGAATTGCGGAGCGATCTGCCCATTGCTCGTCGTCTTTGGATATGCCCGCCATATCGCCCCAACTCGGCGGTCATTTTGCATCGCCAGCCGTTTGATGTGTGGCGCTTGGATTACGCACTGGACGACGATGAAGACATTGAAAAGGCCATGAGCCCTGATGTAGTGGCTGGCAGAGTAAAGGAACAACTTTCTTTGTTGGGACTTTCCCAGGACGAGTTTCGGCTGGTGTGGATTTCATCCTACCGTCCCATGTCTCGCAGTCTGCCTTGTTACCGAGCGGGCAATGTATTGTTCGCCGGTGATGCGGCTCATCAGACCCCGATTTTCGGTGGCCGGGGAATGAACCAGGGCCTGCTGGACGCGGCTAATCTAGGTTGGAAACTGGCGCTGGTGCTCAAGGGGGAAGCGCCAGAAAAACTACTGGATACCTATGATGCGGAGCGCCGGCCATTGATCGTGCAGAATTTGCATGACATCGGCCTGGCTACTCTTTGTATGACCGCTCCGACAAAAGGTGCTGCTTTGATGCGTAAAGCGGCATTTGACCTTTTGCCAACCGAGCCTTTCATATTGCCGCTTATCGACGCGTTCAACGCGAGCAAATCGGAATGTCTGGATCCTGCACATAAAGATATGCCCACACATCCAGCCGTTGTGGGGAATCCTTTGCCGGATTGCATCGTGCAGATCGAGGGAAAGTCCGCATTCCTGCATGATTTGCTGTGTCCTGCATCGTTCACAGGCTTGTTTTTTTGCGTGGACGACCCTGGCGCGAGCATCCCTGCGACAGCCGAGAAGACTGGCGCCAGGCACAGAACATATACAGAAGCCGTCGTCCATCTTCGCCCCCACGACCGAGCCAAGATCGTATTGGCCGATGATGCCGCCCGCGCGCGCTTGGAGGTCGAGGACGGGGATTGGATGCTGATTCGACCGGATGGCTATATACAGTCGCGCATTACCAGGCCATCGGCCCAGGAAATCCAGCATGAATATCTGCGGGCAATTGGATGCCAGGTGGAAATAGAGAGGTAGGAAATGGAATTGCAGAAGTCGTTCCGTGTGGTTTCGTCCGCTATCGACAAACTTCGTCCTGATCAAGCTACGGATTTTTTGGCCCGGCTGGTTCTGATATTGGCAAATGAGATTGGCGATGCCGAAAAAATCGCAAACGCAGTGGACCGCGCGCTGTCGCCAGTGTCTCAAGGAGAAGAAGGTTGATCACCGGTAATGATAGATGGTTCGGCCATCAGGTTCGTTCTCTGACTACTCGAGACGTTTTGCGTGAACGGGCGGACCGCCTGGGAAACAAGGTATTTCTTGATTATTTGCCCGATGGGCGCAAATTTAGCTACCAGGATATCGATACACAATCGAGCAGGATAGCGCATGGCTTTGTTGCCCTGGGCGTAGGTCGTGGCTCGCATGTCGCCGTCCTGATGGACAATAGCCCTGAACAACTCCTGACTTATTTCGCCCTGGGAAAAATCGGGGCGCTAGCAGTGCCGCTGAATACGGCAAGCCGCGGCCGATCACTGCAATATCTTCTGGATCATTCCGACGCAACGACTCTGGTCATTGACTATTCGTTGATGCCGAGCTATCTGGAAGTCGCTGCGCAGATTCCTGCAATTAAGTCCCTGATTGTCCTGGGAGGCCAGCTCTCTGGGTTGGAATCTGTGCCGTTCCAGCAGGAACGGGTGTGTTTCGAAACGCTTTATGCGCAAGATGACGTAGCACCGGATGTCGACGTTGTATTTGATGACCCCGCCTACATAATTTACACATCGGGCACAACTGGGCCATCGAAAGGTGTTGTGCTTACTCAGGCCCAGTGTTTCCTGTGGGGATTGAGTCACGCACAGGCTTTTGGACAACGCCCGGACGATGTCGCATATATTTGTCTGCCGATGTTCCATACCAATGCGCTACAAGGTGCGACATATAACGCTTTGATGGTGGGCGCGTCCATTGCGCTGCAGCGGCGTTTCTCCGCGTCCAATTTCTGGAATGATGTTCGTGCCTCGGGCGCAACGCTGACAAATTTGCTTGGCTCGATGGTGAATATCCTATGGGCCGCTACGCCTGCCGAGACAGATAGCAGAAATCAACTGCGAATGTGTATGTCTGCTCCGATCCCGAGTTTCGGAACAGCGTTCGAGCAGCGCTTCGGACTGCGCTTCATCCAGAGCTATAGCCTTACCGATTTCGGCCCCACCCATGCATACAGCCTGATCGATCCGCTGGGCAAACTCGGCTCCTGCGGCAGGCCACGTATTGGTATAGAGGCCCGCATCGTTGACGACAAGGATTTCCCCCTCCCTCCGGGGCAGCGTGGCGAGCTTGTGGTCCGCCACAGTATGCCGTGGGCGCACTCGCAAGGCTATTACAAGATGCCTGACGCCACCGCTAAGGCATGGCGCAACGGCTGGTTTCACACAGGTGATATAGGCCTGATCGACGAAGACGGCTACTTCTGGTTCCTTGATCGTGTCAAGGATGCGATTCGTCGTAGAGGAGAGAATATTTCCGCATATGAGGTCGAACAAGTCCTGCTCGCTCACCCCGCAGTTCGAGATGCCGCTGTGTTCGCGGTCAAGTCGTCCATGTCGGAGGACGAGGTCGCAGCGGCGTTGGTGCTTAAGCCTGGCCATAAGCTGGATCACGTCGAAATGATCAGGCATTGTCAGGATCTCATGGCCTATTACATGGTTCCGCGCTACCTGATGGTCATGGACGATTTGCCGCGCAACTCCAGCCAGAAGGTCGAGAAGTTCAAGTTAAGAGAGCAGATCAATGTCGACGGTTTATGGGACCGTGAGCAGGCAGGAATCGTCGTCAAGCGGAGATAAGCGCAACATGAAAACGCTCATCAAGTTGCCTGCGCTTGATTTCGACAATCAGGCATTCTGGACGAGTGGTCGGACGGGAAGTCTGCGGATTTGTTTTTGTGCTGCATGCGGGCGGTATCAGCATCCGCCGCTACCTGTTTGCCCTAATTGCGGAAGCCTGGATGTCGAACATCGTCCGGTGTCGGGACAGGGGGAAGTAATTACCTATACCGTCAACTGGCAGCCCTGGTCTACTGGCCAAGAAGTTCCATTCGTATTGGCAATTGTCGAGCTTGTCGAACAAAAAGGCCTTTGGCTGATGACGAATATCGTTCAATGCCCTGTTGAAGACGTCCACATAGGCATGCCGGTAAGCATCGGTTTCATCCATAGGGAGGACGTGTGGCTCCCGGTATTCAAGCCGCAGGAAGAAAAATGAGGCGCCTCTATTCCGAGAAGCAGGTAGCCATTCGTGGTGTGGGGCAATCAAAGATATACCGTCCCGCGAAAGTGAGTGCCCTGAGGCTTACCGTCGACGCTTGCCGCGCTGCTATCGCCGATGCGGGATTGAGGCCAGCAGACATAGACGGCCTCGTTTCCTATCCAGGAGCTGCGGATAACGCTACTGGTTTTTCTCCTGTGGGTGTGCACGATGTGCGGTTGGCGTTAGCTTTGGAGCCGACTTGGTATGGATCGACTGCGCTCGATTCGGCCGGGCAGATGAGTGCGCTTTTTATGGCTATCCATGCTTTGGTTGCAGGCACTGTCCGCAATGTCTTGGTATTTCGCACCACGGCAGAGGCCTCTGCGCGAGCACGTCAACGGAGTGCAATGGCATGGGGAGGCAGTGAGGATCGAGTGTACGGTATGTGGCAGTGGGCATCGCCATTCGGCGCGATATCCCCCGCACCGTGGTATGCAATGTTTGCCATGCGATACGAGCACGAATACGGCCTGACTCCCGGGCAGTTGGGTGCTGTTGCTGTCAATGGCCGTGCAATGGCGTCTAAAAACCCAAATGCGATTTACCGCGAACCGATCGGCCTGGATGATTACCTGGCTTCGCGAATGATCGCTTCTCCTCTTCGCTTGTATGACTGTGATGTGCCGGTAGATGGATCCACTGCATTCGTCCTGTCGCGCGTCGATGACGCGAAGTCTGGACCGAATCCTCTTTTGAGAATCGAGGCTATTGGCTCTGCTTTCTCCACTGGAGGATTGCGTCAACCAACCGATATGACTTCATTCGGGGCAGAGGCTGCGGCCGCGATGATGTGGGCGCGCACTGAACTGAAGCCTCGTGACGTCCATGTGGCACAAATTTATGACGGTTTCAGCATCCTCACTTTGCATTGGATCGAGGCTCTTGGGTTCTGCGGCCGGGGAGAGGCTGGTTCATTTGTCGAGGGAGGTCGCCGTATCTCGCTTGATGGTGAATTGCCCATGAACACCAGCGGCGGCCAACTCTCTGCGGGGAGGTTGCATGGCTTCGGCCACACATATGAGGCCTGCTTGCAATTGTGGGGGCGCTGCGAGATGCGTCAGGTGGAAGGCGCCAAGGTAGCCTTGGCATGCAATGGAGCCTATGGACTCGGTTGCATGCTGCTTGTTCGGGAATGAAGTGGAACCATGAAAATTGATAGCTGTTTATTTAGCCCCTTTGCGTTGCGTAATCTCACTCTCGAGAACCGTCTCGTGGTGTCCCCGATGTGCCAGTACAGCGCCGACGATGGGTGTGCAAGCTCTTGGCACACTATTCACATAGGCAGCATGCTTAGCTCCGGCGCGGGCCTGTTCGTCATCGAAGCGACCGCTGTGGAGCGCCGAGGACGGATCACTCCACAGTGCCTGGGTTTGTGGTCGGATGAGAATGCTGCAGCATTAAAGTCGGTGCTGGCTGCCGTGCGCCAATACAGTGCTGTGCCCGTTGGGGTGCAATTGAGCCATGCGGGCCGGAAGGCTTCAACGCATAGACCCTTTATTGGAAAGGGGCCCTTGAAGCATAGCGAAGGAGCTTGGCCCGTGATGGGTCCAAGTGCCATTCCTTTTGCGGAAGGCTGGCCGGTTCCTCAGTCCATGAGTCTGGAAGACATGCGTGTCGTCATTGACGCCTATGTCTCGGCTACGAAGCGTGCCGATGAAATTGGCATAGACCTGATAGAGCTTCATGCTGCTCATGGGTATCTGCTCAGCGCATTTCTCAGTCCCTTGGCGAACGATCGTCGGGACGCCTACGGCGGCTCGCTCGAGAACCGGATGCGGTTCCCGCTGGAGGTATTTGACGCGGTGCGCGGCGCATGGCCGGAGGGAAAGCCCATGGGGGTGCGGTGCAACGGAACGGATTGGCACCCGGATGGAATCCAGGTGGAAGATGCCGTTGCTTTCGCTCGGGCTCTTCGAGACCGCGGGTGCGACTACATCGATGTGTCGTCTGGAGGCAATTGCTATGCGAAGGTGCCCGTGGGGCCGAGCTATCAGGTGCCATTCGCGGAACAGATCCGGAAGCAGTCTGGATTGAGCACCATGGCTGTCGGCATGATCACGGAGCCCTGCCAGGCCGAAGAAATTTTGTCCACCGGAAAAGCTGATCTCATCGGTATTGGCCGTGCGATGCTGAACAATCCCCATTGGCCATGGCGAGCAGCAGAAACACTGGGCGGCCAGGTAGGCGTTCCTTGGCAGTATTACCGTGCAGCGACCCGCAATGGCGTGCCCCCCCCCTATGTTGTGAATTGACGAGTCAAATATGTCTAGCGACTTCTACGAATTGAGAATGTATCGGATCGAGCGGGGCCGAATGGGGGATATGCGGAACCGCTGGCACCATCACCTGACACCATTATTCCTGCGGCATGCA
The DNA here is from genome assembly GCF_019166065.1 of Candidimonas humi. Classification (GTDB taxonomy): domain Bacteria; phylum Pseudomonadota; class Gammaproteobacteria; order Burkholderiales; family Burkholderiaceae_B; genus Candidimonas; species Candidimonas humi. Next base: position 284,562 of record NZ_JAHTBN010000004.1, read on the forward strand.
ATAGCCCCCATTGGTGCCTGGCAAGCCATTTGCGGTCCTGATTTGCCGTTGTTCGTATACCTGATGCGATGGCCCGATTGGCCGGCGCGTCAGAACGCCTGGGACGGCTTTTATGCCGATCCGCAGTGGGCGGAGGTGCGTGAGGAAACCAATGCGGGCTCGGAGTTGGTCGAACGTTACGACTTGAATTTTTTGCGAGAAATAGTGCCATGGGCTGGAGCCAGGTCGGTTCCGTACATCGAGCTATGGCTCTCCCAAATCGATATCGGGGCGAGTGTTACCGCACGGAATTTTCTTCGCGACGACGTGAAAGATGCCGTAACGGCTTCCGGAGGCGTAATGCTGGGAGCAATGGAGTATCTGACCGGCAGTTCTCTCCCTGGAGCTGCGGTAGTGCTTGGGTGGCCGGATGCTGCCACGGCCAGATCAGTGGACGAAATGTTGCAGCGTGCGCCATTGGGAAGATCAAATCGATATCAGCTCAAAGCCGTGTAGGCGAAGATTTATTCAAGGACAAATAGAGATGGAGGCACAGATGAAGTTCAAACTGCGAGGCGTGCTGCGTATATTGGCGATGTTTTTCGCCATAAGCCACATGATGTATGCCGGTATCGCTGAAGCTGCACCTTATCCAGATCATTCGCTCGTCTGGGTCGTTCCGTATTCGCCGGGTGCTGCAACAGATGCGATGGCACGGCTTCTGGCCGCGGATATTGGTAGACAGCTGAATCAATCGATTGTTGTGGAAAATGAACCGGGGGCAGCCACTATTACGGCTTCCACGCGGTTGAAACGGGCGGCTCCTGATGGCTATCGCATAATGAGCGCCGACATTACGACTCTTGTACTCAATCCTGTATTGCGGAAACGGCTAGCCTACGATCCATTGAAGGATTTCTCGATGATCAGCATGCTGGCCAAATTGCCTTTGGTTCTGGTAGGGAGGCCCGATTTCCCTGCCAATACACTTACCGGGTTGCTGGACTATGTCAAAGCCCACCCTGGTAAAGTGACTTTCGCATCGCCAGGCCTGGGTAGCCCCCACCACATGGCAATGGAGTTGTTGCAAAGCGAGGCGAAAGTGTCGATGCTGCATATCCCTTATAACGGAACCGGGCCTTCCATGGCGGATCTGCTAGCGGGACGGGTGGACATAACTTTTGCGTCGGTGGGTGTTGTTGCTCCTTACTTGGCCGCGGGTAAGTTGAAGGCTTTCGGTATCTCTTCCAACAAGGCCTTTCCGACATTACCGAATGTAGCGCCTTTGCATAGCGAAGATCCGAGATTGGCAAATTTTGAAGCGTATGCTTGGCAGGGATTGGTTGCGCCCGCCGGCCTGCCGCAGGATCGGCTGGATGTATTGAATCACGCTCTTCATGTTGCTCTCGATAATCCACAAATCATCGCAAAATTTGCGCATTTGGGCCTGGAGCCCGAGGCCAGTACACCCAAGGCTTTGCGCGACTATGTCCAGCAGCAGATCACGACCTGGAAAAAGATCGCGAAAGAGCGGGACATCAAGCTGGATTGACATGATATGCCGGACTGCAGGGCGGCGGGATGGAAAGCAGGCTTATTCGCCGCCGTGCCGTGTCCCGCCCGCGCCTACATAGGGTATGGCGTGGTCTATCGTTTCCCATATATAGCGGCCCGAAGGGCTGGTCTGCTCTTCGGCGACATGGGACACCAGGCCGGCGGCGCGCGAGATCACGGCGAAGCCGCGCATCAGCCGGGTGGGCACGCCGATCTCGCCCAGCAGCGCCGCGACTGCGCCGGTGGCATTGATGGTGATATGCCGGCCGTGGACTTCGTCGACGGCCGCGGCCAGGTGGCGCAATGCGCGCAAGCTGTCGCCGGACAGGTCGGGCTCCGCCTCGGCCAGGACCAGCAGCTTGACGGCGCGCGGGTCGTCGGGCTTATGCAGGTGATGGCCGAAGCCGGGCATGGACCGGCGCTCGGCGCGGAACTCGCGGACTATCTCCAGGGCCTGCTCGCGCGGATCGGCGGCATTGCGGATGCGATCCAGCAGCAGCGAGCAGTTTTCCATGGTGCCCACGAACTGGCTGCCCACCGCCATCAGGCCGGCAGCCACCGCGCCCTGCAGGTTCTCGGGCGCGCTCATGTAGACCACCCGGGTGGCGATGGCGCTGGGGGTCAGGCCGTGTTCCATCAGCGTGACGAGCACGGCGTCGACGATGCGCAGGTCCACGGGCCGCGCATCGCGTCCCAGGATCTGCATCACCATGACCTCGGTGAAGGACTTCTTGCCGATCAGGTCTTCGACCAGGTCGGCATCGCGGTAGTACATGCCGGTGAGATGGTGGGCGCACAGCCGGGTTTCAGGCGTTTTGCTCATGGTCTTGGGTTTCCTTGATGGCGGCATCGCGCACCGCGTTTTTAAGCACCTTGCCCACCGACGAACGTGGCAGGCTTGCGTGTACGTGTATGTGTTTCGGGGTCTGGACCGGGCCCAGCAGGGCGCGCACATGGGCCTGCAGCGCCTCGGGTTCGGCGTGCATGCCGCGGTGGAACTGCACCGCGGCATGCACCGCCTCGCCCCATTTCGGATCGGGCAGCCCGAAGACCGAACTTTCATAGACGGCGGGGTGGGACGACAAGGCGTTTTCCACATCTACCGGATAGACATTGAAGCCTCCCGTAATGATCACGTCGCGCAGCCTGTCCTTGATGAACAGGTAGCCGCGCTCGTCCAACAGCCCCACGTCGCCGGTATGCAGCCAGCCGCCGGCCAGTGTCTGCTCGGTTTTTTCCCGCAGGCGCCAATAGCCGCTCATGACCAGGTCGCCCCGCACCACCACTTCGCCGGCTTCGCCGGCGGGCAGCTCGCGGCCGTCGGGCGCCATGATGGCCAGGTCCGAGAACCAGGTGCAACGCCCCACCGAGCCCCGGTTGGCCGGGTCTTCCATGTCCGCCGGGTTCAGCGCGGTGACGATCTGCGGCGCCTCGGTCTGTCCATAAGTCGTGCCCACCACCGGACCGAAGAACGCCCGGGCCTTGTCGATCTGTTCCCGCGGCATGGGCGCCCCGCCGTATATGAGATTGCGCAGCTTCGGGAAATCGGCGCGCGATACGCCGGGCTGCGCCATGATCATGTAGATCAGGGTAGGGGGCATGAAGCTGAGCGTGCCGCCGCGCTCGCGAAAGGCACGGGTCACCGCCTGCGGGCCGCTGCCGTCGAGCAGCAGGTGCGTGCCGCCTTGCGCAAGGACGGGCAGCAGGTAAGTGCCCGTGCCATGGGTGACGGGCGCGGCCACGACGTAGCGGTCTTCGTGCGTCAGCCCCCAGCAGGCGATCTGGTTGACGATGCCGGCATTCCAGGCGCGATAGGGCTGCATGACGCCCTTGGGCAGCCCGGTGGTGCCGCCTGTGAACTTGATGGCTTGCGTGGCATCGCGCGGCAGTTCGTGGCGCAGCGGGCTTTTTCCCGCATGGCTTGCCAGCAGGCTCGCCAGGCTGATGCCGGGGCCCGTGTCGTCCAGGCGCACGCGCGTCGCCGCCGTGGACGGCAGCAGCGGCGCGCCGATTTCGTCCGCGATCAGCAGCGTGGGTTCCACGGCATTCACGATGCGGGCTATCTCGGGCGCCGAACTGCGGTAGTTCAGCGGCACCCAGGTCTTGCCGCTGGCCAGCACCGCCAGCAGCGCGAGGATGTGGCGCTCGGAGTTGCCGGCGCAGATGCCGACGCGTGACTGCGGGGCCGGGTCCAGCTCCTGCAGGGCCGCCGCCAGCGCGCGGACCTCGTCGGCCAGGCGCCGGTAGGTGATCTGGCCGCGCGGCCCGTCCAGCGCCACCCGGTCCGGGTAGCGCCGCGCGGCGCGGAAGAAGAAATCGATGGGATACATCCGTGCTTCCTTAGTTGACTTCGAGATGCGCTTTCTTGATGACCGGAGCCCAGGTGTCGATCTGCTGGGATATCCAGCCGCCGAACGCCTGGGAGGAATTCGGCTGTACGGGCTCGATGAAGCCCGAACGCGCATAGGTCGCCTTGATGTCCGCGCTGGCCAGGCCCTGGTTCACCGCCTGGTTCAGACGCTGCACGATGGCGTCGGGCGTGCCTGCGGGAGCCAGCAGGCCGAACCAGGACTGCACCTGGAAGCCGGGCAGGCCCGATTCCGCGATGGTCGGGACGTCGGGCGCGGTCGGCACGCGCGTGGCCGATGTCACGGCCAACGCGCGCAGCTTGCCGGCCTTCACGTGCGGCAGCGACGAAGGCAGGTTGTCGAACATGGAATCCACCTGGCCGCCCAGCAGGTCGGCGACCGCCGGGCCGCTGCCGCGGTAGGGTACGTGCAGGATGTCCGTGCCGGTGCGCATCTTGAACAGTTCGCACGACAAGTGGATGGACGATCCGCTGCCCGAAGACGCGCAGGTGAGCTTGCCGGGATGGGCCTTGGCGTAGGCGATGTATTCCTGCACCGTTTTTATCGGCAGCTTGGGGTTGACCACCAGGATATTGGGTATCGTGGCCAGCATTGCGACGGGCTTGAAATCCTTGACGAAGTCGTAGTTGAGGTGCTTGTACATGCTGCGGTTGATCGTGTTGGCGATCGACCCCACATACAGCGTGTAGCCGTCCGGCTTGGACCGGGCGACGATTTCGGCGCCGATATTGCTGTTGGCGCCGGCCTTGTTCTCGACCACCACGGACTGCCCGAGGATGCCGGCCAGGGCCTTGGCCGTCAGGCGCGCCACGATGTCGGTGGCTCCGCCGGCGGCGTAGCCCACCACCAGGGTTATGGGGCGTTGCGGATAGCTTTCTGCGGCCTGGGCCGGTGCGCCGGCGGCGAACGCCGTGCCCAGGGCCAGTGCGGCGATTGCTGCGGTACGGATCGCGATCATGGGTTTTCTCCTGTTCATTTTGTCTATAATTTGGACAAATCTTTGCCTGCCCGGAGACATCCTATGGAATACAGGTCGATCTACCTAATCAATTTGTCTAGATAATGAACAAAGAGCGGCATGAAGCGCCCGGGCCGCAGGTATTGCGGCGCGGCCTGAGGGTGCTGCGCGTGTTGCGCGAGGCCGGCGGCGACGCCATGCACGTGGTCGACATCGCAAGCGCGGCGGGCATGCAGCGGTCCACCGTCTATCGCTACCTGGACGTGCTGGTCGAAGAGGGCTATGTCTTGCGCGAGGGCCGCGCGCCGCGCTGGCGCGTCGCCGAACTGGGCGTATTGATGGCGGGCGACCTGCATGCCGACGCGGTGCGCAGGCTGCGCCCGGCCATGCGGCAGATCAGCGATGTCAGCGGCGACGCTTCCTTCCTGGTCTGCCGCGCGGGCGGCGATTCGCTGTGCCTGCATCGCGAGCTGGGCAATTACCCGGTGCAGGTGCTGACCGTGACCATCGGCCATCGCCAGCCCCTGGGGGTGGGCGCCGCCGGGCTGGCGCTGCTTGCGGCACTGCCCGACGCCGAGGCCCGCGAGGTCATTGCGCAAAACGAGGCCACGCTGCGCGCCTATGGCGGGATGACGGCCGTGCAAATGTACCGCCTGGTCGAAAACACGCGCGACCGCGGCTGGTCGGTGGTGGCCAATGCCGCCGTACCCGGGGTATTGGGCGTAGGCATCGCCCTGTGCAATTCGGCGGGCTATCCCTACCTGGCGGTGAGCGTGTCGAGCCTGATCGATCGCATGCCGGCAGCGCGCCAGCGCTCGATCGCGGCGTCGATCCGCGCACAATTGGCGCAGTGGGGCGCGGCGGAGCCGGGCATGAAGTAGCTGGCGCGGGGCGCCCCCGCGCTTGGCTTATGTGGTGAGGGATTCCGCCTTCAGAATTTCGGCGCGCATGGCGGCGATGATGCCGGCATAGTCGGGGTGGCCGAAAATGGCCGAGCCGGCCACGAAGGTATCGGCGCCGGCCGCGCGGATGGACGCGATATTGTCGATTTTCACGCCGCCGTCGATTTCCAGCGCGATGGGCTGGCCGCCTTCCTGCTGCCAGGCGTCGATGCGGCGGCGGGCATGCGCGAGCTTGGTCAGCGCCGAGGGAATGAAGCTTTGCCCGCCGAAGCCGGGGTTGACCGACATCACCAGCACCACATCCAGCTTGTCCATGACATAATCCATCCAGTCCAGCGAGGTCGCGGGGCTGAACACCAGGCCCGCCTTGCAGCCGTGGTCGCGGATCAGGGCCAGGCTGCGGTCGGGATGGCGCGTGGCTTCGGGGTGGAAGGTGATGATGTCGGCGCCCGCCTTGGCGAATTGCGGGATAATGTCGTCGACCGGCTCGACCATCAGGTGCACGTCTATGGGCGCCGTGGTGTGCGGGCGCAGCGCGGTGCATACGGCCGGCCCGATGCTCAGGTTGGGAACGAAATGATTGTCCATCACATCGAAATGTATCCAGTCGGCGCCGGCGGCGACGACGTTGCGGACTTCCTCGCCCAGGCGGGCGAAGTCGGCCGCCAGGATACTGGGGGCGATGCGTGTGGCGGGTGCGGTCATGGGCGTAAACTGGCTTAGTCTGGCTGGGCGGGAATGCGAACAGTGCGCGTCTGCATCTATTGTAGTGTGTGGCGAGGCGACGCCCGGCTTGCCGGGGCCGACCCGATCTGATCTGTTTACTTTCGGAAGCTGTCCGTGAAACCTTACGATCTGACCGTCACCGTGACGCCCCAGTACCTGCCCGAGCAATCCGAGCCCGACGAGCAGCAGTACGTGTTCGCCTATACCGTGCGCATCACCAATAACGGCGAGCACGCCGCGCAGGTCATCAGCCGCCACTGGATCATCACCGACGGCCGGCAGAACGTCCAGGAAGTGCGGGGCCTGGGGGTGGTGGGCCAGCAGCCGCTGCTCGCCCCGGGCGAAAGCTTCGAATACACCAGCGGATGCCCGCTGCCCACGCCCATAGGCACCATGCGCGGCGCCTATCACTGCGTGGGCGAAAACGGCATCCCGTTCGAGGTGCCGATCGGCGAATTCGTCCTGGCCATGCCGCGCACCCTGCATTGAGACGAGGCCGTCCCGTATCGGGTTCCGGTCTTTTGCGGCCGCTCGCCTCACCCTTTCCCATGCCTGTTTCATCCATGCTGCTTCATTCATGAAAAGAATTCTGCTGTCCAGCGTTTTGCTTGCCGTGCTTGCGGCCTGTAGCACCGTGCCGGAGGAAACCCCGCCGCAGTCCGCGACTGCCGGCGCCGCGCCGCCGAACCTGGCCGAGCAGCCGCTGCGGGTGCCCGACCTCTCGGCGCTGCCGGCAACCGCGCCGCGCCCGCTGGCAGGGCGCTTCCAGGCGGTTTCCTGGTCGGCCGTGCCGGGCTGGCGCAACGACAATCTGTCCGATGTCTGGAAAGCCTTCATCAATAACTGCAAGGGGCTGATGCGCCCGGTGTCGGGTTCGCTCAGCCTGCCCGCCCGCGCCGCGCCGCGCGCCTGGCAGCCGGTCTGCGCAGCCGCGGCGAATTCGGGCTTGCAGCCCGGCTCGGCCGATCCGGGGGCGGTGCGCCGTTTCCTGGAAGAGCAATTGCGCCCGTGGCGCTTGCTGGATGCGGCCGGACGTCCCGCGGTCAATACCGTTACCGGCTATTACGAGCCGCTGGTGCACGCCTCGCGCACGCGCGGCGGCCGCTACCAGTGGCCGCTGTATGCGCCGCCCGACGATTTGCTGACGGTGGACCTGGGGGCGGTCTATCCCGAACTGGCCGGCAAGCGGGTGCGCGGCAAGCTGGTCGGCAAGCGCGTCGTGCCCTACGACACCCGGGCCGAGATTGCCGCTTCGCCCAAGCAGCCGCCGGTGATCGTCTGGGTCGACGATCCGGTCGAGGCCTTCTTCCTGACAGTGCAGGGTTCCGGCCGCGCCTTGCTGCCTTCCGGCGAGACCATACGCCTGGCCTATGCGGACCACAACGGCAGGCCCTACGCTTCTATCGGCAAATGGCTGGCCGACCACGGGCAAATGACCTTGGCCCAGGCCTCGATGCAGAACATCAAGGCCTGGGCGCGCCAGCATCCCCAGCGCGTGCAGGAAATGCTCAACGCCGACCCGGCCCTGGTGTTCTTCCGCGAGGAACCCATCCACGACCCGCAACTCGGGCCGCGCGGATCCTATGGGCTGCCGCTGATCGGCGGCCGCGCGATCGCGGTGGACGCCAGTTTCGTGCCGCTGGGCACGCCGGTCGTGCTCTCCACCACTTATCCGGGCACGGCCCAGCGGCTGGACCGCCTGGTGTTCGCCGAGGATACCGGCGCGGCCATCCGCGGGGCGGGCAGGGCGGACTATTATTGGGGTTTCGGCGACGAGGCCGGCGCGCGCGCCGGCCGCATGAAGCAACGAGGAGAAATGTGGGTGTTGTGGCCCAAGCAGGCAGGAACCCCATCGGCACGATGAAGCGTGAAACCATAATCGTATGCGGCAGCGGCATCGTGGGGCTGGCCGCGGCGCTCGGGCTGGCCAGGGCGGGCTTCGGCGTTGCGCTGCTGGGGCCGCGCCGCTTGGTGCCCGCGGCGGCGCGCGACGAATATTGCCCGCGCGTCTATGCCATTTCGCCGGCCAGCCAGCAGTTCCTGGAACAACTGGGGGTCTGGCCCATGCTCGACGATGGCCGGGTCACCTCGGTCGAAACCATGGAGGTGCACGGCGACGCCGACGGCCAGGTGACGCTGCATGCCTGGCAGGCAGCCCAGCCCACGCTGGCCTGGATCGTCGAATCCAGCGAACTCGAGCGCGCTTTGCAGCAAGCGGTGCGGGTTTACGGCATCGCGTGGCACGACGACACGCTGCAGAGCATCCAGGGCGGCACGGTCTCGACCGCCGCAGGGCGCACGCATGCCGCCGACCTGCTCGTGGGGGCCGACGGCGCCGCGTCGCCGGTGCGGGAAGCCGCCGGCATCCACAAGGCCGGCAAGCCTTATGGCGACGTCGGCCTGGTGGCCCATCTCACCGCCGAATACCCGCATCAGCACACGGCCATGCAGTGGTTCAATGCCTATGGCGTGCTGGCGCTGCTGCCCTTGCCGGATACCGCCGACGGGCCCCAGGTTTCCATGGTGTGGTCCATGCCCGCGGCGCTTGCGCAAAGCTTGCAGGACATGCCGCAGGCGGCGCGCGACCAGGCGCTGGAAGCCAGGCTGCAGGCCGCCACCGGCGATCGCCTGGGTCGCTTGCGGATACGCAGCCCGCTGCTCGGCTTTCCGCTGTTCATGGAGCACAGCGCCATGATTGCGCCCGGCGTGGCGCTGGTGGGCGATGCGGCGCATCGCGTGCATCCCCTGGCGGGACAGGGCCTGAACCTGGGGCTGGGCGATGTGCGGGCGCTGCTGCAGGCGCTGCAAGACAAAGAGCCCTATCGGGGCGTGGGCGATCTGCGGGTCTTGCAGCGCTATCGCCGCGCGCGCGCCGAACCGGTGCTGGCCATGCGGCTGGCTACCGATGGGCTGCACAGCCTGTTCGCCGCGCCTGCGACGCCCTGGGCCTGGGCGCGCAATGCGGGCATGCGCCTGGTCGACGGCGCGCCCCTGGTCAAGCGCTTCTTGATCGCGGGCGCCTCGGACCATTGATACGGATGAATCGCCGCCGCGAATGCGGGCGGCAAGCAGGAATCAGGAGTATTTTTTTATGAGCAAGCGTTTCATGATGGGGCTGGCGGGATGTTTGTGCGCCGGCCTGATGTTCGTAGGGCAGGCCGGCGCGCAGGATACGGCGCCTTCCGTGCCGGCCGCGGCGGCGCCGGCAGCGACACCTGCGGCAACATCCGCAGCGGCGCCGGCAGCGACATCCGCGGCAACATCCGCGGCAGCGCAGCCTGCGGCGCCTGGCCACGATTCCGCGGCGGCCCGGCTTCCCGCGTCGTCTCGTGCTTCCACGCCCTCCGAGGTTTCCACGGCGGACCAGGCATCCGCTGCGGACCAGGCTTCCGCCTCGGCACAGCCTTCCAGATCCGGCTCGGCTGCGGCGCCAAGCGCCGAATCGGTACCCGCCTCGCTGGGCGACGATACGCTCGACGCCATCAAGAAGAAGTTCGATGAACGCTTCCCCGGGATCGAGGCCACCGCGGTCGCCCCCACTCCTTTCCCGGGGCTGTATGAAGTCCAGATAGGCGCCAACCTGGTCTATACCGACGCCAAGGTCGACTACCTCTTGCAGGGCTCGCTGATCGACACCAAGTCGCGCACCGATCTCACTTCCGAGCGCATGGCCAAGCTGTCGGAAGTGGCGTTCGACAAGCTGCCCTTGAACCTGGCCGTGAAGCAGGTCCGCGGCAACGGCGAGCGCAAGATGGCGGTATTCGAAGACCCCAACTGCGTATTCTGCAAGCGCCTGCACCATACGCTCGAGAGCGTGGACAACGTCACCGTGTATACGTTCCTGTTTCCCGTGCTGTCGCCCGACTCGGTCGTCAAGGCCCGCGATATCTGGTGCGCCCAGGACAGGGCGGCCACCTGGAAGGCCTGGATGGTCGACGGCAAGAAGCCGCCCAGCGTCGAATGCCAGGCGCCGGTCGAGCAGGTGCTGGCGCTGGGCAAGAAGCTCATGGTGCAAGGCACCCCGGCCATCATCTTTTCCGACGGGACCCGCGCTGATGGGGCCTTGCCGCTGCAAGAGCTCGAACAAAAGCTCGACAGCCTGGGTTGACCGGCCACGCCGGAGAGCAGTCGCAGGCGGCCTGAAGGCTCGTGCGGGGCACGGCCCCGGCGGCTCGTCCCGGCGTGCCGCGGCAGCGGTGCAAATGCCCGGCTTGCCATGATGTTATTGGCCCTGTGGGCGCATGGATTCTAATATAGTGAAGGCACGGGCTCGCGTGCCGCGTGTCGCCGCTTCTTGCGGCCGCCGCCGCGAGCCGCGCCCCTGATTTCGATCCTTTGAAAGGAGCATCCTCATGCCAGTAGAAAAAGTCCTGTATCGCGCCAACGCCACCGCGACCGGCGGCCGTGACGGCCGCGGCGTCACCTCCGACGGCATCCTGGACGTCACGCTCGCGACGCCTCGCGAATTGGGCGGCACCGGCGGCAAGGGCACCAATCCCGAGCAACTGTTCGCGGTGGGCTATTCGGCCTGCTTTCTCGGCGCCATGAAATTCGTCGCCCAGCGCGACAAGCTCAGCATCCCCGCTGATGTATCGGTCAACGGCATCGTCGGCATAGGCCCGATCCCCACGGGCTTCGGCATCGAGGTCGAGCTGCGCATCTCGCTGCCCGGCCTGGCCCGCGACCAGGCCCAGGTGCTGGTCGACAGGGCGCACATCGTATGCCCGTATTCCAATGCCACGCGCGGCAATATCAACGTGACCCTCACGCTGGTTTGAAGCGCACCGCCGCGGGTGTCGCGCTCGCGGCGGCCGGGCTGGACCGGCCCATGATCGCCGACGCTCCCGCCGGTTCGATTCCTTGCGGGTATACACTGCCCGCAGTGTGCCGTATGCGCGGTGCGCCCCTGGGCGCGCCGCCGCGATGGCGCCGATATGCGATTCGGACCTGTCTTGGAGCCATCTCATGAAAATAGCCATACTCGACGACTACCTGGATACCGCCCGCGGGGCGGCCGACTGGGGCTCGCTCGGGGCGGATACTGCGATCACCGTCTTCGATAAACCCCTGCCTGCCGGCGTGGAGCAGCGCGCGGCGGCGCTGGCCGGCTTCGACGTCATCGTCGCCATGCGCGAGCGCACGCCGTTTCCGGCGGACTTGCTGAGCCGCTTGCCCGCCTTGCGGCTGCTGGTGACGACGGGCATGCGCAATCTGGCCATCGACATGCAGGCCTGCGCCGGGCAAGGCGTGGTGGTGTGCGGCGCCCCGGGCAGCAAGCAGGCGGTCCATGCCACGGCGGAACTGGCGTGGGCGCATATCCTGGGGCTGTTCAAGAATCTGGCTGCCGAAAACCGCGTCATGCACGCAGGCGGCTGGCAGACGCAGATACCGCGCATACTGGCCGGCAAGATCCTGGGCATCGTGGGTTTGGGCAAGCTGGGGCAGGCCGCCGCGGCCGTGGGCAAGGCCTTCGGCATGGAGATCCTGGCCTATAGCCCGCACCTTACCGACGAGCGGGCCGCCGCGGCCGGCGCGCGCCGCGTCGACAAAGAAGAGTTGTTCGCGCAGTCCGATGTAATCAGCCTGCACCTGATCCTGGCCGACAGCACGCGCGGCCTGGCCAGCGCCGCATTGCTGCGTTCGATGAAGCCCGACGCGTTCCTGGTGAACACCTCGCGCGCGGGGTTGGTCGACATGGACGCACTATACGATTTGCTGAGCCACAAGCGCATCGGTGGCGCGGGCCTGGACGTCTATCCGGACGAGCCCCTGCCCGCCGACGACAGGCTGCGCGGCCTGGACAATGTGCTGCTTACCCCGCACCTGGGCTATGTCAGCGCCGAGAATTTCCAGGCCTTCTACCGCAACGCCGTCAAGGCCATTGCCGCCTGGGTTGGCGGCGCGCCGGTCGACCTGCTCAACTGAGTTGCGCGTTTTTTCCTCGCGCCGGCGGCATTCGCCCCGGCGCGAGGTCTGCCGCTGCTTCAGCGGCCACACGGCCTGCACGTCCGGTTTGTCTCGCATATCCGGCATGGCCGGGTGTCGCGCCATGCGGCTGGGGTCCGCCCGCCTTGGGTTCATGTGTCTCATGCTTCTGCGACTACCCCCGTGCCAGTGTCTGAGCCCTTGCATCCTTGCATCCCTGCATCCTCAAGCCCTCGCGCCCTCGCGCCCTCGCGCCCTCGCGCCCTCAAGCCAGCAAGCCCTCAAGCCCTCAAGCCCTCAAGCCCTCAAGCCCTCAAGCCCTCAAGCCCTCAAGCCCTCAAGCCCTCAAGCCCTCAAGCCCGGTTTGACACGCGGTTTTTTCTCAAATTAGAATGAAAACGATAATCAATATCTTTTTATTCCAAGGAAGAAAATGGGGCCGAACGGGACCCGCGTCGCGTCGTACGTATCGAAGCCGGCCGCAGCCGGCCGGGGCCGCTCGTGACGGCCGCCACCACTCTCAAGACCTGGTATTGGCTGCACAAATGGAGCAGCCTGGTATGCACGGTGTTCCTGCTGGTGATATGCATCACCGGCCTGCCGCTGGTGTTCCACGACGAGATCGACCAGTGGCTGGACAATGCCAAGCCCTACGCCGTGGTGCCGGCCGACGCGCCGGTGGCGAGCATCGACCCCATGGTGGCCAAGGCCCGCAAGCTTTATCCGGGGCAGGTGATCAATTTCGTATTTGCCGACGACGACGCGCCGCAGGTGCTGGTGGGCATGGCGCCGTCGTTCGCACAGGCCACCACCGACAGCCACACGCTGAAATTCGATGCCCACACCGGCGAACTGCTCAAGGACGGGCGGCCCGGCGAACGCTATACCTTCATGGGCATCATGCTGGCGCTGCACATGGATCTGTACGCCGGCCTGCCGGGCGAGCTGTTCCTGGGCCTCATGGGGCTGCTGTTCGTGATCGCCATCGTATCGGGCGTGATGCTGTACGGGCCCTTCATGAAGAAGCTGGCTTTCGGCACCGTGCGCGCCGGCCGTTCACGGCGCCTGAAATGGCTGGACCTGCATAACCTGCTCGGAGCGGTCACGCTGGGCTGGGGGCTGGTGGTGGGCGTCACCGGCGTCATCAACGAATTGTCGACGCCCATGTTCACCTACTGGCAGAAAACCGACGTCGCCCAGTTGCTCGCGGCCTACAAGAACGCCGAGCCGCCCGCCGTGCTCACTTCGCCGCAGGCGGCACTCGAAACCGCAATGCGCGCCCTGCCGGAGCAGAGTTTCGTCAGCGTGGCGTTTCCGGGCAATCCTTTCGGCGTGCCGCACCATTACATCATCTGGTCCAAGGGCTCCACGCCCTTGCGCTCGCATCTGTTCACCGCCGCCCTGGTCGACGCCGGTACGGGCCAGCTCACTGCCGTGGCGCGTCCTCCCTGGTATCTCGCCGCGCTGGAACTGTCGCGGCCGCTGCATTTCGGCGATTACGGCGGCATGCCGCTGAAAGTGATCTGGGCTTTGCTGGACCTGCTCACCATCGTGGTGCTGGCCAGCGGCCTGTACCTGTGGTTCGCCCGGCGCCGCGCCACCGATGCGCGCGTTGCGGCATTGGCGCGCCAGGCCGCCATCGTGGCGCCGATTCCGGCCAAGGCCTCGTGACGTGTTCCTGACCACCATGACTCTACGCACCCCTTTTCTGCGCGTCTGGGGCGCGCCCCTGCTGATTGCCGCCTTGACCTTGTTCGGCCTGCTGGCGGCGCTGCTGGGCACCGGCGCCTGGCACTGGATGGCCTGGGCGACTCTGGCCGTGCCTGTCGTCGTCGGCTTGCGCTTCTGGGTCGCGCCGCGCGGCTGAAGCCCTGTCTCTGCCGGGCCGCGTCCTCAATACGGACGGATCCGCGCAAGCACGCCCAGTGCGACCAGGCTGCAGGCCGCGGCAGCCATGAACGCTGCGTCGTACCGTCCCGTGGCCGCCACATATGCGGCGAAGACGGCTGGCGCGACGGTATTGGCCAGATAGGCGAACAGCGTCGAGCCGGCCGCGGTTTCGCTCACTCTTTCAGCCGGCGCGCGCCTAGCCATTTCCGCGATCAGCACGCCGTTCCAGCCGGCTGCCGTGCCGCCGGCAGCCACCGCCAGCGGCAGCAGCGCCCATAGCGGCCATGCCGGAGTGCTAAGGGCCAGCAGGGCCGTGGTGGCGGCCGAGCCCACGGCTGCCAGCGACAGGATGAGCCGCGCGGAACCAATGCGGTCGGCCAGCCAGCCGAAGGCGATGCGGCCCGCAACGCCGGCCGCCTGCATGGCGGCGAAGACCAGTCCGGCCACGCCGAGCGAGAAGCCGAGGCGGTCCACCAGATACGCCACCGTGAAAGTGAACCAGCAGCTTTGCGTGGACGACAGCAGGCCGCTCACCGCCGCCAGTTTGCCGGTGTCGTACCCTGCGCGCAGCGAGTGGATCAGAATCGTGGCATTGCGCAGCGACAGCGCCGTGCGCCACGGCAAGGCCGCTCCGGCAGGCTGGTCGGCCTTGCGGCCGAGGCGCCAGGTCGGGGCCGTCATGCCGAACACCAGCAGGGCGGAGACCAGCAGCGCGGCGCGCCATCCGGCCCATTGCGCCAGCAGCGGGATGGCCAGCCCGGCGATCACGCCGCCCAGCGGCACGCCCGCCTGCTTGATCGAGAACACCAGGTTGCGGATCGACGGCGGGCTGAAGCGCTGCAGGATGTCGCTGCCCGCGGGACTGGACACCCCGTAGCCCAGGCCGATCACGAAACTGGCCAGCGCCGCCAGCGCCACGGCAGGCGAAAGAAACAGCGCCATGCTGATCGCGCCCGCGAGCGCGCCCCATTGCACGCTGCGGATGCTGCCGATCCGGTGTATCAGGCCCGAGCCCAACAGCAGAATGAACAGCGAACCTGCGGTATTGATGGCGGCGAGGTAGCCGACCCAGCCCTTGTTCCAGCCGAATTCCTGTATCAACGAAGGCGAGACGATGGGAATGATGCGAGACAGGAACGAGGTCGCGGTTTGCAGGACCAGAATCGCCGCGACGGGAGCGATCCAGGCAGGGATGTCTCTTTTCACTGGGGCGGTGGGTTGGCGTGGGCGGGGGCTTCGGGCTCAAGCATACCCGATGGATCCCTGGCCGACACCGGCGTGCCGAGGCATTTTTGAAATTTTCCTTACATGGTGTTGAAATCGTTGTTGATAATGGTTATCATTGTCATATATATTTATAAAGAAGCCGAAAAAGGGAAATGAAGACGTTCAATGCTGTCCGGCATAGGGCCGGAGCCGCGGCCACAGGCATGTCCGGCGCTCGCGCCAGTGGGGTCGGCCGCGCGTGCAATCCGGCCTCGCGCATCGGCGCACAACACAACGCCGATGGATCGTAGCCGTGCTCGTCGAAATCCCTGAAATCTTCAACGCGCAAGAAGCGCGGGCCATGCGCGAGCAGCTCGAGCAAGCCGAATGGGTCGACGGCCGGGTCACGGCGGGCCATCGTTCGGTGCTGGTCAAGCACAACCGGCAATTGGCCGAAGACCATCCGCTGGCGCGCGAACTGGGGGCGCGCATCATAGAGCGCCTGAGCGCGAACAACCTGTTCATGTCGGCCGCGCTGCCCGAGAAAATCTTCCCGCCGCTGTTCAATCGCTACGAAGCCGGCGAATCCTTCGGCTACCACATCGACAATGCCATCCGCCCCATCAAAGGGACACAGGGGCGCGTGCGCACCGATCTGTCCATGACGCTGTTCCTGTCCGAACCCGGCGACTACGAGGGCGGCGAACTGGTGGTGCAGGACACCTACGGCACGCGGCAAGTCAAGCTGCCGGCAGGCAGCGCCGTGCTGTACCCGGGCACCAGCCTGCACAAGGTCAATCCGGTGGCGCGCGGCGCGCGCATCAGTTCTTTCTTCTGGGTGCAGAGCCTGCTGCGCGAAGACAGCGAGCGCGCCCTGATGCTGCAGCTCGATGTCGCCATCCAGCGCCTGATGCACGACGTGCCGGGGCACGAGTCGCTGGAAGAACTGACCGGCGTCTATCACAACTTATTGCGCAAATGGGCGGACGTATGACTACCGCTCGAGCCTGATGGGGCCGCCGCCCGGATAAGGGCGGGCCCGGCCCGCCGGCTTCTGCTCAAGAGGCCGGGCCCAGGCCGGTCTATGACGTGAACATTGCACGAAGCGTGCTTTCGCTGTGGGGCGTAAGCACGCGGGGCAGTCCTGCGCCTCGGCGCGGGGCCGCCGAAGAAATTTTATTTGCCAAACAAAAGGGAGCAAGCCGAGCATGTCCGACCAGATCCACCCCCCATCCTCTTTGCGCGCCTACGGCGCCGGCAGCTTGGCTACGGCCTTGGCCACGCCGGCCCTGTTCATGAGCTCTTTCGCGGCCATGGCGCAGTCCACCGGCACGGACAACGTATCGCAGCTCGCTCCGGTGCAGGTACAGGGAAACATGCCGCAAGGCTACGATGTCAAGCAGTCTGCGTCGGAAAAATTCACCGCACCGCTGCTCGATACCCCGAAGTCGGTACAGGTCATTCCGCAGGAGCTCATCCAGGACCAGGCGGCGTCCTCCCTGACCGACGTGCTGCGCAATTCCCCGGGCATTACCTTCGGCGCGGGCGAGGGCGGCAATCCGCTCGGCGACCGGCCCTTCATCCGCGGCTATGACGCGCAGTCCAGCACCTATATCGACGGCATGCGCGACATAGGCTCGACCTCGCGCGAAATCTTCAATCTCGAACAGGTCGAGGTCGTGAAAGGTTCCGATGGCGCCTACGGCGGCCGCGGCGGCGCCGGCGGCAGCATCAATCTCATCAGCAAGACCGCCAAGAGCCGCGATTTCACCGACGTCAACCTGGGCCTGGGCACCGACAACTACTATCGCGGCACGATCGACAGCAACTGGCGCCTGTCCGACACCACTGCCTTCCGCCTGAACGCCATGTATCACGACGCCGACGTGGCCGGCCGCGACATGGTGCACAACGGCCGCTGGGGCGTAGCGCCCACCATCACCTTCGGCATGCACACGCCCACGCGCGTCACGCTCAGCTACTATCATCTGCAGACCGACGACCTTCCCGACAGCGGCATTCCGTATGCCTATCCCAGCACCAAGGTCAAGCGCGACGGCAGCTACATGGGCATTACCGAGACCGGCCCGGCCAACGTGGACCGCAACAACTTCTACGGCCTGAGCAGTGACTACCGCCGCACTGACAGCGACATGGCCACCGTGCGCGTCGAGCACGACTTCGCCGACAACCTGACCCTGCGCAACACCAGCCGCTACACTTATTCCTCGCAGCGCTATGTCTGGACGCAGCCCGACGACAGCCAGGGCAATGTGCTCAATGGCAAGGTCTGGCGCCGCGCCAATACCCGCGACAGCGAAGTGAAGTCGCTGGCCAACCAGACCGAGCTCTACGGCAAATTCAACACCGGCACGCTCAGGCACAGCTTCAATGCCGGGGTCGAGATCTCGCAAGAGAAGAGCGACAAGGATTCCCTGAACGTGAATCGCGCCACCGGGGCCATATGCTCAGCCGGCATAGGCGCGGCTTCCGCCTACAACTGCACCAGCCTGTACAACCCGAATCCCAACGATCCCTGGAGAAACACGCTCAATGGCGGGCCGGCGGGGGCCAACAGCAAGTCCGAGGCCACCACCAAGTCGCTCTATGCCTTCGACACTCTCGAATTCAACAAGCACTGGCAAGCCGGCCTGGGCCTGCGGCTGGACGACTATTCCACCAAGTACACGAATACCCCGGCCAACGGCTCGACGGTCGTGCGCCGCCACGACACGCTGTGGAACTACCAACTGGGCCTGGTCTACAAGCCGGTGGACAATGGCGCGTTCTACGTCTCGTACGCGACTTCCTCCACGCCCGCCAACGCCTCGCTGGGCGAGGGCAGCGAAAGCCAGGGCCTGATTCCGGGCCGCGGCGGGGTGGGCGTGAACGCCGCCGACATGGCGCCGGAAAAGAACCGGACGTATGAGATCGGCACCAAGTGGGACGTGCTCAACAAGAGCGTGAGCCTGACGGCCGCGGTGTTCCGCACCGAGACCGTGAACGCGCGCATCACTTTGCCTGACGGCGACTACGCCATGGCCGGCCGTAAACAGGTCGACGGCCTGGAACTCGGCATCACGGGCGCCATCACGCCCAAGTGGAATGTCTACGGCGGCTATACCTATCTGCATAGCAAGATCAAGGATGACGGCGTGGCCACCGACGAAGGCAACCGTTTCCCGAACACGCCCGAGAACAGCTTCAGCCTCTGGAGCACATACAAGGTCATGCCCAAGCTGACACTGGGCGCCGGCGCATACTACGTGGGCAAGCAGTACGGCAACGCGGCCAACACCAACTACATTCCTTCGTACTGGCGTTTCGACGCCATGGCCGGCTACCGCATCAACAAGCACGTCGGCGTGCAGCTCAATGTGTTCAACGTCTTCAACAAGACATACTACGACCAGGCTTATGCGGCGCACTACGCCAGCATCGCGCCGGGACGTTCGGCGATCCTGAACGTCAGCCTGTCGTATTGATGCGGCGATAACCGGGACTGCACTGGCGCGGGCCTTGCCGTAAAAGGAGGGCGCTCGCCGGGCCCGCCATCATGCGATGGCGGGCTTTCGTCCGCCGCGCATGTCTCGTCGATGGGGGCCGCCGGCGGCGCATGCCGCCTGGCTGTCTTTCGCCGCTGGGCGTCGGGCTCCGCAATCGAAATATTCACGATCATGGAAACAATCAGCACACAGCAGTTCAACCAGGCCGGCGCCGAGGATTTCGCCCGTATCCTGGCCGGCCCCGCCCACGAGGCGCTGCCCTGGCTGGCGACCGCGGCCGAGCACGGCGTGGCCGAGGCGCAGTTTCATTACGGCCAGTGGCTGTTGCAGGGCAAGGGCGCGCCGCGCGATCCGGAGCAGGCGGTCCCATGGCTGCGCAAGGCCGCCGACACCGGCCATGTCCACGCCATGAACCTGTTGGGGCGCTGCTACGAGAACGCCTGGGGCATCGAGCACGACATGATGCTCGCGACCTACTGGTTCCGCCGCGCCGCCGAGCGCGGCCTGGACTGGGGCATGTACAACTACGCTACATCGCTGGCGCTGGGGCGCGGCCTGAAGACCGACCGCGCGCAGGCGCTGCAGTGGTTTCGCCGGGCGGCCGATGCCGGGCATATAAAGTCATTGAACATGCTCGGCGGCTTCTACGAAGACGGCTGGGAAGTCGAGGCCGACGAGGCCGCCGCGTTCGACTATTACCGCCGCGCCGCCGAAGGGGGCGACTTCCGCGGCCAGTTCAACTACGCCCGGCTGCTTGCGGCGCGCGGCCATGTCGATCTGGCGGCGCAATGGATGCGGCGCGTACCCGAGACCGCCACGCCGGCCTTCTGGGCCCAGGCCTGCGAATTCCTGGCCGGCATGCCGCAGCAGGAACTGAGAGCGCTGGCGGCCACGTTGCCGCGGCACCTCGATTGATCGCTTCAGCCCCAGGCGGCCCGCGGCCCATGGAGCGCCGGGCTCCCGCTTTGATCTGCCTCAATGAGACGCGGGCATTGCAAGCGTAAACTGTGCGCACGGCCCTGGTCGGACGCCATGTCCGTATCGGGAACTTGAAACCAGACGGCACTCATCATGTACAGCAAAATACTCGTAGCTCTAGACGGTAGTGAAACCTCATCCTATGCGTTGGAAGCCGCCATCCTGCTGGCAGCCCCCTTGCGGGCGAGCCTGGACCCCGTGTATGTGGTGAGCCTGCCGATCGATTACAGCGGCTTTCCTGTCTATGACGTCGACTCCTTGCGCGACAGCCTGCTCGAGGAAGGCCGCAGGCTTACCTCCGATGCCGTGAAAAAGATCAAGGCGGCCGGCGTCGACAGCACCGCGCAAGTGGTCGAGACTGCTGTGCTCGAAGACGTCGCGACCCGGATCGTCGCCACTGCCGCCGAACTGGAGGCCGATCTCGTCGTGCTGGGCACGCACGGCCGCCGCGGCTTCCGCAGGCTGGTGCTGGGCAGCGTGGCCGAACACACCGCCAGGCTAGCGACCCGCCCGGTCATGCTGGTGCCGAATCCGCAGGCGGATCAGGCCGGCGCATCCGAGGGCAAGGAATAAATAGCGCGACTCCATTCGCGATTTCCGCCGCCTGTAACACTCGAGCGGCAGGTGGTCAGGGCGGGTCCGTGCTTGCCCCGTGCCCATGCGCACGGGGCTTCCGTCACTTCTTGAGCGGCAGCGCCGTCTTGTACGACACCTGCTTCAGCGCGAAGCTGGAGCGTATCTTGTCGATGCCCGGAATCGATGTCAGGTGCTCGAGGATGAAGTGCTCGAGCGCGGCGATGTCCACTACCGCCACCCGGATCAGGTAGTCCTCGTTGCCGGTCATCAGGTAGCACTCCATGACCTCGTCGTGCTCGGCGATACGCCGCTCGAAGTCGGCCAGCGCTTGCCTGTCTTGCGACTTCAGGCTGATGGAAATAAAGACATTCAGGCCCAGGCCCAGCGCGGCCGCGTCGGCCAGCGCCACATAGCGGGTGATGATGCCCGCGGCTTCCAGCGCCTTGACCCGCGCCAGGCATGGCGATGGAGACAGATGGATGCGGCGGGCGAGCTCGACATTGCTGAGCGAGGCGTCGCGCTGCAATTCGTCCAGGATTTTCAGATCTATGGCATCGAGCATGATGTTCTTGATATTTTTGGATTTACAGAATTTTATGCTGTATCAGAACTAATTAGCCATAGATTTCGAAACCAAATATGCCTGTGGCTAGCGCAAAATAGGCACTACGCGTGTCAAGCAGCGTGTCCGGCGCACATAGTGGGGCCGGGCTCGCTAAGCGCCGGAGGCTGCGGCCCGCCCGACGGGGGTGGATCCGTCGGCAGGGCCGGGGGTACCAGCGCCCCGGTATGCCTCCGGCCTGCGCGCGGCCCATCCGTTTCCATGCTTTTCCGGTAGCCTGCCATGCTCATGAACCTGTCCGGCCACGACCAGGCCGCCCTGGATATCGATCCCGAAGAAACCGTCGAATGGCGCGAGGCCTTCCAGGCCTTGCTGGATTCCTGGGGCCCGGCGCGCGGAGTCTTCATCCTGCAGGAACTGCACCGCATGGCGCGCGAGGCGCGCCTGGGCTGGACGCCCGGCGGCGAGACTGCGTACGTCAATACCATAGCGGCCGAAGACGAGCCCGATTTTCCCGGCGACCTGGACCTGGAACAAAGGCTGGCCGCCCTCATGCGCTGGAACGCGGTGGCCATGGTCATGCGCGCCAATGCCGCCTATGGCGAACTCGGCGGCCATATCGCCAGCTACGCCAGCGCCGCGGACTTGTTCGAAGTCGGCTTCAATCATTTTTTCCGGGCCTCGGGCGACGACGGCGCGGGGCGCGGCGACCTGGTCTTCTTCCAGCCCCATAGCGCGCCCGGCGTCTATGCCCGCGCGTTCCTAGAAGGGCGCCTGGAACAGGCGGACCTGGCGCATTACCGCCAGGAATTGCGCGGCCCCAAAGAGGGCGCGCGAGGCCTGTCCAGTTATCCGCATCCGTATCTGATGCCAGACTTCTGGCAGTTCCCCACCGGCTCCATGGGCATAGGGCCCATCAGCTCCATCTACCACGCGCGCTTCATGCGCTACCTGACGCATCGCAAGCTGCTGGATTGCGGCGGACGCAAGGTATGGGGCGTGTTCGGCGACGGCGAGATGGACGAGCCGGAATCCATGAGCGCCTTGACGCTGGCGGCGCGCGAGGGCCTGGACAACCTCGTCTGGGTGGTGAACTGCAACCTGCAGCGCCTGGACGGGCCGGTGCGCGGCAACGGCCAGGTCATCGGCGAGCTCGAGAAACTGTTCCGCGGCGCCGGCTGGAACGTCATCAAGGTATTGTGGGGCAGCGACTGGGATGGCCTGTTCGCCCGCGACCTCGGCGGCGCGCTGGCGCGGGCCCTGTCGCAAACCGTCGATGGCCAGATGCAGACTTTTGCCGCCAACGACGGGCGCTACAACCGCGAGAACTTCTTCGGCCAGGACGAGGCGCTCGCGCGCCTGGTGCAGGGCCTGACCGATGCACAGATCGACCAGTTGCGCCGCGGCGGCCACGACCTGGTGAAGATCCATGCCGCCTATGCGGCCGCACAGCGGCATCGCGGCCAGCCCACGGTCATCCTGGCCCATACCAAGAAGGGCTACGGCATGGGCAGCGCCGGCCAGGGGCGCATGACCACCCATTCGCACAAGAAATTCGACGAGCACGATCTGCTGGCCTTCCGCGACCGCTTCGGCCTGCCGCTGGACGACGAGCAGGTGCGGCGCCTGGATTTCTACAAGCCCGCGGACGACAGCCCCGAGTTGCGCTACCTGCACGCGCGCCGCCGGGAGCTCGGCGGCTACCTGCCGGCCCGCCGCACCGACGCCGCGCACGTGGAAATCCCGGACATGCGCGGCTATGCGCGCTTCGCACTGGAATCCGACGGCCGCGCCATGTCCACGACCATGGCCTTCGTGCGCATGCTGGGCGGCCTGCTGAAGGACCAGGCCTTGGGGCCGCGCATCGTGCCCATCGTGGCCGACGAGGCGCGCACCTTCGGCATGGCCAATCTGTTCAAGCAGGTGGGCATTTATTCCAGCGTGGGCCAGCGCTACCAGCCCGAGGACATAGGCTCCATGCTCAGCTACCGCGAGGCGAGCGACGGGCAGATCCTGGAAGAGGGCATCAGCGAGGCGGGCGCGATTTCAAGCTGGGTGGCCGCCGCCACCAGCTACAGTGTGCACGGCCTGGCCATGCTGCCCTTCTACATCTATTACTCCATGTTCGGCTTCCAGCGCGTCGGCGACTTGATCTGGGCGGCGGCGGACCAGCGGCCGCGCGGCTTCCTGATCGGCGCGACCGCGGGCCGCAGCACACTGGCCGGCGAGGGCTTGCAGCACCAGGACGGCAGCAGCCACCTGCATGCGGCGACCATAGCCAATTGCCGTGCCTACGACCCCGCTTTCGCCTGCGAGCTCGCGGTCATCGTCGATCGCGGTATGCGCGAAATGATGGACGAGCAGCAGGATGTCTTCTACTACATTACCGTGATGAACGAGAACTACGCGCAGCCGGCGCTGGCCGAAGGCGCCGCCGCCGCGATACTGCGCGGCGGTTACCGCTATGCGGCTTACGGGGACGAGCATGCCGAGGGTGGGGCGCTCCGGGGCGTATCCGGCTCGACCGGATCGCCGGCCCCGCGCGTCACCCTGCTGGGCTCGGGCGCCATCCTGCCGGAAGTGATCAAGGCCGCCGAGGCCTTGGCGCAAGAGGGCATCGCCAGCGACGTCCTGAGCATCACAAGCTGGAGCGAACTGGCGCGCGAAGGGCGCAGTTGCATACAGGCCTCGCTGCATGGCGCAGAGGCCGCCGGCACGCCGCACATCACGCAATTGCTGGAGCAATGCGCCGGCCCCATCGTCGCCGCCACCGACTACGTCCATGCCGTGCCCGAGTCCATCCGCGCCTACGTGCCGCAAGGGCGGCGCTACATCACCTTGGGCACGGACGGTTTCGGCCGCAGCGACACCCGGGCCGAACTGCGCCGCCATTTCGGCATCGATGCGCAGTCCATCGCCGAGGCGGCGCGGGCGGGCTTGCGGCAGCCGGGTTAGGATTACGATATTCCCGCGCCGGTCCGGGGCCGTTTTCTTGCGGCTCCCCGGCGCATCCCCGGCCGGCGGCGAGCCCGTCCCATGGCATTGCGCACCCGTATCGAGAGGCCTGCGGGCTGGCCGGGCCGCAGGCGTCCGAGCATAGGCACAGACAATGATCGAGAACAGATTCCAGGGCCGTTTCCTGGGCGTCCTGGGCGGCATGGGGCCCTTGGCCGGCGCCTTCTTCATGACGCGCCTGGTGGCGCTGACCGAAGCCGAGCGCGACCAGCAGCACATGCCGGCCGTATTGTGGAACGACCCTCGCATACCGGATCGCCTGGCGGCGTGTTTCGGCAATGGCGAAGACCCGCTGCCCTGGATGCAGAACGGCATAGACCGGCTGGTAGGCATGGGAGCCGGGGCGATCGCCATTCCTTGCAACACGGCGCATATCTGGTACGAGCGCCTGGCCGCCGCCACGCCGGTGCCCGTGCTGCATATCGTGCAATCGGTGCTTAACGCCTTGCGCCGGCGCGGTGTCGATCGGGGGCGCATAGGCCTGATGGGTACCTCGGCGACCCTCGGGCTGGGGCTCTACCAGCGGGCGCTGCAGGCGCAAGGCTACGAATGCGTGGTCCCTTCCGCAGAAGAGATCGAGCGCTATTGCACGCCCTGCATCGCGCTGGTCAAGACCAACCGCATCGAACAGTCGCTGGCGCCGGCGCTGGAGTGCATACGGTTGCTGCGCGACCGCGGCATCGATGCGCTGGTGCTGGGGTGCACCGAGCTGCCGCTGGCGCTACCCGAACCGCAGCGCCTGGCGCTGGGGCTGCCCGTCGTGGATTCCGTCGATGCCCTGGCCATCGACGCGCTGTCCTGGTATCGCTCGGAAAGCGCCTGAAATCGCTGCGGGGGCCGGCATGGCCGCCGCCGGCCCGATCGGGCTCAGGGTTTCCCATGGTTTCGGTATGCGGGGCGGTACGGGAAAATTTCCCCACACCACTTCAAAACACCAGGGGAAGCCAGCATGAAAGCCAGCAAATGCCGCTACGCGGCCGCCAGTGCAGTCCTGTTTTCCGTTGTCGCCTTGCCCTGGGCCCAGGCCCAGCAGACCACTTTGCAGTTGATCAATGAATATCCGTCGACCTCGATCACGGCGGCGGCCGACCTGCAGTTTGCCGCCGCGGTCGGCAAGCAGTCCAAGGGCCGCATCGAGATCGAGACCCTGCAAGAAAAGAACGACCCGTACAAGGGCGTGGCGCAGGTGACTGCCGTCACCGAAGGCAAGACCCAGATGGGCACCTTGTTCGGCGGCATCCTGGGCGGCAAGGATTCCTTGTTCCTGCTTTCGTCCCTGCCGTTCGCGGCCCGCGACTTCAAGCAGGCCAAGGCCTTGTACACCTGCGCCGAACCGGCGCTGCAAGAGCATGTCAAGGCCTTGGGGGCGCACCTGCTGTATGTCACGCCTTGGCCGCCTTCGGGCATCTGGTCGGTGCGGCCACTGAAGAGCGTCGACGACGTCAAGGCGCTCAAGATCCGGACTTACGATGCGACCAGCAAATCGGTGTTCGAGCGCCTGGGCGCGCAAAGCGTGGCCTTGCCTTACTCGGCGCTGGCCGCGAAGCTGGCGGCCGGGGATGTGAACGCGGTGCTTACATCCGGCGACGGCGGGGCCGGCCGCAAGTTGTGGGACCATTTGCCCAATTTCACGGCGGTCAGCTATTCGATTCCGCTCAGCTACACCATCATCAATGCCGAAGCATGGAACAAGCTGGGCAAAGACGACCAGGCGATACTCACCAGCGCGGCGCAGCAAGTGGCCGCTGCGTCGTGGGCCGGCGTCGAGCAGCGCATCGCGGCCAACTATGCCCGTATGCGCGAGCACAAGATGACGCTCGACACCACGCCGCCCGAGGCGATCATGGCGGCCCTGAAGCAGGCCGGCGCCGATGAAACCAAGGCATGGCTGGAAAAAAACAAGCTGTCCGAAAAAGACGCGGCCTGCCTCTCTAAGGCCGGCTCCTGATCGCGGCCCGACACTCCGGATATGGCCTGGCGAGGGGATCGGTGGTATAGTCTATAAGCTTTCCGGCACGAAATCGAGCCATGTGCTTTCGTGCAGGGCCCTAGCGTCGTTCTCCCTCCTTTGCCAGATTTATTCGGCTATTTCGATAGCGCTTTTTTCTGGCTGCCCCTCGTTCGCAGCGCATATTCCTGTGAACCAGCCGCTGGACAGAGTTCACCTGTCGCACGCGCCTGGCGCGTCATCCCGCCAAGTCTACGGCTTCTTCCTTGAAGCCGGTATTTCCTCGTGGCCGAAGCACTTGGCTATATCGACGCCCGAGGCGCGCGGCAGTTCCTTGCCTTGTTTTTTATAAATCAGGAGTAATTCATTTGCCTAAAGAAGAGCTTATTGAAATGCGCGGTGTCGTCGACGAAGTCCTGCCCGATTCGCGTTTTCGTGTGACATTGCAAAACGGCCATGCGCTGATCGCCTACACGGGCGGCAAGATGCGCAAGCACCACATCCGTATCCTGGCCGGAGATGACGTGTCGCTGGAGCTTTCTCCGTATGACCTGAGCAAAGGCCGTATTACGTTTCGCCATCTCAAGGAACGAGGCCCCGGGCCTGCGTCCCGTTCGGCGCGCCGTTGATTTTCTGCGCCGCCGGCTCGAAAGGCCCTGCGGCAAGCCGCATGTAGTTCGTTACCGGACAGGCCGGAAAGGCGCCGATCGCCTGCCGATGCGCTCGCGCAGGGTCTTCGGCCGCCCTGGCGGCATGCGGCATCTTGTCGGCCCGCTTGCCGCCGGCGTGACAGCCCAGCGATAGCCTTAAGGCAATCGCTGCGATAAACAGAATGAATTGGCTGTTTCAAATTGACAGGATTACCGTGACAGCTCCTATATTTAGAATAAGGAGCTAGTCATGTCAGAAATTCTAGGGCCTCAAAGACTCGGCCCATTGACTCCGCTGGTCGGGGAATGGGAAGGCAACGACGGCATAGACCTGTCCTATCACAACGACGACGACATTACCGGCCAGACCACTTATTTCGAGAAGGCCAAGTTCACGCCCATACCCAAGCAGGAAAACGGCCAGCAGAAACTCGAAGGCCTGAAATACGAAATGACGGCATGGCGCCACGGCGAAGAGGCGATGATCCCGTTCCATGACGAAGTGGGCTTCCTGCTGTGGGACAAGGCCGATGGCCAGGTGATACGCACCGTGGTGTTCGGGCGCGGTATCGCGATTCAGGCCGGCGCCACCGCCAAGGACCGCGACAAAGTGCTGCGTTTCAAGGCCGACCCGGGCGAGCCCTGTTATGGCATCTTGCAGAACAAGTATCTGCTGCGCCGCGCCGAACTGCAGGGTTTCACCAGCACTTTCACGTTCAACGACGACGGCACGTTCACCCACGAATCGGATCTGGTCCTCAAGCTTGCCGCTACCGGCCAGGTGATGCATCACACCGACAAGAGCGTCCTGCACCGCGTTAAGCGCTATCACCCCAGCGCAGAAACCGCCTGATATTCCTTATCTGTCACGTGCCCGACCGCCTACGGTCGCGGCTAGGCTCGCGACAAAGGCACCGATCAGCAGCGAGGCGAATGCCCACAATGAAAAGGCTGCGGCTGCCTTGCGGGCGGTATCTGCCGCTACGCGAGCCTGTTGCTCTGCCTGCCTGGCCTGATCGCTGATTCGCGTGAGCCGTTGTTGGGCGACCGCCTGGTCGACGCTGGCACGTTGCGCGATCAGTTTGACCAGATAGGGCCGATCCTGCTCCGTCACCCTGCCATGCTCGATGCTGCGCGCCAGTATCATGCGCGTTTCGTTGTGCGCATCGCTCCCGTTCATGCCCCGTGAAGGATCGTCCGGCCGCAGCAAGGCATCGGCGTAATAATCCAACGGCGACATACGCATACCCTCGCGCGTAGACTGGCCGGCGAGAGTTGCGCCGACCCCTGCGCCTGCGCGTTGCCATGGAGACATCGAAAGCAAGCCGAGTCCGCTACCTCCTGTAATCAGCATGGCCGACACCGCAGCCATAACGGGCTACATCCTCCGGTGGCCGTCGGTTTCAATCCGACGACGGCCAATGTGCGCCCGTGTGTCCGGGGCGCTGGAGTCTCTCTATCAGCAGCTCCCTGAATTTCTCTGCCGCAGGCGACAAGGTCTGGCCGGCTCGGCGATAGATGCCGACCTGGCGTGTTGGCCGGGGCTGCCCGATGGGCCGATAGGTCAGCCCCTTCATGTTCAGTTCGGGAAGGGCGACTCTCGGAATGAGGGTAACGCCCAGGTTAGCCCGAGCCATGTTGAGCGCGGTGGTCATGTTCAGGGTTTCGTATTCCGCACTCTTTCCTTCCGCGAATTCCCGCAGGTTGGCGCGGACGATTTCGTTGATGATCGAACTGGCCGAGACCAGAACCACGGGCTGGGTAGAGAATCGCCGCCATTCGATCCGCTTTCTCCGAGCAAGGGCGTGATGTTCCCGCATTACGCACACCAATTCGTCAATGAATAATTCCTCGAACGACAAGGTGGGCGCGGAAGCGTTATAGGTGCAAATCGCCAGCTCTACTTCGTGCTGCGTCAATTGTCCGATGATGTGGGCATTGTGATTCTCGCGCACTTGTATTGCGACGCCCGGGTACAGGTCCGAGAACTGAGCCAGGCTTTCCACGAACACCCCGCCTGCGAGAGAGGGCAGCACGCCGATGGCGAGCTGGCCTTGTTCCAGCCGCGCGAGAGCCTGAGCGTTGCGGCGGATTCCATTGAGATCCGATATGGCTTGCCGCATCTGCGCGAGCAACTGTTGCGCGGACAGTGTGAGGTTGACGCGCCGGGTGGTGCGGTCGATCAGCTTGAGCCCCAGCGTATTTTCAAGGTCTCGCAGCATTTGCGAAAAGGCGGGCTGCGTCATGCCGATTTTTTCCGCCGCGCGCGAGAACGATAGCGTGTCGGCAATGGCAAGAAAGCCTTCGATTTGGCGTACCCGTATATTCATACTGGAAACCTATAAATAAGCCAAAAAAATCAATTTCCAATTATATAAAGACGAGGCCATACTGTTTTCCGTTTGATTCAGAGGAGAGCGAGCAGCCATGGCACGTCGCATAGATGTACATCACCATATCCTGCCGCAGCACTATGTCGAGCAGATCGGCGCCGGGAAGATCGGGGCGCAGGGCTCGTCCGGAAAAATGCCGTTCTGGAGCGCTTCCGACGCGCTGGCGAAAATGGACGAACAGGACATCGGCACCGCGATTACTTCCGTCAGCGCGCCGGGTCTCGACGTGCCGGATGCCGGGAAAGAAGCGGAGCTCGCCCGCTGGTGCAATGAGTTCGCCGCCACCCTGGGGCACGATCACCCGGGCCGCTTCGGCATGTTTGCGGCGATGCCGCTGAGGTCGGTAGATGCGGCGCTGCGCGAGACCGAGCACGCATTCGACACTTTGCACGCCGACGGCGTGTGCTTGTTGTCGAACCATTGCGGCCTTTATCTCGGAGACTCGTATCTTCATCCTTTGTACGAAGAGCTGAACCGGAGATCGGCCGTGGTGTTCGTCCATCCCACATCGCCGGCCGAGCCGGTGCCTGTCGCAAACCTGTCGGCATCGTCGCTCGATTTCACGTTCGATACGGCGCGGGCCATCGTTTCGCTGATCTTTACGGGAACGCTACTGAAATTCCCGAATATGCGATTTATCTTTTCCCACATGGGCGGCGCTCTGCCTTATATCGCCGATCGTATCGAAGTGCTGTCGCGCAACAACCCCGAGCTGCAAGGGCACATTCCTGACGGAATACGAGCGGTGTTGCGCAAGTGCTATTTCGACACCGCACTGTCGGCGAATAGCGTGACGTTCGCCGCCATGATGCAGATCGGGTCGGAAGACAACATCCTTTTCGGCACCGACTACCCCTTCGGCCCCAAGGACCAGATGGCGGATGCCGTACGCAGCCTGGCCAGGCTATCCCTGACCGAGGCACAGCGCAGCAAGATCGAGTCGGGCAATGCGCAAGTGCTGTTCCCCAGATTTGCGGCTTGATCCGCTCGAATACGTCCATACAAGGAGACACACAATGCTCAAGCAATGCATGAGGACTTTGGCCGGCCTGTTGATGGCCTGGACCGCAATGACCGCGCATGCCGCCGCTTATCCGGACAGGCCCGTCGATCTGATCGTGCCGTTCTCCGCCGGAGGCGGGAACGACATCGTGGCGCGGCTATTGGCCAAGCATCTCGCCGCGGTTCTCAAGACTTCGGTCGTGGTCGAGAACAAGCCGGGCGCAAGCGGCAATATCGGGATGCAATTCGTCGCGCGCTCGGCACCGGACGGCTACACCTTGGCCTATGTATCCAACACGGTGGTGATCAACCCCTATCTCTATCGCAAGATGAATTTCGACATCCAGAAAGATTTCGTCCCCGTGGGAGTCGTGGCCACCACGCCGATCTGGATCCTGGTCAACCCCAAGCTTCCTGTGCATAACCTCAAGGAACTGATCGCGTATGCCAAAGCGCATCCCGGCAAGCTTTCCTACGCGACGCCGGGCATCGGGACGCCCCATCACCTTGCGATGGAGTTATTGAAGAACCTGGCCGGCATCGATATCGTGCATGTCCCCTACAAGGGTGCCAGCGGCGCCTCCACGGATGTCATAAGCGGCCAGGTCCCCGTGTTGATTTCCACGCCTGGGCCGGTCAAGGGCTTCGTGCAGTCGGCGCGGTTACGGGCTCTGGCCTCCATGGATGCCGAGCGTTCGCCGAGCTATCCCGACTTGCCCACCACTGCGGAGACAGTGCCTGGTTTCAGCGAGATCATCTGGCATGGCGTAATGGCTCCTGCAGGCACGCCGGCTCCCGTGGTGTCGAAGCTGTCCGCGGCGATCTCCGGTATCTTGAAGGATCCCGCGATGCAGAAGGAATTGGCCGCCGTAGACTTCCAGCCTGCCTATTCTGATTCCCAGGCGATGGCCAAGCGCCTCGCCACGGAACTGGGCGTCTGGAGAGACGTCACGCGCAAGGCGGGCATCAAGCCCGAATGAGTGCTACGCTTGGGAAGGCGGCCGGCCAGGCCTTGCCCGCTGGGTGCCTTCCGCGCTGTTCGCGGGAAACCGTTGCGAACGGCCGTCCGTCGCTAAACTACGGGTTGCCGTGGATTTCTTCCTCCCCATGCCTAGTCGATTCGATCCTTATGCTCCTGCTGGAAAAAAGCGGGCATCGGCCCGCCACAGCTCGCTCTTGTGGATACTCGAACCCCTGGAGCAAGTAGGGGATTACGCCACTCGCAAGATGTTCGGCTGCGATGCCGCATACCTGGGCGGATTGCTGTGCCTGGTCGTTGCCGATCGCGACGATCCATGGAATGGACTGCTGGTCTGCACTGCGCAAGAGCACCACAAGTCCCTCATGGATGAGTTGCCGGGCTTGCAGCCACATCCCGTCTTGGGAAAATGGCTTTATGTCCCGCAGGGCCATGAAGAGTTCGAGACCCTGGCAAGCCGGATAACAAGACTGGTCTTGGCGCGAGACCCGCGCATAGGCGTCGAGCCCAAGCCCCGATCGAGGCGCAGGATTAAACAGCCGGAGGGGTGAAGGTTTCCCCTTGTATGCGGCTTTCGGGGCCAGGGCGGTGACATCCTTTTGCTGTTTCGCAGGGCAAAGACAAGCAGGCCGCAGGGCTGACGATTACATTCGTCTTCTAAAATGGCCTCAAACCATAGTTCTGCCCGAGCCCCGCTCGATAGCCCTGCCGCTTAGTCCCGGTACTCAAATGCCTGCCTCGTCTTCTCTCGCCTCGTCTTCTCTAGATTTGATCGGCCGCACTCCCTTGATCGCGCTGAGCCGCATATACAGCGGCCCGGGCCGGGTCGTGGCCAAGGCCGAGTTCTTGCAGCCGGGCGGCAGCATTAAAGATCGCGCGGCAAAGGCGATTCTGCAGGCCGCTCTCGGGGACGGCAGGTTGCGGCCGGGTATGCCGGTCGTCGAAATGACCAGCGGGAACATGGGGGCGGGACTCGCGGTAGCCTGCGCGGCCCTTGGCCATCCTCTGGTCGTCACGATGTCCGCAGGGAACAGCCCGGCGCGCGCACGCATGCTCGAAGGCCTGGGGGCGGAAGTGATACTTGTGGACCAGGTGGACGGCGCGCCCGGCCAGGTTACCGGGGCCGACGTCCAAGCCGCTGCGCGTATGGCGCAAGACCTTGCCGCCGAGCGCGGGGGATTCTATGTAAACCAGTTTCACGCCGTCGAATGCATCCGTGCCCACGAGCAGGGCACGGGCAAGGAGATCCTGGAGCAGCTAGGCTATGCGCCCCAGGCCTGGACCGCGGCCGTGGGTACGGGTTGTACGTTCATGGGCGTGGCGCGGGCGCTCAAGGCCGCCAGGCCCGATACGGTCTGCGCGGCGGTCGAGCCCGAAGGCTGCCAGGCCTTGGCCGGCGCCCCGGTCACCAAGGCGCGTCATCTGATCCAGGGAACCAGCTACGGTGCCGTCCCGCCGCATTGGGACCCGTCGCTCATGGACATCAGCCTGGCGGTCAAGGATGAAGAAGTTGAGCTGTGGCGGCACAAGCTTGCAGTGCAGGAAGGCTTGTACGTAGGCTATTCCGCCGCGGCCAATGTGTGCGCCGCGGTCAAGTTGCTGCAATCGGGCCGCTTGCCCCCGGACGCGACCGTGGCCACGGTGCTTTGCGATACCGGGCTGAAGTACTGACGGCAACAGAGGCTCGTTCGGCCGGGGCCGAGCCCATGCTGGGCCGACCACAATCGTATGCGGGTTGCTGTGGGCCCTTGCCCCGTGCGTGAGCCGCTAGCCGCGTATCGCCCTCAATAGCTGGAACGTTCGATTTCTGTATAGGCCAATGCGCAGGCGTTTCCACGCGGGTTTGCGGCGCCCGATTCCCCCGTGTCCGAGTGCGGTTTATGCCTTGCCGCGTGCGCGGCGACAGTAAGATGTATCCGCAGACGCCACGTAACGGACGCGGCGCCACTTTGAGGAGATTGAAAATGAAAGCAAGATCAAGTCTTCTGGCGGCGGCAACACTGGCGGCGGGCACTCTGGCATTTGCAACGGCCAGCCGGGCCGCAGCCCCTGCGGAACACTACATCGCCCATCTCGTTCCCATGAATTCCCAGGTAACGCTGTCGGACACCACCGGCGAGGCGCGCTTCGACATTCATGGCGACCGGCTCACCATCGACATCCGTGTCAAGAATGCGCCCGGCAACATCGTGCATTGGCAGCATTTCCACGGCTTCACCACGGATGCCTCGGCCACTTGCCCGACGCTGGGGGCCGACACCAACGGCGACCGCATCGTGGACCTGATCGAAACCGAGCCGGCCGCCGGAACCACCATGGTGCCCTTCGATACCATGCCCGCGGCCATGGACGTCGCCCATGGGCATTATCCCAAGGCCTCCGCGGACGGCAGCTACCACTATCACGAGGCCGTGTCCGTCAAGGCGCTCTCGGCCGCCTTCGCCAAGGCGTTCAAAGGCCAGGGCTTGAACCTCGACAAGCGCGTCGTCTTCATCCACGGCGTGCCGGCCGACACGAAGCTGCCGTCCACCGTCAAATCCCTGGGGCCCATCCCCGCAGCCGTGACGCTGCCCATCGCCTGCGGGAAAATCGAACGGGTATCGCGCTAGCACCTTCACTTCGAGCGGCTCACGGCTGCCCGATCCCAGGCGGGGGCGCTATGCAGCGCTCCTGCATTCTTTATAGAGCGCACTCCCCGGTGCGTGTCGCCACGACTTGCGGCGAAGGCCGGGTGGCGCGGCGACGAAACGCAAGCTGATGTTCCGACGAGAGAAACCGGCAGGCGCATAGGCGCCGGAACGGCTTGCCCGGTTGGAGGCGCGGCTGCGTCTCAACAAACCATTGATTTCTTGAAAAAGCGTGTTTTCGTGTAATATATTAAATAAAAACAATTCTTATTCATGTTATTAGAATCGGTAGCCATAAAAAATATAGCCTGCCGATTTCTTACGCACGTCGATATTGGGAAAGAAAACATGCATGCTTACCCCCGCCACGCGGGTGACCGAGGCGCAAAGCGCCCGTCCGTACGCCCCAGCGCGCTCGCATTGGCCCTTCACGCCGCTTGCGCCTGCATGGCGTTGCCGCTGACGAGCGCCCATGCGCAATCGAAATCCGAAGTGACCACCATGCCTGCCGTGACAGTGCATGGCGTAGCGGAACCCGCGGCGCAAACGCCTTATGCGGGCGGACAAGTCACCGAGGGCGGGGGTCTGGGTTTATTGGGCGATTCCGATTTCATGGACACCCCGTTCAACCTGAACAGCTACACCTCGCAACTGATCGAGGACAAACAGGCGCGCACCCTGGCCGATCTGGTGTCTGTAGACCCCTCGGTGCGCATGGGTAGCGGGCGCACCAATATCAACGAAGATTTCACCATTCGCGGCTTGAGCTTCAGCAGCCAGGATGTCGCCTTCAATGGCCTGTATGGCGTGTTGCCGTACTACCGCGTGCCGATGGAAATCGCCGAAAGCGTGGAAATCCTGAAAGGCCCTTCGGCTTTGCTCAACGGCATGGCTCCAGGGGGCAACGTGGCTGGCGCCATCAATATCGTGCCCAAGCGCGCCACCGATACGCCAATAGCTCGCGTAACCGCCAGCTATTGGTCCGATTCGCAATTCGGCACGCATGTCGATGTGGGGCGCCGCTTCGGCGACAGCGGCCAGTTCGGCATACGCATCAATGGGGCGTATCGCGACGGCAATACATCGGTTGACGACCAAAAAGACAAGGACGGGCTCTTGTCCGTCGCGCTGGACTATCGCGGCGAGCACACGCGGGCATCGCTGGACGTCATGCATGTGTCGCAGCGCATCGACAACGAAGTGCGCCAGTTCCAGATCTCCCCGGCACTGGCCAGCTTGCCCAGCGCGCCGTCGGACACCGGCTTGAACTACCCCGGCTACGGCCGTGTGATCATGCGCGATACGTCGGTCGTGGGGCGCATCGAGCACGACATCAACGACAACATCACGGTGCACGCGGCCTTGGGCAATCGCAAGCACAAAATGGATGCGGTTGCCGGCAATGCTACGTTGTCGGGTATGAATGGCGATTATGTGTCGACCCCGGCCTGGCAGATATTCAAGCCCGAGACCACCAGCTTCGAAACCGGCCTGACAGCAAAATTCGCGACCGGCGCGGTAGACCATAAAGTCGCCGCTAGCTTTTCGCGCATGACCAACGATGCCGACATCGGCTTTGTGTTCCCTTGGGGCTACGCGTCCATTCCCAACAATCTGTACAAGCCCATCGCACCGCCCAGCGACTATCAGAACGTAGACGGCATAGCGAACCCCGTGGGCAAATACACCGAGGCGACGCTGACCAGCTATGCGCTGGCCGACACTTTGTCTTTCATGAAAGACAGCGTGCAGTTGACCCTGGGTGCGCGTTATCAGTCTGTGAAGCAGCAGAACTACGTCTACTTCCCCACGCCCACGAACGCGCCGGACGGCCCAGGGTATAGCAAATCCGCGGTTACTCCCTTGGTGGGCCTGGTGATCAAGCCCGCCAGGAATCTGTCGCTGTACGCCAACTACATCGAAGGCCTGTCCCAAGGCGCATCGGCTGCGCCACCGGCGGTGACGTCGGCCGCCACGCTGCCGCCCATGAAAACCAAGCAGGTTGAAGTCGGCGCCAAATACGATTGGGGCAATTTCGCCACCACGGTAAGTCTGTACCAGATCAAGCGTCCCAGCGCCACGGTATTCAATAATTCGCTGACGCAAAACGGCATGCAGGTGAACCGCGGCCTGGAAATCAACGCATTCGGCGAAGTGGCGAAAAACGTGCGCCTGCTGGGCGGCGTAACCTTCATGCGCGGCAAGCTCGACGAAATGGCCGGCGGCGTCAACGAGGGTAACGATGCCGTGGGCGTGCCGCATGTGCAGGCTTCATTGGGCGCGGATTGGGACAATGTGCTTACCCCCGGCTTGGGCCTGAATGCGCGCGTGGTCTATACGGGCTCGCAATACGCCGACCAAGGCAACAAGTACAAGCTGCCCTCGGTCACCACTTTCGACCTGGGCGCCCGCTATAAGACCAAGGTGGCCGGCAAAGACCTGACGCTGCGCCTGAATGTCGAAAACCTGTTCGACAAGGCTTACTGGGCGACCTCGAGCTCGGCGAACAACGTGTCCGACGGCTATCTGTATCTCGGTTCGGGCCGCATCGTAATGTTGTCGGCGACGATGGATTTCTAAGAACATGCACCTTCGTACCTGGATATTCATCCATAAATGGACCAGCCTGATCAGCACGATCTTCCTGCTGGTGCTGTGCCTGACCGGGCTGCCGCTGGTCTTCCACGAGGAAATCGAGCAACTCTCGGGCGTGGTCGAGGCGCCGTCCATGCCTCAGGGCACGCCCAATGCCAGCCTGGACAAGGTCGTCCAGAGCGCCTTGGCGGCACAGCCCCACAAAGTGGTGCGCTACATGTTCTGGGACGAAGAAGAACACCCGCATATCACGATGGTTTCCATGGCCAGCAAGGTCGATGCGCCGCCGGACGAATTCTGGACAGTGGCGATCGATTCGCGTACCGCGCAGGTGTTGGACCAGCCCAATGACCAGGGCTTCATGGCGGTCATGCTCCAGTTGCACAAAGACCTGTATGCCGGCTTGCCGGGGCAATTGTTTCTGGGTTTGATGGGCCTGCTGCTGGTGATCGCCGTCATTTCGGGCGTGGTGGTTTATAAGCCCTTCATGCGCAAGCAGGATTTCGGTACGGTACGCAAGCAGAAGGGGCGCGGCATCAAATGGCTGGATCTGCACAATCTGCTGGGCATCGTCACGGTGGTGTGGCTGACGGTGGTGGGCGCAACAGGCATCATCAATACGCTCGACCCCATCGTGCTGGCCGTTTGGCAGGGCGACCAACTGGCCGATATGGTCAAGCCCTATAAAAATGCGCCGCCCATGAAAGACAACGGCTCTGTGCAAGCCGCGTTCGCTACGGCGATAAAAATCGCCCCCGACATGACGGTGCGCCTGATTGCCTTCCCAGGCACCGCATTTGCCGACCCGCATCACTACACGGCCTTCATGAAAGGCAATACTCCGCTGACGGCCCGCTTGTTGCGCCCGGTGCTGGTCGACGCGCAGACCGGCGTGTTGACCGACACGCGGGAAATGCCCTGGTACGTGAAAGCCCTGTTCGTGTCGCAGCCGCTGCATTTCGGCGACTACGGCGGCTTGCCGCTGAAAATAGTCTGGGCGCTGCTCGACATTCTCGCCATCATCATCCTGGGCAGTGGCGTATACCTTTGGGGCAAGAAATACATGCGCCATCGTGAAGCGCAAGGAATCCTGGCCGAAGCCGAGACCCGGGAAGCGCAACGAGCAGGAGTACCGGGGCAATGAAAGTCTGGTTCTGGCCGATTGTGGTTGGCGTGCTGAGCGCCATAGGATTGCTGTCCGGCCTTTTATACGACGGCCTCGGCGACGCGGTCTCGTGGCTGGCGCTGCTGGTTCCCGTGGCGCTTTCCGTCTGGTATGGCTGGATGCGTAAAAATGCCGTGGACGATCGCTGAACTCGAAGCGCAAGTCGGCGCAAAGCCTTCGGCCATAGACTTGAAGGTCATCGATCATATGGACGAGCACGCGCGCCGCTGGCTGCGTGCATCGCCCCTGGGGTTTGCCGGCTTCAGCGATGCGCAGCGCATCGATGCGACCATAGCCGGCGATGATCCGGGCTTCGCGGCCGCCTTGGACGAAAAACAGTTGCGGCTGCCGCGCGCTGCGCTGGACGACCC
This sequence comes from Candidimonas humi, assembly GCF_019166065.1. Taxonomy (GTDB): domain Bacteria; phylum Pseudomonadota; class Gammaproteobacteria; order Burkholderiales; family Burkholderiaceae_B; genus Candidimonas; species Candidimonas humi. The sequence goes on from NZ_JAHTBN010000004.1 coordinate 322,438, forward strand.
CGACCAGGCGCAGCAAGGGCGTGGCGTGGGCTTGTTGTTCCTGATTCCGGGCATCGGCGAGACCCTGCGCATAAACGGCAGTGTGACGAGTGCGGACAGCCAGTCCATAGTCATTGCCGTGCAGGAATGCTACTTGCATTGCGCCAAGGCTTTGCTGCGCTCGGATTTCTGGCGGCCTGAGCAGCCTCCGATTGAGGATGCCGGCGACTTTGTACGATCGAGCCGTTTCATGGCCTTGGCCACTGCCGATACCGAGCTGAACACCGACCTTAGCCCCAAGGGCGACCCTGCCGGCCTGCTGGCCCAAGCCTTCGAGGGCGGCATCCGCTACGCGGACCGGCCCGGAAACCGCCGCACCGATAGCTTACGCAACATACTGGTGCGACCCCAGGCGTCGGCATTATTGATTGTGCCGGGGCACACCCAGGTGGCCCGCATACGGGGCCCGGTCGACATCAGCGCCGACCCGCAATTAAGGCAGCCTTTCACCGTACGCGACAAGACCCCAAAGCTCGTGACCAGCATTCTGTCGCCTTCCATCGAGTTGCGTACAAGCCTTGCCCTGGCGCGTGCCAGGCCTTGGCTTGCGTCCGCGCCTCCCGCCGACATCGATCCCGCGGCCATCTTCGCCGCGCATGTAAGGTTGCACAAGGCGCGGGGCCTGGGCGCAATCGTCACCAAGGGACTGGTCGCAATTCCCGGGCTGATGCGCAAAAGCCTGGATGTCGACTACAAGCGGAACCTGTACTAAGGCGCAAACGCAGGTCTTGAAAGAGACCTGAATTCCCTTGGTGGACTTTGTGTATCGAGCGGCCGTCTGCTCCGCAGTTCTGCTGGTCGCATCCTGACGTTGGCCCAGTGCGGATGAACCTGACTAAAATGCCGAGCCGGCGTTCTTCGCGGTGGCCAGGATGTCGGCGCGTACGGTTCCTTATGCTGCACGGGTATACTTCGCCGGTGCGAGGGATACTCAATATAATTTGTGTCGAACACCTCCGGCGCTACACGGGATTGCGTGACGGATAGAGAGAGTTATGGCTACTAAGCAGCGGGTCACTGTGCTGGATGTTGCTCGGCTCGCAGGGGTCTCCCAGGGCAGCGTCTCACGTGTGATAACAGGAAAAAACTGGGTATCGGACCGTTTGAGAGCGCGCGTGGAGGCGGCTGTCAAGCAATTGGAATATAAGCCCAATCCGCATGCCCAAGGCTTGAAAAGCCTGAAATCCAGAGCGGTGGCGGCTCTGGTTTCCGACATCTCCAATCCCTTGCACGGCACCTTTCTTGCCAGCGCCGAGGAGGTGCTGAGTGCCGCCGGCTATTTATTATTTGTGTCGAGCACCAACAATGATCGTGACAGGGAGCTCGAGCTTATCAATGCGTATGGCTCGGGCCGTGTGGACGGGATGATTGTTGCCCACAGTGACGAGAACAACAGGCGGGTCATAAAGGCGCTGCAGGAAACGGGTCTGCCGATTCTGTTTCACGACAGAGAGCCGCGTCGCTTCGGTGATGCGGTAATTGTGGACCACGCCCACGGGGCGTATGTCGCGACAAACTACTTGTTGAGCCTGGGGCACCAGTGCATAGCGTTATTGTCTCCGTCGAAGGCCATCCGACCGGGCCGTGAACGCTTTTCGGGCTACAAAAGAGCATTGGAGGAAGCGAATTTAGTCGTGCAAGACGACTTGGTTTCCATGCTTGGGGCGTCTGACGCACGGGCTTACGACGTTACCCGCAATCTCTTGAAACGTTCCCGATCCAGGCCGACTGCGATAATTTGCCTGGGCACGCAAATGCTTGCAGGAGTTCTTGCCGCAATCAACGAAAGTGGATTGAGCATTCCGGACGACATATCCATAATCGGCATTGGAGAAACCGATTTGGTGCGTTTGTACAAGCCATCCATTACGGCTGTGAAATGGGATATTGCCGCTTGCGGACGGCATGCGGCCCAAATACTGTTGCAACGCTTTTCTGAGTCGAATGCGGAAAAGCCGAGTGCGGGCAGCGTCGTCAGGTCTCCGGTCGAACTGGTGCTGCGCGACTCATGCGCAGCACCCAGAAAACAATGAAGCCCGTTTGTCAATCAAGTTTTAACGTTTGTCAATCAAGTTTTAATCAAGCATAAGCTCGCTCGACGTCTATGTCGAAGCTCAGCAAGAAATTGCAGACAAGTTGATAGAAGCCTACGAGGAACACCAGGTCTGCTAGCCCGTTGAAGCCTATCTGCGAGATCACACTCCGGCGGGATGCTTCATCAAGAGTGTGATTGTTCAGTAGGCAGTCGGTCCAGTCTATAAAGTGCTGCTCCAATTCCGTCACGCCCTTTTGTGGTTCGGCTGCGCCTGCCGCGACTATCGTGGCTTCTGACAACCCCGCATCCCTGGCTATTCTTTCATGGTGAAAGAGTTCGTAGGATGCCTTATATGCGTGCCCGACGCGCAGAATGACCAGCTCGCGCAATGGGGGTTCCAGGCAGGAATTGCGCACGGCATCTGCCATGCTGAAATATGCCGGCGCAAATGCCGGCGAGTGCATGACCATGCGGAAAACATTCAAAGGCTTGCGTGTCGCCAGTTGCTCTTTTAAAGGCTGAGGAAGAGTTTCAATGTCGGGGTAGGGCACCACGTTTATTTACCTTGCTTAAGTGAAAGAACTGGAACCGTGAAGAGGTCGCTTCTCGGTGGCCTGGGTCAGTCCAGGCTCGAGACCGCTCTTGCTCCGGGCCGGAAATATTTCGGCATGGGTCCCAGCCCCTGCTTGACCGCAGCCAGCAGGCCATCCTCAATGGCGCCGGCGTCGCGAATGCTGTGGAACTGGCCGTCGATGAAATTGATGTTGGCGCCTTGCACTACCATGAAACCTTCTGCGGGCTCTTTGGCATCCGCAGGTACTGAGAATGTGTGCATGGAACCGCCGGGCTCATACAGATAGCTGCCCGCTGTCTGGGGATCGCCTGGGTATTCATCGTAGTTCCACTGTCCCTTGGTGGTAAAAAAATGCACGGTGCCAGTGTGAAAATGGGGCGGCAACTTAACACCAGGATTGAAGATGCCGTATAAGACCCATATGCCGTTTTCCCTGTCCAGAAAGAGAGGAACCAGGGTATAGCCGGGCGCCGCTCCCGGAAGAGGGACGGCGTCGTGGATGTTGACGGTTAGGAGACGTTCTTGCTCGTTGATTGAATAGGGCATGCTCATTTGTTTTCCCATTTTCTATAAGTTTCAATAAGGCGCGCAGGCCTTCAGACCCGAATGATCGATGTAGTCCCATCCCATTCTTGGGCGGCACTCGCTACTTTCCTGAAGTATTCCGCTTTGCCCCCGCGTAGTTCCGAAATTTCTATGACGGCGCTGGGCAGCTCTTTATGGATCAGATAGCTGAATCGGCCCCGTTGCCCCATTTGGCCCGCGTGCCCCTCTTGATATCCCATCTTCAGCAAATGCGTGCGCTTGGCATCGAATTCGTCTTCTGTCCAGTAGGCGATATGCTGGGCGCACTCGCCGGAAGCATTTAGCGAATCTCTATATAGAGAGTTGGCCTGATCGTGCTGTTGAATCAATTCGATTTGCATGTCGCCCGAGTTTGCAATTGCAATCGAGATCTTTGGCGGCGGGGCGCTTTCTCCGTAGTAGGTGAAGATCGTCGGCGTGGCGTCGGCACGATAAAACCATGGTCCAACCGCCAGCACCTTAGACCAGTGATTCATCGCCTGCTCGATGTCCTTCACCACATATCCTATCTGTCGGATGCTTCCGAACGCTTTGCTCATTGCTTTTTGCCTCTTGACGCGAATGATTGGTCTTAGGGCCGTGCACGCTGCTTAAGTGCGCACGGGTTTAAATAGAGAGTCCGCCATCGACACGCAGCTCGATTCCTGTGATGTACTTGGCGTCTGCACTGGCCAGGAACACGGCTGCCGCGGCAATATCTTGTGGAGTGCCTTGCGCCCCCATGGGGCAGCGTGCGTCTCGCTCTGCGTTGGCCTTGTCGGGATCGTCGTACAGGCGGATTGCATGTGCGGTGCGGATCATCCCAGGCAGAATGACATTGACCCGTACGCCATGGGCAGCATATCTTTTGGCCAGAACCCGCGTCAGGTGATTTACGCCGGCCTTGGAAGTGCAGTAGGACAGGTATGCCTGCGTCCCCGTGCGCAAGCTTGCCGTGGACGAGATATTTGTGACGACGCCACTTCCTTGCTGCACCATCAATGGGATGAATTGCTGGCAAGACAACATGACGCTTTTCAGATTGGCGTCATGTACGAAATCCCAGGCGTCTTCCGAGATGTCCTCGAGTTCATTGACAATCTCGACACCGACGTTGTTATGCAGGATGTCGATTCGACCAAACAGCTCCAGGACCTTCAGCTTGATTTCCACGAGGTCCGATTTGCTTGTGACATCGCCCGCCATAGGCACTGCTATGCCTGCGTGGCTCGCGATTAAATCGGCAGTGCGCGTGGCCGCTTCGATGTCCCGATCTACGCACAAGACGGATGCTCCTTCTTGGGCGTATCGGGCCGCGGCGGCGCCGCCATTGCTGCATCCCGAAACGGGGTTGCCTGCTCCAAGCACGACGGCCGCCATTCCTGATAGTTTCTTGTCCATGCTTGTTACGCCAAATGAAGATGTGCCTTTTTGGCGAGCGCACTGTACTTTTGAACCTGCGCTTTCAGGAAGGTGCTGAACTCTTCGGGTGTCATTGGCTTGGCGGTTGTCCCAACGCGCAAAAGCTTTTGCTGGAATTCCTTTTCCTGGAGCACCTTGTTGACCGATTCGTTGATGTATTGCGTTACGCCGGGATCCATCCCCGCAGGCCCGAACAATCCGGGCCATGACGTCACTTCATAGCCGGGCACGCCGGATTCTGCGATGGTGGGGACCTGGGGTAGCAGGATCGAGCGCTGCTCCGTAGTTACTCCCAACGCCTTGATGCGCCCATCTTTGATATAGGGCAGCCCGGCTGATAGATTGTCGAACCCGAGCGATATCTGGCCTCCCAGTAAATCGTTCAGTGCCGCTGCGCTTCCCTTGTAGGGAACGTGAACCATTTGTATGTGCGCCATCTCGCAGAACAGCGCGCCAGATAGGTGTGGTGAAGTGCCGTTTCCTACCGAGGAGTACATATACTTGCCCGGCGCTGCCCGCGCCAGATCGATCAATTCCTTGATGTTCGTAGCGGGAAACTCGTTGCGTGCCATCAGCACGTTGGCAAGGGTTCCGATGAACGCTACCGCGGTGAAATCCTTGACCGGGTCATAGCCAATATTCGTATACAGTGCCGGATTGATCGCGTGGGATGCGATGCCGCCCATTAACAGCGTGGCGCCGTCGTTGCTTTGTGACGCGACATACCGGCTGCCTATGCTTCCACCTGCCCCTGGCCGGTTTTCGACCACCACGGGCTGCGGCCACATTTTTGAAAGCCGGTGGGCCAGAAACCTGGAAATCACATCGGAAGCCCCGCCTGGGGGATTGGGGACAATGATCCTCACGGGCTTCTGCGGAAATTCGCCTTTGGCATAAACGATCTCGGGGAGCAGAATCGCCGCTGCGCCTCCGGCCATCGCCTTTAGAACTGTTCTTCTGTTCGTCATTTGTAACTCCTCCTGTTGTCCAGTTTTTCTCCCGTTTCCCGGAAGCAGTTTGCATACTAATATCGTTATTAGTTTGTGGCAAGGATTTTCTAAGAACGTTATTAGTTGTGGTGCACTGAGACCCTATCTGGACTCCGCCTGTAGGGGCTAGCACTGAAAGGATTGATTGACAGCCGGTTGTTCGGAACGGCCCGGCACCCAGGATGGTCGGATGTGTTGCTGCCAGGAAGGTGGCTTGCTACGAAGCATAGGATCTAAGAATGCTCGTGTTGAGCTGGTCGAGCGGTGCCCGACACGATCTTCAAACTGGTGACGGATATCCTTTTTCCATCTATTGCTCTGAGTAAAAGGCCTGAACGTCGATTACAGGCGCAGCCTACATTGACGAAGCATGCATCGGACTTGGGAGTAATTGCTTACAAGAATGCATGTTTCTCATGTGGACGGCATCTATCTTTGTCGCCAGGATATGTGTACGATGTACACAAATATGAAAAACGCATTGGGCAGTCGGCCCATTGTTCGCCAGCGCAGGGAGGCGCGCATGCAATTCGTTCCTTACACCGACTTCGACGGCGCCTGTGTTTGGGGCATGTTTTTTAAGTCTCGTGCTCAGGCTTTGAGCAGTCGATCTCCAACGTATGATTCTTGCGCCTGCGCGCTATGGCCGGGTTTAGATGTGGTCGGCCCTCGAAACGCTTCCGGAAAAATGCCATGAACCGACGCTATCGCTGGGTCATCGTCGCGGCGGGCGGTCTGCTGGGCTGCGTGGCCATGGGAGCCATGTTCTCACTTCCCATTTTCCTGCGGCCGATGGAGCATGACACCGGCTGGTCCGTCACCGGCATATCCACTGCGATGACCATCGCATTTCTCTCCATGGGGGTGGCCAGCCTGACATGGGGCAGCCTTTCCGACCGCTACGGCCCACGCCTTGTAGTATTGGCGGGATCGGTCGTGCTGGCAGCGAGCTTGGCGTTGGCCAGCCGAGCCGCGTCGCTGGGCGAGTTCCAGCTTATGTTCGGCGTGCTGGTCGGGGTGGCGACAGCCGCGGTCTTCGCGCCGATGATGGCCTGTGTCACCGGATGGTTCGACACGCAGCGCGGCTTGGCCGTGTCGCTGGTGTCGGCCGGCATGGGCATGGCGCCGATGACCATGGCGCCGCTGGCCGCCTGGCTGGTCGTCGCTCATGGCTGGCGCGGCGCGATGCTGGTCATCGCCGGTATAGTGGCTGCCCTGATGATCCCGACTGCACTGCTGGTGCGCCGGCCGCCGCCCCAGGATGATGCAGGAATCGACATGGCGGCGGGCGAAGGGCAGGCGGACATGTCCGTCGCCCAGGCGCTGCGCTCGAGGCAGTTCATGCTGTTGATGCTGGCGAACTTCTTCTGCTGCGCCACGCACTCGGGTCCGATCTTCCACACAGTGAGCTACGCCGTGACCTGCGGCATTCCGATGATCGCAGCCGTGTCGATCTACAGCGTCGAAGGGCTGGCTGGGATGTTCGGCCGCGTCGGCTTCGGCCTGGCGGGCGACCGGTACGGCGCACAGCGCGTTCTCGTCATCGGCCTGCTGGCGCAAGCTTTCGCGATACTTGCCTATGTGTCCGTTAACCGGCTTGCCGGTTTCTATACTGTGGCGATGGCGGTCGGCGCCATCTACGCCGGCACGATGCCGCTCTATGCCGTAATCATCCGCGAGAACTTCCCACTGCGGATGATGGGCACGATCATTGGCGCATCGGCGATGGCCGGCAGCCTCGGCATGTCCACGGGGCCGCTGCTCGGCGGCTTGATCTACGACCGCCTGGACAGCTACACGATGATGTATGTGGGATCCTGGGGCATGGGGCTGGCCGCGATGCTGGTTTTGATGGCCTTTCGGCCTTTTCACGGAAGAGGGCTCGAAGTGGCGCGAGCCGGGTAGGGGGCCAGCAGTCAGCCCGGCCAGGGGAAATGGCACCTTTCGTCGTGCCACGATCATCGCGCGTGTCGTGGCGCTTTCCTCGATGAGTCCGGGCGGCGCAAGCCTGAAAAGAGGGCTACGGTTGCCCTTCAGTCTCACCCACGCCATCGAGCGGCGGCATCCAGCCGACACGGCGGCGCGTCCAGATTTGTGCCTGTGGACTGCCTATCTGATCGCGCTGCGCCAGGGTGCCGACCCGCAGCGAATAACGCTTCGGCGTACCAGGATCGGTTGCGTAGAGCTGCGTGCCGCATTCCTCGCAAAAGCCGTTTACCCGCTGCGCGCCGCTCTCGGCGGTCTTCACATAGTGGCGAGGCTTGCCTTGCAGCAAACGGAATGTCTCGGCCGGCGCGGCGATGTTCGTGCGGAACGCCGAGCCCGACATAATCTGGCAATCCAGACAATGGCAAATCCGCATCGAACCGGCCTGCACCTCCGCCTCGTAGCGAATTGCACCGCAGTGACATTGCCCTTGCACTTTCATTGCTATCTCCCAATCAGCCGCGGAATGGCTGGACGTTATTGACTGACTATATGCCATCTTAGCGTCGAACCCCTTCGGGCGTCTCCCGGACGAGCCTGGTCGCGGGAATTTATTAAAAGGGAGTGGGCTCGACACGTTTTGTACTCCTTTCCGGAGTACAATAATTCATGTTTTACGAGAGGCTTCCCATGTCCGGCGCAGCAGAAACAAAGGATGATCGGCTACAGGTGCGCCTGAGCGCTGAGGCCAAGACCGTGCTTCAACTCGCGGCTAACTACCGTCATAAAACGGTGAGCCAGTTTGTGCTGACGACGGCCTTGGCCGAAGCCGAAAAGGTCATCCGCGAGAACGAAGCCGTATCCCTGTCGGCCGCGGACTGGAAGGTGTTTTACGACGCCTTGAGCAATCCTCCCGCACCCAATGCCGCGTTGCGCAAAGCGTTTGCCAAGTATCAAAAGACAGTTGGATGACGGTCATGTCATCGTCATGGCAGGTGTCGGCATTTGACAGCAAGGTGCACGATCGCACCGCTTTCTCATGCGGGGTTTCCGAGCTTGACCGCTATCTTCGAGAACATGCCTCGCAGGACATCAAGCGGGATGTTGCTCGCGTCTTTGTGGCCGTGCGGCCCGAAACCACGACAGTCTGCGGTTATTACAGCCTGAGCGCTACGAGCTTCCATCGGGATGAACTGCCTGTGGAGCAGGCCAGGAAACTGCCACGCTATCCCGTCCCCGCTGTGTTGCTTGGTCGCCTCGCTGTTGATCATGACGCTCAAGGATCGGGCTTGGGTGAGTTCCTGCTGATAAATGCCATGCACCGCACGCTGCTCGCGACGCAGGTGATGGCCGTCCACGCCATGGTCGTGGATGCAAAAGACGCTTCTGCCGCCAAGTTCTATCGCAAGTACGGGTTTCTTGCTTTTCCTAACGATACCTATCGACTATTCCTGCCGATGGCGACAATACGCCAGTTGCAGGAATCTTGAGTTCATGCACTATAGAGTTCGGGCGTTGCGCAATCGGGGCGAGCCGTGTCGCAGTGCAGTGACGCAAATGAAAATGCCCAGCCTTGAAAGCTGGGCATTGAATTTCTGGTGGCCTGGGGCGGAATCGAACCACCGACACGCGGATTTTCAATCCGCTGCTCTACCAACTGAGCTACCAGGCCAAAGAAAGGCGAAATCATACACGAAAATCCCGGCCCTTGCTCTTTCGGCGCCTTGTACCCATCTTAACTATGGCCGCGGTGACGGGGCCGACCAGGGCTTCGTGCCATACGATGAACCAGGCCGCCAACCGCCCCGTTTTTGCGGCTGGGCCCTACGCAGGGGCTGTCGCCAAGGCCGGGCAAAAAAGGGGACAGCCTCCTTGTCGGGCGCCTGACTACCAAAATCTCCACAATGTTTCCATAGGTTTATAATCCAGGGTTGTCTGGGCTGCGCCCAATGGTAAGCGCGGCCTGTATCGCCCTTTGTGGCGGGGCTTGGCCCCGCCTTGTGAATTCCATGTCTGTAGACGTCCTGACCTTCGGCCTGAATCACGTCTCCGCCCCGGTGTCGGTGCGCGAGCGCGTGTCCATGCCGCTCGAGGTGCTCAAGCCGGCGCTCGACGGGCTGCGGTCGGCTTTCGGGCCGGCGGTGAAGGAAGCGGCGATACTTTCCACCTGTAATCGCACCGAGATCTACTGTGCGGCCGAGCCGCAGGTGTCCGAACAGTTGCCGGCCTGGATGGCGGAATTCAACCGGCTGGAAGCCGGCAGTCTCAATCCTCATCTGTATCAATATCAGCGGAACGAGGCCGTCCGCCACGCTTTCCGGGTCGCCAGCGGGCTGGATTCCATGGTGCTGGGCGAGCCGCAGATCCTGGGCCAGATGAAGGAAGCCGTGCGCGCCGCGAACGAAGCGGGCGCGCTGGGCACGCTGCTGCACCAGTTGTTCCAGCGTACGTTCTCGGTGGCCAAGGAAGTCCGTTCGCAGACGGCGATCGGCGCCCATTCGGTGTCCATGGCGGCCGCCGCGGTGCGCCTGGCCGAGCGCGTGTTCGGCGACCTGTCGCAGGCCAATGTGCTGTTCATCGGCGCGGGCGAGATGATCGAGCTCTGTGCCACGCACTTCGCGGCGCTGACGCCGAAGCAATTGATGGTGGCCAATCGCACGCTTGAACGCGGTGAGCAATTGGCCTCGCGCTTCATGGGCAAGACCATGCGCTTGTCGGATTTGCCCGAGCGCCTGGCGGAATTCGACGTCATTGTGTCCTGTACGGCAAGCTCCTTGCCCATCCTTGGCCTGGGGATGGTTGAAAGGGCTACGCGTCTGCGCCGCCATCGGCCCATGGTCATGGTCGATCTGGCCGTGCCGCGCGATATCGAAACCGAAGTGGGGCGCCTGGGCGATGTGTACCTATACACGGTCGACGACCTGGGCCGCATGGTGCAAAGCGGCACCGACGCGCGCCGCGCGGCGGTGGTGCAGGCCGAGGCCATCATCGAGACCCGGGTGCAGAATTTCATGCACTGGCTGCAAAATCGGGAGATCGTGCCGGCCATCATGGACTTGCATCAGGCCGCCGACCAGGTGCGCCTGGCCGAACTGGACCGCGCCCGCCGCCTGCTGGCGCGCGGCGAGCCTGCCGAGCAGGTGCTCGAGCAATTGGCGCACGGCCTTACCCAGAAATACCTGCACGGCCCCCTGGCCGCGTTGAATCAAAGCCAGGATACCGAGCGCGAGCAATTGCTGGCTTTGCTGCCGCGCTTGCTGCCCAACGCCCGCAATCGGCGTTAGCGGCGCTCGCCGCTCCCGCCGGCCATCTCCGGGCGCCGGCATCCCCTATATGTTTCGCCCGGTCTTGTTTCCCCGCCTTTTGTTTATCCCCCCTGATTCTATGAAAAGTTCCATGCGTAACCGGTTGGAGCAGCTTGCCCACCGCCTGGTCGAGGTCGATGCCATGCTGGCCGAACCGGAGATCGCGGGCGACATGGAGCGTTTTCGCAAGCTGTCGCGCGAGCGCGCCGAGCTGGATCCGGTGGTGCAGGCCTTCAATACCTATGTCGGCGCGGAAGGCGACGTGCAGGCGGCGCAGGAAATGCTTGACGACCCGGAAATGAAGGCGCTGGGCGAAGAGGAACTGCGCACCGGCAAAGAGCGGCTCGAGAGTCTCGACGAGGAGCTCAAGGTATTGCTGCTGCCGCGCGACCCCGATGACAGCCGCAGCGTGTTCCTGGAAATCCGCGCCGGCACGGGCGGCGACGAGAGCGCGCTGTTCTCCGGCGATCTGCTGCGCATGTACATGCGCTATGCCGAGCGGCAGCGCTGGCGGGTCGAGCTGCTGTCCGAAAGCGGCTCGGAACTGGGCGGCTACAAGGAAGTGATCGCCCGCATCGAGGGCGAAGGCGTGTACGGCCGGCTGAAATTCGAATCGGGCGCGCACCGGGTGCAGCGCGTGCCCGAGACCGAGGCCCAGGGCCGCGTGCATACTTCGGCCTGCACGGTGGCGGTGCTGCCCGAGGCCGACGAGCAGGCCGATATCGTGATCAATCCTTCGGACCTGCGCATCGACACTTTCCGCGCCAGCGGCGCGGGCGGCCAGCACATCAACAAGACCGATTCGGCGGTGCGCATCACGCACTTGCCCACCGGCCTGGTGGTGGAATGCCAGGACGACCGCTCGCAGCACCGTAACAAGGACAAGGCCATGCAGGTGCTGGCTGCGCGCCTGAAGGACAAGCAGCAGCGCGAGCAGCACAGCAAGGAAGCGGCGCAGCGCAAGAGCCTGGTGGGCTCGGGCGACCGCTCCGAACGCATACGCACCTACAATTTTCCGCAGGGACGGGTGACGGATCACCGCATCAACCTGACGCTGTACAAGTTGCAGCAGATCATGGACGGCGATCTAGACGAACTGACCGGTGCGCTGCTGGCCGAGCATCAGGCCGAGCAACTCGCGGCCTTGGGCGAGGAATGACGCAGACCGTCAGGGCGCTGATGGCCGCCGGCGGCCTGCCGGGGCTGGAGATCCGCATGCTGCTCGGGCACGTGCTGCAGGTATCGCGAGCCTGGCTGATCGCCCATGACGACGAGCCCCTGGCGCCGCAGGCGGTGGCCCGCTACCAGGAACTGGCGGAACAGCGTCGCGAGGGCCGGCCCATGGCCTACCTGCTGGGGCGGCGCGAGTTCATGGGCCACGAATTCGAGGTGACGCCTGCGGTGCTGATTCCGCGTCCCGACACCGAGCTGCTGGTGGAAGCCGCCATCGCGGCGCTCGACGGCCATGCCCGCCCGCGGGTGCTGGACCTAGGCACGGGCAGCGGCGCCATCGCGGTGTCCGTCGCGCTGGCATGCCCGGGCGCGCAGGTGCTAGCCACCGATGCCAGCGCGGCCGCGCTCGATGTGGCGGCGGCCAATGCGCGGCGCCTGGGCGCGCGAGTCGAGTTCTGCTGCGGCGATTGGTACCAAGCCCTGCCTGCCGACAGGGTTTTTGACCTCATCGTCTCGAATCCCCCCTATATTGCGCGCGGTGACGCGCATCTGGGGCAGGGCGACCTGCGCTTCGAGCCGCAGGCGGCGCTGACCGACGGGGCCGACGGCCTGCGGGCGCTGGCCGCGATCGTGGCCGGGGCGCCGGCACGGCTGGCGCCGGGCGGCCAGTTGTGGATGGAGCACGGCTGGGACCAGGCGCAGGCGGTGCGCGGCCTGTTGGCCGCGGCCGGCTTCGGAGGCGTTGCCAGCCTTCGGGACCTGGCCGGCATCGAGCGGGTGTCCGGCGGCTCTATAATTTAACTTCTTATCGATGCGTTTTCCCCGGAATGCATGGTGCGAATTCCCGAGTTCCCGCACCGGCACTTACCAGCAAGCGAGACCAATATGAGCGACGTGCAAGAATTCATCCGCAAGACCGTGACCGAGAATCCGGTCGTGCTTTTCATGAAGGGAACGGCGCAGTTCCCGCAGTGCGGCTTTTCGGGCCGTGCAATCCAGATCCTGAAGGCCGCCGGCGTGACCAAGCTGGTAACCGTCAATGTGCTGGAAGACGACGAGGTGCGCCAGGGCATCAAGGAATATTCCAACTGGCCGACGATTCCCCAGCTATATGTGGGCGGCCAGTTCATCGGCGGTTCCGACATCCTGGCTGAAATGAGCGAAAGCGGCGAGCTGGCCACGTCGCTCAAAGAGGTCGGCGCCGTTGCCTGAGGCCTGGGCCGCCTGTAGCCCGGCGGGCGGTGCTTGCTCATGACGGCGCGCCGCCGCCTGGTGATCGGCGTCACCGGCGCCACCGGGGCCATCTATGCCTTGCGCATGCTGCATGCCTTGCGTGCGTTGCCCGAGGTGGAGTCGCACCTTGTGATTTCCCCCGCGGGCGTCCTGAACATCAAGTACGAATTGGGGCTGGGGCGCAATGACCTGCACGCCCTGGCCGATCACGTCTACAGTTTCCGAGACGTGGGTTCGGCGCTGGCCAGCGGCGGCTTTGCCACGGCCGGCATGGTCGTCGTGCCCTGCTCGATGCGCACGCTGGCCGCGGTGGCCCACGGCCTGTCCGACAACCTGGTGACGCGCGCCGCCGATGTCACCTTGAAAGAGCGCCGCCGCCTGGTGTTGATGGTGCGCGAGACGCCCCTGAACCTGGCGCACTTGCGCAATATGACGGCGGTCACGGAAATGGGCGGCGTCATATTCCCGCCGCTGCCCGCCTTCTACCATCATCCCAAGACGCTGGAAGAAATGGTCGACCACACCGTCGCCAGGGTGCTGGAGCTGTTCGATATCGCCGTCCCAGGCCCGCATTGGGAAGGCATGCAGGCCCCGGGCGACTGACAACGCCCGCGCCGGCACCGTCGCGGCCGGGCTTGGATGCCGGCGCCGGCTGCGGTGCAGCGAACTGCCTGCCGCATCCCGCAGCGCCCCGGCCTTCATGCTATGAGGCCGGCGTCTGCCCCGGGGCAGGCGCGGCGCCGCCGGCGATTTCACGCAGCGAGTCCACGACCCGTATGTCGGCCGGCGAGGCATAGCCGCTCTTGTCGCGGCCGAAATGCACCACGGTCTGCGGATAGGGCATCTCGATGCCGGCCGCGTCGAAGTATTGCTTGACCAGGCGGTTGAAGCCGCGTTGCACGGCCCATTGGTTGCCCGGCGTGGTCTTGATCAGCACGCGGATGGTGAAGCCCTTCTCGTTCAGCGCAGTGACCCCGGGGATGTCGATGTCTCCCAGGATTTCGGGCGCCAGCACCGGGTCGCGCATCAGGTCGCGAAAGGCATTTTCCAGTTGCTTGATGGCCTCGTCCACGCTTTCGCGGTGCGCGATGTTGTATTCGCCGTAGTGATAGCCGTAGTCGCGCGTGTGGTTGGTGAGGCGGTCTATGGTCGAGAACGGAATCAGGTGGTAGCCGCCGTCGAGCGTGCGTATGACCACTGAACGAATCGTGATCTTCTCCACGGTGCCGAACAGGCCGCACAGCTCGACCACGTCGTTCTGGTTCATGCCGTTTTCCAGTTGGATGAACACGCCGGTGATGACGTCCTGCACCAGTTTCTGCGCGCCGAATCCTATGGCCAGCCCGGCTACGCCGGCGCCGGCGATCAGCGGCCCTATGTTGATGCCGATCTGCGACAGCACGATCAGCAGCGTCATGGTGGCGATGACCACGGCGGCGGCATTGCGAAACAGCATCAACAGGGTCTTCTCGCGCTCGCTCGGACGGCGGCCGCCCGATGCGCCCAGCCGATGCTCGATGATGCTGGCGAGTATGGTCCATGCCAGCGCGGCCAGCACCAGGATGATGCCCACGTGCAGCAGCATGGCGATGGCCGCGCGTCCCGGCTCCGACTCGATCCAGGCCACCAGGTTGAATGCGTGCCAGGCGTCCAGCACCACCAGCGTCGACACCAGCAGGATCAGCAGCCTCAGGCTCTTGAGCAGCGCGGGCACGTAGGCGTTGAGCCGGTCTTCCAGCAGCGGCAGGGCGCGGCGCCAGTCGTCCGGCAGGCGGATGCGGCGCGCCAGCAGCGAGGACAGGATGACCGAGGCCAGCAGGCCCAGCAGTATGGCCGCCAGCGATTGCACGGTGGCCCGCGCCATGAAGGCCAGCGCCTCTTGCTGGTGGATCTGGCTGACGACGAACAAGGTGGTGAAGTACGCCAGCGCGATGTAGTGCCAGGTGCGGGCCAGTACGCGTGTCAGGGTGCCGAATACCGCGGCACTGGATTGTTCCGCCTGATGCATCAGGCCGGCCCGGACCGCGTGGCGGTTCTTCCAGATGACGCGCATGGCGTGCACGTAGACGAACAGCATGATGATCAGGCCCAGCAGGCGGCCCACCGCGCTCGGGAACAGGGCGTCGGCCACCGGCACCACCAGCAGCAGGCCATAGCCGGTCAGCGAGATCAATACCGCCAGCCAGCGGTTCCAGTAGCCCGCCGTGGGCGAAGACAGCGGCAGCAGGCGCAGCTTGGGATATCGCGTGGCAAAGACGCCGCGCGACAGCGCCTTGACGCTTTCCACGAGCACGAAGGCCGTGAGGAACTGCACCGCAAACAGCGATTTTCCGGGAACGGAGCCAGCCAGAGCCAGTACCGCGACATAGGCGGCAAGGGCTGCCAGCAGCGTGGCGGCCAGGTCGATCACGAGCGCCGCAAGCACGCCCAGCAGCTTGCGGCCTGGGGCGAGCGTGGTGAAGCGCCGCAAGCGGCCGTGAGCGCGCCTGGACGCGGGCGGGCTTCCGAGGCCGCCGGTTGCGGAAGAGGGGCCTGCTTGTTGCGTGGCCTGTGCGGCGGCTGCCGCAGGGGGCGTGGTGGATATGCCGGGGGCCGTCGCGATGCCGGCCTCTGCAGCGGCGGCCGGCGAGGCTTGCGCGACGGGTTTTTCGGCGCTGAGTATCCAGGCGTCCAGGCGTGCGAAGCCGCGCGCCGCCACGATGCGCAGGATCAGGTAGGCGACCAGGGTGGCGAGGATGGCCGCGGCCAGCACATCCAGGGCCGGCAACCACTTGTTCAGGCTGCTCAGCCTGGCGTGGCCGCTTAGCAGCGCGCCGGCCGCGGCGGCGGTCCCGGCGAGATTGGCGGCCAGCTCGTCCGTGAAACGTTCGATGCCCGTGGCCAGTTTTTGCGCGACGGAGTCCGTGCGCGGCCCGGCCCCGGAGCTACCTTGTTGTGCTTGCGCGGCCTGTGCGTCTTTGGGAGTGGCCGGGCCTTGCTTTGGGGCCTGGCCTGGTGCTTGTCCGGAGCTCGCGGCTCGATTTGCCGCCTGGGCCGGCGTCCCATTCGTGCCCTGGCCGGAGGCCTGGTTGGCCGCGGCCTGCTCTTGCCCGCCAGCCAGGGCGCGCAATTGTTCGATGATTTGTTCGCGGGTCCGGCTGTTTTCCAGCAGATCGGCCAGCGCTGCGTAGGATGGGGCCACGTTTTGCGCAGGGGGCGCCGCCGTGGCCTGCGCGGCAGCCGCCTGCGAGGCGGTATATCCCGCGGGACTCGCGCGCGCCGAGGGCGCCGCCCATGCCAGGGCGGCCAGCAGCGCCAGGATTATTGCTATTGTTCTGTGCCGTAGCGGCGTGGATGGGGTGCTCGTGTCATGGTTTTGAGTCATGTCTACGATCACTAATTCACCTCCTGCTGGATGCTATGGATAAGGGCGATGGGATGTGATTGCGCCGCCCCTGGATGGCTGGGCTGCCGAGCCAGTGCGGCAGCCGGAATCGGCAACGAGGCTGTTGCGCGGCGGCGCGTGGGCCGCGAGCCCCCGCCTTGCGGCTTCGGGGCTTTGGACTTCAGTTACAGGGTAACACCTGAGCCCCGCGCTGTCAGGCGCGGGAGGGCGTGGCGGATGCGCGAGGCCGGCCGTGCCGGCTCGGGGCCGCAGGCGCGAGCTGCCGTGGGCTGGTGGTGGCTGCCGCGGCCCGCGCTGCGTTCAGCGCAAGTCGGTCATCATCACGACGCGCGGCGGCCGTGCGCTGCTGTCGGCATTTTGCGTGCTTTCGGTGTTTTGCGCTGTGCCGCCCGAAAGCACGGCGGCGCCGGTATCCGCTTCCGCGTCATCGGGCTGCCGCGCCTGCCAGTCCGGCGGCAGGTCGGGGAAGGCTTCCTGGTCGAAGGCGGTATCGCCGTTCGCATCGGCGACCCCGGAGACCTGCAGGCCGGCAAAGTCGAACAATTGCCGGTCCATCAGGTGGGTGGGCACCACGCGCGACAGGGCGCCGAACACGTTCCAGGATCGGCCCGGGAATTTGCGGTCCCATTCCGCCACCATGCGGCTGACTTCCTTGCGCTTGAGGTTTTCCTGAGAGCCGCAAAGATTGCAGGGGATGATGGGGAACTGCTTGAGCTGCGCGTAGGCGATCAGGTCTTGTTCGGGTATGTAGGCCAGCGGCCGGATGACGACGTGCTTGCCGTCGTCGGACACGAGCTTGGGCGGCATGGCCTTCATGCGCCCGCCATAGAACAGGTTCAGGAAGAAGGTGCCCAGGATGTCGTCGCGATGATGGCCGAGCGCGATCTTGGTGGCGCCCAGTTCGGATGCGACGCGGTACAGGATGCCGCGGCGCAGCCGCGAGCACAGCGAGCACATGGTCTTGCCTTCCGGGATGACGCGCGTCACCACCGAGTAGGTGTCCTGCGTCTCGATGTGGAAGGGCACGCCCAGCGCGGTGAGGTAGTCGGGCAGCACGTGCTCGGGAAAGCCGGGCTGCTTCTGGTCCAGATTGACGGCGATGATATCGAACCTGATGGGCGCGCGGCTCTTCAGCGTCAGCAGTATGTCGAGCAGGCTGTACGAGTCTTTGCCGCCCGACAGGCACACCATGACCTTGTCGCCGTCTTCGATCATGTTGAAATCGTTGATGGCGCGGCTGGTCTCGCGCATCAGGCGCTTGGACAGCTTGTTGGCGTCGACGCGCTGCTTGTGGGCGCGGCGCCGCAGTTCGTCGGGGCCGGGTTCGGCGGGGATGGGGCTCGATGCTTGCATGATGATCAACGGCTGCGTTCGATTTCGATGCCTACGGCTTCGCAGTCGGAAAAGGCCAGAGGTTTGCTGATGCGGATTCTAACCCGGCGCACATCGGGGAATTCGCGCATCAGCCGTTCCGCCACCTGTTCGATCAGGGTTTCGAGCAGGTTCACGTGCCTTTGCGTGCATTCTTCGACGATGGCGTTGCGCAGCAGGCGATAGTCGAGCACGGTGCTGATGCGCTGGTCGTGCACCTGCTGTGTGACGTCGACGTCGAACTCGGCATCCACATGCAGCGGCTGGGTGGCCCGAAGTTCGTGCTCGAGGATGCCGATGCGCGAATCCAGGGCGAGCCGGTTGAAGAAAATGCGGCGGGTGGGCATGGAGGTCCCCTTGTTCTGATGTACGGATTGTAGTGCTCGCCGCAAGGCTGGCTACAATTCCCCTGATTGAATCCGGAAGCGATAAGGCGCCATGCAAGAGCAGAACAGGGTATACGATGCGGCCATCGTCGGGGCGGGCCCCGCGGGGGCCTCGTGCGCCGTGTGGCTGGCGCGCCTGGGGCTGGCGCCCGTATTGCTGGACGCCGCCGGCAGCGTCGGCGGCCTTTGCCGCCGCAACCCTTTCCCGGAAGACTGGAATGCCAGCCTGCCGGGGGTGAGCGGGGACCAGGTGGCCGACAACCTGGCGCGCAGCCTGGAACTGGCCGCGGTGCCGCTGCGGCTGTCCTGCCGCGTGCGGCGCATACAGCGGGAAGGCGGGCAGGCCAGCGGGCGGGAAAGCGCCGGTTTTACGGTGGCGTGCGACGATGGCTCGAAGCTGTCCTGCCGTCACGTGGTGCTGGCCTCGGGCGTGCGGGCGCGCGGCCTGCCGGGCGCCGTAGCGGCCCCTGCCGGCCGCATCCTGGTGGGGCCGGGCGAGCTCATCGTGGCCCAGGACTTCCGTGGCCTGCACGTGGCCGTGCTGGGCGGCGGCGACAATGCCTTCGAAAACGCGCTGTACGTGGCGGGCCGCGGGGCGGCGAGCGTGCGGGTGTATGCCCGCCATGTGCGCGCCCAGCAGCAATTCGTGCGCCGCCTGGCGCCGCAGCAAGTGGCCGTGGGCCCCTACCAGGTGGATCCGGCATTGCTATCGGTCGACGGCCGGGCATATGACATGCTGCTGGTGTTCTACGGCTGGGAGCCTTGCGTGGATTTCACCGACGGACTGGATCTGCGGCACACGCCCGTGGGCTTCATCGCCACCGACGCCGCCACCGCGCAGACCAGTTGCGATGGTGTGTATGCCATAGGCGAGGTGGCGCAGCGCCAGCATCCTTGCGTGGTCACGGCCCTGGCCGACGGCGTGACGGCGGCCAAGGCGATACAGGCGCGCATAGAGGGCGGCGATGCCGCGCGTGGCGGCACCGGCATGCCCGCCGCGGCGGGTGGCTGGCATTATTGATCTTTGGCTACGCCTGGGTCTGGGCTGGTCAGGCTGCGGCTTGCGCGGCAGCCCCGCGGTCGGCGAATTCCAGTGCGCATTCCGTAGGCGCGGGCGCCCGCAGGATAAGCGGGAAGGCGCGCAATTCGTCGCCGCGGAAGGCATGCACTTGCACGGTGTCGCCCGGCCGATAGGCGCGCAGCAGCGCGTCGAGTGTGGCTGGTTCTCCGACGCGCAGGCCGCCGATTGCCACCAGCACGTCGCCGGCGGACAGCCCAGCGGCGTGGGCGGCCCCGTTCTCGTCAACCGTGGCGATTTGCGTCTGGCCGTTCTGCGCACGGCTGCGGATATCCAGCGCCGGCGTTTCCGACGCCGCTTTCCAGGACATGGCGATGCCCTGCTGCGCCAGCAACGGTTCCAGCGGCACGTCCTGGCGGCCATCCACGTAGCGTTCGATGAAGGGGGCGATATTCACGCCGGTGGCTTCGCGCACCAGCCTGGCCATGCCGTTTTCGGGCACGCCGCGGCCCGCGCCGCCGCGGTAGAAGTCGCGGCCATAGCGTTCCCATAGCAGGCGCATGACGTCGTCCAGCGTATGCGCGCCGCCGGTTTCGCGGCGGATCAGCAAATCCAGGCCCAGCGCTACCAGCGAACCCTTGGTGTAATAGCTGACCAGCGCGTTGGGCGAGTTCTCGTCCTGCTTGTAGTAGCGCGTCCAGGCGTCGTACGAGCTTTCCGCCACCGACTGCTTGTGGCGGCCGCTGCCGCGGTGCACGGTGCTGATGGTCTTGGCCAGCATGCGCAGGTAATCTTTGCGGCCTATGACTCCTGCGCGCAGCAGCATCAGGTCGTCATAGTAGGACGTGAAGCCTTCGAACACCCACAACAGGCGCGTGTGGTTCTCGCGGTTCAGGTCGTAGGGCGCGAAGGCGGCCGGCTTGATGCGCTTGACGTTCCAGGTATGGAAATATTCGTGGCTGAGCAGGCCGAGGAAGGTCTGGTAGCTTTCGCCGGGTTCGCTGCCTATGGTGGGCAGGTCGCGCCGCGCGGCCATGAGGGCGGTCGAGGCGCGGTGTTCCAGGCCGCCGTAGCCGTCGGCGGTGACCGTCGTCATGAATACGTAGCGGTCCGTCGAGTCGAGGAACGGGGCGCGCTTGCTGGACGGTTCGAACAAGGCGATCTGTTCGGCGCAGATCTTCTGCGCATCGCGCGCGATGCGTGCAAGATCGAGATTCGGCGCCGCGCCGGTGAACACCAGTTCGTGTTCGGCGCCATGTGTGCGAAAGCGCGTCACTTGCGGCGTGCCGATCTCGACCGGGTAGTCTATGAGCGCGTCGTAGTCGGGTGCCCGATACATGCCGAAGCCATGGCGCCTGGCGGCCTGCGGATGGCCGTCGGCCGCGGGCAGGCTGGTATAGACCTTCCAGTCGCGGCGGTGTGTGGCGGGCTCGATGTGCAACAGGCAGGGCTGGTCGGTCTGGCCCTCGACGGCGAGGAACAGGCTGGCGCCGTTGAAGAAGGCATGCGACTGGTCGAAGTGCGCGCCGCGCACGGACAAGTCCCAGGCATAGACGGTGTATTCGATGACCAGCGGCCCGCGGCAGGGCTCGCAGCGCCAGCTATTGTTGCCGGTCTTGCGCACCGCCAGCGAGCGGCCGCGACCACGCGTCGTCTCGCCGTTTTCGGCCCGGCCGTTCGCGGCCTGGCTTCGCGTGGCCCGGCCTCGAGTGGCCCGCAGCGTTTCGACCTGGCGCGAGAAATCTCGAATAAGATAGCTGCCAGGGATCCAGGCGGGCAGGCTCAGCGTTTGCCCCCTGGGATCGGGATGCAGGATTTCCAGCCGTACGGCATAGCGATGCCCCGCCGGATCGTGCAGGCCGAGGCTGTAAAGTATCGATTCTTTTTTCATCGCAATATCTTACCCTTACCCGTGCAGGAGACGACATGAACGCACCACTGGTAAAAATCGAGACGCGCGGCCGAGTAGGCCTGCTGACCCTGGACCGCCCCAAGGTCCTGAATGCGCTGAGCAACGAGGTCATCGACGAGCTGGCCGCGGCCATGCAGGCCTTCGATGCCGACGAGGGCATAGGCGCCATGGTGCTTACCGGCAACGAAAAGGCATTCGCCGCGGGCGCCGACATTGCCGCCATGAAAGGCTGGACTTTCCAGGACGTGTATTCGCAGGACTACCTGGGCCACAACTGGGAAGCGCTCAAGCGCATACGCAAGCCCATCATCGCCGCGGTCGCCGGCTACGCGCTGGGCGGCGGCTGCGAGCTGGCCATGCTTTGCGACTTCATCATCGCCGCAGAGAATGCGCGCTTCGGCCAGCCGGAAATCAAGCTGGGCGTAATCCCCGGCTACGGCGGCACGCAGCGCCTGCCGCGCGCGGTGGGCAAGGCCAAGGCCATGGACCTGGTGCTGACCGGCCGCATGATGGACGCGGCCGAGGCCGAGCGCAGCGGGCTGGTGTCGCGCGTGGTGCCGGTCGATCGCGTGCTCGACGAAGCCATCGAGGCGGCGACGATCATCGCGGCCATGTCGCTGCCGTCCGTGATGATGGCCAAGGAATGCGTGAACCGCGCCTACGAGTCGGGGCTGAATGACGGCCTGCTGTTCGAGCGGCGCAATTTCCACGCGCTGTTCGCCACCGAAGACCAGAAAGAAGGCATGTCGGCCTTCGTCGAAAAGAGAAAGCCGGACTTCAAGCATCGTTGATTCGCGATGCCGCTGCCCGCCGCGCATGCGTCGCCGTATCGCGCGCCGCGTGTGTGGCGGCGCAATTGCGGCCCCGGTCGCGCGGCTCGTAGCTCGTAGCTCATAGCTCGCGGCTCGCGGCGGTGGCTGTGACTGCTGCGGTGGCCGTAGCCACAGCCATATCCGTAGCCGTGGCATTAACGGTGACGGATACGCCGTTGTTTATGCGCCAATCCGCCCGGCGGCCTCACGACCATTGCCGGCTGACAAGTTGCTTAGCGTTTCAAAACCACGCTATACTCTTATAGTTTGACGCGATGGATATGGGCGGTGGGTTTTAACAGACGCGGCCTGGCATCCAGAAGTGCATGGCTGCCCGTGGGAAAAGGGCGGCGGCAGATGTAACTTAGAAGTACACGGCAGTAACACAGAAAAGTAACGCAGAAGTACCCAAGCAGCGAAGTTCGGCAGTAAAAACACAGCAGCAACACAGCAAGCAGCACAGCAGCAAAATTACGTAGCGGTGCAGTATCAGCGCGAGAAGTACATTGGCGGGCTCACCCGCAAGCGGCGGGCCGGTCGGCCGGGGCTGCGGCGGGTGTGAACGGCGAATAGCGTAGCGCCCGGCAAGGGAAAATAGGGGGCCGCCGATAGGCGGACTCGAGGGAATTGCGAGGGCGCGAGCCATAGCGGGATCAGATACGGAATCGGGGCCAGGCACATCCAGTCATAGTGAAAGCGCGGGTTTGAATCCGGCTTTCGGGCTAGAAGGGGCGCAGTCGCTTCCGGTAGCCGAAGCAGAGGCCAAATCCGAGCTAACTGAAGTCGAACGCACCGCCCTGGTGATCGGGGCCGGGCGCGGGGTAGTGCGGACTTTACTGGCCCAGGCTGTCATGGGTTTGCTTGCCGTGGCGGTGTCCTGGGCGGTGGCGGGTCCGGCGGCGGGATGGTCCGCCTTGATCGGTGCGGGGGCTTATTTTGCTCCCAACGCTTTGTTCGCCGCGCGCTTGCTTTTGGGCCTGTATGGGCCCGGCAATGCCAGCCCGCTTACGTTCTTCCTGGGCGAGGCGTTCAAGCTGGGTGCCACCCTGCTGTTGCTGGCCCTGGCGGCCCGATGGGGTCGCGGCTGGCTGGTCTGGCCGGCGCTGCTTGCGGGGCTGGTCTGCGTATTGAAGGGCTATGTGCTGCTGTTCGTGTGGCGCCGGCCGCTGTAGTGTCGGGATACAAGATTTCGAGCGTTGCGCTCACAGGTTATATACAAGCTAAAACAGGCTAACAGAAGGGTAAGGGTTCAGATGGCTGCCAGTGAAATTTCGCCCCAGTCCGAATACATTCAGCACCACTTGGTTCACTTGAGCAATATCGGCGGCAACCAGAAGGCCATCGCCGATTTCAGCGTCGTCAATTACGACTCGCTGTTCTGGTCTATCCTGATGGGCCTGATCGTGGTGTACTTCCTGTGGCGTGCCGCCCGTGCCGCGACTTCCGGCGTGCCGGGGCGCTTCCAGGTGGCCGTCGAGATGCTCGCCAACATGGTCGAGGAAGAAGCGAAAAGCATCGTTCCCAGCGCAGTGTCGCGCCGCTTCATGTCGCCGCTGGCGCTGACCGTTTTCCTCTGGATCACGCTCATGAACACGCTCGACCTGGTTCCGGTCGATCTGCTGGGCTGGGTTTTCCGCAGCACCGGCCTGGGCGCGCATCACGGCGATGTGCTGTATTACCACCGCATCCTGCCGACCGCCGACCTGAACGTGCCCCTGGGCATGTCGCTGGGCGTGCTGGTACTGATGTTCTACTACGGCATCAAGATCAAGCATCCGGTGGGCTTCGTCAAAGAACTCTTCACTGCGCCCTTCCATGCGCATGGCATTCTCGGCATCGTGCTGATTCCGTTCAACTTCCTGCTGAACGTTATCGAGTACCTGGCCAAATTCTTTTCGCTCGGCATGCGGCTGTTCGGCAACATGTTCGCCGGCGAACTCATTTTCATGCTGATTGCCCTGCTGGGCGGCGCCTGGACCGGTTTCAACGGCATGAGCCTGGGCATGGGCATCGGGCACGTAATTGCCGGTTCGGTGTGGGCGATCTTCCACATCCTGATCATCCTGTTGCAGGCTTTCATTTTCATGATGCTGACTCTGGTGTACGTGGGCCAGGCCCACGAAGGCCATTGATGGTTTTCCTGCCGGCCATGGTGGCCGGCAGGAAGCGGGTTTCGTCCTCCGGGACGCAGTTTTTTTCTTTGACTTTTTGATTACAGGTTTTTAACCAAGGAGTTGTTATGACCAACGTTGCTTTCGTTGCTCTGGCTTGCGGTCTTATCATTGGTCTGGGTGCTATCGGCGCATGTATCGGTATCGGCCTGATGGGCGGCAAGTATCTGGAAGCCTCCGCTCGCCAGCCCGAGTTGATGAATGTGCTGCAAACCAAGATGTTCCTGCTGGCCGGCCTGATCGACGCGGCGTTCCTGATCGGCGTTGGTATTGCTATGTTGTTTGCGTTCTCCAACCCGTTCGTCGGGTAATGGGTCATTGCCCGCAAGCGCTGCGGGCGAGCGCCGTTTGTTGTACTTGGCTAGGCATGAGTATGCGACGGTCTGCGCACCAGGTTCGCGCTGGTGTTTACGTTGAACAATCGTAGTATTTAAGGGAAACGACCGTGAATTTAAACGCGACTCTATTTTTCCAGATGCTCGTGTTTTTCGTTCTGGGCTGGTTCACGATGAAATTCATCTGGCCGCCCCTGACGAAGGCTATGGACGATCGTCGCCAAAAGATTGCCGATGGCTTGTCCGCGGCTGAAAAGGGCAAGGCCGATCTGGCCCAGGCCCAGGCGCGCATCAGTCTGATCGAGGCATCGGCCAAGTCCGAGAACCATGCCCGCATGGTGGAAGCCGAGAAGCAGGCCGCCGTGCTGATCGAGCAAGCCCGGCGCGAAGGCGAGGCCGAAAAAGCCCGCATCATCGCCCAGGCCAAGCAAGACGCCGCCCAGGAAGTGCAGCGTGCGCGTGACAGCCTGCGCGGCGAAGTAGCCGCATTGGCCGTCAAGGGCGCCGAGCAGATCCTGAAGCGCGAAGTCAATCCGCAAGTCCATGCCGAGCTGCTCGACCAGCTCAAGGCACAACTCTGATCAGGGCGCGCCATGGCTGAACTATCGACTATCGCCAGGCCCTACGCCGACGCCCTGTTCGAAGCTGCCCGCGACGAGCATGAAGGCTTGGCGTCCTGGTCGGACTTGCTGGCCGAACTCGCCCAGGTGGCGAGCCTGGACAGCGTGCGCGAGGCCATGACGGATCCCCGCCTGGATGGCCCGCAGCGCGTAGAGCTGTTCGAAGCGCTCATCAAGACGCCCCTGTCCGCGTATGCCCGCAATTTCATCGCGCTGCTCGTGGCCAACGGCCGCCTGCTGCTGCTGCCGCAGATTGCCGAGCACTTCGAGGCGCTGAAGAACCAGCACGACGGCACCGCGGTGGCGCAGATTACCAGCGCATTTGCGCTGGACGACGCGCAGACACGCGAAATCGTGGCCGGCCTCGAGAAGAAATTCGGCCTTAAACTCAAACCTGTCGTGACCGTGGACGCATCCCTGATCGGCGGTGTGCGCGTCGTCGTCGGCGACCAGGTGCTCGATACCTCCGTGCAGGCCCAGTTGGCCCGCATGCGCGATACGCTGGCCGCTTGAAGCGCGCCGCATAACAGGATTCCAGGAGTCTGAACATGCAACTTAACCCGTCAGAGATCAGCGAACTGCTCAAGAGCCGTATCGAAGGCCTGGGCGCGTCCACTGACATACGCACGCAAGGCACGGTGGTATCCGTGACCGACGGTATTACCCGCGTCCACGGCTTGTCCGACGTGATGCAGGGCGAAATGCTTGAATTTCCCAACAACGTCTACGGCCTGGCGCTGAACCTCGAGCGCGACTCGGTCGGCGCCGTGATTCTGGGCGACTACACCGGCGTCTCGGAAGGCGATTCCGTCAAGACCACCGGGCGCATTCTCGAAGTGCCGGTCGGCCCCGAACTGCGCGGCCGCGTGGTCGATGCGCTGGGCAACCCGATCGACGGCAAAGGCCCGATCAATGCCAAGGCTACCGACATCATCGAGAAGGTCGCCCCCGGCGTGATCGCGCGCCAATCGGTTACGCAGCCCCTGCAAACCGGTATCAAGGCCATCGACTCCATGGTACCTATCGGCCGTGGCCAGCGCGAGCTGATCATCGGCGACCGCCAGACCGGCAAGACCGCCGTGGCCGTCGACACTATCATCAGCCAGAAGGGCAAGGGCGTCACCTGCGTGTACGTCGCCATCGGCCAGAAGGCGTCCACCATCAATAACGTGGTGCGCAAGCTCGAAGAATACGGCGCGCTGGAATACACCATCGTCGTGGCCGCCGCCGCTTCCGAGTCGGCCGCCATGCAATATCTGTCGGCCTACGCCGGCTGCACCATGGGCGAATACTTCCGCGACCGCGGCGAAGACGCGCTCATCATCTATGACGATCTGACCAAGCAAGCCTGGGCCTATCGCC
This sequence comes from Candidimonas humi, assembly GCF_019166065.1. Classification (GTDB taxonomy): domain Bacteria; phylum Pseudomonadota; class Gammaproteobacteria; order Burkholderiales; family Burkholderiaceae_B; genus Candidimonas; species Candidimonas humi. The sequence continues at coordinate 349,070 of NZ_JAHTBN010000004.1, forward strand.
AAGTGTCGCTGCTGCTGCGCCGTCCTCCCGGCCGCGAAGCCTACCCCGGCGACGTGTTCTACCTGCACTCGCGCCTGCTCGAACGCGCCGCGCGCGTCAACGAGCACTACGTCGAGAAGTTCACCAATGGCGCCGTCAAGGGCAAGACCGGCTCGCTGACCGCGCTGCCGATCATCGAAACCCAGGCGGGCGACGTCTCGGCCTTCGTGCCGACCAATGTGATCTCGATCACCGACGGCCAGATCTTCCTCGAAACCGACCTGTTCAACGCGGGCGTGCGTCCGGCCATCAACGCCGGTATCTCGGTTTCGCGCGTGGGCGGCGCCGCCCAGACCAAGGTCATCAAGAAGCTGTCCGGCGGTATTCGTACCGACTTGGCCCAGTATCGCGAACTGGCTGCTTTCGCCCAGTTTGCCTCCGACCTCGACGACGCCACCCGCCGCCAGCTGGAACGCGGCAAGCGCGTGGTCGAACTGCTCAAGCAGCCCCAGTACCAGCCGCAGCAAGTCTGGGAACTGGCTGTGACGCTGTTCACGGTCAACAACGGCTATCTCGACGACGTGGCAGTGGATCAAGTGCTGGCCTTCGAAAAGGCGCTGAAGGATCACCTCAAGGCGCACAACGAAGCCATGATCAAGCGCATCGAAGACACCAAGGAACTGTCCAAGGACGACGAGACCGAACTGGTTTCCGCCTTGCAGGAATTCAAGAAGCACGGTGCTTTCTAAAGCTTGAAGGCGGGGGCGGGGCGGCTAGCGCCGCTCCCTCCAGCGCGTAGCGGGCCTGCCTGGCCCGCAGCAACGTCCCGACAGGAACATTCGATGCCCGGAATCAAGGAAATCCGAACCAAGATCAAGAGCGTGCAGAACACGCGCAAGATCACCAAAGCCATGGAGATGGTGGCGGCGTCCAAGATGCGCAAGGCGCAGGACAGGATGCGCGCCGGCCGTCCCTATGCCACGAAGATCCGCGAGATCGCCACTCACCTGATGCAGGCCAACCCCGACTACCATCATCCCTATACGGTCGAGCCCGGCAATCTGCGGGCCGTGGGCATCGTGGTCGTCTCCACCGACAAGGGCCTGTGCGGCGGCCTGAACACCAACGTCATGCGGCTGGTGCTGGCGCGCATTCGCGAGTTCCAGGAAAAGGGCGCCAAGGTGCAAGTCACCGCCCTGGGCAACAAGGCGCTGGGCACGCTCAGCCGTATCGGCGTCGACCTGGTCTCGCAGGAAGTCCAGCTGGGCGACACGCCCAACCTGGAACGCCTGATCGGCGCGGTCAAGGTGCAGCTCGACGATTTCATCAACGGCAAGATCGATGCGGTCTACCTGGCCACCAATCGCTTCGTCAACACCATGAAGCAGGATCCCAGCTTCATCCGCCTGCTGCCCCTGCCGGGCGGCTTGCAGGATCCCTTCCAGACCGAAAGCGTGACCAGCGAAGATTCCCAGAACCAGGTGCAGTCGACCCATGGCTGGGATTATCTCTACGAGCCGGATGCCCGCACCGTCATCGACGAATTGCTCATGCGCTACGTGGAAGGCCTGGTCTACCAGGCGGTCGCGGAGAACATGGCTTCCGAGCAGTCGGCCCGGATGGTGGCGATGAAGGCCGCGTCGGACAACGCCAAGAAGGTCATCGGTGATCTGCAACTGGTCTACAACAAGACGCGCCAGGCCGCCATCACCAAGGAAATTTCGGAAATCGTGGGGGGCGCTGCCGCGGTTTGATTCTTCGGACAGCAGGCATCCCGTCAAAGATATTTAGCAAGGACTAAACATGAGTAACGGAACCATCGTTCAGTGCATCGGCGCCGTGGTGGACATTCAATTCCCCCGCGACAGCATGCCCAAGATCTACGCCGCCCTGAAACTGGCGGACGACAGCTCGGAATTCGCCGAAAAGGGCCTGACCTTCGAAGTTCAGCAACAGCTCGGCGACGGCGTGGTGCGTACCATTGCCATGGGCTCGTCCGACGGCCTGCGCCGTGGCATGGCCGTCAGCGACACCGGCGCGCCGATCTCGGTGCCGGTCGGCCAGGGCACCCTGGGCCGCATCATGGACGTGCTGGGCCGCCCCATCGACGACGTCGGCCCGATCGAAACCACCGAAGTCCGCTCCATTCACCAGGAAGCGCCGCGCTTCGACGAACTGTCGCCGTCGGTGGAACTGCTCGAGACCGGCATCAAGGTTATCGACCTGGTCTGCCCGTTCGCCAAGGGCGGCAAGGTGGGCCTGTTCGGCGGCGCCGGCGTGGGCAAGACCGTGAACATGCTCGAGCTGATCAACAACATCGCCAAGCAGCACAGCGGCCTGTCGGTGTTTGCCGGCGTGGGCGAGCGTACTCGCGAAGGCAACGACTTCTACCATGAAATGGCCGAAGCCGGCGTGATCAAGCTGGACAACCTGTCCGAGTCGAAAGTGGCGATGGTGTTCGGCCAGATGAACGAGCCTCCGGGCAACCGCCTGCGCGTGGCGCTCTCGGGCCTGACAATGGCCGAGAAGTTCCGCGACGAAGGCCGCGACATCCTGTTCTTCGTCGACAATATCTACCGCTACACGCTGGCCGGCACCGAAGTGTCCGCGCTGCTGGGCCGCATGCCGTCGGCGGTGGGCTACCAGCCCACGCTGGCCGAAGAAATGGGTAAGCTGCAAGAGCGCATCACCTCCACCAAGACGGGTTCCATCACCTCGATCCAGGCCGTGTACGTGCCTGCCGATGACTTGACCGACCCGTCGCCCGCCACGACCTTCCTGCACTTGGACTCGACCGTGGTGCTGTCGCGCGACATCGCCGCGCTGGGTATCTACCCCGCCGTCGACCCGCTCGATTCCACCAGCCGCCAGCTCGACCCGCAGGTCGTGGGCGAAGAGCACTACGCGATTGCCCGCGGCGTGCAGCAGACCCTGCAGCGCTACAAAGAACTGCGCGACATCATCGCGATTCTGGGCATGGACGAACTGTCGCCGGAAGACAAGCAGGCCGTGGCCCGTGCCCGCAAGATCCAGCGCTTCCTGTCGCAGCCCTTCCACGTGGCCGAGGTCTTCACTGGCTCGCCCGGCAAGTTCGTGCCCCTGGCCGAAACCCTGCGCGGCTTCAAGATGATCGTCGAAGGCGAGTGCGATGCGCTGCCCGAACAGGCCTTCTACATGGTGGGCTCGATCGACGAAGCCTTCGAGAAAGCCAAGAAGATGCAATAAGGACGATATATGGCCAACCTGCATGTCGACGTGGTCAGCGCGGAACGCACGATTTTCAACGGTGAGGCGAAATTCGTGGTCCTGCCTGGCGAGTCGGGCGAACTGGGCGTCCTGCCCGGCCACGCCCCGCTCATTTCGCGTATCACCCACGGTACCGTGAAGATCGTGCTTGCCGACGACAAGGGCGAGGAAAACATCTTCGTGGCCGGCGGCATCCTCGAGGTGCAGCCGGGTGCGGTAACCGTGCTGTCCGATACCGCCATCCGCGCAGCCGACCTCGACGAGGCCAAGGCCCTGGAAGCGCGCAGCCGCGCCGAAGAGACCTTGCGCAACACCAAGGACAAGGCCGATATCGCGGTGGTCGAAGCCGAGCTGGCGATGCTGGCTGCGCAGGCCGCGGCCGCGCGCAAGCTGCGCCAAGGGCGTACTTCGCACTAAATCCTTCTTGCGCAATAGGCGGCGGGCCGGGCCTGCTGTTTATTGGCGGATGGAAAATAAAAAAGGCAGGCATCCATCATGGGTGCCTGCCTTTTTTTGATTCCGCGCCGGCATGTCCGGCGCTTCTCTTCGCGTCTTGCGATCAAGCGTCCTGGCGCAGCACTTCCGACAGCGTGGAAAACAGTTCGTCGATCTGCGCCTTCTCGATGATCAGCGGCGGCGACAGCAGCATGGCGTCGCCCGACGAGCGTATGAGACTGCCTTTTGCGAGGCAGGCCTGGTGTACGCCGAAGCCGCGCTGGCCGGGCTTGCCCGCCCGCGGTTCGAGTTCCACCGCGGCCAGCAAGCCGATGTTGCGGATGTCTACCACTCCGGGCAGGCCGCATAGCGCATGGGCGGCGTCTTCCCAATAGGGCTCCAGCTCGCGGGCGCGTTGCGCCAGGCCTTCGCTCTGGTGGATCGCCAGGGTCGCCAGGCCGGCGGCGCAGGCCACCGGGTGGCCGGAATAGGTATAGCCGTGCGAAAACTCTATGGCGCCTTCCGGGGCGTCCATATAGGCCTCGTAGACGGCGTCGCGCACCAGCGTGGCGCCCATGGGTATGGCTCCGTTGGTCAGGCCCTTGGCGCAAGTGACGATGTCCGGCAGCACGCCGAAACGTTCCGAAGCGAAGGGCGCGCCCAGCCGCCCGAAGGCGCAGATGACTTCGTCGAAGATGAGCAGGATGCCGTGCCTGTCGCAGATTTCCCGCAGGCGTCGCAGGTAGCCCTGCGGCGGCACCAGCACGCCGGTGGAGCCCGCCACCGGTTCGACGATCACGGCGGCAATGGTCGATGCGTCATGCAGCGCGACGATGCGCTCGAGTTCGTCGGCCAGATGCGCGCCCCAGGCCGGCTGCCCGCGCGTATAAGCCATCTGCGAGCGATCGTAGGTGTGGGGCAGGTAATCGACATAAGGCAGCAGATTGCCGAAGTTCTTGCGGTGGCCGCCGATGCCCGACACGGACAGGCCGCCGAAGCCTACGCCGTGGTACGAGCGTTCCCGGCCGATCAGCCGCACCCGCTGGCCCTGGCCGCGGGCCTTGTGGTAGCCGAGCGCGATCTTCAGCGCTGTGTCCACGGCCTCGGAACCCGAATTAGAGAAGAACACGTGTGACAGTTCGCCGGGCGCCTGCTCGCACAGCGCTTCGGCGAACTGGAAGGCGAGCGGATGGCTCATCTGGAACGAGGATGCGTAGTCCAGCCGGTCGGCGCAATGCGCGATGGCTTGCACCACTTCCGGCCGGCGATGGCCGGCATTGACGCACCACAGGCCGGCAATGCCGTCCAGCACCTTGCTGCCGTCGGGGCGGTGGTAGTACATGCCATCGGCCGAATCGAAAAGCACGGGATCGCGTTTGTAGCGACGATTGGCCGTGAAAGGCATCCAGTAGGCTTCGGGATCGATCTGGGTAGGGGATGAGCTGGGCATGATGATGTGGCGAGCGCGGCGAAGACGCCGTTATGCCGCTCGCGCAAGTAGTGATGAGCTTATGGTATATTTTGTACTGTATTCGCAAAAAATACAATAAAAGACGCGACGCAAGAAGGCTACGCCTAAGCATGCAGGCATGCTTTCGGGTGGAGTCGCCCCAGCGCCTCGGGGGGAGGCGTCAGGAGACCTGCAGGGCCGTTCTCAAGTGGTGCCGCAGCAGTTGGGCCGCCCAGTCCCGGTCGCCGGCCTTCAGGGCGGCGATGATTTGCAAGTGCTCTTGGCTGGAAGCCACGAAGCGGGCGTCGCGGTAGAAGGCGGCGTGCTCTTCGAGACGCCGCAACTGGTTCTGCTGTTGTACCGCCTGCAGGATATAGCGGTTGCCTGAAAAGCGCGCCAGCATTTCGTGGAAGGTGGCGTTCAGGGCGAAGAAATCGCTGGCCGAGATATCCGGGCCGTCGCGCGTCAGCAGTCGTTCGTGGGCTGCGCGCATGCGTTCGAGTTCGGCAGCGTCGATGCTGAATTCGGGTTCGAGCAGGCCGGCGCATTCGACCGCGATACGGTAGCGGTAGCTTTCGGCGAGGGCGCTCGGGCTTTCCAGCGAGGGCACGAATTGCCAGCCGTAGCCCTTGCGCTTTTCGATCAGGCCGTCGGCCGACATGCGCAGCAGCGATTTTGTGACTGTGCTGCGCGTGACGCCATAGCGTTGGCTCAGTTCGCGTTCGATCAAGGGGCCGGGCAGTTGCCGGGCCACGTGGTCGTCGAGCAGGCGCCGGTAGAGTTCGTCGGGGGTGGGTTCCCGGCTTTCGATCTCGGGGCGCGGCGCGTCCGCCTGCAGGGCATTGACACGGTAGCCGCGGTTCGGGTGATAGGCGATCAGGCCTTTTTCGGCCAGCAGGCGTAGGGCGCCGCGTATGGGAGTGCGGGAGACCTGGAATTGCTGGGCGAGCGGCTCTTCGGACAGGTGGTCGCCGGCCTGCACGTCGCGGGAATAGATGAGCTGGGCGATACGCCGCGCCAGATCCACTTGCAGCGAGGTCGGGTGGGCCGGAGACGCGAGGCTGGACATGTCGGGCATCGTAGGGTGCGCGAAGTTTGAATAGGTATAGGCGCAGACTGCATACATGGTCATGGTAGCAGACCGCGCCCGGCTCCAGAGCGCCGGCGTATAAGTCTGGGGAAAACCCTGATTTTGAATTTATCCAGCGATTAATGCACGGCCATGCCCGGCGATCCAGGCAGTCAAGCTCATTGATATAGGTACTTGCCGACTTCCGATAAGTCCGTATAGCCGCGGCGCGGCATCCTTACTATTCTTGTCCTGCCTATTAATCAAACAAGAGGGAGACAGGCATGAGCAAGCGTCCGTGTTGCGGCAAAAGGGGGCGGTCATGAGAGAACGCCTGGATTGCGTATTGGTGGCCACGCCGGGGTGTAGCCCGTGGGTGCGGCCGTGGCTGGGCAGCCACGCGGGCGGGCGCCTGCACATACAGTTGTTCGAAACCGGGGGCGATCCGGCGCTGGCCGATTCCTGCGCCTTTCTTGCCGGGGCGGCGATACAGCTACGCCGCTACGATGTCTGCCTGCTGCCGGTCTCCGAAGGCAATCTCGCCTGGGTGCGCACGGCCTTGTCCTCGGCACGCGGCATGCTCGCCACGCCGCTGCTGGGCCTGGTGCGCCAGCTCAAGGCCGCGGCCTTGAACGATCTGTGCGCGCTGGGCGTGGCCGATTTCGTGCGCGACCCCTTCTGCACCGAAGAACTCCGGGTTCGCGTCGAACGCGTGCTCGACGACCGGCGCTATCCGCAGCGCGCGGCGGCGCCCGTGGCGCCGCTGTGCTCGCCGGGCCCGCAAGGCGCCGGCTCTTATGCCCATGCTCCGCCGGGCGCCGATGCCAACGCCGCGCTGGAACAAGCCTTGTGCGCCAATATCCTGGAACGCAGCGGCCACGAACTCGAAGCCTACGCCATCGCCAGCGCCACGCGTAGCGCCACCAGCCGCGAATCTTTTCGCGCCGCCAAGAGCAAGGTGGTCGAACGCTTCGAGCGCGCGTACATCAGCGCGGCGCTCGACAAGCATGCCGGCAATATCGCCATGGCCGCGCGCGCTGCGCAAAAGCACAGGCGCGCCTTCTGGGCGCTCATGCGCAAGCACCAGATCGATGCGGCCCCATATCGCGCCGAACAGCAGGGCGCCGCTGCGCACCGCGGCGGGCAGCGTCCGGCGCCGGGCGGCCCGGGCGGGTAAAATCGGGCCTGCATTCAAACAAGGAAAACCGTGTCGTCTTTACCCACGCTCAAAAACGATGTGCTGCTGCGCGCGCTCATGCGCGAATCCGTGCCGTACACCCCGTTGTGGCTGATGCGCCAGGCGGGGCGCTATCTGCCCGAATACAACCGGACGCGCGCGGGCGCCGGCTCGTTCATGGCCATGGCCCAGAATCCTGAGCTTGCCTGCGAAGTCACGCTGCAGCCGTTGCTGCGCTATCCGCTGGATGCCGCGATACTTTTCTCGGACATCCTCACCGTGCCGCATGCCATGGGCCTGGGCTTGCAGTTCCTGCCGGGCGAAGGGCCGCGGTTTTCCAGTCCGCTGCGTGGCGAGGCCGATGTCGCCCGCCTGGCCGTGCCCGACATGTCGGAACTGCGCTACGTCTTCGACGCGGTATCCCTGATACGCCGCGAACTCGACGGCAAGGTGCCTCTTATCGGGTTCGCCGGCAGCCCCTGGACCATCGCCTGTTACATGGTAGAAGGCCAGGGCTCCGACGATTATCGGCTGGTCAAGGGCATGATGTACGGCAGCCCGCAACTGTTGCATCGCGTGCTCGATATCAATGCGCGCGCCACCATCGAATATCTCAATCGGCAGTCCGAAGCCGGCGCCCAGGCGCTGATGATCTTCGACAGTTGGGGCGGTGTGCTCGCCGACGGCATGTTCCAGGAATTTTCCCTCGCCTATACGCGCCAGGTGCTCGAAGGCCTGGTGCGCGAGCGCGAAGGCCGGCGGGTGCCGGTCATCGTCTTTACCAAGGGCGGCGGCCTGTGGCTGGAACAGATTGCGGCCTGCGGCTGTGACGCCGTGGGGCTGGACTGGACCGTCAACCTTGCGCAGGCGCGGCGCCGTATTTCCGACCGGGTCGCCTTGCAGGGCAACCTCGATCCCATCGCTCTGTTCGGCGGCGAGGCCGCCATACGCCAGCAGGCCCGCCGCGTGCTGGACGATTTCGGTCCTGTGGGTGACGGCGGCCATGTGTTCAACCTGGGGCATGGCATCTCGCGCCATACGCCACCAGAGGCCGTGGCCACCCTGGTCGACGAGGTACACGGCTACAGCAAGGCTTTGCATGGCACGGTATAAAAAGCCTTGCTAAGGGCTTGTTTTATAGGGCTAGGCTCGAGTTGTGCACACTGATTTATTGCTATGCACAAGATACCCTCCAAGCTTAGTTACTATATCAATGAAGTTAATAAGCAATTGATTTATATAGAATAAACATAGAACATAACGTTTTTTACAATAGCCTGATGCTAGTGCGGATTGACTTTTCCAGAGCTTCTCTTCCAATTTTCCCCAAAGTTATCCACAGGGTGGGTGCGAGGTATGGAAAGTGGCTGTGCGCGTGGCATACGGGGCTTCTATTAAGAAATCACTTTAAATATTGTGCGGACATGGGACGGCGTCATGGCTCCTTCGGCGCCTGATCCGGAAGAGGGGGCGAGCCACGCTGCCGATGTGTCTCCGTCCCCGAATGCAGGTGCGCCGTCGGGGGCTGCTCCTTCTTCCTCGGGCCAGGCAACCCATATCGGCTCCCCCGCGGTATCGTGGCTGCGCGTGGCGCTGGATGTCCCCTTGCCCGGCCTGTTCGATTATCGCTGCGAGCATTCCGTTGCCGTCGGAACCCGGGTCATCGTGCCTTTTGGCCGGCGCCACATGATTGGGGTGGTGGTGGAAACGCCCGCGGAACCGGCCCTGGATCAAGCCTCGATCAAGGCCGTGGAGCAGGTGCTGGACGACCTGCCCCCGCTGCCGGCGGACTGGCTGGCGCTGGCCGGTTTTGCTGCCCAGTATTACCAGCGCCCCTTGGGCGAGGTCATGCTGCCGGCCCTGCCGGCTAGCCTGCGCAAGGTGTCGGCCTACCAGGGGCCGCGTTCGGCGGGCGGCCCGGTGCGGCGCAGCGACAAGCGCCGGGCGGCGGCGCCCGCCACGGTGGCCTCGGAACCCGCTCCGAACCTCAACCCGCAGCAGGCCGAGGCGGTGCGCGCAATCGCCGCCATACAGGGGCATCGTACGGTGCTGCTGCATGGCGTCACGGGCAGCGGCAAGACCGAGGTCTACCTGCACGCAGCCCAGTCGGTGCTGGAGCGCGGCGGCCAAGTGCTGTTCCTCGTGCCCGAGATCAACCTCACCCCGCAACTGGAACAATCCTTGCGGTCGCGGCTGGGCGGGCCCGAGGGCCCGGCGGCGTTGGCGGTGCTGCACAGCGGGCTGGCCGAGGGCGAGCGCCTGCGCGCCTGGCTTCATGCCCAGCGCGGCCAGGCGCAGGTATTGCTAGGCACGCGCCTGTCCATCTTCACCCCTCTGCCCAGGCTGGGGCTGATCATTGTCGATGAAGAGCATGATGCCTCTTATAAGCAGCAGGACGGCCTGCGTTATTCGGCCCGCGACCTCGCCGTCTGGCTTGGCCGCGACAGGGGCATCCCGGTCGTGCTGGGTTCGGCCACGCCATCACTGGAATCCTGGTATCACGCCGAGCGGGGCCATTACCTGAAACTGTCTCTTGCGCAGCGCGCCCGCGAGGTGGAACTGCCCAAGATACGCCTGGTCGATACCCGGCGCCTGGCGTTGCAGCAGGGGTTTTCGCCGCAGTTGCTTGACGCCCTGGGCGCGCGCCTGGAACACGGCGAGCAAAGCCTCATATTCATCAATCGCCGCGGCTATGCACCGGTGCTGAGTTGCTCTTCCTGCGGCTGGATCAGCCAGTGTCCGCGCTGCAGCGCCTATACCGTGCTGCATCGGGCCTCCGGCCGCATGGCGGGGCACCGCCAGCGCCTGCATTGCCACCATTGCGGCTACCAGGCCCCGCCGCCCGCCGCCTGCCCCGACTGCGGCGACCAGGACTTGCGCCCCATGGGGCGCGGCACGCAGCGGGTCGAAGAACACCTGGCCGAATTCTTCCCCCAAGCGCGCATTGCCCGCATCGATGCAGACAGCACACGCCGCAAGGGCAGCGCGGCCGAGCTGTTTGCCCAAGTCCACGCGGGGCAGATCGATATCCTGGTGGGCACGCAAATGGTGGCGAAGGGGCACGATTTCACCAATTTGGGGCTGGTCGGGGTGCTCAATGCCGACGCCATGCTTTTTGCGCACGATTTCCGCGCGCCCGAACGCCTGTTTGCCCAGCTCATGCAGGTGGCGGGGCGAGCGGGACGCCATGTGCGCGGGGGCGAAGTCATCGTCCAGACCGATTATCCGGAACAACCGGTATACCAGGCCCTGCTGCGGCACAATTACGCGGGTTTTGCGCAATACAGCCTGGCCGAGCGCGAATCCATAGGCCTGCCCCCTTATGCCTACCAGGCCCTGCTGACTGCCGAAGCGCGAGAACTGGCCGTGGCGCTGGAATTCCTGGGCCGGGCCCGCAAAGTGCTGCAGGATCTGGCCGCAGACTGCGGCGCCTCACTGGCCCTGTACGATCCCATCCCTTTGCGGGTAGTGCGAGTGGCCAATATCGAACGCGCCCAACTGCTGGTCGAAAGCCGTCACCGCCCCAGCCTGCAGGCCTGCCTGGCGCTATGGATGCCGCGGCTGCCCGAGGCGGCCGAGGGCATGCGCGTGCGTTATCAACTGGAAGTCGACCCGCTGGAAATCTGAGATTCCCGCGTGCCTGTGGCGAATCCGCCCGTGTGGCCGCTCATGCGCGGCGGGTATCGCCTCGCCGGAATTGCCCGGCCGTCCGGCCATCCGCACCGTACGCGTATCATGTCTGTTTTCTTGCCCTGTCTTTGTTCGCCTGGCTGCACGACGCCGCTGCCCCCGATCCGCATTTCATGATGTCCCCTGGCCACACCCTAGCTCCCGGTTTGAATCCCACGCAGCGCGAAGCCGTGCTTTACCTGGGCGGTCCTTGTCTCGTATTGGCGGGGGCGGGCAGTGGCAAGACGCGGGTGATCACCCAGAAAATCGCCTATCTGCTGCGTGAATGCGGCTATATGGGGCGCCACGTGGTGGCGCTGACCTTCACCAACAAGGCGGCGCGCGAAATGAGCGAGCGCGTCAAGACACTGGTGGACTCGGGCCTGGCCAAGGGCTTGACGGTCAGTACCTTCCACTCTCTGGGGGTGCGGTTCCTGCGGGAAGAGGCCCGCCATGCGGGCTTGAAGTCGGGGTTTTCCATACTGGACGCCAACGATGCGCTGGCCATCATCCAGGAAATGCTCGCCACGACCGACAAGGGGCGGCTGCGCTCGGTACAGCAGACGATTTCGCTCTGGAAGAATGCCTTGATGGACCCGGATGCCGCCGAGCGCGCGGCCGCCACGCCGGGCGAAGTCGAGGCTGCCCGCCTGTACCGCAGCTATAACGCAACGCTGGCGGCCTACCAGTCGGTGGATTTCGACGACCTGATACGCCTGCCGGCCAAGCTGCTGGAAGAGAACCAGGAGGTGCGCGAGCGCTGGCAGGCGCGCGTGCAGTACCTTTTGGTGGATGAATACCAGGACACCAATCTGTGCCAGTATCGGCTGGTGCAGTTGCTGACCGGCCAGCGCGCCATGTTCACCGCCGTGGGCGACGACGACCAGGCCATTTATGCCTGGCGCGGCGCCACGGTCGAGAACCTGGCCAAGCTTACCGAGGATTACCCGGGCTTGCGCATCATCAAGCTGGAGCAGAACTACCGTTCCGTGCAGCGCATCCTGGCGGCGGCCAACCAGGTGATCAGCCGCAACCCGAATATTTTCGGCAAGAAACTGTGGTCCGAACTGGGGGCGGGCGAGCCGATACAGGTGACGCCCATGGACGGCGAGGAGGCCGAAGCGGAATCGATTGCGGTGCGCATTTCGGCGGCGCGCTTCGAGCGTCACAGCGAGTGGCGCGACTTCGCCGTGCTGTATCGCAGCAATCACCAGGCTCGTATCCTTGAGCAGGCGCTGCGCAATCTGCGCATTCCCTATACGATTTCCGGCGGCCAGAGCTTCTTCGACAAGGCCGAGGTGCGGGACATCCTGGCGTATCTGCGCCTGATCGCCAATGACGATGACGATCCGGCCTTCATCCGGGCAGTCACCACGCCGCGCCGCGGCATCGGCCAGACGACCCTGCAGGTATTGGGGGAATTCGCGGCGACTCGCCAGGTTTCGCTGTTTGCCGCCATCCCCGAAATCGGGCTGGCGCAGGGCCTGGCGCCCAGGCAGCTCGAGCCGCTGCAGGTATTCGGTGAATTCATACGGCGCATGCAGTGGCGCGCCGGACGCAGGCGCGCCGCGGGAGAGGCAAAATCCGCCGAGCCGGCGGGCGCCATCCTGGACGATCTGCTGAGCGCCATCCAGTACGAGCGCTATCTATACGACACTCTGGAAGAAAAGCCGGCCCAGACGCGCTGGCAGAATGTGCTGGAACTGGTGGGGTGGCTCAAGCGCAAGGCTGAAGAAGATGGCTTGAATCTGCTGGACCTGGTGCAGCATGTGGCGCTGGTCACCATGCTGGAGCGCGGCGAGGACGAAGAGCCCGACGCGGTCAAGCTTTCGACCCTGCATGCCTCGAAGGGCCTGGAATTCCCGCACGTTTACCTGGCCGGCGTAGAAGAAGGCCTGTTGCCGCACATGGGGCGAGACGAAGAATACGGGGATCCGGCCAAGGCGGCGGAATCCCTGGAGCAGCGCATCCAGGAAGAACGGCGGCTGATGTACGTGGGTATTACCCGAGCCCAGCGCAGCTTGCACCTGAGCTGGTGCCGCAAGCGGCGCCGTGCGCGCGAAGATGTGGTGCGCGAACCGTCCCGATTTATCGAGGAAATGGGCCTGGCGGAAACAAAAATCGAAGAAGATCCCGCTACCCAGGCACTAAGCCCCAAGCAGCGCCTCAGCATGCTGAAGGCTTTGCTGAATCGCCCGGGTTGAAACGGGGCTCCCGGAGGAAGGGAGCCATCGTCGGGCGGGGAGATGGGGGAATCCCGCCTTATCCCGTCGCGCGGGCTCAGTGCCCGCCTTGCGCGAGCCGCCTGGAATTTATGCGGAGCGGGCAAAAAACAACCCCCGCCCGATATACAGGCGAGGGCGTCGAGAAACTTCATAGCCCGCGTTGCGAGCCCGACTTAACCCGCAGCCCCGGATCGACCATCCCGGGGCTATCGGGTTGTGCCTGCGGCAACTACCAGCGGGTACCGCCGCAGTACATGCCGCGGGCGCGGGCTTCGGCCATCACGGTGCCGACATCGGAGCAGAACTCGACGAAGCTGATCAGGCCACGCTTGATGGCGACGAAAAAGGACTTGACACCGGCGACGGCCGAGCCCGACTCGCCGCAGTTCAGGGCGTTGCGCGTGATGCTGCGTTCGATCGAATCGCTCAAACGGGTGTATTCGTAGTAGGTTGCGCTGGTCATGCTGTTCACCTGAGTAGGTTTGTTGTGCTGATGTAAGAATTATAGGGTAAACCCTAGGTGAAAAGCAAGGGTTTTCCCTAATGCTGCTCAGGGTGTTGCAAAACATCTACGATTCGGCCGTGGGATGGCCTTCGGCTCTATAGATCTATATAGATATAGGCAAATATAGGGCCGAGTTATAGGGCCGAGCGGTGAAATCCCATGACAGGGGCAAGCCTTGGCAAGTCCGGAGCGTAGGCCCCCAGCTGCTCCGAGGCTCGCCTGGCGTTCAGCCCTTTTTCCGCTCGAAGAAGCGCCGGAACGCGTCCTGCGCCTCGGCGGACTGGAGCCTGGCCCGGAAATTGTCCCGCTCGGTATCGAAGGCGCGCGCAAGCGGCTCGCGCTGCGGCTGTTTCAGCATGCGCTTGGTCAGCCTCAGGGCTGCCGCGGGCAGTTCCGCCAGGGCGGCAGCCCGGGCCCGGGCGTCGTCCATGGCCCGCCCGGCGGCCGACACCGCCGTCACCAGCCCGGCCGCGCAGGCCTGCGCGGCGTCGAAGGGCTCGCCCGCCATCAGCCACCGTGCCGCATTGCGCGGCCCGACGATCCGTTCCATGAGCAGGCTGGAGCCGCCTTCCGGGCACAGCCCCAGGGCGACGAAGGGCATGCGCAGGCGCGCCGTCTCGCTGGCATAGACAAAATCGCAATGTTGCAGCAGCGTCACCCCTATACCCACTGCCTGGCCCTCGACTGCGGCGATCACGGGAATGTCCAGCTCGGCCAGGACGCGCAGGAAAGCCAGGGCGGGGCTGTCCTGGTCATCGCGCGGGGTCTGGAAGTCCTTCAGATCGTTGCCGGCCGTGAAGTGGCCCCCGGCGCCGCTGATGATGACGGCCCGGCACTCGAGGTCGGCGGCGGCAGCCAGCAGCGCTGCTTTCATTTCGCCATACATGGCCGCATTGATGGCATTGCGCTGCTGCGGCCGGTCGATGAGGATTTCGACGCTGTCGGAAGATTGCGTGATTTTGATCATATTAAGTGGGGGGCAAGAGTCGAAGACGCAAGGCTTCGAACACGGAAATCTGGATCAAGCGGGCGCTGGCACGGGCCCATCGGCACATCGGGTTTGCGCCGAAAACCGTGTTGCAGCGCCCTGAATTCCGCCTCAGAGTTGTTGCATCTTGTTCTTGCGCACCACTTCTTGCCATTTTGCCACTTCGGCCTTTATCCGCGCCGCGAAATCCTGCGGAGTGTCACCTACCGGATTGGCGCCCAGGGATTGGAATCTCTTGGCGACATCCGGTTCTTTGAGTATAGCGACGATGGCCTTGTTGAGTTTGTCTACCACCGGCGCGGGGGTATGGGCGGGAGCGAGTATGCCAAACCAGGCGGAAACTTCATAACCCTTGACCCCGGACTCGGCAATCGTGGGGATATCTGGGAAATCCGGCGAACGGGCACTGGTGGTTACCGCCAATGCTCGCACACTGCCCGATTTGATATGCCCCGCCGAAGACGGCAAATTGTCGAAACCCACCGGAATCTGGCCTCCGATCACGGCATTGAGCATCGGGCCGCCGCCTTGATAGGGGACATGCACGATGTCGATCCCGGCTTCGGCCTTTAACAATTCTCCCGACATATGGGGGCTGCCGCCGGTGCTGGTCGAGCCAAAGCTGATGGCGCCGGGATGCTGGTGCGCATAGGCGAGAAATTCCTTGAAGGTCTTGAAGGGGGCCTTCTTGTTCGCGATCAGCACATTTGGTGTGGCGGCGACGATGGTCACCGGCGAGAAGTCTTCTATAGTCCGGTAGGGCAGCTTCTTGTATAGCGCGGCGTTGATGCCGTGCGTATTGATCGTGCCCATGACCAGCGTGTACCCGTCGGGCTTGGCATGCGCTACGAATTGGCTGCCGATTTGCCCTCCTGCGCCTGGCTTGTTCTGGATGATGAATGTCTGGCCAAGGCTTTTGCCGAGCTTGTCCGATATGAGTCTGGCCAGGATATCGGTGGTGCCTCCCGGAGGATAAGGAACCACGATAGTTACCGGGTGGTCTGGATACGCAGCGTAGCCGGGCGTCGATGCCAGCGCTCCGACCATGCCCACACACAATGCCAATGCATGCCAGCGTTTCAACATGAATTTGTCTCCTTATTTGGCGGTAGTCAGTTGCTTGAGGGAATGTAGTTGGAATGTTGTCGGTCGGCCGGTGTCACATGGCCGCCAGCAGGTGTTGTCCTCGCAATTGGGGCAGCAGCGGCTCGGGAACTTCCATGGGGAAGCCCAATATGGCTGCCGACAATGCCTTGCCGTAATTGTCCAGGCAAAGGCTGCGTGACACGCCGCCGCCCAGGGCCCCATGTGCGACGAAATTCAGGGCTTGCAAGTTGTCTACTTCATAACGCAGCACTTGTCCGGTGATGGCGCCGCCGTAAAAATCCTTGAAGCGTTCGGCCGTAAGTTGCGATTTGAGCAATTCATAAAACGCTGGCTGGTAGGCGAATACAGAAATGTTGGAGGTATTGCCTTTGTCCCCAGAGCGCGTGTGGGCCAGATGCTGGAGTAATACTTGCATGGTCAACTCTCGAAATAGGTTATTGAGGCGGGCACTTTGTCGCGTGGAACAAGAGATGACCAAACCCCTATGATCTCGCGGGTGCGCTCTTGGTGCGGCACCCGTTTGCCGGTGTGGGCGATGCCCGAGACGGCCATCCCGTCCACCTCGCGCCCGATTTTGGCCGCTTCCTCGCGAGTGCGTGTGCGTGCCGCGACACGCACTGCGATCTCGTAGGGTTCGGGGGCATTAGCGGGGGTGGCGGCCCCGTGAATGGCATTCAAGCCCAAGAAATCAACGCGGTATTCATCTGCCTGCAGCTTGACGATTTTGAAGCGCTCTTCAAGCACGCGTTTGGCTAGCTGAGCACGCCGTAGTGCGCCGGGGCCGGCGTAGAAGAACATGTCTTCGCCTATGAATCCTTCTGTGCAGCCGATGGAAACCTTGAGAGTCGGAGTGCGCGGCTTGCCGCCGATATTGGTCACGCGTACGCGGTTCGGCCCGATTTCCTCGATCCTGGCCGTGGTGAAGTCTACGATTACATCCGGCGTAATGTAGTTGGCAGGATCATGTACTTCATACAGCATCTGTTCCTTGACGGTCTGCAGCGTTACGGCGCCTCCGGTGCCTGGCGCTTTTGTAAGTACGACACTTCCGTCGGACTGGACTTCTGCAATGGGGAAGCCAAAGTTCCATGGCTCGGGCACATCTTTGAAGCCGGGATCGGAGAAATATCCGCCGGTAACCTGGGCTCCGCATTCGAGCAGGTGGCCTATACCGTTGCCTGCCCCCAGGCGTTCATGATCCAGCGGATCCCAGCCGAATTCGTACATCATGGGGGCCATGAAGATGGAAGGGTCGGCTACCCGTCCGGTAACTACGATTCTTGCACCCGCTTCAAGGGCTTCGACGATCGGTTCGGCGCCCAGGTAGGCTTCCGCGGAAATCAGTGTGGGGGAAAGAGTACTGGTAGGTTCACCGTTTTCCAGTATTCGATCGGTCAGTTCAAGTACGCGGTCGGTGATCAGGCTGCCGTTGACGGAGGCCACCTTTACGCCGTCGATACCATATTCTCGCAATAGCTCCACAATGCGCTTGGCAGCGCCGTCCGGATTAATCCATCCTTGGTTGGAGATAATGCGCGTACCTTTGCTCATGCATTGAGAGAGCACCGCGCGCATGCGATCGTCGAGATAAGTGTCGTAGCCGGGAAATGAGGGGTCGCGGCGGCTGCGGACCTGAGCCGCGGAAACCGTGGCTTCGGCCATGGTTTCGAAACATAGATAATCCAGTTCTCCGTCGCGGGCGTTGATTGCGGCAGGTTCGACGCGGTCCCCCCACCACGCAGCGCCGGATCCGATACGGACCGTTTTGCTCATTTTCCAATCTCCAGTCGGGCCTTTTCGGGCGTGATGGTTTACGGGCTTGGCTTCTGTACTTTGTGGGCCAAATTCAGTAAAACCAGTCTACAGTTGGAGGTGGTTGGCGGCCAGCGCCGCCGCAGAACAGCCTCTATGAATTTCATTCACAGGTTCTGCTGATGGACAAGTTCGCTGAAATGACGGTCTTTCTATGCGTAGCCGAAGAGGGCAGTTTTTCAGCCGCGGGCCGCAAGCTGTCGCGCTCACCGTCGGCGGTGAGCAAGATCATCGCGCGCATCGAAGAACGCTTGCAAGTGAGGTTGTTCGACCGGATAGCGGGGTCCATTCGCCTTACCCAGGAAGGACAGACATTTCGTGCGGGGGCCCAGCGTGTGGCCGACACGCTGGAAGAAGTTGAAAATTCGATCGCTGCTGACGGGTCCGACGTTGCCGGCGTTCTGCATGTCCATACATCCCTGACCTTCGCGAAATATCAGCTAGTGCCCTTGCTGCCCGGTTTTTTAAAAAAATATCCGAAGCTGGGCATGAAATTCATCATCGGCACCGACCGGGGGAATTTCATGGATAGAGGCATTGACGTGGCGATACACAGCGGGCCGCCTTCCGAGCTGTCTTTGGTGGGTAAGCCGTTGTTCCTGCGGAATTGGGTGATTGCCGCGGCGCCCGCCTATTTGCGCGAATATGGAATGCCGGTACTGCCCGCAGATCTGTTGGCGCATCGCTGTCTGAATTTCACGGTGCGCACACACTGGAATGCATGGAAATTTCTGGAGGGAGATCGATTGCAGACCATTAACATCCGTGGGAATGTAGGTGCCGATCAAGGGGAATTATTGCGCTCGATGGCGCTCGAGGGCGTAGGGGTCGTGCGCTTGGCCGAGTTCCATATTGGCGCAGACATCCAGGCAGGAAGGCTGGTGCGATTGCTGGCGGATTATCAGCCCGCTGCTACCGACATGATGTACGCGCTTTATCCGCCGGGGCGCGTACCTGCGCCCCGGGTGAAGATATTTCTGGACTTTCTGCAGGAGCATTTTGCCGGCCGCGCATATACCCGGCCGCTCGTAGAGGCTCCCAGGCCCTGAATGGATGGGCGCCGCCAGCCTACGGCTTTGCAAAGGCATCCTGCAGCGACATGCAGCCCTGCAAGTATTCCTGCCGCAGGGTGGCGACGATGTGTGCGGTGTCTTCGATGCTGTCGATGTTTCCGACGCCTTGGCCGGCGCCCCAGATGTCTTTCCAGGGCTTGCTGCGCGTGGTGCCGAAGTTGGTGGCCGCGGACTGGGGCGTGGGTAGATTTTCCGGATCGAGCCCGGCGGCGGCGATGCTGGGCTTCAGGTAGTTGCCCGGTATGCCGGTGAAAAAAGGCGTATAGAGAATATCGCTGGCCTGCGAGTGCACCAGCATGTTCTTGTAGGCTTCCTGCGCGCGCGCCTCGGTGCTGGCGATGAAGCGCGTGCCCACGTAGGCGAAGTCGGCGCCCATGGCTCGCGCGGCGAGGATGTCCTGGCCGCGGGAAATGGCGCCCGACAGGGCGATGGGGCCGTCGAAGATCTTGCGCACTTCGCCCAGCAGCGCAAAGGGGCTGAGGGTGCCGGCGTGGCCGCCGGCGCCCGAACACACCAGTATCAGGCCGTCGACGCCGGCCTCCAGCGCCTTGCGCGCGTGGCGCAGGGTGGTGACGTCATGGAATACCTTGCCGCCCCAGGCGTGGACCTTGTCCACGATGTCGCCGGGAGCCCTCAGGCTGGTGATGATGATCGGCACCTTGTGTTCGGCGCAGACGGCGAGATCGTCCTGCAGGCGGTCGTTGGACTGGTGAATGATGTGGTTGATGGCGTAGGGCGCGGGCGGGCGCTGCGGGTTGGACTTGCGCAATGCGGCCAGGCCGGCGTTTATCTGTTCCAGCCATTGCGCCAGCAGGCTTTGCGGCCTTGCATTGAGCGCCGGCATGGCGCCGACTATGCCGCTGGCGCATTGCGCAATCACCAGCTCGGGGCCCGAGACGATGAACATAGGCGCTGCAATGACGGGCAGGGTGAGGTCGCGATAGAGTTGTTCGACCAGGGGGTGGGGCATGGACGGTATCTCCTGTTTCTGGGCCGGCATCAGCGGTATGGTAGCTGTTACGGCCCGCTGGCGCCTGGGTGCGTCCGCAGCATGGGCGCCCGCCCTGGGCTCCGGGCCTCAACTTGGGGCACAATAGCTGTTTCCCGTCATTGTCATGCTTGTCCGCCAGCCGGATCCATAAACCTAAAAATCCATCATGTCTTTGCGTCCCGCCCCATTGACCGGCATCCGTGTCCTCGATCTCAGCCGCGTGCTTGCCGGCCCCTGGTGTACCCAGAATCTTGCCGATCTCGGCGCCGAGGTCATCAAGGTAGAGCGTCCCGGCACGGGCGACGACACCCGTGCCTGGGGCCCCCCCTACGTCAAGGACCAGCAGGGGCAAGACACCACGGAGGCGGCCTACTATGCCTCGGCCAACCGCAACAAGCTGTCGGTGGCCGTGGATATCGCCAGCGAGCGTGGCGCCGATCTGGTGCGTGCGCTGGTGCGCCAGAGCGATATCCTGGTCGAGAACTTCAAGGTGGGCGGCCTGCGCAAGTACGGCCTGGATTACGACAGTGTCAAGGAACTCAACCCGGCGCTGATCTATTGTTCGATCACGGGTTTCGGGCAGACCGGCCCCTACGCCAGCCGTCCCGGCTACGATTTCCTGATGCAGGGCATGGGCGGCCTGATGAGCATCACCGGCGAGCGCGACGATTTGCCCGGGGGCGGCCCGCAAAAGGCCGGCGTGGCGGTGGCCGACCTGATGACCGGCATGTATTCCACCGTGGCGATCCTGGCCGCCTTGCACGAACGCTCCCGCAGCGGCCTGGGGCAGCATATCGACATGGCGCTGCTGGACTGCCAGGTCGCCATGCTGGCCAACCAGAACCTGAATTTCATGACCTCCGGCAAGGCGCCGCGCCGCGCCGGCAATGCCCACCAGAACCTGGTGCCGTACCAGGTGTTCGCCGCCAGCGACGGCCACCTGATCGTGGCGGTGGGCAACGATTCGCAGTTTCGCGCCTATTGCAAGGTGATCGAGCGTCCCGACCTGGCGCAGGACGAGCGCTTCCGCACCAACCCGGGCCGGGTCGTCAATCGCGACGAACTCATTCCCATCCTGTCCGAAATCATGAAGACCCGGGCGCGCGACCACTGGCTGGCCGAGCTGGAGCGGGCGGGTGTCCCCGGCGGTCCCATCAATACCATAGACCAGGTGTACCAGGATCCGCAGGTGCAGGCGCGCGGCATGAAAATGTCGCTGCCGCATGGCAGCGCCGGCCAGGCGCCGGTGGGCGCGAGCCCCATGCGCCTGTCGGGCAGCCCCGTAACCTATCGCCATGCCGCGCCCCTGCTCGGCGAGCACACCGCGCAGGTGCTGCGCGAGCGCCTGGGCATGTCCGAAGACGAGATCCGCGAATTCACGGGTTGAGACCGTGGCTGCGGGCCGGCCGCCGGGTTCATACCAGGGAGCCGGCCAGCCCCGACGGCCCGGTTGTGTGGCGCGGCGCGATCCATGCGGCCCGGCCTACGCGATGCGACCTGCGCGGCCCGACCGTCACCCGTGCCGCCGCCCGAACCGATTATCATCAATAGAGCCCGTGCCGCTTGCGGACGGGGAGTCCGGAGGAAATGTTCATGAAAAGCATACAAACCATAGGCATCGTCGGCGCAGGCGCCATGGGCCGGGGCATTGCCCAGATCGCCGCCCAGGCGGGCCTGGATGTGCTGCTGTTCGACCTGAGCCAGGACGCCGTGGCCGCTGCGCGCGACAGCCTGCAGCAGGTCTGGGGCAAGCTGGTGGCCAAGGGCAAGATCAGCGCCGAGGCGGCTGCCGCGGCCCTGCAGCATGTGCGTCCTTGCGCCGACTTGCAGGCCATGAGCGCGGCGGACCTGGTGATCGAGGCGGTTGTCGAACGGCTCGACGTCAAGCGCGAATTGTTCCAGAAGCTCGAGACCATTGTCTCGGAGACCTGCCTGCTGGTCACCAACACATCTTCGCTGTCGGTCACCGCCATCGCCGCGGTCTGCGTCAGGCCCGGGCGGGTGGCGGGCTATCACTTCTTCAATCCGGTGCCGCTGATGAAGGTGGTCGAGATCATCGACGGCCTGCGCACCGAGCCGGCCGTCGGCGATGCGCTCATGGCGCTGGCGCGCACCATGGGGCACACGCCGGTGCGGGCCAAGGACATGCCGGGCTTTATCGTCAACCATGCCGGGCGCGGCATGAACATCGAGGGATTGCGCGTGGCCCAGGAGGCCGTCGCGCCCTTCCATCGCGTCGATGAAATCATGCGCGACCAGGCCGGTTTCCGGATGGGCCCCTTCGAACTATTGGACCTGACCGCGCTGGACGTTTCGCATCCCGTGATGGAATCGATCTACCGCCAGTTCTACGACGAACCGCGTTTCCGCCCCTCGCCGATCACGGCGGTGCGCCTGGCCGGCAAGCTGGTGGGCCGCAAGGTGGGCGAGGGCTTCTACACCTATCCGGAAGGCAAGAAGCAAGTTCCCGCCGATACGCCGGTGCCGGCAGCCAAGGCCGGCCTGAAAGTATGGCTCGCGCCCTATCATTCCCTGGGGCACAAGCGCGCCGCCGCACTGTTCAAGGATCTGGGCGCCTCGGTGGTGGCCAGCGATCATCCACCCGCCGATGCCCTGATCGTGGTTACGCCCTATGGCGAAGACACCTCCACGGTGGTCGCCGCCCATCAGCTCGACGGCGCCCGGACCGTCGCGCTGGACACCTTCTTCGGCCTGGAACAAGGCAAGCGCCGCGTGCTCATGTGCTCGCCCGTTACCGAGGCGCAATGGCGCGATGCGGCGCATGCCTTGCTGGCCTCGGACGGGACGCCCGTGTCTGTCATCGACGATTCGGCCGGCTTCGTGGGCCAGCGCATTGTCGCCGCCATCATCAATGTGGCCGCCGACATCGCCCAGCAAGCCATCGCCACGCCTCAGGACATAGACCTGGCCGTGTCGCTCGGCCTGGGCTACCCGCGCGGCGGCCCGCTGTCCATGGGCGACGCCCTGGGGGCCGCCCAGGTGCTGGAGATACTGCGCAATATGTATCGTGTGACGGGCGACGACCGCTATCGCAGCAGCCTCTGGCTGCAGCGCCGCGTGCAGCTGGGCCTGTCCCTGCGCGCCGAGGCGGTATGCAGCGTCATGAATTGATGTGATGATGTGATCGCGGCGCCGGGCTCCAGGCTGGGGCCGAAAGCAAAGAGCCATAACAAAGAGCCGACATGCATCGCATGTCGGCTCTTTGTTTCTTCTGCCATGCGGCCTTGCCGCGCGGACAGGACCGGATTACTTGGCGGCTTGCACCATGTAGGAGACGGCATCGCGCATTTGCGCATCGGTGGCTTGCGAGCCGCCGCGGGGAGGCATGGGGCCCACGCCGTGTATGGCGTTTTGCACCATGGTGTCGAGGCCGGTCTTGATGAACGGCGCCCAGGAGGCCTTGTCGCCATACTTGGGGGCGCCCATGACACCGGCCGCGTGGCAGGCGAAGCACACCGACTTGTAGAGTTTTTCGCCTTCGGCGAGATCGACCTTTTCTGCCGCGGCGGGAGCAGCGGCGGCGGCCTTGGGCTGTGCCGCCGGGGCTTGCGGAGCGGCAGCAGCCGGGGCGGGCGCAGGCGCTGCGGCCGGTGCCGCGGCGGCTACTGCGGGAGCGGCGGCCTGGGCGGCTGCGGCGGGCTTGGCAGGGGCCGGAGCAGGCGGTTCCTTGAACGAGGCGCCCGACTTGTTGGCCATGTAGGCCACGGCGCGCGCTACTTCATAGTCGCTCAGCGAGGGGTTGCCGCCCTTGGGCGGCATGGCCTTGATGCCGTGGATGGCATTCTTGATCATTTCCTCGTAGCCGGTCTTGATGAACGGGGCCCAGGCATCGTGATTGCCGATCTTGGGGGCGCCGGCCACGCCGGCCGTATGGCACGCGGTACAGGTGGATTCGAATACTTGCTGGCCGGTCTTGTAGACCTTGGGAGCGTTGGCGTCGACCAGGTCCAGGCTTGCCACGGGCTTGATGCGGGCCTCGATGGCCTTGGGCTGCAGGGCGTCGGAGCCCGCGCCGGTCTGTTCGCCGGCGGCTACCAGGTGGGCCAGCATGATGAGCACGACGATGGGAATCAGGAACGCCAGAATGACGGTGATGAGGAGCTGTTTGGGGGTCTTGATGAGGCCCTCGCTTTCCTCTGCGTGTTCGTCGACGTGCTCTTCAGTGTTGTTCATGATGAATCCTGCGTGTACGTGATTCCTGGGCTTGTTGTTGCGCCCGAGTATTTTTTGTCAAGGTTTGAAGACAGAAGGCCAGCACCGTCTAGATGTGCTTGTTCACCACCCAAAGCTGCGATTATACCGAGACTGCCGTTACAGTGCAGATTACCCGCGCCGCCTGCGCGGCGGACGTGCCGCGGGGCCCGCCGGGCGCATGCCGGCCGGGCCCGCCCGTACGCCCTTCGTAAACACGCTACAATAGCGACCCCTGCGCCCGTAGTTCAATGGATAGAATGAGAGTTTCCGAAGCTCTTGATACAGGTTCGATTCCTGTCGGGCGCGCCAATCACGTATGAGGCTGGGCACTTGTATCCCAGCTTCAGCTTGTAGCCCGGATATGGTGGCCTCCAGCGCCGCTGCGCTGCCAGATAGTTCCGCCACGCCTGGCCTGACCCGGATTTCCGTCACTAGCATCCGCAACAGTTGCTTGCTAAAGCCCAGTTCCGGGTTCAGCAGCATCTCGCGCATCCGGGCGCAGACATACTCCACCTGCTTCGGTGATACCCGCTTGGGCGATGGTAGTTCCCGCTTGGCCAGCGCTATCTCTTGTAGGATGCGTTCACGCTCGTCCTTCAGGCGATTGACGCGGCTTTGCAGCATAGAGTCCAGCGACAGAATACCCTCTTCGACGCCTTTATAGAGATTGTTTAGGCCGTCGTCGGCCTTCTTCCGTGCTTTCTCCAGCTGCTGCACCGTGCCCTCCGTGGCGCTGGCTTTCCTGGCCTGCTTTGTCAGCCAAATTTTCAGGATAGCTGTTACACGCTGCGGGGTCAGTACCTTATCCACCAGGTGGCTCAGGACAAGTTTGTCCATCTGGCTCAGCGGCAAGTTGGGCGTGGTGCAATCGGCGGCCTTGACCATTTTGTGGGTACATTTGTAGTACCGGTACTTGCCACCCTTGCCGCTGGCTTGCGTCATGCTGATATTGCAGCCATCGCACTTGATGAGTCCGGCCAGCAAGGTCGGACTGGTGACGTGCTGCGCCGTGCCACCCTTCTTGTGTGGATCTCGGGCTTCACGGATACGGCGGGCGGCGTCGAACGTGGCTTCGTCCACGATGGGGGCAACCGGCGTGCGAATCCACTCGCTTTCTGGACGAAGCTGCCCGGTACGGGAATCCCGCATGTTGAAGCGAAACTCGCCCCTGTAAGTATCGTCGGCCAGCACGGCATTCAGTTTCTGGATCTGCCAGGGGCGTCCACGCATGAGTATTCCAGCCTCGTTCAGGTGTTTGACGATAGTTTTCAGGCCCATCGGGTTGCCCTCTTGCCCGTGAAGATACAGGTCATAGATTTTCTTGACGACCAGGGCTTCGCGCTCGTCGATTTCAAGGCGCCTACGTTTGCGGCCCTTATGCCCCACCACCTCTGTTTCCACAGCCTTATAGCCGAAAGGTGGGCGCGAGCCATTGAAGAAGCCCCGGCGGGCGTTCTCTCGCATGGCGCGGCTCGTGTGTTTACTGTTCTCGGCGGAGTTCTGTTGGTCGGCAAATGTCAGGATATACCGTACCAGCTCGCCTTCGGGGTTGTCCCCAGTCGGCTGGGTTATCGAGATGACGCGAGTGCCCGCTCTTTCGAGCTTGAGGTCGTAGAAAACGTAGAGACGAGCGTTGCGGAAGAACCGGGAGTGCGAGTGCACGATGATGGCTTCGTAGGGATATGGCTTTGTGGTTGCCGCGTCCATCATCTTCTGGAATACGGGGCGCCGGTCATCTGTGCCTGAGGCGCCCGGTTCCACGTATTCGGCAACCACGGTGTGGCCGTTTTCCCGGCACCACGCTCTCATCTGCGTCAGTTGATCTGGGATGGACAAGTCAGCCTCGGCCTGCCGCACGGTGCTGACCCGTGCATACAACGCAACATTCATACTCACTTCTCCCACTGGTCAAACGGTGAATCCCGCAGTAGGGTATCGAGCATATCGAAGCCCAACTGCTCCAAATCTGAACCACATAGATTGCCAGGCTCATGGTAGTTCACGGTAATCATTGCATAAGCCTTACCCAAAGGCATCAAAAAACGCTCGACCGTCAAGGTCGATGGGGTGTTTGAATATGGAGTCGAGGACATCGACGCGCTCCCATTGGAGCGCCGGGGTGGTGGAAAATTAGTTGTGTCCTCGATACTTTTTGCTAGTGCCTCACTCCACCGAGCCTAGGCGCGGTTGCGGCCTGATATCGGGCCGTTAATGGTATAGGAAAAAGTGCGTAAAAAGCGCGTTACACGCCGGGCAGGATCAGCCGTTCTCCATGGCTGATCTTGGGGAGGTAGTACAGGGTTGGTAGTTCGCCCGCGTAGCCCTTGGATCGGGCGAATTGGCACAGTCGCCAGGACTGCTCCCGGACTCCGTGAAAGCCTGGCTGGCGGGCGATCCGGGCCAAGGTCTGGCCTACGGCGTTGTGGAGGCGCAAATTGATCTGTCGGGCGAGTAGGTTGTGCAGGTCTTCCATTTCGGCCTTGGTTCGCCGCCAGGTCCATGCTGTCCGACCACGTTCGGGGCGTTTGACCAATTCGTAGCCTAGCCAGACGAGGCGGCCTCGGCCGTCGATCTGGTGCAGGTTCCGAGCCTCGGCTTCCAGTCCGTCACCGTCGGTTGCCAGGATCAGCCAATCTACCCGCGCGGCGGTGGTTCTGGCCGTGGCTTCGGCGTCCGTCTCGACGTCATTCTCGGCCCCTGTCGTGGGCCAGTACATGATGAGTAGGCAATTGGCTTGCCCACGGGCTTTTCTGGTCACTCGCCGAGCCGGCGTGCAGCCAATCTCGTAGAGGCGATGGAATTTGCTTGCTAGGGCAGTGGCTTTGGCTGCTGGGACGGTGCCGACCAAGTAGCGATCGTAGCCCTTGGGAAGGCTATCCAGAACGCGAGCCAGAGCGGCGGATTTGCTGCGGGCGATAGGGGTACTGGCGGTTGCCATGTCGAGTCTCCTGTCGAAGGGGGGTCAACATGTATAGGAACGAGCAAGTCGAGAGCGAGAGTCTCGGCGCGCGAAATGCAGAATGGCGCTGAGTTTGTGGTGTGATTTGGTGAAACCGTGCGGCACATAATGATGTTCCTGCAGAAAACGCTATACGGAACAGGACAGCACTTTGCAGATAGGGCAAGGAGCCGGGCGAAGGTCGCGGCGAATTCGCACGCTAGGTGCCTGCCTAGTGACCCTTGACTGAAACCGCGATGACAAAACGTGGGCCAGGGCCAGGGGTCAGCAGGCAGGCGCCAAACTGCAAACACACACTGGGGGAAACCCCACGCGAAGAATCGCCAATTCTTCGTAGACTGACATAGCTGCATGCCGGGTAACGCTGGCTGGTGCGGTTGTAACGGGCGCTGGAAACGGACACGTTTCCTTCGACCCAATCCCAACGGTGGTAACGCTGAGGGAAGGTGTTGGGCGACACGGACACGGGCGCCGCAGCAATGCGGATCGACCCTGTTCATCGTGAAGCGGTGCAAATCCGCATCGGGGGGCGTTCGGAAACAGAACGGCGCAACCCGATCCCGGCAGGTGGGCTGATGAGGCGTCAGAAATGGCGCAGGGGCACGAGGGGAAACCTGGACTGCTCGGCACTACGCGGAAATGCGTAGGTCTCTGGATAGCTTAAGCCTGTAATTGCCTGTGTGAGTCAGGCATCTGGGTCAAGAACCTTGGATACGCGCTAGATGGCGTGATGAGTGGCAGAAGAGTTCTGGCCGGTAAGCCAATCTATGGAACATCGTAGGCCGAAAGGGGCAATGCCCTGAAGCGTATGCGATGCTAGGACTTGGACATTCCGTATCCGAAATCGTGGGTCTGACGCGATGAAATAACGTGGGAACCGCTGACGGCTCTTGCTCTGGGTGGCACTGGAGAAGATGAGCGCAAGCGGGGGAGCGGCGGCAAGTAGCGTTTGAGCGACGGGCGAGACCTAATCAGTCAAGGTCGAAGCGAGCCAAAGCTGCCATCAGTCGAAATGTGTGTGATCCTCAGGTCGAAAGGCCTATGGGAAGGAGCTTGGCGGCTCCGTGTAGTGATAGCCGAACCGTATGCTTGGCGGCATGCGGCCCGAACCTCAACCTTGGCGGGTTGGGCAGCGAAATTGGACAGATCAACAGGAGAATAATTCAAACTTTACCCCGGGCAGCATGCTCGTTGCCCGGGGTTTCTCTTTGTGTTGGTAAAAACGTAGTTTGTCTTTCTCAATCGTATCGTTGAAGTTATTCGGCCCGTCCTCGGCCGCCCGAAGTCAGTGGCTTTTTTGTACTTTATTGCAGTTACTGTGTTGCGAAATGGGTTTCTTTCTTCCACTCGGTTAGTCGCTGCTCGGCGGTACTTTTGTTTTTATCGCAAAACATATAAATTGGGTTACTGATGTAGTCAAACTCTTTCTCCATGATGCCGCCTAGCATCATGCAAAAACTACCATATGAACCGGCTATGCGGTTTACCGTCTTGACCACGCCAGTTCTTAGGTTTTCATTGCCCTCTTTCTTTCAACCCCTCCTGATACGCCATATTGATCGCTTTGGATTTTTCCTCCGCTAACTTCCGTAGTTCTTCGCCAAGGCTATTCACCTTGTCCGGGTGATATTGCTGGATTTGCTGCTTATAGGCAATTTGTATCTGCTCTATTGGCGCATTGCGGTCGATCTTGAGAATTTCCCACCATTGTTCTTGCTTGTTGGTATTTGGCGGCGGTTCGTTGGGCTTGGAGTTGTTTTCCGTTTTGTCGCTGGCGGTTTGTTGTGGCTTGTCTTTTGAACCCATGACTTTTGACATAGCCCAATAGCCAACAAACAGGCAGATCACAACGATAACAATTTCATAACCAGACATTATTTGTTCATCCCTAAAAGCTGCTCTTTTGATTGATTCAGTCGAGCAATCTTGTCTTCCGCGTCCGTTTCTTCTATTTCGCCGTCAATGTACGCAATAAGATCATTCCGCAATTCTTCCCATTGCTCTTGCTCCAAAAGCTGAAAGGCCGATTGAGCAAAATTGTCTTGCATTGGCCTTAATAGTGATAATTTGCGAACGATGTTCATGGCAAGCGGCGGGCAAAACAGACATTCAAGAAATACAGAGAGGGCTTTCTTGTTACTCAAGCCTAATGGCTTGCGATAGAGGTAAAGGCCGACGCCGACAACGATGGAAAAATAATAGATAAGGACAAGGCACCATAACAAATCCTTATCTAAGCCGGAGAGATAGTAAACGGCTGGCGTAATGACGAAAAGGGAGAGGGCCATGCCGTAGGCCGGAAAGATAAACCATAAATACAGCGGTTTTTCTGAGTCCCAATCAAATGATGGTGCTTGCGCGATGTCTTCCGGGTTCCACGATAATTTGTAGATGGGTTTGTATGGAAGCAGAAGATTCGGGATATATAGCCTTTTGCCCATTAAGAGTAATCCATTCTTATCGATGGTGGCCGTGTATCGTTTTCTATGTTTTGTGATTACTCCCTCATTGGAAAAGAGTAATTGGCACGAATCATAGATGTAAAAAAGCACAACCGCCATAAGCAGTTGTGCTTCTGTTGAAATCAGCATCAGCTTTTCTTTTTGAAAATGCGAGTGATGCCTGCCAAGCCCGCAATCACGACACCGACAATCAACTTCCAGAAAGCGGCAACGGCCCCAACTAACATTGCCCAAAATCCCTTCTTGGTGGCAACGGCAGCAGCGCCGCCTAGAATAAGGGCTGCAAGGCCGTATTCGGCAACCTTGTCCCCCTTCTTGAACTCCGTATAGGCCTGGCCGGGATTGTAGGTAAAGCCGGAAAGGGTTTGCTTAAACTCCCGTATATCTTGATCTAGCGTATCCGGGTCTGCAACGAGAATCACACTCATGACACCAGTGCGGCCAAGAATGCGGCTGGTGTAGTTTACGTTCTTCATTCCATCGGCGGAATGTAATTGCGTACCCCATTCAAGCCTTTTTGTTTGAATGTCATAGTGCGGAGAACTGGCCCAGCCATCGGTATAAATGGCTGGCATATTCAATCGCTTTCGTTCTTCGTTGTTTGAAATATCGCTTTCTTTCAGTTTTTTCAATAACTCGTCGGGGTCGATTTTTTCATCGTCTTTTATATATCCCGTTGGTGCGAATTGAAAGATGGCAAACCATTGAAGCGTGTTCGGGGCGATCGTGTAATTATTATCTTGTGGCGGGTTGCCGTTTAACTCTAGGAATTTACGCGTATTTGGCCCGTCCAAAAAGACATAGCCTTTCGGGATGGAGATAGTCGCGTTCGCTCCTACCACGCCCTTGGATGGTCCATCTTGCCAAGCGAGTTTTGCTAACTCTTGCTGTATTTGATTGGGCTGCTGTTGAGCTATAGCCAATAATGGGAGGAAAAGCAGGATAGCTAAAAGTCGCTTCATGGCGTGGGCGATCCGAAATTGTATGAGCAGGTGTTCCCGCTGATCGTGCAGAAGGGGAAAGACCCCCACATTTTACTATAGGGGCTACACTTTGAAACCACTTGTAAGGGTTATCAGGGAAGTGGAGGGGCCGCGATAGGGCTACTGGCCTATGTTCGGATGTCGTGGGTAGCGTGTGGGGGCTGTTGGGGCCAAGCCTGTACGTAGCGTCCGTTGCTTTACCATGCCGTTGACCTGCGGCACGATGTTTTTCATGGCCGTGTCGAAGGCTACGTTCTCCCGTAGACCATCGCCGAGGTAAAGCGAGCGTAACGCTCCCGTATTGCTGGATCCGATAATAGTCAGTTCAAGCCTAGCGAGAGGGATTGAGCTGCATCTTGATGTATCTGTAGAGCGGAATGCACTCCACCCAGTGCCCATCCTCATCGTGGGGGGCGCGCCATGAAATCAAGCATTTAGCGGCTCTTCCCCATTTTCTGGGGATCAGGGCCGTTCATCACACTCGGTTAATCACCCCGTTCCAACCGCACTGGGCCTGTCCTCTTTCGAGGAAAGGGGCATACACGGTCTCGCCCCTCATCGGAATGGATGTCGATCGAGTACGGCGGGTGATGCCATTCCCGCCGTGTCGAACCGATCATTGCGGATGTATATCCGCCGCCTTCACCATCTGGGCCCATTTCCGGGTTTCGCTCTGGCCGAACTCGGCCAATTCCTTCGGGCCCGCCGGGTAGGGAATCAGGCCGGCATGCGCCAGGTGGGCTTTGTAGTCCGCATTGTCCATGCCCTTGAGCAGCGCCTTGGCCAGGGTGTCGATGACGGGCTTGGGCGTCTTTGCCGGCACATATACCCCGTACCATCCGAGCAGGCTATAGCCTTTGACCGTCTTGCCCAGCGGCGGGACACCCGGGAACTGCGGCAGCGGGTCTTCGCTGGTCACGGCCAGTGCACGCAGCTTGCCGGAAGCGATCTGGGGCGCGGCGTTGGTCGTATCGATGATGCCGAAATCCAGGCGGTTGCCCAGCATGTCGATCACCATCTGGGGGACTCCGGTGTAGGGGACGGCCGCCGTATCCATCTTGAGTTCGTGCGTCATCATGGCCGCCGCTCCCCGATTGGCGGCGTTGGCGTAGCCCCAGTTCAGCTTGCCCGGATGTTTGTGGGCGTAGTCGACCAGTTCGCCCACCGTCTTGATGCCCAGGTCGGCCCTGGCCACCAATATGAACGGCACCGCGCCGATGCGGGCGACGGGCTGCAGGTCGGTCAAGGGCTTGTATGGGATTTGCTTGAGCAGGAAGGGCACCGCGGCTATCGATGTAGTGCTGCCGATCAGCAAGGTATAGCCGTCGGGGCGGGCGTGGGCCACCTGGGAACCGCCGATGGTGGCCTGGGCGCCGGGGCGGTTTTCGACGACGAAGGATTGATGCAGCTCCGTGCCCAGGACCCGCGCCACTTCGCGGCCGATGATGTCGGTCGAAGAGCCGGCGGAGAAGGGAACGACGATCTTTACCGGGCCCGAGGGGTAGGTTTCGCCGTGGGCGGTCAGGGAAATAGATAGCGTTGCCGCAAGTACGCCGAGCAATGCTTTCGTGCGCATATTGAGTCTCCTGTTTTTAGGCTGGGGTTGTTTATTTCCCTGGTTTCAATATCTTGTGCCATTCCTGCGTCTGCTTGACGATGAGGCGGCCGACTTCCTTGGGCGGCTCTCCGCCAGGATTGCCGCTGATGGTCTTCAAGGCTTTTTGCATGTCGGGAGACTTCAGCGCGGTAAGCACGGCCTGGTAGAGCTTGGCCTGGACGGGGGCCGGCGTGCCGGCGGGCACCATCAGTGCATACCAGGTTTCGAAGGTGTAGTCGGGCAGCTTGGCCGCGTCCTTGATGGTCGGCAGGCCCGGAAAATACGGGCTGGGCTTGGCGCCGCTGACGGCCAGGGCTTTTACGCTATGGGCCTGTACCGGCGCCACTGCGATGCCGGCCGGCGGCATGCCGACTTGTATCCGGCCCCCTATCAGGTCGGTCATCATGGGGTTGTCGCCTTTGTAGGGCACGTGTTCCATCTTGATGCCGGCGCGGCGGTTGAAGAGCTCCATCGACATGTGGTCGGTGCTGCCTATGCCGGCCGAGCCGAAGTTGAGCTGGTTGGGGTGCGCCTTGGCATATTTGATCAGGTCCGCCACGGAATTCACGGGCAGCTTGGGGTTGACCATGAGGACATGCGGCAGCGAGGCTACCAGCGTGATCGGGGAGAAGTCCTTGATGAAGTCGTAGGGCAGCGAGTCGTGGATGGACGGGGCGATGGTGTGGGCGGTGGTGGCCAGGAAAAGCGTATGGCCGTCCGGCTTGGCGCGCGCCACATAGGCCGCGCCCACGGTGCCCCCCGCGCCGCCGCGGTTGTCGACGACGATGCTGTGATTCAGCGCCTTGCCCATTTGCATGGCCAGCAAGCGACCGATCATGTCGGTCGTGCCGCCGGGCGGGAAAGGAACGACTAGAGTGATGGGGTGATCTCCAGGCCATGCGGCCGCCTGGGCGGCGACTCCATGGAACAGGCTCAGTCCGAAACAAAGGCAGGCTGCCAGCGTGCGTGTGAACTTCATGTTTGTCTCTCTTTATATGAGTGTTGGGGGTGTCCTGGCCCGCCGTGCGGTGGCGGACGCCGTCAAGCCTCGAGGCTTGCGGCGTCGACCTTGGCGCGGCCGTCGATCAACTGTATGACCGCCGGGTGGTAGTTCTGCACGAAGCCGGCGTCGCGGGTCTTGCACAGCATGTCGTAGGCATATTGCGCAATGCGGGGCTGGAATCCGCCCTCGCTGGCCAGGGAAAGTGCCAGGGCCGCGTCCTTGATCGCATAGACCGTGGGGAAGACTTTTTCGGGAAATTGGTCTTTCGCCAAGGACTTCATCCCATGGTTGCGCAACACGAAGCTGTCGGCCGATCCCTGGGACAGGAGCTGCAGCAGTTT
Source organism: Candidimonas humi (assembly GCF_019166065.1). Lineage (GTDB taxonomy): Bacteria > Pseudomonadota > Gammaproteobacteria > Burkholderiales > Burkholderiaceae_B > Candidimonas > Candidimonas humi. Next base: position 382,356 of record NZ_JAHTBN010000004.1, read on the forward strand.
TTCCGCGTCCATGCCGGCGCGGCGCCCTATGGTGATGACCTCGGACAGCGCGTCGACCGTCATGAAGACCATGATGTTGTTCAGGATCTTCAGCATCTGGCCGTTGCCCAGTTCGCCGCAATGCATCACGTCCGAACCCATGCAGCCGAGCAGCGGCTTGAGTTCCGCGAAGTCGGCCTCGGAGCCGCCCACGGTAATGAGCAGCGTGCCCTTGCGGGCGGCTTCCGCCGTGCGGGCCACCGGGGCGTCCACGTAGCCGACGCCGGCGGCATTGACTTCCTGCGCCAGCTTGCGTGTGCGCGCCACGTCGCTGGTGCTCATGTCCACGATTATCGACGGCTTATGCGGCGCCGCCAGCAATTCGCGGACGACTTCCTCGACTTGCGCGATGGAGGGCAGGGAAAGGAAGACCACGTCGGCTTTTTCGGCTACCGCCTGTGCCGATTTCTCGGCAATCCCTCCGGCTTGCGCGACGCGTGCCGCGGCTTCGGCGTTCATGTCGTAGACGTGCACGGGGTGCCCCGATTTGAGGACCAGGTTCTTGCACATCGGCTCGCCCATTACGCCCAGGCCGACGAACCCCAAGGTGTTGTATTGGCTCATGATCGATACTCCTGTTTATGAATGATTTGCGAGGTCGTGCCGGATCAACTGTCGGCCTTGATGTCGGCTTGCTGGATGATGGCGCGATATTGTTCCAATTGCCTGGCCTGGAATCGGGCGAATTCCGCGGGCGAGGAGCCGATGGGCATGAAGGAAATCGCGCTCATCCTTTTCAATACGGCGGGATTCTGCAGCACTTGGTGTATGGCCTGGTGGAGGCGGTCGACGACCTCATGGGGAGTGTCGGCGGGTGCCCACAGCCCATACCAGCTGGGCATGTCGAAGCCGGGGAAGCCGTTCTCGGCCACGGTGGGCAGGTTGGGCAGTGCAGGCAGCCGCTCGGCACTGGCCACGGCCAGCGCCCGCAGGCGTCCGGACTTGACTTGAGGGTAGGCCGACGCCATGGGCTCGATCATTGCCGTCACCTGGCCGCCCATCACTCCCACCAGCCCGGGGCCGCCGCCCTTGTAGGGAATAACGGGCATATCGACTTTGGCCTGCACGTTCACCATCTCGCAGGCGAAGTGCTCTGCCGCGCCGAAAGCCGCGATGGCCCAGGTGAGCTTGCCCGGATTGCCGCGGGCGGCATTGACCAGGTCGGTGACGGTCTTGTACGGACTGGTGGCGTTCACCACCATGATCTGCGGCAGGGCTCCGATTTCGGTAATGGGCACGAAGTCCTTGATCGGGTCGTAGCGGGCGGACTTCAGCAGGGTCGGATTGGAGACCTGCAGGGACGCATTGAGCAAGACCGTGTAGCCGTCCGGCTTGGCGCGCCTGACGTATTCCGCGCCGATGACGCTATTGGCGCCGCCGCGATTCTCGATGATGACATGCTGGCCCAGTTGCTGCTCGAGCTCGGGGGCGATGTTGCGGGCCACCGTGTCCACCGAGCCGCCGGGCGGAAACGGCACGACCAGGTGTATCGGATAGGCCGGGTAGCCCGGCGTGGCCGCCTGGGCGCCTGCGCCCGCGAGTACGGCCATGCCGGCGATAGCCGCCAGCGTGCGGCGTCTGCCGGGTCGGCACTTGTTTGCCGTAAGGCTATGTTCCATTACGTTGTCTCCTGTGTGCGTGGATTGCAGATTCAAGTCTTGATGGCGAAGGGATCGCGCACTTCGTCGGAATAATCGATCATGATGTTGCGGGTCGTCAGGTATTCGCGCAGGCCCGCGTCGCCGCGTTCGCGGCCGATGCCCGATTCCTTGAACCCGCCGAAAGGCGCCTGGGCCGACAAGGCGCGATATGTATTCACCCAGACGGAACCTGCCTGCATGGCGCGCGACACCCTCATGGCGCGCGACAGATCGCGCGTCCACAGGCCTGCCGCCAGGCCGTAGCGGCTGTCGTTGGCCAGGCGCACAGCTTCTTCTTCCGTGTCGAAAGGAATAATGGCCAGGACCGGCCCGAATATTTCTTCCTGCGCCAGATGGCTGGAATTGTCGACGTCGGTGAAGATGGTCGGCTCTACGAAATAGCCGCTGCCCAGTCCCGGGCCTTGCGCGCGGGCGCCGCCGGCCACCAGCTTCGCACCCTGTGTCTTGGCGTTCTCGATGGCGGCCAGGATGCGGCGGAACTGCGGTTCGTTGGCGACCGTGCCCATCTCGGTGGCGGGATCCAGCGGGTCGCCCAGGCGTATCTGGCCGGCGCGCGCGGCCAGGCGTTTTACGACTTCGTCGAGCACCTTGCGCTGCACCAGCAGGCGCGAGCCCGCCACGCAGGTCTGGCCGGTGGCGCCGAAGATTCCGGCCAACGCGCCGACTGTGGCGCGATCCAGGTCGGCGTCGTCGAAGATGATGTTGGGGGATTTGCCGCCCAGTTCCAGCTTGACCGGCACGAGACGGCGCCCGGCCATGGCTGCGATTTCCCGGCCGACCGCGGGGCTGCCGGTAAAGCTGACCAGCGCCACGCCGGGGTCTTCGACCAGGGCGCGGCCCGTGTCGGCGCCGCCCGTGACCACGTTGAACACTCCGGCCGGGAAGCCGGCTTCTTCCACCAGCGAGGCGAATTCCAGCGTGGAGGCGGAAGCATGCTCGGAAGGCTTGACCACGACGCAATTGCCCGCAGCCAGCGCCGGCGCCAGCTTGTTGGCGAGCAGGGACAGGGGGGAATTCCAGGCGGTGATGAGTGCGGCCACCCCGTATGGTTCGAGAGTCAGGTAATCCAGTATGTTGGCCTGGTCTACCGGGACCTGCTGGCCGAAGAGCTTATCGGCGTAGCCGGCGACATAGCGCAACTGGCGCCCCACCCACAGCATTTGCGGCTTGGTCTCGCGCACGACCTTGCCGTTGTCGGTGGTCTCGATGCGCGACATCCGTTCGGCGTCCCGTTCGATCAGGCCGGCCAGCTTGATCATGAGCGCGGCGCGCTTGACGCCCGGCGTATGGCGCCATTCGCGCTCGAAGGCCTGCTTGGCCGCAGCTACCGCCTTGGCCACGTCTTCCGGGCCGGCCTCGGGAATCTCCGCCCAGACCTCGCCGGTATACGGGTTGGTGCTTGGGAACATGCGCCCCTGGGCGGGCGCAACGCGCTGCCCGTCCATATAGAGTTGGTATTTCTGGATCACTTCTTTCTCCTTCTCGATTTAGCGAATGGCGGCGTGGGGAGCGGCCCCGGATCGAACCGTGCCGCTCGAGGCGGCCCGGCGCGGTTCTGGAGGCGGGCCCGGATGCGTCGTACTAGGCCAGCATGCGTGCGATCTGCCTGACGGGTGTGTCGGCCTGCACCGAAAGCAGCGTGTCCAGGATGGACTGGACGCGCGCTTCGGGCAGAACCAGGCCCGCATTGCCGCGGAACTTGGCCTCGATGTCTTCCAGGGCCAGGGCGCGTTCGCCGCTGCCCAGGTTCATGGGAATATTGCGATGTGCGCTGCCGCCGCCGCTAGTCTTGATGGTGACGGCGCCCGAAAAATACTTGGGGAATGTCGTGTCGGCCTGGACCGCGCAGTCGATCTTGGCCGCCAGGGCGAGAATCGCGGGGTCGGCCAGGCTGTCGTCCTCGAGTTCGAGCAGCGTGAAGCGGCCGCGCAGCAGGCAGGCGGCCACGACGAATTGCACGCTGAACTTGGCTTCATAGTCGGACTTCGGGACGCGCTTGGCATCGGCCGGTTCGGCCACGATAGGCAGGGTGGCGGCCGGCAATTCGCAAACAATGCGCTCGATCCGGGAGATACCGCCTATTTCATCACGCAGTTTCAACGCGGCCTCGGCGCAGCCGTGGATGAAATGGCATACGGGGAAAGGCTTGATGGATGTGTCCAGCAGCGTCCATTCTTGCCCCAGCCCGCGCAACATCGATTCGGCGTCGACACGGTCGGCGTGTTCCTGCATATGCGTGTCGAACAGCGCGAACTTGCCTTCATACGGACGGTCGGGGCCCAGGAAGCCGGCCTGGGCCATGTGGGCTGCGGTGATTCCGGCCAGGGCGCCCCAGCCGGGATGCATGCGCTTGGTCCAGGCGCCGGTCTCGAGAAAGACCTGGACGCCCGAAGCGGTGCTTGCCGCGATGCCTTGCGCGGCGACGATCTGCCCGGCCGTAAGCCCCATCAATTTGCCCGCGACTATGGCCGAACTGAAGTGCGACACGATGCCGGTGGCGTGAAAGCCCGTGTGGTGGAATCCGCCGTTGACTGCGCGTCCGATGCGGATCGCGGTCTCCATGCCGGCCGCATAGGCGGCCAGCAGCTCACCCCAGGTGGCGCCCACGACTTCGCCCACGGCCAGGGCGGCGGGCAGGCAGGCCACGGTGGGATGCACGATGCTGCCGGGATGCGTGTCGTCGAAATCCAGGCCGTGGATCAGGTAGCCATTGGACAAGGCCGCGTCGCGCGGCTGCAGTCGCAGGTCGCCGCCGCCGATCACCGTGGCTTCGCCGGGGGCGCCGGCGGCGCGAAAGCCCGCCAGCCCCGGGGCGGCGAAAGGAAAGTGGCGCGAAGCGATGGCCAGGCCGATGGCGTCCACGATGTGATGCAACGACTTGAGCTTGACCGCCTGGGGCAGGTCCCGAACGTGCAGCTTATGGGCGAATTGCGCCAGCGCCTGAGCCACATTGGCCGAGGGGGCTTGGAGATTGGAGACGATATGCATGAGGTGTTTCGGTTTCTTGGTATCGGGGTCAGGCTGTCTGGGCCGGCATCGGTGCGGGGTCCAGGTGCAGGGAAACGATATCCACGGGCACGTTTTCCACGCGAGGGTAGCGCGTCAGGACGAGAGGGTCGTGGCCGGGAATGAAATGATCGGGCGAGCTGGCGCTCTTGACCAGCCTGGCGTGGCCGGTCAGCATTGCCTCGACGTCCACCACCACCGGAAAGGGAATGCGCCGGGTCAGGTTGGCATAGTAGTGCGCCGCGTCGGAAGCCAGGACCACCCAGCCGCGCGCCGTATTTACGCGCACGGCTTGCAGGCCCTTGGTGTGGCCGCCCACGTGCAGCAGTTCCACACCAGGGGCCAGGGTGTCGTCGCCGTCATGGAAGCAGACACGCTCTTCATAGACGCGGTGTACGAAGTCGCAAACGTCCTCCACGGCGAATGCGCGCCGCAGCGAGGGCTGGCACATGCAGCGCCCGGTCGCGTAGGCCGCTTCCGTGTCCTGGATGTGAAACGTCGCGTTGGGCAGTTTGTCCAGGTTGCCGGCGTGGTCCCAATGCAGATGAGTAATGACCACGTCGCGGATGTCGGCAGGGTCCACGCCCAGGTGGCGCAGGGCGTCGATAGGGCAAAGATCCAGGGGGCGCTTGCGTGCCTGGGCGCTGCGTTCGCCGAAGCCGGTGTCGACCAGGATGGCGGTGTCGCCGTTGCGCACCAGCCAGATGAAGAAATCCATGTCGACGAGGCCGTCATGCTCGTCGCGAAAAATGAAATTTTCCGAGGTATGGCGCTGCATGCGGGCAAAGCGCAGGGCATAGATCTCGTATTCGGGCAGTGGGGTGGTTTGCATGAGCTTTCCTTGCCGCCGGATTCAGGCGCCGAGATAGGATTTACGGACGAAATCGTCGGCCAGCAATTCCTGGCCGGTTCCGCTGAGCACGACCTTGCCTTGCTCCAGCACGTAGGCGTGATGGGAAAGCTGCAGGGCCAGGTTGGCATTCTGTTCGACCAGGATGATGGACAGGCCGCTGTCGCGATTCAGTTGCTGGATGGCGTGCGCGATCTCGGCGATGATCTTGGGCGCCAGGCCCAGCGAAGGCTCGTCGAGCATCAGCAGCCTGGGTTGCGCCATCATCGCGCGGCCTATGGCGACCATCTGTTGTTCCCCGCCGGAAAGCGATCCGGCGAGCTGGGCGCGGCGCTCGGCCACGCGGGGAAACAACGCATAGACCTGGTCCATGGCCCGGTTGCGCAGGCTGGCGTTGCGCACGGTGTGCGCGCCGACCTGCAGGTTCTCGAGCACGGTCATGCGCGGGAAAAGGCGGCGCCCCTCGGGCGACAAGGCGATGCCGTTGGCCACGCGTGCCGAGGCCGGCAGGCGGGTGATGGGTTCGCCGTTCCAGAGGATCTCGCCGCGCGCCATGGGCAGCAGCCCCATCAGGGCTTTCAGGGTCGAGGTCTTGCCTGCGCCGTTGGAGCCGACCAGCGCGACGATCTCGCCCTGGTCGACTTTGAACGAGGCGTCATGGACCGCTTCCAGCGGCCCGTAGCATACGGCGATCTCTCGGGCCTCAAGAGTGTGCATAGTCGGGCGCTCCGAGATAGGCTTCGATGACATCGGGATTGGCCCGGATCTCGTCCGGCGTGCCTTCGGCTATTTTCTTGCCCTGGACCATGACGATGATGCGGTGGCAAAGCTCCATCACGATGGCCATGTGGTGCTCGACGAGCAGCATCGACAGCTTGCGTTGCCCCTGCATCTGGCGCAGCAATCTGCCGAACTCGGCGCATTCTTCGCCGTTCAGGCCTGCGGCGGGTTCGTCCATCAGCAATAGCGCGGGACGGGTGGCGATGCCGATCGCGACGCCGAGCTTTTTCTGGTGGCCATAGGACAGGCCGCCCGCCAAGGTGTCGCGATGAGGGGCCAGGCCGGTAATGTCGAGAATTTCATCGACTTCCTGTCCGATGCGGGCGATGGCCTGCCGCTGCTTCGCGGTGGACAGGCCATGAGTCCAGATCGAGCCTTGAAGGGTGGACAATGCGCCTCGATACAGGTTTTCCGCGACCGTGGCGGCCGGATACACCGATGCCGACTGGAAGGTCCGCGCCAGTCCATGGCGCACTACCTGGCTGGACGCCATGCCCGTGATATTGCGGCCGTGCAGCACGGTCGAGCCTGCGCTGGGGCGCAGGGCCCCGCTGATCAAGTTGAACGCGGTGCTTTTGCCGGCTCCGTTGGGGCCGATGAGGCCGACGATTTCGTTCTCGCCGATCTCGAAGCTCAGGCCCGAGACCGCCTTGAGCCCGCCGAAGTTTTTCCCGAGATTGCGGACTTGCAGGACGGGTTTCATGCGCGGACCTCCTGTTTGCGGCGGCTGCGCGAGGGCAGGCTGGCAAGGCCCAGCGGCAGGAAGCGCAGCATGAGGATGAGCGCGACGCCATAGTAGATGTTCTGGCTTTCGACGGCGCCGCGGAACAGTTCCGGCAAGGGCGTCATGACCATGGCGCCGATCAGCGGCCCGAGCAGGATCTTGCGGCCGCCCACCACCATGATGATGATGAGTGTCACCGACTCGTTCATATTGAAGGATTCGGGGGATATGTAGTTCGTGTAGTGCGCGATGAGCGAGCCGCCCAGGCCCGCTATCGCGCCCGACAGCGTAAGGGCGAAGAGCTGCGTGCCGCGCACGCTGATGCCGCTGGCTTCGGCCAGCTTGGCATTCTCGCCCACCGAGTCTATGGCGTGGCCCGCGGGAGAACGATAGATGGCGCGCAGCAGCAGGAATACGCCCAGGGTAAGCACCAGCGCCAGGCAATAGAAAGACGGCTTGCCGTCGAAGGCGAATCCGAAAATGCTGGCAGGAGGAATGCCCGGGATGCCGTTGGCGCCGCCGGTGACGGAGTCCCATTCCAGGAACACCAGGTACACCAGTTGGCCGAAGGCGAAGGTCAGCAGGACGAAGTACACGCCGGTCAGGCGCAGCATGATGGCGCCCAGCAGCCACGCCACCAGGCCGGCCGACAGTACGGCAACTGCGACGCCCAGTATGAAGGGCAGGTTCAGGCCCAGTGTCATCAGCACCGACATGTAGGCGCCGATGCCCACGAAGGCGCCTTGGCACAGCGAGATCTGGCCGCTGCGCGCCAGCAGCGAGAGGCCGCTGACAATGATGGCATTGATGCAGACCATGATGGCCAGGTGGGTCAGGAATGCATTGCGCACCAGCAGCGGCAGAACGGCGATGGCGAGCAGTATCGCGCCGCCCAGCCATGCGCCGGCATTGATTCCCGCCGGGGGCCGGCTTTGCACGGGCACGGGAGGGGCCATGGTTTTTCCGTCGTTCATGTGTCAGCCCTCCGCGCGGCCGAGCAGGCCTGTCGGCCGGACCAGAAGCACGGCGATGACCAGGACGAAGATGAGGATGTCGGCGGCGCCGGTGTCCATGAACGTGCTGGCGACGCTTTCCGTGATGCCGATCAGCAGGCTGGCCAGGGCGGCGCCGGGTATGCTGCCCAGGCCGCCCAGGATGACCACGATGAAGGCCTTGAGCAGCGGCGTATTGCCGATGAAAGGCGAAACCGAGAACAGCGGAGCCATCAGCGCCCCGGCGACCGCCGCGAGGCCGACGCCGATGCCGAAGCCCAGCGGGTACATGATCCGGGCGCGTATGCCTTGCGCCGTGGCGATTTCCATGTCCTGGACGACCGCGCGCAAGGCGCGGCCGGTGCGGGTCCTGCTGACGAACAGATAGAGCGCCAGCAGCACCAGCACCGAAAACACCACGACATAGAGCCGGGACATGGGCAGCGCGATGCCGCCGATGACCAGTGCCCCTTCGGCCACCGAAGGCATGATCTGGGTATCGGGCCCGAAGATCATCAGGGCCGCGGTTTGCAGAACCATGGCCAGGCCTATAGTGGCGATCATGCCGTTGAGCTCGTCATGGCGAAACGGCTTGAGCACCAACTCCTCTACCAGCCAGCCTAGCACCAGCGCCACGACGAAAGCCAGGCCGACCGCGGCGATGAAGGGCAGGTGCCACTTCGCCACGAAAATATAAGCGGCGTACGCACCCACCATGTAGAACTCGCCATGGGCAAAGTTGACGACGCGCATGACGCCGAAAACCATGGTGAATCCGACCGCCATCAGCAAATACAGCAAGCCGATGATGACGCCGTTGGTCAGCGCCTGGGAAAGGAGTATGGACAGGCTCATGCCGGGCTCAGTGCTTGGCGTCTACGCAAGATTCGACGGTGCAGCGCGCCCGCACGACTTCCTGGCCGCCCTTGACCTCGGAGATGAAGAACGGCGATTCCATCTGATGGTTGATGCCGTACTTGTCCTTGCCGCCCCAATTGACGATGCCTTGGATGCCGTGATAATCCTTCAAGCCGGCAAGCTGGTCGCGTACCTTGCTGGAATCGGTCACGGTGCCGGCCTTTTGCATGGCCAGGAACAGCATGTGGGTGACGTCGTAGAAGGCCGGGCTGAAGCCGTTCATTTTTTCGTGGTATTTGGCCTGGTAGCGCTGTGCATAGTCGGCCACGGCCTTGTTGTCCGGATCGGTAAGGGAACTGACGACGACGCCCTCCGCGGCGGGGCCCGCCACCGCGATGATCTCTTGCGTGGCCGGTCCGCCGTTGCGCACGATCGGTCCCTTGAAGCCCAGCTCGCGAGCCTGCTTGACGATGAGTCCCGCCGTGTTGGGCGGGTCGCCATTGAGGTCTATGGCGTCTATGCCGGCGGCCATCATGCGCGTGATGAGCGGCACCATGTCGACGCGCTGGCGTTCGTAAAATTCCTTGGACATGGAAGCGCCCGCCTTGCCGTAGGCTTTTTCCAGGGCGCCCGACATTGCCTGGCCGGTCTCGTCGTTGGGAAAGAGCGCCCCGACCTTTTTCAGTTTGAAGTGCTTGACCATCCATTCGATGGACGGATACGCGGTTTCTTCCGTCGTCATCGGCACGCGGAACGAATAGGGCTTGCTCGGGCTCAGGGCCTTGGAGGTGAAGGCCAGGGTAAAGGTGATGACCTTGTTGCGTTCGGTGATGGGCTGGACCGCCAGTTCGGGGGCCGATCCCAGGGGGCCGATCATGTACTTCACTTTGTCGTCGAAGACCAGGCGGTTGGCGGCGGTGACGGCTGCACCTGCCTGGTACTTGTCGTCATAGGGGATGAATTCGATCTTGTAGCGTTTGCCCGCTACTTCGAGGCCGCCCTTGCCATTGACGTCGTCCGCGGCCAATTGTCCCGCGTAGTACATGGCATGGCCCCAGATGGCGGCGGGGCCGGAAAGTGTGACCAGCGCGCCGATCTTCAGCGTGTCCTGGGCCTGGACCTGGGCGGCCAGGGGCAGAAGCAGGGCGGCAGGTAGCACGGCCTTGGCTATGAAATTCATCTATGTCTCCTTGGTTTATCAAATTTCATCGGCGGATCTGGCCGCTCGATGTACTGCATTACTTATTCCGCAATGTCTATGGGCACTTCGATGTCGAGCAAGGGCGCGTGTTGTTGCGCGCCGTAGATATCGGTGTCGCCTATCGAGCCCGACGGCCGCAGGCGGGGCAGGGTGGCTTTCCAGGCCAGCGCCGGCGGGTATTCGGTGAACAGCACGTCCTGGGCCTGTACCCCGTAAAGCGAGGCGATCAGTTCCGCGGTGATGACCCCCGTCGCGCGCACGTGCTCGAACAGGGTGGGGTTGTCGAACATGATGTCCAGCGTGATGTGGAAAGGACCGGCGTTCTTGCTTTTGCAGGCTTTGGCTATGTGCTTGAGCTTGACCATGTCGTTTCCTAGACTTGTTCGTAGTGAATGGGGAACATGCGCAGCGGGTCGTCGATTTCCAGTACATGCTGGAGCATGAATTCGTAGATGGGCCCGCGTTCGATGTCCGACGGCGAAAACGGAAATGCCATGTTCCCTTCGCGGCACATGCGCCCCGGGAAATCGGAATGCAGCAGCGTGACGCGCGCCAGCGCCAGGGCGGCGTTGGCGATTTCCTGGCTGCCGGCGATGGCTTCGGCGATGATGGCGACTTCTGTAGGAACGCTGTCCTTCTTGGGTTCCCAGGCGCCCATGACGCCGTTCTGCCCATACAGGCGCAGCACGAGCTGGTAGGCATCGGGACTTATCCCCAGAGCGCCGACCTTGGTGGCGGTCGATTCGCGCACGAAGTCCATGAAGCTGTCCAATTGGCCGATCAGGCCCGGGTCGCGCGTGGCGGCGATGGTGATGGCGCAGTAGCCCGCCATGCGCGCGCCTTCCAGCTTGATGCTGTAGGGGCGGGGAGTCCAGCGCATGCCGGTGATGCGCACGCGGCGGTCGGTCAGGGCTTCGATGCGGCAGTCGCTGGAATCGACCACGCCGCCCGGTTCGTAGCGGATGATGGGGCTGGCGTTCTCGTGCAAGGCCTGTACCGCTACCGACATGGGGGTGCAGCGCAGCTCCGGATTGAGCGGCTCGGTCTCGACGAAGTCTTCGCCCACGGTCACCATCAGGCAATCGTGCTTCTTGGGAATGGCCGCGTTGCAGGCGCATTCCAGGATCTTGCCGGCATACCAGGCGGGTGCTTCCGGCAGGCCATGGTGCATGGCCAGCGCCACCCAGGGCGCCGGGTCGGTGCCGCGGCCGCCCAGGATGACTTGCGCGCCCGCGGCCAGGGCCTGGCGGTAGGGCTCGGGGCCCATCATGCCGACTATGCGCACGGCCTCGTCGATGTTTTCCTTGCGTAGTGCTGGGGCATTGCCCAGGGGCTTGATCTTGCCGGCCTGCAACTGTTCCAGCAGGAAGCCCTTGTCCTGTTCGGAATCGATGAGCGCCATCTTGAAGTGCAGGTCGTGCTCGCGTGCGATTTCGCGGATGATGTCGGCGCAGGCTTGCAGGTGCGGCGTTCCGCCCGCGCCGCCGCAAGTGCCGACCATCATGGGGATGCCATTGCCGATGGCGCCGCGCAACAGCAGGGACAGGTCGCGCTTCATGGCCAGGCGCGAGTTCAGCGTCTTGCCCGAACCCAGGTAGTGAGGGCCCGGATCGCTGCTGCCGCCGTCCACGCCTATCATGTGCGGCTTCAGTTTCAGCGCGGCCGCGATCGAGCTTTCCGGAAACCCATAGCCCAGGATCCCGCTGGCCGACATCATGCGTACGGTTTTGTTCGTCATGATCGACCTCAGCGCTTGCCGCGCCAGTCGCCGGCGCGAGGTTTCACGATGCCGAGATTGCCGCGCAGGGTAGTGTCGGCATATTCCTTGCGGAACAGGCCGCGCTTTTGCAGCTCGGGCACGACCAGGCGCACGATGTCTTCGTAGGTTCCCGGCACCGAAGTGCCCGACAGCACGAATCCGTCGCAGGCCGTCTTGAACCACTCTTCCATCTGGTCGGCGACCTGGGCGCCCGTGCCGCAGAATACGGGGCCATCGTTGAGCGTCCCGCGGCCCGAGGCCTCGACGAAATCCTTGACCGAGGGGTTGCGCTTGCCGCTGACCTGCACCACTTTGTCTCGCAGGCTTTGCCAGGACACGGCGGCCAGCTCTTCGTCGGTGAAGGGCTGGTCGTAGGGGCGCCCCGAGAAATCTATATTGAGCGTCTCGCCTATCATCGTCAGGCCGTCGATGGGGCGCGAGGTGCTGGCGATGAGTTCACGCTGTTCCTGCGCCAGGCTTTCGGTCTCGGCCACGATGATCTTCAGCTCTGGGGCTATCTTCACCGAGTCGGGATCGCGGCCCGCGTTGGCCACGCCGTCCTTGAGCGCCTTGTATTGCTTCTTGCCGTTTTCCAGGGTGGGGTACTTGGCAAATACCACTTCGGCCCATCTTGCGGCGAACGCCAGGCCGCGGCCGCTCTGGCCGGCCTGCAGGATCACCGGATGGCCTTGCGGCGAGCGCGGCACGGTCAGCGGGCCGCGCGAATTGAAGAAGCGCCCCTGATGGTCCAGGCGAGTCACCTTGGATGGGTCGGCGAAATAGTCGGCGGCCTTGTCGGCCACGATCGCGCCTTCTTTCCAGGTGTCCCAATGGCCCATGACGACTTCCATGAACTCGTCGGCGCGGTCGTATCGCAGGTCGTGCTCCAGGTGTTCGGCGGCGCCGAAGTTGGCCGCCTCGGAGTCGTTCATGGATGTCACGACATTCCAGGCGACACGGCCCTTGCTCATCAAGTCCAGCGTAGCGAACAGGCGCGCCACGTGGAACGGCTCGTAATAGGTCGTGGAGTACGTGGCGCCCAGGCCCAGCCTGGAGGTCACCATGGCCATGGCCATGAGCACCGAAGTGGGCTCGAGCTTTATGGCGCGCACACCATGCGCGACGGTCTCTTGGTGGCCCGCGCCGTATATGTCGGGCATCGCCAGGCGGTCGTCGAAGAACGCCATGTCGAATTTGCCCTCTTCCAGCGTTCGGGCAATGCGTTGGTAGTATTCGGGCGACAGATAGTCTGTCATGCTTGACGGATGTCGCCAGGAGCCCGCATAGTTCGTGCAGTTCTGGGCTTGAAGGAAGGCGACCAGGGTCATTTGGCGCGTCGGCTTGCTCATGTATGGTCTCGATCGGGTGCAGGGATGAAAGTTGCTCGGAAGTTGCTTCGAAGTATTGGCCCGCACAGCCCTCTGCACAATTTCCACCTTGTGATACATTCATAATGATCATGAATAAGTCGCCCGAGCCGCCATCGCTGACGCGCCTGGAGCTCGCCGAACTCGAAACTTTTCTCTGGGTAGTGCGCGAGGGCAGCTTCAGCGCCGCCGCGCACAAGCTGCATCTGTCCCAGCCCGCGGTGACGAATCGCGTCAAGCGGCTCGAGGACAAGCTGCGCGTCAAGCTTCTGGTGCGCACCACCAGAAGGGTCGAAGCGACGGAAGACGGCGTGTTCCTGAGCAATGCCGCCGAGCAGGCCGTGGCCGGCTTGCGCGAGGCGCTGCGGCGCTTCCAGCAGACATCCGACAGTGAGCGCAACCAGATCACGGTTACCGCCACGCCCATGCTGGCCGCGACGGTCATGCCCATGTTGATCCATGCCTATACCGAACGCTATCCGGATGTGCGGATCGTGCTGCGCGACTTGCTGTACGAGCAGGTGGTGCGCGAGGTGGCCGAAGGCCGCGCCGACATGGGCGTTGCGGCGCTGGAAGGCGCGCCGCGCGGCCTGAGGTTCCAGTCGTTGGCCGAGGAAAAAATGCTGCTGGTGGTGCCGGCGCGCCATCCCCTGGCGGATGTGGATGCCGTCACCATGGACATGATCCTGCCCTACCCATTGATGCTGCTGGATCGCTACAAGGGGCTGCGCAAATACCTGAAAGAAGAATACGAGCGCCGCGGGGCTGTGTTCAACCCCCAGATCTCCGCCACCCTGCCTACGCTGCTCGGGATGATCGATGCGGGCAACTGCGTGACCTTCGTGCCGCGTTCCATGGCGCAAAGCAATAGCAGGCATACGCGCACCACGGTGGTGGTACAAGATCTCGATGTGTCACGCCGCTACGGCAGCATCGTGGCGCGCAAGGCCGAACTGGGCGCCGCGGCCCTGAATTTCCAGTCCTTCCTGCGCAAGCACTTCAAGACCCGCCTGGAAGATCTCACCTGAATCCGCAAGGCGTTGGCCGCCCGATGGCGCGGCCGTGGCGGGAGGCGTTTTATTCCCGCCCGCTATATATGCATTCACCTCCGCAAATTGTCCTGGCGCGTACTCCTCCCCTAGACTATCTCCACCTTGTCCGGCGGCCGTCCTGATCGGTGCGCTGAATACGCTTGAAGCGTGGAGCCTAAACATGAATGCCTTCGATAGCCGAGAACTGCGCCGCACTCTTGGCGCCTTCACCACCGGCGTGACCGTGGTGACTACCCTGGATGCGCAAGGCAGGCCTTATGGCGTGACCGCCAATTCCTTCAGCTCGGTGTCGCTGGATCCGCCGCTCATCTTGTGGAGCCAGTCCCTGACTTCGAGCAGCTACCCGACTTTCCGCGACAGCGAGCGCTTCGTGGTGAATATCCTGGCCGATCACCAAGTCAGGGTGTCCAATCAGTTCGCCAAATCAGGCGAGGACAAGTTCCGCGACATCGCCGTACACGGCGGCCTGGGCGGCCTGCCGGTCATCGACGACTGCGCCGCTTACCTGGAGTGCACCAAGGTCGCCGCGCATCCCGGAGGCGACCACGTCGTCTATATCGGCCGGGTCGAGAGCATTCACCGCAGTTCGCACAGGCCGCTGGCGTTCGGCGACGGCCGCTATATGGTGACTTTCGCGCACGACCTGGGCGAGGCGATGGGGGGCGGGCGCGGCAGTACCGGGCTTGCCGGGCTGGAAGCCGTGCGGCTGGCCAGCGCCGCCTTGCCGGAAATATGCGAGCGTATCGGCCAACGTACGCTGGGGTTGGCGGTATGGGGCAACCAGGGCGCGACCATCGTGCGCTGGGAGGCCTCGTCCGAGCCGGTCAGCCCCTTCTTGCAGACGGGGGTGGTCGTCAGCCTGACCCAGTCGGCAACGGGCTTGGCTTTCGCGGCGTTCATGCGTTCGGACGCAGTCCAGGCGGCAGTACAGCGTGAACTGGACGCACGCAATGCGGAAGGCTATCCCGACGACGGCCAGTTTACGCTGCGCCTTACCGAGGCCCGCACCCGATTGATGGCGCGCGCGGTGGGCTGCGCGCCCTCGCCGCGCCATAAGGTCACGGTCAACGCCTTCAGCGCGCCGGTATTCGGCGCGAATGGCGAAATGGTGCTGGCCTTGTCCACCACCTGTCCCGCCGAGCGCCTCGAGCCCGACTGGGACGGCGACGTGCCCCGCACTCTGCAGGAGGCCGCCGCGACGCTTTCGCAGCGTCTCGGGTATCGGGCTTGAGGGGCGATAAGAGCCCCCTTCTTCCCGTGGCGCGATATCAGTCGAGCTTGATGTGCCGCGCTTTGGCCAGATCGTGCCACTTCTTATAGTCGGCATCGATGAATTTCCGCGACTCCGCTGTCGACATGTGCATCGCCTGGGTGGATTCGCGGGCGAACATATCGGCCATGTCTTTGCTCGATATGGCTTGGTTGATGCACTTGTTATAGAAATCGAGTAATTCCTTCGGAGTGCCGGACGGAGCGAAGAACGCCCACCAGACGTCCACCGTGTAGCGGGGATATATATCGGCGACCGGCTTCACGTTCGGTAGGAATGGAGACGGCTGGGCGCTGGTCACGCCAAGGGTAACAAGGTCACCCGACTTCATCTGGCCCAGGATCGAGGCAGGGGTGGAAATCATGAAGTCCACACGGCCGCCGACCATGTCGACGACAGCGTTGGAAACGCCTTTGTATGGCACGTTCTGGAACTTGCCGCCCGAACGGGCCATCAGCAATTCCGAGGCTAAATGGGCAATCGACCCCAACCCGGGGGTGCCGTAGGTCATGTGCTTGCCCGAGTGCAAAGCCTGCTTCAAGTCGTCGAGGGTTTTCAGCCCTGAAGCCTTGGAGGCGACCAGCACCATCGGCCCGGTGGATACGACGGAAATCGGTGCAAGATCCTTCAGCAGGTTGTAGCTGAGCTTGCGTCCTACCGTATTGGTGACCACCGAGGACGAGCTGAAAAGCAACGTTGCTCCATCGCCCTTGCTCTTGGCTACTTCGTTCGTGCCGATGGTGCCGCCTGCGCCCGGCTTGTTTTCGACGATGAAGCTCTTGCCGGTTGCTTCAGTCAATTTCTTGGCGATGGCGCGGCCGAAGGTGTCGTTGCTTGCGCCCGGGGAAAACGGCACGATGATTCGCACTACGTTGGGAATATCGACTTTGGCCTGCGCGATGCCGGCCAGGCCGAGGCTGCACACCGCGGTTGCGGCTAGTCTCCAATAGGATTTCATCTCTTCTCCTGATCTCACTCTGGTGATGGCCAGGAAATACCTTCCTTAGCCACTTCCGGGATCGTATCATCGTGATATCACTATTTCAAGAAGAGATGCGTATAACTCGCCTCGAACGGCCGCGGGCCTATGCGTCCGTCATATTGCTGGTGCGGTTCAGCGTCAATTTGTAGGTGAAGTTGTGTCCGGGGTAGGTGTTCACCGTGACTTCGAATGGTTCTTCGTCCTCGAAGAAGTAACGGCGCACCACCTGTAGGGCCGGGCTGTACGGCGTGGCGCGCAGGAGTTCGGCCTCATCGGGGGATACGAACACGGCCTGGATCTCCTGCTCGATTTTCTGGATCTCCATGTCGAACGCCCGGCAGATCTGTGTATAGACGGCTTCGTCCATTTCTCGGTCCTGGGCCACTGCCGCCAGGTAGGGTTTGCGCACATAAATGCGGCAGATGGAAATCACCTGGTCCAGGTCGGCCTTGTTGACCCGTTGTCCCATCAGCCGCAACGTGGCGCTGCCCGCCGGCATCTTGAATATCGGCGCGTCTTCGGGACGCAGCGTCAACGATTCGCGGCGCAGCACCCGGAAGCGGGTCGCGCCGGTGCCGTAGGAGACTAGCTCGGACACCGAGCGGGATGTCAGCATGAAGCTTTGGCTCTGCTGGCGGGCAATGACCCGCGTGCCCACGCCGTGAATGGTTTCTATCAGTCCCAAGGCGCTCAGCCGCTTGAGGGCTTCGCGAATAGTCGTGCGGCTCACGTTGAAGCGGGCGATCAAGTCGCTTTCCTTGGGCAGCAGCGCGCCTACTTCCGGGTATCCGCTCGAGATCTCCTTGGCCAGCAGATCGGCGACATGTACATATTTCGGAGCATTGGTCCTCATGGGCTTTCCGCGATCTCCAGGGGCTTTTTGTTGGTCGGTTGCAAGAATGTTAACCAATATCGGCGTATAGCTGGTTTCTCCTGGCTTTCATATTTTTATGATTATGATATCATTATATCTAATTAAGCCATGCTCAATAGAATGAAAGACTTTCCTCCTGTCGCGTTCGATGAAAGCGCCAAGGGCCCGCTTGCCGGTGTGCGGGTGCTGGACCTTTCCCGCCTGGTGGCGGGCAATGTGATGACGCTGCAACTGGCCGACTTCGGTGCCGACGTCATCAAGGTAGAGCCGCCCGGCGGCGACACGCTGCGCAATTTTCGCAGCGACGGGTACGACACGTGGTGGAACACATACTGCCGCAATAAACGTAGCGTGGGGCTGGATTTCCGGCATCCCGAAGCTATTCCGCTACTGAAGAAAATGCTGCCGACGGTCGACGTCTTCGTGGAGTCGTTCCGTTCAGGCACACTCGAAAACATGGGCCTGGCGCCGGAAGTCATTCACGCCATCAACCCCAATATTGTCATCACGCGCATCACGGGCTGGGGCCAGACTGGCCCCTATCGGACCAAACCGGGCTTCGGCACACTGGTGGAGGGCTACACCGGCTTTGCCGCCATCAACGGTTTCGATGACCGCGAGCCGGTGTTGCCCCCCATTTTCCTGGGCGACATGGTAAGCGGCCTGTACGGCTTTGGCGCAACGATGACCGCTTTATGGAATATGCGGGTGAATGGCAAGGGCGGGGAAATCATCGACCTGTCGCTGTTCGAGCCCACGGTGTCGGTGCTCGGGCCGCAGGCCGCTGCCTTCGAGCTGACCGGCAAGCTGAAGGCCCGAACCGGCAGTCGCTCGAATACGACGGCGCCGCGCAACGTATACAAGACGGCCGACGGCAAGTGGATATGCATTTCCACCTCGACCGAGACGATGGCCAAGCGCTTCTTCAACCTGATCGGCCGCAGCGACATTCCCGAGAATCCCGAATACAGCACTGCACGCGGCCGGCTTCGGCATGTGGAATATATAGATGGGTTGGTGGCGCAGTGGTTCGCCAAGCAGAATTTTTCCGAAGCTCTAGCATTGTTCGACCGTGAAGGCGTGACGGCCGGGCCCGTCTATGACGCCAGCGATCTGGTCGAAGACGATTACGTCCGCGAGCGCGAAGTCTTTGTGCGTCTGCCGGAAGACCAGAACAGCCAGCTCGTGCACAACATCACGCCGCGTTTCGCCCGCGATCCAGGGGGGTTCCGCTACCGGGCCCCGCATATCGGGGAGCACAACGAGGAAATCCTGGCGCCCATCGTCGGCCGGGACGCGTTCAAGGCTTTGCAGGCCCGAAACGTGGTCTGCACAAACAAGGAGAGATAAATGGCGTTGCTTGGAACTCAGTTGCAAGGGCCGGCGGTATGGAAGGGGCCGGATATTGATTGGCAGGAGCATGGCCTGCACGTGCTGTCGCCTGCAGAGGTCGAGGAAATCGATGCGGCGTTGAAACACCTGAAATCGCTGGGCAAGGTCGACTTCCCGGATATCACGCCGAATAATTTTCCTCTGGACAAAGTCGGCGCGCTGATGCGCGGGCTGCCGCGCCGTCTGCAAGACGGCGCAGGTTTCCTGATGCTGCGCGGACTGCCGCGCGCGCGCTATAGCGACGACGACATGGCTCTGGTCTATTTCGGCCTGTCTTCGTACATGGGGCGCCCCATGACCCAGTCTTATCTGGGCGATCTCATGGGCCATGTGATGGATGTCAGCGACCTCGAGCCCAAATCTCGGGGGTACCGCAAAGGCGGCGGCCAGCTGATGCATACGGATTCCTGCGACATCATCGGCCTGATGTGCTTGCGTACCGCCAAGGCCGGTGGCGCCAGCCGTATCTCCAGCGCGCTGGCGGTGCACAATTACATGGCCGAGCATCACCCCGAAGATTTCCGCATCCTGTGCGACGGCCTGTGGCTCAAGCGTGCCGACGAGGACGGGCGGCATGCGACCCGTACTTATAGCGAAAACAAGGTACCGTTTTTCAGCGAACAGAACGGCCGGGTCGTATGCTATCTGCCCACGGGGTATGCGCGCCTGTGCGAAAAGAGCGGTCAGCGTCCTTACACGCAAGAGGAATCCGACGCTTTGTACCGCGTGCGCAAGGTCGCCGCCATGCCGGAACATTTCCTGGACATGGGCTTCAAGGATGGAGATATCCAGTTCCTGAACAATCGCAGCATGGTCCACGGCCGGACCGACTACGAAGACTATCCCGAGCTCGAGCGGCGCCGCCACTTGTTGCGCATCTGGATCCGTGCCAAGGAATGGGATCCCATGCCAACGCGGCAAATATTCCATTCCGACGAAGACATGCGCCTGTGGTCGCAGCACCGCAAGCCTTTCACTGAAATGCCCTCGGTCCATGACGAGCGCCTGAAGGAAAACGTCACTACGCGCATGGTGGATTGAATCGCATTGCGATGGACATTCGTGATCTGCGCTACTTTCGTGCCGCTGCCGAGTATGGCCATCTCGGATTGGCGGCCGAAAGCCTGCACCTGACGCAGCCGGCGATTACGAAGAGCATCCGGCGTCTCGAGAGCGAAATTGACGGCAAACTTTTTTCTCAGAATGGGCGCCGCCTCAGGCTTACGGCAGCGGGAAAGTTGTTGCTCGTCCGGGCGCGCATCGTCGACTCCAGCCTGCAGCAAACCATCCGGGATGTACGGCGCGAAGCTCAGGGCGAGGAGGCCCGGGTGCGCCTCGCTGCCTCGCCGCTAGTGGCGGAATCGCTGTTCCCCCGCATTGCGGCCGCGGTCCGACGCCATGCCCCCGGCTTGCTGCTGGATCTGCACATACAAGACAGCCGTCGGCTTTGCGCCGACGTCGCCATGGGCGAGATCGACATGGCCGTAGTGCCTGCACCCGACACTCCCATCGGTGATGTGGCCGTCACGCATCTGCTCGATGATTGGCTCGTTGTGGCATGTGCATCCGACCATCCCGTGTTGTCCGCCACGAAGTTGGGCCATGCCGACCTGTGCGTCTATGATTGGGTCCTGCCGAACGAGCAGTCCCCGGTGCGCCGATACCTGAACGAGATTTTCCTGGCCCGGGGGTTGCCGCCGCCTCGTTGCCGCATCGAAGTGAATTCGGTGCTTGCCGCACCCGGCTTGATCGGGACGTCGCAACTGCTTGCGTTCACCTCTAGGCTCAGCCTGCAGGACAGCCGCTTCGCGGGCCAGTTGCAGGAGGTGCCGCACGCGCCTGTCCGTGCCGCAAGGCGCATTGCGCTGATCGCCCAAAAGAACATCTCGGACGACCCCATCAAGCGCCGGATGGCCGCCATCATCCAGGACGAGGCGGATGCGATTTTCCGGGGGTTATGAGTGTCGCCTGCCCGAACATCTACGCCTATTTGAACATCTTGATGTCGCCCAGCGTAGCTTGTTCGAGCTTGTAGAGCGTCTCCAGGCCGATGGCGCGTTCTACGTCGGCGCGGACTTTGACCATCTCGGCATTGTCCAAGCCATGTTCTCCCGTTCGGTTCAAATGATCGTAGTACGCGAACAGCGCCCGGGCCGTCACATTGACCGAACTGATCGCGTCATACAGAATCTTGTAGCCCCAGTCGTCCAACTGTGTGCGGCTGTATACGCCGCGGTTGAATTTGTTGCCGGTGCTGTTCACATAGATGAGCGGCACGCCTGGAATGTCGCGTGGCGCGCTGCGGGTTTCTTCGTCGCTGTCCGGGAAAATCATGATCATGTCGGCGCCCGCTTCGACGTAGGCATTACAGCGCTTTACTCCTTCCGCGTAGCCGTGCGTGCGCATGGCATCGGTGCGCGCCACGATGACAAAGTCGTCATCCTGCCGCGCTTCGAGGGCTGCGTGGATTTTCTGCACCATCTCTTCCATGGGCACAACTTCTTCGACGCCCATGTGGTAGCGCGCCCGCTTGGGAAAGAACTGGTCTTCTAAATGGATTGAAGAGGCGCCGGCTTGCTCGAGCACGCGTACGGTGCGCATGACGTGCATCGGGTCGCCGAATCCAGCTCCGCCGTCCACCATGATGGGCAGCGGCGATACCTGGCGTACGCCGCGCACGATTTGCGCAATTTCTTCCAGCGACATCAGGGGTTCGGAAATCGCGGTATGTGCCCCCATGGCATAGCCGCCGAGGCCCAGCGCCGTGAGTCCAGCAGATTCGGCTATCCGCGCGCACAGCGGGCTGAAGATCGATGGCTGAATGATGCAGCCGGGCTCGGAAATCATCTTGCGGAAAATGACGGTTGGACGGCTGGACATGGGGGCTCCTCGTGCGTGGGTACGCGACAGTTAAGACATTCTTTGCCGGATGCTATGCGCAGTCCGAGCCACATGCTCGACTGATGAACAGAAGTTAGGTTTGCATAGCTGGATTTCATCGATTTCGCGTGTCAGGAAAAATATGGCCGAAACTTCACCGACTCCAGCGGTCAAGGAGGTTTCGTGGCCTCGATTATTCCAATAATAGAACGCTGAAATCGGATTTCACGGACTACAAGAATCTTGTTCTTGCCTCTATATTGATTGCATGATCCATGCGGGCCTTGGGCCCGCCAGGCGGGAGAAATGCATGAAGAAGGTTCTTGGAGTCCACGACGCGCCGCGCCCCCATTGGGTGGGCGACGGTTTTCCGGTGCGTTCGCTGTTTTCATACGACGGCCTGGGCAAGCAGCTCAGCCCGTTCTTGCTGCTGGACTATGCCGGCCCGGCCGAGTTCGAGCCGTCCGGGCGTCCCCGCGGGGTGGGCGAGCACCCGCATCGCGGCTTCGAGACCGTGACCATCGTCTACAAGGGCGAGGTGGCGCATCGCGATTCCACGGGGCAGGGCGGCGTGATCGGTCCGGGCGATGTGCAGTGGATGACGGCTGCGGCGGGCATCCTGCACGAAGAATTCCATTCGCCGGCATTCGCCCGCAGCGGCGGGGCGCTGGAGATGGTGCAGCTATGGGTGAATCTGCCCACGCGGGACAAGATGGCGACGCCCGGCTACCAGGCTATCGTGGACGGGGATATCCCCGTGGCGGCGCTGCCCGGCGGTGCAGGCTCGGTGCGCGTCATTGCGGGCGAATTCGGCGGCGTGGCCGGGCCGGCGCGCACGCATACGCCCATGCATGTGTGGGACTTGCGGCTGGCCGCGGGCGGACATGGCGTGCTGAACCTGCCGGAAGGCTGGACCACGGCCCTGGTCGTGCTGCATGGCACGGTGCAGGTCAATGGCGAGGCCATCGCCCGCGAGTCGCAACTGGTGGTGCTGGATCGCGCCGGCACCGAGGTGTCGATCGAGGCCAATAACGACGCGGTGGTCCTGCTGCTGAGCGGCGAGCCCATCGATGAGCCGATAGTCGGCTATGGCCCGTTCGTCATGAACAGCCGGCAGGAAATCGCGCAGGCGGTTGCCGATTTCAACAGCGGCAAGTTCGGCGCGATGCCGGTGGCCTGAGGCCGTTCTTCTGCCCGTCCGCGTTGCGGGCGGGGCCTCGTCGTCGCAAGCCGTTGCCGGGCCGTTCGCGGCCCGATTCCATGCGAGGCGCCACGGGCGGCGGGGTGGCGGAAACCACCCCGTGCCCGGTTGGCGCCTATGCCATGGCGGCCTTGACGCGTTCAGGCCGGAAGGGCGTGCGCCGCAGGCGCACGCCGGTAGCGTCGAACACGGCATTGCTGATCACGGCCGCGGTGGGGCAGGTGGACGGTTCACCCCCGCCATGCGACGGGTAATCGGGCTGGTTGTTCACCAGCACGATTTCGATGCGGTCGGGAATCTCTTCGAAGCGCAGGATGGGATAGCCTTGCCAGTCCAGGCTGGTGACCCGTGCGCGATCGAAGGTGACTTCTTCATGCAGCGTGCGGCTGATGGACTGGATGATGTTGCCTTCGATCTGGTTCTTCAGCCCGTCGGGATTGACCACCAGCCCGCAGTCGTGCGCGACGACCACGCGCTCTACGCGGATGCGGCCGCTGGCCCGGTCGACGGCCACGTCGGCAATGGTGGCCACGTAGGAATCGTCGCGGTTGACCCAGGCGATGCCGCGGCCCCGGGCCGTGCCGCCCTGGTCCTGCCCTTTGGCCGGCGATGGGCGGCTGCGCCAGCCATAAGCATGCGCGGCGGCCCGCAGCACGCCTAGGGCGCGCGGGTCTTTCAGGTAGGCCAGGCGCAGCTCCAGCGGATCGCGGCCGGCCGCGGCGGCCAGTTCATCGATGAAGGCCTCCATGGCGTAGGTGGTCTCGAATTGCGCGGGCGAGCGCAGCCACGCGGTCAGCAGCGCGACCTTGCCTTCGCCGTGACAGGAGACGTCGGCGTTGCCGAAGGTATATGAATAGCGGATTGCCGGGCGACCGCGGCCGGTGGCGCCGATTTCCGCGGTCTTGGCCAGTTCCGCGGCGATTAGGTGAGTGTCCCCGGTGGTGGGTATCCACATGCGGTGGCGCCAGGCCACCACATTGCCTTTGTCGTCTACCGCGCCTTCGAGGTCTTGCACGATGGGAGGGCCCTTGGGTTCCCAGCCGTGTTCGTCCCAGCGCATCCATTGCACGCGCACCGGGCGCCCGACGGCCTGGGACATCAGCGCAGCATCGGCAATGACGTGTTCAAGGCCGTTGCGGCCGTAAGAGCCCGAGGCTTCGCGCCAGCGCAGTTCGATGTGTTCCAGCGGCATGCCGAGCAGCCGCGCCATGTCGCGCCGCGCCTGGTGCGGCATTTGCGTGCCGGCCCAGAGTATGGCGCGGTCCTTGCCGACGTCGGCGATCGCACAGGACGGCCCGATGGAGCCGTGCATCTGGAATGGGGTCTCGTAGGTGGCCTTGAGTTTCTTGGCCGCCGACCCCAGCGCGGCGTCGACCGAGCCCTGGGTGGCCACCTGGATGTCGCCGCCCTGTGTCTGGCGCAGCGTGTCCCAGATGTGCGCCTGCTGCGGCAGGTCGTGCCAGTCGGACCATTTGGCCTGCCCGGCGGCAGGGCCCGCGGCGTGCAGGCGGGAGCCCAGCTTGTCGGCGGCATGGATCGCGGCTTCTTCGGTTTCCGCGACTACGCCCAGAAAGTTGTCGCGGCGCACGACTTGCACGAAGCCCGGGATGTCCTTCAGGCCGCTTTCGTCCACATCGAGCAGTTTCGCGCCTACGCCATAGGGGCGCACGACCCGGCCGTGCAGCATGCCTTCGACCCGGACGTCCTGGATGTAGGTGAATGCCCCCGTCACCTTGGCCGGGATGTCCTTGCGCGCCGCGGGGCGCCCGACCACGGTATAGGTGGACGGATCTTTGAGGATTGCGTCCGGCGCCACCTTCATGTCGAAGGCCTTGCCGCTGGCGCCTATTTCCATGTCCAGCCGCTTGCCGGCCACCAGCGCGCCGTAGCTGATGGATTTGCCGGACTGGCCTTTCACCGAGACGATGCCGTCGCGCACGGCCAGCTTGCCGGCTTGCGTGCCGAAGTGGGCCGCGGCAAGTTCGAGCAGGGCCTGGCGCCCGGCCGCCGCGGCGTGGCGGATTTGCGGGCCGGCATAGCGCACGGTGCGGCTGCCGTAGGACGGGCCCTGGTCGACGGTGTGCGAAGTAGTGCCCATGACCACGTGCAGGCGGTCCAGCGGAAAGTCGAGTTCCTCGGCCGCGATCTGAGCCAGCGCGATTTCGATGCCGGTGCCCACGTCCACCTTGCCGGTGTACAGGGTGGCGGTATTGTCGGGGTGCACGGCCAGCCAGGCATAGAGCCTGCCGGCGTCGGGAGGCGCCACGGGTTCGATGCCTTGTGCGGCGGGCTCCGTGGCCGCGAACGCGGTCATGGAGGGCAGGCTGAAGGCGATGAACAGGCCGCCGGCGGCCTTCATGAAGCCGCGGCGCCCGGCCGAGGCCGGCGCGGTGTCGAGGGCATCAGCCGTTCGGGCATACAGGGCGGCGCCGGTGCCTGCGGCGCTTCCAGGGACATTGCCGCGCGTAGTGGTGGTCTGGGTAGTCATTTGCCGGCCCCCGGTTGCGCCACGCGCTCGATGGCGCGCATGATGCGCATGTGCGTGCCGCAGCGGCACAGGTTGCCGTTCAGGGCCTGCTTGATGTCGTCGCGTCCCGCATGGGGGTTGCGGTCGAGCAGCGCCTTGGCCGTCATGATCATGCCATTGATGCAATAGCCGCATTGCACCGCCTGCTCGTCGATGAAGGCCTGCTGCAGCGGATGCGGGTGCTCGATGCTGCCCAGCCCTTCCAGGGTGGTGATCTTGTGGCCCTGGGCGGCTGACAGCGGGGTGACGCACGAGCGTATGGCGGTGCCGTCCATGATGACGGTACAGGCGCCGCATTGCGCCAGGCCGCAGCCGAACTTGGGCCCGTGCAGTTTCAGGTCGTTGCGCAGGGCGTAAAGCAGCATGCCGTCGGGGTCGGCGTCGATGCTGTGGCTGGCGCCGTTGACCTCCAGCGTGATGGTCTTGGACATGAGGGTTCCTTTTCGTGCCCGAGCCTCGTGGGCAAGACGCCCGCCGCCGGCTCGCTGTGTCTCGAAAAAAAATGTACTCCTGCCGTGTCCGCCGGGTCAATGCGCAGACACGTGCCGATACATACGCGCCCGAGGCTTGCGCCCGCGGGCGGGCATGCGGATGTGGATATAGATATATGAGATATATGAGCCGGCGCTATGGCGGCAGGCCCAGGCCCGCCACGCTGTTCAGAGGGAGCGGCCGGCCTGAGGCGCGGAGGGCCGGGATCTCAAAGGCGCTGCGCCGCGGCCAGCGAAAATATGCGTTCCCAGCGCTGCGCTTCCTTGCGGCCGGGCATCGGGATTTCCCAGTCGGGCGGTGCGCTGTGGCGCAGGCTCAGCCGCAGCGACCAGGCGTCTTGGGCGGGGGCCGCCTGCGCCGAGGCTATGTCGGCGAAGATGAATTGTGTTTCGCGGCCGGCCAGCCGCAGCCTGCCGCGCTGGTGGTCGGCGTCGACTTCCACCAGCGTATCGCCGGCCGCAAGGGACAGCATCCTGTGGCCGCCGCTGCGCACGCCGTGGATGCGCCGGTGGCGCTGGACCAGCCAGGCGACGATTGCAGCCGCCGCCAGGACGACCGCGACATTGGCGGCGACGCCCGCAATGCCGCCGAAGCGTGCCGCGGTCACTGCGTAGAGCCGGATGGCGCCGAAGATGATCAATGCGATGACGATAGGAATGGCTAGGAGCAAGGGCAAGTCTTTCTCTCCTTCGAGTTGCAATTGCGCTTTGCTTGCGCGTTGGCGGTCGATGCGGAAATCGAACCGGACGCCATCGGCCGTGCGGCGCAGGCTTGCTCCGTCCGTCAGGCTTGCCGTGGCGGCTTGAGCGCGGCCTGGTAGCGCGCCACGTAATCGTCGAAGCTCTCGCGGTCGCTGCCTTCGATGGCGGCCTGCTCTTGCAGCGAGCTCGCGGCCAGTTCGGCCAGGGTGCGCGCGGCGGCCGCGTCCAGTTCGCCGCTGCGCAGGGCCTCGCAATGCTGGCGGCTTTGCCGCAGCGTGTATTCGTGCAGCGTGGCGCGGCTTTCGCGCAGTTCGCGCAGCAGGCGCGCCGACGGAGTCTGCTCGCTGTCTTCGAGCTTGAGACGCTGTGCCCGCACGGCCTGGCGGTATTGCTCGCCGCCGTGCGCGGCGTCCAGCGCCTCGGCATAGGGTTCGATGCGTTCCAGCAGTTCGGCGCCCCAGCCCTGCAGGGCCACCGGCCGGCCAGAGTCCGGGTGGCCGTCGGGGCGCGCGAGTTGCAGGCCGGGCTTGCGGCCTTCCTTGACCACCCGCGAGAAGTTTTCGCGGCTATTGCCGCAAGTGCCTGTCCCGGCGAAGTAGGGGCTGGGCTCGAAAGCGCAGAACAGCAGGAAGGCGTCCAGGAAGCGGCTGGCCGTCTCGGAGATGCCGATGGGGCTGTAGGGATCTATGTCCATGCAGCGCACCTCTATATATTGCACGCCGCGTGCCGCCAGGGCGGTGACGGGGCGCTCGCAGCGTCCCGTGGTGCGCTTGGGGCGAATGCTGGAATAGTATTCGTTCTCGATCTGCAGCACGTTGGTGTTGAGCTGGATCCATTGGCCGTCGCGGTGGGTACCGATGGCCTGGTAGGCCGGCCAGGGCAGGGTGACGGCCTTGTACATGCGAGTCACGAAAGTGTCGATGTCGTTGTAGCACAACTGCAGTTCCGACTGGGCCTTGTTCTGGTAGCCCAGGTCGCTCATGCGCAGGCTGGTGGCATGAGGCAGATACAAAGTATCAGGATCCAGTTGTGCCAGGGGGTGGCTGGAACCCTGCAGGAAGCGGCGCGACACTGCCGGCGATGCGCCGAACAAGTACATCAGCAGCCACGAATAGCGCGTGAAATTGCGTATCGCCGCCATGTATCCGCGCGAGCGCTTTTGTTCGATCGAAGCATCCCCGGCCGGGTCCCCGCCTGCTTCCAGCAAGTCCCAGGCCTGGTCGGGCAGCGAGAAGTTGTAGTGCACGCCGGCTATGCATTGCATGGACTTGCCGTAGCGTTCGGCCAGGCCGCGCCGATAGACATGCTTGAGCATGCCGGTGTTCGAGGTGCCATACCAGGCAATGGGGATGTCCGCCTCGTCGGGCAGATGCGCAGGCATGGACTGGTTCCAGATCAGCTCCGTGCCCAGATTGCGGGCCACATAGCGATGCGTGTCGAGCAGTTCGCCCAGCAGGCCCTCGACCGTATCGTGCGTGGTGGTGATCAGTTCCAGCAGCGATTCGGAATAATCGGTGGTGATGCGCGAGTTGGTCAGCGCCGAGCCCAGCACCGCCGGGTGCGCGCTCAGGGCCAGGTTTCCTTCGCCATCGACGCGCAGGCCTTCTTTTTCTATGCCGCGCAGCATGCCCTTGAGCAATTGGGGGTTGTCATGCAGCGCAGCGACGCGAGTGGAAGGAGAAATCATCTCATAAGTCTCATTGAGGCCAGCCTGCGATTTTACGGGCGTTTGGGGTTTTTTGCCGCCGGGCGCAGCGCGGGGCTATGTTCTTGTCCTCGGGGCCGCCCCAAGGCCCGTCCCGGCATACCCGCATCGGGGCGGTACACTGGCGCCTGGAACAAATATCACCCCCGGGAGGGATCCGTGTTGAGGCGCTTGGCGGTGCTTGCCGCAATGCTGGTCGCGCTGGCGGCCTGTTCGCCGCGCTATAACTGGCGCGAAGTTCCCGTTGCCGCCGGCGCGGTGTCGGCGGCGTTTCCCGACAAGCCCGAGACCCATCGGCGCACATTGCCTTATGACGGCGGCAGTGTCGAGTTCTACCTGACCGCTGCGCAGGTGGGCGACACGTTGTTCGCGGTGGGATATGCGCCCTGGCCTGCCGCCATGCGCGGCGATGCCGCCAAGCAAGCCGCCTTCGGCCGCGCCGTGCTGTCTTCCCTGTATCGCAACCTGGACACCGCGCCCCCCGCGCAGTTGCCCGGCTTCGGCCAGCGCTTTGCCATCGACGGCCGTTCGCCCAAGGGGCCGGCCCGCATGGAGGCTAGGCTTTGGCTGTTCCCTGATGGCTTGGTAGAAGGCCTTGTAACCGCCTCTGCGCATTCGTATCCGCGGCACGAGGCGGATGAGTTTTTCCGGACCCTGGTTCCGAAGCAAGAACATTGAGCCAGCCGGCCTGGATGGCGGCAGTGATGGCTGCCTGGCGCCCGTGGACTTGCAGCTTGCGGCAGGCGTTGTGGATGTGGAAATTGGCCGTGCGTTCGGCAATTCCCAGAATAGCGCCTATTTCCCAGCTGGTCTTGCCGATTGCGGCCCAGCGCAGGCAGTCGAGCTCCCGGTCGGTCAGAGGATTCATGCGAGCCTACCCCTATGCATGTGCATAAATTCTTGTTATCACTGTTATCACTATTGTTATGATTAAGCTGTTGTAATCACTACGATTTTTAAATTAATGTATCAAGTTTCTTCGCTGGGGTAAAACTGCGTAGGACAAAAGCGTGTGCGGGCCTCTGGGGGATAGTGATAAAATGGCTCGTCGATTCGGCGCCGATTTGCCTGATCCGCTTGCGGGCGCCTCATAAATCCAGCTAAAGAGGTCCCTATGGCCGTCATTACCGCTGCAGCCGCGACCGCCGTCGCACCAGTTCCCGTAGCCGCCTCGCAGGGCGGCGTCCCTCCCGGCTCCGTCGGTTTCGTTTCCCCCACTTTCATCGCCTTCGACGAGCCCCTGACGCTCGCCAGCGGGCAGGTGCTGCCTTCGTACGAGCTGGCGGTGGAAACCTACGGCGAATTGAACGCCGCGCGCAACAATGCGGTGCTCGTGTGCCATGCGCTCAATGCCTCGCACCACGTGGCCGGCATGTCCCGTGAAGACCCCAAAGACGTCGGCTGGTGGGACAACATGGTCGGGCCCGGCAAGGCGCTGGACACCGACAGGTTCTTCGTGATCGGCGTAAACAATATCGGCTCCTGTTTCGGCTCCACCGGGCCCGCCAGCATCCGCCCGGACACGGGCAAGCCCTGGGGCTCGGCCTTTCCGATGCTTACCGTCGAAGACTGGGTGCATGCCCAGGTGCGCCTGGCCGACCATTTCGGCATCGAGCGGTTCGCCGCGGTGATGGGCGGGTCGCTGGGCGGCATGCAGGCACTGAGCTGGGCCGTCACCTATCCCGACCGCGTCGGGCATTGCATCGTGATCGCCAGCACGGCGCGCCTGTCGGCGCAGAACATCGGCTTCAACGAAGTGGCGCGCCGCTCGATTATTTCCGACCCCGATTTCCACGGCGGCGACTACCTGGCCCACAATACCGTGCCGCGGCGCGGGCTGGCGGTGGCGCGCATGCTGGGCCACATCACCTATTTGTCCGACGACGACATGGCGGCGAAGTTCGGCCGCACGCAGCGCGCGCCGGCCGAGGACGGCGACTTCCATTACGGCTACGACGTGGAATTCGAGGTCGAATCCTACCTGCGCTACCAGGGCGAGAAGTTCTCGGGCTACTTCGACGCCAATACTTATTTGCTGATCACGCGCGCGCTGGATTATTTCGACCCGGCGCGCCAGACGGGCGGCGACCTGGCCCGCGCGCTGGCGCAAGTGCAGGCCGATTTCCTGCTGGTTTCCTTCAGCACCGACTGGCGCTTCCCGCCCGAGCGGTCGCGCGAGATCGTGCAGGCGCTGCTCAAGAACAACCGGCCGGTCACCTACGCCGAAATCGACGCGCCGCACGGCCATGACGCCTTCCTGCTGGAAGACCCGCGCTATCACGCGGTGGTGCAAGGCTATTACGACCGTATTGCGTACAAGCTCGGCCTGCCCGAGCGCCGCCGCACGCACGGGGTGCTGGCATGACGATGTCGCACGACAAGAAGCCGGCCGCGCCCCGCGCCGGAACCGTCTCCAGGCCCGGGCCGTCCAGGGGCCCGGTGCGGCCCGGCAGCGAGCAAAAGCCGGATGGCACGGATGCATTGCGCCCAGACCTGGCGCGCATCGCGAGCTGGATACAGCCGCAAAGCCGGGTGCTGGACCTGGGCTGCGGGGACGGCGCGCTGCTGGCCTACCTGCGCGATCACAAGTCGGTGGTGGGGGCGGGCGTCGAACTCGACGACGAGCACGTCATCGCCTCGGTGCGCCGCGGCGTGCCGGTCATACAGCAGAACCTCGAGAACGGGCTGGCGCTGTTCGGCGACCAGCAGTTCGATACGGTGGTGCTGTCCCAGACGCTGCAATCCATGCACCACACCGAACATATATTGCGTGAAATGGCGCGCGTGGCGCGTTCGGGCGTGGTGTCGTTTCCCAATTTCGGCTATTGGCCGCACGGCTGGTCGATATTGTTCGGCCGCATGCCGGTCACGGGGGAAATGCCCTACCAGTGGTACGACACGCCGAATATCCATTTGTGCACGCTGCGGGATTTCGAAAACCTGGCGCGCTCGCTGGACCTGCACATCACCGACCTGGCCACCTTCAATGTCGACCGCGAGGTGAAGTTCCTGCCGGGATGGCGCAGCACGCTGGCGGTGTACCGCTTCGAGTCGCCGCGCGGCCCACACTGAACCTGAATTCTTCCGGGAGAGCATCGTCAGCGCGTCCAATGTCTATACCAGCCCCCGTGTCATGCCGCTGCTGGTGCTGGGGTTTTCGAGCGGGCTGCCCCTGGCGCTGACCAGCGGCACGCTGCAAGCCTGGGCGACGGTGTCGAATGTGTCTTTGCAGGACATCGGCTTCCTGACGCTCATCGGCTCGGCCTATACGCTCAAGTTCTTGTGGGCGCCTTTCGTCGATCGTTACGTCCCGCCTTTGCTGGGGCGCCGCCGCGGCTGGATTTTCCTGATGCAGATCCTGCTGGCGCTGGCCATTGCCGGCATGGGCCTGTTTTCGCCGGCGGGCCACCTGGGCGCGCTGGCGGCGCTGGCGGTAGGGGTGGCGTTCCTGTCCGCCACCCAGGACATCGCATTCGACGCCTACAGCACCGATGTGCTGCGCAAGCCCGAACTGGCTGCCGGCGCGGCCATCAAGGTGCTGGGCTATCGGCTCGCCATGATCGTCTCGGGCGGCCTGGCGCTGATCCTGGCCGACAAATGGCTGGGCTGGGGGCATACTTATTTCCTGATGGGGCTGCTGATGGCGCTGTGCGCGCTCATCACGCTGATCGCCCCCGAACCCGAGTCGCCGGGCCAGGCCCCGCGCAACCTGGGCCTGGCGGTCGTCGAGCCGCTGGCGGAGTTTTTTTCGCGCCGCGGCGCCATCACCGTGCTGCTGCTGATCGTGCTCTACAAGCTGGGCGACGCCTTCGCAGGGGCGCTGTCCACCACCTTCCTGCTGCGCGGGGCCGGTTTCAGCGTGGCAGCCGTAGGCACGGTCAACAAAGTGTTCGGGCTGGCGGCGACCATCGTCGGCGCCTTGCTGGGCGGCTCGATCATGGCGCGCATGGGCTTGTACCGGTCGTTGATGCTGTTCGGCATCCTGCAGGCGGTGTCGAATTTCGGCTACTGGGTGCTGGCGGTGACGCCGCCGCATCTGTATTCGATGGCGGTGGTGGTTGCCGTGGAAAATTTGTGTGGCGGTCTTGGCACGGCGGCCTTCGTAGCGCTGCTGATGGCGCTGTGCAAGCATGAATTTTCCGCCACCCAGTTCGCGCTGCTGTCGGCCCTGTCGGCGGTCGGCCGCACCTACCTGGCGGGGCCGCTTACGCCGCCGCTGGTCGAGCACCTGGGCTGGCCTACATTTTTCATGGCGACAGTGTTGATCGCTTTGCCCGGCCTGGTCCTGCTATGGTGGCGCCGGTCGGAGATCCATGCGCTGGAAGGGCCGGGCTGAGCCGGCGCCCCGCGTCGGAAATCCCTTGCTTCGCCTTCTTGGCGACGCTCCCGCCCAGGACCGGCGGCACGGGTTTCAGCCCTGATCCCGGTAGCCCAGCGCAGCCGACACGGCGGTGGCCGACTCCCGCAAGGCCTTGGCGACCGTGCCGTTCCAGCGGTGGTCGAAGTTGGTCTTATAGTCCAGCGCCGTCATGGCCAGCGCCAGCCGGCCGCGATCGTCGAACACCGGCGCGGCGAATGCGCTCATGCCGTCCATGAAATCCCCTTCGGCCCGGGCCAGGCCGCGCTTGCGCACCTGGTCGACGGTTTCCCGATTGCTTTCCCTGCGGTCCAGGCTTGCCGCCGATTCCTGGTAGACGTCGAGGGCCGCCTGGTCCATGAAGGCGGCGAACACGCGTCCGGTCGCCGAACGATACAGGGGAAAAACGGAGCCCAGGCCGACATTGACCATCACCGGCCGGTTCGGCTGTTCCCAGCGCACTACCGTGGGGCCGAAGGTGCCCCAGACCGAAATGGCCACCGTATGGCCTATCGCGGCACATAGCCGCGTGGCCTCTTGCGTGGCCAGCGAGATGGGCTCGATGGTCGCCAGGCAGGAAAGGCTGAACTCCAGCGCCACGGATCCCAGCCCATACAAGCCGGTTTCGGGATCTTGTGCGATGAAGCCCCTGCGCATGAAGCTCACGAGATAGCGGTGCGCCTTGCTCGGGGCGATTCCCGCCTTGTCCGCCAGGTCGGTCAGCTTCATGGGGCGCCGGTTGTGCGCCACCAGCAGCATTAAATCCAGGCCGTTTTCGACGGACTGTACGCCCGCTTGCGCGTGTTTGCCCATTTTGCGGTTTCCCGTGCCCTTGCCGTAGTGCGAGGTGAATGATGTTGCGAATAAAAACCAGACTGTACCCCGGCCGGCCGGGGCAGGCAAAGAAATTGACACTGCTTCGCCACGAAGTTTATGATTAGTGAAAATAATTTCTATTATTCAAAAAAAGGCGGGGACATGCTGACAGGAGACATGCTGCGGCGTTCGGCGCAACGCTTTCCGAAAAAGCCGGCCATCATTTTTCGCGGCCCGGGCGGGCGGCGCGTCGTCGACTATGCTGAACTCGACGCGCAATCCAATCGCGTGGCGCATGCGCTGATCGCGCTGGGCCTGCCTGCGCAAGCCAAGGTGTCCATGCTGGCGCGCAACTTGCCCGAATACGGGGCGGTGTTCTTCGGCGCCGCGCGCAGCGGCTGCGTGCTGAACAATGCCTCTGTCCTGTATGCTCCGGACGAGCTTGCCTGGACGCTGAACAAATCCGACACCGAGGTGCTGATCTTCGACGCGGCCCTGGCCGAGAAAGTGCACGCCGTGCGCGCGTCCTGCCCGCGCATACGTCTTTATGTCGAGATAGGCGGGGGCGCCGCGGCGGGCGCAGCCGGGGCCTCGGCTGCGCCCGGTCCTGCCGGCCGCGGCCCGTCCAGCGGCAGTCCGACCGAGCGCGGCCCTACCGAGCGCGGCCCGACCGATCTCGCCTCGCCTGGTTCTGCCGCCACGCTGGCCTGGGGCGATTTCCTCGCGGGCCGGCCGGATACGCTTCCCGACATCGTCCTGGACGAGGACGCCCCTTTCTGTATGACTTACACCGGCGGCACGACCGGGCGCCCGAAAGGGGTGCTGGCCAGCCATCGGGCCCGGGCCGTCACGGCGCACACGGTCATGGTGGAAGAAGACATCGGCCCGCGCGATATCGTCGCCATCGTCACGCCCATGTTCCATGTGGCGGCCTTGAACATCATGTTCCAGCCCGCCGTGCTGGCCGGGGCAAGCTGCGTCTTCGTCACCCCGTGGTCGCCCGAAGCATTCATGCAGGCCGTCGAGCAGGAAGGCATTACCGCCACGTTTATGGTGCCTACCCAGGCCAATACGCTGGCCACCCATCCCGACCTGGATACCGCCAGGCTGCATAGCTGGACCAAGCTGTCGTTTGCCGGCGCGCCCATGCCCGACTGGGTGCAGGCCGAACTGACACGGCGCCTGCCAGGCCTGCGCCTGACGCAGATCTACGGCCAGTCCGAAGTGGGCGTCATCGCCGCGCTGCCCTGGTACTGCCTACCGGACAAACTCGGGGCCGTGGGCCGCCAGCCCTACAACGTCGACGTGGCGGTGCTGCGGCCCGACGGCAGCCCCGCCGCACCCGGGGAATTAGGAGAAGTGGCCTCGCGCGGCGAAAACCTCATGCTGGGCTATTACAACGAACCGGAACAGACCGAGGCGTTCTTCAGGCTGGGCAAGGGCTGGGGGCTGACGGGCGATATAGGCGTGTCCGATGCCGATGGTTTCATCACGTTGGTGGACCGCGCCAAGGACATGCTTATTTCGGGCGGGGAAAATGTCTACCCCAAAGAAATCGAAGACGCCATCTACCAGTTGCCCGAGGTGGCCGAGTGTGCGGTGTTCGGCATTCCCCACGAGAAGTGGGGCGAAGTGCCGGCGGCGTATATTTTGCTCAAGCCCGGCCGCAGCCTCGACGAGGCCGCGGTGCTGGCCCAGTGCGAAGCATGCCTGGCCAGGCTGAAGCGCCCGCGCCTCGTACGCTTTGTTTCTTCCTTCCCCAAGACGCCAATAGGCAAGATCCAGAAAAACCTCTTGAAAGAACCCTACTGGCAAGACCGCAAGAAAATCTGAATCCAGGAATGCATATGGCCAATCCCGCACCTTACCAGCACTACACGTCGCTGGCGCTCGCGCGCCACGAACACGGCGTGCTCGAGATCATCATGGGCGCTTCCCAAAGCGCCAACAAGAAGCTCTCGACCGCCGATCACAATATGCATCGCGAACTGTCGACCATCTGGACCGATATCGACCGCGACCCCGAAACCCGGGTGGCCATCATCCACGGCGAAGGCAAGGGGTTTTCCGCCGGCGGCGATCTCGGCCTGGTGCAGGACATGGCCGACGACTTCAATGTGCGCACCCGTGTGTGGCGCGAGGCGCGCGACCTGGTGTATGGCGTAATCAATTGCTCCAAGCCGGTGGTGTCGGCCATGCATGGGCCGGCGGTGGGCGCCGGGCTGGTGGCCGGCCTGCTGGCCGACGTGTCGATCGCCGCCCGCAATGCGCGCATCATCGACGGCCACACCCGGCTCGGGGTGGCCGCGGGCGATCATGCCGCGATCGTCTGGCCCCTGCTGTGCGGCATGGCCAAGGCCAAGTATTACCTGCTGCTGTGCGAGGCGGTCTCGGGCGAAGAGGCGGAACGTATCGGCCTGGTATCGCTGACGGTGGACGAAGCGGACTTGCTGCCCAAGGCCTTCGAAGTGGCAGGGCGCCTGGCTCAGGGCTCGCAGAGCGCCATACGCTGGACCAAGTACGCGCTGAACAACTGGCTGCGCATGGCCGGACCCAATTTCGACACCTCGCTGGCGCTGGAATTCATGGGATTCGCCGGGCCCGACGTGCGGGAAGGCATCGATTCGCTGCGCCAGCGGCGTGCTCCGGGCTTCGACCCGCGATCGCCTTTTTAGTTTTTTGCGCTTGCCGGCGGGCCTCGGGGCCGCGCCCGCGCAGGGGCTGAAGGAGAACGATATGGATCTCGGTCTGGACGGCCGCAATGCGCTGGTGCTGGGAGGCACGCGGGGCCTGGGTTGGGCGTGCGCGCAGGCGCTTGCGCAGGCCGGCGTGCGGGTCGTCGTCAACGGGCGCGATGCCGCACACGGCGAACAGGCGGCCCGGCAGTTGCCCGGCGGCCGCTATGTGGCCGGCGACATCGGCGACGAAGCGCAACGCAATGCCCTGATAGCAGCAGTCCAGTCGATTGCCTCGCCCGACATCGTCGTCACCAACGCCGGCGGACCGGCGGCCGCGCCGTTCGAAGAGACCGACGTCGCGGCATGGCGCCGCAGCTACGAAACCAATGTGCTGGGGCCCATGGAAGTCGTGCGGGCCCTGCTGCCTGCGATGCGCGAGCGCGGGTTCGGCCGCATCATCAATATCACTTCGTTCGTGGTCAAAGAACTGTATCCGAACATGGCGCTCTCCAACAGCCTGCGCATAGGCTTGACCGGCGCCATGGGGTCGCTGGCGCGCGAGGTGGCGGCCGCGGGCATTACCGTGAATGGATTGCTGCCGGGGCTGATGGATACGGGCGCGCTGCAACGGGTCATCAGCGACCGGGCGGCGCGCTATCACGCGAGCGAGGACGAAGTGCGTGCCGAAATGGCTCGCAGTATTCCCGTCGGACGCCTGGGCACGGGCAAGGACTTCGGCGCCTTGTGCGCTTTCCTGTCCTCGCCGCTCGCGTCCTACGTCACGGGCCAGAATATCTGCGTGGACGGCGGCCTGGCCCGCAGCCCGATCTAGAACCCCGCGGCACAAGGGCCCGATGTGCACGGACTGGGCCTGGAACAGGCGCAGGGCCTGATGCTGACGACCGCCTTTTATTGGGACCGCAACGAAGAGACACGTATATGGTCGCGCCGCTATTACGAGCGCATGAAGAAGATGCCCACCGCCATCCAGGCGGCCAACTATTCCTCGACCATGCATTATCTGAAGGCGGTGCAGGCCGCCGGCACCGACGAAGCCGGGGCGGTCATGAAGCAAATGAAGGCAAGCAAAGTGGATGATTTCTTTGCTCATGGCGGCGTGATACGGGCCGACGGCCGCATGGTGCATGACATGTACCTGGCGCAGGTCAAGACCCCCGCGCAGTCCCGCTATCCTTGGGACTACTACAAGATACTGGCCACGATACCGGGTGCGGAAGCCTTTCAGCCTTTATCCGAATCCGCCTGCCCGGCAGTGCCCCATGCCGGATAGTGTCCGGTGGCCAACTGAGGCGCGCGCTTCTTCGAGACCGAAGCATGCGCACGCGCCTCAATGCAGGCTGCCGACGCCGTGCGCCATGAGCGAGGCGCACAGCACCAGCAGCGCTACCCCTGCGAGCTCCAGCCGCAGTGTGGTGCGCAGCGACCCCAGTGTCTGCGCCTCGATCCGCGGCGCGGCGCCGGCCTTGACGGCGCGATGCCAGGACGAGAACTTCAGGGTGGGATAGATGGACAGGACGCCGACCAGCACGAACAGCGCCAGCTTGGCCAGGAATGCTGCGTTGAAAAAATAATAGGCGGCGCCTTTTTCGAAATAGAAGACGCGCAGCAGGCCGGCGGCCGCGACCAGGGTTGCAGAAACGCCATAGACCGCGTCGGCGACCCGCAGCCGGCGTATCACGCCGGCGGAAATCTCCTGGCCGAGCAGCGCCAGTTGCGCCGACAATGCGCCTACCAGGGCAAATGCGGCGATGAAATGCAGGAACGCGAACAAAGAGCTCATGGGGGATCGATCCTCTTTCCGTGGTGTAGGCATGTGTGGCGGCGTTATGCGCACAAATGGGGTACATGAAATTCATGCGGCATAATGTGTACGCTGTCCACTAAACTGGAAAGAAATGTAGCACATATAATGGACAGCGTACACATATGCCTGGAGCCGAGGTCGGAGCCGGGCCTGGAAAGCGAGCCGGAGCCAGGATGCAAAGCAAGAAAAAGACAGAAGAGCCGCCGCCGCGCGATACCTATCGCCACGGCGACTTGCGGCGGGCCTTGCTGGAAGCGGGCATTGCGCTGGCGCGCGCTGCGGGGCCCGATGCCGTGGTGCTGCGCGAGGCGACGCGCAGGGCCGGTGTGGTGCCCAATGCGGCCTATCGGCATTTCGCCAGCCGCGAAGACTTGTTCCAGGCTGTGCGGGCGGCCGCCTTGTCCGAGCTGGCCATCGTCATGGAGCGCGAGATCGCCAGGATTCCGGCCAGCCTGCCGCCGGTCGAGGCGGCGCGTGCGCGCCTGCGCGCGGTCGGGCGGGGCTATCTGAAATTCGCGCGTTCCGAGCCGGGCCTGTTCCATACGGCATTTTCCGGCCCCGAAGAAGTGGAGGGCGACACCGATACGGCCAAGGCCGGCCGCAGCGGCATGAATCCGTTTCAACTGCTGGGTGCGGCGCTGGACGAGCTGTCGAACTGCGGGGCACTGCCCGCCGAGCGGCGGCAGGGGGCCGAATACCTGGCCTGGTCCGCAGTCCATGGGCTGGCGCTGCTGGTGGCCGACGGCCCCTTGCGCAATGCTTCGGCCACGCAAAGAAACGCCATTGCCGAGCGCCTGCTGGACATGGTGGAGAAGGGGATCTAGAGGCCGGGTTTCGATGACCGCGTGCAAGTCCGGGCGTGCCCATGCCCGCATGGCGGCGCAGCAACCCAGGCAGCAATGCCTAAGACTGAGTGCAGGCAATCGGCAATCGGCAATCGGCAATCGGCAATCGGCAATCGGCAATCGGCAATCAGGCAATCGGCAATCGGCAATCAGGCAATCAGGCAATCAGGCCGTCGGGCTTTCCCGCGCCACGTCGCTCATGAAGTCTGCGCCGCGCAGAGGAGACGCCTGTTCCAGCCATCTGGGATAGGTGAGGCGGAAGTCGGCGGCAATTTGTTCCAGGGGCATGTCGTCGAAGGCGCCGCGTTGCCGGATGTATTCCATGTGGCGGTTGCCGGCCCGGTCATAGGGGTGGTAGATGGAATCTTGCGTGCCGTCGAATTCCAGGGGTAGCAGGCCGAAGCGATCGCACAGCTCGATATTGAAGGCCGGCGTGGCCTTGCGCCAGGCGCCGTCGAGCAGGATGTCGGTATAGCCATGCCAGATGAAGACATCGCCGTCCATGGTCTGGCGCATGCGTTCGGTGCTCATGTGGTTGCGCACGTCGGCATAGCCGACCCGGGCGGGTATGCCGGCGGCCCGGCACGCCGCGGCCAGCAGCGCGGCCTTGGGCACGCACCAGCCGTAGCCCTGCGCCAGCACCGAGCTGGCGCGCATGCCGGCAGGGGACAGATCGATGCGATAAGGATCGTAGCGGAAGCCGTCGCGCACCGCGTAGTACAACGCCACGGCGGTCTGTTTGTCGTTATCACGCAGGTGGCGGCGCGCAAAGGCCTGCACGTCCGGGTGGTCGCTGTCGATCAGGGCGGTGGGGGCGAGAGAGGGATTCTGCATGGCAAGACTCGGGAAGCCGGCAGCCCGGCGGCAATGGGAGACGCGTAACGATTAGTACGCGATCGGCGTCATTCGATCGATTTCCGGCTCACGGCATCAGGCCGGTATTTCATCATACCGATGAATGCGCGCGAGCACATCGGCCATGGCCGACTTGGCTCGTTCCGTATCGTAGCGGGCCTGCCCGCGCAGCCAGTAGCCGTCCGACAAGCCGAAATAACGGCACAGGCGCAAGTCGGTGTCGGCAGTCACTGCGCGCTTCCCGTGGACGATTTCATTGATCCGGCGCGGGGGTACTTCAATGGCCTTGGCCAGCGCGTATTGGCTGATGGCCAGCGGCTTCAGGAATTCTTCCAGCAGGATTTCCCCTGGATGGATAAGTGGCAAGTCTTGCATGACAGGCTCCTTGTCTGTGGTAATCCACGTTCTCCACATCCGCTACAGCACCGCCTCGTAGTCGATGGTCAGCGGCGCGTGGTCGCTGAAGCGCTCGTCCTTGTAGATCGATGCGGCGCTGGCGCGGGCGGCGATACCGGGCGTGGCGACGTGATAGTCGATGCGCCACCCGACGTTCTTGGCCCAGGCCTGGCCGCGATTGCTCCACCAGGTGTAGGCCTCGCCGGTGGTGTCCGGATGCAGCTTG
Source organism: Candidimonas humi (assembly GCF_019166065.1). GTDB lineage: Bacteria > Pseudomonadota > Gammaproteobacteria > Burkholderiales > Burkholderiaceae_B > Candidimonas > Candidimonas humi. Next base: position 422,667 of record NZ_JAHTBN010000004.1, read on the forward strand.
CGGTAGACGTCGACCCAGCCCATGTCGCCCAGCACCTTGCCGAGCCAGGCGCGTTCCTCGGGCAGGAAGCCGCTGTTCTTCATATTGCCCTTCCAGTTCTTCAGGTCGATTTCCTGGTGGGCGATGTTCCAGTCGCCGCAGACGATGAATTCGCGGCCAGTCTTGCGGTTTTCCCGCATCAGGGCGTCGAGCCAGGGGGCGAAGTGGTCCAGGAAGCGGTATTTGGCCTGCTGGCGTTCGTCGCCGCTGGATCCCGAAGGCAGGTAGGCGCTGATTACGCTCAGGTCCTTCCAGTCGGCGCGGATGATGCGGCCTTCGCCATCGAATTCCTCGTTCTGCATGCCGTCGACCAGGGTTTCGGCCGGCCGGGCCATGTACAGGCCGACACCGCTATAGCCCTTTTTCTGCGCATGGTTGAAGTGGCCGGTGTAGCCCGCGGGGTGCAGCAGCTCGTCGCTGAGGTCGTCGGCGTGGATCTTGATTTCTTGCAGGCACACTACATCCGCGCCCTGGGCGGCGAGCCAGGCGGGTAGGCCCTTGCGGAAGGCCGACCGGATGCCGTTGACATTGAGCGAAACGATGCGCATGGGATGGGTTCCTTGGGTTGTGGGCCGGACAGGGATGCTTATACGCCGTACCTGTCGCGGTAGGCGGCGACTGCGCCGCGGTGTTGCGCCAGTTGCGGGTCGCCTTCCAGCACGGCCATGATGTCGGCAAGCGAGGCGATACTGACGACCGGCATGCCGTAGGATGCACTCACGTCCTGCACGGCCGAATGGGCCGACAGGGCGCCGTCGGCGCCGGCGCGTTCCATGCGGTCCAGGGCGATCAGCACCGCGGCCGGCTTGGCCCCGGCGTTGCGGATGATCTCGACCGATTCGCGCACCGAAGTGCCGGCGGTGATGACGTCGTCGATGATGACCACGCGGCCGGCCAGCGGCGCGCCCACCAGGCTGCCGCCTTCGCCGTGGTCCTTGGCTTCTTTGCGATTGTAGGCATAGGGCACGTCTCGGCCGGCGCGGGCGGGGTGGTTGGCCAGCGCGATCGCGGTTGCGGCGGCCAGCGGTATGCCCTTGTAGGCCGGCCCGAACAGCATGTCGAATTCCAGGCCCGACTCGACCAGCGCCTGGGCATAGAAGGCGGCCAGCCGCCCCATCGACAGGCCGGTATTGAACAGGCCGGCGTTGAAGAAATACGGGCTCAGGCGCCCCGACTTTACCTTGAATTCCCCGAAGCGCAGGACCCCCTGCTGCAGGGAATAGCGGACGAAATCATTGCGGTTCTGGGTGGGGTCTGTCATGGCGTGGTCGGGTAAGGCATGCGTCGATGGAGAAAAGCGTAATTATGGAGGATTCCGCGCGCTCTCGACAGGCGGGCCGTCCTCGAGCATGGCGCGGCATTCGGGTTCGGCCAGGAAATCGATGAAGCTGCGCACCTTGGGCGTCAGGTACTGGCGGCTGATGTAGGTGGCGTACAGTTCCTGCGGCGCCTGCGTGTATTGGGGCAGCACGCGCAGCAGTGTGCCGCGGCGCAGGTCTTCGTCCACCAGCCACGAGGGCAGGAACCCTATGCCCGCGCCCGAGCGCACCGCGTGATACGAAAAGGTGGTGTCGTCCGAGCGGATCAGCGGCGCCAGGCGGATCAGGGTCTTGCCCTTGGGGCCGTCGAATTCGAAACCTTCGGCGGGCAGGTAATTGGGCAGGATGCCGCCGTAATGGGCCAGTTCGGCCGGCGTGGCCGGAACGCCATGGGAACCCAGGTAGGCGGGGGCGGCGACCAGGTAGAAGGACAGCCGGCAGATGCGCCGCACGATCAGGTGCGCGGAAGGGTCGCGCGTGACGCGCAGGGCCAGGTCGTAGCCTTCGGCGGCCAGGTCGGCTTTGCGATTGAAGAAGTGCAGATCGGGCACGACCCCCGGATAGCGCTGTTTATAGGCGGCGATGATCCGGACCACGCGCGGGTTGGCGAACCACACCGGCGCGGTGATTCGCAGGACCCCCTGGGGGGCTTCGACGCTGCGGCCTATGGCGACCTCGGCCAGGGACAGCGTTTCCAGCGCGGCCTTGCATTGCTCGTAGTACAGCGAGCCGGCCTCGGTCAGGCTGACGCGCCGGCTGCTGCGGTTCAGCAGGCGCACGCCCAAGTGCCGTTCCAGGTGCGCCACATGCTTGCTGGCCATGGGCGCCGACAGCGCCAGGCGCCGCGCGGCCGACACGAAGCTGCCGCCGGCGGCGATTTCGCAGAAGACCTTGAGGCTGAGCAGGGTATCCATAGTGCTTTATCATTTCCTGTAAGGAAATGAATTCATAATAATAGTTGTATATATTTCTTGATAGGATTTTAATAAACTTTACCCTTATTGGAAGTGCCGAATAAGTTGCCGGCTACGCTGCGTTCTTTACCGGGATGCAGCAGTCGGCCTGCGTGTCCGGAGCTTCCTGATTTGCGCAGGGCCCCGGAATCGGCCGGAAGCCGGCGCCGATGCGAGACGGGCATGGTGCCCGCCGGCATCTTGCTTCCCTCCAGGAGGACACCTACATGACATCCGACGCTAATTGCCAAGTATGGGCCGCGCGCGCACAGGCGCTGTTGCGTATCGTCGCCGGTTATATATTCCTGCTGCACGGCTGCTCGAAGCTGTTCCATGTGCCGCATGTGGCGTACTTCGATAATTTGCAACTGTTTTCCCTGATGGGCCTGGCCGGAGTCATCGAGGTGGTGGCGGGCATATTGCTGATCCTGGGGCTGTTCACGCGCATCGCGGCCTTCATCGCCTCCGGCGAAATGGCTTTCGCCTATTTCATGGGGCATGTAGGCACGGGCGGCCATGCATTGCTGCCGATACTCAATGGCGGCGAAGCGGCGGTGCTGTACTGCTTCATATTCCTGTTCCTGGCGGCCGCCGGCGGCGGTGCGTGCAGCCTGGATGCCGCGCGCAGGAAGGCCTGAGCGGCAGGCGGAGCATTCAAATGAATATGCCGGTCTATTTCATTTCGCATGGCGGCGGCCCCTGGCCCTATATGCCCGAGGCGCGCCAGGGCTACGCGCGGCTGGCGGCGTCGCTGCGCGAGCTGCCGGCCCAGTTGCCGGCCGTCCCGAGTGCGGTGCTGATGGTCTCGGCGCATTGGGAAACCCGCGGCGGATTCGGCATCCAGTCCAACCCGCGGCCGCCGATGCTTTATGACTATTACGGCTTCCCGGCGCATACCTACCAGATCCAGTATCCGGCGCCGGGCTCGCCGGCCCTGGCTGCGCGCGTCCAGCAGTTGCTGGGCCAGGCGGGGCTGGCGGCCGGGCTGGATGCCGCGCGCGGCTTCGACCATGGGGCCTTCGTGCCCATGTTCGTGATGTATCCCAAGGCCAATGTGCCCATGGTGCAGTTGTCCATCGACGCCGGCTACGACCCGGCGCGGCACATCGCGCTGGGCCGCGCCCTGGCGCCGCTGCGCGACGAGGGCGTGCTGATCCTGGGCAGCGGCTTGAGCTATCACAACCTGCGCGGCCTGGGCGAGCCGGGCCGGGTTCCTTCGGCGCGTTTCGACGCCTGGCTGCAGGATGTCGTGGTGAACGGCCCGCCGGCACAGCGTGCCGAGCGCCTGCTGGACTGGGCGCAGGCGCCCGCGGCGCGCTTGGCGCATCCGCGCGAAGACCACTTGATACCCTTGATGGTCGCTGCCGGCGCAGCCGGTGAAGAGGCCGCCACCTGTGTCTATCACGAAGACACTGCCTTCGGTGCGATTACGGCGTCGAGCTTCCGTTTCGGCGGCTAAGGACGGGCGCGGCGGCCCGCGGAAACTTCAGCCCAGTTTCTGTTTCAGCAGTTCGTTGACCTGCTGGGGATTGGCCTTGCCCTTGGCCGCCTTCATGATCTGGCCGACCAGGGAATTGAAGGCCTTCTGCTTGCCGGCGCGGTATTCCTCGACCACCGCGGGATGGGCCGCCAGCACCTCGTCTATCATCGCGGCGATCGCGCCGCTGTCGCTGATCTGGCGCAGGCCCCGGGCCTCGATGATGGCATCCGGATCGCCTTGTTGTTCGCCGGCCCACATGGCGGCGAACACCTCGCGGGCGATCTTGTTCGAGATCGTGCCGTCGATGATGCGGCCGATCAGCGCGGCAAGCCGCGTGGGCGCGACCGGGCAGGCGGCCAGCTCGATTTCGTCGCGGTGCAGCGCCGCGGCTACCTCGCCCATGATCCAGTTGGCGGCCAGCTTGGCCTGGCCCGCGGGCAGGCCGGCGGCGGCCTGTTCGAAATAGGCGGCGGTAGTGCGGTCCATGGTCAACTGGGCCGCGTCGTAGCCGCTCAGGCCGAAGTCCTTTTCGAAGCGCGCTCGCATGTGCGACGGCAGTTCCGGCATGGACTCGCGCACCCGTTCGATCCAGTCGGCGCCTATGACCAGCGGCGGCAGGTCGGGATCGGGGAAATAGCGGTAATCGTGCGCGTCTTCCTTGCTGCGCATGCTGCGCGTTTCGTCGCGTTCGGAATCGTACAGGCGCGTTTCCTGGCGCACGGTGCCGCCGTCTTCGATGAGTTCGATCTGGCGCCGCACCTCGTACTGGATGGCGCGTTCGAGAAAGCGGAAGGAATTCAGGTTCTTGATTTCGCTGCGCGTGCCGAATTCGGCCTGCCCCTTGGGGCGCACCGAGACATTGGCGTCGACCCGGAACGAGCCTTCCTGCATATTGCCGTCGCAGATGCCCAGCCACACCACCAGGCCGTGCAGCGCGCGGACATAGGCCACGGCCTCGGCGGCCGAACGGATTTCCGGCTCGGAGACGATCTCGAGCAGCGGCGTGCCGGCGCGGTTCAGGTCCACGCCGCTGGACGACTCGCCGTGCGGGCCGGTATAGCCCTGGTGCAGCAGCTTGCCGGCGTCCTCTTCGAGGTGGGCGCGGGTGATGTTGATGGTTTTTTCCTGGTCGCCGACGAAGAAGCTCAGCGTGCCGCCCTGCACCACCGGGATCTCGTACTGGCTGATCTGGTAGTTCTTGGGCAGGTCGGGGTAGAAGTAGTTCTTGCGGGCGAAGATCGAGCGCGGCGCGATCTTCGCGCCTATCGCCAGGCCGAGGCGGATCGCGCGATCCACCGCGTCGTGGTTCATGACCGGCAGGCTGCCGGGCAGCGCCATGTCGATCTCATTGGCCTGCGTGTTGGGCGGGGCGCCGAAACGCGTGCTGCTGCCCGAAAATATTTTCGATTCGGTGGAAAGCTGGGTATGCGTTTCCAGCCCGATGACGATTTCCCATTCCATCATTGCGCTTCCGGTTTGCGTTGATGCCAGTCGGTGGTCTGCTGGTAGCGGTCGGCGATTGCCAGCAAGCGGCCTTCGCTGAAGTAGTCGCCTATGATCTGCAGCCCCACCGGCAGCCGGCCTTGCGCGCCGCCGAAGCCGCAGGGCACGGATATCGCGGGCAGCCCGGCCAGGCTGACGCCCAGCGTATAGACGTCGGCCAGCCAATCGGCCGTGGGGTCGTCGCGGTTGACGCCCAGGGGCTTGGCCACGGAAGGCGTGACCGGCCCCATGATCACGTCGCAATGCTGCGCGTAGGCTTGCTGGAAGTCGTCGACGATCATGCGCCGCACTTTCTGCGCCTGCAGGTAGTAGGCGTCGTAGTAGCCATGCGACAGCACGTAGGTGCCGACCATGATGCGGCGCCGGACCTCGGGGCCGAAGCCCTCGCTGCGCGAACGGCTGACCATTTCGGCCAGGTCGCGGTATTGCTCGGCGCGGTGGCCGTAGCGCACCCCGTCGTAGCGCGACAGGTTGCTGGAGGCCTCGGCCGGGGCGATGACGTAGTAGGCGGGAATCGACAGGCTGGTGCGCGGCAGCGATATGGCCACGCGCTGCGCGCCCAGGGATTCGAAGTGCTGCAGCGCCGCCTCGACCGCGCGGGCCACGTCGTCGGCCAGGCCGGCGTCGAAGAATTCGGCCGGCACCCCTATGCGCAGCCCCTGCAGCGGCTTGGCGCCGGCCGCGGCAAAGGCGGCGGATTCTGCCTCGAAGGCGGCGCGTACGCGCCCTGGCTGGTTGGGGGCGCCGTCGCAGTGTTCGAGGCTGGTGGAGTCGCGCGGATCGAAGCCGCTCATGACGTCGAGCAGTTCCAGCAGGTCGCGTGCGTTGCGGGCGAAGGGGCCGGCCTGGTCGAGGCTGGAGCCGAAGGCCACCATGCCGAAGCGCGATACGGTGCCGTAGGTGGGCTTGATGCCGCTGACGCCGCATAGCGCGGCGGGCTGGCGCACCGAGCCGCCCGTGTCGGTGCCGGTGGCGGCGGCTGCCAGGCCCGCGGCCACGGCAGCGGCCGAGCCGCCCGATGAGCCGCCGGGCACGCAGGCGGGATCCCAGGGGTTCTTGACCGCCCCGTAGGCCGAGTTCTCGTTGCCCGAGCCCATGGCGAATTCGTCGCAGTTCAGCTTGCCCAGGGACACGGCGCCGGCCTGCGCCAGGCGCTGCACCACGGTGGCGTCGAAGGGGCTGGTGTAGTGCTCGAGCATGCGGCTGGCCGCGGTAGTGCGCCAGCCGCGGGTGACGAAGACGTCTTTGTGCGCGATGGGTATGCCTGCCAGCGGCCCGGCGCGGCCGGCGGCCAGCGCGGCATCGGCTTCGCGGGCCTGGGCGCGGGTCAGTTCGGGGTCGATGTGCAGGAAGGCATTCAGCGGGCTGGCCTGGGCGGCCGCCAGGGCGCTGTCGGCGAGCTCCAGGGCGCTGACTTCCTTGGCGCGCAGGGCCGCGCGCAGGGCTTCGATGCTGTCGTAGCGGGTATGCAGGGCGGAAGTGTCGGACATGAGTTACTCGAGGACGGTCGGTACCAGGAACAGGCCTTCGGACGCGGCGGGGGCGTTGGACATGAGTTCCTGGCGCTGCTCCAGGGTGTGCGTGGGGGCGGCGGCGTCCGGGCGCAGGCGCAGCGTGATTTCCTGGTGCGCCGAGAGCGGATGCGCCATGGGCTCGATGCCTTGCGTGTCGACGGCCTGCAACTGCTGGATCAGGTCGAAGATGCCGTTCAGTTCGGACAGCGCGCGCTGCGCCGCTTCGGGCGTGAGTTCAAGGCGCGCCAGCTGTGCGATGCGCGCAACGTCTTTGTGGTCGATGGCCATGGGGGATTCCGGTATCGGGGCTAGCGGCCGAACCGGCCAGAGGCGGCCGGCGGACTTGCATAGCCCGGCCTGCGGGAGCCTGTTACAAAGGTTTAACAGACCCTCTGCGAGCTTAACAAAGGCAAATTATAAGTTATCATTGTCGGTTTAATCCCCAGTGGTTTTTGCGGCAAAGGTTTACCTGGCTGCGGATGTGCTGCGGCGGTTCGTTTTCACCGTTTTTTTTGCCTTTCCGGGCCTGCGGCCCTGGGGGCGCGAATCCGATGGAAAATCGTTTGCGCCGGGCGCCCGCCGCCAAGAGGACTCGTGCCGCCTCGTTTCCTGGGCTATCCCTGTGTGCCGTCGATCCCGGCGCCCGCAGCGGGGCTTATATTCAAAATTTAGACTTGGCTGAGCGTCCATGTTCGGATTTCTACGTAGTTATTTCTCCAGCGATATGGCGATCGACCTCGGTACCGCCAACACGCTCATCTATGTCCGGGGCAAGGGGATCGTGCTGGACGAGCCGTCCGTAGTGGCCATACGTCACGACGGCAGCCCCAACGGCAAGAAAATCATCCAGGCGGTAGGCCAGGAAGCCAAGCAGATGCTGGGCCGCGTGCCCGGCAACATCGAAGCCATTCGCCCCATGAAAGACGGCGTGATCGCCGACTTCACCGTCACCGAGCAGATGCTCAAGCAGTTCATACGCATGGTGCACCCGCGCAGCATGTTTGCGCCCAGCCCGCGCATCATCGTCTGCGTGCCTTGCGGCTCGACCCAGGTCGAACGCCGCGCCATCCGCGAATCGGCGCTGGGCGCCGGCGCCAGCCAGGTCTTCCTCATCGAAGAACCCATGGCGGCGGCCATAGGCGCAGGACTGGCGGTGTCCGACGCGAGCGGCTCCATGGTGGTCGACATCGGCGGCGGCACCACCGAGGTGGCCATCATCTCGCTGGGCGGCATGGTCTACAAGGGCTCGGTGCGCGTGGGCGGCGACAAGTTCGACGAAGCCATCATCAACTACATACGCCGCAACTACGGCATGCTGATCGGCGAGCCCACGGCCGAAATGATCAAGAAAGAAGTGGGTTCGGCCTTCCCGGGTTCCGAGATCCGCGAGATCGAGGTCAAGGGCCGCAATCTGTCCGAAGGCGTGCCGCGCGGCTTCACGGTGTCGTCCAACGAGATCCTCGAATCGCTCACCGACCCGCTCAACCAGATCGTGTCGGCGGTCAAGACGGCTCTCGAACAGACGCCGCCGGAACTCGGCGCCGATATTACCGACAAAGGTATTTCACTGACCGGCGGCGGCGCCCTGCTGCGCGACCTCGACCGCCTGCTGCAGGAAGAAACCGGCTTGCCGGTGGTGGTGGCCGAAGACCCCCTCACCTGCGTGGTGCGGGGCTGCGGCGAGGCGCTCGAACATCTCGAGCGCCTGGGTACGGTGTTCATCTACGACTGACCGTTCCCGGGTCGAATGCCAAAGCGTGCGCGCGTGTCCTGTTTGGCTGATCCAGCGGGACACTGAGCAGGTTTACGCGCGAGTACTGTACTGTCATGCAAGAAAATCGGACGATCAGGCTGTTCAGGCATGGACCGACCGCCGAATTCCGGCTGGTCGTTCTGGTCGTCCTGTCCTTGTCCCTGCTGGTGGTCGATGCGCGCTGGCGCGTGCTGGATCCCGCCCGGCAGGCGATCTCCGTGGTCTTGTATCCGTTCCAGCGCCTGGTGCTGGCACCGCGCGACCTGGTCGAGAACTTCAATAACTGGATGGACGCCGCCACGGTCGCGCGCACCGAGAAAGAGGCGCTGCAGAAGCAGCGCATAGAACTCGCGCAGATCGCCACGCATGCCGCCCAGTTGTCGGCCGAGAACGAACAACTGCGCCGCCTGCTCAAAGTGGCCGACACGGTGTCGCAGCCCTCGGTGGCGGTCGAGGTCATGTACGAGCCTCCCAATGCGTTCGTGCACCATCTGATCTTCAACAAGGGCACGTCCGACGGCATTCGCGCCGGCATGCCGGTCATCGACGAGGGCGGCGTGGTCGGCCAGATAGTCCGGGTCACGCCCTTTACCTCCGAGGCCGCGCTGCTGACCGACGACAATGTGTCGATCCCCGTGCAGGTGCTGCGCAACGGCCTGCGGCTGATCTCCTTCGGCGGCAATGTCAGCGGCCAGGTCGAGGTGCGCTACCTGACGGCCAACGCCGACATCCGCGCCGGCGATACACTCATTACCAGCGGCATCGGCGGCTTGTTCCCTGCCGGGCTGTCGGTGGCCAAGATAGAAAAAGTCGAGCGCGACTCGGCCACGGGCTTTGCCCGCGCCCTGGCCACGCCTTTGTCGCATCCGGAACGCTACCGGCATTTCCTGGTGCTGCGCGTGGACGTTTCGCGCCTGCCGCCCTCATCCGATACGGAGACCCAAGACCATGGTTCGCAGGCCGGGCAGTGAAGCCACGCACCGGGCGAGCGGCGTCTCGTCCCTGAGGGCGCTGCAGCCCATAGACAGTTCGCCGTTCAAACAGCCTGCGCATCCCGTGTTCGTGTGGGGCACGGTGCTGGTGGTGTGGCTGGTTTCGTTCCTGCCCTGGCGCGACTGGCTGGCGGCGCCGGACATCCTGCTGCTGGTCATTGCCTTCTGGTGCCTGAACGAACCGCAGCGGGTGTCGATGTTCACCGCTTTCATATTCGGCCTGTCCATGGATGTGCAGGACGCCGGGCTGCTGGGCGAAAAGGCGCTGGCATATACACTGGTGGCCTACGGCGCCGTTGCCTTGTCGCGCCGGCTGCATCGCTTCGGTTCGGTGATACAGGCCATCCACTTGTTGCCGGTCTTCGTGTTTTCGGCGATGGCCACGCACCTGATCCATGCCTGGCTGGCGGGCGAATGGGGCGGCTGGCAGTGGCTCTGGTCGGCGTTGTTCACGGCCGCCTTGTGGCCGGTGGCCGACACCTTGCTGCATATGCCGCAGCGTCGCCTGGACGAAACCGATCCCGGCTCGGTCTAGGGCCTGCAGGTCCCGGCCCGGATTTTTTTATGTTCGAATTCAAGAAAACATCGCACCGCCAGAAACGGCGGATCGTGCTGCGCATCTGGGTCGCCGGGGTCTTCGCGCTGCTGTGCTTCGGCGGTTTGCTGGCGCGCCTCTGGTACCTGCAGGTCGACCGCTACGAAGGCCTGGCCGAGCGCGCCGACCAGAACCGCATCGCCGTGGTGCCCATCCCGCCGCGGCGCGGCGAGATCGTCGACCGCAACGGTGTGGTGCTGGCGCGCAACTATCGCGACTACACGCTCGAGGTCGTTCCCGCCCGGGTCGAGCACATGACGCAGATGCTCGACGCCCTGTCGCGGCTGGTCACGCTGACGCCGCTGGATCTCAAGCGCTTCCGGCTGCGGCTGTCGCAGAATGGCCGCTATGCCCACGTACTGCTGCGCAACAACTTGAACGACACCGAGGCCGCCTGGTTCGCCGCCCACGCCTATGAATTCCCCGGGGTGGAACTGCGCGCCCGCTGGGTGCGGGAATATCCGCAGCACGAGACCGCCGCCCACGTGCTCGGTTTCGTCGGCCGCATATCCGAGACCGACGAGGCTCAACTGGAAGAGGACGGCCGCGCCGGCAACTACCGCGGTACCAACGTGATCGGCAAGAAAGGCATAGAAAAAACCTGGGAAGACGCGCTGCACGGGCATACCGGCCTCGAAGAGGTCGAAGTCACGGCCTCGGGGCGTCCGGTGCGGGTGCTGCGCCGGGTCGATCCCGTGCCCGGCTCCAACCTGGTGCTGTCGCTGGACATAGGCTTGCAGAAGGTGGCCGAGAAACTGTTCGAGGGCAAGCGCGGCGCGCTGGTGGCCATCGATCCCAAGACGGGCGATGTACTGGCTTTTGTTTCTTCGCCTTCGTTCGATCCCAATCTGTTCGTCGACGGCATCGACGTCGAGAACTGGCGCAAGCTCAACGATTCGCCCGACCATCCCCTGATCAATCGGCCCTTGTACGGTACCTATCCGATCGGCTCGACCTACAAGCCCTTCGTGGCGCTGGCCGCGCTGCAATTGCACAAGCGCAGCGCCACCGAGCGCATTCCCGACCCCGGCTATTTCGAGTTCGCCGGGCAGAAATACCGCAATGCGGGCGGCGCGGCGTATGGCCCCACCGACATGCATCATGCCCTGGTAGTGTCGTCCGACACGTATTTCTTTTCGCTCGGGCCCGAGATCGGCGTGGACGCGCTGCACGACTTCACCAAGCAGTTCGGCTTCGGCCAGCTCACCGGCATCGACCTGGACGGCGAGCGGCGCGGCGTGCTGCCTTCCACCGCCTGGAAGCGCCACGCCTACAAGAAGCCCTCGCAGCAGCACTGGTATACAGGGGAAAGCATCTCGGTGGCGGTGGGCCAGGGCTACAACTCGTTCACCTTGCTGCAACTGGCGCAGGCCACCGCCGTGCTGGCCAATAATGGCGTCTACATGAAGCCGCACCTGGTCAGCTTGGTCGAGAATTCCATGACGGGCAAGATCAAGCGCACGGTCACCAAGCCGTCCTATACCATTCCGCTCAAGCCCGAGAATCTCAAGGTGGTCAAGGATGCGCTGGTGGACGTGGTGCGCCACGGCACCGCGCGGCAGGCCTTTGTCGGCGCCCCCTACCAGGCGGCGGGCAAGACCGGCACCGCCCAGGTCTACAGCCTGCGCGGCCGCTATCACAATACCAATGTGCCGGAACGGCTGCGCGACCACGCGCTGTTCATGGCGTATGCCCCGGCCGAAGACCCGCGCATCGCGGTGGCGCTGATCGTCGAGAATGGCGGCTGGGGGGCCACCGTGGCCGCGCCGATCGCGCGCAAGGTGTTCGACTATTGGCTGTCGCCCGATCGCACCGAAAACGAGAACCAGGTGCTCATGCCTGCGGAACTGGTCGACGGCCTGCCTCCCAAGGCGCGCGAGGCGGTGACCGAGACCCAGGCCGTGCCCGAGCCCCAGTCCGCCGAGCACACATCCGAGGAGTCGCCCGATGCCGTCGTGCCTCCAGAGGACCAGCCCGACAACGAGCAGGACGGCAAGGACCCGCTGGCGCCGATGCGGCCGCACGGTGCGGCCCCGCAAGCCATTACCCTGGGCGAACATCGCGAACCGGAGCGCCAATGAAACGCATCGTCGACGCAATCGTCAAGGCATTGACCGCATTCGACTGGCCCTTGCTGGCCATCCTGGTATTGATGATGCTGCTGGGCATGACGATCATGCATTCGGCCGTGGGCGGGACCGATCTGCGCTTCTCCGACCAGATGCGCAATTTCATGATCGCGTTCTTCGCGATGTGGGTGGCGGCCCTGCTGTCTCCGCCCAAGCTGATGAAACTGGCCGTGCCGTTCTACATACTGGGCGTGGCATTGTTGCTGGGCGTGGAATTTGCCGGCGAGACCAGCAAGGGCGCGACACGCTGGCTGAACCTGGGGTTCGGCCGGATCCAGCCCTCCGAGATGATGAAGATCGCCGTGCCGCTGATGCTGGCCTGGTATTTCCATGAGCACCAGGGCAAGCTGCGGATACTGGATTTCATCGTCGCCGGGGTGCTGCTGGCGATTCCTTTCGGCCTGATCGCCAAGCAGCCCGACCTGGGTACCGCGCTGCTGGTGTTTACCGCGGGCTTTTGCGTCATCTACTTCGGCGGCCTGTCCTTCAAGCTGCTGATTCCCCTGGTGCTGATCACCGCGGTGGCCCTGGGGTCGCTGGTGTACTACGAGTCGCGCATCTGCCAGCCGGGTGTCGACTGGGTGGTGCTGCACGAATACCAGAAGCATCGGGTATGCACCTTGCTCGACCCCAGTTCCGACCCGCTGGGCAAGGGTTTCCACACCATACAGTCCATGATCGCCGTCGGCTCGGGCGGTGTGTACGGCAAGGGCTATATGCAGGGCACGCAGTCGCACCTGGATTTCATCCCCGAGCGCACCACCGATTTCATCTTTGCCGTGTATGCCGAGGAATTCGGCCTGTACGGCGGCATCATGCTGCTGGCCTTGTACACGCTGCTGATCGCGCGCGGCCTGTCGATCGCGCTCAAGGCCCGCACCCAGTTCGGGCGGCTGATGGCCGGGTCCATGGCCATGATGTTCTTCGTCTATGTGTTCGTGAACATCGGCATGGTGACGGGCATCCTGCCCGTGGTGGGGGTGCCGTTGCCGTTCATGAGCTATGGCGGCACGGCGCTCACGACGCTGGGCATAGCCTGCGGCATTTTGATGAGCATCAGCCGCTATCGGCCCGAGTCGGACTGATCCCGGTCCGGCGCCTGCATGCACCGTCCGCCGGTGCGACACCTCTTTGGGCGTAGACAGGTCCTAAATCAGGCTGTCGGCCGGGTACAGCCCGCCCAGCAGCTTCTTGACCGGGGCCGGCAGCGCCGCGCCGGCCAGCTCGCCCACCGGCACCCAGGCCTGTCCCGGCGCGGGCTCCTGCAGGCCCGGCGCCGTGCCGCGCAGCAGCCACGGTTCGATATGCAGTTTGAAATGCGTGAACGTGTGCGAGAAGGGCACCATGCGCTGTGCCGGGCCGCAGTCTATGCCACGGCTGCCGCAAGCGGCGCGCATGGCCTGCGCGTCCTCGTATTGCGGCAGGCACCAGAGGCCGCCCCAGATGCCCCGGGAAGGCCGCTGTTCGAGCAGCACGCGGCCATCCTGTTCCAGCACCAGCATTGCGCACTGCCTTTCGCCGGCCTGCTTGCGCGGCTTGGGCGCGGGCAGTTCGTGCTGCCTGGAATTCAGGCGCGCGTAGCAGCCCGCGGCCAGCGGGCATTGCGCACAGGCCGGCACGCCGCGCGTGCAGCAGCCGGCGCCCAGGTCCATCAGCCCCTGGGTGTAGGCGCCCATGTCCAGGCCGGCGTCGGCCGCATCGATCGCGGCCTGGGCGGTATGCCACAGTTGCTGCTCTACGGCGCGCGCGGCCGGATTGCCGTAGATTCCAAAGTAGCGCGTGAACACGCGCTTGACGTTGCCGTCCATGATGGGCGCGCGCTCGCCGTATGCGAAGGCGGCGATGGCGGCGGCGGTGGACCGGCCTATGCCGGGCAGTTGCGCGATATCTTCGGCGCGGCGCGGGAATTCGCCGTCCAGGCGTTCGCAGATCTCGCGTGCGCAGCGGTGCAGGTTGCGTGCCCGCGCGTAATATCCCAGTCCGGCCCAATAGGGCATGACCTCGTCCTGCGAGGCCTGCGCCAGCGCTCGCAGATCGGGAAAGCGGGCGAGAAATCGCTGGTAGTAATCCACCACGGTGGCGACCTGGGTCTGCTGCAGCATGATTTCCGACAGCCAGATGCGGTACGGGTCGCACGTGCCCTGCCAGGGCAGGCCGTGGCGGCCGCTGGTCCGCTGCCAGCGCACGACGGTTTCGGCAAAGCCGGCGATAGGCGCCGCGTCTGTAGCCGGCATCAGAAGCGCGTGCTGCGTGTGACCGACCAGCGCGCCGAGAGGGCGCCCAGTATGGCTACGACGATGATGGCCAGGCACAGGCTGAGCGCGTCGGGCAGGCGCAGCGTGAAGCTGGCGCCGTAGCTGCGGGCCAGGTGGGCCAGGGCGCTGTTCAGGGGAATGAGCGCGAGCGCCGAGAGCAGCACCGAAAGCAGGCTGGCCACGATGCCGGTGAGGGCCCCCAGGTACAGGAAGGGGCGGCGCACGAAGGATTCGGTCGCGCCCACCAGGCGGGCCACGCCGATTTCCTCGCGCTGGGTCAGGGCCTGCATGCGCACCGTATTGAATACCGTGGCCAGCACGACCAGCGCCACGCCTATGGCCAGCAGGCCCAGGCCGATGTGGCCGAAGCGCAGCAAGGCCTCGAGCCTCTGCACCCAGTCGCTGTCGAGATGCACCGCATCCACCTGCGGCCAGCCGCGCCATTGCTGCGCGAGTTCGTCCGCCCGCTGCGCCATGTCGGGCCCATTGTCCAGCGTGACCACGACGGCGTCGGGCAGGGGGTTGCCGGGCAGCGCCGCGAGCGCGTCGGCCCAGGTGGGGTTGGCCTTGAGCGCGCGCAGCGCCTGGTCGCGCGGCACCAGCCGCGCCGAATGTATGTGGTCGCGGAATTGGTCTTGTATGCGGGCCAGCACCTGCTTGCCGGCCCCGGCCGGCGCGTCCGGCTTGAGATATACCGTGACTTCGGGCGTGACCGATACCTGCCGGGCGACCGGCTGCGCCGATATCAGTATCGAGCCGCCAAGAATGGGCAGCGCCAGTGTCAGCGCAATGACCAATATATTGGCCACAGACGAGAAGGGCTGCGCCGACAGGCGGCGCAGGGCGACGAGCAGCGCGTAGCGGTGGTGCCGGACCCAGCGGTTCACAACTGGACTCCGGGGGTGTCGAAGAACCGGCCCTGGTGGTCGATGCGCAGGGTGCGCGTCGCATAGGAGGCCATCAGGGCCCGGTCGTGCGAGGCGATCAGCGTGGTGACGCCTACGCGGTTGAAATCGCGGAACACTTCCATGATGCGGCGCGCGCTGTCCTGGTCGAGGTTGGCAGTGGGCTCGTCGACGACGAGAATGGCGGGGCGGTTGACGATGGCCCGGGCTATGGCCAGCCGCTGCTGTTCGCCGCCCGACATTTCTATGGGGTTGAGGCCTTCCTTGCCCGACAGGCCGACCTTTTCCATGGCTGCCCGGGCGCGGGTCTGCGCCTGGCGGCTTTCCAGCCCGGCCACGGTCAGGGGCAGCAGCACATTGTTCATGGCGCTGCGGTCATAGAGCAAGTGGGTGTCCTGCAGGATGATGCCGACGGCGCGCCGCAGATAGGGGCGGGCCCGCGCCGTCATCTTGTCCAGGCGATGGCCGTTGACGTGCACGGCGCCGCGGCTGGAAGGCTCGAGGCCGCCGATCAGCTTGAGCAGGGTGGACTTGCCGGCGCCCGAAGGGCCCGATACGAACACGAATTCTCCGGGTTCTATGCGGAAGTTGATGTCCGCAAGAATATTCCTGCCGCGGCCATATGACTTGAATACGTGTTGAAATTCGATCATGGATTTAGGTTGAACAGGCCCTGCGGGTTGGGCATCCTAATATTAACCATTAGCCCTTAGAATATGCAAAGCGCCGCGCCGCCCGTCGTGCGCGAGCATCGGCGGGGGCGTTATCCGCCTTCGTACCGGCTTGCGCCCGAGGCCGCCTCGATCGCAAATCCGCAGTGTTCGCCACAGGAAGCCCGGGCCCTGGCCCATGAATATAAAAAAACCGCCGCAAACATCTACTGCCCGCCTGCGCCTGTCCTGGGGCGATCCGGCCCTGCGCGCGCTGGTCTACCAGTTGTTGATCCTGGCCGCGGTCGGCGCTGCTGCATGGTACCTGGTATCCAACACTCTGCACAATCTGGCGGCGCGCAACATCACCACGGGTTTCGATTTCCTGCATCGCGAGGCGGGCTTCGCCATCGGCGAAAGCGTCATCCCTTATACCCCCACCGACACATACGGCCGCGCGATCTGTGTGGGGCTGCTGAACACTTTGCGCGTATCCGCCGTGGGCATCGTCGCGACGACGCTGCTGGGCACGGTGCTGGGCGTGGCGCGCCTGTCGGGCAACTGGCTGGTGTCGCGCCTGGCGGGCGGGTATGTGGAAGTCGTGCGCAATATACCGCTGCTGCTGCAGTTGTTCTTCTGGTATGCGCTGATCACCCAGAGCCTGCCCGGGCCGCGCCAGGCCTTGCATCCGCTGCCCGGCGTGTTCCTGTCCAATCGCGGGCTGAAGCTGCCCTCGCTGCGCGGCGACGCGCTGGACTGGATGGCCGCGGGCCTGGCGCTGGCCATCGTCGGCATAGTCCTGCTCGGCCATTGGGTGCGGCGGCGCCACGAATCCACAGGCCGCATCTTCCCCTTCGGGCGCAGCGCGCTGGCGCTGGTGGTACTGCTGCCCGTGCTGGGCTGGTGGGCGGGCGGCGCGCCCCTGGCGCTGGACATGCCTTACCTCAGGGGTTTCAATTTCACCGGCGGCCTGACCCTGACGCCCGAGTTCGCGGCGCTGCTGGCTGGCCTGGTCATCTATACCTCGGCCTTCACTGCCGAAGTGGTGCGTTCGGGCATACAGGCCGTGGACCGCGGCCAATGGGAAGCCGCACAGGCGCTGGGGCTGCCGCGGCGGCGCATCTTGCGCCTGGTGGTGCTGCCGCAGGCCCTGCGCGTCATCGTGCCGCCCATGACCAGCCAGTACCTGAACCTGACCAAGAACAGCTCGCTGGCCGTGGCCATCGGCTATCCCGACCTGGTCTCGGTGGTCAACACCACGCTGAACCAGACCGGCCAGGCCATCGAGGGCATATTGATCATCATGGCCGCGTATCTCACGGTCAGCCTCTCGATAGCGCTGTTCATGAACTGGTACAACCGGCGCATCGCGCTGGTGGAGCGCTGACGTGCCGGGCGCCGCCAAGCAGCTTGCAAGCGCGCCACCGCCGCGGCCGCAATCGGGCGTCCTGGGCTGGTGCCGCGCCAGGCTGTTCGCCACGCCGCTGAACGTGCTGCTGACGGTACTGCTGGCCTGGCTGCTGCTGATGCTGGTGCCGCCGCTCGTGGAATGGGCCTGGATCCGCGCCGATTTCACCGCGTCCAGTCCGCAGCAGTGCCGCGCCGCGGGCGGGGCCTGCTGGGCCTTCATCGCCCACGAATACCGGCTCATCCTGTTCGGCGTCTATCCCTACGACGAGCAGTGGCGGCCGCTGGTGGCCGCCATCGTGCTGCTGGTGGTGATCGTCTGCAGCGCCGTGCGGCGCTTCTGGCGGCCGGCGCTGGCCCTGGCCTGGGTCGTCGCGCTGGTGGCGGTGGCGATACTGATGTGGGGCGGGGTGCTGGGCCTGACGCCGGTCGAGGACAGCCGCTGGGGCGGCCTGCCGTTGACCCTGATCCTGTCGACCTTCGGCATCGCCTTCGCGTTTCCGCTGGGGCTGCTGCTGGCGCTGGGCAGGCGTTCGCGCATGCCCGCGGTCAAGGCGCTGTGCGTGGTGTACATAGAGCTGATCCGCGGCGTGCCGCTGATCAGCCTGCTGTTCATGTCCTCGGTGATGCTGCCGCTGTTCCTGCCCGAAGGCGTGGACATCGACAAGCTGTTGCGGGCGCAGATCGCCATCATCATGTTCGCCGCCGCCTACATCGCCGAGACCGTGCGCGGCGGCCTGCAGGCCGTGCCCCGCGGCCAGTACGAAGGCGCCGCGTCCATCGGCCTGAATTACTGGCAGACGATGCGCAAGATCATCCTGCCGCAGGCCTTGCGCATCGTCATCCCGCCGCTGGTGAGCATTTTCATCTCGCTCTTCAAGGACACATCCCTGGTCGTGGTGATCGGCATCTTCGACCTGACCCAGTCGGCCAAGGCGGCGCTGGCCGACCCGCAGTGGCGCGGCTTCAGCATCGAAGCCTACCTGTTCATCGCCGCCATCTATTTCATCTTCTGCTTTTCGATTTCGCGCTACAGCCGCTCGATCGAGGCCAGCCTGGGCGGCGCGCAGCGGCGCTGAACGCATGGCATCAACGGAGACAGTCACAATGCCCGGCACCGATTCCATCATCAGCATGCAGCAGGTCGGCAAGTGGTACGGCCAGTTCCAGGTGCTGCGCGGCATCGACCTGGAGGTGGCGCGCGGCGAGCGCATCGTGATCTGCGGCCCTTCGGGTTCCGGCAAGTCGACGCTGATCCGCTGCATCAACCGGCTCGAAGAGCACCAGCAGGGCCGTATCGTGGTCGAAGGCGTAGAGCTTACCAACGACCTCAGGCAGATCGAGCGCATACGCCGTGATGTAGGCATGGTGTTCCAGCATTTCAATCTGTTCCCGCATCTCACGGTGCTCGAGAACCTGACGCTGGGCCCCATGTGGGTATTGAAACAGGCCAGGGCGCAGGCGGAAGCCACCGCCATGGAATACCTGGCGCGCGTGCGCATACCCGACCAGGCATCCAAGTACCCGGGCCAGTTGTCCGGCGGCCAGCAGCAGCGCGTGGCGATCGCGCGTTCGCTGTGCATGCAGCCCAAGATCATGTTGTTCGACGAACCGACTTCGGCCCTGGACCCGGAAATGGTCAAGGAAGTGCTGGACGTCATGGTGGGCCTGGCCGAGGAATCCGGCATGACCATGCTGTGCGTGACGCACGAAATGGGCTTTGCGCGCAAGGTGGCCGACCGGGTGATCTTCATGGACCAGGGCGAAATCGTCGAACAGAACACCCCCGACGCGTTTTTCGACCACCCGCAGCACGAGCGTACGCGCCTGTTCCTGAGCCAGATCCTGCATTGAGCCGGGTTTTGCATTGAAACCGAGCCGGATCCCGCATAGAGGCCCGGCCGCCTCCGAAGCTGGGTTCCCCCACCTGCCATTCCCGGCTCCCCGGTGCGGGGGGATGGGACTGTGGTGCATGAGGCTGATGCGTGGGACGGAAGGCCGGGACACGAGGCAGGGCCTGGATGCTGGTGCTGGGGCGTGGGGCCGCTGCGCACGGGGCCGCCCGGGCCTCGCGCAGCCATGGCCGAAAATGTAAAAAAAGGTAGGAAACTGGCGTAAAGAGGGATTAGTATTGGCCTTCTGCGATTCCGCCCCTGGGATTTCGCCCTAGTCTTGTTCTGGAAGTTGTTTTCAATGAGGAAAAAACCAATGTTGTCGAGAATAAAATCCTGGTCCATGTCGGTCGCTGCCGGCGGCGCGCTGGCTTGCGCCGCGCTGACCCTGGCCGCGCCCGCTGCGCAGGCCGCCGACTTCCCCGCCCATGCCCTGCAATTCATCGTTCCTTATGCGCCGGGCGGCCCGCTGGACACGGTCGCGCGCCTGCTGGCCCAGAAGGTCGAGCCCGAACTCGGGCAGACGGTCATTGTGGAAAACAAGCCGGGCGCCGGCGGCAATATCGGCGCCAGCGTGGCGGCCAAGGCCAAGCCCGACGGCTATACGCTGGTCATGGGCGCGGTGGCGATCAACGCCATCAATCCCTGGCTCTATTCCAAGCTGCCCTTCGATCCGGTCAAGAGCTTCGCCCCGGTCACCATTGTCGCGTCGGTGCCCAATGTATTGATCCTCAACAAGGAATTCGCCTCGACCAACCACATCAAGTCGGTGCATGACCTGATCGCCTACGCCAAGGCGCACCCGGGCCAGCTGAATTTCGCGTCCGGCGGCAACGGCAGCGCCGGCCACCTGGCCGGAGCCCTGCTGAACAAGCGCGCAGGCATCGACACGGTCCACGTGCCCTACCAGGGGGCGTCGCCCGCCAAGCTGGCCCTGCTCGCGAACCAGGCCAATTTCATGTTCGACAACCTGGCCTCGGCCGCCGGCCTGATCAAAGAGGGCAAAGTGGTCGCTCTGGCGGTAACCACCGCGCAGCGCTCGTCCATCTATCCCAAGCTGCCCACCATGGAAGAAGAGGGCGTCAAGGACTTCGACCTGGGCACCTGGTTCGGCGTATTCGCCACCGGCGGCACGCCCAAGCCCGTCATCGATCGCCTGAACAAGGCATACAGCAAGGCGCTGGAAGACCCCGCCGTGCGCAAGATGCTGCTGACCATGGGCTCGGACACCAAGCCGGATACTCCGGAAGCCTTTGCCGAACTGGTCAAGCATGACCTGGCGAAATACAAGGAAATCGTCAAGGTATCGGGCGCCAAGATCTTCTGATGCCCGTGGCCGCTGCCGGCCGCGCTTCCCGGCCTTGCCGGGCGCCGCGGCCGCCGGCCTCAACAAAAAATAACACTCTGCCCGGAGAGGGCTCTGATAGCATATTGCAGGACCGGATGCCCTTGTTTGTCCCCGGGCGGGCCATGCGCCCCGAGGCAGGCTCCTTACGGGGCCGGGTAGAGTCCGGCGCGGGGCCAGAGGCGCCGCCCGAAGCATGGCGACGGTGCCGCCGACGGCGGCGATTACAAGGAGAAGAACATGGAACTATCAGTGCGTGTCAACCGCGTCAGCCGAGTGGCGGCATGTATCGGGGTCGTGGCCTTGATGGCGGGTTGCGCCAATATGAACAACATGAGCCAGGGCCAGAAAACCGCCGTGGGCGCCGGCGCCGGCGCGGCCTTGGGCGCCGGATTGGGGGCGCTGATAGGCAATAGCAGTGGTGCGGCGCTGATAGGCGCGGGCGTGGGCGCGGTGGCCGGCGGCATCGTCGGCTACAACTGGGCCGGCGTCAAGAAAGAAGTGCAGCAGTCCGGCGCGCAGAAGTTGGGCATAGACGTGACCGAAATGCCGGACGGCACGCTCAAGGTCAACATCCCCAGCAATGTCTCGTTCGATACCGGCAAGTATGTGCTCAAGCCAGCCCTGTTGCCTGTGCTGGACAGCGTGGCGCACGCCCTCACCGAGCATCCCGAACTGCGGGCCAAGGCCATCGGCTATACCGACAGCACCGGCTCGGCATCGCTCAACCAGACGCTGTCGGTCAATCGCGCGCGCGCTGTAACCGACTACCTGGGCCAGCGCGGCGTGGCGCCCAGCAGGCTGTCTCTGGAAGGCCGCGCCTCGGCCAACCCGATCGGCGACAACAACACTGCCGCGGGCCGCGCCTTGAACCGCCGCGTCGAGCTGTATCTGTATGCCGTGAAGCAATAAGCAGGTTCTTGTCGGTAAATTGATGTGCGGGCCTGCGTGACTTGCCCCGCGAAGCCTGGCTCGGTGTCCGGCTTCTTGGGTCGCAGTTCACGCAGGCCTTTCAGTCTTTGCTGCGGGCGTGGGCCCGCTTTGCCCCGCTCCGGGGCCGCTCGGGCTCCCGTCCCGTGGCCACCAGCCATCTCCAGCGGGCCGGCGCCGTGCTTGTCGCCTCAGGCGTCGGGGCCACGTACCGCCTGAATCAATGCGCCGGCCTGGCGTATCATCATTGCCAGGTCCGAGGCGATCGCCACGAAGCTGTATCCCTGGGCCATGAATTGTGAGACCATTTCCGGGTTTGGCCCGACGATGCCGCAAGGTATGCCGGCGGCCCGGCAGCGCCGGGCGACGTCCTGGATCACTGCCTGGACTTCCGGATGGGCGATATTTCCGATATGCCCCATGCTGGCCGACAAATCGCCCGGGCCGAGAAACAGTGCGTCGACTCCGGGCACGGCCGCAATTTCTTCGAGGGCGGCGACGGCCTGCGGGGTTTCCAGCTGGATGATCACGCAAGTCGAGCCGTTGGCGCGCCTGGCGTAATCGCGGGCGCTGCCGTAGCCGCTTGCCCGGTGCATGGCGGCGTAGCCGCGTATGCCCTCGGGTGGGTACTTGGCATACGACACGGCCCGGCGCGCGGCTTGTGCGTCGTTGACGAAGGGCACCATGACGGTCTGGGCGCCCATGTCGAGCGCGCGCTTGAACAATACGGGCTCGTTGGCGGCCAGGCGCGCGATAGGGCATGCGTCGGTGCCGGCGATGGCCTGCAACATGCCCAGCACATCGCGGTCGTCCAGCGGCACGTGCTCCAGGTCGATGAGCAGCCAGTCGAACGCGGCGCGCCCCATGGCCTCCGCGATGGCGGGCGAGCCCGACATGAGCCAGGTGCCCAGGGGAATACGCGCCCCTGAAAGCAGGCGGCGGAAGGGGTTTTCAAGTATGTCGGTAGGCGAGGGCATATATTGGTGCTTGCTGATATGTGCTGGATTGTCGATCAGGAAAATCGTGCCGCCGGTCTGACGGCACGGAAGACGCGGGGGCGGCAAGTGGCGTATGGGCGTGCGCGCGCCGGATCCGCGGTTCGTTTCACGGCTCGCCGCAAGATGTGGCGCGCCGCTATGCGCTGCGCGGAACATTGCATCGCCGCGGCCCGGCCGGTGCGCGCTTCGTGTTCGCCGTGTTCAATTCATCTTCATCCCCGCTTCCTTGGTAAGTTTGTGCATGCCCGCCAGGTCTTTCTTTATCAGGGCCTCGAACTGGGCCGGTGTGGACGACAGGACTTCGTATCCTTGCTTTTCCAGCGGCTGACGGAAGGAAGGAGATTTGAGGATGGCGCCCATTTCCCGGTTGAGCCGATCGACGATGGCGTGCGGCGTGCCGCGCCGCACCAGAATGCCGTTCCACACCACGGATATCACGCCCGGCACGCCGGCTTCGGCGAAGGTCGGAACATTGGGCAACGCAGGCGAACGCTTGGTGTCGGCCACCGCCAGCAGGCGCACCTTGTCGCTGTTTTTCAAGGGCACCAGCGCGGGCAGGTTGTTGAACATCATGGGGATATTGCCGGCCAGCACGTCCATCAGCGCCGGCGCGCCACCCTTGTACGGGACATGCACCAGCTTGATGCCGGCTTGCTTCTGGAAAAGGACGCCCGCCAAGTGCATGGTGTTGCCATAGCCGGCGGACCCGAAATCGATATGGCCCGGATTTGCCTTGGCCGCACGTATCACGTCGGCTACCCGCTTGTACGGCGTCTTGGTGCTGACCACGAGCACGTTGGCCATCTGGTGGGTGAGAGTGATGGGCTGCAAGTCCTTGGCCGGGTCGTAGCCTGTGTCCGCATACAGGTTGGGATTGATCGTAAGCGTGCTGGTCGACCCCAGCAGCAGCGTGTAGCCGTCGGCCGCCTGGCGCCGCGCCACGAAAGCGGAACCGATATTTCCGTTGGCCCCGGGGCGATTCTCGACGATTACCGTCTGGCCCAGGCGTTCGCCCAATGCATGCCCCAGTGTGCGGGCGAATTGGTCGGCCGCGCCGCCCGGAGGATATGGCACGACCAGGGTGATAGGGCGCGTGGGGTAAGCGCCGGATGATTGCGCCCAGGCGATCTGGGGCACTTCCAGCATGGCGCAGGCCGCGAGGCCGGCGAGGCAACGATATAGGGATAGGCGGCGGTTCACTGGTCTTGTCTCCTTGTTTCGGGATTGGGCCTGTCTACGCGGTAAATCCATGCCGCTCGACAGGCAGGCGGCGATGTCCCTCGGGTTTTCCTGTTTGCCTCTAGTGTTTTATGTGATATATGTTACCGGTAACATAGGAAGGAGTGTAAAGTTCCTATCCGTGACGGAACCATAGGTGAAAACCATGAATCGACCCAGCAGTCCGCGGGCCTCGCGCCGCAAGGCCGGCACGCGCACTATCCGCGACGTGGCCGCGCTTGCGGGGGTGTCGTCCATCACGGTGTCACGTTACTTCAATACTCCCGAGAAGGTGTCCGAGGCCGTGCGCGAGCGGCTGCGCGAGATCATCGATCGCATCGGCTACGTGCCGAGCCAGGTGGCGGGCGGCCTGGCCTCGGGGCGCGGCCGGGTTGTGTGCGCGATCATGCAGAACATCGCCAGTGCGACCTTCGCCGATCTGGTCAAAGGCATGACCGATGAGTTGCAGGCATCCGGCCTGCAATTGCTGCTGGCCAATGCCTGCTATTCCCAATCCCTGGAAGAGGATGCGATCCGGGCGTTCCTGGGCTGGCATCCCAGCGCCCTGATACTGACGCGCGACGACCACACTCCCGCTGCGGAAGCGATGCTGGCCGCGTTGAACATTCCCGTGGTGGAGGCGTGGGGCTACGTGGAGGACCGGCCCTACCACCAGGTCGGCTTTCCCCACGCCGAAGCGGGCACCGAACTGACTAGGCACTTCCTCGATCAGGGCGCCAGGCGGGTGCGCTTCGTGCTGCCTTATGCCGAAGAGGATTTCCGCGCTACGCAGCGAGCCCAGGGATACGCGCGGGCCATGGCCGCGGCCGGCCTCGTTTCCGATGTGCGCAGGGCCGACGTGAGCGACGACTACGAGGTCGGCGCCCGCGAGATCGACGCCGTGCGCGCAGCACCCCGTGATACACGTCCCCAGGCCATTGTCTTTACCAATGACTACATGGCTGCCGGGGCCATACTGCATGCCTCCGATTGCGGGATGGACCTGCCGGCCGACTGTGCGATCGCGGGCTTTGGCGGGGCCGGGGTTTCCGCCCGGCTCAAGCCCGCCTTGACCACGCTGCGACCGGGCCGCTATCAGATCGGCCAGCAGGCGGCGCGCACCGTGCTGCAATTGCTGGCCGCGGATCCGGCAACTGAGCCTAGCGCCAGCCGGACGTTGGTGCCGTGCGAATTGCTGGTCCGGGAAAGCAGCAGGATCGTGCGGCCCTGAGCCGGGCTCGTGCGCGCTGGGCCTTCACTTCCCGTCGGATAGCGAGTCGATCAGCGACAGGACGGTGTTTTCGACCAGTTGGCGGTCTTGTGCCGACAAGGCCCAATAGGCTTGCGGCGCGATGCGCTCGAAGGGCCATGTGCGGCCGCCTCTCTTGGGGCCTGGCTCGTCCAGGCGGCCCGGGCTGATGGAGACGGGCTCCATGTCGCCCTTGCCATGCAGCAGCCAGAGCGCGCTGACCCGCAAGGCGTCGGCCAGGCCCAATATGTCCTTGGGCGCGGCGCGGCTGCCGCTCTCGTAATTGGCGATCGCCCCTTGAGACAGGCCGCAAGCAGCCGCCACCTCGGCTTGGGTGAGGTGGCGCAGGGTGCGGGCGTGGCGCATGCGCTCGGCAAAAGTATTCACAATCGTGATTGAATAATGTTATTCAACCACGTTGGTTATATCGATAATAACAATCGTGATTAAAATCCGGTGATCTACGAAACGCGGCCCCAGGGCATACGGCCGGGCGCTTCAGTCCGCGCTGAAGGCGTGCTTGTGCCAGCGCAGGCCGGCGGGCTCTACGGTCACGACGTCGAAGCGGCAAGCCGCGGCATTGCAGCCGCAATGTCCGCGGCTCAGTTCGGGCAGGAAGTATTGCGCGGCGCGGATCAGGCGCTGCTGTTTCTGGCGGTTTACACTGGCGGCCGCGCCGCCATAGTCCGCGGAGCTTCTGTGCCGGACTTCGATGAACACCAGCACAGTGCCGTCCAGACCGACGAGATCGATTTCGCCGACGGTGCAGCGCAGGTTCCTAGCCACGATGCGCAGGCCAGATTGTTCCAGCCAGCGCCGCGCCTGCGTCTCGGCCCGCAGCCCGTCCCGCTGGGCTGGCGTGGGCGGGCGCGACGGCGCCGCGGCCGCCGGTTTGCGTGGACGCGCGGCTGCGGCCTGCCTGCGCTTGCGGCGGCGTATCGCGTCGCGTTGGGCGCTGCGCGCCAGTTCGAGTAGGATGGCAAGGTCATCGCCCTGCATGCGGCGGCTCCTCGGGTGTCCGGCAGGCCGTGCGACGGCCGTCGCGGCGCCGGCCGGCGGGCGCGGAAAGCGGCTGCGCAATGCCGGGCATCCCGGCGGGTTCGACGCCGGGCCCGGCGCGTCGCGAACAACGAGCAACAGAATCCAGGTTCCAGTATGAACGATCCGTCCCGTTTTGCAGACTCCCCATCGACATGGAATGATCTCATCGAGCGCGTGGGGGCGCAGACCTGGCCGCAGGCCACGCTGTATGTCGTGGCCACGCCCATAGGCAATCTCGGCGACCTGAGCCTGCGCGCCTGGCAGGCGCTGCGGCGCTGCGACGTGATCGCCGCCGAAGACACGCGCGCCAGCCGCACGCTGCTGCAGGCCTGGGGGGTCGATACCCCGCTGATGGCGGCGCATCGCCACAACGAAGCTGAAGCCGCGCAGGCTATCGTGCAGCGGCTGGCCCAAGGCCAGCGCGTCGCGCTGGTGTCGGACGCGGGCGCGCCGGGGGTCAGCGATCCCGGTGCGCGCATCGTGCGCACGGTGCGCGAGGCCGGTTACCGTGTCACGGCGCTGCCCGGGGCCAGCGCGGTGATCACTGCCTTGATGGCGAGCGGCGCCACCTCGGACGAAAACCCGGCCTTTGCGTTCGCCGGCTTCATGCCTGCGCGGCAGGCGGCGCGCCGCAAGTGGCTGGCGCAATGGTGCGCTGTGCCCGCGCCGGTCGTGATGTTCGAGTCGCCCCATCGCCTGGCGCAGGCCGTGGCCGACCTGGCGGAGGTGTGCGGCACGGGGCGGCGGCTGACGCTGGCGCGCGAACTCACCAAGCGCTTCGAGGAGATCGTCACGCTGCCGCTGGCGGAGATGGAGGCCTGGCTGGCTGCCGATGCGCATCGCAGCCAGGGGGAGTTCGTGCTGATCGTGCACCAGGGTGAAGAAGATCCGGCCCAAGCCGGGGCCAGCGATCCTCGTGCGGCCGAGGTGCTCGACGCCTTGCTGGAAACGCTGAGCGTGCGCGATGCGGCCCGGGTCGCGGCGAAATTGACCGGCCTGCCGCGCGATGAGCTATATACGATGGCGCTGGCGCGACGGCCGGGAAAGACATAGCCGGCGCGGACGCAGCAAGAGGCATGCTTACGCATGCGCCGCGCGGCGGGGCCGAGGCAGGATGGGCCGGGGCAGGGCGAGGCAGGACAGGGCCGAGACGGGACGGGACGGGGCGAAGCAGGATGGGCCCGAGGCAAGGCTGTGCGGAGCACCTTGCCGCAGCAGGCCGGCGCTTCAGCGCAGCGCGACGTCGGGAGCGACCACGGTCGAGGCCACGCCGGTGCGCTGCTGGATGCGCACCGCAGCATTGACCGCCGCCGTGCGGTCCGGATAGGGCCCGAGCCGGACCCTGTACAGATTGCCGTCCGGCTGGATGCGGACATCGCGGCCTTCGGCGCCGGCAAGCTGGGTGTTGATCTTTTGCGCCAGGCGGTCGGCGTTTTCCTGGCCGCTGAAGGCCCCGAACTGCAGATAGATGCGGTCCGTGCCGGCGCCAGCGCTTGCGCTAGCGGGCGCCGAGGCGGCCGGCTCCTGGTAGGAGGCCCTGGCGACGGCAGGCTGCGGCTGAGCGTCGTACGCGACCGTAGCCGAAGGCGCGGGAGCCGGGCTGCCCTGGTTCGAAGACGGCTGGTCCAGCGCCAGCATGGCGTTGGGCGTGGGTTCCGCCACGGCGCTGGTCGTGGCCACCTCGACCGCGGGCGGCGCTGGCTGCACCCTGCCGCCGGTTGCCGCGGCGATATCCGAAATGTGGGTCTCGCCGCGTGCAATGTCGGTATTGGTAATGGCATCGACGATGACCTCGCCGCTGCCCGGCCCGACGATGCCCAGCTTGGCCGCCGCCACGTAGGACAGATCCATGATGCGGCCGGTGTGGAAGGGGCCGCGGTCGTTGATGCGCACGATGACCGACTTGCCGGTGCCGACGCGGGTGACGCGGGCATAGCTGGGGATGGGCAGGGTCGGGTGCGCCGCCGTCATGGCGTACATATTGTAGGTTTCGCCGGTGGAGGTCTTGGCGCCGTGGAACATCTTGCCGTACCAGGAGGCGATGCCGACCTGCCGGAACGGCCGGTCCGAGCTCATGGGGTAGTAGTGCTTGCCGAACACCGAATACGGCTTGCTGGCCGCCCGGGACGGGGTTTCGACGCGCGGCACGGCGTCGGGAACGGAGCTGAGGTCGGGGGCGTTCGCGCCGGGGCCGTCGTTCTTGTAGTAGCCGCCGCCGCGCGTGTGCGTGGTGGAGCAGCCTGCCAGGACGGCCAGGCATGTCAGTGTCAGGATGGCGGCAAGCGAACGTAATGCGGTCATGGCACCCCGGTGCGACACCTCTTCAATGTGAACGGACTTTAAGCTCTAAGTGGGCGGCTGGTTGCGATGCCGGACCAGCAGCGGCGAGTGGTCGGCGAACCGCCTCGCGAGTTGTTCTACCACATAGACAGACCGATGCTGCCCGCCCGTGCACCCTATGGCTACCGTCAGGTAGTTGCGGGTATCCTGCATGTACAAAGGCAGCCAGCGCCGTATGAAGCCGGCGATGTCCTCGATCATGGTCTCGACGCTGCCGAACTGGCCTAGCCATTTTGCCACAGCTTCGTCGCGTCCGGTAAGGGGGCGCAGGGCGCGGTCGTAATGGGGGTTGGGCAGGCAGCGCACGTCGAACACCAAATCGGCGTCGCCCGGCACCCCTCGCTTGTAGGCGAAAGACTCGAATGTCAGCACCACCGGCGCGCGATCGGCCTGCACTAGGTCGCGCACCCAGGCGCGTAGCTGCCCCGGCGTCAGGTCGGAGGTGTCGATGACGTGTTCCTGCTCGCGCAGCGGCGCCAGCAGTTCGCGTTCGGTGTCTATGCATTCCTGCAGCGAAGGTGTCTTGCCGCCGCGCTGCAGCTTGTCGGTGAGAGGATGGCGGCGCCGCGATTCGGAATAGCGCTGCTGCAGGGTGTGGTCGCTGGCATCCAGGAAGATCACGCGGAAGGCCGTGCCGCCGGCGCGCAAGTCGTTGATGACGCCCGGCAGCTCGGCCAGCTCGCCCGGCGAGCGCACGTCTATGGCCACCGCCACGCGTTCGAGATCGTCTTCGCGCGTGCTGGCGATGAATTCGTGCAGGAAGCGCACCGGCAGGTTATCGACGCAGGTATAGCCGGCATCTTCGAGCAGCCGCAGGGCTACCGATTTGCCCGAGCCCGAAATACCTGTGATGAGAACAACGCGAAACATGTCAGATAAGGTCCAGATTTGGGCGCGCGCGGCGTGCCGCGCGGCCATTCGTAAGCTTGCTGCCGGGCCGCCCGCCGCGGCTTCATTCCTTGTTGCTGCTCTCCATGATCGCCAAGGCCTGGCGCTCGATGAATTCGCCCATGGTGTCGATGCCGCGCAGCGTCAGGATGGTATTGCGCACCGCGGCCTCGACCAGCACGGCCAGGTTGCGGCCGGCAGCCACTTGCAGCATCACGCGGCGTATGGGCAGGCCCAGGATGTCCTGGGTCTGGTCCTGCACGGGCAGGCGCTCGAAGGCGTCGGCGCTGGAGCGCACCAGTTGCACCACCAGCTTGAGCTTCATTTTGCGCCGCACCGAGGTTTCGCCGAATATGGTGCGTATGTCCAGCAGGCCCAGGCCGCGCACTTCGAGCAGGTTTTGCAGCAGCGACGGGCAAGTGCCTTCGATCATGTTGGGCGCGGTGCGGGACAGTTCCACCGCGTCGTCGGCCACCAGGCCGTGGCCGCGCGAGATCAGTTCTAGCGCCAGTTCGCTCTTGCCCAGCCCGGATTCGCCGGTGATCAGCACCCCCAGGCCCAGCACGTCCATGAATACGCCGTGCACCGTGGTCTTGGGGGCGAGCCGCTTGCCCAGGTAGATGCGCAGCAGGTCTATGAGCTGCGCCGCCTCTATGGGCGTGCCCAGCAGCGGGATCTGCTGCAGGTTGCAGAATTCGCGCAGGTCGTCCGGCACCGGCTGGTCGCCGGCTATGAGCATGGCGGGCACGCCCCCGGCCACCAGGTCTTCCAGGTGATGCACGCGCCGCTTGGGCTCGAAGCGCGTGTAGTAGGAAAGCTCTTCGCGGCCGAACACCTGTATGCGCGAGGGGTGTATCAGGTTCAGGTGGCCCACCAGGTCGGCGCCCGACATGCCGACGTCGGGAATCAGGCGGTGCGCCGCGCCCAGCCCGGCTATCCAGTGGAAGGGGATTTTGTCGGCGTTGTCGCTGACGAGTTCTTGGATGGTGAGCATTTGGGGGCTGGGGCCTGTTCGGGCTTTAGGCCGTCGCCCCGCCCTGGGCGGGCGGGTCGGCGGAAAGCAGGGCGTGGATGGCTGCAACGTCGGTCTCGGTGGCCAGCGTCTGGCGCAGCGCCGGATTGGACACGAGCCGGGCGATTTCGGCCAGCAGGTCCAGGTGCAACTGCGTGGCGGTTTCGGGCACCAGCACGAAAAACAGCAGGCTCGCCATGCGCCCGTCGCTGGCGTCGAAACGCACCGGGTCGGCCAGCCTGATGAAGGCGGCGCAAGGTTCTTTCAGGCCCTTGATACGGCCATGTGGCACTGCAATATGGTGGCCCAGCGCGGTCGAGCCCAGTCTTTCGCGGGCGATCAGGCTGTGGAATACCGAGGTGCGGGCAATGCCCTGGTTGTTCTCGAAGAGCAGGCCGGCCTGCTCGAAAGCCCTTTTCTTGCTGGTGGCGGGCAGGTCGAGCACCACGTTTTGCGGTGGCAGGATGCGGGACAATAGGTTCATATGGCCCATTATATGGGCTTCTGCCTAGGGTTTCCGTCTGGGGTATGGAACGTGGGCTTTGCGGGCTGGAAAGCCCGCAATCACGGAGTTTGGCGCTCGTTGTGGAAACTTAGCCGGCGGAAGCTTCCAGCCGCTTGGCAGGGTCGTGGGCGTGGTCCTGGACCTTGTCCTTGTACTTGATGACCTGGCGGTCGATCTTGTCGGCCAGGAGATCGATAGCGGCATAGAGATTGTCGTCGTCGGCCGCGCAATGGATGTCCTTGCCGCGCAGCCGCATTGTAACTTCGGCGGTATGCTTCAAGCGCTCTACCGAGAGCATGACCTGGGTGTCGATGACATGATCAAAGTGTCGTGAAACCCTCGCCATCTTGTTCAAGACGTACTCGCGTATGGCGGGAGTGACTTCGAGATGACGACCGCTGATGCTCAGGTTCATATTGTGCTCTCCTAGAAAAAATCACACAGGTGCGCCCATGGCGCGGATGTATCGGGTAGGCGGCCTCCTTGCCGGTAGTCTTGACGAGTCCAGTGTATAGCTTGTGCAAACTAAATCAAGCCCCCGGCGCCGGGCGCAGCGCGGCACTTCCAGTGAGGCTTGGGGTAAACGATGAGGGGCTCGGGGAGCGTCCGCCGGACGCCCCCGGTGTGTTGCCGCCCGGCGGGCGCCGCGGCGTTACATCCTGAAGTTTTTGCCGAGGTAAACCTTGCGCACGGCTTCGTTGTCGATGATCTCGCTGGGGTGGCCCTTGGTGAGGACCTTGCCTTCGCTGATGATGTAGGCGCGGTCGCAGATGCCCAGGGTTTCGCGCACGTTGTGGTCGGTGATCAGCACGCCGATATTGCGGCTTTTCAGGAAGTGCACGATGCGCTGGATCTCGATGACGGCGATGGGGTCGACGCCCGCGAAGGGTTCGTCCAGCAGGATGAAGCGCGGGTGCGTGGCCAGCGCCCGCGCGATTTCCACGCGGCGCCTTTCCCCGCCCGACAGCGAGATCGCCGTGTTGCGGCGGATGTGCGAGATCTGCAGTTCGTCTATGAGCGACTCGAGGTTCTCGCCGATGCGCGCCGAGGAGATGGGCCGCCCGTCATCGTCGAGCTGCAGCTCGAGCACGGCGCGGATGTTTTCCTCGACGGTCAGGCGCCGGAATACCGAGGCGTCCTGCGGCAGGTACGACAGCCCCATGCGGGCGCGCCGGTGCATGGGCAGGCCGGTGATCGGCGTGCCGTCGATCTCGATGCGTCCGGCGTCGGCGGGGATGATGCCGACGATCATGTAGAAGCTGGTGGTCTTGCCGGCGCCGTTGGGGCCGAGCAGGCCGACGACTTCGCCGCTGTCGACCGACAGCGAGACGTCGTGCACCACGGTGCGCTTGCCGTAGGTCTTGCGCAAGCCGGTGGCGCGCAGGCTGCGCAGGGGCGGCGCGTTGGGAGGGGATGCGGCGTTGGGAGTGGATGACATGAAGCTTATCGATTCCCGGTAGGCTTGCCCGCGGCCGGCGCGGACTTCTTGCTGCACTCCGCCACGGCGGCGTCGATCTTGGCGCCCGGCTGCGCGACCGAGCGCACCCGGCCGCCGGCGGCGGCGGAATTCGGGCCGCCGTAGGCCTGGTAGATGTCGGTCTTCTGGTTGTACTTGACCCTTTCGCCGCTGATCGAGTCGAAGGGCTTGCCGCAGACGAAGCGCGTGACCACGGCCTTGCCTATCATCTCGAATTCTTCGGTCTTGCCGTTATATTCGGCGCGCAGGCCGCGGGCCTCTATGACTTCGAATTTCTCGGGGTTTTCCTGGCGCACGAAAACCAGCTTGCCGGGGGCGACGGTGGCGGTGCCGTACTGGAACCCTTCGGCGTCCTGGTGCGCGACGAGCTTGTCGGCGCGCAGCGTCATGAGGCCGCGCGTCATCACGACATTGCCCGTGAATATGCTTTCTTTCTTGACGTCGTTGTAGTTCAGCGTGTCGGACAGCACCACGGTGTCGGGCTGTTCGGCCGGCTTCTTGCCGGCTTGAGAACCGGATTTCGAGTGATCGGCGGCGGGTTGCGCCGCTGCATTCTTGCTGCCGGCGCTGGCGGAGGACGGCGGCGTCCCGGCGGCGGACGCGGCCAGCGCCGGGGCGCAGGCCAGGGCCGTGGCCAGCAGCATCGCGGACGCCGTACGCAGGGCGAGCGTGGTGCGGGAGTCGAGGGTCATGGTTTTTTCTTTTTGGCGTTGGCGTTTTGTTGGTTCTGCACGTCTTGAGCCGAGATCTTGACGTCGCTGGACGAAAACACTTGCAGGACACGGGTCTTGTTATCGTAACGCATGCCCTTGCCGTTCATGGTGGAATTGCCGTTGACCACCAGCGCGGGCAGGTCGGTAAAGGCCACATTGTCGTCGGGCAGCAGGGTGAGTTCCTGGCTGGTCACGTCCAGCGGCGCGTGGTCCTTGTCGGGCAGCCGGTGCAGGTGGGCGTCGCCCTTCATGACGATGCGCGAACCGTTCTTGTCCATGATGGCGATCTTGGACGTGCCTATGGTGATGGGCGACCCGGGCTGCTGGCCGATCGCCTTCGCGGTGGTCACCAGGTAGGAATCGTCGTCCGGGTAGTGGTTCATGTGCACGCCTTCGAGCCGGTTGATGGCGATGCCGGATTCGTCGGTGCGCACCATGATGAAATGCTCGGCCCAGGAATCCGGGTCATGGCTGATGCGCCGCGGCGGATCTATGGGGATGGAACGCTGCGCGTAGTCGGCCGCCCACCAGGTGCCCAGCACGAGGGCCACCAGCAGGGCCACGGCGATGACGGCGGGAATGCGGTCTTTCATGGGGGCTTACTGCACCGCGGCGCCGGCCATGGCCGGCCGCGCGCCGAGAAATGCCCGCAGGCGGCCCTGCGCGGCCAGGATCAGGTCGCAGCACTCGCGCACCGCCCCGGCCCCGGCGTCGCGGGTGGTCACCCAGTGCGCGGCCTGGGCCACGTAGCTGGGGGCCTGCGGGACGCTGACGGCCAGGCCGGCGCGCTGCATGGCGGCAAGGTCGATGATGTCGTCGCCCATGAAACCCACTTGTTCCATGGGGCAGCCCTGTTCCTGGGCCAGGCGCGCCAGCGCCGAGGCCTTGTCGCGTTCGCCCTGCAGCACGGTGGCGATGCCCAGTTCGGCCGCGCGGCGCGGCAGGATGGAGCCCCGGCGGCCGGTGATGAAGGCGATGAACACGCCGCTTTCGCGCAGCAGCGACAGGCCGTGGCCGTCGAGCACGTGGAAGCACTTGAGGGCCTCGCCCTGTTCGCCGTACCAGAGGCGGCCGTCGGTCAGCACGCCATCGACATCGAAAGCCATCAGGCGGATGCGGCGCGCGCGCTCGATTACGGCCGGCGCGACCTTGGCCAGCACCAGGGCTTCGGCGGGATGGGGGACGTTGGGCATGTTCATTACGGGAAGATCCGGGCCTAAATAACCTTGGCCGCGAGCAGGTCGTGCATGTGCAGGGCACCCAATAATAGCCCGTCGCGGTCGATCACGAGCATCTGGTTCAGGCGCCCCGCGTCCATCAGCGTGGCCGCCTCGATGGCCAGGGTGGACGGCTCGACGCTGCGCGGGTGCGTGCTCATGCCGTCGGCCACCGTCAGGGGCCGGATGTCGCCGTGGCGCTCTATCAGGCGGCGCAGGTCGCCGTCGGTGAATATGCCCACCGGGCGGCGCTGGGCGTCGACGATTATGGTCATGCCCATGCCTTTGGCCGACATTTCCGTGAGGGCGTCGGTGACCGATGTACCGACCGGCACGACCGGCAGCGCCGCGCCCTGGCGCATGATGTCGCGCACCCGGGTGAGCAGGCGCCTGCCCAGAGTACCACCGGGGTGCGAAAGCGCAAAGTCTTCGGCGCTGAAGCCGCGCGCCTCCAGGCAGGCTACCGCGATGGCGTCGCCCAGGGCCAGCATGGCCGTGGTGCTGGCCGTGGGCGCCAGGTTCAGCGGGCAGGCTTCCTGCGTGACATAGGTGTTCAGGTGCAGGTCGGCGGCGCGAGCCAGTTCCGATTGCGGATTGCCGGTCATGGCGATGATGGGCACGCCCATGCGCTTGGCCACCGACACGATGGTCAGCAGTTCCTGGCCCGAGCCCGAGTGCGACAGCGCCAGCACCAGGTCCTGGGCGGTGAGCATGCCCAGGTCGCCGTGCACGGCTTCCGCCCCGTGCATGAACAGCGCGGGAGTGCCGGTGGACGCGAGCGTGGCGGCGATCTTGCGGGCGATATGGCCCGATTTGCCCAGGCCCGTGACCACCACACGGCCGGCGCATGCCATGATCATCGCCACGGCGCGGCCGAAGTCGCCGTCCAGGCGTTGGTCCAGCGCCTGCAGCGCTGCGATTTCGATGCCCAGCGTACGGTGCGCCGAGGCGAGGATGTCGGCCGGAGCCTGCATATCGTTCATAGAGGGATTTTAAACGCAGCGGCAGGTCTGGGGCCTGTGATCCGGGAAAAAGATGCCGGGCCGGATCCAGGCCGTTCGTCGGCCAGGCCGGGGCCGACGGCACGACAGCATGCCCGCCCTTGGCGGCCGGGGCCGCGAGCGTGCAGCGTCTGCCGTTTGTGCCGCTTTTTGCACCGCTTCTTGCGTCACCCTTCGCACCGGCCCTTCGCACCGGCCCTTCGCACCGGCCCTTCGCACCGGCCCTTGCACCGGCCCTTGCACCGGCCCTTGCACCGGCCCTTGCACCGGCCCTTGCACCGGCCCTTGCACCGGCGGCGCCCGGTCCGGGCATGTTGCCGTCGCGGATTTCCGGGAGTATATTCTGGATTTATTGTGATTTCAGAAATTACCGAAAATAGAAAAATGACACTCGGGCCTCAAGCCGAACGCTTCGTGCTGCATTTCGGGGAAATGGGCAGCCGCTGGGGCGTGAACCGCACGGTCGGCCAGATCTATGCGCTGGTGTTTCTCTCGCCACGCCCGCTCAATGCCGACGAAATCGCCGAGACATTGGGCTTCTCGCGTTCCAACGTCAGCGTGAGCATCCACGAACTGCAGTCCTGGCGCCTGGTGCGCATGGTGCACCAGATCGGCGACCGGCGCGATTACTTCGAATCCCTCAAAGATGTCTGGGAAATCTTCCGCGTGCTGGTCGAGGAAAAGCGCAAGCGCGAAATCGACCCCACCCTGTCGCTGCTGCGCGGCCTGCTGCTGGAAACACCATCCAATGCCGACGAGACCTATGCCCAGCAGCGCATTACTGAAATGCTGGAACTCATCGAACTGAGCACGGCCTGGTTCGACGAGGTGCAGCGCCTGCCGCCCGAGACGCTCGAAAGCCTGATGCGCCTGGGCAGCAAAGTCCAGAAGGTCCTGGGATTCGCCGGGAAATTGCGCAAATGAACTGCGCCGGAGCATAACCATGCCAAATCTAGACGTCGTCGACTTGTCGCGCTTCCAGTTCGCGGCCACGGTCATGTATCACTTCCTGTTCGTGCCGCTGACCCTGGGGCTGTCGTTCCTGCTGGCCATCATGGAAAGCGTCTACGTCATGAGCGGGCGCGACATATGGCGCCGCATGACCCAGTTCTGGGGCACGCTGTTCGGCATCAACTTCGCCCTGGGGGTGGCCACCGGCGTGGTGATGGAGTTCCAGTTCGGCATGAACTGGGCCTACTACAGCCACTACGTCGGCGACATCTTCGGCGCGCCGCTGGCCATCGAGGGCCTGATGGCCTTCTTCCTCGAGGCCACCTTCGTAGGCTTGTTCTTCTTCGGCTGGGACCGCCTGTCCAAGGTCAGCCACCTGGCGGTGACCTGGCTGGTGGCCCTGGGAACCAATCTGTCGGCGCTGTGGATCCTGATCGCCAACGGCTGGATGCAGAACCCGGTGGGCGCGATATTCAATCCGCTTACCATGCGCATGGAAATGACCGACTTCGGCGCGGTCATCTTCAATCCGGTGGCGCAGGCCAAGTTCGTGCACACCGTCAGCGCCGGCTATGTCATGGGGGCGATCTTCGTCATGGGGGTCAGCGCCTGGTACATATTGCGCGGCCGGCACGTGGACCTGGCCAAGCGCTCGATGGTGGTGGCGGCCAGCTTCGGCCTGGCTTCCGCGCTGTCGGTGGTGGTGCTGGGTGACGAGAGCGGCTATCTCACCACCGAACACCAGAAGATGAAGATCGCGGCCATGGAGGCCATGTGGCACACCGAGCCGGCGCCCGCCAGCTTCAATCTGTTTGCCATTCCCGACCAGGCCAGGCAGCGCAATCACTTCGAAGTCCGTATCCCCTATGTCATGGGCATCATAGGCACGCGCTCGCTGACCACGCCGCTGCTGGGCATAGACGAACTGGTCAAGCGTGCGGACGCCCGCATCCGCAACGGCATCGTCGCCTACGAGGCGCTGCAGAAAGTGCGCGCGCATCCCTCCGACCAGGCGGCGCGCAAGGTGTTCGACGCCAATTGGCACGACCTGGGCTATGCGCTGCTGCTCAAGCGCTATGCGCCCGACATCACCAAGGCCACCGACCAGCAGATCGCGCGCGCGGCAGCCGACACGGTGCCGCAGGTGGCGCCGATGTTCTGGACCTTCCGCATCATGGTGGGCCTGGGCTTTTATTTCATATTGTTCTTTGCCGTGGCGTTCCTGCTGGCTTCCACCGGGCGCCTGCGGAAATACCCGCGCTTCCTGAAGATCGCGCTATGGAGCCTGCCGCTGCCCTGGATCGCGATCGAGTGCGGCTGGTTCGTGGCCGAGTTCGGGCGCCAGCCCTGGGTGATAGAGGGAGTGCTGCCTACTTACTATGCGGCCTCGGGCCTGTCCGTGGCCGACCTGGCCACCAGCCTGAGCATATTCCTGGTGCTCTACACGATACTGGCGGTGGTGGGGGCCAAGGTGATGCTGCATGCCATCCGCGGCG
This sequence comes from Candidimonas humi, assembly GCF_019166065.1. Classification (GTDB taxonomy): domain Bacteria; phylum Pseudomonadota; class Gammaproteobacteria; order Burkholderiales; family Burkholderiaceae_B; genus Candidimonas; species Candidimonas humi. Next base: position 460,434 of record NZ_JAHTBN010000004.1, read on the forward strand.
GCCCCGAAGACGAGGCGCACGGCCGGCGCCCCGAGCCGCCCTTGATCGGCGCCTCTTTCGGGGTGCACGGCACCCAGGCCGCCGAATAGCGCCATCACAGGGAAAGGAGAACCATCATGGAACAACTCATTCCGCTCGATTATTCCACCCTGCGTGTCGTCTGGTGGGCGCTGCTGGGCGCGCTGCTGGTGGGGTTCGCCGTCATGGACGGCTTCGACCTGGGCGTGGCCACGGTGCTGCCGCTGGTGGCGCGCAGCGACATCGAACGCCGCGTGGTCATCAATGTCGTGGGGCCGGTCTGGGAAGGCAACCAGGTGTGGCTGATCACCGGCGGCGGCGCGGCCTTCGCCGCCTGGCCGCTGGTCTACGCCTCGGCCTTTTCCGGGTTCTACCTGGCCATGATGCTGTTGCTGATCGCCCTGATCCTGCGGCCGGTAGGCTTCAAGTACCGCAGCAAGCTCGAGGCGCCGCGCTGGCGCTCGGCCTGGGATGCGGTGTTGTGCGGCTCGGGCCTGGTGGCCGCGCTGGTGTTCGGCGTGGCGGTGGGCAATCTGGTCGTCGGCGTGCCTTTCGGCTTCGACTCGCAGACCATGCGCCCGCTGTACGAGGGCAATTTCTTCGGCCTGTTCACGCCTTTCCCCCTGCTTAGCGGGTTATTGAGCGTATGCATGCTTGCCATGCACGGCTGCACGCTGCTGATGTGGAAGACGGACGCCGCCGTGGCGGCCCGCGCCCGCACAGTGGGCATTTGCTTCGCCCTGGCCTGCCTGGTCCTGTTCGCGCTGGGCGGCTGGTGGGTGGCGCACGGCTTGCCGGGCTATGTCGTCACCAGCGCGATCGACCCGGACCAATTGTCGAACCCGCTGGCCAAGACCGTGGCCGTCAGCGCCGGGGCCTGGATGCACAACTACGCGCGCTGGCCGGCGATGTGGATCGCGCCGGCGCTGGGCCTGGGCGGCGCGCTGCTGGCCGCGGCGCTGCTGGCCTTGCGCCGCGCCGCGCTGGCCTTCATTGCCTCGGTGCTGAGCGTGGCCGGCATCGTCCTGACCTTCGGCTTTTCGATGTTCCCGTTCCTGATGCCCTCGCTGCTGACGCCCAACGCCAGCCTGACCGTCTGGGACGCCTCGTCCAGCCGCATGACGTTGTGGATCATGCTGCTGGTGACGGCGGTGTTGCTGCCCATCGTGTCGATCTACACCGCCTGGGTCTACCGGGTGATGCGCGGCAAGGTGACGCAGGCTGCGCTGGGCGATTCGCCGCATGCCTATTGAACGAATGGAACGAATGGAACGAACGACGCCGGCCGGGCTGGAACCGGATCGGCCGGCGCATGAACCCGAACCTCTACAGGAAAACGAAAGGACATAGCCATGTGGTATTTCTCATGGATACTCGGCCTCGGGCTGGCCTGCTTTTTTTCCATCCTGAACGCAATGTGGTTCGAGTTGCGCGAGGGCGAATCCCATAACCCGCGCAATCCCAGCGCATACACCGATAACGCCGGCTGACTGGAGGCCGGCCTTGGCGGTAGAACCGGACGGCGCCGAAGCCGCGGCCGGGGCGCGCCTCGCGGCGCGCTGGCTGGCCGCTCTGGCTCGCCTGCCGCGCCTGGCCATGGCCTGGGCCCTGGCCGCGCCTTTGCTTGCGGGCTTGTTGCTGCTGCCGCAAGCCTGGTGGTTGGCGCGGGTGCTGGGCGGCGCCGTGGCCGGCTCGGGTCCGATCGCCGCCGGTCCCTGGATCGCGGCCATAGGCGGCCTGGTCGCGCTGCGCGCGGCCATTGCCTGGTCGGGCGAACGCGCCGCCAGCCGCGCCGCCGAGGCCATCAAGTCCTGGCTGCGCCAGGAGCTTTTTACCGGGATGCTGGAGCGCGGTCCGCAATGGACGCGGCACAGGGTCTCGGGCGAGCTGTCCAGCCTGGTGGTCGAGCAGGTCGAGGCGCTCGACGGCTATTTCTCGCGCTATCTGCCCGGAGCGATCGCCGCCGTCTTCCTGCCCCTGGCCTTCGGCCTGGTGCTGCTGCCCGTGGACTGGATCGTGGCGCTCATCGTGCTGCTGAGCGCGCCGCTGATCCCCGTGTTCATGGCGCTGGTGGGCTGGGGCGCCGAGGCCGCCAGCCGCCGCCACCAGGTCGCCATGGCGCGGCTGTCGGGCTTCTTCGCCGATCGCGTGCGCGGCGCCCAGACCCTCAAGCTGCTGGGCCGCGCCGAATCCGAGACCGCCGCGGTGGGCGCGGCCAGCGCCGATCTCAGCCGCAAGACCATGGCGGTGCTGCGCATCGCCTTCCTGTCTTCCGCCGTGCTGGAGTTCTTCGCCGCGCTGGGCGTGGCCGGGGTCGCGCTGTACATCGGCCTGAGCTATCTCGGCTACTTGCACTTGCGCGGTGAGGCGCTGGGCCTGCCGCTGGGACTGTTCTGCCTGTTGATGGCGCCCGAGATCTACAACCCCTTGCGCCAGTTCGCGGCCAATTACCACGACCGCGCCGCGGCGCGGGCCGCCGTGGACTGCCTGGCCGCCGTGTTCGGCACGCTGCCGGATCCAAGGCAAGCGCGCGCGTCCGGACCAGGTTCCCGTGCGAGCGAGGCGCAGCCGGATCTTGCGCGGACTGCCCATGGGACGACGGCGCCCCCCGAGGCTTGGCGAGCCTCCGCGCGGCGGGAAGAAGCCGGCCACGGGACGATGCCGAGTCCGCAGGACGGGGCGATGCGAGGCCCGCCGCGGCCGCTCTCGGTGGAGGTGCGCGGCGCGTGCCTGACGGTGCCGGGCCGCGCGCAACCTGTGCTGCAAGACCTGTCCTGGTCCCTGGCGCCCGGGGCCAGCCTGGCGCTGATGGGCCGCAGCGGCGCGGGCAAGACCACGTTGCTGGAAGCCCTGGCGGGCCTGCGCGGGCTGGACGCGGGCGAGATACTTCTGGATGGCCGCGGGCCGGGCGCTTGGCCGACTGCCGAACTGCGCCGCGCGGTCACGCTGATCGGCCAGCGGCCTTTCCTGCTGCCTGGCAGCGTGGCCGAGAATCTGCGCATCGCCGACCCCGAAGCCTCGGCTGAAGACTTGCTGCGGGCCCTGGACGAGGCCTGCGCCGGCGAGTTCGTGCGGGCGCTGCCGCAAGGCCTGGACACGCAATTGGGCGCGCGGGGGTACGGCTTGTCGGGCGGGCAATTGCAGCGGCTCTCGCTGGCGCGTTTATTCCTGACGCGGCCCGGGCTGGTCTTGCTGGACGAGCCCACCGCCAGCCTCGATCCCGGTAGCCGCGATCGGGTCATGGACGCGGTACTGCGCTTCGCCGCCGGGCGCACCTTGGTGGTCGCCACCCACGACACGGAGGTCGCGGTCCGGCTGGAGCGCAGCCTGCATTTGCCGCAAGGCGGGGGCCGGCCATGACCGGGAGATTGCCCGACCAAGGGCCCGGGTCCGATGTGCCGGGCGGGCTGCAGCCGCCGGAGCGGCTTGCCGGAGGCTTTCCGGGTTTGTTGGCCTTGATGCTGCCATGGCTCGTGCGGCGCCGCCGCAGCCTGCTGGCCGCCTTGCTGCTGGCCTGCTGCACGGTGGCCGCGGGCGTGGGCCTGCTGTCGGTGGCCGGCTGGTTCCTCACGGCCGCGTTTCTCGCCGGCGCCAAGCTGGCCTTCGATTTGTTCGCGCCCTCGGCGCTGGTGCGCGGCCTGGCGCTCGCGCGCATCGCGCTGCGCTATGCCGAGCGCGTCACGGGACACGGCGCCACGCTCGACCTGCTGGCCGACATGCGCACCGCGGTGTTCGGCGCCATCATGCGGCTCAGTCCGGCCCAGCTTGCCGGCTACCGGGACGGCGACCTCGTGGCCCGCCTGGCCGGCGACATCGACGCGCTGGATACCTTGTTTCTGCTGGTGATCGTACCGGCCTTGACGGCATTGGCCCTGGGGGCGGCGTACAGCCTGATCGCCGGGGCCTGGCTGCCACCCGCGGGCTGGCTGATCCTGGCGGCCATGCTGGTGGCGGCGTGCATTGTTCCATATTGCCTGGCGCGCGCCGCCGGCACATCGGGCCGACACGCCCAGGAAGCCGCATCCGCCGCGCGCGCCTTTGTGCACGAAGCCGTGGAAGGGCATGCGGACCTGGCGGCCTTCGCCGCCGAGCCGCGGGCGCAAGCACGCTTCGGGGATGCAGTGCGCAGCCTGGCCGGCACGCGCGACGCCGTGGCCGCGGCAGGGTCGGCGGGCCAGTTCGTGCAGCAACTGATCATGGGCCTGTGCCTGGTCGGCCTGCTGTGGCTGGGCCTGGGCGCGTTCCGCTCGCACGAGCTGGACGGCGCGGTATGGGCCGGGCTGGTATTGGGGCTGCTGGCCTTGTTCGAGGTGCTGGGGCCGCTGATGCGCGGCGCCGCGCGGCTGGGAACGGCAGCCGCCGCGGGCGCGCGGGTGCGTGCCTTGTTGCGCGAGCCGCCCGCGCTGCGGGACGTGCCCGATGTCCGTGCGCTGCCGCCGCGCGGCGCCTTGCGGGCCGAAGGCTTGGGATATGCCTATCCCGGCGCGGCGCACCCGGTGCTGGCCGGCTTGGACTTGCGGGTCGAGGCGAGCGAGCTCATCGGCATCGTAGGCGCGAGCGGCTGCGGCAAATCCACGCTGCTGGCACTGCTCATGCGCATCCACGACCCGTCCGAAGGTGAAATCACATACGGCGGCGTGCCCATCCGCCTGGCGGCGCAAAGCGAGCTGCATGCCCGCTGTACGCTGTTGTCGCAGCACAGCCCGGTGTTCCTGGGCACTGTGCGCAGCAATCTGTTGCTGGGCGATCCCGCGGCCGATGACGCGAAGCTCTGGCAGGCCCTGGAGCAGGCCCGGCTCGCGGATTTCGTGCGCACGCTGGAACAGGGCCTGGATACCTGGGTCGGCGAGGCGGGCCGGCTGCTGTCCGTGGGCCAGGCGCGGCGCCTTTGCCTGGCGCGCGCCATACTTGCGCCGGCTGTGGTATGGCTGCTGGACGAACCTACCGCAGGCCTGGACGAGCCCACCCAGCAGGCTTTCTTCTCCGACCTGGGACGGGCGGCCGCCGGCAGGACGGTGGTGCTGGCCACGCACGCGCGCCTGCCCGCCGGCGCGGTCGACCGGATCCTGCGTCTCGAAGGCGGGCGGCTGCATGCGGATTCGCCATAGGCACGCCGCGGAGGTTATAGTCGGGGTTGCAGTTCTTCCGCCAGCCCGCGCGCGCCGCGGCACTTCTCAGCTTTCCGACACTAGCCATGAACACCGATCCCGCCAGTTACATTTGCGAAGCGATCCGCAGCGTGCCGGACTGGCCCAAGCCGGGCGTCACGTTCCGCGACATTACCCCCGTATTGCAGAATCCCCGTTCCTTCCGCGTGCTGATAGACCTGTTCGTCTATCGCTATATTGGCCATCGGCTGGACCTGGTGGCCGGCGTCGATGCGCGCGGCTTCATCCTGGGCTCGGTGCTGGCCTATGAACTGAACCTGGGTTTCGTGCCGGTGCGCAAGAAGGGCAAGCTGCCGTTTCGCACTGTGGCCGAGGAATATACGCTGGAATACGGCAATGCGGCGGTCGAGATGCACACCGACGCGGTGCGGCCCGGCCAGCGCGTGCTGCTGATCGACGACCTGATCGCCACCGGCGGCACCATGCTGGCCGCCGCCAAGCTGCTGCAGCGGCTCGGCGCCAATGTGGTCGAGGCCGCAGCCATCATCGAACTGCCCGAACTGGGCGGTTCGCAGGCCGTCAAGGCCACCGGCCTGCCGCTGTATACGGTGTGCAGCTTCAGCGAGGCTGCGCCCGCGGGGCAGCGCGTGCCGGAACCTCCGCTGGCCTGAGGCTTCAGGCCGGCGTGCAGCCCGAACGGCGGCTGCTTCGGGATCGCAGCCGCACTGTTTTTTTCTTCGATTGCCGGCCCGTGCCGGCGCCTGCGCGTCGCGTCCGCGGCAGGCCTTCCCGACGGGCCTACAGGAACAGCCGGTAGGCCGGGTTGTCGGTTTCGTTCCAGTACGGGTAGCCCACGGTTTCCAGGAAATCCTTGAAGTGCGCCTTGTCGGCCGGAGGCACCTGGATGCCGACCAGGATGCGGCCGTAGTCGTCGCCCTGGTTGCGGTAGTGGAACAGGCTGATGTTCCAGTCCGGGTTCATGGCGTTCAGGAAGCGCATCAATGCGCCCGGGCGTTCGGGAAACTCGAAGCGGTACAGCACTTCGTTGCCGGCCAGCGCCGAACGGCCGCCCACCATGTAGCGCAGGTGCGCCTTGGCCATTTCGTCGTGGGTCAGGTCCAGCGTGGGAAAGCCCTTGCGGCGAAAGCCCGCCGCGATCTTGTCGGCTTCCTGCAGCGACGAGATCTGCAGGCCGACGAAGACGTGGGCCCGCTCGGAATCGGAAATGCGGTAGTTGAATTCGGTGACGCTGCGCCGCTCGCCCACCGCTTCGCAAAGGTCGCGGAAACTGCCGCGCTTCTCGGGCAAGGTGACGGCAAAGATGGCTTCGCGCGCCTCGCCCACTTCGGCGCGTTCGGCCACGAAGCGCAGCCGGTCGAAATTCATGTTGGCGCCGCAGGTAATGGCCACCAGGGTCTTGTTCTTCCACTTGTTCTGGGCGGCGTAGCGCTTGGCGCCGGCCAGGGCCAGCGCGCCGGCCGGTTCCAGCACGCTGCGGGTGTCCTGGAACACGTCCTTGATGCCGGCGCAGATGGCGTCGGTATCCACCGCTATGAAGTCGTCCACGTACTTGCGGGTCAGGCGGAACGTCTCGGCCCCGACCAGCTTGACGGCGGTGCCGTCCGAGAACAGGCCCACGTCGGACAGTTCCACGCGGCGTCCGGCCTTGACGCTGCGCATCATGGCGTCGGAATCGGTAGTCTGCACGCCGATGATCTTGATCTCGGGGCGTAGCTGCTTCACGTAGGCGGCCACGCCCGAGATCAGGCCGCCGCCGCCGATGGCCACGAAAATGGCGTCGATCGGGCCGGAGTGCTGGCGCAGGATTTCCATGCCCACCGTACCCTGGCCGGCGATCACGTCAGGGTCGTCGAAGGGATGCACGAAGGTGAGCTTTTCCTTCTGTTCCAGTTTCTTGGCGTGCAGATAGGCGTCGGAAAAGCTGTCGCCGGCCAGCACTACCTCGCCGCCGAAGCCGCGCACGGCGTCGATCTTGACCTGCGGGGTGGTGGTGGGCATGACGATGACCGCACGGCAGCCCAGGCGCCGCGCCGACAGGGCAACCCCCTGGGCGTGGTTGCCGGCCGAGGCGGCAATGACGCCGCGCTTGAGTTCGGCCGGGCTCAATTGCGCCATCTTGTTGTAGGCGCCGCGCAGCTTGAAGCTGAAGACCGCCTGGGTATCTTCACGCTTCAGGTATACCTTGTTGCCGATTCGTGCCGAAAGCTGAGGGGCGAGTTCCAGCGGGGATTCGATGGCGACGTCGTAGACTTTGGATGTGAGGATGCGCTTGAGGTAGTCGGTGGGCATGATGCGGGGCGGAAAGAACGGTGCGAGTCGGTAGCGAGTGATGAAAAGGCCCGAGGGCAGGGCGGCCGGCGGCAATACAGCCGGCGTTGCCGGCAGCCGGGTTCGGTCCCCAGAGCCGGTCAAACAGATTACCACAGCGATGTGCGCGGGCATTGGGGGCCCGCCGTAGCTGCGGCGCCGTCGGCCGGCGCTGGGACGAGTTCCTTGCGGCTACACTAAGGCCGCATGGAATATTTGCTCGATTCCCCCATACAGTGGCTGCTGGCCATGTTGGCCCTGCCCAAGGTGGGGCTGACGGCGATTTTCGTCGTCAGCCTGATATCGGCGACATTGCTGCCGCTGGGGTCCGAGCCGGCGGTGTTCGGCTACGTGAAGCTGGCGCCGGACATGTATTGGCTCGCCATAGGCGTGGCCACGCTCGGCAACACCCTGGGCGGCGTGATTACCTACTTCATGGGCGAGGGGGCGGAACGGGCCTACGAGCACTGGCGCCAGAAGCACGGCCACGAGCCGGGGCACGTCTCCGAATCGGCCACGCTGGCGGGCGGGCGCTGGCACGCGCAGATCAGCCGCTGGTCGCACCGCCTGGGTCCGTCCATCCTGTTGTTTTCCTGGCTGCCGGCCGTGGGAGACCCGCTGTGCGCGGTCGCCGGCTGGCTGCGCCTGTCGTTCTGGCCCTGCGTGTTGTACATGGCGGTGGGCAAATTCCTGCGCTATGCGCTGGTGACCGCCGGGCTGCTGTGGTTTTTCCCTCCGGCCTGAACTGAACAAGGGTTGCGGCCGGCGCTCGCCGCCTCGATTGCAAACTCGTATTACACTGTTTCTTTAATGGCTTTACCCTTTTTCGCCACGCCATGAATGCGCCCATAGCCAGTCAACTGCTTGCCGTCCAGGCCCCTGCCGCCGCCACGCGATTGCGTGAAATCCCCTACAACTACACCTCTTTCTCCGACCGCGAAATCGTCTCGCGGCTGCTGGGCGAGGAATCCTGGCAGTGGCTTTCCGAGTTGCGCGGCGAGCGCCGCACCGGCCGCTCGGCCCGCATGCTGTTCGAGGTGCTGGGCGACATCTGGGTGGTGCGCCGCAATCCGTACTTGCAGGACGACCTGCTGGACAACCCCAAGCGCCTGCATTTGCTGGTCGATGCCATGAACCATCGCCTGTCCGAGATCGACCGGCGCCGCGACCTGTCCGAGCCCGGGCGCGACGACAAGGTGGCGCATCTGCTGCAGGCTGCGCGCGGCGCGGTAGGCGCCTTCGCCGGCGAATTCGAGCAGACGCGCGAGTTGCGCAAGCGGGTCTTGCGCCGGCTGGGCCGCGCTACCGCGCGCGACAACATCAAGTTCGACGCGCTGTCGCGCGTCTCGCACGTCACCGACGCCACCGATTGGCGCGTCGAATACCCCTTCGTGGTGCTGACGCCCGATTCCGAGGCCGAAATGGCGCCGCTGGTGCGCGCCTGTATCGAACTGGACATGACCATCATCCCGCGCGGCGGCGGCACCGGCTACACGGGCGGCGCCATTCCGCTGTCCTGGCGCTCGGTGGTCATCAACACCGAAAAGCTCGATGCGCTCGGGGCGGTCGAGACCGGCAGCCTGCCGGGCGTGGACGAGCCCGTGGCCACGGTGCTCACCGGCGCCGGCGTGGTCACGAAACGCGTGGCCGAAGCGGCGGAAGCCGCGGGCTTCGTGTTCGCGGTCGATCCGACCTCGGCCGATGCGTCCTGTGTGGGCGGCAATGTCGCCATGAATGCCGGCGGCAAGAAGGCGGTGCTGTGGGGTACGGCGCTGGACAACCTGGCCTGGTGGCGCATGGTCGACCCGGAAGGCAACTGGCTGGAGGTCACGCGGCTCGAGCACAATATGGGCAAGATCCACGACGTGGCGCAGGCGCGCTTCGAACTCAAGTGGTTCGACGGCAACCATGCGCCCGGCGAGCGGCCGTTGCGCAGCGAGATGTTGGTCATCGACGGCGCGCGTTTCCGCAAGGCGGGCCTGGGCAAGGACGTGACCGACAAGTTCCTGGCCGGCCTGCCGGGCGTGCAGAAAGAAGGCTGCGACGGCCTGATCACGTCCGCGCGCTGGGTGCTGCACCGCATGCCGGCGCACACGCGCACGGTATGCCTGGAATTCTTCGGCCAGGCGCGCGACGCCATTCCCTCGATCGTCGAGATCAAGAACTACCTGGACGGCCCGGGCCGGGCGCGCGGTGCCATCCTGGCCGGCCTCGAGCACCTGGACGAGCGCTACCTGCGCGCGGTCGGCTACGCCACCAAGAGCAAGCGCGGCGGCTTTCCCAAGATGGTGCTGTTCGGCGACATCGTGGGCGATGACCCCGATGCCGTGGCCGTGGCCGCCAGCGAAGTGGTGCGCCTGGCCAATACCCGCCACGGCGAGGGTTTCGTGGCCGTCAGCGCCGAGGCGCGCAAGAAATTCTGGCTCGACCGGTCCCGCACCGCCGCCATCGCGCGCCACACCAATGCCTTCAAGATCAATGAAGACGTGGTGATCCCGCTCGACCGCATGGGCGAATACACGGACGCGATCGAACGCATCAATATCGAACTGTCCACGCACAACAAGCTGCGCCTGCTCGACCAGCTCGAGGAATTCCTGGGCGGCGAGCTGCCCGTGGGCAAGGCCGAAGACATCGAAGACGCCGAGCACACGCGCGCTGAAGTGCTGGCCGAGCGCACCCGCGAGGCCGTGGCCACGCTGCGCGCCGCCCGCGTGCGCTGGAACTGGCTGCTGGACAATCTCGACATGCCGCTGGCGCAGGCGCTGCCCACGCTGCGCGACCTGGGGCTGGAAGCGCTGGAAGAAACTTTGCGCGAGCGCGTGGCCCGGCAGCCGCAGGCGCGGGTATTCGACGTGCTGCAGGACCGCACGATACGCGTGTCCTGGAAGACCGAAGTCCGGTCGCCGATGGAGAACTTCTTTTCGGGCGCCGATTGTGCCGCGGTGCTGGCCGAAATCCAGGCCATCCACGACCGCGTGCTCAAGGGGCGCGTGTTCGTGGCGCTGCACATGCACGCCGGCGACGGCAATGTGCACACCAACATCCCGGTGAATTCCGACAACTACGAGATGCTGCGCGAGGCCAACGAGGCGGTGGCGCACATCATGCAGATCGCCCGCGACCTGGACGGCGTCATTTCCGGCGAGCACGGCATCGGCCTGACCAAGTACGAATTTCTTACGCAGGCCGAGCTGCAGCCCTTCCAGGACTACAAGCGGCGCATCGATCCAGCCGGCCGCTTCAACGGCGGCAAGCTCATGCCCGGCGCCGACCTGAGCCGCGCCTGGACGCCCAGCTTCAACCTGATGGGCTACGAATCGCTGATCATGCAGCAAAGCGAGATCGGCGCGATTTCCCATGCCATCAAGGATTGCCTGCGCTGCGGCAAGTGCAAGCCGGTCTGCGCTACCCACGTGCCGCGCGCCAATCTGCTGTACTCGCCGCGCAACAAGATCCTGGCCACCTCGCTGCTGATCGAGGCCTTCCTGTACGAAGAACAGACGCGCCGCGGCGTCAGCCTCAAGCACTGGGAAGAATTCGAAGACGTCGCCGACCATTGCACGGTCTGCCACAAGTGCTACAACCCCTGTCCGGTCGACATTGATTTCGGCGACGTGTCCATGGACATGCGCGCGCTGCTGCGCCGCATGGGCAAGAAGTCGTTCAACCCTGGCACCGCGGCCTCGATGTTCTTCCTCAATGCCAAGGATCCGCGTGTCATCAAGGCCACGCGCAAGGCCATGATAGACGTGGGCTACAAGGCGCAGCGCATCGCCCACGACTTCCTGTCGGCGGCCTCGCGCAAGCAGACGCAGCATCCCCCGGCCACGGTGGGCAAGGCGCCGATACGCGAGCAGGTGATCCACTTCGTCAACAAGAAGATGCCGGGCGGCCTGCCCAAGCAGACGGTGCGCAAGCTGCTGGACATCGAAGATCCCGACTACGTGCCCATCATCCGCAATCCGGCCTCCACCACGCCGGAATCCGAGGCCGTGTTCTATTTTCCGGGCTGCGGCTCCGAGCGCCTGTTCTCGCAGGTGGGCCTGGCCACCCAGGCCATGCTCTGGCACGTGGGCGTGCAGACCGTGCTGCCGCCGGGCTACCTGTGCTGCGGTTACCCGCAGCGCGGCAACGGCATGTACGACAAGGCCGAGAAGATCATCACCGACAACCGCGTGCTGTTCCACCGCATGGCGAACACGCTGAACTACCTCGACATCAAGACGGTGGTAGTCAGTTGCGGCACTTGCTACGACCAGTTGTCCAGCTACGAGTTCGACAAGATCTTCCCGGGCTGCCGCCTGATCGACATCCACGAATACCTGCTCGAAAAAGACCAGCGGCTCGAGGGTATACAGGGCGTGCGCTACATGTACCACGACCCCTGCCATACGCCCATGAAGCTGCAGGACCCGATGAAGACCGTCAAGTCGCTGGTGGGCGACACGACCATCAAGGCCGACCGCTGCTGCGGCGAATCCGGCACGCTGGCCGTCAGCCGCCCCGACATTTCCACCCAGGTGCGCTTCCGCAAGCAGGAAGAGCTGGCCAAGAACCAGGCGGCGGTGCGCGCCGACGGCTTCGAAGGCGAGGTCAAGATCCTCACCTCCTGCCCGTCCTGCCTGCAGGGGCTGATCCGCTACCAGGGCGACACCGGCATGGACGCGGACTACATCGTGATCGAGATGGCGCGCCACATCCTGGGCGAGACCTGGATGGAATCCTATGTGCGCGATGCCAACGCCGGAGGCATAGAGCGGGTGTTGGTGTAGGGCTGGTAAAGGCGGCAGGCTTGGGCCTGCCGCCCATCGATCGCTATGTGGCCGGCGCGCAAGCGCGATGTGCGGCCGCGTCGGTCACACCGTGGCGATAGTCACGCCCTTGGCTTCCAGGTCTGCCCTGATTTTCTTTGCGAACTGTGCGGCGCCGGGCTGGTCGCCGTGCAGGCATAGCGTGTCGGCCTGTACCTCGGCCTCGGTGCCCTGGCGCGTGGTCACGCGCCCGCGCTGCACCATGGACAGCACTTGGCGCAGCGACGCGTCGGCGTCCTCTATCATGGCGCCGGGCAGCGAGCGCGGGGTGAGGCTGCCGTCGGCTTCATAGCTGCGGTCGCCGAACACTTCCTGCGCGACGCGCAGGCCCAGGGCCTGGCCGGCGCGGACCAGCTCGCTGCCGGCCAGGCCGTAGACGATCAAGCCGGGATCCACATCGCGCATCGCGCGGCATATGGCATCGGCCAGCGCGGTGTCGCGCGCCGCCATGTTGTATAGCGCGCCGTGCGCCTTGACGTGATGCAGCTTGCCGCCCTGGCTGGCCGCCACCGCCGCGAGCGCGCCGATCTGAACCACTACGCAATCGTAGGCTTCTTGCGGACTCAGGCGGATTTCGCGGCGCCCGAAGCCCAGCAGGTCGGGCAGGCTGGGATGGGCGCCCACGGCCACGCCATGCTCGAGCGCGGCGGCCACGGTCTTGCGCATGGTGCCGGGGTCGCCGCCGTGGAAACCACAGGCGATGTTGGCCGAGCTGACGTAGGGCAGCACGGCGAGATCGTCGCCCATTTTCCAGGCGCCGTAGCTCTCGCCCATGTCGCAATTCAAGTCGAGTTTGTTCATGAGAGGGTCTCGCTTTCGCTAGCTATATACGATCGGGGTCCAGCCTGGCAGGCTCGCTGCCATTGCCATTGCCATTGCCATTGCCATTGCCATTGCCATTGCCATTGCCATTGCCAGTGCCATTGCCAGTGCCATTGCCAGTGCCAGTGCCAGTGCCAGTGCCAGTGCCAGTGCCATTATCGCCGGCCCGGGTAGCGGAGCCTGTAACGGCCTTCGCAGGGGCATTGATATCGGCATCCGCGCTTGTATCGGCGCCGGCATGGGCGCCCAGCAATTCGCGCAGCGGCGCCAGCGCCTGGCTCAGGCGTGCGAAGGCCGTCTCGCGCTGGGCATCGAGGCGCTGTGCGGCGTCGATATCGATTTCTTCGAAACCTACGCTGTCGCCCGGCAGGCTCTGGGCGAGCAGCGGCAGGTCCACGGTGGCCACTTGGGCGATCTTGGGGTAGCCGCCGGTGGTCTGCCGGTCGGCCATGAGCACGATGGGCTGCCCATCGGCGGGCACCTGCACGGTGCCGAAGCAGGTGGCTTCGGAGAGCAGTTGCTGCGGCCGCTGCAGTTCGAGCCTTGGGCCCTGCAGGCGGTAGCCCATGCGTTCGGACTGGGGGCTGATGCGGAAGGGCGCCGAATAGAAATCGCGCAGGGTTTCGGCCTTGAACAGCGCGGCATGTCCGCCGCGCAGCGCACGCAGCCGGGGCCGCGCGGGCATGCCCAGGTTCGATGGCAAGTAGATGCGCAGGTTCCAGAGTTCCCTGGCCAGCTCTTCCAGCCCCGTGTCCGGCAGTTCGCGGCACAAGGGGACGACATCGCCCGCCGCCAAGGCCCGGCCCTGGTAGCCGCCATAGTGTCCGCGCAGGTTGGTGCTGCGGCTGCCCAGCACAGGTGCCAGCGCGAAGCCGCCATGTACCGCCAGGTAGGCGCGCGCCCCTTGCTGGCGGGCGCCGAATTTCAATGTTTCGCCCGCGCGCGCGATGATGGGGCGGTTATTGGGTACCGGCCGTCCATCCAGGGTGGCTTGCAGATTCGCGCCGCATACCGCCAGGCAGCAGGGCGCATCGACGCGCAGCCGCGGGCCGAGCAGGGTGATTTCAAGCGTGGCATCGCTTTCGGCATTGCCGGCCAGCAGATTGGCGAGCCTGTGGGCGCGTTCGTCCATGGCGCCGCCGACCGGCACGCCCAGGTGCTGCAGCCCGTGCCGGCCCAGGTCCTGGAAGCTGGAGAGCAGTCCGGGGGCGAGTACGGTCAGGGACATGAAATAGCCCTCCGGTGGCGGCGACATGTATTTCCGGGACCACCGTGCAAGAACGATAGTCCGTGGGACAGTGGCCGGTTGCGGAACAGTGAGCGCATGCGGGAAACCGACAGGTAGTGGAGGAATGGCCGCATGTTGGAAAACGATAGGCAGCGCAGGAGTGGCCGCAAGAGGGAAACCGATAGCTCGTCGGAAAATGGCCTCGAGTGGAAAAACGATCGGCCCTGGAAGAAAGGCTGGGCATGGGCGGATGCGTTCATGGCCGCAGCCCCCGGGCCGCGCGGAATTCCTCTTGCGACACCGGCACGAAGCGCACGCTGTCTCCGGGGGCGAGCAGCGTGGGCGGCTCGGCGGACGGATCGAATAGTGTGGCCTTGGTCGCGCCTATGATGTGCCAGCCCCCCGGCGAGGATTCGGGGTAGATCATGGTCTGCCGGTTGGCGATGGCCACCGAGCCCGCAGGCAGCGAGACGCGGGGAGAACTGCGCCGCGGGATGTCCAGGCGCTGGTCTATCAGGCCGAGATAAGGGGCGCCGGCGGCGAAGCCCAGCATCAGCACCTGCACCAGGGTGGCGCTGTGCAGGCGCACGACATCGGCTTCGCTCAGGCCGCAGTGTTCGGCCACTTGCGGCAGGTCGGGACCGTATTCGCCGCCGTAGCAGACTTCGATGTCCACTTGCCTGGCCGCGCCCGGCTCGAGCCCGCCGGTAAAGGCTTGCCGCAGCCGCTCGTCGATTTTCTGCGCCAGGGCCGGGCTATGCCGTGTGTCGGCGCAAGGATGGTGGTGCACCGCTACGCTATTGTAGGTAGGCACGATGTCGCGTATTTCGTCCAGGCCGGCCTCGCGCAGCGCCGCGGCGGCGGCGATGCAGCGCCGGCTGGTGGCCGGGTCGATGCCCGAGCCGAACACCAGTATCAGGCAGCGGTCTCCCTGCGGAACGATCTTCCAGTCTTGTTGCGGCTGGTCGGATAGTCTGGCCGTGGCCATTTCGATTCGCTCCCGGCGCGGCGTGGCGCAGTGTGGAATAGTCACGAGTCTGGGCGCCCGCGGCTCGGGCCGGTAGGGCGCGCCGCGCCGGTCACTGGGCGCTTACCGCAGTTTTAGCATGTTTGCGCAGGCTTACGCGGCCGATACGGGCAGGTGACGCAGCACACGCGTGGCGGGGAAGTGCAGCGAGAACACGCTGCCCTCGCCGTGGCGGCTGCGGATCGAGAACTCAGCCTGGTGGCGCATGGCGATGTGCTTGGTGATCGCCAGTCCGAGGCCGGTGCCGCCCGTGCCGCGCGAGCGGCCCCGGTCCACGCGATAGAAGCGTTCCGTCAGCCGGGGTATGTCTTCCTGGGCGATGCCTATGCCAGTGTCCTGTACGCTGTAGCAGGCGCGCCCGTCGTCGGTCGTGTGCCAACTGGCGGTGATGGTGCCGCCCTTGGGCGTGTAGCGCACGGCGTTGGTCAGCAGGTTGGAGATGGCCGAGGCAAGCTCGGTTTCGGTGCCGCGCAATCCCAGCTTGTCGTCGACGTTCTCGACGAAGATATGGTCCCCGTTGGACAGCGCCCTGGCTTGCTGCATGGCGTTGTGCACCAGCAGCGCCACCCGCACCGGCGTGCCTTCCGCGGCCGGCGAGGATTCAAGCGTAGAAAGCGTCAGCAGGTCGTTGACGATGGCTTCCATGCGCCGCGCCTGCTCGTACATGAGCTTCAGGTAATGGGCCTTCTGTTCGGCGCTCAGCGCGCCCTCGGGCATCTCGCGCATGGTTTCCAGGAATCCGGACAGCACGGTCAGCGGCGTACGCAATTCGTGCGATACGTTGGCCACGAAGTCCTTGCGCGTGGTCTCCAGTTTTTCGACCTGGGTCACGTCGCGGGTGACGACCAGGAATTGCCCCACCCCGTAGGGAGCCATCTGCACCTGCAGCGCCTTGTCGTGTCCGCCGCTCTGGTGATGCAGCAGCAGGGATGCGGGCCAGCTTTCCTGGCGCGCGTAGCTGGCGAACTCGGGCGAGCGCAGTATGTGGAAGATGCTGGAGTTCTTGTCCCGCTCCGGGTCCAGGCCCAGGTGCTCGCAAGCGGTGCGGTTGCTCCAGATGAGCTGCATGGTTTCGTTGAGCGCGATCGCGCCGTCGGGCAGGGCCTGGGCGGCCAGCATGATCTGGTCGATCTGCTGCTGCATGTGGTTCATCTCGATCGCGTTCTTGCGCAGCTTGCGATAAACCGGGGCGAGCGCGTCGTCCCAGGGTCCGATGGACAAGGGCAGTGGCGTTTCGGTGTCCTGCGCCCAGCGCGCCACCCGGGCCAGGCGCAGGCCGCCGGCCAGCACCGCCAGCAGGAGGCCGCAGGCGAATACCTGCCAGCTCAGCAGCGGCCGGGTCCAGGTTCCCAGGGCGAAGCAGAGCGCCGCCCACACGGCCACGGGCCCCCAGCGCCTGGCCAGGTCGGCGGGCGTCAGGCGCGGGCGCGCGGGACCGGGTTTATTCGGAACTGGCGCCATATACCGTGCAGCGATAGCCCGTGCCGCGCACGGTCTCGATATAGCGGTCGTGGCCGCTGGGTTCCAGGGCCTTGCGCAGGCGCCGGATGTGCACGTCGACCGTGCGTTCCTCGACGAAGACATGGTCGCCCCAGACCTGGTCCAGCAACTGGCCGCGCGAGAACACGCGCTCGGTGTGGGTCATGAAGAAATGCAGCAGGCGGAATTCGGTGGGGCCGACAGCCAGCACGCGGTCGTCGCCCATCACGCGATGCGTGGCGGGGTCCAGCGACAGCGTGCCGATGCGCACCACGTCGTCGGTCAGTTGCGGGGCGCGCCGCCGCAGCACCGCCTTGATGCGCGCCAGCAGTTCCTTGGGCGAGAAGGGCTTGGTGATGTAGTCGTCGGCGCCGGATTCCAGGCCTTCGAGCTTGTCCTGTTCGGCGCCCTTGGCGGTCAGCATGATGATGGGCACTGCGCGGGTGCGCTCGTCGGCGCGCAGCTTGCGGGCCAGGGTGATGCCCGAGGCGCCCGGCAGCATCCAGTCGAGCAGGATCAAGTCGGGCAGTTCGGCCTGGATCAGTGTCTGCGCCTGTTCGGCATCGAGCGCGCGCAGCACCTTGTGGCCGGCGAAACCCAGGTTCACGGAGATCAGTTCCTGGATGGCGGGTTCGTCTTCTACGACAAGTATCGTGGAATTCATGGCACCTGAAATGATATAGCAAGCGGCGCTTGCCTCGTTGTGGCGGATGCCATGATATGACGCGAATGTTGCAGGTTTGTGAACGTCGCCGCAGGGCGGATGGGTTACCATAACCACTATGTCGAACACATCCCCGAACACCAGCCCGGACCCGGCGCAAGCGTCGCCCGGGGCGACCACGCATTTCGGCTACGAAACCGTAAAAGAGGCCGATAAGGCGGCCAAGGTCGCCCAGGTCTTCCATTCCGTGGCCAGCCGCTACGACCTCATGAACGACCTCATGTCGGGCGGCATGCACAGGCTCTGGAAGGCCTTCACCATCGGCCGCGCCGATGTGCGCCCGGGCATGAAAGTGCTGGACATCGCCGGCGGCACGGGCGATCTCGCCCGGGCCTTCGCCAAGCGCGCAGGCCCGAGCGGCGAGGTGTGGCTGACCGACATCAACGATTCCATGCTGCGGGTGGGGCGCGACCGCCTCATCGACCGCGGGCTGTTGGTGCCCGTGGCGGTCTGCGACGCCGAGCGGCTGCCGTTTCCTACCGGATACTTCGACCGCGTCAGCGTCGCCTTCGGCCTGCGCAACATGACGCATAAAGATGTTGCCCTGGCCGAAATGCGCCGGGTGCTCAAGCCCGGCGGCAAGCTGCTGGTGCTGGAGTTCTCGCGCATCGCCAAGCCCCTGGCGCCGGCCTACGACTGGTATTCCTTCAATATCCTGCCCTGGCTGGGCCAGAAGGTGGCCGGCGACGAGGCCAGCTACCGCTACCTGGCCGAATCCATACGCATGCATCCGGACCAGGCCACCCTGGCCGCCATGCTCGAGACCGCCGGCCTGTCGCAGGTGCGCTACTTCAATCTTTGCGCCGGACTGGTGGCGTTGCACGAAGGCGTCAACCTGGGCTGAAAGGTTTGTTCAGTTTCCTGTAAGTTTTGTGCTATGCTTTGCCGCTAGCATTAAAACTCGCCGGCCAACCCGGCGCCACAGGAGCATTTCCATGTCCCTCCGGATTTCCAGGCTGTTTGCCACCGCGATGCTGATCGTATCGGCGGTGGGCATGCTGACCGTCTCGTTCGACGCCCAGGCCCGCCGCATGGGCGGCGGCAGCAGCTTCGGCCGCCAATCGGCCAATATCACCCAGAAACGCCAGGCGGTCACGCCTCCGGCGGCCAGCACGGCCGTGCCCAGGGCGGCCGCGCCCGCGGCGGCCGGCGCCACCGGTGCC
>NZ_JAHTBN010000005.1 GCF_019166065.1 Candidimonas humi
AGGGTTGCCCGGCGCGGCTCTCATCATGGAGCGGGGATCCGTCCCCATGCAGACTCCGGATAGATTTAAGCAAGCCCAATTTACGTCAACACTGTCCTGTTTGCAAAAATCGGGCTGACCATAGATTACTAACTGGCTACTACAACAGGGCCGCCCCCTTACTTTCCAAGGCGCGCGAAAACTGCTAGAATTTTCGACTCTTTGCCATTGACGCCTGCGGCCCGGCACCGGGGTTCGCGGAAAACGGGCAAATAGAAACAGGCGAAAAGAGAATTCAAGGTTTTAGGTTTCGCCGCTTTAGCTCAGTTGGTAGAGCAGTTCATTCGTAATGAAAAGGTCGCCAGTTCGAATCCGGCAAGCGGCACCAAAAAGTGAGAAGGGCCACCCACTAGGGTGGCCCTTTTGCTTGCATCGGGTCGCCAGTTACCTACGCAGTCGACTGTCCAGGCAGCCAACGATCTTTGCAGCCAATTACCTGTTTGATCGATGACCTGTTCGGCCGGGTTCTTCCCCGTTGGCTCTACCCCATAAACAGGGGATGGGGGCATTCATCACACTCGGTTAATTACCCCATTCGGCCGCACTGGGCCAAGACCTGTGCGGTAATTCGGCCGATTACCGGCCAGCCGATCACCCACATAGACGGATGAGCGTTGTAGAGATGGCTGGGCGTGCCATGCATGGCGGCTGGCCGCATGGCGCTTAGCGCGGCCCTGGCCGGATCATGTTCCACCATTGCGCGATCGCCGCCGGTTTGCTCTCGAGCCGCAGCGCGGCGGGGGCGAAGGCCTGCCAGGCTTGGGCATGCTTGGGCGACACGGTCGTCAGCAGCGGCCTGCCGGCCGAGATGGCGGCGGCAAAGGCTGCCCAGAGGCCTTTCTGCGTGGCTTCCAGTTTGCCGAACTTGCTGAAGACGACGATGTCGGCCTGCGGTATCTGGGTCAGCAGGCCGGCGCCGGCGTCTTCCATGCCCGCGGTGTCAAGGTGGCACGAGGTGCCGGCCGGCGGGGCGTCGAGCTGGATGGAAAATCTCTTGCCCGAGGCCAGGTCGCGCAGGAAACCGGCGCTGCACATGCCCTCGGTCTCGTTGTTTTCCGCGAGCACGCCGACGGCCTCGATGCCCGCCGCGCGCCACTGCGCGACGGCGGCCGAGAGCAGCGCCTGGGAGTCCAGGCCTTCGCGGTTCGCGATGTAGGCGATAGTGCTGGAAGTAGTCATTGCAATGAGCCGCCTGTATGGAAAACGTATTGCTTTGCCGGACGTTGCCTGCCCACGGCCTGGCTGCTGGCCACGTCCCGGGCTCGTCGCACAAGACCCGGGCCGGCGCTGGCCGGACCAAGAGCCTGCCGAATGGAACAAGGCCCAAGTGCGATTGGATCGGGATCCTGCCGCTGGGGACAAGATCCAACTCCAGCTAGATCAAAGGCTATCGTATGCGACAAGGCCGACTCCGGCTGGATCAAGGCCCGCCCCACAGGGCGAGGCCCAGCCCTGGCTTGATTGTAGTCTCTCGCTTGTAGTCTCTCGCCGTCGTCCGTCACGACATTGCGCCCGTGCAAGCCTGCCTCCGGAAGGATAGAATCGTCACCAAATCGACAAGGAAAGGGAGTACGCCATGGACAACAATCAAGCCGCTGTGACCATGCTCTACGACGCCAACAAGAAGAGCGCGGTCGTGGCCTATCTGCTCTGGTTCTTCCTGGGCGCCCTGGGCGGCCATCGCTTCTATGTCGGCAAGATCGGCAGCGCGATAGGCATGATCATCCTGCTTGTCATCGGATCGATGCTGGCCATGGTGGGGATAGGCACCGTGTTGCTGGCTATCCTGGGCATCTGGGTGATCGTGGACGCGTTCCTGATTCCCAAGTGGATACGGATAGACAATACTCGGCTGGCGACGAAGCTGGCCGGCGGCGGCCAAGTGCCGAATTAGCGTGAAGTCTCGGCGCTTGGGATAGCACCGAGCTCAGCGCCGTTCCCAGTTCAGCACAGAGCCGGTTCAGCACCGCTCCGAGTCCGGCACAGCGTCGGTTCAGCACAGCGCCGAGATCACCTGGGCGCTTTCCAGCAGCCTGTTCTTGATGGCCTGGGTGCGTTCGTTCGAGAAGCGGCGCCCCGGGCCCGCCACGCTGAGCGAGGCCAGCACTTCCTTGTCGCGATTCCATATGGGCACCGCCACGGCGGTGGCACCCGGCGTGTTTTCCCCGCGCGAGATCGCATAGCCGTTGGCGCGTATGCGGGCCAGTTCGCGTGTGATCTGGCTGCGCCGCACCAGCGTGTCGGGCGTGCGCGCCGCCAGCGGCTGGCTCAGCAGGGCATCCAGCACCTCTGGCGGGCTGTGGGCCAGCAACACCTTGCCCGAGGCCCCCACGTACAGCGGCCGGCGCACGCTGACGTCGTTGTGCACGCGATCGGGATCGACGGTGTCCCAGCGCGCGATGCACAGGGTCTCGAGGCCGTCGCGCACCCGCATCTGCACGTTCTCGCCGAACAGGCGGCCGAGTTCCCGCAGGTGGGGCCGCACCAGGCCGACCAGGCGGGTCTGTTCCTGCGCCGACAACCCCAGGTACAGGGCCTTGTTGCCCAGGAAATACAGGCCCTGGGGCCCTTGCTTGCGCACCAGGCCGCGGCGCTCCAGCGTATACAGCAGCCGGAAGGTGCGGGTCTTGGTGTTGTGGCTGTCGCGGGCCAGTTCGGTGACGCCCAGACCCGGCGTCTGCGCGATCCGCAGCAGCAGGGCCAGGGCTTCGTCGACGGCGGAAACGGTGTAGTCGGTCACGGTAGGTGGCGGGCGTCTTTGCCTGTTTGGGGTGAACAGGCTCTAGTGTCGTGTCCTGGAAATTCGCCCGCGCGATTCCGGGACACGACACCGGTTTTTGTTTGCCTAGTTTAGTGCGGGGCCGGAGTCGGAGTCGGGGCGTGAGCAGCGGCGGCCTGCCATCAGCCCTGCCGTATGCGCGCCGCGATGCGGCGCGCCACTTCGTGCAGCTTGTCCTGCAGCACCGTGTAGCCCTCGTGCTTTTCGAAGCGCTGTTCGTCCATGTACAGGCGGCGGTTCAGCTCGATCTGCAGGCTGTAGCGGCGCGAGCCCGGGTCGCTGTAGGCGCGGATCAGCTCCGCTCCCTTGTAGGGCTGGTTGATCGCCGCCTGGTAGCCCAGGTCGCGGAATTGCGCCGCTAGCCATTCGATGAATTCGCGCGGTGCGGTGGTGTGGTCGTAGTCGCCGATCACCACGTCGGGGCGCGCCGCGCCGGCATCGGTGTTCATGGCGTTGCCCACCGATTTCATGGAATGGCAGTCGATGTGCCAGACCACGCCGTCGCGCGCGTGGGCTTCGTCCAGCAGGCTTTTGAGCCGGGCGTGGTAGGGCAGGTAGTAGTGGTCGATGCGGTGGCGGACCTCGGCGACATCCAGCGGGCCGTCATACACCGGCACACCGGGCAGGGCGTAGCGGCGGATCAGCCCCATGCCTGCGCGGGTCTTGGCGCTGGCCTGCACCGGCCCGGGCCAGGGCTGCGCGAGCAGCTCGACGTCGATGTCGCGCACGTTGCGGTTGGCGTCTATATAGCTGCGGTGAAAGCCGGCGGCCAGGATATGTGCGCCTTCGGCCAGCGCACCGTTCCAGAGTTCTTCCACCCAGGCGTCCCAGCCCGTATCCAGTTGCTCGCGGCTGGCTCGCAGCGGCACCGTGGCCGGAAAATGCCGGCTGCTGTGGGGCGAGTCGAATATCAGGGGGATCGCGGGCCCATGGGGGGCTTGCAGGGTGTAGGGGGCGTGAGCTTCGGTCATGGCAGTGTCCGGATGGATGCGAGGTACGGGCCGTCGGCTCCGGGGCGCGCCCGGTCGGGCGCGGACGAAACACATTTGCCGGCAGCTATTGGCCGCCGGCGTGGCCTTGCGGCCTGCCGCCGCGGCGCCGGCCGCGGCCCTGGTGCCGCCGGCGGCCGGGCTGGCGCGTGGCCGCGCATTTCAGTAGCCTACGGAAATGGCGTAGGCCATTATCGCCAGGGACAGGACGGCCAGCAGCACGAACAGCGGCAGTATGAATTTCAGCCATTCCAGCAGGTTCACCTTGCCGGCGGCCAGGAAGGCCAGCAGCATGCCGGAGGTGGGCGTGATCATATTGGTCAGGCCGTTGCCGAACAGGAAGGCCTGCACGATGGACTGCTTGCCTATGCCGGCGAGCTGGCCGATGGGGCCGAGGATGGGGATGCTCATGGCCGCCTTGCCCGAAGTCGAAGGCACCAGCACGTCCAGTATCATTTCCACGAACATCATGCCCTGCGCGGCGAAGCTGGTGGAATGCCCGTCGGCCAGCGAAGACAGCTTGTAGATCACCGTGTCCAGCACCAGGCTGTCGCGCAGCACGATATTGATGGCGGCGGCCAGGCCGATCAGCAGGCCCGCCAGCACCATCCCCTTCATGCCGTCCAGGAACGCCTCGCAGGAATCGCGCAGCGGCAGGCCGGCGATCAGCGCGGAAATAATGGCCACTGCCAGGTAGAAGGTGCTCAGATCCTTGGAGTGCCAGTTGTAGCGGTTCACGCCGTAGATCAGCGCCACGATGCTGGCGCCCAGCACGCAGAGCAGGGCCAGGTGCCGGCCCGCCAGGCGCGTGCCGGCGGCAACCCGCGGATTGGGCGCGCGCGCCACGGCCGATTGTGCGGATGCGCCGGGCGCAGGGCTCTCTTGCGGCTGCGTTGTTTCTGTCCCGTCAGGAGCGTTTCCCGCGGAAAGCCGCCTGGCCGCGCTCATCCTCCGCACTTGGTACAGCATGTAGGCGATGCCCACGGCCAGGTAGAGGCAGAAGACGAAGACGCGCAGGCCGACGCCGTTCAGGGCGGGCAGCCCGAGCAGGGGCTGGGTGATGTTCAGGGCGAGCGGATTGGTGATGGAGGCGATGTAGCCGATCTTGGCGGCGATCAGCACCAGGCCGACGCCGAACAGCGGTGGCAGGTCCAGCCGTTCGGCCAGCAGCACGACCACGGGAATCAGCACCAGGTACTCGGAAATCAGGCCCAGGAAGGTGCTGCCGCAGGCCAGCGCGATCATCAGCAAGGGCGTCAGCCAGTAGACATTGCCGCGGGTCACTTCCAGCAGCCGGTCTATGCCTGCATCGATGGCGCGGCTCTTGCGGATGATGCCGAACATGCCGCCTATGATCATCACCATGAAGATCAGGTCGGCGGACTGGCTCAGGCCCTTGGGGATCGCGGCCAGGGTCGAGACCAGGCTGGCGGGCACGGCGCTCTTGCCGTGCGGCGAACTGTACAGCACGTCGCTCAGGTGCCGTTCCTTGGGCAGTACGTGATAGGTGCCGGCGACCACCAGCTTGCCGGATCGCTGGAACATGCCCGAATCCAGAACATAGGTCAGCGCCATGGCGAACAGCATGATGAGCAGCATGATGGCGACCGGGTGCAGCATTTTCTTCTGCGGCTTTGCGGGCTTGGCGGCGTCAGCGATCACGATTCATCTCCGGGCGGAATGTTTCGTTCAACGAAATCGAATAAAGGAGTCGGCATAGTTAGCCACCGAATTCCCGGGTAATAAAGCCTGGCAGAGCCCGGAACGAAAATATAGCCGGAATGTTTCGTCTGACAAAACAAGGGGAATGGCACCGCAGGCGCGATGCCGGAAGCTGCCGCAGGGACATTGGCCCCGCAATCCGCGTCTCGCACCCCGCAGCCCGCGTCTTGCCCCGTAGAGCTTGGATTTATTTCTAATAAGGATGCAAACCGCCGGGAGGCGGCCTTAGAAGGAACGCGCGACGCCCCAGATCAGCAGCGTCAGGCCGGCCAGGATGGCGATCATCTGCAGAATGGTGCCGCTTTGCCCGCGCAGCAGGGGCGGCCTGGATTCCTGGGGAATCTTGCTCAGTCGCGCGGCGGTGCGCGCTACGACCCAGCCGACCACGATCAGCAGGATGTTCAAGTATCGGGGGGACAGTCCGGTCATGCGTTGGGTTCCTGGGTGATGGCGCGACGCTATGCCGTCGCCTGGGGCTGGACGATCTCGGTGTAGCCGAAATGCGAGAAGTCGCGGATGCGCGAAGGATAGAGGCGGCCGATGAGATGGTCGCATTCGTGCTGCACGACGCGGGCATGGAAGCCTTCGGCCAGGCGATCGATGGGCATGCCCTGCGGGTCGCGCCCGGTGTAATGGATGCGTGTATAGCGCGGCACGGTTCCGCGCAAGCCCGGCACCGACAGGCAGCCTTCCCAGCCTTCTTCCGTTTCGTCGGACAGGGGCGTGATGATCGGGTTGCACAGCACGGTCTGTTCGACCGCCGGGGCGTCGGGATAGCGCGTGCTGGAATCGAAGCCGAACACGACCAGTTGCAGGTCCACGCCGATCTGCGGCGCGGCCAGGCCGACGCCGCCAGCGTCCAGCATGGTATCGAACATGTCCGCCACCAGGGTTTGCAGCGCGCGGCTGCCGAAGTCGGTGACGGGCTGGGCCTGGCGCAGCAGGCGCGGATCGCCCATCTTGAGTATCTCGCGTATCACCTGGAATTCCCGAATGTGATGAATGTTTGCAAATATAGCGCAGAGTCCTGCCAGCGGAGGCGGGCGCGGGCCCGTATGCGCGAACGCGACGCCGCGTGGGGTGTTCCTGGGCCGCGCGCCGCCGCATGGCGTCCCGCGGCGCCGGGCACTGTCATGCCCGGCACCGTCACTCCGGGCATCGTCATGCCTGGTGTCGCCGTGTCCGACGTCGCCATGCCGGACTCCGGCTCGCTGCGTTCCGCGGCGCCTACTTCAGGCTGCCGGACAGGAACTGCGCCAGGCGCGGGCTGCGCGGCGTGCCCAGCACCTGCGCGGGCGGCCCTTCTTCCTCGACCACGCCCTGGTGCAGGAACATGACGTGGTTCGAGACGTTGCGTGCAAAGCCCATTTCGTGGGTGACGATGATCATGGTGCGGCCTTCCTCGGCCAGCGCCTGCATGACTCGCAGCACCTCGCCGACCAGTTCCGGATCCAGCGCCGATGTGGGTTCGTCGAACAGCATGACCTCGGGTTCCAGCGCCAGCGCGCGGGCGATGGCCACGCGCTGCTGCTGGCCGCCGGAAAGCTGCACTGGGTACTTGTCCATGACCTCGGGCGCCAGGCCGACCTTCTGCAGATAATGCCGCGCGCGTTCCGTCGCGGCCTTGCGGTCCAGTCCCAGCACGTGGATGGGCGCGGCGGTGATGTTTTCCAGCGCCGTCATGTGCGACCACAGGTTGAAGTGCTGGAACACCATGGCCAGCTTGGTGCGCAGGCGCTGCAACTGGTGCTTGTCGGCGGGCGCCAACTGGTTGTGGCGGTCGCGCGTGGTCTTGAGCTCTTCGTTGAGTATGGTGATGCGGCCCTCGCTGGGCGCGTCCAGGAAATTGATGCAGCGCAGGAAGGTGCTCTTGCCCGAGCCGCTCGAGCCGATGATGCTGATGACGTCGCCGCGCCCGGCCGTCAGGGATACGCCGCGCAGCACTTCGTGGTCGCCGAAGCGCTTGTGTATGTTCTCGACTTTCAGGCTTTCCATGGTCGTGTTCGTATGTTCTTGCGGGCCCGCTTTCATGATCGCGGCCTCAGTCATGGCCGGACGGTTTCAGGAACGCCAGCCAGCGTTTTTCCATCAGCCTGAACCCGGCTACCAGCACGAAGGCGATGGCGGCATAGAACAGCGCGGCGATGCCGAACGCGGAAAAAGACGCATAGGTGGCGCTGTTGACGTCGCGCGCGACTTTGAGCAGTTCGGGCACGGTGGCGGTGAAGGCAATGGACGTGGCATGCAGCACGATAATGACTTCGTTGCTGTAGTAGGGCAGGGCGCGCCGCAGCGCCGAAGGCAGGATGAAGCGGGTGTAGATGCGCGTGCGGGAAAAGCCGAAGGCGCGCGCCGCCTCGATTTCGCCGGCGGGAATCGAGCGGATGGCGCCGGCCAGCACTTCGGTCAGGTAGGCGCAGGTGTTGAAGCTGAACGACAAGATCACGCAGTTGAAGCCGCTGCGAAAGAACATCGACAGGGTGGGCGTGTGGCGGATCGCATCCAGGCTGAACAGCCCCGTGTAGACGATGAGCAACTGCACGTACAGCGGCGTGCCGCGGATCACGAAGGTGTAGAACTGCACGGGCCGGCTCAGCCATTTGTTGGACGAGGCCCGCAATATGGACAGCGGAATGGACGCGGCGAAGGCGATGGCCATGTTCAGCACCAGCAGCCACAGCGTCATGGCCGCGCCCGAAATGGCCCAGCCCGAGTTCAGGCCCAGGTACTGCGGCCAGTATTCCCTGAAGATTTCCAGCAGGGTCATCAGAGCTCGGCCTCTTTGACGCCCACGCTGAAGCGCTTGCCCGCCCAGGACAGCGCCACCAGCGTGGCACAGGTGAAGCCCAGGTAGATCAGCGCGGCGAGGATATTGAAGAAGAACAGGTGCTGCGTGGAGCGCCCCGCCTGCTGGCTGATGCTGATGATGTCGACCAGCCCGATGATGGACACCAGCGCGGTGGATTTGATGACCACCTGCAGGTTGTTGCTCAGGCCCGGCAGGGCGTGGCGCACCATCTGCGGCAGGGTGATCTTGCGAAACACCATGCCATCGCTCATGCCGGTGGACAGGCCGGCCTCGATCTGGCCGCGCGGCACCGATTCCAGCGCGCCGCGGAAGGTTTCGGTCATGTAGGCGCCGTAGATGAAGGCCAGCGTCACCACGCCGGCGCTGAAGGCGTTGATCTCGATCTGGCCGATGCCGGCCAGGGTGCAGAGCCAGTTGACCAGGCTCTGCAGGTTGTAGAACACCAGCAGCATGATCACGAGATCGGGCACGCTGCGTATGGCCGTGGTGTAGCAGGCCGCGATGCCGTACAGCACGCGGTTGCCCGAGGTCTTGCACAAGGCGCCGGCCATGCCCAGCAGCATGGCGAAAAACGCCGACAGCACCGTCAGCGCCAGTGTCATGAGGGTGCCCTGCAGGATCAGGGGGCCGTATCCGTACAACATGGCTGGACGCGCCTACATCGAAGCCGAGGCGGCCGCCGCGCCGGCCGGCGCATGGGCGCCAGGACAGGCGCGCGGACAGCCGTACGAACCGGCGCGCGAACGGCCGCGCGCGTTGCGGCGCGTTCGTCGCGTGCTTGCGGCCGCCGCTCGTGCCATGGCCTTACTGCTTGTCGGGATTGATCAGGCCGTACTTGGTGTAGCGGCCCAGGATCTTCTGGTAGGTGCCATTGGCCTTGAGTCCGGCGATGGCATCGTCGATCTGCTTTTGCAGCGCGGTGTCGCCCAGGCGCAGCCCCAGGCTGGCGCCATAGCCGAATACCTGCGGATCCTGCACCGGCGTGCCGCTGAGATGGAAGCTCTTGCCTGCGGGCGTTTCGAAGAAGAACTGCGCCGCCGCCGCGTTCTGCAGCGTGGCGTCGATGCGGCCCAGGGCCAGGTCCTGCTTGGCGAGGTCGTCGTTCTGGTAGGTGACCAGGTTCACGCCCTTGCCGCGCCAGTGCTTGTTGGCATAGGCGGCCTGGGTCGTGCCTTGCACGATGCCCACGGTCTTGCCCTTGAGCGATTCGATGGTGGTGTCCAGGTTGACGTTCTTGGGCACCATCATGCGCGAGGGGCTGGCGTACAGCGGCGTGGTGAACAGCACTTGCTTCTTGCGCTGGTCGGTGATGGTCAGGCCGGAAAGAATGGCATCGATCTTCTTGGCGTTCAGGGCCGCGATGATGCCGTCGAAATTCATCTTCACCCACTGGCACTTGGCATGCAGGTAGTCGCAGATGGCATTGCCCATGTCTATGTCGAAGCCCTGCAGATTGCCGTGGGCATCGACCGACTCGAACGGGGCGAAGGTGGGATCCACGCCCAGGCGGATGTGCAGGGTGTCTGCAGCCTGCGCCGTGAAGGCGCACAGGGAGAACAGCGCGGCGTACAGGGTCTTGTACATGTGGGCTCCAGGGAAATGAGAGGGCGGACCGGCCGTAGCGGCCGATGCGAAATAGCTAATATTAGTTGAAAGTCTTGTCTATACAATATAAGTGGAGTCCCGGACGGGGCCCCGTAGCGGGTCGGGGAGGCCCGGGCCGCCATGCGCGGCCGGCGCCCGCGACGCCCGCCGGCCGGGCTGGAGTATACGCCTTGTTCCGCCGGGGCCTCCCGGCGCCGGTGCTGGTTATCGGGATGCCGGTGTCCCGCTCCGGTGCGGGATGCAAGGGTCTAGGTGTCTCGGCCCCGGCTCTGGCCCTGGTCCGAGTCCGGATTTGGATTTCGATCCCGACGCAGACGGCCGAGATATTGGCCCGGGCCACGGCAATGCTGTCGGGGTATCATCGGCGCGGACCCGCCCCGGCATGCGCCGCCTGTGCGCAGGCTCGCACAGGCGGCCGGCGTGGCGCGCGGGCCGTGCATGACTGCTGCGCAATGCGGAACATGCCGCGCTTTTATATGCAATTCGATGGAAGATACAGACAGATGAACCTGACCATGATGGATGCCGAGCCCAGCTACACGCTGCTCAGAACCCGATTCCTGGAAACCGCCAAGCGCCACGGCGCCCGGCTCGAGCACCACAAGCACCCGCTGCAGGGGCCGCAGGGCGAGGATCTGTATACCGACGTAGCCGTCTTCGCTCGCCCCGGCACCCGCAAATGGCTGGTGTCGGTCTCGGGCACCCATGGGGTTGAAGGCTATTACGGCTCCATGTGCCAGAGCGCATACATGGACGCCCTGGCCGCCGACGGCCGCCTGGACGGCGAAGTCGGCCTGCTGTTGGTGCACCTGATCAACCCCTGGGGCACGGCCTGGAAGCGGCGTACCAACGAAGACAATATAGACCTGAACCGCAACTACCTGGATTTCAGCCGGCCGCTGCCGCAAAACCCCGGCTACGAGGCCATCCACGAGCTGTTCACGCTGCGAGATGGCCAGGATGAAGGCGGCGGCCAGTCCGACGCGCTCTGGGACGCCAAGGTGCGCGAGCTGGGCCGCACCCAGTTGATGAACGTGCTGGGCGCCGGCCAGTACCGGCACCCCGACGGCCTGTATTACGGCGGCGTCGAGCCGTCCTGGTCGAACACCACCTTGCGCGCCATCGTCGCCCAGTACCTGTCCGATTGCAGCGATGCGATCAGCTTCGACCTGCACACCGGAGCTGGCGACTACGGCCATCCCATGCTGATGGCGATCGCCGAGCGCGAGTACCCAGGCATGGAGGACGCGCGCCGCATCTACGGCCCCTGGCTGTATACGGTGCTGACCGGCGCAAGCTCTACCACCGACACGGGGATTTCGGCGGCGGCCACGGGCTATACCTCGCAGGCGATGGTGGATACGATGCAGGGCAAGCGCTTCACCCAACTGGTCATAGAGTGCGGCACCTACACCAATGAGCAGATCCGCGGCAGCGCCTTGTGGAACGACCATTTCCTGCATCTGCGCGGCGAGCTGCAGGGCCCTGTGTACGAACAGGTCAAGCGCGACCTCCTGGAGTTCTTCTTCCCCGCCGACGCGGACTGGCGCGAGGTGGTGTGGGTACGGACCCGGCAGATGTTCGACCGGGCGCTGAATGATCTGGCTGCGCGCGATCAGGATTGATTGGCGCGGTTTTGCGCTGGAGCCTTGCTTTTGTCGTTGATCCTTGCGGGCCTTCCGGCTTGTCACCGGGCAGGCCAATAGACAGGTTTTCAAACCCGCCGCATGCCACGGCGTGAGCCGGGGACCCCGTAGGAGTCCGAAGCGCAGGCGAGTCTGCCGAGCATCGGAACTCCGCAGGGCAGCCCCGGCGGCTTAAGAACCCGCGCTTGGCGGCAAAAGAACTACACCCGGAATAAAGAACTCACTCCGCTCCTACAGGACTCAAGGACTGCTGCGTCGCCGTTGCGGCCTCCGGCTGCGTAACCCCGTCGCTTGCTGGCACCGACGGACAGCCGTGCCACGACGTTCCGGCGGGAATGTTTTCCCCCTTCATCACCAGCGTCAACGGCCCCAGGTGCGCGTCGTCGGCCACGGCGGCGCTGTACAGCACCGTGCTGCGCGGCCCCATATAGACCCGCTTGCCTATCCGTACATCGTCGATCTTCATGACGCGGTCCTCGAACAAATGCGTCTGCGGGCAGCACAGCGCATTGAGCTCGCTGTAGTCGCCGATATGCACGCAGTCGAATTCCGTCATGTCCGTGGTGTCCAGGTAGACACCGCGCCCGATATGGCAGCCCAGCAGATTCAGCGCCTTGGGCAGGAAGGGCGTGCCGCGCAGGTAGCGCAGGAAATTGGGCACCGCGATGCCTTCGTACATGTTTGTGGTGGCCTCCGAGAGCCAGACGAAAGGCGTCCACATGGGCACGGCGCGCCGCTTGTAGCGGCCCAGCAGCACCCACTTGAAAAAGGCCACGAACAGGAACGTGGCCAGGCCGAACAGCAGGCCCGAGACCGCCAGTTCGCGGATGGTCTTGACCCAGTGGCCGGCCCCGGCGATGGGCATCACGTCCAGCACGATGGCATAGCCGGCGGCGATCACCAGCGAATGCGGAGCCACGATGCGGAAGGTTTCCACCAGTCCGCGCTGCAGGCGCCGCATGGGCGAGGGGCGGTAGGTCAGCGACTCGGGGTAGCCCTGCACGGTTTCGCGCGCCGGCAGGTTCAGCGGCGGCGAGCCCAGCCAGGTGTCTCCGTCGCGCACCGGGGTGTTGCGCGGCAGGCTGGAAAGCACGCCGATCAGCACGTTCTCGGGCAACTCGGTGCCATCCGGGATGTAGGCCCCGTTGCCGACGAAGCTGCGGCGCGACACCTTGGTGGGCTGCACGGTCATCCAGCCGCCGTCTATGTGCTCGTCGCCCAGCATCACTGCGTCGGCGATAAAGGTTTCGTCGCCCAGCGACAGCATGTCCGGCACCACTCCCAGCGCCGTGGAGATCTCTGCGTCGCGCCCCACGCGCGCGCCCAGCAGGCGGTACCAGGTCGAGGAAAACACCGTGGCGTAGACGCCGTGCAATACCTGCAGGCTGGATTCCTGGATCTGGTTCACCAGCCATTTGCACAGGTAGACGCGGCCATTGACCGGGTAGCGGCCGGGCTTCAGGCGCGGCAGCAGCGCCCAGCGTATGCCGGCGGCGATCAGGGCCGTGAGCACGATCATCACCACGCTGGCCGGCAGCGACAGCAGGAAATACTTGATCAGGCGCAGCGCGAACACGTCGTAGCTATTGGCAAAGCCCGCCACCGCCAGCGGCTTGACCGCCAGGTTGTCCACGTCCAGGTAGTCGACCAGCATGAAGGTCGGGAACAGGGGTATGAAGAACAGCACGCTCACCAGCAGCGAGCCGAAGAAGAAATAAAGATTCTTCAGCGTGGCGTGGCGGCGGGATTCTGCGGGGCGCGCAGGCAGGCTGGCGGGATCGAAGGCGCCCTGGTCCTGGGCCGGCGAGCCGCCCCAGACGCGCAGTTCCGGCACGCGCATGCCGTCGCGCAGCGCCGACTGGCCCTGCACGTGGCCCCATTGCCCCACGCGGGTATTGCCTTCCAGCACGACATACGAGCCGATCGCCGCGTTGTCGTCGATCCGTATGTGGCCCAGTATCAGTTCGCCGTTCTCGACCCGCGCATTTTCCAGATTGACGCCATTGCCGATGCTCGCGCCATCGCCGATTTCCAGCAGGTCCGGCACCCGCAAGGTGCTCGAGCCGATCAGCACGTCGCGGCCGATGCGCGCGCCCAGGGCCCGCAGCCAGTGCACATAGAGCGACGAGCCGTTGAGCATGTACAGCGGCGTGGCCTCGAGGATGCGGTCGGTGAGCCACCAGCGGAAATAGGTCAGGCCCCACAGCGGATAGCGGCCGGGTGCGGGCCGTCCGAGTATCAGCCACTTGGCCGCGCAAGCCAGCACGAATTCCGCCAGCGAGACCAGCAGGAACACCAGCAGCGACCAGGCGACGGCGCGCAGGATGGAGTCTCCCGGATCGCCGGTCAGGTATTGATAGGTGAAGAAGGGCAGCAGCCATTGCGCCATCTTGAACGTGACGAGAAACGGCACGGTACAGGCCTGGGCCAGGCCGCAGCGCCAGCGCCGCCAGCGCGAGTGCTGCAGCCGCGGCACATCGGCGCGGCTGGCGCTCGGGGTTTGCGCGGCCTGGCGCCGCAGGGCGGCGGCCAGCATTTCGGCCAGGTCGCCGACGCGCCGGTTCTGGTAGAGGTCGCGCACGGTGATCTGCGCCAGGCGCGGGTCCTGGCGCAGCGCCGAGGCCAGCCTGGCGGCCAGTAGCGAGTGGCCGCCCAGGTCGGTGAAGAAGTCCATGTCGCGGCGTATGGGCTGGCCCGGAAACAGGCCGGCCAGCGCCGGAAACAGGATCTCTTCGGCCGCGTCGCGCGGCGTGTCCGAGCCTTCGGCCTGGCCGCCCGCGGCCAGTTGCATGGCCTTGAGCGCCTTGCGGTCTATCTTGCCGGAGGACAGGCGCGGCATCTGCTCCAGGCGTTCATAGCGCGCCGGCACCATGTAGGGTGGCAGGCGCGCGCCCAGGGCGGCGCGCAGCGTTGCCTGCGATGGCTCGGCCGCGGCGGCTTCTTGCGGGTTCTGGCCGTTGGACGGAACCCAGAACGCCGCCAATTGGTCCACGCCGGCTTCCTGGCGCAGCACCACGGCGGCCGCGCCGACGCCCGGCTGCTGGGCCAGCACCGCTTCGATCTCGCCGAGTTCGACCCGGAAACCGCGGATCTTGACCTGGTCGTCGGCCCGGCCCAGGCAATGCACCTGGTGGCCGGAGTCGATGCGGGCCAGGTCGCCGCTGCGGTACAGGCGCCGGTCATGCTCGCCGCTGACCCAGGGATTGGCCAGGAATTTCTCGCGTGTCAGGTCGGGCCGGCCCAGGTAGCCCGCGGCCACGCCCGGGCCGGTGATACAGAGTTCGCCCGTTTCGCCATAGGGCAGGATGGACAGGGTGCCCTCGGCGGCCAGTTCGGCATCGACCACCAGCAGGCCGTAATTGGGCAGCGGCTGGCCGATGGTCACCGGCTCGCCGGGCTTGAGCCGGGCCAGGCTGGCCGACACCGTGGTCTCGGTCGGCCCGTAGGTATTGAACATCTGGCGTTCGGGCGAGGCCCAGCGCTCGACCAGGTTCTCGGGGCACATTTCCCCGCCCAGATTGATGATGCGCAGGCTCGGCACGTCCTGGCGAAACAGCGCCAGCAAGGTGGGCACGGCGTGCAGCACCGTGATCTGCTCGGCCGCGAGCGCCTGCGGCAGGGCCTCGGGATCGGTGGCCAGTTCCTTGGGAGAGATCCAGAGCGTGGCTCCAACCAGGTAGCTGATCCAGATTTCCTCGAACGACATGTCGAAGGCTACTGAAAAGCCCTGGTACACGCGGTCGCTTTCCTGGACCCCCAGCACCGAGTTCTCGCTGCGCAGGAAATGGCAGATGCTGCCCTGGGTGATGGCTATGCCCTTGGGCTTGCCGGTGGAGCCCGAGGTGTAGATGACGTAGGCCGTGTCGTGGGCATGCTGCGCGCCGCGGCGGCGCAGCGGCACGTCGGCGGCGAGCGGCGCCAGCAGCCGTTCGGCGGTGTACGCGGGCAGTTCCGGTGCGGCCAGGCGGGGCTCCAGTCCGGCGCAGGTCACCAGCCCGAGGGCCTGGGCGTCCTCCAGGCAGACGGCAATGCGTTCGACCGGGGTGTCGGCGTCGAAGGGCAGCCAGGCGGCGCCGGTCTTGGCGATGGCCAGTTGCATGACCAGCAGGTCTATGCCGCGCGGCAGCCACAGGCCCAGGATCTTGCCGGGTCCTGCGCCAGCTTCGATCAGCCGGTGGCAGGCGAGGTCGGCGCGGGCGTCCAGCTCGGCGTAGCCAAGGCTGTCCAGTCCGTGGATCAGGGCGGTCTTGCGGGGGCAGCGCCGCGCCGTGTCTTCGAAGATGTCGGCCAGGGATTCGGCGCGCAGCAGATCCGGCTGCTGTGCGCCATGCAAGACATAGGATGGGGACATTGAGGAAGGAAGCGGCAGAGAGATAGGGGCTGCTGGGGGTTCCGAGGCGCAAGGGCGACGATGGGTACTATCGGGCGAACCGCCGAATTGCCCGCCGCGGTTTGCGTTGCAGCATTTTAATCCGCCCCAGGGTTTATGGCGCATCGCAAGTGTTGCGTGGGCGCAATAGAACTAAAAGAATGTAAAAGTAGGGGGGGCTGTAAAGGCGGAGGCCCGTGCGATGGCCGGAAAAGGTGGCGCCGCCCGGGGAAAAAGGACGGCGGACGACGGGATCGAGCAGACGCGGCCGGCGGTAGACGCGCCAAGCCGGAAGTGGGGAGCGGGGCCGGCCCGAGACACTGGGACAGCAGAAGCGCGGCCGCAGGGTCGCGGCTGCGCAGGCGGGGGCATGGCTCGCGGCCCAGGGGCCGGCGCCCTGGCGCCAACCCGTAGACTGGCCTCAGGCAGCCTGGACGGCCTGGTTTTCGTTGGCGGCCGCGAGTTCGAGCGCCTGGATGGATTGCTCGGCGCCGGCCAGTGCCTCGGCCTTGCGTTCCTCGCCCATGTTCAGGCCTTCGGCGCGCACGAAGCGCACGTCGCTAATGCCGAAGA
Source organism: Candidimonas humi (assembly GCF_019166065.1). Taxonomy (GTDB): domain Bacteria; phylum Pseudomonadota; class Gammaproteobacteria; order Burkholderiales; family Burkholderiaceae_B; genus Candidimonas; species Candidimonas humi. The sequence goes on from NZ_JAHTBN010000005.1 coordinate 16,532, forward strand.
AGCCGAACACGGTCTGCAGGTAGCTTTCCTGGTGTTCCATGGCGCGCCCGGCCTCGCTGGTCGAATAGATGCCGCCGCGGCTGGAGGCGACGATCACCGTCTTGCCGCCGGCCAGGCCTACCGGGCCCTGCGCGGTGTACTTGAAGGTGCGGCCTGCCTGGGCGATACGGTCGATCCAGGCCTTGAGCTGGCTGGGGATCGAGAAGTTGTACAGCGGCGCGCCGATGACGATCACGTCCGCGTCCAGGAACTGGCTGACCAGGGCTTCGGAAAGCGCGTTTTCGCGCTTTTGCGCGTCGCTCAGCGCATCCGAGGGCGGCAGGCGAAAGCCCAGCGATTCGGCGGACAAGTGATTGGGGGCGTCGCTGGCCAGGTCGAGATATTCGACCGCCAGGCCGGGGTGGGCGTTGCGCCACTGTTCGACGATGCGCGCCGTCAATTGGCGCGAGACGGAGTTGGAACCGGAAACGCTGGAATCGATGTGCAGGAGTTTCATGATGTTTTTTTCTGGTCGGTACGCCACGATGCGTGGCAATGGATATATTATGAATATGCGATGAGTGCCTGATAAGACGGCTGGTTTGCAATTCATTGTTCTATCTATGGGTCTAATAGTGTGAATAATTCTGGCGGCGGCTCCGAAACCTGGGCGAGGAATGGCATGCAGGATCTGAACGATATGGGCTATTTCGCCGAGGTGGCGCAGCGCGGCAGTTTCGCCGCGGCGGCGCGCGCCCTGGGTATTCCGAATTCGCGCCTGTCGCGGCGCATCGCGCGGCTGGAAGCGCAGCTGGGGGTGCGGCTGTTGCAGCGCACGACGCGCAAACTGTCCCTGACGACGGTGGGCGAAATGTACCTGCGCCATTGCATCGCCATCTGCGACGAGGCCCAGGCCGCGGCCGACGCCGTGGCGCAGGCCAGCAGCGAGCCGCGTGGCGTGGTGCGCCTGAGCTGTCCGGTGACGCTGGCGCAGTCCGTGGTGGGGCTCATATTGCCCGAGTTCATGGACAGCCATCCGCTGGTGCAGATCCAGATGGAGGTCAGCAACCGTGCGGTGGATGTGATCGAAGAGGGCATCGACATCGCGCTGCGCGTGCGCACCACGCTGTCGGACAGCGGCAGCCTGGTGGTCAAGCACCTGGGGCTGTCGCAGACGCTGCTGGTGGCCAGCCCGGCGCAGATCCGGCGCCAGGGCGCGCCGCAAGGCCCCGAAGACCTGGCGGCCATGGACACGGTGTCGATGTCGCCCACCGGCGGCCGCCATGCCTGGAAGCTGCTGGGCCCCGAAGGCGCGGAATTCCTGGCAGTGCACCGTCCGCGCTACGTGGCCGACGATCTGCTTGCGGTCAAGTTCGCCGTGCTGGCCGGCATCGGCGTGGGCATGCTGCCCGACTATATGTGCCGCGAAGAACTGGCCGACGGCCGGCTGGTGACTGCCTTGCAGGGCTGGAACCTGGAACCCGGCATCGTGCATGCTGTATTCCCCTCGCGCCGCGGCCTGGTGCCGGCGGTGCGGCTATTGCTGGATTTCATCGGCGAGCGCATGGCCCAGAACTGCGACGAGCATAACGGCGGCCCCCGCCGCTGATGCGCGCCGCTACGCCGCTTCCGCCGCCGGAACGCTGAAACCTATGGTGGTGATGCCGTCGGCGCTGCTGGCGAAGACATCGCCGCCGTGCATGGTGGCGATCGCCTTGACGATGGCCAGGCCCAGGCCGTGGCCGTGTGTCTTGCCGTTGTAGCGCGCGGCGTCGACGCGGTAGAAGCGGTCGAACAGCATGGGCAGGTGCTTGGGCGGTATGGATTCGCCCGGGTTGGCCACGCCGATGCGGATCTGGCTTTGCTGGCGCACAATGTCCACGCGGATCTCGGCGCCGGAATGCGAATGCTCGATGGCGTTTTCCAGCAGATTGGCCATGGCGCGGCGAAACAGCGCCGTCTCGATCAAGGCCTCGGCCTGCACGTCGCCGTCTATCTTGACGGTTTCCTGGGTCTCGTCGAGCACGAATTCCAGGAATTCGATGGTCTTGCCGATCTCGCGGGCCACGGGCGCGCGCACCAGCCCGGTGGCGGCCTCGCCCTGGTCGGCGCGCGCCAGGAACAGCATGTCGTTGACGATGGAGCGCAGCCGCTCGATTTCTTCGAGATTGGACTGCAGCACTTCCTGGAACTGCTGTGCGGTGCGCTTGCGCGACAGCGCCACCTGGGTTTCGCCGATCAGGTTGGTCAGGGGCGTGCGCAGCTCGTGGGCCACGTCGGCGTTGAAGGATTCCAACTGGGTGTAGGCGGCTTCCAGGCGCCCCAGCGCGCCATTGAAGGCGCCGGCCAGGTCGGAGAGCTCGGCGGGCAGCGGCGAGATGCGCAGCCGCTGCGACAGCTTGCGCGGGCTCAGCAACTGGGCCTCGCGCGACAGCAGCTTGAGCGGACGCAGACCCACGCGGGCGATCCAGTAGCCCAGGATCATCACCAGCATGACCGCCGTCAGCGACAGGGTCATGAGGGCGGTGAGGAATGTGTGCAGCGTATGGATGTAGGGCTTGGCGTCTATGCCTATGGTGAGATGGATGTCGGGCTGGCTCTGGAAGCCCGGAATGGTGCGCGTCAGCGTGTACAGCGGGTAGTCGCGCCCGGGCAGCCGCAGCATGCCCATGCCGTCCCGGCCGCCCAGGCGGGCGCGTATCGAGTCCAGGTCGGCGCCGTAGCGGTAGCGCGGGTCGGAACTGGCGACCCAGAAGCGCTTGCTGCCGTTGGTGGCGGTGAGCGTGTCCATCTTGGTGACGACATGGCTCCAGCGCTGCGGGTTGCCGGCGCGCTTGATCATGTATTCCATGTCCTGGTAGGCGGTCTGCAGCTCGTCGCGCTGGTGGCGTGCCAGTTCGCGCTGCAGTACCCCGTACAGGGCGGCCCCGATCAGCAGGAACATGGTCAGCGTCGCCAGCGCGAACATGGCGACCAGCCGCACCGTGATAGAGCGTTTCATCGCTGCCCGTCTTCGCTGCGCAGTTCCAGCACGTAGCCCATGCCGCGGATGGTGTGCAGCAGGCGCGGGCTGAAGGGCGTGTCCATCTTGGCGCGCAGCCGCTTGATGGCCACTTCCACCACATTGGTGTTGCTGTCGAAGTTCATGTCCCAGACCAGCTCGGCGATGGCGGTCTTGGACAGGATCTCGCCCTGGCGCCGCGCCAGCACCGCCAGCAGGGAGAATTCCTTGGCGGTCAGGTCGATGCGCGTGCTGCCGCGGTAGGCCTTGCGGCTGATCAGGTCTATGTGCAGATCGCCGATGCGCAGTTGCGCCGGTTCCTGCGCCCGGCCGCGGCGCGACAGCGCCTGCAGGCGCGCCAGAAGCTCGATGAAAGAGAAGGGCTTGACGAGATAATCGTCGGCGCCCTCGTGCAGGCCCTTGACGCGGTCTTCGACGCGGTCGCGCGCGGTGAGCATGATGACCGGCGTCTGCTTGACCGTGCGCAGGCCGCGCAGCAGCGTGAAGCCGTCCTGGCCCGGCAGCATGACGTCGAGCACGATGACGTCGTAGTCGTGCTGCGTGGCCATGTGCTGGCCGTCGATGCCGTCATGCGCCAGGTCGACCGCGCAGCCTTGTTCCGTGAGGCCCTTGTACAGGTACTCGGCGGTCTTGGGCTCGTCTTCGATGATCAGGATCTTCATGGGGAACACCGTTGCGACTCCCTATTTTAGAACCTGCTAGAACAAATACATGGCCCGGCCGCGACGCGCTCTCCGGGCCCCGGGCGGCGCGCCGCGCCGCCGCGGCATATGCCCGGCGGCTCATTCACCCGGCCGCTCCTGCAGGTGCGGCGCGTTCCTGGCTTCCTGGCGTGCCTTGCGCAGCTTGCGCGCCTGGCGCGCCTTCTTGCGCCGCATGTACCAATAGTGGGCCCGGTCCAGGTACAGGTAGATCACGGGCGTGGTGAACAGCGTCATCGCCTGCGACAGGATCAGGCCGCCCACCATGGCATAGCCCAGCGGCCGGCGCAGTTCCGAGCCGGCCCCGTGGCCCAGCATCAGCGGCAGGCCGCTGAGCAGCGCGCACATGGTGGTCATCATGATGGGCCGGAAGCGCAGCAGGCAGGCCTGGTAGATGGCTTCCTTGGGCTCCAGGCCCAGCTGGCGCTCGGCCGACAGCGCGAAGTCGATCATCATGATGCCGTTCTTCTTGACGATGCCTATCAGCAGGATGATGCCGATCAGCGCGATCACGGTCAGGTCGTAGCCGTTGGCCATGAGGATCAGCAGCGCTCCCACGCCGGCCGAGGGCAGGGTGGAAAGAATCGTCAGCGGGTGGATGTAGCTCTCGTACAGCAGGCCGAGCACGATATACACCGCCACCAGGGCCGCGGCGATCAGGTAGGGCTGGGTGGCGAGCGATTCGCCGAAGGCCTTGGCGGTGCCCTGGAACGAGCTGGTCAGCGCCTGCGGCAGGTTCATCGCGTTGGTGGCGTTCTGGATGGCCGTGACCGCCTGGCCCAGGGCCACGCCCGGGGCCAGGTTGAAGGAGATCGTGACCGCCGGGAACTGGCTCTGGTGGCTGATCGACAGGTAGCCGGTCTTGGTGGTGTCCACCTTGACGAAGGTCGACAGCGGCACCTGCTGCTTGGTCAGCGGCGATGTGATGTACAGCTTGCTGAACAGGTTCGGGTCCTGCTGCAGGCGCGGCGTGACTTCCAGGACCACGTGATAGCTGTTGATCTGCGTAAAGTACTGCGCGACCTGGCGTTGGCCTATGGCGTCGTAGATAGTGTCGTCGATCAACTGCGGCGTGATGCCGAAGCTGGAGGCGCGCGCCCGGTCTATGGTGACCGTGGCGGTAGCCGCCGAGTTCTGCTGGTCGCTGGCCACGTCGGCGAGCTGCGGCAATTGCTTCAGGCGGTCGAGCACCCGCGGCGCCCAGGTGTTGAGCTCGTCCAGGTTGGCGTCGGTCAGGGTGTACTGGTATTGGGTGCGCGACAGGCGCCCGCCGACGTTGATGTCCTGCCCCGCCTGCAGGAACAGGCGGATGCCCTCGACCTGGGCCAGCTTCGGACGCAGGCGGTTGATGACCTCGTCGGCGCTGACCTTGCGCCCGTCTTCCTTGGGCTTGAGGCTGATGAAGTAGCGCCCGGTATTGAAGGTGGGCTGGTTGCTGCTCATGCCGATCTGCATGATGTCCGGGTCCTTGCGCAGCACGTCGGCCAGCTTCATCATGCGCTGGTTCATGGCGCTGAAGGAAGTGTCCTGCGCGGACTCGGCGAAGCCGAAGATATAGCCGGTGTCCTGCTGCGGAAAGAAACCCTTGGGGATCACGATGAACAGCAGCACCGTCGCCGCCAGGGTGAGCAGGAAGCTGCACAGCGTCAGGAACTGATGGCGCAGCACCAGGTTCAGGCCGCGCCGGTAGCCGTCGAGCAGCTTGTCGAAGCCGCGCTCGAAAAACTGGTAGATGCGGCCGTGGGATTCCTTGTGATGGTCTTTCAGGAAGCGCGAGCACAGCATGGGCGTGAGCGTCAGCGACACCAGCACCGACACCACGATGGTCAGGGTGACGGTGATGGCGAACTCGCGGAACAGCCGGCCCACGATGCCGCCCATCAGCAAGAGCGGTATGAATACTGCGATCAGCGATACCGAGATCGACACGATGGTGAAGCCGATTTCGCCCGCGCCCTTGTAGGCCGCCTCCATGGGCGACATGCCGTCCTCGATGTGCCGGTAGATGTTCTCCAGCATGACGATGGCGTCGTCGACCACGAAGCCCACGGCGATGGTCAGGGCCATCAGCGACAGATTGTCCAGGCTGAAGCCCAGCACGTACATGATGGCCACGGTGCCCAGCAGCGCCAGCGGCACGGTGGCGCTGGGAATCAGGGTCGCCGGCACGCTGCGCAGGAACACGAAGATCACACCCACCACCAGGGCGATGGACAGCAGCAGCGTCAGTTCGACCTCGTGCACCGAGGCGCGTATGTTCTGCGTGCGGTCGATCAGCGTGGTGACATGCACCGAGGTCGGGATGGACGCCTCGAGCCGCGGCAGCGCGGCCTTGATGCGATTGACGGTCGCGATCACGTTGGCGCCCGGCTGCTTGGTGATGCCGACCACCAGCGAGCGGCCGTCGATGGCCGCCTCGCCCGGCGGCGCGGCGCGCCCGGCGAAGGCCCAGGCGGCCTGCTTGGCGTCTTCGGGGCCGGCAATGGCGCGGCCGATGTCCTTGATGCGGATGGGCGTGCCGTTGCGGTAGGCGATGACCACGTCGTTCCACGGGTCGGCGCTCAGGATCTGGTCGTTGGTGTAGACCGTGAAGCTTTGCTTGCGCCCGTCTATGGTGCCCTTGGGCGCGTTGACTGTGGTGTCGGCAATGACGCCGCGTATGTCCTCCATGCTCAGGCCCATCGCGGACAGCTTGTCCGGATCGACCTGGATGCGCACCGCGGGCTTGAGCTGGCCGAAAATATTCACCAGGCCCACGCCCTCGATCTGTGAGAGCTGTTGCGCGATGATGTTGTCGGCGTAGTCGTTGACCTTGGTGATGGGCAAGGCGTCGGACTGCACCGACAGGATCATGATCGAGGCGTCGGCCGGGTTGATCTTGCGGAAGGTCGGCGGGGTCGGCAGGTTGGGCGGCAACTGGCCCGTGGCGGCGTTGATGGCCGATTGCACGTCCAGGGCTGCGCCATCTATATCGCGGCTCAGCGAGAACTGCAGCGTGATCTGGGCCTGGCCCAGGGCGCTGACCGAGGTCATCTGCGTCAGGCCCGAGATCAGCGAGAACTGCCGTTCCAGCGGCTGGGCCACGCTGGAGGCCATGATCTCGGGGTTGCCGCCCGGCAGCTTGGCGGTTACCTGGATGGTGGGGAAGTCGACCTGCGGCAGCGGCGCGACGGGCAGCAGCGGGAAGACCGCCGCTCCCAGCAGGAACAGCGCCACCGCCAGCAGCGAGGTGCCGATCGGGCGCTTGATGAAATTGGCGGAGATGCTCACTTCGATTGCTCCGCCGCGGCGGCCATGTCCTGCACCTTAGTCACGTGTATGCCCGGGCGCAGCTTGTATTGCCCGTCGACCACGACGCGCTGGCCGGCGGCCAGGCCCTTGTCGACCACCGCGATGCCGTCCTGGATGACGACTACGTGCACGTATTGCAGATGCACGATGTCCTTGTCGTCCAGCACATAGGCATAGGTGCCTTCGGGGCCGCGCTGTATGGCCTCGTCGGGTATGGCCAGCGCCTGCTTGCGCACGCCCAGGTACAGGCGCGCATTGACGTATTGGCCGGGCCACATGTCATGCACCGGGTTGGGAAAGCTGGCTTTCAACTGTATGGTGCCGGTGCTGGTGTCTATCTGGTTGTTGAGCAGCAGCAGGCTGCCGTGGCCCAGTGGCTGCGGGCTGTTGCGGGCGTAGGCGTCCACCTGCAGCGGGCTTGGGCTGGCGCGCATCGCGTGGTTGATGTCGACGAAGGAATCTTCGGGCAGCGTGAACACCACCCCGATGGGGTCGACCTGGTTGATCACCACCAGCCCCCCCGCGTCGGCCGCGTGGACGATGTTGCCGGGATCCACCAGGCGCGCGCCCACCCGGCCGCTGATGGGCGCGGTGATGCGGGTGTAGCTGAGCTGGGTGCGCGCGGAATTGATCTGCGCGTCGTCGGCCTGCACGGCAGCCTCGAGCTGGGCGACCTGGGCGCGCTGCGTGTCCAGGGTCTGGCGCGTGGCGGCGTCCTGCTTGACCAGGTCGGCATAGCGCCGCAGGTCCAGGCGGGCATTGGCAAGCTGGGCCTGGTCCTTGGCCTTCTGCGCCACGGCGGCATCCAGTTGCGCCTGCTCGGTGCGCGGATCGATCTGCGCGATCAACTGTCCGGCGGCGACATCCTGGCCTTCCTTGAAGCCGACGCGGTCGAGCTGGCCGTCGATACGCGTGTGCACCGTGACGCTGTGCAGCGCAGTAACAGTGCCCACGCCGTTGAGGTAAATAGGCACGTCCTGCTGCTTGACGGCGGTGACGGTGGCCTGCACGGGGGCATTGGAGGCCTGCGGCCGCGGTTGCGCGTCGCTGCCGTGGCGGCTCAGGAACCAGACGATGGCGCCCAGCACGATCAGTACCGGCAGGCCGGTGGTCAGCATGGAACGTCGCGTGGAGGAAATCTTGCTCATGAGGCTTTACTCGGATTCTCGGGGTTCTGGGCGTTCTTGGCATCGGCCGCGGAGTTCTCGGCGGCGCGCGGCGGCTCGATCTGCGCGGCGTTCCAGCCGCCGCCCACGGCCTTGACCAGGGCCACGCTGGCGACCAATTGGCGCCCGCGTAGCTGCACCAGGCTGCGTTCGGCGCTGAGCGCCAGGGTCTGGGCGGTGATCACATTCAGGTAGACGCTGGTGCCGGCCCGGTACTGGGCCAGCGCCAGGCGCTCGGCCAGTTGCGCCGAGTCCACTGCTTGTTTTTGCGCCAGCGCTTCGTCGCGCAGGACGCGCAGTGTGGCGAGATTGTCCTCGACTTCCTGGAAGCCGCCCAGCACTGTCTGCTTGTATTGAGCCACCGCCGCATCGTAGGCGGCGATGGCTTCGTCGCTATGGGCTTTGCGCAGGCCGCCGTCGAACAGGGTCTGGGCCAAGGCTGCGCCCAGGGCCCAGACGCGTCCCGGGACGTCGAACCACTGCACGAAGGAGCCCGAGCTGTAGCCGCCGGAGGCGCTGAGCATAAGTGCGGGGAAGTAGGCGGCGCGAGCTACGCCGATATTGGCGTTGGCGGCGGCCGCACGGCGTTCGGCGCCTGCGATGTCGGGGCGCCGTTCCAGCAGTTGGCTGGGCACGCCGGTGGGCGTCTCGGGCAGGCGTATCGGCAGGTCCAGCGTTCCGCCGGGGGGGCCGGACAGCGCGGGCAGGGAGAAGTCGGCTGGCGCCTTGCCGACGAGTATGGCCAGGGCGTGCTCGAGCTGGCTGCGCTGCGCCTGCAAGTCGATGGCTTGCGCCTGGGTGGAACTGAGCTGGTTCTGCGCCAGGGCCACGTCCGAGCGCAGTGCCACGCCCGAGGCGTATTGGCTCTGGGTCAGTTGCAGCGCGCGCCGGTAGGCGGCGAGGGTGCGGGTATAGAGATCGAGCTGCAGGTCGGTGACGCGCAGCTGTATATAGTCTTGCGCCACGGTGGCCTGGATGCTGAGGCGCGCGGCCGCCAGGTCGGCGGCGCTGGCCTGGCTGGCTGCTTCGCCGGCCTGGACGCTGCGCCGTATGCCGCCCCAGAGGTCGGGTTCCCAGCCGGCGGTCAGGCCGACGGAATAGGTGTTGCCGAGCTTGAGGCCGTTGGTATTGGTCTGGGCGCGTTCGGCGCCCACGCCGGCGCCCAGGGTGGGCCAGAAGCTGGCGCGCGCGGCGGCCGCGGCGGCTTGCGCCTGGCGATACTGGGCCTGGGCTTGCTGGATGTTCTGGTTGGCGGTGTCGGCCTGGGTGATGAGGCGGTCGAGGGTAGGGTCGCCGTAGGCTGTCCACCAGTCGCTGTGGCCATCGATGTGGCTGGGGCTGGCGCTTTTCCAGGGGCCCGCTTCTTTGTAGGCGGCGGGGATGTGCATGGCCGGGCGCACGTAGTCGGGGCCGACGGCGCAGCCGGCCAGCGCGACGGCGGCGGCCGCGCAGGCCAGGCCGCGGCCTTGTCGCGCCCAGGCGTATTGCAACTTCGGGGGAAAAAGCATAAGGAGAGCTGCGGGCGAATTTGCAAGGGTTGGAGTAAGGGCCGGCGGCAGTCCGGAGGGGACGTGGCCGCCACCAAAATATCCAAGACTTTACGCTTTGTTGCAGGACTTGGGGCTGTCTCGAATATGACAATTTTGTCAGTTTGGGCTTGGTGTCGGGGGTGTTTTTGCAGGGATTTTGGTTGGGCGCTCCTTTTGTTTTGTTTTTGTGGTGATGGCTGGGGGCTTGGCTTGTCGCCTGGAATTGGGGTTGGCCGAGATTGCCCATCGGCTGGCGGGGCCTGTGCATCGCCGGTTCGGGTTCTTGACCCGCGGCCTGGAACGGGGCGCCTCCCTCCAGTGCGATACCCCACGCACTTCCGGGAGGCGCCCCGTTCCCTCCGCTACTGGTGTAGACGGTTGGTGGGACAAGGCAGGGATTTTTGCTTTTCGAGGATTTGATGGCCTCGATGTTTGTGCGTCGCTGGTCCGGGTTCTTGGTCCGCGGCCTGGAACGGGGCGCCTCCCTCCGGTGCGATACCCCACGCACCTCCGGGAGGTGCCCCGTTCCCTCCGCTACCGGTGAGACGGTTGGTGGGATGGGGGGCGTGTGGGCTGGATGTGGCGGCCGGGCGGCCGCCACGTGCTGCGCTGTGCACTTTATGTGCTATTTTAATTTTCGGGGCCCGGCCGGGTGGTGTGCCCCGGATCGGACCAGCTCTTGCGCGGGCTTCCGATCCGGGGCGCCGCGGCCGGCGCCGCGATTCGATCAACTCGCTGCGCGCGCTTGGCGGCCGATACGGCCCGTGCCGCGCGCATTGCACATCGGGGAATGCCATGCAATACCGCCGTCTGGGCAAAAGCAATCTGAAAGTATCGGCCCTGTGCCTGGGGACCATGATGTTCGCCGGCCCGACCGACGAGAAGGAGGCGGGCAGCATCGTCGCCTCGGCTGCCGAACACGGTATCAACTTTATCGACACGGCCGACGTCTACAACAAAGGCGCTTCGGAAGAAATGGTCGGCAGATTGCTGGCCGGGCAGCGTCATGAGTGGGTGCTGGCGACCAAGCTGGGCAATCCCATGGGCAAGAAGCCCAACGAATCGAACTACTCGCGCAGCTGGATGATGCGCGAAGTCGACAACAGCCTGCGCCGCCTCGGCGCTGACTACATCGACATCCTGTACATGCACCGCGATTTCCACGAAGAAAATCTGGAAGAGCCGCTGCGTGCGATGGGCGACCTGATCGCTGCGGGCAAGCTGCGCTACTACGGCATTTCCAATTTCCGCGGCTGGCGTATCGCGGAAGTCATACGCCTGTGCGAAAAGCTCAATGTCCCGGCGCCGATTGCGTGCCAGCCCTATTACAACTTGTTGAACCGCGGGCCGGAAGTGGAAATCCTGCCGGCCTGCGCTCATTACGGATTGGGCGTTGTGTCGTACAGCCCCATCGCGCGCGGCGTGCTTACCGGCAAGTATCAGCCGGGCCAGCCGCCCGCGCCCGAAACGCGCGCGGCGCGCGGCGACAGGCGCATTCTCCAGACCGAGTTCAAGGAAGAATCGCTGCTGATCGCGCAGAAGCTGGCGCAGCATTGCGAGACTCGCGGCATCAAGCCCGGGCATTTCGCCACCGCCTGGGTGCTGGCCAACCAGCATATCAGCGCCGTCATCGCCGGCCCGCGCACGCTGGCGCAGATGGAAGACTATTACCCCGCCGTGGATGTGGCCATCTCCGCCGAGGAAGAGGCCCTGGTCGACAGCCTGGTCACGCCGGGCCATGCCTCGGCCGCAGGCTACAACGACCCGAACTATCCCTTCTTCGGCCGCCTGAGGGCCGCAGCCTAGCAAGCTTCTTGCAGGATCCTCAGTCGCGCTGGACTAGCCGCCCGTCGTGCCCTCGCTCGTCTACAACAGTAGCGGAGGGAATGGGGCGCCTCCCGGAGGTGCGTGGGGTATCGCACCGCAGGGAGGTGCCCCTTCCAGGCCGTGGCCCGAGAACCCGGCCCGGCGACGCACGAATCCGCAAGCCCGCCACATGCTCAGGACCCCAGCTCCGCGGCCAGGAAATCTACGAACGCCCGAATGCGGTTCGAGAGCTGGTGGCGTTGCGCATACACGGCATAGATATCCGCTTCCGGGGTTTCATAGTCCGGAAGCACCACCACCAATCGCCCGTCCGCGAGATGCTCCTGGATATCCCATTCCGCGCGCATCAATATGCCGTGCCCGTCCAAGGCCCATTTCACGGCGATCTCTCCATCGTTGGTCGTCAGATTGCCATTGATGCGTATGGTCTCGGTCCTGCGGGAAGCGCCGCGCCCGCTCGACAGCCGCCAGATCCCATAGGCCTCGTCGCCCTGGCGGATGCCGATGCAATTGTGCGCCGCCAGGTCGTGCGGCGTGGCCGGTGTGCCGTGCCGGCCAAGATAGGACGGCGAGGCGCATAACAGCCTGCGGTTCGGCGCGAGCCGCCGGGCGACGACGCGCGCATCGGGCGGCGCGCCAAACCGGATGCACACATCGAAGGTATCGTCGGTGAGCGGCGGGGGCGTCACGGAGAGCTGAAGCTGGACCGATACTTGAGGGTACAGCGCCACGAAACGGGAGATGCACGGCGCGATATGGCTGCGCCCGAAGCCCAGGGTGGCGTTGACGCGCAGCAGCCCTGTCGGATGCTTTTGCGCACCCCCAAGCAATTCTCCCAGCGCGTCGATTTCATCGAGAATGCGGCGCGCATGTTCGATGTACACCTCTCCCTCCGGCGTGAGCATCATGCGGCGGGTCGTCCGATTCACCAATGGCACCCCGGCCCGCTTCTCCATTTGCGCAAGCCGCTTGCTTACGGCGGCGGGAGTGAGTCCCAGTTCGCGGGCGGCCGCACTCAGGCTGCCGGAGGCGGCGAGTATCGAGAAAAACCCCAGATCGGCGGGCTGTACGGAATCAGTCACGGTTTTATCTGTGAATTCAAGTTAATGATGCTTTGAGAGCACCAGTGGTTATTAAATCAGAATTTTAGGTAGAGTTCGGCCGTGGGGCTTTTATCAATCCCAAAGGTCGAGAAATGAAGACATACCGCATAGCAACCATCCCCGGGGATGGCATCGGCAAGGAAGTCATCCCGGCGGGCAAGGCCTTGCTGGAAACCCTGGCCGGAACGACGCAGGGCTTTACGTTCGAATTCGAGGATTTCGACTGGGGCGCCGATTACTACCGCGCGCACGGAATCATGATGCCTGCAGACGGGCTCGATGCCTTGCGTGGCAAGGATGCGATTCTCTTCGGCTCGGCCGGCGATCCGGATGTCCCCGACCACATCACGCTGTGGGGGCTGCGCCTGAAGATCTGCCAGGGCCTGGACCAGTATGCCAATGTGCGCCCGACCCGCATCCTGCCGGGTATCGATGCGCCGCTGAAACGCTGTGGGCCGGCGGACTTGAACTGGGTCATAGTCCGCGAAAATTCCGAAGGCGAATATTCGGGCGTCGGCGGCCGGGTGCACCAGGGCCAGCCTATCGAGGCGGCCACGGACGTATCCATACTCACACGCGCCGGCGTCGAGCGCATCATGCGCTTCGCGTTCCGCTTGGCTCAATCCCGCCCGCGCAAGCTGCTCACAGTCGTCACCAAGAGCAATGCGCAGCGCCACGCCATGGTCATGTGGGACGAGATCGCCCAGCAAATTGCGCGTGAGTTTCCCGACGTCAAATGGGACAAGGAACTCGTCGATGCAGCCACCGCGCGCATGGTCAACCGTCCGGCAAGCCTGGATACCATTGTTGCAACCAACCTGCATGCCGATATTCTCAGCGACCTCGCCGCGGCGCTCGCAGGCAGCCTCGGCATCGCGCCGACCGGCAATATTGATCCCGAACGCCGTTATCCATCGATGTTCGAGCCCATACACGGCTCGGCGTTCGACATCATGGGAAAAGGCCTGGCAAATCCGATCGGTACTTTCTGGTCGGTAGTAATGCTGCTCGAGCATCTGGGCGAGACGCAGGCCGCCGCGCATGTAATGCGCGCTATCGAGAAAGTCACGGCGGATCCCGCGCTGCACACTCGCGACCTGGGCGGCATTGCGACGACCGCGCAGGTGACTGCGGCGATGTGCGAGCTTGTGGGCAAGGCAGCCGTCGCCGCATAAACGGCGGCATGGCTGTGCAGAAGTCTTCGACGATGCCGGTCCGGGCGTTGGCATGGTCGCAGCGGCCGAATCGTATGCCGGAATAGGGTGGGTATCCCCTGCAGGCGGCTTGGGCAAGCACATCTTGCATGTCGCCGGCTGCCGCATGCCCGGCCGATCCAAGGCGATCCCACGGAGCGCTCTGGGGCGACTCCCGGCATCGTGGCCGCGCTGCACATCCGGAAATCCTGCAAGTCCAGGCAAAGACAGGATCGGAAACCAATTTTCATGGAGGAGAGACACATGCAATCTGAAATTGAATCCCGGGTATCCCGGAAGCTGATGTGGCACATCATTCCGTTCGTGATGCTGCTTTATTTCGTCAGCTTCCTGGATCGTGTCAACGTGGGCTTTGCCGCAATGACCATGAACAAGGAAATCGGGCTGACGCCGGCCGCGTTCGGCCTCGGCGGCGGCCTGTTCTTTATCGGGTACTTTCTGTTCGAAGTTCCGTCCAACCTGATTCTGCATAAAGTAGGCGCAAGAATCTGGATCGCGCGAGTCATGATCACTTGGGGGCTCGTGTCCGCCGCCTCGGCGTGGACTGCGGGTCCGATAAGTTTCTACAGCCTGCGTTTTCTGCTCGGCGTGGCCGAGGCCGGCTTCTTCCCGGGCATCATCCTCTACCTGAGCCTCTGGTTCCCAGTCAAGCAAAGGGCCGCGGCCACGGCATGGTTCATGGCTGCCGCGCCATTGTCCACCGCTCTCGGTTCCCCGATCTCGGGCGCGATCATGCAATTGCCATCCGTATTCGGCTTTTCCGATTGGCAGCTTTTATATGTCATCGAGGCCATACCCGCGATCGTGCTGGGGTTCGTCGTATTGCGGCGCCTGGTCGACACGCCCGCGCAAGCCTCGTGGCTGAATGCACAGGAGCGGGACTGGCTGCTTGCGCAGATGCAGACAGAGGCCGGCCAGCGCGCGGCGCACTCCGACCATGTCGTCGGCGTGTGGAAAGCCTTGCGCGAGCCCCGGGTGCTGGTGCTGGCCTTGATCTATTTCGGCACCTCGGCGGGCCTCTACACCCTGGGCCTGTGGGCCCCCTTGATGATTCGCCGCTTCGGCTTCGACGCCCTGCACACCGGCTTCATCAACGCAATTCCCAGCGTGGCCGCGATCATCGGGATGATCCTGTGGGCGCGTCATTCGGATCGCCGCGAAGAGCGAACCTGGCATGTCGTCATCCCGTGCGCGCTTGCGTGCATCGGCTTTATTTTTGCGGGCCGCGCCGACACCGCCCTCATGATCGTGCTGGCCCTGGTCATCGTCAACGTCGGTATCAGCGCAGCCAAGCCTCCGCTATGGGCCATGCCCAGCATGTTCCTGTCCGGCGCCGGCGCCGCGGCGGGCATCGCGGCGATCAATTCGATCGGCAATCTGGGCGGCTTCTTCGGCCCGGCCGTGATCGGCTGGCTGAAGCAGAGCACCGGCGGCTATGCGGCGGGACTTTATGTCGTGGCTGCGCTGCTTGCCGTTTCCGCCATCATGACGCTGATACTGAGCCGCAGGCCCGGTCGCGGCTCCATCGCGAGCCCCGTCGGCAGCAACCATTGAGCCGGGCGCCGAAGCGAGACGCACCTATCTCCGAAAAAGAATGCGGCCCCAGCCGCGTTGAAAAGCGTCCCCGCTCCCCCTCGCTCGTCTACAACAGTAGCGGAGGGAATGGGGCGCCTCCCGGAGGTGCGTGGGGTATCGCACCGCAGGGAGGCGCCCCATTCCAGGCCGCGGCCCAAGAACCTAGCTGGGCGACGCTGAAGCGAGGGGCATCGAAATACAAGCCTTCGAAGTACCAAAGCTAAAGAAGCACGACCTCTCCGGCCGTGCCGCAAAATCCCCGCTTCCTTTCAATCGTCTACAGCAGTAGCGGAGGGAATGGGGCACCTCCCGGAGGTGCGTGGGGTATCGCACCGCAGGGAGATGCCCCATTCCAGGCCGCGGCCAACGAACCCGGCCCGCCGACGCATGAATTTCCGAGACCGCGCCACATAAGCGCTAACCACGCAAGCAGGAAAACCAGCGGGAAGCACAGGGCCGCGAGGCGCCTGCGTCAGCAACTCCCCGGCCCGCGCCTATACTGCCTATACTGTAGTAACGCGCTGAAAGATCCCGCGATGTAACACTTTTCCAACCGGCAGAACCTTCGCTGCCGGTGCGGGTCCAACCTTCATGAGAAACACCAAGACCGGCGTGGCGAAACGCCTCATATTTTCGCTCTGCGTGTTGGGTGCTCTCGGCGGCTGTGCGGTCTATCCGACCAGCCCTGGTTACACCTATTACGATGGCTACGGCTATACCGCTCCCGCTCCAGCCTATGTCGGGCCGCCAGTATATTTCGGCCTGGGCATCTGGGGCGGCGGGCCCTACTACCACGGCTGGCATGGCGGCCGGCGCGGTGGCTGGCACGGTGGCGGCCGCCACTGGCATCGTTGATACGCACGCATACACCTTGCAGTCCTCCGCCGGACTGCCGAAAAGCCCTGTGCGCCGCGCGCCTGCTGCGCATACGGAACAGCCACGTTCTTCCATCTACTATATTTTGCGCCGGGCTGCCTACGCCGGGCCACCTATATTGCGTCAGGCCATCTCCGTTGCGCCGGGCCATCTACATTGCGCCAGGCCGAGCCTCCCGACCGATCCCGCAACGCTCGGCGTGATAGCATGCCCCAAGCCGCACAACAAGCCCTCATGCTTGCCTCAGCCGGAAATCGCGCTTTTACTTTTATAAAGTAATTATGGAACAGGGCGGCATCGAATCTGCCTGAAAAAAGAAATGCCGCCCAACGCCCCCTTCGAGATCCTGGCGCGCGCCGAGCAACTGCTGCGCCGGCACGCCTGGCTGGTCGGCTCCGCGCCCGCCGCCATCGATGCCTTGCTGGCCGGCGCCCGCATCCAGCGACACGAACGCGGCCAATATCTTTTTCACCGCGAAGAAGCCAGCCACGACGCCTGGCTTGTCGTCGACGGCTTCGTCACCACCGGCGTCGCGGGGCCGGACGGCAAGGCCTATACATCCCACTGGTTCGGCGCGGGCGCAGTGCTCAACATCGTCTCGGCCATGGACGCGCAGTCCGCCATCCACGACTGCATCGCCCGCACCGATTCCATCTCCGTGCAGATCAAAGGCTGTGCCTTGCAGGCCTTCCTGGACCAGCATCCTGGCGCAAAAGACGCCATCTTGCGCTACCTCTGCGGGCGCATACGCTATCTGCAGCGCCTGGTGCGCGAATCGGCGCTGGCCACGCTGCGCGCCCGTTGCGCCCAGGTGCTGGTGGACCTGGCCGACGAGCACGGCATCGGGCAGGACGACGGCGTGCGGCTGGCGTTCAGCCTCACGCAGGAATCGCTCGGCGAGATGCTGGGCTGCACGCGGCAAAGCGTGAACAAGGAATTGCAGCGCTTCGAACGCGAGGGGCTGATACGCCTTACCCGATCCTGCTGCGTGTTGCTGGAGCGCGCCAGGCTGGACGCCATCGCCTTCGCGGGTTAACCACTAGCGCTGTACCCTGCAAGTGTCGGGAAATTGACTGACGGGCGGGCAGCCGCAGTCAATAATGGCGGCCATGACAAACACTGCACCTGCCCCTCACGGCGCGGCCGCGCCCGTCAAGATCTTCTACCTGGCCATCGGCACGCCCGAACTCTATGCCGTGGCGCGCAGTTATGTGCCTGCGGGCATGGAGCTCGTCACGCTCGATTCGGCCGACCGCGCCGAGTCGCTCGCCAAGATTCGCGATTGCGAAGTGGTGATCGTCGGCACCCGCAAGCTCGACCGCGAACTCATCGAGGCCGCGCCCCGGCTGCGCCTGGCCGTGCACCAGGGCGTGGGCTACCACGACACCATGGACGTGCCCGCCCTTCGGGAACGCGGTATTCCCGTAGCCGTTACCCCCAACGGCACTCCGCAGACGGTTTCCGAGCACGCCGTGATGCTCATGCTTTCGGCCTGCCGACTTTTGCCATACGCGGATGCCGAACTGCGTGCCGGCCGCTACCACGTCAATGCGCTGCGCCTGCAGTCGCAGACGCTGGCCGGCAAGACGATAGGCTACGTTGGCATGGGCCGGATCGGCCAGGCCACCGCGCGCCGGCTGCTGGGCTGGGAGACTCGCGGCATCTATACCGACCCTGTCGCGCTCGACGCCGGGCACGAGCAGGCCTTGCAGCTCGAGCGCGTGGACCTGGACACCTTGCTGGCGCGCGCCGACATCGTGACGCTGCACGTGCCGCTCACCGAAGGCACGCATCATCTGATCGACGCCGGGGCCCTGGCGCGCATGAAGCGCGGCGCCGTACTGGTGAACACCGCCCGCGGCCCGGTGATGGATGAAGACGCCGTGGCCGATGCACTGGCTTCGGGTCATCTGGGAGCCCTGGGCACCGACGTTTATCGCCATGAACCCGTGCCCGGCGACCATTGCCTGACCCCTTATCCGAATACCGTGCTCACGCCGCATATCGCCGCAGCCACGCGCGACACCTACGCCCGCAAGATGGAAGGCGTCTTCGCCAACATTGCCCGCTACTACGCAGGGGAGAGCCTGCTCGAACAGGTGCTGTGACTCGCGTGAGTGCCGGTTCGCGCGCTGCGGATCCTGTGTCCAGGCCTTAAAATCGGGGACCGATATTGGATTCGAGGCCTGCCCGCGACATGGAAATACGCTCTTACCGACCCAGTGATGAAGATGCAGTGATTGCGCTGTGGCGCGAGGCCGGGCTGCTGCGGCCCTGGAACGATCCGAAGCGCGACATCGAGCGCAAGCTGACCGAGCAGCCCGAACTGTTCCTGGTCTGCGAGACCGGAGGCAAGCTGGCAGGCACCGCGATGGTGGGGTATGACGGCCATCGCGGCTGGGTCTACTACCTGGCCGTGGCAGAGTCGCAGCGCGGCCGGGCCATGGGCACTGCGCTGATGCAGCGTGCCGAGCAACTGCTGATCGAACGGGGCTGCCCGAAGCTGAGCCTGATGGTACGCAGCAGCAATGCCGCCGTGTTGAAGTTCTACGAGTCGCTGGGATACGCCCGGGACGAGGTCGTGACCCTGGGCCGGCGCCTGATACCCGACTGACGGCGTAGCTGGGCGCGAAGTTGCGCATGGGGCAGGGCCGGGCCCTTGTCCCGCCTGGCCCCGAAGCAAACCGTGCATGGCAGCGCCGGCATTCCCGCCGAAAGGCCGGCTTACGCGCTGCCGGGAGCACGCTTCGGGAAAGATTTGCGATCAGGCGTGGCGCGCCTGGATCCAGGCGGTGTCGCTGGAAAACGTGCGGTCGGGCTGGATCGCGAAGTATTCGCGGGCTTCTTGCGGCAGGGCGTCCATGGTCGCATGCAGCGCGGCCACGCGCGGCGCCGGCGTGCCGATGCGGCGCACCCAGCTTTCGAATTCCAGTTTCAGCTTCCACGAATCGCTGTTCGTGACTTCGAGCCCCGCCGCGGCCAGCATGGCGCGCCATTCCGACAGCCGGTAGTCGCGCACGTGCGAGGCGTCGCGCAGCAGTTCTATGGTCTGCAGCGCCGTGTCGTACAGCGGGGTTTCGGGCGCGATCACGTCTATGATCACCAGAGTGCCCGCGGGCGCCAGCACCCGCGCCATTTCCCTGGTCGAGGCGCCCATGTCCATCCAGTGGTGGGCGGAATAGCGGCTCACTACCAGGTCGAAGGCATGGTCGTCGAAGGGCAGTTGCTGGACCGAGCCCTGCAGCGTGGCGAGCTTGTCCAGCCCGCGTTTCGCGGCCTCGGCGCGTACTACGCCGAGCATTTCTTCCGAAAGATCGTAGGCCACTACTTCCGCGGGAGCGGCCGCGGCTACGGCATAGCTGGCGTGGCCGCCGCCACAGCCCAGGTCGAGCACGCGGCGTGGCTGCAGGCTTGCGGCCAGCGCGCCCAGACGCTCGAGATCACTGCCCTGCGCGTGCACGGCACTGGTCAGGTAGTTTGCGGCCATGGTGCCGAATTGGCGGTTCACCAGATTGTGTTGGTCCATATTGTGGGGGCTCCTGCGTGTTCGGTGTGGCCTGTTGCGCGCGCCTGGCGATTCCTGGCTTGCAATCGGGGAGGGCCTGGCGATGGGCCGGTCTGCCGGCTGCGGCGCAAAGGTACAGGCATAGAAGCCTATGCACAATCCGCAGCCGCGGCAAGCCCATTGCAGATACTAGTATTGCTGCTGCTACGCTGAGGGCCCCGAAGCCGCTTGCGCCTTCGGGATCACGCCTTTGCCTGTGCGGCGCTTCGTGGCGGAGCCGCCCAGGGTTTTGTCGGCATGAGATCGCACCCGCGCGTGGTGCGTTTGGGGCGGCGCGCAAGAAGCCGTTCCTGGACGGGAAAGGGCGTGCGAATCAGACCACGCTCGGCCTCTTCCTGCGTCCGTCGTGCGTCACCAGGAAGATCCCGGCCGCGGCCAGCAGCATGCCGGGCCACGCGGGCGGAGGTATGGTCTCGCCTAGTGTCGCGTAGGCGATCAGGGCCGTAACCGGCGGCACCAGGAAGAACAGCGCCGACACCCTCGAGGCCTCGCCGTGGCGGTACATGGCCAGCAGCAAGGTGATGGCGACGATGGAATTGGCCAGTGCCAGGTACGCCAGGGCCAGCAGCAAGGATGTGGTCCACACGATGTGCATGGGTTCCAGCGCCGCGGCCAGCGGCAGCGTCACCGCCAGGCCCACGGCGTACTGGATCAGGTTCGCGGCGATCGGATGGACGTCGGTGCCGTAGCGCCGTTCCCATAGCGTGGCGGCGGTGATCGCCAGCAGCGCCGCGCAGGCATACAGCAGCCCGGCCCTGGATGCCACGGCCACGTCCGATTTCGAGACTATGACCAGCGCGGCCCCGGCCACGCCCAGCAGCAGTCCCGCCCAGCGGCGCCGGCTGATGCGCTCGCCGGCAAAGAAGGGGGCCAGCAGCCCGATGAGCAGGGGCTGCAGGGACGTGATCAAGGCCAGGGCCCCGGCGGAAATCCCGTGCTTGAACGACAGGTAGGTGAAAGAAAAATATCCGGCCTGCAGCAGCAGGCCGACCATGGCGACCCGGCCCCAGGCCTGCAGCGTGCGCGGCCAGCGCGGACGCAACACCAGGGCCAGCGGCGCCAGCACCGCCAGCACCACCGCATAGCGCAAGGCCAGGAAAGTCAGAGGATCGGAATGAACAAGCCCGACTTTCAGGACGATGAAGCCGGTGCACCAGAGCAGCAGGAATATTGCCGGGGCGGCCCCGAGCCAACGGGGAGGAGGGGCGTCGCGCATGGCGGGGGGCGGCATGTTCCGGGATTTCAGGGCTGGAGAGGCGGAAAGTCAGAATCGCATAGTAACCGGCCGTCCCGCCAGGTGCATTTCCGGCCGTAGACGGTCTCGTGCGGGCCGGCGGGAACTCGCGGGAACTCGCCGCGGGCGATGCTGCTTCAGACGGGGGGTATGCCGCGCCGCTCGCGCATGGCGCGGCCTATGCGTGCCAGTTCTTCGTCGCTGAGCAGCCGCGCCGCCATCGGCAGCAACTCGTCTTCCTCGAAGCGTATGTGACGCTCGTAGAGCGCGGCGAAGGCTTCGACGTCGGCTGCGGGCAGGGCGCTCGAGGCGTCCGGCGCCGTGGCGCCGGCATTGCCGTTTTCATGTGCCGCACCGGCTATGGCCTGCAGGCGCGGGCGCAAGCGGGCCCAGGCTGTTTCGAGTTCGCGGTGTTCGTCACGCAGCCCCTGGGTCATGCCCTTCAGGCATACCGGATCCGAACCGGCCATGGATTCGAGCAGGGCAGGAAACAGGTCTTGCTCTTCGTCGGCATGGTGCTGCGGCGCGGCCGTATCGAAATAACGCAGCACACCGGCCGCCGCGCTGCGCGCCGGCTCGTCCACGCCATGTCCGGCCAGGTGCGCGGCCAGGCGCCGCAAGGTATTGCACTGGCGCTCGATGCGGATATGGCAGGCGGCCAGCATTTCCAGCGGCGCTTCGGTGCTGGCGGCCGGAGACGTGAAGCCGGGGATCGAAATATTCATGGGTCGGGCCTCGCTGCGTGTATCGGCGTGCAGCGCATTGCGCCGCCGCTGCTTCCATCATAAACCTTGCGGTCGGGCCTCGTGCCGTGCTGCGGCGTCTATGTGGATGTAGAGATCCCACGGCCGCGCCGCCGGCGTCGGGCTTGCCGATGCGGCGTTCAGGTCCGCGCCGACAGGGTCGCGTAGCGTTCGAAAATCATCGCGGTGACTTCTTGCAGGCGATGGTCGCGGCGCTCCACCATGCCGATGTCGCGGCTCACTTGTCCCAGCTCGGGCGGCAGGGGCAGGGTGCGCAAGCCCGTGGCTTCCTGCCAGCGCATGGTGTGCAGCAGGGGCAGCACGGTGATGCCCACGTCATGCCGCACCAGGTCCAGCACCTGCTCTATGGCGTTGAGCTCCAGGAAGTCGTCGGGCGTCACGCCCAGCTTCCTGAGCACGCGCTCGACCTGGGCCCCGGTGTGCTGGCTGCGGTCGAAGCGCAGGAACGGATGGGTGCGCAGCAGCTCCCTGGGGTCGTCGCCGATGACCCGGGTGGATGCGATTAGGCAGACCGGTTCCTGGTACAGGCGTTTCCAGCGCGTGCCGGGCGGCGTCTTGCCCGCGCCCACCACCAGCGCCGCGTCGATCTCGCCGTTTTCCACCTTGTGGCACAGCTCGCGGGACTTGCCCGAAGACAGGCGTATCGTCAGGTCGCGATGTTCGCTCTTGAGTTGCGACACGATGCGCGCCAGAGTGCTCATGCAAGAGACGATGGCGCCGATGCTCAGGGTGCCGGCGTAGGTGCCGGGCGGCGGGCGCGGGGTGCGGATGCGGTCGTAGATTTCCAGCAGCTGCTCGATTTCCGGCAGCAGCTCGCGCCCGGCTGCATTGAGCGTGGCCAGCCGCCCGCTGCGGTCGAACAGCGGGCGGCCCAGCTCGGTTTCCAGGGCGCGCATTTGCAGGCTCACCGCAGCCTGGGTCAGCGCCACCTGTTCGGCAGCATCCGAAAAAGAACCGCGCCGGGCTACGGCGACAAAGGTGCGCAGGTAGCGGATCGAGCTCATAAAAAAAACTTGAGAGACAAATATTAAAATTAAATTGATTTAATGAGTCAGTAATAGTAGCTTATCGAGGCCTGTACGCTCGACGGGCGGGCATCTGTTTGCCCGCAGGCTCGGCGCCGCTATTCAAGCGGACAGGCCCCTAATTTTCATAAACAGGACGCCGGCATAGGCCGGATAGCAGGCTGACACATGGAACTCTTCGACTGGACCAACCCCTACCCGACGACGCGTACGCCGGTTTTCGCCCGCAATGTGGTGTCGACTTCTCATCCGTTGGCCGCGCAGGCGGGCATGCGCATGCTGCTGCGCGGCGGCAACGCGGTGGACGCGGCGCTCGCGGCGGCCGCCACCATCGTGCTGGTCGAGCCCGTGTCCTGCGGCATCGGCGGGGACTGCTTCGCCATTTTGTGGGACGGCAAGAAGCTGCACGGGCTGAATTCCTCCGGCACGGCGCCGGCGGCCTGGAATGTCGAATACTACAAGCGCAAATACGGCGTCGACGGCAATGGCCTGGCGATCCAGCCCAAGCGCGGCTGGGACACGGTCACTGTTCCCGGCGTGGTGGCGGGCTGGGCGGCGCTGCACGACAAATTCGGCAAGCTGCCCTTCGAGGAATTGTTCGAGCCGGCCATCGAGATCGCCGAGCGCGGCTATGCCGTGCCGCCCATCGTGGCGGGCAAGTGGGCCACCGCGGCCGAAGAACTGCACAGCCAGCCCGGCTATGCCCAGACCTTCATGCCCAATGGCCGTGCGCCGCGTATCGGCGAGTTGTTCCGCATGCCCGGCGCGGCCTATACCTTGCGGCGCATCGCGCAAAGCCGCGGCCGCGATTTCTACGAGGGCGAGCTGGCTGAGAAGATCGTGGCGTTCAGCCGCGAGACCGGCGGCTCGTTCACGCTGGACGATTTGCGCGGCTACAGTCCCGAGTGGGTCGAGCCCATAGCCAAGAATTACCGCGGCTACACGGTGCATGAAATCCCGCCCAACGGGCAGGGGATCGCCGCCCTGATGGCCCTGGGCATGGTAGAGCACTTCGACCTGCGCAACATGCCGGTCGATTCGGTGGTTTCGCAGCATGTGCAGATCGAGGCCATGAAACTGGCCTTCGCCGATCTGTACCGCTACGTGTCGGACCCGCGCAGCATGGAAGTCACGCCGGCCCAGATGCTGGACGACGCCTATCTGCAAAGCCGCGCCAAGCTGATCCGCCTGGATCGCGCCGGCGATTTCCAGGCCGGCCGGCCCCATTCGGGCGGCACAATATATTTGTCGGCGGCCGACGAGCACGGCATGATGATCTCTTTCATACAGTCCAACTACATGGGGTTCGGCTCCGGCGTGGTGGTGCCCGATACCGGCATCAGCCTGCAAAACCGCGGCGTGGGCTTTTCCATGGACCCGGCCTCTCCCAATGTGGTCGGGGCCGGCAAGCGCCCGTTCCACACCATCATTCCGGGCTTCCTCACGCGCGACGGCCGTCCCGTCATGAGCTTCGGCGTCATGGGCGGCGACATCCAGCCGCAGGGCCACCTGCAGACCCTGGTGCGCATGCTCGACTACCACCAGCAGCCGCAAGCCGCCTGCGACGCGCCGCGCTGGAAGGTCAACCGCGACTTCACGCTCGACATCGAACCCAATATGAACCCCGAAACGGTGCAGGGCCTGAAAAACCTGGGCCACAAGATGAAATCGATCTACGATCCGTACATGGATTTCGGCTCCGGCCAGTTCATCTGGCGGCTGTCGGACGAGCCCGATCATGGCTACGTGGCCGCCAGCGACAGCCGGCGCGACGGGCTGGCCGCCGGCTTCTGACGGCGGGCCGGCTGGCACTCCGGGTTGATGGTTCGTGCGACAAATCCTCGACCCGGGCATGAAGGCCCGCCGCGGCAAAAAGCGGACCTTTTTCTTATCTGCTTGGTTTGAACAGGCCCAGGAGGCCGCGAAAATAATACTGGAGGAGACTACGCTATGAAGAAGATCGTTCTGGGTGTGCTGCTGGGCGCGGCGAGCGCCTGCAGTGTTGCGCAGACCCTGCGCATCGGCCTGCAGGAAGACCCCGACACACTCGATCCGGCGCGCGCACGCACATACGTGTCGCGCATCGTGTTCACTTCGTTGTGCGACAAGCTGGTCGACATCGACGCCAAGCTGCAGTTCGTTCCGCAACTGGCGAAGTCGTGGTCCTGGAGCCCCGACAACAAGACCCTCACAATGAAGCTGCGCGACGATGTGCTGTTTCATGACGGCTCGCACTTCGACGCCGCCGCGGCCAAGGCCAATCTCGATCGCGACATGACGCTCAAGGGCAGCCAGCGCCGCTCCGAATTGGCGTCCATCGCGGAGGTCGATGCGCCCGATCCCACTACGCTGGTCATCAAGGTCAAGCAGCCCGATGCGACCCTGCTGGCGCAACTGTCGGACCGCGCCGGCATGATGATTTCGCCCAAGAGTTTCGGCAATGCCGAAGACGCCGGCGCGGTTGCCCGCCATCCGGTGTGTTCCGGCCCCTATGAATTCGTGAAGCGGGTGCAGAACGACCGCATCGTGCTCAAGAAGTTCGACAAATACTACGACGCCAAGGATTTCCACTTCGACCAGGTGGTGTTCCTGCCGATTCCCGACACCACGGTGCGTCTGCAGAACCTGCGCTCGGGCGGGATCGACATTCTCGAGCGCCTCAATCCGTCGGACATCAAGACGGTCAAGAGCGATCCCAGCCTGGCGTTCAAGCCGGTGACGGGCCTGGGCTTCCAGCAATTCATGTTCAACGTCGGCAATGGCCCCAAGGCCAAGACCAACCCGTTTGCCAACAAGCTGGTGCGCCAGGCTTTCCAACTGACCATAGATCGCGACGCCATCAACCAGGTCATAGGCGACGGCACTTTCACGCCGGCGCAGCAGCCGTTCCCGCTGGCCAGTCCCTATCACAGCGACAAATTCCCTATCGTCAAGCCCGACATCGCCAAGGCCAAGGCCTTGCTCAAGCAGGCCGGCATGCCGGTGGTCAAGGCCGAACTCGATTTCGGCAACAACACGATCACGTCCTCGACCGCGGAAATGGTGCAGGCCATGGCCGCCCAGGCGGGCTTTCAGTTGAGCCTGCGCCCCACCGAATACGCAGCCATGCTGGCCGAGGATTCCAAGGGCAATTTCCAGATCGACTTGCGCGGCTGGTCGGGGCGGGTGGACCCCGACGGCAACATCTTCAATTTCGTCACCTGCAAGGGGGCCTTGAACGACGGCAAGTACTGCAATCCCGAGGTCGACAAGCTCTTGAAGGAAGCCCGCACAGTACCCGACGTGGCCGGCCGCAAGGCCATCTACGACAAGGCGCAGGCCATCCTGCAGGACGAGCTGCCCAGCCTGTACATTTATTACATGCCCTGGCCTTTCGCTACACGCAAGCAGGTGCAGGGATTCACGCCGTATCCGGACGGCATGATCCGCTTGCGCGGCGTGACGCTGTCCAAGAGCTAGCGTATCGTTCCAATAGCGCCCTGATCCAGGCTTGCGGACCGAGCAAACCACAGCGCCCTTTTCGGCCGGCCCGTGCATGGATCCATGCGCGGGCCGGCCCCGCATTCGCGCCCTCCGCCAAGGTTCGCCGCGGCATAGGCGCGGGTGGGGGCGGGGCCATGTAGCTGGAGTCCCCGGATGTTCAAAATGATAGTGCGCCGCGTGATCGTGGCGATCCCTACGCTGATCCTGGTTTCCATGATGATCTTCAGCTTGCAGAAGATCCTGCCCGGCGACCCGGTGCTGGCCATGGCCGGCGAAGAGCGCGATCCCGCGGTCCTCAATTACCTGAGGGAAAAGTACCACCTCAACGATCCGCTGCCGCAGCAATACCTGGCCTGGGTGCGCCGGGTGGCCCACGGCGACCTGGGCGTTTCGCTGCGCACCGATATCCCTGTCACCACACTGGTGGCGCAGAAACTGCCCGTGACCATACAGCTATCGGTGATGGCCATGCTGTTCGCGATCCTGAGCGGCATACCGCTGGGCATACTGGCGGCCGTCAAGAAGGGCACGCGTACGGAGTTCGGCGCCAATCTGCTTGCCTTGTCGGGGATGTCGATACCGAATTTCTGGCTCGGCATCCTGCTCATCATGCTGGTGTCGGTGCACTGGCGGCTGTTGCCCGCCTCGGGCTTCGTGCCGATCACGCAGGACTTCTGGCTTTCCCTCAAGACTTCGCTGATGCCCGCGCTGGTGCTGGCCGCCGTCATCAGCGCCTACCTGATGCGGCATACCCGTTCTTCCATGCTCGAGGCGCTCAGCGCCGACTACGTGCGCACCGCGCGCGCCAAGGGGGCGCCGGAATGGTCGGTGGTGCTGCGCCATGCCTTGCGCAACGCGCTGATGCCCATCGTCACCCTGGTCACCATCCTGTTCGGCGAGCTGTTGGCGGGCGCCGTGCTGACCGAGCAGATCTTCGGCATACCAGGTTTCGGCAAGCTGCTGGTGGACGCCGTATTCAACCGCGACTACGCCGTGGTGCAGGGCGTGGTGTTGTGCATCGCCACGGGCTTCATCGTGCTGACCTTGCTCGCCGATGTGCTGTACATCCTGGTCAACCCCCGCCTGAGGAACGCATGACCGCTTCCACCGCCACCGTTCCCGCCGCGGGCGCCGCGCCGCGCCGCCGCAGCCGCGCCTGGGCCAAGTTCCGCCGCAATCGCTCCGCCATGCTGGGGGCGGCCATCGTCCTGTTCTTCGTCGTGGTGGCGGTGTGCGCGCCGCTCATCGCCGGCCAGGACCCGCTGCATGTCAGCTTCACCGCGATCCGCAAGGCGCCGTCCGCGGCGCATTGGTTCGGCACCGACGAGCTCGGCCGCGACATTTTCAGCCGCATGGTCTATGGGGCGCGCGCATCGCTATTGGCGGGCATGTGCTCGGTCCTGATCGCGCTGCTGGTCGGCGTGCCGCTGGGCCTGCTGGCGGGCTATTTCGGCGGCTTGCTCGATGGCTGCATTTCGCGCGTCACCGAGGCCTTGTTCTCGATTCCGTTCCTGATCCTGGCCATCGCGCTGGCCGCCTTCCTGGGCCCCAGCCTCATCAATGCCATGATCGCCATCGGGGTCTCGGCCGCGCCGCTGTTCATACGGCTCGCGCGCGGCCAGGTGCTGGCGGTAAAGAACGAAGACTACGTGCAGAGCACGCGTTCGCTGGGGGCGTCCGACCGCCGCATCATCCTGCGCCATGTGCTGCCCAACATCATGCCGGCGCTGATCGTGCAGGCGACCATACAGATCGCCAAGGCCATCATTGCCGAGGCCAGCCTGTCGTTCCTGGGCCTGGGCCTGCAGCCGCCCGACCCGTCCTGGGGCTCGATGCTCAACACGGCCAAGAATTTCATGACCCAGGCGCCCTGGATGTCCGTGTTTCCGGGCTGCGCGATTTTCCTGGTGGTATTCGGCTTCAATCTGCTGGGCGACGGCTTGCGCGATGCGCTGGATCCGCGCCAGGAGGGCTGACGATGGCGGATATGGATGCAGGGCGCGTGGTCCAGGTCGACGGCTTGTCGGTTTCCTTCAAGACGCCGGAACGCGAAGTCCACGCGGTGCGCGATGTGTCTTTCCATCTCGGCCGCGGCGAGACGCTGGCCATCGTCGGCGAATCGGGTTCCGGCAAATCGGTGACCACGCTGGCCTTGATGCGCCTGGTGGAGTTCGGCCGCGGACGCATCACCGGCGGCAGGCTGCTGCTGCGCCGGCGCACTGGCGAGGTGGTTGACGTGGCCGATGCGCCCGAGACCGTCATGCGCACCCTGCGCGGCGCCGACATTGCCATGATCTTCCAGGAGCCCATGACCTCGCTGAACCCCAGCTTCACCGTGGGCAATCAGATTGCCGAGGCCCTGCGCCTGCACCAGGGCATGGACGCGCAAGCGGCGCGCGCCGAAACGCTGCGCCTGTTGGAAACCGTGCGCATCCCCGATGCGCGCGGCTTGCGCGATCGCTATCCGCACCAGCTCTCGGGCGGCATGCGCCAGCGCATCATGATCGCCATGGCGCTGTCGTGCCGGCCGCAGGTGCTGGTCGCCGACGAACCGACCACGGCGCTGGACGTCACCATCCAGGCGCAGATCCTGCAACTGATCCGCGAACTGCAGCGCGACATGGACATGGGGGTGATCTTCATCACCCACGACATGGGCGTGGTGGCCGAGGTGGCCGACCGCGTCATGGTGATGTACCGCGGCGAAAAGGTGGAAGAGGGCGATTCCGCGCCGGTGTTCGGGCGGCCGCGGCACTGGTATACCCGCGCGCTGTTGTCCGCGGTGCCCAGGCTGGGCTCCATGAAGGGCCTGGACCAGCCCGCGCCCTTCGAGCTGCTGGACGAGCGGACCGCGGATATCGCGGCTGCGGAGACCGCGGCTACGGAGACCATGGCCGCGACGGCGCGCTACGAGCAGCCGCCGGTGCTGCAGGTACAGGGCCTGACCACGCGCTTCGACATAGCCGGCGGCCTGTTCGGCCGGGTGACGCGGCGCGTGCACGCGGTAGAGCAGGTCAGCTTCGACCTGTACGCCGGTGAAACATTGGCCCTGGTGGGCGAATCCGGTTGCGGCAAGACCACCACCGGCCGCTCGCTGGCGCGCCTGGAGATGCCGCGAGCGGGCAAGATCCTGTTCGAGGGGCAGGACATAGGCCTGCTGCGCGGCGGCCGCATGCAAGCCTTGCGGCGCAATATCCAGTTCATATTCCAGGATCCCTTTGCCTCGCTCGATCCGCGCGCCACCATCGGCTATTCCATCATGGAACCCCTGCTGATCCACGGCGTGGCGCGCGGCCGCAAGGCGCAGGAACGCGTCGAGTGGCTGATGCAGAAGTGCGGCCTGTCGGCCGACATGGCGGACCGCTACCCGCATGAATTCTCCGGCGGCCAGCGGCAGCGCGTCTGCATCGCCCGCGCGCTGGCCCTGAATCCGCGCATCATCATCGCCGACGAATCGGTCTCGGCCCTGGACGTGTCCATACAGGCGCAGATCGTCAATTTGCTGCTCGACCTGCAGCGCGAGCTGGGCCTGTCGATTCTCTTCATCTCGCACGACATGGCGGTGGTCGAACGCATCAGCCACCGCGTCGTGGTGATGTACCTGGGGCAGGTGGTCGAGATCGGCCCCCGCCGCGCGGTTTTCGAGGATCCCCAGCATGCATACACGAAGAAGCTGATGGCCGCGGTGCCCATCGCCGACCCCGCGCGCCGTCATCGCGCGCATTCCCTGCTGGTGGACGAAATCCCCAGCCCCGTGCGCAGCATCGGCGACGAACCCAGGATCGATCCGCTGGTGCAGGTGGCGCCAGGCCATTTCGTGGCGCGCCACCGCGTCGGGGCATACTAAGACCCCGCGCGGCTTTCCGCAGGGGCCTGCAGTACGCAAGCTCGAGGCGCCGGCCCGCGACGCCTGCCACCTGCCACCTGCCACCTGCCACCTGCCACCTGCCACCTGCCACCTGCCCGACTTTCTCGGGATTACCCTTATTTTTCTGTCAACTGTATCGGTTTAGTATATCGATACACTAAATCGATACAGCTATATGCCGCAGCCGGCTCGGCCGGATGGGCAAAGCAGCATGCCCGGCCCGGCGTTGCACGCCTGCCTGGGCCGCGCAGAAAACCGCTGGTGCGCCGGTCTTGGCTGCAGGCGTTGCCACCTGGCTATCCGGATACTCGACATTCAAGGAGACTCATCATGACCGCATTGTCCCGCCGGCAATTTCTTCGTTCTTCCGCCATGCTTGCCGCAATGGCGGGCGTACCCGCGCTGGTGCGCGCCAAGGGGCCTATCGCCTTGCGCGTGGCCTCGTCGATGCCGACCAACGACAATGCGTCCCTGCATGTCTGGTACGAGCATTTCGCGGCCAATCTCAAGGGCGCGGTGGGCGACGCCATCAAGCTGGACTACTTCCCCAACGGCCAGTTGGGCAAGGAAAGCGACGTGGTGCAGCAGGTCAAGATCGGCTCGACCGACATGATGGTCTCGGGCGCATCGATCTGGGCCACCGTGGCGCCGGAACTGGGCATGCTGGACCTGGGCTATCTGTTCACCGGCTTCGATCATGTGCACCGGGCCTTGAGCGGCCCGGCCGGGTCCAAGCTGAACGAGCTGTTGCAGCGGCATTCCGGCTGCAGCATCCTGGCCTGGGCGCCGCAGTTCGGCGGGCGCAATGTCTACACCAAGAAACCGGTGCATTCGCTGGCTGAAATCAAGGGTGTGAAGCTGCGCGTGCTGCCCGCGCCGGCATACATAGAAACCTTCAAGGCCATGGGCGCCGTGCCTACGCCCATCTCGTTCGGCGAAATCTACATGGCGGTGCAGACGGGCGTGGTGGAAGGCCTGGAACACGATTCGGCCACCGTGCTGGCCAGCAAGTTCTACGAAGTCGTCAAATCCTGCTGGCAGACCCAGCATGCCTTCGGCCCTATGGTGGCCGTAATGGGCAAGCGCGGCCTGGCGAAGATTCCCGCCGAGCTGAAGAGCGCCTTCATGAAGGCGGCCCAGGACGCCACCGAGCAGCAGCGTCCCATCGCCGCGCACAAAGAGCAGGCGGCCAACGAAGCGCTCAAGCAGCACGGCATGAGCTTCTATCCCATGGCGCAGACCGAGCGCGACCTGGTGCACGGCAAGTTGCAGGACACCGCATACCGTAGCTTCGCGGCCAAATATCCCGTCACTGCGCCGCTGTTCGCCGATATCGCGGCGGCCGCCAAGAGCTAAGCCATGGCTACCGTTCCAGCCCCGAGCCGGGCGGCCGCGCGGACGACGCCCGGCGGTAGCGCGGCACAACGCACGCAGTCCCGGCAATCCGGACAACTGCGGCAAGGCGCGCAGGCGTCCGCGGCCGCAAGCGGCGCCGGCGCCTCCCAGGGCTTGGCCAGGACCGGAGGCGCTCCGGACCGCTGGGTCGAAGCCTTGATGCGCCTGGTCGAATACCTGTCCGCGGCGGTGCTGGCCGCCGACGTGCTGGTGGTTTTCATATCGGTGATCTACCGCTATTTCCTGCACGACCCCTTCGATTGGGCCGAGGAGGTCGCCGAGGCGCTGATGATCGTGCTGGTGTTCTTCGGCGCGGCCACTGTGCTCGGGCGTAGCGGCCACATCGGCATCGATTTGTTTCGCGGCATGCTGCCGCGGCGCTGGCAAGCCGTCGCCACCCATGCGACCCACTGGATCATCGCCGGAGTGTCGGTATGTTTGTGCGTATCGTCCTTCGAGCTGTTGCTGGATTCGTACGAGCAGATGACGCCCAGCGGCCTGCCGGGGTGGATCAATACCTACCCGATGTTGCTGGGCAGCGCGTTCATGACGATATTCGCGCTGGTCAATGCGCTTGCCGGCACGCGCCGCGTGGTGCTGGAGTCGCTGGGATGGTGCGTGGCCGTCGCCGCTGCCGTACTGGCGTGGAATATCTTCCTGCCCGATATGGCCATACCGCCCGGCGCGCTGCTGGCGCTGGGCTTTGTCGCAGGCTTGCTGCTGGGCGTGCCGATCGGCTTCGTGCTGGCTTTTTGCTCGCTGCTGTTCTTCCTGGCCAATCCCTCGCTGCCCATGCTGGTCTATTCGCAGCAGGTCATGGCCGGGGTCGACAACTTCGTGCTGCTGGCCATTCCGTTCTTCGTGCTGGCGGGACTGCTGATGGAATCCAACGGCATGTCCTCGCGCCTGATCGAATTGCTGCTGCGCATGTTCGGCAGGGTGCGCGGCGGCCTGGGCCTGATCATCATCACCGCCACGGCGTTCTTCTCGGGCGTGTCGGGCTCGAAGCTGGCCGACATCGCCGCGGTGGGCGGCGTGGTGATGCCCGCGGTGCGCCAGAGCCGCCAGGATCCGGACGAGGCGGCCGCGCTGCTGGCATGCAGCGCGGTCATGGCCGAGACCATCCCTCCCTGCGTGAACATGATCATCATGGGCTTCGTCGCCAATATCTCCATCGCCGGGCTGTTCCTGGCGGGGCTGGTGCCGGCGCTGGTGCTGGCCGTTTCGCTGGCCGTGATGGCCGTGATATTCGGGCGCAAGATTAATGTGCATGACGCCCTGGGCAAGCGCCGCGCGCTGCTGCCATTGCTGGGCGGCGCGCTCGTGGCGTTCATCATGATCATGATGATAGGCAAGGGCGTGACCTCTGGCATAGCCACTTCCACCGAGGTGTCGGCGTTCGCCGTGGTCTATGCGCTGTTGGCCGGCAGCCTGGCATTTCGCGAGATGTCGCTGCGCGCGACCGTCGATGTGTTCGTGCGCGGCGCGTCCATGGCCGGCGGCATCTTGTTCATCGTGGCGGCGGCCTCCAGTGTGTCGTTCGCGCTGACGATCGAGCAGATACCGGCCATGCTTTCCGGCACCATGCTGGCCTTTGCCCACCATTACGGCCCCAACGGCTTCTTGTTGTTGTCGGTGCTGCTGATGGTGGTGTTCGGCTCGGTACTTGAAGGGGCGCCGGCGCTCATCATCTTCGGCCCGCTGCTGACGCCCCTGGCCACGCAACTGGGCATCAACCCCCTGCATTTCGGCACCGTGATCGTGCTGGCAATGGGCTTCGGCCTGTTCCTGCCGCCCGTGGGGCTGGGGCTGTTCGCCACTTGCGCCATCACCGGCACCGAGGTCGGACGCGTGGCGCGGCCCATGCTGAAGTACTTGGCAGTGCTTGCGGCCGCCCTTGTATTATTGATATTCGTCCCATCTTTTTCCGAATGGCTGCCGCGCCATTTCGGCATGTAGCTCATGAGCACCATACACGATGTCGCCCGGCATGCCGGCGTTTCCGCCAGCACGGTATCCAATGTGCTGAACGGGCGCGCCGGGCAGATGCGCCCCGAGACCCTGGAAAGGGTGCGAGCCGCGATCGCCGAGCTGAAATATGGGCCGAGCACCGTGGCGCGCCAGCTCAAGACCGGGCATTCCTCTTTCATCGGCTTGCTGATTCCTTCCATCGCCAACCCCATGTTCGGCTACATCGCTTGCGAGATCGAGCGCCACGCCTTGCAGCATGGCTACCGCGTGCTGATCTGCAATGCCTACCGCGATCGGGACAAGGAGGCCGCGTTCTTCCAGGACCTGCTGGCCCACGGCGTGCGCAGCGCCATAGTCGTCTCGTCCCTGGAAGACGAGCGCCACCTGGAACTGGCGGCCGAGCGCGGCATGACCGTGGTCAGCTATGACCGCCGCGCCGTGCCCGGCGACCGCCCCGGCGTCGATCACGTTACCGTCGACAGCGTGCTGGCCGCGCGAATGGCCACCCGCCATCTCATCGAGCATGGCCATCGGCACTTGGCCTTCGTCACCGTTTCCGGCGTGACCATGAGCCGCAAGGACAAGATCCAGGGATTCTGGCAGGCGGTGGACGAAGCGGGGCTGCGCGCCACCAGCCGCGTCGTCGACGCGGGGCCCGTGCACCAGTATGGCGATTCCGCCATCGGCGAGATCGGCGCGTCCTGCGCGCGCCAGCTGTCCGGCGAGCCCGACAGGCCGACCGGCATCGTGGCGCTCAACGACTTGATGGCCCTGGGCGTGATGGCGGGGCTGCATGAGTCGGGCCTGCGCGTGCCGCAAGACGTGTCCGTGATCGGCATGGACGGCCTGTTCCTTTCGGCGATGTCCAATCCAGGGCTGAGCACTATCGAATTTCCCGTTACCGCGATGGCGGCCGCGCTGGTTGACCGGGTCATAGGCGGCGCGACGCCGGGCGACCAGCCGGCCGAGACCGTCTTTACCGATGTCAGGCTGATCGAACGCGAGTCCGTCGCCGCACCGCGCGGCGCGCGCCGCAAGAGCGCGGCATCCCCGCGAGGCGCTGCGGCAAAGAGCAATACAAAGTAGAAGGCAGTATATGAAGCACATGAAGCAGCGCGTATTCGTCACCCATCCCCGCGGCCGGCTCGAGGATTATTTCGGCGACAAGGCCGTGGCGGCGCTGGCCGCCGTGGCCGAGGCCCGCTTCAATCCCGAGGACCGCGAGCTCTCCACACCGGAACTGATCGAGGCCGCGGCGGATAGCGATGCCATCATCGCCTACAGGCAGACGCCCGCGCCGCGCGAACTGTTTGCGGGCTTGCCGAGGCTGGCCGCGTTTCTGCGCTGCGCTGTCGACATACGCACCGTCAACGTGGCGGCCGCCGGAGAACACGGCGTGCTCGTCACGCAGGCCAGCGCCGGCTTCGTGCCCGCGGTGGCGGAATGGGTGCTGGGCGCCATGCTGGACCTGGCGCGCTCGACTACCGTCTATGCGAGCGCCTACCATCGCGGGCGGCGGCCCGAGCCCGTGATGGGCCGCGAGCTGTGCGGCGCGACGCTGGGCATCATCGGATACGGGCGTATTGCGCGCCGCCTCGGCGAGCTGGGCGCGGCCCTGGGCATGCGGGTGCTGGTTTCCGATCCGCATGTCGAGGTGTCCGGGCATGGTGTGCGTTCGGTCGACTTGCCGGCGCTCCTGGCCGCGGCGGATTTCGTCGTCTGCCTGGCCGCCGCCAACGCCCAGACCGAGAACCTGATGGACGTGCGCGCTTTCGCCGCCTTGCGGCCGGGTTCGTATTTCATCAATGCGTCGCGCGGCGAGCTGGTGGACGAGCAGGCGCTGCTGGCGGCGCTCGATTCGGGCCACCTGGCCGGTTGCGCCCTGGACGTAGGCCGCGCCGCGGACCAGATGCCCACGCCCGAACTGGCCCGCCATCCGCGAGTCATCGCAACGCCTCATGTGGGCGGCCTCACTCCGGGGGCCATCGAGCACCAGGCCCTGGAGACAGTGGCCCAGGTCGAGGCGATCTTCCAGGGCAGGATTCCTCCCGGCGCGGTGAATGCTGCGCAGGCGACGCGCTTGCTGAAGTGGGGCGGCGCAGGCCAGCCCGAAGCCGAGGCGGCCGATCTTCGGCCGGCCCTCAGATCATAGGCAGGTAATTCGGCTCGGGCCCGCGCGGGAAGGCGCTGTCGATGCGGGCAAGCTCCGTGTCGGACAAGACCAGGCCGCCGGCGCCGGCATTGTCCTGCGCATGCGCGGCGGTCGAAGCCTTGGGGATCGCATACAGGCCCGGCTTGCGTGTCAGGAAGGCCAGCGCGACCTGGCGCGGCGTGGCGCCGCGAGCCTCGGCTATTTCTGCCAGGAGCCTGCCGCCGACGCTGTCGGGCTCGGGAAAATCATTGTGCCCGAACGGGCTGTAGGCCACCACGGCCACCTCGTGGCGTTCGCACCAGGGTATGACGGCGTGCTCTATGGCGCGTTCCTGCAAGTGGTATAGCACCTGGTTGCAGGCCAGCCGTCCCGGCCCGGCCACCGCCAGCGCTTCTTCCAGGTCAGCCACGTCGAAGTTGCTGGCCCCATAGGACAGTATCTTGCCGTCGCGCTGCAGCGCGTCGAAAGCGGCGAAGGTCTCTTCCAGCGGATGGCTGCCGCGCCAATGCAGCAGATAGCAATCCAGGCGGTCGGTGCCCAGCGCCTTCAGCGACCGTTCGCAGGCGTTGAGCGTGCCCTTGCGGGACGCATGCTGCGGCAGCACTTTCGACACCAGGAACACCTCGTCGCGCCGCCCGCGCACGGCTTCGCCCACGACGCGCTCGGCCGCTCCGTCGCCATACATCTCGGCCGTGTCTATGTGATTCATGCCCAGGTCGAGCCCGCGCCGCAGCGCGTCCACAGCCCGAGCGCGATGGCCCTCATCGATATACCAGGTGCCTTGGCCTATGATGGAAACGGATCTGCCGGTAGAGCCGAAAGTCGAGGTGCGCATGAATGATGATTCCCTGAATGATTGCGAAAGCATGGCCGGGCATCGGTGCTGGATATGGCCGATAGCGCAAACGGCTGCATAACCGTTTTGGGCGAGAGTATGGCGGGCGACAGCCTGTGCCGTATCGAGTGCCCGTTTGCCCTCGCTTTGTCTGCATACGCACGTCCATGCTTGATTGCCTCAGGCCCTTTACTGCATAATTATTTTAGGGGTGGGACATATTTATTGTGCGGTACGCGGCTGGAGACTAGCGGCATGCGCCGCTCGACCCATTATGAATACTGTAGAACTTGCCGATGTCGGCCGCAGCCAGATCAGGGGCTGGCTGCATGAAGGTGTGGTGTTCGAGACTCATCGAGGACAGCCGCACGTCATTCCCAGGCACGCTCACGATGCTTACCAGGTCGGGGTTACCACCCGCGATCCCGGGGAATATCTGTGCGAAGGCAAGACCTGGCTTGCAGCTCCCGGCAACATCATATTGTTTCATCCCGGCCAGGTGCACAGCTCCCCCAAGACGAGCGTGCGCTGCAGGCAGGCCATCTCCAGACTGCTATTCATCGATCCGGAAAAAATGCGCCGGGCGGCTCGCATGCTTGCCGAAGGCACGGACGAATATCCTACGTTCGATAAGCTGGTCATCGAAGATCGGGCATTTATCGGTAGTTTCCTGCAGATGCATGCCTCGGCGGATGCGGACAACTTTTCTCTAGAGCAAGAGTCTCGTTTCATTTCTGTCTTGGGGGCGCTGATACTGCGGTTCGGCTCGCTCGGCAGGCCTTGCGAGAACGTGCAATGCAGCGGGGCCCGGATACAGGCGGTTCTCGATTACCTGGAAGCGCATTACGCGGAAAACATTTCTCTTGAAGACCTCGCCGGGATCGCCGAAGTCAGTCCATTTCATCTGAATCGCGTATTTGCCCACAAAGTAGGCATGCCTCCGCATGCCTTCCAGACACAGCGCCGTATCGACAGGGCCAAGCAATTGCTGCTGGGCGGCATGTCGGTGATCGATGCCGCGCTTGAAACAGGCTTCTTCGACCAAAGCCACTTTACCCGGCATTTCCGGCGCATCGTGGGAGTTCCTCCACGCAGCTACGTTTCTTTATTGAGCCATTGATCCGGGGGCAGCTCCTCGCGCAATAGCGCGCATTCGTCGCGTCCGCCGCACGCGCCTGCCACACGCAAGATCGTACAAGCCCCGCATTTTTCGCTTGCGCATACTAACGTCCCAAGGGATGCAGGTACGCAAGACTCCTGCCGATTCCCGATAAACATTCGATTGGTCGACGACCTAGCGTCGTACGCCCAAGGACGTATTTTTGCCCAAAGGAGACGGCAGTGAAGATTTTATTGAAATACGCGGCAATACTTGGTCTTTCTGTATGCGCAACGCTGTTCGGGTCCAACCCCGCACTGGCGAAATATCCGGATCACGCCATTCAATTGGTGTCTCCATATGCCGCAGGCGGCGCAAACGATTTCCTGACGCGTTTGATGGCCAAGGGGCTGTCCGAGCAACTGAAAGTGAGTGCGGTAGTGGAAAACCGGGCAGGCGCCAATGGCATGGTCGGGGGCGGCTTTGTCGCCAAATCGGCCCCGGACGGCTACACCTTGCTCATGGGCAATAGTGCCACGCATGGAACGAATCCGACGCTATATCCCAAAGCCCCATACGATGCCTTGAAGGATTTTTCGCCGGTGGCGATGGTCGGGATGGTGCCTATCGTACTGATCGTGAATTCGTCTTTGCACATCAATAGCATCAAAGAACTGCTGGCATACGGCAAGGCGCACCCTGGGAAGCTGTCCTTCGGCAGCAGTGGGGTCGGGGGCACCGGGCACCTGGCCGGCGAAGCATTCAAGATGGCGACCGGGATCGACATGATCCATGCTCCCTACAAGGGGGACGCCCCAGCGGTAACCGACACCATGGGAGGCCAGGTATCCATGGCCTTCGTGGGAGTGGCGTCGGCCACGCCCATGCTGAAGTCCGGCAAGATCAAGATTCTGGCGGTTGCCAATCCCTCGCGGCTGTCGTCGCTGCCGGATGTACCCACCATGGCGCAGGCGGGCGTCAAGGGCGTGGAATTTTCACAATGGTATGCACTCATGGCACGCTCGGGCACCCCGGAGCATCGCATCGACGTACTCAACGATGCAGTGCGCAAGACTTTGCAGGAAAGCAGCGTGAAAAAGAGCCTGGCCACCATGGGAGCCGAAGCCAGCGCCATGTCGCCGGCGCAACTGCACACATTCATCACCAACGAGATCCAGCGGTTCGGCAAGATCATCCATACCTTGCACATACAGCCGCAGTGATCTCGCAGCGGTATCGATGCCGGTGCCATATGCAGAGCTTGCGCGAATACATACATTTCTTTCTAACTAAAGGAATTGACCATGTTGTTGGAAAACAAAGTGGCGGTGGTGACGGGGGCGGGGCAGGGGATCGGCGCTGCACTTGCCCGAGCCCTGGCCGCCGAAGGCGCCCGTGTCGTCGTCAATGACATCAATGGCGCCAACGCCGACGAGGTTGCGCGCCTTCTTTCCGAGGAAGGGCTGCAAGCGATAGGCGAGCATTCCGATATTTCGAGTTTCGATGGCGCCGAAGCATTGATGGAGGCGGCTGTCCAGGCATATGGAGGAGTAGACATACTCGTCAATAACGCCGGGATACTGCGCGACCGAATGAGCTTCAATATGAGCGAAGCGGAATGGGACCAGGTGATCGCGGTCTGCCTCAAAGGCACTTTTGCCTGCGCCAGGGCGGCGGTGCGTCATATGCGCCGCTCGGGCAAGCCAGGGCGGATCATCAATATTTCATCTCGTTCCGGGTTGCGCGGCAGTATAGGGCAGGCCAATTATGCCGCCGCGAAAGCCGGTGTATTGGGCTTGACCCGCACCATGTCCCGGGAGGTCGAAAAATACGGAATCACGGTCAATGCCATCAGTCCGCGTGCCGTAACGGGCATGACCGACAGCGTCCCGGACGCCGTACGCCGGAAGAAAGATGCTTCCTGGAGCGATTCTTCGGTGGTTCTGCGCGGCTCGCCCGCGCAAGTGGCTCCCGCCGTCCTTTACTTGGCAAGCGAAGAGGCGCAATGGGTCAACGGCCAGGTAATCGGCATCGGCGGCGACAAACTTTCACTGTGGACACACCCCCGCGAAACCGTGGAAGCCTATTCGTTCGGCGGCTGGACGCTGCAGAAGATCCGGGAGTTGTTTCGCCCCACGTTCGGGTCGGAACTGCAATCGGTGGGAAACAAGGATTGAGCGCCGTGAACGTGAAGGCGATTAATACTGATGGTTGTGCGGCAGGAAACCGGCCTGTTGCGGCGGATGGCCCCGGGTCTCTGGCCGAACTGTTTTCCCCGCGATCGGTCGCTGTCCTGGGCGCCTCGGCAAACCCCGAACGATTCAGCGGGAAAATCGTACCCACTCTGCTGCGGCAGGGTTTCGGAGGCGCCATTTATCCGATCAATCCCGCTCGTACGCACATCGCAGGCCTGCCCTGCTATGGCAGGCTCCTGGACGTGCCGGGCGATGTCGATTGTGTGGTCTTCGCGCTGGCGGCCGAGCACATAGAAGCGGCTATAGCTCAGTGCGCGCAGAAGTGTGTGAAGTTGCTGGTGGTATGTAGCGCGGGCTTTGCCGAGCAGGGAGACGACGGCGGTGTCGCTCTGCAGGAAAACATGCTGAGGCTTGCGAGCAAGGCGGGAATACGGGTGCTGGGGCCGAACTGCATCGGCTTTGCCAATCTGGTGGCGCGTGTATGTATTTCCTCTGCGGCCGCCATGAGCTGGCCGGACATTCCGCAGGGCCGCATCGGCCTCGTATCCCAGAGCGGGGGTTTGGGCCTGGCCAGCATATTGCACGCTGCTCTGGAGGCGGGCATCGCATTCAGCCACATTGTGACCACCGGCAACGAGGCCGATCTGAACACCATGGAGATTGCCCGGTTCCTGGTTTCGGACGAGCATACGGATGTGCTGGCAATGACCGTGGAGGCCGTACGCGATATAGATGGGTTCATCGGTGTGCTCCGGGCCGCCAGGCAGGCGCGCAAGCCGGTAGTGATACTCAAGTCCGGCAGAACGGAATTGGGCAAGGTCATGGCGGCATCCCATACCGGCGCCTTGGCGGGGTCCGTAGAAGTCTTCGAGGCGGCCTGCCGCCAGTATGCTGCGGTATGCGCCAACGATATAGACGATTTCTATGAATTGGCCTCCATGCTGGGAAAGCTGCGCCACAGTGGCAAACTGGCCCAGGATTGGCAACCCGGCAAGCACTGCGCGGCGGTCTCCATATCGGGCGGACATATAGGCCTGTTCGCGGACCACGGCTCCCTGGCCGGATTGAGTTTTCCCGAATTCTCGACCGAGACTCTGGCGGCTGTTGCGCGTGAACTCGGGTTCGAGGGGAATTTCCAGAACCCCTTGGACACGACCGCCCGAACCATAGGGGATGACGGCTTTTGGGGGCGCTGTGTCGAGGTCTTGCTCGCAGACCCATCCATTCATGTAGTGGTCCCCATCATCACTGTGGCCCGCTCCTACGAGCCGGCCGTGCGGGACTTCATCGATATCGCGCGCCGGTCTAAAAAAATAGTGATCGTGCTGTGGGCTGGCGGGGATTTCGAGGGCGAGGCGAAGCGCTTGCTCGCACAGAGCGACATCCCGGTGTTTCGCACGCCCGCCCGTACGGCGGAGGCGCTGCGTGTGCTGGATTCGTATTACTCCAGCATGAGCACGCAGCACGCCGAGCACGAATCGACGTGTATAGACGAGGCCCGGTCGAGACTGGCTGCCCAGGCACTGCAAAATTTCGCGAGCGTGTCGAAGGCGAGCTTGTCCGAATCCCAAAGCAGGCTCGTATTGGGTGAACTGGGCTTTCCTTTCACTGGCCAACAGCTTGCCGGCAGTATGGACGAAGCGCTGGCAGCCGCCGGAAGCCTCGGCTATCCCCTGGTACTGAAGGCGGATCATCCGGATATACCTCATAAGACGGATGTCGGAGCGGTATTCCTGAACATCCGGGACGAGGCGGCGCTGCGTGACGCATACGGCCGGCTCGAACAGC
The DNA here is from genome assembly GCF_019166065.1 of Candidimonas humi. Lineage (GTDB taxonomy): Bacteria > Pseudomonadota > Gammaproteobacteria > Burkholderiales > Burkholderiaceae_B > Candidimonas > Candidimonas humi. Next base: position 58,189 of record NZ_JAHTBN010000005.1, read on the forward strand.
GCATGCGGGAGATTGCCCCGGGCAAGGGAAAGGTGCTGGTTCAGCCCATGGTGGATGTCGGCACCGAGCTTATTGTCGGGGTGCACAGGGATGTGGAATTCGGGCCTGTAGTCTTGCTCGGAATCGGAGGGGTATTTGTGGAGGTCTTGCAGGATGTGGCGATACGCAAAGCCCCTATCGGCCGCGAAGACGCCTTGTCCATGATGGCGGAATTGCGCGCTTCTCGGCTACTGGATGGCGTGCGCGGGCAGCGGCCCGTGGATAAAGAGGAGCTGGCGCAACTGCTGGTCATGCTCAGCGAGTTCGCGCATGCCAATGCGGAAATACTGAAGGAAGTCGACATCAATCCATTGGCATTGGACAAGCGCAGCGGCCGGCTGGTTGCGCTGGATGCCTTGATCGTTCTGGATGACGCGGCCGGCCGCAAGGATCAGTCCGGCCCGGGACGGGCTGCGCAAGGGAGTATGTATGGAAGTTGATCTTTCATGGATAGGAAAGGCGACCGAGCCTTTCGTGGTAGAGATTGAAAAGGGGGCCATACGTGTTTTTGCCGAGGCCATAGGCGATACCGATCCGTTGTCGTTCGACGAAAGCCTTGCCCGCAGCAGGGGCTACATGGGCCTGGTCGCACCGCTGACGTTTCCGGCGAGCTTTCGTCCGCCGCGGCGCCAGCCCTGGCTGGCGGGTCTGGACGAGGGGCGGATCCTGGCCGGTGAGCAATATTTCCGTTATGCCAGGCGGGTGGTCGCGGGCGATGTCCTGGACTGCCGGCTATGCCTGCTGCGTGTGGAAGAGAAGTCGGGGCGCAGCGGCACCATGCAGTTGCTCGTGCAGGAAATGCAGGCCACGGACCGCAGCGGCGCGTTGGTCGTGAGCAATGGCCGGGTGGTGGTTTATCGAAGCGCCGGCAAGCTCGGTGCACGCTGAATCGGATTTGACATATGAGGGATGGCAGCAATGCAGGATCATGACCGCATCGAACTCGCAATGAAGCCCGGATCTCGCCACGAGATCCGAAGAGGGCCGATCTCGACCACGCAGCTCGTCAAGTACGCTGGCGCTTCGGGGGATTTCAACCGCATACATTTCGACCATCCTTTTGCCATGCAGGCAGGGCTTGGCGGCGTGGTGGTTCACGGCATGCTGACCATGGGGTTTGCTGCAAGCTGCGTGAACGAGCATGTGCGGGAACTGGCGGATGTGGATGAAATCTCGGCCCGCTTCCTGGCGCCGCTGAAAGCGGGCGATGTCGTCGATCTTTCATCGACAGTCGTGCAAGTGGACGGACGTACGCTGCACATGGAATTGCTGGCGGTGTCGGACGGCCGAACGGTGATGAGCGGCAAGGCCCGCGCAGTCCTGCGCAGCGGGGCATGAATGCGAAAGGTACGCATATGAGCATCAAAGGAAAAGCCTATATCGTGGGTGCGTACGAGCACCCCTTGCGGCATGCTCCGGATAAATCCCTGGCGCAGTTGCATGCCGAAGTGTCCCTGTGCGCTTTGCGTGACGCGGGCCTGAGTCGCAAGGATGTCGACGGATACTTCTGCTCGGGGGATGCGCCGGGCATGGGCCCCACTTCCATGGCGGAATACCTGAACCTCGACGTCAAGGTGGCGGATTCGACCGATATAGGGGGAGCTTCGTATCTGGCGCTAGTCAACCATGCGGCCCAGGCGATAGCGGCGGGAAAATGCAATATCGCCTTGATTGCGTTGGCGGGAAGGCCGCGCAGCGAGGGGGTTGCGACGGGCTTGCAACCCAAGACGCGCAATCCCGCGCAACCTGATTATCAATGGGAATACCCCTATGGACTGAGCAACGTCAACGGCTACGCCATGTGCGCGTTGCGGCACATGCACGAATACGGGACGACAAGCGAGCAATTGGCCTGGATACGAGTGGCTGCGTCCCATCACGCGAGCCACAATCCGGATGCCATGTTCAGGAAAGTGGTGACAGTCGAAGAAGTCCTCGAATCGCCCATGGTCGCGGACCCCTTGCATAGACTGGATTGCTGCGTCATTACCGATGGGGGAGGGGCGCTGGTGCTGGCGCGCCCCGAGATAGCCCGCAGCCTGTCGAGGCCCAGGGTCAAATTGCTCGGAGCAGGCGAGACCATCGGGCATCTCGGCGGCGGGTATTTCGATCTGACATGCTCCGGAGCGGCGCGAGCGGGCGCACAGGCTTTCGCGGAGGCGGGCGTCACGCCGGCGGATATCCAGTACGCGTCCATTTATGACAGTTTCACGATCACAGTATTGATGCAGCTTGAAGACTTGGGTTTTTGCGCCAAAGGCGAAGGCGGGCGGTTCGTGGCGGATGGCAATCTCATAGCCGGAGTAGGGCGGCTGCCATTCAACACCGATGGAGGGGGACTATGCAGCAATCACCCCGGCAACCGGGGCGGCATGACGAAAATCATCGAGGCGGTACGCCAGTTGCGGGGCGAGGCGCATGCTGCCGTTCAGGTGCCGGATTGCAGATTGGCGCTGGCACAAGGGACCGGGGGCCAATTGGCGACCCGGCATGGAAGCGCCACCCTGATCATGGAGAGGGAATGATGGCAGATTCGTATCAGCCGCGGCCGATTCCAGCGCCGACGCCCAATTGCGAAACCCAGGAGTTCTGGACGGCTGCCCAGGATGGCCGCTTATTGCTGCGCCATTGCGAATCCTGCGGCAGGTCTCATTGGTATCCGCGTGCCGTCTGCCCCTTTTGCGACAGCACATCCACTTCCTGGCGGCAGGCCAGTGGCCGTGGTGTCATCTATACCTTCAGTGTCATGCGCAGGGCCAGGATTCCGTTTGCTTGCGCCTACGTCTCGCTCGATGAGGGGCCGACCATGTTGACCAATATCGTCGACTGTGATTTTGGCGGCCTGCGCATCGGAGCCGCCGTGCAGGCCGCATTCGTTCCGGCCCAGGAAAGCGGGCAAATGGTGCCTGTGTTCCGTTTATGTAGCGGCAGCGAATAAATCCTGCGTCGATTCCACCCGCTCGGGTGTGTTGTGTATATCAAAAGGATATTGATCCATGAATCTGGGTTTAGAGGGAAAGGTGGTTTGCATCACCGGCGGCAGCCGGGGCATAGGCCTGGCAACAGCACGCGCATATGCAGGGGAAGGCGCACGCGTGCTGATCTGTGCCAGGGACCAGGGCCGCTTGGCCGCTGCGGTTGAAAGTGTCAGGCAGGCCTGCGGAATCCGGATCGATGCGGTTCCCGTCGATGTGACCGAGCCTGCCGATGTCGGCCGCTTGATCGAGCATATTGCGGACAGGCATGGCCGGCTCGATGTCCTGGTCAATAATGCCGGAACCGGTATCTACAAGCCATTTGCCGATGTCAGCGACGATGATCTGCTGAACGGGATGGCGATCAATTTTTTTGCCCAGTTTCGCGTGACACAGCGGGCTTTGCCCTTGTTGCGCAAGTCCCGGGGCGTTGTCATCAATGTGTCCGGGCGAACCGCGATACGCGGAAATTTCCCTCCGGGTTCCAGTTGTACCGGGCCGGCAAAGGCCGCCGAAGTGCGGTTCTCGATAGATCTTGCGACCGAACTGGCGGAGCACGGCATTCGCGTCAACTGTGTCGTGCCGGGGGTCGTGAAGTCCGAAGACCGGCTGCGCATGTGGGAAACGCAAGCCATGAGCAAGGAGCTCGACCCGCAGGCCACCGCCGATATCCGACAAGGTCTTGAGGAAATTTCCGTGGCGTCCGGCCAAAGCTGGGGCGCTCCGGAAGACATCGCGGATGTGATTCTCTTTTTGTCTTCTGCGCGCGCCTCTTATGTGAACGGGGTGGCTCTTACGGTGGATGGCGGCCCGCACAACAAGTCGTACATTACTCAGTTGTACTCGGCCAAGCCTGCATCGGCTGCCTAGCGTTTCGGCGTACCGCCTTCGCCCAGATCCCAGTACAGCCCGGCCATGATGCCCAGGCCTTCGCGCAGCAGCGCCGAGGGCAGGTGTTCGTTGGGCGCGTGCTGCGAACAGCCGGGGTAGGAATGCGGCACCCAGACGGTGCGCAGCCCCAGCACGTCGGTGAATATGTCGTTGGGCAGCGAGCCGCCCAGATTGGGCAGGATGGCCGGCTTCTTGCCGCTGCTGCGGGCGATGGAGTCGGCGGCCCATTGCACCCAGGGGTCTTCGGGGTCGATGCGCGTTGCCTGGAACAGCACGTCGCGCGCCGGCGTTATCTGCACCATGGGAAAGCCGTGGGTATCCAGGTGGCGGCGCAGCGCCGGCAGGATGTCCTGCGCCTTCACCCCCACGACGAAACGCAACTGGCAGCGCGCCCAGGCGCGCGGCGGGATGGCGTTGACGGGAGTTTCGGGGTTGCCGGTCTTGAAGGCCAGCACTTCGAAGGAACACCAGCCGAACACGCGCTCGGCCGGCGACAGGCCCGGTTCGCCCCAGTCGGGCTCGATCTCCGGGCCGTCGGGGCCGCCGTCGACCTCGCAGTCGGCCAGGGCCCGGCGTACCGAGGCGGGCAGTTCGGGAGGCACCCATTCGGGTATGCGTATCTGGCCGGTGGGCGAGACGATGCTGGCGATGGCGTGCGCCAGCTGGATGCCGGGATTGGATATCAAACCGCCCCAGTTGCCCGAATGGTGGCCGCCGGCACGCGCCTCGATGACGAGATCGAAGTTCATGCTGCCGCGCGAGCCCAGGAAGATGGTGGGGCGCTCGGGGCTCAGGCGCGGGCCGTCCGAGGCGAGCAACAGGTCGGCCGCGAAGAGTTCGCGGTTTTCTTCGCAGAGTTCGCGCAGGCCGGGCGAGCCGGTTTCCTCGCCCATTTCTATGAGGTATTTGGCGTTGAAGCCCAGCCGTCCGCGCTGGCCGAGCACGGCCTGCAGGGCCTGCAGGTTGACCGAGTGCTGCCCCTTGTTGTCGGCGATGCCGCGGCCGTACCAGCGGTCCTGCTCGGGCGTGAGAGTCCAGGGCGAGAGGCCTTCTTTCCATTCTTTGTCCAGGCCGCGGATGACGTCGCCGTGGCCATAGCCCAGCACGGTGGGGAGCGCCGGGTCTTCGATGCGCTGGGCATACAGGAAGGGCGCGCGCGCCTTGGCGTGCTCGAGCAGGCGGCATTCGAAGCCCATGGATTCGAACGCGGGGCGCATTTCGGTTTCGAGATATTGCACCAGCACGGGGCCGCGCTCGGGGTTCTGGCTTTCGGTGGGGATGGCGACGCGGCGCGCCAGGGTTTCGCGGAAGCCTCCCGCGTCGAAGAATTGCTGGACGGCGGATATGGCTAGCGCGCGTGTCATGATGAGCTCCGGGGTTTGCTGCGATTGCCCCTGATTGTGCGGCCATGTCGACGCCGAGTGAAGGGCGAGGCCTCGTGGTTTACCCTGAATACCGGCGATGCCGGGCCCTATAATGGCCCGCAGGGGCGGCCCTGGGTCTGGCGGGCGCCGAAACGGAGACGATCATGGATGCCATCACCTGGATGATGCTGGTCGCCGCGCTGCTGCCTATCGTGGCGGCGGTGCTGGCCAAGGCGGGAGGCGAGGGGTACGACAACGATGACCCCAGGCCGTGGCTGGCGCGCCAGCAGGGCTGGCGGGCGCGGGCCAATGCCGCGCAGACCAATCTGTTCGAGGGCCTGCCGTTTTTCTATGCAGCCGTGCTGTATGCGCTATACGCCCACGCGGACCTGGCGCGCCTGGGCTTGCTGATGCTGGCGTGGCTGCTGTTGCGGGTGGCGCACCTGGCCCTGTATATCGCCGGCCGCGGCAGCTTGCGTTCGCTGGCCTGGACGCTGAGCCTGGCGGTCAATATTGCGATCCTGTTCGCGGCGGCCTGAGGCGCCCGGCAGGGCGTGCGCCGCGGCCCGAGGGCTGGCGAGGCCACGGCTTGCGGCCCCCCAAAGACCGGGTTTCAGTCCTGCGTTTCCAGCGTGCGGTTGATGAACAGCGCCAGCATGGTGCAGACCACGCCGGACAGCAGGTAGGCGGTGACCGAAACCAGGCCGTACAGGGTCGACAGCCCCAGCGCCACCAGCGGCGCGAAGGCTGCGCCCACCAGCCAGGCGAAGTCGGAGGTCAGCGCCGCGCCGGTGTAGCGGAACTGGCGCCCGAAATTGGCGGTCACCGTGCCGGCGGCCTGGCCGTAGGACAGGCCCAGCAGGGTGAAGCCTATCAAGATGAAGGCGTCCTGCTCTTTGGTGCCGCCGCCCAGCAGCCAGGGCACGCACAGGCTGAACACGCCGATCAGGCAGGCCATCAGGCCCAGCGTGGTGCGGCGCCCGATCCGGTCGGCCAGCCAGCCCGAGACGATCATGCCCAGGATGGCCAGGCAGGCGCCGACGACTTCCACCGCGAGGATGGAATTCACCGATTGGGTCGCCTGCAGGGACAGCCACGACAGGGGGAATATCGTAACCATATGGAACAGCGCGTAGCTGGCCAGGCTGGCGAAGGCGCCGATGAAGATGTTGTAGCCCTGCGCCTTGAACATGTGCAGGGTGCCTATGGGCTCGAGGTCTTTTTCCTCGAGCAGGCGGGTGTATTCATCGGTGACGACCAGGCGCAGGCGCGCGAACAGCGCCACCACGTTGATGGCGAAGGCCACGTAGAACGGATAGCGCCAGCCCCAGTCGAGGAATTCGTCGGTACTCAGCGTGCTGTGCAGGTACAGGAAGAGGCCGCCGGCCAGCAGGAACCCGATGGGGGCGCTCAATTGGCCCACCATGGCATACCAGCCGCGCTTGCGCGACGGGGCGTTCAGCGCCAGCAGCGAGGGCAGGCCGTCCCAGGAGCCGCCGTTGGCCACCCCTTGCAGCGCCCGGAACACCGCCAGCAGGACGATGGCGGTGCCGTGCAGTTCGGCGTAGCCCGGAAGGAATGCGATGCCGGCCGTCGCCGTGCCCAGCAGGAACAGGGAGGCGGTGAGCTTGACGCCGCGGCCCCAGTGGCGCTGGATCGTCATGAACAACGTAGTGCCGAACGGGCGGGCGATGAAGGCGAACGAGAACAGCGCGAAGGCCATCAAGGTGCCGTATAGTGACGGCAGGTAGGGGAAGAATACCTGGGGGAAGACCAGGACCGAGGCGATCCCGTAGACGAAGAAGTCGAAATATTCCGATGCGCGGCCGATGATCACCCCCACGGCGATTTCGCCCGGGGCTACCTTGGAGTGGCCGGCATGGCCGGTCGTATCGGCGCGGCCCGCCTGATGCAGGGGCGCGGGAGAAGATTCGTTGTAGTTCAGCACGTCGCTCGACATTTTTGCAGTCTCCCCTTTGTGGGGCTAAATTCCGCCATTTTTCTAGACTACACCAGCCCCGGCAGAATGTGCCATTGGACAAAATGTCCAATTGTCGCAGTGCAGCAACAGCAGTAAGTTCTCATGCTTTCGTGCTTAGTCTCGTTTTACGCGATGCCCCTACCCAAACCCCCGCGCAGATTGCTGCTGCTTCCCCTGCTGGCCGCCACGCTCTTGCTGAGCGGCTGCAACGCCGTCCTGTTGTCTCCGTCGGGGGACGTGGCGATCCAGCAGCGCAACTTGATCATCGTCTCCACGGCCTTGATGCTGTTGATCATCGTCCCCGTGATTTTCTTCATACTGCTGTTCGCCTGGCGCTATCGGGCCTCGAACCAGCGCGACGACTACGACCCGGAATGGAGCCATTCGACCCGCATCGAGCTGATGATCTGGTCGGCGCCGCTGGTGATCATTATCGCGCTGGGGGCGATCACCTGGGTGGGCACGCACAAGCTGGATCCCTACCGCCCGCTGGACCGCCTGGCCGCGGGCCATTCCGTGCCCGCCAACCTGAAGCCGCTGGAAGTGGACGTGGTGTCGATGGACTGGAAGTGGCTGTTCATCTATCCCGAGCTGGGCGTGGCCACGGTCAACGAGCTGGCGGCGCCGGTCGACCGTCCGCTGCAGTTCAAGCTGACCTCCTCGACGGTGATGAATGCCTTCTTCGTGCCTGCACTGGCCGGCATGATCTACACCATGCCGGGCATGGAAACCCAGCTGAACGCGGTCATCAACAAGACCGGCACCTACCAGGGCATGTCGGCCAACTACAGCGGCGCGGGCTTTTCGGACATGAACTTCAAGTTCTACGGCATGAGCACCGGCGACTTCGACAAGTGGGTGGCCCAGGTCCGCAGCGGCGGCGATACGCTGGACCGCAAGGCCTATCTGGAACTGGACAAGCCCAGCAAGCGCGACCCGGTGCGCCACTACGGGCATGTCGAGGCCGGCCTGTATCGCGTCATTCTCAACCGCTGCGTGGACAGCAAGCATATGTGCCTGGACCAGATGGCGGCCATCGACGAGCGCGGCGGCATGGGGCTGCCGGGCATGGCCAACGTGGCCAGCGAGCTGCCCGAACAGCTGCGCCTGGGCCTGGCCGACTCGCCCGCACGCAAATATGTGGGCGCCATCTGCACCGCGCGCAATCCCGCGGGCGCCGTGGGCGTCGATGGCGAGGTTTCGTGACTCGCCGCACGGTCCGTTTTTCCGCCGGGCGCGCCCGCCGTGGCAACCCGAAGTGCCTGAACAAAAAGTGCTTGAAACAAAATGCCTGAGCAAATCACCAAACTGATATTCGGCCGGCTTACGCTGGACGCGATTCCCTACCACGAACCCATCCTGGTATGGACCTTCTGCTTCGTGGCGCTGGGCGGCCTGGCGCTGCTGGGCGCCATCACCTATTTCAAGCAGTGGGGCTACTTGTGGCGCGAATGGTTCACCAGCATCGACCACAAGAAAATCGGCATCATGTACATCGTGCTGGCCATCGTGATGCTGCTGCGCGGCTTCTCGGACGCTGTCATGATGCGCCTGCAGCAGGCGGTCGCGTTCGGCAGCGACGCCGGCTACCTGCCGCCGCATCACTACGACCAGATCTTCACAGCCCACGGCGTGATCATGATCTTCTTCGTCGCCATGCCGCTGGTCACGGGCCTGATGAACTACATCGTGCCGCTGCAGATCGGTGCGCGCGACGTGGCCTTCCCGTTCCTGAACAATTTCAGTTTCTGGATGACCACGGGCGGCGCCATCCTGGTGATGTGCTCGCTGTTCGTCGGCGAGTTCGCCCGCACCGGCTGGCTGGCCATGCCGCCCCTGTCCGACCTGCCGCAGAGCGCGGACGTGGGGGTCGACTATTACATATGGGCGCTGCAGGTGGCGGGGATAGGGACACTGCTGTCGGGCATCAACTTGATGGTCACCATCATCAAGATGCGCGCGCCCGGCATGTCCCTGATGAAGATGCCCGTCTTCACCTGGACCTCGCTGTGCACCAATGTGCTGATCGTCGCCGCCTTCCCGGTGCTGACGGCTGTGCTGGCCTTGTTGATGCTGGACCGCTACGCGGGCACCAACTTCTTCACCAACAGCCTGGGCGGCAACCCGATGATGTACGTGAACCTGATCTGGATCTGGGGTCATCCCGAGGTCTACATCCTGATACTGCCCGCTTTCGGCGTCTATTCCGAAGTCGTCTCCACCTACAGCGGCAAGCGCCTGTTCGGCTACACCTCGATGGTGTATGCCACGGTCGTGATCACCGTGCTGTCCTACCTGGTGTGGCTGCACCACTTCTTCACCATGGGCTCGGGAGCCAGCGTCAATTCCTTCTTCGGCATCACGACGATGATCATCTCGATACCGACAGGGGCGAAGATCTTCAACTGGATGTTCACGATGTATCGCGGCCGCATCCGCTACGACGTGCCGATGCTGTGGACGGTGGGTTTCATGATCACCTTCGTGATCGGCGGCATGACGGGCGTGATGCTGGCGGTGCCCCCCAACGATTTCCTGCTGCACAACAGCCTGTTCCTGGTGGCCCACTTCCATAACGTGATCATCGGCGGCGTGCTGTTCGGCATGATGGCAGGCATCACCTACTGGTTTCCCAAGGCCTTCGGCTTCAAGCTGGATCCGTTCTGGGGCAAGTGCTCGTTCTGGTTCTGGTTCGTCGGTTTCTATTTCGCCTTCATGCCCTTGTATGTGCTGGGCCTGATGGGCGTGACCCGGCGCCTGAATCATTTCGACGACCCCTCGCTGCAGATCTGGTTCCAGATCGCCGCATTCGGCGCCTTGCTGATCGCGCTGGGCATAGCCAGCTTCCTGATCCAGCTTTTCGTCAGTATCCGCCGCCGCGAGCAGTTGCGCGACACCACCGGCGATCCCTGGGACGGCCGCACGCTGGAATGGTCGACCTCTTCGCCGCCGCCCGCCTACAACTACGCCTTCACTCCCCAGGTGCATGACGGCGATGCCTGGTGGCAGATGAAGCAGCGCGGCGCCGCGCGTCCGCTGGACGGGTTCCTGCCCATCCACATGCCCGCCAATACCGGCGCCGGCATCATCCTGGCCGGCCTGTGCACTGCGCTGGGCTTCACCCTGATCTGGCATATGTGGATCCCGGTGATCGTCCTGGCGGTCGCCGCGCTCGCCGTGGCCATAGGCCATACCTTCAACTACAAGCGCGATTACTACATCCCCGCCGAGGATGTGGCCCGCGTCGAAGCCGAACGTACCCGACTGCTTGCCCAACATGTCTGATTCCTACGCCGTCTCCAAGTCCGCCGCCGCGTCCGGCGAGCTGAACTTCTATGTGAAAGAAGAAACCCACCCGCAGAACGGCACTTTGCTGGGCTTCTGGGTGTACCTGATGAGCGATTGCCTCATCTTCGCCTGCCTGTTCGCCACCTACGGGGTGCTGGGCCGCAGCTACGCGGCCGGCCCTTCGGGCGCCGACCTGTTCGAGCTGCCGATGGTGGCGCTGAACACCTCGATGCTGCTGCTGTCGTCGATCACCTACGGTTTTGCCATGGTGGTGATGCGCGAGAACCGCCGCGGCGCGATGCTGGGCTGGCTGGCCATCACCGGCGTGCTGGGCGCGATCTTCATAGGGCTGGAGATCACCGAGTTCCTGCACATGATCCACATCGGCGCCGGCCCGCAGCGCAGCGCCTTCCTGTCCGCTTTCTTCACGCTGGTCGGCACCCACGGCTTGCACGTGACCTGCGGCATCATCTGGCTGATCACCCTGATGGTGCAGGTGTGCAAGCATGGCCTGATCCCGGAAAACCGCCGCCGCCTGATGTGCCTGTCGATGTTCTGGCACTTCCTGGACGTGGTCTGGATCGGCGTCTTCACCTTTGTCTACCTGATGGGAGTGCTGCCATGAGCGATCATTCCACCACCGCGCACGGCGCGGGCGACGGCCACGCCGCGCACCACGATCACGACGATGGCGCGAGCCACGGCACCTTCCGCAGCTACCTGACCGGCTTCGTCCTGGCCGTGATTCTCACCGCCATCCCGTTCTGGCTGGTGATGGACAAGGTCTTCGAGAATTCCAGCATCACTGCCATGCTGCTGCTGGGCCTGGGCGCCGTCCAGATCGTCGTGCATATGATTTATTTCCTGCACATGAACGCCAAGTCCGAAGGCGGCTGGAACATGCTGGCGCTGATCTTCACCATTGTGCTGGTGATCATCACGCTGAGCGGCTCGCTCTGGGTCATGTATCACATGAACGCCAATATGATGCCGTCCATGCACGGCATGAAAATGTCTTGATCGCAATGTCGCCGACCCGCTCCGGCGCCAAGCCCGGCCAGGCTTCGCCCTCGCGGGCGCCCGAGCCCGGGCGCGCCGCGGTTCCCCGCCGCGGCGCCGGCAGCCTGGTGTGCCTGGCGCTGGCCGGCCTGTTGCTGTTCTGCCTGTTTTTCGGTCTCGGCACCTGGCAGGTGCAGCGCCGCGCCTGGAAGCTGGACCTGATTGCGCGCGTCGATCGGCGCGTGCACGCCACGCCCGTCGCGGCCCCCGGTCCCTCGGACTGGCCGCGCATCAGCGCGGATGCCGATGAATACCGCCGCGTCACGCTGCAGGGCGAGTGGCTCGCCGGCAAGGACACCCTGGTCAAGGCAGTTACCGAGCTGGGCGGAGGCTTCTGGGTGCTGACGCCATTGCGCCGCGCCGACGGCAGCATCGTGCTGGTCAATCGCGGCTTCGTGCCCGAAGACCAGCGCACAGCGGCGATTCCGCCGCCCGCGGCCGGCCCGGTGACGGGGCTGCTGCGCGTCACCGAACCCGGCGGCGCCTTCCTGCGCAAGAACGATCCGGCGGCCGGCCGCTGGTATTCGCGCGATGTCGCGGCCATCGCCGCCGCGCGCGGCCTGCCCGCGGCGCGGGTGGCTCCGTATTTCGTCGACGCCGCCGCGGTCTCGCCTGCTGCTCCCGGCGAGCCGACAGGCGGCCTGACCGTGATCCACTTCTACAACAACCACCTGGTCTATGCCATTACCTGGTACGCCCTGGCGCTGATGGTGGCGGGCGCGGCCTACTATGTCGCCCGCGACGAGCGGCGCCGCCGCCGCGATCCGGATGGCGGCCTGGACGACTACGAGCGCGGGGTTCGTGACGACCTGTCCGCAGCTCCGCTCCCCGCGGCCGGGCGCCATTTGGAAGGCGGTCCGCGCAAGGAATAAACTTTGCGCCTATGAGCATCGCGAAGACAGATCCCCCGGCCCCTTTGCCCGCCGCGGCCGGCCTGGCGCCCGGGGAACGGCGCATTGCCGGGCGTAGCCTGGACAATACCGGCCACAAGAACATGCAGCAATTGATCCAGTTGCGCTGGATCGCGGTGCTGGGGCAGTTGGCCACCATCTCGGTGGTCTACCAGGGTTTCGATATTCACTTGCCGCTGCGCAGCATGCTTGCGGTGCTGGGCTGCCTGGTGCTGTTCAATGCCGCCAGCATGCTGCGCCTGCGCTTGCGCCACGAAGTGGCCAATGGCGAGCTGCTGGCCGCCATGCTGGTCGATGTCTGCATGCTGACCGCCCAGCTTTATCTTAGCGGCGGCATCACCAATCCTTTCGTCTTCCTGTACCTGCTGCAGGTGACTCTGGGCGCAATGCTGCTCAAGTCCTGGAGCATCTGGACCCTGGTCGCCGCGGCCGCCTGCTGCGTCGGCGGCCTGGCCTTCACGGCGCCGCCGCTGTCGCTGGCGCTGGACCACGACAGCGGCATGGCCAGCGTGTATATCCAGGGCATGCTGGTGTGTCTTGCCATCAATGCGGTGCTGCTGGTGGTCTTCGTCAGCCGCATCAGCCACAATCTGCGCGCGCGCGACGCCCACCTGGCCGATCTGCGCCAGCGCGCCGCCGAAGAAGAGCACATCGTGCGCATGGGCCTGCTGGCTTCGGGTGCAGCGCACGAACTGGGCACGCCGCTGTCCACGCTGGCCGTGATCCTGGGCGACTGGCGCCGCATGCCGGCCTTTGCCGGCGATCCGGAGCTGGTGCTGGAAATCGGCGAGATGCAGAGCCAGGTGCTGCGCTGCAAGTCCATCGTCAGCAGCATCCTGCTGTCGGCCGGCGAGGCGCGCGGCGAGGCGCCGGTCGAGACCACCGTGTGCGGCTTTCTCGACGACCTCGTCGCCGAATGGCGCGCCACCCGGCCCGGCGCCATGCCGATACTCGACTACCGCAACGAGTTCGGACTGGATCTGCGCATTATTTCCGATTCGGCGCTCAAGCAGATGATATGCAATGTGCTGGACAACGCGCTGGAAGCTTCGCCGGAATATGTGGGCCTGCGCGTGCGCCGCGACGGCGCCGACCTGCGCCTGGACATCACCGACCGCGGGCTGGGTTTCGAGCCCGCCATGCTGGCGCAACTGGGCAAGCCTTACCAGTCCAGCAAGGGGCGCCCGGGCGGGGGCTTGGGCCTGTTCCTGGTGGTCAATGTGGCCCGTACGCTGGGCGGGCGTGTGCATGCTGCCAATCTGCCCGAGGGCGGGGCGGTGGTAAGCTTGATTCTGCCGCTGGAATCCCTGACGCCCGACGAGGACGAAACCGAGGGAGAACTCGATGCCGGCTGAGCCGACCCATCCGCAAGGCGCGAGCCGCCTGTTGCTGATCGTCGAGGACGACGAGGCCTTCGCCCGCACGCTGGGCCGTTCGTTCGAGCGGCGCGGCTACGCGGTGCTGCACGCCGCCAGCCTCGAGGGCGTGCAATCCCTGCTGGCCGGGCACGCGCCAGGCTACGCGGTGGTGGACCTGAAGCTGCGGGGCGAAGCCAGCGGCCTGGCCTGCGTGCAGGCCCTGCGCGCGCATGACGACGATATGAACATCGTGGTGCTGACCGGTTTTGCCAGCATCGCCACGGCGGTGGAAGCCATCAAGCTGGGCGCGCGCCATTACCTGGTCAAGCCTTCGAATACCGACGACATCGAGTCGGCTTTCGAGCGCGCCGACGGCGACACCGAGGTCAGCGTCACGAAACGTCCCACTTCCATCAAGACGCTGGAATGGGAACGTATCCACGAAACCTTGGCGCAGACCGGTTTCAATATTTCCGAGACCGCGCGCAGGCTGGGCATGCACCGCCGCACCCTGGCGCGCAAGCTGGAAAAGCAGCGGGTCAAGTGATGCGCGGCGGCGCGTCGTGCCGCGGGCGTCTAGAACCCGTAGAGTTCCGCCGGATTGTCCACCAGCACGCGGCGCCTGGCGGCCGTGTCGGGAACCCATTGCCCGAGCAGCGCAAAGAGCGCCGTGTCGTCGGGGCCGGCGCCCGATTCGGTGGGGTGCGGCCAGTCCGAGCCCCAAACCATGCGGCGTGGCGCCAGGGCTGTCAGCGCCTGCGCGACGGGCACCGTGTCGGCATAGTCTGCACGTTGCGAATTCAGGTAGGCGCCTGACAGTTTGACCCAGGTATTGCCGCGGGCGAGCAGGCCGGCGACGATGTCCAGCGCCGGATGGTCCGGCCCCGCGCCCTTGGGCAGGCGCAGCATGTGATCGAAGACCAGCGTGCCGGGCAGCCGCTCGAGCAGCGCGGCGTGCTCGACGATCTGTTGCGCCGTCAAGTGCAGTTGCACATGCCAGCCCAGGCGCTGTATGCGCTGCGCCATGGGCTCGATCATGTCGAAGCCCGTGACGGCGGTCTTGGGGTTGAACAGGGTGAAGCGCACGCCGCGGATGCCGCCGGCGTGCAAGACGTCGAGTTCCGCCTCGGCCACATCGGGGTGCAGCACCGCGACGCCGCGGGCCGATTCGGGGCCCAGGTCGGATATGGCCTGCAGCGTGACCCGGTTGTCGGTGCCGTAGATGCCGGGCGTGACCACCACCGTTCTTTGCAGGTTCAGCCTGCGCCGCAGTTCCAGGTATGCGGGCACGCCCAGAAAGCGCGGCGGCTGCAGGCCATGCGCCTGCGAAGGATAGCGCTTGTCGTAGATATGGATGTGGGCGTCGCAGGCGCCGTCCGGCGCCAGCTCGCCGGGGCCGGCCGCGGCGGGCTGCGATGCGCGGGATGCATGTGTCATGGGTACTTGCCTTGGCGTTTACGTGATGGTGTTATGGGTGTCGCGGCGTGTGCCCGCATGGGGCGCGGCCGGCAGGCGGCGGAGGCAGCCGCCACGGGCGGCTGCCTGTGGCCTTATTGTGTGTCGTCCTGCATCTCGCATACGCCGGGCACGGCCTTGAGGCGTTCGCGGATGCGGCTGTATTGCGTGGGCGAGACGCGCGACAGCGTGATGCGCACTTCGTCGAGGTCTTCCGATTCGTTGCTTTGCTGGACCACGAATTCCTTGACGCGGCTGCCGGTGGAGCCGAGCGTGTCGTGCAGCGCCTTCAGGTTCAGCGAGCCGTGCGTGACCAGCAGGCGCACCCGGCGTTCCTGGCGGGCGGCGATGTAGCGCTGTTCCAGCGGCTTGATGCCGGCCAGGATGATGAGGATGATGATGGTGGCCGCGATCGAGGCGGTGTACATGCCGCCGCCGACCGCCAGTCCGATGGCGGCCACCGACCAGAGGCTGGCCGCGGTGGTCAGCCCGCGTATGACTTCGCCGCGCAGCAGGATCGAGCCCGCGCCCAGGAAGCCTATGCCCGAGACGACCTGGGCGGCGATGCGGGAAGGGTCGAGCACTACGTGTTCCGCACCCAGGATGTCGTGGAAGCCGAATGCCGATACGATCATGATCAGTGTCGAACCCACGCACACCAGCATGTGCGTGCGCAGGCCCGCGGCCCACGACAGCCGTTCGCGTTCGAAGCCGATCAGGCTGCCCAGCAGGGCCCCCAGCAGCAGCCTGCCTATGATGTCGATGTTGCCAAGCATGGATGTCCTTTGTCTTGTCGGCCTCGGCGCACCCTTGCGCCGCGCCTGTTTCCATGCCTGGAATTATGGCACCGGACGGGAATAGTGCAATTCGGGCGCCGGGGAATCCGGGCGCACGGACGCCGGGCATCGCCGGCACCGGCGGCTCTGAACTGCGGGCGCGCCGAGCCGCGGATCAGGACTCCTGGTGCTTGCGGATGGCCGAAGGGAACAGGTCCCAGCAGGCGATGAACAGCGCCGCGCACAGCGGGCCGATCACGAAGCCGTTCAGGCCGAAGACGGTCAGGCCGCCCAGCGTGGAAATGAGAATGACGTAGTCGGGTATTTTGGTGTCCTTGCCCACCAGCACGGGCCGCAGCACATTGTCCACCAGGCCTATCACCAGCACGCAGAACAGGATCAGCACCACGCCTTGCCAGATCGCGCCGGTGACCAGGAAGTAGACCGCGACCGGCATCCAGATCAGCGCCGCGCCCACGGCGGGCAGCAGCGACAGGAACCCCATCAGCACGCCCCACAGCAGCGCGCCCTGGATGCCGAGGAACCAGAATATCAGGCCTCCCAGCAGGCCTTGCGTGCAAGCCACCGCGATATTGCCCTTGACCGTGGCGCGCACCACCGTGGTGAACTTGCGGTACAAGTGGACCTGGTGGTCGTCGCTCAGCGGGATCAGCAGCTTGCTGTGCCGCGCCAGCTGCGGCCCGTCGCGCAGCAGGAAGTACAGCAGGTAGAGCATCACGCCCATGCTGATGAGGAACTCGAAAGTGTGCTGGCCCACATTGACCGCCTGCGAGGCCAGGAACTTGCTGCCCTGCAGGGCGGCCGCCGACAGCTTGTCCTGCAGGCTGAAGACGTCGCCCACGCCGTAGCGGTCGAGCAGGCTGTGCACCGACGCGGGCAGGGCATTGACGATCTGCTCGAAGTAGGCGCCCAGGTCGAACTGGCCGGAACTGATGCGCTTGTAGATCGCCGCGCCTTCCTGGATCAGTGCGCCGGAGACGAAGATCAGCGGCAGGATCACGATCAGGATGATGATGAGCAGCGAGGCCAGCGCCGCCAGGTTGCGATGGCCGTGGAACCTGGCCAGCAGCCGCCTGTGCATGGGGCCGAACACGATGGCCAGGATCGCGCCCCAGAATATCGCGCTGTAGTAGGGCAGCAGTACGACGATGAAGGCGATGGTGACTGCCGTCAGCAGCAGCAGGAAGGTGCGGAAATAAAGAGTGGAATTTTCCATCCGGCGTCCAGTGTATCCGGGCTAGGGGTGCGAGCGGGCGGCGGCCGGCGCCGTCTGTGCGGGCTTGCCGGAGATGCCTGGGCCGCGGGCCGTGCCGGTCGGGCCTGGCGCGCGGTACCCGTGCGCGCGGGCCCCTGGAACCACGCGCACGGGTGCCTATTTTGCAACGGATTGGCTGCGCGTGGGATGGAAAGGGGAAAGGGGGCCCTCATTTATTGTGTGGGCTTGTATTCCCGGATACCAATTGTGAGCCCCCGGGCGGGGCCGGACGCCCCTTGGATTCAGGCCTTTTTCGCGTAGGCGCTGCACCAGCCGGCGGTGGCCACCAGCTTGCCGGCGAAGATCGGACAGGGGCCCCATTGCTCGCCGGCCTGGCCCTGGAACAACTGGCAGTTGCCGCAATGTTCGCCGGGCGAGTACTTGGGCTGCGCAGCCTTGTCGATCAGCGTGGCGTCGTGCCTGTAGCCCAGGCCGATCGCCACCGGGTCGCTTTCCTCCAGCTTGGCCGGGCCGGCCAGTGCACGGCCGCCCAGGGCCACGGACGAGGCCAGGCCGGCGCCTGCGATCAGGAAACTGCGGCGGGATGTCTTCATGATGTACTCCTTGTAGTTCGGGGTTGATGGTCGGAATCGGGATCGGGATCGGGCGGCGGGTCTTCCAGCAGCGGCATGAAGCCCGGGCTTTCGAGATCGTCGAACTGCTGATGGTTGACCGCCCAGAAGAAGATCGCCGCGGCCAGCAGCACGATCATCAGGGTGACGGGAATCAGGATCAGCAGGCTGTTCATGGATGCGAGGCGGACGCCGGGCCGGCCTGGAAAGCGGGCGCGCCGGCATGGGGGTAGGGGGCGGAGGCCTGCCGGGATTGCGGATCCTGCTTATGCGGACCCTGGGTATCCGGGCATGCGTCGGCGGGACGGGCTCCCGGCGCGGCGCGGCCTGCGCGCAGCGCGTTCATTGCCACCAGCAGCGAGCTGGCGGACATGCCCAGGGCCGCCAGCCAGGGCGGCACCCAGCCCAGGGCGGCCGGAGGGACGGCGCACAGGTTATAGAACAGCGACCAGCGCTGGCTCTGGGCTACCAGCTTCATGGCCTTGCGGGCGGCGGCGCGGGCCCTGGTCAAGCCGTCGAGGCGCCCGTCCAGCAGCAGCATGCCCGCACGCGATTGCGCTAGGTCGGTGGCGCTGGCCGGTGCGGCTGAAACGTCGGCGGCGGCCAGCACGGGGGCGTCATTGCTGCCGTCGCCCACGGCCAGCGTGACGTGGCCGGCCGCGCGCAGGGCGTCCAGCAGCGCCAGCTTGTCTTCGGGGCGCAGGCGGGCGTGCCATTCGTCCACCCCCAGGCGGGCGGCCAGCGCCGCGACCCGTTCGGGCGCGTCGCCGCTGGCGATGCGTATCGAGACGCCATCGGAGCGCAAGGCGTCGAGCACGGCGCGGGCCTCGGGGCGCGGATATTCCGCGGCCTCGGCGCCGTGAATGTCGATCGGCTCTGCGGCGTCGCTGCGCGCGGCGGCGGGGGGCGCCGGCCTCGCGGCGTCTTGGTGCACGGCGATGGGATGGGTAGGGCTTGATACATCACCGCCTGGCATGGGCGGCAGCGTCAGGGTGCCGGTCTTGTCGAACAGCGCGGCGTCGACCCGCGCCAGGCTGGCCAGTGCCGCCGCGTCATTGACCAAGACCCCTTGCGTGGCCAGCGCGCCCATGGCGCGCGTCAAGGTTGCCGGGGCCGCCAGGGCGAAGGCGCAGGGGCAGGCGGCCACCAGCACAGCCACGGTGGCCTCGAAGGCGCGGCTCGGCTCGGCGAGCAGCCAGCCCGCGGCGGTCAGCAGCGCCAGCAGCAGGATGGCCAGGACGTAGCGATGGGCGTGGCCGTCCGGGCCCGGCATGCTCGGGCGGCGCCGGCCTTCGAGCGCCTCGATCCGCGCCGCGGCACCGGATCCGGAGCCTTGTTCCACCACGATCACGGCGGGGCCGTCCAGCAACAGGCTGCCGGCCGCCAGGCATGCACCGCGCCTGTGCGGTACCGGGCGCGATTCTCCGGACAGCAGGGATTCGTCCAGGCGAGCCTCGGGGCTTTCCAGCCGGCCATCGGCGGGCACGATGCCGCCCGGCGCTATCCATACGCGGTCGCCCGGCAGTAGTTGCTCGGCCGGCACGGTCTCGAGGGCGCCGCCCGGGACATAGCGGCGGGCCAGCAGCGGCGTGGCGTCCAGCGCCGCGTCGGCCTGCGCCGCGCTATGGTGTCGCGTGCGCAATTCCAGGTAGCGTGCGCCCAGCAGCAGGAAGATGAACATGCCGACCGAGTCGAAATAGATCTCGCCTTGCCCGCGCCAGGTATTGAAGGCGCTGGCCAGGAACACCGGCACGATGGCCAGCGTGACCGGCAGGTCTATGCCCAGGCGGAGCCGGCGCAATTCCCGCCAGGCGTTGCGGTAGAAGGGCACGGCCGAATAGCCCACGCAGGGGATCGTCACCAGCAGGCACAGCCAGCGGAACAGGCCGCGCGTGCTGAAGTCGACCATGTCGACCGCGCCGATGTAGATCACGAAGGCGAAAGTCATGACCTGCATCGAGCACATGCCCGCCACCAGCAGGCGCTTGAGAATATCGTGGCGCTCGTCGACATGGCCGTCGTCGATGCTGTCGCGGCGCAAAGGCCTGGCGCGGTAGCCGGCGCCGGCGCAGGCCCGCAGCAGATCGTCCAGAGACAGCCTGCGGGCGTCCCAGATCACGCGCGCGCGGCGCGCGGGCACGTCGATGGAGACGCGCCGAATTCCCGGCAAGGCCTGGATGATCTGCTCCAGCCGCAACACTTGTCGGGCATCGTCCAGCGGCTCGGTGCGCAGGGCGGCCTCGACCCAGCCATCGCGGCGCTTGCGCAGCACCTGCGCGGCCAGCCGCGGGTCGGACCACAGGGCCGTGGAGCCCACGTCCGGCGGGCAGGCTCGCTTGCCTTGCGCCGCATCCTGCCCGGGCAAGGGCGCGGGGCTCGCAGGCTCATCGGGGACCGCGGGCTGCTTCATCGCGCCGCCTCGCCGCCAGGTTCCGGGGCCGCGGACAGGGGAACGCCGAAGACGGTGCGCGCGGTCGGCAGCGGCGTATCGGCATGGCGGTGGCTGGCGACGATGATCCAGACGCAGCCGGCCAGCGCCGCAACGAACACCAGCAGCCCCAGCCACAGCACGGGCTGGCGCTGCCAGCCTGCGCGCCGGGGATCAGCGGCGGACGTCGCTGCCGGCCGCCGCATCGCTGTGCGAAAGATGGTAGACATACGCGGCTACCGCTTGTATTTGCTCTTTGTCGAGCCTCGATCCCCATGCCGGCATATGCCCCTGGCGCCCGTCATGGATACTTTTTTCGATGTCGGCCAGCGTGCCGCCGTGCAGCCAGATGCTGTCGCTGAGCCGGGGCGCGCCCAGCATGGGGTTGCCCTGGCCTTGTGCGCCGTGGCAGGCCGCGCAGGTGGTCTTGAACAAGGGCTCGGCCGCCTTGGCCATGGCCGCGTCGTGCGGCGCGCCTGACAGGCCCAGCACATACTGGGCCAGGTTCTTGACGGTTTGCTCGCCCATGGCGGCCCAGGCGGGCATGACGCCGCCGCGGCCATTATGGATGGACGCGACGATGTCCTTGGGACTGCCGCCGTACAGCCAGTCCTGGTCGGTGAGATCGGGGGCGCCGAGCTTCTGGTTGCCGCGCGCCTGCACGCCATGGCAGGCCGCACAGTTGTCGCCGAACAGGCGACGGCCTAGCTGCAGGGCCTGCGAGTCGGTGGCCAGTTGCTCCACCGGTTGGGCGCCCAGGCGCTGCGTCAGGCCGTCCGCGCGGGCCTGGTTGGCGGCCGTGTCGCGCGCCAGCTCGCCGTGGGATGTCCAGCCCAGCGTGCCGCCGAAGCTTCCGAACCCGGGATACAGCACCAGGTAGGCGAAGGCCGCCGCGAACATCGCTCCGGACAGCGCCAGCCACCAGCGCGGCAGTGGCCGCACGCCCTCGCGCAACACCCCGTGCGCCCAGACATGGCCGGTGGTGCCGTCGTCGCGGGTAGGGATCTTGGCGCGCGGTCCCCACAGGAACAGGAACAGTGAAATGCCCAGGTTCAGCACCACCAGGAACATAACCCACAATGACCATCCCATGCTCATGGCCGGCCCTCCCCACGCCGCGCGGCCGCTTGCGCGCCAGCCTGCCCATGAATCGTCGCGGCGCGGCCCGGCCTTGCGTAGTCCGGCCATGCCTGATCCATGTCGTCCAGCATGGGCAGTTGCGCCATGCGGCTGAACACAGGCCTGTGGCTGCCCTGCCAGGCCCAGATCCAGATGCCGATGAAGACCGCCATCATCAGCAGTATGAATATCCCCACGAAGTGTCCCCAGAGCGGATTCATTGCGCATTCCCCTTGGCCGCGGCCGTCGGTTCGTTCTTGATGCCCAGGCCCTGCAGGTAGGCGATGAGCGCGTCCATTTCGGTCTTGCCCGCCAGCATCTTGGGCGCCGCCGCGATATCGGCGTCGCTGTAGGGGTCGCCCAGGCGGCGCAGCGCCCGCAGCCGCGCCTGCATGTCCGACGGATCGATGGCGGTGCGCGCCAGCCACGGATAGCCCGGCATATTGGACTGCGGCACCACCTGGCGCGGGTCCATCAGGTGCATGAACTGCCACTGGTCCGAGTACTTGCCACCGACCCGTGCCAGGTCCGGCCCGGTGCGCTTGGAGCCCCACTGGAACGGCCGGTCGTAGACCGACTCCTCGGCGGTGGAGTAGTGGCCGTAGCGCTGCGTTTCGAAGCGCTGCGCGCGGATCATCTGCGAGTGGCATAGATAGCAGCCCTCGCGCACATACACGTCGCGTCCGGCCAGGCGCAGCACGTCGTAGGGCTGGACCCCGGCCGGAGCCTTGATTTCATGGGCCTGCATGAATATGGGCGTGATTTCCGCCAGGCCGCCGAAAGACACCATGACGGCGGTCAGAATGCCCAGCATTCCGGCGTGTTTCTCTATGAATTCAAAATGCCTGTAAGCCATTTGCTTGTCCTTGGCCGCGGTGCGCCCCTGGTCGCCGGCGGCACGCCTTGTTTGCGCGCCGCACCGCTGCCTGTCACTGATATCGGATGGTGTTGCCCGCCATGTCGTTTGCCGCTAGCCCCCGGGATCCCGTGCTTTCCGGGGTATCGCGGGAAGTTGCCGCCTGTGTTTCCCCTGGGTATCGTGCCGGTGGATCCGCGGCGCCTCAGGCGGGAGCGGGAATGGGGGCCGGCTCCTGCCGTGGCTCGGGATCGGGTATGGGCACGGGGATCGGCGTGATCAGCCGGGCCCGCGCCGCCGCCGCGGTGTACCAGAGATTCCAGGCCATGACCCACATGCCCGAAAGAATCAGCACCCCGCCCAGCCAGCGCAACAGGTACAGCGGCTTGATCGCGATCAGGCTGTCCAGGAAGGAGTAGGTCAGCGATCCGTCGGGCAGGGTGGCGCGCCACATGATGCCCTCGGTGATGCCGGCCGCCCACATCGAGGCCACGTACAGCAGTGTCCCGGCCAGGTGCAGCCAGAAGTGCAGTTCCATGGCCTTGTGCGAATGCATCGCCGGACGTCCCAGGGCGCGCGGCGCCATCGCGTACAGCGAGCCTATGGTGATCATCGCCACCCAGCCCAGCGAGCCTGAATGCACGTGCGCTATGGTCCAGTCGGTGTAGTGCGACAGCGAGTTCACCGACTTGATCGCCATCATCGAGCCTTCGAAAGTCGAGGCGGCATAGAACACCAGCGCAAGCACCATGAACTTCGCGGCGGGGTCGCTGCGCAACCGGTGCCAGGAACCGTTGAAGGTCAGCAGGCCATTGGCCGCCGAACCCCAGCTCGGCATCAGCAGTACCAGCGAGAAGGCCATGCCCACCGATTGCACCCAGTCCGGCAGTGCGGTGTACATCAGGTGGTGCGAACCGGCCCACATGTAGACCGAGATCAGCGCCCAGAAATTCACTATGGAAAAGCGGTAGCTCCACAACGGCTGCTGGGCCTGGCGCGGCACGAAGTAGTACATCATGCCCAGGAACCCGGCGGTCAGGAAGAAGGCCACGGCATTGTGCCCGTACCACCACTGCACCATGGCGTCGACCACGCCCGAATAGATCGGGTAGGACTTGGTCAGCGACACCGGTATCGCCAGGTTGTTGACGATGTGCAGCAGGCCCACCGCGATGATGAAGGCGCCGTAGTACCAGCAGGCCACGTAGATGTGGCGGATGCGCCGGCGCGCCAGGCTGGCGAAGAACACCACGCCGAATGACACCCAGACCACGGCGATGAGAATATCGATGAACCATTCCGGCTCGGCGTATTCCTTGCTCTGGGTGATCCCCAGCGGCATGGTCGTCATCGCCAGCACGCAGATCAGTTGCCAGCCCCAGAAGGTAAAGCCGGCCAGCCGTCCGCAGGCGAGCCGGGCATGGCCGGTGCGCTGCACGACGTAGTAGCAGGTGCCCATCAGCGCCGAGCCGCCAAACGCGAAAATGACGCCGAAAGTGTGATCGGGCCGGATGCGGCTGAAGGTCAGCCACGGGACATTGAAATTCAATGCCGGCCACATCAACTGGGCCGCGGCCAGCACGCCCACCGACATGCCTATGATTCCCCAAACTGCGGCGGCCAACAGAAACTGGCGCACCACCTTATCGTTGTAATACTCGTCCTGCATGAAAACTCCCCGAACGGACGAGCATCAGCTTACCGGGGTGCATCGGGCAATACTTTGATGCGGATCAAACTAATGTGAAATAGTGCGCCGCGGGCGGGAAAGGCCGATGGCGTGGGGCATCGGTGCATCGCGGCGGGTGTCGCCGGTTTGGCGGGTGTGCCAGGTGTGGCAGAGGAGGCGGAGGCGTCAAGCGTGGCGGCCGGAGGCCCCGAAAAAGGCGGCGTCCGGCAATCCCGGCCATCGGCGGCCGGGATTGGGTAAACGATGCGGCGGGAAAAGGGCGGCATGGAGGCCCGGGCGGCCCCCGTGTTCGTCGCGGCCCCTGAACGGCGCTACGCGGACAGGCTGCCCAGGAAATCCATTTTTCCGACTTCGACGCCGCAGTGGCGCAGAATGTCGTAAGCGGTCGTCACATGGAAGTAGAAATTGGGCAGCACGAAATTCAGCAAGTATGCCTGCCCGTCGAATGTAATGGCATGCTTGCCCAGCTTGAGCACTATTTCCCGGTGTTCCGAGCCATCGATTTGTTCAGGGCGGACGCTCGCCAGAAAGTCTATCGTCTTGGCGATGCGCGCCGACAGTTCGGGGAAGGTGGTTTCCGTATCTTCGAACTTGGGTGTTTCCACCCCGGCCAGCCGCGCCGCACAGCCTTTCGCCGTGTCGGTGGCGACCTGCACCTGGCGGGCCAGCGCGAACATGTCGGGGTACAGCCGGCTGCCGATCAGCACCGCCGGGTCTATCTTGTGCGCCTCGGCATGCGCCGCCCCTTTGGCGAGAATGGTGTCGAGGATCTTCAGACTACGAGTCAGCGTCGCAATGGACGCCTGGTACATCGGAATGCCGGCCATCATGAGTCTCCGTAACCGTGTGTGCGGGAAGGCTTTTATTCTAGCTCTGCGCCGCAAGGGTTTTTGCGTGGCGCCGGACCGGCGCGGAACCACGGAGGCTGCGCGGGCCGGGCCCTCGGCGGGCCGGCCGCCTGGCCGCCGGCGCCAGCTCAGCCGTGCGTTGCGGGCTGATGCGCCCCGCCCGGTTCGATCGCGGGGACGTCGAAGGCGTGCACGGCGGGCGCCGGGCCGTCCCATTTGCAGATTTCCACCAGGGCGGATTGGGGGCTGGGGCCTTGCGTCAGGCGCGAAGTCCCGACGTCCAGGGTCAGCACGTTGGGGTTGCCATGGCGTTCCAGGGTCGAACTGTCGGGATCGAACCAGGCGCCGGTAGGCAGCGCCGCGACGCCCTCCATGGTCTTGGGATCTATGGTGGCGGCCGCCAGGCATGCGCCACGGTCGTTGTATATCTTGACGAGATCGCCGTCGGCGATTCCCCGCCGCGCGGCGTCGGACGGCGAGATGTAGACGCGCTGCCGCCCCTTGAGCTTGAGTTCCGCCGAGGTTTTTCCCGCGTCCAATTGGGAATGCAGCTTGTCGGCCGGCTGCGGAGTCATCAGGTGCAGCGGGAAGCGTTCGGCGGCCTTGGCGCCCAGCCATTCAGCGGGCTCCAGCCACATGGGATGCGCGGGGCAGTCGTCGTAGCCGAAGGCGGCGATGCGCTCGGAATAGATCTCGATCTTGCCGGACGGGGTTTGCAGCGGATGCGCCTCGGGGTCTTGCCGGAAAGTGTCGAACAGCACGTATTCCCGGTCGGGCTCGGGCAGTTCCAGGTAGCCGGCGCGCCAGAATTCTTCGAATTCGGGAGCCTGCATGCCGGCGCCGCGCCAGTTTTTCGCCAGCCGTTCATAGATGTGCCTGAGCCATTGGCCTTCGTCGCGCCCTTCCGTGAACTCGGCCTCGTGGCCGGCCAGCGCCGATAATTCCCGGTAGATGTCGAAGTCGTTGCGGCTCTGGGCATAGGGGGCCAGGGCCTTGTGCATGGCAAGCACATAGCGGTCGCGCGAAGATCCGCCTATATCGTTGCGCTCCAGCGTCGTGGTGGCGGGCAGCACGATGTCCGCCCGGCGCGCGGTGGGCGTCCACCAGCTATCGTGTACGACTATGGTTTCGGGTACGCTCCAGGCGCGCGCCATGCGATTCAGGTCTTGATGGTGGTGGAACGGGTTGCCGCCGGCCCAGTAGATCAGCTTGATGTCGGGGTAGGCGCCCGTGCTGCCGTTGAATTCGTAGCGGGCGCCGGGGTGCAGCAGCATGTCCGCGGTGCGCGCCACGGGAATCGAGCGGGCCGCCGGGTTCTTGCCCGCGGACATTTCCGGCGACGCCACGCCCGGGCGCGGATTACCCACGCCATTCATGGATCCGTGGCCGAAGGCGAAGCCGCCTCCGGGCAGGCCGATCTGGCCCAGGGCCGCGGCCAGTGCGATGCTGGCCCAGTAGGGCTGCTCGCCGCGATGGGCGCGCTGCAGCGACCATGCGCAAGTCAGCAGGCTGCGGCTTGCGGCGGCCTGGCGGGCGAGCGCCCGGATGTCTTCGGCGGGCACGCCGCACACTTGTTGCGCCCAGGCCGCGCTCTTGGCCGTGCCGTCGGATTTGCCGAGTACGTAGTCGGCAAACCTGTCGAAGCCCGTGCAATGTGTATGGACGAAGTCGGCGTCGTGGCGGTTTTCCACCAGCAAGGTGTGCACCAGTGCGAGCATCATCGCGGTGTCGGTGTTGGGCCTGATCGGGATCCAGCGCGCCGGCACGCCGTCCGGCACATCGGCGCGAGTCGGGCTGACCACCACGAATTCCAGGCCGGCCTGGCGCGCCCGCTCGATCCAGCGTGGCGCGGAATGTTCGCCCGCGCCTCCCGAAGTGATCTGCGTATTGCGCAGCGGCAGGCCGCCGAAGGCAATCAGCAGCTTGGTGTGGGCCGCGACGCTGTTCCAGTCGGTTACGCGGCCAGTGACGGGAGCATAAGTGCCGATGATGTAGGGCAGCAGAAATTGCGCCGCGCCCCAGCTGTAGTTGCCGGCCTGGTCCACGCAGCCGCCGCCCGCATAGAGGTAGCGGTGGGTGAGGGTGCGCGCATGGTGCAGCCGGCCGGCCGACGACCAGCCGTAGGAGCCGCCGAAAATCGATGTGTCGCCATGTGCGGCCCGCACTCGGGCCAGTTCGTCCGCGACCAGCTTCAGCGCGGTGTCCCAGTCGACCTCCACGAAGGGCTCGGCGCCGCGGTCGGCGCCGTCGGCCCGCTGGCGATCGCGCAGCCAGCTCTTGCGGACCGCGGGCCGGGCGATGCGCAGGTCGGAATGCACCATGCCGGGCATGGACTCCAGGATGGAAGAGGGCGCCGGGTCGTAGCGGAACGGTTCGCAGGCTACCAGGCGATTGTTTTCGACCACCGCAGTGAAAGCGCCCCAATGGGACAGGCTGGGATAGCGTTCGGTACTTGCAGGCATGTCGCCGTTTCCATGTGGCACCCGCTACGTACGGTCGGCCGCATCGGGAATGTTTTTCGCGGGGCCGGGCCTGAGCCGGGACCCGCGTCGATATTCGCCATTTTAGGCATTAGCTAATGAATAATTTTTCCTATTTATCGGGAAAAACGGGCGGATAACAAAAAAAATTTCATACCGCTGCGGCATATACTGGCATTGTGATCTGCGGCCGCAAAGGCGGAACATCCGGTCCGGATATGGCGGGCGGTGCGGCAGGTCGCCATGTTGCGGGGTGTCGTGCTGCGCATGCGACGCCGCCCGGGAGGCGGGCCCCGTAGTCATCCAAATTCAATATCAATTGGTGGAATCGCAATGGCTAAGATGAAGATCGAAGGGTCCTTCGTGGCTCTCATTACCCCTTTCAACCGCGACGGGACGGTGGATTTCGAGGGCTTTCGCACCTTGCTGAAGTTCCAGGAAGACCACGGCACGGCTGCCGTGCTCATCATGGGCTCGACCGGCGAAGTGTCCATGCTGTCGCAGCAGGAACGCCAGCAGATCATCGTCGAGACGGCCAAGATGAAAACCGGCAAGATGAAGTTCTTCTACGGCTGCACCGGCAATAATACCGACACCACCGTCGATTACCTGCGCTTTGCGCGCGCCAACGGCGCGGACGGGGCCATTCTTGCCGCTCCCGCGTATATCTGCGGCTCGGAATCCGACATCGAAGACTACTTCCTGGAAGTGGCCGATGCGACCGACCTGCCCCTGGGCATCTACAACAACCCGCCGCGGGTCAAGACCGATCTGCATTGGGACAACCTGCTGCGCATCTTCAAGCATCCCAATTACGTCGTGCACAAGGAATCCACCACCAGGGTGGGCCAGGTGGCGCAGGTGCTGCACGCCCGTCCCGACGTGGCCGTGATGTGCTGCGATTCGCCCAATCTGGGCCTGGTGGTGCCCACCATGAGCCTGGGCGGCCACGGCACCGCCAACATGACCGGCAACATCGCCCCGGCCGAAATGGCCACGATTTCCCGGCCCTGGAGCTCGCCCGAAGTGTCCGTGAGCTTCCGCGAGACCTACTTGCACATGCTGCCGATGCTGCATTTCTCGTATTCGGCCATCAATCCCGTGGCCATCAAGTCGCTGCTCAAGGCCGTGGGCCTGCCTGCGGGCGAACTGCGCAAGCCGCTCAAGGGGCTGCCGGATGCGGCGCTGCAGCAAGGCCTGCGTGCGGTGCGCGAACTCGGGCTGGACAAGAAGTATGGCTGGACTTCGCGTGAACTGAAAGCGGCCTGACCGCAGGAGCGCTCCATGGATCTTGGCATTCAAGGCCGGCAGGCCCTGGTGTTCGGCGGCAGCCGCGGCATGGGGCGCGCCTGCGCACTGCGATTCGCGCAGGAAGGGGTGGACGTGACGATTGCCGCACGCACCCGCGAGACCTTGCAGCGGGCGGCCGAGGAAATGTCTGCCGAGGCCGGCAACCCCGTGCACTTCGTGGTGGCCGACATCACCACCGCCGCGGGGCGCGATGCCGCGCTGGCGGCTTGTCCGGCTCCCGACATACTGGTGAACAACGCCGACGGCCCGATCCCCGGCGATTTCCGGCAATGGGTCCCGGAAGACTGGCACCAGGCGCTGGACGCGATGATGGTAGGCCCCATAGAAATGATCCGCCGCACGGTCGATGGCATGATCGAACGCAAGTTCGGGCGCATCGTCAACATCGTGTCGCGCAGCGTCAAGACGCCGCAGCTCGAAATGGGGCTGTCCAACGGCGCGCGCTCCGGGCTGGTGGGCTTTGTCGCGGGCCTGGCGCGCCAGACCGTGCGGCACAACGTCACCATCAACAATCTATTGCCCGGCCCCTTCGACACCGACGCGCAGCGCCGGCACATAGAGGGCATGCTGGAAATGACGGGCAAATCCTTCGACCAGTTGTGGAAGGAACGCAGCAGCGGCAATCCGGCGGGGCGTTACGGACGGCCGGAAGAGCTGGGTGCGCTGTGCGCGTTCGTCTGCTCGATGCACACGGGCTATATAACGGGCCAGAGCCTGCTGATAGACGGCGGCGGCTACCCCGGAACTTTTTGATTGCCATGCAGGCCGCCGCGGGTTTGTGTTCCGCGCAGCGGCGCATATAAATACAGAAGTATAGCGACAAGACGAAGACAGTCCTGTTATCCGCATAGGGAGAAGTTGATGAAGCAAAGCATATATGGCGGCCTTCTGCGCGCCGTTGCGATGGCCTTGGGCGTCGCCGGCGTGGTGGCCGCCAGTCCTGCGGGGGCGGAAAGCGCTTATCCGTCCCGAACCATCACCATTGTTGTCCCGCATCCGCCCGGCGGCTCGGTGGATGGCGTGGCGCGCCTGTTCGCCGACAAGCTCAAGAATGAGCTGCACGAATCCGTGGTGGTCGAAAACCGTCCCGGCGCCTCGGGCATGATAGGCGCGGCCTATGTGGCGCGGGCCAAGCCAGATGGCTACACGCTCTACATCAACGCCTCGATTCACTCCATCAATCCGCTGCTGTACAAGAAGACCATCACCTTCGACGCGGTCAAGGACTTCACCGCCGTCAGCATGCTGGCGCAAGGCGCGCTGATCTTCAGCGTGAACCCCAAAGTGCCGGCCGACAGTGTCCAGCAATTCATTACCGATGTGAAGGCCGATCCGGATAAATATACGTTCGCTACCAGCGGCTTCGGCTCGGCCGGCCACCTGGGTGCGGCGCAGTTCCTGTACGAAGCGCATATTTCGAAAGTGCCCATCGTGCTCTACAAGGGCGCCGCGCCCGCGCTGTCGGACCTGGTGGGCGGGCAGGTCTCGGCCATCATGGACCCCATGCTGTCCTCTCTGCCGCTCGTGAAGTCGGGCAAGCTGCGGGCCCTGGCGGTAACGGGCAGCGCCCGCAGCCCGCTGCTGCCGGACGTCCCCACCATGCGCGAGGCTGGCATGAAGGACTTCGAGTTCTATTCCTGGTACGGCCTGTGGGCGCCCGCCAAGCTGCCGCCGGCCGTCCTGGGCAAGATCGAGGCCGCATCCGCCAAGATCATGGGTTCGCCCGAAATGAAGCAGCGTCTGGACGCCCTGGGCTTTGAAGTCGCCTACAAGAACTCGGCGGATTTCACCGCTTATATCGCGTCCGAGATGGCGCGCTACAAGAAGATCATCGACACGGCGCACATCACCGCGGGCTAGGTGCAATGCCGCAGCGGCCGTTGCGTATCCCCGCCGGGATGCCGACGGCCTTTATTTCATACAGGCGGCCCGCCGTGCGGCGGGCCGCGCGCATTCCGGACCGGCCCGCGGGCGATGGCGACAGTGGCCGGCTGCCGCCGGCATCACCCCGTAAAGCACACCGTGCCGGCCCCCATCATGCCTTGCTGGTCCTTGACGTATGCGACGTCCGTATCGCGCGGCAGGGCCACGCCGTTCTTCACCGCCAGCACTTCCGCCATGACGCTGACGGCGATTTCCGGCGGGGTCTTGCTGCCGATATAAATGCCGATGGGGCCGCGCAGGTGGGCCAGCGACTGCTCGGTCTGGTCCAGGTATTCGATCATGCGCTCGCGCCGCGCCTGATTGTTGCGCCGGCTGCCTATGGCCCCTATATAGAAGGCGGGGGTTTCCAGCGCCTGCAGCAAGGCCAGGTCGTCCAGCTTGGGGTCGTGCGTGAGCGCGATGACGCAACTGCGCGCGTCGGGCTGGAATTCCGCCACCGTGTCGTCCGGCATGGTGTCCACCACCCGCACTCCGGGAACGTTCCAGACGCTGCTGTATTCCTTGCGCGGATCGCATACCGTGACCGCGAAGCCGCAGAACTGCGCCATGGTGGCCAGGTATTCGCTCATCTGGCCCGCGCCGATGATCAGCATCCGGTAGCCCGGGCCGAAAGTATTCACCAGTTCGTGCTCGTCCAGGCCGAGATCGGCCGGGACGTCGGTGGGCTCCAGGTGCACATGGCCGTCGGCGAGGCGCACGCACCTGTGCATCAGCCGCCCCGTATCCAGCATCTGCACCAGTTCTTCCAGCGAACCGACGTCGGGGTCGAATTCGAGGATTATCTCGAGCGTGCCGCCGCAAGGCAGGCCGAAGCGGTGGGCCTCGTCGGCGGTGACGCCATATTTGAGAAAGCGCGGCGGCCCGTTGCGGGGCAGGGCGTCGGGTGCGTCCGGCTGGGTATAGCGGGCGATCAGGTCGTCCTCGATGCAGCCGCCCGACACCGAGCCCACGACGATGCCGTCTTCGCGCAGCGCCATGATCGAGCCTATGGGCCGCGGCGAAGACCCCCAGGTGTGCACTACGGTCGCCAGCACGGCGTGGCTGCCGTTGCTGCGCCAGTCGCGCAGGGTGCGCAAAATGATGAAGTCCAGATTTTCCATGGCAGGTTTCCCTGAAAATCCCTTCCATAAAAAATAGTTCTTATAGGGCTTGCAGTCAAAGCGGCACGTCCGCCACGAGAACACGCGGCCCGGCGGTGGCCGTCAGGGCCGGCGCGGCCGGGCCGCGCGATGCGCATGGGCTCGTATGGCAACGTGCTTCATTCTTGTATTTGCCAGTCTTTTATCATTGGGTTGCCCAGGCGATGCCCAGTATCACCAGTACCGCCACCACGACCCAGATCCAATTCGAAACGCGGCGGCCGGCCGGGCCGGACCCGCGCGCGCCGCTGGATCCCGTCGATACTGCCGAGTCGGCGGCGCCGGCGGCAGGCGCCTTGGCCGCCGCCGGATAGCGGCGCTGCATCTCTTCGTCGAAACGCTTGAAGAAACTTTCGGCCATGGCCTTGGCCACGCCGTCGATCAGCCGCTGCCCGACCTGAGCGATCTTGCCGCCCACGGTGGCATTGACCGTGTACGCCAATTCGCAGCCCTCGCCCTGGGGCGTCAGGGCGACCTTGGCGCTGCCCTTGCCGAAGCCGGCTGCCCCGCCATTGCCGTTGAAGTTCAGTGTATAGCTCTCGGGGGCCTGGATATCGGCCAGTTGTATCGTGCTCTTGAACTTGGCTGCTACCGGGCCTACCTTGACCGTGCTGACCAGGGCGTATTCATGTTCGCCGGTGGCCTCGATGCTCTCGCAGCCCGGCACGCAAACCTTCAGGACCTCGGGGTCGTTGAGTGCCTCCCAGGCTTGTTGCCGGCCGACGGCCAGTTTGCGCGAGCCTTGCATGTCCATGGTTGCCTCCTTGGGGGATCATTGTTTTACAAGCGTGGCGATGGCGCCGGCCAGGTCCTGCAGCCGGCTGACATTGTGCACTGCCAGCATGGCGTCGGCCATACGGTGCAGCACCGCGGCGCCGCGGGCGCTGGGCGTATAGCCGTCGAAGCGCAGCAGCGGGTTGAGCCACAGTATGCGGCGCGTGCGGAGCTTGAGCCTGCCCAGTTCGCGGGCGAGGTCGTCCGGGTCGCCGGTGTCCAGTCCGTCGGTAACGATCAGCACCACGGTGCGGCGTCCCACCAGGCAGCGGGCGTGCCCGCGCCACAGGCTGGCCAGGCAGTCGCCGAGCCGGGTGCCGCCCGCATAATCATGTATCAGCCCGCCGGCGGCCTGCAGCATGGCGTCCGTATCGGCCAGGCGAAAGGCCGGGCCCAGGTCGGTAAGCTCGGTGCCGAAGGCGAACACATTGCGGCACACGGGCAGGATGCGCCCCCCCACTTGCACGTGGCGGGTCGCCGCGTGCAGGAAGGCCAGCAGGGTGCGGGCGTAGCGTTCCATCGAACCCGATACGTCCACCAGCGCCAGCAGCGGCAAGGGCTGCCTGCGGCGCCGCAGCCGGTGCAGGGCCATCACGTCGCCGCCGTTGTGGGCGGCAGCCCGCAGGGTGCGGCCCCAATGTATGCGCGAGCCCCGCGTGCCGGCCCGGGTGCGGCGGCTGGCCACCGTGGGCAAGGGCAGGGCAACGTCGCGCACCAGGCGCTGCACCAGGAAATATTCGCTGGCCGACATTTGATTGAAATCGGCCGATTTCAGGCGGATGACGTCGCTTGCGGTCATGGCGGCGTCGAGCTCGAGGTCGGGCTTGGCCGTGCCAGGCGCGCCGGCCGGCGGGGCCAGCGCCGCCTGCACGCGCGGGCGCGCGCGCGGCGGCCCGGCCTCGCGCTCGGAGCGCGGCATCATCCGCGCCAGCAACTGGTGGGCCAGCTCCGGATCCCGGAAAAAGGCGGCGAACATTTCGCGGAACACGGCACGATCCTGCTCGCGGCTGACCAGTACCGTTTCCAGCGCCGCGCCTACGTCCTGCTTGCGCGCCACACCTACGCACTGCAAGGCCTGCTGGGCCAGGGCGATCCGCGCCGCGTCTACCGGCACCCCGGCGCGGCGCAAGGCGCGGCCGAAGGCACTGAGATTGCCGCTGAGCTTGCCGCTGCGCGCATCGCCCAGCAAGGACACCTGCTGCGGGCGCGCCGCGGTGTCGCGCTGGTCGGCTGGCATCATAGGCCGGGTGTCCTTTGTTGCCATCGGCCCCGCCTTCAGGCGGCGGCCTGCTGCGCAGATCGCAGGGCCTCGGACGCCAGCGCCCGGTCCAGCGCGGCGACGTCGTCGCGCTGTTTGAACAGTATGCCGGCAGTGTCCACCACGACTTCGGGGTCTAGCGCGATGGTGTCCAGGGCCACCAGCGCCCGGGCCCATTCCACGGTCTCGGCGATGCCGGGAGCGCGCTGGAAATGGCCCTCGCCGGCGGCATTGCGCAGTTGTTGCACGAAGGCGGCGACCTGCCGGGCCAGGGCGCGCGGAGCCTGCGGCACCAGCGCCTGTACGATGGCCAGCTCGCGTTCGCGGTCGGGATAGTCCAGCCAGTGGTACAGGCAGCGGCGCTTGACGGCGTCATTGAGTTCGCGCGTGCGGTTGCTGGTCAGCAGTGTCACCGGCGGGATGGTCGCGCGCACCGTCCCGAGTTCCGGGATGCTGACTTGGTATTCGCCCAGGTATTCGAGCAGGAAGGCTTCGAAGGGCTCGTCGGCGCGATCGATTTCGTCGATCAGCAGCAGGGCCCCGGGCGCCGGAGCCTGCAAGGCCTGCAGCAGCGGACGGCGCACCAGGTAGCGCGGCTGGTAGACCTCGCGTTCGAGTTCGCTGGCCGGCGCCAGGCCCTCGGCCGCCCGCAAGTGCAGCAACTGCGCCGCGTAGTTCCATTCGTACAGGGCTTCGCGCTGTTCCAGCCCGTCGAAGCATTGCAGGCGCAGCAGTTCGCGCCCCAATACCGCGGCCAGGGCCTTGGCCAGTTCGGTCTTGCCCACGCCGGGTTCGCCCTCCAGCAGCAGCGGGCGCTGCAGCTTGAGCGCCAGGAATACCGCCGTGGCCAGACGCCGGTCGGCAAAATAAGCCCTGGCCTCGAGCGCGGTAATCAGCGCATCGATGGAGCCAGGGTCTGGCGCTGCGGCGGATACCAGCGGTGTGCTCATGGAACATTCCTAGCGTTGACGGCCCCTAGGCCAGCGCCTGGGCCACGGCGCGCTGCGCCATCACCCCGACCAGGTGGGCACGGTAGGCGCTGCTGCCGTGCAGGTCGCTGGATGCCTGGGATGCATCGGTCGGCACCGCGGCTAGCGCATCGGGGCTGAAGTTGCTCGCCAGGGCGGCTTCCATGGCCTGGTGGCGGAATACGCCATTGCCCGCGCCCGTCACCGCCACTCGCACGCCGTCGTCGAATTGCGCAACGAACACGCCGATTAGCGCGAACAGCGAAGCGGGTTGCGGGAACTTGACGTAGGCGGCGCGCTTGGGCACCGGGAAGCTTATCGCCGTGACGAGTTCCCCCGGCTCGAGAGCGGTGCTGAACAGGCCCTGGAAGAAATCGTCGGCCTTGATCTGGCGCCCGGTGGTGTGGATAGTGGCGCCCAGCGCCAGCAAGGCGGCCGGATAGTCCGCCGCCGGATCGTTATTGGCCACCGAGCCGCCCAGCGTACCCATGGCGCGCACCTGCTTGTCGCCTATGCCCGCGGCCAGGCGCGCCAGGGCGGGGATGGCAGCCAGCACCTCGGCGTTTTCGGCGACATCGGCGTGCCGGGTCATGGCGCCGATCACGATGGCGCCGCCTTCGCGGCGGATGCCGGACAGCTCTTTGAGTCCGCCCAGGTCTACCAGTTGCCCGGGCGCGGCCAGGCGCAGTTTCATCGAGCCCAACAGGGTCTGCCCGCCCGCCAGGGCCTGTCCACCGTCTTTGAGCAGCCTGAGCGCATCGGCCTGCGTGGCCGGGCGTTCATAAGTAAATGCATACATGTGTGTCTCCTGAGTGGATCACTTGGCGGCCTGGATCGCCTGCCAGACACGGTGCGGCGTGGCGGGCATGTCGATATCGCGCACCCCCAGCGGCTCGAGCGCGTCGAGCAGGGCATTGATCACCGCCGGCGGCGAGCCTATGGTGCCGGCCTCGCCGCAGCCCTTGCTGCCCAGCGGATTGTGCGTGCACGGCGTGCACACGGTGCCAAGCCGGAATTCGGGGAAATCCTTGGCGCGCGGCATGGCGTAGTCCATATAGCTGCCGGTCAGCAACTGGCCGCTATCGGGGTCGTAGGCGCACTGTTCCAGCAGCGCCTGGCCGATGCCCTGCATGACCCCGCCTTGCACCTGGCCTTCGACGATCATGGGATTAACGATGACGCCGAAGTCGTCCACTGCCGTGAACCGGTCCACATGCACCACGCCCGTCGCGGGATCGACCTCTACCTCGCAGATATGGGTTCCGGCGGGGTAGGTGAAGTTGCTGGGGTCGTAGAAGGCGGTCTCGTCCAGCCCGGGTTCGAGCTTGTCCAGCGGATAGTTGTGCGGCACGTAGGCGGCCAGCGCCACTTCCGCAAAGGGGACTTTTTTGTCGGTGCCCTTGACGCTGAATTCGCCGTTGGCGAAATCTATGTCGGCATCGCTGGCTTCCATCAGGTGGGCCGCGATCTTCTTGGCCTTTTCCTCGATCTTGTCCAGTGCCCGCATGACCGCCGCGCCGCCCACGGCCAGCGAACGCGAGCCGTAGGTGCCCATGCCGAAGGGGATGCGGCCGGTGTCGCCATGCACGATTTCGACCGCGTCGACCGCGATGCCCAGGCGCGCGGAGACCAGTTGCGCGAACGCGGTCTCGTGGCCCTGCCCGTGGCTGTGGGTGCCGGTGAACACGGTCACCGAGCCGGTGGGATTGATGCGCACCTCGCCGCATTCATACAGGCCGGCGCGCCCGCCCAATTGCCCGACGATGTGCGAGGGCGCCAGGCCGCAGGCCTCGATATAGCTGGAATAGCCTATGCCGCGCTTCAGGCCCTTGGCCTCGCTGGCCCGGCGGCGTTCCACGAAGCCGGCCACGTCTGCGAGCTTGTTGGCCTCTTCGAGGCATTTCGGGAAGTCGCCCGTGTCGTATTGCAGCGCGACCGGCGTCTGGTAGGGAAACTCGGTGATGAAGTTGCGCCGGCGGATTTCGTCCTGGCCGATGCCGAGTTCCCAGGCGCAGCGGGTGACCAGGCGCTCGACCAGGTAGGCGGCTTCGGGCCGCCCGGCGCCGCGGTAGGCATCCACCGGCACCGTGTTGGTGAACCAGCCGTCGACCTCGACATAGACCTGCGGCGTGGTGTATTGGCCGGCCAGCAGCGTGCCGTACAGGATGGTGGGCACGACCGGCCCGAAAGTCGCCAGGTACGCGCCCAGGTTCGCATCGGTGTGGACCCTCAATGCGAGGAACTTGCCGTCCTTGTCCAGCGCCATCTCGGCGTGCGTGACGTGGTCGCGCCCATGGGTATCGGCGATGAAGCTTTCGCTGCGTTCGGCGGTCCATTTAACCGCGCAGTCCAGTTCGCGCGCAGCCCAGGCTATGGCGACGTCCTCGGGGTACAGGTTGATCTTGGAGCCGAAGCCGCCGCCCACGTCGGGGGCGATGACGCGTATCTTGTGCTCGGGCTGGTGCAGCACGAAGGCCGACAGCAGCAGGCGCACCAGGTGCGGGTTCTGGCTGGTGGTATACAGCAGCGATTCGCCCGTGGCGCGGTCATAGCGCGCATTGTCCGCGCGCGGTTCCATGGCGTTGGGAATCAGGCGGTTGTTGATCAGGTCGAGGCGGGTGACGTGCGCCGCGCTTGCGAAAGTGGCGTCCACGGCAGCCTTGTCGCCCAGCACCCACTTGTAGCAGCGGTTGTCGGGGGCCTCGTCGTGCAGCGCCGGCCCCTGGGCGGCCTTGCCCATGTCGACGACGGGTTCGAGCTCTTCGTAGTCGGCGGCCACGGCCTCGGCGGCGTTGCGGGCCTGTTCCTGCGTATCGGCCACCACCATCGCGACCGGCTCGCCCACATAGCGCACCTTGCCGATCGACAGGAACGGGTGGGGCGGCTCTTTCATGGGGCTGCCGTCGGGATTGCTGATCAGCCACCCGCTAGGCAGGCCGCCGACCTTGCCGTCGATATCCTGGCCGGTGAAAACGCCCAGCACCCCCGGCATGCGCCCGGCTTCGGCCGTATCGATGCTCTTGATGCGAGCGTGGGCGTACGGCGAGCGCACGAAACAGGCGTATTTCTGGCCTTCCTGGTGGATATCGTCCACGTACCTGCCAGCGCCTGTCAGAAAGCGCAGGTCTTCGACACGCCGCAGCGATTCGCCTATATGCGGCATGTTGGCAAATTGATTTGCACCCATGATTGAGTCTCCTTTGCCATCAGGCTGCCATGGCTTTCTGGGCGGTCTGCACCGCCCTGACGATGTTGTGGTAGCCCGTGCAGCGGCAGAGGTTGCCATCCAACTGCTCGCGGATTTCGCTGGCGCTGGCTTGCGGATGATGGGCGAGCAAGTCGACGGCGCTCATCACCATGCCCGGCGTACAGTAGCCGCACTGCAGGCCGTGGCATTCCTTGAAGGCGGCCTGCACCGGATGCAGGGTGCCGTCGCTATTGGCCAGGCCCTCGATGGTGGTGATTTCGGCGCCCTGCATCTGCGCCGCCAGGACGTTGCAGGACTTGATGGCTCGCCCGTTGGCGATCACGGTACAGGCGCCGCACTGGGCGGTATCGCAGCCTACATGGGTGCCCGTCAGCCGCAGTTCGTTGCGGATGAGCTGCACCAGCAGTACATTGGGCTCGACCTCGGTGCTGACTGCTTGTCCATTGACTTTGAGCTCGATTTTCATTGCAGATGTCTCCAGGTTTGTTGTTGTCCTTCGAATCCTGCCTCCCATTCTTAAAACTCTGCGAGGCGGGGCGCTACCTAGGTGAAACCCTTAGCTGCACCGCAGCGTCGGTCGCCGTGCCTCGTGGAGCCCTCATGTCCCGTGCCGAAAGATTGCTGGAATTGATGCAGTGCCTGCGCCGTCGCCGCCATCCCGTCAGCGGCAAGGCCCTGGCCGGCGAACTGGGCGTCAGCCTGCGCACGCTGTACCGGGACATCGCCAGCCTGCAGGCGCAAGGGGCGCACATCGAGGGCGAGCCGGGCGTGGGCTACGTGCTGCAGCCCGGCTTCCTGCTGCCGCCGCTGATGTTCTCGGCGCCCGAACTTGACGCGCTCATGCTCGGCGCCCGCTGGGTGGCCAGGCGTACGGATTCCGAACTGGCGCACGACGCCCGCAACGCCTTGTCCAAGATCGCGGCCGTGTTGCCGGCCGACCTGCGCCAATCCCTGCATGACAGCGCCTTGCTGGTCGGCCCGCCCGACGCCGTACAGGACGGCCTGGACTGCCTGCCCGCGCTGCGCCAGGCCATACGGCAGGAACGCAAATTGCTCATCCGTTACCGAGACCGGCAGGAACACGATACCGAGCGTGTCATCTGGCCCTTTGCGCTGGGCTTTTTCGAGAGGGTGCGCATGGTCTCCGCATGGTGCGAGCGGCGCCAGGC
Source organism: Candidimonas humi (assembly GCF_019166065.1). Taxonomy (GTDB): domain Bacteria; phylum Pseudomonadota; class Gammaproteobacteria; order Burkholderiales; family Burkholderiaceae_B; genus Candidimonas; species Candidimonas humi. The sequence continues at coordinate 97,326 of NZ_JAHTBN010000005.1, forward strand.
CTTGCGCCATTTCCGCGTAGACCGTTTCGTGGCGCTGGAACCGCTGGGCGAGCGCTATCCGGTGCGGCGCCAGGCCCTGCTGAAGCGCTGGAGAGAAGAGCAGGGCATACACGCCGATCCTTTGGGTGTTTGATACTGACGGAAATTGTCAGTGTCCGCCCCTAGCATGACGATACCGTGAGCATAAGCGGCCCGATGGGTCCGCGGCTCACAAACACTGCCAAGGAATCGTCATGCCCGATCTCGATCGCCCCGTCCTCGATCTCAACCATGCCATCATCTATGTCGACAGTCCCGAACGCAGCGCCCGTTTCTATGCTCAGTTGTTGGGCCTGCAAGCCGTCGAGGCGTCGCCCGCCTTCGCGCTGTTCGTGTTCGCTTCGGGCTTCAAGCTGGGGTTATGGTCGCGCCACACCGTAGAGCCCGCCGCCACGCCCGTCGGCGGCAGCGAACTGGCCTTTGCCGTGGACAGCGACGCCGAAGTCGACCGCCTGCATGCTCAATGGCAGCGGGACGGCCTGGCGATAATCCAGCCGCCCCTGACCATGGACTTCGGCTATACCTACACCGCGCAAGACCCCGACGGCCATAGGCTGCGGGTGTATTGCCTGCATCTTGAGTGATGTCGTTGCACTATTGCGCCGTTCAATCGTCGCCCTTGGTGAACCTGGGCAGGTTCCAGTGAAACACCAGCGACAGGCAGCGTATTGCAAAGCACAGGGCGATGGCGGTCCATGAAACCCATTGCGCAGGCCAGCCGAGAATATCCCCGCCGGTTTGCAGCGCGGCAGCAAGCAAGGCCGCCGAGGCGTAGATTTCCCGCTGCAGGATGACCGGGGTGCGGTTCAGCAGCAAGTCGCGCAGCGCGCCGCCGCCTACGGCCGAGATCATGCCCAGGATGACGGCCGCTTCGATGCTGTGGCTGTGCATCAAGGCCTTGTGCGCGCCGAAAACGGCAAAAAACCCCAGGCCCGCCGCGTCGAACATCAGCACCGGATGCGATAGTTTTTGCACCAGGTCTTCCGCGCTGATGACCAGGCCGGCAGCGATCAGAGCCAGGGCCATGTAGCGCCAGTCGGCAAGGCCGGCCGGCGGCAGCGCCCCTATGCACACGTCCCGGATGATACCGCCGCCGCAGGCGGTGGTGTAGGCCAGGGTAATGATGCCGAACAGGTCCAGCTTCTTCTGGTGCGCCGCCACGGCTCCGCTGATGGCGAAGACGAACGTACCTATCAGGTCGAGCGACGTAAACAAGGTGTGTGCGCTTTCAATAGCTGCTGGAAGCCGTGGGCCTGGATGCCGGCGACTGGCCGCGGAACCTTGCGGCCGCCGCATCCACCCCGTTGCGCAGGATGATGGTGTCGAGCGCCACGGCGACGAATTGCGCGCCCAAGTCCAGGCATTCGCGCGCCCGCGCCTCGTCCACCATCAGGATGCCCGGCGCCTTGCCGCAGGCGCGGATACGGCGTATGGCGTCGTCTATGCTGCGGTTTACTTCCGGGTGCCGCGCCTGGCCGGGATAGCCCATGCTGGCCGACAGGTCTGCGGGGCCGATGAAAATGCCGTCGATGCCGTCGATGGCGGCAATCGCCTCGATCTGCTCCAGCGCCTGGGGCGTTTCCACCTGTACCAGCAGACACAGGTCTTCGGCGGCCTTGGCGACGTAGTCGGCGGTGCGACCGAAGTTGGACGCGCGAGTGGAGCCGCCCATGCCCCGTATGCCGTCGGGCGCGTAACGTATGGCGCGCACGGCGGCCTGGGCTTCCTGTGCGTTCTGCACGAAAGGCAGCAGCAGCGTCTGCGCGCCAATGTCCAGATAGCGCTTGATGAGCACCGGGTCGTTCCATGCCGGCCGCACGACCGCGTGCATAGGCTGCGCGCCCGCCGCGGGATGCGCGGCGGCCACGGCCTGCAACTGTTGCATCATCAGCGGCACATCGGTGGGCGTGTGCTCGGTGTCCAGCAGCACCCAGTCGTAGCCCGCGCCGCCGATCAGTTCGGAGACGAAAGGCGAGGGGATGGTGGACCAGATGCCGATCTGCGCGCGTCCGGCGCGCAGGGCCTGCTTGAAATGGTTGGTGTAGGGCATGTTTCGGTTTTGCAATAGACGGATCAATTTGGCCTGTGCCAATTTTCTCTATTGGATTCTATCTTAGGAATGGCTGGGCCGAGTCTGTTGAATTTGCCAGAATGCAGATTGTTTTTGGCGGAAAGGCAGCCTTCATTGGATCTGCGCTGCATGTAACGCGAAGCATATGGCCTACGAAGATCGAGGCGTGGATATGGATATCGAGAAGGGCAAAGATCGTGCCGCCCCTTTAGACGAGACATCTCCAGGGCACTAATGAGGACGATGCCGCCTCAGGATTAGCATGTATAGCAAAAAAGAGATAAAATAATGACATGGGAAATAATTCCTCTGCCTGAGGCCGAAGCGGAATTGCTGGCGTTGCCGGTTGATATGCAGGCTCGTTTTCTGCGTATTGCCGACATGCTGATCGAGTACGGCCCGCATCGGGTCGGTATGCCACATGTTCGTCACCTGGAAGGCAAACTGTGGGAAATCCGCGTGAAGGGCCGCGATGGCCTGGCGCGAGCCATTTATATGGCCCTTGCCGGACAGCGTCTGAGCGTGTTGCATGTTTTCGTGAAGAAAACGCAGAAGACGCCGCATAAGGCAATCGAGACGGCCTATGTCCGGATGATGGAACAAGAACGATGAGTAATTACGAAACTCTGAAAAAGCGGATGCTGGCAAATCCCAAGGTGAAGGCGGAATACGAAGCCTTGGCGCCAGAATTCGAACTTGCCCGCGAGCTCATTGCGGCCCGCGCCCGAGCAGGGCTGACACAAGAGCAACTGGCCGACAAGATGCATACAACACAATCGACCATAGCCCGCCTCGAAAGTGGCCGCACGATGCCTTCTCTACGCACGCTTTCCCGCTATGCCGAGGCAACGGGGTGCCGCACTGTTATCAGGCTGGAGGAACTTGCCCGCGCCTGACGGCTTCGGGCGAGACGGGCCAAAGTCTATGTCAGGGGTCGCGGGTGCTCTTGGAATATCAGCACGGCTAAACCCTGTTGCCAGGGAGGGGACACCTCCTGGTGAATTACCTGCGCGATATTGAAGGGTGGGAGCCCAGGGCGCATCCCGGCTGGATACGTTCGAACCATGAGCCGGGTAATGGAAAAGGTCCGGACGCCAGCCCGGGCCACGCCTGAGGAGCCCGTATAACCGAACGTTAGTTAATCTCGATCGTGCAGCCCACCGATTGCGCCGACTCTGACTCCGACTTCGGCACGGTCAGCGTCAGCACCCCATTGCTGAATTTTGCCAGCGTGTGATCCGGATAGGCATCCGCGGGCATGGGAATGGTGCGCATGAAGTTGCCGTACGCACGCTCCAGCCTATAGCAGCCGTTCTCTTCGCTGCGGACGTCCTGCTTCTTTTCACCGCGCAGTACGAGCATGCCATCTTCAACACTTACGCTGAGATCCTCACGATCCAATCCCGGAAGTTCAACGGTTACGCGCAATACCCGCCCCTCGTCAACCACGTCGAGACGTGGCCGAAAACGTGACGGGCTGAAGTCTCCGAACCATCTATCCAGTACACCGTGCCCCGAAAACGGGTCGTGAATAAAATCCTCCATCACGCGCCACTGCTCGCGTGAAAAGAGCCGTGGGATGTCGGGCCAGTAGGCCCGCTTCTGCTTGTTTGACGGGACTTCCTCCGAATTGCCTGGTTCCGCTTCACGAGCTTGCCCACGAAGAAATTTAAATGGATTCCACTTTTTCAAGTCGGTATTCATCATCTTCTCCTTTGCCGTCCCGGGGAAGCCAGATTTGCGCTGCGACATCCCTGTCGCCAGTGGGTGGCGGCTGATGGCCGCTACCCACCCTCTGCTGCGTGTCGCGCCTGCAACCTGGCTCAGCCTGCATGCACCTCGATCCGGCGCGGCTGGGCTTCCTCGCGACGCGGAATGGTCAGCTTCAATACACCATCCTTCAGGGTCGCATCTATCTTCGATGCATCCAGATCCGCCCCAAGCGAAAATGCCCGGGCAAAGTGAGGTTGAGGAACCTCCGCATGCTGCAAGCGCAACCCTGTCGGCGTGGGCACCACCGATTCGCCTTCAATAGACAGGTTGCCGTCAGACACCTTTATGTTGAGCCGATCCTTTGTCACACCTGGCAGATCCGCCCATAGCGTCACTTTTTGGCTGTCCTCGAAGATATCCACGGGGGGCGTCACCGTGATCCGGCGTCGCGCCGGGCCGCCTGCGCGGCGACTCACCGCGGTGTCGTCCTTCGTGACGAGTTCCGTTGTGTTGCTCATGATATTCTCCTCAATGCTGTAATCACCTCATTGAACGGTAATGGCCCGCGGCTTGGACGTCTCCTTCTTGCCAATGCTTATGGCCAGGCAGCCGTCGGTGTACCGCGCCGTCACCTTATCGGGATCTGCTTGTTCGGGCAGCTCGACGACCCGGCGGTAGGTGCCTGCGAAGCGCTCTTGCGCGTAGACCCGCGTGTCATCCGCCGCCTCCGGTTGGGCGGTTGTACGCTCGCCGCTGATGACCAGCAGGCCCTTGTCGATCGATACTTCGAGAGCCTTCGGATCGATACCCGGCGCAAACGCGACGATTTCGATCGAGTCGTCGGTCGAACCGACATTGATTTGTGGAAACGTACCGAAGCGCCCGGAGCGTATGCTGGATGGAAAACCGTTGAAGAGGCTCGCCATCTGCTGCTGCAGGCGATCGAACTCGTTGAAGAGGTCGCTTCCAAAGAAAAGATCGTTCATGGTCTGTTCTCCCTCGCAATGGCAGGAAGACGGCACCGGCTCACACGTCCTAACCCGTCCGCCACGCCAATAGCCAACAAGTCAAAACACACAGCGCACGAATCGGACACGAACTCTGCGCTGGCTTGTACAAAACTCCAAATGGGGATTCCGATCCGGTTTTTCAAGCGTGCGATGCACGATGAAAAGCACACCATGACCGGAAAACCGTGCGTCGAGCAGAACGCCCCGCGGGCACCTCGGCGGCACCCGCAGGGACGATCCCCGCTATCAGGCGGCGTCGGGAAGAACTAGTAGTCCATGCCCGCCGGCACCGGTGCAGGTTTCTCTTCCTTGGGCTGTTCCGCGACGGAGGCTTCCGTCGTCAGTACGAGGCTCGCGATCGAGGCGGCATTCTGAAGCGCCGTACGCGCCACTTTCGTCGGATCTACGACACCCATCTCGACGAGATCGCCATAGCTGCCCGACGATGCGTTGTACCCGAAGTTCCCTTTGCCCGCGGCAACCTTGGCAACCACCACGGAGGGCTCTTCGCCGGCGTTGGCGACGATGGCGCGCAAGGGCGCCTCCAGGGCACGGCGAATGATCTGGATACCGGCGTCCTGATCGGCGTTGGCCCCCTTGAGGCACTCGATCGCACTGTGGGCACGGAGCAGCGCCACCCCGCCGCCCGGAACGATGCCTTCTTCGACAGCGGCGCGCGTCGCGTGCAGTGCATCGTCGACCCGGTCTTTCTTTTCCTTCATCTCGACCTCGGTCGCCGCGCCCACCTTGATCACGGCCACGCCGCCGGAGAGCTTGGCAATGCGCTCTTGCAGCTTCTCGCGGTCGTAGTCGCTGGTCGCCTGCTCCACCTGGGCTTCGATCGCCTTGACCCGCGCCTGGATCTTCGAGGCCTCGCCGGTTCCATCGACGATGATGGTGTGCTCCTTGTGGACTTCGACACGCTTGGCGCTGCCGAGATCCTCCAGCGTGGTTTTCTCGAGCTGCTTGCCGGTTTCCTCGGAGATGACCGTGGCGTTCGTCAGGATGGCGATATCCTCGAGCATGGCCTTGCGCCGGTCGCCGAACCCGGGCGCCTTGACCGCTGCCACCTTGAGTATGCCGCGCATCGAATTCACCACCAGGGTTGCCAGGGCTTCCCCCTCGATGTCTTCGGCGATGATCAGCAGCGGCTTCCCTGCCTTGGCTGCGATCTCCAGCACCGGCAGCAAATCGCGCACGTTGGAGATCTTCTTTTCGTGCACCAGGATGAGCGGATCTTCCAGAGAAGCTGTCTGCTTCTCGGGTTCGTTGATAAAATAGGGACTCAGATAACCCCGGTCGAATTGCATGCCCTCGACCACATCGAGTTCGTTGTCCAGCGATTTCCCGTCTTCGACGGTGATCACGCCTTCCCGGCCCACCTTGTCCATTGCATCGGCAATGATCTTGCCGATGGCCTCGTCCGCGTTGGCCGAGAGTGCTGCGACCTGGGCAATTTCCTTGCTGGTCGAAATCGGCTTGGATTGCGCCTTCAGCGCCTCGACGACTGCACCTACGGCCTTGTCTATCCCACGCTTCAGATCCATGGGGTTGAGGCCCGCGACCACATAGCGCGCCCCTTCCTGAATGATGGATTGGGCCAGCACGGTCGCCGTGGTCGTCCCGTCTCCGGCGACATCCGCCGTTTTGGAGGCCACTTGCTTGACGACCTGGGCTCCGAGGTTTTCGAACTTGTCCTTGAGCTCGATTTCCTTGGCAACGGAAACCCCGTCCTTGGTGAGGACAGGCGCGCCGAAGCTGCGCTCCAGCAATACGTTGCGCCCCTTGGGGCCCAGCGTCACTTTTACCGCGTCGGCCAGTACGTTCACGCCCTTGACGATACGATTGCGGGCGCTGTCATGAAAAAGGACATCTTTCGCACTCATGTCAATACTCCTGAATCGTTGATGGGGCCGGCTCAGGCGGCCTTTTTCAAGGGCTGGCCGTCCTGCTCGACGACGGCCAGAACGTCGTCTTCACGCAGTACGAGCCACTCCTCGCCATCGATCTTGACAGTCTGGCCCGCGTATTTCCCAAACAGCACCTGGTCGCCGATCTTCAGATGCAGAGGAAGAACCGAGCCATCCTGCAGACGCTTGCCGCCGCCGATGGCGACCACCTCGCCTTGCTCAGGTTTTTCCGTAGCGGAATCGGGAATCACGATACCGGAGGCCGTCTTGCGCCGTTCGATTCGCTTGACGACAACCCGGTCGTGAAGGGGACGAATCTTCATGATTAATCTCCTCGGAGAATCAGATCATCAAAAAGGAATCAGGAAGACGCCCCCCACCCAATCAGCAATGGGCGCGCGCCTTCCAGGCAACGTATGCTGCACCGGGAAAAATAAAGTCTGGCCGGAATTTTTCAATAGGCCGGTGTCAGCCTAAATTGCAACTTTTTATTTCATCGAGAAACGCGTCGTATGGCTCAGCCGGTACACGTCGCGGCCCGCACGATGCCGGTCGTAGGGGCGGGGTAAGACGGGACACGGCAAAGGCCGGGTATCTCCAGGCGCGAGCGTGTCGTCGTCCTGTGGGATCTCACGCCACAAACCGGTCGCCCTGGGACGGAACAGCCAGCGAACGTAGCCGTATTGCGCGGCCATTTCCATCAGGACTGCCTGGTCAGGCGCTTCCATGATTACCGTCGCGCCGTCGTCGCCGCAATCCGCGTATGCCCCAAAGGCCTGGTGACACGCCAGCGCCTCGCCAAGCGGCGCATTCAGCCGCCACCAGGGCCGGTGGTTGGTCCGCTCCAGATCCCACGCTCCTAGCTGCCAGGCAGCGTCGAGCGCCTCCCGATCCCAATATTCCATGCGATCCCAGGAGGCGTTTATCTGCAAGGCCGACCCGGCGACGGGTCGCGGCGGCAAGCTGACACCGGCGAGCTTGAAGGCCGACGCCCGCAAGAACCCATGCCAATGCAGCATCAGCAAGACCGGTGTCCCGGCTTTGGGCACAGCGCTGAGGGACACCGCATACAGCGGCAGGTGCATGGCAGAGGCATGCGCCCTTATCGTGTCAAAGATCTCCATGAGGCCTCCGAGTCGATATCCTGGAGCCTATTTTACAGGGATGCGCCATCCCCAAGGGAGAGGGCGCTGCCACCTGAAGCCGCCTGCGCCATGGGCGTCGCAATCGTATCTGGCCCCGTGTGTCCGAATGCCAACACGCTTTCAACGCCGTCACCCGGTGTCGGCATCTACGGCTTAGCGACATCTTGGGACTTGCGCGGGGGGCCACCCGCGGGCGGCTGCACTGATCGAGGTGCCATCGATGACAGTGGGAGCGCGCCCGTGTTGACCCGCCACAGGCACCGTCGGCGAACCAGCCACCGCAGGCGTCGGGCCGCTTCGACTTCAATGCCTCCTTGAGGAGGTAACGCAACCCTCCAGATGGCTTGGACGCAAGGCTAAGTGGGGCGGCCTTGGGCTACTTCGCGGGCCCTACCCAAGCTGCCAAGGTATCAGGAGCCGGATATTCGCGTGCGGTGGGAACCGCCGGCGGTCATCACGCGATTGGTTGATGCGTTGACCTTGGAGTGGATGCGGGACGCTGCTATTGTGGCCGTGGCCACCGGGATGCGTGAGGACGAAATCCTTTCCATGCAGCCTTCGCAGGTGAACCTTGCCCGATGCACGGCTTGGGCCATGCATGAAGAAGCGAAGTCTAAACACGCCCGTGCCGTGCCCCTGAACGACGATGCAACGGCCGTGATGAAAAGGCGACTAGAAACTGCCGGGCGCTACATCTTCACCCGCGATGAGGGCGAGGATGTCAGTGTGTGGGAAATCGACCGCAGGCGTTCAAGCGGGTGTGCAGGGCGGCTGGGATCAGCGACTTCCGTTTTCATGACTTGCGCCACACATGGACGTCGTGGCACGAGCAAAGGGGCACGCTGCTCATGGTGGTGCAGGAGCTGGGCGGCTGGCGGTCTTTCAAGATGGTGCAGCGGTATGCCTACCTTGCGCCAAGCCACATCGCCGCCCACGCGCGCGCTGTCAATTTTTTGGCAAAGTGGCAGCCAGAAAAGAAAATCGCCGCGTGAGAGACGGCGATAACATTTTGATATTTCTAGCGCTTTTGGCTCCCCGAACTGGGTTCGAACCAGTGACCTGCGGATTAACAGTCCGTCGCTCTACCGACTGAGCTATCGGGGAATTAAAGAAGCGAAACTATAGCAAGAATTCATGGGCTGTGCAAACGCGGTAGGCTAGATGTCATAGGGCGGGGCGCTTGTGGCGGGCCTCTTCTGTATGCGGTCGTATCCAAGGGCCAGGCTACATGGAAATCCCTGTACTGGTCGCCGCCAGGCCCGCGATGACAGTCTCTGCGCATACCACCTAGATAATGAAACGGGGCGCCCACAAGAGCGCCCCATTTTTCGAACCGGCGAATCTCGAACTTGGCCGTCAATGCGCCGCTGCAGCCGTGTCCGCGCTGCCGCCGCTCATCTTCTTCGGACGGGCGAGCCAGACCAGGGCGATCAGCACCAGGAAGATGATGGCCGAGGCGTAGAAGATGTCGGTGGCCGAGATGGTGAAGGCCTGCTGGTCGATCATGTTGTTGATCAGCGAGGCCGACTGCGCCTGGTCCAGTCCTTTGCCGCTCAGGCCCGACATGGCCGCGTCGAAGGCGGGCTTGCCCGGGCGGGCGAGTTCCGTCAATTGCGCGTGGTGCAGGGTGGCGCGGTTTTCCCACAGGGTGGTGGTGATGGACGTGCCGAAGGCGCCGAAGATGAGCCGCACGAAGTTCGTCAGGCCGGCCGCCGCCGGCACGCGATGCGGGTCCAGGCCCGAGAGCGTGATGGTGGTCAGCGGAATGAAGAACATGGCCATGGCCGCGCCCTGGATGAAGGTCGGCACCATCACCGTGTAGATGTCTACCTCGGTGTTGAAGTCGGCGCGCATGTAGCTGACCAGCGCGAAGATCAGGAAGGACGTGGTGACGATGTAGCGCGGGTCGTGCTTGGCCAGCATCTTGCCGACGATGGGCGAGAAAATGATGGCCAGGATGCCCACGGGCGCCGAGGCGATGCCTGCGTCGGTGGCGGTGTAGCCCAGCGTGGCCTGCAGCCACAGCGGCAGCAGCACGACGGTGCCGAAGAACACGCCGTAGGCCACCGAGATGGTCACGGTGCCCGAGGTGAAATTGCGGATCTTGAACAGCGTCAGGTCCACGACGGGGTGCACGGCGGTCAGTTCCCAGATCACAAAGAACACGAAGGCGACCACGGCGACGACGGCCAGCACGACGATGGTGTTGCTGGCGAACCAGTCCAGTTCCTTGCCTTTGTCGAGCATGAGCTGCAGCGCGGCTACCCACAGGACCAGCAAGGCCAGGCCTATGCTGTCTATGGGGCGCTTGACGCGCACCGAGTCGCGCGTTTTATAGATCTGCCACGATGCCCAGCCGGCGATCAGGCCTACCGGCACGTTGATGTAGAAGATCCACGGCCAGCTATAGTTGTCTGAGATCATGCCGCCCAGCAGCGGCCCGGCCACCGGCCCGACCAGCACGGTCATGGACCATAGGGCGAGCGCCATGCCGGCTTTCTCCTTGGGATAGCTGCCCAGCATCAGTGTTTGCGACAGCGGGATCATGGGGCCGGCCACTGCGCCCTGGATGACGCGAAACGCCACCAGCGATTCCAGCGACCATGAGAAGCCGCATAGCCATGAAGCCAGCACGAACAGCAGGGTGGACAGCACGAACAGGCGCACCTGGCCGAAGCGCTGGGTCAGCCACCCGGTCAGGGGCACGGTGATGGCGTTGGCCACCGCGAACGACGTGATCACCCAGGTGCCCTGGGTGGCGCTGACGCCCAGGTCGCCGGCGATGGTCGGTATCGACACGTTGGCGATCGAGGAGTCCAGCACGTTCATGAAGACCGCCGCCGACAGGGCAATGGTGCCGAACAGGCGCGCATTGCCGGTCAGGGGCGGATAGCCCCCCGCCGGGGGCCGCGGGGCGGGCTTGGCAGCCCGCGAGTCGTCAGCGCTCATGATCCCAGGTTTTCTTTGATGATCTTGTCGATCAGGGCGTCAACACCTTGCGTGTTCTTGGCGAAGACATTGGTTTCGAATTTGGATTCGTTCGCATTTTGCGCGGCGAGCTTGTGATCGGGCTCGACCAGATGCACTTCGGCCACCATGGACAGGCCCACACGCAGCGGATGCGCGGCGAGTTCCTTGGGGTCGAGCGCGATGCGCACCGGCACCCGCTGCACTACCTTGATCCAGTTGCCGCTGGCGTTCTGGGCGGGCAGCAGGGCGAAGGCGCTGCCCGTGCCCGCGGCGATGCCTTCGATGTAGCCGTGGTAGGTCACGTCGCTGCCGTAGACGTCGGCGGTGAGCTTGACTTCCTGGCCGGGCTTCATCTTGGTGATCTGGCCTTCCTTGAAGTTGGCCTCGACCCACACTTGCTGCAGCGGGATCACGGTCATCAGCGGCGTGCCGGGGGCGACGTGCTGGCCGACTTGCACCGAACGCTGGGCCACCGTGCCGTCGGTCGGCGCAGGCAGCACCGTGCGGGCATTGTCCAGCCAAGCATCGCGCACGCGGTCGGCGGCCTGGCGCACGTCCGGATGCTGGGCAATGGTAGTGCCGGCGGTCAGGGCCAGGTTGGTTTCCAGCTTGGCCTTGGAGGCAGCCAACGCAGCCTTGGCCTGCGCCAGGGCCGACTCGGCGGTCTTGACGGCGGTGGCCGCGTGCAGGATTTCTTCGCCGCTGACGCCGCCCGACTTGGCCAGCATCTGGCGCCGCTTCAAGTCGCTCTGGGCCTTGCTCAGGTCGACCTGGGCGCGCTCGATGTCGGCCTGGCGCATGGCGATGTCGGCCTTGAGGGCGTCGTTCTGCACGAACAGAGTGCGCGTGCGCCGCACGGTCTGCGCCAGCGCAGCCTCGGCCTGCTTGAGGGCGACTTGCGAGTCGATGGGGTCGAGCTTGACCAGCGTCTGGCCTTGCTTGACGGTTTGCGTGTTGTCGGCGCCGATGGCCACTACGGTGCCTGCGATCTGCGAGGTGACCTGGACCAGGTTGCCGTGCACATAGGCGTCGTCGGTGGATTCGTAATGCGAGGCCACTACGACCCAATAGATGGCATAGCAGATGCCTAGGGCGATGAAGATCAGGGCCGCGGTGAGCAGCAGCCGTTTGCGTTTGGGAGCCGGTTTGCTTTCGGTAGTCATAACAGTCTCGTGTTTCAGTGAGTCGTGTTGCTTCAGTCTTTCAGGGCGTGGGTAGAGGCAGGGGCGGTGTCAGCGGCCGTGCCGCCTGGTGCGCCGGCCTGACCGGACGGCGCGGAGCCGCCGGCGGCGGCCGCTGCGCCGTAGCCGCCGCCCAGCGCGGTGGCGAGCTGCGCGTCCAGGTTGTAGGCGCGCGCCTTCAGGTCGGTGTCGAGGATGGCCTGCTTGAGCACCTCGTTTTGAGCCAGCAGCACCTGCACGTAATTGCCCAGGCCCGAGCGATAGCGTTGTACGGCGATGTCGTACGCGTCCGAGATCGATTGGTAGCTGGCATGCTGGTCGGCGATCTGCTGCTGCAGCGCGCGGATCGAAGTGCTGGCGTCGGCCACTTCCCGCACCGCGGTCAGCACTGCCTGGTTGTAATTGGCGACGGCGATGTCGCGTTCCGAGCGCTTGGCGTTCAATTGGGCATTCAGCGCGCCGCCGTGGAAAATGGGCAGCGTGATGGCCGGGCCCACGCCGTAGACGCGGCTGCTGTTCTTCAGCAGTTCGCCCATGCCCAGCGACCAGAAGCCCGCGAAGGCCGACAGGTTCACGTCGGGGTAGAACTCGGCCTTGGCCGCCGAGACTTCACTGGCGCTGGCCTGCGCCAGCAGGCGAGCCGCCACTACGTCGGGCCGCCGGCCCAGCAGGCTGATCGGCAGTTCGGCCGGCACGCCTTGGGGCGCCGCGGCCAGCTTGGCGATATGGATGCTCTTGCCGCGGTCCGGCCCCTGGCCGGCGAGCGCCGCGAGCTGGTGACGCAGCAGGTCGGCGTTGGTGTCTGCCTGGCTAAGCTGTACCTTGGCCGAGGACACCGCCGATTCGGCCTGCTTGAGCTCGACTTGGGTATCCAGGCCGGCCTGCACGCGCTGGCGGGTGATCTGTGTCACGTCCTGCAGTTGCTTGACGATGCGCGAGATCACTTCGTGCTGCCTGAGGGCGTCCTGCAGGTTGAAATAGCTTTGCGTGACTGCGCTCACCAGCGAATTGCGGGCCATCTGCGCGTCGGCCTGGCTGGCCTGGGCGCGCGACAAGGCGGCGGCGTAGCGCGCCCGGTTCTTGCCCCACAAGTCCAGATCGAAGCCGAGCTTCAGTTCCAGGCTGTTGTCGGTGTACATCGCGCCGCCGTAGGGAGGCGGGTAGATGTAGTTTTCCGAGAAACGCTCGCGCGTGTTGTTGTAGACGGCATCGAGCTGCGGCAAGCGCACGGCGCGCGCGCTGCTGACCGCGGCATTGGCGACGGCCAGCCGAGCCCGGGCGGCGGCCAGCGAGGGATTGCCCCGCAGGCTCTCGTCGATCAGTTCGTTCAACTGCGGGTCCTGATAGCGGTGCCACCACTGGTCGGTAGGCCAGGCGATGGCCGTATCACGCAGTCCGATCTTGGCGCCCTGGATCTCACTGAGCGCCGGTTTGCCCGGATTGATGGCCGCGCAGCCGGTGAGGACGGCAAGCAGCAATACTGATATCGATAGCAGGGGTTTCATGCTGACAATAAGCTGAAAGTAATTGTTAGGGTCGTATCTGACTAGGCAGTGATTAGCGGGTTTTCGTGCTTCGCGGGCTCACGGCCCATGCGCCCGAAGACTTCGAAAACGAGGGCTCCGGTCAATGGGGCGCGTCGTGTTCCGGTTCTTGTTGCGGGTTTGCACAGGAGCCGTTGGCTTCCATGCGCCGCAACAGGCTGATGAGGGTATCGACCTCCTGCCGGGAAAAACCGCTTAGGTGAGCATTGAGGGTGTGCGCCACCGCCGGGAGTATGCCGGCCACTACGTCACGGCCGCTGGCGGTGAGTTCGAGCTTGACCACCCGCCGGTCGGTCTGGCTGCGGTGGCGTGTAAGAAAGCCCTTGGCTTCGAGGCGGTCGAGGGTGCGCGTCATGGCGCCGGTGTCGACGCTGACGGCGCGCGCCAGTTCGGCGGGCGTGTCGATCTCGCGGCTGCTGATCAGGACCATGGGCTTCCATTGCATGGCGGTCAGGCCCAAGGGCGCAACGCCCTGGTCGATCATGCGATTGATGGATGTGTAGACCGTCTTGAGGATATAGCCGATGTTGTCCTGCTGGCACAGGGTGTAGCCGTCGGGATTGTAGAAATTGCAGCCGGCTGCCGCGGTATCGGCGGCCGAAGTCGTGCCGGAGCCCGGCGACTGCGCGGAAAAAGAGGGGAAAGGACTTTGTGCCATGAGCAGAATTCTAGCGCGACTTTACTGACTAGGCAACTACTGTGAAGGCATTATCTAGTTATGCAGATAGAGCCCAGGCAACTTCAATGTTGCGGTGCCGCAACGGCTTGGGGAGGCCGGCGGCCGGCCACTGGGTAATACGGGCCGGTTATCGGGGCGGGACAGAGGCGGGATAGGGGCGGGAATACGGGTTGCGCTCAGCCGACGGAGTCGTCCAGCATTGCCCGCTCGATTTCGTCGCGGTGCACGTCGTGAGTGATGAAGCCCGAGTCGTTATCGGGCATATCCAGGAAGCCGGGCCGCGACAGGGTCTCGCGGATGTCCTGCAAGCCGGCGGTCCAGCGCTGGCGCATGGTGGGCAGGCCGAATTGGTAGTCTTTGTAGTGCTGGTCGTAGGGCTGGTCGCGATAGATCAGGTGCAGCACGTTGTAGCGCTTGCTCGATGAAAGCTGTTCGGCGAGCTTGCAATACAAGTCGTTTTGCCGGACTTCGGGCGGTACGTTCTGCAGCACGTTGCGCAGCATGTGGCGCAAATGCTGGGTCCAGCGCAGGTGCTCGGTAATCAGCCGGGTGCGGCTGGAATACTGGACGTCCTTCATGCGGTCGGTGACTTCCCCCATATTGACGGGCAGCCGGCCGCGGGCGCTCCAGAGATCGACCTGGAAGACCAGGGTGTCGGTGCGCGGGCGTGTGTTCAGGATATTGGCCAGGGGGGTGTTGGACACCATGCCGCCGTCCCAATAGTATTCGCCGTCGATTTCCACCGCGGGGAAGGCCGGGGGCAGGGCGCCCGAAGCCATGAAGTGTTCGGGCCTCAGGGTGTCGTGGGTATTGTCGAAGTACTTGAAATTGCCGGTGCGCACGTTGACCGCGCCTACCGACACATGCATTTCGCCGGAATTGATGCGGTCGAAATCGCACAGGCGCAAGAGCGTATCGCGCAAGGGAGACGTATCGTAGTAGCTGACCTGGTCGGGTTCGCTGGCAAGGACGAATGTGGGAGGCGGGAAGCGCGGCCGGAAAAAGCCGTTCTGGCCGTCGACGACGGCGCCCAGCGCGTGCAGTGCGCTCATGCCCTGGCGCACCGAATCGCTCAGGTTGAACAGGCTTTGCTCGATGAAGGGATAGGGGGCCGCGCCCAGATTGGGCCGGCAGATGGTTTCCCAGAATTCGACCAGCTTCTCGATACGTTTTTCGGGTGCGTTGCCGGCGATGATGGCGGTGTTGAGCGCGCCGATGGAAATGCCCGACAGGCGGTTCGGGATGATCCCGGCTTCGGACAGCCCCTGGAATACCCCCGCCTGATAGGCGCCCAGCGCGCCGCCGCCCTGCAGCACCAGCGCAATGGTTTCATAGGGAGGCAAGGCTGAGGGCCCGGCCTCGGCTGTCGTTTGTGCCTGGGGTTGCGCCGGGGATTGGGTTTGTGTCCGGGCCTGTGCTCGGGGTTTTGCCGCAATTTTTTTCCCGGTTTTTGCTCCCCTCTTCGTTTCGGATTTCGCCGCTGGGCGCGAACTCGGGCGCTTGCGTGCCGCTTGTTGCGAGCCGGCTTCGGGTGCGCCGGCCCGGGCATTGCGCGGCCGGGCCTGGGCGGCGGTCTTGCGGCCGGCTGTGGCCGCCTTCGCGCGGGCGCCATGGCGCTTGGGGCTGGTGGCAGGATCCAGGGCGGGGAAAAGTTCGAGCTGGCTCATGGTCGGGGCTATAGCGGTTGCGGGCTCGCCGCAAAGAGCGGTGGCCGGGAGTTTTCCAGTGTAGCCCACGATGTTTGCACCCATCGTGGCGCGGCGCGCCGCTTTTGCTTTTCTTTTTTCGAGCTGCTTATTTGTCTGTGTCTCGAGCCATGCCGGCGGGCGTATTGTCGTCGGGCCGCAGCGTGCCCATCCCCAGGCTGGCGGCAAAGGCCTCGATCAGCATGCCGCGGTAGCGAGCCTTGTGCAGCAGCAGCGACAGGCGCCGGCGCAAGTCCAGGAACGGGGTTTCCAGGATCTTCAGGCGGCCCATCGCCACGGCGTCCGTGGTTGCCTCCGAGGGCAGGCAGGCGATGCCCATGCCGGCGATCACGGCCTGCTTGATGGCCTCGACCTGGCCCAGTTCCAGCACGATGCGTCCAGGCGGTAGCGAATTCATGGCTTGTTCGGCCAAGGCCCGCATCGCCGAGCCCGGTTCGCGCAGTATCCAGCGCGCGCCCTTGAAGTGGCGCGGCGCGAGCCGCGGCTGGCTGCTCAAGGGGTCGTCGCGCGCGGCGCACACCACCATGTCGTCCTCGCGCCAGGGCAGCACGTCCAGTTGCGGATGATGCACGGGGCCTTCCACGCAGCCCACGTCCAGGCGGTGTTCCAGCAGCCCGGCGACGATGGTGTCGGTGTTCTCGACGCTGACGGTCAGGGACACCGCGGGGTGGGCCGCCATATATGGCCCGAGCAGTTCGCCCACCAGGTAATTGCCCACGGTATTGCTGGCGCCCACGCGCAATTCGCCGGCCAGCGCCGCGGGCCCGCTGCCGGGCGGGCGCAGCATTTCGTGCACGCGCTCGATGACTTCCCGCGCCATCGGCAGCAGTTCCTTGCCGCGGGCGCTCAGGCGCAGCCGCCCGCGTTCCCGGTCGAACAGGGGCGCGCCGATATGCCGCTCGAGTTCGGCCAGGGCCATGCTGACGGCCGGCTGGGTCAGGAACAGTTGCTGCGCCGCGGCGCGCACACTGCCCGCCGCGGCGATTTCCACGAAGGCTTCGAGTTGCTTGAGGCTGATTCCTATCATCAATTTATTTTATTCTATGAATAAGAATTTATGAATTTTTTTATACTGATGGGAACCCTAAAATCACTGAAAGTCATATACAAATGAGTATTCGTGATGTTTCCTTGCATGGATTTCCTGGGTTTTCGTGGCGTGGCCGGCCAAGCTGGCCGCATGGCTTTCATAGGTGGCGCGGCCTCGGGCGGCGCCCCAGCCGCCGGCGGGCAGGACGCCGGCATCATGGCCTCGACGGGCCATGCCTATGCGCCGGCCGTCCCGTCCGTTGCGGGCCGGCGCGCGCGCAGCGGTTCGGCGGCGCCGCGAGATCCTTCCCGTGTCTACGGGTTGCTGCTGGCCGCGCTGGTCGGCCTGGCAGCCTTGTTCCTGGGGCGCTGGATGCCCATCATCGGCGGGCCGGTATTCGGCATCGTATTGGGCATCATCATCCGCAATGCCTTCGGCGTTTCGCCGCTCTTCAAGCCGGGGCTGGCATTCGCGTCCAAGCAAATACTGCAGTGGTCCATCATCGCCCTGGGCTTCGGCCTGAGCATAAGCCAGGTGGCGCACACCGGCGGCCAGTCGCTGGCGGTCACGGCGGTGACCATGACGACCGCCTTCGTGTCGGCCTGGCTGCTGGGCCGCTGGCTGAGCATCCCTTCCAGGCTCAAGACGCTGATCGGCGTGGGCACGGCGATCTGCGGCGGTTCGGCCATCGCGGCGGTCACGCCCATCATCAAGCCCGACGACCATGAAACCGCCTTCGCGATTTCCACCATCTTCATCTTCAACATCATCGCCGTGCTGAGCTTCCCGCTGCTCGGCCACTGGCTGCACATGAGCGATGCCGGCTTCGGGCTGTGGGCGGGCACGGCCATCAACGACACTTCCTCGGTGGTGGCGGCCGGCTACAGCTACAGCCACGCCGCGGGCGACTACGCCACCATCGTCAAGCTGACGCGGGCGACGCTGATCATCCCGGTATGCCTGGTGCTGGCCCTGTACCAGGCCTGGCGCCACAAGAAGCAGGGCGCGGGCGACTTCAGCCTGGCGCGCATCTTCCCCTGGTTCATCCTGTGGTTCCTGGTGGCTTCGGGCCTGCGCTCGGCCGGCCTGGTGCCCGAATCCTGGAACGGGGCCATACATTTCATGGCCGAGTTCCTCATCATCGTCGCGCTCACTGCGATAGGGCTGTCTTCCGACTTGCGGCGCATGGCCAGGGCGGGCCTGCGCCCGGTAATGCTGGGTTTCGGAGTATGGATGGCGGTGGCGCTCAGCAGCCTGCTGGTGCAGCACTTGATGGGAACCTGGTGATAGCGGCGGCGTCACGCCGCGCGCTGCCATGCGCCCGTGACGCTATTGCCTGCGCGTGCCGCCCTGGCCGCGATGCGGGCGGTCCTTGATCACTTCGGCCTGCAGCAGGCTTTGCGAGCGGCGCATGATCTTGTCCAGCGCGGCGTTCAGCACCCGGCGCTCTTCGGCGTCCAGATCCTGGGCAACCTGCTCGTTGAGTTCGACGATGATGGGCATGATGCGCCGGTAGAGTTCCAGGCCCGCCGGGCTGGCCTCTATATAGATGACGCGCGCGTCTCGTGTGTCGCGCTGGCGCTGCAGCCAGCCTTTTTCGCACAGAGCCGTGATGGTGCGCGAGGTGCGCACCGAATCGAGCATGGCGGCTTCGGCCAGGGCGGCCGAACCGAGCCGGCCGTGCACCACCGATGTGGCCAGTATGCGCCATTCCCTGCGCGTGATATTGAAGCGGCCCTCGCACAGGCGTGTGAAGATCGGGTTGGCGGCCGACCAGGCGCGATAGATACGGAACACCACCATATCGCGCAGGGAAGTCGGTTCATCAAGTTGCGCGCTGCCGGCCGAGGCATCCACGGTGTCATCTGCGCCGGCCTGGACGGGCGCCACGCATGCCTGCGCCGCATCGCCTGGCTGCGGCTTGCGGCGGACACGGCGCTGCGCGCCCCGATCTGGCCCGGCCTGGCTCATATTGGTAATTTCCCTTGTTTGCCCGATACTTGATTAGATCAATTAAAAGAGTGCTTGTTAAGCTCTGCGGAATTTCTTATATGGACCGGAGACAATCATGCAGGCTATGGGCACACTCTGTAAAGCATTTGCGGCCGCACTGGCGCTGGGCGCGGCCTCGATGACCGCGCACGCCGCGGCGGCCAAGCTCGACGGGCCGCTCACCGTGGTCGTGGGCTACGCCCCGGGCGGCGCCTCGGATCGCGCCGCACGCATCGTGGCCCATGAATTGCAGAACCGGCTGGGGGTGAACGTCATCGTCGAGAACAAGACGGGGGCCGGCGGGCGCATCGCGGCCAACTACGTCAAGGCCACTCCCAAGGGCAAGAACGTGCTGCTGCTGGGCAACCCCACCTTGATGATGAGCGCACCTCTGGTCTACAAGAACATCGGCTACGATCCCGAGAAGGACTTCAAGCCTGTGTCCATGGTGACCGAATACCGTTTCGGCATCGCGGTGTCGGCCAGCAATCCGATCAAGACGCTGGCCGAGCTCATCGCCTGGGGCAAGGCGCATCCCAAGCAGTTCAACGTGGGCGTGCCGGCCACCGGCAGCCTGCCGCATTTCTTCGCCTTGATGCTGGCCAGCAAGATCGGCATCAAGGGCCAGGTGGTCGGCTATCGCGGCTCGGCGCCGCTGCTGACCGACCTGATCGGCAACTCCGTTCCCGTGGCCATCGATACGCTCGACGTGCAGGCGCCGCAGCATGTGGGCGGCAAGATCCGCATCCTGGCGACGTCTGGCCCGAAGCGCGAGGCCCTGACCCCCGATGTGCCCACCTTTACCGAGGCCGGCGTCAAGCTCCAGGCCTATGGCTGGGGCGGCTTCTTCGCGCCGGCCAGCATGCCCGACGCCACGGTGGATATGCTGGGCAAGGCGATCGCGGCATCCGTGGCCACGCCCGCGGTCAGCAAGCAGATCGAGCAAAGCAACCTGATCCCCGTGGTGGCCGATGCGGCCAAGACTGCCCAGTTGCTGCGCGATTTCCGCGCCCAGTGGGTGCCGGTGGTGAAGAATTCCGGCTACGTCGTGGAACAATAGCGGTCGGGCCGAGCCGGCCGGCGTGGCCGCGATGCCGCGCCGGCCGGCAGGTGAGTGGGCTTGCAAGCCGCAAGCCGCAAGTCCGCAACCTAAGTGCGCAAGCCGCAAACCCGCCAGGCGCCGTCGCCGTCATCCAACCGAAATCACCGATGAGCCGCATCCGCAATATCCTGTTCATCATGGCCGATCAGCTACGCGCCGATCACCTGGGCTGCTACGGGCATCCGTACATCCGCACCCCGAACATCGACGCGCTGGCCGCGCGCGGCGTGCGCTTCGACCGCGCCTTCGTGAATTCCGGCGTATGCGGGCCGTCGCGCATGAGCTACTACACCGGCCGCTATCCGTCCACGCACGGCGCGACCTGGAACCGCGTGCCGCTGTCCATCGGCGAAGTCACCATGGGCGAATACCTGCGCGAGCAGGGCCGCAGGCTGGTGCTGGCGGGAAAGACGCACATCATGCCCGACCACGCGGGGCTGCAGCGCCTGGCGATCGATGGCGGCAGCGAACTCGGGCGCTTGCTGCACAGCGGCGGCTTCGAGGAAATCGACCGCTACGACGGCCATCACGAGCCGGGCGAGGAAAGCGGCTATCCCGCCTACCTGCGGCGCAACGGCTATGTGTCGGACGACCCCTGGACCGATTTCGTGATCTCCGCGCGCGACGAACGGGGGCAAGCGGTCAGCGGCTGGCACATGTGCAATGCTCGCTACCCGGCGCTGGTCGACGAGCCGCATTCCGAGACGGCCTACATGACCGACCAGGCCCTGGCCTTCATGCGCAAGAAGGGCGACGAGCCCTGGGTGCTGCACCTGAGCTACGTCAAGCCGCACTGGCCTTATATCGTGCCGGCCCCCTATCACAATATGTACGGCATGGACCAATGCCTGCCGGTGGTGCGCAACGAGGCGGAGAGGCGCGATGCGCATCCGGTGGTGGCGGCCTATCGCCAGCAGGAAGAGAGCCAGAGTTTCGCCATGGACGAGTGCGTGCGCACCGTGCGCCCCGCCTACCAGGGCCTGATCACGCAATTGGACGATCATCTGGGCCGGCTGTTCGAATACATGGAAGACGCGGGCCTGATGCGCGATACGCTGATCGTGCTGACGGCCGACCATGGCGATTTCCTGGGCGACCATTGGCTGGGCGAGAAAGAGCTGTTCTACGAAACCATCCAACGCGTGCCTTTTATCCTGGTGGATCCGTCGCCGGAGGCGGACGCTACGCGCGGCCGTGCCGAGGCCCGCATGGTGGAGTCGGTCGACGTGCTGCCGACCTTTCTGGATGCGCTGGACCTGCCGCGAGCCAGTCATCGCCTGGAAGGACACAGCCTGTTGCCGCTGCTGCGTGGCGAGCCTGGCGGGCAGTCTGGCGGGTCGTCCGGCGGGGCGCAGGGTCGATCGGCCGAGCTGCCGTCCGGTACATCGGGGGGCGCATCGGCAAGCGATCCGGCGCGTGAACTGCCGCGCGACGCCATGGGCGAGAGCCTCGGGGAATCCGGAGCCTGGCGCGACTGCGTGTTTTCGGAACTGGACTACAGCTACAGGCTGGCGCGCCTGTTGATGCACAAAACGCCGCAGACGGCGCGCGCCTGGTCGGTGCGCACCGAGCGCTGGCGCTATGTCTACTGGATGGGCGAGCCCGAGCAGCTCTACGATCTGCAGGCCGACCCGGACCAGTTCCAGGACCTGGGCCGCGAGGCCACGCACGCCGCCGTGCGCGCCGAGTTGCGGGCGCGGCTGTTCGACTGGTTCACGCGCCTGAAGCGCCGCACCACGGTCACCGATGCGGCCATAGAAAAGGGCACCAACGCCCACAAGAAGGCGGGGGTGTTCTTCGGCCAGTGGTAAGTGGCGCCGCGCCGCCGCGGGCCTCAGCTCAGCCAGGACATGGGGTTGTGGTGCAAGGCCACGCCTACTATATAGAAGAAGATGGCGATCGCCACCAGCGCCGCCAGCCCCCGTGTGCCGGCGGTCTTGCCGCGCTTGATCGCAATGGTGCCGATGCCGATATACAGCACCAGCGCTATCAGCTTGGCGACGATCCAGGATTGCAGGCTGCCCAGCATCACGGTCAGCGCGATGCCGCAAACCAGCAGCACGGTGTCGATGATGTGCGGCAGTATCTTTACCACGGGCAGCCGCAGGCGGGCCGAGCCGGTCACCGACCAGTAGGCGCGCAGCACGAAGAAAATGATGCTGAGCGCGGCCGCGGTGACGTGCAAGTGTCTGATTGCCAAATAAGTCATTTCAATCGTTTGTGTCGAAGTTCGAGTCTGGCTGGTTGGAAAGAAATCAGTAGAAGGGAGCTAGTAGAAGGATACTAGTGGAAATCGGCCGGTTTTTTGCGCGAGCCGCCTTGCGTGCCGGATTCACCCGCTTTGGGCCGCATCGGCGTTCTGTTCAGGTCAGCTCCCAGGCGCCGCCGCCCTTGATGCTGAGGCAGCGCGGGTGGAAGGCGAGCAGGGTGCTGCGGTGGCCGACGCTCACCAATATGGTGTCGGGCAATTGTTCGCGCGCCAGCCGGTACATGGCTTCTTCCAGACCTTCGTCCAGGGCCGACGTGGCCTCGTCCAGGAAAGCGGCCACCGGGCGGGCCAGCAACAGGCGGCCGAAAGCCAGGCGCTGCTGCTCGCCCAGCGACAGGATGCGGCCCCAGTCGGCCGACTGGTCGAGCTGGTCGACCAGATGGCCCAGTTGCACCTGGCGCAGCACTTGGCGCGCCGCGTCGTCGGCGCCGGCCGTGGCGGGGGAGATCGCCTCGCTGCGGCCGGCGGCCGCCAGCAGCGCGTCCAGGTTCTGTCCGGCATTGCGCGTGCGCGTGACTGTGTCTTCCTGCAGGCGTTTGGAACTGTTCACGTCCAGCACGGCGGGGCTGGCCAGATAGGGCGGATGTCCGGGGTAGTACAGCGCCTCGCGCAGGCTGCCCAGCGGCAGATAGGGCTTCTGCGACAGGAACAGGACATCGTTCTCGGGCCGGATGATGCCGCCTTCGCAATAGGGCCAGAGGCCTGCGATGGCGCGCAGCAGCGTGGTCTTGCCCGAACCCGAAGCGCCGCGGATCAGCAGCGGCGCGTGCGGCTCGACTTCGAGCGAGACGCGCTCGAGCAGCGGTTGGCGATCGGGCCGGCGCACGGTCAGCAAGTCCAGCGCGACGCGCCCGCCGTCGGCGCGCACATCGGGCGCGGGCAATTCTTGCGCAAGGGCGATGGCGGTAGTGAAACCCGTCAAACGATCGAGCGTTGCGCGATAGGCGGCGAAGCTGTCGTAGGCGTTACGGAAGAACGACAGGTTGTCCTGCAGGCGCCCGAAGGCCTGCGCGGTCTGGATCAGGTCGCCCAGGCTGATCTGCTTGGTGAAGAAGCGCTGCGCCTGGATGATAAAGGGGAACACCACGGCGGCCTGGGTTACCGTGAAGTTGAAGCCCAGGAACTTCAAGGACCGATAGACGATAGCCCATGAGTTGGCGATGACTTGCGCGAACCGGCTGCGCAGCAGCGCACCCTCGACTTTCTCGCCGGCATAGAAGGCCACGCTCTCGGCGTATTCGCGCAGGCGCACCAGCGCGTAACGATAATCGGCGTTGAAGCGTTCGTTCAGGAAGTTCAAGCTGATTAGCGGCCGGCCGATGCGGATGGCCAGCACCGTGGCCACGATCACATAGATGAACACCAGGAACACCATGGCGCGCGGAACCTCCACGCCCATCACAGCCAGCGGGCCGGACAGATTCCACAGGATCAAGGTGAACGCATAGGTCGACACCAGGGCGTTGATCACGCCCATCGACAACGTCAGCGAGCTGGTGACGAAGACGTTCACGTCTTGCTGGATACGCTGGTCCGGGTTGTCCACGGGGCGGCCCAGGTATTGGGTCTTGTAGTAGGTCTGGCCGTCGATCCAGCGGGACAGCATGCGCTCGTTCAGCCATACCCGCCAATGTATGGTGAAGGCCTGTTGCACATAGAATTCGATCAGCGAGCGCACCACATGCACTGTGGCCAGTATGGCGAACAGCACCATCGCGAACCAGAACCCGGCCTCGTCGAGCTTTTGCAGCGAGGTGTACATGCTGTTGTACCAGGACGAGAACAGCACATCCAGGCGCACCGCGATAAGGGTCAGCAGCAGGATGAACGCCAGCACCACCAGCGGCCGCCAGCCGCGCCGGGTCATGAAATAGGCGCCGGACAAGTTCCAGAACTGCCGCCCCCACACCGTGTAGCGGGCCAGGCCCCAGATCGCCGCAACCGCCAGCACCACGGTGATGGCATACGCTTTCAGTACCCACAGGGCGCTAAGCAGCAGTTCGTGATTCCAGTTCATTCATGCTCCGTAGTGGGCGCGCACGGGGCGCGGGGTCGGCGTGCGCTTCGGCCGCCCGGCGTGCGAGGCGCCCAAAGTATACGTGGAATTTCTCTATAGGATCGACGCCGCGGCGCTAGGTTCCGCAGCGGTTTGCTGCCATTGTGCCGGACGACGGTCTTTCGACTGCGCCGGCCTTTCGGCGGCGATGCCCGGATGGCGGCGGCTTGGTTATGGTAGCGGCGCGTGGATTGCAAGGGTTCATGGATGCCGATGTCCCACGGATGCCAGGTCCCACGGATGCCAGTGTCCCATGGATGGCGGTGGCGCCCGGGATTATTTATGATGGGGCGTGCCGGGCCTCGATCGCCGGGGCCCGGCTTGGCGTTTGTTTCGATCAACCCGTTTTCTTATTTACGAGAATCCGTATGCCTTACTTGACTATCACCGCGACCCAGGGTCTGTCCTCCGACCAGAAAAAACAATTGCTCGAACGTTCCAGCGATGCTGTGGTGCGCAGCATCGGCGCGCCCTTGAAGAGCGTGCGCGTCCTGCTGAACGAGCTGAGCCCTGATTCCTATATGGATGGTGGCCAGTTTGGCGGGCAAACCGTGATGTACGAAGTCGATTTCATCGAGGGGCGCAACGAAGAGCTCAAGTCCGCCCTGATTGCCGCCTTGAGCAAGACCGCTCACGAGGTGACCGGACTGTCGGAGCAGGACATCCGCGTGCGGCTGAGCGATTTCCCCAAGACGAATATGGGTATGGCCGGCGGCATCACCGCCAAGCAGGCCGGACGCTAAGCCGGATCGCCGCGTCGCTGCGGCTTGCACCGGTAGGCCCGTGGTGGCCAGGAAGTTGCGCCTGGCTGCTGCTCGTGCCTGCCGCATGTGCCTTCATCGCGCTTCCAGCGTGCGCCTCGACTGCACAAGAAGAATTTAAGAGGCCGATCGATCTTCAGCACGCACGGATTCAAAACCCACGAGCATCGAAGGGTTTTGAGGCTACTTAAACCTTTAAGTACATAAATCAAGAAGTTACATAGGCCTTGATGGCAGGCTGGTTTTGCTAGTGAAGACACCTGCAAAGTATCGGGTGGAAAGTTTTTTGCACAGGAAGAGCTACAAATAGGATCGAATGCGCATATTGGATGATGATTGAAGAAATGATATGTTTCTATTGTTACTATAAAAATAGCTGAATGTTGCTTAAATTGGTCAAAATAATTGGGGTTTACCCCTAAATATGCTACGTATTTGGTAATGAAGTTTACAAAAATTTAATCAATAGATATGATTCCAAACGAAAAGAGAGCGTTTCCAAAGTTCTGATTACGAATACGCTGGTAACGGCGCGTATATAGGGGTTTTGGCGGCGCGGGCCGAGTGAGGCGGTACGCGCATAAAAGTAGTAAATCCGAACCCCCTACCTCCAGAGCATCTTGTTTTTACCGCGGCGGAAGGGCAGCGCGCATACGCACGTCTGTTTCAAATAAAGTTCCGCCGCGGATCACGGCAGCAGTGGTGTGCAGGGCAAGTCGCCGTAGCGCACCGATCTTGACGCAAGGGGCAGCAATGCATACGGTATCGAATCGCGGGACAGCAAGGCGGAATACGGCGACACGCCATGCAACGAATGGGGCCAGGGCCGCAACAAAAAGCTCGCCAGGAGGCGGCGGCTCGCGCGCCTTGCGCGCAACCCTGCTGGCTTCAGCGCTGCTGGGGGTTTATGGCGTAGCGGCGGCCGCCGAGACCTTGACCTGCAGCAGTTCCTGTGTCCTGGATCCTGGCACCACATACACCAGCGTGGTGGTCAATGCGCCGGGCGTAGCCTCGGGCAGTGGATCCGTCATCAGCGGCTCGGCCTATGAGCTCACTAAAATCAACGCCGGCGGCAGCCTTACCCTGGACGGGGCGTCGATCAGCAACGACGTCAGCACGCCCAACGGCCAGAACGGCCGGTCGGTGACCGCGAGCGGGGCCGGCGCCACGGCTCATATCACCAATTCCGTCATCGATCTTACGGCGAATTCGGACAACAACTATGCCCATGCGTATGCCGCGGCGGTGGGCGCAGACGGCGGTGGCCATGTGGTGGTCGACGGCGGCTCCATCACGGCCACCGGCAGCAAGCGCACGGTAGGCATCGAGGCCAATGGCGGTGGCTCGATCATCGACGCGAGCAACCTCACGATCGACACCTACAGCACATTCGGCCATGCGGTGAACGCGTACACCGATCCAAACGGAGCGCCCACTACCGCGACAGTCAACCTGGACCATGTAGTGATCACCACCCACGACCCGGTCTATGCCGACGGCATCCAGTCCGCGAATGCGGGCGCAAGCGTCAATGCCGTCGATACCGATGTCGTCACGTCAGGTGCCGGCAGTTTCGGCGCCGAGGTGTTCAACGGGGCCACGGCCTCGTTCACCAACGGCAGCATCACGACCGCGGGGGCCGGAGCCGCGGGCCTGCGGGCATACAGCGGCGGTTCTCTGGGGCAAGGCAGTATCACGGCTTCGGGCACGCACATATCCACCAGCGGCAGCAACGCCGCGGGGGCGCTGGGCGGCGCCGAGAACTCGGCGGGTAACGTCACCCTGCACGGCGTAACCATCGATACGGCCGGAGACCATTCCCCGGCCCTGGAATCCGCCTACGGCGGCACGGTCAGCGTCGACAATTCCAGCCTTACCACCCACGGCTTGTACAGCTACGGCGCCTATGCGCACAACGGCGGCGCGATCACGCTGAACGGCGGCTCGGTGACCACCGCCAACGCAACGGGCCAGGTTATTCAGGACGGCGACGGCTCGCGCGCCTACGCCCTGTATGCCGACGGCACGGGTTCCAGTGTCTCGGCCACCAACGGCACGACCATACTGACTAACGGGCAGCGGGCCTACGGCGGCTACGCCCTCGGCGGCGGCAACGTAAATATTAGCGGCGGGTCGATTACGACCAACGGTTTCATGGCCTATGGCGTTTATGCCAGTGGCGCCGGGTCCACGCTGACCACCAATGGCACCAATATCACCACGACGGGCGATTCCGCCGATGCGGTCTGGGCGTACCAGGGCGGTGTGACGAATGTGAATGGCGGCGTCATCGATGTGGGCGGGGATCCCAACATCAATGCCCCGCACGAAACCGCCAATGGGCTCGTAGCCGTAGGAGGCGACTCCAGCAATAGCGCGGGCACGATCAATGCAACGGGCATCACCCTGACGACCCGGGGCGACAACAGTATTGGGGCTTTGGCTGGCGGCGATATCGGCACGGCCCAAACGTCCGGCATCATCAATCTGAATAATTCATCGATCACCAATGTTGCCACGTCTGGCGCAGGCCGTGGCATTCTCGCGTCTTACGCAGGCTCCAGCGTTTCGGGCTCCAACAATACCATCAGCATTACGGGTGCGGGCACGGGATGGAGCGACATGCCTGTGGCGGTGGCGGCCGAAAGCCAGGCGCAAGTCAATCTGACGGGCGGTTCGATCTCTGCCACGGGTGCGCAATATACGCGGGGCATCCTGGCCACGACCGGCGCTTCCGTTACGACAAACGGCACCGCTATTTCCACGACCGGCAACAACTCGCACGCGGTGCATGCCTGGGGAGCGACGTCCGGTGAAGCGCTGGTGCCCACCATTACCATCAATGGCGGCACCATTACGACCACGGGCGATAATTCCTGGGGCCTGTATTCCCAGCGTACCGGCAATATCACGAGCACGGCCGACATCACCACCAGTGGCCTGGCCGGTTTTGGCGCGTTTGCGGAAGAGGGCGCCGGCATTACTTTGAACGGCGGTTCCATCACTACTACCGGTGGGGCACTCAACGGCACGATAGGCAGTTTCGGCGTCCTGGCCAAGAACGGCAGCACCGTAAATGTGAACAACGTCGCCATCAATACCAGCGGCGCCTTGGCCGATGGCTTGCGCTCGGACAGAGATGCCTCCGAGGCGGGCGGCATCATCGTCGCGTCCAATACCACCGTCAATACGAGCGGCGCCAACGCCAATGGCGTCAGCGTGTATGGCGGGAATGGCTCGGTCACCATGACTGGCGGCAGTGTCACCACTACCGGTGCTGGCTCGTCGTCGGCGTACTTGCAAGATAACGCTACGGCCAGTTTCACGGGTACCAGCCTGAATTCCGCCGGGTCGACTTTTTCGTCGGCATTTACCCAGGCGGGCCAGTCACAGAACATTACGCTGGGTAGCGGCACCTCCGTGGCTAGCAACAACGGCACGCTGCTGGGCGTGACGCGCAGCGGTGGCGGCGCGGACGGCACGATCGCCCTGGCGTTGCAAGACGGCTCGTTTGCCCAGGGCAATGTGTACGACCCGAGCGGCGCCGATCAGGTCACGGTCACCAAGGGGGCCAATGCGCACTGGGCTGGCCTGGTGGTGGATTCCACCACACAGACTGTTGACCCGGACAGCAATCCCACGCAGACCGGCTTCAGCAGCGGCGGCAATGTCGTCGTCGACAGCACCACACCTGTGAACTTTACCGGTACGACCAGCGTGGGCGGCGATTTCTCGGGCGCCACGGGCGGCAGCACGACGTTCTCGGGCCCCACCGATATCGCCGGCAACCTGGTCGGCGCCCAAGGCTCGACGACGAACTTCACCGGCTCGGCCAATATCGGCTCGGTCACGGGCGGTTCGGGCTCGAACATCAACTTCACGGGCTCGTCGACCAATATCCAGGGCGATGTGTCGGGCAACCAGGGCACCCAGATCAGCTTCAGCAAGGGCGGCAGCACCAATATCGGCGGCTCGATCAGCCTCAGCGGCGATGGCACCAGCACGCACGGCGGCACGATCGGGAACCCCATCATCGTGCAGGGTGACGTGACTGTGGGCGATGGCGCCTTGCTGGGCGGCAACATCACATCCAATGGCTCCTTGGGCGGTTCGGGCGGTACGGTAGGGCCGGGCAATTCGGTGGGCGTGCAAAGCTATGCGAGCAGCGCAGGCTTTACGGGCAATTACTTTGCCGAAGTGAACGCGGCGGGCAAGTCCGACTTGTTGATCATCCGCTCGGGCAACTTCGATCTGTCGGGCATAGGCCTGACCGTCGGCCAGGAAAACCGCAACGGCGGCTACGTGCTGAACCATCGCTACACCATCATCCAGACCCCGGGCGGGTCGGTGGTGAACAAGTTCGCCAGCACCGGCCTGGATTCCAGCTTCGACGGCACCTTGGTCAAGCTCGATCCGGTCATCTACGACCCCCAGGACGTGCAGGTGACGCTGTCGGTGGACAATTCGGCCGTCAGCAACAAGCGCGCGGGCCTGAGCAAGAACCAGAACGCCACGCTCGATGGCGTGCTGTCGGTGGCCGGGGCAAACGCTGCGGCCGATGCGGCCCTGCAGTCCACGGATACCGGCGGCGCGCTGAACCAGTTGTCCGGCGAAGTCCATGCCAGCACGCAGTCGGCACTCTTGAGCACCGGCGACCTGCTGGTACGCACCTTGACTGATCGCATGCGGGGCAATCTCGGGGCTCCCATGGTCGCGGGCGCACCCGTGGCCGCCGCGGGCGATCTGCCAGCCGGCGCAATGCCACATTCCTCGGCGCTGCCGTTGTGGGCCCAGGTAGTGGGCGACTGGCAGACCTTCAAGGGCGGCGACGACGGTACGGCGCGCAGCAAGCTTTCGCTGGGAGGCCTGTATCTGGGCGGCGATACGCAAGTCGGCGGCGGCTGGCGTGCCGGCGGCGCCCTGGGGTACACCAATGGCCGCCTGAACGTGGACGGGCGCGACTCGCGCAGCGATCTGCAGAGCTACACCGCTTCGATATACGGCGGCAAGAGCTGGCAGACGAGCAAAGGCCGTGTCAACTTCCTGGCCGGCGCCGCCTACACCCGCAACAACGTGGACACGCGCCGCAACGTCACCGTCGGGGGCAACGAGACACTCAAGTCCTCCTACCATGCCGATGCCGCGCAGTTGTTCACCGAACTGGGCTATGCCATGCCCATGGGCCGCAGCTCCAGCATAGAACCCTATGCGCGGCTGGCCTGGATCAACCTGCGTACCCAGGGCTTCAATGAATCGGGCGGCGCGGCCGCACTGCATGGCGATAGCAGCACCGACAGCCTGACCACGACGACTCTGGGGCTGCGTGGGGCGACCGAGCTTGCCATGGGCGCGCATACCGCCCGCCTGACGGCCGGCCTGGGCTGGCGCCATGCCGGCGGTGATGTGAATCCCAAGACCAGCCTGGCGTTCATCCAGGGTTCGGGCTCGAGCTTCAACGTTTCCGGTGCGCCCATCGCCCGGGATGCGGCGGTGCTCGACCTGGGCGCCGAAATGGCGGTCGGCAAGCGCACCACCGTGGGCTTGTCCTACGGCGGCCAGTATGGCGCAGGCAATTCCGATAGCGCCGGCAACCTGTATCTGAAGATGCGCTTCTAAGCGTCTTCACTGGCCGAGCCTGCAATGGGGCGCGTCGCGAGACGCGCCCCGTTGCGTTCCAGGGCATGCGGGGCGCATACCGTTGAAGTACCGGTTGGGGGGCGATGCAGCCATACAGTAGAATAGCCAGGACAGTGTGCGGCTTCGCTGTGTCGCGGTGTCCGCGCCGCTATCCTTGTGTCCCACGCCGGAGCTCGGAATGACGCGCAGCAACCCAGCAGTATCCATCACCGATCCGCCGGCTTCGAACCCGGCGGGCCAAGCCGGTTCGGCCCATCCCGAGGCCGACGCTTTCCTCGAATTCTGGCGTCGCGCCGGAGCAGCCGCCTGGTTCACCAAGAATCCCGATTTCGACGCAGCCTTGCGCGAGCGCTTCATGGACTCGCATTGGTCCGTGGCGCGCCGCGAGCGCGAGGCGTGGCTGGACAGCGCCTACGGCGGGCTGGCGCTGGTCATGCTGCTGGATCAATTCCCGCGCAATGCCTTCCGCGGTACGGCCCACATGTATGCCACCGATCCGCTGGCGCGCCGTTACGCGCGGGCGTCGATCGCGGCCGGCGCCGTGGCCGCGGTCGACGAGGTGCTGCGGCCTTTCCTGTTCCTGCCCTTCATGCATTCCGAGTCTATGCACGACCAGCACTACAGCCTCGAGCTGTACCGTGCGTATTGCCCGCAGAACCTGGAATTCGCGCTGGAACACTGCGACATCATCGAACGGTTCGGGCGTTTCCCGCACCGGAATCCCGAACTGGGCCGCAGCACCACGCCGGCCGAGCAGCGCTACCTGGAATCCGGAGGTTTCTCCGGCTAGGCACGACGGCGCCGGCCTTGCGGCCTCGCTTGCGCCTGGCCGGGAGTTCGTCAGTCCGCCGCTGTGGCGCTTTTTTCTGGGTGTACAACGCTCTACACGGAAAGCACAAACATGGACCATCTCGATTCTTCGCGCCGCAGGTTCCTGAAGACTACCGTGATAGCCGGGGTCACCGCGTATATCGCGCCTTTCGGCTCGCAGGCCTATGCCGCGCTGTTCGACGAAAAGCTGCTGCTGCCGATTTCTTGGGATGCGGCCGCCGGGCGAGCGCGTTTCCGCGTCGACGGCATCGCCAAGGTGACGGGCTCCAAGATCTTCGCGCGCGACATCCGCGCCCGCGACCTGCCGCACTGGCCGCAGCAGCAAAGCCATGCCTTTTTCCTGCGCGCTACGCGCGCCGATGCGGTATACGAGGGCTACGACCTGGGCCGCCTGGGCGAGGCGCTGAAGCCGGACCGCATCGTCACCGCCGATGACTTGAAGCGCGATGGCGTGGCCTTCACCGATTTCTATGGCGACGACATGCTCTTGCCGGCCGGCAAGACGCCGGCGTATCTCGGCCACGCGGTGGCGATCCTGATCTATCACGACTTCGGGCGCTACAGCCAGGCCCGCGGCGCCCTGCAGTTCCGCAACGATGTGCTGCGCTACGGCAAGCAAACCGGGCCTTTGCAGCGCGACCCTTGGGGCGTGTTCCGTTTCGTGCGCGTGGGCGGCGCCACGCCGTACGCCGATGACGTGTTTTCCAGCCTGAAGGATGCGCCGGTGTTTCCCAGCCAGATGCGCAAGCACTTGCCGGTATGGCCGGACGGCAAGGATCACGGCAAGCTCGACGAAGAGGGTATGTACCACGCCCAGCGCATCCGCGACGAGCTCGATCACCCGCCCGGCGACTGGCTGGTGATGGAGCGCCGCTACCAGACCCAGTCGGTCGATACCGCGGCGCTGGAACCCGATAACGCCAATTGCTGGTACGACGCCCAGGGCCAGGCGCTGCACATGGTGGTGCCCACACAGTCGCCCACCGAGGTGGCCGAGACGGCGGCGGCCATGATGGCCAAGACGAAGTTCCCGGTGCGCAGCATCTTCCTGCATCCTTGCTACACCGTGGGCTACGGCTCCAAGGATCACTGCAATATGCCGTTCTACGGCCTGGCCTGTGCGCTGTATGGCGACGGGCGCCCGGTGCGGCTGGCCAACGACCGCTACGAACAGTTCCAGACGGCGCTCAAGCGCCATGCCTTCGACATGCGCTACCGCCTGGCGGTAGACCGCAAGACCGGCATGTTCCAGTCGTTCGCGGCGGACCTGGTGGCCAACGGCGGCGGCCGCTGCAATTTTTCGCCCTCGGTGGCGATGGTGGGCGCGACCGCGGCGCAGTCGATCTACTATCTGCCCAAGTCGGACCTGACCGCCCGGGCCGACGCCAGCCGCGCCGTCGACGCGGGCTCGGCGCGCGGCTACGGTACCTTGCAGTCCATGGTCGCCACCGAACTCATGGTCGACGAACTCGCGCAGCAACTGGGCATGGATCCTATCGAGCTGCGCCTGAAGAATGTGTTGAAGTCGGGCATGAAGAACACCCAGGGCGCGATTCCCGCCGGCGAGGTGCGCGCCGACGAGGTGTTGCGCAAGGCGCGCGCGCATCCGCTCTGGGCCGGACGCGAGCGGCGCAAGAAGGAATACGAGGCCGCTCATCCCGGGCGTTTGTACGGCGTGGGCTTCGCCTGTGTGCAGAAGGACTTCGGCACCGGCGCCGAGTCTTCGTTCGCCAAGGTCGAGATCGACCCCGATGGCAAGGTGCTGCTGCGCCATAGCGGCACCGAGATCGGCACCGGCATGAGCACTTCGCAGGCCATCGCCTGTGTGCGCTGGCTGGGCTCGCCCGCCACCGACCTGGGCTATGCCATCACCCAATGGCCCGAGCTGCCCATGAAGACCAGCGGCGACCCCTACATGATGAGCCAGGCCGACCAGGACAAGGCCCAGGCCGATCCGCTGTGGACGCCGGCCATCGCCTCGCCGGCCAGCGCGTCCAATTCGGCGTTCTACTACACCCACAGCACGCGCGAGGCCTGTCGTTTGATCTTCCGCCATGGCCTGTGGCCGGCGGCAGTGGCCTTGTGGAGCCGCGGCACGGGCGGCGGCAGTGCCGCGCCGTACGTGGTGCGCGAGGAAGACGCGCGCTGGGAGCACGGGCTGCTCACGGCCAACGGCATGCCCGGCCTGAGCCTGCGGCAACTGGCGCGCCAGGCCCACGAAATGGGCGGCGTGACCGGTGCCGTGGTGCATGCCTTCAACCGCTGGCAGTGGGCCGAGTCTGATTTCACGATAGACGGGCAGGCCGAGCGCCTGCCGCTGGACGGCATCGCGCTGCGCCATGGCGCGGGTACGGCGGCCGCCGGGGGTACGCCGCCGCCGGCACAGCCTGCGGCGCCCGCCGCGGCCGCGGCATCCGAGGGCCAGGCAAGGCCGTCCGCCGCCGCCGCAAACCCGGAACAAGCCGCGGGCCCCGGCGGCTACCGCGGCATCGGCCGCAACGCTGCCCACTATCCGCCGGTACAGCGCAATAACGCGGGGGTTACGTACTACAGCGCCATGGGCACGCTGGCCGAGCTGTCGGTGGACACTGCCAGCGGCAAGGTCGAGCTGCTGACCCATCATTCAATTATCGAGTGCGGCAGTCTGCTGTCGCGCGACCTGGTGGCCGGACAGGTCGAGGGCGGCATCGCCATGGGCATAGGCCACGCCTTATACGAATACCTGCCGCTTTACGAGGACGGGCCGGGCAACGGCACCTGGAACTTCAACCGCTATCACTTGCCGCGCGCTTCCGAGGTTGCGCTCTGGTCGCAGACCCACGAGATCCTGCCGCCGCTGTCGGACACCGATCCGCCCAAGGGCATGGCCGAGGTGGCGATGATCCCGATTGCGGGCGCCATCGTCAACGGCCTGGCGCATGCCGTCGGCCGCCGCTACGCAAACCTGCCGGTCACGGCCGACCAGATCATGGAGGCGCTGGCATGATCGCGTCCGTTTGCCCATCCACAGGATATTCCCCGGAGAGGATGTCGCGCAGCGACAGGAGGCTACACCCATGAGCGAAGCATCCAGATCCATGCCTGCCGCGACCGCAGCGGCGGATTCCGCCCCTGTTTCCGCGCAAGCCGTCGCGCCGGTTCCGAACCGCGCCGTTTCCATGACGATCAACGGCCGGGCCGTGGGCCCGTTCGAGGTTCCCGAAAGCCTGATGCTGATCGACTTCCTGCACGAATACGCGGGCCTGACAGGCTCGCGCCTGGGCTGCGGGCAAGGGATCTGCCACGCCTGCGTGGTGATCCTGGATCATCCCGACGGCACCAGCGAAGAAGTGCGCAGTTGCATCACCGGCGCCGCATATTTCCAGGGCCGCAAGATCCGCACTATAGAGGGCCACGCGCAGCGCAACGCGGCCGGCGAGCTTGTGGCGCTGTCGCCCGTGCAGCAGAAATTCCTGGAGTTCTACAGCTTCCAGTGCGGCTACTGTACGCCGGGCTTCGTGAACGCGGCCACGGTGCTGCTGGAACGTCTCAAGCGCCAGCCGGTCGAAAAAGAGCGCGTGGAAAGCGTCGTGACCGACGCGCTGGACAGCCACATCTGCCGCTGCACCGGCTATGTGCGCTACCACCGGGCGGTGCGCGAGCTGATCCTGGCGACCCCCGGCCTGACCAAGGAGAGCGGCCATGGCAAGTAGCGATAGCGCGGCGGGAAGCAAGGCCAAGGCGCGAGGCCCGCGAAGCAAGGCGCGCCGCAGGTGGCGCATAGGAAGCATCGTCATCGTGGTGGTGCTGATCGGCGCCGCCGCATTGCTGGGCGGCGCCTTCGACCCGTCGTATCAGACCTCGGACGTGGACCACAACACACCGGACGCTCAATTGCTGGCCCGCGGCAAATACCTGACGGCCGCGGCCGATTGCGCCGCCTGCCACACGGCCCGGGGCGGGGCGCCCTATGCTGGGGGCGACGCCCTGGCCACGCCTTTCGGCACCATCCACGGTTCGAACATCACGCCCGACAAGCGCTACGGCATAGGCAAGTGGACTTCCGCCGATTTCTACCGGGCGCTGCACGACGGCCTGGGGCGCGATCATCCCCTGTATCCGGCCATGCCGTATACCTCGTACCGCGGCATCACGCGTGCCGACAGCGACGCCATCTATGCGTATCTACAAAGTATCAAGCCCGTAGCCCAGCCCGACAAAGGCAATGATTTCGCCTTCCCCTTCAACCTGCGCCTGCTGATGCGCGGCTGGAACCTGCTGTTCCTGAAGAATACGCTGCCCGATGTCTCGGTCGGCGCTTCGCAGCAATGGACACGCGGCCGCTACCTGAGCAACGCGCTGGGGCATTGCACCGAGTGCCATACGCCGCGCGGCGCGCTGGGCCAACTGAAGCTGGGCAGCACGCTGGGCGGCGGCGAGCTGGGCCGCTACCAGGCGCCCGACATCACGCCCGCGGGCCTGGCCGCGCGCGGCTGGACGCCGCAGGATCTGCAGGTCTTTCTTGCCCGCGGCTATGCGCCGCAAGGTTCGGTGTACGGCGATATGTACGAGGCGTTCCATCACAGCTTGCGCCACCTGAATTCGACCGACAACCAGGCCATGGTGGCCTACCTGCTGGGCGACAAGCCGCCGGCGCCCAAGCCCGTCCCGCCTCCCGCCCAGGCCGGAGGAGGCCAGGGGCAAAGCGTGATGGCGGGCAGGCAGCACTACCTGGCGCTGTGCGCCGGCTGCCATGCCGTGGACGGCGGCGGCAAGCCCGACGTGGCAGTGGCCATGCAGGGCAATACCACCCTGCGCAACACTGATCCGCACAACCTGCTGGTGGTGATGCTCGACGGCCTGGACGCGCAGTCCTTCACCGGCTACGACGCGATGCAGTCGATGCCGGGCTTTGCCGGCAAGCTGGATGATGCGGGCCTGGCCGATCTGGCCAATTACCTGCGCCTGACCTGGGGCGGGCAAAAAGCCGACGTGCAGGCCGCCGACGTCAAGGCGCTGCGCGGCCATGGAGCGGTACAGCCATGAGCCATCTCGGCGGCACGTGGCAGGCTCGGCCTATGAGTATCGGCAATCGGCCATGAGCACCGGCAATCGCCAGGTGTCCGAGTGGCCGCGAACCGGGCGGCAAACCGGGCGGCAATCCGCGGCGCCGGCCGGTGCCGCGGCGATCATGCTGGCGGCCGGCCGCGCGCGGCGCTATGGACGCGACAAGCGCCTCGAGACGGTCGGCGCCATGCCCATGTTCCTGCATGCGGCGCTGCAATTGCAGCGCATCGCCGATACGCTGGTGGTGCTGCGGCCGGGGGATGAACAGCAAGCGCGCCTGCTGGCCGAGCACGGCGTGGATTCCGTGTATTGCCCACAGGCCGAACTAGGCATGGGGCACAGCCTGGCCTGCGGCATAGCGCAGCGCCGCGGGGCCGCCGGCTGGTTCGTCATGCCGGCCGACATGCCCTTCATACGGCCCGCGACGCTGGACGCGCTGGCCCGCGCCGCCGCGGAGCACGAACTGGCCGCGCCGGTTTACCAGGGCCGGCGCGGGCATCCCGTCTGGTTCGCGCGCCGCTATCTGCCGCAGTTGCTGGTTCTCGCCGGCGACCAGGGCGCGCGGGCGATACTGGAAGCCGAAGCGCCGCGCCTGGTCGCCGTGGACGACCCCGGCTGTGTCTGGGACGTGGACCAGCCCGAAGACCTGGAACGAATGCTGCGCAAGGGCGGCACGCCCGGCCGACGGGATTGATGCCTGCCCGGAATTGAACGAGCGTAGGGCGGCCTGCCGGCCGCCGTATCATGCGCCTTGGATCGCGGGCGACGGCCGGCCTTGGCCTGTTTGTGCGATGCATTCCCGGCTCAACAGGCCCCGCTACGCGCCGCCGCCGGGCGGTTTGTTTCTTCGGATCCCGCCGGCCTGATTGCCCGCTAGGCTGTTCCCCGGCCTTGATCCACGGCCTGGGCCGCCGCGGCTGTACGCCTGTCCGGCCGGGCACGGGTCAGCGCCGCCAGGACGAAGGTCAAGACCAGTGTGGGCAAGGCCGAGCCGAGCTGCGGCGCGCGCAGCGCCAGCGCCTGGTAGCAGACGATGCCCGCCACCCACAGCGCCGCTGCGCCGAAGTCGATATTGCGTTGCGGGGCCGCCCAGGCCTGGCAGCCCCAGCCCAGGCGCCCGAGTATCACGCCATACAGCGGCACGAATACCGAGCTCAGCGTCAGCAGGAAGGGTTCCAGGCTGTGCATGGGCAACACCAGCGCGAGCAGGGTGCCGGCGATCGACAGCAGTATTGCCCAGCGGCGCACCGGCCATGCGGGCTTCAGGCTGTGCGCCGACACCGCGCCCGAATACAGATCGCCGTAGGCATTGTCGAGCTCGTCTACCAGTATCAGGCCCAGGGCTGCCAGGCCGCCCTGGGCCAGCAGCAGCGCGCCGACGAGCTCGGCGCCCGGCGCCGAGACGCTGGCCACCAGTACGCCCAGGCCGTAGCACCAGACGTTGGCCACGGTATAGCCGACCCAGGTGCCGCCCAGCGCCGCGCCCGGCCCGCGGCCGTAGCGCGCGTAGTCGGCCACCAGCGGCAGCCAGGACACCGGCATGGCGATCACCAGGTCCAGGGCCGCGAACAAGCCCATGCTGCCGTCGCCGCCGCGCTGCCACAAGGCTTGCAGGCCCGAGGCGTGCAGCCGGCCGGCGAACTGCCAGCTCAGCCACAATAGCGACAGCACCACCAGCGGCAGGCCGAGGCGGCTGACATAGCGCCGCACCAGCGTGATCATCGAGCCGGCCAGCAGGGCAGTGAGCATCGCGCCCCAGAACAGCGTGTACAGCGCGATGGCCCAGGGGCCGTCCAGCGCGGCGCCGAAGGCCTGCCGGGCGATGGCCAGCGTGCCTTCGCGCATGATGACGATCTCGAAGGTGGTCCAGCCCAGCAACTGCACGATATTGATGAACACAGGCAGCCGGGCGAAATGGCGGCCGTAGGTCAGGTGCATGAGGCCGGCGCTGGACAGGCCGCTGGCGCAGCCCAGCCTTGCGACCCAGGCGAGCAGGCCCGAGCCGATCACCGAACCCGCGAGCACCGCCAGCATCGCCTGGGGCGTGCCGACCGAAGGAGCCAGATAGGCGCCCACCTGCATCACCAGCAAGCCTACGCCGAGGCTGAACCATAACGAGGCGTGGGCGCTCCAGCCGAATGCGCGGTCCTCGGCGGGCATGGGCGTCAGGGCTTCATTGCGCGGGCCGGGACTGGCGGGTAGTTCGGCGGTAGGGATGGACATGGTGCCGGTCTGTCACTGGAGGAGTTCGACGATGGGGGGCGCGACCTGCCGCTCACGGGGATCCGGTGCGGCCGGCTTGCATGGCAGCGGTACTGCTTCGGCGGCGCGGAAGAGTCAGGCAGGATGAAGTATTTCGAAATCCAGGCGGCCCTGTGCGTCGCGCGTTACGCTGTATCCGAGGCGCTGCCTGATGGAGTTGTCCGGATTGAACGTCAGGATCACGGGCTTGATGGCCTCGATTTCCTGTTCCAGGACATAGGCGGAATTGCAGATGATGATCTCATCGCCGCGCTGGCAGGTGCGGGCGGCGGCGCCGTTCAGGATGCAGCAGCGTGAACCGCGCTCGCCATAGATGACGTAGGTGCTGATGCGCGCGCCCGAGTGCTTGTTCCAGATGTCGACGAATTCCATCGGCAGTATGCCTGCCGTCTCGCAGTGGTCCGGATCCAGGGTGATAGATCCATGATAGTCCAGGTCGGCGCCCGTGACGCGCAGGCCGTGCAGTTTGCCGCGTACGACTTTTCTCATAATGCTTCCGGATACAGTTGCGGTGAAGTTCCGGCATTGTAGAGGGTGTCAGGCCGGGCCGCCCGGTCCCGGCCGGGCGTGACAGCGGCTTTCCAGCGCTTGCGCCAGCTTGGCGTCCAGGCGGCGGTCGAGCGTGGCGGCGATCGCGCGCTCCATGGCCGTCTGTTCGGCGGTGCTGTGCTGCAGGCTGGCTATGTCCTGCAGGTCCGCGCGGCTGATCGTCAGCAGCAGGCAGGGCAGCCGCGTGCGGCAGGTCGTGGGATGGGGCACATCGTCGAGCAGCGCGAATTCGCCGAAGAAGTCGCCTATCTCCAATACCTCCATGACGCGGGCAGTTCCCGCGGCGGTACGCACGCTGCTTTCCACTTCGCCGCGGGCGATGATGTAGAAGTTGCCCGAGCGCGAGCCTTCCTCGATCAGCACGCTGCCGGCCTGCACTTCCACGACCCGCAGCCTGCGCTGTATGCGTTCCAGGTCCGCGGCCTGCGCGGCGGCGAACAGCGGGATGCGCCTCAGGCCCTGCAGGGTGATGTCGACATCCCTGCCGGATTCGGCGATTTCGATTTGCGATTGTTTTTCCCACAAGCCGTGATAGGTGCCTCGATGCCGCAGCAGCTCGTCATGCGTGCCGATCTCGGCCAGGCTGCCGTCGCGGAACACGCATATCAGGTCCATGGCGGGGCAGGACGCCAGCCGGTGCGTGACGGACAGGACCGTGCGCGTGGCGCCGATGCGCGCCAACGTGCGGCCGATGGCGGCCGCCGCCTCGGCGTCCAGCGAGGCGGTGGCCTCGTCGAGCATCAGGATCTGGGGATCGCGAAGAATGGCGCGGGCGATGACGATGCGTTGGCGCTGCCCGCCGGAAAGCAGTCTGCCGCCTTCGCCCACTTCGGTGTCGTACCCTTGGGGCAAGGACTGGATGAAATCATGGATTTCGGCGGCGCGTGCCGCCTGCTCCACCTCTGAGTCGCCGGCATCGAGCCTGCCCAGGCGGATGTTGTAGCGGATCGATCCGTCGAACAGCGTATTGTCCTGGTTCACCATGGCGATGGCCGATTTCAGGGAGTCGGGGTCGAGGTCTCGGATGTCGATGCCGTCGAATGCG
The DNA here is from genome assembly GCF_019166065.1 of Candidimonas humi. Classification (GTDB taxonomy): domain Bacteria; phylum Pseudomonadota; class Gammaproteobacteria; order Burkholderiales; family Burkholderiaceae_B; genus Candidimonas; species Candidimonas humi. Next base: position 137,874 of record NZ_JAHTBN010000005.1, read on the forward strand.
ATGCTGCCCGAGGTGGTGTCATAGATGCGCGACAGCAGGTTCAGGACGGTGCTCTTGCCCGAGCCCGAAGGGCCCACCAGCGCGATCCGCCGGGGCAGGGGCGTTTCCAGGCTGATTCCCTGCAGATTGAGCCGGTCGCCGGCATAGCTGAACGAGACGTCGTTGAGGCTGACCCGGGATATGGACTCGCCCAGAGGCTTGGGCAGCGCGGGCGCGACTGCGTCCACCGGGCCCTGCAGCAGCGATTCGATGCGCTGCCAGCAGCTCAGCGCCTGGATCAGGCCGGACAACTGTCCGGCGATGCCATTGGCTGCCGAACCCAATTCGAGCAGCAGGCCTATGTAGGCGACCACCACCCCGCTCGAGACCGTGCCGCGCAGCGCCAGCACGGCACCGAGCCCGATCACGGCCATCTGTGCCCCGCTCAGGGCGAAGCCGGTGATCCGGCCCGTAAGCTCGCCCAGCAGATAATGGCGGCGCGCGGACGCACGCAGCGCCTGCAGGTGTGCGCGATGCTGCTCGCGCCGATGTCCGCCTATGCCCAGTGTGCGGATCACGGGCAGCATCTGTATGGTTTCCTTGATGAACGCGGTGAGCCTGCTTTCCGTGGACTTGCGAGCGTGCGTGGCGAGCACCGCGTATTGCGCCAGGCGGCGCGGCGCCCACAGCGAGGCGCCGAACAGCAGCACCGTGGCCAGCGCCATATGCCAGTCGAGCGTGATGGCTGCGGCCAGCGCGCCCAGCGCCATCACCAGCTTCATCGCCATAGAGGGGATGATATTGACGGTCGCGCTCTCGATGGTCTGCATGTCGGAGGTCAGCCGCGACACCAGCGTGGTGCTCTTGTAGCGGCCCAGGTGCCTGAAGGACAAGGACAGCAGCCGGTCGAAGGCGCGCTGGCGCATATCGTTCATCGCCCGCGGGCCGAGGGTCGAGACGCCGGCGTCGACCGCCATGCCGGCGCAGGCCGCTACCACGAAGCCGCCGGTCAGCAGCGCCAATGTCTGCCCCACGACATGGGCGCTGCGCGGCGCGATGCCATGGTCGAACAGGCGGTGCAGCCAGATCGGCAGCAGCATGGCATAGAGAGCCTGCAGCAGCAGGCCGCAGGCCAGCAGCAGGCAAAGCGCCCAGTAGGGGCGCAGCATGGCCAGCGTCCATCTGGCGAAGGCCCGCATGCCGCGCGACCACTCGGGGGCCCGCTGTGTGGAGTTTTCCATGAAGAGTCTGTGTCCAGGATACGTCTGCCCCGGGCATGGCTTGCCGCTCGCCGGGCCGGCCCCGTCCGCAGCGGGCAAGCGTCCGTCGCGGCGGCGCAGGCGGCCAATCGTGCCGGCCATGGTTTTGGCGAGGAGGGCGTAGGCTCGCCGGGCATCCAGGTTCCGTTCGGCCCGCGGGATTGTGCACAGATATTGTTACAGCGGTTTTACAGCAATCGCGCCCGAAACCTCTTCCGTTGTGCAGATGAGCTCCGGCGAGGCCCGGGGTTGCACGGCACTCCAGCTTGCTTCCGGAAGCGGCGAATCGCCGCCTACTATACCTGTACGGTATCAAAGCGCGATAAATAAAGTCTTGGACACGGGAAAAGGCGGCGCACCATAATGCGCAGGCCCTTTATGGCGTGAGCGGCATGCGGCGTCGGTCAAGGCCCGGTGCACCTATGGCATGCGCTGTGGCCGCGACAGATTTTGCCTGCGAACCGCCGACACGCCTCACCCGGAGACAACACATGAATCGCTACATCCGAGCGCTGTCGCTGGCAGCCGGCCTGCTTGCCATCCCGTTCGCCCAGGCCGCCGACAAGGCTGCCGACTACCCCAATCACCCTGTCCGCTGGATCGTGCCTTTCACGCCCGGCGGCGCCATGGACAATATCGCCCGCACCTTGAGCGACGCCATGACGGCCAGCACCGGGCAAAGCTTCATCGTGGAAAACCGGCCGGGCGCGGGCGGCAATGTCGGCGCCGCGTATGTGGCGCGTTCTCCCGCCGACGGCTACACCATCATGATCGTGGCCAACGGCATGGCGGTCAATCCCTATCTGTACAAGTCGCTGCGCTACGACCCGGTGAAGGATTTCACGCCGGTCTCGCTGCTGGCCGTGGTGCCCAATGTGCTGGTGACCAATCCCAAGTACAACCACGCCAAGACGGTTGCCGACGTGATCGCGCAGGCCAAGGCCGAGCCGGGCAAGCACACGTTCGCCTCGGCCGGCGTGGGCACCTCGATACACCTGGCGGGTGAACTGTTCGTGAAGATGACCGGCGTCTCGATGATGCACATCCCGTACAAAGGCAGTTCGCCGGCCATGGTCGATCTGCTGGGAGGGCGGGTCGACTATATGTTCGACAGCATCACTTCGTCCAAGCCGCATATCGATTCGGGCGAGCTGACGGCGATTGCCGTGACCACCAGCAAGCGCTCGCCCACGCTGCCCAATGTACCCACGGTGGCCGAGTCCGGCGTGCCCGGCTATGTGCTGACGCCGTGGTTCGCCGCATTCGCCCCGGCCGGCACGCCGCCCGAGATCGTCGCCAAGCTGAACAAGGCCATGCTCGACGCCATGAAGACGCCCAAGGTCCGGGCCACGCTGGATTTCATCGGCGCCGAGCCCATAGGCAGCACGCCCGAAGAACTGCGCGCCTACCTGGCGTCGGAAATGAAGGCCGGCAAGGAACTGGTGCAGTCGCGCGGCATACACCTGGATTGATGGTGCCGCGGGTCGGCGCCTTGTCGGCCGGGCTCGTGGCTGGGCGGGGTGTCGCGATTTGGTCGCGGCACCCCGTTGCGTCTGAACTATGGCTTGCCCAGCCGGTTGTATGAATACTTGAGCCACGCGGGTTTTTGTGCGTCGATCTCCCGGATCAATCGCAGCATCAGTCCGGGAGTCCCGGAGTTGTCGTTGGCGCGATAGCTCATGATGATGGGCGTGGTGGCCTGCTTGTCGTCGAGCAGGCGGTAGTGCAAGTCCGCGCGCAATGTACGGGTCGAGGCCGGTACGATGCATAGGCCCACGCCCGCGGCGACCATGCCCAGCGCCGCCTGCAATTCGCTGACCTCCTGGATTTCCCGCGGCTGCACCCGGCGTTCGCGCAGCATGCCCAGCACCTGGTCGGCATAGCTGGGGCGCGGTACCTTCGGGTAGACGATCAGGCGGTGATCCGCGAGCACGGCCAAAGGCAAGGGCGTGGCGATGGGCTGGGCCGCGTAGGGGCTGTCGGCCGGGCAGGCGAGCACCAGCCGTTCCTCGCGCAGGACCACGCGGGTGATGGCTGGAAAGTTGGCGTGGATGCGGCCGAAGCCCACGTCGATGCGCCCATTGAGCAGGGCCTCCATTTGGTGCAGCGACATCATCTCGATGAGCTGGACTTCCATGTCGGGACGTTCCTGGCGCAGCCGCCGCACCAGCGCTGGCAGGCCGCCATACAGGACCGAGGGCACGATGCCTATGGACAGCATGCTGCGCTGCCCGTGGCCGATTTGCTGCGTGGCATGCTTGAGCTGCTCGACGCGGTTCAGCACATCCATGGCCTGTTCATAGAACAGTCGGCCGGCCTCCGTGAGGCGCGCGGGGCGACTGTTGCGCGACAGCAGGGTCACGCCCAATTCTTCTTCCAGCAACTGGATCTGGCGGCTCAACGGCGGCTGGGCGATATGCAATTGCTCGGCGGCGCGAGTGAAGTTGCGTTCGCGCGCGACCGTGACGAAATAGCGCAGTTGCCGGAGATCCATGAGCGATGGCCTTTGTAGCTAATAAGTATGTCGAGCCGCGAACGGGCCGCCGCCGCCCCGTGTCGAAGTGAATTTTATACCTTGAGAATATAGTTTGAGACGTAAATAGTGTTGGACGGACCAGCGGGTTCCAGCGCTTAATACGCCCCATGAAAATTTCGTCTCCTGTCTCCTCCACGCCCCCGGGCGCCCCGATCATCGAGCGCATCGAAACACTGCTGCTGGACCTCCCGACCATTCGCCCGCACAAGCTTTCGGTGGCCACGATGAACGGCCAGACCTTGATGCTGGTGCGCGTGTATTGTTCCGACGGCATCGTCGGCACGGGCGAGGGCACCACCATAGGCGGCCTGGCCTATGGCGCCGAAAGCCCCGAGGGCATGAAGCTGGCCATCGACACGTACTTCGTTCCGGTGCTGCGGGGCCAGGACGCCACCCGTGTGCAGGCGCTCATGGATCGCGTCGGCCTGATGGTCAAGGAGAACCGCTATGCAAAATGCGCGGTCGAGACCGCCTTGCTCGACGCGCAGGGCAAGCGCAGCGGCCTGCCCTTGTCGGAGCTGTTGGGCGGCAGGCGCCGCGATCGCCTGCCGGTGGCCTGGACGCTGGCGTCCGGGGACACGGCCAGGGACATCGCCGAAGCGGAAAAAATGCTCGGGCTGCGCCGCCATAACATCTTCAAGCTCAAGATCGGCGCCAAGCCCATCAAGCAGGACATCGCCCACGTGGCGGCCATCAAGCGCGCCCTGGGCGATGCCGCCGCGGTGCGCGTGGATGTGAACATGGCCTGGAGCGAGACCCAGGCCGCCTACGGCATGGCCGCGCTGGCCGATGCCGGTTGCGAACTGGTGGAGCAGCCCGTGGCGGCGGCGGCCGCGCTGGGCCGGCTGGTGCGCCGCTTTCCGACCGTGCTGATGGCCGACGAGTCCCTGCATGGTCCGCAGTCGGCTTTCGAAATCGCCAAGACCCATGGCGCGGATGTCTTCGCGGTCAAGGTGGAACAATCGGGCGGCCTGTTCGCGGCCCAGCGTGTGGCGGCGATTGCCGATGCCGCGGGCATCGAGCTGTACGGCGGCACCATGCTCGAAGGCGCGGTCGGAACCATCGCCTCAGCGCACGTGTTTTCGACTTTCGCCAAGCTGCAATGGGGCACTGAGCTGTTCGGGCCGCTGCTGCTGACCGAAGAAATCCTGGCCCAGCCGCTGGAATATAGCGACTTCCACCTGACCGTACCCCGGGGGCCGGGCCTGGGCATTGCGCTGGACGAGGACCGCGTACGTTTCTTCCAGCGCGATGGCCTGCACAAAACGATCAGCGTGAACGAATAAATAGTTGGCTCGACCGGAGATAGAGATGCTGTTTCATGTACGCATGGATGTGAACATTCCCCTCGATATGGATGCGGCGGTGGCCGCCGAGATCAAGGCCAGGGAAAAAGCCTATTCGCAGGGCCTGCAGCGCAGCGGCAAGTGGCGCCACATCTGGCGCCTGGCGGGCGAATACGCCAACTACAGCGTCTTCGATGTCGATAGCAATCAAGAGCTGCATGACATCCTGACCGAACTGCCTCTTTACCCCTACATGCGGATCTCGGTCCAGCCGCTGTGCCGCCATCCTTCGTCCATACGCGAAGACGACCGCTGACCGGCTCGACCGCTGACCGGTTCAATTGACAGACATCGTACGTCTTGCTCAAATGTGAACCGCCCGGGTCCGGAGGCTGCGCAATCGAGGCGCAATCCGGCCAGGGCCCGTGTACGGGAGCATTTGAATGAACAGGCAAGGCGGCGCTGCGCCGCTCTATATCCGCATCAGTCCGCAGGACAATGTGGCGATCGTGGTCAACGATGGCGGCCTGCCCGCCGGCGCGGTCTTCGCCGACGGCCTGGCGCTGGTCGAAGGCGTGCCCCAGGGGCACAAGGTCGCCCTGGCCGATCTGGAAGAAGGCGCGCCGATCCTGCGCTACGGCACGGTGATTGGCTATGCGCGGCAGGCGATTCCGCGCGGCGGGTGGGTCAGCGAGGCGCGCCTGCGCATGCCGGAAGCGCCGCTGCTGGACGGGCTGCCTATGGCCACCCGGCAGGCGCCGCCGGCCGAGCCGCTGCAGGGCTATACCTTCATGGGCTATCGGAACCCCGATGGCTCGGTGGGCACACGCAATATCCTGGCCATCAGCACAACGGTGCAATGCGTGGCGGGGGTGGTGGAACACGCGGTGGCGCGCATCCGGCAGGAACTGCTGCCGCTGTATCCGCATGTCGACGATGTGGTGGCGCTGGAGCACGCCTACGGCTGCGGCGTGGCCATCGATGCGCCCGGCGCGCAGGTGCCGATACGCACGCTGCGCAACATCAGCCGCAACCCGAATTTCGGCGGTGCGGTGCTGCTGGTCAGCCTGGGCTGCGAAAAGCTGCAGCCGGCGCGCCTGTTTCCCGACGAGGCTGCGGCCCTGGAGAGCGGCGGGCAGGGCGCCCGCGGCCTGGTGCGGCTGCAGGACGACGAGCACGTGGGCTTCCAGTCCATGGTCGATTCGATCATGGAGTCGGCGCGCGTGCGCCTGGCCCAACTGGACCAGCGCCGCCGCGAGAGCTGCCCTGCGTCGGAGCTGGTGGTCGGGGTGCAGTGCGGCGGCAGCGACGCCTTTTCCGGCATCACCGCCAATCCCGCGGTGGGCTATGCCAGCGACTTGCTGGTGCGGGCTGGCGCCACGGTCATGTTTTCCGAGATCACCGAGGTGCGCGACGGCATCGCCCAGCTTACCGCCCGGGCCGCCACGCCCGAGGTGGCGCAGGCGCTGGTGCGCGAAATGGATTCCTACGACCAATATTTGAAGCGCGGCGGCGCCGACCGCAGCGCCAACACTTCGCCCGGCAACAAGAAGGGCGGCCTGTCCAATATTGTCGAGAAGGCCATGGGCTCCATCGTCAAGTCGGGCTCCAGCCCCATCGTCGACGTGCTGGCCCCGGGCGAGAAACTGCGCCGCAAGGGCCTGGTGTATGCGGCCACACCGGCCAGCGATTTCATTTGCGGCACCCTGCAACTGGCCGCGGGCATGAACATGCACGTGTTCACCACGGGCCGCGGCACGCCGTACGGCCTGGCCGCGGTGCCGGTGGTCAAGGTCGCCACACGAGACGACCTGGCGCGCCGCTGGCACGATCTCATGGACATCAACGCGGGCGGTATCGCCAGCGGCCGCGCCAGCATCGAGGACGTGGGCTGGGAACTGTTCCGCTACATCCTGGAGGTGGCCAGCGGCCGCAAGAAGACCTGGGCCGAACAGTGGAAGCTGCACAACTCGCTGGCGCTGTTCAACCCGGCGCCGGTCACCTGATGATGCCATCTGCATCGAGCCGAGGGCGCGCCCCGCGCGGGTATGCGTGGATGGGGCCGGCAAACCGCGATGACTATAATCGGGCCACAGGCTCGAATGGACATCGAACAAACATAATCGATACGACACGACTATGACTCCAAGTGCACCGCAGCGCAGGCGCTCGCGCAGCTTGACCGACGATGTGGTTGCCGCGCTGTCCGAACAGATCCGCGCGGGGCGTTATCGTCCCGGGGCCAAGCTGCCCACCGAATCGGCCATTATGAGCGAGCAGTCCGTCAGCCGCACGGTGGTGCGCGAGGCCATATCCCGCCTGCAGGCCGCCGGCCTGGTCGAGACGCGGCACGGCATAGGCACCTTCGTGATGGAGTCCGATGCCGGGCATACGGTCAAGCTGGCCGCCAGCCAAGTCTTCACCATGCTCGACACCATGGCGGTGCTGGAACTACGCATCAGCATCGAGACCGAGGCGGCCGCGCTGGCGGCGAGCCGCCGCAGCGACAACGACCTGCAGAGCCTGCGTACTTTGCTCGACGAGTTCCGCGACCAGCTCGGGCAATCGGGCGGAGGCTCGGTGCCGGCCGACCAGGCATTCCATCTGCGCATCGCGCAGGCCACCGGCAACCAGTATTTCCTGGACATACTCGGGCAACTGGGCAAGAACCTGATTCCCCGCACCCGCATCGATACCGCGCACCTGGCGGCGGACGACCAGCAGAACTACCTGCGGCGCGTCAACCAGGAACACGAGGATATTTTCTTTGCCATCGAGCGCGGCGACCCCGAGGCCGCCCGCGCCGCCATGCGCACGCACTTGAGCAACAGCCGCGAACGCCTGCGCAAGGCCTACGAACGCATGACGCGCGAGCCGCAGGCCTGATCACCCAGGGCCTCGCCCTCGGCCTCAGCGCGATCTCTGCCGTGGCGTGATCGAGGGCGGCATCGCCAGGATGCTGCGGGCGATTTCTTGCCACGATTCCTATGGGTATTCGCAGCGGATTTGCCGCAACTGCTGCAGTGCGCCTTCCCTATAAGTCATCGTATATTTGATGATGGCCAAGGCGTCAAATACCCATCAAAGCCATGGGATATCCTGATTACCATAGGGAAAATTCATAAGACAGGGCAGGTTTTTCGTTTTTCCAGCCTTGAAATACATGGCATATATGTTGTACGATGACATGCTTGAAGCTCATCATGTAAACACGCGATAAGGACGCCCCCGATGAACCCCTCCGAACTGAAGCGCATCGTATCCGACGGTCTGCTTTCCTTCCCGGTCACCGATTTCGACCAGAACGGCGATTTCCGCCCGGATACCTATGCCAGCCGCCTCGAATGGCTGGCGCCCTATGGGGCCAGCGCGCTGTTCGTGGCCGGCGGCACCGGCGAATTCTTTTCCCTGGGGCTGGATGAATACGCCGACGTGGTCCGCGTGGGCGTGCAGGCTTGCAAGGGCAAGGTGCCCATCATCGCCGGGACGGGCGGCGCCACGCGCAATGCCATCGCTTATGCGCAGCATGCCGAGAAGCAGGGCGCGCAGGGCCTGCTGCTGATGCCGCACTACCTGACCGAAGCCAGCCAGGACGGCGTGGTGCGCCATGTCGAGCAGGTGTGCAAATCGGTTTCCCTGGGCGTCATCGTCTACAACCGCGCCCAGTGCCAGCTCGACGCCGACCACCTGGAAGAGCTGGCAGCACGCTGCCCGAACCTCATCGGCTTCAAGGACGGGCTGGGCAATATCGAGCTCATGATTACGATACGGCGCCGGCTGGGCGATCGCTTCGCCTATCTGGGCGGGCTGCCTACCGCCGAGTTCTACGCTGCCGCCTATCGCGCGCTGGGCGTGCCGGTTTATTCTTCGGCCGTCTTCAATTTCATACCGCGCACCGCCATGCAGTTCTACCAGGCCGTGGTCGCCGGTGACACCGCCACGCAAGGCCGCATCATGGATGACTTCTTCATCCCTTACGCCCGCATCCGCAATCGCTGCAAGGGCTACGCGGTCAGCATCATCAAGGCCGGCGCGCGCCTGATCGGCCGCGATGCGGGCCCGGTGCGCGCGCCGCTCACGGATCTGACGCCGCAGGATTGCTCGGACCTGGCTGCCCTGATCGAAAAGCTCGGCCCGCAGCAATAGCCTACAAAAGCGTTTCGGCGGCCGTGGCCGTGGCTGCGCGCCGCAATTCGGCGCCCAGCTCGCGCAGGAAATCCGGGCGCGCGATGCCGGCGTCCGGCGGCAGGAAGTCATACAAGGCCGCCACGCGCCGCGGATCATAGCGCTTGCCGCTGCCCAGCGCGCGTTCGAACACATTGGCCTTGCGCGTGAGCGCCGTGGTGTCCGCGGTCGCCAGCAATAGCGCGTGCGCCAGCACCACCTGGACGCTGGAGCCGTCTTCGCGCACCCGCCGCCACAACTGGGCGGTGCCGGCTACTTTGCGCGGCGCGCTTGCCGGCCCGCAGGCCAGGTTGTAGCGGCCGTCGCAGAACGAACCTTCCACCGCCTGCGGGCGGGCCTCTATGCCGAAGGCCAGCAGGGCTTTGCGCAGCACGGCGCACAAGAGCTCGTAGGCGGCATCGGAATGGCGCAGCGGCGGCGCGTCGCAAGCATAGGCCAGGCTCAGGTTGAGGATGCCCGGCCCTTGCGGCACCACGCCGCCGCCCGACATGCGCACAGTCACGGGCCAGCCGCGCCGCGCGTGGCGTTCGCAGATTTCTTCGAATCCCGCATATCGGCGGTAGGTGCGCGGCACCACCAGCCCCTGCGCGGCCTCCCACACGCAGGCGACGGGGCCGCTGCGCGCGGCCAGGCCGATCAGGTCTTCGTCATGAGTGGCGTCCAGCGTCCGGCGCGCCTCGCGTTCCAGCAGCCTGAACTTGCGAGCCTCGGCCGAGGCGGCGTCATTTTCATCCGTGGAACGGGCGGGTCCTGCCGCAGCGGCCGCGGTATCGGGAGGCATGCAGGGCAGGGCTTTCGCCGCGGGCCGAGCCGGCTCCGCGGCGGCGGGCGCGCTAGACGTGCCCAGGGGTGAATTCTTCATCGCTCATGAAGGCGTAGCGTATGGCGTCTATCAGGCTCAGGACCACCACCAGCGGGGTGAAGACATAGAACAGGACCAAGTACACGATGCCCCAGCCGATCTGGCCCAGGTAGAAGCGGTGCCCGCCCAGCCAGCCGAGGAAGATCGCCAGCACGATGGCGATCTTGCGCGGGCTGGCCTTGCGTTCGAGCCCGGCGCCCTTGTTGCGGATGATCCACAGGCTGACCGGTATCGTCAGTACCAGCGCGATGAGTACCCTCATGGGGTGTACGTGCACGTAGGCCGAGGCCAGCGTGTATACATCGGTGAAGTTCTGGATGACCAGCCCGCTCAAGTAGGAAATCCAGGCGAATACTTGGTGGAACAGGGTTTCGCCGAAGGTCAGCGCAACCAGTATGACGATGAATACGACGCAGGCCAGGATGATTTTCTGCAGCATGGACTGATGCCTTCGAGCGCATGGACACGCCCTAGTTTACCCGTTGGCGCGCGGCGTGCGGCGGGTGTGCGGGGCGTGGCGGAAACACGCTACGGCGGAACTTGCATTGCCGTAACACGCTTTACCGATGGCTACATGATGGGCCGGTGGCCAGGCCGGTTTATGGCTATGTCGGCCGGTGGCGGCATCGGTCGGCGGGCGCGGCGGCTCGGGTCTCGTTCGCGGCCTTATTCCATTTCTAAATCGATCGTGAACGCGAAAGCGAAGCGCAGACAGTACACGTAGTACGGCAAGCGAAGCTGACAAAGTGCACGGTTGATTTAGAAATGGAATTATTGCCGTAGCGGCGCGAGCCGCCACAGGCTCGTCAATTCGGCGCGGCGCGCCGTATGCAACGGGTCGTCTGGGTTCGTCGCCTTGGGGTGGCGCGGGCGGATGTCGAGCCGTTCGAGCACCTGCAGGCCGGCCGCGGCAATGGCGTCGGCCAGGAAGCCCGGTGCGCGCAGGCCCAGGTGTTCGGCCAGGTTCGACAGGATCAGCCAGCCCTCGCCGCCGCTGCGCAAGTGGCTGCGCAGGCCCGCCAGGAAGCCCAGCAGCATGCGGCTGTCGGGGTCGTAGATGGCTTGCTCCTGGGGCAGAGTAGGACGCGCGGGTAGCCAGGGGGGATTGCAGACGATCAGCGGGCTGCGGCCCTCGGGGAAGAGATCGGCTTCGAGCAGTTCGACGCGGCCGTCCAGGCCTTGATGCCGCAGGTTTTCGTGCGCGCAGGCCAGGGCGCGCGGGTCGATGTCAGTGGCGACGATGCGCTTTACGCCGCGCGCGGCGAGCAGGGCGGCGATCACGCCGCTGCCGGTGCCGATGTCGAAGGCCAGGTCGGTGGCGGGCAGCGGCGCCCGCAGGAGCAGGTCCAGGTATTCGCCGCGCAGCGGCGAGAACACGCCGTAGTGCACGTGGATGGGGTGTTCCAGGCCCGTCACGGCCACGCCCTTGCGGCGCCATTCGTGCGCGCCGATGATGCCTTGCAGGGCGCGCAGCGGCAGCAGCATGGGCTCGCTGGCCGCCGCGGGGCCGGAGTGGGGCGCCTCTTGGGCATCTCGTCGTGCCATCCCGGAGGCTTGCGGCGCGCCGGAGGTGTCCGTTGTGCCGTGCCGGGCTTGCGGCGGGGTGGGCATGCCCAGCGCTTCGGCGCAGGCCTGCCGCACGTCGGGCGCGCGCCGCAGCCCGATGCCGAAGCCGGCGTCCAGCTCGATCAGCAGGCTGTTGAGCAGGCGGGCGCGCTGTGATTGTGCCAGGCGGTAGAGATGGAAGGCCTCCGGGTTGACGGCATGGAGGGCTTCGGGGGCGGCAGTGGCCGCGCCGGGGCGTTCTTGCGTTTTCGGTGGCGTGCGCCCCGCTTCTTCGTTTTTACCTCCGCCTGCTTGATGCCGCCGGCCGCGGGCGGGCGCATGCCGCTTGCGGTCGCGGTGCTCGTCCACGCGGCGGGCCAGGGCCTGCAGTAGCTGCACGGCATTATGGAAGTCGCCGCGCCACAGCATGCAGGTACCGGCATTGGCCAGGCGGAACGCCGCGTCCGCGTTCAGGGTGTCGTCCACTACCTCGATGCGCCGCGGCGGCGCGCCGCCGCCCGGCGCGCGCCACAGGGCGCGGCGCGGCGCGCCGTTCTCGGTCCAGGCGGCTTGGGCAGTGCCGCAAGACGCGGCGGGGGCGGAAATGGCGGAATCGTTCGTGGCGAAGGCGGGCGCGCTTTTCATGTCGGGCGGCTGTATCAGATGGCGCAGGTTTTCCGGACGGCGAGTTCCCAGCCCTGCATCAGTTCGGCGGCGCGCGCGCGATCCATTTGGGGCGTGAAGCGATGCTCCATGCGCCACAGCCGCGCCAGGTCGTCCTGGCTGCGGTACACGCCGCAGGCGAGTCCCGCCAGGTACGCGGCGCCCAGGGCCGTGGTCTCGACCACGGCCGGGCGCACCACCGGTATGCCCAGCAGGTCGGCCTGGAACTGCATCAACAAGTCGTTGACGCAGGCGCCGCCGTCCACGCGCAGTTCGGTCAGCGCCGCCGCGCCGGCGGCTACCGCGTCGCGGCTCATGGCCTGCAGCAGCGCGGCGCTTTGGTAGGCAATGCTGTCGAGCGCGGCGCGGGCGATGTGCGCCACGGTCGTGCCGCGCGTCAGGCCGGTGAGGGTGCCGCGCGCGTCGGGCCGCCAATAGGGCGCCCCCAGGCCGGTGAATGCCGGCACGATGATCACGCCACCCGCGTCCGGCACGCTGCGCGCCAGCGCCTCGATGTCGCTGCTGTGCTCGAAGGCGCGCAGACCGTCGCGCAGCCATTGCACCACCGCGCCGCCGACGAAGACACTGCCTTCGAGGGCGTATTCGGGTTGACCGGAGGCCTGCGCGGCGCTGGTGGTGATCAGGCCGTTGTCCGAGATGTGAAATTTGCCGCCGGTGTGCATGAGCATGAAGCAGCCGGTGCCGTAGGTGTTCTTGGCCATGCCTTCGGTGAAGCAGGCCTGGCCGAACAGGGCGCTTTGCTGGTCGCCCGCGACCCCGCAGATGGGCACGGCGTGTCCCAGCAGGTCGGGGTGCGCGGAGCCATATTCGGCCGCCGAAGGCAGCACGCGCGGCATCAGCGAGGGCTCGATGTTCATGGCGTGCATCAGCCCGGCGTCCCATTCGTTGCGGTGCACGTCGAACAGCATGGTGCGCGAGGCATTGCTGACGTCGGTGGCATGCACCTGGCCGCGCGTCAGTTGCCAGATCAGCCAGCTGTCGATGGTGCCGAAGGCCAGCTCGCCCTTGCGGGCCAGGGCTCGCGCCGAGGGCACCTTGTCGAGTATCCAGCCCAGCTTGGTGGCCGAGAAATAGGCGTCGATGCGCAGGCCGGTGCTGGCCTGTATGGTGTGTTCCAGGCCCCGTTCGCGCAGCTGGCGGCAGGCGGGCTCGGTGCGGTGATCCTGCCAGACGATGGCGTTGTAGACCGGCTGTCCGGTCTTGCGGTTCCAGACCACGGTGGTTTCGCGCTGGTTGGTGATGCCTATGGCGCGGATGTCGCTGGCCTTGAGGCCGGCCTGGGCCAGCGCCTGCCGCGCGGTATCGATCTGGGTCTGCCAGATTTCCAGGGGGTTGTGCTCGACCCAGCCGGGCTCGGGGTAGATTTGCGTGAATTCTTTCTGCGCCATTGCCACGATGCGGGCTTCGCCGTCGAAGACAATGCTGCGCGAGCTTGAGGTGCCTTGGTCGAGCGCGAGTAGATAGGACATGGCGGTGGCGGATTCCTTTTCGGTGGCCGGCGGCGCGGCGGGCCGCGCAGGCTGTTTAGCATACTTGAAGCCCTTGCCTTACACTAGCGCATGCCCCGGGCGCGTGCCTAGGCACGGAGATCGCCGCCCTGGGCAGCGGGCGTCCCGGGGGTGGCGGAACATCCGCCCGGCCGCCGCCGAGCTCCGCTATCCGAAGGCGGTATGCGTATTTCCTGGATGGCCGATGCCGCATCGGCCGGTACGTCAAACGAATTTCCCGCGCCCGCGCTATGCCGACATCCGCCCATCCCCAGCCTCGACTCACCGATCGGCCCAGACTGCTGGAGGCCCTGGCCCAGCCGCGGGAATACGATCTCGCCGTCATCGGCGGCGGCGCCACCGGACTGGGCGTGGCCCTGGACGCCGCGCTGCGCGGACTGTCGGTGGTGCTGCTGGAATCCCACGATTTCGCCAAGGGCACTTCGTCGCGCGCCACCAAGCTGGTGCACGGCGGCGTCCGTTATCTGGCCCAGGGCAATGTCTCGCTGGTGCGCGAGGCCCTGCACGAGCGCACCACCTTGCTGCACAATGCGCCGCACCTGGCGCAGCCGCTGGCCTTCGTGATGCCCAGCTACAAGTTTTGGGAAACGCCGTTCTACGGCGCCGGCCTGAAAATCTACGACATGCTGGCGGGCAAGGCGGGGCTCGGGCCCACCGAATTCCTGGGGGCCGCCGGCGCCAGCCGCTGCCTGCCCGGCATCCGCGTGCGCGGCCTGTGCGGCGGCGTCAAATACTGGGACGGCCAGTTCGACGATGCGCGCCTGGCCCTGGCGCTGGCGCGCACGGCGGCCGAGCGGGGCGCCCTGGTGGTCAATTACTGCGGCGTCACCGGACTGCTGCACGAGCATGGCCGCATCGTGGGGCTGCGCTGCCAGGATGCCGAATTCGGCTCGGAATACACATTGCGCGCGCGTGCGGTGGTCAACGCGGCGGGGGTTTGGGTCGACGAGATCCGCCGCCAGGACGGCGCGGCCCTGGGGCGCAGTGTCAAGCCCATGGTTGCGCCCAGCCAGGGCGTGCACCTGGTGGTGGATCGGGAATTCCTGCCCGGCGAGCATGCGCTGCTCGTGCCCAAGACGCGCGACGGCCGCGTGCTGTTTGCCGTGCCCTGGCTGGGCAAGCTGGTGCTGGGCACGACCGACACGCCGCGGCACGACCTTGCGCTCGAACCCGACGCCTACGCCCGCGAGGTGGAATTCATCCTGAGCGAGGCCGCGCATTATCTGCAGCGCGCGCCCACGCGCGCCGACGTCAAGAGCATCTGGGTGGGGCTGCGGCCGCTGGTGCGCCCGCCCGACGACGAGGACGGCGAGAGCACCAAGAAGATCAGCCGCGAGCATACCGTGCTGGCCAGCCCCAGCGGCCTGGTCACCGTGACGGGCGGAAAGTGGACCACCTACCGGGCCATGGCCGAGGACGTGTTGGACAAATGCGTGCAGACTGGCCTGTTCGATTCCCTGGTGCCCAGTCGTACGGCCGATTTCAAGCTGGTCGGCGCCATCGGGGCCAAGCGCCGTACCCGCATCAGCCAGCCTCCGGGCCTGGACGCCTATGGTTCCGAGGCCGCTTGCGTACAGGCGCTGGAAGGCAGCGACGTACAGATCGTGCCGGGCCTGAGCGCCGCGATGGTGCGTTTTGCTGTGCGCTACGAATATGCCCGCTGCGTCGAGGACGTACTGGCGCGGCGTTTTCGCCTGTTGTTCCTCGACGCTCGCCTGGCGGCCGAAGTGGCGCCCCGCGTGGCTGGCATCGTGCAGCAGGAAACCGGGCTCGATCCGCGGCTCGGCCAGTTCCTGGACCTGACGCGCCACTACCTGAATCTGCCCTCCTGAGCCGGGCTTGCTCGTGTGGCTGGTGATAACGGGTTGAAGCAAAAAAACCTAGGGTTGCCGCTCAGGACCGGCGGCGTTCGTCATGGCCTTGCGTCTATTCGGCGGTGGCGCTTGCACAGACTCGCTCGATGATGGGCCGGGCGGCGGGCATCTCCTCGGGAAGATACGCCTGAGGCCCTAAAGGTTTTCCCCGCCGGCTGTCAGAGTACAGGCGGAGCCAGCGCCTGCGGCAGCCGCTCCAACCAAATATTCCGCGGTTTGTAGCGGCGCGCCGGGGATGTTTTGGTGCTGGGCCATGCCGGTAATCGTCGCGGCTTTCCCCTTGCGGTTTTCGCTTACACCATGCACTTGGCCATATCTATCCCGCGCAAGATGTGCGCGGCGGTTTCGGCGAGCTGCCGTTCCTGGCCGTGGATGGGCGTGGCCAGCACCAGGTTGTTGCGGATGGCCGGGTCGTGGATGGCGGAGCAGGCCAGCGCGCGGTACTGCGGGATGTCGTGCAAGGCGGAACGGGGCACGATGGTGCAGATCCGGTCGTAGGCGATGGTTTGCACCGCCGTCTGCACCACGTCGACCTCGGCGACGATCTGCAGGGTCACGTCGAGATCGGTGCAGGCGTCTTCGACCAGCATGCGTATGGAATTGGGCCGGCTGGGCAGCACCAGTGGGTAGCGCCCCAGGTCGCGCGCCGCGATGCGCCGCGGCGGGGCCGGGCGCAGGCTGCGGGCGTAGGCCAGCACCATGTCCTCGCGGTGCAGGGTCTCGCACGACAGCGTGGCCGCCGGCAGCGGGTCGTACAGCAGCGCCAAGTCGATGCGGCCCTTGATGAGCCAGCCGCGCATGTCGGCGCTCAGGCCTTCGGCGATGCTGATCGACGAGCCCGGCGCCTGGGCGCGAAAGGCCTGTACGATCAGCGGCGTCAGGCGCCGCGCCACGCGCGGCGGCAGGCCCAGCCGCAGCCTGCCGCGGCCGGGCGAACGGAAATTGCGCAGATCCAGCCTGGCCTGGGCGGCCAGCCGCTGCAGGGCGCGGGCGTGGTTGAGAAAGCGCAGCCCCGCCTCGGTGGGCTCGACCCCGCGGCCTGTGCGGCGCAGCAGATGCTGGCCCAGTTCCTGTTCCAGCGCCTGCACCCGGCGGCTGATCGAGGGCTGCGACACTTCCAGGATGTCCACGGCCCGCGAAAAGCTCCGCTGCTCGCACACGACGATGAAATAGTCGATCTGTTTCAGGTCCATACGGAGATGATATACGTTTTCCGTATATCAGAAATCCTCTCCGCCTGCTTGCCGCCGCCGCCGTGGCCGGGGCATCATGGCGTCATTGTCACAACGGAACAGCCATGGTCGATTACGCCCCTCCGCGCACCGATATCCAGGCGCCGCTGCGCGCACTGCCGGCGCGGTCCTGCGATGCGCACTGCCACATCTTCGGCCCGGCCGCGGTGTTTCCCTACGCCGAGCCGCGGCCCTACACGCCGCCCGATGCGCCCTATGAAAAGCTGCTGGCCATGCACGCCAAGCTGGGTCTGGAGCGCACCGTGCTGGTCCAGGCCGCCTGCCATGGCTACGATATGTCGGCGGTGCTGGCCGCCATTGCCTCCAGCCGTGGCCAGTGCCGCGGGGTGGCGCTGCTGGCGCCCGGGGTGCAGGCCGACGAGATCGCCCGCTTGCACGAGGGCGGCATACGCGGCGCGCGTTTTCATTACATGTCGCACTTGGATGGCACCCCGCGCGCCGAGGTCGAACGTGTCGCGGGCCTGATCGCGGCCCACGGCTGGCACCTGTGCCTGCACGGCGACGAAGATTCGTTGGCGCGAGTGCTGCCCTGGTTCCTGCAGCTGGGCGCGCCCGTCGTGGTCGACCATATGGCGCGGGTAGCGTCCGACAAAGGGCTGGACAACCCCCATTTCCAGGCCTTGCTGGCGCTGCGGGGCCGGCCCGGCGCGTGGGTGAAGATCTCGGGCATAGACCGCGTCTCCAGCAGCGGCAAGCGGCCGTTCGCGGACGGCCGGCCCTACGTCGGCGCGCTGATCGAACACATGCCCGGGCAATTGCTGTGGGGAACCGACTGGCCGCATCCGCGGGTGCATGGCGACATGCCGGACGACGGCGAGTCGATCAATACCTTGCTCGAACTTTGCCCGGATGCGGACACCCTGGAAGGCATACTGGTGCGCAACCCGCAGGCGCTCTATGGCTTCGACGACCCCGTATAGCGAAAAGCGTGCGGGACAAAGCGCACCGGTAGACGCATTGCCGCGCGCAAGACGTGCAAGGGTGTGCAAGACGTACACGCATAAAGACATGGCCCCGATCCGGGGCCGATGCAGACACGATACAGGCAGGAAAACGAATATGGCTACCATGCCCGATACTTTGATCAAACTCGCGGGCCGGCACTCGCCGCAGGCCCTGCGCCTTGCGCTGGGCGCGGTGCTGAGCCCGGCACAGCTGCAGACGCTGGATGTGCTGCATGCGGACGAAGCCGATCTGACCTACGTCTACCTGGCCCTGGCCGCCGATGCGGGGCAAGCTGCGGTGGATGCGGGCCCGGCGCTGCATGAGGCCCTGCGCAGCGCCTGCATGGCGCTATGCCCGCAGCCCGAGCTGGTCGGCCTGCACAATACACTGGACCTGGCCGGGCATGCTTCCGGCAGCCATGCCGAATGGCACTACATTGTAGAAACAGACGTGCGGCCGGAGGCCGAAGACGATTTCAATGCCTGGTACAGCACGGAACATATGCCAGGCCTGGCCGCTGTGCCCGGCACCGCGCGGGCACGGCGCTACCTGGGCACGGGCGCGCCGCGCCATTACGCCACCTACGACCTGGCGGAACGCGCGGCCTTCGGCTCCGAGCCCTGGCTCGCGGTAAGGGCTACGGCCTGGAGCAGCCGGGTCCGGCCCAATTTCTACAACACCCGGCGGACCATGTTCCGGCGGGCCGACGACTCGACTCGAGGGTGAGGCAATGAGCGACGCCAGCAAGACCAATCAGGCACGGCACCCGAGGCTCCAGCCGCCGTCCGCCGACCAGATGGACGTACACCAGCGGCGCGTATACGAGGCCATCGCATCGGGCCCGCGCGGCCGGGTGCGGGGGCCTTTGGCCATCTGGCTGCATCGTCCCGGACTGGCGGAACCGGCGCAGGCCCTGGGCCAATACTGCCGCTACGATTCCAGCCTGCCGCCGCGCCTGTCCGAGCTGGCCATCCTGACGGTGGCGGCGTGCTGGAATTCGGAATTCGAATGGTGGGCGCACGAGCCCCTGGCGCGCCAGGCGGGCATCCCCAAAGAAGCCACCCAGGCGCTTGCCGCGGGCGAGGCGCCGCCCTTGCTGCAGGCCGACGAACGCGTGGTGTACGAATTCGTGCACACCCTCATAGAGCGGCGCTCGGTGCCGCAGGCCTTGTACGAAACCGCGATCGAGACCCTGGGCCGGGACGCGGTGGTCGACCTGGTGGGCCTGGCGGGTTATTACACGCTGATTTCCATGACACTGAATGTGTTCGAAGTAGAGCCGCAGGAAGCGGGCCGGCTGCCGGTGTTCGGCGGCGCGGCGGATGCCTGACGCAGGCGCGACAAGGAGAAAGATATCGTGGCGGGTCGATTACAAGACAAGGTGGCGATCGTGACGGGGGCCGGCAGCGTCGGCCCGGGATGGGGCAACGGCCGCGCCATCGCTTGCCGTTTTGCGCAGGAAGGCGCACGGGTGTTTGCGGTGGACCGGAATCCGCAAGCCCTGGAAGAAACGGTGCAGCGTGTGCGCGAGGCGGGCGGCAAGATCCTCACCCATATTGCCGACGTCACTGCGGATGCGGCGATCCAGGGCATGGTGCAGGCCTGCATCCAGGCCTGGGGCCGCATCGATGTGCTGGTCAACAATGTCGGCGGCTCGCGCAAGGGCGGTCCGGTGGCGCTGTCCGAGGCCGACTGGGATGCGCAGCTCGACTACAACCTCAAGAGCGTTTTCCTGGCCTGCAAGCACGTGCTGCCGCACATGCAGGAACAAGGCGGGGGCGCCATCGTCAATATCGCGTCCACCTCAGGCATACGCTGGACGGGCTCGGCGCAGGTGGGCTATGCCAGCGCCAAGGCCGGCGTAATCCAGTTTTCGCGCGTGATGGCGGTGGAATACGCTCCTCAGCGCATACGTTCCAATTGCGTGATCCCGGGCCAGCTTCATACGCCCATGGTCGAAGTCAGGCTGGCCGGGCAGCGGGCGGGCGGCGATGTCGACCAGTTGCTGGCGCAGCGCCAGTCGCGCATTCCGCTGCCTTTCATGGGCGACGGCAGGGATACGGCCAATGCGGCGCTGTTCCTGGCCTCGGACGAAGCCAGGTTCATCACCGGCACCGAGCTGCGTGTGGACGGCGGCATGAGCGCGCGCTGCGACTGACTTACAAACATCACAAGCTGACAAGCACCACAAACCTCGCCATTAGCGGGGAAGGGAGACATCATGATCAAACTGCATAAGACATTGTTGCGCAGGCTCGCACTGGGCCTGTGCCTGGGCACGGCGTCGTTGGGCGCCCAGGCGGCCCCGCCTACCACCATCGTCGTGGCGTTCCCGCCCGGCGGCCCGGCCGATACGCTGGCCCGCGTGCTCGCCAAGGAACTCGAGCCCAGCCTCGGCGCCACGGTCATCGTCGAGAACAAGCCCGGCGGCAACGGCGCCATCGCGGCCAATTTCGCCAAGCGCGCCGCGCCCGACGGCCGCACGCTGTTCCTGAGCTCGGCCGGCGCCATCGCCATCAACCCGACTCTGTATGCCCACTTGAGCTACGATCCGGCCAAGGATTTCTTGCCGATTTCCCTGCTGGTCTCCACGCCCGAGGTGCTGGTCGTGCCCGAATCCAGCAAGGCCACCTCGGTCCAGCAGTTCCTGGACATGGCAATAAGCAAGCCGGGCGGCGTGACGCTTTCGTCCTCGGGCATAGGCAGCATGCCGCACATGGCGATTTCGCTGTTCCGCATCGCTACCAAGGCGAATATCCTGCATGTGCCCTACAAAGGCGCGGCGCCGGCCATACGCGATACCGTGGCCGGCCAGGTGGGCGGCTTCTTCGGCGATATTTCCGGCCTGCTGCCCTTTATCCACGACCACAAGCTGCGCGCCATCGGCATCGCCGCCTCCAAGCGTTCGCCCCGGCTGCCCGATGTGCCGACTTTCGATGAACTGGGCATCAAGAACGTCTACGCCAGCAACTGGTACGGCATTTTCGCGCCGGCCGGCACGCCTGCCGCCACCATCGCCAGCCTGAACAAGGCGGTGGCCACGGCCATGAAGAGCCAGGCCGCGCAGCACTATGCCGATACCTCGGGCGTCGAAATCGCCACCGGCACGCCGGCGCAGTTCCAGCAATTGATCCGCGACGACACCAAGAAGTGGGGCGGCCTCATCAAGGCCGAGCACATTACCGTCAACGAGTGAGCGCGGGGTTGCGGCACGTAAGCCGCAACGGCAGGTCGCGTAGGCAGGCCGCAAAGGTAGACCGCAAAGGTAGACCGCAAAGGTAGACCGCAAAGATAGGCCGCAAAGATAGGCCGCAAAGATAGGCCGCAAAGATAGGCCGCGAAGCCTGCCGTGTTCATAAAATCGTATACAAACCAGGGAAAATTCTGCTTAAATAGGCAAAATTTTCCCTGGATCGTATGCAAAATCTGGAAGCCCCCACCCACTTGATGAGCTCGTCGGTGCATGCCGCCTACGAGCACATCACCCGGGAAATCGAGGAAGGACGCCTGCCGGCGGGGGGCTTCGTTCGCGAAGAGGCCATTGCCGAGCGCCTCGGCATCAGCCGTACTCCGGTGCGCGAGGCGCTGCGTATACTGGCGGCCGAAGGCTGGCTGGAAATCAAGAAGAACCAGGGCGTGCGCGTCAATACGTGGAGTGCGCGGCATGTGCAGGAAATCTTCGACGCCCGCGCGCTGATCGAGCCTTATCTCGTGGGGCAGTCGGTGCCGCACATCACGGCGCAAGACCTGGACGAGCTCACCCGCCTGGCCGAAGACATGGCCGAGAATCGCGGCTCGACGCCCGAGGCGGTCACGCGCCGCCAGCTTGCAAACGACCGCTTCCACATGCTGCTCACCGAGCGTTCCGACAACCAGGTGCTGTGCGCCTCGCTGAACGCGATCAAGAAGATCCCGCTCATCAAGTGGACCTTCCGCGGCTATTCCGAACAAGAGCGGCTGCGCAGCAACGCGCAGCACTTCGACATGATAGAGGCGATACGCGCCGGCGACGCAGATCTCGCGCAGGCCGTCATGAAGAGCCACATTCTGCATGGCAGGAGTTCGATGCTGGGCAATCTGGCAAAAGAGAGCCGCCCGGCGGCGGAGCGACCGGCCGTGCCCAGGCGGCGCGGCGGGCGGGCATAGCAAGGCTTGGGCCCGGATGGCGGCCCAATACACATAACGGCTGAACACCAGTAAAAACCTACAGGAGGAAGACGATGCAAACGGGTACGGGTACGGCAGACATCGGGGCGCGGCTGGACCGGCTGCCGATAGGGGGTTTCCACAAGCGCATCATCTGGCTGATCGGCGCAGGGATGTTCTTCGATTCTTTCGACATCTATCTGGCCGGGGGCGTGCTGGGGGCGCTGGTCAAGAGCGGCTGGTCGAACATCAGCTCGAACGCTTCGTTCCTGTCCATGACTTTCATCGGCATGCTGGTCGGCGCCTTCGTCGCCGGCTACCTGGGCGATGCCAAGGGCCGCAAGTTCAGCTACCAGTTCAATCTGGCGATATTCGGCATCGCCTCGCTGGCGGGGGCATTTGCGCCCTCGATGGACTGGCTGATCGTATGCCGGTTCTTCATGGGCCTGGGCCTGGGCGCCGAGATCGTCATCGGCTACGGCTGCCTGGGCGAGTTCGTACCGCCCGGTGTGCGCGGCAAATGGTCCGCCTATCTGTCGCTCATCACCAATTCGGCGTTGTTCTTCTCGACGCTGCTGGGCTATCTGATCATCCCGCACCTGAGCTGGCGCGTGATGTTCGCCATCGCCGGCGTAGGGGCGCTGATCGTGTGGTACCTGCGCCGCAAGATGCCCGAATCGCCGCGCTGGCTGAAGTCGCGCGGGCGCGATGCCGAAGCCGAGCGCATCATGGCCGAGATCGAGAGCGAGTACGATGCATCCCGGCTGCCCGTGCCGCGGCCCGTCGCCGCCGCTGCGGAAAAGCGGCTCGGCAGCGCGGCATTGTTCAAGCCTCCTTATCTGCGGCGCACGGTGCTGGGCATATGCGTGCACGTCGTGGTCAATATCGTCATTTACGGCTTCATCGTGTGGGTGCCGACTTTCCTGGTCAAGCAGGGCCTGGGGGTGTCTTCGTCGCTGGGCTACGCCACGCTGATGTCGCTCGGCGGCCCGGCGGGCGCGCTGATCGGCGCCTTGATCTCGGATCGCGTGGGCCGCAAGTACGGCATCGCCGTGGTGTGCCTGCTGGCGGCAATCACGGGCTGGCTGTACCTGTCATCGTCGTCGATCTACATGGCGACGCTGCTGGGCTTCATTCTTTTCACACTGACCTACCTCTTGGTGGCGCTGGGCGTGGCCACCTACGTGCCCGAGCTGTTCCCCACCGATGTGCGGCTGCGCGGCAACGGCGTGGCCAATACGCTGGGACGCGTAGCCGGGATCATCACCCCGCAGGTCATCGTCACCTTGTTCGCCACGGGTGGCGTCAACGGCGTGCTGACCCTGATCATCGGGGCGCTGCTGTTCCTGGTGGTCGTGATGCTGCTGCTGGGCATCGAGACCCGCAAGCGCACCCTGGAGGAAATCGACAAGCTGTAATTTTTGCAAGCAGGAGCAAGCATGAACACTCTGAAACAGAAACTCGAGGGCGATGAGATACTCGTCGCCCCCGGCATTTACGACCTGATCTCGGTGAAACTGGCCGACCGCATGGGCTTCGATTGCCTGTACATGACGGGCTTCGGCTCGGTCGCCTCGTACCTGGGCCTGCCCGATGCGGGGCTGGCCTCTTATACTGACATGCTCAACCGCGTATCGGCATTCTGCGGCGCCAGCAGCACACCCATAATCTGCGACGGCGACACCGGCTATGGCGGCCTGCTGAACGTGGCGCACACGGTACAGGGCTATGAGCGTGCCGGCGCGGCCGGCATACAGCTCGAGGACCAGGAATTTCCCAAGAAGTGCGGCCACACGCGCGGCCGGCGCGTTACGTCGGCGCAGGACATGGTCAAGAAGCTGCGGGTGGCGGCCGAAAGCCGCAGCAGTTCCGACTTCCTGATCGTGGCGCGCACCGACGCGCGTAGTTCTCTCGGCCTGGACGAAGCCTTGCGGCGCGCCGAGCAATACGCCAAGGCCGGCGCCGACGTGCTGTTCATCGAATCGCCCGAGTCCGAAAAAGAGCTCGAAATCATCGGCAGGTCGTTCGACCTGCCGCTGCTGGTCAATATCGTCGAGGGCGGCCGTACCCCACAGCTCACCCCGCAGGAATTGCAGTCGCTGGGTTTCTCGCTGGCCATCTATCCCGTCGCCGGCCTGCTGGCCGCCGTACAGGCGCTGCAAAAGGCCTACGCCCCGATTCTCGCGCGTCGCGGCACCCGCGAGCTCGAAGGCAAGGACCTGTACCCGTTCGAGGAACTGTGCCTGCTGATGGGCTTCCAGAAAGTCTGGGACTTCGACGCGCGGCATGCAGAAGACAGCGCGAAATAGGGTGCTGCGCGATTCGTCTTGCCCCTTCCCGGCGGAAGGGGGCATGCGGGCCCGCCGCCTGGCGCGTTTGCGTGCGGGCCATGGCGCACGCATCCCCGGTGCCAGAGCCCGAGCGTTCGGGATGCTACGTGCTGTCTGTCAAGCCCGGCTGCGCCGGGGGAATCGAGATCCGTTCAATAGCGCTGCAGCAGCCATTCCCCGACTCGCTGCGCGATCTCGTCGCTATTGTCGTCCATCATCAGCATGTGGGAATTGCCCTGGATGCCCATGCGCGGCAGTTCCCACCAGTCGGCCTCGATGCCGGCGCGCAGCAGCGCGTCGCGGAATTCGATGCCGCGGCGCGTGAGCATTTGCCAGGTGGACGTGGCGTCGAGGTAGTCGCCGTAGACGAACAGGCAGGCGCGCGCGCCCAGGGCCGGCACTTCTGCGGGGATGCAGAAGCCCGAGGGCTCGATCGCCACCATGCCGCGCACCAGGTCGGGGCGGCGCGCCGCGGCGCGGAAGGCCACCTCGCCGCCGTGGCTGTGCGTCATCAGCAGGCAAGGGCCGATGCGTTCCAGCGCCGCGCACAGAGTGTCGACTGCGGTGTCGTTGTTCGACAGCCAGCGCGGCACGGCGGTCTGGATGAAGGTGTCCAGGTGTTCCACAGGAAAGCGCTGGCCCTCGAAGGGCCGGCGCGCCTGGAAGTCGCCGGCAGTGCCGAAGCGGAACAGGCTCCAGGCTTCTTCGGCGCTGCGCACGATGGGGGCGTCGGGCCAGATGCCCGGAAAGGGCGCCCAGCCGGCGCGACCGCGCTCTACATTGTCGATGACATATACCGGGAAGCCCTGCGCCACGAAGGCCTGGACCCAGCCATCGCGCCCGTCGGGCGTGTGTTCCCACATGGTGCCGCACATGCCGCCGCCGTGCAGCATGGCCAGGGGCAGTTCGCAGCCAGGCTCGGCCGGTATGAAGTACTGCACATATGCCTGCTCGATATGGAACAGGCCATTGGGGTCGTATTCGTAGGGCGCGGTCTGTGTGAAGGAAATGGTGCGCACCGGCTGGCCGCTGACGCGGATCTGCCTGCCGCCGGCGTAGAAGCTGCCGAAACGAGCAAGGCCGCGGGTTTTCGGGTTCATCTCTGGCTCGGTGGTGTTATGAAGATGTTCATATGCATGGTATCAGGCATGCGCATGTGCGCATACCTGCATGCCGTGCATGTCCATGCGTGTGCATGCGTGTGCGTGCGTGTGCGTGCGGCTGCGGCCGGCGCGCGCCCGCCATGCCCGCCCGCATGCGCCCCTACTTGCCTGCGTGCTTGAGCAGGGGGCAGGTGCTGTCGGCCAGCGGCCATACCAGGTCCTCGCCGGGGATGGTGGCGACGATATGGTAGTAGTCCCAGGGTTTGGTCGATTGTTCGGGCGTCTTGACCTGGGCCAGCAGCATGTCGCGCACCACCAGTCCGTCGGGGCGCAGGTGGGCATGGCGGCTGAACGGGTCGTCGATGGGTAGCTGGCGCATCTTGGCCATGACCTTGTCGGAATCGTCGGTGCCCGCAGCCTTGACGGCTTTCAGGTAGTGCCGCACCGAGCCATAGACCCCGGCTTGCAGGAAGGTGGGGGGCTTGCCCATGCGCGCCTCGAACTTCTTGGTGAAGGCGCGCGTGCCGTCGTTGGCGTCCCAGTACGACGGGGTGGTCAGGTAGGTGCCTTGCGCGGCTTTCAGGCCCAGGCTGTGCACGTCGGTGATCATCAGCAGCATGGCGGCGAGCTTCTGGCCGCCCTTGCCGATGCCGAATTCGGCGGCCTGCTTGATGGCGTTGATGGTGTCGCCGCCGGCATTGGCCAGGGCGATGATCTGCGCCTTCGAGCTTTGCGCCTGCAGCAGGAAGGAGGAAAAGTCCGAGGCGTTCAGTGGGTGGTAGATGGTGCCCAGCACCTTGCCGCCGTTGGCCTTGACCACGTCGGACGTGTCCTTGGCCAGTTGCTTGCCGAAGGCATAATCGCTGGCCAGGATGAACCAGTTCTTCTGGCCGGTCTTGACCACGGCGCTGGCCGTGCCGCGCGCCAGCGCGTAGGTGGTGTAGGTCCATTGCACGCCGTAGGGCGAACACTGCGCCTGGCTCAGCGCGGTCGTGCCGGCGCTGGAGAACATGACGATCTTCTTCTTGGCCCGCGCGATGTTCTGTACCGCCAGGGCCACCGAGGAATTCGGCAGGTCGACGATGACGTCCACGCCGTCGACGTCGTACCACTGGCGGGCAATCGATGCGCCCACATCGGGCTTGTGCTGGTGGTCGGCGGCGATGACTTCGATGCGCCGCCCCAGCACGCTGCCTCCGGCTTCTTCCACGGCGATGCGGGCGGCTTCTACCGAGCCCTTGCCGGTGGCGTCGGCCACCACGCCGGACAGGTCGGTGAGCACGCCTATCTTGATGGGCGGGGCGTCGGCGGCGGCCTCCGGGGCGTTTTGTGCGGGTTTGTCGGCTGCCGTTTGTGCCATGCCGGGCGCGCACAGGCACAACAAGGCGCCGGCCGACAGCGCGGCGGCATATGCGTTCAGTTTCATCTCGGGTCTCCTCCTGGACGAACTATCTTATATTAATAATCGTTTGCCGGAACAGGATTGCCGAAACGAGATTGCTGGCATGAGGTTTCCGGCATGGAAGGTTCGAGCGTCGGGGTCGCAGCGTGGCTTGCACGCCGCTGCGGCCCGCAGGCGTTTATTCCTGGAACAGGGTGCGCGCGCCTTCGTAGCGGCGCGCGAAATAGGGGCTGTGCAGGGAATCGATGCGTACGCGCCCGCCGGTGGAGGGCGCATTGACGAATTGCCCGTTGCCCACATAGATGCCCATGTGCGAATAGGAATGGTGCAGGGTGTTGAAGAACACGAAGTCGCCCACGTTCAGTTCGCCGCGCGGCACCGGGCGGCTGATCGCCGCGATGTCTTCGGTGTTGTGCGGCAGCGCATGGCGCGTGGCGTTTTCGAACACATAGCCTATCAACCCGCTGCAGTCGAAACCGGAATCGGGACTGGAGCCGCCGTAGCGGTAGCGTGTGCCGATCAGGCCCATGGCGGTCAGGGCCACGTCCTGGCGCTTGCTGGCATCGATGGTGATATGGCGGTAAGAGGCCAGGTTGCTGCCGCGCCTGAGCCCCGATTCGCCGGCGCAGCCGGCCAGCAGCGCCGCAACCAGGCCCGCGGTCAGCAGTCGGCAGAATCGGGCGCGCGTCGCGCGCTGGGGTTTCTCCATATGCGAATTATGGTAGCGTTGCTGCTGATAGACAATAGCCCGACAGTCCAATAGCGCAATAGCTCAATAGCCGGCCGGGCAATAGGGTGGCTGGCGGACTATGACTGACTGTCTGTGGACCATGGCCAGCTGTGGGGCGACTCTTATCTGGTGACCCTTGTCTTCTTGTCCGCGCCGCTATCAAAGACCCGCTTGCCGCGACCGGCATGATCGGCAAGGCTCAATATGTCCGATACCTCGATTCCTTCCGATACGCTGCGCGCCTACCGGGAAACGCATTACCTCGTGACCGAGTTGCCGCAGCCCTTCGCGCTGCGCATAGGCATGCCGAGCATCGAGCTGGACGCGCTTTACCGGCGCCGCGGCGTGGACAGTGCGGCGTTTCTCACGGCCTGCAATCCCTATGGCAAGCTGCTGGACGAGGCCTCCAATGCGGCCGCCCAGGAACGCCTGCGCGGGGAACTCGAAACGCTCGGCTTGGCGTATTTCGGCGGAGAAGGGCGGCATCCAGGCGGCGGCTGGCCGGCCGAGGCGAGTTTCCTGGCGCTGGGCCTGTCCCGGCAAGAGGCGGCCGCGCTGGGCCGCCGCTATCGGCAGAACGCCGTGGTCTGCTGCGGCCCCGATACCGTTGCGCACCTGGTGCTGCTGCGTTGAAGCTTGCGGCACCAGACGCGGCGGCAAGGGCCAGGGCCGGCCCGAAGCCCGGCCGGTAGACCGGGCGCCGACAATGCGTCAGGCAAGGCAATAAACAAACCGATAAACAAACCGGCAAATAGACCGGCAAATAGACCGGCAAATAGACCGGCAGGTCCGGCGCTGGGCGGCATATCCCAGGGACCTCGCGCCGCGCCGGCCGCCCGCAGGATAAAATTCATCCACCAGCCGCCTCCGGCGGGCACGATGACCAGGAGCACGACACATGAGCCTTGCCCCACTTACTTCCGCGTCGGCCGTCATACAGGTTCACGCCTGGGCCGCGATATTCGCGCTTGCGCTGGGCGTCGTGGTGCTGGCGCGCAGAAAAGGCACTCCCAGCCATCGCTGGTCGGGGCGCATCTGGGCGGCGGCCATGCTGGTCGCCGTCCTGTCGTCCTTCTTCATCCACGAGTTGCGCACCTGGGGGCAGTGGAGTCCCATCCATATCCTGTCGGTCATTACGCTGGTCTTGCTGGTGCGCGCCTACGTCGCCATCCGGCAGCGCAAGGTCCAGTTGCACGCCGAGCTCATGAAGGCTACGTTCTACAACGCGCTGCTGCTGGCCACCTTCTTCACCTTCCTGCCCGGCCGCATCATGCACGACGTGGTGTTCGGCCCATCCCCGGAGGCGGCAGGCGCCGTGCCCATGTGGGTATGGATCGTCGGCGGGGTGGTCGTGGTGATGGGCGGGCGGCATCTCGCGGCCAAATGGCACCGCAAGACCAGGGCTGCCGCTGGCGCGGGCTGATTCCGGGTATGCCGCGGCGCGCCGAGCCGCCTGCCTCTCAAGGCTGGTGGGCCTCGATCTCGTCCACGATGGCCTTGACGTGCTCGATGAAGGCGCCGATATGCGGCGGCAGCAGCCGTCCTTCCATGACCTGGATCTGCATATTGCGGGACTGCAGTTCGGCGCTGGCGACCGGGCGGGCGACCAGTCCGTCGGGCTTCAGGCGCGATGCCACAGACATATAGCCCGCGAACACGATCGCGTCCGAATGGCGCACGAAGACATGCAGGGCGGGGGAATAGTTCGAGGACAGCGCCGCCTCGAGCGTCAGGCCGTCCAGGGCGCAGACCCGGTCCAGCAGGTGGCGCGCGGTGCTGCTGCCATCGGTCAGGGCGAGGGGATAGTCCATGATTTCCGGCAAGGTGACCGACGCGCGCCCCGCCAGGGGATGGCCCGCCGCCATGATCGCGTAGACGGGAGTACGCCAGGAGTGCAGCACTTTGACGCCGCGTCCGGGCGCCACCGAGAACGACACCGCCAGGTCGACTTCGCCCTCGGCCGTCATGCGCATGGCTTCGCCGGGCGTCGCGACGTGCATGCGGAAGCGCGTATTGGGATGGCGTTTGCGGAATACGGCCATGGCTTCTGCCAGGAAGCCCCGGGCCGCGCCTTCCGAGGCGGCCAGCCTGATCTCGTCGCGCGGCGCCTCTTGCAGGCTGGCGATCTGTTGCAGCACTGCGGCCGATTCCATCAGCGTGCGCCGCGCATGGGCCAGCAGCAAGCGGCCCGCCTCGCTGAGCACCATGCCGCGCGCCGCGCGCTCGAACAGCGGCGCCCCCACTTCTTCTTCCAGGGCCGCGATCTGGCGGCTGATGGCCGACACCGCAACATGCAAGTGCCTGGATGCCGCGCTGAGGCTGCCCTCCTGGGCGACCTCCACGAAATATTTCAATGCGATGCCATGCATGGATAGGGATGAGGAGGGCTGGGTTGGGTTTTGCGCCGGCCTTGCGTAGCCCGGCGCCGTCTCTTGCGCGGGGGCAGGAATCCGTGTCGTTTATGCGGCCCTTGCGGACTGCACAAGTCTATCGGTCCATGCAATCTTATCTTTGCCGAAAAGGCAAGGACATTCCATAATATTCTAATTGTAGAGAAAGCATAAGGCCCCTAGAATGCTTTGGTCGAAGCTCACACGGGGCCTGTTGATGAACTCTACCGCTACACCGCTGCGTCCATTCGAACTCGCCTGTCCGGACTTGTCCGCCGAGCGCCAGGGCAATACCGGCACCGCCGGCGTCTGGCATTTCGACTCGGGCGTACCGGGCAAGCCGGTCATGCTCACCGCGCTGGTGCACGGCAACGAATTGTGCGGCGCCTGGGCGCTCAAGACCTTCCTCGGCAGCGGCTTGCGGCCGCGCCGCGGCGCCCTGACCCTGGCCTTCTGCAATCTGGCGGCCTTCGATCGCTTCGACCAGCAGGACTATCTGCCTTCGCGTTTCGTCGACGAAGACTTCAATCGCGTCTGGAGCCCCGACAAGCTGTCCGACCCGAGCAGCAGCGAGCGCCGCCGTGCCGCCGAGATCCTTCCCTGGGTCGAGCGCGCCGACTGGCTCATGGATTTCCATTCCATGTCCGTGTCCGAAGTCCCTCTGCAAATGTCCGGCGTGCAACAGCGCAATATCGACCTGGCGCTCAAGCTGGGCACCCCCGCCACCATCATCGCCGACGCCGGCCACGCCGCGGGCGTGCGCATGCGCGACTACGGCCGCCACGCCGAACCCGGCGAAAACGGCACACGCTCGCTATTGATCGAATGCGGCTTTCATGGCGCGCCCGAAGCGCGCGGCGTCGCCATCGACCAGATGGCGCGCTTCCTGGTCGAGGCCGGCACGATCGATCGCGCCGATGTGCCCGCCGACTGGTTCACGCCGGACGCCCCGCGCCAGCGGGCCTTCAAGGTGACCGAGGCCGTCGCCACGCCCAGCGGCAAGTTCCGCTACGCACAGCCCTGGAAGGGCCTGGAAATCCTGCCCGCCGGCACGCTCATAGGCTGGGAAGACGAGCAGCCCGTGGCGGCGCCTTACGACGACTGCGTGCTGATCATGCCGGCGGCCAATTTGCGGCCCGGCGTGACCGTCGTGCGGCTGGCCCGGATCATCGCCTGAAGCAGGCCTGGAATCAAAGAGACGGCAGCATTGCAGCACCTCTTCGGCTTGCATGGCCTGCGGCTTCGCGCCTCGTGCTTTTTTGATTCCACGCTCCCGCCGGGCGTGTTGCGCCGGAGCCCGGCCGCAGCCGCAAACATATAAAAATCCAAGCATTCCTAGGAGACTGACCGTGTACGACTTCCACCTTCGCTTTCGCATGCATGCCGCGGCCGCCCTGGCCGCGGCGCTGGGTTTTGCGGCCTGCGCCCATGGCCAGGGCCATGGCGACACGCTCAAGATAGGCCTGGCGTCCGAACCCACCGCGATCGATCCGCACTATCACCAGGCCACACCCAACGGCGCCCTGGACTCACAGATTTTCGACACACTGGTGGGGCAGGATTCCAAGGGAAACCTGGCGCCCTTGCTGGCCACTTCCTGGAAGACATTGGACGACAAGACCTGGGTGTTCAATCTGCGCCAGGGCGTCAAGTTTTCCAATGGCGCGCCGTTCAGCGCGCAGGACGCGATCTTCACGTTCTGCCGCATGGTCAACAACCCGCAGGCCATATCGGGCGCGTTCAAGTCCATCGTGAACAAGCTGCAGGACGTGCAGGCCTCCGATCCACATACGCTGCGCATCACCACGCGCGCGCCTTATCCGCTGCTGCCCCACGACCTGACGCGCGCCGCCATCCTGTCCAGCGGCATCGTGCAGCACGGGCCCATCACCTTCGATCTGCCGCACAAGTGCGGCGTGACCGGCCCCTGGCCCCGGGTTGAAGACTTCAACGACGGCAAGGACGCGATCGGCACTGGCCCCTACAAGCTGAAGTCCTATGTGAAAGGGGTGGGCATAGAACTGGTGCGCAACGACGGCTATTGGGGCAAGAAGCCCGAATGGAAAGATGTGAAATTCGTTCCCGTGCCCAACGCCGGGCCGCGTCTCACGGGTTTGCTGGCGGGCGACTTCGATGTGATCGAGAGCCCCGCCGCGCGCGACCTGCCGCGCATCAAGAAGACGCCGGGCTTCGGCTACGTGGCCACGCCCTCGGACCGCGTCATCTTCCTGCAGCTCGACGTGGGCCGCAGCCCGAGCCCGATGGTGAAGGCGCCCAACGGCAAGAACCCGCTGCAGGACGTGCGCGTGCGCCGCGCGATCTCCATGGCCATAGACCGCAAGACCATCGCCGAGCGCATCATGAGCGGCATGGCGACGCCGGCCTATCAATTCATCCACAAGAACATGTTCGGCGCGCTGCCCAATCCGCCGGTGCTCAAGTACGACCCGCAAGCCGCCAAGAAGCTGCTGGCCGAGGCCGGCTATCCGGACGGCTTCGACCTGACCATCTCGTCGCCCAACGACCGCTATATCAACGACGGCCAGATCGCCCAGGCGGTGGCGCAATATCTTTCGCGCGTGGGCATCCGCACCAAGGTCGACGCGATGACGCGCGCGGTGTATTTTCCAAAGCGCGCCAAGCGCGAGTTCAGCTTCTCGCTGGGGGGCTGGTCCTCGGATGACGGTTCGTCGTTCCCGCAATACTGGATCACTTCCTATGCGCCCGACCTGGGGCTGGGCACCAGCAACTATGGGCGCTACAGTAATCCGGAACTCGACCAGGCGTTCCGCAAGGCCCTGACCACCATCGATCCGGACCAGCGGGCGGCCCTGCTGCGCAAGACGCTGAACCTGGCGCTGGCCGACCTGCCGTGCATCCCGCTGCATTTCGAAAGCTCCATCTGGGCCTTCCGCAAGGGCCTGACCTACGAAGGGCGGGCGGATCAGTACACGCTCGCCACTTCCGTGCACGCAGTGCATTGAGCGCCGCGGTTCATGCGTGCCGTACCGATAGCGACGAGGCCATAGCGTGCTGCTGTTTACCTTGCGCCGGCTGATCCAGAGCTTGTTCGTGCTGCTGGCGGTTTCGATCGTGGTATTTCTCGCCGTTTATGCGGTGGGAGACCCGGTCGAACTGCTGGTCAGCCCTGAATCCACGGTGCAGGATCGCCTCGACCTGATCGCGCACCTGGGGCTGAACCAGCCGATCTGGAAGCAGTACCTCATCTTCCTGTGGGGGGCGCTGCACGGCGACCTGGGCAATTCCTTCGTCTACAGCACCCCGGCCATAGATCTCATCATCTCGCGCATGCCCGCCACCTTCGAACTGGTAGTGGTAGCCATATTCCTGACCTGCGCCATCGGCATTCCGCTGGGCCTGGTGGCGGGCCTGTACCGCGACCGCGTGCTCGGGCGCGGCATCATGGCGACTTCGGTGCTGGGCTATTCCCTGCCCAATTTCTGGCAGGGCATGATGCTGATCCTGATGTTCGCGGTCTGGCTCGGCTGGCTGCCCGCCTCGGGCCGCGGCGACACGGTATCGGTGCTGGGCGTGCCGCTGTCGATATTCACCGCCAGCGGCTGGCGGCACATCGCCATGCCGGCCGTCAACCTGGCGCTGGGCAATATCGCCCTGGTGCTGCGCCTGACGGCGGCGGGCGTCGCCGAGGCGCAGTCGCAGGAATACGTGAAGTTCGCGCGGGCCAAGGGGCTGCGCCCGGGCCGCATCGTGCGGCGCCATATCCTGCGCAATATCCTCATCCCCGTCGTCACCGTGGTGGGCATGGAATTCGGCGGCCTGATCGCCTATTCGACCATCACCGAAACGGTCTTTGCCTGGCCCGGCATGGGCAAGCTGCTCATCGACAGCGTGTATCAGCTCGACCGCCCGGTGGTGGTGGCCTACGTGATGCTGGCCACGCTGATTTTCGTAGTCGTCAACTTCGTCGTCGACCTGCTGTACGCCGCGCTCGACCCGCGCGTGCAACTGGCCGCCGCCACGCAATAAGCCGCCATGACACAGTCCGCAAGCAGCGAACGCACGCCGCCCGTTGCGCCCCTGGCGCAGACGCCGCGCCGCGCCGCCATCCTCAAGAAGCTGCGCAGCCGGCCCACGGTGAAGGGCTCGGCGATTTTCCTCGCGGTGCTGATCGTGCTGGTGTTCGCCGGCCCGTACCTGGCGCCGCAAAACCCCTACGACCTGGCCGGGCTGAACCTGCTCGATGGCGGCCTGGCGCCCGGGGCGCATGCGATGGACGGCCATATCTATTGGCTGGGCACGGATTCGCAGGGGCGCGACATGCTCAGCGCCATCCTGTACGGCCTGCGCATCAGCCTCATCGTCGGGCTGTCGGCGGTCGGCATCTCCGCCGCCATAGGCAGCATGGCCGGGCTGGTCGCGGCCTATGTGGGCGGTTTTGTCGACACCCTCATCATGCGCCTGGTCGACTTCATCCTGGGTTTTCCCACCATCCTGGTCGCGCTGGTGCTGCTGGCCATGATGGGACGCGGCGTCGACAAGGTCATCCTGGCCCTGGTCATCGTGCAATGGGCGCATTACGCCCGCATCATGCGCAGCCGGGCCCTGCAAGAGCGCAACAAAGAATACGTCGAGGCCGCCGCCAACCTGGGCTATCCGACCTGGCGCATCCTGGTCTGCCACCTGCTGCCGAATTGCCTGGGGCCGGTGGTGGTCTATGCCACGATCCACATCGCCTCGGCCATTGCGCTGGAAGCGACCCTGTCTTTCCTGGGGGTGGGGGTGCCCGTCACCGAGCCTTCGCTGGGCCTGCTCATAGCCAACGGCTTCCAGTACCTGCTGTCGGGCGACTACTGGATCAGCATGTTCCCGGGCGTGGCGCTGCTGGCGCTGATCCTGGCCATCAATATCGTCGGCGATCGGCTGCGCATCGCCCTGGATCCGCGATGACGCAAGGCGATTTCCTGTTGCAGGTGCGCGGCCTGTGCACCGCGTTCCATACCGAGGCGGGGGCGTGGCCGGCCGTGGACGGCGTGGATCTCGACGTGCGCCGCGGCGAGATACTGGGCTTGGTCGGCGAGTCGGGCTCGGGCAAATCGGTGACTGGCTTTTCCTTGCTGGGCCTGATCGATCCGCCCGGCGAGGTCGTGGCCGGCGAGGTCCTGTTCAAGGGGCGCGACCTGCGCGCTCTCGACGAAGAGGGCATGCGGCGCCTGCGTGGCGACCGCATCGCCATGATCTTCCAGGATCCGCTGATGACGCTCAACCCGGTGCTGCGCATCGGCGAACAGATGATGGAGGCGATACAGGCGCATGAAAACGTGGCGGCCGGGCCGGCGCGCGAACGCTGCCGCGAGGCATTGGGCATGGTGGGCATCCCCTCGCCCGGAGAGCGCCTGGACAGCTATCCGCACGAATTTTCCGGCGGCATGCGGCAGCGCGTGGCGATCGCCATCGCCATGCTGAACCGGCCCGATCTGATCATTTGCGACGAACCTACTACTGCGCTGGATGTGACCATCCAGGGCCAGATCCTGTATCGCATGCAGGAAATCTGCCGCGACAACGACACGGCGCTGATCTGGATCACGCACGACCTGGGCGTGGTGGCGGAACTGGCCGACCGTGTCGCCGTCATGTATGCCGGCCGCATCGTCGAGTCGGGGCCGGTCGGCGAGGTGCTCGATGCGCCGCGCCATCCTTATACCAAGGGCCTGCTGGAATCCATGCCCGCCGCCGCGGCGCCGGGCGCGCGCTTGCGGCAGATCGACGGAATGGCGCCGAGCCTGACGGGCCGCCCCGGCGGCTGCGCGTTCCGCAACCGCTGCCCTCGAGCCATCGCGCGCTGCGCCGAGCAGGAGCCCGGCCTTACCGAGGAAGGGCAGCGCGGCTACCGCTGCCATCTGCCGCTGGAAGCGAAGGAGGGGGCGGCATGACTTTCCCCGAAAAGCATATTGCCCTGGAACCGGAGGCCGATCCTGTGCGCGGCGCCGGATCGCCCAGGCTAAGCGATGCCGGCGGGGATCGTGGCGCCTTGCACGAGGATGTCGCGTCGCAGCGCCACGACGGCGCGCGCGCCGCTCAGCCCGACGCGCCGGTCATCGAAATGCGCAATCTGCACAAGCGCTTCGAGAGCCGGCGTCCCGACCTGGCGCAGCGCATACTGGCGCTGGCCGGCCGGCCCGTCGATCGCCGCGTCGTGCACGCCGTCAATGGCGTCGACCTCGTCATACGGCATGGCGAAGTGCTGGGCCTGGTGGGGGAATCCGGCTGCGGCAAGTCCACGCTGGGCCGCATGGTCGCCGGCCTGTATCGCCAGACCGAAGGAGAACTGTATTACCAGGGCCGCCCGGTCGCGGCGCTCAAGGGCCGCGAGCGGCTGGCCTATACGCTGGGCGTGCAGATGATCTTCCAGGACCCGCAGGCCTCGCTGAATCCGCGCCAGCGCCTGTACCAGATCCTCGGCGAACCGCTGAAGGTCCACGGGCTGGTGCCGTCCGCGCAGGTTCCCGGGCGTGTCGACCAGGCACTGTCCGAGGTCGGCCTGCAGCGCGAATACCGCGACCGCTATCCCCACCAGATATCCGGCGGCCAGCGCCAGCGCATAGGCATTGCGCGGGCGCTGATGGTGTCGCCCGGCTTCCTGGTGTGCGACGAGCCGGTGGCGGCGCTGGACGTGTCCATCCAGGCGCAGGTGATCAACCTCTTCATGAACCTGCGCGAGCGGCACGGCTTGACGTACCTGTTCATCAGCCACGACCTGGGCGTGGTCAGGCACATTTCCGATCACGTCGCCATCATGTACCTGGGCCGGATCGTCGAGCGCGCGCCGGCTGCCGAGATTTTCGCGCGCGCCAACCATCCATACACGCAAGCCTTGCTCGCCGAGGTGCCCGATATCAAGCGGCGCGGCCGGAAGTTCATCCCGATCAAGGGCGAGATCCCGTCGCCCTTGAGCCCGCCGCCGGGCTGCGCGTTCCACCCGCGCTGCCCGCAAGCGCTGCCGCGTTGCCGCGAGCAGACTCCGGAACTCCGGGAGATCGCACCGGGCCACTGGTCGGCCTGCCACCTCAATCCTTGAGACCACTGAACCAACCGAGAGAAGGATCGTTCCCGACATGTCCAGCGACACCCATGCCCAGAATCACAGCCATGGCGCCGATCTCGCCCGCGAGCTCGCGCAGACCGGCCGCAACGCCATACCCTATGTCGACCAAGGCCATAACCCGGACCGGCCCGTCACGCTGAATACCTACCGGCCGCAAGGCTATGCGCCCGACCGTCCGCTGGTAATCGTGCAGCATGGCATGCTGCGCAACGGCGACGATTACCGCGACTTCTGGATCCCGGCCGCGGACCGCCACGGCTTGCTGATCGTGGCGCCGACGTTCTCGAATGAGGCCTGGAAGGGGGCGGACAACTACAACAACGGCGCCGTTTTCGATACCCCCGACGGCAGCCCGCGGCCCGTGGACGATTGGGGCTATGCCCTGGTAGGCCGCGTCGTGGACGCGCTGCGCGCTGCGGGCGTGAGCCGGGGCCAGGCCTATTTGTTCGGGCATTCCGCGGGAGGGCAGTTCGTGCATCGCCTCATGAGCAGCCAGCCGCATGCGCGCTTCCACGCAGCCGCCTGCGCCAATGCCGGCTGGTATACGCTGCCCGGTTTCGATCATGCTTTCCCCGAAGGGCTGGGCGGCGTGGGCCTGGACGATGCGCATCTGGCGCGGCTATTGGCATACCCCTTGACCATCCTGGCCGGCGACCAGGACACTGCCACCGACGACCCCAACCTGCCATCGGGCGAGGCGGCGTTGCGCCAGGGCCCGCACCGCTATGCCAGGGCGCACAACTACCTGGAGACCGGCCGGCGCGAGGCCGCCGCCCGCGGGCTGCCTTGCAACTGGACGCTGCAGACGGTGCCTGGCATAGGCCACAACGGGCGCGCCATGTCCGCCGCTTGCGCCAGCCTGTGGTTCGAGGGCAGGCTGCCCAGCGCGCAGGCCCTGGCCGAGCTGGCGGGAAATCACGTGGCCTGATGGTCTTTGACTCGATGCGCGCGTACGCTGGCGGACGCGTTGCCGGATCGCCGCCGCCTGTGTATGCTTTCTTGCCATGACTACTGACACCGACAAGCTGGTCGCAGGCATCCAGGACTGGATCCGCTGCGAATCCCCATCGAACTCGCCCGCGGGGGTGGCCGCCATGGTAGAGCGCGTGCGCGCGCAGGCCGACGCCGCCGGCCTGCATACCGAGGTCACGCCGCTGGGCGAGGGCGTCGGGCCGCTGCTGTACGTGGGCAATCGCGCGCCCGGCGACGATCGTCCGGGCATCCTGGTCATCGGGCACCTCGATACCGTGCATCCCATAGGCACGCTGCAGGAAAACCCCTGCCGCATCGAGGGCGACCGCCTGTACGGGCCGGGTGTCTACGACATGAAGGCCGGCATCTATCTTGCGCTCGAGGCCCTGGGCGGCCTGGCGCAGGCCGGCGCGACGCGCCTGCCCGTCGATTTCCTGATGGTGCCCGACGAAGAAATAGGCAGCCACGCCTCGCGGCCCTATACGGAACGCTATGCCGCGCGCGCCAAGTGCGCCCTGGTATGTGAGCCGGCGCGCCCCAACGGCGGCAAGTGCGTGACGGCGCGCAAGGGCACCGGCATGCTGCGCCTGGGCGTCAAAGGACGGCCCGCGCATGCGGGCATGCAGCACGAGAAAGGCCGCAGCGCCATCCGCGAAATGGCGCATCAGGTCCTGGCGCTGGAGGGCATGACCGACTATCCGAACGGCATCACGGTCAGCGTGGGCACGATTTCCGGGGGCACCGTCACCAACACCGTGCCGGCCCACTGCCGCTGCGTGGTGGACTTCCGCGTGCCCACCATGGGCGCGGCCGAAACCGTGTTGCGCCGCATGCGCAGCCTGTGCGCCGTCGGCCCCGACGTCGAACTGGACATAGACGTCGAACTGAATCGCCCGCCCATGGAAAAAACTGCCGCCTCGGCCGCCTTGCTGGCCCAGGCGCAGGGCTATGCCGAGCAGGCGGGCTTCGTCCTGGAAGACGCGCCCATGACGGGCGGCGGCAGCGACGCCAACTTCACCTCGGCCATGGGCGTGCCCACGCTGGACGGCCTGGGCGCCGACGGCGACGGCGCGCATACGCTGCAGGAATACGTGCTGATTTCCACCCTGTCCCGGCGCCGCGACTTCTGGTCGCTGCTGCTGCGCCGGATGGAGTGAACGCCATCTGGCCGGTGTGCCGGGCCGCCTGCGATTCGAGACATCAGAATCTTTTTTTCGATCATGACGTCCTGCCTGCAGCGTGCCGCCGCTAGATGGAAGCCAGGCGTTCGACAGTGTCCGGATAGCGCTCCACCATCCTGATCAGCAGCGCAGCTTGCGCATTCGGCCTGGCTCGTCCCTGTTCCCAGTTTTCCAACGTGCGGGGGTTGGTGCGCAGATATCGGGCGAAC
The DNA here is from genome assembly GCF_019166065.1 of Candidimonas humi. Lineage (GTDB taxonomy): Bacteria > Pseudomonadota > Gammaproteobacteria > Burkholderiales > Burkholderiaceae_B > Candidimonas > Candidimonas humi. The sequence continues at coordinate 177,340 of NZ_JAHTBN010000005.1, forward strand.
ACACCGCGCGACAAATTCAGGCGCAGGCGCAGCGACACTAGTTCTTGCGCGCTTACCTCGATCGGCGGCGCGGGATCAATGCAGTGGCGGCGCAGAGTGAGCTTGCCTTTGCGCTCATCGGCGAGGGCATCGAAACCTTCGCTAAGTTCTGCGTATAAATTCCGCCTGGCCATCAAGTTCTCTCTTGCAATTCGCGGCTCAACATCGCGGCAAGCGCTTTCCGCTCATCTGTGCTCAGGTCGTCCATTTCGTCTTTGTCATAGAGAGTGAACAACCAGAATTGGCGGCCGGCCGGCCACCAGTAGTAAATCACCCTCAAGCCGCCGCGCTTGCCTTTTCCTCGCCTCGGATCGCCATGACGTATTTTCCGCAGGCCGCCGGTGCCGCTGATGACATCGCCCGCTTCGGGGTATTGGATCAATACATCCTGGAAGGCGCGCAGAGCCGCATCGTCCATGTATTGATCCCGATGGCGTTGAAATGCCGGCAGCTCGACGAAAACAGCCTTCATGCTTATATATAAATATACGCAATTAACGGATAGTTTGCAAAATACGGCATTGTTACTCTTATCGGGCTTTCCGCAGATATACGCATGAAAGCGCTGCCGAACCATTGGTGTCTGTGGATTCATTGGCCGCATGGCGCAATGATAGGCGCGGCTATGGACGCCGGGAACGGGGACCGAGACCAATAAGTCTCGGAAAAGAGGCCGAAAAGTAATGAGGCTGGAGAGCACCGCTGGGCGCGTGATGCAGCCAGGGCCTTGCCGCCTGAATCGTGCCGGCTGCGACCGCTATAGATTTACCGTGCGTCTTGCAGCCCGAGCCGTCCGAGGCTTGCGGCCAGTTCGAAGCGTGCGGTCTTCCAGGAGCTCAGGGCCAGGATGCGCTGCTGCTGCGCGTCGGCGAGGTCGCTTTGGGCGCGCAGCAGTTCCAGCAGGCTGCCTACGCCCGCTTTGTAGCGGCCCAGCGCGACCCGTACCGACTGCCGGGCGCTGTCCAGCAGCGACTCGGCGGTGGCGACGGCTTGCAGGCCGGAGGTGAAGGCTTCGTCGCTTTTCCAGACTTGCTGCGCTACCGATTTCCTGGCGTCGTCGAGCTCGGCCTGCTTGACCCGCACCTGGGCATCGGCTTCATAAACCTGGTGGCGGCGGCTGAAGCCGTCGAAGATGGGGATAGTGACTTGCAGCCCGATGCTGCGGTTATTGATGACCTGCCTGCTGGTCACCTCTTCGATAGGCGTGTCGCTGCGGTCCAGCGTCGCGCTCAGCGAGATTCTCGGGCGGTCCTGGCTGCGCGCCGAGTCGGCCTGGGCCTGTGCCGCCTTCAGCTGGGCCTCGGCCTCGGCGATCCTGGGGTTGCGCGCCAGCGCTTGCCGCACCAGGGTATCCACGGCGGCGCGGTAGTCGCCGCGATGCTTGCCGCGGTCCTCGGCCGCGGGCAGGCGCAGCGGCGTAGCGGGGTCCAGGCCGAGCGCCAGCGCCAGCGTGCCGATGGCGCTGCGCAACTGGCTGTCGGCCTGGATGCGCTTGAGCGTGGCCTGGGAATAGGCGGTCTGCGCCTGCAGCTTGTCGGCCAGGGTGGCTGCGCCTGCTGCGAATTTAGCCCGAGCGATGTCGAAGCTTTCGCGGGCGACGCGTTCCGTTTCGCGGGCGGCGTTGCGCAGCGTCAGATCGGTCTGTGCGTCATAGTAGGCGTGTACGGTATCCAGGAAAACAGTCTGCAAAGTGTCGTCGCGCGACGCGATCGCGGCATTCAGCAACTGGCGCGCATGCTCGAGCTGCGCCGCGCGCAGGCCGAAGTCATACAGGACCCAGTCCAGGGTCAGGCCCATCTGGGTGCTGCGCGTATCCAGCGTGGATTCCAGGCCTGGCAGGTCCGTGTAGGTCACATGCTGGTGGACACGCGCGATACTGCCGCTGGCGGTTACCGTCGGCAGATAGGCCGCGCGGCTCACGCCTACCTCGCCGCGCTGGGTTTCGATATAGGCCCAGGCCTTGCGCGTGCGCGGGTCATGGCACAGGGCGCGCTGCACTGCGTCCAGCAGGCTGAGCGGGGCTGCGCCGGGAGCGGCGAACGCGCATGTCGCGGCGCCTTGCGGGCCGTCGTTCGCCCCGCGCAGGGCGCTGGCCGCGCGAGTGTCGGGCGGCGCAGCCAGTTCGAAGGGCGTGGCCCGGGCCGGACCGCCGGCGGCCAGAGCTGTGGCCACGGCCAGGCCCAGGCCGAGCAGGGCGGCCCGGGTCATGGCGCAGCCGCCGCGGCTTCGGCTGCCGCCATTGCGGGCCGCGCGCTGTCGTGTACGACGCGTCCGCCCGCAAGCACAATGCGGCGTCCCGCGCTGGCTATGGTTTCGGGGCGATGCGCCACGATCACGCGCGTCATGCGCAGTTGCAGCACGGCAGTATTGACCTGCTGTTCGCGCTCGATGTCCAGGTGGCTGGTGGCTTCGTCCAGGAACAGCACGCGCGGCTGCTTGTACAAGGCTCGCGCCAACAGCACACGCTGCTTCTGGCCGCCGGACAGTACCGTGCCCATGTCGCCCACCAGCGTGTCGTAGCCCATGGGCATGGCGGCGATGTCGTCATGGATGGCCGCCAGCTCCGCGCAGCGGCGGATGCGTTCGTGGTCGGGCTGCACGTCGAAGCAGCAGATGTTCTCGGCCATGGAGCCCGCAAACAGGACGTCGTCCTGCAGCACGGTGCCGGCCAGCCGCCGCATCGTCCCGGCGCCCAGCTGCCGCAGCGGCTTGCCGTCCAACAGGATCTCGCCCGCCTCGGGCTGCAGCAGTCCGAGCAGCACCGCGATCAGCGTCGATTTGCCGCTGCCGGAGGGCCCGGTGATAGCCACCGATTCGCCGGGCTCGATGCGCAGGTCTATGCCGTCCAGCACATAAGGCTCCTGGTCGCCGTAGCGAAAGCGCAGGCCGCGCACTTCGATCGACGGTTGCGGCCCTATGTCGGGCTCGAACGCCGCCGGCTGTGCGTCGGGCTCGGGCGGGTGGAACACGATGTCCGCCAGGCGTTCGCCCTGCAGTTGCAGCATGCGCACGTCCACCAGTTTGTCGAGCAGGGAACCGACCCGGCTGTCGAACTGGCCCTTGTAGGCATAGAAGGCGATCAGCGCGCCCACGGTGAAAGCCCCGTCCAGCACCAGTTGCGCGCCCAGCCAGATGACCAGGATGTTCTCGATGCCGAACAGCAGCCCGTTCAAGGTCTTGTACAGCAGGGTCAGCTTTTGCGTGCTCAGGTCTGCATTGATCTGCTCGACCAGCAGCGCCAGCCATGCCGAGCGGCGTTCCTGCTGGCGCTCGAACAGTTTGATCGTCCTGACCCCGCGCAAGGTTTCCAGCAAATGCGTTTGTTGCTTGGCGGCATGCACGATGCGTTCTTCGGTCGCGCGGCGCAGCGGCGCATACCAGAGCCATCGGCTCAGCGCATACAGCGCCATGGCGCCCACGGCGATGCCGGCCAGGGCCGGGCTGTACAGGAACATCAATAGCAAGGTCACCACGGACATCACGCCGTCGAGCAGCGCTTCGACGAACGAGGTGGTGAGCGTCTGCTGGATAGTGTCTATCGAGCCGAAGCGCGACACCACATCGCCCAGGTGGCGCTTTTCGAAGTAATTGACAGGCAGCCGCAGCAGATGGGTGAAAACGTTGGCGCGCCATTGCACGTTCAGCATGGTGCCGACATACATCAGCATCCAGCCGCGCGCCGCGCTGGTGGCCTGCTGCACCAACAGCAGCAGGCCGAAGCCCAGGGCCAGCGTGGCCAGCAGGCTGCGGTCGGCCGACACCAGCACCTGGTCGATGACCCACTGCAGGAAGAAGGGATTGACGACCGTGAAGACTTCCAGCGCCAGGGCCAGCAGCAATACCTGGGCGAACGAGCGCTTCAGGCCTGTGACCGGCCCCAGCAACTGGCGCAGCCGCAGCGCCGGACGGGCGGGTTCGCGCTCGAAGCCGGTGTCCGGCCAGAGTTCCAGCGCCACGCCGGTAAACGAACGGGACAGCTCGTCCAGGGAGCATTTGCGTATGCCCGTCGCCGGATCGTGGATGACGGCGTATTGCCGATTGACCTCGCGCAACACGACGAAATGGTTGAAGTTCCAATGCAGGATGCAGGGCAGCCGCAGTTTCGACAAGTTGTCCAGGTCGAGTTTCAGCGGGCGCGCGGCGAGCTTGAGCTGTGCTGCGATGCGCAGCAGGCCGGCCAGGGTCGCGCCCTTCAGCGATACGGGAAAGCGCGTGCGCAGCGCCGCCAGGTCGACGTGCCGGCCATGAAAGCCGGCGATCATGCCCAGGCAGGCCAGCCCGCATTCGGTCGCCTCGGTCTGCAGCAGCATGGGCAGGCGGTTCCCCAGGCCCAGGGACAGTCCTTGCAGTCGTTCGAGCATGTTCAGAGTCTGCCCCACAGGCCGTACAAGGGTTCGAGCGCCCATTGATACAGGCGCCGTTTTTGCAGCATGATGTCGGCCTCCAGCGTCATGCCGGGCAGCAGCGCCAGGCGCTGTCCGCGCGCGGCGGTAGTTTGCGAGTCCAGCCCCACGCGCACCAGGTACAGCGGCTCGCCGTCGGCGTCCTTGTGCATGGCGTCGTCGCCGAACTGGCTGGCCGCCAGGCCGGCCTGTGCCACCGACAGCACCGTGCCGGGCTGCTGGCCGTAGGTCTGGTAGGGATAGGCCTGATAGCGGATGAGCACCGGTGTGCCGGGCCGTACGAAGCCGATGGCGCGGCTGGGCGCATAGAGTTCGGCGACCAGCTTGGCCCCCGTCGGCGTCAGGGTGGCCAGCGGGCGGCCGCTATCTATAGTCTGGCCGGCCTGGGCCAGGGCCGTCGTAACCGTCCCCGCCACCGGCGCGCTGACCATCAGGCGCCGCTTGGCTTCGCTTTGCGTCAGGGCCTCGGCGGCATTGCTCAGGTCGCGCTCGAGCTGCGCGGATTTATTGCGTTGCTTCAGGTCGAGCTGGGCCAGGCCGGAGCGTTGCGCGGCAAGCTGCTGGCTCAGTTCGATGCGATTGCGCCGCAGCGCCTGCAACTGATTGCCCTGGTCTATGGCGTCTTCCTGAGTGTGTTCGAGCTGTTCCTGCGACACATAGCCCTGCGCCACCAATTTGCGATAGCGCGAGACGGCGCGGCGCGCCAGCGCCAGGCGATCGCGCTGGCCGGCTATCTGGGCGTCCAAGGTCGCGATCTGTGCTTGCAGCGAAGAGATCTTTTGCTCGGCGTCGGCGTGCTCGGTCTGTTCGATCAGCCGGCTTCTGCGCTGTTCCGCCCGCAGGCTGGCCTCGCGCCGGCCGACCTCGGAGCTGATCGCCGCCTGCGTGGAGCCTAGCTGATTCTGTGTATCCGTAGATACTACGTAGAGCAGATCGCCGGCCTTCACCACTTCGCCCTTGTGCACGCGGCGCTCGACCACGATGCCGGTGTGCGGCGCATACAGCTTGATCAGGCCGCTGTCGGGAACGAGCTGGCCGCTGACTGTGACGCGCTTGGTATAGGTGCCGAACGCCAGGAACAGACATACGGCGATCGCGCACGCGGCGGCTGCGCAGGCGGCGACGCCGAAGGAAATAGGGCGCGCCAGTACGATTTCGCCCAGCCAGGGCGTCTGGCGGGCCTGCAAGGCTTCTTTACGGAATAGGGACACGCGCTCTTATGTTCTTGTTCTGTGCTTGTTCGTTTCGTGCCCGCACGCTGCTCGTGGCGGGCATCTACGGCGCAAGGCCTTCGGGCCTTTGCCGATCCGGCCCTGTGCTGACCACAGGGGCCGGATCGAAATTCGCGAGTGCGGCGCGGTCAAACGCGCCGCGGGCGAATATCAGCCAAACCTGCACTGCAGGTAGGAGCCGGGATTGGTGGTGTACAGATTGCAATAGCTGAATTCACCGTTGTAGTCCCAGGGCGCTGCCAGGCCGCCGCTGACCATGTCGATCTCGGCTGCGGTGAGTTCCTGTACGTCTTGTTGTTGTTGGTTTTCCATGGATTGGATTTTCCTTCTTGCTGGCGCTGGTGATAAAGGCCTCACCAGCTTTGGCCTCCGGCCCGCCCCCGGTGTTTGTGGCACAGGATGCGGGATCGAACCGTCAACGGCGGCCAAGCCGTTCCGATCTTCTGAATCGGAGGCAATGATACAAGTGGTAAGGACTGTTCTTTGTAAGAGTTCGCTTCATTTTTTTTCGGGATTATTTTTCGGGCCTTGAAATGCAGGCGTGTCGGCGGCACATGCCGCACCGGCATATATGCGATGCATGCATGGCCGGAACTGCACGCGGCATGCTGTCCGGCGCTTGCATCGAGGCTGCCTGAACTTATCTGATAACCTGATATGATGACGGCATGCAGATGAACCGCCGCACACTCACCAGCCGCGTTGCCGATACCCTGACCGAACGTATCCGCAAGGGCGTCTATCCGGTGGGCTCCAAGCTGCCCTCGGGGCGGCTGCTGGCCGAGGAATTCTCGGTCAGCGCCGCGGTCATCCGCGAAGCCACCGAGAGCCTGCGCGCCAAGGGCTTGATCGAAAGCCGCCAGGGCTCGGGCTGCATGGTGCGAGCCGCGGTGGTCGATGCGGGCTTTCAGCTGGCCTTGCCGCCCGACGCCGGCAAGCTCGCGCTGCGCCACATCTACGAACTGCGCTGCGAGATCGAGTCGGGCGCCGCGTGCCTGGCGGCGCAGCATGCCACGGCGGCCGAAATCGCCGCCATGCAGGGCATACTCGCTCGCCTCGAAAAATACCTGCAGGTGCCCGGCAAGGCGCTGCAATGGGACCTGGCCTTTCACAAGGCCATCGCCAAGGCCACGCACAACCCGCAATATGCGCAATTGCTGCAATACCTGAACGAGCAATGGCGCGGCAGCGTGCAGGCGGCGCGCCGCCACACGGCGGCCGTCGATCGGGGCGACACGGATGCGCGCGCGGGTGCGGCGGTGCCGGGCCGGCTGGCGCGCCAGGTACATAAAGAGCATGTCGCCGTCCTGGACGCCATCCGGCGGCGCGACCCGGCCGCGGCGCGTGCGGCCGCACGCGCGCACCTGCTCGGGGCCAGCCGGCGGCTGGGCCTCGATGCCACGGAAAACGAATGACTTTGACCTACTGATTGAACGGGAATTTTTCGATGGACACCTTTCTGCAGCAATTGCAAAGCGAGCTGGGCCAGGACGTGGTCTACGGCGCCGAGCCGGATATCGAACCGTGGCTGAGCGACTGGCGCGGCATCTACAAGGGCCGGGCGCAAGCCGTGCTGCGCCCGCGCAATACCGGACAGGTGGCACAGGCCTTGCGCCTGTGCCAGGCCCATGGCGTGCCGGTGGTGCCGCGCGGCGGCAATACCGGCCTGTGCGGCGCGGCCACGCCCGACTCCAGCCCGCGCAATGTGATCCTCAGCCTCGACCGCATGAACAGCGTCCGGTCGCTGGACACCATAGCCAATACCCTGGTGGCCGACGCCGGCTGCATATTGGGCGATCTGCGCCGCGCCGCCGCCGAGGCCGGACGCATGCTGCCGCTGAGCCTGGCCGCCGAAGATTCCTCGCAGATCGGCGGCAATCTGTCCACCAATGCGGGCGGCGTCAATGTGCTGCGCTACGGCATGGCGCGCGAACTGGTGCTGGGCATCGAGGCGGTGCTGCCCGACGGAGAGATCTTCAACGGCCTGCACACCTTGCGCAAGGACAATACCGGCTACGACCTGAAGCAGCTCTTCATCGGCGCCGAGGGCACGCTCGGCATTATCACCGGCGTGGCATTGCGCCTGCAGCCCCAGATGCGCGAACGCGCCGTGGTCCTGGCTGCGGTGCAATCGGCGCAGCAGTCCCTGGAATTCTTCCGCCTGCTGTTCGGCCTGTGCGGCCCGCGCCTGCAGGCTTTCGAGTTCTTCACCGATGCCTGCCTCGACCTGGTCCTGGCGCATTCGGAAGGGGTGCAGGTACCGTTCGGCGAGCGCCACCCGGCCTATGTGCTGGTGGAACTGGCCGACACCTCCGACGCCGAGGGCTTGCAGGCCTTGCTCGAAAAGTGCATGGAACAAGCCCTGGAGCAGGAGCTGTGCCTCGATGCCGTGGTCTCCTCGTCGCTCGCGCAACTGCAAAGCCTGTGGCGCCTGCGCGAAGATATTTCCGAAGCGCAGCGCGCCGACGGCCCGCACCTGAAGCACGATATTTCGCTGCCGATCGAGCGCATACCCGAATTCATGGACAGCGCCGCGCGCCGCCTGCAGCAGGCCGAGCCGGGCTGCAGGCCCTACATCTTCGGCCATTTCGGCGACGGCAACCTGCACTACAACCTGTCGCGCCCCGCCGGCGCGGACAAGGGCTGGGCCGCCGAGCACGAACATGCCGTGGCCGATCTGGTGTTCGACGAGGTCATGGCCTACGGGGGCAGCATCAGTGCCGAGCACGGCATAGGGCAGCTCAAGCGCCAGGCCTTCCTGCGCTGCAAAGACCCGGTGGCGCTGCGATTGATGCGCGGCATCAAGAGCTTGATCGATCCGGGCAACATCATGAATCCCGGCAAGGTGCTGTAGCGCCTGCCGCGCCGGTTTCCGCCAGGCTCCGGCCCGCTGTTGCAGGGCCCGGGGCCGCTTTCTACAATGTAGCGGTTTGCGGGACATGAGGTCGAAACTATGAACAAGAACCGCCTCGAGGCATTCAGCGACGGGGTACTGGCGATCATCCTGACCGTCATGGTGCTGGAAATGAAGGTGCCGCACGGCGAACAGTTCTCCGCGCTGCTGCCGGTGCTGCCGGTGTTTCTCAGTTATGTGCTCAGCTTTGTCTATCTGGGCATCTACTGGAACAATCACCACCACATGCTGCACCTGGCCGGCACGGTCAATGGCGGCATACTGTGGGCCAATCTGCATCTGCTGTTCTGGTTGTCGCTGCTGCCGTTTTCCACCGGCTGGATGGGCGAGAATCATTTCGCCGCCCCGGCCCTGTTCCTGTATGGCCTGAACCTGCTGTGCTGCGCCATCGCCTACTTCATCCTGCAGCAGCGCATCATCGCCGCGCAGGGGGCGGGCTCGGTGCTGGCGCACGCGATCGGGCCTGACATCAAGGGCAAGCTCTCGCCCGTGCTGTACTTGCTGGGCATAGCGACGTCTTTCGTGTCGTCGTGGCTCTCGGGCGCTTTCTATGTCATTGCCGCCTGCATGTGGCTGGTGCCCGACCGGCGCGTAGAGCGCGAGGTCATGAAGCATGCGGGGCCCGGAGGTTCCGGCGACTGATCGAGAGGTGTGGCGTGGTACCCGTCTATACCCCCAAATCCGAACCCGAGACTGCAGTGATCGTGGCTTTGATGGAAGCCTATGGCATTGCCTATTTCATGCAGGGCGGTGCCTTCGGCACCATGTATCCGGGGCCGGTTTCCAACAGCCTCAACGCCCGAACCTTGATGGTGGAAGACGATCAGGCCGAGCTCGCACGCGAGCTGATCCGGCCTTTTCTATGAGGCGCCTGGCGAGCCGCTACCCGAGCCGGCGTATCGGCTCGTGGACGTTGCTTCGGCCTTTCTAGACGAAATCCAGGGGCAGGGCAGTGGTGTTCTTGAGCTCTTCCATGGCGAAGCTGGAGCTCACGTCGGATAACTGGGTGTCCTTGATGAGGCGCTTGTAGACCTGGTCGTAGGCCTGGATGTCGGGTACGACGATGCGCAGCAAATAATCGACCTCGCCGCTCATGCGATAGAACTCGACCACTTCGGGTATGTCGCGCACCACCTCGGAGAATTTGCGCAGCCACAGCAGGTCGTGGTGGCTGGTCTTGATGGTGACGAACACGGTCATGCCCAGGTTGAGCTGCGCCGGGTCCAGCAGGGCGACGCGCTTGCGGATGACGCCGCGCTCCTCCAGGTTCTGGATGCGCTTCCAGCAGGCGGTGGTGGACAGGTGCACAGCCTCGGCCACGGCGCCGACGGACAGTGTTGCGTCATCCTGCAGAATATGCAGAATTTTTTTATCTGTTTTGTCCATTTGAATAAAAATAATTCTATATATACGGGGAATCTGGTGAAAATGCAGAAGCAATTTCCGGGAATATAAGCCTAGGATATCCACTTGTGAAGAGGTCGGCGCATAAAGCGCCGACGCCAAGTCGAAATGAATAGCCAAGATCCCAAGCCAGCATCCCCGGAGGCCCCTATGTCGAGATCCGTCGCCAGCCTGTTTACCGCGCATCCCGCCACTGTGGGCGAGACCTATCTGCAGCATCTGCATTCGGCCGCCAAGTTTTCCGCATTGATGTTTTGCGGCGCCGCGGCCTGCCTGGTGCATGCCGTGCTGCCGTTTGCGTTCGTGCGCACCGGCAGCTCCCTGATCGAGCGCCTGCACCACATGATGGTCACCGCCCGGGCGCGCCACGCCGGCGGCAAGTAGCGGACGGCCGTCCGCGGGCGCGAGGGCGTAACGACAGGCACGCCGGCATCAATCCCCGGATTGGCGTCGACAGGCTCCGGGCCCGGGCCCGTTTTGCATCGCCGCCCGCGTCTTCGGTGCGCCGGCTCCGCGCCTTGCGATCTCAGGCAACAGGTTCGTGCCCATGCGCGCCGGGCCTGAACACCACTCTGACTCTCAGCCCCTTGTGATTGCGCCCGCTGTGCAGGCTGACGCTGCCGCCGCAAGCCCGCGCCGCTTCCTGGACGATGGCGAGCCCCAGGCCTGTGCCTTCCTGGTCGGTGGCGTTGCCGCGATTGAAGCGCTCGAACACCCGGGTGCGCAGCTCGGGCGGGATGCCGGGGCCGGTGTCTTCCACTTCCAGCACGGTGATGGCTTCCGGCGTGCGCGTGACGCAGACCGTGGCGACTCCGCCGGGCGGCGTATAGCGTATGGCGTTGTCCAGCAGATTGAACAGCAGCGCCCGCAAGGCAGGGCGGTGCGCATGCAGCTGCGCCTGCTCGTGGCGCGGCCCCAGGCCCAGTTCGATGTCGCGCCCGGCGGCCAGGGGAGCCAGTTCCACCATCACCTCCTGCACCAGCGGGTCGAGTTCCACGGGCGTCGGCGGCATGGGCGAACCGCGCAAGTTCTCGGCCTGCGACAGGCTCAGCAACTGGTTGACCAGCTGCGTGATCTGCTGGCGGCTCTGGCCCAGCGCCGTCAGGATTTTCTTCAGCTCCGGCGTGTTTGCCAGGCCGGCCGCATAGTGCAGTTGCGTACTCAACAGCGCCATGGGAGTGCGCAACTGATGCGCCGCATCCTCGATGAAGCGCTTGCGCGAGTCGATCTGCCGCCGCAGGCGCGCGCCATACTGATTGATGGTGTCCACCACGGGCCGCAGTTCCAGCGGCAGGTCCTTCAGGCGTATGGGCCGCAAATCGGTCTGGTCGCGGTTCCACACCGCGCCGCGCAGCGCGGCCAGCGGCTTGAGCTCATGGCGCAGCCCCAGCAGCATCAGCACCAGCACCAGCACCAGCATGCCCGTTTCGCGCAGGGCATTGGGCCACCACAGCGCATGGGTCTCGGCGGCGAGCTGGTCCTGAGTCTGGGCCACGGTAATGACCACCCGGGTGGATTTGCCGGTATCGAAGAAGTCGCGCGCCATGCTGTAGGCGCGCAGCTCGCGGCCCTGGTAATGCAGGTCCCGGTAGGCCTCCATATGCCCGCGGGCGGGCGTGAAATCGATGCGCAGGTCGGGCCAGCCTGCCAGCAACTGGCCGTCGGCCGTCGACACCGAGAAGAACACCTGGTCGTGATGCGAGGAGGCGAAGACCTCCAGTGCCACCGGCGGCACCGGCGCGGCCAGCATATGGCGCCCGGTCCACTGGACCTGGCCAGCGATGATTTGCGCCGAGGTCCACAAGCGGTGGTCTTGCCGGGCCTGCGCGTCGTGCAGGCTGTCGAGATAGGCGAACCAGATGCTCAGCGACAGCGCCACCGCCAGCGGCAGCAGCACCCACAGGGCCAGGCGCACGCGCAGGCTGTTCATGACGCCTGGCGCGGGGTCAGCAGGTAGCCCAGGCCGCGCAGCGTGACGATGGCGGCCTGGGACGCCTCCAGCTTGCGGCGCAGGCGGTGCACATAGATTTCCAGCGCGTCCTCGCTGGCCTCGCCTCCGAGGCCGAACACACTCTGCATCAGGCTCGCCTTGCTCATGGTGCGGCCCTGGTTCAACAGCAGCGCTTCCAGCAGGCTGTGTTCGCGCAAGGGCAGCGCCAGCGGCTGGCCGGCCAACTGGAACTGGCGCGTGTTGGTGTCGTAGCTCAGGTCGGCGCAGCTCAGCGTGGGCGTGGCGCTGCCGCCGCGGCGGCGGATCAGCGCCTTGATGCGCGCCACCAGTTCGCGCACCTCGAAGGGCTTGACCATATAGTCGTCGGCCCCGGTTTCCAGGCATTCCACTTTCATGTCCAGCGAGTCGCTGGCGGTCAGCACCATCACCGGGGTCTGGTCCTGCTGGCGCCGCAGGCGCCGCAGCACGCTCTGGCCGCTGGCATTGGGCAGCTTGAGGTCCAGCAGCATCGCGTCGTAATGCCCGCCGCTCAGCAGCGCATTGGCCATTTCCGCGTCGTGCACGCAATCCACGTGGAAGGCTTCTTCCTGGAGGACGGCGGACAGCCACATGGACAGTTCCTGATTGTCTTCGACGAGCAGCAGTCTCATGGATGCGAAAGCGAGGAATATCGGGGCGGCGCCTGGAAAACGCCGGGAATCCGGCGCCGGAGCAGGCGCGACTACAGGGGTCCAGTATTCGTGCCCGGGCTGACTATAACCTTAAAAACAGGCCCGGATGGCGGGGTGGACAGGCGGATTTCGGGCCCGGCAGGGGTTATCACCTATGTTTTGGGGGCGGCGGCGAAAGCTCGATGAAAGTCCCGCTGTCTAGCATGGAGTCCGTGGCATGGGCGTGGCGTCGCCGCCTCGTGCCTAGCCGGAAAACTTATCGAAATCCAAACAGGAGACCCTCATGTCCCGCATTGCCAGCATTGTCAAATATACCGCCGTCGCGTCCGCCCTGGCGGCCTGCGCGCTGGGTTCGGCCCAGGCCAGCGAGAAAATCACGCTCATGGTGGGCGGCATCAGCAAGATCGCCTATCTGCCGGCCAAGCTCACCGAGAACCTGGGGTACTTCAAGGACGAAGGCCTGGATGTGCAATTGCTGTCCGAGCCGGCCGGCGTGAATGCCGAGAACGAGATGCTGGCTGGCGCCGTGCAGGGCGTGGTGGGCTTCTACGATCACTCCATCGACTTGCAGGCCAAGGGCAAGGAAGTAGAGTCCGTGGTGCAGTTCTGCCAGGTGCCGGGAGAAGTCGAGATCGTCGCCTCCAAGCAGGCCGACAAGATCAAGAGCCCGGCCGACTTCAAGGGCAAGACGCTGGGCGTGACGGGCCTGGGCTCGTCCACCGATTTCCTGACGCAGTACATGGCCTACAAGGCCGGCCTGAAGCACGGCGACTACTCGATACTGCCGGTGGGTGGCGGCAACACCTTCATCGCCGCCATCCAGCAAAACCGCATCGACGCGGGCATGACTACCGACCCGACCGCCACCCAGTTGGTTGCCCGCGGCGAAGGCAAGGTGCTGATCGACATGCGCAACCCCGAGTCCACCGCCAAGGTGCTGGGCGGCCTGTACCCCGCCTCCAGCCTGTACATGCCGAATGCCTGGGTTTCCAGCCACAAGGCCGACGTGCAGAAGCTGGTGAATGCCTTCGTCAAGACCATGAAGTTCATCCATACGCATTCGGCCGAGGAAATCGCCGACAAGATGCCCAAGGACTACTACGGCGGCGACAAGGCCATGTACGTCAAGGCCTTGACGGCCTCGCTGCCGGCCTTCACCGCCGACGGCCGCATGCCCAAGGACGGCCCGGCCACCGTGCTGCAGGTGCTGGCGACCTTCAAGCCCCAAGTCAAGGCGGCTCACATCGATCTGTCCAAGACCTACACCACGGCCTTCGTGGACGCCGCCAAGTAAGCATGGCGGCGGTCGGGGCCGGCCGCGCCGCGCTGGCCCCGATCATGAGATCCATCCTCCTCATTGCATTGCAGAGTGAACCATGTCAGACCCATCTTCAACACCCGCCATCGAAATGGAGCACGTCACCTGCCGTTTCATTTCGGCTGACGGCAAGGCCACGATAGCCCTGCAGGACTTCAGCATGAGCGTTGCGCGCGGCGAGTTCTGCGCCATTGTCGGGCCCACGGGCTGCGGCAAGTCGACCACGCTCAGCCTCATCACCGGCCTGCTCAAGCCCACCACGGGCCGGGTGCGCGTGATGGGCCAGCCGGTCGAGGGCATAGATCCGCGCATCGGCTTCGTATTCCAGAACGACGCCATCTTCCCGTGGCGCAATGTCATCGACAACGTGGCCTCGGGCCCGATGTTCCGCGGCCAGAAACCGGCGAAGGCCAAGGAAATGGCGCGCGAATGGCTGCGCCGCGTGGGTCTCGAGGGGTTCGAACTGCACTATCCGCACCAATTGTCGGGCGGCATGCGCAAGCGCGTTTCGCTGGCGCAGACTTTCGTCAACAGCCCCGAGATCCTGCTCATGGACGAGCCCTTCAGCGCGCTCGACATGCAGACGCGCACCATCATGCAGGACGAGCTGCTGCAGTTATGGGCCGCCAGCGGCGGCTCGGTGGTGTTCGTCACACACGACCTCGAAGAGGCCATCGCCCTGGCCGACAAGGTCATCGTGCTGTCGGCGCGCCCGGCCACCGTCAAGCAGATCTACGACATCGAGCTGCCGCGTCCGCGCGTCATGTCCGAGATCCGCTACGAAGAAAAATTCATCAGTTATGCGCGCGAGATCTGGGACGATCTGCGCGCCGAAGTGAAAATCGGTTGAGGGAATGACCACCATGAACACTCAAGTCCAAGCGCAAGCTGCCGACAGCCTGCGTGCCAACGCGGTGAAGGACACCTTGCAGCAGGCCGAGGCCGAGGCCCAGCGCCTGATCCGCAGGCGCCGCAACCTGATTATTTTCTGGCGCGTCGCCATCCTGGTGCTGGTGCTGGCCGGCTGGGAAATTTCCGCCACGCTGCACTGGATCGATCCGTTCTTCTATTCCAAGCCTTCGCTGATCGCCAAGCAAATCTACGACTGGAGCATGAACGGCACCTCGCAGGGGCCGCTCTGGCTGCAGGTGGCGGTGACGCTGGAAGAAACCCTGATCGGCTTCTTCATAGGGGGGATCGGCGGCATCATCTGCGGCATCCTGCTCGGGCGCAATAAATTCCTGGCCGATATATTCAGCATCTACATCAAGATCGCCAACTCGATTCCGCGCGTGGTGCTGGGCTCGGTGTTCGTCATCGCCCTGGGCCTGGGCATGGCCTCGAAAGTCGCCCTGGCTGTGGTGATGGTGTTCTTCGTGGTGTTCGGCAATGCCTTCCAGGGCGTGCGCGAGGCCGACCGCTACATGATCGCCAACGCGCAGATCCTGGGCGCCTCGCCGCGCCAGGTGACCACGCAGGTGGTCATCCCCTCGGCGCTGAGCTGGATCCTGGCCAGCCTGCACGTGAGCTTCGGCTTCGCGCTGGTGGGCGCCGTGGTGGGCGAGTTCCTGGGCGCCCGCGTGGGTATCGGCCTGTTGATCGCCACTGCTCAGGGCGCGTTCAACGCCAGCGGCGTGTTCGCGGCCATGATCGTGCTGGCGGTGGTGGCCCTGATAGCCGAATACATCCTGACGCTCATCGAGAACTGGCTGCTGAAGTGGCGGCCGGCGCAGTTCGAGAACGCCTGACGGCGGGCGGGCCGGGCGGCGCGTCTGCTGCCTGCCCGGCGGCAATCGCAAGCAGGCCTGCTTGCGACTTGCACCCCAAAAGCTGGACACTGATCCACGCTTTGGGGTGTTTTTACCTATGCAGGCCACGCTCATCGGCGTGCGTCCTGCGCGGCGTGCTTCCTGCTTGGCAAGTATCCAGCGCCGTGATGACCATCTCCCCATGATCGCTTCCCTTTTCGTCGACAGCCCAGAGTCGGCGGGCGGCAGGCTCTTCCCCGCCTGACTGCGCTGCATGAGGCCAGGACCGCCCGACCAGGGTGGCCGTTGAACACTTCACGGATCGGCCCGATCACAACCCTGCCGCGCGCAAGCGCATGACATTCCGACAAGTGCCGACAGCGCAGCATTCGGCGCCTCGGCTGAAGTCCTGTCTGGCGTCAGTGGCAGCTCCAAACCGCCCCATCGAGGCGATCTCTTGCGGCGCTTCCCTCATTGCCGAAACGCCCGGGCCGATCCATTTCTGCGTGAAACGAATCCGAAGCACCATCCGCGGGCATGCGGCTCACGGCCCCCGCGGACGGATTTTTGCTGTATTGCCGTTTTGGGCATTCCAGAAAAGGGTTTTGACTGGATTTAAAAAGTCATTTCTAAAATTTACAAATAGAATTCGCCCCGCTATTGAGGTTCGGAGTGCCTCTCGAGAGTCCGGAAATTTTAGATTTAAAGCGGCTTTTTCACTGAAATTCATCAATAAAAGATTTTCAGACGCCTGTATTTGATCTGAGTTTTCTGTTCATAAATTTGGCGCTTTTCAACCGAGTTTTTACTTCCGTAACGCAACCCATTTCAAGGAGAGGATGCCGTAAGGGGCCAGGCAGTGTAAATCGATGGAGTGATGGTGTTTGCAGTCAATGCGCTGGCCGGAATGGTTCAGCAGCTTGACGGGATGCGCTCTCTGGGAATCTGTTGGTCGCTCCAGCGGCGGCATCCGCGTAAAAAGGCATGGTGGCTTCATCGACACACATGGGAAGCCGGTCGGCTTCCCGCAATTTCGCGGGGCGCGACGGGCGCAAGGCATCGGCAGCCATGAGTCCGGCTGCCGGCCATCCGGCTCCGCACCTGCACGGGCTGGCGCGCGCTTTGCGAGATGTCTTCGCCGCGGGTGCGGTTCTTACCGGCATTGCCGGGATTGCTGCCATACCGGTGCCTGCTTGGGCGGCGGGTGGAGCCGGTGGCGGCTCCCTGAGCGGCGCGGCCGGCGGAGCTGGGGGGAATGGCTACTCCGGCGCGGGTGGGTCGAATGGCGCCAACGGCGGGTTCCTGGGTTCGGGGGCCGGTGGCGGCGGCGGTAGCGCCGGCGGAGGCGCCGGCGGCAATGGCGGCAGCGGCACTCTGGGGAAAGGCGGCGCAGGCGGAAAAGGCGGGACCAACGGTAACTCGGCCGGCCATAGTTCTATACACGTCAGTTCCAGCCTGTCGGGCGAAGACGGCGAAGACGGCGGCAACGCCCAGAGCAAGCCGTTCATCGGCGCCTTTGGCGGCGGCGGTGGCGGCGGTGGCGGCGGGGCCGGCGGTTTCGGCGCCATCGTGACCGGTGACCACGGTTCCAATAGCAATTCTTCCAGCATCGCGGGCGGCGATGGCGGTTCGGGGGGCAGTGGCACCCATGGCGGCAGTGGCGGCGACGGTGGTGGAGGGGTGTTGTTCACTAATCCAGGCCAGGGATCCCTGACCAACAGCGGCGGATTCTTCAGCAGCGCGAGTATCGCCGGCGGCAGCGGTGGCAACGGCGGCAGCAGCAGTGGCAACGGGGCGAATGGCGGAGCAGGTGGCGATGGCGTCAACGGCTCCGGCACGTCCTCGGGTTCGCGGAACATCACCAATGGCAGCCCGTTTGGCGGCGCCAATCGCATCGACGGCGGCGCCGGAGGCAGCGGAGGCGCCGGAGGCCTGGCTGGCGGTACCGGCGGGGCTGGCGGCGCGGGCATCAACGGCTCGTATCTGAATGTCGGCAATGGCAGTTTGTCTGGCGGCACCAATAGCATCAACGGTGGAGCGGGCGGGAACGGTGGAGCCAATGGCGGCGCCGGCGGCGCTGGTGGCGCCGGCATCAGCGGCTCGAACATCGATGTCGCCAATGGCAGCTTGTTATTCGGCGGCGGCAACAGTATCAATGGCGGTGCAGGCGGCAGTGGCGGCGCTGGTGTCGACGGTTTTGTGGCCGGGAGCAGCGGCGGCAGCGGCGGTGCTGGCGGTGCCGGCATCAGCATCGGGGCTAACGGCTCGACCATCAACAGCGGCAAGATCGCGGGCGGCGCCGGCGGCAATGGCGGCAATGGCGGCAACGGCCTCGGTTTCGGCGGCAACGGCGGCGCGGGCGGTGCAGGCGGCGCGGGTATCGATGGCGGGGATCACAGCAGCATCGTCAACAGTGGCACGATTGCCGGCGGCGCTGGCGGTGCCGGCGGTGCTGGAGGTAGCGGCTTCTTGGCCGGAACCGATGGCGCAGGCGGAGCGGGCGGTGCCGGCATCATTGGCTCGAACCTCAGCATCACCAACAGCGGCACGATCTCGGGTGGCGCCGGCAGCACCGCCGACAATTCGGGCAATTCGCTCGAATTTACCGGCGGATCCAATACGCTGACGCTGCAAGGCTCGCATTGGCAACTGAACGGTGATATCGGTCTGGATAATGGCAGCAGCCTGACATTCGACCAGACCCAGCAGCAGACTGTCGACAATCACATTACCGGCGACGGCTCTCTGGTTCAGGGCGGCAGGGGGACTTTGACCCTCACCGGCGTCAATGACTACACCGGCGGCACGACGGTGTACGGAAACCTGAACGTTGGCACCACCGGGGCGCTGGGCACCGGCGACGTAAAGGTAAAGGGCGGGCAGATACCCGGAGTCGACAACCCGCAGCTGACGTTCCAGGCCGACACCAGCGCGCAGTCCCTGCACATCGCCAATACGAATGGCGGCGGGACGGTCTTCCAAAGCACCTCCACGGCAGACCATGCACGAATCTACAATGCCGATGGCGGCAGCACGACCTTCCAGAGCGACTCGACGGCCGGCAATTCGAGAATCTTCAACGGCGATGACGGCACCACGACGTTCACCGGAACGGGCGCTACGGCCGGCAACGCGTTCATCGTCAATGCCGATCCGGGCCTGACGGTCTTCAATAACGGCGCGGACGCGGGCGACGCGCTTGTCTTCAACACCGACGGCGGCCGCACGACGTTCTCCGATACGGGCACCAGCGCCGCGTCGTCGCACATCGTCAACGTGGCCGGCGGCAGCACCTCGTTCGACACCCAGTCGACGGCGGGCGATTCGACCATCACCAACGTGTACGGCGGCAGCACCTCGTTCGCCGATGCGGGCACCACCGCGGGTACGTCGGACATCACCAACGGGCGTGGCGGCCGCACGTCGTTCAGCAGCGGTTCGACGGCCGGCGAGTCGGACATCACCAATGACCGGGGCGGGCGTACGACATTCGCCGATGCGGGTACCACCGCGGGCACGTCGAACATCACCAACGAGCGCGGCGGCCGCACGTCGTTCAGCAGCGGCTCGACAGCCGGCGGCTCGACTATCACCAACCAAACGGGTGGCCGCACGACGTTTGCCGGCACGGGCACTACTGCGGGCTCGTCGCACATCAGCAACCAGACCGGCGGCAGCACAGCCTTCTACTGGGGCTCGGACGCAGGTTCGTCGCACATCAGCAACGCCGACGGCGGCAGCACGACGTTCAACGACAACTCGTCGGCCAGCCTGGCCAGTATCAGCAACAAGTCCGGCGGCAACACGACCTTCAACGACTGGTCCAGCGCCGGCGGTGCGAAGATCAGCAATACCCTGGGCGGCAGCACGGCCTTCAATGATCGCTCCAGTGCCGGTAGCGCGACGATAGGCAATACCCTGGGCGGCAGTACGGCGTTCAATGACCGTTCGAACGCCGGTGATGCGACGATAGGCAACACCCTGGGCGGCAGCACGGCGTTCAATGGCCGTTCGAACGCCGGCGATGCGAAAATCAGCAACATCGCCGGCAGCACAGCCTTCAACGACCGGTCTAACGCGGGTGGTGCCACGATCACCAACGTGGCCTTGGGCAGCACGCAGTTCAGCGATCGTTCCGACGCGGGTCACGCGACCATCAACAATGGCGCGCTTGGTGGCACCTCGTTCGCCGATCGTTCGAGCGCCGGCCGTGCAACCATCACCAATACGACCCTGGGCAGCACGACCTTCAACGATCATTCGAGCGCTGATCGCGCGACGATCGACAACAATGGCGGCAGCACGTCCTTCAAGGACGATTCGAGCGCCGGTCGGGCGACGATCACCAACGAGAACCGCGGCGGCACGACGTTCAGCGGCGACTCGTCGGCGGGCCGTGCCGATATCACCAATGGCAATCGCGGCAGCACTACCTTCAACGGCAATTCGACGGCCGGTGGGGCGCACATCACCAACGAAACCCGCGGCAGCACGACGTTCAACAACGGGACGGATGCCGGTTGGGCGCGCATCGACAACGAAGGCGGTTCGACGACGTTCAATAATGGTTCGTCGGCCAAGCATGCTCAGATCGCCAATACCGATGACGGCAGCACGACCTTCAACGGAGGCTCGACGGCCGACCAGGCGTTTATCTACAATGCCGACGGTGGCGGCACGACTTTCCAGAGCAACTCGACGTCTCGGCTGGCGACAGCTGGGCAGGCTTTCATCTATAACGGTGATGACGGCGTCACGACATTCACTGGTAAGGGGGCCACGGCGGGCGAAGCTTTCATCGTCAATGCCGATCCGGGCTTGACGATCTTCAATAACGGCGCGAATGCGGGCGACGCGCTTGTCTTCAACACCGACGGCGGCCGCACGACGTTCTCCGATACGGGCACCAGCGCCGCGTCGTCACACATCGTCAACGTGGCGGGCGGCAGCACCTCGTTCGACACCCAGTCGACGGCGGGCGATTCGACCATCACCAACGTGTACGGCGGCAGCACCTCGTTCGCCGATGCGGGCACCACCGCGGGTACGTCGGACATCACCAACGAGCGCGGCGGCCGCACGTCCTTCCGCAGCGGTTCGACAGCCGGCGACGCGACTATCACCAATAAAACGGGTGGCCGCACGACGTTTGCCGGCACGGACACTACCGCGGGCTCGTCGCACATCAGCAACCGAACCGGCGGCAGCACAGCCTTCTACTGGGGCTCGGACGCGGGTTCGTCGCATATCAGCAACGTCGGCAGCGGCAGCACGAGCTTCAACGACAACTCGTCGGCCGACGAGGCCCGGATCAGCAACAGATTCGGCGGCAGCACTGTCTTTAACGACAGGTCGACAGCCGGCGACGCCACCGTCAACAACGCGTTTGGCGGCAGCACGGCGTTCAATGGCCGTTCGAATGCCGGCGGGGCGACGATCAACAACGTCCTGGGTGGCAATACGGCGTTCAACGACCGATCCAATGCCGGTGGCGCGACGATCGACAACGTCTTGGGCGGCAGCACGGCATTCAACGACCACTCGTCGGCGGGCCATGCTGATATCGCCAATAGCCGTGGTGGCAGCACGGCCTTCAGCGGCGGCTCGACGGCTGACGAATCGACCATTTTCAATGGCCGGGGTGGCCGCACGACTTTCGCCGATGCGGGCACCTCTGCCGGCACGTCGACGATCGCCAATAAGCGCGGTGGCAGCACTGCGTTCGGCGGCGGTGCGACGGCGGACGGCGCAAGCATCACCAACGATCGCGGCGGCCGTACGACGTTTGCCGATGCTGGCACTACAGCCGGAACATCGACGATCGTCAACGAGCGTGGCGGCCGTACTTCGTTCGGCAGCGGGTCGTCGGCCGGCGAGGCAAGCATCAGCAACAGCCGCGGTGGCCACACCTACTTCGGCTATCAGGCCTCGGCCGACGGGGCGGCCATCACCAACAGCCGTGGCGGCACGACCGCCTTCGGCAACGGAGCGACGGCCGGCGGGGCGAGCATTACCAACAGCCGCGGTGGCAGCACCACATTTGCCAAGGGCTCGGATGCCGGCTCGGCCATCCTAGCCAACAGCAAGGGCGGCAGCACGCTGTTTGCCGACGGCTCCATGGCAGAGTCCGCCCAGATCACCAACAGCTCGGGCGGTTATACCTCCCTGGCCGGCAACGCCGCTCTCGGGGCATCCACCGTCACCAACAACGCCGGCGGCGCTCTGTTGATAGGCGGCCAGGCCAACGCAGCCGGCGCCACGGTCATCAACAACGCCGGCGGCAAGGTGGACATCAGCCGCAGCTCGGCGGGCGCGAGCATCGGTTCGCTGTCGGGCGCCGGCAATGTTTACCTGGGTGGCCAGGCGCTGACCGTAGGCGCGTTGAACCGCAACGAGACGATCGGCGGCGTGATCTCCGACGGTGGTGTCGCGGGCGGTACTGGCGGCAGCCTGGTGAAAGTCGGCACGGGCACTCTGATCCTCGACGGCGTGAATACTTACACCGGCGGCACCGCCATCAATGGCGGCACGCTGGAAGTGGGAGATGCAAACACACCCTCGGCGAGCATCCTGGGCGATGTGTCGGTCAATTCGGGCGGCACCCTGCGAGGCCACGGCAGCGTCAACGGCAATGTGGACAACAACGGTGGCATGGTGTGGCCGGGCGGATCGATCGGCACCCTGACCGTGAACGGCAACTACACGCAATCGCCCACCGGCACCCTGCAGATCGAAGTCAGCCCAACGGTGGCTTCGCAACTGAAGGTGTCGGGCACGGCCACGCTGGCCGGCAACCTGAGCCTGCTGTATGCGCCGGGTACATACTCCAGCCAGACGTACACGCTGGTCAATGCGACTGCCGTCAACGGCACCTTCTCGACGGTGACGGGCAATGTCCCGGCGGACTCGAAGTACGGCGTGTCGTACCTGTCTAGCGCGGCCAACCTGAGCGTGGCACCCATGGTGGTGGCGCCCACCCAGGCGACCATATACGGAGCGGTGGCTTCGTCGGCCCTGCGTGAGTCGCAGCGCGTCAACGATGCGCTGCTGGAGCGCCTGGCCGGGCCTTGCGGCGTGGTGGCCAAGGCTGGCGGCAAGAATGCCGGCAGCAGCGCCGGCCAGACTCCCGACATCTGCGCCCGCCAGGGCAATGGTGTCTGGATTCAGGCACAGGGCACCAACACTAAGGTGGACGGCAATCACGATGCGCCGGACGTCACCGATCGCCGCTTCGGCTTCTTGACTGGGCTGGATCACCAGTGGAAGGGCTGGACGGTGGGCGTGGCCGGCGGCTACAGCCATGCCGACGTGCTGGAAAGCGGCAATGGCTCCAAGGGTACGCTGGATACTCTGCGCATCGCAGGCTACGGCGCCAAGGATCTCGGTGCCTTCACCTTGGGCGGTACGCTAGGCTATGCGTACGACTTCGCGTCGACCACGCGCTCCTTCGGCGGACTGGGCAATGCCAAGGGCAGCAGCAATGGCCAGGAAGTCACGGCCGGCCTGCAAGGCAGCCGTTCCTGGACGCTGGGCTCCGTGGTGCTTACGCCGCGGCTCGGGGTACGCTATGCCTATCTGGACGGATTCGGCATGGACGAAAGCGGTCCGACGGCGCAGAACCTGAGCGTGGCCAATCAGCACTTGCAGAGCCTGCAGCCGTACCTGGGCGTCACGCTGGATTATCCGTTCGCGATGCGCAACAGCGATCGTCCGGCGTCGGTGCAACTGCGTGCTGGTTATGCCTACGAGACCCTGAGCACGAGCCGTAATGTCTCGGTAACGGCGGCCGATGGTACAGGTTTCGTGATTCCGGGCACGGTAGACACCCGCGGCATGGTGACGCTCGGCGCGGGGGCGACCCTGCCGATCGGTAAGTCGGCTAGCGGCTATCTGCGCTATGACAGCGTGCTGCACACTGGCAATGTGAACGCGCAATCGCTACAGGCTGGGGTGGAATACCGGTTCTGAGGCGGCAGCTAGGTCCGGGCCGGCCGCTTCGGTGGCTGGCAAGGTCGGGGTTGGTGCTCGTTGGAGCGCCAACCCCGCTGTGTTTCATGCCAATCGGCTTTCAAAGGGCGCATTCAATGCCAGCGGCGTGTTCGCGGCAGCCTCGTACATCGTACGGGGCTGTTTTTTTTATGGGTTGGGCCCGGGCCGCCGTGTTATACACTGCATGAGCATGCAGCCGCGGCATCCGCTCGGGGCCTGGAATCGCATGAACATGGCAATGGAGACGGGAATGAGTCTGGATGCGGTCAAGGCCCTGGTATTCGATACCTTCGGCACGGTGGTGGACTGGCGCACATCAGTGTCGCGCGATCTGGCCGCGTTCGGCAAGCGCAAGGGCATCGAGGCCGATTGGCTGGCTTTCGCCGACGCCTGGCGCGCGGGGTACAAGCCTGCCATGGATACCGTGCGCAAGGGGCTGCGCCCCTGGGCCAACATCGACGTGCTGCATCGCGAGCGGCTGGAACAGTTGCTGGAAGACTTCGGCATACACGGCCTGACCGAAGACGAGCTGCGCTACCTGAACGACACCTGGCACCGGCTGGCCCCCTGGCCCGATGTCCTGCCGGGCTTGCAGCGCCTGAAGCAGCATTACATTCTTTCGACGTTTTCCAACGGCAGCGTGCCGTGCCTGGTGGGCATGGCCAAGCACGCGGGCCTGCCCTGGGACGCCATTTATTCGGCCGATATCGCGCGCCACTTCAAGCCCGATCCCGAGGTCTACCTGGGGGTTATCGATTTCTTCGCCCTGCAGCCCGGAGAGGTCATGCTGGTGGCCGCGCACAACGGCGACCTGCGGCATGCCCGTTCCCACGGCATGCGCACGGCTTACATTCATCGTCCGACGGAATACGGTCCGGCCCAATCCAAGGACTTGCGCGCCGAAGAGGACTGGGACGTGATCGTGCCCGGCATGGACCGGCTGGCCGATACCTTGCTGGGGGAGCAGGCGCCGGGGCGGCCGGCTTGATCCGCATGGCCTGCCGTTACACGGTGGCCGGAGCTGTTATTTCGTGAGGGGCGGCGCATAGCCGCAAGCATCAGACCGTCTTGCCCCGGGCCGCAAGGCGGCGCTGCGGCCACGCTGCGGCGCCGATGTCGCGCCGTTCAGGCGACGACGATGCGTGCTTCGCCTTCGGCCATGTGGCCGATCAGCGCAGCCTGCCCAAAGCCGCCATCGCGGAATATGGCCAGCACTTCGTCCGCGGCCGCCGGGTCGCAGGACACCAGCAGGCCACCGGAGGTCTGCGGGTCGGTCAATAGGGTCTGCGCCGTGGCCGGCAGAGCGCCGGACAGTTCTACTTCGGCCGAGCACGAGGCCCAGTTGCGCGCGGACGCGCCGGTGCGGATGCCGGCCTCGGCGAATTCGCGCGCACCGCGGATCCAGGGCAGGGCGTCATAGCGGATATGCGCCGCCAGCTCGGCGCCGCGGCATAGCTCCAGCGTGTGCCCGAGCAGGCCGAAGCCTGTGACATCGGTCATGGCGTGCACGCCGGGCAGAGTGGCCAGGCGCGTGCCGGGCCGGTTCAGCAGCGTGGTCGAGGCGATCATCTCGCGGTAGCCATCGTCGCCGAGCAGGTTTTTCTTCAGTGCCGCGGAAAGTATGCCGACACCCAGCGGCTTGCCGAGTATCAGTGCGTCGCCGGCGCGTGCGCCGACGTTGCGGGCAATGCGCTGCGGATGCACCAGGCCCAGCGCCGCCAGGCCGTAGATGGGCTCGACCGAATCGATCGAATGGCCGCCGGCTATCGGTATTCCGGCTTGCGCGCAGACCGAGGCGCCGCCTTCCAGCACGCGCGCGATCACGTCGTGCGGCAGCACATTGATGGGCATGCCCACCAGCGCCAGGGCCATGATGGGCTTGCCGCCCATGGCATAGACGTCCGACAGCGCGTTGACCGCCGCGATGCGCCCGAAGTCGTAGGGGTCGTCGACGATGGGCATGAAGAAATCGGTGGTGGCGACAATGGCCTGCTCGTCGTTGATTCGATAGACGGCGGCATCGTCGCTGGTGTCCGAGCCTACCAGCAGGTCGGGAAAGCCCGTGGCCGGTGACAGGCGTCCGAGCAGTTCGGACAGTACCCCCGGCGCGATCTTGCAGCCGCAGCCGCCGCCGTGCGAGAGTTCGGTGAGCCTGGGAGACGTGGCGCCGGACGGCGCGGCGTTGCAAGCAGTCGTAGCGGGGGTGTTGGCAGCAGTCATGGTGTCGGTACGGTAATGCCGGAAATTCGTGGGGCCGCCTCGTCGAGCGTACGCAGCAGTTCGCGGGCCTGTGCGCGGCAGTCGTCCGCATCGCCGGTCAGCGTGCAGCGCAGGGCGCGGTCCAGGCCCCGGAAATGCGCGCCGCTGCTGCGGGCGTAGGCCGGGTCGTAATGCAGTTCGATAAGTTCGGTGAACAATTGCGCGCGCGCATCGGCGTCTATCATGTCCTGCCAGCGCTGCACGACCTTCTTGCCGTGCAGCAGGGTATAGCGGGCCAGGGTCTGCTTGAAGCCTTCGGGCTCGTCGAACAGATGGGCATAGTCCTGCAGCAGGAAGGCGACGCGATCGCGGATGCTGGCGCGGACCTCGATGCAGTCGCCGCCGTGCACGCGTTCCAGCAAGGCGGCCGGCACGCTGATGCGGCCGATGCGCGAACTTTCCGCTTCGACGAAAACCGGGCGTGCGCGATCGAACCCGGACAGCGTTGCGACCAGGCCCGTCTCGAAGCGCTTCTGCGAGGGCTGCGGCTGTCGCGGCAGGGCGCCCAGCAGCGAGCCGCGGTGCGCGGCCAGCCGTTCCAGGTCGAGCGCCTGCGCGCCCTCGGCCGCGAGCGCTTCGAGCAGGCGCGTCTTGCCGGTGCCGGTATGGCCGGTAAGGACTACGTAGCGAAATTGCGCAGGCAGGGTCTCGAGCCTGTCGAGCACCGAGCGCCGGTAGGTCTTGTAGCCGCCATCGAGCTGGCGCGCCTGCCAGCCTATCATGTTGAACCAGGTCGTCATCGAGCCCGAGCGCTTGCCGCCGCGCCAGCAGTAGATCAGCGGCTTCCATGAGCGCGGACGGTCGGCGAACACGGTCTGGAGATGTTCCGCGATGTTGCGGGCCACCAGCGCGGCGCCCAGCCGCGTGGCCTCGAAAGGCGAGACCTGGGCGTACATGGTGCCCACGGTGACGCGTTCCTCGTTGCTGAGCACCGGCGCGTTTATCGCGCCGGGTATATGGTCGTCGGCGTATTCGAGCGGCGTGCGCACGTCGACGATTTCGTCGAAGTCGCCCAGGCGATCCAGCGGGACGATCAGGTTCTTCACTTCGCGGCCGACCCGGGCAGTGTGAAATAGGGCGGCTCTATGCCTTCGGCCGCGAAACTGCGCCGTATGGCCGGGCGCGCCGCGACCTGGTCTATATGCCGGGCGAGATGAGGGCGCGCGGCGGCTGGGCGGGCCATGCCGCGCGTCCAGCGGCACAGCATCATCAGGTAGATATCCGCGAGGCTGTACGCGTCGCCCGCAAGAAAGGCGCCGCCATTGCCATTGCCGGCCAGCTCGGCCTCGATGATGTCCAGCATGCCGCCTACGCGTTCTTCGGCGTGGCGCTTGACTTGCGCTGCGCCGGCCGCGTCGTCGGCCAACCGCTCGGGGTAGAAATAAGTGATCAGCTCGGTCTGCAAGGTGGTGGCCAGGTACATCAGCCATTTGTAGAAATGCGCGCGCGCGGTGCTGCCGGGCGCCGGGGCCAGCCCGGCCTCGGGATGACGGTCGGCCAGGTGCAGGCAGATGGCGGCTGTCTCGAACAGCGCCAGGTCGCCATCGATCAATACCGGAATGCGGCCGCTGGGGTTGAGTTTCAGGTATGGCGCGCTTTTATGCTGGTCATGGGCGCGGTCGACGAACACGAGCTCGTACTCGGCGCCGATTTCCTCGAGCACCGCGTGCGGCGCCAGGCTGGCGTTGCCGGGATGGTAATAGAGCTGGTACATGGTTGCGTGATTTGCCGGAATAGCGCGAGTCGTATGTGATGGGTTGTTGTATCTGGCGGGTTGTGCGGATCGTGCAAGTTGCCGGGGCTCGGCCGCGTGGCTTCCTGAGCCGGCGGGCCGGCTTGCGGCTTCCCGTCCGTACGCCAAGGGAGCCTTCGGCCGGCCTTCGGCTTTTTTGGAAGAGCCGGCTTCGGACTACAGCGGCTTGCGATACACGATGAACCCCGACTTGTCGGCCACGCTGTCGTAAAGCCGCATGGCCGTCGCATTGGTTTCGTGCGTCTGCCAGTATACGCGCTGCGAACCGGCCTGCCGGGCGTGTTCGTAGACGGCCTCGATCAAGGCCCGGCCCACCCCCTGGCCGCGCGCGTCGGCCGCCGTGTAGAGGTCTTGCAGGTAGCAGATGGGGCCGATCATGGTGGTGCTGCGGTGGTACAGGTAATGCACCAGGCCCAGCAGCTTGCCGTCGCGTTCGGCCACCAGGGCGTGCACGGGTTCGTAGGCGTCGAAGAAGCGCGACCAGGTGGCCTGGGTGATGCGCTCGGGCAGCGCAGTCGGGCCGCTGCGACCGTAGAAGGTGTTGTAGCCGTCCCATAGCGGCAACCAGGCGGGAAAGTCAGATTCGGCAACGGGACGGATGTGCACGAGGCTGGGCATGGCAGTTTCCTAGGTATGGCGGCAGCGCTTGCGCCTGTGCGCCGTGGCGGCATGAAGCCGGATATGGCCCGGTACAAGGCCTGCCTCTGGCGCCAGGGGCGTCCTGGACCAGGCCGGCGCGGGCGCGACAAAGCGTGCGCCCGCGCCGGCCTCAGGCCACCTGGCCCAGAAGCAGGAATTCCATGAGCGCCTTCTGCACGTGCAGGCGATTCTCGGCTTCGTCCCAGACCACGCTTTGCGGGCCGTCGATGACGTCTCCCGTGACTTCTTCGCCGCGGTGGGCGGGCAGGCAATGCATGAAGAGCGCAGCCGGATCGGCCACGGCCATCATCTCGGCGTCCACGCACCAGTCGGCGAAGGCCTGGCGGCGCTCTTCGTTCTCGGCTTCGTAGCCCATGCTGGTCCAGACGTCGGTCGTGACCAGGTGCGCGCCGCGGCAGGCTTGCATGGGGTCGGCGAATTCGCGCAGCACGGTCTCGGGAGGCTGACCGATGCGCTTGCGGTCGAGCTGGTAGCCTTGCGGGGCCGAGACGTGCAGGCGGAAACCCAGTATCTCGGCGGCTTGCAGCCAGGTGTAGGCCATGTTGTTGCCGTCGCCGATCCAGGCCACGGTCTTGCCTTCGATGGAGCCGGCGTGTTCTATGTAGGTGAAGATGTCGGCCAGGATCTGGCAGGGGTGGAATTCGTTGGTCAGGCCGTTGATCACGGGCACGCGCGAATGCGCTGCGAAACGCTCGATGCGCGTCTGCTCGAAGGTGCGGATCATGACCAGGTCCACCATGCGCGAGATGACTCTTGCGGTGTCTTCGATGGGTTCGGCACGTCCGAGCTGCGAGTCGCCGGTGGTCAGGTGTATGACCGAGCCCCCCAACTGGTACATGCCGGCCTCGAACGAGACCCGGGTGCGGGTGCTGGCCTTTTCGAAGACCATGGCCAGGTTGCGGTCATGCAGCGTGTGATGCGGCTGGTAGCGCTTGAACTTGTCCTTGATGAGGCGGGCGCGGTCCAGCACGTAATGGATTTCGTCCCGGGACAGGTCACGGAATTGCAGGAAATGCCGCAGGGGGCCGGTTTGCGATGGGGTGGAAGCCATATCGAGCCTTGATCGAGAAAAACTCGGCCGGCGCTCCGGTAAGGAGCGCTTTTGCAAGTGATGATGGGAAAAGATCAATGATATACATAATCACATAATCGGCGCCAGACGGGGAGTCCCGCGTAGGCAATTCGAAAGCTCAAATTGGGTACAATTCGGACGCGGATGTCGATGGCGGCGGCCGCTCGTGCCCCTGGCGGCCCTGTTTGCCGGGTCGGTTCCACCGAACCAGGGCGCCGGCCGCCTGTGCCCGCGCCTGTTCCGGCTCCATTTGCCCGGGTAGTGCGTTTTCGCGTGCATGGGGCTCTTGCGACTCGTGCCCCCCAGGGGCAGCCTGCACCGAAAGCGGCACTCTTTTTAGCGTAAACAGCCTAGTGCAACAACTCATCATTCATGGCGTCACCCTCGATGGGCAGCGCTTTCGCCCCAGCGACTGGGCCGAGCGCCTGGCGGGAGTGCTCTCGCCGTTCCGGCCGGCCGGCAGCGCCGGCGGCCACCTGACCTATTCGCCGTATGCCTTGCCCACTCTCATAGAGGGAGTTCGTTGCGTGGTGGTCGATGCGCGCCTGCGCGAACTGGAACCCCTGGCCTGGAAGTTCGTGTACGAATTTGCGCGCGACAATAATCTGCGCACCAGCGAAGTGCCGGACGCCGCGGCCTAGCGGCGCCACGGCCCGGCATGCAGGAAATCAGCCGGAAAAAAGACGCTGCTTAAAGACGCCTCTCGATCCTTCGGGGGCGGCGGCAAGCGCCGCTGTCATGGGCCGGGCGGCAAGATCGCCGAACGAAACAAAGGGGCGCCGTAGCGCCCCTAGTCTTGTGCGGCCGCGCGTAGCGCCGCCGCTGCAAACCCGGTCGAATCTATCAGGCCAGCGCCTTGACGGCAGCGGCCAGGCGGCTCTTGTGGCGAGCGGCCTTGTTCTTATGGATGATGTTCTTGTCGGCAACGCTGTCGATGACGCTGGTAGCCTTGCGGAAAACTTCGGCAGCAGCAGCCTTGTCGCCGGCGGCGATAGCCTGGCGCACGCGCTTGATCGACGTACGCAGCATCGAGCGCAGGCTGGAGTTGTGTTTGTTGCGCTCAACCGACTGGCGGGCGCGCTTGCGAGCTTGGGCGGAATTGGCCATGAGTGTTTAGATTAAACCTGAAAGTAAACCGGGCAAACGTAAATTATATAGGGAAAACATACACATGTAAATACCTGTGCCGCCTTGACCCGCCAGGCCCGGCCGCCGGGCTGTGTCCGTCTTCTGTCCGTCTATCTAATAGTAAAGCGTGGCGATAACCGTGTCGATGTACTGGCCGGCCCTGGCGTCGGGCTGGGGGGGAACTTCGCCATAGACCGACAAGGTAACGGTATTGCCGGCAACGTCGGTCTTGCCCGAGACCCTGTTCTGGTCCTGGTCGTCCGCCCAGACGTGGGTGTGGCTTTCGTCCGTATATAACTGGTATTTGACGTAGCCTCCGCTGCCGAACATGCGGCGCGCCTGCCCATCGTGAAACTGGCCGTCGCTCAGGCCCACCCGCCATTCGGCGCCCGGCGTTGGTACCAGGGGCGCGACGGTGGGCCGCTGACTGGGCTGTGATCGGGAGAAGGTGCGAGTTTTCGATCGAGTAACCCGCGCGGGCCGGCCGTGTCGCCGATAGTGTCGCCCTTGGTACACGGAGCGGCCCGTGTCGGGGCCAAGTCAGGCAGATGTCTTTAATGCCCGGATAGCCGGTGGGCGAGGGCGAGGCCGGTTTTCCGTGTTCCCAGTTTGCCGCCGATGTCGCGTGTTGCTTCGCCGGCTTCTATGGCCTGGGCCACCCCTTGGAAGATGGCATTGCCGGCGTCCAGAAAGCCTGGTTTGCCGGATTTCTGCCCGTACCAGTTCAGCAGCATGGCGGCGGACAATACCTGTGAAAATGGATTGGCGAGATCCTGCCCTGCAATATCTGGAGCGGACCCGTGTGCAGCCTGGCCCATCGCATAGTGCGCGCCGGCATTGAGCGATCCTCCCAGTCCCAGGCTGCCGGACAGTTCGGCCGTCAGATCGGACAGGATATCCCCGAACATATTGGTCGTTACTATGACGTCGAAGCGTTGCGGGGCCCGCACTACGTGCGCCATCATCGCGTCGACGATGAAGTCGTCCACCTGCACTTCGGGAAATTCCTCTGCGACCCGATGGCAGATGTCGATGAACATGCCGTCGCCCATCTTCAAGACATTTGCCTTGTGCACGATGCTTACGTGCTTGCGGCGGGTCATTGCCAACTGGAATGCCGAGCGCGCTATACGTTCGCAACACTGCCGGGTGATACGGCGCAGAGAAATGACGACGTCCGGCGTAATCAGCATTTCGCTGGCACCCGATTCGATATTGCGGTCTGCGTAAAACCCTTCCGTATTCTCGCGCACCACGGTCAGGTCGAACTCGCCGAGGCGGGCGGGCATGCCCTTGTATGTGCGGGCTGGACGAATATTGGCATAAAGATCCAAGTGCTTGCGAAAGTACTTGGAAGGGTTGATTTCACCCTTGGATTCATCCTTGAAATCGTAGGTGGCCATGGGGCCCAGCATGAGCCCATCGGCGGCCTTGACCTTTTCGAGCAGTGCATTGGTAACCGTGGCGCCGTGCTGTTTCAGGCTGTCGTGGCCCGCTACGTCATATGTCAGGTTCAGTTCGAGCGCGAAGCGACGCGACACGGTTTCCAGGATGTTGGTCGCGACAGCCATGGTTTCGGGGCCGATGCCGTCTCCGGGAAGAACTACGATTCTCATGTGAGTAAATACTCCGATATAGGGGCTGCGGTGCTCGCCCGCTTGGGGATAAGCGAGGCTTGCGGGCCGGCAGATGCCGGCCTTCTAAAACCGGTAGATGGCGGTATTGCTATTTATGGTTAATACGTTGGACGACGCCTTGCCACATGGCCAGTTCCGTATTCAGCTTGTTCCGGAAATCAGCCGGGCTGCCATGGAAAATGGTCGCGCCTTCAGTGTGCAGTCGATCGCGCACCAGTGCCTGGCCGGTAATCTTGTTGGTTGCCGCGTTCAGCTTGGCAACGATATCTGCCGGCAGCTTGGCGGGTCCGAGCAGACCCCACCAGGTAGAAATATCGAAGCCTTTCACTCCCGCCTCGTCGAGTGTAGGTACCGCGGGAAACAGCGAAGAGCGTGTCGCTGTCGTGACGGCAAGCACCTTTACATTTCCCGCGCGGGCTTGTTCCAGCATGGTGGGCATGGTCGAGAAAAAGATTTGTACTCGGCCGGCGAGCAGATCCATGGTGGCGGGGCCGCTGCCGCGATAAGGAACGTGACTGATGTTCGTCCCGGTCTTTTGCTGGAATAGCGCGCCTGAAAGATGGTTGATGCTGCCGGGGCCTGCAGAACAATAATTGATGGTGCCCGGCTTATCGTGAATTTGTTTGAGCAGATCGGATACCGAATCGATGCCGAGGTTTTTGTTGGCCACCAGCATTAGCGGACCGGAGCCCAGTAACGCGATGGGAGTGAAGTCCGCTCGCGGGTTATACGCTTTGCTGCCCTCCCAAGCCGCGTTAGTGGCGAAAGTAGAGGTTGCAAACAATAGCGTATAGCCATCTGGTTTGGCGTGCGCCACGCGCGCGGCCCCGATCGAGCCGCCCCCGCCGCCCCGATTCTCGACTATGACGGATCGTCCTAGCGACTTGGAGAGTTCCTGGGCGAATTCGCGGGCGATGCTGTCGGTGCCGCCGCCCGGCGCAAATGGCACGACTAGAGTCACGGCTTGCTTGGGCCAGTCTCCGGCGTCGGTGTTGGGCGCCGCGCTCGTGCTAATCCCGCTGAGAGCCCCAATCAGCGTGGCGCATGCCACGAACAAGCTTCTTGTCGATATCACTCTATGTTCTCCTGGTATGTGTTTGTGCGTTAGTGTTTGTGTGATGGGTTTCGCATATTTAAATATATTTTTGCATACAAAAAAATAAAAAACAATTAAGCGCTGGTGCGCGCGAGCATGTCGTGCGCCATCGCATGGCGGCGGACTTCAGGCCCAGAAGTACAGGGGAATCGAGAGCGTTTTGTAGCTGGCGGCAGCCGGATTATCGGCTGCGTTCAAGCCTGCGAATGCCGGCGGGTGAAGTCCCGCATCCGGAAGCCGCAGATGAACAGGACGGCGAAGTAGACGATGCCCGAGGCCGCCAGCACGCCCAGCAGGCAGAGCACGCGGCGTCCCGGATGCGCCGCCAGGGCCAGCCAGTCCAGGGCGTGATTGGCTGCCAGCAGCACGGAGCCCAGCGCAGCCAGGGCGGGCAGTACGCGCAGCACGAACAGCGTCCAGCCCGCGTGCGGGCGGTATACCCCGCGGCGGCGCAGTATGACCACCAGGCACAGGGCGTTGACGCTGGCTCCCAGGCCGATCGACAGGGCCAGCCCCGCGTGCGCGAATTGCGGCACGAATATCAGGTTGAAGACCTGGGTCAGCACCAGCACTGCGATGGCAACCTTGACCGGGGTGCGGATGTCCTGGCGGGCATAGAAGCCCGGGGCGAGGATCTTGACGGCCAGCAGGCCGATCAGGCCGACGGCATAGGCCATGACCGCCAGCCGCGTCTGCATCACGTCATGGCCGTTGAACGCGCCGTAGTTGAACAAGGTCGCCACCAGGCCCTTGGACAGCAGTGCCATGCCCAGGGCGGCCGGCAGTCCCAGCAGCATGACCAGGCGCAGCCCCCAGTCCAGCAGCGCGCTGTAGCTGTCGGCATCCTTCTTGGCGTGGGCCGCCGAGAGGCTGGGCAGCAGCACGGTGCCCAGGGCCACGCCCAGCAGGGCGGTGGGAAATTCCATCAGGCGGTCGGCGAAGGACAGCCAGGTGACGCTGCCAGCCTTGAGCCAGGTGGCGATATTGGTGTTGATGAGCAGCGATATCTGCGCCACCGAGACGCCCAGGATGGCGGGCAGCATCTGCTTGAGGATGCGCTTGACGGTGGCGTCGTGCCACGCGGCGCGCAGCCGCAGCGTATAGCGCGGCAGCAGCCCCAGCCGCGCCAGCGCGATCCATTGCACCGCCAATTGCAGCAGGCCCCCCAGCAGCACGCCGGCGGCCAGCGCGTAGATGGGCTGGGGGAACCAGGGCGTCATGAACAGGCAGGCGCTGATCAAGGCGATGTTCAGCAGCACCGGCGTGATCGCCGGCACGGCGAAGCGGCTCCAGGTATTGAGCACGCCCGAGGCGAAAGCCACCAGCGACATGCAGACGATGTAGGGGAACATCATCCGGGTCATGGTCACCGCAGCTTCGAATTCGTGCCGCCGCGCCGTCGCGCGCATGCCGCTGGCCATGGCGCTGACCACCCAGGGTGCGGCCGCCATGCCGGCCAGCGTCACCAGCATCAGGGCCGCGGTCAGCAGCAGGGCCACGCGGTCCAGCAGCAGCCGTACCTCGTTTTCCGAGGTGCGCGCGCGCGCCTGGCCCAGGATGGGGACGAAGGCCTGCGAGAACGCGCCTTCGGCGAACAGCCGGCGCAGCAGGTTGGGGATACGGAAGGCCACCCAGAAGGCGTCGGTGAGCGGCCCTGCGCCGAAAGTGCTGGCGATGAGCACGTCGCGCACCATGCCCACGACGCGCGACGCCAGCGTCAGGCTGCTGACCGTGGCGGCCGAACGGAACAGGCTCATGCGGGGAAGCTCCGGCGTGCTGCGCGGCCGGTGCGCGGCGCGCGCCCCGCCGCAGCGGGGCGCCTTCCGGACGACGGCCTTGCGGACGCGTTCATGCGTTTACGGCGGCCTTATTTCGGCGCCATGCGGATCGCGCCGTCCAGGCGGATCGTCTCGCCATTGAGCATATCGTTGGTGATGATGCTGTGCACCAGCTTGGCGTAGTCTTCGGGCCGGCCCAGGCGCGACGGGAAGGGGATGCTGGCGGCCAGCGAGTCCTGCACTTCCTGGGGCATGCCGAAGATCATGGGCGTGCCGAAGATGCCGGGGGCGATGGTGCAGCAGCGTATGCCCAGCTTGGCGAGGTCGCGTGCGATCGGCAGCGTCATGCCGACCACGCCGGCCTTGGAGGCCGCGTAGGCGGCCTGCCCGATCTGGCCGTCATAGGCCGCGACGGAGGCCGTGTTGATCAGCACGCCGCGCTCGCCCGTGGGCTCGGGCGTGTTCTCGCTCATGGCGGCTGCGGCCAGGCGCGCCATGTTGAAAGTGCCTATCAGGTTGATCGAGACGACTTTCTGGAACAGTTCCAGCGTGTGGGAACCGTTCTTGCCCACGACGCGCGAAGCGGGGGCGATGCCGGCGCAGTTCACCAGCCCGAACACCGGGCCGAGCGCGCGCGCGGCTGCGACCGCAGCCTGGCCGTCGGCCTCTTGCGTGACGTCGCAATGCACATAGGTCTGGCCCAGTTCGCGGGCCAGGGCCTGGCCGGCCTCGTCCTGCAGGTCGGCCAGCACCACGCGCGCGTCGTTTTCCGTCAGCATGCGCGCGGTGCCCGCGCCCAGCCCGGACGCGGCGCCGGTGACGATGAATACTTTGTCCTTGATTTCCATGGGGTGTCCTCTTCGGTGTCTGTGACGCCGCGCATGCTTGCACCTGCATCGGCAGGTTTGCATGCGCCTGTCCGCGGATTGTCCGTGCGCGCCGCGGCGCGAGGCATCGCCCCGGGCCGGCGCATTCGGGCCCGTGCCTAGTCTTGCAGGGCCTGGAAGATGCGGTCGCGGATTTCTTCCACGCTGCCCAGCCCGGATACCTTGCGAAAGCGCGGGGCCCCGGCCGTCCCGGAGGCGGCCCACTGCGAGTAGTAGTCGACCAGCGGCCGGGTCTGGTCGCGGTAGACGGCCAGGCGATGGCGCACGGTTTCCTCGCGGTCGTCGTCGCGCTGCACCAGCGGCTCGCCGGTGAGGTCGTCGACGCCGGGCGTCTTGGGCGGATTGAAATGCACGTGGTAGCTGCGCCCGCTGGCCGGATGCACTCGCCGCCCGCTCATGCGTTCGATGATGTTCTCTTCGGGAACCACCATTTCCACCACATAGTCCAGGGGAATATGGGCGTCTTTCAGCGCGTCGGCCTGCGGCAGCGTGCGCGGAAAGCCGTCGAACAGGTAGCCCGGCTTGCAGTCGGCTTGTTCCAGCCGGTCGCGCACCAGCCCGATGATCAAGTCGTCCGACACCAGGGCGCCTGCGTCCATGATTTTCTTGGCCTCGATGCCCAGAGGGGTCTGGGCTTTGACGGCGGCGCGCAGCATGTCACCGGTGGAAATCTGCGGAATGCCGAATTTCTTGGTGATGTACGCAGCCTGGGTGCCTTTGCCGGCGCCCGGGGGACCGAGCAGAATCAGTCGCATGAAAATTTCTCCTGGAGTCTTTCGAGTTTTTGTCGATTATGCCGCAATGCAGCAATCCCTGCATGTCTTGTTCGTTTTGCGGGCTTGCCTGGGGCCCGGGCCGCGCGCCGATTTCAAGGCAGCCGGCCGCGTACCGGGTGCCGGCGTCCTGGCCGGTTCGAATTCCGGCAGGATTTATAACCGATTTCCGTAGACCTCGCGTACGCGCGCCAGATCGGCCTCGGTATCCACGCCCGCGGCCGGATGATATTCGGTGCGCAGCACGGCGATGGCGTGGCCGTTTTCCAGAGCGCGCAGTTGTTCCAGCGATTCGTAGCGTTC
Organism: Candidimonas humi; assembly: GCF_019166065.1. Classification (GTDB taxonomy): domain Bacteria; phylum Pseudomonadota; class Gammaproteobacteria; order Burkholderiales; family Burkholderiaceae_B; genus Candidimonas; species Candidimonas humi. The sequence continues at coordinate 214,355 of NZ_JAHTBN010000005.1, forward strand.
CAGCGGGCCCACCGGCAGCTTGGGGAAGCGCGCCAGGAATCCGGCGCGGTAGGCGTACAGGCCGATGTGATGCAGGGCCGGCAGGCCGGTAGCGAGCTTCCGGCGCCCATCGGCCAGGGCGTCGCGGGCCCAGGGTATGGGGGCGCGCGAGAAATACAGCGCGCGGCCGCGCTGGTCGCACACGACTTTCACGGCATTGGGGTCGAACAAGGTGTCCGCGTGGCCGATGGCGCTTGCGCAAGTGGCGATCGCGGCGTCCGCGTCGCGCGCCAGCAATTGTGCCACGGCGTCGATCTGGCGCGGGTCGATGAGCGGCTCGTCGCCCTGGACGTTGACGACTACGCTGTCCTCGGACAGCCCGAGCCGCGCCGCGACTTCGGCCAGGCGGTCGGTGCCGGTGGGGTGGTCGGCGCGGGTCAGCAGCGCCTCGAATCCGTGCGCCTGCACTGCCGCCTGGATCTCAGCGGTATCGGTGGCCACGATGACGCGGTCGGCGCCGGAGCGCGCCGCCTGTTCCGCCGTGCGCACTATCATCGGCTTGCCGGCGATGTCCAGCAGCGGCTTGCCGGGCAGGCGCGTAGAGGCCCAGCGGGCGGGGACTATGGCGATGAAGCTCACTGCGCGCCGGCCTGCGGTTCGGCGGCGTTCAAGTCGCGGGCCTCGCTTTCGAGCATTACCGGAATGCCGTCGCGTACGGGGAAGGCGAGCCGGTCGGCCGAGCACACCAGTTCCTGGCGCTCGCGATCGTAGCGCAGGCGGCTCTTGCACAAGGGGCACACCAGAATTTCGAGCATGCGGGATTCCATGCCGGGCTCCGTAAACCTATGAAGAATAGTGGGGGCGCATGCGGACCGGGAAGACCGGCTCGCGCATGCACGGCGAACATGCAAGTGTAAATCGCCCGCTGTGGTTTTGAAACCGGAGGCCGCCAGGAGCTCTCCGGCCGGCAGGGCCGGTACGGCTGGCATGACAGATGCGACAGATGCGACAGATGCGGCCCTGGCTTGCGCGGCGCCGCCGGGAACAAACCCGGCACGCTTCCGATGAATGACGGGACGAGACGCGAGGGCGTCTCAGGACAATTGGGCCGCCGCCTTGCCCGGCGCCAGCGCGGCCAGCCGGGCGTGCAGTTCGTCGAACCAGCCGGCCGGCGCGAAACGCGGCACGGCCTCTACCACCCATACCCGCTCGTCGGCCCAGGCGTGGCATTTCACGGCGTCCTTGGCCGTGAGCAGCACCAGATCGGTATCGAAGCGCCCGAATGGGGCTTGCGCATATTGCGCATGATCCGGCAGGGCCAGTGTCTGGGCCAGTTTCAGCCCGTGCGCGCGCAGCATGTCGAAGTAGCGCTGCGGCTGCCCAATGCCGGCCAGGGCGCCGGCACGCGCGTGCCGGTATTCCGACAGCCAGGCGTCCCAGTCCAGCTCGCGCCCCGAGGCGAGATGCCGCATGCGGCCCGGCGCCAGGCGCATGGTGACCCGATGCGCCGGTGTGGCCGGGCCGGCAGGTTCCTGTTCGCCCGCGGACAGGTTGGTGACGATATAGTCGACTTCGGCCAGGCGCGCGGCCGGCTCGCGCAGCGGCCCCGCCGGCAGCAACCGCCCATTGCCCAGGCCGCGCACGTCCTGCACCACGATTTCCACGTCGCGCGCCAGGGCCAGGTGTTGCAGGCCGTCGTCGGCGATGATCAGGTCGACCTCCGGGTGTTGCGCTTGCAGGGCTTGCAGGGCGAGTGCCCGGCGCGGGTGCACGGCGACGGGCACTCGCCCGGCCTCGGCAATGAGAGCGGGCTCGTCGCCATACAGCTCGGCCGGCAGCCGGCCCTGGCCGACCAGCGGCTCGCCCCGCGCGCGGCCGCCGTAGCCGCGGCTGACCACGCCCGGATGCCAGCCGCGCGCGCGCAGCGCCTCGATCAGGGCCAGTACGACTGGCGTCTTGCCTGTGCCGCCCACGTAGAGATTGCCCACCACGATGACCGGATGGGGCGAGCGCGTTGCGTATTGCGGGTTGTCGCGGTAGCGCCGCCGCTTGCGGGCCACGATGCCGGCGCTGATCCAGGACAGGGGCAGCAGCAAGGCGCTGGCCAGGCCCTTGCGCCGCCACGCCGCATGCGCGGCGCGGGCCAGGGCTGCAGCCGGTTTCACGGCGCGTCCCGGGTTGCGAAGTCGACCCGGCCGATGCGGGCCAGGCGCGCGGCCTGCATGACGCGAACCACGGATTCGTGGGTGCTTTGCGCATCGGCATTGATGACCAGCACCGGGTCTTTCCTGCCGCGGGCTGCCTCGGCCAGGGCCGCCGCGACGGCGGCAGTATCGGCATTTTGCAGCCAGCGGCCGTCCAGGGCGTATTGGCCGTCGCGGCTGACGGCGATATTGATGGCCTTGGGGTCCACGGCGTCGGCCTGGGCCTGCGGCAGGTCTATGCCGAGTTGCTTGATGCGCGTGAACGAGGTGGTCGCCGTCAGGAAGATGAGGATCACCAGCAGCACGTCGATCAGCGGTATCAGGTTGATCTCGGGCTCGTCTCCCCGTTGCGGCGGACGGAAGTTCATGCGCCCGTCTCCGGCCCGCGGCGTGTGCGCGCGCCCAGCAGGCGGCTCAGGGCGCTGGCCTCGCGTTCCATGCGGTGCACGTAATAGTCGACCCGCGAACGAAAATAGCGATGGAAGATCAATGCCGGCACGGCGATGATGATGCCGAAGCCCGTGTTGTACAGCGCCATCGAGATGCCGCGCGCCAGTTGCGCCGGATCGCCGCCGGCCGGGTTGTAGGCGCCGAAGATCTCTATCATGCCCACCACCGTGCCGAACAGGCCCAGCAGCGGCGCCACCACGGAAATGGTCGCCAGCGCCGGCAGATACCGGTAGAGCCGGTAGGCTACATCCTTGCCGGCTTCTTCGGCGGCATTGATGCGCGCCTGTTCGCTGTCATCGCGGTGCAGCAGGACTTCGGCCAGGATGCGGCCCAGCGGCGAGTTGTCGGCCAGGCGCGTGAGCGCCTCGGGCGTATCGCCGTTCTGGCGGATCATTTCCATGACCTGGGAGGCGAGGCGCGGGGGAATGACGAGGCTCTGGCGCAGGGACAGCAGGCGTTCGATGATCAGGGCCAGGCCCAGAACGGAGGTAGCCACCAGCAGCCAGATGGGCCAGCCCGCTTCGCGTACGATTTCCAGCAAAATGTCTCCCGTGGCCGATAGCCTGCAGTGGATGGAGGGCTTGTTATTTTAAGGGCAAGCCATGGCCGCCGGCACGTGGGCCGGCCATGGCCGTATATCCGCCGTATCTGCGGGTTTGGGGCGGTGCGGCCTGCAAAGCCGGTGCGCATGGCCGGCTTGCGTGTATACGGCTCGGGCAAGCGCCCGCATGGCGTACATTTGGGGCGGCGGACGGCCTGTAATGCCCATGATGTCTGCGTGGCTGAGGTCAAAATGGCGTGGAACCTGACTCTCCGGATGGTATCCACAAAAACTGTGGATAATTCTGTGCAGAACTTGCGGAACACGCGCAATTCCGTAGGGCTGGAGGTCGATTGGGTAATTTTGAGTCAGGCTTGTTTGCTAATATTTAATGATGTAAATCAATTGGTTAGTGAAAAAAATTAAAGTGTATGCTGACCATTTGGGCTGATTGGATTGATATTTCAGGAGTTTGACAGGGCGGCGCATGCTGTGGACAGCGCCATGCGTTTTCGGCGCGTGTGCCCGGATTTCGTCCCGCTGGCATAGTGCCGGATAGCGGCCTGGGCCCGGCCCCTATAGGCCCCCTATAGGAGTATCCTGCTGGACCGGAATCCGGCCTTTCGCGCGATAATCTTCGCAGGGAGCAATGGGGCCTTGCCTCGGCCCTGACCCCGGCCATGGCCTGGAAAGACGATTTCGACGGCTCGAGCAATTATTTCCTGGCGTGGCCGCGGGGCGGGCGACGGAATGAGAAATACGCCCGAGATACGCCCGATCTCTCGGTGCGCCGGGCCAGGCGGCTGCATTGCATGACTTTGTAGATCCAATCATCGGCTTAATATTCATCTAGTACATACTGTATGTATCAAGACAAAGAAGACGGCGCGGCGAGCCGCGAGTCCGCAGCGGGCAGCGAAGTCCTGTCGGTCTCGGAACTGAACCGCCGGGTGGGCAGGCTGCTCGAGACCCAGGTGCCCACGGTCTGGGTGCGGGGCGAGGTCTCCAATTTCACCCAGGCCGCCTCGGGCCACTGGTATTTCACCATCAAGGACGAACGCGCTGCGGTGCGCGCCGTGATGTTCCGGGGCAGGGCGCAGGCGGTAGGCTTCGTGCCGCGCGTCGGCGAGCGTTTCGAGTTCCGCGCCGCGGTCACGCTCTACGAGGCGCGCGGCGACTACCAACTGCAGGTCGAGGCCTTGCGCCGGGCCGGGCAGGGCAATCTGCACGAAGCCTTCATGGCCTTGAAAGAAAAACTGGCCGCCGAAGGCTTGTTCGATCCCGAGCGCAAGCGGCCCTGCGTGCCGATGCCGGCGGCGGTGGGGATCGTTACCTCATTGGCCGCCGCGGCCCTGCACGATGTGCTGACCACGATGCGGCGCCGCGCTCCGCATGTGCACGTCATCGTCTACCCGGCCCCGGTGCAGGGGGCGGACGCCGCCGGCCGCCTGTGCCAGGCCTTGGCCTTGGCGTACGAGCGCGCAGAAGTAGATACATTGTTGTTGGTGCGCGGCGGCGGCAGCATCGAGGATCTCTGGAGCTTCAACGACGAAGCGCTGGCGCGCATGATCGCCTCCAGCCCGGTGCCTGTCATCAGCGGCGTAGGCCATGAAACCGACTTCACGATCGCCGATTTTGCCGCCGACCTGCGCGCGCCCACTCCCACCGCGGCGGCCGAACTCTGCTGTCGTGCCCGCAGCGAATGCCTGCGTAGCATAGAGACAGCTCTCGGGGCCCTGCAGAACCAGCAGCGGCGCCTGCTCGAGCGCGCCGCGCTGCGGCTGGACCGCGCCGTGGCCATGCTGGTGCCGCCGGCCCAGCGCCTGGCGCGCCAACGGGATGTGCTGCATGGGCTGTGCGACAGGCTGCAGCGCGCCGGCGCTGCCGCGGCGCAGCAGCGCCGCGCCAGGCTGGACGCGCTTCGGGCGCGCCTGCTGCAGGCTACTCCCGATCCGGCGCGCGCGCGCCTGGAACTGCTGCGCCATCGGCAGCAACTGGCCCGCGCCGCCGAGCGCGTCCTGGCCTTGCGGCGCGCGCGCCTGGACGCGGCGGCGCAAATGCTCGAGGCGCTCAGCCCGCGCAAAATACTCGGCCGCGGCTATGCCCTGGTGCGCGACGCCAGCGGCGCGCTGGTGTACGACGCTCGTGCCTTGCAGCCGGGCGACCGGCTCGCGCTCGAGCTCGCGCAGGGTGGGGCGCAGGTATCGGTGCTGCAGGCGCATGGCTTGCTGTAGGCGCCTCGCGGGCGGATTTGCAAAGACTGCTGGCCCCGCGAGCGGAACCCGCTGCGCGCCGCCGCATCCGTTGCGCGCGCCGGCCGCAAGGCGCCGTTTTGCCGAGGCGCTTGCACGGGCTTATATACTTATGTCGAGGGTTATCACGATTAATCGTCGCGTTCCCGATACAATAAACAAGCTGACCGCATTTTGCTGATTGCTTTTTTAAGAAGGAAACTGCACATCATGGCTCATACGCTTCCCCCTCTTCCTTACGCAATGGACGCCCTGGCTCCGCATATTTCGAAAGAAACGCTGGAATACCACTACGGCAAGCATCACCAGGCCTACGTCACCAACCTGAATGCCCAGATCCAGGGCACCGAATTCGAATCGGCCTCGCTCGTGGACATCATCAAGAAGGCCTCCGGCGGCGTGTTCAACAATGCCGCCCAGGTCTGGAACCACACCTTCTACTGGAACAGCCTGTCGCCCAAGGGTGGCGGCGAGCCCAGCGGCAAGCTGGCCGACGCCATCAATGCCAAGTGGGGCAGCGTGGCTGCCTTCAAGGAAGCATTCAGCAAGTCCGCCGCGGGCAACTTCGGTTCGGGCTGGACCTGGCTGGTCAAGAAGTCCGACGGCTCGCTCGACATTGTCAATACCAGCAATGCCGCTACGCCCATCACTACCAGCGACGTGCCGCTGCTGACCTGTGACGTCTGGGAACACGCCTACTACATCGACTACCGCAACGCGCGGCCCAAGTACCTCGAGAATTTCTGGAACCTGGTGAACTGGAAGTTCGCCGCCGACAATCTCGGCTGATTCCCGGCTTCATTGCTTCGATGCGAACCCTCGCCCATGCGAGGGTTCGTTGTTTTCGACGGGGCTGCCGCGAATATCGGCCGGCAGCGCGCAGGCTTCGAGCGACGCGGCGCATGGCCGGGTCCGGAATGCGGCGCCGCCCCAGATGTTTTCCCACTCCGATAAAGAAGGGCGCAGGCCCGGCGAGGACAGATTCCAGATCATGAGCGTGATTGCACAGTTGCGGCGTCTACCATCCCAGGCCCGGCGGGCGATACGCCGCAAGGCGCGCCAATTGCGGCGGCTGTCGCGCAAGACCTTGCAACTGACTCTGCTGCTCGGCGGCGCCGCTCTCGTGGCCCTGGTGTCACTGGGCTTCGCCCGGCTCGCCGATCTCGCCATTTCCCTGAACGGCCGCTGGCTTGCCGCGATGCCCTGGCTGGGCTGGGTGTTGTTGCCCTTCGGCCTGGCGCTGATCCGCTGGGCGACCTTGCGCTATGCGCCCAACGCCGCCGGCAGCGGCATTCCCCAGGTCATAGCCTCGCTGTCGCTGGCGCCCACTGCGGGACGGCGCCAGCTTACTTCGCTGGCCCAGGCGCTGTGGAAGATTCCCCTCACTTTCGCGGGGCTGGTGTTCGGCGCCTCCATAGGCCGCGAAGGCCCGTCGGTGCAGGTAGGGGCCGCGGTGATGCTGACCTGGGGCAATTTCTGGAAGAAGATGGGGGTGCCCCTCAAAGGGTTCCACGCCAGCGAACTGATCGCCGCCGGAGCCGCGGGCGGCCTGGCGGCGGCCTTCAATGCGCCGCTGGCCGGCGTCATATTCGCCATCGAAGAACTGGGCCGCGGCACCGCACTGCGCTGGCAGCGCCTGGTGCTCATAGGGGTACTGGCCTCGGGCTTCCTGGTCGTGGCGCTGGTCGGCAACAACCCGTATTTCGGCACCTTCTCCGGCCACTCCCTGTCGCACAACATGCTGGCCTGGACACTGGTCTGCGGCCTGGTCAGCGGCGCGCTGGGCGGCATTTTTTCACATGCCCTGGGCAAGGGCCCGGCGGCTTTCATGCCGGCGCGCTGGCGCGGCTGGGCGCGGCGCCACCCGGTGCAACTCGCATTTGTCCTGGGGCTGGGAATGGCGGCGCTCGGGCTGTACAGCCATAACACGGTCTACGGCACAGGCTACGCACACGCATCCCAGGCGCTGGCCGGCGCCGCGCCCGAGGTCGCCGGCTTCGGCGTGGCCAAGCTGGCGGCGACCCTGGCTTCGTACTGGGCGGGCATACCCGGCGGCATTTTCACTCCGGCCCTGACCACGGGGGCCGGCATCGGCGCGCAGATCGGGCAATGGGCCGGCGCGGCGGCCGATCCCAGGGTGCTGGTGCTGCTTTCCATGGCGGCCTTCCTGGCGGCCGCCACCCAGGCTCCCCTGACCGCCAGCGTCGTGGTCATGGAAATGACGGGCAGCCAGCCCATGCTGTTCTGGCTGCTGGTGGGCTCGCTGTTTGCGTCCGTCGTGTCGCGCCAGTTCGGCCCTCATGCCTTCTATCACAATGCCGCCGGCCGCTACCGGCATCGCGCCATAGAATATGACCAGGCCCAGCGCGCCCAGGCTCAAGCCCGGGCGCAGGCACAGGACCCGCCTCAAGCCCAGGCTTCGAGGCGCGACCAGGGGCAGGCCTAGGAGGCCAGGGAGGCCCAAGGGCGAGGAGAGGCCCAAGGCGTTGGCGCGGTTCGAGGGCGGACTGGGGCCGTGAGACGGAGCCTGCGCCGGATGGCCCTGCCGGCCGCGTGGCCGCATGGCTGCCTTGTCTGGGAAGATCTCCGTGGCACCTGACCATGGCGTGGACAGCGGAGGAGATTTCGAAAAAAAAGTCCACCTGGTGCGATAAGATAGGCGAAAAATCCGCCGGGAAGGGCGGATTTCTCGCCATTCTGCCATCCGCTACATCTCGTCTTTTTCTTATTTAATCCTTCTCGATCACGGGTTTTTCATGACTACACCTCAAGCTTTCATTTGCGATGCCGCGCGCACGGCTTTCGGCCGCTATGGCGGCGCCCTGGCCGGCGTACGCACCGACGACCTGGCCGCCGTTCCCATCAAGGCCCTGGTGGCGCGCAACCCGGGCGTGGATTGGGCGCGGCTGGACGATGTGCTGCTGGGCTGCGCCAACCAGGCCGGCGAAGACAATCGCAATGTGGCCCGCATGGCCAGCCTGCTGGCCGGCCTGCCCGTGGACGTGCCGGGCGCGACCATCAACCGCCTGTGCGGCTCCGGGCTGGACGCCCTGGGCAGCGCGGCCCGCGCGATCCGCGCCGGCGACGCGCAGTTCCTGCTGGCGGGCGGTGTGGAAAGCATGAGCCGTGCGCCTTTCGTCATGGGCAAGGCCGAGTCGGCGTTTTCGCGCAACGCCGCGATCTTCGACACCACCATAGGCTGGCGCTTCGTCAACAAGCGCCTCAAGGCCGAGTACGGTGTGGATTCCATGCCCGAGACGGCCGAGAACGTGGCCGAGCAGTTCCAGATCTCGCGCGCGGACCAGGACGCTTTCGCCCTGGCCAGCCAGACCAAGGCCGCCGCAGCCCAGAAAGCGGGCGTGTTCCGCGACGAAATCGTGCCGGTGCATGTTCCCCAGAAAAAAGGCGACCCCCTGGTCGTCGACACCGACGAGCATCCGCGCCAGACCTCGCTCGAGGCCCTGGCCCGCCTGAAGCCTGTGGTGCGTCCCGACGGCAGCGTGACCGCCGGCAACGCTTCGGGCGTGAACGACGGAGCCTGCGCGCTGCTGGTAGCGTCCGAATCCATGGCGGGTTCCCTGGGCTTGAAGCCGCGCGCGCGGATCGTGGCCATGGCTACGGCCGGCGTCGAGCCGCGCATCATGGGTATAGGGCCTGCTCCCGCCACCCGTAAAGTGCTGCAACTGGCCGGCATGACGCTCGATCAAATGGACGTCATCGAGCTGAACGAGGCGTTCGCAGCCCAAGGCCTGGCGGTGCTGCGCATGCTGGAAGTGGCCGACAACGACCCGCGCGTCAACCCCAACGGCGGCGCCATCGCGCTGGGCCATCCGCTGGGCGCCAGCGGCGCGCGCCTGGCCATTACCGCCGTCAACCAGTTGCACCGCAGCGGCGGGCGCTATGCGCTGTGCACCATGTGCATAGGCGTGGGGCAGGGCATCGCCCTCATCCTCGAGCGCGTCTGAACCTGCGTCCGAGCGGCCGGGCTTCCGGCCCTCGGTACTCAGGGTCGCGGCAGGTCCGCGACCTTTTGTCCGGCATGCACTCGGTGGCGGACAAACCATCCCTGCTGCATTTCCAGCGCGTACAGCACCGGCTTGACCGGGCAGTGCGCGTTTTCCGTCTGCGGCTGCATGTCGGCAATGTTCACGATTGCGCCATCGGCCGCGATGAAGGCGATGGACAGCGGCACCAGTGTGTTTTTCATCCAGAAGCAGAACGGCCCGGGCCGCTGGAATACGAACAGCATGCCGTGATCGGGCGGCAGCGACTTGCGGTACATCAGCCCCTGCTGCTGGCTGGCCTCGGTGGCGGCGATCTCGGCCCGGACGGCATGGCCGCCCACATTCAGCCGCGTTTGCGGCAGGTGCATATCTTGTGGAATCATCGTGGCGCCCGTGGCACCGGCCGGCAGGGCGATGGCCCACATGGCCGCACCCGCCAGGGCGCAGGCGGCGGCGCGCCGGATTTCGCGCAGGCCGGGAACAGGCCGCGTGGTGGCGCCGGTCGGCGCGGCCGGCGGCTGCCCGCTGGGGCGTTTTTTACCTCGGGACGCGAGCGGGGCAAAAAAAACGGGGCTGTTAAGCCCCATGGTCTTGTATGTATCGAACATCTTTTATGGTGTGAAAAGCATCGAGAGGATCAGGCAGCCGTGATGTTCAGCGCTTGTTTGCCCTTCGGGCCCTGGGCGATTTCGAACGCGACCTTCTGGCCTTCCTTGAGCGTCTTGAAACCGTTCATCTGTATGGAGGAAAAATGGGCGAAAAGGTCTTCGCCGCCATTATCGGGGGTGATGAAGCCGAAGCCCTTGGCATCGTTGAACCATTTGACGGTTCCGGTAAGTTTTTGCGTGTCCCCTGCGGAGGTTGCGGTTGAATCTGACATGCGGACTGCCTCTCGACTATAGTGTTGACTTGAATGCCCGGCGCGCCGGGTTTAGCCTATTTCTGTTCATGTAGCCTTCATGTTGCCTATGCTGACAAATACATGAAAACATTCAGAATATTATGATAATGCTTAATGTAACCCAAGCTGGTCAACTATGGAAAGCACTTATATAGACTTTGGCGCCACATTTTGACGATTTTTCGGTCAATTTGTGGCCTGTCTGCGCGTGCGTTGCGCCGTCCCCGGCCCAATTCGACGAGAATGCCGCTTTCGAACGCCGTTTTCCGGGCGTCGATTCCGCCGGGCGGCGAGTGCGAGGCATGGCGGCCAGTCCGGCGTTCGCCGGAGACACACGCCACGGTTTTTCCAGGTTCGCGTTTCCGGGAATTTTCGGGCTTCGGCATTCGCGCTCCAGTTATCCAGGCTTCTTAGTTTCAGTCTATGGCCATACAAACCGACAACCAGCAGGACACAGTGCTAGACCGGCAGGCGAGCAAGGTCGCGCCGCCGCCGATGTATCAAGTCGTGTTGCTGAACGACGATTACACTCCGATGGAATTCGTGGTCAGCGTATTGCAGCGGATATTCGGCAAGAACGAAGACGAGGCGGCGCGCATCATGCTGCTGGTGCACCACCAGGGCCGCGGCGTCTGCGGCGTGTACACGCGCGACATCGCCGCCACCCGGGTCGAGATGGTGCGCCAGATGGCGCGGGCGCGCCAGCATCCTTTGCAATGCATTATGGAACCGGCGCCGGATGCCTGAGTCCAATCCCCCGAAGTGGCGCGCGAATCGCGCCCGCAAGCCCGCCGCATGCGGTTTTTGATGCAATCCGGTAACACTCGGGCCGTCGCGAACAATACGCGGCCGCGAATTAGTCATAGAATAGGCTATGCCGTTTTGTTTTGTCCGCTTCGATATGTCATGGAGGAAGCGTGATTTCCGAAGAACTTGAGGTCAGCCTGCATATGGCCTTTGTCGAGGCCCGCACGGCCCGGCACGAATTCATCACCGTAGAGCACCTGCTGCTGTCGCTGCTGGACAATGCTTCCGCGGTCGAGGTTCTGCGCGCCTGCTCCGCCAACATCGACGTCTTGCGCAAGGACCTGCGCAAATTCATCACCGAGAACACACCGGTATTTCCGGGCGAAGACGAAGTGGACACCCAGCCCACTCTCGGCTTCCAGCGCGTGATCCAGCGCGCCATCATGCATGTGTCCTCGGGCAACTCGTCCAAGACCGCGGTGACCGGCGCCAATGTGCTGGTCGCCATGTACGGCGAGAAAGACTCGCACGCCGTCTACTACCTGCTGCAGCAGGGCGTGACGCGCCTGGACGTCGTCAACTATCTGTCGCACGGCATCACCAAGACGCCCGAAGAACCGCCGGCCGAACAGGCTGCCAAGCAACAGGCCGGCACCGAAGGCGAACACAAGTCCGATCAGCAGAAGTCGCCGCTGGAACTCTACGCGCTCGACCTCAACGCCGAGGCGCGCCAGGGCCGCATCGACCCGCTCATCGGCCGCGAACAGGAAGTCGAGCGCGTCATCCAGGTGCTTTGCCGGCGGCGCAAGAACAATCCGCTGCTGGTGGGCGAGGCCGGGGTGGGCAAGACCGCCATCGCCGAAGGCCTGGCGTGGCGCGTCATCCAGGGCGAGGTGCCCGACATCCTGGCGCGCGCGCAGGTCTATGCGCTCGACATGGGGGCGTTGCTGGCCGGCACCAAGTACCGCGGCGACTTCGAGCAGCGCCTGAAGGCGGTGCTCAAGTCGCTCAAAGACAATACCAACGCCATCTTGTTCATCGACGAGATCCACACGCTGATCGGCGCGGGTTCGGCCTCGGGCGGCACGCTCGATGCTTCCAACCTGCTCAAGCCGGCGCTGTCCTCGGGCCAGCTCAAGTGCCTGGGCGCCACTACCTACAACGAATACCGCGGCATCTTCGAAAAAGACCACGCGCTGGCTCGGCGCTTCCAGAAGATCGACGTGGTCGAGCCCACCGTCGAGCAGACCATCCAGATCCTGCGCGGCCTGAAGGCGCGCTTCGAGCAGCACCACGGCGTGCGCTATTCGGCTGCAGCAATCACCGCGGCGGCGGAACTGGCGGCGCGCCATATCAACGACCGCTACCTGCCGGACAAGGCCATCGACGTCATCGACGAGGCCGGCGCCGCGCAGCGCTTGCTGCCGCGCTCGCGCCAGAAGAAGCTCATCGGCAAGGCCGAAGTCCAGGCCACCGTGGCCAAGATCGCCCGCATCCCGCCGCAAAGCGTGTCCAGCGACGACCGCAACAAGCTGGCCACGCTCGAACGCGATCTCAAGACCGTGGTGTTCGGCCAGGACGCCGCCATCGGCGCGCTGGCCGGGGCCATCAAGATGGCGCGCTCCGGCCTGGGGCGCCCCGACAAGCCCATAGGCGCCTTCCTGTTTTCCGGCCCCACCGGGGTGGGCAAGACGGAAGTCGCGCGCCAGCTCGCGTTCACGCTGGGCGTCGAACTGCTGCGCTTCGACATGTCCGAATACATGGAACGCCACACGGTCTCGCGCCTGATCGGCGCGCCTCCGGGCTATGTCGGCTTCGACCAGGGCGGCTTGCTCACCGAGGCCATCAGCAAGCAGCCGCATTGCGTGCTGCTGCTCGATGAAATCGAAAAAGCGCATCCGGACGTCTTCAACATCCTGCTGCAGGTCATGGACCACGGCACGCTTACCGACAACAACGGCCGCAAGGCGGATTTCCGCAACGTCATCATCGTCATGACCACCAATGCCGGCGCCGAAACGCTGAATCGCAGTTCCATCGGCTTTACCAGCACGCCGCGCGTGGGCGACGAAATGTCGGAAATCAAGCGCATGTTCTCGCCGGAATTCCGCAACCGCCTCGACGCCATCATCGGCTTCACGCCGCTGTCGCGCGAAGTGATCCTGCGCGTGGTCGACAAGTTCCTGATGCAGCTCGAAGACCAGTTGCACGAGAAACACGTCGAAGCGGTGTTCACGCAAGAACTGCGCGATCACCTCGCCAAAGAAGGCTTCGACCCTCTCATGGGGGCCCGGCCGATGCAGCGCCTCATCCAGGACACGATCCGCCGCGCCCTGGCCGACGAGCTGCTGTTCGGCCGCCTGGTGGGCGGCGGTCACGTCACCATCGACCTCGACGAGCAGGGCAAGGTCGTACTGTTGTTCGACGATCGCCCGGCAGGCCCGGGGCGGCGCGCGGGTGTCGAACCGGAAGCCGAACTCGTCGACTGAGGCGGGCTGCTGATCGATGGTGGAACAAGGCGCGAGGCCGCGGACAGAACAAGCACCATGCCGGGACGCGGCAACGCCGTTATCGCATCGATCTGAAGCCCCCAAGGCGGTCCTGCCGCTGATCGCCTGCCCGCAATGCGCCTGCCTGCACGAACGCGCCCCGATCCCGGTCGGGGCGCAGGCGCGTTGCCGGCGCTGCGACCACGCCCTTTATCACCATAGCCGTCTTGGCCCTTCGGGCTGGCTTGCCGTGAATCTCACGGCGCTGATCGTATTCGCCCTGGCCAATTGCTTTCCCGTCGCTACGCTCAGGCTCAATGGCATGACGATCGAGGCCACGCTGCCCGACGCGCTGATCCTCACCTGGGAACAAGGTCACGAGGTCGTGGCCATGATGACGGGCCTGTTCGGTTTCGCGCTGCCGCTGGCACAATTGCTGTTCCTGCTGTGGGCGCTGGTAGAACTGTGCCTGCGCCGGGTGCCCGGAGACTTCGGCCTGGGCATGCGGGTGCTGGCCGCCGTGCCGGTATGGAGCATGATCCCGGTGCTGATGCTGGGCATATTGGTCGCGATCGTCAAGCTTTCGGGGCTCGCGACCCTGGTTGTCGGGCCGGGCCTGTGGGGTTTTGCGGGCTTGACCGTATTGATGACGACGCTGACCCGGACCGGGGCGCGGCACTTGTGGCGCGAGGCCGAGGATGCCGGGCTGGTCGAGGCCTCGGGCGCGGCGCTCGTCGCGGGCCTGCCGGTGGCTGCATGCGAATCCTGCGGTTGCGTGCAAAACCTGGAGCCCGGCCGCGCCGAGGGCAAATGCCGCCGTTGCGGTGCGGCCCTGCATCTGCGCAAACCCATCATGGCCTCGCGCGCCTGGGCTTGCGTGGCGGGGGCCGCCATCCTGTACATACCGGCCAACCTGCTGCCGGTGATGCTGCTGCGCACGCCGGCCGGCACCAGCGCCCACACCATACTGGGCGGCGTGATCGAGCTGTGGCAACTGGGCTCGTGGGATCTCGCGATCGTGGTGTTCGTGGCCAGTATCGTGGTGCCGATGACCAAGCTGTTCGCCCTGGCCTACCTGTTGCTGCACCAGCGCTGGCAGGGCGTCGAGGCGCAGCGCCAGCGCACCCGCCTGTATGAGTTCGTGGAATTCATCGGCCAGTGGTCGATGCTCGACGTGTTCGTGGTGATCCTGTTGTCGGCAATGGCGGACTTTCCCGGCTTTACGCAGGTCACCGCCGGGCCCGGCGCGGCCAGCTTCGGCCTGGTGGTGGTGCTGACCATGTTTGCGGCCATGAGTTACGATCCGCGTAGCGGCTGGGATGCGCGCAAGGCGGCCCAGGACACAGCCATGCCCGCCATCGAGGAACATCATCGCCGGGCGACTAGAGAGACAGCATGACGGAACCGAGCACACCCCCTTCCGATCCGCAGCCGCTCGCCGAGGCGGGCGGGCGCAGCGCCGAAGACGCACAGCGCGCCGCGGATGCCGGCGCCGGCGCGGATACGGCCGCGGATGGCGGCGCTGCGCTGCGCCCGCGCGTCATACCCAAGCGCCAATTGAGGATTTCCTGGATCTGGCTGATTCCCATCCTGGCCGCGGTGATCGGCCTGTCGCTGGTGGTCAGGGCATGGATGCGCATCGGGCCGGTGGTGACGATCAGCTTCGAGTCGGCCGACGGCCTGGAAGTCGGACAGACCAAGGTGCGCTACAAGGACGTGGTCATCGGCGTGGTCAAGGACATCGAGGTATCCCAGGACCGCAGCCGCGTGCTGGTCAAGGCGCAGATCAGCCGCGACAGCTCCGGCTACGTCGCACGCACGGGCACGCGTTTCTGGGTCGTGCGCCCGCGGCTCGGCATTACCGGGGTTTCCGGCCTGGGCACGCTGCTCTCGGGCGCCTACATTGCCGTCGACACGACTCATACGCAGGACGGGGCCAGCGAGGCCAGGTATTATTTCACCGGGCTGGAGAAGCCCCCCGAAGTGGCCAGCGACCGTCCGGGGCGGCGCTTCACCGTGACGGCGCCGGACCTGGGCTCGCTCGAGATAGGCTCGCCCGTGTACTACCGGCGCATCCAGGTGGGCCGCGTGGTCGGCTACGATCTCGATCCGGGCGGGCGCAAGGTGCGCATCCAGATTTTCATCGATGCGCCCAATGACAAGTTCGTGACCCGCGATGCGCGCTTCTGGAACGTCAGCGGCATCAATATATCGCTCAATGGCGATGGCCTGGCGGTGCAGACCGGCTCCCTGGCCGCCATAGTCTCGGGCGGCATTTCATTTGCGCCCGCGAGCGACGAGGATACGGCGCGGGCGCCCGCCAATGCCGTGTTCGAGCTCAAGGCCACCGAGGCCGAGGCGCTGGCCCAGCCCGACGGCCCGGCGTTCCCCATCAACTTGGTGTTCTATCAGTCGGTGCGCGGCCTCAAGGTCGGGGCCCCTGTCGATTTCCGCGGCATGGAGCTCGGCAAGGTCGAAGACATCAGCCTGGAATACCACCAGAAAGACGACGATTTCGTGGTGATGGTCAAGACCGTCGTCTATCCGTCGCGCCTGGGGGCGGCCTACGACAGCCTGTCCCAGGACAGCGCCCGCAGCGGCTACGCTCGCGGCGCCGAACTCGAGCAACTGGTCAAGAAGGGCTTGCGGGCGCAATTGCGGGTGGCCAACCTGCTGACCGGCCAGCAGTACGTGGCCCTGGATTTCTTCCCGCATGCCGCGCCGGTGAAATTCGACAAGACCGCCGAGCCGGTCGAGCTGCCCACCGTACCGGGCAATTTCGACCGCTTGCAGCAGCAATTGGGCAATATCGTGGACAAGCTGGGCTCGGTGCAATTCGGCGCCATAGGCAGCGATCTGCAAGGCTTGCTGAAGTCGCTGACGCACTTGTCCAATCGCCTGAACAGCCAGGTCGCGCCGCAGGCTACCGCGACCCTGAAGGCGGCGCAGCGCTCGCTGGGGCATGTCGATTCCCTGATGGCGCCGGATTCGGCGCTCGCCGGCAATCTGGAGCAGACCTTGCGCGAATTGCGAGCCGCGGCGAAATCCCTGCGGGCCCTGGCCGACTACCTGCAGGCTCATCCGAGCTCCATGCTGCGCGGCAATCCGGCCGACGTGCTGCCGGGGCAGTAGGGGTGTTTGAATGGAGCGACGCTTGAAGAGCTATAAACCTTTGTGCGTGGCGGTCTTCGCCGCCTTGCTGGCCGGGTGCGCCGCTCCCGCGGCGAACCAGTATTACACGCTGTCGCCCGAAGCGGGCTCGGCCGCAGCCACGGCTCCGCAAGGGCGCCTGGCCTATGCCGTCAGCGTGCAGCCGGTGACGATACCGGCCCAAGTCGACCGGCCGCAGATCGTCATCGGCGATTCGAGCCAGCCGGCGCGGCTCCAGCCTTTGAACCAGTCCTTGTGGGCGGCGCCGCTGGCCGATGAAATCCGCCATGCGCTGGCAGGCGAATTGTCGCGCCGCCTGGGCGTGCCGGACATCGCGCTGGGCACGCAGCCGCGGGGCCTGCCTGTCTGGCGGCTGGATTTCACTGTGAACCGCTACGAAATGGTGTATGCCCGCAAGGCGGTGCTGGAGGCCACGTGGCGCCTGGCCGAGTCGCGCGGCGGCCACGAAGAATCGCCGCGCGTATGCCGAGCCCGGGCCGAGGTGCCGGCGCAAGCGGGCGTGGCGTCGCTGGTGGCCGGCCAGCAACTGGCCCTGCAACGTATCGCGGCGCTGATCGCCGGCCAGATCTCGGGGCGGCACGAGACGCCTGCAAGCGGCGTACGCCTCGAAGGTTGCACCTGATAGCCGAGTAATCCAGGGCTGGTTAACCAAATTATTATAAAAGGGTTAACCCTAATATATCGACAGTTGCAACCCATGTAGCATTCCATACGCCGCCCTCCGGGGCCGGGCGCGGGTATCGCGAGCCCGGTGTCCCGTCCCGCGTTGCGGGCGGTATCTGGGAGCAGACACATGGCAAGCACTACATTGGGCGTCAAGGTCGACGAAGCCTTGCGCGAGCGGCTGCGATTGGCCGCCGAGAAAGTGGGGCGCACCCCGCACTGGCTGCACAAGCAGGCGATCCTGTCCTATGTCGATGCCATCGAACGCGGCCGCATCCCCGTGGAAATTCTCGGCGAGGCCGGTCCCGGGTCCGAAGCGCAGCAGGGCGCGGCGGCGCCCGAGCCCATACCGGTGTTCTACGAGTTCGCCCAGGAAGTGCAAGCCCAGTCGGTGCTGCGCGCCGCGATCACGGCGGCCTACCGGCGCCCCGAAACCGAGTGCGTGCCGCTGCTGCTCGACCCGGCTCGCAGCCGCCAGCCGCAAGAGGTGCGCGAGCTGGCCCTGCGCCTGGTCGCGGCCCTGCGCGGCAAGCGCAAGGGCGGCGGGGTCGAGGGCCTGATCCAGGAATTTTCGCTCTCGAGCCAGGAAGGCGTGGCGCTGATGTGCCTGGCCGAGGCCTTGCTGCGCATCCCCGACAGGGCGACCCGCGATGCGCTGATCCGCGACAAGATCAGCCGTGGCGACTGGAAGTCGCACCTGGGCGAATCGCCGTCGCTGTTCGTCAACGCCGCCACCTGGGGGCTGATGCTCACCGGCAGGCTGGTGGGCGTCAATAGCGAGCAGTCGCTGTCGCGGGCCTTGACGCGGCTTATCGGCAAGGGCGGCGAGCCGCTCATACGCAAGAGCGTGAACATTGCCATGCGCATGATGGGCGAACAGTTCGTGTCGGGGCAGACGATCTCGGCGGCCATCGCCAACGGCCGCGCGCGCGAACGCGAGGGCTTCCGTTATTCCTACGACATGCTGGGCGAGGCGGCCACTACGGCCGAGGACGCGCGGCGCTATTACGCCTCGTACGAGCAGGCGATACACGCCATCGGCAAGGCTGCGCAGGGCCGCGGCATCTACGAAGGCCCGGGCATTTCCGTCAAGTTGTCCGCGCTGCATCCGCGCTACGCACGGGCCCAGCGCGAGCGCGTCATGGCCGAACTGCTGCCGCGCCTTGCCGCCCTGGCGCGCCTGGCGCGCAGCTACGATATCGGCCTGAACATCGATGCGGAAGAGGCCGACCGGCTGGAACTGTCGCTCGACCTGCTGGAGGCCTTGTGCTTCGATCCGGACCTGGCCGGCTGGAATGGCATAGGCTTCGTCGTCCAGGCCTATCAGAAACGCGCGCCCTTCGTGATCGACTATGTCATGGACCTGGCGCGGCGCAGTTCGCACAGGCTGATGCTGCGCCTGGTCAAGGGAGCCTACTGGGACGCGGAGATCAAGCGCGCCCAGGTGGATGGGCTCGAAGGCTATCCGGTGTATACACGAAAGATCTACACCGATATCTCGTACCTGGCCTGCGCGCGCAAGCTGCTGTCCGACCCCGTGGCAGTTTTTCCGCAGTTCGCCACACACAATGCCCATACGCTGTCGGCCATCTATCACATGGCCGGGCAGAATTTCTATCCGGGCCAGTATGAATTCCAGTGCCTGCATGGCATGGGCGAGTCGCTGTACGAAGAGGTGACCGGGCCCCTGTCGCAGGGCAAGCTGAACCGGCCTTGCCGCATTTATGCGCCGGTGGGCACGCACGAGACGCTGCTGGCCTACCTGGTGCGGCGCTTGCTGGAAAACGGCGCCAATACTTCGTTCGTCAACCGGGTCGGCGACCCGGAGGTCGACATCGACGCGCTGATCGACGATCCGGTGCAGGCCGCCGAGCGCATCCATCCGCTGGGCTCTCCGCACGACAAGATTCCGCTGCCGCGCAGTCTCTATGCGCGTGCCGAGGGCCGGCTCAACTCCGCCGGCCTGGATCTCACCAACGAACAGCGGCTGGCATCGTTGTCGGCGGCGCTGCTGGCCGGCGCCGCCGCGCCGTGGCGCGCGGCGCCGATGGTGGGCGAGGGCGAAGGCGGATTCGAATGGGACGAGACCCGCGCCGCCGCGGTGCTCAATCCGGGCGACCGGCGCGATGTCGTGGGCAAGGCGATCGAGGCCGGCCCCGCCGAGATCGAAGCTGCGCTCGCCGCCGCTGCGCACGTGGCGCCCATCTGGCAGTCCACGCCGGTGGCCGAGCGCGCCCAATGCCTGCTGCGCGCGGCCCAGTTGCTCGAAGATGAAATGCAGCCGCTGCTGGGGCTGATCGTGCGCGAGGCGGGAAAATCCCTGCCCAATGCTATTTCCGAAGTGCGCGAGGCTGTGGATTTCTTGCGCTATTACGCGGGCGCGATCGAACGCACTTTTTCCAACGACACCCACCGTCCACTGGGGCCGGTGCTGTGCATCAGCCCATGGAATTTTCCGCTGGCCATCTTCACCGGGCAGGTGGCCGCGGCGCTGGCTGCGGGCAATCCGGTGCTGGCCAAGCCGGCCGAGCAAACCAGTCTGATCGCCGCGCAGGCGGTGGCGATCCTGCACCGCGCCGGGGTGCCTCGCGCTGCCGTGCAATTGCTGCCGGGGCGCGGCGAGACGGTGGGCGCGGCACTGGTCGATAGCCCGGTGGTGCGCGGCGTGATGTTCACCGGTTCGACCGAGGTCGCGCAGGGCATTAACCGCAAGCTCGCCGAGCGCCTCGACGATGCCGGCCATCCGGTGCCGCTGATTGCCGAGACGGGCGGCCAGAACGCCATGGTGGTGGACTCGTCGGCGCTGGCCGAGCAGGTCGTGTACGACGTGCTGGCCTCGGCCTTCGACTCCGCCGGGCAGCGCTGTTCGGCGCTGCGCCTGCTATGCCTGCAGGAGGACTGCGCGGATCGCGTGCTGGCCATGCTGCGCGGGGCGCTGCGCGAGTTGCAGGTGGGTCCGACCGACAAGCTCGCCACGGATGTCGGTCCGGTCATCGACGAGCCGGCGCGGGCCGCCATCGAGGCGCATGTCGAGGCGATGCGCGAGGCCGGCCTCGCCGTCGACCGGCAGGAACTCGCCGCGGCTTGCGCGCATGGTTGCTTCGTGGCCCCGACACTGGTCGAGATCGACGATGTGTCGGTATTGGGCAAGGAAGTGTTCGGGCCGGTGCTGCACGTGCTGCGCTATGCCCGCGGCGAGCTGGATGCCTTGCTGGATGGCATCAATGCGCTGGGCTACGGGCTGACCTTCGGCGTGCACACACGCATCGACGAGACGGTGGAGCGGGTCACGAACCGCATCCGCACGGGCAATCTGTACGTGAACCGCAACATCATCGGGGCCGTGGTGGGGGTGCAGCCCTTCGGCGGCGAAGGGCTGTCGGGCACCGGCCCCAAGGCGGGCGGCCCGCTGTATTTGTCGCGGTTGCTGGCGCAGCGGCCTCCGGGCCTGCCGCCAGGCTGCGAACTCGACGCCGGCGGCCGCGCCTCCATCACGCTGCCGGGCCCCACGGGAGAAAGCGACGTATACCGCCTGCAGCCGCGCGGCAGCGTGCTGTGCATCGCGGCCACCTTGGCCGGCGCGCGAGCGCAATACGAGGCCTGCCGCGCCACGGGCAACCGCATGATGCTGCTGGAAAACGGCGCGGGCCGCGAGTTCGCCGCGGAGCTGGCCGAGCATGCCAGCCCCGGCGCGACCAGGGGCGTGGCCCGGGCCTCGGATGTGGGCCAGGCAGCGCGTGGCGCTGCCGTGGGTGTGGACAGTCGCGGCGACCGGCCAGTGCGCCTCGTGGCCGACGGCGAGATCGATCGCGGCGCGTACCACGCAGTGCTGTTCGAGGGTGATGGCGATGCGCTGCGCGAGTTGAACCGGAGAGTGGCCGCGCGCGGCGGCCCCATCGTGGGCGTGCAGGGCTTGAGCAGCGACGAGATCGCCGCCGGGCGGCAGTATGTGCAGGATCGCCTGCTGCGCGAGGTGTCGCTCAGCATCAATACCGCCGCCGCCGGCGGCAATGCCAGCCTGATGATGGTGGGTTGAAAACGGGAGAGGGGCCCGGGGCTTGGTCACACTAAAAGGGGCACCCCTTTTATTTAGTGTGAACAGGCCCTAGTTGCGGCCGGTGCTGCCGAAGCCGCCGGTGCCGCGCTCGGTCTCGGTGGAAAATTCGTCCACGTACTGCAGCATGACCTGGATCACGGGCTGGAACATCAGCTGGGCGATGCGTTCGCCGGGCTGCACCGTGTAGGTTTCTGCGCCGTCATTGGCCAGGATGACGCCGATTTCGCCGTGGTAGTCGGCGTCGATGACCCCTATGCCCTGGGCGACCCGGACACCGTGCTTCAGCGACAGGCCGGAGCGCGAGGCCACGATGGCCACCAGGCCGGGATCCATCATATTGATGGCGATGCCGGTCTTCACCAGGCAGCGGCCGCCTGGCTGCAAGGCTACGGGATCTTCGATGCAGGCCCTGAGGTCCATGGCCGCCGAGCCGTCCGTGGCGTAGGACGGCGGCTCGATTTTCGTGCCGAGCAAGGGGTTGACCACTCGGGCCTCGATGCGTCTAAACATATGCGTTCCTTATTGATGGCGCGGTGGCGCGGGCCTGGCGGCTGGGGCTGTGTACGGATCTCTACATGGCGGATGCCGCCGCAATGATATCTCGATTGCCGGCCTCGTGCCGCCGCGGGCTGGCTGCGTTTCGGCCTGCATGCTCGATTTAAATATATATTTACAATACATATTTAAGGGCGTAGACTTTCCCCACGATCGCAACGGTCCGCAGCTCCGCATACGCATGTGTCCATGCGCTTGCGGGGCTGCGGGCAGCACGGGACGCCGTGGCCGCGGGGCGCACCATCCGCCCTATATACCCTCTAGTCAAGGAACCTGAAATGCCCAGTACTTCTGACGCAGCCGTCGACGTCGTCGACGTGCGCACTCTCATACCGCCCCAGCGCCACGCGAAGATATTCCAGCTCGTGGGGCAGTTGCAGCCCGGCAAGTCCTTCATCCTGGTCAACGACCACGATCCCAAGCCGCTGTACTACCAGCTCGAGGCCGAGCATCCCAAGCAGTTCTCCTGGGAATACCTGGAACGCGGCCCGCAAGTCTGGCGCGTCGAGATCGGCAAGCTGTAGGCGGCGCCGGGCCCGGCGCCTCGTCCACTGGTTTCTGTGGCGGGCCTGCCCGCGCAAAAAGGCATCGCACTCCTTTTGGCGCGAGCGCACGCCGATCGGGCGGGACGCGGGGCTGCCGGGCTGCCGCACCGGTATAAGGGAAATCCAAATGAACAATATCGCCCTGTCGCGCTGGACCATGTCGTACTTCGTGACGTCCTTGGCGGCGTTCGCGATTGCGCAGGCGCTGATGGTGCTGGGCTACGGCTTTCCGCAAGCCGCCGCTGCGGCTCCGGCCACCCTGGCTCTCGTGCACATCGTGGCGCTGGGCTGGCTCAGCCTGCTGCTGTGCGGCGCGCTGTTCCAGTTCGTGCCGGTGCTGACCGCGCATCCGCTACACAGCAATTCATTGCCGCTGCCCACGCTCTGTTGCCTGATTGCCGGCACGCTGGCGCTGGTTTGCGGCTTCCTGCAATTGGCGGGCGATATACATACGGGGCCGCCTTGCTTCGTCTTCGCGGCCGTGCTGCTGGCAGCGGGTTTCGGCCTGGTGCTGTGGAACCTGGGGCGCACGCTGTGGGCGGCCAGGCCCTTGTCGGTGCCGGCAAGATTCGTCGCGGCGGGGCTGGCCTGTTTGCTGGCGGTGCTGGCCCTGGGCATCGTCTTCGCCTTGGTGCTGGGCGGCGCCCTGACATACGGGCCCGCGTTGCGGCTGGTGCATGCGGGGCTTGCCGTGCATATTGCCGCGGGCCTGGGCGGCTGGCTCACCTTTACGGCCATGGGCGTCAGTTATCGTTTGCTGGCCATGTTCATGCTGGCTCCCGAATTGGACGGGCGCGGCACGCGCCTGGGGCTTGCGCTGGGCTGCGGTGCGCTGGCCGTCGCCATCGTCGGCGGCGTCGCGGCCATAGGCATGGGCGTGCGCACAAGCCGGGTGCTGCTGATTGCAGGCGCCTTGGCCCTGGCCTGCCTGGTCTTCTACGGCAAGGACATGGTGCACCTGTATCGCGCCAGGAAACGCCGCAAGATCGAGCTCAACAGCAAGATGGCGATGCTGGCCCAGGCCTCGCTGGCCGCGGCGGTAGTGCTGTTTCTGTTGTCGCTGGCGCTGGGCCGGCTCGGGCAATTGCTGCCCGCGCTCGTGTACTTGCTGGCATTCGGCTGGCTGTCGGGCCTGGGCCTGGCCAAGCTCTACAAGATCGTGCCGTTTCTCACCTGGCTCGAATGCTATGGTCCTGTGCTGGGAAAAAAACCGACTCCGCGCGTCCAAGACCTGGTGACGGAGCAGGGCGCGCGCAAGTGGTTCCTGCTGTATTTCGCCGCGGTCTGGCTGGGCAGCGCCATACTGCTGGCCGGTTTCGCCCCGCTGTTTCGCATAAGCGCCGCAGCGGCGCTGTTCGCCAGCGGCGGCATTGCCTTCCATTTGCTGCGTGCCCGGCTGCTGCTGGATGTCAAGCCCGAACTGCGCCTGCCCGACGGCGTGCGCAAGCCGAACATTCTGTATTCCTTTTCTCCCAAGGCCTCTTTGCGCTGAATGTGGTGCAGCACCCCATTCAGGGCGGACGGCCCTGGTCTTTGAACGGAGATGACGTTGAACAAACTTATCGAATATGTCGAACTCGATGTGCGCCCGATCCTGCGCGCCGGCGGTGAGCCGTTCGAGAAAATCATGGAGGCAGTAGCGTCTCTTGCCCCCGGCAAGGGCCTGCGCCTGTTTGCCACCTTCAAGCCTACGCCGCTGTTCCATGTGCTGGGCGCCAAGGGCTATGCCCATGTGGAAAAGCCCCTGGAAGGCGGCGACTGGGAGATCGAGTTCTATCCGGACGGCGCGGCCCAGGCCGCGGGCGCCGTTGCGAACGGGTCGCCGCAAGCGGCGTCGGGCCAGGACTGGCCCGAGCCGGCGCACAGCATGGACGTGCGCGAGCTGGATCCCCCCGAGCCCATGGTGAACATCCTGGCGAAGATCGAAGGCATGGCCGACGGCCAGGTCCTGTCGGCCTTGCTGAATCGCGAACCGCTGTTCCTGCTGCCCGAACTGGCCAAGCGCGGCCATCAGTGGCGCGGAGGCTTCGAAGCCGACACTTATAAGCTGCTGGTGCGAGTGGGCGCCGCACACGAGGAGGCCGCATGAGCACGCCCGAACACGATGCATCCGCGCATGAGGCGCCTGGCGCGGGGCCGGCCGCAGCCTCCGGCACGGCGGCGGATGCGGCTGGAGCCGCTACCGCCGGAACCGGCGCTCCAGGAACCGAGGCTTCCGGAACCGATGCGGCGGCCGACGCGCTGATCGAACAGGTCAGGCTGGCCTTGCACCAGGTCATCGATCCCGAGCTGGGCTACAACATCGTCGACCTGGGGCTGGTCTACGGCATCACCGTAGAAGAGGGCGACCATGTTCACGTCTCCATGACGACCACGACGCGCGGCTGCCCGGCTACCAATTACTTGATGGAAGGCGCAAGCAATTGCGCTATCGCGGTGGACGGAGTGGAAGAGGTCGCCGTCGAACTGACCTACGATCCGCCCTGGAATCCCGGCATGGCAAGCCGCGCGGCCAAGCAGCACCTGGGCATAGACGAAAGGGCGGCCTGGTCCTGATGGGCGCGGACAAGATTGCGGCGCCCTCGTCGGTGTCTGCGTCGGCGTTGCCATCATCGGCATCGGCTGAGCTTGAGGAATCCACAACAGACAGGGGATCGGCATCGGCTGCGAAACCCGCAGCGCTTGCCGGTTCTGCGCCGGCTTTAGCTCCCGCCTTACCGCCGACGTCGGCATTAGCTCCGCCGTCGGCGCCCAGCATCGGAGCGCCCCTGGACGAGACCTTGTGCGGTCTGCTGCTGGATGGCCTGGGTGCGCTTGCCGATGCGGGCGGCGTCGAAAAGGCCTGCCGGCTTGCGGGGCATGCCTACGTGACGCTCAGGCATGAAAACCCACAGCAAGCGCGCCGCTTCGATGTATTGCTGCATCGCCTGAGCCGGCGCCTGGACTGGTAGCCGTTGGTAGCTGCCTGCAGCCGCCCGCACGCCTCAGTGCTTCTGCCTGGACACGAAACGGATCGGCGCTTCCTTGTTCAAGGCGCGCACCAGGGAGCGGCGTTGCACCAGCAGGTCGGCCAATGTGTAGCCGTCCAGGTAATCGAAATAGGCTTCGAGGGCCCCGCCCAGGATGCCGCGCAGGCCGCAGGCCGCCGTGATCAGGCATTGGTTGTTCTTGTCGTCGAAGCATTCGACGATATGGAAATCCGGCTCCATGGAGCGGATCACCTCGCCCACATTGATTTCTTCCGGCGCCATCGCCAGCTTCAGGCCGCCCGCGCGGCCCCGGACCGTCGTCAGGTAGCCCGAACGGCTCAGCGCGTGGACGACCTTGACCAGGTGGTTGCGCTGGATATCGAAGGTACTGGCGATTTCCTGCACAGTCACCAGTTCGTCTGGCCGCAACGCCGCGTAGATCAGGACACGCAGGCTGTAATCGGCGAAATCGGTCAGTTTCATAGTGCGATGGCGGATAGGGGACCGGCCGCCGCGGTGTCGCCGCGTGGCCGCCGCATCAATGATGCATTATAAATACATAAATTGGTAGCGATAATTCCCGTCGCGGCGCGCCGTGCGCCCTGCGGCCCGACGGGCGATTGGGCGCCATGCGCCGTCACGGCTTCGCTGGCGCACTCGGCGCCTGGATCCGGCGCCTAGTATTCGATGTGCTCGGGAAATGATTTCTTGGGGTCTTGCGGGCGCATGCGAGGATTGCGCGCCGCCTTGCCCATGGCCAGCAACAGCCGCGCGGCGATGAGCGCGAAGCCCGCGGGCAGCCATTCGTCCATGTGGCCGGACCGGGCATGCCAGGCCTGGATGCCCAGCCGCAGCGCCAAGAAAAACAGCACCCAGGCGGCGATGATCAGCAGCAGGCCGATAAAGCGCGGAGCCCGCGCGGGCGGTTCGGCCTGTTGCGCTACGGGCGATGCCGGTATGTCGCCGCCGGTTGCGGCGGACCCGCCGGCGCTTTCGGCGCCGCGGCTTTTTTGCGATTCGGCCTCGGCTTGCCGGGCCGCTGCGGACGGCTGGGTCCGGTTCGAGTCGCCCAATTTCTGTACGTATGAGGCATAGTCCCCGTCGCCGGGGCCTTCGTATCGGTTCGAGTCGTTCATCTTCGTGTTCTCGCGGCCTGCGCCGTCTCAGTGCCGCGGCCGGGCGCGGTCGAGCCGCTCGGCGATCTCACGTACCAGGCGGCGCGCGGCCTCCATCTTGGGCAGGACCGGCAATTCGGCATGGCCCTGCGCATCGAACAGCACCAGTTGCGTGGTCTCGGTATTCATGGAGTGTTGCGCCAGATTGCCCACCAGCAGCGGCACGCCCTTGCGTTCGCGCTTGGCGCGCGCGTGTTCATGCAGGTTTTCGGTTTCGGCCGCAAAGCCCACGCACCAGGGGCCGTCGGGCAGGCGGGCGACGTCTGCCAGGATGTCGGGGTTGGGCGCAAACCGCAGTTCGGGAGCGCCGCCGCCGGTGGTCTTTTTCAGCTTGCTGTCCGAGGCATTGGCCACGTGCCAGTCGGCAACGGCCGCCACGGCAATGAAGAGGTCGGCGCCGCGCACCGCCTGCATCACGGCGGCATGCATCTGCCTTGCGCTTTCCACGTCGATGCGCGCCACGCCCTGGGGTGGTGCGAGCAGCGTCGGCCCCGACACCAACGTGACTTCGGCGCCCGCTTCGCGCGCGGCCCGGGCCAGCGCATAGCCGGTCTTGCCGGACGACCGGTTGCTGATGATCCGTACCGGATCTATCGGTTCGGCGGTGGGGCCGGCGGTGATGACCACGCGCCGGCCGGCCAGGGCCTTGGGCTGGAAGAAGGCGATGAGCTCGGCCAGGATTTCGCCGGGCTCGAGCATGCGGCCGCTGCCGGTTTCGCCGCAGGCCTGGCTGCCTTCGGCCGGGCCGAGAATGGCGACGCCATCGGCGCGCAACTGGGCGATATTGCGCTGTGTGGCCGGGTGCAGCCACATTTCCCGGTTCATGGCCGGCGCCACCAGCAGGGGACAGTTGCCGCGCGCCACGCATAGGGTGGCCAGCAGGTCGTCGGCCATGCCGTGGGCCAGCCTGGCAATGAAATCGGTGCTGGCCGGGGCGATCAGGATGGCATCGGCGCCGCGGGTCAGGTTGATGTGCGCCATGCTGTTGGGCACGCGCGCATCGAAGGTGTCCAGGTAGACGGCGCGCCCCGACAACGCCTGCATGGTGGTGAGGGTGATGAACTGCGTCGCGGCGGCCGTCATGACCACGTCGATCGCGGCCCCTTCGTCCTGCGCGCGGCGCAATAATTCGGCGCTCTTGTAGCAGGCGATGCCGCCGGTCAGTCCCAGGACGATGCGTTTGTCTGCGAGGTCTTGTGTCACGAAGCTTGTTCTCCGCTGGCGGATATCCAGTGTGGCCGATGCGCCGGGCCGCTACCGCGTGCCGCTGCCTCGGGCGGCCGGCCTGGCCTGCTCGATCAGGCGAGCGCGCAGGCCGCCGCTAGGCCGATCATAACCTGCGGCGACGGCGTTCGCGCCCCACGCGCAGCAGCTCGTCCAGTATCAGCAGGATCGCGCCGCAGGTGATTGCGACGTCGGCGATGTTGAAGGCGGGGAAATACCAGTCGCGCCAATAGAACAGCAGGAAGTCGACGACGTGGCCGTGCTGGATGCGGTCCACCACATTGCCCACCGCGCCGCCCAGGATCGCGGTAAGCGATGAGCAGAACAGCGGCTGGCCGGAGTCGCGCCGCAGCAGGTTGACGATCAGCGCCGCCGCGCCGATGGCGATGGCGGTGAACAGCCAGCGCTGCCAGCCCTGGCCCTCGGCGAGGAAGCTGAAGGCTGCGCCGCTGTTGTGCAGCAGCGTGAAATCGAAGAAGGGCAGTACGTGCAGGCGCTCGCCGTAGTGCAGGTGCGAGTCGAAGTAGGCCTTGGCCGCCTGGTCCAGCAGCACGATCAGCACGGCCGCGCCGAGCCAGGCCCAGAAGCGCCAGGCTCGGTCGCGGGGCGTGCGCGCCGCGCGGCCTGCCGTACCGGCGTCGCGGCCAGCTTCGCGCGCTTCAGGCATGGTGCCGCACTTCGCCGTGGCCGAACAGATTGTCCACGCAACGCCCGCAGAGCTCGGGGTGCTCGGGGTCGTGGCCTACGTCGGCGCGGTGGTGCCAGCAGCGTTCGCACTTCTTGTGCGTGGTGGGGCTGACCTCGATGCGCAGGTCCTGGGCCGATTCGTGCAGCGTGGCGCGCGAGACGATGAGCACGAAGCGCAGGTCGTCGTCCAGCGAGGCCAGCATGCGGTGATCGTCGCCCGCGGCGTAGATGTCCAGTTCGGCGGCCAGCGAGGAGCCGACCAGGCCGGCGCTGCGCACTTCTTCTATCTTGCGCAAGGCCTCGGCGCGTATCTCGCGCAGGCGGCCCCATTTGTCGAGCAGCACCTGGGCGTCGACCTGCGCGGGCAGCGCATGGAAGAGCTCGGTGAAGATGCTGACGACCTTGGTGTTGGCGTGCAGGTCGGCCCAGGCCTCTTCGGCGGTGAAGGACAGAATGGGCGCCAGCAGCTTGAGCAGCGCGTGCGCCACGTGATAGAGCGCGGTCTGCGCCGAGCGGCGCGCTGCGCTCGTGCGGCCGGTGGTATAGAGGCGGTCCTTGAGCACATCCAGGTAGAAGGCGCCCAGGTCTTCGGAGCAGAACACCTGCAGGCGCGCCACGGCCGGGTGGAATTCATAGCGCTCGTAGTTGGCCAGCACCTCGGCCTGCATGCGCGCGGTCATGGCCA
The DNA here is from genome assembly GCF_019166065.1 of Candidimonas humi. GTDB lineage: Bacteria > Pseudomonadota > Gammaproteobacteria > Burkholderiales > Burkholderiaceae_B > Candidimonas > Candidimonas humi. Next base: position 243,653 of record NZ_JAHTBN010000005.1, read on the forward strand.
GCGCATAGCGGTCGATCTCGAACATGTGCTCCAGGGGCAGGGCATCGGCCACGGGATCGAAGTCGCTCAGGTTGCCCAGCAGGAACTTGAGCGTGTTGCGGATGCGGCGGTAGCCTTCGACCACGCGCTTGAGAATCTCGTCCGAGATCGACAGTTCGCCCGAATAGTCGGTGGAGGCCGTCCACAGGCGCAGGATCTCGGCGCCGAGGGAGTCCGAGACTTTCTGCGGCGCCACCACATTGCCCACGGATTTGCTCATCTTGCGGCCCTGGCCGTCGACCACGAAACCGTGCGTGAGCAAAGCCTTGTAGGGCGGACGGCCGTACAGCATGCAACTGGTGAGCAGCGAGGAATGGAACCACCCGCGGTGCTGGTCGGAACCTTCCAGGTACAGGTCGGCGGGCCATTGCAGCAGGTCGGCGTGCGAGCCTTTCAGGTCGTGGTCGCGCCCGCCCATGACCGTGGCGTGCGTGCTGCCCGAATCGAACCAGACGTCGAGCGTGTCGGGGTTCTTGATGTATTGGTCGGCTTCGTCGCCCAGCAGTTCGCGCGGGTCGAGCGACTGCCAGGCCTCGATGCCGTGCTTTTCGACGCGCTGCGCCACTTGTTCGAGCAATTCGACGGTGCGCGGATGCAGTTCGCCGGTTTCCTTGTGCACGAAGAAGGCCATGGGCACGCCCCACTGGCGCTGGCGCGACAGGGTCCAGTCGGGGCGGTTGGCGATCATGGCGTGCAGCCGTGCGCGGCCCCAGGCGGGATAGAAGGCGGTCTGTTCTATGCCTTCCAGCGCGGCCTCGCGCAGCGATTTGCCCGAACGGGGCAGCCGGTCCATGCCGGCGAACCACTGGCTGGTGGCGCGGTAGATGATCGGCGTCTTGTGGCGCCAGCAGTGCATGTAGCTGTGCCGGTGTTGTTCCACCTTGAGCAGGTTGCCGGCCGCCTGCAGGGTTTCGACGATCTTGGGGTTGGCCTTCCAGATCATCATGCCGCCGAAAAGCGGCAGGCTCGGGACGTAGTGGCCGTCACCCATCACGGGGTTGATGATCTGCTCGTCGGCCAGGCCGTGCGCCTTGCACGACACGAAGTCTTCGACGCCATAGGCGGGCGAAGAGTGCACCACGCCGGTGCCGGCTTCGAGCGTGACGTAGTCGCCCAGGTAGACGGGCGACATGCGGCGGTAGCCCGGGTCGACGTCATGCAGCGGATGCTTGAATTCGAGATTGGCCAGGGCGCTGCCCTTGGCCGTGGCGAGAATGCTGCCGCTCAGGCCCCATTGTTCCAGGCAGGATTGCACCAGGTCCTTGGCCAGCAGCAGGCAGCGCCCGGTGGCGCGCGGCTCGTCCAGCAGCACCAGGGCGTAGTCGATGTCCGGGTGCACGTTCAGCGCCTGGTTGGCGGGCAGGGTCCAGGGCGTGGTGGTCCAGATGACGATGGCGCCGTCTTCGACGGCGGCCAGGCCGAACGCGTGCGCCAGCTTCTCGCGGTTGCCGAAGCGCAGCGCCACGTAGACGGCCGGATCGGTGCGATCGGCGTATTCCACCTCGGCCTCGGCCAGGGCGGAACCGCAGTCGAAGCACCAGTTCACCGGCTTGAGCCCGCGGTACACATAGCCCTTGTCCATGATGCGCGCCAGCACCCGCAGCTCGTCGGCCTCGTTGCCGAAGTTCATCGTCAGGTAGGGGTGGTCCCAGTCGGCCAGCACGCCCAGGCGCTTGAAATCCTTGCGCTGGCGGTCGATCTGCTCGAGCGCATAGGCGCGCGCCTTGGACTGCACCTCGGCCACCGGCAGGTTCTTGCCGTATTTCTTTTCGATCTGGATCTCGATGGGCATGCCGTGGCAGTCCCAGCCCGGCACGTATTGCGCGTCATAGCCGGCCATGGCGCGGCTCTTGACGATGATGTCCTTCAAGATCTTGTTGACCGCGTGGCCGATGTGGATGTCGCCATTGGCGTAGGGCGGGCCGTCGTGCAGCACGAACTTGGGCCGGCCCCGGCTGGCCTCGCGTATCGCGGCATAGACTTTGTTTTCTTCCCAGTCGGCGATCCACGTCGGCTCCCGCTTGGCGAGGTCGCCGCGCATGGGAAATGGGGTGTCGGGCAGATTGAGAGTGTTTCTATAGTCCATGGACGGCGAAATAGTCGCGAGCGCTGCGCGCATCTTTTTCGATCGCGGCAGTCAGAGTGGGTAAGTCGGGAAATTTTTCCTCGTCCCGCAGAAATTCGAGGAATTCGATGCGTGTGAGTTTACCGTATGCGTCGATGCGGCAGTCCAGCAGATGCACTTCCAGCATGACCTGGCCGCCGCCGGCGATGGTGGGGCGCACCCCCAGGCTGGCCACTCCGGGCAGCGGCGCCTCGGCCAGCCCGTGGGCGCGCACGACGTAGATGCCCGAGCGTACCGCGCACAGCGGCGGCACGCGCAGGTTCAGCGTGGGAAACCCCAGGGTGCGCCCGAGTTTCTGGCCGTGCACCACGTGGCCGCTGATGTGATAGGTATGGCCGAGCAAGTGTTCGGCGCGGCCCAGGTCTCCCACCGCCAGCGCGGTGCGTACCTCGGAACTGGAAATGCGGTGGCCGTGCTCGTCGGCCACGTCGGCGATGGTCTCGACCTGGAAGCCGTGGCGCGCGCCCATGGCTCGCAGCAGCGCGATGTCGCCGGCACGCTTGTGGCCGTAGCGGAAATCCTCGCCCACCAGCAGCCAGCGGGTGTTCAGGCCGCGCAGCAGCAGTTGCTCGATGAAGTCCTCGGCCGACATGTCGGCCAGGCGCTGGTTGAAGCGTTCCAGCGCGACCTGTTCTATGCCGTGCCGGGCCAGCGCGCACATCTTGTCGCGCAGGCTGCTGATCTGGGTGGGGATGAGTTCGGGGCGATGGCCCTTGCCGGCGAAATAGGCGCGCGGGTGCGGCTCGAAGGTCATCACCGTGGGCGCCAGGCCCTGGGCGCGGGCATGGCCGGCCACGCGCGCCAGGATCGCCTGGTGGCCGCGATGCACGCCGTCGAAATTGCCTATCGTCACGGCGCTCGGACGGTCGGAGTCGAAGCGCGGCAGGCAGCGGTAGATACGGGGAGAAGGATTCACAGACGAGAGTTTACAATTTTGGATTATTCCGCAGATTTTTCCGCTCAGGAACCGCCCATTTTGATTCACTCTTCCCCTACACGCTGCCGCCTCGTCATACTGATTTCGGGCCGCGGCAGCAATATGCAGGCCATCGTCGAGGCCGTGCGCGCGCAATCGCTGCCCCTGGATGTATGCGCCGTGATCGCCAACAGGGCCGATGCGGCCGGCCTGGCCTGGGCGCGCGAGCAGGGGCTGGACGCCCGGCTGGTGGCGCATCGCGACTACGCCTCGCGCGCTGAGTTCGACCAGGCGCTGGCGCAACTGATCGACGGCTATCGCCCCGATTACATCCTGATGGCGGGCTTCATGCGGGTGCTGACCACCGAATTCGTCGAACGCTACAGCGGCCGCCTGCTGAACATCCATCCCTCGCTATTGCCCGCGTTTCCAGGGCTGCACACCCACCAGCAGGCGCTGGCCATGGGGGTGCAGTGGCATGGCTGCACCGTGCATTTCGTCACGCCGGTGCTGGACCACGGCCCCATCGTTGCCCAGGGTGCGATGCCGGTGCTGGCCGGCGACACCCCCGACACCCTGGCCGCCAGGCTGCTGGAACTCGAGCACGAGGTCTACGCACTGGTGGTGCGCTGGCTGGCCGAGGGCAGGGTGGAACTCGACGCTGCCGGGCAGCGCGCCACAGTGCGCGGCGTGAGCCATCGCTGCGTGCTGCGCATGCCGCAAGGCCAGGTTTTGCCGGAGACCGTGCAATGAAGCGCCCCTCCAACCCCAATAGTCGCGACGCCGCCTCTACAGGCCGCAGTTCCAAGCCCGCGGATCGTGGCTCGGCCGGCCGCCCCGGCCGGGCCGCCAAGGGCCGTCCCTCGGGCGGCCGCGCTGCCGCGCAAGGCGCCGCCGCAAGCCCGGCGCAGCGCCTGCTGCCCGCCGCCACGCGCATCGAACAGGTGCGCGAGGTGCTGGGTGAAGTGCTGCAGTGGGAATATCCCGCCGACGCCGTGTTGTCGCATTGGCTGCGCGCCCGCCCGCACATGGGCGCGCGTGATCGCGCCGAGGTGGCCGAGGCGGTGTTCGACGCCTTGCGCCATTTGCGCCGCTACCGCCATTTCGCCGAGAGCGGCAGCGGGCCGGCGGCGCGCCGCCTGGCCATCCTGGGGCTCGCCTCGGTGTTCAGCGAGCAGGTCCTGGACGCCGCCCTGCAAGAAGACGAACGCGAGTGGCTGGCGCGCCTGCGCCGCATCGACCCGGCCAGCCTGCCTGCCGCGGTGCGCCACAGCCTGCCGGACTGGCTGGAGCAGCGCCTGGCCGACGTGCCGCAAGCCGAAGCGCTGATCGAGGCGCTGAACCGTCCGGCGCCCCTGGACGTGCGCGTCAATCCCCTGAAGGCCGAGCGCGCCACGGTGCTCGAGGCGCTGCGCGCGGGCCCCGCGGCGCGCTACAGCCCCGAGCCCACGCTCCATTCGCCCTGGGGCATACGCCTGCAGGGCCGGCCTTCGGTGAATCGCTGGCCGCTGTTCGAAAACGGCAGCCTCGAGGTCCAGGACGAGGGCAGCCAGGTCCTGGTTGCCCTGGTGGCCCCCAAGCGCGGCGAGATGGTCATCGACTATTGCGCAGGCGCTGGCGGCAAGACCCTGCTGCTGGGGGCCTTGATGCGCTCTACCGGCCGCCTGTACGCCTTCGATGTGTCGGCCGCCAGGCTGGCGCGCGCCAAGCCCCGGGTGGCCCGCAGCGGGCTGTCCAACGTGGTTCCCGTGGTGATCCGCGCCGACGGCGACCAGCGCGTCAAGCGCCTGGCGGGCAAGGCCCACCGGGTATTGGTCGACGCCCCGTGCAGCGGGCTGGGCACCCTGCGCCGCAATCCGGACCTGAAATGGCGCCAGCATCCCGAATCGCTGGCCGAGTTGTGCCAGGTGCAGGCCCGCATCCTGCGCCAGGCGGCCCGTTGCGTGGCGCCGGGCGGGCGCCTGGTGTATGCCACCTGCAGCGTCCTGCCGGAAGAAAACGAAAACCAGGTTCAGGCTTTCCTGGCGGAAAACCCCGAATTCGAGCTGCTGGAGGCCGGCCCGATCCTGGCCGATCGTTGCGAAAATCTGACATTCCAGGGGCCGTATTTGTCCCTGCGCCCGGACCGCGACGGCACCGACGGATTCTTCGCGGCGGCCATGCAACGGCGCAAGCCCGCCTGAAGCTGAACCGTAGCTGACTCGTACGCCCGATTTTTTGCTTAGTCATTGATTTTTCTCAAAAACTAAAATGAAAATTAGCTGTCATACGAGGGCCAACTGGGCTAAACTTCTAGATGTTTTCAAGACGGAGGCTTAATTAAGCTCATGAATTCCGTGCTCAATTTCCTGTCGGGCGGCCTGCTGCAATTGTCGTGGTGGCAGCTCGTAATCGTGACGCTGGTGCTGACACACATCACCATCGTAGGGGTCACTGTATTCCTGCATCGCAGCCAGGCGCATCGCGGGCTCGACCTGCATCCGGCCGTCATGCATTTCTTCCGCTTCTGGCTGTGGATGACCACCGGCATGATCACCAAGGAATGGGTGGCCATACACCGCAAGCACCATGCCAAGTGCGAACGCGAAGGCGACCCGCATTCGCCGATGATCTTCGGCATCGGCAAGGTGTTCTTCCGCGGCGCCGAACTCTATCGCCAGGAAGCCACCAACGAAGAAACCCTCAAGCGTTTCGGCCACGGCACGCCCGACGACTGGCTCGAGCGCAAGCTCTACACCCCGCACAGCCTGCTGGGCGTGCTCATCATGCTGGGCATAGACCTGGCCCTGTTCGGCACCATCGGCCTGACGATCTGGGCGGTGCAAATGGCCTGGATTCCCTTCTGGGCGGCCGGCGTGGTCAACGGCCTGGGCCACTTCTGGGGCTACCGCAACTATGCCTGCCCCGATACCAGCACCAATGTGTCGCCCTGGGGCATCATCATCGGCGGCGAAGAACTGCACAACAACCACCATGCCTATGGCACCTCGGCCAAGTTCTCCACCAAGTGGTACGAATTCGACATCGGCTGGTGCTATATCTCGGTGCTCAGCTTCGTGGGGCTGGCCAAGGTCAAGAAGCTCGCGCCCAAGCTCAAGCTCGAGCCCGCGTCCTCCAAGATGGTGGTCGACCTGCGCACCCTGCAGGGCGTCATCACGCACCGCTACGAGATCCTGGCGCGCTATACCGACCTGGTCAAGCACGCCATAGGCGAAGAGCTCACCCGCCTCAAGCCCACCGGCGGCGCCGATTGCCGCTGGTCGCTGCTGGCGCGCGCCCGCAAGGTGCTCAAGAGCGGCGGCGAGGCCCTCGAGCCCGCCCAGCGCGCCGAGATCGACACTGCCGTGGCCGACAACCAGTCGCTGTCCACGCTGGTGCAGATGCGCCGCGAACTCATCCGCTTGTGGGAAAGCTCCAGCGCCAGCAGCGAGCAATTGCTGGCTGACCTGCAGGCCTGGTGCCAGCGTGCCCAGCAAAGCGGCATAGAAGGGCTTGAACAGTTCGCCTATCGCCTGCGCCGCTACGCGGCATGATCGAGAAGCTCAATCCCGAACAGCAAGCTGCGGTAACTCTCCCTGCACAGCACGCCCTGGTACTCGCCGGGGCGGGCAGCGGCAAGACGCGGGTGCTCACCACCCGCATGGCCTGGCTGATCCAGACCGGCCAGGCCAGCCCGCATGCCCTGCTGGCCGTCACCTTCACCAACAAATCGGCGCGCGAGATGCTCGCGCGCCTGTCCGCGCTGCTGCCGATCAACACGCGCGGCCTGTGGGTGGGCACTTTCCACGGCTTGTGCAACCGCCTGCTGCGGGCGCATTACCGCGACGCGGGGCTGGCGCAGACCTTCCAGATCCTGGACACCGCCGACCAGCTCGCGGCGATCAAGCGGCTGCTCAAGGCCTCGGGCATCGACGACGAGAAATACCCGCCGCGCGAGGTGCAGCGCTTCATCAACGGCGCCAAAGAAGAGGGGCTGCGCCCCGATGCGGTCGAGGCGCACGATCCGTACCGGCTGCGCATGGTCGAGATCTATCGCCTGTACCAGGCGCAGTGCGAGCGCGAAAGCGTGGTCGATTTCGCCGAGCTGCTGCTGCGCTGCTACGAACTCTTGCAGCGCAATGCCCCGATCCGCGAGCACTACCAGCGGCGCTTCCGCCATATCCTGGTCGACGAATTCCAGGACACCAACGCCCTGCAATACCGCTGGCTGACCCTGCTGGCCGCGGGCGGGGCGCCGATCTTCGCGGTGGGCGACGACGATCAGTCCATCTATGCCTTCCGCGGCGCCAACGTCGGCAATATGGCCGATTTCGAGCGCGACTATGCGCGCGGCACGGTCATCCGGCTGGAACAGAACTACCGTTCCTATGGCCACATACTCGATTCGGCCAATGCCTTGATCGCGCACAATACGGCGCGCCTGGGCAAGAACCTCTGGACCGAGCAGGGCGAGGGCGAGCCGGTACGCGTGGTCGAGCAGCCCTCGGACATGCTGGAAGCGCAATGGGTGGTGGACGAGATCAAGTCGCTCATCGGCGAGGGCAGCCTGCGGCGCGAGATCGCGGTGCTGTACCGCAGCAACGCCCAGTCGCGGGTCATCGAGCACGCGCTGTTTTCCACGGGCATTCCCTACAAGGTCTATGGCGGCCTGCGCTTCTTCGAGCGCCAGGAGGTCAAGCACGCGCTGGCCTACCTGCGCCTGATGGACAATCCCGACGACGATACCTCCTGGCTGCGGGTGGTCAATTTCCCGACGCGCGGCATAGGCGCGCGCACGCTCGAGCAATTGTCCGACCTGGCGCGCGAGCGAGGCACCAGCCTGCACAAGGCGGCGCATCTGGTCGGCGGGAAGGGCGGCGGCAATCTGCTGAAGTTCGCCGCAATGATCGAAAGCATGGCGCACGAGGCGCAAGTCTTGCCGCTGCCGGAGCTCATCGAGCATGTCGTGCATCACAGCGGTTTGCTGACGCACTACCAGTCCGAAAGAGAAGGCGCCGATCGCCTGGAAAACCTGCAGGAACTGGTCAATGCGGCGGCCGTCTTTGCCGGCGAAGAGAATTTCGAGGGCTTGCCGGCGGGACGCATGGTCGAACTGCCGGCGGCTGGGCAGGCGGACGCCGCAGGTGATTTTGCTGCTGCGGGCGCTGCCGCAGGGTCCGACGCGGCGGGTGCCGTTGCGCCCGTTTCCGATGCCGTCGCGGGCGATGCCGCCGATCCCGGCGCAGCGGCCGGCGCCGCATCGAGCGCCGATGCCTTGCCGGGCGCCGCCGATCTCATCGAGGCCGGCGCGCGCCAGGGCATGTCGCCGCTGGCCGCATTCCTTTCCCACGCCTCGCTGGAGGCGGGCGACAACCAGGCCCAGGCGGGCCAGGATGCCGTACAGCTCATGACGGTGCATGCCGCCAAGGGGCTGGAATTCGACGCCGTGTTCATTACCGGCGTCGAGGAAGGCCTGTTCCCGCATGAGAACAGCCTGATGGAGCAATCCGGCCTGGAAGAAGAGCGGCGCCTCATGTATGTGGCGATTACCCGCGCGCGCCAGCGCCTGTACCTGACGCTGGCCCAGAGCCGCATGCTGCACGGGCAGACCCGCTACGCGCTGCGCTCGCGCTTCCTCGACGAAATTCCCGAAGAGCACCTGAAGTGGCTCAGCCCCAAGGTGCGCGTGCCGGTATCCAGTGCGTGGGCCGGCACCGCGGACGTGGCCTCGGGCGGCTGGAACGCGCAGCGCCGCGGCGATGCCTATGGGCGCCCGGCCACGGGCCAGATCGCCCCGCGCTCCCCGCGCAGTTGGGCGAGTGGCGTGACCGTCGGCCAGCAGCAGTTCCGCATCGGCCAGGGCGTGCGCCATCCGAAATTCGGCGACGGCACCATACTCAGCCTGAGCGGCAGCGGCCAGGACGCGCAGGCGCAGATCCAGTTCCGCGATGCCGGCACCAAGACGCTGGCCCTGGGGGTCGCCAAGCTGGAAGTGATTGCCGGCTAGCCGGCATCGCGCAAGGCGCGCATATTCCCGCGCGAGCCGCAAGCATGCAAAATAGCGGCATGACAAGGAGGAGTTCATGGAAAACGACAACACTGCGGCGGGGGCGGCCTGCCTGGTGGGCCATGTGACGGTCAAGAATCCGGCCAAGTGGGCGGACTACTGCGCCAAGGTGCCCGCCACTATTGCGCCCTGGGGCGGGCAACTGCTGTTTCGCGGCAAGCGCAATACCGTGCTCAGTGGTACGCATACGCATACGGACGTAGTGGCGATCCGTTTTCCCGACGCAGCCTCGCTGCGCGGCTGGCACGATTCCCCGGCCTATCAGGCCCTGATTCCTATCCGCGAGCAGGCGGTCGACCTGGTGCTGGTCAGCTACGATTGCTGACGCGGGTGCGCGGCCGGGATAGCCGGCACAGCCAATGCGCCGGGATGATCGAGCTGCAATAGCCGCGCGGTCTCGCCGCATCGTGCAGGTGCTGGCACGGGCATAGGCACAGGCAGGGCGCAAGCACAAGCACGGGCAGGGCACAGGCACAGGCATAGGCACAGGCAGGGCACCGGCACCGGCACCGGCAAGGCGCCGGCCGGGTATGGCGCGCCGGGCGGCTACGGCTGGCGGACTTCCAGGTCTTCGAGTTCCTGCTGCAGTTCCAGCCACTGCTCTTCGAGCAGCGCCGTCTGTTTTTGCAGGTCGCCATGTTCGGCCAAGGTCTTCAGGCGTTCGTCGCGGCGCGCTTCGGTGTAGAGATCGGCATCGGCGATCAGGGCATCCAGTTGGGCCAGGCGCCGGCTGGCCTCGTGCATCGAGGTTTCGATGCGCCCGATCTTCTGCAGCACCGGCTTGCGCAGCGCCGCCTGGCGTTGGCGGATCTCGGCCTGCTCGCGCCGTTCCTGGCGGCGGTCGGTGCTCTTGCCGTCGCGGCCGGCGGCATCGGGCGCGCGCGCCTCGGCGCGGGCCTGGGCGCCGCGCTGCGCCAGCCAGTCGCGGTAGTCTTCCAGGTCGCCGTCGAATTCCCGCACGGCGCCGTCGGCCACGATCCAGAAGCTGTCGACCGTGGTGCGCAGCAGATGGCGGTCGTGCGACACCAGCAGCACGCTGCCCGGAAACTCTGCCAGGGCGGCGGCCAGCGCTTCGCGCGTGTCCACATCCAGGTGGTTGCTGGGTTCGTCCAGCAGCAGCAGATTGGGCTTTTGCCAGACGATCAGCGCCAGGGCCAGGCGAGCCTTCTCGCCGCCCGACAGCGGGCCGACCGTGCCCAGCACCATGTCGCCGTTGAAACCGAAACCGCCCAGGTAATTGCGCAGTTCTTGTTCGCGGGCCTGCGGCGCGAGCCGCTGCAGGTGCTGCAAGGGCGTGCCCTGCGGGTCCAGCATGTCGAGCTGCTGCTGCGCGAAATAGCCGATCTCCAGCCCCCTGGAAGCGTGGCGCTGCCCACGTAGCGCCGGCAGCTCGGCGGCCAGTGTCTTGACCAGCGTGGACTTGCCCGCGCCGTTGACCCCCAGGATGCCGATGCGGCTGCCTCCGCGCACCATCAGTTGCACGTTCTCGAGCACGGTGCGCGTGCCGCCCTCGGGCAGCGCGTAGCCGGTGCTGACATCTTCCAGCACCAGCAGCGGATCGGGCATGCCCGTGGGTTCCGGGATGCGTATGTCGATGCCGGCCTCGGCCTGCAGCGGCGCCAGCGTCTGCATGCGCGCCAGCGCCTTGACGCGGCTCTGCGCCTGCTTGGCCTTGGTGGCCTTGGCCTTGAAGCGGTCGATGAAATTCTGCAAGCGCGCGGTTTCGCGCGTTTGTCTTTCCCAGGCCAGGCGCGACTGGCGCAGGCGCTCGGCGCGCTGGGTCAGGAAGTCTTCGTAGCCGCCGCGGTAGCGTATCAGCTTGCCTTGGTCGAAATGCAGGATGGCGCGCGCTACCGTGTCGAGAAATTCGGTGTCGTGCGAAATCACCAGCACGGTGCCCTGGTAGGAGGCCAGCCAGCGCTCCAGCCACAGCATGGCGTCCAGGTCCAGGTGATTGGTGGGCTCGTCCAGCAGCAACAGGTCGGACGGCGCCATCAGGGCGCGGGCCAGCGCCAGGCGCATCTGCCAGCCGCCGGAGAAATCGCGGACGGGGCTGGACCACTGTTGCGGCGTGAAGCCCAGCCCGGCCAGCAATTGCTCGGCGCGCGCCGGTGCGCTCCAGGCGTCGGCCTCGACCAGGGCCGCTTCCAGCTCGGCGATGCGCTGGCCGTCGGCATCGGGCGTGGCGCGCCTTTGCTCTTGCAGGTCGCGCAGGTGCCGGTCGCCGTCGATCACGAACTCGCGGGCGGGCAGGGTGTTGTCGCCGATTTCCTGTTCGACGCTGGCGATGCGCCAGCCGGCCGGCATGTCGAGCGTACCGGCGTCGGGATCGAGCCGGCCCTGCAGCAGCATGAACAGGGTCGATTTGCCGGCCCCGTTCTTGCCGACCACGCCGACGCGCTCGCCCGCATGCACCACGAAATCGGCCTGGTCCAGCAGCAGCTTGGTGCCGCGCCGCAGCGACAACCCGGTGGCGCGTATCATTGTTCCAGTTGTTCCCGCGTCAGCATCAGGATCTGGTCTTCGGTGCGTTCGGTACTGAGCCAGACCGGGTCAAGGCCGGGAAAGGCCGCCACGAAGTTGTCGTACTCGTTGCCGATCTCCAGCACCAGCAGGCCCCCGGGCGCCATGAAGTCGGGCGCCTTGGACAACAGGCGGCGCACCAGGTCCATGCCGTCCTCGCCGCCCGCCAGGGCCATGGTCGGCTCGTGGCGGAATTCTTCCGGCAGCGCCTCCATGGAGTGGTTGTTGACGTAGGGCGGGTTGCAGATGATGAGGTTGTATTCGCAATGCGGCAACTGGTCGAACAGATCGCTGCGGTGCGTGGTGACGCGGCCGTCCAGGCCGAACTGCTCGATGTTGCGGTCGGCCACTTCCAGGGCGTGTTCGGAGAGATCGACCGCGTCGACCTGGGCGTTCTCGAAGGCCAGCGCCGCCAGCACAGCCAGGCAGCCCGAGCCTGTACACAGATCGAGCACGAAATCCAGGTCTTCGGGGTGCGCCACCCAGGGCGACAGGTCGTGCGCCAGCAGTTCGGCGATGGGCGAGCGCGGCACGATGACGCGCTGGTCGACAAAGAATCGGTGGCCCTGCAGCCAGGCCTCGCCGGTCAGATAGGCCGCGGGCAGGCGCTCCTGGATGCGCCGCTGCACCAGCTTCAGGTAGCGCGCGCGTTCGTCGGGCAGCACGCGGGCGTCGAGGAAGGGCTCGAGTGTGTCCAGCGGCAGGTGCAGAGTGTGCAGCAGCAGGTAGACCGCCTCGTCCCAGGCATTGTCGCTGCCGTGGCCGAACGCCAGATGAGAGGCATTGAAGCGGCTGACGGTATAGCGCAGCAGGTCGCGCAGGGTGAGCAGTTCTTGTTGGGCCGATTCGTTCATAGGCATTCCGGTAATTCGTGTGGTGCGTGGGGCCGTCCGGCGGGCTTCCCGGCCGCCTCGGGGCCGCAATTCGAAGATAGCATGCCGGCCCGCGGCCGGCGAGCGGCCGCGGACGTGGCGGGCGGGCCGATGGTTCAGTCCAGCAGCAGGCGCTCCAGGGTGCGGCGATAGATGTTCTTCAGGGGCTCCAGCGTGTCGATGCGGATGTGCTCGTCGACCTGGTGGATAGTGGCGTTGATGGGGCCGAACTCCACGACCTGCGGGCAGATCCGGGCGATGAAGCGCCCGTCGGAGGTGCCTCCGGTGGTGGACAGCTCGGTGGCGACGCCGGTTTCGTCCAGTATGGCGCCGGCCAGGGCCTCGCTCAGTTCGCCGCGCGGCGTCAGGAACGGCCGCCCGCCCAGCGTCCAGTCCAGCGTGTATTCCAGGCCGTGCTTGTCCAGCACCCGCGCGACGCGCGCTTGCAGGTCTTCGGGCGCGCTGATGCTGGCGTAGCGGAAATTGAAGTCCAGCACGGCCTCGCCCGGTATGACGTTGGTGGCGCCGGTGCCGGCGTGCAGATTGGAAACCTGGAAAGTGGTCGGCGGGAAGTATTCGTTGCCCTGGTCCCATTGCGTCTGCGCCAGTTCGGCCAGGGCAGGGGCCAGCAGGTGGATGGGGTTGCGCGCCAGGTGGGGGTAGGCGACGTGGCCCTGCTTGCCCTTGACCGTCAGGCGTCCCGACAGCGAGCCGCGCCGGCCGTTCTTGACCGTGTCGCCCAGCGCCTGCACCGAGGTGGGCTCGCCGACGATGCAGTAGTCCAGGCTGACGCCGCGCGTGGCCAGGGCCTCGCAGACCTTGACCGTACCGTCCACGGACGGGCCTTCTTCGTCGGAAGTGATGAGCAGCCCGATGGAGCCGCGGTGGTCCGGATGGGCGGCCACGAATTCCTCGGCAGCCACGACGAAGGCGGCGATCGAGCTTTTCATGTCGGCCGCGCCGCGGCCGTACAGCTTGCCGTCGCGCTCGGTGGGCGCGAAGGGATCGCTGCCCCATTTTTCCAGCGGACCCGTGGGCACTACGTCGGTGTGGCCGGCAAAGACCAGCAGCGGGGCGGCCGTGCCGCGCCGCGCCCACAGGTTGACGACCTCGCCGTAGGCCAGGGTCTCGCCGGCAAAGCCCGACGCCCGCAGGCGCTCGGCCAGCCGCTGCTGGCAGCCGGCGTCTTCGGGTGTGACCGAGCGGCGCGCGATCAGGTCCTTGACCAGATCCAGCACTGAACCATGGTCCATCAGGTTCTCAGCAGGTCGTTGATGCTGGTCTTGGAGCGTGTCTGGGCGTCGACCCGCTTGACGATGACCGCGCAGGCCAGGCTGTGCGAGCCGTCGGCGGCGGGCAGCGAGCCGGGCACCACGACCGAGCCGGCCGGTATGCGTCCGTACGAGATGGTGCCGGTGGCACGGTCGTAGATCTTGGTGCTTTGGGACAGGAACACCCCCATGGCAAGCACCGAATTTTCTTCGACGATCACGCCTTCGACCACTTCGGAGCGTGCGCCGATGAAGCAGTTGTCCTCGATGATGGTGGGGTTGGCCTGCAGCGGTTCGAGCACGCCGCCTATGCCTACGCCGCCCGACAGGTGCACATTCTTGCCGATCTGCGCGCAGGAGCCGACCGTGGCCCAGGTGTCGACCATGGTGCCTTCGTCCACATAGGCGCCGATGTTGACGTAGGAGGGCATGAGCACCACGTTGCGGGCGATGAATGCGCCCTTGCGCGCCACCGCCGGCGGCACTACCCGGTAGCCGCCGTTGACGAAGGCCTGGGCGCCGTAGTCGCCGAATTTCAGCGGCACCTTGTCGTAGAACTGCATGGGCGCCTGGCCCATGACCTCGTTGTTTTCCAGGCGGAAGGACAGCAGCACCGCCTTTTTGATCCACTGGTGGACCACCCATTCGAAATCGATTTTTTCCGCCACCCGCAGGCGGCCGGTGTCCAGCGCGTTGATGGTTTGCTGCACGGCTTCGCGGATGGGAGCGCTTTCGGCGTCCGGTCCGATTTCGGCGCGATGTTCCCAGGCGTGTTCGATGGTGCTTTGGAGATCGAGTGTCATGGTCGTGTAAGCGGTTTGGGTTGAGCGATTGAGGGATTTCGGTTCAATGATACGACGCGAATCATGCGGCGCGTGTCCCGGCGGCTGGCCTGCGCCGCCGGGCGGCGCGTTGCGGGCGCGTGCCGTCAGGCGCGGGTCTTCATATAGTCGACGATGCGTTGCGCGGCCTCCACGCATTGGTCCTTCGGCGCCACCAGAGCGATGCGCATGCGCCCGGCCCCAGGGTTGGCGCCCTGGGCGTCGCGCGCCAGGAAGCTGCCCGGCAGCACCGTCACTGCGGTATGCGCGTACAGGTCGCGGGCGAACTCGGGGTCGGGGCCGGGCGTCTCGGCCCACAGATAGAAGGACGCCTGGGGCCATTGCACACCCAGCGCCGGCGCCAGCAGCGGCACTACGGCCTCGAATTTTTCGCGGTACAGGCGGCGGTTCTCGACCACGTGCGCCTCGTCGCCCCAGGCCGCCACGCTGGCCTGCGACACCACAGGGCTGAGCGCGCTGCCGTGGTAGGTGCGGTACAGCAGGAACTGCTGGATGAGGCCGGCGTCGCCCGCCACGAAGCCCGAACGCATGCCCGGCACGTTGGAGCGCTTGGACAGGCTGGAAAAACACACCAGGCCGCGGTAATCGGCGCGGCCCAGCAGGCTGGCAGCCTGCATGCCGCCCAGCGGCTTGTCGGCCTCGTCGAAATAGATTTCGGAATAGCACTCGTCCGAGGCGATCACGAAGCCGTATTCGTCGGCCAGCTCGAAGAGGCGGCGCCATTCCTCGAGCGGCATGACGTTGCCGGCAGGGTTGCCGGGCGAGCATACATATAGCAGGCGCACCTTGCGCCAGACCTCTGCGGGCACTCCGGCCCAGTCCAGGCCGAACCCGAGGTCTGCGCGCGCATTCACAAAATAGGGCCGCGCCCCGGCCAGCAGCGCCGCACCCTCATAGATCTGGTAGAAGGGGTTGGGGCACATCACCAGCGAGTCGGCCGTGGGGTCGATGACTGTCTGGGCGAAGGCGAACAGCGCCTCGCGCGAGCCCAGCGCGGGCAGCACCTGGGTTTCGGGATCGGGCGCGGCAATGCCGTAGCGCCGCGCTATCCATTCCGAAATGGCGCGGCGCAGGACCGGGTCGCCCTTGGTAGGCGGGTAGACCGACAGTCCGCCCATCGCGCCGCGCATGGCTTCCACCACCAGCGGCGCGGCCGCATGCTTGGGCTCGCCGATGGACAGATTGATCGGCGTCAGGCCTTCGGGCGGGCGTTCCGCCGAAGCCATCAACTGGCGCAGCTTCGCGAAGGGGTAGGGGTGAAGCTCGTTGAGTCTGGGGTTCATGGGACCGCGCGGAAAAAATGCCCCCACGCTGCGCCAACTTCGTTGGCTTGCCGCCCCACGGGGGCCAGAAAAAGCGGCGCACGTCTCGCGCCTGATCGACGTGCATCGGGGATGGTGGTGCGAACGGAGAGACTCGAACTCTCACACCTCTCGGCGCCAGAACCTAAATCTGGTGCGTCTACCAATTCCGCCACGTTCGCAAAAAAAACCGAGCCTGAAAGTGTAGCTTCAATTCAGGGGGGGAGCAAGCAAGGTCGATACGACTGGCTTCGATCGATTCAAGGCCGGCGCCGGGTGAGAGCGGAAGGGGATGAGCGGCAGGGGAAGAGCGGCAGGGGAAGAGCGGCAGGGCAAAAGCGGAAGGGGGTGAGTGGCAGAGGACGAGCGGGTCGCGGGCCAGCCTTGGGGCGTGCGGATTGTTCTGCGGGGTGTGGCGAGAGTGCCGGGTCCGGGCGTCGGGTAGTGCACCCCGCGGCCGCGCACGGCGCATGGAGCTCATGCGCGAGGCGATGAGCAGATCCTGCCGCAAATATGTGCGAAGAGTGTCGATGCGTGGGTGGGGCGCGGTCTTGTTCCCGATATAACCCTATTCCCGGTATCTATTTAAATGAAGGCTTGCTTGCCCATGTTGACCGCAGTCATGCATTTTGAATTTCAAATCGGGTTTTGAAATGACCGGATTAATGCTGAAAAAAGGAATGTAATGCTGCGGCAGGAAATGGATCTTCCAGGCAAATGGATTCCCCGGGGATAGGGATTCCCGACCCGGGTATTAATAAATAATCGCCGTTCCCAGATTCGCGGCATTTTAAATATTCCCGGCAGATGGGATATTTGATCGTCATGCCGGATCAAAGCGGCCGCGAGGTTCGCCGCGGCAAAACGCGCCATTGATTGGCCTCGTCAAAAATCGTCAATTCCAGCCGAGGTGGGGCTTTGCTTATACAAGTACGCGCATAATGCGCGACGCCTGAGCACCGGCGTATCGATCCGTGTGTCGCAAATCGGGTTAGCCGTGCTGCGCCACATAGCGGTTTTACAGGGTGTATGACGTGTACGCGGGGCCGGAATTGTATTGTTGGTCCATAGAGAGTCATTGGGTTTGTGCCATGAAAAATCCAATGCTTGTACGACGTCCGGACGATCCCAAGTAATCCGCGATCTTCATTAATTCGAGGCATGGCATAAGCCGGATAGGCCCGCTAACCATGGCGAACCAAGGGTTTGTGTATTTATTGCCACGATATTGCGATATTGCCGATTTGGCACTTCGGGCAAACGGTTTTAGCCGAATTCCAAAAGTGATTTGAATCGCCCAAACCTAAAATTCAGTCCGTAATGAATCGGAGGCCGGATCGCAAATTTGCATCCTGATCGTCGAGCGCGATACGCAAGACCAGGCCGGCACCTCTAAATATCAGCGAATCGATTTCGCATCTTGAATACAGGAATCATCATGAAAGCAATCACTCGTAATCTGCTGGCCGCAATGAGCGCCGTAGCGGGTCTGTCGTTGTTTGCCGCACCCCTCACCGCCTCGGCCGCTAACACCGCCACCGGCACGCTCCAGGCCCAGATCGTGATTACCAGCGACTGTACGGTATCCGGCGGCAATTCGAAGCTCGATTTCTCGAGCCACAAATCCACCGAAACCGATGCCAGTGCCAACAATGGCGGATTCTCGGTTACGTGCACCAACCTGACGCCGTACACGATAGGCCTGCAATCCGCGTCGGCGGGTTCCACCACCAACGGGGCGGGTGTCATGTCGAGCACTGCCCCCGGCGTGTCGCAGACCATCGGCTACCAGCTCTATCAAGATTCCAGTTACTCGACAGCCTGGGGCAACAGCACGTCGGGCACTGCCAACGTCAAGTCCGCAACCGGCACCGGCGCTGCCCAGGCCTATGTGGTCTATGGCAAGACGACCTCGACGCTGAACGTGCCGGCCGCCACCTATTCCGATACGGTCAATATCAACGTCTATTACTGAAACTTATTAAAAGCGACTACACTCCGGGTTCGATCTGCTTGCTTTTGGGTGAACCTATGTGGATAGCGCGTTTCGGTGCCGCCCGGCGCATTGGGCTGGCTTGCTTGATGGTGTTGTTATGCGGGCTGCCGGGCCGTGGCGCCTTGGCAGCCGGCCTGCAGATTTCGCCGATCAGCTTGTCCATCCCCAGCGACAAGAAGGCCGATGAAATCTGGCTGCGCAATGTCAGCGAACAGCCCGTTCATGCCCAGGTCCGGGTCTATCGGTGGTCCCAGGCGGGAGGGCAGGATGTCCTTACCCCCGATGCCTACATGATAGCCAGTCCGCCCATGGTGCAGGTCGGGCCGGGGCAGCAGCAACTGGTACGCCTGGTGCGCGTGGGCCCCATGGCCGCGCCGGCCGCCGAAGAACGCAGCTACCGCCTGCTGGTCGACGAGCTTCCCATCAAGCCCCAGAACCAGCCCAAGGCTGGCCTGAATTTCGTTTTCCGCTATTCGATTCCGGTCTTCATTGCCGGAACCGCCTCGCCCAAGCCTGTGCTGCAATGGCAGGTGCAGGAATCCAGCGGGCATGCATGGCTGCTGGTGCGCAATTCGGGCACCATGCATGGCCAGTTGGCCGACGTTGCGTTTACCCCACCCCATGGCAAGACCGTGATGGCGCTCGGCGGTCTTGCCGGATATGTTTTGCCTGGCCAGTACCGGCGGCTCGAATTGCATTTGCCTCCGGGCGAGTTTGCCCAGGGCGGCACTTTTTCCAGCCTGACCAATGGCACCAAGGCCAGTGCGAGCGTTGCACCCATTACCAAGGCTCCTTAGCGGGGGCGCAGCCACCCTGTTGCTCATGGGCGGCGTATACCATATGCCAGCAGCCGCCCAGACTCCCCCCGCAGCAGACACCCAGGCCTCCGGCCCGCCGCCTGGCGGGGCTGCGGCGGACGCCGGTGCGATGGTGTTCCTGCTGGTTACCGTCAATGGCAACACCGACGCCGACCTGACGCAGTTCAGCGATCGCGGCGGCAGGCTGTATGTCAGCCCCGAGAATGCCGCGCAACTGGGCTTTCGCGCCGACTACCTGAAGAAAATACCGCCGGACACGCCGCTCGACGCCTACCCCGGCGTCAAGGCCAAGTACAACCCCAGCCTGCAAAGCCTCAGCATCACGGCGCCGTTTTCCATACTCAATGTAAGTACGGCGGTGGTCGGCGACAAGGGCGGGGCGCGCACCCAGGCCTCGGTCTCTCCGGGCCTGGTGCTGAACTACGACCTGTACTCGTCGTATACCAACAAGAATTCCCTGAGCCTGAGCGGCTTCGGACAGTTGCGGGCCTTCAACGACCTGGGCGTATTCAGCGATTCGTACCTGCTGTCGGGACAGCATGTGTCCGATACGCCCGGCTGGCAGCGCAGCACGGTGCGCATGGATACCACGCTGCAGCATTCCTGGCAGGACAAGGAAATCACGCTGACCATGGGCGATGCGCTGACCAACGGCCTGTCGTGGACCCGCCAGACACGCATCGGCGGCCTGCAGATCGCGCGCGATTTTTCGCTGCAGCCCTACCAGTCGACCACGCCGCTGCCGGCTTATTTCGGCTCGGCCGCGCTGCCCTCGGCGGTGCAGTTGTACGTCAACGGCATCCAGCAATACAACGGCACTGTGCCAGCCGGGCCTTTCCAGCTCAATGTCCTGCCCAGCGTCAACGGCGCCGGCCAGGCGCGCGTGGTGATGACCGACGCCCTGGGCCGCAGCACCACCGTCAGCTTCCCCTTTTATTCGGCCGTCAATCTGCTGCGCGCAGGGCTCACCGACTGGTCGTTCGAGACCGGCTACGTGCGCCAGAATTACGGCTACCAGTCCTTCGACTATGGCCACGACCCTATGGTGTCGGGCACCATCCGGCACGGCTTCACCAATTCCCTGACGCTCGAAAGCCACTTCGAGGCCAGCAAGGGTGTCGCCATGGGCGGCCTGGGCGGGGGGGCGACCGTGGGCTCACTGGGCACGGTATCGGGATCCTGGGCGCAAAGCCGTTCGCAGGGCCGGGGCGGTTCGCAGTATTCGCTCAGCTACCAGTTGCAGCACGGCCGCTACAGCTTGGGCGCCAACACCCAGCGCGCGCTGCGCAATTTCGCGGACGTGGCCACGCAGTACGGCAGTGCGCCCATATTGCGTACCGACAGTGCCTACGTGAGCGTGGACACCGGCATGCTGGGCAGCTTCGGCCTGAACTACGCTTATCTGCAACAAGCCGGCCAGCCGCGCTCGCGTTATGCGGGCGCCTCGTGGTCGCGTACCTTCGCTCACGGGGTCACGCTGGGCGTGGCCGCCAACCAGAATCTCGACAACCACGGCGACCGCACCATTTCGCTGAATCTGAGCATCAACTTCGACAAAGGCGTATCGGCCTACGGCTCGGCGGTGCACAGCAAGGATTCCACCACCTACACGGCCAGCGTCAACCGTTCGGCCCAGACCCCGGACGGCTGGAGCTGGGGCGTGCAGGCGCAGCAATCGGACCAGCAGGGTATGGGCGCCAGCGGCCAGGTCAGCCGCCACGCCCAGTACGCGGACATCGGCGCCGGTATCAACAGCCTGGGCTCCGACCAGACCGCCTATGCGACTGCCTCGGGTTCGATCGTGGCCATGGGCGGCGGCCTGTTCGCTTCGCGCCGCATCTACGACGGCTTTGCCGTGGTGTCCACCGACGGCGTGCCCGATGTGCCGGTCAAGGAAGAAAACCGGCCCGTGGGCAAGACCGACAGCCGCGGCTTGCTGCTGGTGCCCGGCCTGCAGTCCTACCAGAACAACAAGGTTTCCATCGATCCCACCAATCTGGCGGTGGACATGCGCATCAAGCGCGTCAATATGAATGTGGTGCCGCGCCAGGGGTCCGGGGTGAACGTCAAGTTCGTCATGGAAAGAGTGCATGCCGCCTCGCTGATACTGCACCAGCCCGATGGCAAGGACGTGCCCATGGGCGCCCAGGCGTTCCTCAACGGCAGCAAGGACGCCGGCGGCTGGGTGGGCTACGACGGGCGCCTGTACCTCGAAGGCCTGCAGCCCGACAACCGTTTGATCGTGAGCGGCGCCGGCGCGGATTGCAGCGTGCAGTTCCCATATCATGCCAAGGCCGACACCCTGCCGGAAATAGGACCTCTCACATGCAAGCCTTGAACACTCGCCGGGCGCGCTTGCAGGGCACAGGAAGCGAAACGCCATGAAAAGCCTGATTTTTTTCCTGCGCATCCTGCGCCCGGGCCTGCTGGCCCTGTTGCTGACGGCGATATGTACCGGATCGGCCATGGCGGGTTCAGTGAGCTGCTGGGGCAACAGCAGCACCATGGATTTCGGCACTATCAATCTGCTGGACGGCGGGGTAACCGACTCCTCCAGCGTCATAAGCTACGGCTGCAGTGCGGACCCCGGCACCAACATCCTGCTGTGCATGAGCCTGGGGGCGGACCCCGGCACGCAAAGCTACAACCCCCGCTACCTGGTTCTGGACAACAGCGGCGGCTCCAGCACCATGGCCTTCAATATGTATACGGACAGCGCCAGAACAGTGGTGTGGGGCGCCACGGGCGGCAGCTATGCCCCCGTGGCGATTACGATGACCATGCCCTCGGGGTCGTACTCCATGACGGGGACTGTCCCGATATACGGGCGTATCAAGTCTTCGGGGCAGGCGGGCCTGCCTGCGGGCTGGTACAGCACCAACACCCGGGGCAACTGGCCGCTGACGATTGCCTACAGGTCCTATAACGGCGCCGTGCCCAAATGCACCAATGGATCGCTGTCCACCGTCAACTCGGGCTTCTATATAGACGCCTCGGTAAACAGCGACTGCCGGCTGATCTCGTCCTCGAACATGGATTTCGGCACTGTGTTCCAGACTCTCACCCAGAACGTCGATACGACCGCCGCGATCGTGGTCACCTGCAATGGCGGCCAGAGCGGCAATGGCTATCACGTATTGCTGGGCGACGGCTTGAATCCGGTCTCTTCCGGCGGCCAGCGGCGCATGCAGGGGCCGAACGGATCGCTGCTCAATTACGAGTTATACAAAGATGCCGCGCGTACCACGCGCTGGGGCAATACCGATTATCTGGGGGTGGCGGGCACGGGCACCGGCCAGCCCCAGACCCTGGTGGTATACGGCCGGGTGCCGTCCCAGTCCGTTCCCGCGGCGGGCAAGTATACGGACACCGTGGTTATTACAGTGGATTATTAGCAGTCTCTGGTCGACGGCAGGCCGCCGGCCAGCCCTTTCGCCGCAATGCGGGCGGCCGGCGGCCCGGGCTGGCGATCGGCAATCCCGACGGGCGTCCAGGGCGGTGGGCCGTGAGCCATGAGGCGGCGGGCCATCAATACAGTAATCGGATAAATATCCGGCAGATTTTCGCGATACAGCCGTTCCGGCGATGCTATAGTCATTTCCGGGGCAAGCAAAAGTTGACGTGTAATTATGATCACTCGAACATTCTTGTCCGCCGTGTTGTGCCTGTCTCTGCCCGGCCTGTCGCAGGCGGCGGGCTTGTCGCGCAGCATGGGCGAATTCCAGGCCAGCATCACCATCGTCGCGGCATGCAGCGCGCAGCAGGCCATGTTCGGTTCACAGTCGCAGGGCAGCGGCCAGCAAGTGACGGTGATTTGCCAGCCGGGCATGACGCCATTTCTCACGCAGTCCATCGATCTCGGGGCCGGCTCCGGCGGTTCGGGCTCCAGTCCCTCGTCCGCCTCCCAGGGCGGTACATCCACGGGCGCTGCCAGTACGCCTGCCGCGGGGCCAGCCTTTGACCTGGTTTCCAAGAACGAAGTGCTGTCGCCGCCCCTGCCCAGCGCCTCCACCTTCGCCTCGAAGGTGATATACGTCATGTTCTAGCGTCTTGCCGATGCCTGGCGGGCGCTTTGTTCCCCAGGCATATGTCCTGGCACCATGGCGCCATGCCACCGCCCGGGCGCGGCCACGCCCAAGGCACTTGGCGCAGGGCCGCGCCAAATAAGCACTACATCCCGCCGCTAGCCGGCATCTGCCACCTCCGCGTGGTGGATGCATGATGCTCGCGCGCCTTGACTTTGACGTTTTGTGAACATATCATTTGAGTAGAAATTACTTTTGATGAAATGAATAGGGTGTTCCCTGCATCATGAACGATACCGTGGTCGACCCGCACTATGATTTGCGGATTCTGCGCGCCTTGCGCCGCATCACCCGCTCCATAGCGCTGCATTCCCGCCAGCTCGCCGCCTGCAGCCATATCACGGCGCCGCAGCTCATCTGCCTGCGCGCGGTAATAGGCCTGGGGCCGCTGACCGCCACGGCCATCAGCCGCGAAATCCATGCCAGCCCCAGTACCGTTGTCGGCATACTCGACCGCCTCGAAGACAAAGGCCTGGTGCGGCGCGAACGCAGCCGCGAAGATCGCCGCATCGTTTTCGTCACGGCTACTGACGCCGGCATCACCCTGGCCAAGGACACTCCGTCGCCGCTGCAAAAGAAGCTGGCCGACGCCCTCAAGGCGCTGCCCGAGCTGGAACAGGCCACCATTACCCTGTCGCTCGAGCGCATCGTGGATCTAATGGAGCCGCAAGGCGTGCTGCCGCCCGAAGCGCTGGACGAGCCCGGCTCGCCCATCCTGGATGTCGCAGTTGGCGGGGCTCCTCCCGAATCGGGTCTGGTGGTATGAGTCTAGAGGCGCGCGAACTCCATCCCCTCTCTTCCATTCCAGGGCGCCGCGCCGCGGCGCCCCAGGCCTACGGCCTGCGTCCCATCCGCCGGACCGACGGCCGGGCCATACACGGCCTGATCGCCGAATGCCCGCCGCTGGATCTCAATTCCCTATATGCCTATTTGCTGCTGAGCGAGCATCACGCCGACACTTGCGTGCTGGCCGAGGACGGCTCCGGGCAAATAGCGGGCTTCGTGTCGGCCTACGTGCCGCCGCGGCACCCCGAAGTGCTTTTCGTCTGGCAAGTAGCCGTACATCCGCGCGCGCGCGGATGTGGCCTGGCCCGGCAGATGTTGTGGCACCTGCTCGAGCGCCCCGCCTCGAGCGCCATCCGATATATCGAGACCACTGTCGGTCCCGATAATGCCGCGTCGCGCGGCGTGTTCGCCGGCCTTGCCCGGCAACTGCATGCCACCTGTTCCGACAGCGCCTTGTTCGGGCCCGAGCTTTTCGGGCCAGGCGGGCACGAAGAGGAAAGGTTGTTGCGCATCGGGCCTTTCCAGCCCCCGGTATCGCGGCCGCGCTGAGCGCCGGCCGTCCGGTTCGCCCACCCCCCGAGGCATGGCGCCTCTTGCGGTGTGGTCGGGCCACTAGCCCCTTTACGGGTATTTCAGCTAAGAGGCTTGCGCGAGCAGCCGCCACGGCAGCTCATTCTCCGCAGCAAGGCCTCGAAACTAAGGGAGAACACCATGGACTTGAAAATATTTGACCGGATGGAGTCGGAGGTACGCGGCTACGTCCGGTCTTTCCCGGTCGTTTTTGATCAGGCCCGGGGGTCTTTGCTGTTCGATGAAACGGGCAGGCAATACATCGATTTCTTCAGCGGCGCCGGCACCCTGAACTACGGACACAACAATCCGGTGCTCAAGCGCAGGCTGCTCGATTACCTGGGCACCGACGGCGTGGTGCATGGCCTGGACATGGCCACCAGCGCCAAGAAATATTTCCTCGAGACCTTCGAGCGCGTGCTGCTCAAGCCGCGCGGCTGGCAATATACGCTGCAGTTCACCGGCCCGACCGGCACCAACGCCGTCGAGGCGGCGCTGAAACTGGCGCGCCAGGTCAAGGGACGGCAGAACGTGATTTCCTTCACCCATGGTTTCCATGGGGTCAGCGCCGGATCGCTGGCGGCCACGGCGAACGCCAAGTTCCGCCGCGCCGCGGGCATGGCCCTGGGCAATACCACTTTCGTGCCCTATGACGGGTACATGGGGCCGGACGTCGATACGGCGGCCTATCTCGAGCGCCTGCTGGACGACCCCAGCAGCGGGCTGGATCACCCGGCAGCAGTGATCGTGGAAACCGTGCAGGGCGAGGGCGGCGTGAACGTCGCCACTTGGCGCTGGCTGCGGCAGATCGAAACCCTGTGCCGGCGCCACGACATGCTGTTGATCGTCGACGACATCCAGGTGGGCTGCGGGCGCACCGGCAGTTTCTTCAGCTTCGAGCAGGCCGGCATCCAGCCGGATATCGTGACGTTGTCCAAGTCCCTGTCGGGCTTCGGCCTGCCCATGTCGCTGGTGCTGTTCAAGCCCGAGCTCGACATCTGGAAGCCGGGCGCGCACAGCGGCACCTTCCGCGGCAACAACCTGGCATTCGTCACCGCCGCCCAGGCGCTGGACAGCTACTGGACGAACGATGCCTTCGCCACCGAGACGCGGCGCAAGGAAGAGCTGGTACGCAATTGGCTCGAGAACCTGGCCTGCAGCTATCCGGGGGCCGGCCTGAGCGTACGCGGCCGCGGCCTGATACAGGGCCTGGTCACGCCGGCCGAAGGCGGCCTGGCCAATCGCATTGCGGCCAAGGCCTTCGAATACGGCGTGGTGATCGAGACTTCGGGCGCGCACGACGAGGTGCTCAAGGTGCTGCCGGCGCTGACCATCGAAGACCAGTTGCTGGAACGCGGCCTCGAAGTCCTGGAGCGCAGCACCGCGGAAATCCTGGGCAGCCAGGGCAACGGCAAGATACTCAAATTCGGAGGACAGCGGCGATGATAGTCAAGAATGTGAAAGATGTGATCGGCACGGATCTCGAGGTCAAGACGGACACGTGGCTGAGCCGGCGGGTGCTGCTCAAGAAGGACGGCATGGGCTTCTCGTTCCACGAGACCGTGATCTTTCCGGGCAGCGAGACCCACATCCACTACCAGAACCACCTCGAGGCGGTCTGGTGCATAGAGGGCGACGGCGAGGTCGAGACCATTGCCGACGGCAAGAAATATGCGCTCGGCCCCGGCGTGGTCTAC
Source organism: Candidimonas humi (assembly GCF_019166065.1). GTDB lineage: Bacteria > Pseudomonadota > Gammaproteobacteria > Burkholderiales > Burkholderiaceae_B > Candidimonas > Candidimonas humi. The sequence continues at coordinate 269,540 of NZ_JAHTBN010000005.1, forward strand.
GCCCTGGACCAGCACGACGATCACTGGCTGCGCGGCGGCAAGGAGCCGCTGCGCGTGATTTGCGTTTTCAACCCGCCGCTCACGGGGCTGGAGGTGCATGACGAAGAGGGAGTGTATCCCGCCATGTCCGACGCGGCTTAGGCAGCGGGAGACTCCTGATGGTGACTACTATGAGTGATTTATACGATTCGCGCACGGATCGCGGCACCGCGATCATCGCGCGCCAGGATCCGGTGGTCTACGCCGGCGGCGCCTATGCCCAGGCGCTGTCGGCGCAGCAACTGGCGTCCTACGAAAGCGACGGGTTCTTGCTGATCGAGGACCTGTTCTCGGCGGCCGAGGTGCAGGCGCTGCTGGACGAGATCCAGCGCATGGGCAAGGACCCCGCCATACTCGGCGGGGAAGAAGTCATTACCGAGCCCGGCAGCGACGCGTTGCGCTCGGTGTTCCGGGTGCACGAGCTGAGCCCGCTGCTGAACAAGCTGGCGCGCGACCCGCGCCTGATCCACGTGGCGCGCCAGATACTGGGTTCCGAAGTCTATATCCACCAGTCGCGGGCCAATATGAAGCCGGGCTTCAAGGGCAAGGAATTCTATTGGCATTCCGATTTCGAGACCTGGCACGTCGAGGACGGCATGCCGTCCATGCGGGCGCTGAGCTGCTCGCTGCTGCTGACCGAGAACAATGCCTGCAACGGGCCGCTGATGCTGGTGCCGGGCTCGCAGCGGCACTTCATTTCCTGCCAGGGCAAGACTCCGGAAAACAATTACCGCAGTTCGCTCAAGAAGCAGGAATATGGCGTGCCCGACCCGGTCAGCCTGCAATTGCTGGCCGAGCAGGGCGGCATCCGCGCCATGACCGGCGGCGCGGGTTCGGTGGTGTTCTTCGACTGCAATACCATGCATGGCTCCAACGGCAATATCTCGCCGTGGCCGCGGGCCAATGTATTCATGGTCTACAACAGCGTGGAAAACCGCCTGAGCCCGCCCAAGTACGGCCTGGCGCCGCGCCCCGAGCACATCGCGGCGCGACGCGGCAATGCGGCGCTCGTGCCGCTGGACGCGCCTGCAACGGTGCACGCCGGCGACTGAACGCGGCGCGGGCTCCGGCCTTGTGCCGGCTGGCGCCTGTGATGCAGGGCCCGATCTTCGAGGATCGGGCCCTTTTTTCTCGGGACGGCGGAAAGAGTCTGCCGCCTGCGCGTGCAGCGCTTGCAGGCCGGCTGCGTGTTCAGGCGGGCGCGGTCGCGTCCAGGAAGCCCCTGAGGAATTCGCGCGTGCGTTCCTGCCGGGGCTCGGAGAAGATCTGCTCGGGCGGGCCTTGCTCGACGATATTGCCCTGGTCGAAGAAACACACGCGGTCCGAGATCTGCTTGGCGAACTGCATTTCGTGTGTCACCAGCAGCATGGTCAGGTCGTGTTCTTCGGAAAGGCGCTGGATCACGTTCAATACCTCGCCCACCAGCTCGGGATCGAGCGCCGAGGTGGGCTCGTCGAACAGCATGATGTTGGGGTGCATGGCCAGCGCGCGGGCGATGGCCACGCGCTGCTGCTGGCCGCCCGACAACTGGCTGGGAAACTTGTCGGCCTGGTCGGCCAGGCCCACCAGTTCCAGGTATTCGTGGGCGCGTTCGCGCGCCTGCTTGCGCGACAGCCCCAGCACATGCACCGGCGCCTCGGTGATATTGCGGCGCACGGTCATGTGCGGAAACAGGTTGAACTGCTGGAACACCATGCCCATTTCCTTGCGCATTTCGCGCAGGTGCGCCTCGTCGGCGGGCACCAGCTTGTCGTTGCGGTACTGATGCCACAGGGGCTTGCCGGCGACATGGATCAGGCCGCTGTCTATGCTTTCCAGTGTCATGAGTATGCGCAGCACCGTCGACTTGCCCGAGCCCGAGGGGCCGATGATGGTGACCTTCTCGCCCTTGTGGACCTCGAAGTCCAGGCCGTCGAGCACCGTCGCGTCGCCGAAGCGCTTGACGACTTTCTCGAAGCGGATGATGGCATTGGTATCGTCGTTCATCGTAGCGGTAATCCTCGTTTGGGCAGGCGGGTGTCGAGGTAGCGCACGCCGGCCGATGCCAGGATGGTCAGGACCAGGTACAGGCCGCCCACCATGGACAAGGGAATCAGGTAATTGAAGGTCCGGTCGCCGATGATCTTGGCGACATTGAGCACCTCGAGCACCGACACCACGGACAGCACCGGCACGTCCTTCATGATGGAGACGAGGTAATTGCCCAGCGCCGGAATGATGCGTGGCACGGCTTGCGGCAGCACGATCACGCAGAATATCCGCATGGGCGACAGGTCCAGCGCGCGTGCGGCCTCGATCTGGCCGCGCAGCACCGATTCCAGCCCCGCCCGGTACACCTCGGCGGTATAGGCGCTGTACTGCACGCCCAGCGCCAGCGCGCCGGTCAGGAAGGCCGGCAGCACCAGGCCGTAGTCGGGCAGCACGTAGTACAGGAAGAACAGTTGCACCAGCAGCGGCGTGTCGCGGATGAATTCGGCCAGCACGCGTGCCGGCCAGGACACTACGCGCAGCCGGCTCGATTTCAGCGCCGCCAGCGCCAGCCCCAGGGCCAGCGCGATGGCAAAGCCCACGATGCTGGCCTCGATGGTCACCAGCAGGCCGCGCAGCAGGATGGGCAGTATCGACGCGGCAAACGCCGCGTTGCTGCTGGTGTCCCAGTGGATGCCGAACAGCATTTCAGCCCCGCCCGTATGAATCCGGACATGGGGCGGTCGCTGCCGGCCGTGCCATGCCTGGCGTACCGGGGCGGCATGCGCGCCGCGTGCGGTGCGGCAGGCGTAGTGGGCGTGAGGCGTGTTCCATTCTCAATTCCTTGCGACGGCGCGCCAGCGTCCGACCGAGTGTTCCAGCGTCTTCATGACCGCCATGAGCACCAGCGCCATGCCGAAGTACATGAACAGCAGCAGCGTGTAGATAGTGGTGCTGTCCTGGGTGAAGTTGCGGATCTGCTCGGCGCGGAAGGCCAGGTCGCCGAGGCTGATGAGCGACACCAGGGCGGTGTCCTTCAGATTCTGCACCGCCAGGTTGCAGAAGCTCGGCATCATCTCGGGGATGGCCTGGGGCAGGGCGATGCGCCACATGATCTGCCGCGGCGTGAAGTCCAGCGCCTTGGCCGCTTCGTATTGCGAGCGCGGCACGGCCTGGATCGCGCCGCGCACGACTTCCGCCCCGTAGGCGCCGATGTTCAGCCCCAGGGCCAGCACGCCGGCCACGACCGGCGGCATGCGCAGGTCCACGCCGGCCATCTGGCCGAACACCGGCAGGGCGAAGTACAGCCAGAACAACTGCACCAGCAGCGAGGTCCCGCGAAACAGCTCGATGATCGCGATGCTGGGCAGGCGCAGCAGCCGGCCGCGGGCCAACCTGCCCATGCCCAGCGCAAACGAAACCACCGCGCCCAATAGCGTGGACATGACGGTGAGCTGCACGGTGACCCAGGCGCCTTGCAGCAAAGGGGTGCTATAGCTCAGCCAATGCATGATGGTTCACCGCCTGTTTCGCAGCGTTGCGCCGATCGGGCTGCGGACAAGGAATGGCGCCGGCCCGGGTTTTTGCAGCCAGTGCCGCGGCGGCCGGACGGCCCGGCCGCGAGGCTGGGGCCGGGACAGGCTCCGGCAGCGCGCGGGCGCTGTCCCGCAAGCCGTGTCAGCCCTTGCAAAGCTGCGCCGTGGTCTTGGCGAACGACTGCTTGTCGTCGTTGGCCGTGAAGCCGTAGCGGCTCATGATCTTGCCCCAGGCTGGAGTCTTCTTGAACTTCGCGAGCTGGGCGTTGACCGCGTCGCGCAAGTCGCCGGAATTCTGCGCGAAGGCGAAGCCGCCCCAACTGCGGGCCGGCGTGCCCTTGATGACCGGATCGGTGAACGGCTTGGCGGCTTGCACCTTCTTGCTCTTGCCGGCAAGCTGGACCACGGTCAGGCCGGTGGCGGCGTAGGCGTCGGCGCGGCCGGTGGACACCGTGGATATGGCGTCGGCATTATTGGAAATCGTGACGATGCGCGCGTCGGGGATGCCGAGCGCCTGCATCATTTCGAGCTGATCCGCGCCAGCCATGATGGCCACCTTGCCATTGCCCTTGGCGAAGGCTTCATAGGAATGCAGCTTCTTGGGATTGCCCTTGGGCACCAGCAAGCCTTCGCCGTAGGAACTGTTGGGCTCGGAGAACAGCACCTGCTGGCAGCGCTGCGGCAGGATGGCCATCTCGGCGGCCACCATGTCGTAGCGGCCGGCCTTCAGGCCGGGAATCAGCGAGCCGAAGCTGGCCGTCACCCAGTCGATTTTCTTGACCCCGAGCTGTTTCATGACTTGTGCGGCGACGTCCGGGCCGGCGCCGCGGGCATGGCCGTTCATGTCGATGTAGCCATAGGGGATTTCATTGGCCACGGCGATGCGCACGTGGCCGCTATGCCGGATCTGCGCCAAGGTCGCGGCGTGCGCCGCGCCGCCGGCGGCCAGCGCCGCGGCCGCCACGGCGGCGGCCAGCATGGACTGAGGAATTCTCGGACGGAATGTCTGTTTCATGGCCATATCCTTGGGGGACGGCCGGGCACGACCTTTGCGCGGAGTCGCTACGCAAGAGGCGGTACGCCGCAATGCCGTACTGAAGTGAATGATATATGGTCAAATATTACCTCATAAAATTATTTCTACTCAAATGAATTGATATCGAAATAATGCCGGAACGCAGCGGGCAGGCTCCCTTGCGGTTGGGCCCATTCATCGGCAATCGGGCAAGCGGGGCGCGGATGTCGGCGATCTGGCGCAGGGCGGAGGCGGGCTCGATCCGGGGATTTGCAGTTTCCGGTAAAATACCCTGTTCATTTGTTTGTCCACACCACATCACAATCATTACTTGGATAGGTCTCTAATGCAGCCTGAGGTTGAAATTCTGTCCGGCCTGGAGCGCCGCGTCGATCTGTTGGTTTCCATCGCCGATGTCGAAAAACAAGTCCAGGCGCAACTCAAGCGCGTTGCGCGCAGTGCCAAGGTGCAAGGTTTCCGGCCCGGCAAGGCGCCGCTGTCGCTGATCGAACGCAGCCATGGCCCCGGCATCCGCTACGACGTGATCAACAGCGAAGTCGGCCGCAGCCTCGACAAGGTCGTGGAAGAGGCCAAGCTGCGCGTGGCCGGCGTGCCCAATCTGGAACCCAAGACCGAAGGCGTGCCCGAAGGCACGATGGCGTTCTCGGCCACCTTCGAGGTCTACCCCGAAGTCAGCGTGCCCGACCTCGCCGCCCTGCAGGTCAAGCGCGCCCACACCGACGTGGGCGATGCCCAGGTGCAGCACACTGTCGACATCCTGCGCAAGCAGCGCGCCAACTACGAGGCGCGCGAAGGCCGCGCGGCGCAGGACGACGACCGCGTGACCCTCGACTTCGTCGGCACCATCGACGGCACGCCCTTCGAAGGTGGTTCCGCCGAGAAATTCCCCTTCGTCCTGGGCCAGGGCCGCATGCTGCCCGAGTTCGAGACCGCAGTGCGCGGCATGAAGGCCGGCGAGAAAAAGACTTTCCCCCTGGCCTTCCCGGAAGACTACGCAGGCAAGGAAGTGGCCGGCAAGACCGCCGAATTCACCGTCACGGTCACCGAAGTCGCCGAACCCGTGCTGCCCGAAGTCGACGCGGAATTCGCCAAGTCGCTGGGGCAGGCCGAGGGCGACGTCGACAAGCTGCTGGCCGATGTGCGCAGCAACATCGAGCGCGAGGTCAAGTCGCGCACCCAGGCTCGCACCAAGGGCAGCGTCATGGACGCCCTGGCGGCCGCCTGCACCTTCGACGTTCCCAAGGCGCTGGTCGACAACGACATCGAAAGCCGCATCGCGGCGGCGCGCGAAGAACTCAAGCAGCGCGGCGTGCCCAATGCCGAGTCGGTGCCGATTCCTCCCGACACTTTCAAGGCCGATTCCGAGCGCCGCGTGCGCCTGGGGCTGCTGGTTTCCGAACTGGTCAAGAGCGCCGACCTGCAGGCCAAGCCCGAACAAGTGCGCGCCCGCATCGAAGAGTTCGCCCAGAACTACGAGCAGCCCGCGCAGGTCGTGGCATACTATCTGTCGGATCGCCAGCGCCGCGCCGAGATCGAGGCCCTGGTGCTCGAGGACAACGTGGTGCAACACGTCCTGTCCAAGGCCCAGGCCGCTGACGAAGCCGTACCCTTCGACGAACTCATGGGGACTGCATAAATGATGCAGCGTTTCACCGATTTTTACGCGGCAATGCACGGCGACGCTTCCGTCGTGCCTACGGGCCTGGGCTATGTGCCCATCGTGATCGAGCAGTCCGGGCGCGGCGAGCGCTCGTACGACATCTATTCCCGGCTGCTGCGTGAAAGAGTGGTGTTCTTCGTCGGGCCGGTCAACGACAATTCGGCCAACCTGGTGGTGGCGCAACTGCTGTTCCTGGAGTCGGAAAACCCCGACAAGGACATCTCGCTGTACATCAATTCGCCGGGCGGCTCGGTTTATTCCGGCCTGGCGGTGTACGACACCATGCAGTTCGTCAAGCCCGACGTCTCCACGCTGTGCACCGGCATCGCCGCCAGCATGGGGGCGTTCCTGCTGGCCGCGGGCGCCAAGGGCAAGCGCTACTCGCTGCCGAATTCGCGTATCATGATCCACCAGCCCTCGGGCGGCGCCCAAGGGCCGGCTTCCGACATCCAGATCCAGGCGCGCGAGATCATCAGCCTGCGCGCACGCCTCAATGGCATCCTGGCCAAGCATACCGGCCAGCCCATCGAACGCATCGAAGTGGACACCGACCGCGATAATTTCATGTCGGCCGAAGATGCGGTATCGTATGGTCTGGTGGACAAGGTCATGGTCTCCCGCGCCGACGTGGCGTGACGATCGGCAGGCCGGCCTTGTTGTTTGCGCGGGCCTGCGCCCGCGCGGCCCATATAGATTGAGCTAAGAGTTTTATGCCCGAGAAAAAAGGTTCGGCAGACGAAAAAGTATTGCATTGTTCGTTTTGCAATAAAAGCCAGCACGAGGTCCGCAAGCTGATCGCCGGGCCGTCGGTGTTCATCTGCGACGAATGCATAGACCTATGCAACGACATCATCCTCGAGGAAACCCACGAGGCTGCCAGGGACGCCATACGCAACGAACTGCCCACGCCGCGCGAGATCAAGAATTTTCTCGACGGCTATGTCATCGGCCAGGACCAGCCCAAGCGCAGCCTGGCAGTGGCGGTCTACAACCACTACAAGCGTATCCGCTACGGCGAGGTCAAGGGCGACGACGTCGAGCTCTCCAAGAGCAACATCCTGCTCATAGGGCCTACCGGCTCGGGCAAGACGCTGCTTGCCCAGACGCTGGCGCGCATGCTCGACGTGCCCTTCGTCATGGCCGACGCCACCACGCTGACCGAAGCCGGCTACGTGGGCGAAGACGTCGAGAACATCATCCAGAAGCTGCTGCAGAATTGCAATTACGATGTCGAGAAGGCGCAGCGCGCCATCGTCTACATCGATGAAATCGACAAGATCTCGCGCAAGTCCGACAACCCGTCTATCACGCGCGACGTGTCGGGCGAGGGCGTGCAGCAGGCGCTGCTCAAGCTCATCGAGGGCACCGTCGCCTCGGTGCCGCCGCAGGGCGGGCGCAAGCATCCCAACCAGGATTTCGTCCAGGTCGATACCACCAATATCCTGTTCATCGTGGGCGGCGCCTTCGACGGGCTGGAAAAGGTCATCCGCGACCGCACCGAGCGGTCCGGCATAGGCTTTGCGGCCTCGGTGCATGCCAAGTCCGAAAGCAGCGTGGGCGAGCTGTTCTCCGAGGTCGAACCTGAAGACCTCATCAAGTTCGGCCTGATCCCCGAGCTGGTCGGGCGCCTGCCCGTGGTGGCCACGCTCGAGGAACTCCAGGAAGAAACCCTGATCCGCATCCTCACCGAGCCCAAGAACTCGCTCATCAAGCAGTTCCAGAAGCTGTTCGAGATGGAAGACGTCGAACTCGACGTGCGTCCGCAGGCGCTGTCGGCCATTGCGCGGCGCGCGCTCAAGCGGCGCACGGGCGCGCGCGGCCTGCGCTCCATCGTCGAGCAGGCCCTGCTGGGCACCATGTACGAACTTCCCTCGCAGAAGAACGTCAAACGCGTGGTGCTGGACGAGAACGCGGTCGAGGGCAAGGGCTCGCCCCTGCTGATCTTCGCCGACCAGGATGCCAAGCCTGCCGAGCCCAAGGCCGAACGGCCCAAGCTGAAGGATGCGGCGGCCTGAACGCGCCCGCTACGCGGCCGTCAAAATACCTGTCAAGATTCCCCGTCCGGCGTAGCCGGCGGGGTATGCCCGCTCGTATAATGAGCTCGCATGAAGTATGCCAGGGGGATGCTCCGAACCCGTCGCCCCGCCTTGCCGCCGTCCTGGTACGGGCGCGCCGGGTCCGGGCCGGCCGTTCGGAATTTCCCCGGGGCTTGAATATTTGGCTATCGTCCATACATACACCCAGTATGCTGTGACGCGAGCCGGGCTTGCGCCCGCCCCGCGTTCCCAACGCGGTGTTTTTAAAGGAATTTATTATGTCTGCGAGCCAGATTCTAGCTTCAGAACCTATGGACTTGCCCCTGTTGCCCCTGCGCGACGTAGTGGTCTTCCCGCACATGGTGATACCGCTGTTCGTCGGCCGCCCGCGCTCCATCAAGGCGCTCGAGCTGGCCATGGAGGCCGGCAACAACATCATGCTGGTGGCGCAAAAGTCGGCCAGCAAGGACGACCCCACGCCCGACGATCTGTACGAAATCGGCTGCGCGGCCGGTATCCTGCAGATGCTGAAACTGCCAGACGGCACCGTGAAGGTGCTGGTCGAGGGCCTGCAGCGCGCCCGCATCCGCAACGTCAGCGACGCGGAAACCCATTTCATGGCGACTGTCGTGCCGGTGGCGCCTGACGCCGGCCAGGGCGCCGAATCCGAAGCCCTGCGCCGCGCGATCGTTGCCCAGTTCGAGCAGTACGTCAAGCTCAACAAGAAGATCCCCCAGGAAATCCTCACTTCCCTGAGCGGCATCGACGACGCCGGGCGCCTGGCCGACACCATCGCCGCGCATCTGCCCCTGAAGCTCGAGCAAAAGCAGAAGATGCTCGAGTCCATGGGCATCACCGAGCGCCTCGAAAACCTGCTGTCGCAGCTCGAGTCCGAGATCGACATCCTGCAGGTCGAGAAGCGCATCCGCGGCCGCGTCAAGAAGCAGATGGAAAAGAGCCAGCGCGACTACTATCTGAACGAGCAGGTCAAGGCGATCCAGAAAGAGCTCGGCGAGGGCGAAGAGGGCGCCGACATCGAAGAGCTCGAAAAGAAGATCACTGCCGCGCACATGTCCAAGGAAGCGCGCAAGAAGGCCGACGCCGAGCTCAAGAAGCTCAAGCTCATGTCGCCCATGTCGGCCGAGGCCACTGTGGTGCGCAACTACATAGACACGCTGATCGGCTTGCCGTGGCGCAAGAAGAGCCGCATCAACAACTCCATCTCCAACGCCGAGCAGGTGCTGGACGCCGATCACTACGGCCTCGAGAAGGTCAAGGAACGCATCGTCGAGTATCTTGCCGTGCAGCAGCGGGTGGACAAGCTCAAGGCGCCCATCCTGTGCCTGGTCGGCCCTCCGGGCGTGGGCAAGACCTCGCTGGGGCAGTCGCTGGCGCGCACCACGAACCGCAAGTTCGTGCGCATGGCGCTGGGCGGCGTGCGCGACGAGGCCGAGATCCGCGGGCACCGGCGCACCTACATAGGCTCGATGCCGGGCAAGATCCTGCAGAACATGTCCAAGGTGGGCGTGCGCAATCCCTTGTTCCTGCTCGACGAAATCGACAAGATGGGGGCCGATTTCCGCGGCGACCCGTCCTCGGCCCTGCTCGAGGTGCTCGATCCCGAACAGAACCACACGTTCCAGGATCATTACATCGAGGTCGACTTCGACCTGTCCGATGTGATGTTCGTGGCCACCAGCAACACGCTGAACATTCCGCCGGCGCTGCTCGACCGCATGGAAGTCATCCGGCTGTCGGGCTACACCGAAGACGAAAAAGTGCATATCGCCTTCGATCATCTGCTGCCCAAGCTCATGAAGAACAATGGCGTGCGCGAAGGCGAGATGTCGATCGACGAAAGCGCGGTACGCGACATCGTGCGTTATTACACGCGCGAAGCGGGCGTGCGCGCGCTGGAACGCGAGATCAGCAAGATCTGCCGCAAGGTGGTCAAGCGCTTGCTGGCCCAGGCCGCGTCCACGGACGCTTCCAAGGACGAAGCCGGGGTTGCGCCGGTGCAGGTGACGGCCGAGAATCTCGACGATTTCCTCGGGGTGCGCCGCTACAATTTCGGCATGGCCGAAAAAGAAAACAAGGTCGGGCAGGTCACTGGCCTGGCCTGGACCGAGGTCGGCGGCGATCTGCTGACGATCGAAGTAGCGGACATGCCGGGCAAGGGCGTAGTGCTGCGCACCGGCTCGCTGGGCGACGTCATGAAGGAATCGGTCGAGGCCGCCCGCACGGTGGTACGGGCGCGGGCGCAGCGCTGGGGCATTGCCAACAGCGCGTTTGAAAAACGCGACCTGCACGTGCACTTCCCCGAAGGCGCGACGCCCAAGGACGGTCCGTCCGCGGGCATCGCGATCACCACTGCCATGGTGTCGGCGCTGACGGGCATCCCGGTGCGCGCCGATGTCGCCATGACGGGCGAGATCACGCTGCGCGGCGAAGTGCTGCCGATCGGCGGCCTCAAGGAAAAGCTGCTGGCGGCACACCGGGGCGGCATCAAGGTAGTGATGATCCCCGAAGAAAACGTCAAGGACCTGGCCGAGATCCCGGACAACGTGAAGAATCATCTCGAGATCATTCCGGTGCGCTGGATAGACCGGGTGCTCGAGGTGGCGCTGCAGCACATGCCGACGCCGCTGTCCGACGCCGAGGTGGCCAAGCTGGCCGCCGAGTCGGTGGCCACGGCCAAGCCGACTCCCGACGATCCGTCGGGGGTGATGAAGCACTAAGCCCGGGGTAGTCTTCCCGCGCAACGCCGTTGCGGCCCTTCCGGCCGCAACGGCGTTTTTGTATGCGCCGGCGGCGCGATCAGCCGCCGAGCCGGGCCAGTTGGGCCCGGATTTTTTCCAGGGTGTCGGTGAACTGCGCGACGCGCGCCTTTTCCTGTTCGATCACGGCCGCGGGGGCGCGCTGCACGAAGTTCTCGTTGGCCAGCTTGCCCTGCGCCTTGGCGATTTCGCCTTCCAGGCGCGCCGCTTCCTTGCCCAGGCGCTGCTTTTCGGCGGCGGCGTCGATTTCCACGCGCAGCATCAGCTGCGTGGTGCCCACCACCTGCACCGGCGCACCGACGTCCGGCAGTTGCTCGGCCAGCGTTACGTCGCTGAGCTTGGCCAGTGCTGCCAGGTAGGGGCGGTTGCGCTCCAGCCCGGCTTGCTCGCCCAGGGCGATGAGCGGCACGCGCTGGGCCGGCGACAGGTTCATTTCCCCGCGCAGCGCACGCACCGCTTCCACCTGGGCTTTCAGTTCGGCGATCTGCGCGACGGCTTGCGCATCGTGCAAGGCCGTGTCGCCCACGGGGTAGGGCTGCACGCAGATGCTGGTTTCTTCGTCAGGCTTGCGGCGGCCGGCGGCCACCGAGACTTTCTGCCAGAGCTCTTCGGTAATGAAGGGGATGATGGGATGGGCCAGGCGCAGCACGGCCTCCAGCACCTGGATCAGGGTGCGGCGCGTGCCTTGCTGCTGCGCCGGGGTGCCGCCCTGCAACTGGACCTTGGCCAGTTCCACGTACCAGTCGCAGTATTCGTCCCAGACGAAGTGGTAGATGGCATTGGCGATGTTGTCGAAGCGGTACTCGGCATAGCCCTGTTCCACTTCGGCCGCCAGCCGCTGCAGCGCATCGACGATCCAGCGGTCGGCGAAGGACAGCTCGGCGGACTGCGCGCCGCCCAGGTCCTGGCCTTCGACGTTCATGAGCACGTAGCGGGTGGCATTCCAGAGCTTGTTGCAGAAGTTGCGGTAGCCTTCGCAGCGCTTGAGATCGAAGTTGATGTTGCGTCCCAGCGTGGCGTAGGCCGCCATGGTGAAGCGCAGCGCGTCGGCGCCATAGGCGGGAAAGCCCTGCGGGTAGTCCTTGCGAGTTTTTTTCTCGATGCTGGCGGCCTGGCGCGGGTTCATCAGCCCGGTGGTGCGCTTGGCCAGCAGGGCTTCCAGGCCGATGCCGTCGATGAGGTCCACGGGGTCTATGGTATTGCCCTTGGACTTGCTCATTTTCTTGCCGTCCATGTCGCACACGAGCCCGTGCACGTACACGTCGCGGAAAGGCACCTGGCCGGTCAGGTGCATGCTCATCATCACCATCCGCGCCACCCAGAAGAAGATGATGTCGAAGCCCGTCACCAGCACGCTGGAGGGCAGGTAGCGCTGCAGGTCGGGCGTCTGTTCGGGCCAGCCCAGGTCGGTGAAGGGCACCAGCGCCGACGAGAACCAGGTGTCGAGCACGTCGGGGTCGCGGGTCAGGGCGCCTTGCACGCCGGCGGCGGCGGCCTGCGCGCGCGCCTGCTCTTCGCTGCGCGCCACGAAGATGCGGCCGTCTTCGGCGTACCAGGCGGGAATCTGGTGGCCCCACCAGAGCTGGCGCGAGATGCACCAGTCCTGGATTTTCCCCAACCACTGGTTGTAGGTGGTGGTCCAGTTCTCCGGGTAGAAGCGTACGCGCCCGTCGGCCACTACTTGCAGCGCCACGTCGGTAATACTCTTGCCGGGATTGATGGCGCCTTCGGGCGCCGGCTTGCTCATGGCCACGAACCACTGGTCGGTAAGCATGGGCTCGATGACGCTGTTGCTGCGGTCGCCGCGCGGCACCATGAGCTTGTGCGCCTTGACGCTCTGCAGGGCGCCGATCGCCTCGAGGTCGGCGAGCACCTTCTTGCGGGCCTCGTAGCGGTCCAGGCCGCGATAGGCGGGCGGCGCGTTGTCGTTGATGTGCGCATCCAGGGTCAGGATGCTGATCATTTCCAGCCCATGGCGCTGGCCCACCGCATAGTCGTTGAAGTCGTGCGCCGGGGTGACCTTGACGACACCGGTGCCGAACTCGCGGTCTACATATTCGTCGGCGATGACGGGGATTTCGCGCTTGCACAGGGGCAGCGCGACCTTGCTGCCGATCAGGTGGGCGTAGCGTTCGTCCTCGGGGTGCACCATTACCGCCACGTCGCCCAGCATGGTCTCGGGACGGGTGGTGGCCACCACCAGGTGCGTGAGGCCGCCCACGGGCACGAGCAGCGGGTAGCGGATTTCCCACATGTGGCCTTCTTCTTCCTCGCTGACCACCTCGAGGTCGGAGACCGCGGTGCCCAGCACCGGATCCCAGTTGACCAGGCGCTTGCCGCGGTAGATCAGGCCCTGTTCGTAGAGGCGCACGAAGGTTTCCACCACGCCGCGCGACAGATTGTCGTCCATGGTGAAGTATTCGCGCGACCAGTCGGCCGACGAGCCCAGGCGCCGGAATTGTTCAGTGATGGCGCTGCCGGACTTTTGCTTCCATTCCCAGACTTTCTCGACGAAGCGCTCGCGGCCCAGGTCGTGGCGCGAGATTTTCTGGGCGTCGAGCTGGCGTTCGACCACGATCTGGGTGGCGATGCCGGCGTGGTCGGTGCCCGGTATGAAGACGGTGTCGTCGCCGCGCATGCGGTGGTAGCGCACCAGGCCGTCCATGACCGTCTGGTTGAAGGCATGGCCCATGTGCAGGGTGCCGGTGACGTTGGGCGGCGGGAACTGGATGACGTAGGGGCGGCTTTCCCGGCCCGCCGGCGGCTCGGTGTGCCGGCCTCCCGCGAAATAGCCGCTGGCCTCCCAGAGCGCGTACCAGCGCGATTCCAGCTCGCCGGGCTCGAAACTCTTGGGTAGCTGTGCGGAATCGTTCGTGGCGGACGGCGTGCTCGGGGCGGACTTGTTGCTCATGGTGTGTGGCGGATCTGTGTGCGGAAAGGGGCTGTGGGTGGGTGCGCAAGCGCAATTCAAGCCCTACATTTTATGATGCGGCAGCTTTCCTTACACATGCTAAAATTATTGGTTGGCAAAAACCTGCGTAAAGCTATTGTTTTTATTGGAAAAAGCATCGCGCAAGCGGGCTTGCGCGATGAAGGTCCGAAATGATGGCCCGAAACGAGGTCCCGAAATGAGGGTCCAAAGCCGAGGCCCGAAATGAGGGTCCGGGATGGAAGGTCACAAATGAGGGCCGGAAATCGCGAGGGCCGGAATGAGGGCCTGAAACCGGCCAGCCGAAAGATTCGGCCGGCTGAAAACCAAGGCTCGTGGCCGGAAGGCTGACAACCTGGCTTGAAACCCGGGCTTGAAACCGAATACGCAGGTGCGCGCGTGTTGCGCGCGCCGCGAAATACGAAATACTTTATTTAACTGGAGTTTACATGGCGATTGAACGCACCCTGTCCATCATCAAACCCGACGCCGTGGCCAAGAATGCCATCGGCCAGATCGTTGCCCGTTTCGAACAGGCCGGACTGAAGGTCGTTGCCGCGGCGCTCAAGCAACTGTCGCGTTCCGAAGCCGAGCGTTTCTACGCCGTGCACAAAGAGCGTCCCTTCTACAAAGACCTGGTCGACTTCATGGTGTCGGGCCCGGTCTTCGTGCAGGTGCTGGAAGGAGAAAGCGCGATCCAGAAGAATCGCGACCTGATGGGCGCCACCGATCCCAAGAAGGCAGCGCCGGGCACGATTCGCGCCGACTTCGCCGACAGCATCGACGCCAATGCGGTGCACGGCTCCGACGCGGCCGAAACCGCGGCGGTCGAAATCGCCTTCTTCTTCCCCGAAAGCGACATCCACAGCCGCTGATCGCAATGCGGCACGCCTGCGTGCCGCCCGTAATTCCTCGCACTCTCATGTCCGATACGCAAGCCGTCAATCTCCTGGGCCTGGACGCCCCCCACCTGGCCGAGCTGGTCGGCCAGTGGGGCGGCAAGCCATTCCGTGCCCGGCAGCTACAGCGCTGGATGCACCAGCGCGGGGTCGACTCGTTCGACGACATGAGCGACCTGGCGCGCGACTTCCGGCAGCGCCTGGCCGAGCATTGCGTGATTGCCGCGCCCGCCGTATCGACCGAGCAGCGCTCTACCGACGGCACCCGCAAGTGGCTGTTCGACGTCGGCCGCGGCAATGCCATCGAAACCGTCTTCATCCCCGAGGACGACCGCGGCACCCTGTGCATATCCAGCCAGGCCGGCTGCACGGTCGCATGTCCCTTCTGTTCCACGGGCTACCAGGGCTTCAACCGCAACCTGACCACGGCCGAGATCATCGGCCAGCTCTGGTATGCGCGGCGCGCGGTAGCCCAGGACATGGGCTCGGCGCGCAGCGACGGCACGGCGGTCGAGCCGGGCCGCGTCATCAGCAATGTGGTGATGATGGGCATGGGCGAGCCGCTGCTGAATTACGACCAGGTATTGGGGGCCTTGCGCCTGATGCTGGACGACAATGCCTACGGCCTGTCGCGCCGGCGCGTGACCGTCTCGACTTCGGGCGTGGTGCCCATGATGGACCGCCTCGGCCACGATTGCCCGGTGGCGCTGGCGGTGTCGCTGCATGCGCCCAACGATGCCCTGCGCGACAAGCTCGTGCCCCTGAACCGCAAGTATCCGCTGGCCGAGCTGCTGGCGGCGTGCAATCGCTACCTCGAGCATGCGCCGCGCGACTTCATCACGTTCGAGTACATCATGCTCGACGGCGTGAACGACGCCGACGAGCATGCGCGCGAGCTCATCGCTATTGCAAATCAGGTGCGATGCAAGTTTAATCTGATACCTTTCAATCCATTTCCGCAGTCGGGCCTGAAGCGCTCGCCGTCGGCGCGGGTGCGCCTGTTCGCGCAGCGCCTGCAGGATGCCGGTGTCGTCACGACGGTGCGCAAGACCCGTGGCGACGATATCGCGGCGGCCTGCGGCCAACTGGCCGGCGACGTCAAGGACCGCACGCGCATCGACCAGCGCCTGCCCGACCGCGCGACCATCGTGATCAAGAAGGAGCGAGGATGATCCAGCCTTTACGCAGCGAAGCCGTGCCGGACGTTCCGGAGCCCGCGCCGGCCCCTGCGCCCAAGGGCCTGGGGGCCACGCTCAAGGCCTTGCGCGAGGCCGGCCAGCTTACGCTGGGCGACGTCTCTGCGCGCCTGAAATTCTCCACCCGCCAGATCGAGGCCCTGGAAGCCGAGCAGTGGGACGACCTGCCCCGCGGCGCGCCGCTGCGCGGTTTCGTCAAGAATTACGGCCGCTACCTGGGCGCCGATGTCGATGCGCTGGTCGCCTTGCTCGACAGCCAGGTAGGCTCTACCGGGGCCCGGCCCCTGCCCATGAGCATGCCGGCTTCGCTGGGCGCGGCCGACCTGTCGGTGCAAGGCGAGCCCACGCACCGGCCCTGGGGCTGGCTCATCATTATCCTGATCCTGCTGATCGTGGTCGGTTTTTATGCGATCGAGCGCGGCTGGGTGCCCGATACCTGGCTGGTGTTCGATTGGCTGAAGTCCCTGAAGAAATGACGCAAGAATCCCCGCTGGCCGAGAGCCACGCCGTTCCCCCTTCCGTAGGCCCCGCCGCGCGTCGCGCGACCCGGCCGGTCAAAGTGCGCTGGTGCGACCGCGAGGTGCAGGTCGGGGGCGGGGCGCCGGTGGTCGTGCAGTCCATGACCAATACCGATACCACCGATGCGGCCGCCACCGCGGCGCAGGTCGCGAGCCTGGCCCGGGCAGGCTCCGAATTGGTGCGCATCACCGTCAATACGCCCGAGGCCGCGAGCGAGGTGCCCGCGATCCGCGAACGGCTCGACCGCATGGGCGTGCACGTGCCGCTGGTGGGCGACTTCCATTACAACGGCCACAAGCTGCTGTCGCAGTTCCCCGAATGCGCCCAGGCACTGTCCAAGTACCGCATCAATCCGGGCAATATGGGCGGCGGCAAGAAGCGCGACGACAATTTCGCGCAGATGATCGAAATCGCCTGCCGCTACGAAAAGCCGGTGCGCATCGGCGTCAACTGGGGCAGCCTCGACCACGAGTTGATGGCGCGCATGATGGACGACAACAGCCGCCGCGCCGAACCCTGGGACGCCCAGGCCGTGATGCGCGACGCGCTGGTCGTCTCCGCCATCAGCAATGCGCGCCGCGCCGAAGAACTCGGCCTGTCGCCCAACGCCATCGTGCTGTCGTGCAAGGTCAGCCACGTGCAGGACCTGATCACCGTATACCGCGACCTGTCGGCGCGCTGCGACTATCCCTTGCACTTGGGCCTGACCGAGGCCGGCATGGGCAGCAAGGGCATCGTCGCTTCCACGGCGGCCCTGGCCGTGCTGCTGCAGCAAGGCATAGGCGACACGATACGTATTTCCCTCACGCCCGAACCCGGCGGCGACCGGGCCCGCGAAGTCGTCGTGGCCCAGGAAATCCTGCAAAGCATGGGCCTGCGCGCCTTCACGCCCATGGTGGTGGCCTGCCCCGGCTGCGGGCGCACCAGCAGCACGTTCTTCCAGGAACTGGCCGCCAGCATCCAGGGCTATCTGCGCCAGCAGATGCCCATCTGGAAACAGCGCTATCCGGGCGTCGAGACCATGAACGTGGCCGTCATGGGCTGCGTGGTCAACGGTCCGGGCGAGAGCCGCCACGCCGACATCGGCATCAGCCTGCCGGGCACCGGCGAGGTGCCGGCCGCGCCGGTATTCATCGACGGCCAGCGCACGGTCACGCTCAAGGGCGAAAAAATAGCCGAGGAATTCCAGGCCATCGTCGAGCAATACGTGCAGCGGCGCTATGGTGCGCCGGATGCGCAGTGATGCCGGCTTGCAATCGAAAGCGGAACCTGGCGCCGGCCTGCGGGCAGCGCGGCGCCGCGTTTGCCGTTACGATTGCAGATCCGCGAGGCGGGAGCCGGCCGCGGGGCCGGCAATGCTTTTGATTACAGAGAACCTATGACGCAGTCGTTTCAGAAGGTACGTGCCCTGACGGGCATGAAGGATGTCCTGCCCGATGCCAGCGCCACCTGGGAGCAGCTCGAGCAGACCGTGCGCGCCTGGCTGGCGTCCTACGGCTACCGCAATATGCGCACCCCGGTGCTGGAGCACACCAGGCTGTTTGCCCGCGGCATCGGCGAGGTCACCGATATCGTCGAGAAAGAAATGTATTCCTTTGTCGATGCGCTCAGCGACGAACACCTGACGATGCGCCCCGAATTCACCGCGGGCATGGTGCGCGCCGCCATCGAACACAATATCCTGTACGACCGGCCGCAGCGGGTCTATGCGCTGGGCCCGGTGTTTCGCCGCGAGAAGCCGCAGCGCGGCCGCTACCGGCAGTTCCACCAGATCGACGTCGAGGCCCTCGGCCTGGCCGGCCCGGACATCGATGCCGAGCTGATCGTGATGCTGGCGCGCCTCTGGAAAATCCTGGGCTTGCAGGACATACGGCTGGAACTCAATTCGCTGGGGCAGGCCGACGAGCGCGCCGCCCACCGGGCCGCGCTGGTCGAATACCTGGAAAAAAACCTCGAGGTGCTCGACGAAGAAGCGCGCCGGCGCATGTACACCAATCCGCTGCGGGTGCTGGACACCAAGAACCCGGCGATGCAGGACATGGCCGACCGCGCGCCGCGCCTGTTCGACTTCCTGGGTGCCGAATCGCTGGCCCATTTCGATGGCGTGCGCGCGCGGCTGGACGATGCCGGCGTTGCCTATCGCCTCAATCCGCGCCTGGTGCGCGGCCTGGACTACTACAATCTGACGGTCTTCGAGTGGGTAACCGACCGGCTCGGGGCGCAAGGCACCGTGTGCGGCGGCGGACGCTATGATGGCCTGATCGAGCTGCTGGGCGGCAAGTCCGCGCCGGCGGTGGGTTTCGCCATCGGCATGGAGCGCCTGCTGGATCTCTGCGAACAGGCTGAAACCGCGGCCGGGCGGCCGGAATGCCAGGTGTACATGGTGCACCAGTCCGAGCCGACGCAGCGCATGGCGGCCCGCCTGGCCGAGCAATTGCGCGATGCCGGGCTGGACGTGATCGTGCACGCGGGCGCCACGGGGTTCAAGTCGCAATTCAAGCGCGCCGACGCCAGCGGCGCGACGGTTGCCGTGATCCTCGGCGCCGACGAGCTGCAGGCCGGCGCGGCGGCGGTGAAATGGCTGCGGGCCGGGGATTTCGACACCCGCGCGCAGCAAGAGACGGTGGCATTCGACCGCCTGGTGGAAGAATTGAAATCAAGGGTTTGACGCATGGCATACGATCTGGAAGAGCAGGAAAAACTGGAGGCGCTGCGCGCATGGTGGGACCGCTACGGCACCCTGAGCGCGGCCCTGGTGTTCGTCGTGGTCGCGGCCGTCGTCGGCTGGCGCGGCTGGCAGTGGTACCAGGGCCACGAGGCCAACCAGGCCATGAGCTATTTCGAGGCCCTCGAGAACGCCACGGGGCAGCAGGGCGACGACGCGCTGGCGCGCATCAAGGCGGCCAGCGAGACCCTGCGCAAGGAATATCCCAGTTCCGGCTACACGTCCCGCGCGGCGCTGGTGGCCGCCGATGCGCTGCAGGACCGCAACGACCTGGCCGATGCGCGCGCCCAGCTCGAATGGCTCATCCAGAGCGGCTCCGACCCGGCGCTGGTGCCCCTGGCGCATTTGCGCCTGGCCGGGCTGTTGCTCGAGCAGAAGCAGTATGATGCCGCTCTGGCCCAATTGAACCATGCCCCCGCGCCGTACGCCGGGCTTTATGCCGACCGGCGCGGCGACATCCTCGCGGCCCAGGGCAAGAAGGCCGAGGCCAAGGCCGCATGGACCGAAGCCGTCAAGGCCTTGGCCGGGCAGGCGGTGGTGCAGGTCATTCAACTGAAGATAGATGCCTTAGGCGGAGCCTGATCCCATGCATACTTCTCCCGTTCGCCGTGCCGTGCGCGGCTTCCTGCCGGCGCTGGGCCTGGCAGCCCTGGCCACACTGGCCGGCTGCTCGATGTTTTCCCACAAGAACCCGCGCTTCGAGCCCGCGCCGCTGACCGATTACCCGGCGGGCATCTCGGCGCGCATCGTCTGGTCCACTTCGGTCGGCAGCGGCGGCGGCTACGGTTTCGTGCCGGTGGTCGTGGGCGAAGCCGTCTATGCCGCCACGCCCAACGGTTCCGTGGCCAAGCTGGACCTGGCCTCGGGCCGCATGCTCTGGCAGGGCAGCGCCAAGACGGATCTTTCGGCAGGGGTCGGCTCCGACGGCCAGGTAACGGCCGTGGCCACAATGGGCGGCGAAGTGGTGGCCTTCGACGACCAGGGCAAGGAAAAATGGCGCGCCCGAGCCACCAGCCAGGTCGACATGCCGCCCACCGTCGGCGACGGCGTGGTGGTGGTGCGCAGCAGCGACTACCGCATCCAGGCCTACGACGAGAATACCGGCAAGCCCATGTGGAACGTGCAGCAGCCGGGCCCCGCGCTGGCGCTCAAGACCAATATGCAGATGGTCCTGGCGCAGGGCCTGCTGATTTCCGGCCTGCCCAGCGGCAAGCTGATCGCCGTCAACGCCCACGACGGCAACGTGCAGTGGGAGGGCTCCGTGTCTTCTTCCGAGGGGGCGACGGACCTGGACCGCATCTCCGACGTGGTCGGCACGCCGCTGATCCGCGGGCCCCTGCTGTGCGCCGCATCCTACCAGGGGCGCATCAAGTGCTTCGACGTATCGCAGGGCGGGCGCACGATCTGGGAACAGCGTTTTTCCAGCGCCACCGGCCTGACTGCAGACGCGCAGCAAGTCTATGCCTCGAACCAGCGCGGCGTCGTATATGCCTTCAGCCTGGCCGACGGCCATCAGGTCTGGAAGCAGGACGCATTGCGCTACCGTGACCTGTCCGGGCCGGCGGCCTTGTCGCAGGCGGTGGCCGTGGGCGATTACCAGGGCTATGTGCACTTCCTGTCGCCGCTCGACGGCCACTTGCTGGGCCGGCTGCAGATCGGCGGAGACGCGGTGCGTTCTCCACTGCTGGCCACCAGCCGAGGCTTCCTGGCGCAGTCGGGCAATGGCCATCTCGTGATGATTGGTGTCAATTGAATAAAGCCGTCTTCAAGCCGGTAGTGGCCCTGGTCGGCCGCGCCAACGTGGGCAAGTCCACGCTGTTCAACCGGCTGACTCGTTCGCGCGCCGCGCTGGTGGCCGACTTCTCGGGCCTGACCCGCGATCGCCATTACGGCGAGGGGCGGGCGGGCGATCGTCCGTTCATCGTGGTCGATACCGGCGGCTTCGAGCCCGTGGCCAAGGACGGCATCCTGCTCGAGATGGCGCGGCAGACGAAACAGGCGATCGCCGAATCCGACGTGGTGATCTTCCTGGTCGATGCCCGCGCGGGCGTGAATGCGCACGATCACGAGATCGCCCGGCTGCTGCGGCGCAGCGGCCAGCGCGTCTATCTTGCGGTCAACAAGGCCGAGGGCATGCGCCACGGCGGCGCCACCGCCGAATTCCACGAACTGGGGCTGGGCGAGCCCTATGCGATTTCCGCCTCGCACGGCGACGGCGTGATCGACCTGATCGAGCTCGCGCTGTCCTACCTGGACGAGCCCGCCGCGGATGCCGATAGCGCCACGGCCGCGGAGTTCGAAATCGACGAGGGCACGCACCTCGTGCACGAGCACGACGCTGCGCACGAGCAGGCCGGCGCGGCCGCCGCGCCGCAGGCCGTGGACCATCGCATCAAGCTGGCGATCGTCGGCCGCCCCAATGTCGGCAAGTCCACCCTCATCAACACGCTGCTGGGCGAAGAGCGGGTCATCGCCTTCGACCTGCCGGGCACCACGCGCGATGCGATCGAGATCGAATTCGAGCACGACGGCGTGGCCTACACGCTCATCGATACCGCGGGCCTGCGGCGCCGCGGCAAGGTGTTCGAGGCGGTCGAGAAGTTCTCGGTCATCAAGACCTTGCAGGCCATCGAGGCCTGCAACGTGGTGCTGCTGATGCTGGACGCGCGCGCCGAGATCTCCGACCAGGACGCGCACATCGCCGGCTTCGTGCTGGAGACGGGCAGGGCGCTGGTGGTGGCCATCAACAAATGGGACGGCACCGACCGCGAACAGCGCGAGCGCATCCAGCGCGACTTTGAGCGCAAGCTGCGCTTCCTGTCCTTTGCGCGCATGCACACGATCTCGGCGCTGAAGGGCCAGGGCGTCAAGGCGCTGCTCAAGTCGGTCAACGCCGCGCACGCTGCAGCCTTCGCCAAGCTTTCCACGCCGCGGCTGACGCGCACGCTGCATGCGGCGGTGGAGCAGCAGCCGCCGCCGCGCAAAGGCATCTTCCGCCCCAAGATGCGCTATGCCCACCAGGGCGGCCAGAATCCGCCGCTGATCGTCATCCACGGCAATGCGCTGGATGCTGTGTCCGACTCGTATCGGCGCTATCTCGAGGCGCGCTTTCGCGAGACCTTCGATCTCGCCGGCACGCCCCTGCGCATCGAATTCAAGTCTTCGCACAATCCATACGTACAGGGGTCTTAATTGGCCGGCCAGAGCAATTACTGGAGCGATCACGTCGCCGATCTCGCTCCCTACACCCCCGGCGAACAGCCGCGCGTGGACGGCCTGCTCAAGCTCAATACCAACGAGCATCCGTATGCCCCCTCGCCGCGCGCGCTCGAGGCCATACGCGCGGCCGCCGGCGACGGCTTGCGCCTGTACCCCGATTACGACAGCGTGGCGCTGCGCCAGGCAGTCGCGGCCTTGCATGGCGTCGATCCCGCGCAGGTATTCCCGGGCAACGGCTCCGACGAGGTGCTGGCGCATATTTTCGACGGCCTGTTCCGCAAGGCCGGGCGGCCGCTGCTGATGCCCGACATCAGCTACAGCTTCTACAAGACGTATTGCCGCCTGTACCGCATCGAGTGCGAACTGATACCGCTGGCCGAAGATTTCTCGGTCCGCGCCTCCGACTACGCCTCGCACGGCGGGCAGCCGGCGGGCATCGTCTTCGCCAATCCGAATGCGCCTACCGGCATGGAAATGACGCAGGCCGACATCGAGCTCATCCTGCGGGCGCATCCCGGCGTGCCCGTGGTGGTCGACGAGGCCTATGTGGATTTCGGCGCGCGCAGCGCCGTGCCGCTGATGGCCCGCTATCCGAACTTGGTTGTGGTGCACACTTTGTCGAAGTCGCGCGCGCTGGCCGGCCTGCGCGTCGGCTATGCATTGGGCAGTGTCGAGCTGGTCGAGGGCCTGCGGCGCATCAAAGATAGTTTCAATTCGTATCCGCTGGACCGGCTGGCGCAGGCCGGGGCGGTGGCCGCCATCGAGGACCGCGAGCATTTCGAACAGGGTTGCCGCGCTGTCATCCAGGCGCGCGAGGAACTGTCGCTCAGCCTGGCGGCGATGGGCTTCGAGGTGCTGCCCAGCAGGGCCAATTTCGTCTTTGCCCGCCATCCGGGGCGCGACGCGGCGCAGCTCGCCGCCGCGCTGCGCGAACAGCGCATCCTGGTGCGCCATTTCAAGACGCCGCGCATCGAACAATTCCTGCGGATTTCGGTGGGAACTCCTGAAGATTGCGAGCGTCTGTGTAGTGTGCTGGCCGGGATTCTGACCGCAGGCTGAGCGGATATCAAGCGGGTGCCAGCCCGCCGCTGATTACCTATCTATCAGTGTACGATCTGTGCACGATCGGCATTAATGTGAAACATAAATATTTGAATTCGGGGCACCCCGGCGCATGGCGTCTTGAGGGAAAACCCTGTAAAGTACCACTTTGAGTTTCAGTCCCAATAACAACACTACCGGAGCCTCGCCAATGAGCAACAAAGGGCAAACACTACAAGATCCATTTCTCAATGCGTTGCGTAAGGATCACGTGCCCGTTTCGATTTATCTCGTCAATGGCATCAAGCTGCAGGGCCAGGTCGAATCCTTCGACCAATACGTCGTACTGCTGCGCAATACCGTGACTCAAATGGTCTACAAGCACGCGATTTCCACTGTCGTACCGGCCCGGCCCGTCAGCTTCCAAGTGGACGAACCCGCTGAATAGCCTGCGCCGCGTTCTCATGCAGGACAGCCCGCCGTGCGCGCCGCGCCGGCGGGCATTTCGTTTGTCATGAAAGCCCTGATCATCAGTGTCGACCTCGGCAGCCCCGATTTCCAGGCGCACGCCGAAGAGTTCTCCATGCTGGCGCGCGGCGCCGGCGCCGAAATCGTGGGCACGGTCGTGGCGCGGCGCGCGCGGCCGGACGCCGCCCATTTCATCGGTTCGGGCAAGCTGGAAGAAGCCGTGCTGCTGGCCGGCCAGACCCACGCCGACATCGTCCTGTTCGACCAGCCGCTTACTCCCGCCCAGCAGCGCAATCTCGAGCGCGGCTTCAATCTGCGCGTGGTCGACCGCGTGGCGCTCATACTGGATATCTTCGCCTTGCGCGCCAAGAGCCACGAGGGCAAGCTGCAGGTCGAGCTCGCCCAACTGCAGCACTTGTCCACGCGCCTGACCCGGCTCTGGACCCACCTCGAGCGCCAGCGCGGCGGCATAGGCATGCGCGGCCCGGGCGAAGCCCAGCTCGAAATGGACCGGCGCATGATCGGCGCCAAGGTGCGCATATTGCGCGAACGCCTCGAAAAGGTGCAGCGCCAGCGCGGCACGCAGCGCCGGGCGCGCAGCCGCGGCAACACCTTGTCGGTATCGCTGGTGGGCTATACCAATGCCGGCAAGTCGACGCTGTTCAATGCCTTGACGCGCGCCGGGGCATACGCGGCCGACCAGTTGTTTGCCACGCTGGACACCACGACCCGCAGGGTCTGGATAGAAGGGGCGGGGCAGGTGGTGGTGTCGGACACCGTGGGTTTCATCCGCGATTTGCCTCCGACCCTGATAGCGGCGTTCAGGGCGACGCTGGAAGAAACCGTGCATGCCGACTTGCTGCTGCATGTGGTGGACGCGGCCAGCCCGCAGCGCGACGAGCAGATCGCCGAGGTCGACAAGGTGCTGGCCGATATCGGCGCGGCCGACATCCCCCGCATCCTGGTCTATAACAAGATCGACGCGGCCGGCCATGGCGCGGGCTACGAGCCCCGGGTAGAACGTAACGAACATGGTACCATTGCGCGAGTATTCCTCAGCGCGCTCGAACGCCGCGGCCTGGACGGCCTGCGCGCGGCTGTCGCCGAGGCGCACCAAATCGCGGGAAATAATGCGTTTCATGTCGAAAATCTTTAATTTGAACGATCCAGGCTGGGGGCGAGGCAACGGCAATGGCGGTTCCGAGCCGCCGCGGCGCCCTGACGGAAACGACGGTCCTCCCGATCTGGAAGAGGTCTGGCGTGATTTCAATAACCGCCTGGGCGCGCTGTTCGGCCGCAAGCCGCGGCGCGGCGGCAATTTCAACGGCGGCGGCAATGGCGGCAACAGCGGCGGCGGCCGTATCCCCATGCCCAAGAACACTCCGCGTGCGATCGCCGTTGCGATCATCATCCTGCTGGCCCTTTGGCTGGTCAGCGGCTTCTTCATCGTCCAGGAAGGCCAGGTCGCGGTAGTTACCAAGTTCGGCAAGTACAAGACCACCTATGGCCCGGGCCTGCAATGGCGCCTGCCGTATCCCATCGAGAACCAGCAACTGGTCAATATCTCGCAACTGCGCACCTTCGAGGTGGGCTTTCGCGGCACTGCACGCAACAAGATCCTGCCCGAGTCGCTGATGCTGACCAACGACGAGAACATCGTCGATGTGCAGTTCGTGGTGCAGTATCGCCTGCGGTCCGACGGCGCGCCCGACTATCTCTTCAAGACCAGCCACCCCGACGAATCCGTGCGCCAGGTGGCCGAGACCGCCATGCGCGAAGTGGTGGGCAAGAAGCCCATGGACTTCATCCTGTACTCGGGGCGCACACAGGTGGCCACCGAGGTGCAGAAGCTCACGCAAAGCATCCTCGACCGCTACCAGACCGGTATCCAGATCAGTACCGTGGCCATCCAGAACGTGCAGCCGCCCGAGCAGGTGCAGGCCGCCTTCGACGATGCGGTCAAGGCCGGCCAGGACCGCGAACGCCAGATCAACGAAGGCAATGCCTACGCCAACAAGATCCTGCCGGAAGCGCAGGGACAGGCGGCGCGCATGGTGCAGCAGGCCGAGGGCTACCGCGCCAAGGTGATCGGCGACGCCCAGGGCGACGCGGCGCGCTTCATGAGCATCGAAAGCGAATACGCCAAGAACCCGGAAATCCTGCGCGAGCGTTTCTACCTGGCCACCATGAAAGAAATCCTGGAAAACTCCAGCAAGGTGATGGTCGACACGCCGGCCGGCGGCAATGTGCTGTACCTGCCCCTGGACAAGATCATCCAGCAGGCCGCGCGATCCACGCCGCCCAGCGGCAGCGAAGCCGCAGCCTCGGCCACGGCCGCGGCTGCGGCTGCGGCTTCCGCGAAATCCCCGTCCGCGCCCACTCCGGCGGCGCGGCACAAGGCCTCGGACCTGCCCTCGCTGCAGGACTCCTTGTCGATCAACCGCTATTCGCGCTAGCCGGAGACCGCCATGCAACGTTTGATATCCGCCCTGGTCGGCCTGGTGATAGTGCTCGCGGTGCTGTCGTCCTGCGTGTTCATCGTGCGCGAGCGCGATTCGGCCCTTTTGTTCGCACTGGGTGAAGTGCGCGAAACCATTACCCAGCCCGGCCTGTATTTCAAGCTGCCGCCGCCGTTCGAGAACGTGGTGCTGCTGGACAAGCGCCTGCAGACGATCGAGACCACCGATCCCGAGCGCATCCAGACGGCCGAAAAGAAAAACCTGCTGATCGACTCCTTCGTCAAGTGGCGCATCGCCGATCCGCGCCAGTTCTACGTCACATTCGGGGCCAATGATCGCGCCGCGCAGGAACGCCTGCAGGCCCAGATCCGCGACGCCCTGAATGCGTCGGTCAATGTGCGCACGGTCAAGGAAGTCGTCTCCACCGAACGCGACAAGATCATGCAGGAAGTGCTCAATACGGTCGAGGCGCGCGCCAAGCCGCTGGGCGTGCAGGTGGTGGACGTGCGCCTGCGGCGCATCGAGTTCGCCCCCGAGATTTCCGAATCCGTCTACCGGCGCATGCAGGCCGAGCGCACGCAAGAGGCCAACCGCCTGCGCGCCACGGGCGCTGCCGACAGCGAGAAGATCCGCGCCCAGGCCGACCGCGAGCGCGAAGAAGTGCTGGCCAAGGCCTACGCCCAGGCGCAGGGCATCAAGGGGCAGGGCGATGCCAAGGCCAACTCGATTTATTCCGAGGCCTACGGCAAGAATCCGAAGTTCTTCAGCTTCTACAAGAGCCTGGAGGCCTATCGGGCGGCGTTCTCGAAGTCCAGCGACGTGCTGGTCCTGAGCCCGAAGTCCGACTTCTTCAAGTACTGGAACTCGCCCGACGGCGCCAAGCCGGCCCAACCCTAGCATCCGTTCCGGAGCCCGGCGCCGCGCGCGCCGGCCCGGCGTGGGCATGGCGGATTTGCCACAAGGCCGCGCCGCCCACTTGGGTAACGGCTTACATCAGGGTACAATAGCCTGTAAGTTTGATAGATTCATCCGCGAGCGACTGGGCGGGCTTACGCCCCCAGTCGTTTTTTTTTGCCGTCTGGCTGCCCAAAGGCAAAAATCGCCTGCAGGCAGCAAGCCCGGACACGGCGCAGCCCTGGGGCTTGCGCCCGTAAGCCGGCGGGTCGGGCGGTATGCCGGCCATCGGGCGAAAAACCGTCCGAAGGCCGGCTTCGGGGAATCTGGCCTGCCGCCTGCGGGCGGGAAATACGAAAAAGGGGGCTCCTTCGGGGGCATGGCCGGCACGCCGGCTTGCTGTTTTTGGTTCATTCATCCGCAAAAGATGTCCAATTGGCTGCTGCCAGAACACCTGGCCGATATTCTTCCCGCCGAGGCACGCCGCATCGAAGAGCTGCGCCGGGCCTTGCTGGATCTGTACCGTACCTACGGCTTCGAGCTGGTGGCGCCGCCGCTGGTCGAATACCTCGATTCGCTGCTCACGGGTAATGGCGGCGACCTGGGCTTGCGCACTTTCAAGCTGGTCGACCAGCTTTCCGGCCGCACCGTAGGGGTGCGGCCCGACATGACGCCGCAGGTGGCGCGCATCGACGCGCACCTGCTCAATCGCGAGGGCGTGACGCGGCTGTGCTATTGCGGGTCGGTGCTGCACGCGAGGCCGGCCGATTTGTTGTCCGACCGCGAGCTGCTGCAGATCGGCGCCGAAGTGTTCGGCCACGCGGGAGTGGAAGCGGATATCGAAATCATCCAGCTCGCCTTCGAAAGCGTGCAGCGCGCCGGGGTCGAGGGCGCCCGGCTGGACTTGAGCCATCCCGGCGTGGTGCACGCCATTGTGCAGGCCGACGCGGCCCTGGCGGAATCGGCCGAAGATTTGTCCGTGCTGCTCTCGAACAAGGATGTGCCGGGCCTGGAAGAATTGACTGCCCGCTTGCCGGGCCTGCGGCCGGACAGCCGCAAGGCGCTGCTGGCGCTGCCCTGGCTCTACGGCGGGCCCGAGGTGCTGGCTCGCGCGCGGCGCGAGCTGCCGGCCCTGCCGGGCGTAGCGGTGGCCCTGGGCGAGCTGGAATTGCTCTTGCGAGCCTTGCCCGACCACGATTTCGGCATCGATCTGGCCGATGTGGGCAGCGGCTACGGCTATCACTCGGGCGTGGTGTTCTCGATTTATGCCGAAGGCTGGCACGACGCCCTGGTCAAGGGCGGGCGCTACGACGGCATGGGCAAGTCGTTCGGCCGGGCACGGCCCGCCACCGGCTTCAGCCTGGATCTGCGCAAGCTGTCTTCCGGGCTGCCGCCGCCGCCCCTGGCGCGAGCTATCCGCGCCCCCTGGGGCGCGGATGCCGGCCTGGTCCAGGCCTTGCGGGCGCTGCGCCAGTCCGGCGAGATTGTCGTGCAGTCCCTGCCCGGCCATGCGCAGCGGCTGGATGAATTCACTGTCGACCGGGAACTGGTTCTCGAAGACGGCACATGGAAAGTGAGGGCGATCCAGTGGCCTGCCGATAGACAGGCCGCTGAGGCCGGCGGCAACGGCGGCATCGCGTGATTTAAACTCCTTCGGCCCTGCCTGGGCTGATGTTTTTTTCGGTTCGAAACATGAGCAAGAACATTGTTGTGATCGGCACCCAATGGGGTGATGAGGGCAAGGGCAAGATCGTCGACTGGCTGGCCGAGTCCGCCCAGGGCGTGGTGCGCTTCCAGGGCGGCCACAATGCCGGCCACACGCTATGGATCAATGGCAAGAAGACGATATTGCGCCTGATCCCTTCGGGCATCATGCATCCGGGCGTGACTTGCTATATCGGCAATGGCGTGGTGTTGTCGCCCGAGGCGCTGCTCAAGGAAATCGCCGAGCTCGAGGCCGCCGGCCTGCATGTGCGCGACCGCCTGCAGATCTCGCCCGCCTGCCCGCTGATCCTGCCTTATCACATTGCGGTCGACCAGGCGCGCGAGAATCGCAAGGGCGAAGGCAAGATCGGCACAACGGGCCGCGGCATCGGCCCTGCCTACGAAGACAAGGTGGCGCGCCGCGCGCTGCGTGTGCAGGACCTTTACAACCCGCCGGTGTTCGACGAAAAGCTGGCCGAGACGCTCGAATATCATAATTTCGTGCTGACTCATTACCTGAATGCGGCCGCGCTGTCGCTGGACGAGGTGCGCGAACAAGCCATGGCGCTGGCCCCTGAGCTGGAGCCGATGGTGGCGGATGTGTCCCACAATCTGAGCATGGCCGGCAAGGCCGGCCACCGCCTGTTGTTCGAGGGCGCCCAGGGTTCGCTGCTGGACATCGATCACGGCACTTATCCGTATGTGACGAGCAGCAATTGCGTGGCGGGGGCTGCGGCCGCGGGCGCGGGCGTCGGTCCGCAATGCCTGGATTATGTGCTGGGCATCGCCAAGGCCTACACGACGCGGGTGGGCTCGGGGCCGTTCCCCAGCGAGCTGCTGGACGAGACGGGGGCGCACCTGGCTACGGTGGGCAAGGAGTTCGGTTCGGTGACCGGCCGTCCGCGCCGCTGCGGCTGGTTCGATGCCGCGGCTATGAAGCGTTCGGTCATGATCAATGGCATTTCGGGCTTGTGCATTACCAAGCTGGATGTGCTGGACGGCCTGGATCAGATCAAGATAGGCGTGGGCTACCGCTATCGCGGCGAGTTCCTGGATGTGTTGCCGTATGGCGCTCATGCGGTGGCGGAGGCGGAGCCGGTGCTGGAAGAACTCGCGGGCTGGGGCGAGTCGACGGTGGGCATTACGGACTACGACAAGCTGCCTATCAATGCGCGCCGCTATCTGGAGCGTATTTCGGATCTCTGCGAGGTACCGATCGACATGGTGTCTACGGGCCCCGACCGGCTGGAAACTATCGTCCTGCGTCATCCTTTCAAGGCTTGATTTCCGGGCTCGGCGCGGCCCGCCTGGGCTGTGGCGGGCTTGGCGAATCCGGGTGGCATGTTGGTTGCGAGGTGCATGAGACCCGTGCGCGGGGCGGGCGGCCCCGGCTTTTCTCGCGCGGCTCGCGGGTTTATGATGACGGACCTTGAATCCCCGCAATTTCCGGAATCGACAGTATGAACCTGCCTCCGAGCACAGACCGCGACCTTTGGGTCAGTTGGGACCAATACCACAGCATGATCGAGCGCCTGGCGCTGTCGGTTTTCGAGGCGGGTTGGGAGTTCGACAATATCGTTTGCCTGGCGCGCGGCGGTGTGCGGGTGGGGGATGTGCTGTCGCGTATTTTCGATGTGCCGTTGGGTATTCTGGCTACCAGCAGTTATCGCGAGGCGGCAGGCACGCAGCAGGGGCAGCTGGATATTGCGCAGTTCATTACGATTACGCGCGGCACGCTGGAGGGCAGGGTGCTGCTGGTCGATGATATGGTCGACACCGGGCTGACTTTCATCAAGGTGGCCGAGCATTTGCGTGAGCAATTTCCGGCTATTTCCGAGCTGCGCAGCGCGGTGTTGTGGTGGAAGGGGCATTCCAAGGCGACGCCGGATTATTTCGTCGACAAGTTGCCTACCAATCCGTGGATTCATCAGCCTTTCGAGGATTACGACAGCTTGCGTCCGCATCAGTTGGAGGCGTGGGTGCGTAAGGGTAAGCGGGGCTGATCGGAGGCGGGGTTTTGAAGGCCGGGCGGTCGGACGATGGCTGGCCGGAAGATGGCCGATCGAAAAATGATCGGTCGAAAAAATGGTCGGTCGAAAAAATGATCGGTCGAACGGGAGCTGCTTCAGCGCGGCGGGCTTGGTCTAAGGTTCTAGGCTGGTTGTTGGGTTCTTGACCCGCGTCGCGGGCGGCTGGCGCCAGGCAGGCTCGCTCGCCCGACCCCGGCTACGCCGGGGTTGCCCTTGACCTCCGGACGTTTTGGGGGCGGTCAGCAAACTCGCCCGGCGCACCAGCCCCCGGCTGGTGCGCACCCGTCGGGCTCAAACAGTGCTTCCCTTGCATCCCCCAAAACGCCCTACGGTGGCGGCGGGCTCGGACGAGCCTGCCTGGCGCCAGCCGCCCACGACGCTGGACGGTGGTGATGGGCGGGGCGTTGGGGGATGGGGTACAGGGCGGTGGCGTTGAGCGGTGCGATGGGCGATGGGCGATGGGCGATGGGCGATGGGCGACGGCGGGCTGGTGGACCGGTGGACTGGTGGACTGGTGGACTGGCGGACTGGCGGACTGGCGGACTGGCGGACTGGCGGACTGGCGGACTGGCGGACTGGCGGACTGGCGGACTGGCGGACTGGCGGACTGGCGGACTGGCGGATTGGCGGATTGGCGGATTGGCGGATTGGCGGCGCCGGGCGCCTGCTGGTTTGGATGCCGGGGGCTACTGGTATCTGTTGTAGCTGTTTCATGCTAAAATTTTAGGTTGACCAAGGACTGAAGCGCAGGCTGCCTATAAATGGTGGTGTTTTGGCGATGTTTTCGCTGTTTTTGCGCGGGTCCGAGCCAGGATTATTTGGTTTTAATCTGTTTTTCGCATTATCTATTTTTCTTAACACGAATTTCTAAACACAAGGCCTTACGAACTACATGCCTACTGTACGCCTGAAAGAAAACGAGCCTTTTGAAGCTGCTTTGCGCCGCTTCAAGCGCACTATCGAAAAA
The DNA here is from genome assembly GCF_019166065.1 of Candidimonas humi. Classification (GTDB taxonomy): domain Bacteria; phylum Pseudomonadota; class Gammaproteobacteria; order Burkholderiales; family Burkholderiaceae_B; genus Candidimonas; species Candidimonas humi. Next base: position 301,641 of record NZ_JAHTBN010000005.1, read on the forward strand.
ATCGGCCTGCTGACCGAACTGCGTTCGCGCGAATTCTATGAAAAGCCCACGGCCGAGCGCAAGCGCAAGCATGCCGCCGCGGTGAAGCGTCACTACAAGCGTATCCGCAGCCAGCAACTGCCGCCGCGCCTGTATTGATCGGCTCGCGGTGATTGATACGGATTTGCAATCGTAGAGGCGGCCCGTGCCGCGGCAGTTCGTGCCGCGACGATCGGCACTGTGGCGGCCGGCGCTTTGGCGCTGGATATTGCGGTAATCAAACTCGTGGCGGCCGCGTAGCAGCGGCCAAGTTGCGGCAGGCGCGCCGGCATGACGGGACGCGCGGCCGCGGACGATATAATTGGTTCGGCGACGCTCCTGGCGGCGCCGTTATCATCTTGATTGCAGATCTGTATGATTCCTGAATCGTTCGTTCAGGACCTGCTCGCCCGGGTCGATGTCGTCGATGTCGTCGGGCGCTACGTACAGTTGCGCAAGGGCGGGGCCAATCTGCTGGGCCTGTGTCCCTTCCATAACGAGAAAAGCCCGTCCTTCACGGTAAGCCCCACCAAGCAGTTCTATCACTGTTTCGGCTGCGGGGCGCACGGTACTGCCATCACGTTCCTCATCGAGCACACCGGGGCCAGTTTCCCCGAGGCGGTGCGCGCGCTGGCGGGCAATGTGGGCATGACGGTGCCTGAAGAGCCGCGCAGTCCGCGGCAGCAGGCTGCAAGCCGGCGCCGCAAGGAAGAGGTGTCGCGCCACCAGCAGGTGCTGGAAACAGCGCAGGCGCAGTATCTGCGGCTGCTCAAGGGGTCCGAGGCGGCGATCGCTTATTTGAAGCGACGCGGCCTGACGGGCGCTATTGCGGCGCGGTTCGGGCTGGGCTGGTCGGGCACGGATCGGCGCGGGCTGGCTGCGGTGTTTCCGCATTACGAGGATCCGACGCTGGTCGAATCCGGCCTGGTGATCGAGGCGGAGGACGGGCGTCGCTATGATCGTTTCCGCGAGCGCGTCATGTTTCCGATCCGCAATGCGCGCGGCAAGCTGATCGGCTTCGGCGGGCGCATTATCGGCAAGGGCGAGCCCAAGTACCTGAATTCTCCCGAGACGCCGTTGTTCTCGAAGGGCCAGGAACTCTACGGCCTGTGGGAGGCCCGCGCGGGCATCCGGGCGCAGGGTTGTGTGCTGGTGGTGGAAGGCTATATGGATGTGGTGGGCCTGGCCCAGCTCGGCGTGGAAAATGCCGTGGCGACGCTGGGCACGGCCACGACGGCCGATCATATCCAGAAGCTGTTGCGTACCAGCGACAGGATCATTTTCAGTTTCGACGGCGATGCCGCGGGCCGGCGGGCCGCCTGGCGCGCGCTGCAGGCTTGCCTGCCGATGTTGCGCGACGATGTTTCGGTGCGTTTTCTGTTTTTGCCACCCGAGCATGACCCCGATTCTTATGTGCGCGAATTCGGCGCCGAGGCATTCCGGGCCTGCATGGATGATGCGGTGCCGCTGTCGCGCTTCCTGATGGAAGAGCTGGCGGCGCGCCATCCGATGGACGAGGCCGAAGGGCGGGCCGCCTGCGTGCACGAGGCCCGGCCGCTGCTGGCCATGTTGCCGGAGGGTACGACGCTGCGCCTGCAGATCGAGCGCGAATTCGCGCGCCAGGTGCTGTTGACGCCCGAAGAGTTGGCGGCGATGCTGGCCGCGCAGCCTCCGGGCCGCCAGCCGCTGGCGGTCGCCGCGGGCCGGCAGGCGAACGCTGCGGCGC
>NZ_JAHTBN010000006.1 GCF_019166065.1 Candidimonas humi
GAGCAGTTCCGCTTTGCCTACAGCACCCTGCGTTTTGTGCAGTGCGTTGTGTGTGAAGCAGAGAAACGAGATTATGAAGGAGTTTTTTAAGCTTGTCAAACCGGAGAAGGAAGTTTTTAACGTACCGTTGAAGCTTCTTTCTCCCGCCCGATTCGCCTGGCCTGCGCATCCGGATCAGTAGGAATTTTCGTCCCGCTTTACCCGCCCGCGCGGCCCGCCTTCGGCCTCGCCTTGCCGCTAGCTCATCAGGGTTAACCCGTGATGTCCCGCAGCGAAGGAGCCGAACTATAGCACACCTTTTTAGGAGCGGGCAAATCGACCCGCAGGCCCTCAAAACCCCGCCTCAAGACGGGCCCAGCCGGCCCCCAATCAGGCCTCTATCCGGGACCCCGTCCGACTACAAAACGAGCGGAGAGAACGGGGTGCCTCCCGCAGGTGCGTGGGGTATCGCACCGCAGGGAGGTACCCCGTTCTAGGCCGCGCCTAAAGAACCAAACCCCGCGACGAACCCAGGCCCAACGCCTGGCAACCAGCCAACCCCCACCAACCGGCCCCCACCCGCCTACAAAACGAGCGGAGAGCATGGGGCACCTCCTGGAGGTGAGTGGGTCATCGAACCGGAAGGAGGTACCCCGTGCTAGGCCGCGCCTAAAGAAACAAACCCCGCGACGAACCCAGGCCCAATGCCAAGCGCCGAACCAAGACACAAAGCCACGAACCAAACCCCCACCCTACACCTCGATCTCCGTAGTTTCCTTGATGCGCTGCAGCGTAAAACTGGAGCGCATGTCCACCACAGCCGGATGCTGCATCAGCTTATCCATCGCAAACCGCGAAAAGCGCGTCAGATCCTCCACCTGCACCCGCAGCAGATAATCCATGTCTCCCGTCATGGCATAACACTCCACCACCTCAGGCCAAGCCTGCACATCCCGCGCGAAATCCGACATCGGCGCATGGCTCGCGCGCGCCGTCTTGTTCAGCCGCACCGATATATACGCCAGCAAGCCCAGCCCCACCTTGTCCGCATCGACCAGCGCCACATACCGGCTGATATAGCCTTCGTCTTCGAGCCGCCGCACACGCCGCAGGCACGGACTGGGAGACAACGACACCTTGTCGGCCAGGTCCTGGTTGCTGAGCCTGCCGTTGCGCTGCAATTCCATCAGAATTTGCCTGTCTGTCCTGTCCAGCTCATTTTTAAGCATATCCATCCCCAATAAATACATATATTGGTATTTAATTGCTTATCCAGAGCGAATTCAAGCCATATTCGCAATCGCCTGCCCGGCCTTTCTCCTTAAAATTTCGCTACCGACCCGCTACCGCGCTCTCCAGAGAGCGGCGCATCGCGGGCCCTACCCGATCAGGGCCGCAGCCACGACCGAGGCTGGCGGCCGCCACCACCTGGAGATTCTTATGAGCAGCGGTTTTCAACCCTGGGACAACCCGATGGGCACGGCCGGATTCGAATTCATCGAATACGCGGCGCCCGATCCCGTCGCCATGGGCAAGGTGTTCGAAACGCTGGGCTTCAAGGCCATCGCCCGCCACCGCAACAAGAACGTCACCCTGTACCGCCAGGGAGACGCCAATTTCCTGATCAATGCCGAGCCGGATTCATTCGCGCAGCGCTTCGCGCGGCTGCACGGACCGTCCATCTGTGCCATCGCCTTTCGCGTGCAGGACGCAGCGCAGGCCTACAAGCGCGCCCTGGAGCTGGGCGCGTGGGGCTTCGATTCGCGCAGCGGCCCCATGGAACTGAACATCCCCGCCATCAAAGGCATAGGCGATTCGCTCATCTACCTGGTCGACCGCTGGCACGGCAAGCAGGGCCACGGCGGCATCGGCGACATCAGCATCTACGACGTGGACTTCGAGCCCATCGATTCCTCCACGGCCGCCGCCGACCGGAACCACCGCGGCGCCGGCCTGACCGGGGTCGACCACCTCACGCACAATGTACACAAGGGCCGCATGCAGGAATGGGCCGAGTTCTACGAGCGCATCTTCAATTTCCGCGAAGTGCGCTACTTCGACATCGAAGGCCAGGTCACCGGCGTCAAGTCCAAGGCCATGACTTCGCCCTGCGGCAATATCCGCATCCCCATCAACGAAGAAGGCACCGAGGAAAAAGGCCAGATCCAGGAATATCTCGACCTGTACCACGGCGAAGGCATACAGCACATCGCCCTGGGCACCGACGACATCTACGCCACGATCGAGCAACTGCGCGCCACCGGCCTGCGTTTCCTGGACACCCCCGACACCTACTACGAACTGCTCGACACCCGCCTCCCGCAGCATGGCGAAGACGTGGTGCGCCTGAAGAAGAACCGCATCCTGCTCGACGGCGCGCCCCAGGGCGGCCTGCTGCTGCAGATCTTCACCGAGAACCAGATCGGCCCGATCTTCTTCGAGATCATCCAGCGCAAGGGCAACGACGGCTTCGGCGAAGGCAACTTCAAGGCCTTGTTCGAATCCATAGAGCTCGACCAGATGCGCCGCGGCGTGGTCAAGGCGGCGAAGTAAGCCGCGGGCCCCGGCCCCGGGGCCGGGCTCGCCGGACCGAGGGCTTTGCGGGCTTGCGGGCTTGCGGGCTTGCGGGCTTGCGGGCTTGCGGGCTTTGCGGCTTTGCAGGCTTAGGGGCCTGGGGGCCGCCGCCCTGTGCGGCCACAGCCGGGCCGCAATGCCCTTACCGTTCGCTCAGGCCAGCAGTTCGGCGAAATGCTTGCGGAACTTGGCCAGCTTGGGCGAGATCACCATCCGGCAATAGCCCTGCTCGGGATGCTGGGCGTAATAATCGTGGTGATATTGTTCGGCGGGCCAGAAGCGCTGCGCCGGCAACAAATGCGTCACCACGGGCACGCCTAGCTCGGCCTGCACCTGGGCCATGACGCGCCGCGCCACTTCTTCCTGTTGCGGCGACTGATAAAAAATCGCCGAAGCGTATTGCGGCCCCTCATCCGCCCCCTGGCGATCGGGCGTAGTGGGGTCGTGGGTGGCGAAGAAAATGCGCAGCACGGTCTCCAGGCTGATCACGGCTGGGTCGAAACGCACTTCCACCACCTCGATGTGCCCGGTGTTCTGTCCACATACCTGCTCATAGCTGGGGTGCTCGACGTGGCCGCCGCTATAGCCCGGCGTGACTGAAATCACGCCGCGCACCGCGGAAAACACCGATTCGGTGCACCAGAAGCAACCTCCGCCCAGCACCACGGTTTCGGTCTTGTCTTGAGGGTTCATGCTCGACTCCTTGAATCAAATATGCACATCCGCCCATGCGCGCCGCGCGCTGGCCGGACCGCCGACCGCCGACCGCCGACCGCCGACCGCCGACCGCTGGCCCAGCCCAGCCGGGCCCGGCACGGACACTGGCACGACGCAGCCCGGATAGCGGGCGCCGTACACGGACCTAGCGGACCTGGGGCTGCTTGGCCAGGGACAATATCCATTCGGCCAGTTCGTGCGCCTGTTGTGCGCTGACCTGGGGCTGGGCCGGCATGGGAACTGCGCCCCAGCGGCCCTTGCCGCCGTTGCGTATGGACTGCGCCAGGTAGTCGGCGGCGCCCGGCTGGCCGGCAAAACGCTGGGCTACTGCAGCGAACGGTGGCCCAACCCGCCTGTCGCGCACCTGATGGCATGCCAGGCAATTGACGGACTTGGCCAGGTCCAGGCCCGTAGACTGTGCCGTGGCGGACGCGGCATGCGCCACGGCCATCCAGGCCAGCGCAGCCCCGACTGCCAGCGGCCGCCACGCGACACGCACCGCGCCGGCGCGGTGCGCACCAAAGACTCGGGCCACGGCGCTGGTACGCGCCGCAGCGGCTTGCATATTCAGATTCCTGGAAGGCATTTCCTGTTCCACTACCGTAATCGAGGCCGGCGCGCCCGATCTGGGCGCCGGGCGCCACCGGCCGGGCGCCGAGCACCGCAGCCGCAGTTGCAGCCGTGGCCGCAGAGTCGGAGAGCACCATCCGCCGAAGAGGCGCTTATCCCGAAAAAAGCGACGCCGCTTTCAGGATAGGCAGGCCCCGGCCAATAATCAAGCGGGCAGGCGCCGCTGGACGCTGCCGATATCGCGGTATTATCGACCAAATTTTCCATCGAGACCTGTTCTCATGCTTCATTACCCGCAGTTCAATCCCATCGCCTTCCGGATCGGCCCGCTGGCCGTGCATTGGTACGGTCTCATGTACCTGCTGGGCTTCGCGCTGACCTGGGTGCTGGGCAAGTGGCGCATCGACCACGGCAAGACCGACCTGAACCTGAAAGACCTGGAAGACATCATTTTCTACAGCGTGCTGGGGGTGGTGATAGGCGGGCGCCTGGGCTATGTGCTGTTCTACCAGCCATCCGAATACTTCGCCCATCCGCTGAACATCTTCTATTTGTGGGAAGGCGGCATGTCCTTTCACGGAGGCCTGCTGGGTGTGATCACGGTCATGTTCCTGTTCGCCCGCCACAAGCACCGCACGCTGCTGGAAATCGGCGACTTCGTCGCGCCCTTGATCCCGCTGGGGCTGGCGGCCGGGCGCCTGGGCAACTTCATCAATGGCGAATTGTGGGGACGCCCCACCACCCTGCCCTGGGGCATGATCTTCCCGCAGACCCACGACGGCATACCGCGCCACCCCTCGCAACTGTACGAGATGGGCCTGGAGGGCTTTGCGCTGTTCGCCCTGTTGTGGTGGTTTGCGCGCAAGCCGCGCCCGGTCGGCCAGATCAGCGCCGTATTCCTGATGGGCTACGGCACTTTCCGCTTCTTGGTGGAATTCACGCGCCAGCCCGACGCCTTCCTGGGCCTGCTGGTCGACGGATTGTCGATGGGGCAGCTGCTGTCGCTGCCCATGATCGTCATCGGCGTGATTATTTTTGTGTGGAGTGCAAAAAAATCGAACCGTGCACCGAAACCGTGACGGTTTCGGTGGTGCCCTCCAGCGGCACGGGTGCGGCCTTGCTCGCCGCAGCCATCGCCATCATGCGCGGCGCGGGCTGGTAAGGCATGGCCCCCGAACCGCCGAGTTCGATGTTGCGTATGCTGTAGGACGCGAAGCCGAAAGCGCTGGCCAGGGCCTGGGCGCGGGCGCGAAAGGCCTGCGAGGCTTCTGCCAGCAGAGCCTGCTCGGCCTTGGCGCGCGCGGCGCGCGATACTGAAAATTGCAGATTGGCGATCGCCATGCCGTCGCCGGCCTTGGCGGCCTGCGCCGCTGCGGCCTTGAAATCGGTGGACTTCAGTACGATCTCGGCGCGCCCGTGCCAGCCCGAGATCCGGCCGTGGTTGTCGTTGACCGGCCATACGCGCACATTGCCGGTGCTGGCCTTGACCCCGGGATCTCCGGAGACCTGCTTCATGGCGCGCCCCAGCGTGTCGGAAAGCTGTCCGGCCACCTTGGCCTGCGAGGCGCCGTCGAGTTCCGCGGCCAGGGTGATGGTGACGGTATCCTGCGCCACTTGTGTCGAGGCCTCGGCGCTCAGGCTGGCCTGCGGCCAGGGCGAGCGCGCATGATGCTGCGCAGGCGCTTCTCCAGCCGGATTGGCGAGCGCCGCAGGCAGGATGACGCAAGCCTGCGCCGCGGCCACCAGCGTGCCCAACACCCATTTACGTTTTGGTCCGTAACGATACATGCATGCCCTCCGGAAATGGGGCGCCCCGACAGAAGGAAGGGGCGCATAAAGGGAAAAGCCCGTCCACAAGGACGGGCTTTTCTATAATGCCCCGCCTGTGCCGTATAGGCCGGCATCCCGGAACCTGGGGTTCACGGTGGTCGCCATCAGTCAAGCTTCGGGTTCTCCAACAAAGGAAATCACACCCACTTGTCAATCCGACAACCTATATGCCTAAAGCATTGGTTCAAGGAATGTATGGCCAGTTCTCGAACACTGCAGGGACTAACTGCTGGGCGCCGCAAGCACTGTGGGCTGCGGCTGCCCGAATCTACGCTTTCTTTTTACCTCACTTGCCCGGTACGGGGCCCGGCAGGACCCCATCGAGCATGCTGTTCATGTCCTCGATTTTACGCTTGAAATCGCCCACTGCAAGATCGCCCAGCGGGCCGCCCGGCGCCTTGGTGGACAAAAGCTCGCCGGCGACCTGGATGGCGGCCATTACGGCGATGCGCTCGTTGCCGGTGACTTTGCCCGAGCCTTTCACGCGCAGCATCAACTGATCGACATAGCGCACCGCCGCGAGCAGCGGTTCTTTTTCTTCGGGCAGGCAGGCCAGCGAATAATCGCGGCCCAATATGGATACATCCACGCGTTCCATCAGTTTTGCTCCTGGGCTGCACCGGGCAGACGCATGAGTATGGCATCGATGCGTTCTTTCGCGGTGCCGGCCGCGGCGCGCAGCCGCGACGCGTCGGCCCGGCTGGCTTGCAGCTCGTGCCGCACCGATTCGTACTCGGCCTGGTAGCGCTCGGCGGCCACGCGCAATTCGGCCTGGGCCGCGTCGGACTGCGTGCGTATGGCGTCGACCTCGGCCTGGTGTTGCTCGAGGCGCTCGGTGGCCGAGCGCTGGTCGGCGTCGCGCCGCGCCAGTTCGTCGCGCAGTTCGTTGCGTTCCTGTTCCAGGTTCTTGAGACGCGCACGCAAGGTGTCGCGCTCGGCCTGCAGCAGGCGCATGCTCTGGACCACTTGCCCGATGCGGGCGGCGAGGGAATCTAGATCTTGCAGCATGGGCATTATCGTAAACCATCCGGCCCCAAGGGAATAGAGGCGAGGCCGGATACGGAAAGCGCAAGTATAGCGGCAAGCGAGGGCCGGGAAATCCTTTCACGGCTCTTTCCTTCGCCTTTCAGTTTTCTTTCAATTTCGAACACAAATCGCTCCACCCGGGGCCGGCGACCCTGGGATTTCCCCCAGTTCTAGGGAAAACCCTGTGCAATCAAGCGCAATTGCGGGTTTGCATCCGCGGCCTGGTCATTTACCATTTCGCACCTTTCAACTTGTTTAAAGCTATCTTTCATTTTCCAAACACGGAGCTGAACACTCCCTGCAAGGGGAAAGTTGGGCAACGATGCCGTCGCGGAGGTCGGATCAATATGCACATCAAACAGAAACAGGACTTTTGGTCCGGCGTGATGTTTATAGTCATTGGCTTAGGGTTCTCTTGGGGCGCCACCAGTTATTCGCTGGGTACGGCGGCCCGCATGGGTCCGGGCTATTTCCCTTTCTGGCTCGGCATAGTGATGGCCGTGCTGGGCGCTTTCATACTGCTCGGCGCGCTGGGGCGCAAGGCCGAAGACGTCGAGCTCGAGAAGTTCGACTACAAGATCGCCCTCATCATCGTCGGCTCGACGGCCCTGGCCGGCCTGGCCCTCGACTTCCTGGGCGTGTATATCTCGATATTCCTGTACGTCGTGATCAGCAGCCTCGCTGCCCATGACTTCAACTGGAAAGTGGCGGTGGCCAACGGCGTGTTCCTGGTGCTGTTCGTCTGGATAGCCTTCATCAAGGGCCTGGGTCTGATCTTCCCGCTGTGGCCCAGCTTCATCGGCAATTAACCGGAGCTCGCAAACATGGAATTGCTACAACACCTTGCATTGGGCTTCGACGTCGCCCTGTCCCTGGATAACGTGCTGTATTGCCTGCTCGGCTGCCTGCTGGGCACCGCGATCGGCGTGCTGCCCGGCATCGGCCCGGTGCCCACCATCGCCATGCTGTTGCCCATTACCTATGTGCTGCCGCCCGTGGCGGGCATCATCATGCTGGCCGGCATCTACTACGGCGCGGCCTACGGCGGTTCGACCACTGCCATTCTTATGGCCCTGCCGGGCGAAACCTCGGCCGTGGTCACGGTGCTGGACGGCCACCAGATGGCGCGCAACGGCCGGGCCGGCGCGGCCCTGGCCATCGCGGCCCTGGGCTCGTTCTTCGCCGGCTGCGTAGCCACCGTCGTCATCGCCGGCTTCGCGCCGCCGCTGGCCGAAGTCGCCTTCAAGTTCGGCCCTGCCGAATATTTCTCGCTGATGGTGCTGGGCCTGGTGGGCGCAGTGGTGCTGGCTTCGGGCTCGCTGGCCAAGGCCATCTGCATGATCTTGCTCGGCCTGCTGCTGGGCATGGTGGGCACCGACGTGAACTCGGGCGTGGCCCGCTACGACTTCGGCATCCCCGAACTGCAGGACGGCATCGACTTCGCCGTGGTGGCCATGGGCGTGTTCGGCTTCGCCGAGATCATGAGCAACCTGGAACTGCGCGACAAGCGCGTGCAACTGAGCAGCAAGGTCGGCTCTCTGTACCCCAACAAGCAGGAATTCAAGGAATCCTGGCCCGCGGTGGTGCGCGGCACGGCCCTGGGCTGCTGCCTGGGCATCCTGCCCGGCGGCGGCGCGGTGCTCTCGTCCTTCGCGTCCTATACGCTGGAAAAGAAGCTGTCCAAGACCCCCGAACGCTTCGGCCAGGGCGCCCCGGCCGGCGTGGCCGGCCCCGAATCGGCCAACAACGCGGGCTCGCAGGCATCCTTCATCCCGCTGTTGACCCTGGGCATCCCGGGCAACGCCGTGACGGCGCTGATGATCGGCGCGATGATGATCCACAACATCCAGCCCGGCCCCCAGGTCATGACCAGCCACCCGGACCTGTTCTGGGGCCTGATCGTGTCCATGTGGATCGGCAACCTGATGCTGGTGATCCTGAACCTGCCGCTGGTGGGCCTGTGGGTCAAGCTGCTGAACGTGCCCTACCGCATCCTGTTCCCGGCCATTCTGGTGTTCTGCACCGTCGGCGTGTATTCCCTGAACTACAACGTCTTCGACATCTATGTGACGGCAGCCTTCGGCCTGATCGGCTACATCTGGTCCAAGCTCAAGTGCGAAGGTGCACCGCTGCTGCTGGGCCTGGTGCTGGGCCCCATGATGGAAGAAAACTTCCGCCGCGCGCTGCTGCTGGCACGCGGGGACTTCTCGACCTTCGTCACCCGTCCGCTGTCCCTGTCGCTGCTGGCTGTGACGGCCGTGCTGATCGTGATCGTGGCGCTGCCTTCGGTGAAGAGAAAGCGCGAAGAGGCCTTCGTCGACGAAGACTAAGCCTGTGCAGTCAAACCCGGCGGGCCTGTATCGGCCCGCCGGGAACCTAGACAAAAACGCCCGGCCTCATTGGCTGGGCGTTTTTTATTGTCGGGTCGCCACGTTTATTGTCGAGTCGCCACGCGGCCGGTAGCAGGCTTCAGCCCGGCACGGACTCGCCGGCCGCGCGCAGGGTATTGAGCGAAGAGATCAAATCGCCGAAACGCTCGCCCTGCACCACCACGTGCTGGCGCAGCCGCTCGGCGGTGAGGTTGGAATCGCCCGCCTCCAGGGCCTCGAGCACGCCGCCGTGCTCGGCATAGGAATTGCCTATGCGGTCGCGCACGCGCAGTTGCAGGCGGCGATAGACCCGCAGCCTGCGATGCAATTGCAGGGCTTGCTCGGCCAGGTAAAGATTGTGGCTGGCGTGGTAGATGCCGGCATGGAACCGTGCATTGGCTTCGTAATAGGCGTCCAGGTCGTGGGCCTGCACGGCCGCGCCGCATTCCGCGTGCGCGGCGCGCAGCTCGGCAAGCTCCGGCTCGGTGATGCGTCGCGCGGCCAATCTGCCGCACATAGCCTCCAGTTCGGCCATGACTTCGAACATTTCGCACAGGCGGCGCGGATCGACTTCGGCCACCACCGCACCGCGCCGCGGCCGCACATCCAGCAGGCCCGCCGAGCCGAGCTGGATCAGCGCCTCGCGCAAAGGGGTACGCGATACGCCGAAACTGGCCGCCAATTCCGCCTCGTCCAAGCGCCTGCCCGGCGCATATACACCCATGGCGATCTTTTCCTCGATCGCCTGGCGTAGCTGTTCGGAGCGTTTGAGTTTCATGCGCAAGGTGCCTGTTGGTTCGGACATTTTACGTCGCCCTACCGGGCTTACAAATTATTGTGTTCCAACAAAACAATTTTGTATACATTTTTTAGGAAAAAATATACGATAAAAACTCGAGCACCAGAGGCACCGAGATTCGGTGCCGGGCTCGAACCGCGGCGGCCTCAGGACCAGGGCCGGCCCTCCGCTGTTACGGGCGCGCAGGCGTCCGGCATGGCCCAGAGGCTCACAAGAAAGCCGCGACAACCTTACAAGAGGAGCGATTGCAATGGAGACAACAAGACGCCGCGTGATGCTGGGGTCGGTGGCCACACTGTCCATGTGGGTGGCCGGGCGCATGCCCGGGCTGGCCCAGGCGCACGCAGAAGGCACCACCACCCTGAAGATCTCGCACCAGTTCCCCGGCGGCACTCTCACCGAAGGGGACTTCCGCGACCGGCTTTGCCGCCGCTTCGCCATGGAAGTCGAAAAACGCACCAATGGCGCGCTCAAATTCCAGGTCTATCCGGGCTCGTCGCTCATGAAGACCACCGCACAGTTCAGCGGCCTGCGCCGCGGCGCGCTCGACATGAGCCTGTACCCCCTGCCCTATGCCGGCGGCGAGGTGCGCGAACTGAATATCGGCCTGATGCCGGGCCTGGTCACCTCGTACGCGCAGGGCGCGGCCTGGAAGAATGCTGAAATCGGCAAAGCGCTCACCAGTCTGCTGGCGGCCAAGGGCGTGGTCCTGGTGAGCTGGATCTGGCAGGCCGGCGGCGTGGCCAGCCGCTCCCGGCAACTAGTCAACCCCGAAGACGCCAAGGGCATGAAAGTGCGCGGCGGTAGCCGCGAAATGGACATGATCCTGAAGCAGGCGGGGGCCGCCGTGATCTCCGTGCCGTCCAACGAGCTGTATGCCGCCATGCAGACCGGCGCCATGGACGCCGCCATGACCTCGTCGACCAGCCTCATGTCCTTCCGTCTCGAAGAAGTCTCCAAGTTCCTGACCACGGGCCGCGACAAGGCCTATTGGTTCATGCTCGAGCCCCTGCTGATGTCCAAGAGCGTGTTCGACCGCCTCAGCAAGCCGCAGCAGGACGCCATCATGCAGGTGGGCGCGGAAATGGAAGCCTTCGGCACCCAGGCCGCCAAGGCCGACGACCAGGCCGTGGCCGCCGCCTATACCAAGGCCGGCGCCAAGGTGGTGGACCTGGACCAGGCCGTGGTTGCCAAATGGCAGAGCATCGCCCGCGCCAGCGCCTGGAAGGACTATGCCAGCCGCTCGCAGGATTGCGCCCGCTTCCTGTCCCTGGCGGAAAAGGTCCAGGCGTGAGCGGCGGTGTCTCCCTGGATGCGGTGGCGGAAGCGGCACTGACTGTGCCGCCCGCGCTGACCGTGCTGGACCGCTGGCTGCAGCGGGTCAGCACGGTGCTGCGCGTGGTCTGCATGCTGGCCATGATCGCGGCCGCCGCGATACTCAGCTACAGCGTGTTCGCGCGCCACGTGCTGAAACTGGCCAGCGACTGGCAGGACGAGGCTTCGGTCTTCCTGCTGGTCGGCGCCACCTTCGTGTCTTCGGCATACGTGCAGCGCCAGCGCGGCCACATCGGCATCGAGGCGCTGACCACCCTGCTGCCGGCGCGCGTCAATCACGTACGCCGCGTCCTGGTCGACATCGCAAGCCTGCTGTTCTGCACTTTCTTCGCCTGGAAATCGTGGACGCTGTTCCACGAGGCCTGGGTCGACGGCCAGATCAGCGACTCCACCTGGGGTCCGCCGCTGTCGATACCCTACGGCCTCATGGCCGGCGGCATGACTTTGCTGTGCCTGCAGTTGCTGGTGCAGGTGATGTCCGGAATCACCGGGCGGGAGACGCCTCATGACTGACCTCTCGATGGGGCTGCTGTATGGCGGCGCGACGCTGGCCGTGATGTTCACGGGCATGCCCATCGCCTTCGCGCTGGGCGCGGTGGCCCTGGTGTTCATGTACGCATTCATGCCGGTGTCGTCGCTCGACATGGTGACGCAGAATGTCTACGAAGAAATGGCCAGCATCACGCTATTGAGTATTCCGCTGTTCATACTCAAGGGCGCGGCAATCGGGCGTTCACCGGCGGGACAAGACTTGTACCTTGCGCTGCACGCCTGGATGCGGCGCATCCCGGGCGGCCTGGGCATCGCCAACGTCGTGGCCTGCGGCCTGTTCGCGGCCATGGCCGGCTCCAGTCCCGCCACCTGTTCGGCCATAGGCAGCGCGGGCATCCCGGAAATGCGCAAGCGCGGCTATTCGCCAGGCTTCGCGGCGGGCATCATCGCCGCCGGCGGCACCCTGGGCATATTGCTGCCGCCGTCCATCACCATGATTCTGTATGCCGTGGCCGCGGAACAGTCGCTGGGCAGGCTGTTCCTCGCGGGCATCGTGCCCGCGCTGCTGCTGATCGCCCTGTTTTCCTGCTACACGGCATGGCGCTACCGGCACGAATACAGCGTCGCCGAGGCCGCCCTGCAACGCCACGGCACGACCTCGCCCTTCCCCAAGGAAGCGCCCATGTCGCGGCGGGACAAGATGGCCATGCTGCCGCGCGTGCTGCCCTTCGTGATCCTGCTGATCGGGGTGATGGTGGCGCTTTACGGGGGCTACGCCACGCCGTCGGAAACGGCCGGCCTGGGCGCCCTGCTGGCGCTGGGCCTGATCGCCGGCATATACCGCATATGGCGGCCCAGGCAGCTCGAGCCGATACTGTCGGCGACACTGAAAGAGTCGACCATGCTGATGATGATCATCGGCATGTCGCTGCTGTACTCTTATGTGATGAGCTATCTGCACATCAGCCAGTCCACGGCGCAATGGATCGTCGGCATGCACATGTCGCGCTGGCTGCTGCTGGCATCCATCCTGGTGCTGGTGATCATGCTGGGGTTCTTCCTGCCGCCGGTCAGCATTATTTTGATGACCGCGCCCATCATCCTGCCGCCGCTCAAGGCCGCGGGCTTCGACCTGGTGTGGTTCGGCGTGATCATGACCATCGTCATGGAACTGGGCCTGATCCATCCGCCGGTGGGGCTGAATATTTTCGTCATCAAGAACACCGCGCCCGATATCGCGCTGCGCGATATCGTCTGGGGCGTCATGCCTTTCGTGGCGCTGATGCTGCTGGCGGTGGTGCTGATCTGCGCGTTCCCGGCAATTTCCCTGTGGCTGCCGAAAATATTGATGGGTTGAACGCGACATCAATGCGAGCCATATGTAGCATGTAGCGAGGTCGAAATGAAGGATGTACCGTTGCCTGAAGGGCGCGCGGACGCCGCGCAGCGCAGGAAGCCCTGGCTGGCCGACAGGCTGAGTTCCTGGCTGGGCCACGGCAGGAAGCGCCCTGCCGCGATCGGGGCCGACGCTGCGGCGGCCGGCGCCCCGGCCGAGCCGCTGTCTGCGCGCGAAGAGCGGGAATTGCGCGGCGCGTTGCGCTTGTGCCTGCAGGCGCGCCAGACCGACAGCGTGGCGGCCGAGGCCACCGCGCAGTTCATGCGCCGCTACCAGGAAAGCGGCATGGCGCGGCGCACCGAGCTGCTGCGCGTGCTGGCGCTCGAATGCAGCGAGCAGGCGGGTACCCCCGGCACCTCGTCGGCCACGCTGGCCGGCGCGCTGGCGGGCACGCGGGTGCGCTTCTTCAAGCGCTTCAACACGCTGTCCGGCGGCCTGCCGTTCCTGGTCGGGCTGCGCGCCGACATGCTGCGGCACCGCAAGGAAATTCCGCAGCTCGTTCCTTTGGAAGAAGACCTGGGCGGCCTGTTCTCGACCTGGTTCGACGTAGGCTTCCTGGAACTGCGGCCCATCACCTGGGATTCGCCCGCTTCCCTGCTCGAAAAACTGATGCGCTACGAGGCGGTGCACGAAATATCGTCGTGGGCCGACTTGCGCAACCGGCTCGATTCGGACCGGCGCTGCTATGCGTTCTTCCATCCGCGCTGGCCCAGCGAGCCGCTGATCTTCGTGGAAGTTGCCTTCCTGCCCGAGATGGCCGGCAACGTCCAGGCGCTGCTGGACGAGAACGCGCCGGTGGAAGACCTGCGTAAAGTGCGCTGGGCCATTTTCTATTCCATCTCGAATACGCAGCCGGGGCTGCGCGGCGTCAGCTTCGGCAATTTCCTGCTCAAGCGCGTGATCGACGAATTGCGCAGCGAATTTCCGAAACTGTCCAGCTTCGCCACCCTGTCCCCCATCCCCGGATTCAACGACTGGCTGCGCAAGCTCGACGAGGCCCAGGCACAGGAATATATCGGCGCCCCGACCGCCAAGAAACTCAAGAAAATCGACGCCGGCTTCTCCCTGCCCACAGGCGCCGCGCTGCCCGCCTGGCTGCAGGAACGCGACGCGGCCGAGGCCGCGGCCAAGGACGCGGGCGAGACCGCCCGCCCGGCAGACAAAAGCGCGGCCGCCAACGCGCAGGCGCTGCGGCGCGACGCCGCATTGCGGCTGGCGGCGCATTATCTTGCCCGCGAAACCGACCGGGGCATGCCGCTGGATCCCGTGGCCCGTTTCCACCTCGGCAACGGCGCCCGCATCGAACGCCTGAACTGGCAGGCGGACATGTCGAAAAAAGGCTTGCGGCAATCCGGCGGCCTGATGGTCAACTACCTCTATGATCTCGACGAACTGGACGGCAATTTGCGAAAATTGGCCGAAGGCCAGCCGGCGGTCGGCCGCGCCGTGGGGAAACTGCTGTAGGGCCTGTCCGCGCCGCCGTCTCACGCGTAAGAAAGCGCGCCGGGAGCCAGAGCCGTGAATACCAAGCCCGCCTGCGCCCCGCCGCGATAAAACCAATACTTCTTCTTGCCCAAATCATCATGACTACAGAAAAAAACGCCAATCTCTACGCCCTGCTCGCCACCGGCTTTCCCAAGGACCGCAACGGCTGCTGCATCGAGACCCATGACGGCCTCTACTACAGCTGGGACGACCTCGAACAAGCCACCGCCAAGCTGGCCAATCTGCTGGCCGGCCTGAAGCTGCCGGCGGGCTCGCGGGTCGCGGTACAAGTCGAGAAATCGCCCGAGGCCCTGTTCCTGTACCTGGCCACGCTGCGCGCGGGCCTGGTGTACCTGCCGCTGAACACCGCGTATCGCGCGGCCGAAATGGACTACTTCATCGACAATGCCAGGCCGGCCGTCGTCGTGTGCACCACGGCCAATCTGCCGTGGGTCGAGCCGCTGGCGAAAAAGCACGGCGCCCGCAAGGTCTATACGCTCGAGACCGACCGCAGCGGCACCCTGCTGGAACAAGCCGCGAGCTTGCCGGGCCGCTTCAAGACCGCGGCGAGCAAGCCGGGGGATATCGCCGCGATCCTGTATACCTCGGGCACCACGGGGCGCAGCAAGGGCGCCATGCTGACGCACGGCAACCTGTCATCCAACGCCCTCGTGCTGCACAAGTACTGGGGCTGGTCGCGCCAGAAGCGCGGCAGCGACGTGCTGCTGCATACCCTGCCGATATTCCACGTGCACGGCCTGTTCGTCGCCAGCCATTGCGCCCTGCTGTCGGGCAGCAAAATGATCTGGCTGCCCAAATTCGACGCCGGCGAAGTCGTCCGCCGCCTGCCGCAGGCCACCGTGTTCATGGGCGTCCCGACGTATTACGTGCGCCTGCTGGCCGATCCCGGCTTCAACCGCGCCGCGTGCCGCCGCATGCGCCTGTTCATCTCGGGCTCCGCCCCGCTGCTGACGGAAACCTTCCAGACCTTCCAGGCGCGCAGCGGCCACACCATACTCGAACGCTACGGCATGTCCGAGACCATAATGCTGACCTCGAACCCCTACGACGGCGTCGCCGCAGAAGTGCGCCACGGCGGCACGGTCGGCCTGCCCCTGCCGGGAGTCCGGCTGCGCGTGGTCGACGATGCGGGCCAGCCTTGCGGCACCGACGGCATCGGCCACATCCAGGTGCAAGGGCCGAATGTCTTCGCGGGCTACTGGCAGATGCCCGAAAAGACCCGCGAGGAATTCACCGAGGACGGCTATTTCCGCACCGGGGACGTCGGCAAGATCGACGCCCAGGGCTATGTCACCATCATCGGCCGGTCCAAGGACCTGATCATTTCGGGCGGCTACAACGTCTATCCCAAAGAAATCGAAAGCTTTCTCGACGAAATACCCGGCGTGGCGGAATCCGCGGTGATCGGCGTGCCGCACCCCGATTTCGGGGAAGCCGTGGTGGCAGTGGTGGTGCCCCGGCCAGGCGCCAAGCCGGACGCGCAAGAACTGATACGGCAGCTCAAGGACAAGATCGCCAACTTCAAGGTGCCCAAGCAGATCCACTTGGCGGCCGAGCTGCCGCGCAACACCATGGGCAAGGTGCAGAAGAACGTACTGCGCAAACAGTACGGCGAGTAAGCAGTACGGCGAACAAGCGGGGGCGCGCCGGCAGCAATAAGCCATGGCGATGCGTAACGGCGATGGTGGCGATGAGGTAATCTAATACCCCTAGCACCTCGCCATCCCGATCCCCTTACGCGGATATTCGCATATCCAGGCAAGGGATCGCACTCATCACCGGAGATTCCGCAATGCCTTCCGTCAGCGAAAAAACCTATACTCCCGCACCCGCAAAGAAAGTGGCCTTCCTCGGGCTGGGCGTGATGGGTTTTCCCATGGCCGGCCACCTGAGCCGCGCCGGCCACCAGGTCGTCGTCTATAACCGCAGCCACGCCAAGGCCGAGGCCTGGGTCTCGGAATTCGGCGGCCGCGCGGCCAAGACGCCGAAACTGGCGGCGCAAGGCGCCGACATCGTGTTCTGCTGCGTGGGCAATGACGACGACTTGCGCAGCGTGGTGCTGGGCGATGACGGCGCGCTCGCGGGCATGGGCAAGGGCTCGATCTTCGTCGACCACACCACGGCTTCGGCCGAAGTGGCGCGCGAACTGCACAAGCTCGCCGCGGCCCAGGGCGTGGGATTCGTGGACGCCCCGGTTTCGGGCGGCCAGGCCGGCGCCGTCAACGGCGTGCTCACCGTGATGTGCGGCGGCGAGCCGCAGCAGTTCGCGGCGATAGAGCCGGTGGCCTATGCCTACGGCCGTGCCGTCACGCTGCTGGGCGCGCCGGGCTCCGGACAGCTATGCAAGATGGTCAACCAGATATGCATAGCCGGCCTGGTGCAAGGCCTGTCGGAAGCCGTAGCCTTCGGCCAGGCGGCGCAGCTCGACATGGACAAGGTGCTGCAAGTCATCAGCAAAGGCGCGGCCCAGAGCTGGCAGATGGAAAACCGCGGCACCACGATGGTGGCCGGCAAATTCGATTTCGGCTTTGCCGTGGACTGGATGCGCAAGGATCTCGGCCTGGTGCTCGACGAGGCCAAGCGCAACGGCGCCCGGGTGCCGGTCACGGCGCTGGTGGACCAGTTCTACGCCGACGTGCAGCACATGGGCGGCAATCGTTGGGACACCTCCAGCCTGATCAAGCGGCTGCGCCCCTGAAAGCCCGGGCGCAGGCATAAAAAAACGGCTCGCACGATATCGGCGAGCCGTTATTTTTTTCGCCTTGCGGCACGCGCCGGCGAAGCCGGCGCAACCATTGCTTATTCTGCGTAGGCCTTGGTTTTTTCTTCGACCTGCTGTTCGGCGGCGACTGCGGCCGACACTGGCTTGGGCGTTCGACACTTCTTCCAGACGAAGGATATGATCTGCACCACGACCAGCAGCAAGGACGCGTAGACGAAGCCGGCGCTGATGGGGCGAGTGATGAAGATGGACATATCGCCACGCGACAGCAGCAAGGCCCGGCGGAAGTTCTCTTCGACCATGGGGCCCAGCACGTAGCCCAGCAATATCGGCGCCACCGAGAAATCGAGGAACACCAGTATCGCACCCACTATGCCGAACACCAGCACTTCGCCGACTTCGAACAAGCTGTTCTGGGTACTGAAACAGCCCACCGCAATGAAGAAGAGCGCCGAAGGGAACAGGAACTTGTAGGGCACCTGCAGCATCTTGACCCACAAGCCGATCAGAGGCACGTTCAGCACCACCAGCAGCAGATTGCCGACCCAGAAGCTGGCGATCAGGCCCCAGAAGATGTCCGGGTGCGAGGTGATGAGCTGCGGCCCGGGCTGGATGCCCTGGATCAGCAGCGCGCCGAGAATCAGCGCCATCACCGCGTCGCCGGGGATGCCCAGGCTCATGGTGGGGATGAAGTCCACCTGCGTCTTGGAGTGCGATGCCGCTTCCGGGGATGCCACGCCTGCGATCTCGCCATAGCCGAAACGTTCAGGGTGCTTAGACACCTTGCGCTCGAGCGCGTAGGCCACGAAGGTGGTGATGGTCGGCCCCGTGCCCGGCAGCACGCCGAACAAGGTACCCACCAAGGTGCCGCGCAACATAGGGAAGAAAGACTTCTTCATTTCTTCCTTGGTGGGCCGCAAGTCCTTGAGGCTCATCTTCATGCCGCTGCCCACGACCGTCATGCGATTGACGCTGAGCAGGAACTCGGCCACGCCGAACAGGCCCATGGCCAAGGCCACCAGGTCGATGCCGTCTTCGAGATTGAGCATGCCGAAGGTGAAACGCATCGTGCCCGTGTTGACGTCGGTACCCACCACGCCGGTCAGCAGCCCGAACAAGGTCATGGCCACGCCTTTGATGGCCGAACCCTTCGACATGGTGGAACCCGCAAGCAGGCCCAGCAGCATGATGGAGAAGATTTCCGCCGGTCCGAACTTGAAGGCGACTTCGACCAATAGCGGCGAGAAGAACACCATCACGGCGATACCCACGGAAGCCGCGAAGAACGAGGCCGCCATGGCCACGCCCAGCGCCGCGCCGCCGCGCCCTTTCTTGGTGAGCGGGTAGCCGTCCAGGCACGCCACGGCATGTGGCGGGTGCACCGGCAGATTCAGCAAGATGGCGCCGATCGCGCCGCCGTACATGGAGCCGTAGAAAATGCCCGAGAGCATCAGGATGGCCGCCACCGGGTGCATGACGTACGTCAAAGGCAGCAGAATGGAAATTGCAGCCAGCGCGCCCAGGCCCGGCAGCACCCCGATCAGGTTGCCGGCGACCACGCCGAAAATGGACCACATCAGATTGTGCGGCTCGAACGCGATGCCGAACCCATACATGAGGTCAAGCAGTGACTTCTCTATCATGATCAACCCCAGTGCAAGAGAGGAAATTGCAGTTGCAGCAACCACCAGAAGATGATCACCGCCACGATACACATGGACACGGACAAGATCAGCGCGCCCTTGATCGTATTCATGCGGTCGCCCAGCGCCGAAATGAATACGATGGCGAACGTCGCCGGCAACAAGCCGGTAAATTCACCCAACACGATGAATGCGACGATACTGCCTATGATGCATAGCCAGCCTCGCCATTCCGGCTTGTCCTTGCCCGTAGCCATGTTCTTGTGGCCCAGGCCTTCGATCGCGATAATGACCCCCATCACTGCCAACAAAGCCCCGACGGCCGCCGGGAAGAACCCCGGCCCCATGTGGCTCAGTGAACCGATCTGATAGCTTGCCCCCTCGAGAATGGCTCCCAGCCCAAACAAAATCATCAGGGCCCCGCCATAATAGTCTTTATTTATTTTGCCCTTAAACACCAATACAACTCCTTGAAAACTACCTGCCTGAATTACAGCGGCCACAAACGTGGTTGCCGAGCAGAGGGCAGTCGAAAAAGTATGAAGGAGTGCACTTTACGGGAACCTGAAATTCAGGGTTAATACTATGCGTCTTCGCTCGCATTTCATCGCCCTGTTTCGAGTCTTGAAACGCGATGCCTGAACTCGCGGCAAGCGCCTCGAAAACCGCTAGTGGACGAGGACCGTCCGCCGCCCGATTCCAGCCCGCCCGCAAGCCCCGATTGCTGAACTGCAAATATCAGGTACCGAAGCACATGTCCTCTATATATATAGAGACATGTACAGGCGCAGGCCGGCACATACCATCCTGAGCATTCATTCAGAACGCCGGCACTTTCAATACGGCGCGCAAGCCGACGCCGCCGGAATCATTCGGATCGCCGTCCTCGAGCACGATGGTGCCGCCGTTGCGCTCGGCGTAAGCCAGGGCGATGGCCAGGCCCAGGCCCGAACCCGAACCGCGCATGCTTTGGCGCTGGGGCCCGCCGCGCTCGAAGCGCAGGAACACGCTGGCGCGCAGCATGGGATCCAGGCCCGGCCCGTTGTCCGATACCGACACCCACGACCAGCCGCCCTGCGTGCCGGCGGCCACCGTGATGGTGGCGCCGCGCCCGGCGTGATTGATGGCGTTGTGCACCAGGTTCGCCAGGGCTTCGTGCAGGCCGGCTTCGCTGGCCAGCGCGCGGGCGCCATGCGCGGCGCTCCCCTGCCCCGCGGCATCTTCGCCCGGCGCATCGGCGCTCGCGCAAGGTGCGGCCCAGCCGAGATCCTGGTTCTGTTCGCGCGCCAGGGGCAGATACTGCAGCACCACATCCCGGGCCAGGGCATCGAGGTCGACCTGCTCGCGCACGACGCCATGCTGCTGGTTGGCATTGGCCAGGGACAGCAACTGTTCGGTCAGTCGGGTCATGCGGCCCAACTGCGACACGATGGCGGACAAGGATTCGCGCAGCCTGGAGATGTCCTGCTCGCGCTGCGCGTACTGCGCCTGCGTGAGCATGATGGCCAGAGGCGTGCGCAACTGGTGCGAGGCGTCGGCCAGGAACTGCGCCTGCCGGTCCAGGATGCTGCGGTACAAATCTATGTGGTGATTCACCGCATTGACCAGTGGCACCACTTCATGGGGCACGTGCGCGGTGTCCAGCGGCATGAGGTTGTCGACCTTGCGCGCGCGCACTTCGCGGCGCAGGCGCCGCAGCGGCCGCAGCGCCCACTCGACGCTGAGCCAGACCAGCAGCACCACCAGCAGCAGCATGCGCCCGTCGCGGTACAAGGCCGCCAAGCCGGCCTCGCGCTCGGTGCGCTCGCGCACCCCCGTGCTCTCGCCCACCAGGACAAGCACCTGGCGGTGCATGCCCCGATAGTGCAGGTCGCGCCACAAGGCCACCATGCGCACGGGGTCGCCGCGATAGCTCGAGTCGTAGAAAACCGGAACGCCTTCGTGTTCGGCCAGAAGCTCGGGACGCGGCAGGCCCTGCATGCCGAGCAGGCCGCGTCCCGCGACACGCCGGGCATCCGCCCCGGCGAGCGAGGGTGCGCCCGCGCCGACCTCTTCGACCCGGAAATACTTGCGGCTGCCCGCGCGCGATTCGAGCATCACCTGGGCATAGAAGGGAGGGTCGATGCGCAAGGACCCGTCGGCATTGAACTCGACACTGGTTTCCAGCACCTTGGCCGGTTCCAGCAAGGCGCTGTCGTAGACCTGCTCGGTGATTTCGGTAAGCGAGCGGTAATCGCCCCAGCTGTCGACCAGCAGCAGCGCCACCACGCCGGGTATCAGCAACAGCAGCAGCCAGTAGCGGATGCCGCCCGGCATCTTGCGGTGCGCCCAGGCCATGGGTCAGAGACCGCCCTGTATGCTCTCGAGCATATATCCCAGGCCGCGCACCGTCAC
Source organism: Candidimonas humi (assembly GCF_019166065.1). GTDB lineage: Bacteria > Pseudomonadota > Gammaproteobacteria > Burkholderiales > Burkholderiaceae_B > Candidimonas > Candidimonas humi. The sequence goes on from NZ_JAHTBN010000006.1 coordinate 21,353, forward strand.
GATATGCACGTCGCTGCCGGCCAGCTTCTTGCGCAGGCGATGCAGCACCACCTCGATGGCATCGGGGCTGGCTTCGCTGTCGTGCTCGAATACCTTGCCGAACAGCTGCGTTTTCTCGACGGGCACGCCGCTGCGCAGCATCAAGGCCCCCAGCGCGGCATGTTCGCGCGGGGTCAGGTGCACGATCGCGCCGTTCAGCGAAAACGAGCGGCTTTCGCTGTCGTATTCCAGCGCCCCGCATTGCAGGCGCGGCACGGGTCGCCCGCGGCTGCGCCGCACCAGCGCGGTCAGGCGCGCCTCGAGTTCTTCGAGGGCGAAAGGCTTGCTCATGAAATCGTCGGCCCCGAGATTCAGGCCCCGCACCCGGTCCTGCAAGGCGCCCTGGGCCGTCAGGATCAGCACCGGCGTGACGTCGCCGCGCGCGCGCATCTCGCGCAGCAGCACCAGGCCGTGCTTGTCGGGCAGGCGCAAGTCCATGACCACCGCGTCGTATTCCCGTTCGGCCAGCTTGGATTCGGCAGTGCGCGCATCGGGCGCGTGGTCGGGCACGAAGCCGCTCTGCGCCAGCGCACGTTCGAGCCACGACGCCATCTCGCGTTCGTCTTCAACCAGCAGTATGCGCATGATCCCCGTCGCGCCCCGAATGCCGCTGGCCCTGCGCGCGCTGCCGTAAAAAGCGCGTGTCCTGGCCTCGGCGGAACAGGATCAGCGCCAGTTCGTTCAGCGCCAGGGAATAGACCTCGCGCTTGAACTCGATAACCGCCTCGAGCGGCACCCAATATTGGCTCCAGCGCCAGGCATCGAACTCGGGATGCCGGGTGGAGCGCAGGCACACGTCCGTGTCGCGCCCGACCATCCTGAGCAGGAACCAGATCTGCTTTTGCCCTTTATAGTGCCCGCGCGAATCGCGCCGAATAAAATTGCTCGGCACGTTGTAGCGCAACCAGTCACGCGTACGCCCTAATATCCGAACGTGTTCGGGATGCAGACCCACTTCTTCGTGGAGTTCCCGGTACATGGCCTGCACCGGGCTCTCGCCATACTGGATTCCGCCTTGCGGAAACTGCCACGCATGCTCACGAACACGTTTACCCCAGAAAACCTCGTTTTTTTGGTTCACGAGGATAATGCCGACATTAGGACGGTAGCCTTCACGATCCAACATGGGCCACCCCAAAAGCGAATTCAATACAATTACGCCTGATTATACGTATCTGCAGAGATCCCCACCATGCGCGCATCCAAGTATCACATCAATACGCTCAAAGAGGCCCCGGCCGAAACCGAAGTCGTCAGCCACAGCCTCATGACCCGCGCGGGCATGATCCGCAAAGTGGCAGGCGGGATATACACCTACATGCCGCTGGGCCTGCGGGTGCTGCGCAAGATCGAAAACGTGGTGCGCGAGGAAATGAACCGGGCCGGCGCCATCGAGCTGCTGATGCCCGTGGTGCAGCCGGCCGAGCTGTGGATGGAATCCGGCCGCTGGGAACAATACGGCGACGAGCTGCTGCGCATCAAGGACCGCCACCAGCGCGACTTCGTGCTGCAGCCCACCTCCGAGGAAGTGATCACCGACATCGCGCGCAACGAAATCCATAGCTGGCGCCAGTTGCCGCTGAATTTCTATCACATCCAGACCAAGTTCCGCGACGAACGCCGGCCCCGCTTCGGCCTGATGCGCGGCCGCGAATTCACCATGAAGGACGCCTATTCCTTCGACCGCGACGAAGCCGGCGCCCAGGCCAGCTACGACATCATGTTCCAGGCCTATATGCGCATTTTCGAGCGCCTGGGCCTGAAATTCCGCGCCGTGGCGGCCGATACCGGCTCCATAGGCGGCTCGCGCAGCCATGAATTCCAGGTGATCGCCGATACCGGCGAAGACCTGCTCGTCTATAACCCCGACACGCAGTATGCCGCCAATATCGAGCTGGCGGCCGCGCCCTGCCTGATCGAGCGCCGCGCCGAACCCGCCGAAGACCTGGTGCAAGCCGCCACGCCGCAGGCGCCCAAGTGCGAACTCGTCGCCCAGCAGCTCGGCCGGCCCCTGACCGATACCGTCAAATCCATCGTGCTGGCCACCGATCCGGCCGAAGGCGACGCCGACGGCCAGGTGCGCATCTGGCTGCTGCTGCTGCGCGGCGACCACGAGCTCAACGAGATCAAGGCGGGCAAACTGCCGGGCTTCGAAAACGGCTACCGCTTCGCCACCGAAGCCGAGATCCTGGACACCTTCGGCTGCGTGCCGGGCTACCTGGGCCCCATCAACACCGTCAAGCCGGTAAGCATTGTCGCCGACCTGACCGTGGCGCACATGAGCGATTTCATCTGCGGCGCCAACCGCGAGGGCTACCACTACACCGGCGCCAACTGGGGCCGCGACCTGCCCGAACCCACGACCGCCGACCTGCGCAATGTGGTGGCGGGCGACCCCGACCCCGCCGGCGGCCGGCTCGCCATACAGCGCGGCATCGAAGTGGGCCACGTATTTTTCCTGGGCGACAAATATTCCAAGGCGCTGCAGGCCACCTACCTGGATACCGATGGCAAACCTGCCTTGCTGCAGATGGGCTGCTACGGCATAGGCATCAGCCGCATCTCCGCCGCGGCGATCGAGCAGCGTCACGACGACAAGGGCATCGTCTGGCCGCGGGCCATCGCGCCCTTCGAAGTGGTGATCTGCCCCGTGGGCGGGAACAAAAACGAACTGGTTGGAAACATTTCGGAACAAATCTACCAGGGCCTGCAGGCGGAAGGGGTGGAAGTCATACTGGACGACCGCGACATACGGCCCGGCGTGATGTTCGCGGAATGGGAACTGATAGGCATACCGCTGCGCATCACGGTCGGCGACCGAGGCCTGAAGGAAGGCATCGTGGAGATCCAGGCACGCAGCGATGCCGGGGCGGTCAAAGTCCCGGTGGAACAGGCGCAGGCCGCCGCGCTCGAACGGTTAAAATCCCTGTAAGGCCGGCCCGGAAGCGCCGCCATAGCGGCGCGCCGGCACCGCCGCGGGATGGCGCAGGGCTCTGCAGCCCCCGCCTCGCCGGGCGGGGCTGGCATCCAGGCACGTGGTCACACTGATTAACCATTTCCATGCCATCTGAAACACCTGATAAATTTTCCACTTTCCAGATTCGCGTATATTACGAAGACACCGATGCCGGCGGCGTGGTGTTTTATGCGAATTATTTGAAATTCCTGGAAAGGGCCCGCACCGAATGGCTGCGCGAATTGGGGGTGGGCCAACACGAACTGGCGCAGCGGGAGCGCCGCGGCTTCGTGGTCAAGGGCCTTGAAATACAATACCGCAGGCCGGCGCGGCTCGACGACCTGCTCACCATCCGCAGCAGGGTCGTGCGCCTGGGCCCGGCATCGATCACCTTCGAACAATTTATCGATCGCGAAAGGGAACTGCTGTGTGCAAGCACTATCCAAGTCTGTTGCCTGGACCTGGATACATTTCGCCCCATCGCACTACCCATTGAACTCCGCACTCTTCTGGAAAAGGTTCAGGAATAAATCATGCACGCCTCCAACGACCTGTCGTTGATCTCTTTGATGCTCAATGCCAGCATTCCGGTGCAGCTGGTCATGCTGATCCTGCTGGGCATCTCGGTCTTGTCATGGACTTATATTTTCAGCAAGCGCGCGGCGCTCAAGCGCGCCAATGAACAGACCCGGCGCTTCGAGGACGATTTCTGGGCCGGCGGCGACCTCTCGGTGCTGCAGCAAGCCGTGGCCAGCCGCCGCGCCGAGCATGGCTCGCTCGCACGGATCTTCGACTCCGGCATGACCGAGTTCATCAAGGCCCGGCGCCATGGCAATGGCGAGTCGGCCCTGGACGGCCCGCGCCGCGCCATGCGCGCCACCTACCAGCGCGAAATGGACAGCCTCGAATCGCACCTCAATTTCCTGGCCTCGGCCGGTTCGGTCAGCCCCTATCTGGGCCTGCTCGGCACGGTCTGGGGCATCATGCACGCTTTCATCGGCCTGTCGGCTATGCAGCAGGCCACCCTGGCCTCGGTGGCTCCCGGCATCGCCGAGGCCCTGATCGCCACGGCCATCGGCCTGTTCGCGGCCATTCCGGCGGTCATCGCCTACAACCGCTACACCAATGAAATCGATCGCCTGTCGATACGCTTCGACAGCTTCATCGATGAATTCCTCAACATACTGCAACGCCAGGTGCGCTGATGCCCTCGAACCGCGGTAGCGGCGGCCGTTCCGGACGCCGCCTGAAGAATGAAATCAACGTCGTGCCGTATATCGACGTGATGCTGGTGCTGCTGGTCATCTTCATGGTGACCGCGCCCATGATCACCCCGGGCCTGATCAATCTTCCTTCTGTCGGCCAGGCAGCCGAAGTGCCCGCCGCGCCTATCGAAGTGCAAATCTCCGAAGACGGATCCCTGGCCGTGCGGCGCCGCGACGCCGGCGCCGAATTCGAGAAGACGACCAGCGACGACCTGATCAACAAGGTCCAGTCCATGCTCACCGCCGACACGCCGGTGGTGATTTCCGCCGACGGCAAGGTGCCGTATGAGTCGGTCATGAAGGTCATGGACCAGTTGCGTTCCAACGGCGTCACGCGCCTGGGACTGCTCGTGAACCAGCAGGCCAATGCCGGCCAGTTGAACAAATGATCGCGCTGCCGCCCGGTAAGCCTGGGCGGCGCGCCGAACCCATGAAGCCGACATCATCCAACCGCCCATCCCGGCCCAGGACGCCCGAGCAAAAGGACGAGCGTCGCGGCCTGGCCTTCGCGCTGACCATACACGGCCTGCTGATCGTGTTCATGCTGCTGGGATTCCTGATGTCCAGCCCGCGCACGCCCAACCCGGTGCAGATCGAGCTATGGGCCCAGGGCACGACCCCGACCTCGGCCGAGCCCGACACGCAGCCCGACACGCCCGACCAGCCGACTCCGACGCCGCCCACGCCGCCTCAGCCGGCCAAGCCCGTCCCGCCTCCGCCTCCCGCGCCGCAGCCCAAGCCGGCCCCGCCTCCTCCCCCGCCGCCGCCGAAAGCGCCGGCCGCGACCGCCCCCGAGCCCAAGCCGCAGGTCGACCCCGAGATCGCCCTGGACAAGGCGCGCAAAGAGCGCGAAAAGCAGGAGCAAGAAAAAGCGGCCCAGTTGGCGGCGCAAAAGGCAGCCGAACAGAAGGCTGCCGAACTGGCAGCGCAGAAGAAGGCTGCCGCTGAAAAGGCGGCTGCGGAAAAAGCCGCCGCCGAAAAAGCGGCTGCCGAAAAGGCTGCGGCTGAAAAAGCTGCGGCTGAACAGGCCGCCGCAGAAAAGGCGGCTGCGCAAAAGGCAGCAGCTGAAAAGGCCGCGGCACAAAAGGCTGCCGCTGAAAAAGCCGCTGCGCAAAAGGCAGCAGCCAAGGCTGCCGCCGAGAAACAGGCCAAGGAAGAAGCCGCCAAGAAGGCCGCGGCGGAAAAGGCCGCTGCCGACAAGAAAGCCAAGGAAGAAGCTGCCAAGAAGGCGGCGGCCGAAAAAGCGGCGGCGGACAAGGCTGCGGCTGAAAAGGCTGCTGCGGCCAAGGCTGCGGCCGAGAAGAAAGCCGCTGCCGAAAAAGCCGCTGCTGCCAAGCGCGAAGCGCTGCGCCAGGCCATGCGCAGCGCGGCGCTGGGCGCGGCCGGCATTCCCAACGGCACGTCGGACCGCAACCAGTCCGGCGGCGGCGGCAACGACAGCGGCTACGCCGCCAAAGTGCGCGCCTGCATACGCCCGCGCGTGGCCTACCCCGTCCCGCCTCGTGCAGGCTCGAACCCGACAGTACAATATAGAGCATCCCTCGACCCCCACGGCATGGTCACCAATGTGGAAGTGCAGCGCTCCTCCGGCATCCCCGGTTTCGATCGCGCCGTCGTTACGGGAATCCAGAACTGCTCGCCATTCCCGAAACCACCCTCCGGCAGATACCCGTCGTACGTCGACGGCAACTACCGCATGTATGAATGACAGGAGATTGCAGACATGACAGCAGCCACTCTCGCCAATACCACTCCGCCCCGCTCTTGGCGATTCTGGGCGGGCGGGCTATTCATGGCCGCTGCCTGCCTGGTCGCAGGCAAGCCGGCCCAGGCGCAATTGCACGTCGACATTTCGGGGGTGGGCGCAACCCAATACCCGATAGCCATAGCCGATTTCGCCGGCAGCGGCCAGGGCCAGGCGGTGGCCGACGTGATCCGCGCCGACCTCAGCCGTTCGGGGCAGTTCCAGCTCATCAACGCCGCCGGCGCCAACCTGAGCACCGAAAGCACGATCTCCTATGACCAATGGCGCAACCGCGGCGCCGACTATCTGGCCTACGGCTCGATATCGCAATCCGGCGACCAGTACAGCGTCAGCTATCGCCTGGTCGATTCGGTGCGCAAGAGTCAATTGGACGGTGTGGCCTTCACCGGCACCCAGAAAGAATTGCGCCGCATCTCGCACCAGATCGCCGACCGCATCTATCAAAAGATCACCGGCGTCAGGGGCGTGTTCTCCACTCGTATCGCCTACGTGTTGCAAACGGGCAACACCTATGAGTTACAAATTGCAGACGCCGACGGGCAGAATCCGCAGGTGATGCTGCGCTCGCGCCAATCTATTATTTCGCCGGCCTGGTCGCCCGACGGCAAGCGCCTGGCCTACGTGAGCTTCGAATCCGGCAAGCCCGTGGTCTATCTCCAGACCCTCGCAACCGGGCAGCGTTTCCCCATAGCAAACTTCAAGGGCAACAATAGCGCGCCTGCCTGGTCGCCCAACGGACAACAGCTTGCGATTGTCCTCTCGCGCGACAGCATCTCTCAGATCTATACTATCAACGCGGATGGTTCAGGCCTGCGTCGCGTCATGCGTTCCCCGCTGATCGACACCGAGCCCTCCTTCACTCCCGACGGCGGTTCGCTGATTTTCACCAGCGACCGCGGCGGCAGTCCGCAAGCATACAAAGTGCCGGTAAGCGGCGGAGAAGCCCAGCGCATCACCTTCAATGGCAGTTACAACGTCTCACCGCACCTTTCACCGGATGCCAGTAATCTGGTTTACGTCACCCGTCGGGGCGGCGCCTTCCGTATCGCGCTGCAGAACATGTCCAGCGGTTCCGAACAACTATTGACCAACGGGCCCGACGACCAGTCTCCAAGTTTCGCGCCTAACGGTATGCAAATCCTATACAGCTCTATTCAAGGCGGTCGCAGTGTTCTGGCCGTTGTTTCGACAGATGGCCGAGTGCGTCAAACGCTGTCGGCCCTCAATGGCAAAGTGCGCGAACCGACTTGGGGGCCATTCACCAACTAGTTTTCAGTGTGACTCTTTTTTCAAAGGAACTTAAATGAGCTCGCGCATCGCTAAAAGCCTCACTATCGCTGCATTGGCCGCTGCCCTGGCGGCTTGCAGCTCCGTGCCCCTGGATCAAAACGCCAACAACGGCGCTGCCGGTTCGGGCTCGGCCAACGCAGGCCAGGTCATGGATCCCTTCAATCCTCAGAGCCCTCTGGCGCAGCAGCGTTCGGTGTATTTCGACTTCGACAGCTACGTAGTGCCGGATCAATACCGCAGCGTGGTTGAAATGCACGCCCACTACCTGGCCGCGCACAACCAGCAGAAGGTTCGCATCGAAGGCAACGCCGACGAGCGCGGCAGTGCCGAGTACAATCTGGCCCTGGGCCAGCGCCGTTCCGATGCAGTGGCCAAGATGATGACCCTGCTCGGCGTGAACAGCAACCAGATCGAAGCCATCAGCTTCGGCAAGGAAAAGCCCAAGGCCCTGGGCCACACCGAAGCCGACTATGCTGAAAACCGTCGCGCCGATATCGTCTACCAGCGCTGATATCTGCGCCCGTCGCAGCACCACGCCGTGGCGGCCGACCGCCGCGGCGTTTTCATTTGAACGGAACCCGATATGAGCCTTCAATCCACGTCCCTGCGCGCAGCCCTAGCCGGCGCCGCCCTGTCGCTGGCCGGCCTGGCCACGCCCGCTCATGCCTTCTCCGACGACGAAGCGCGGCGCGCCATCCTGGACCTGCGCCAGCAGATCCAGCAGATCACGTCGCAGGACCAGCAGGCGCGGCTGCAACTGGCCGACCAGATCCAGGCGCTGCAGCATGAAGTCACCAGCATGCGCGGCGAGCTGGAAAAGCTGCGCTGGGAACAAGACCTGGAGAAGCGCTCCACCCAGGACCAGAGCGGCGGCAGCCACCCGCAGGTCGGCAATCCGCAGGAACAGGCGGCATACGATCAGCCCATGGGCCTGTTCCGCAGCGCCAAGTACAAGGAAGCAGCGGCCGGGTTCGGCGCCTTCCTGCAAAAGTATCCGAACAGCCAACTGGCGTCCGAGGCCCGTTTCTACCAGGGCAGCAGCCTTTACGCCAGCAAGAACTTCAAGGGCGCCATCCAGGAACTGCAGGGGCTGGTGCAGGCCAATCCCCAAGACCCGCGGGCGGCCGACGCGCTGCTGGTGGTGGCGGCCAGCCAGATCGAGCTCAACAGTCTGTCCGGTGCCAAGAGCACCTTGCAGAAGATCGTCAAGACCTATCCGCAGACCTCCGCGGCTGAAACCGCCAAGAGCCGCCTCAAGCTCCTGCAGTAATGCCGGCGCCGCCCGCCGGACGCACGCCCGGTCTTGCCGGGCATGATGACAGCGCCCCGCAAAGCCCGCTGCGCGCCCGCAAGCTGTGGCTGGGCGCGCTCGCCGCGCTTCTGTTCCTGCTGGTATGCGCCGACGTGCTGGTCGGCCCCGCTGCGGCCGACGCCGGCGCGCTGGCGCGGGCGCTCTGGCGCGCGCCGCAGGCCGACCCCACGCTCAGTGTCATCGTCTGGCATATCCGCCTGCCGCAGGCTTTCATGGCGGCGCTCGTCGGCGCCGCCCTCGGGCACGCCGGGGCCGAAATGCAGACGGTGCTCAACAACCCGCTGGCCAGCCCGTTCACGCTGGGCATCTCGTCGGCGGCGGCGCTGGGCGCGGCCTTGCCGCTGGTGCTGGGAATCAGCCTGCCCGGCGTGGCCGCGCCGTATGTGCTGGCGGCCAATGCCTTCATCTTCGCGCTGCTGTGCGCAGCGCTGCTGGACCTGGTGGCCCGTCGGGCGCGCATCGGCGCTTCGGGCCTGATCCTGTTCGGCATCGCCCTGGTGTTCACTTTCAATGCCCTGCTGTCGCTGATACAGATCGCCGCCAGCGCGGCGGCGCTGCAAGACCTGATCTTCTGGATGATGGGCAGCCTGGGGCGCAGCGACTGGCCGCGCCTGGCGGCCATGGCCGTGGTCCTGGCCCTGGCCATGGCGCACGCGCGGCGCCAGTCCTGGGCGCTGACCGCGCTGCGTTTCGGCGACGAGCGCGCCACCGCTTTCGGCGTCGATCCGCGCAGGCTGCGGCGCATGGCGCTGCTGCGCATCAGCGTGCTGGCGGCGCTGGCCGTGGCGCTTACCGGGGTCATAGGCTTCGTGGGGCTGGTCGCGCCGCACATCGCGCGCAGGCTGTGGGGCGAGGACCATCGCTGGTACTTGCCGGCCAGCGCGCTGGCCGGCGGCGTCATGCTGGCCGCGGCCAGCCTCATATCCAGGCTGATATCGGCCGATGTGGTGCTGCCCGTGGGGCTGGTCACCACCCTGGTCGGCATCCCCTTCTTCCTGGCCGCCTTGCTGCGCCGGCGCGTACTGCAATAGGCCGCCCATGGCGCAGACCACGCAACCCGCCACCCTGCTTGCCGACGGCATTTCGGTGCGCCTGGGCGGGCATCGAATACTGGACCGTCTCGATATTCCCGAACTGCCCGCCGGCGCGCTGGTCGCGCTGCTGGGCCCCAACGGCAGCGGCAAGTCGACGCTGCTCAAGGCCCTGGCGGGGCTGGCGCCCGCGCACATGACCCGGCTGGCGTGGGGCGCAATCGACCTGCGCCCCATGCCGGCGGCCCGGCGCGCCCGCTATCTGCGCTACCTGCCGCCGGGGCTGCCCGAAGACGTGCACCTCACCGCCGCCGAGGCGGTCATGGTGGCATTGCGCGCGCGGACCGGCGCAGCGCAAGCCGGCGAGCCCGCGCGGCGGGTTGCCGCCGTGCTCGAAGAGCTGGACATCGCCGGCCTGGCGGACCGCTACCTGGACGAGCTGTCCGGCGGCCAGAGGCAACTGGTGGCGCTCGCCCAGGCCCTGGCCCACGACCCCGCCGTGCTGCTGCTGGACGAACCCCTGAGCGCGCTGGACCTGAACCACCAGCACCATGTCATGCAGATGCTGCGCGGCCTGGCCCACGAACGCCACATCCTCGTGGTGCTGGTGCTGCACGACCTGGACATGGCATTGCGCTATGCCGACCGGGCCCTGCTGCTGGCGCGGGGCGCCCTGCTGGCGGCCGGCACGCCGGCCGAAGTCATCCGCCCGGATCACCTGGCCCAGGCCTTCTCCATATTGACCCGCATCGAACCATCCAGCCTCGGCCATCCTCATGTGCTAGTGTCCGGCCTGGCCGATGCGGGCGGCACACATGCCGCCCCTTCGGACAAGCCAAGCGCACATTGACCGCCGCCCTGCCCGCAAACCCGAACCCCGATACTGTTTTTCATGCCAGCCCCCGAACTGCCTCAATATCGCATCCAAGGCCTGGACTACCCCATGGCCTATACCGCCGCCGGACAGGGGCCCGCCGTGCTGCTGGTGCACGGCTCTTTATGCGACTACCGCTACTGGCGCTGGCAACTGGCCGCTCTGGCCGAGCGCTATCGCGTGCTGGCGCCGAGCCTGCGCGGCTACTGGCCCGCCGCCTATACCAAGGCGGACCCGCGCTTCAGCGTAGAACAACATGCCCGCGACTTGGCGGATTTCATACGCCTGCAGCCCGATGGGCGCCCGGTGCATCTGCTGGGCCACTCGCGCGGCGCCCGCGTGGCGCTGGAGCTGGCCTGCCGCAACCCCGAACTGGTGCACACCTTGATACTTGCGGATCCCGGCTTCCCTGTCGAAGGAGACCCGGAGCCGCCCGCATTCCACTACGAGGCGGTGCGCAAGCTCGAGCAGGGCGACATCGAAGGGGCCCTCGCCGATTTCGTCGATACTGTCAACGGCCCGGACACATGGCGCCATATGGTGGGCTGGTTCAAGACCATGGTGCGGAACAATGCCGGCACGCTGCTGTCGCAGGTGCGCGAAGCTGGCCTGCCTTTCCGGATGGAGCGGGCCGGCGCGCTGGACTGCCCGGTACTGCTGCTGGGCGGAGCCAACAGCCCGGCCCGTTATGGCCGGCGCCAAGACATGCTGCAGCAAGTGCTGCAGCATGTGGAACGGTCGGTCATCCCGCAGGCCGCCCACGGCATGAATCTCGCAAACCCTTTGGCTTTCAACCGTCGCGTGCTGGAGTTCCTCGACAGCCACGCCGACACGCGCCCGGACAAAGACGCGTCCTGAAAAGCACGGCGGACGCCGCAACAGGGCGTCCGCCACGAACCACACACATAGCCAGGCCTCAGGCCGGCACGTCCATGGGCACCGGGGACACCACCCCGCGCCCGCTGAAATAGCCGTCCGCGTTCGCCAGGAAACGATCCAGTTGCGCCTGTATGGATTCGGGAGAGCGTCCGGCGATATGCGGCGTCAGCACGACATTGGCCAAGTCGATAAGGGCTTCCGGATGCTTGGGCTCGCTTTCGTAGACATCGAGCCCGGCCGCGGCGATCGTGCCCGCGCGCAAGGCGTGGGCCAGGGCGTCGGTGTCCACCACGCTGCCGCGCGCGATATTCACCAGCACGCCCTTGGGCCCCAGCGCTTCCAGCACCTGGGCATTCACCATGTGATGCGTGGCCGCGCCGCCGGGCACCGCGGCGATCAGGTAGTCGCACCATTCGGCCAGGCCGGGCACACTGTCGAAATAACGGCATCCCGCAACATCGTGCCGGCTGCGGCTGTAGTAGCCGACTTCCATGTCGAAGCCGCCCGCCCTGCGGGCGAGCTGGCGGCCTATCATGCCGAAGCCGATGATGCCCAGGCGCTTGCCGAAGAGCGTCGGCATATAGCTCGGCAAAGTGTCGCGGTACTTGCCTTCGCGCACCGCCTTGTCGAGCGTGACGATGCCGCGCAGGGCGGCCAACAGCAGGCCGAAGGCATGATCGGCGACCACGGGCGCATTGGTGCCGGCGCCGTTGGCAAGAGTGATGCCGCGCGCCCTGGCGGCGCCCAGCGCGATCTTCTCGTAGCCTACCCCCTGCGCGCAGATCAGTTCCAGCTTGGGCATGGCGTCGATTTCATCCGCCGTCAGGCCTATGACGCCTATGGTCAACACGGCACGTATGCGCGCGCCGTGCTGCGCGACCGCGGCCGCGCGGGCGGCATCGGTAGGCGCATAAACGACGTCGTATGCGGCGCGGATCTGGTCCAGGTTGTGGTCTCGAAGCTGCGTCAATATCAGCAGCGGGATTTTTTCTGTCATGGCGGTTCGCCCCCCGGTTCGCACCCGGGGCGCGTCTTCGATTTGCGGTTGATGACAGCCTGCATCATAGATCAGTCGGGGCGCGAACGGCGGCGGCCACGCCCCGGGCATGCCGCCCGCCGGCGAGGGGTGTAATATCAATGGCCCTGGCCCCGCGCGTCGAATATCGCCCCTACGGGCACTGCCCGCCCCGGACGCAGCCGATGCGCCGCCTTGACCTCGCCACCGCACAAAGGCCGCCATGTCCCGCAGCAAGACACCACCCCCTAATCCCGCCTCCGGCCTGCGCAAGGGCCTGACCAGCTATGGCGACAATGAATTCTCGCTGTTCCTGCGCAAGGCTTTCATCAAGGGCGCGGGATACACCGACACCGCGCTCGATCGGCCGGTCATAGGCATCGCCGACACGGGCAGCGCCTACAACCCCTGCCACGGCAACATGCCCATGCTGCTCGAGGCGCTCAAGCGCGGCATCATGCTGGCGGGCGGCTTGCCCATGGAATTCCCCACCATATCCGTGCACGAGAGCTTCGCCTTCCCGACCAGCATGTATTTGCGCAACCTGATGTCCATGGACACGGAAGAAATGATCCGCGCCCAGCCCATGGACGCGGTAGTGCTGGTGGGCGGCTGCGACAAGACCGTGCCGGCGCAACTGATGGCGGCGGCATCCGCCGGCATCCCGGCCATAGAGCTGATCACCGGATCCATGCTGACCGGCTCGCATCGCGGCGACCGGGTCGGCGCCTGCACCGATTGCCGGCGCTACTGGGCGCGCTACCGCGCCGCGGAAATCGACGCGCAGGAAATCGTCGACGTCAACGACCAACTGGTGGCCAGCGTAGGCACCTGTTCGGTCATGGGCACCGCCAGCACCATGGCCTGCGTGGCCGAGGCGCTGGGCATGACGGTGCCCGGCGGCGCCACGCCCCCGGCCGTTACCGCGGACAGGATGCGCATCGCCGAACAGACCGGTGCACAGGCCGTATGGCTGGCCCGCCAGCAGTTGACGGTGGACCGGATCCTGACGCCCGACGCCTTTCACAATGCCTTGCGTGTGCTGCTGGCCATAGGCGGGTCGACCAACGGCATCGTGCACCTGGCGGCGATCGCCGGACGCCTCGGCCTGGACCTGGATCTCGACGCGCTCGACCGCATGGGCCGCGAGACCCCGGTGCTGCTGGATCTCAAGCCTTCCGGCCAGCATTACATGGAAGACTTCCACAAGGCGGGCGGCATGGCCTGCCTGCTGCGCGAGTTGGCGCCGCTGCTCAGGCTGGACGCGCTGACCGTTACCGGGCGCACGCTGGGCGAAGAAATCGCCGCGGCGGCGCCGGCGCATCGCCAGGACGTGGTGAAGCCGCGCACCGACCCCATCTATCCGCAGGGGGCCATAGCCGTGCTGCGCGGCAACCTGGCCCCGGGCGGCGCCATCATCAAGCAGAGCGCCGCCGACGCGGGCCTCATGGAGCACGAGGGCCGCGCCGTGGTCTTCGAGGACGCCGCGGACCTGGCTGCGCGCATAGACCGCGACGACCTCGACGTCGAGCCCGACGACATGCTGGTGCTGAAGAACATCGGCCCGAAAGGCGCGCCGGGCATGCCTGAGGCGGGCTACATACCGATACCCCGCAAGCTGGCGCAACGCGGCGTCAAGGACATGGTGCGCATTTCCGACGGGCGCATGAGCGGCACCGCCTTCGGCACGATCGTGCTGCATGTCACGCCCGAATCCGCGATAGGCGGCCCGCTGGCGCTGGTCGAGAACGGCGACCGCATACGCCTGAGCGTGGCCCGGCGCGAACTGGACCTGCTGGTGCCGCAAGCCGAGCTGGAACGCCGCCGCCAGCAGCACCCGTGCGTGGCGCCCACCGCCGAACGCGGCTATAAAAAACTGTTCCTGGATTCAGTCACCCAAGCCGATCGCGGCGTGGATTTCGATTTCCTGCGCGCGGCGCATACACGGGGCAGCATTCCGGACTGACGAAGGCCGGCATGCGCCGGCGCGCAGCCCGCGGCGCCCCGACCGGGCCGCCCGCAATGCCACGGTTCAGCCCAGCAATGCCTGCGCGCCTTCCCATAGCGTGCGCAGGATCTCGCCCGCCGGGCGGGCCTGCGCCAGCGCAGCCGACTGTCCGGCCCAGGCCTGCATGCACTGCAACTTGCCCTGCTGGGCGGCTGCCTTGCGCATCGTGGCGGTCAGGCCGCGCTGCACGGGATACGGGGCGAGCGCGGGCGCCGTGTCCGCGGATGCGGCGCGCACATAGTCATTGACGATGCAACGCCCTGCCCGGCCGCTGAATACGCGGCTCACCACAGTGTCTTCCGGCGCGCTGTGCGCCAGGGCGTCGGCCCAGGCGCGATTGATGCTTGATTCGTCGCTGCGCAGAAATCCCGTGCCCACCAGGGCCGCGCTGGCCCCCAGCACCAGGGCCGCGGCCACGCCGCGCGCATCCGCGATGCCGCCCGCGGCGACCACCGGAACCCGCACCGCGTCCACGACGGCCGGCAGCAAGGCGAACAGCCCTACTTGCTGCTGCATGGCCGAATCGGCGTCGAAGCTGCCGCGATGGCCGCCGGCCTCCATGCCCTGCGCAATGATGGCATCGGCGCCGGCGGCCTCGGCCTCGCGCGCTTCCGCGACCGTGGTCGCGACCGCAAACCAGGCAATGCCGCGCGCCTTGAGCTCGCGCACGAAGTCCGGCGGATAGACGCCCATGATGGAAGAAATCGCATTGGGGCGCGCCTCGAGCATCGCCGCGCACTGGGCGGCGAAATCCGGCGGCCTGCCATTGGCGGCATCGGCCGGGACTGGCGGACCCCATTGCCCGAGGAAGGCGCGCAGCGCCTCTTCGTGCGCGGCATCGCGCCGCGGCGCCGGGTCGGGTATCCACAGGTTCAATTGGAAAGCGCCCTGGCTGCGCGCGCGAAATTGCGCAACCCAGTCGGCGATGTCGTCCGGCTGCATCAGCAGCACGCCGCAAGCGCCCAGGCCTCCCGCCTCGGCCACTGCCGCCGACAACTGCGGCGGACACGCCCCCGCCATGGGCGCCAGCAAGATCGGGGCGCGCAGCCCGAAACGGCGGCAGAACTGTTCAGCGCGAGCGCAGGCTGTATTCATGGGATTCCTTATCGGCCGAAGGGCGGTCGCGCCGCAGCAGCGCGACCGCGGTTGCCAGCATCAGGCAGGCGGCGCCCACGCTGGGATAGAAAACAGCCGTGCTCAGCGGCCCGGCCGGAATGGCCAAGGGCCCCAGCAGTTGGCCTATGGCGAAAACCGTGGTCATGGCCGCGATCAGGCGGGCCGAATTTGCGCCCGCCACTTGGTGTGCCTCGCGCGTGGCGACCATGACGACGATCATGAAGGTGCCGCCCACGCACACCGTGCTGAAGACCACCGCAGCCAGGCCCGGCGCCACGGCCGGCGCCAACACCCCGGCCGCGATCACCACATGGCCGCAGGCCCACACCACGCGGGGCCGCAAATGGCCGAAGAGGCGCGCGCAAACCACGGCGAACAGCGCGGACACCAGGCCGAACAGCGGCCAGACCCAGCCGAAGACGGCCGGATCGTCGATCAACTGGCGGGCGAACGCCGGCAGGAAAGTCGCGGGAATGATGTAGCCGAAACCGAAGACGCCATAGCAGGCGACCAGTATCCAGCCGTGCAGCCCCAGGGCGCCGCCCCTGTCGGCGCGCGCCGGCGCACGCGCCTGTACCGATGTGCCCAGATGCCCCCAGGCGTAGACGCAGACCGCCAGGGCGCAAGCCCCGAGCGCCAGCCAGGCGCGATCGGGCGACTGCCGCCAGACGCCCGCGGCCAGACCGACCAGGCCCGCCAGCAGCATGCCCGCGCCGACGCCGGCGAAGACCCAGCCGTACAGCGCACGCGATGCGCTTCTGGCCAATACCGCCAGCACCCAGGACGAAATGCCCACCAATGCGTAGGCGCTGGCTACGCCCGTCAGCAGGCGCAGCAGCGCCCAGGCCGGGAAGGAATGGGTCAGGCCGGTGGCGATGGTGAGCACGGCAATGGCCAGCAGGCTGTAGCGCGCGCTGCGGCCGGGCTCGGGATCGAACACGTAGCTGCCCAGAGCCCCGAGAAAATAGCCGATGTAGTTCGCGCTCGCCAGCCAGGCCCCTTGGCGCAGCGACAGATCGAAGCTGTGCTGCATCAGGGGCAGCAGCGGCGTGAAGGCGAATCGCCCTATGCCCATGGCCGAAGCCAGGCCTAGGCTTGCCACCAGCGCGGCAACGGCGGGAGAAATGGCGGCCGGCGCATAGTGTGCGCCGGCCGGGTCTGTGCGGGAGTCTGCGTCCGTATCCATGTGCACATGCTAGCCCTTTTATTTATTCTCGTATAATGAAATATAAAGAATATCTTGTTCTCAATTACAGAACATATGGCGGGCTTGAAGCATAGAGGCGACGAGCACGGCACGCCCCGGCGGCTTTCTTATTGGTAGAGGATCTACATGGAACTGGAACTTGCCGACCTGCGTATTTTCAAGGCCGTGGTCGATGAAGGCGGGGTGCTCAAGGCCGCACGCAAGCTGCATCGCGTCCAGTCCAGCGTCAGCGCCCGCATCCGCCAGCTCGAAGCCTCGGTCGGCACGCAATTGTTCTATCGCGACAAGCAAAGGCTGCTCATCACGCCCAGCGGCGAAATGCTGCTGGCCTATGCCGACAAACTGCTGCAGCTATCGGAAGAAGCGCGCAGCGCCGTATCGGGCGCACTGCCCAGCGGCACCCTGAAACTCGGGGCGCTGGAAAGCACCGCGGCCAGCCGCCTGGCGCCCATCCTGGCCGCCTATCACCGCGCCTACCCCGAAGTAGGCGTCGAACTCGTCACCGGCACCAACGATACGCTCACGGCCGCGGTCGCGCAGCGCCAGCTCGATGCCGCCTTCGTCGCCGAAACGCCCGAAGGCGGAAACCTGTGTTCCATGGCGCTGTTCGACGAAAAGCTGGTGATCATTTCCGCGGCCGGCCATCCACGCATCACGCGTCCCGAAGATGTAAAGGACGAATCGCTGGTCGCCTTTCCCAACGGCTGCGCCTACCGGCGCGCCCTGGAACGCTGGATCGGACACGGCAGGAAGCCCGTGGTGCGGGTGCTCGAGCTCGCCTCGTATCACGCGATCGTTGCCTGCGTGGCCGCGGGTGCGGGCGTGGCCTTGGTCCCCGAGTCGGTGCTGGGCACCATGCAACACCAGGGCCTGGCCCGGCATCGGCTTCCCGACGCGCATGCGCGCATCGTTACGCCGCTGATCTGGCGCCGCGACGAATCCAGCGCCGCGCTGTCCGCGCTGCGGGAACAGCTACGCGGCCCGCGCGCCGCGGCGGCTTGATCACAAAACCCGCCAAACTGCCTTCAGCCCAGCAATGCCGGCAACTGGGCCATGTCGGTGAAGACATAACTGGCACCCGCGCGATAGAGCGGGTCGGCATCGCCCTGCGGGGCATAGGCGTATACGGTGGCGCCGGCCGCGGCGCCCGCGGTAATGCCGGTGACGCTGTCTTCCACCACCGCGCAGCGCCGGGCATCGACGCCCAGTGCGGCCATGGCCGCCTGGTAGACGTCCGGGAAAGGCTTGTTCCGGGCCATTTCGTAGCCGCTGAAAGTGCGATCGGCGAAATAGTCGATCAGCCTTACCTTTTCGAGCTGCAAGAGGATCTTGCCGCGGTCGGCCCCAGAGGCGCAGGCAATGTTCGAACGCCAGCGGGCAGAGATCTGCGCCAGCGCGTCGTGCACGCCGGGTATGGGCTGCAAGTCGATCGCGAGCGCCGAATTGCGGCGCTGCCGGAATTGCTCGATCCACTCGTCGCCCGGCAGGATGCCGGTGCGGCTGTGGATCATCGTCAACTCGTCCTGGAGCGCCTTGCCGAGGAATACATCGTGGCATTCCCGGGGGCTCATGCGCCAGCCGAGTTCGTCGAGCATGTCGCGCAACACGCCCGAAGTAATGGCCTCGCTGTCGACCAGCACGCCGTCGCAATCAAAAATCACTGCATCGAATTTCATTGAACTTCCCGATATCCTTTCCATCGACGGCCGGGCTCCGGGGGCCACTTGCCCGGCATGGAATACCGCAACTCACACTGGGCATGCAGGCCTGCGCGCCCGATACGCGCCATACGCTATTATCATTGAAATCATGAGCCGACCCTTGCCCCGTCCCCGATCCGACTTCCGCTACTTCCTGCCCATCGACACCCGCTGGATGGACAACGATGTATACGGCCACGTCAATAACGTCACGTACTACTCGTATTTCGACACGGCGGTCAATCGCTACCTGGTCGATGCGGGGGCATTGGACATCGCCGCAAGCCCGGTGATAGGCCTGGTGGTGGAGACAGGTTGCCAGTATTTCTCGTCCATCGCTTTTCCCGAGCGCATCGAGGCGGCGGTGCGCGTAGCCAGGCTGGGCAATTCCAGCGTGCGCTACGAGCTCGGCATATTCCGCGAGGGCGATCCGCTGTCTGCGGCTCACGGGCATTTCGTGCACGTCTACGTCGACCGGCAGTCGCGCCGGCCGGTGCCCTTGCCCGATGTGCTGCGCCGCGCCCTCGAACCTCTCGCGGCCGAGGGCGACAACCGCTAATACCGGTTTTCCATCAAGAAAAAGCAAGGCCCGAATGTGCTAAGCCACGCCCCCGAACCTCTCGCGGCCGAGGGCGGCAACCGCTAATACCGGCTTTCGATCAGGAAAAACAAGGCACGAAACAGCGGGCGACACAAGCACTGGGCAAGGCCGATGCCGCGGATACGGCGCGACGTCAGTCTTCCATTACCTCGTGACCGGGGCCGCCGTCGCGGCGCCAGTAGCTGGCCGCGCGTATCCGCGACTTGTCGATGCCGCGCTCGCGCACCAGGTATTCGCGCACGGCGCGGATGACCGAGGACTCGCCCGCGGCCCAGACATAGCCGTCGCCCTCGGGCAGCACCAGCCGGCGCACCACCCGTTCCAGCGGCCCGATGCCGTCGGCCGCCGCGGCGCCGCCGTGCACCCAGTGCATATGCAGATCGGCGCGCGTGTCGAGCGTCATGCGGGCCGCGGGGCTGCCGGTCTCGACCACGGCCAGCACCCGCTTGCCGGCGGGCAGTTCCGCGAGGCGGCGCGCAATGGCGGGCAAGGCGGTTTCGTCGCCGATCAGCAAATGCCAGTCGAACCCCTCGGGAATGACGAAAGAGCCGCGCGGCCCCGCCACGCCCAGGTAATCGCCGGCCTGCGCCTGGGCAGCCCAGGACGAGGCGGTCCCGTCGCCGTGCAGCACGAAGTCGATGTCGAGCTCGAGCGCATCGGCATCGTAGCGGCGCGGCGTGTAGTCGCGCGTCTGCGGCCGCGGCTGGTCGTCGGGAAACACCGGCCCGCGCTCGCCGATGACCGGCATCGCCGGCACGCCGCCCGCCTCGGGCGGGAAAAACAGCTTCACGTGGTCGTCGAAAGAAGCCGACACGAAGCCGGCCAGGTCATCGCCGCCCAGCGTCACCCGCAGCATGTGGGGCGTGACGCGGGCGACCCGGCGGACCTGAAGCACGCGCGCCTTGAGCGGGTGGCGCAGCTTCGTCACCTGCAAAGGCTGCGAAGTGCGGCCCGAAGCTGCAGGCACATCCGGCACCACGCCGGACACCGGCGCAAGCGCACCCGGGCCGGCCGGGCGCAGGCCGGCAAGATTTGTATCCATGGTCATTCGATATCTCTTTGTATGTGGTTTTGCCCCCTTGCGCCCGGCACGGCCAACAATCCGTGCCGGGACACACGGGGATCAGGAACAGGCGCAGCGGCTCACTGCTCGGCGCCGTCGAGGATTTCCGCCGTGGCCCGCTGGAGTATGGCGGCGATGCGCCGCTGTTCCTCGGCCGGGGCGGCGCTGCGGCGCAGGAGCGCCATCTTCAATGCGCGCCGCGCGGCCACGAATTCCGGCAGCCAGCCGTCCTGCTCTTCGGGCTCGGCCGCGTCGGCGCCCTCGCCCGCCTCGCTGTTCCAGGCGCGCTTCATCCACGCCATCTTGCGCGCCATGTGGCTCAGGACCGCGAACAGCAGTTCTATGCGGTCGCGATTGGCAAGCAGATGCTCCTTGCCCGCGGGCGCCAGATGAAAGCGCTTGCGATTGCCTTCAGTCTCGGCGGTGGTGTAGTCCAGTTCCGCCAAATAAGTGAGCGCCGGGTAGACCACGCCGGGGCTGGGGTTGTAGAAGCCGTTGGACCGCGACTCCAGCTCTTTGATCAGCTCGTAGCCATGGCTGGGCCGCTCTTCGATCAGAGCCAGCAGCATGAGCTGCAGGTCGTCGGCGCCGAATTTGCGCCCGCGCGTAAAGCGCCCGCCATCGTCGCCCATGCCGTCCCAGTCGCCGGGCCGGCCTCGGCCGCCCCTTCCGTGATGGCCATGGCCATGACGCCCGCCGCCGCCTTCGGGGAAGACTGCGCAGCCGGGATGCCATAGACGGCTCAGGGAAAATTTGTTCCATGCGTGCATATTATCGCCTCGTATATATCTAAAGATATATCTTACGATAATTGTGTTTGCAGGGACTGTCAAGCCATTTTCAATGGCTTGATCAAGCTCTCGCCTGGATTGTGTGCGGTCGGACGCGCCCCGCCCGTGGTTGAATCATCCGGGCCTGGCGCGCGCTCGGGCTGCGGCGCGGTTCGCCGTCGCCGCAGCCGGCGTCAATCGCGCTTGGGGATGTTCAGCCCGCGAATCACCGCCGGCCGGGCGACGAAGGCGTCCAGCACGCGCCGCACCTGGGTGAAATCCTGGATGCCCACAAGGTCGCCGGCTTCGTAGAAGCCGATAAGGTTGCGCACCCACGGAAAAGTGGCGATGTCGGCAATGGTGTATTCGTCGCCCATGATCCATTTGCGGCCGACAAGGCGGCCATCCAGCACCCCCAGCAGGCGGCGCGATTCGGCCACGTAGCGGTCGCGCGGGCGCTTGTCTTCGTAGTCTTTGCCGGCGAATTTGTTGAAGAAGCCCAGTTGGCCGAACATGGGCCCTATGCCGCCCATCTGGAACATCAACCACTGCAAGGTCTCGTAGCGGCCCGCGACATCGCGCGGCAGCAGCTTGCCGGTCTTGCCGGCCAGGTAGACCAGGATGGCGCCCGACTCGAACAACGCCAGCGGGCGCCCGTCGGGTCCGTTGGGATCCAGGATGGCGGGTATCTTGTTGTTCGGATTGAGCGACAGGAATTCGGGCGACATCTGGTCCTTCTGGTCGAAGCGCACCAGATGGACCTCGTAGGGCAGCCCTGTTTCCTCCAGCATGATGGATACCTTCACGCCATTGGGCGTGGGCAGGGAATAGAGCTGCAGGCGGTCGGGATGCGAGGCCGGCCATTTCTTGGTGATGGGAAAGGCGGACAGATCGGTCATTGAATATCTCCAGCGGGACGGGAATACCGACTCGAAAGAATACTCGAAAAGCCCGGCACACCCGAGCGGCCCCGAAACTTCGGCCTGGCAGCCTTTGCGATACACTGGCCTTGCCCCATGGGCTTCGCGCCGCGGGACCGCGGCGCCCTTGCTAGGAGACGACCGCCATGCACTTGAAAGGTTCCTGCCACTGCGGCGCCGTGCGCTTCCGCCTGGAAAGCTCCACGCCCTACCCTTACCAGCGCTGCTATTGTTCCATCTGCCGCAAGACGCAAGGCGGTGGAGGCTACGCGATCAATCTGGGCGGAGACGCCCGCAGCATGAAGATCACAGGCAAGAATCATATCTCGATCTACCACGCCAAGATCAGAAACCCCGGGCAGGCCCGTGCGCACACCAGCACCGCCGAGCGGCATTTCTGCAAGCTCTGCGGCAGCGCGTTGTGGCTCTTTAGCCCCGAATGGCCCGAACTGATACATCCTTTTGCCAGCGCCATCGACACTCCGCTGCCCGTGCCCCCGGAACACACCCACTTGATGCTGGAATTCAAGGCGCCATGGGTAGAGGTCGAGAAAAAACCGAAAGACTTGTTTTTCCAGGTATACCCGGAAGAATCCATAGCCGAGTGGCATGAACGCCTGGGACTGACCGCGGATTGAACACGGGCCGGCTTGCCGCCGGCCCGGGATCGAACTTATTTGCCTCCGCCTCAAGGCGGACGATGAATAGCGGCGCCGGCGCAATGCCGCGGCTCGGCGCCGCCCGGGCCTTTACTTGGCCGCCGGCGCCGCGGGAGCGGGCGCGGCTTCGTGCCGAGGCTTGTGATGCGAATGATGCTTGGCCGGCTTCTTGCCATGCTGGTCGCGGAACAGCTCATCGGCTGTCTTTTTCTGCGTGTCGGACAGCACCGCATACAGGCCGCTGAAGGAGTCGGATAATTTCTGCATGTCATCGGCATGCACTTGCGCAAGTTTCGCGTACGACTTCATGGAATCGTCAGCATTCATCGAAGCAAGGCCCTTGGCGCGATCCTGGATCGCCTGGTCTATGCGCTGCGCGTTGTCACGCATGGTTTGCGCGAAGGTCTCCCATTGCTTGGCCTGTTCGCTGGTGATCTTCAATTGGGTGTGCAGCCGGGTGATGCGCTCTTCGACGCGATCTTCGTGTTTCTTGGCGTGGCGCGCGGCCTTGGACTGGGCATGGGCAGGCGCAGCCTTGTTGGGCGTGGCGCCTTGCTCGGCAGGCGCCGCAGCAGGAGCAGGCGCAGAACTTTGCGCCATGGCGGCGGCGGAAAACAAGCCGAGAGTCAGCAGTACCGGCGCGAAGGCCTGGTTCAATTTAAGGTTCATGTCTGTATGCTCGATCGGGTGACTGGAATGGGAAGGCGACAGGCCCGCGCGGAATCGGTATCCCGTGCGGGCCGGGCGTATCAATAGCCCGAATACACGGGCGGAGGCGGCGGGGGAGGCGGCGTCGTGTAGACCACCGGAGGCGGCGCCTGCACGGCGGAGCCCGCGATCACGGCGCCGGCGATAGCGCCCAGAGCAGCGCCGAACAGCAAACCATCGCCACCGCCGCCGCCACCGTGATAGTGGCCATGGTAGCCGCCGTGATAAGCGGGTGGCGGACGATGGTAATGACGAGGTGCGGGCCTGACATGCGCATGCGGCGGGGGATGCCCACGCGCGCCGTGGTGCTGGGCCTGGGCCGGGGCCGACATGGCGAATACTGCCGCCACTGCAGCCAGGCCGCTCAGGCTTTTGGTGAAAATCCGGAAGTTGCGAGCCATGGAGATTACCTCCTTGCGTTTCTTGATTTGATGGACCGACGCCCGGGCCGCTGCCTGCAAAAGCCACGGCGCAGGGCACTCGAACCCAGTATACCCATCCGCTTCCATGGCAAATGGGGGGCCACATCATTGCTTACAACTATGTCCCGAAACACCCAAAACTGAAACCTGTACAGGAATATGTATACATGCTCCTGTCGCGCTCGCCGGGACGAATCGCGCGGCCGGCCGGATACACAGCGCCGCCATGGGCTTATTTGGCGGCCTCGCCTCCCTTGTTGAAGTCTTCTTCCCAGAACTCGTTGTCGCGCCGGCCCTCGCCGTCGCGCCCCTGCTCGGCCTTGCGCAGTTCCACGCGCCGGATCTTGCCCGAAATAGTCTTGGGCAACTCATAGAACTCGATACGCCGGATGCGCTTGTAGGGCGCCAGCCGCTGCGCGGCGAAACGCAGGATCTCGCCGGCAAGCTCGCGGCTGGGTTCGTGGCCCGCCCGCAAGGCGACGAAAGCCTTGGGCACCGCCAGCCGCAAGGGATCGGGGCTGGGCACCACCGCCGCCTCGCCCACCGCCGGATGCTCTATCAAGACGCTTTCCAGCTCGAAGGGGCTGATGCGGTAGTCCGAGGCCTTGAACACATCGTCGGCCCGGCCGACATAGGTGTAATAGCCGTCGGCGTCGACCTCGGCTACGTCGCCGGTGCGATAGTAGGCATCGCCCACCGGCTTGATGGAATTGCTGCGGTCGTCGACATAGCCGTCCATCAGACCCGTGGGGCGCGGGTCCAGCGATATGGCGAGTTCGCCTTCGGTGGCCAGTTCCCCGTCCGGGTCGAGCAAGGCCAGCTTGTAGCCCGGCATAGGGCGGCCCATGGAGCCCGCTTTGAGTCGCTGGCCGGGCGAATTGCCGACTTGCGCGGTGGTCTCGGTCTGCCCATAGCCGTCGCGCAAAGTAAGGCCCCAGGCCTTCTTCACGCGCTCGATGATCTCGGGATTGAGCGGTTCGCCCGCGCCTATCACTTCGCGCATCTTCACGGGGTACGAGGCCAGGTCTTCCTGGATCAGCATACGCCACACCGTAGGCGGCGCGCATAGCGTCGTCACTCCGTAATCGGCCAGCGTCTGCAGCGTGACGCGGGCATTGAAGCGCGCGCTGTTGTAGACAAAGATGGCCGCCCCCGCGTTCCAGGGAGCGAACACCGAGCTCCAGGCGTGCTTGGCCCAGCCCGGCGAGCTGATGTTCCAGTGTATGTCGCCCGGCTGCAGCCCGATCCAGTACATGGTCGACAAATGCCCCACCGGATAGCTCTGGTGGTTGTGCTGCACCAGCTTGGGCCGGCTGGTGGTGCCCGACGTGAAATACAGCAGCATGGGGTCGGTAGCCCGGGTGGGGCCGTCGGGCTCGAACACCGGGCTGGCCGCGGTCGCGTCTTCGTAGCGGAACCAGCCTTGCGGCACGGGGCCGCCGCCGCTTACCGCGATGCGCTTGATGTCCGCCGTATCGGGAAACTTGGCGGCCTGGTCGGCATTGGTGACCACATAGCGCACGCCGCCGCGCTGCATGCGATCGGTAATATCGTCGGCCGTCAGCAGCAAGGTGGCAGGTATGGTCACCGCCCCCAGCTTCATGGCGGCGAGCAAGGTTTCCCACAAGGCCACCTGGTTGGCCAGCATCAGCAAGATGCGATCGCCACGCTGCACCCCGAGGCTGCGCAAATAATTGGCCACCTCGTTCGAGCGCCGCGACATCTCGGCAAACGAGCGCTTCAGTTCCTGGCCGTTTTCGTCGACGATCCACAGGGCCGTATCGTCATTGTTGAGCGCATAGTCGTCGAACCAGTCCAGCGCCCAATTGAACTCGTCCAGCTTCGGCCACTTGAAGCCGCGGTATGCGGCATCGTAGTCGCTGCGATGCTTCAACAGAAAATCCCGCGCCTGTGCAAATGCTTGCGATGTCATGCATGTCTCCGTTTTATTTCCCGCCGGCAACCGCCGCGATCGCGGCAGCATGGCGCTCGTTGAATTCGATGTGCAGTCTCGCCGATCCATTATAGAGACGGAAAGCGTCGTCGTCGCACCCCGCGGCAAGGCGTCCCGAAAGCCGGCGCGGCTGCATGGCGCAGCACCGCGTTCAGCCGCCTGAAAGCTAATGGATACGCGGGCTTGCAACATCACGGCAATCTCGGGGTAATCATGAATAGCCACCTTGCAAGGCCTGAGTAAAATCGTTTTCATCAGAATTTCAAGAGTGCCGACTGGCGATACGCAGCACCCGCCTCGACCGCTACGCACAGTGGATTTCGGCGCCCTCTTCCCCAGCCTCCGGGCTGCAGATCCGGGCAGAGCCGGCTTCGCGCCGGCCCGTTTCCCGCCTGTGCAGGCGACAGGGACGGCCCATGCGCGGCAGCGGCCGGTAAAACCAAGAGGAGGGAAACAAATGCGTAAATTCATTCTGGCCCTGTTCGCCATCCTGCTGGGCCTTGCGGCCTTGCCCTCGATGGCGGCCAATTGCCCGCACGGCGAGCTCGA
This sequence comes from Candidimonas humi, assembly GCF_019166065.1. Taxonomy (GTDB): domain Bacteria; phylum Pseudomonadota; class Gammaproteobacteria; order Burkholderiales; family Burkholderiaceae_B; genus Candidimonas; species Candidimonas humi. The sequence goes on from NZ_JAHTBN010000006.1 coordinate 47,456, forward strand.
CTCGCAGTACTGTGTGGACGGCGACAAAATGGTGGCGGCTCCGCCCACCGATCCCAAAGAATTGAAAGACCCGTCCACGCTGGTCTTCGCCTATACGCCAGTCGAAGATCCTGCGGTCTACGCCAATGCCTTCAAGCCTTTCGTAGCCTATCTGTCCAAATGCACCGGCAAGCACGTGGTGTATTACCCGGTGCTTTCCAACTCGGCCGAAGTCGAAGCCATGCGCTCCGGGCGCCTGCACGTGGCGGGGTTTTCAACCGGCCCCACCGCGTTTGCGGTGAACCTGGCCGGCGCCATTCCCTTTGCCATCAAGGGTGACCCCAAGTCCTACGAAAGCTACCGCATGATCCTGATCGTGCGGGCCGACTCCAAATACAAGAAGCCTTCCGACCTGGTGGGCGCCAAGATCGCCCATACCGCGGCCTCGTCCAATTCCGGCAACCTGGCTCCGCGCGCCCTGCTGCCCGAAGTCGGCCTCACCGCGGATAAAAACTATAAGGTGGTGTATTCGGGCGGCCACGACCGTTCCGTGCTGGGGGTCAAGGCCGGCGACTACGACGCCGCAACGGTGGCCTCGGACGTCTTCGAACGCATGGCGGCACGCGGCGACATCAAGCTGTCCGACTTCCGCATCCTGTACAAGAGCGACCCGTTCCCGACCTCGGGCTTCGCCTATGCGCACGACCTGAAGCCCGAACTGGCGCACAAGATCGTGGAATGCTTCCTGTCGTTCCGCTTCCCGCCCGAGATGCAGAAAGAATTCTCCGGCGGCGTGGATCGCTTCTGGCCGGCCACTTATAAAAAGGACTGGGCGGTGATCCGCAAGATCGCCGACGCCACCGGCGCGCCCTACGACCGCGCTACCTTTGACGCCGAAGCCAAGAAGGAAGCGGCCGCCGCAGCCAAGAAGAAAAAGCCCTGACCCGACGGACGACGGACGCAACCCATGCCCATTACTGAAGCATCCCACGGCGCCGCGCAGCATGGCGGCGCCGCGCTGGTCCTGCAGAAACTCACCAAGGAATACACCCGCTCCAATCCCGTGCTGCGCGGCATAGACCTGAGCGTGGCCTCGAGCGGCGTGACCGCGGTCATCGGCCCCTCGGGCACGGGCAAGAGCACGCTGATCCGCTGCATCAACCGCCTGGTCGAGCCCACCAGCGGCCGGGTGCTGTTCCACGGCGAGGACATCACCGGCCTGGGCGGCAAGGCCCTGCGCCGCACGCGCCGGCGCATCGGCATGATCTTCCAGGAATACAACCTGGTCGAAAGGCTGTCGGTGATGGAAAACGTGCTCAGCGGCCGGCTGGGCTACGTGCCGGTGTGGCGGGCGTGGCTGCGCAAGTTCGCGCGCGAAGACGTCGAGCGCGCCTTCGGGCTGATCGAGCGTGTCGGGCTCGCCGACCACTTCAGCAAGCGCGCCGACGCACTTTCGGGGGGACAACGACAGCGCGTCGGCATCGCACGCGCGCTGGCCCAGCGTCCCGAACTTCTGCTGGCCGACGAGCCCACTTCATCGCTCGACCCGCGCACCTCGGTGGAAATCATGGAACTCATCGCCGAGCTCGGCGCCGAGATGAACCTGCCCGTTATCGTCAACATCCACAATGTCGAGCTGGCGCGCCGCTATGCGCAGCGCATCATAGGCATGAAAGACGGCACCATTGTCTTCGACGGCAAGCCCGACGAACTCGCGGAAAGCCACCTCAAGTTCATTTACGGCGGGGAAGACTGGCTATGAGCGTGCCCGCGCGCGCCCTGAAGCCGTCGGCCGGCCCGGGCCGTAATCCATTTCCCGCCAACTGGACAGTGCGCGTCATCGCGCTCTTGCTGCTGGCCTATATCATCTACGCCTGCGCGCAGATGGGCATCACCTGGCACCGCTTCGTCATCGGCTTGCACGAAGGCGGCCGCCTCCTGGCCGAGATGGTGCCTCCCGACTTCCACCGCCGCGCGCTGCTGTTGCAAGGCATCGCGGAAAGCCTGCAGATCGCCATTATTTCCACGGTATTCGGCGTGATCCTGTCGCTGCCCTTCGGCTTCCTGGCCGCGCGCAACCTGATGCCGGCATGGGTCAGCGGCCTGACTCGCGCCTTCATCGCGCTCTGCCGCTCTTTTCACCCGGTGATCGTCGCCATTTTGTTCGTCAAGGCCATAGGCTTCGGCGCCGCCCCCGGCATCCTGGCGCTGATCGTCGCTTCCATCGGCTTCATCTCCAAGCTGTTCGCCGAGGCCATAGAAGAAATCTCGCTCAAGCAGGTCGAAGCCATACGCGCCACCGGCGCGGGCTTCCTGAATACCATGCTTTATGGCGTGCTGCCGCAGGTCAATGCGCGCTTCATCGGCTTCGCGCTCTACCAGCTCGACTCCAATGTGCGCAACTCGACCATGGTCGGCATCGTCGGCGCCGGCGGCATCGGCGGCACGCTGTTCACCGCCTTCCAGCGCTTCGACTATCCCTTCGTGCTGGCGCTGCTGCTGTCCATCATCGCGCTGGTGATGCTGGCCGAGATCTTCTCGCAAATCCTGCGGAGAGCCTTTCTGTGAGGCCGGGCCAAACACCACAGGCGATGCTGGCCGAACCTGCCGTGGCCGGCAGCGCCGTGCGCCGCGAATGGACACGCTTCACGCCGGCGCAGCGCCTCGCGCGCTTCGCCGTCTTCCTGTTCATCGTGCTGGCCACCCTCACGGCGCTGCGCACGGTCGACATCATTCCCGAATTCCTGACCGACGCGCCGCAACAGATGGCCGACATGCTCACCCGCATGTGGCCCATAGACTTCGCGGAATTCCAGCGCGGAGCGGGCCGCGCCATGCTCGAGACCATCAACATCGCGTCACTGGGCACCCTGATAACCCTGGTGATGGCGCTGCCCGTGGGCCTGCTGGGCGCGCGCAACGTCACGCCCGTGCCGGCGCTGAACTGGCTGGCACACGTCATACTAGTGACCTCGCGCTCGGTCAATTCGCTGGTATGGGCGCTGCTGTTCGTCGCCTTCTTCGGCCCCGGGCCGCTGGCCGGCACCTTCGCCATCGCCTTTCGCTCGATAGGCTTCGTGGGCAAGCTGCTGGCGCAATCGCTCGAAGAATGCCAGCCCGGCCCCATCGAGGCGCTGCAAGCGGTAGGCGCGCCGCGTGCCAGCGTGCTGCTCAAGGGCTTCTGGCCTCAGGTCAAGCCGGCCTTCTGGTCCATCGCCCTGCTGCGCTGGGACATCAACGTGCGCGAATCCGCGGTGCTGGGCCTGGTCGGCGCCGGCGGCATCGGCGTGGCGCTGCAGAATTCCATGGATTTCTTCCAATGGGACCGCGTCGCCCTGATACTGCTGATGATCTTCGCCGTGGTGGTGGTCGCCGAAATCGCCGTCAACATCATCCGCAAGAAACTGATTTAAGGGGCGGGGCCTGGCCCCTTCCATGGGCCGAGCCGCTATTCGCGGCCACGGTCTCGTGCATCGCCCCGGCGCCAGTCCCTTTCCACGCGGCTACAGCCCTTGCCGCGGCATCAAGGCCGACACTACCACCGCCTACACGCGCTTCGCTTCAGGGCTTGTGCGGACAAGTAGCGGGCACCGGGGTGCCAAACAACACCGCCAGTCCGCAGGCCGAGGTGAACATGCCGCGGTCGTTGTGTCCGACACCGGGCACTTCCACCAAAGACTGGTTCAGGCCGGACGGGTGACGCTGCTGCATATAACTGAAATATGCCAGCCCCCGGGCCAGCCGATACGGCCCCTGGGCCATGCCGCCGCAGGACCGGTCGATGAAATGCGTATAAGGATTGGTATCGGCCATGCCCAGCATGTACACCACGTCGCGCTTGGCATAGCGGGCTTCCAGGCCGGCAGTGCCCTCCTGCTGCACATAGGGCGGCGCATCCTTCAAGCCGTATTTCCACTTCACTGCTGCGGGGCAGGCAGCAACATCGGCAGGGTGGAACGAGCCATCCGCCGCGGGCCTTTCGTCGTCGAAATACAGATAACTGGACGGATTGGCCACCACATAGCGCATGCGTATGCCGGCGCGGCGCAGCGCCGCATCACCTTGCCCGGCGACCGCGTAGCGCTGCACCACCTGGGCGCCGGCCGAATGCCCCGCCAACACCACCTCGGTCAGCGCCGGGTAAAGCTTGCGGTCGGCAAAATGCGCGAGCAAGGCATCGAGTGCGGAAAACGAGCTTATGGGGGCCGGCGCGACGGCAGGCGCCCCGTCCTTCCAGCCGCCCGTCGTCCATTCAAGCGTGTCGGCAGCCAGCCCGAAGGCCTGGGCATCGACGCGCGTCAGGAACTGGGGCGCCGCCACCAAGGTGTCGGCGCCCGCCGCGCCGGCCGCTTGCCGCGCCTGCTTGGCCGCAGCGAAATAAGAATCGGCATTGCGCAACAGCCCGTGCACGACCAGCAACACGCGCTTTACATCAGGCGCCGGCTTGTCCAGCGCACGGTCCGCATAAACCGCCATCATGCCCTTGCCCTGCGGCGTCGCAACCTGCAACCACTGGCCGGCGACGTGCTGGACCGCGTTCTTCTGGCTCTTGCCGGCAGCCCAGGCGTTCCCCGCGACACCACACGCCGCCATCGCGGCGGCCCCCAGCATACAAGCCAGCAGACGCATAGACATGAAAGTTCTCCCCGGACAGGAAAAAGACGGACTACCCGCGCCCTTCAGGCGCCGGCCAGCGGCAACGCCATCAGCAATTCGTCATAGTAGCGCCCATCGATCTTCAATGCCCGGCGCTCGAGGCCGTATTCCTTGAAACCGGCGTTCCGGTACAGACGCAGGGCGGCGTCATTGGAAGCCTGCACGGTCAAGAGCACTTCTTCCACCCTGCCCCGGGCCAGTTCGAGCACGCGGCCAAGCAGTTCGCCGGCCAGCCCCGTTCCACGCGCCTGCGGCCGGAGATAGACACCCCACAAGGTGCCTTTGTGACTGAGCTTGGGCGATTCCGGCACATGCAGCCCCGCGATGCCCATGAGACCCTCGCCCTGGGCCGGCCAGGCGCCCAGCACCAGGCCGTCACGCAAGCGCTGCTCGAACCACTCCAGCGGCCTGGCTTGCTCCTGATCCCAGGCCGCGGCGAAGGATTGCGGATGCGCCAGCAGCCCTTCCAGGCGCAATTCCCGGTAGGCAGCGGCGTCGGCAACTTGCAGGCGCCGGAACGTGCAGGAAGACGCGGAAGCGGAATTTGGGAGCATATGAAAATGTCCTTGCCGGGTCTGGGCAAAGTCGCCAGTTTAGTATCTTGCGCGCGGCCGGAAACGCCGGCCCCGGCACGGCTCTATAAGGGCCGTCTTGTGGCCTGGACTAAAATCATCGGTGTCACAAACCATTTCAGGCAGATTTCATGTTCCCGCAAAGACTACTCGACGGCTATAAATCCTTTTTGAACGGCAGGCTGGCGCAAGAGCGGGAACGATACGAAGAACTGGCCGAAAAAGGGCAGCATCCGGAGGTCATGCTGATCGGCTGCGGCGATTCGCGCGTCGCCCCCGAAACCATATTCGACGCGGGCCCGGGCGAAATGTTCGTGGTGCGCAACATCGCCAACCTGGTTCCGCCCTGCGAATCGGATGTCGAAGGCTCGTACCACGGCACCAGCGCAGCCATCGAATTCGGCGTCAATGCGCTGCAGGTCAAGCACATCGTGGTCATGGGCCACGCCAGTTGCGGCGGCGTGGCCGCCTTCGCCAACAAGGCAGCGCCGCTTACCAAGCGCGACTTCATCGGCAAGTGGATGTCGCAGATCGCCCCCGTGGCCGAACGCCTGGGCCCGCCCAAGGGCGATCGCGCCAGTTGGATCCGCCAGCTCGAATGGGCCGTGGTGGAACACAGCCTGAAGAACCTGATGACATTCCCGGCGGTACGCCAGCGGGTCGAAAGCGGCGAGATGCAACTGCACGGCGCCTACTTCGGCATCGCCACCGGCGTGCTGTTCCTGCGCCCCGACAGCGGCGGGGACTTCAAGCCCTACACCGAGGCCTGATAGCCACCACGCGCCGCCGCGGCCGAGCCACGGTGGGCGCTGATCAGAGTATGCCCTTTTCCGGATAGGGCTCGTTGCGCTCGACGCGCTCGTAGCCCAGCCGCGCCAGGTCGATGGTCTGGTAGCGGCCATGCACGACAAGCTCGGCAATGCCCCGCCCCGCAGCGGGCGCATGCATCATGCCATGGCCGGAAAAGCCCGCAACGGTATAAAGATTGGGCAGCCGGGAATTCCAGGCGCCGATGACCGGATTGCCGTCGAGCTCGTTCACTTCGTACAGCCCCGACCAGGTACGGTGGCATTTCGCCGCCTCGAAGGCCGGAAAACGATGGGCCACCGCCGGCCAGACGACGTTCTCGAAATAATCGTGGTCGACCTCGAAGTTGTAGCCGCGCACCGCGCTGCCGTCTACCAGGCCGCCCGAATAACCCTTGCCCTCGGACCTGAAAGCCAGGCGCGACATGTCTTTCACATAAGGCAGGTGCCCGACGTGGCTGCCTGGGGTGAAATAATGCTCGAACCGGCGCACGGGTGAAATCGGCAGGTGCATGCCGAACAGTTTGGCGACATCCCCCGACCAGGCCCCGGTCGCATTGACGAAAGCTTCCGCGGCCAGGCTTGCGCCGTTATCCAGCTCGACCGCAACCGCCTTGGCGGCATCGCAGCGCGCGCCCGTCACCCGCGCCGCGACATAGACGGCGCCGAGTTCCACCGCCTTGCGCCGGAACCCCCACAGCAAGCCGTTGGGATCGCACCAGCCGTCATGCGGCGTATGGGCGCCGGCCCCGAGATCATCGACATACATGGCGGGGAAACGGCTCTTGAGCTCCCCCGGCGAAAGCAGATCTACGGTACAGCCTTGCGCCCGCTGCACAGCCACGTTCTTTTCCAACTGCGCGGCGTGTTCCGGCGGCACGATAAACAGGTAGCCGCCTTCCACCCAATCCACATGGACCGGCTGCTTGGCAGTCGCCATCCGTTCCTCGAAATGCCGGATGAAATCCAGGCTGAACAAGGACATCGCGATGTTTTCCTCGCCCGTGAACTGCACGCGGCAGCCTCCCGAAGAACGCAGGGCGGAGGCGAACTCGTAGGTCGAATCCGGCTCCACTACGCACACCGACAAATGCGGGGCTGCCTGCAGCAGGAAATAGGCGACGGAAGACCCTACGATACCGCCGCCGATAACCACTACGTCGTATTTCTTGACCTGAGTCGAAGTATCCATGATTCGTTCCTGCAACGACATCGAAATTACGGCCCGTCATCCCGGCTCGCGAATATGCCCGGCCTCACCACACCCCGTAGAAAATCCCCTCTTTCTTGTCCGTGCCCGTGCGAGCCTGCACCTGCTGGTAATCCAGCGTGGTGCGGCGCTTTTGCCGCGCGAACCACTCGCACAGCCTGTCATGCAGCACGGCGCGAGTCGACGCAAATTGCGGGACACTGCCCAGGTCGAAGAACTCGTGCGCATCGTTGCGCAGGTCGAAGAGCTGCGGCGGATAATCCAGCCAGTACACGTATTTCCATTCGGCCGTGCGCACCATCCATGCCTTGCATTCATTGGGGCCGCGGCCCAAGATGAGCCGGGCCGGCCGGAAGGTGTAATCGAGCTCGGAAAACACCGCATCGCGCCATGCCTCGGGCGCGTCGCCGCGGGTAAGCGGCAGCAGCGAGCACCCTTCCACCCGCTCTTCGCGGCGCAGCAGGCCCAACGCCTCGAGCACTGTCGGCACGGTGTCGATAGCCTCGACGAAACGTTCTTCACGCGTACCGCGGCGGGCATCGGCCGCCGGATCGGGGTCATAGAGCAGGTACGGCACGCGCTGCACGGTGTCATAGAAATGCTCTTTCTCGCCCAGCCAGTGGTCGCCGAGAAAATCGCCATGATCGGAAGTAAAGATCACCAACGTGTCTTTCCACCGGCCCAGCTTTTCCATGGTTTCCCACAAGCGGCCGAGCTGGTCGTCGATTTCCTGCACCAGGCCGGTATAGCGGGGCCGCACCTGGGCAATGACCTCGTCGCGCATGAAGTTGATGTTCTCTTCCTGCTGTCGGTAGGCGGCCAGCACCGGATGCTGGTGCGCCAGCTCGTCGGGATGGCGCGACACCGGCAGGCACTGGTCCAGCGTATACATGGCGTGATAAGGCGCCGGCGCGATATAGGGCCAGTGGGGCTTGATGTACGAAAGGTGCAGCGCCCAGGGCTCGTCGCCGCGTGCGTTCAGGAAATCGATGGCGGTGTCGGTGATGTAGGCGGTCTCGGAATGTTCCTTGGCGATGCGCGCCGGCAGGTGGATGTTGCGCAGGCGATGGCCCGAGACGCGCTCGCCGTGCTCGTCCAGCGCGCTGGTGACGAAATCGTTCCAGGGATTGGCGCTGTCGTAGCCATGGGCGCGCAGATAATCGGCATAGCCCGATTCCTTGCCGGGCTCGACGTGCCCGTCGTAGCGGTCGATTTCGACGAAACCGCCCGCACCCAGCATCCGGCCCAGGGCCGAGTCGCCTTCGATAGACAGTCGTCGCATCGCCGCGGTGTCGGCGCGCCAATGAGTCTTGCCGGCCAGGGCCAGCATGCGGCCGCTGTCGTGCAGGTATTCGCCCAGCGTCAGCTCGCCGATAGGCAGCGGCACGCTATTCCAGGTGGCGCCGTGCGACGAGGCATAGCGCCCTGTATAGAACGACATGCGCGAGGGCCCGCACACCCCGGACTGCACGAAGGCATTGCGGAAGTTGACGCCGCGCGAGGCCAGCCAATCGATATTGCGTGTGCGCAGATAGGGATGGCCGTTGCAGCCCAGGTGGTCGAAGCGCAACTGATCGCACATGATGAACAATACGTTGCGGAGGTGCGCGGACGGCATGGCTTTACACCTGCTGGATTTGGCGGTGAGGCGAAGGGGGAAATCCGACGCGGGAAGGATCGCGACATTGTATCCCGCGCCTGGCCAGCCCCGCGGGACGCCCCTGGGCCACAGCGAATGGAAATGCTCGCCTTTATGGCTTTTATGGCTCGTAAATTGTCCGCCATTCCGCACGGTGGCCAGACCGCTATTGACAGCGCATATTTATCTGACTAATGTCAGATAATGGGCACGCACGACGAACAGCTACAGCAAGTCCGCCGCTTCAACCGGACGGTTACGCGCCGGGTAGGCGCGCTCGATCATGACTACCTCGGCAGCGGCCGCCCGCTCGCCGAAGCCCGCCTGCTGTTCGAGATCGGCGCGCAAGGCGCCACGGTGCGCGAACTGCGAGCGCGGTTCGGCCTGGACTCCGGCTACGTCAGCCGGCTGCTGCACAAACTGGAAAGGCAAGGCCTGCTTGCGACGCGGCCCGATCCGGGCGACGGGCGCGTGCGCCGCGTCGGCTTGACACCTGCCGGGCGCAAGGAATGGCGCAGGCTCGACCGGCGCTCCAAAGACCAGGCGGCCGCGCTGCTGTCCACCCTGGGTGCCTCGCAGCGCACGCGCCTGCTTGCAGCGATGGCGGAGGTGGAGCGCCTGCTGCGGGCGGCGGCCGTCACGATCGAACCGGCCGACCCTGCGGGTCGCGAAGCCCGGGCTTGCCTGCAGGCATACTTCGATGAGCTGTCGCAGCGCTTCGAACAAAGCTTCGACCCGGCGCGCGGCCCGTCGGCCGATCCGGAATCGCTCGTGCCGCCCGCAGGCCTGTTTCTCGTGGCCAGGCTGGACGGCATGCCGGTCGCCTGCGGCGCGATCAAGCTCATGGATGCAGGCTTCGGCGAGATCAAGCGCATGTGGGTGGACCCGGCCGCGCGCGGCCTGGGCATCGCCCAGCGCTTGCTCGAAGCCCTGGAAAAACACGCCGTATCGGCGGGGCTCAATGTCTTGCGGCTGGACACCAACCGCAATCTCACCGAGGCGCGCGCGCTTTACGCCAACAACGGCTTCGTCGAGATCGCGGCATACAACGACAACCCTTACGCCCACCACTGGTTCGAAAAACGAGGCTTGCGGGGCAATCGGGCCGTGCGCCCCACCACTCGCCAGCGGGCCGATCGCTGACGCAAACCTCGGCTGTCGGCTCAGCCGTCCTGCGGCTGCCGCGGCATCTGCAAATTGAGTTGATAGAAGGCAGCGTCCAGCCAGCGTCCGAACTTGAAACCCGCCTGCTCTATGGTGCCGGAGTGCTTGAAGCCCAGGCCGGTATGCAGGCGGATGCTGGCGGAATTGGCGGCGTCTATGCAACCCACCAGGACATGCACCTGCGCCTCGCCGGCCCGGCGTATCAATTCATGCATCAAGAGCTTGCCCAAGCCGTGGCCGCGCTGCCCGGGATGCACGTATACGCTGTGCTCCACCGTGTACTTGTAGGCGGGATACGCGCGAAACGTGCCCCAACTGGCAAAGCCCAGCAGCTCGCCCGAAGGATCCACCGCCCCCACCACGGGAAAGCCGTGGGCGCGCTTCGCGGCAAACCAGTCCGCCATGGCCTGCGCAGGCCTGGGGACATAATCGTACAAAGCCGTCGAATTGACGATAGCCTCGTTCAGAATCGCCAGAATCGACGAGGCATGTTGCGCCTCGTCGCAATCGATCAGGCGCACGCCATCTACCGATGCAGGGGAAGTCATGGAAAGTCCTGTGAGTCGCGGAAAGTCAGGTATTGCCCGTGCCGCCCGCCGCTTGTCCATCGCAGATGGCCACGATGTAGTGCGCCGGCACGGACGCCGGGTTGCTGAACAGCAGCGGCTGGCCCAGGCGCATGGCTAGGCAGTCGCCTTTATGCAGCTCGTAGCGCTGGTCGCCGAGCGTGACATCGATGCGGCCCCGGATAACCCAGAGCTGTTGCTGCACCGACGCTTCCCTGGCGCCGGTTTCGTAGGCCACGCGCGCGCCCGGCGGAAACTCGACTTCCACCAGTTGAATAATAATAGATATTAAATCAAGCAATTTCCCTCCAGCACATCGCTACCCGGCAAGCCGATTCATCTATTCATGACCGCCATCTCCATTCCCGCGACGGACGGCTATCCGCTGGGCGCGACGATACACAGCGCAGACAATGGCGGACATCCCACGAACGTGGCCATCATCAATAGCGCCACAGGGGTCAAGGCCTCGTATTACTCCAGGTACGCGCGTTTCCTGGCGGCACATGGCTACATCGCCATTACGTACGACTATCGAGGCATAGGGGCATCCCGCCCCGAATCGCTACGCGGACTGAAAGCCAGTAAATTCGACTGGGGCAACAAGGATTTCGAAGGCGTGCTGAACTGGGCGGCACAGGAATTCCCTTCTGCCCGCATTGTGGTGGTAGGCCATAGCATAGGCGGCGTGGTGCCGGGATTCAGCCCATCCAACTCTCGTATCGACCGCATGCTGACAGTGGGCGCGCAATACGCGTACTGGAAAGACTATGCCCTGCCCGCGCGCTACTCGATGTTTCTGAAATGGCATGTCTTCATGCCCCTGCTGACTCGGCTGCTGGGATACTTTCCGGGGCGCCGTCTGGGCTGGCTCGAGGACCTGCCCGCCGGGGTAGCCTACGAATGGGCCTTTCGCAAGGCCACGCTCGAAGCACAAGCAGGATCGGGCCCAATTTTGCGCCCACACGTGCAACGCACCGCGGGCCTCACTCGCTACTTTCCTTCCTTGCGATGCCCCATGCTGGCCTACGGTATTACCGATGATCCGTATGCAACCCCGCCCGCGGTATTACGCCTGCTGGCGTACTACACCGGCTGCGAGCGTTCGTATGTGCAGGTGCGCCCCGACGAACTGCAACTGCCGCAAATAGGCCATTTCGCGTTCTTCCACGACCGCTTTCGCGACACCCTGTGGCGCGAAACGCTGGTGTGGCTGAACAGCGGCAAAGTGTCGCGCGCCGTCACCCGGCATTTTGCCGCCGGGCAATAAGTGACGACGGATCGGCGAGATCCAGCCAGAGAGGCGCGGAGCCCATTCCCCGCAAACCCCGACTGGATCGACAGCTCTCTCGGCAATCGAGAGTTGCGCACGCACTCTCCCGGGATGGAGCGCCGGCCGCTAATGTCCGCATAGCGAGCGGGCTGCATCCAGACGGCAATCGGCCCGCGCCACGCCTCAGTTCATATGAATGTTGGCAGCCTTGGCGACCTTGCCCCATTTCACATATTCGCTGTGGAAAAACTTGTCGAACTGTGCCGGGGTCCCGCCTTTCACCTCCATGCCTTGGGCAGCGATGGTTTTCCTGAAATTCGGTTCTGCCATTACCGCATCCAATGCGCGAGACAGTTTTTGAACTATCGCGTTGTCGGTTTTGGCAGGGGCCAGCAAGCCGAACCAGGTTTGCGCGTCAAAGCCCTTGATGCCCGCTTCGCTCATAGTCGGTATGTTGGGCAATTCCGGCACCCGGCTTTGGGACGTCACTGCCAGCGGCACGAGCTTGCCCGCCTGGACCAGAGGCAGAGAAGTGACGAGCACATCGAACATCATGTCGATTTGTCCGGCCATCAATGCCGTCAAAGCGGGGGCGCTTCCCTTGTAAGGGACGTGAACGATATTCACCTTGGCCAGAGACTTGAAGAGCTCTCCCGCCAGATGCGCGGCGCTGCCCACCCCAAACGAGCCGAAGGTGAGCTTATTCGGGTTCTTCTTCGCATCGTTGATGAGCGCTTGCACATTCTTGATGCCCGACTTCGGGTTGACGACCAGCAACAGCGGAGCGGTAGCTACCAGCTTGATAGGCTTGAATGCGTGTAGCGGGTCATATGACAGCTTCGAGTAGCTATGAGGAGTGACGGTCAGGGGCCCCGCGGCGCTGAAAAGCAGGGTGTATCCATCCGCAGGCGCATTGGCCACATGGGCATGTGCGATCTGGCCTCCGGCGCCGGGCATGTTGACGACCACGAATGGCACGTTCAGCTTGTCGCTCAGCCCCTTGGCGACCAGCCGTGCGGTGGAGTCCGTGGAGCCCCCCGCAACATACGGCACTATGAGCCGCACCGGTCGATCGGGGTATTTCCCCGCCGCGGCTGCGGGCGTAGACATCCCGAACCACATCGCGCTGGCCAGCGCGAGCAATCTCACGTACTTTGAGACGGTATATGTATTCCACATGGTTGCTCCTTTGGTGATATGACATAGAGGGTGCCTTGGCCCCGCTCATCGACGCGACATCGAGGCGTGTCTTCGTGCCGATGTTGTGAAATGCCCGGCGGCCGAGGCATACTGCGGCGACATAGCCTAGGTGGATCCGGTAAATATGGCGTGCATCAGCTTGCTGGCGTGATCTTCGTCCAGCACCGCAGGGTTGTTTTTCAAGTGATGGGCCGTCATCAGCGCTTTTACCAAGGGCTCGACGAGGTCCATGGATACATGCAGCTCCTGCAGGCTTCGGGGTAACTCGAGCCTGGCGATCAAATCGCTCGCGCTCTGGATCAGATCGTCGACGGACAGGGCCTGTTCGGTGGCCCTGATTGCAGCGGGAGCGATTTCACGATTGAGGGCTAGCGTTTTGGGCAGCGCAATCGCATTGACGAGCCCATGAGTCAGCCCGGTCGCAGCCCCCACCACATGGCAAACCGCGTGGTGCAGGCCCAAGCCGCAAGCGTTGATGGCGAACCCTGCCAGGCTTGCCGCCTCGAATAGTGTTTCCGCCAAGGCCTGGTTCTGTTCGCCCGATTTGGCGGCCGTCAGCAACTCCGGCCACATGTTGCCGCCTCGCGCCGCTGCCGCTTTCCCGAACCAGTGCTGTTTTCGGCTATAGAACGCTTCGATGCAATGCGCCCAAGAATTTATTCCGCTCGCAGCGAGCTCCTGAAGAGGCAGGCTGGCCAGGAGGCCGGGATCGTAGATGACCTTTTTAGGCAGATACTTCAACCCGCCTTTGCCTTCTTTGGTACCCCGCTGAGTGCGGATACCATATACATTTGTCATTTCCCCGCCCCCTAGCGAGGTGGGTATGGCAATGAACTCGGCCGAGATGGAATCCAGCACTCCTTTTGCCAGATCGATGGCGCTGCCGCTGCCGATGGCAATCAAAGTATCGGGGCTGAAAGAATGCGCGATTGCCGAACACTGCGCCAATACTGCCTCGGGGCTGTGCGGCAATGAACCGTCGAATATGGCGACTTCTTTCCCGGGAAACAGGCCAGCCCAGTCGAACAACTCGGCGCTACGCTTAGAACCTATGACCAGAACCCGCTGCCCGCCCAGCCCATTTAACAATTCCGCGCAATTACCCCGCAGCAGGAGCTGCGGAGGGAAATGCATTTTGAACGGAGCATCCATTTTTATTGCTCCGCCAGCCTGGCGTGGCCCACCATGGTAATGCCCTGATCGACTTTTCCTTCGATCTCTCCGTCATCGCGCAAGCTAACGGTTAAATTGTCGCCAGGGCAGACAGGTGCAATCCATTTGGTGTAAAGCTCCCCCTTGGTGTACCAATCTGCGCCGTAACGCCGCGCCGCCAGGCCGGCGGCGTAGCCCATGACATTCAATCCATGCGCCAGCGTGCCCCGAAACCCTCGTCTGCTGGCGAGATCCGCGTCGTAGTGAATAGTGTCGTTGTCGCCATTGATCGCTCCGTATTGATCGATAATGGCCTGGGTCATTTTGATTTTCTTTTCCATCACAGGGGCCTCTTTATTCGGGTAGATTCAAGGTGTGCTGAGCGCTGGCTATGGGCTTGCCGTCCGCCCTTTCGAATTCCGCGGCGAACCGCAGCCATTTACGCCCGCGGCGTTCGAATTTTTCCGTCACCTTGCCTTTTGCCACTATTTCCGTGGTTTCATCCGCGAAAATGGGGTTATGCCAGCGCCATAGCTGGTCATAAACGACGATGCCCTGAATGGGGGGATAGCGCCGATACAGCACCGCCAGCAGATATACCGAGAGGACATTCGGTGCGCATACTTTGCGGCCATCCAGGACATAGCATTCGGCGTCCTGTTCGTCGATAGCCGCCAGATATTCGTCGTTGATCTCCGGGGTTATGGAAAATCTCATTTCCGGCAGAATTGCTCCCTCCTGGAAAGCCGAATAGGGCGTACCGGGCTGGTCTCCCTCACGGGGCTTGACTTCGCTTGGGCGTGTCATCTGTTTACCTCCTTGGTTAGAAAATGATTTCGTCTCTCTTCAATTGAAGAAGTCTCTCTTCGCTGTACCCGCACAAGTCCTTGAGGATTGCGTCGGTATCGCCGCCCAGTTTCGGGGGGTAGCCCAAGCATCGGGACTGCGAATATTTGAAAGGGTTGCCCATGAAGTCCATCGGCTGCCCCGATGCCTCATGCGTGAGGGTTTCGACCATCGACCGTAAAAGCGCCAATGGTTGCCCCAGGGCTTCTTCGACGTTCAAGACGGGGGCCGCCGGAATACGTGCTTCGAACAGCTCCGCTGCCCATGCATCACGTTCTTTTTTCTGGAATTCCTGGGCAAGCACCCGGGAC
Source organism: Candidimonas humi (assembly GCF_019166065.1). Taxonomy (GTDB): domain Bacteria; phylum Pseudomonadota; class Gammaproteobacteria; order Burkholderiales; family Burkholderiaceae_B; genus Candidimonas; species Candidimonas humi. The sequence goes on from NZ_JAHTBN010000006.1 coordinate 62,830, forward strand.
AATTCCTCCACATTTTTTATACGGTCGGCTGCTTTGGCAAAACTCGGATCGTCACGCAGGTCGTCCCGGCCTATCGCTGTGCAGAAGCGGCTCCAGAACATTTCGCCCGTCGGGGATATGGCAAGCGGCTTGCCGTCCTTGCACCGGAAAGTTTCACTCGGCGCGATCATGGGATGGCGAGACCCATGCGCAGCAGGGACTTCCTTGGACAGGAAATAATTCTGCGCCTGCCAGGTGAGCAACGCGAGCTGGCAATCGAGCAGTGAAACCTGGATTGATTTGCCTTCTCCCGTACGAAAGGCCGACAGCAAGCCGGCCAGGGTTCCCAATGCCAGATAAAGCCCCCCCGCCAGATCCGCAATCTGGTATCCGCTGCGGACCGGCTCGCCTCCCTCTTCGCCGGTAATACTCATGAAGCCGCCCATGGCCTGCACTATCAAGTCGAAGGCGGGCGCATTTGCATACGGCGGCTGGTCATGAAAGCCGATTAGCTGGCCCACGACAATTTCTTTGTTTATCGATTTCAGCGACTCGAAATCTATTCCCAGCTTCTTGGGAACATCCGGGGCAAAGCCATAAATCACCGCGTGGGATTTCCGAACCAGGTCGTGCAAGACCGCCAGGCCGTCCTGCTTCTTCAAATTCAGGGCAATGCTTTGTTTGCCCCGATTCACGGATAGGAAAAACGACGAGTCATCATGGAAAAAATGCGGCGGAATATTCCGCGACATGTCTCCTTCCAATGGCTCGACCTTGATGACTTCAGCGCCGAGTTGTGCAAGCAACTGCCCGCCGAAAGGCCCGCCGAGGACCCAGCTCAGATCCAGTATCCGGATGCCTTCGAGCATGCTAGGACTCTCCTGTGATGAGAGGTTAATGAAGTGAAGCAGCGTGCCGTTCCCTCTTCATGGCGTTCTTGCGCCAGAGGGTATCGCGTTCGATGCCGGCGTATTAAATATTTCACTATATGAATTTTTATGAGACAATAGATCATCTTGAATAGCATGTCTCTTATTCATACTATAGCTGTGGCATAGCGTTTTCAATTAACGTTACAATGCTATATAGTGGAATATTAGATCGAGGCCATGTAATGACAGCATCTGGAGAAGTAGCAGGAACCCAAGTTGTGAGGCGTATCGGCCTTTTGTTGCGTGCGATTGCCACACGCAACCGAGACGGCGTCCGGCTGGTAGATCTCGTCAAGGCGGTAGAACTGGACCAATCCACTGCCCATCGGCTTTTGAAGGCCTTGGCGGTGGAAGGCATAGTGCGCCAGGATGCCGAGTCCAAGCGCTATCATCTCGGGGCTTTGATTTATGAATGCGGCTTGGCCATCAAGCCGGAGTTCGATATCCGGCTCGCGGCAAAAAACGCGCTCAGGCGCATCGCCGCGTTTACAGAGGACACCGTATATCTGGTCGCACGGAACCAGCATGAGTCGGTCTGCCTAGACCGGATAGAAGGCAACTATCCGGTCAAGGTACTCACCCTGGACACTGGAGGCAGGCGCCCTCTCGGTACAAACGCCTCCGGGCTGGCGATCCTGGGCTCTTTGCGGCAAGATGAAATCGACCTCATCATTGCGCACAACGAATCGGCTTATTCCAAATACGGAGACATGAACGCGCAGCGCGTGCGACGGGAACTGGAGGCCTTCTGGCAGCGTGGCTATGTGTCCATCACCATAGCCGCGGGTACCGCGACCGTGGGACTGCCCATTCTTGCACCTGGCGGCGACCCGCTCGCAGCCATTGCCGTTGCGGCGATTGAAAGCCGTATGTCACCAGAACGACAGGAACAAATCGCGAAATTCGTGCGCAAGGAAATCGCTGGCATTGGCGTCCCCGCGTAAACCGCGGGGATATGCCATCGAAGTCGCAGAATAGGACATGCCACTCACCGACTCGGCGCGGATGTCCGAATCGAAGCTGCCGGGCAAAGCGTATTCAGTGCTTCGCCTGGCTATCGCTCGCCAGGGCCAGGTGATCGGCCGACCAGCCGCCGCCCAAGTCGCCGATCAGCGAAACCGTATCGAGCAGGCGCTGCTGGTGCACGCTCAGGGCGGCTTGCTCGGTGCTCAGTTGGGTTGCCTGGGCGACTGCGACCGTGGTGAAGTCGGTCGTACCGGCCGCATATTCGTTGCGGGCGATCTCGGTGGCGCGCCTGGCGTCCTGCACGGCGCCGTCGAGCACTTCGGCCCGCTGGGCAAGGATGCGCAGGCCCGCCAAGTCGTCCTCGACGTTCCGGAACGCGGTGAGGACCGTGCCGCGATAGTTCGCCACTGCGGCTTCGTATTCGGCCTTGGCGGCGGCGACCCGGCCGTGGCGCGCGCCGCCTTCGAACAAGGTGACGCCCAGGTCGGCCCCCAGCGACCAGACATGGTTGGCGATGTTCAGCAGCCCGGCAATCGGCGATTGCGTAAAGCCGTCGGCCGCCGACAGTGACAGATTGGGGTAGTACGCCGCCACGGCGACGCCGATCGCGGCGTTTTGCGCGGCCATCTGGCGCTCGGCGATAGCGATATCGGGACGGCGCTGCAGCAGCGTCGAGGGCACGCCCACCGGAACATTCGGCAATGCGGGCAGCGCCGTGCTGTGCGGGATGTCGAGCTCTTCGGGGTTCTTGCCGACCAGTACGGCGATCGCATGCACGTACTGGGCGCGGGCAACGCCCAGGGCGATCAGGCTGGCCTGCGCGTTCTTGAGCTGCACGCGCGCGCTGATCACATCCGAGGGCGGCGCGGTGCCGGCCTCGCCCTGGTCGGTCACTACGCGCAGGGATTCGCGATAAGCGTCCACCGTCTTTTGCAACAGGTCGATATTGGCATCGGTGATGCGCAATTCGATCAACGCGGTCGCAAGTGCGATCTGCTCGGACAAAGTGGCATTGGCCAGCGTCGCGGCGCTCGCCTGAGCATTGGCCTTGTTCTCTTCCACGCTGCGGCGCACGCCGCCCCAGAGGTCCGGCGCCCAGCTCACTGCGCCTTCGATCGACCCGGAATTCACTACGGACGGGCCATTGCCCCCGCTGCGGCTCGATGTGCTGTTACTGCGCTGCCGGGAAACAGAGCTGGAAAGGCCTATGGTGGGGAACAGCGCGCTGCGCGCCACCTTGACTTCGGCCAAGGCCGCCTGGTAGTTGGCGTAGCTCTGCGCCACCGTCTGGTTCGAGACGGCCACTTGCGGCTCCAGCTCGTCCAGCAGCGGGTCGCCGAAAGCCGTCCACCAAGCGCCCTTGGGCGCCGCCGCCGAGGCCGGCGTGGCCTGGGTCCAGCCCGGCAGCTCTTTGTAGTGCGCCGGTGTGGCCACTTGCGGGCGTTGATAATCGGGACCAACCGTACAGCCTCCGAGCGCCAAGGCCAGTGCAAATGCGAGCGGCGCGCAGCAGATCTTCGTCTTCATGAAATCGTATCCAGGGGATGCTGTGGCCCATGCATAAGCCACAGGCAGAACCTTGCGTTCGCAGGCGAGCGCCCGGATGCGCCCTGTACAACCTGGACTCGTGCGCTGCCTACCAGCATCTTGTTTCGCGGCGGGATAGTAAATGTAGAAACGGGGAAGTCCCGCGTGGGAACTAGCATCCAAACCGACCGGTCAAAATCGACTTGACCGGTATACAAAGTGCTTAATATACTAACATTTCATTGGTTAAATATCTATCAGCTAAGCAATGAGCGATCTGGCGCTACATATGCAGAAGATGGAGGCCAGCCTGAACCTCGTCTCTCGCAATGTGGCGGATTTCCCATTGCAAGATGCGGCGCTGGGCGGTTGGCTGAATCTGGTTGCAGGCGGGCTGGCCGATTTGTCGAATGCGACATTGGGCCCCTACGGCATGCACCAAAGCGACTTTCGCGCGCTGGTATATCTGTTTGTCAATGCCGACAATCCTGTTTTTCCAAATGAGCTATCCGCTTATCTTGCGCAGACTCCGGCTAACGTCACCCGCATTGCGAACCTGCTCGTCAAGCGCGGGCTGGCAATGCGCAACAACTGCACCAAGGACCGGCGCCGGGTCGAATTGAGAATCACGCACAATGGCCGCCAATTCGTTCTCAAGCTTATGCCCCAATTCCTGCCGCGCTTGCGCAAGGCATTTTCCTGCTTCAGCGATACAGACAAGCACGAACTGCAACGCCTGCTGCAGCGGCTCGCCGAATCAATGGATACCGTGATTGGCTCCTGAGACGGACACGACACCCCACGCCGCCGACCTGAGCCAGTCACCCAGGCACTCTTGCCGAGCGGTCGGCCACACAATGACTTCATAACCCCCATGAAAAATTTTGCTTTACGCGCAGCCCCATTGTGTCTGGCGCTGCTGTTGACGGCCTGCGGCAAAAGCGGGAACCAGGCACCGGCGGCAACGCCGCCGATGGTAGGCGTGGTGACCGCACAGCCCGAGAGCACGCCGCTCGTCAAGAACCTGGTAGGCCGCTTGTCGGCGTTTCGCAGCGCCGACGTGAACGCCCGGGTCGCGGGCGTCCTGCTCAAGCGCGCCTATGTCGAAGGCAGCGAGGTAAAGAAGGGCCAGTTGCTGTTCGAGATCGACCCGGCCCCCCTCAAGGCGGCGCTGGCCAGCGCCCAGGCGCAACTGGCGAAAGACCAGGCGATCCTCGGCCAGTCGCGGGCGGACTTCGCCCGCTACCAGCGGCTGCACCAGCAAAAGTCGATAGCCGAACAGACCTACACCGACCAGAAGTTCCTGGTGCAGCAAAACGAAGCAACGGTCAAGGCAGACCAGGCCAGCGTGCAAACCGCGCGCATCAACCTGGGCTATGCCTATGTCACGTCGCCCATAGACGGTCGCGCCGGCCAGCAGCAGGTCACTGAAGGCGCTCTCGTGGGGCAAGGTTCCGCGACCCTGCTCACCACGGTAAGCCAACTGGATCCGCTGTATGTCAATTTCACCATCGGCGTGAATGATCTCAACGAGCTGCAAACGGCCGCCGAACGTGGCGACATCCAGCTCGCCGAGCCCAACAAGACCACCGTCAAGATCACGCTGCCGGACGGCACGCCCTATTCCGAGTCGGGCACGGTGGACTTTTCCGCCCCCACGGTCGATCCGTCCACGGGGTCGATCACCTTGCGCGCGCTGTTGCCCAACCCCAAGTTCAGGCTGCTGCCGGGCACTTACGTGACCCTGAAAATGGCGATGGGGGTACGCCACAATGCGTTCCTGATCCCGCAAGCCGCCGTGCAGCGCGACATCACCGGCACCTACGTATTGGTGGTCGGCAAGGACGGAACGGTCGCGCACCGCAACGTGACCACCGACGGCACTCACGGGGTCGATTGGGTCATCACTTCCGGCCTGAATGCGGGCGACCCGGTGATCGTGTCCGGATTGCAGACGGTGCAGATAGGCGGGAAAGCCAAGACCGAACCCTGGCAGCCTCCGTCGTCGGCCGCAAAAGCCAAGGGCGCCGCTGGCGCATCCGCCACAGCCTCCGGCAGCAAGTAACGGGATTTCCGCATGTCGAATTTCTTTATCGATCGACCCATTTTTGCGTGGGTGATCGCGATTCTGATCACTCTGGGCGGCGTGCTCGCGATCGACAACCTCGGCGTCCAGTCATACCCGAACATCGCGCCGCCGCAGGTTTCGATCGTCGCCCACTACCCCGGCGCAAGCTCCAGCACGGCCGAGGGCTCGGTGACCCAGGTGATCGAGCAGCAGCTCACCGGCATCGACAACCTGCTGTATTTCAACTCGTCCACGAGTTCCAGCGGCCGCGTGGCGATCACGCTGACCTTCAAGCCCGGCACCGACCCCGACATCGCTGCGATGCAGACGCAGAACCAGGTCACGCGCGCCGAACCACGCTTGCCGCCGGCAGTGCTTTCGCAGGGCATCATCGTCGCTAAGGCCAACCCCGACACGCTGATGGCCATTGCGCTGAGTTCGAGCGACCCCACCATCGGCCGGGACCGCCTCAACGACATCGTCGCTTCGCAGGTGCTGAACCCGATCTCGCGCATACCCGGCGTCGGCACCACGAACCAGTTCGGCGCCGAATACGCCATGCGGATCTGGCTGAACCCGGAAAAAATGCACGGCTACGGCCTGTCGGCAACCGACGTGATCAACGCGCTGGAAGCGCAGAACATCCAGGTGGCGGCCGGTACGCTGGGCGCCGACCCTGCGGTCAAGGGCTGGGGTTTCACCGCCAACGTGGCCGGCGAAGGCCTGTTCTCGACGCCGCAGCAGTTCCTCGGCATCATCCTGCGCGCCAACGCCGATGGCACCGTGGTGAAACTCGGAGATATCGCGACCGCGGACTTCGGGCCGCAAGGCTATGGCTTCAACACCCTCTACGACGGCAAGCCGGTCGGCGCATTCGCGATCCAGACCCTGCCCGGCGCCAACGGCCTGGCCGTCGCAAAGGCGGTGCGCGCCGAGATGGCGAAGCTGCAGGTGGGCTTCCCGGAAGGGGTGACCTGGTCCGTTCCCTACGACACCACGACCTTCATCACGATCTCGATCCACGATGTGCTGGTCACCCTGGTCGAAGCCCTGGTGCTGGTGTTCCTGGTGATGCTGGTTTTCCTCCAGAACTTCCGCGCCACCATTATCCCGGCCATCGTGATTCCCGTGGCGCTGCTCGGGGCGTTCATCGGCATGGACGCGCTCGGATTCTCGGTGAACCAGCTCAGCCTGTTCGGCATGGTGATGGCTATCGGCATCGTCGTGGACGATGCGATCGTGGTGATCGAGAACATCGAGCGCATCATGACCGAGCAAGGCCTTTCGCCCAAAGAGGCCGCGCGCAAAGGCATGAGGGAAATCTCGGGCGCCGTGGTCGCCATCACGGCCGTGCTGCTGGCGGTGTTCGTGCCCTCGGCCTTGCAGACAGGCTCGACCGGGATCATCTATCGTCAATTCGCCCTGACGATCGCGGTATCGATGTTCTTCTCGGCGTTCCTCGCCCTGACCTTCACACCGGCCCTCTGCGCGAAATACCTGCAGCCGGAACACGAACGCAAAAAGAACTTTTTGTTCCGCAAGTTCAACGACATATTCGACTGGACGCACAACACCTATGTCGGTCATGTGACGCACGCCGTGCGCCACGCCCCGCGCTGGATGATGGTGTTCGTCCTGGTAGTGGTGATGTCGGGCTTTCTCTACGTCAAATTGCCGGGCAGTTTCATACCGCAGGAAGACCAGGGCTACTTGCTGGCCATGGTGCAGTTGCCGCCGGGCGCCACCAAGCAGCGCAGCGAAGCGGTAATGAGCCAGATATGGAACACGCTCAAGAAAGACCCCGAGATCGAGCACATGATGCAGATCATCGGCTTCAGCCCCGTGGGCTCGGGCGAAAACAACGGCATGGCCTTCATACAGCTGACAGACTGGGAAAAGCGCAGCCTGTCAGCGGAACAACTGATTCCAAAGCTGAATGCGCAACTGCATAAAACCATCCGCGACGCGTCCATCGTCGTCGTCAACCTGCCCACGGTGCATGGCCTCGGCCAGTTCGGCGGCTTCGACATGTACCTGGAAGACACGGGCGGCCTGGGGCGTACTGCGCTCGACCAGGCGCTGAAAACCGTACAGGCCAAGGCCAAGGATAACAAGATACTGGTCAATGTGCGGGCCAACCAGTTGCCGCCGGCGCCGCAACTCGATTTCAAGATCGACCGCGTACAGGCAGCCTCGATGGGGCTTTCGGCGACCGACGTGGCCAATGCTGCCAGCCTGATGCTCGCCCCCACCCAGGTCGGCCAGATGTTCGCCGAAGGGCGCGTCAAGTTCGTGATGCTGCAGGCCGATGCGCCCTACCGCATGAGCCGCTCGGCGTTCAACGATTTCTACACGCCCAGCAGCACGCAGAAGAACGCGGACGGCACCCCGGCGATGATTCCGATTTCCAGCGTCATCAATAGCCATTGGGATCTGGTCTCGCCTTCGCTGTCGCGTTTCAACGGCAACCCGGCGATCGAAGTCGTGGGCGACGCCGCCCCCGGCTACGCCTCGGGCGAGGCGATGGACGAAATGCAGAAAATCGTGATGAACGACCTGCCGCACGGCTTCAGTTTCGACTGGGCGGGCGAGTCGTTCCAGGAAGTGGCGTCCAGCAGCGGCTCAACCATGCTGATGGCCCTGTCCATCCTGGTGGTGTTCCTGGCGCTGGCCGCCCTTTATGAAAGCTGGTCGGTGCCCATCGCGGTGCTGCTGATCGTGCCGCTCACGCTGCTGGGCACGGTGCTGTTCACGATGGGGCGCGGGCTTTCCAACGACGTGTTCTTCAAGATCGGCCTGGTGACCGTGATCGGCCTGGCCGCCAAGAACGCCATCCTGATCATCGAGTACGCCGTCGCGGCACAGGCGGAAGGCAAGACCTTGCGCGAAGCGATCCTGACCGCGGCCCGGCTGCGCTTCCGCCCCATCCTGATGACTTCGTTCGCCTTCATTCTCGGCGTGTTCCCGCTCTTCATCTCCACCGGCGCCGGTGCCAACGCGCGCCACGCCATCGGTACCGGCGTGATCGGCGGCATGCTGTTCGCCACGATTTTCGGGCTGCTGCTGATCCCGGTGTTCTTCGTGGTCGTGCGGCGCATAGCGGGCGACAAGCTCGACGGGACGCACGCGGCAAAAGACAAGCCACCGGAGACGCATCCGTCCTAGCGCAGTCGCCGGCTAGACGGTTTGTCTACAAGCAAAGGGGCCGAGTTTTGCTCGGCCCCTTTTGCGTTCGGCGCCAGCCTGCGCATGCGCTGCACGCAGGATCTTCACTCGGCCAGCCGGAACCCCTCGCGGCCAGCCGAATTCCCCTCGCCCCTCTTTCAGACCCTTGCCACCAGCAATTCCTCCGAATTCCTGGGTGGACGCAAATCATCCGCTCTCCCCGCAAAGTAGCGCTCCGCCAGGGCGGATGCCGACACGTGCTGCACTTTCTGGAACCCTGCCTCGGTGGCAAGAGCCATGATCTCGTCCGGCTTGAAGAAGCTGATCCAAGGCGTGCCGCTGGCCCGCGCACCTGCCGCGGCGCGCTCTACCCCGATGCGTATCTCGGGATCGAGCATCTCGATCGGGCACAGGAACGACATGACGAATATGGAGCCTGGCACAAACGCCGCAATCCGGCGCAGGGTCGCCATGACGGCGTCTCGAGTCAAATACATGCTGACCCCCGTCGATGCAATGACCGCCGGGCGCTGGACATCGAATCCCGAGGCGACCAATCGACTTAGCCAGTCGTCGCCGGCCTCGAAGTCCACGGGTACGAGCTCGAGGTTGCCGGCAATACCGAGGCCCGTAGCCACAAGGCGCTCGCGCTTCCATGCCTGGGACTCGGGCTGGTCCAGCTCGAAAATGCGCAGCCGGGATGCGAACTCGGGCCGGCGCTGAGCAAACGAATCCAGCCCCGCGCCGAGAAGAACATACTGGCCCACGCCGCGCGACACCTGCTCTTCGACCAGATCCTCGATGTAGCGAGCGCGCGCCAGAATGGCCGCGCGAAAGGGCTTGGTAAACGGACTCATGTCGGGGCGATCGCGCCAATCGTCATCGGGCGCGACCAGTTTCAATCCGACCTCGTCTTCGAATACATGCGGCGGCGCATCCGCCTGTACATGCAAGGCCCGCCACAGCGCAGTGCGTACGGCAGTGTTGTCCGGTATTTCAGCTTCCTTGTCGTGTGCCATGTTTTATCTCCTTTGATTGCCGGGCGATTCGCTCAGAGGCCGGCGGCGCATCGAGCCGGCTACTCTTTGCCGACGCGTGCCACGGTTGAGCCTTGCTTGTCGGCTGAGCCACGGCTTGTCCCCGGTTCCGTCAGCCAAAACAGGAAAGCAATGCCCCCGAAAGCGCCGCCCAGCCATGCAACAGCGGTCCAGCCGGCCAATTGATATAGATAGCCCGTCAGCACCGAGCCAATAACGCCGCCGAGGAAGAAACAAGTCATGTACGCGGTCGTGATGCGGCCGCGCATCTTCGGGTTCAGCTCGTACACCACGCTCTGGTTGAGAATGTGCTGGCCTTGCTGGCCGAGATCCAGCAAGACCACGCCCACGACGATCGCGGCCAAATAATTTTGGAAAAACCCCATGATGGCAAATGCAAGCACAATAACCGCCAAGAACACACCGGTGCCGGTGTGCGCTTTGCCGCGATCATGCAGCCGGCCGGCAGCCATGGCGCACATCGCCCCCGCCGCCCCAAGCAGGCCGAACAATCCGACGACAGTGTCGCCGTAGTTGTAGGGCGGCCGCGTGAGCAGGAACGAAAGGCCTGTCCACAGTGTCGTGAAAGCCGCGAAACCCAAAGCGCCATAAACAATGCGCCGCCTCAGCAGCGGCTCTTCGCGGAACAGTTGCACCACGGAAAGCAATAGCGGGAAATAGCGCAAAGATGTCTCGTTACGGAACTGCGGCAGCACACGCGACAAGACCCACGCCTGTATCACCATGAAAGCCGCCGCTATATCGAAGACAGCGCGCCAGCCCAGCACGTCGGCGACAAAGCCCGAGAACGTACGGGACAGCAGGATGCCAAGCAGCAACCCGGCCATTACACGGCCGACGACTTGCCCGCGCTGATCGTCCATGGCCAGGTGGGCGGCGAAGGGCACGAGCACCTGCGCGGCCGTTGCCGTGATCCCGATGATCATGGACGCCACAAGGAAAACGCCGATACTGGACGCCGCGCCGGCAAGCACCAAGGCCGCAGCGGTGCATGCCGAAAGCACGGTCACCAAGCGGCGCAGCTCGAAGAAATCACCTAATGGAACGACCAGCACCAGGCCGAAGGTGTAGCCCAGTTGCGTCATGGTCACGATCAGCCCTGCCGTGCCGGTCGAAACGAGGAAATGGCGCGCCAATGTATCCAGCAGCGGCTGCGCATACCAGATGTTGGCTGCCGCAATTCCCGTGGCCACGGCCATGACCTGCACCAAGGCCGAATTGCTTGCGACCGACCCGGCGCGGGCCAGCGCCTTGTAGCCGGTGCTACCCAGTTTTCCCATCAGAGAGTTCCCAATTTTGACTAGAATATTGTTCTAGATTTTTATTCTAGAATTAGAATAATATTCTAGTCAAGCATATAATCGCGTCGGGACAAGCAAAGAAATAGATCGAGATGACTCGCACATCAGCCACATCAGCCAGCAAAGCCACACTCAAGCACAATCGGCGGCAAGCGATCGGCGAAGTGGCAATGACCCTGTTTCGGGAACGCGGCGTTGCGGCCACACGTGTAGAAGATATCCTCGAACGTGCCGATGCCAGCAATGGCAGCTTCTATCACCATTTCGGCAGCAAGCTCAACCTGGCCGTCATCTTGTATCTGGAAACGCTGCAGCGCTTCCAGGGCGACCTGCTCGACGAGCTCGAGCGGCACGAGGGCGCCCGGGATGGCATCGAGAGCGTAGTGCGGCGTTATCTGCGCTGGGCGGCGGAAAACCCCACCGCGATGCGCTACATGATGCATTGCCGCGAGCCATCGGTCGCCAGCGCCTCGGAAGGCAAGGAAGCCGCGCTGAACAAGCAATTTTACGAACAGCTTATACGCTGGCTGCAACGCCATATAGATGCCGGCGAAATCGTAAGGCTGCTTCCCGAGCAGTACTACGCCTTGTGGATCGGGCCGGCGCACCAACTGGTGCGCAGCGCAATCAACGAACTGGACTACTTCGCCAAACCCGACCCCGAAAGCTACGTCCGGCATCTGCAGGAATCCGAGCAGCCCCTCGTGCACGCGGCCTGGCAGGTTCTCAAGAAGCCCGTCGGCTGATCAGGCCACCGCAGCACCGGGCTGCTGTTTCGCCACAGAGCCGTCCAACAGCCCAGCGCAGGCTTCCACCAGATCATCGAAGCGATGCAGCAGGAAGTCCGGCTTCAGTTCGGCAACGGGGATTTCGGTGTAGCCGAAATCGACCAGCACCACAGGCACTCCGGCAGCCTTCGCGGCCCCGGCATCGGCGTCGGAATCGCCCACCATGAGCGTGCGCGCGAGGTTGCCGCCTACGGCCTGCACCGCTTCGATCAAGTGCGCGGCATTGGGCTTGGCCGCCGTGACGGCATCGATGCCCACCACGCCTTCGAACAGCTCCAGCACACCCAGCTTGGACAACAGGCTGCGCGACAGCCCTGTGGGTTTGTTGGTGCAGACGACCAGCGTGGCACCTGCCGCCTTCAGGGTTTTCAGGGCATCGTCCACGCCCGGAAACAGCCTGCTCTGGTCTGCGACATGGTCGCCGTAATAGCTCAGGAAACGGTCGAAAACGGCAGTGGCGCGGGCGGCCGGGTCTTGTTCTCCGGCGAGCTCGAAGCCCCACTGCAGCATCCGCCGGCCTCCGCGGCTGATGAGGCGCCTGCCTTCGTCATAAGCCAAGGGCTGCACGCCTTCTTCGACCAGGATGGCGTTCACGGACCCGACCAGGTCGGGGGCCGACTCGACCAGGGTGCCATCGAGGTCGAAAGCTATGGTTGCTTCGTTAAAGGCGATGAGATCTGTCACAGCGTGGGGCTCCTTCCTGGGCCGAAGAGTTCGGCCCAATCATGCGCCATAGCTTAACGCTCGCAAGCGTCTTTGTCGCATACCGGATTCCTAGGTCGATTACGGCACGACCGCTTGCGGTTCGGACGCTGCGTCTTTGGCCAGGAGATGGGCAACAGCCCCTACCTGCCATAATTACACTATGGCCCATAGACTATGGCTCCGAACGCACTATAGCCTGCGGGTTTGCGCAGCGAACGGAACAGACATCCACATCAGGAAGACAGCGTGCAGAATTCAACAGCGCAGCAACCCGGCTACCGCCGGGTAGATCCCCAGAAACTGAGCACGTTCGTGAGCGAGGTCTATTGCAGCACCGGCGTGTGCCGGGCCGACGCCGCGGTCGCCGCCGACGCCCTGGTGCAGGCCGACCTCTGGGGGCACCAGTCGCACGGCGTTATGCGCCTGCGCTGGTATTACGACCGGCTCAAGTCCGGCGCCATGAAGACGGTCACCGACGTGCGCACGGTCGTCGACGCCAAGGCTGCCGCCGTGCTGGACGGCGGCGACGGGGTAGGCCCGGTAGTGGCCAAGCGGGCCACCGAAGAAGCGATAGCCCGGGCCCGCGAGTACGGCGTCGGCGCCGTCTCCGTGCGCTATTCCAACCACTTCGGCACATGCATGTATTTCTCGCGCATGGCAACCGAGCAGGGCTGCATCATGCTGCTGATGACCAACGGCGGCCCGGGCATGGCTCCATGGGGCGGACGCCGCAAGCTGGTCGGCACCAACCCCTGGTCGGTGGGTGCGCCGGCGGGACGTCATGCCCCGATGATCATGGACGTCGCCAACACCGGCGTGGCACGCGGCAAGATATTCCTGGCCAGGCAACGCCACGAGTCTATCCCCGAGGGTTGGGCCATCGACGCCGACGGCTATCCCACCACCGACCCGCGCAAGGCTCTCGAAGGCTTTGTTCTCCCCATGGCTGGACACAAAGGCTACGCCATAGGCGCCATGGTCGATGTCCTGTCCGGCGTCCTGTCGGGCAGCGGCATACTCGACGAGGTGCACAGCCCTTACGACCCGGTCAATCGCAGCGGCGCCGGCCATTTCTTCCTGGCGCTCGACATCGCCGCTTTCCAGCCGCTGGCACAGTTCAAGGCGCGCATGGAAGAGTACATCGCCAAGCTCAAGGCCGCCCCCGTGGCCGCGGGCCACGACGAGGTCTACTACCCGGGTGAAATCGAGGCGCGCAACGACCTGCGCCAACGCGCCGACGGCTTGTATTTGCCCGAGGACACCCTGGCAGACCTGCAAAAGACCGCCGAGGCCACCGGGGTGGATCTATCGCCTGTCTTTGGCTGATCTAGCCGCAGTTCCCACGATTTCAGCCGCGCTCGGGACTCATGCGGCCCAGGGGCAGGCGCGACACTCCAAGGCCAGCTCAAAGCCAGGCCGACATATGACAATGCGATCAGGCGCCTGCCTTGCCAAGCGGGGCCTCGCGCCCGACCATGGCCTGCTGCTGCGGGGAATAGCGCTCGCCTTCGATGGGAATCCGGGCGGCGGCGGCTTCGATGTCGCGAAGCTCCGCGGCCGAGAACTGGATCTTGGCTGCGCCGAGGTTTTCTTCCAGCCGATGCAGCTTGGTGGTGCCCGGGATCGGTGCGATGTAGGGGCGCTGAGCCAGCAGCCACGCCAATGCAATCTGTGCGGGTGTCGCACCCTTGTCGTCAGCAACCCGTTTCAGCAGCTCGATAAATGCCTGGTTCTTGGCCAGCGCTTCAGGCGAGAAGCGCAGCACCGATTTGCGGAAATCGCCATCGCCCAGTTTGAAGTCCTTGCCCATTGCGCCGGTGAGAAAACCCTTGCCGAGCGGGCTATAGGGCACAAGACCGATACCCAGCTCGTCGCACGCAGCAAGAATGCCGTTGTGCTCGACGGCGCGCCACCACAATGAATATTCGTTCTGCACGGCAGCAACCGGCTGCACGGCATGGGCGCGGCGCAGCGTCTGCACGCCCGGTTCGGACATACCGAAGTGCTTGACCTTGCCTTCGGCAATCAGCTCTTTCACGGTGCCGGCGACATCTTCAATCGGCACATTCGGATCCACACGGTGCTGGTACAGCAGATCGATGGCGTCGATGCCAAGGCGCTTGAGCGAGCCTTCCACCGCCTGGCGAATGCGCTCGGGGCGGCTTGAGACACCACGGTTCTCGCCGGTTTTGAAATCAATGTCGAAACCGAACTTGGTGGCGATCACCACCTGATCGCGCAAAGGCCGCAGTGCCTCGCCGACCATCTCTTCGTTGGTGAAGGGACCGTAGACTTCGGCGGTGTCGAAGAAGGTCACGCCGCGCTCGACAGCGGCGCGAATCAGCGCCACGCCATCTTTGGGCGATAGTTTTGTGGCATAGCTGAAACTCATGCCCATGCAGCCGAGGCCGATGGCGGAAACGTCCAGATTGCCAAGTTTACGTGTTTGCATTTTGTGACTCCTATGTGAGGTTGCGGTTCACATCGCGTAATCGGGTTTCTTGTACAGCCTTTCCACGTGTCCGACAATGTCCGGCCTATAAACCTTTTCGGCCCAGTCTTTGGCGTCGATTTCCTCCATCGCGACGGAAACGGATTCCTCGCCATAGCCGAAGACACGTGTGACGTCCTTGGTGATGGCATCCGCGAGCTGCTGCTTTTGCTGCTCGGACTTTCCGGGCCAAAGCTTGACGATGATGTGCGGCATGATGCCCTCCCGATGGCTTGCGCTGTTATGCGCCGGAGTCTTCGAACACGCGCCGCGCAATCTGGAGCGCGGTACTTGCGACTGGCCAACCCGCGTAGAACGCCATATGCGTGATCACCTCGATCAGTTCATCGCGGGTGACGCCATTTTCCAGCGCACGCTTGAGGTGAAAGGGCATTTCGTTGACGCGATAGAGCGCGACCAGACACGAAACGGTAACCAGGCTGCGATCGCGCGGCGAGAGTTGCGAACGTTTCCACACATCGCCGAACAACACCTTGTCGGTATAGTCGGCCAGCGCGGGGGCGATATCCGCAAAGGGATTACGCGGCGTGGACGCTTTGTCGATCATGACAATCTCCTTTTCAAATGGTCAAAGAGTCTGGACTCGGCTCGCACGAGAGCTCGCAAAGGCCAGAAAGGCGGCAACCAGCAACAGGATGGCACTCGCCGTGTCGCGGCTGACACTGTCGGCGCTCACGGGGACGTCACAGAGGGTAGTTGTCATTTCCATGGCCGACATTATCCCGGCCATGGATAACAATGACTAGCTACTTTAATCTTAATGGCGTTATAAGATAAGCTAATTAATTACTCATGGGCGCCGAATCGTGGCAAGACATAATCTCAACGAGCTGCTGTACTTCGTAACGGTAGCGCGCGAAGGCAGCTTCACCCGCGCCGCCGCCTCGCTTGGCGTGACCCAGTCGGCAGTCAGCCAGACCATCAGCGGGCTGGAGAAGCGCCTGCGCATCCGGCTGCTCACGCGCACCACGCGCAGTGTTTCGCCCACGGAAGCGGGTGAACGCCTGGTGCAGGCGATCGGCCGCCGCTTCGATGAAATCGAATCGGAACTGGACGCACTGACCGCCATGCGCGACAAGCCTGCCGGCACCGTCCGCATCACCTGCGGCGACCGCGTATTGAGCAGCAACATATTGCCGAAGCTCACGCCATTGCTGCGCGAATATCCCGACATCAAGATGGAGTTCGACGTGAGTTACGGATTCCGGGATATCGTCGCAGACCGCTTCGACGCCGGCGTGCGAATGGGCGAGAGCGTCGACAAGGACATGATTGCGCTGCCTATCGGCCCCAAGCTGCGAATGGCCGCGGTCGCCACAGCATCCTATTTCGCTGCGAACCCGGCGCCGAAAACGCCGCGTGACTTGCTGTCACATCGCTGCATCAACCTACGATTTCCAACCTACGGCGGACTCTACATCTGGGAATTCGAACGCCGCGGCCATCCGTTGAACGTCCATGTGGACGGGCAGCTTACGTTCAATACGTCGCCCGCGATCGTCCAGGCGGCGCTGGCGGGGCTGGGCGTGGCATTCCTGCCCGAAGACGAGCTCCTGCAGCATGTCGAACAAGGGAGCCTGGTTCGCGTGCTTGAAGATTGGTGTCCGCCCTTCCCCGGCTATCACTTGTACTACCCGAATCGCCGCCTGCCTTCGCCCGCCTTCAAATTGGTGGTGGAAGCGCTTCGGTACCGAGGCTGAAGGGCGCGGCCATGACATCGCTTCAGGCACTTCATCTATATTCGCGCTTTCGCCATCAAGGCATCTCACAGCGCCTGGTCATTCGCACGATCCAGCCTATGCGCTGAGATTCTGAAGCGGATTTGCCCCCATAACCCCGGCCCCGGCATTGACAATGCGAGGTTTGGATGTAGTATTACAACTTTACTAATAGTTGTCACCATCACGGCAGCGAGAGCGTAATTACGGACATCGGATCGGTCGGCGACCAGATCGAGGCAGATGCATTCGCTCAGCTCGAACTAGCGGATGGAAGATTGTTGTAGCATGGGAATGCCCACTGCGGCGTCAGATGACGGCGGCGCGCCAAAGCGCCGATTTTCAGCAGATGGACGATGCGCATTTGCTACAGCGTATAAGCCGGCGCCAGGCCGGCGATGGAAGACTGATTCAATCGATCACGCCGACTTATTGGGCAAGCCCGACGACGGAGTAGAGATCACGACGCGATCGCTCGAGAAAACTGTTTGAACCACGAGCATGCGGAGTCAACCAGCATGGCAGTATTGACCACGGAAAGGCGAGGCAGTGCGCTGATCTTGACGATGAATCGTCCGGATGCCCGCAATGCCTTATCCAGCGAGCTCGTGCACGCGCTGTTGGACGGCGTGCAAGCCGCGCAGTCCCAGCGGAATCTGCGCGGCATCATCATCACAGGGGCTGGCGACAAGGCGTTTTCGGCTGGCACGGACCTGAAGGAACGCGCCAAGCTATCTCAAGAAGGCAAAGCCGCCCAAAGCCAGGCGCTGTTGACCTTGAGCAAGGCCATCTGGCGCTCGCCCAAACCCGTCATTGCAGCCGTATTCGGCTGGTGCCTGGGCGGCGGCAGCGAGCTGGCGCTTGCGTGCGACCTGCGCATTGCCTCGGAAGACACGCGTTTCGGCTTCCCGGAGATGACGCTGGGCGCCTATCCCGGCAGCGGTGGGCCCGTCACGCTCACGCGCCTCGTGGGCGCAGCGCGCGCCAAGGACTTGCTGTTCACGGCAAGCGGCTTCGACGCGCGCCAAGCCGAGAAAATGGGCATCGTGCAGCGCGTGGTCAAGCGTAAAGAACTGATCGACGCAGCCGTGCAATGGGTCACCGAGATGGAAGCAACCAGCCCACTGGCCGTGGCTGCGCTCAAGCAGTCGATCAACCAGGGCCAGTCTATGTCGATGACTGACGCAGCCGAGCTGGACCAGCTTCTGCGGCGCCCGCTTGATGCGACACAGGATTATGCAGAGGGCATGCGTGCGCACTTCGAGAAACGCAAGCCGATATTCAAGGGCGAATAGGCATCCAATCTTCGCCCGCATCGTACAACAGGGATTTGCTCACCATGGATCAGCCCGCCACGACTGGCAAACCATTGTCCGGCATACGTGTCGTCGATTTTACGCGCTTCTTTGCCGGCCCCTACTGCGCGCAACTGCTCGGCGACCTGGGCGCGGAAGTCATCAAGCTGGAACTACCCGGCACCGGCGACCCGTTGCGCCTGCAGGGGCCGCCTTTCTTCGCCGGCAACGGCATTACCTGGTACGCAACCAATCGCAACAAGCGCTCGATCACTATCGATCTACAGAAACCGGAAGGCCAAGAAGTGGCGCGGGATCTGTGCCTCAAGGCGGACGTGGTACTGGAAAACTTCCGTCCGAACGTACTGAAGAAATTCGGCCTGGACTACGAAACCCTATCGAAGGAATCCCCGAAATTGATTTATGCGTCGATTTCCGGCTTCGGCCCCGACGGCCCTGATGCCGACCTCGGCGCATTCGACCTGACTATACAGGCACTAGGCGGCTACATGGCGATCACCGGCGACCGCGACGGCGCACCGATCAAACTGGGCACGTCGGCCTTCGACATGTTGGCCGGCATGAACTGCCAGTCGGCCATCCTCGCTGCGCTGTTCCAGCGAGCTTCCTCCGGAGCCGGGCAAAAGGTGGAGACCAGCCTGCTGGAAAGCGAAGTGGCGTTCCTGGCAAATGCTGCGCTCGAGTACCTGATCACAGGCAAGGAACCGCAGAAGTGGGGCTCAGAGCATGCACAGCAGGTGCCCTACAAGGCATTCAAGACATCCGACGGCTGGGCAGTGATCGGGGCGGGCTTCCAGAATTTCTACGAGGCCTTCGTAAAGATCCTCGGCTGCCCCGAACTCGCGACCGATCCACGCTTCAAGGAAATGAACGGGCGAGTTACGCATCGCGACGAGCTCTATGCACTGCTAGATGCCGAAGTGCTGAAGTTCACGACAGCAGATATCATCGCCAAACTGGAGGCGGCCCGCGTGCCTTGCGCACCAGTCAATAACATGGCCCAGGTGTTCGGGCATCGCCAGGTGAAGCATCGCAAGCTGGAGATGGACTTGAACCACCCGTCCTACGGCAAGGTGCCGACGCTGGGCCCGGCCGCATGCTATTCCTCTTTCGACATTACTGAAGGCTGGACTGCGCCCCCCGTACTGGGCGAGCATACCGATGCAATCCTCAAGGAATGGCTGGGCTATGGCGAGGATCGAATTTCCTCCCTGCACGAATCGAAGACCCTCTGACGATACAACTGACCGGTAGCGCGCACACCATGGAAGAACTCGAGTACTTCAAATCAGAGGCTGGCAAGATAGAGGAAGTGCCAATCGGCGCCAGCATCGTTTTCACCAAGACGGTGTCGGAGTCCGATGTCTATCTCTACGCGGGCATCACCGGCGATTTCTCGCCGAACCATATCGACCACGAATACATGAAGACTGGCAAATATGGCGAACGCATCGCACACGGCACGCTGCTGTTGGGTTTCATGTCGGCGGCCTCTGCGCGGATGCGCGTAGGGCGCACCGTATCGCTTGGATATGATCGGGTTCGTTTCACAGGGCCCGTGCGATTCGGCGATACCATCAAGACCACCTATACGTTGTCGTCGGTCGACCTCGCCAAGCGCCGTATTCATGCCGAAGTGAAGTGCGTCAACCAGCACGGGGAACTAGTCGCCACGGCCCTCAACATCCGTGCCTACGTGGGCTGATCCAGACAGCGCGTACGCCACCAGCAGCGATAGCCACGCCATGCCCAACAAGCCGTTGACTGGCATCAAGGTAGTCGACTTCACGCGCGTGCTCGCAGGTCCCTACTGCGCCATGTTGCTCGCCGACCTGGGTGCGGACGTGGTCAAGGTAGAGATGCCAGGTAGCGGCGACGCGATACGCCGCCAGGGCCCGCCTTTTTTTCATGGCAATGGCATGACCTATCTTGCCGCCAACCGCAACAAGCGCTCGCTCGGCCTGAATCTGAAAGCCGACCGCGGCAACGCGATTGCACGGCGGTTATGCATGGCGGCCGATGTGGTCATCGAGAACTTTCGCCCCGATGTGATGCCGCGCCTGGGGCTGGGCTATGACGAACTGTCGCAAAGCAATCCGCGCCTGATCTACGCGTCGATCTCGGGCTTCGGTGCGACGGGGCCAGACAGTGTGACGGGAGGCTTCGACCTGACCGTGCAGGCGCTGGGCGGCTATATGAGCGTGACGGGCGCGGCCGACGGCAGGCCGATCAAGCTCGGCACTTCCGCATTCGACCTCATCGCAGGAATGAACTGCCAGGCCGCGATCATGGCGGCGCTACTGCAGCGGATTTCGACAGGCCGGGGCCAGAAAGTCGAGACCAGTCTGCTGGAGGGGCAAGTAGTCTTCCTCGCCGACCAGGCGTTGGACTATCTGATGCATGGCACACTGCCGCGCAAGCACGGTGCAGCCCATGCCAACCGGGTGCCATGCAAGGTGTTCCGGGCTGCCGATGGGTGGCTACTGATCGACGCCTCCAGACAGGACCGTTTCGTAGCGTTGCTCGGGATACTGGGCCGCAGCAAGCTGGCCGACGATACCCGCTTTGCCGACGCCCTCGCCCGCTCACGCAACGCCGAGGCGCTCTATGAGATGCTCGATGCCGCGATCGCATCGCGGACCTGCTCGGAATTGCGGGGCGAGCTCGACGCGGATGCTGTGCCGTGCACACGAATCAATGACATTGAAGCCGCACTCGCGCATTGTCGCGCAACGCAACGCGACATGATCCATATTGTCCGGCATCCCGTCTATGGCGAATTGCCGCAGGTGGGCTCTGCGGCAAGCTATTCAGCGTTCGACATCCATGCCGGCTGGACAGCGCCGCCGCTGCCCGGCGAACACAGCGCGGAAGTGCTGCGAGACTGGCTGGGCATCAGCCAGAATGAGGTCGATGTGCTGGCGGCAGATCGGATCATCTGACCCTTTAAGCCAATCGGCCCGCTCGTTGCGCGGTTCCAGGCATCGCCGATGCCGCACATACACGGCGGCAGACGTCTCGGACAGCCAACGACGGAATACACGCTCGCGCACGGCATTGATTCGTTCAGTGGAAAGCATCGATGCCGGTTAAATAACGGCCGATTATTAGCTGGTTGATCTGCGTGGTTCCATCCGGGATCGTCAGCATGCGCGCATTCCTGAAATGGCGTTCGAGCGGCAGATCGCGGGCAATGCCGGCCGCGCCATGCACCTGGATCGCGCTGGATGTAATGCGTTGCGCGGCCTCAGTTGCAAATGATTTGGCAATCGAAGCCTCCAGATCGCATCGTCGCCCCTGCGACATAAGCGACAAAGCACGGTATACCAGCAATTGCGAGGCGGAAAAGTCGGTCGCCATCTGAGCCAGCAAACCCTGCACCATTTGATGGGCGGCAATAGGCTTGCCGAACTGCATTCTTTGCTTCGCATAATCAACCGAGGCATCCAACGCCGCCTTAGCGATGCCCAGCGCCAATGTCGAAACAAAACAGCGTGAACGGGCAAAGCCCTTCATCGTCTCACGCAGCCCCGCGCCGGGCGCACCCAGCATGTATTCCTCCGACACCAAGACGTCATCGAAGCGTATCTGCGCAAGCGGCCACCCGTTCAGGCCCAGCTTGTCGATTTCATGCACTTCAAAGCCATGCTTTTCACGATCGACCAGGAACATGGAGAACTCCTGGTCGGCTGTTTTCGCCATTACCAGAACGAAATCCGCCACAGCGGCATTCGAGATCCACAGTTTTTCGCCATTCAAGCGATAGCCACCACCTGAGCGGACGGCCGTCGTCCGCATCTCACGCACGCTCGAGCCGATACCGGGCTCGCTGATCGCCGAACAGCCGATTAGTTCGCCACCCATGATTCCTGGAAGATAGGCTTCCTTGATCGAGGGCGAGCCGTTGCTATACACCTTCAACGCTGCGCCTTCAGCGACCCAGGCCAGCCCAGCCACATCCGGAGATACATAGGCCAGCGCCTCGAACAGCAGGCCACTGGTCAGGAAATCCAGCCCCATGCCGCCGCCATCTTCCGGCAACCAGCCGGCACCCACCCCGAAAGGCACCATCTTCCTTATCAAGGCATGCGCCATCTCACGCGTCATGGCTTTATCGTGGAACGACCGCACTATGGGCGCGATTTCTTGGCCGATAAAGCGAGTCCAGCCATCGAGCGCTTGGCGTTGATCTTCGCTGATTTCAAAATCCATGGTCTTGTACAGTGTGAAGAATAGAATCGGAAGTTGTAATCGCCATTTTCAGCCCGTGAAAGGCCCTTCGGCGCCTGTGCATCTCTTCAGTATTCATGCTGTGCCCCGTCGTTGACAATGCATGGTGAGTATGACAAAGTCATCAATAAGTTGTTATACAAGCTAATTTGCCAGGAGGCCAGCAAATGAGCAATACCAGCGCCCGCCGAACGGCGCGAAAGCGTCGAGCCGTCGAGGTGCGTACGAGTGATGTGCTCGTTTTGGGCTGTGGTGCGGCCGGCTACCAGGCAGCGACCACAGCGGCGCGCTCGGGCGCCAAGGTCGATATCGTGGGGTGGGCGCGAGGGGCGTCGCCATTCATTCTCGGTTTCAATGCCAGCCTGCCGCAGGGCACGCCGGGAGATTCGATCGAACAATTCTACCGGGACACCTTCGAGGGCGGCTACAAATTGGGCGAGCCGGATATGATACGGGCGCTCGCCGAGCATGCCGCGGTAGCATTCGAGGAGCTTCAACGCCTGGGCGTGCCGTTCGAAATACGGGACAACGGCCCTGCTCTGCGGCATTTGTCGGGTTCCCGGTATCCTCGTTCTGTGTACGTGGCCAAGGGAACGGGCAATGCGGTCTTGCGCGTCATCACTGGCGAGGCGAAGGCTTTGGGCGTTGGCGAATACCTGGGGTTGAAAGTGTTGGCCCTGTTGGTGTTGGACGGGCGTGTATGGGGCGCGCTTGCTGCGGACTCACACACAGGCAAACTGACTGCATTCCTGGCCGCGAATACGGTTCTGGCTATGGGCGGCATAGGCGGCATTTATCGCGATTCAACCTATCCGGCGGATGTCGATGGCAGTTCCTACACGCTGGCACTCGATGCAGGCGCCGTATTGCGCGACATGGAGTTCGTGCAATTCGAGCCCACGGTGGTCGCGACGCCGCCTGGCGTGCGCGGAATGGAAATGCCCACAGCCATGATTGGCGACGGCGCCCTGCTGAAAAATAGCCAGGGGGAACGCTTCATGTGCCGTTACCACCCGGACGGCTGTGAAAAGCAAATCGAGAAGGCGCGAATGGCGCTTTTCATACAGAAAGAAATCGACGAGGGCCGGGGCACTTCAGCTGGCGCCGTCTATTTCGATGCAACCGCCCTCCGCCCCGAGGTTCTCAACGATTATGTGTCGCACCGCCGGCGTTTGCTGAAGGCCGGCATTGATCCGCAAGTGCAGCCGGTAGAGGTCCACCCCGCTGCACATAGCCTGATGGGGGGCGTGCGTATCGACGCCCAATGTCATAGCGATGTCCCGGGCCTGCTGGTTTGCGGCGAGGCGGCGGGCGGCCTGCATGGCGCCAGCCGCATTGCCGGCAATGGTGCGGCCGACGCCATCACTTTCGGCCGAATGGCGGGCATTTCCGCCTGCACAGGCGATATGCAGCTAAGCGCCACGCAACGAGCACGTATCGAGGAATTGGCGCATGGCCTCGCTGAAGGCACTGATGGCGCCAATGAAAACGGGGCTGCAGCGCAGCGATATGCCGACAAGGTGGCGGAAATCATGTCGACCGACTTCGGTATCCGGCGCACGGGCGCGTCCATGCAAGAAGGAGGAGATCGGCTGGAGTCCTTATACGAAGAGATCTGCAGCCGGTGGACTGGTTCGCTTTTTGACCCGCTCGCCCGGGCCCGCAGCGTAACACTGGTGGCTTTGGCAGTGGCGCGCTCGGCGATCGCCAGGCGGGAGAGCCGTGGCGCCCATTTCAGAATCGACTATCCCGAGCGGGATGAACTGCACTGGACGTGCTCGAACTTTGTGCGTTTGGCCGATGGCGGGCGCCTTACCATAAATACTACGGCGGGCTGATCGTCGGGCGAGCGGGCCTGCGTGCTGGGCCCGATATTCATGACTTGGTGTCAGGGTCAGGCTCGACGCTGTCGGTCAATACCCGGTTACGGGCGTTGTCAATATGCTTGCGCATGAGCTCCCTGGCCGCGACCTGGTCTTGCGTCTCGATGGCTTTGTAGATGGCCAGATGCTCTTTCTGCACCAGTTCGAGCCGCGCCAGATTCATCTGCAGCGAAAGCTTGCGCGCGACCGTCATGCCGGAAAAAATCAGTGTGGACAGAGAAGCCATGGTGGAGACGAACAGCTCGTTCTTGGTAGCGGCTGCGATAGCAGCATGGAAGTCTATGTCGGAACTAGTGGCGATGGTACGCGAAGCGACGGCGTTATCCATGTCGTGCAGCGCATCGCCGATCCGCTTGAGGTCGATATTTGTGCGGCGTCTCGCCGCCAGCCACGCGGCTTCCCCTTCGAGCGCGATTCGGTATTCGAAGCAGCGCACGAGGTCGGCCACGCCGCCCATAGGCGCAAAGTCGAAAAATTCTTTCTTGGGCCGCCGCAGGATGTAGGAGCCCGAACCATGTCTGGAAATGATGATTTCATCGGACCGCAGGCGCAGCAGGGCTTGACGGACGACGGGGCGAGACACGCCAAACTGCTTGGCCAGGCGTTCTTCTGAAGGAAGCCTATCCCCTTCTTTCAGATCCCCAAAAGTGATCCAGGACAGCATATTTTCGTAAAGCTTATCGGCCAATTTGCCGTGCGTGACAGGAACGGCGGAGATGTTCGCTGCGCTTACTGTAGGCGGTTTCATGTGCGTATGCGGTGTTGGTCAGGCCGATATTATGGGCTGTATACACGCTGCCGTGATGCTTGCTTTTTCCCCTTCAGGAACTATACTTGTAATAAAGTTGTTAAGGCAATAGAGACTGCCCTTCTACGTTGTAACTGTGCTTCAAAGTTTTTGCAAGGGACACACGGCGGCGGATTTTCTACATCAATGCAGGGGCTGTCCCGGGTCTCCCCCGAATCGCCCTCAGGCAATGAATGCGCCGTATACGACCCTCTACGCAATTTGTGACGCTCCAGACTCTGATGCACCTATGGTCATGCCTGCACCCGGCAGCGACAAAGGGGCAGGCCCTCGTGCAACAAGTTACTCAACGTTGTTGTTTGGTTGTGTGGATATCAGGAGGATGACAATATGAAACGCACAAATGTAGTAGATGTAGCGGATCAGGCTGGCAATGGCAGTGTGAACCGGCGGCGGTTTCTTACCACCCTGGGCGGCGGGGCCATGGTGCTCGGGTTCCCGTTCATCGCGACATCACGCAAGGCGCTCGCAGAGGGCACGGACAATGCACCTCTCGACATGAATGCCGCACGCAAAGAGGGCCCATTATTGCTCTGGCACGGCGACCAAGAGGCCGATGTCGTCAAGTTCAATAAAATCTTCACGGACAAGACCGGCATTCAAGTAAATCAGCAGCGCCTTCTGCCGGGAGCCGCGTGGCCCAAGCTGTATGCCGAATTGCGCGCGGGCAAGGCCGATGTCGACGTCTATGACACCTCCGACCTCGGCACGATGGACAAGATGCGCCAATTGGGACACTTGCTGCGCTACGAATTCGAGGACCTGGATGCCTACGATCCGCGTGCGGTGAGCAACCCTCGCGGGTACTGGGCAACCTATTACATCAATGCGGGGCCGATCATGTACGACCCCCGCTATGTCAAGAAAGAAGAGGCGCCCAAGTCTCTGGTTGATCTCCTGAATCCGCTCTGGAAAAACGGCATTGGCTTCCAGAATGCCGCTGCGGGTACTTCGTATGGGATGTGGTTCGTACTGCGCAATATTCTCGCGAAGGATTACTGGACCAAGTTGGCTGCACAAAAACCCAGGGGGTATTCGTCCTCGACGCAGATCATGAGCGACATACACCGCGGGGACCTCAAGCTGGGCGGGCGCGTCAGCATCTTCCAATACCTGAAGTCCAAGCGCGACAAACAGCCCATCGAGATGGTTTTCCCCACTGAAGGCACGCCGGCAGTGAATCAGGTCACAGCGGCCTTCAAGACAACGAAGCGCCCCAACGCTGCCAAGGCTTACGTCAAATTCCTGCTTTCCGCCGAAGGGCAGAAGATATGGAATGAAATCCAGGGGTCTTATTCCGCTCGCAAAGATGTCAACATCGAGGGCCTGCCACCCCTGTCATCCATCAAGCTGCTATTCCCGACGCCGAGCGAGCTAGCGGAATACGCGTCGGAAAAGCTGCATTCCGAATACCTGAAAGTCTGGAACAACATGGTCGGATTGTAAAAGAGCCATGGCTGCCAACACCCCTGCCCCGCGGGCACAAGGCCACGCTGTTTCCAGTCGCCCACGGGGGCGCTTCTCTCTTAGGGTGTGGTTGCCCCTGTTGTTCATACTGGCCTGCCTGGGCTACCCACTGCTACTGCTGATTACCAGTGCGTTCAATGTGGGTGACCCGCAGGCCCTTCCTGCGGTCGAGTATGGCCTGGCGAATTTCGCCGAACTGGGCAAGCACCTCGACTGGATCGGCAATACCCTGCTGGTATCGTCGCTGGCTACAGTGCTGGCCACCGCCATTGCAATCATACTGGCGTGGATACTGTATCGGACCACAGTCCCGGGACAGCGCGTCTTCGAAGTCCTTATTTCCATTCCGTATCCGCTAGGGCCGCTGGTGGGTGCATTGGCATGGAGCGCGCTGGCCTCGCCGGGCGACGGGATACTGAACCGTATTTACATGAGTGTCACTGGCGCCACGGGACCATTGCTCAACATTTATACGGTTCCGGGCATTATTTTTGTCATGGCCATCTTCGAGGCGCCGGTGGCGGTTCTCATGATCGGAGCGGCCATGCAGCGCATGGACTCGTCGCTGGAGGAGTCTTCTGCCATTTTCGGTGCAGGCAAGCTCCACACCGCATTGCACATCACGCTGCCCTTGCTGCTGCCGGCCGTCCTGAGCGCGGCGCTGTTTCTCTTCACCTCGATGATGGGCGCGTTCGCGATCCCCACCATGCTGGGAACCAATGCCCGTTTCTATGTGGCGACCACGGCCATCTATGTGATGTTCCAGAGTTACCCGCCGAACTATCCATTGGCGGCGGCCATAGGTGTGGTGCTGATTGCGATTGCCGCTCTAAGCGTATGGCTGTATACGCGGGCGGTCAAATCCCGGTCGTTCGCGGTTGTCAGCGGCAAGACCTATCGTTCACGCCGACTCAATATGCGCGGCTGGACGCCCGTGCTTTTCGGCATCGAGTGTCTTTACGTGTTGGTCGCGCTAGTGTTGCCTATCGGGGTTCTGGTATTGGCGTCCCTGCAGAACAGCGGCGATATCACACTTATCCCCTCGCACTGGACGCTCAGCAACTTCCATTATGTGCTGATCGATTTCCCGACCACGCAGCAGGCCATCGGCAACAGCCTGCTGCTGGGGGTGGGGACGGGCACCATAGGGGTTGCCCTTGCCACAGTTATCGCCTGGACGGTCTATCGCTCAAACAGCACAGGGCGGCATCTGCTCGAACAGGTGACGATGCTGCCGCAAGCATTTCCACGGCTGATTTTCGCCTTTGGCTTCCTGTGGATGGTGCTTTCCCTGCCAGTGTCGCTGTACGGAACACTGTGGGCTGTGCTGCTGGCCTACATCATAGTATTTCTGCCGCTGGCATATCGAGGCATGAGCGGGGTCATCGTACAGATTGACCGCTCCCTGGAAGAGGCTGCCCGGGTGGAAGGCGCAGGCTGGTCCAGAATGATGCGCACCGTTACGGTGCCGTTGCTCAAGAGCGGAATCGTTGCGAATTGGGCACTGCTTTTCATGATTTCGGTGCGCGAGGTCAGTGCCTCGCTGTTCCTGTCTGGTCCGGGAACACAGGTGCTGGGTCCGGCGATTTTCAGTTTCTGGGATTCAGGCGGATTGCCGAAAGTGAGCGCGCTGGTCGTGGTGCAGGCGGCCATCATTATGGTCTGCCTGATCGTCGTACGCCGCATTACCCGGGACAAAGTACAAAGCTGATCTTCGTGTCGCGCGGATCCGAGAGGAATAACGATGGGTGATATAACACCGTATATTGAAGTGCGCAATCTGACGGTCGCTTATGGCGACAAAGTAGTGGTTCATGGGATTTCGTTCAGTGTGGCGCCGGGAGAGCATCTGTCGCTGCTTGGGCCTTCCGGCTGCGGGAAATCCACGACGCTGCGTTGCATTGCAGGCCTGGAGACACCCACCGAGGGCGAAATCGTGATCGACTCGCGAGTGGTTTTCTCATCAGAGCGGGGCATCAACATCCCGACCGAAAAGCGCAATCTGTCTATGGTGTTCCAGTCGTACGCGATCTGGCCGCATATGACGGTATTCGACAATGTCGCTTATGGCCTGCGCACTCGCAAGCAGCGCGACGTGGATATCGACGCTCAGGTCATGTCTGCGCTCGAAATGGTCGGAATGAAGGATCTGGCCTCGCGCCCCGCCACCGATCTCAGCGGCGGCCAACAGCAGCGCGTCGCGCTCGCGCGAAGCTATGCGTGTCGTCCGAAGGTTATTCTGCTCGATGAACCACTCTCGAACCTGGATGCCAGGCTGCGCACACGCATGCGTGAAGAAATGAAAGAGCTGCAGCAGCAGTTCGCGGCGAGCACGCTGTATGTCACGCACGATCAGGAAGAGGCGATGGCCATGTCGAACCGCGTGATCGTGATGCGCGAGGGCCATATCGAGCAGGAAGGCCCGCCGCTCGAGATCTACAACCAGCCGCGCAGCCGCTTCGTGGCCGACTTTATTGGCGCGGCCAACATCATCACCGGAAAGCTGGCTGATTCTTCATCCGCCCGCCCGGTTCTCGATGTGGGTGGCGGCATTCTATTGTCTTGCGCTCCCCGAGACTCCATGCCCGAACCGGGCCCCGATGGCAAGCATACCGTTGCCGTGCGTTCGGTCTACGCCGAGCTGAGCACCCAGCCAACGCCTGCGGCTCAGAACCAGTGGCCGGCAACGATCGAACAGCGCATCCTTCTCGGCGATATCGTTACATACTTTATACGCTGGCCTGGCGGCCTCATCCGTGTACACGGATTCCCGGGGGCGCTGCTGGAAGAGAAGGCTTCGGTGTTTCTGACCATACCGCCGGAACGGGCAATACTCGTAGACGGAAATGTCTGAACGGCGTATCAAGGCTTGTAGCGAGTCCACGAGCGACAAGAATGCCTCCCCTCGTCTACAGGCGAGGCGCCGCGCGCGGCCGGACTGCTTGTCTTGCGAACAAGAACAACGCAACATGCGGGCGCGGGGGCATTCTTGTGAACGCGCGATAGTCCAACAGGACTAGTCCGTCGCAGGCTCTTCTTGTGATTCGACGCCTGAACGACTTCTTTCTTTGTCCTTCTCCAGAATCGTTCAAGCTACGCAGCCTGTGTGGCTGCAAATTGCCGCGCTGAATGTCGTATAGCCAGGCCCATAAAAATTGACAGCGCAGCCCGGCAGCACAGTCCAAATGTAACAAATCTTTCCGCCCCACTTGAACAAAACGCCTCCGCCCCTATAATTAGCACTCGAAGGGGATGAGTGCTAACAGTCACGTACCCCTCGTTCCTATCCAGTTTCCAATATCTATTCAACAGGAGTTCCTCCATGGCACTGCGTCCTTTGCACGATCGCGTGATCGTCAAGCGTTTGGACAACGAGCGCACCACCGCGTCGGGCATCGTGATTCCCGATAGCGCCGCCGAAAAGCCCGATCAAGGCGAAGTCGTCTCTGTCGGCCCCGGCAAGAAGACCGAAGACGGCAAAGTGCTGCCGGTCGACGTGAAAGCTGGCGACAAGGTCCTGTTCGGCAAGTACGCCGGCCAGGCCGTGAAAGTGGACGGCGAAGAACTGCTGGTCATCCGCGAAGAAGAAATTCTCGCCGTCATCCAGTAATTACACGAATCAAGCAAGGAATCTGACAAATGGCTGCTAAGCAAGTACTTTTCGGCGACGACGCGCGTGTGCGCATCGTTCGCGGCGTGAACATTCTGGCCAACGCCGTCAAGACCACCCTGGGCCCCAAGGGTCGCAACGTGGTCCTGGAACGTTCGTTCGGCGCCCCCACCGTCACCAAGGACGGCGTGTCGGTTGCCAAGGAAATCGAACTGAAGGACAAGTTCGAGAACATCGGCGCCCAACTGGTCAAGGAAGTCGCTTCCAAGACCTCCGACAACGCCGGTGACGGCACCACCACCGCCACCGTGCTGGCCCAGGCCGTGGTCGAAGAAGGCCTGAAGTATGTGGCCGCCGGTATCAACCCCATGGACCTGAAGCGCGGCATCGACAAGGCTGTCGCCGCCGCCGTGGAAGAGCTGAAGAAGCTGTCCAAGCCCTGCACCACCAGCAAGGAAATCGCCCAGGTCGGCTCGATCTCGGCCAATAGCGACAGCTCGATCGGCGAAATTATCGCCAACGCGATGGACAAGGTCGGCAAGGAAGGCGTGATCACCGTCGAAGACGGCAAGTCGCTGGAAAACGAACTGGACGTCGTGGAAGGCATGCAGTTCGACCGCGGCTACCTGTCGCCCTACTTCATCAACAACCCCGACAAGCAAGTTTCGGCCCTGGAAGATCCGTATGTCCTGATCTACGACAAGAAGATCAGCAACATCCGCGACCTGCTGCCCGTGCTCGAGCAAGTTGCCAAGTCCAGCCGTCCGCTGCTGATCATCGCCGAAGACGTCGAGGGCGAAGCCCTGGCGACCCTGGTGGTGAACAACATCCGTGGCATCCTGAAGACCACCGCCGTCAAGGCTCCGGGCTTCGGCGACCGCCGCAAGGCCATGCTGGAAGACATCGCCATCCTGACCGGCGGCAATGTGATCTCGGAAGAAACCGGCATGTCGCTGGAAAAGGCCACGCTGAACGATCTGGGCCAAGCCAAGCGCGTTGAAGTCGCCAAGGAAAACACCACGATCATCGACGGCGCTGGCGACAGCAAGTCGATCGAAGCCCGCGTCAAGCAAGTTCGCGTGCAGATCGAGGAAGCCACTTCCGACTACGACCGTGAAAAGCTGCAAGAACGCGTGGCCAAGCTGGCCGGCGGCGTTGCCGTGATCCGCGTCGGTGCTGCGACCGAAGTCGAAATGAAAGAAAAGAAGGCTCGTGTGGAAGATGCGCTGCACGCCACTCGCGCTGCCGTGGAAGAAGGCATTGTCCCCGGCGGCGGCGTTGCACTGATCCGCGCCAAGGCGTCGATCGCCAAGGTCAAGGGCGACAACGCCGACCAGGACGCCGGCATCAAGCTGATCCTGCGTGCGGTCGAAGCTCCCCTGCGCACCATCGTGGCCAATGCCGGCGATGAGCCCAGCGTGGTGGTCAATGCCGTGGCCAACGGCAAGGGCAACTACGGCTACAACGCGGCCACCGGCGAGTACGGCGACCTGGTCGAACAAGGCGTGCTGGACCCCACCAAGGTGACCCGCACTGCCCTGCAGAACGCTGCCTCCGTGGCCAGCCTGCTGCTGACGACCGAAGCCGCCGTGGCCGAAATCGTCGAAGACAAGCCCGCTGCTCCGGCCATGCCGGACATGGGCGGCATGGGTGGCATGGGCGGCTTCTAATACCTGCCTGCCGCGCCGGCCCGACGGCCGGTGCAGCACCCATCCAGGAAAATCCCGGCCTCGCGCCGGGATTTTTTTGCCTGCCCGCGACGCCGGCATATGGCGCCGGCATTTTCCCCCGGGCATGATGTACCATGCCGCAAGACGCGAACGATACCTAAGTAATACGCAAGCGAAGCGGCAAGATCTCGAAGCCTGCGGAGAGCGACACACCAGCATGAGCACACATTCCCCCTACAAGAGCCGCGGCGGCTTCGGCCGGCTGTTCAATGCCCTGAGCTATTCGGCCAAGGGCCTGCGGGCTGCGTTCCAGCACGAAGCCGCGTTTCGCCAGGAACTGCTGCTGGCTGTAGTGCTGGTACCGGCGGCGTTCTGGGTGGGGCGCGATGCGCTGCAGGTGCTGCTGCTGATAGGCACGGTGGTCTTCGTGCTGGTCGTGGAGCTGTTGAATTCCGCGCTGGAAGCGGTGGCCGATTCGGTGACGCTGGAACACCACCCGCTGATCGGGCGCGCCAAGGACCTGGGCAGCGCGGCTGTGCTGCTGGCGCTGCTGTTCGGGGCCGCGGTCTGGCTGGCTTGCCTGTATCTGCGCTTCTTTTAGCCGCGACACGGGCCGCCGCCTGTCCGAAGGCCAGGCCCTGCCGGGCGGCGCCGACAAGCATGCGCCCAAACCCAAGTAAACTATAGCCCGCACGGTTACAGTGCTTGCACGGATGCCGCCGGCTGCGCTGGAACCCTCGGTTTCACCCCATTCACCAAGCCTGGCGGCCCGTTTGCCGCATCCTCGCACAACCACCCATGAGCTTCATTGCCAAACTCGACCAGTCCTGGACCGACACGAATTCCCTGCTGATGGTGGGGCTGGACCCGGACCCCAAGCGCATGCCTGCCGAGCTGCAGGGGCGCGGCGACGCGGTCTACGAGTTCTGCAAGGCCATCGTGGATGCCACGGCGCCGTACGCCTGTGGCATCAAGCCACAGATCGCCTATTTCTCGGCGCAGCGCGCCGAAGACCAGCTCGAGGCACTATGCCGCTATGTGCACTCGGCCTACCCCGGCCTGCCCATCGTGCTCGACGCCAAGCGCGGCGATATAGGATCCACGGCCGGGCAATACGCCCGCGAGGCCTTCGAGCGCTATGACGCCGATGCCGTCACGGTCAGCCCCTACATGGGCTTCGACACGGTCCAGCCCTATCTGGAATGGAAGGACCGCGGCGTCATCATCCTGTGCCGCACCTCGAACCCGGGCGGCTCGGACCTGCAATTCATCGAGTCGGCCGACGGCACGCCGCTGTATCTGCATGTGGCCGGCCTGGTGGCCGAGCGCTGGAATACCACGGGCCAATGCGCCCTGGTGGTGGGCGCTACGTTCCCGGAAGAAATCGCGCGTGTCAGGCAGCGGGTGGGCGACATGCCCCTGCTGGTGCCGGGCATAGGTGCGCAAGGCGGCGATATTCCGGCCACGGTCCAAGCCGGGCGCGACAGCCGCGGCAGGGGGATGATGATCAATTCCTCGCGCGCGATTCTGTATGCGGGCAGCGGCGACGACTGGCGCGTTGCGGCTGCGGCCGCGGCCCGGGCCACGCGCGACGCAATCAACGCTGCGCGATGAACTCCAGCGCGGTGCGCAGCGCGTAATCGACAGCCGAACGCCGCACCTCGCCGCGCCCCCCTTCGAAGATCTTTACCGCGGCACGCGTGACGATGCCGTCGGCCGCGCGCCGGGCGAAACCGAAGCACACCATGCCTACGGGCTTGCCCGGGGTCGCGCCGCCGGGCCCGGCAATGCCGGTGGTGGAGATGGCGAATTGGGCGTCGCGCACTTCGGCCAGCACGCCCGCGGCCATTTCCATGGCGGTTTCTTCGCTGACCGCGCCGAAGCGTTCCAGCGTGTCGGCGCTGACCCGCAAATGCTGCATCTTGGCGGCATTGCTGTAGGTGACGAAGCCCCGCTCGAACCAGACGCTGGACCCTGGCAGTTCGGTCAGGGCAGCGCTCAGCAGGCCGCCGGTGCAGGATTCGGCACAGGCCAGCATCCAGCCGCGCTCGGTCAGCAGGCCGCCGAGATCGCGCAGCAGGGCCTCGGGTTCGTTCAGGCTCATAGTAGTAGCAACTCCAGTCGGACCAGGATGGCCATCACCAACAGCGCATAGGCCGCGGCGACGATGTCGTCCCACATCACGCCGAAGCCGTTCTTGAAGTGACGGTCGAAAAAACCGATGGGTGGGGGCTTGACGATGTCGAAGGCGCGAAAAAGGATGAAGGCGGTCAGCTGCGCGCCCCAACTGCCCGGGGTCAGCCACAGCACCAGCCAGAAGGCGGTGATTTCGTCCCAGACCATGCCGGAATGGTCCGGCGCGCCCAGTTCCTTGCCCACGCGATGGCAGCACCAGCAGCCGTAGGCAAAGGCCAGGACCAGCACGGCGGCGACCGCCGCGTCGGGCAGCCGCCCCACGACCAGCACCCACAACACCCATGCCGCCAGGGTGCCCCACGTGCCGGGAGCGGGCCGCAGCAGGCCGCTGCCGAAGCCGAACGCCACGACGCGCGCCGGCTCGTGCCACAACCAGGCGAACGAAGGCTCGAGCGTGCGCGCGCCGCCCGATTCGGGCTGGGGGCTGGACATAGGAGGCTGCTTGGGATCGTGCATGTAGCGTGTAGTGTAACGGCTCGGGCAGCGGCCCGTGCAAGAGAATTCAGTTGAAATGATCGAAGCCCGCTGGCAGCGGCGCTATGGGCCGGCCGCCCTCGTCCAGCACCTGCAGCGCGCCCGGCCCCGCGGTGATGCAGCCGATGCGCGAAACCCGCGAACCGCAACGGCGTGCCAGCGCCAGGATCTCGTCGCGCCTGGCCGCAGCGGCGGTAAAGCATAACTGGTATACGTCGCCGCCGCCCAAAACGGCTTGCCGCTGCAGCGCCTGCGGCAGCCCGGCCAGCGCCTCGGCCACCGGCAAGGACGCATAGTCGAGCTGCGCGCCGCAGGCGCTGGCCTTCAGGATGTGGCCCAGATCTTGTAGCAACCCATCCGAAATGTCCAGGGCGGCATGGGCCACGCCGGCCAGGGCGGCGCCCAGCTCCAGCGGCGGTTCGGGGCGTTCCAGCGCGGCTCGGGTAGCGGCCAGTAGTTGAGGATCGGGCGGCAATTCGCCCGCCAGCAATCGCAGCGCGATGTCCGCGGCGCCGAGCGTGCCCGAGACCCAGATATCATCGCCCTCGCGCGCCGCATCGCGGCGCAGCGCCTGGCCGACCGGAACGTGGCCCAGCACCGTCACGCTGATGACGATACACGAGGGACTGCGCGTGGTATCGCCGCCCACCAGCGGGCAGCCCGCGGCATCGGCCAAGGCATAGTAGCCGTCGGCAAAGGCCTCGAGCCAATCGGGCCGCAGCTCGGGCAGCGACAGGCCCAGCAGGCAGGCGACGGGCCTTGCCCCCATGGCGGCCAGATCCGAAAGATTGACGGCCAGGGCCTTGTGGCCCAGCGCACGCGGCTCGGCGTTGGAGAAGAAATGCCGCCCTTCGATCAGCAGATCGGTACTGGCGGCAAGCTCCATGCCCGGGGCGGGCGGCATCAAGGCGCAATCGTCGCCCACTCCGAGGTACGCAGCAGGCGCGGGCCGGGAAAAATAGCGCGCGATGAGATCGAATTCGTTGGTCAAGGCACCCTCATGCGTAGCCTGCGCGAGCCGGCCGGACCGCCGGCGCCTGGCCTGTCGATGTCCGCGGAACCAGGCCCGCTGGATTGCACGCGCCGCGACAGGCGCGAGCCTGTCGCAGAGCCGGCCGGCGGCAGGCCAGGGAAATTCAGCGGCGCGCCGCTGCCTGGACTTCCGTGGCGCGCACATCGGCGGCCATTTTGTCGAGCACGCCGTTGACGAACTTGAAGCCGTCGGTGCCGCCATAGGACTTGGCCAATTCCACGGCCTCGTTGATGGCGACCTTGTAAGGCACTTCGATGTGATGCACCAGCTCGTAGCTGCCTATGAGCAGGATGCCGTGTTCGATGGGCGAGAGTTCTTCCAGCGGCCGGTCGACATACGGCATGAAGCGCTCGCGCAGGCCGACGGCCTCGCGCATCACACCATGCAGCAGCGTCTTGAACCAGGCCGCGTCGGCTTCCTGGAATTCTTCGTCGTCACGAATATGGGCATCGATGGCGCCGGCTTCCTGCGTGCCGTCTTCGCCGCGCAGCAGCCAGGCGTAAATGCCCTGCAAGGCGAATTCGCGCGCCCGGCGGCGGGCGCTGCGCCCGGCCGGCCGGGATGCGCCCGCGGCGCCCTGAGGCTTATTCTTGCTCGTCAAAATCTTCGTCCTCGTCGTCATCATCGTCATCGTCGGTCTCGGGCTCGAGAGCGGCGATCAGATTGGCCATCTCGACGGCGACGCGGGCGCAATCGCGGCCCTTGCCGGCGGCACGCGCCTGGGCCTGTTCGTCGGTATCGGTGGTCAGCACGCCATTGGCCACCGGAATACCGGTTTCCAGCGACACGCGGCTGATGGCCGCGCCGCTTTCATTGCTGACGAGTTCGAAATGATAGGTTTCGCCGCGGATGACTGCGCCGAGCGCTATCAGGGCGTCGAACTCGAAGGTCTCGGCCATTTGCGCCAGCGTCACGCCCAGTTCGAGGGCGCCGGGCACCGAGACGACCATGACGTCGCGCTCGTCGACCCCAAGTTCGGCAAGCTCGGCGAGGCAGGCTTCGAGTTCGGCCTGGCCGATTTCTTCGTTGAAACGGGCGCGCACGATGCCCAGATGCAGGCCCTCGCCGTTCAGATCGGGGGACACGGTGTATGGATTCATTGCGGGCACTCCTGTGGGGGTGGATTGAGCGACTCACGATTGAGCGGCTCACTATCGTAACCCGTGATGGCAAGCGAGAAGCCCGCCATGCTGGGCATTTTGCGCGGGCGCGCGAGCAGGCGCGCCCGGCCGACGTTCAGGTCGCGCAGGATCTGCGCGCCGATGCCATAGGTACGCAGGTCGAAGCGCGTATCGGTGCCTTGCTGGACTTCGCTTTCTTGCCCCCAGGCCGCGAACTGGCTGAACAACAGTTCGGCCGAGCCCTGGCAATTGAGCAATACCAGGACGCCGGAACGCGCGGCCGAAATCGCCGCGAGCGCGTTGGAAACGCTCCAGCTATGGCCCGTGTCGCCGCTGGACAGCACGTCGAGCATGCTGGTGGGTTCGTGCACGCGCACCAGCGCTTCGACCTCGGGCTCGATGACGCCGTGCACCAGCGCCAGATGGGGCTCGCCGGCGGCCTGGTCGCGGTAGGCCACTGCCCGGAAGCGGCCCCAGGGCGTCTGCAGCTCGCGTTCGGCGACACGCTCGATCATGGATTCATGTTCGCTGCGGTACTGGATCAGGTCGGCGATGGTGCCGATTTTCAGCCCGTGTTCGCGCGCGAACACTTTGAGGTCGGGCAGGCGCGCCATGGTGCCGTCGGGCTTGAGGATCTCGCAGATCACCGCCGCCGGGGCCAGCCCGGCCAGCGCCGTCAAGTCGCAGCCCGCTTCGGTGTGGCCGGCCCGCACCAGCACGCCGCCGCGCACCGCCTGCACCGGAAAGATGTGGCCCGGCTGCACGATGTCTTCCGGCCTGGCGTCGCGCGCCACCGCCGCCTGGATGGTACGCGCGCGGTCGGCGGCCGAAATGCCCGTGCCGACGCCCTCGGCGGCCTCGATCGACACAGTGAAATTCGTGCCGTAGCGCGTGCCGTTGCGGCTGGCCATGAGCGGCAACTGCAATTGGCGGCAGCGCTCTTCGGTCAGCGTCAGGCAGACCAGCCCGCGGGCGTGCGTGACCATGAAATTGATGGCCTCGGGCGTGACGTATTCGGCGGCCATGACCAGGTCGCCCTCGTTCTCGCGGTCTTCCTCGTCGACCAGAATGACCAGGCGGCCGGCACGCAGCTCGGCGACGATCTCGGGGACGGAGGCAATGTCTTGGGAATGCGGCTCTGGAGCCGCGGCGGGGTCGCGAGTTTCGCTCATGATGATGGCTTGTATGGGGATAGGGACGCATTTTAACTCGTGGCGGCCCCGGCGCCGCGGCCGCGTCGCTGCGGCCCGAGCCCTATGCTGTCACAAAACCCTAGTAATATGGGCGTGCTTTTCACGACCCGCGCTTCCATGCAAGAAAAACCGTCCGTTCCGGGCGCCCACGACGGGCGCCGCAGCATCCAATCGGTGGAGACCGGCTTCCCGCTGCTGGCCGCGCTGGTCGACGCCGGGGTGCCGCTGACGCTGCGCGACCTTGCCGGCCGGGCCGGCATGACCTCGGCCAAGGCCCACCCGTACCTGGTCAGCTTCGTACGTGTCGGCCTGGTGCAGCAGGACGCCGCCAGCGGCCAGTACGAACTCGGGCCTTTCGCCCTGCAAATGGGGCTGGTCAGCCTGCAGCGCCTGGATCCGGTGCGCATCGCCCTGCCCCACGTGCACCGCCTGGCCAGCGAAATCGGCCACACCCTGGCCATCGCCGTCCTGGGCTCGCACGGGCCGACCATGATCTACATCTGCGAAGCCAGCTATCCGGTGCATGTGAACATGCGCAAGGGCACGGTGATGTCGATGCTGCATACCGCCACCGGGCATGTCTTCGCGGCATGGCTGCCGCCGCAGGTGGCTCGGCACTACATAGAGCGCGAAGCAGGCGACCAGGCCGTGGTCACCAGCATAGGGCAGCGCCAGCTCAGCGAGCAGGCCTTCGACGCCCTGCTCGACGAAGTGCGGCGCCACGGCATGGCGCGCGCCTTGGGCAACCCGCTGCCGGGCATCGACGCGCTGTCGGTGCCGGTATTCGACCACACCGGCGGCGTGGTGCTGGCATTGACCAGCCTGGGGCCGAGCACGCTGTTCGACGCCGGATGGGACAGCCCGATCGCGCATGCGCTGAAGGACTGCGCCGGCGCCATCGGCCTGCAACTGGGTTTTCGCGCGGACAGGGCCAATGCCGCGGCGCCGCGCCAGGCGGGCGGCGTGGCCTGAAATTTATATTCCACGCCACCACCTTTTCCGCCCGCCTCGCGGCCCGCATGCCGCCCGGTTTCGCCAGGCGTGGCACCCCTTTTATTTAGTGTGAACAGGCCCTAGGCCTGTTGCTCCTAAACTCTGCGAGGCCGGACATGATGGAAAGGGAACTCAAACTGCACGTGCCGGCCGCGGCGCAAGCCGCCGTGGAACAGGACTTGCGGGGCTGCGGGGCCCACGGCCAGGTGCTGCGGGCGCTGTATTTCGACACGCCCGGGCGCGAGCTGGCGCGCGCCCGCGTGGCCCTGCGGGTGCGGCAGGAAGACGGGCAATGGGTCCAGACCCTGAAGATGCCGGGCGGCGATGCCCTGAGCCGCATCGAACTGAACCACCCGCGCGCCGAGCCCGTGCCAGACCTTTCCCTGTATGAAGACCCGCGCCTATGCAAGCTGTTCGCGGGCCTGCGCGAGCCCCTGGCCCTGCGCTACGAGACCTATGTCGAGCGCCTGCTGCTGCTCCTGCGCGGCCGCGGCAGCCGCGTCGAAGTGGCCTACGACCGGGGCGTAGTCAGCGCCGCCGGGCGCGAACTGCCCATCAGCGAGATCGAATTCGAACTGTGCCAGGGCTCCATGGCCGCAGTATTCGTCCTGGGCAAGGCCTGGACGCGGCGCTACGGACTGGTGCTCGACGTGCGCAGCAAGGCCGAGCGCGGCGACATCCTGGCGGGCGCGATGCCGCCAGCCGTCGACGCCGGACACACGGATCCGGCGGAAGAACATCCCATGGCGGCGCAGGCTTGCGAAGCATGGGCGCCGCCCCGCAAGGCCGCGCAAGCAGCGCTGGATTCCGACATGGATCTCGGCCAGGCCGCCAGCGCCTGCGCGGCCGAATGCCTGGACCAGGTCGTGCGCAACGCCACGTTCGCGGCCGGAGTGGATACCGGCATGGCGGAGCCGGCGCTGCGCGCCGAGTATGTGCATCAATTGCGCGTGGGCATACGCCGCCTGCGTTCCTGCCACAAGCTGTTTGCCGGCGACATACGGCCGCTTGCGCCGCGCATCAAGGCCGCACTGCGCCGCAGCTTCCTGGTCATGGGCGCCTCGCGCGATGCCGAAATCGTGCGGCGCGAGATTGCGCCGCGCCTCGAACTGGCCGGCATGCCCATGGGGCGCGCGGGGCCAAGCCCGCGCAAGCCGGAACCCGATGCGGCGGCGGCCCTGGCCGCGAGCCCGGGATTCCAGACCTTGCTGCTGGATTTGATGGCAGCGGCGGTGCTCGCAGGGCCGGACATTGCGGGCGAGGCCGATGCCGCAAGCGGGCAGGACGGCGAACCTGACGGGCAGGGTGGCGGATCTGGCGGGCAGGACGGCGAATCCGGCGTGCGGACGGCGCCGCCGCAAGACCCCGATGCCGCTCCCCCGGATGCCGAAGCGCCGCCCGAGGCACGCAAGGCCCTGGCGCGCAAATTGGACAAATGGCTGCGCCAGATCGTCAAGCCGGGCCAGGACTTTGTGTCGCTGGACGCCGAGGCCCAGCACAAGCTGCGCAAGAGGGCCAAGCGCCTGCGCTACGGCCTGGGCTTCGCCGCCGCCTTCCTGGACAAGCCCAGGCAGCGGCGCATCGTGGCGGCACTGGCCCGGGTCCAGGCCACGCTGGGCGAATTGAACGACCTCTATGTGGCCGAACGCTATTACCGCAATATGGCCAAGGCGCGCCCCCAGGCCTGGTTTGCGGTGGGCTGGCTGCGCGCCATGCAGCATCAGCAGAAAGACGCCGCGCAAGAGGCTTTCGCCGCCCTGGCCGCGGCCGGCCGCCTGAAGGGCGGGAAGCACTAAGGCCTACACTAAGCGCCCGGCGCCTGTTTGCCCGTCGGGGCGACACCTTTTTTAGTGCAAACAGGCGCTAAGCCACCAGCGCCGCGGCGAATTCGCGCGCCACGAAGGGCTGCAGGTCGTCCAGGCCCTCGCCCACGCCTATCCAGTACACGGGTATGGGGCGCACGCCCTGGCTGCCGGCGGCCACCGCCGCCAGCGTGCCGCCCTTGGCGGTGCCGTCCAGCTTGGTCACGACCAGGCCGGTCAGGCCTATGGCGGCGTCGAAGGCGCGAATCTGGGCGATAGCGTTCTGGCCGGTATTGCCGTCTATGACCAGCAGCACTTCGTGGGGCGCCGCCGGATCCGCCTTGCCGATCACGCGCCGGATCTTCTTGAGTTCTTCCATCAGGTGCAACTGCGTGGGCAGGCGCCCGGCCGTGTCGATCATGACCACGCCGGCCTGCCTGGCGCGGCCGGCGTTCACGGCATCGAAGGCCACGGCCGCCGGATCGCCGCCATCCTGCGCGATCACGGTGACGTTGTTGCGCGCCCCCCATTCCACCAGTTGCTCGCGCGCGGCGGCGCGGAAGGTGTCGCCCGCGGCCAGCAGCACGCTCGCCCCCTGGCGCTGGAAGGTATTGGCCAGCTTGCCGATGGAAGTCGTCTTGCCGGCGCCGTTGACACCCGCGATCATCACGACCAGCGGCTGCACGCTGCCTAACGGAAAGGATTTTTCCAGCGGCGCCAGATGCTCGGCCAGGAGGTCACGCAGCGCCGCCTTGACCTGCCCGGCGTCTTCGATCCGGTCTTTACGCACGCGGGCGCGCAAGGCCGCGATCAGGCGGCCGGTGGCCTCCATGCCCGCATCGGCCATGATCAGCGCCGACTCCAGGTCTTCGAACAGGGCCTCGTCGACCTTGACGCCGACGAACAGGCCGCCGATGCTCTGGCCGGTGCGCGACAGGCCCTGCTTGAGGCGCGAGAGCCAGGATTTTTTGGCCGCAGCCGCCGGGGCCTGATCCGCCGGAGCGGGCTCGGCAGGCACAGGCTCGGGCTCCGGCGCCACGGGCAACGCGCCCATGACCGGCACTTCGGGGACGAGGGGTACATCCGGCTCGGCGATGGGCTCGACATACCCCGCCGGCGCGTCGGGGGCCGCCAGCGTCGAGTCCTGGAGGCCAGCCACGTCGGGCATGGCCGGCGCGGCATCCGCGGCGGATGCATCCGTTGCAGGCGCATTCGTGGCGGGCGTGTCCGCGACAGGCGTGGCCGGCGCATCGACCCGCGCGCCAGCGGGGGGCGTTTCGGCCGCCGCCGGCGCGGCAGGGGCGGCCTCGGGCGCGGCGGGCTCTTGCGGCC
Organism: Candidimonas humi; assembly: GCF_019166065.1. Classification (GTDB taxonomy): domain Bacteria; phylum Pseudomonadota; class Gammaproteobacteria; order Burkholderiales; family Burkholderiaceae_B; genus Candidimonas; species Candidimonas humi. Next base: position 104,677 of record NZ_JAHTBN010000006.1, read on the forward strand.
GCTTGCGCTTAAAGATACTGAACATAGGCTTTACACTATTCCGGATTGCGATTCGTCATGCCCCGCACGGGATTTACGCCCCCTTCATGAGCAAGCACACTATCCGTATTGTAGGCGGTGATTACCGCCGCACGCCGATCCCGGTCGTCGCCGCGGCGGGCCTGCGCCCGACGCCCGACCGGGTGCGCGAAACCCTGTACAACTGGCTGCAGCACTTCTGGGGGCACGACTTTTCGGACAAGCGCGTGCTGGACCTGTTCGCAGGCTCCGGCGCCCTGGGCTTCGAAGCGGCCTCGCGCGGCGCGGCTCACGTGCAGATGGTCGAATCCAACCCCGAAGCGGCCGCGGCGCTGCGGGCGCTGCGCAACCGGCTTCGCGCCGAGCACGTGCGCATCCATGCGGGGGACGCGCGCACCGTCATAGAACGCCTGGGCGCCGCGCCCTTTGACCTGGTGCTGCTGGACCCGCCCTTCGGGCAGGACTGGCTGGCGTGGCTCTGGCCCCGGCTGCCGGCGCTGATGAACCCCGGCGGGCTGCTCTACGTAGAGTCGGAAGCCGCGGTCGAGGCGCCCGCGCCTTTCGAGCTCTTGCGCCAGGGTCGTGCCGGCCAGGTTTATTTTCATTTATTGGGTTTTTCCGGATTTGCTGCATCGCAAAAAACAGTCAATAATCCGGGAATAAGCAAATAAACAGTTATCGGGGAAGTTCCGTACGTATGGTCCGGGCCGGATGCGCCCGCCGGGCACTAGGCCGGCGAGGCGTGGTTCGAGGCCGAGACGCCCTCGGCCTCGGGTCGCAACGCCGCAAGCTGCCCAAGGCGGGATGCGGCAGCCGGCCCATCCGTACGAAACTGCCCCGGGAATTCTCCCGTTTCCGGTTCCGACTCGAACCGGCCGATCCATATCTGTCTGACTGATCCTCGGAATTCGCATGATCACTGCCGTCTACCCCGGAACCTTCGACCCACTGACGCGCGGCCATGAAGATCTGGTGCGCCGCGCCGCAGGCCTGTTCGACCATGTGGTGGTCGGCGTGGCGCATAGCCATGCCAAGCGCCCCTACTTCACTGTGGAAGAGCGCGTCGAGATCGCCGAAGAAGTGCTGGGCCACTACCCCAACGTCGAAGTCCGCAGCTTCGCCGGCCTGCTCAAGGATTTCGTGCGCGAACAGAACGGCCGCGTGATCGTGCGCGGCCTGCGCGCGGTATCGGATTTCGAATACGAATTCCAGATGGCCGGCATGAACCGCCACCTGCTGCCCGAGGTCGAGACGCTGTTCATGACCCCGTCGGACCAATACCAGTTCATCTCGGGCACTATCGTGCGCGAGATCGCCATACTGGGCGGCGATGTCAGCAAGTTTGTTTTCCCTTCGGTGGAACGCTGGCTGCACAGCAAGGCCAAGCAACTGCGCAACCAGCAGGGCCAGGAAGCCCAGTAAGCTGCCCACGGGCCGGCCGCCGGCACCGGCGGGCCCCGACCTCACTGACAGCCCCGCCGCGCCGGGCGCACAGCCGCGCCTCGCGCCGCGTGGCCGTTCGTACTACACTGGGCGCAGCACCTCCCGGCAGGAAACCCGACAGATCATGGCTTTGCGCATCACCGACGAATGTATCAACTGCGACGTGTGCGAGCCGCAATGCCCCAACCAGGCGATCTCGATGGGGCCGGATATCTATGAAATCGACCCCAGCCGCTGCACGGAGTGCGTCGGCCATTTCGGCGAGCCGCAGTGCCAGGTGGTCTGTCCGGTGGAGTGCATCGAAATAGACCCCGCCCGGCAGGAAGGCGCCGACGTGCTGATGGCCAGATATCGCCAGTTGGCAGGCCTGGAGCCTCAGACCCAGGACGCCGGAGAAGGCTGAAATCCGCACAACCCCGATACCCGCGACGCCCGACAGGCCCGCAAGACGACCGATTTCCCCGTGCCGCCGTTGCTGAAGGCCGCTATCGCCGAGGCGCCGCAAACCATGACCTCGCGAACCATGACGACTCAAGATGCGACGACACAGGCCTCGGCAGGACAAGCCGACGCGGCGCGGCTCCCGCCCGACATGCGGGCGGACAAGCGGCTACAAGATCAGCCCCCCGGCGCGCCTGCGCCGGCCAGGCCTGCCATCTCGGGCCTATGGAGCGCCATCGTCGTCCTGTGTGCGAGCGTCATGGCAGTGCCCCTGATCTGGATCGTCATGCGCTGGGTGACCCATGATTGAATCCGCCGACGGGCGGCGGCAGGCCTAAGCCCGGGGTCAGGCTCCGGCGGCCTTCCAGGCCACTGCCGGCGCCTCGGGATGCACCTTGTACAGGCGCGCGGGCACCCCCAGGAAGTTCGACATCCAGGCGGCCGCCAGGTCGCCCTCGTCGACTGCATCGACCTGCTGATCGCCCACATATGCCTGGCGGCGCACGCTGTCGTCGTCCTCGATCACGTCCAGCGGAATATCCATGCGCAGCATGCCCGGTGCGCGCATCACCAGATAGCCGTAGCGCAGCGTGACCTCGACTTCTTCGAGACGCGGATGCTGCCCGCGCGACAGCCAGCGGCCTTCGGAGTCGGTCACGAACCAGCGCCGGTCATAGACGGCGGCATCCGGTCCGGCGACGCCGGCGCACGATTCCACGGGGAAATACACAGTATCCGCCTGGCTGGCGGCGGGCTTGCTGCTGGGCTTGCTCATTGGCCTAAGAGTCCTTTCAATGCATTGCCTATGCTTTTCACGGGATTGCCGCTCGACGGCGGGGCCGCGGGAGCGGGCAGCTTGTCCTGGGAAGGCAGCAACCCCTTGCCGACCTTGTTGGACAGCATGTCGAGCAGGCCTCCCTGGAGCGCCCGCCGCACCGCGGCGCTGCCTATGTCTTTCCATTGAACCTGGTAATCGAGCGCATCGAAAGGCCCCGACACGCGTATCGGCACGGACACGCCCATGAAGTCCGTCAGGTTGCCCACGGTCTGGGACAAGGTGTGCAGCACATGCACGTCCACCGTGCAGTCCATCTGGCGGTTGACCAGATCTATGGATGCAGGGCTGCCTATCGTGGTCTTGATCGTGGAGCCGGACAGATTGAATTTCTTGACCGTGCCTTCGCCTTGCGCAAACACGACCGCCGCGTCCAGGCTGGCGAAATTGGTGCGGCGACTGGGATCGTACTTGGCCTGCACGTCGGGCACCTGGCCGCTGAACATATTGTGCACCGCGGAGCTGATCTCGTTGAGCGTCTGGTCGATGTTGATGCCGATGATCGCGCCGTTCTGCACATTGGCCTGCACAGTGCCGTCCAGCCCCGCCACCAGGGCCGCGCTGGTAGTGCCCTGGGAATGCAGGTCCAGCGACACATTGCCCTGCCCGGCCATGCGGCCGTCGGTGCCCAGGCCTCGCAGCAGATCGCCCACGGACACCTTGTTCAGCGCCAGGCGAGCCGCCAGCGTATTGTCGGCATTGGCCGACAGGCTGCCCTTGAGGGTGCCCTGGTACAAAGAGGCCGACAGGGGCGCCACCGTGAGCTTGCCGTCCGCCACGCGCAGACCGGCGTCGAGCTGCTTGGCGCGCAGGCCGCGCACGCGCACATCGCCCACCTTGATGGTGCCGGTCACGTCCAAAGGCTGCAGGAACGAAAGATCGATGGGCTGGGCCGGCGCGGCCGCGGCAGCAGCCTTGGCCGCCGGCTGGGCGGCTGCGGCCGCTTGCGCCTTGTCCTTGGCTTTGTCCTGGCCGGAATCCTGGGCCTTGTCCTGCGCCTTGTCTTGCGGCTTGGCGGCGGGCTTGGGCTGCGCGGGCGGGAACAGCTTATTGAAGTCCAGGCTGTCCGCGTTCAGGTCGAACACCACCTTGGGGTCGGCGAGCCGCGTGGCCTGGATCTTGAAATCCAGCTTGCTGCCGCTGAGCACGGCATTGATTTCGCTGCTGAGCTGGTCTTTCACGAGATCGGCATGCAGGCTGCCTATCATGGGGAATTCGAAGCTGCCGCCGGGCAGCGCCGGGGCCTGGATCTTGACGTCGCCCTTCATGGCCGAGAACTCGCCGCGCTGCCTGATGCTGTTCCAGACCGCCGGCGAAGACAGATTGAATTGCACCAGCCGCTGGCCCTGCTTGAGCCCGCCTTCGACCTTGAGCTCTTTGAGCGTCAGGTGCTGGGCATTGCCGCCCAGGCCGCTGATGCCCAGGGCCAGCCCCAGCGTCTTCTGGCCGCTGAGCTTGACGGTGCCGGTAACCGTGTCGCCCTTGGCCGCCTCGGGAGAAATCGACAGGCTGGGCGCGTCGACCGCGACGTCGAAGCTCTGGTCGGGCAGGTTGCCCTTGGCCCGCAAGGCCAGCTTCTCGAGCTTGAGTTCGGACTGGCTGCGATCGGCCTTGAGCTGCGGCACCGACAGGCTGGCATCCAGGTTCTTGATCGGCGTAGCGCCCTGCACGCTGCCCTGGACGGCCAGGGCCAGATTGGCCGCGGTCAGGGTCTCGGTGTAGTCGCTGTAGGCCAGATTGCCGCGCAGGGTGGCGCTCTTGGCTTGCAGGTCACCCAGTGTGCCGGCCACCTGCACATTGATCTTCTGCGCCGAATAAGTACGTTCGAGCGGGTTGAAGCGCACCACGGCCTGGCCGTCGATATCGGCCTGGGCCTTGGGCGAGACGCCGATCAGCTTGCCCTGCAGCGCCACGTCGAACGGCTGGTCGTACGTGACGCGGCCCGTGTTCACCGTGAGTTTCTCGACCCTGGCGCGCGCGCCGGTCATGTAGTCGCGGTAATGGATCTCGCCGTTCTTCAGGTCCAGCCCGGCGATGTCGATCTGGAAATCGGTGCGCGCCGCCTCGTGGTTGCGCAGCAGCGCCGGCAGCTTGGAGGCATGGCTGGCCGGCGTGCTCTGCGGCGGAGCGGGCGGGGGTTCGATGCCCGGCACCGAATTGTCGAGCAAGTCGCGGAAGTTGAATTCGCCGGCGGCATTGCGCACCACCCAGGCCTTGAAGCCGCTGACCGCCACGTGATCGACCACCAGGCGGTTGAACATCAGCGGCCAGATCGCCACCGCGAAGCGGGCGCTGTCCACAGAGGCGAAGACGTCGGTACTTTCCCGGTCGGACAAAGAGACGTCCTGCAAGGACAGGCCTATGCGGGGGAACAGCGACAGCTCGATATCGCCCTTGACGACGAGGCTGCGGTGATAGCGGTTGTAGACGATTTCCTCGAGCTTGCTCTTGTAGGCATTGGGATCAAACGTAAGCAGGAAGATCGCCAGGCCAACCAAGGCAACGATGACCACCACGACCAAGCCGACCAGTACACGTTTGAACCAAAATTTCATTTCCAGCCTCGAGAACCCGGGGGCTCGTTCCCCCAAAATACCGTCCAGTTCATGCAATACGTGGAATGCTAACCCAAGTACCGCCTAAAAATCAGGCGCGGCGGCGGGCCCGCACGCAGCCCCGCCTCATTGCCACCGGTATTTTTCTCCGGTATTTTTATAGCAGCTGGCTATATGCACATGCCAATAAGAGCCTGTTGCCAAGGACAGCGTACCGGTACCATTGATACTCTTCACCGTTCGGCCGCCAGGCCCAGCTCCAGGAATGCGCCCATGAAATTCGAAACGCTAGCCATCCATGCCGGGTACCAGCCCGACCCCACCACCAAGTCGGTCGCCGTGCCCATTTACCAGACGACCTCGTACGCATTCGACAGTACCCAACACGGCGCCGACCTGTTCGACCTGAAGGTTCCGGGCAATATCTATACTCGCATCATGAACCCCACCAACGCCGCGCTCGAAGAACGGGTGGCGGCCCTGGAAGGCGGCGTAGCCGCGCTGGCGGTCGCCTCGGGCATGGCCGCCGTCAATTACGCCATACAGACCATAGCACAGGCTGGCGACAATATCGTATCGGTCAGCAAGCTGTACGGGGGCACCTACAACCTGTTCGCCCACACCTACCCCCGCCAGGGCATCGAAGTCAGGTTCGCGCCGCACAACGATGTGGCGGCCTTGGAGGCCCTCATCGACGAACACACCAAAGCGGTGTTCTGCGAATCCATAGGCAATCCGGCGGGCAATATCGTCGACATCCGCGCCGTCGCGGATGCCGCGCACCGCCATGGCGTGCCGCTCATCGTCGACAATACCGTCGCCTCGCCCGCCCTCTGCCGGCCCTTCGAACACGGCGCCGACATCGTGGTGCATGCGCTCACCAAGTACATGGGTGGCCACGGCACGACCATCGCGGGCGCCGTCGTCGATTCGGGCAAATTCCCCTGGAGCGAGCACAAAGAGCGCTTCCCCATGCTCAACGAGCCGGATCCGTCCTATCACGGTGTGGTGTATACCGAAGCCTTCGGGCCGGCCGCCTTCATCGGCCGCTGCCGCGTGGTGCCGCTGCGCAATACCGGCGCCGCGCTGTCGCCGTTCAATGCGTTTCTTATCTTGCAGGGCATCGAGACGCTGGCCCTGCGCATGGAACGCCATACGCAGAATGCGCAGGCGGTGGCCGAGTTCCTCGCCGGCCACGAGCAGGTTTCATGGGTAAGCTACGCCGGCCTGGCCGACCATCCCGAACACGCGCTGGCGCAGCGCTACATGGGCGGCAAGCCGGCCAGCATCCTGTCCTTCGGCATCAAGGGCGGAGCCGAGGCCGGCGCACGCTTCATCGACGCCTTGCAACTGATCCTGCGCCTGGTCAATATCGGCGACGCGAAGTCGCTTGCCTGCCATCCGGCCTCGACCACGCACCGCCAGCTGAACCCTGAAGAATTGAAGCGCGCCGGGGTCAGCACGGACATGATCCGTCTGTCCATCGGGATCGAGCATATCGACGATCTGCTTGCCGATCTCAGACAGGCGCTGGATGCCGCCCGCGGCTAGGCGGCGTGCGGCCCAAGGGCTGCGATGCCGTGCCGCTGCGGCACGGCCCGCGGGTTTGCCCCAGCGGTTACCGCCTAGGCTCGAGGCGAGCCCGCGGCGCGGTTCAAGGCTGGTGCTACAGGCGGCCGAGCAGGCCCGAAAGCGAACCCAGCAGCGCCGAAGCGTCCAGGCCGCCGGAATTCACATTGCCGTCGGGCGTGGCGTGATCCACCACATGGGGCAGCAACTGGCCGAGCCCGGCCAGCACCGTGCTGCGGTCCTGGCCGGCGCTTTGGGCGATGTTGTCAATGGTGTCGTCGCCCAGCGCGGACTGCAATTGCTCGCCCGAAACCGGCTGGTTGCTGCCGGTGCCGACCCACGATTCGACGACTTCGGCCAAGCCGCCCTGGCGCAATTTCTCGACCAAGGCGGGCAGGCCGCCGGGATAGTTATTGACTTGCGCAACCACGGCCTGCAGCAAGGCTGCCTGGCCGCCCTGCCCACCCTGGCCATTGCCGCCTTCTACGGCAGAAAGTACCGAATCCAGAAGTCCCATGTCCATCTCCCTTGCGTAAAGAGCTTAGAAAGAGCTCAGTTTATGGCCGGCGCGCGCCGCACGCAGCAGCATTTTTGCAAATAATGGTTAATCAGTTCATGTATAGTAAGCCCGATAAAAAAGCCCTCCAGGGACAAGGAGAGTCTCGATGCAGATAGGAATTCCGCGCGAAACCCTGCAGGGGGAGACGCGGGTGGCGGCCACGCCCGAAACGGTCAAGAAATACGTCGCGGCCAAGCACACGGTCATCGTCGAAAGTGGGGCCGGCGCGGCCTCCCACTATGACGACGACGCCTACGCCCAGGCGGGGGCCACCCTGGGTGACGCCGGCCAGGCGCTGGGTGCCGAACTCGTGCTCAAGGTGCGCGCGCCCGATGCAGCCGAACGCGGCCGCATGAAACGCGGCGCGGCGCTGGCGGGCATGCTCGATCCCTACGACCAGGCAGGCCTGGCGGCAATGGCCGAAACTGGCCTGACGGCCTTCGCGCTCGAGGCGGCGCCGCGCATCACGCGCGCGCAAAGCCTGGACGTACTGTCCTCGCAGGCGAACCTGGCCGGCTACAAGGCGGTGCTGCTGGCCGCCAACCAATACGGGCGGCTGTTTCCCATGATGATGACCGCGGCCGGCACGCTCAAGGCAGCGCGCGTCGTGGTGCTGGGCGCCGGCGTGGCCGGCCTGCAGGCCATCGCCACCGCCAAGCGCCTGGGCGCCATCGTCGAGGCCTCGGATGTGCGCCCGGCCGCCAAGGAACAGATCGAATCGCTGGGTGCCAAGTTCATCGACGTGCCCTTCGAAACCGACGAAGAACGCGAGATCGCCCAGGGCACCGGCGGCTACGCGCGGCCCATGCCGGCAGCCTGGATGGCGCGCCAGGCGGCGCTGGTCTCGCAACGCTGCGCGCAGGCCGACATCGTCATCAGCACCGCGCTGATCCCGGGACGCCCGGCTCCGGTGCTGATTTCCGAAGACACCGTGCGCGCCATGAAGCCCGGCTCGGTCATTGTCGACCTCGCGGTCGAGCGCGGCGGCAACTGCCCGCTCTCCGAAAAAGACAAGGTAGTCGAAAAGCACGGCGTCAGCCTGATCGGCTACGGCAACCTGCCGGCGCTGGTTCCCACCGACGCCTCGGCGCTGTACGCCCGCAACCTGCTCGATTTCCTCAAACTCATCACCAACGCCGAAGGGGCGCTGGCCATCCAGCAGGACGACGAGATCGTCAAAGCCTGCATGGTCTGCGCGGACGGCAAGGTACTCCGGAGCGCATGATGGAAGCGGTCAATCCCACCCTGATCAACATCATCATCTTCGTGCTGGCCGTCTATGTCGGCTACCACGTGGTGTGGAACGTCACCCCTGCCCTGCATACGCCGCTCATGGCCGTCACCAACGCCATCTCCGCCATCATCATCGTCGGGGCGATGCTGGCCGCGGCGCTTACCGACGGCGGCCTGGCGCGCTTCATGGGCGTATTCGCGGTGGCGCTGGCGGCGGTGAACGTCTTCGGCGGCTTCCTGGTCACGCGGCGCATGCTGGAAATGTTCAAGAAGAAAGACAAGAAGCCCGCGGGAGGCAAGCCATGATTTCCGCCAATCTGGTCACGCTGCTTTACCTGGTGGCCTCGATCTGCTTCATCCAGGCGCTCAAGGGCCTGTCGCATCCCACCACCTCGCGGCGCGGCAATGCCTTCGGCATGGCGGGCATGGCCATTGCGGTGCTCACCACCGCCGCGCTGATCATCGGCCTGTCGACCAATTCCGGCATCGGGCTGGGCTGGGTGCTGCTGGGCCTGCTCATCGGCGGCAGCGTCGGCACGGTGATGGCGCGCCGCGTCGAAATGACCAAGATGCCCGAACTGGTGGCCTTCATGCACAGCATGATCGGCCTTGCCGCCGTGGCGATCGCCGTGGCGGTGGTGGCCGAGCCGCATGCCTTCAACATCGCCGCGCCCGGCCAGCCGATTCCCACCGGCAACCGGCTGGAACTGTTCATCGGCACCTTCGTGGGCGCCATCACGTTCTCGGGTTCGGTCATCGCCTTCGGCAAGCTGGCCGGCAAGTACAAGTTCCGCCTGTTCCAGGGCGCGCCCGTGGTGTTCCCGGGCCAGCACATGCTTAACCTGGTGCTGGCGGTGCTGATGGTCGCCTGCGGCCTGTGGTTCATGGGCACGCAGCTGTGGCTGCCCTATATCATCATGGTGCTGATCGCCTTCGTGCTGGGGGTGCTGATCATCATCCCGATCGGCGGGGCGGACATGCCGGTGGTGGTGTCCATGCTCAACAGCTATTCGGGCTGGGCGGCGGCGGGCATCGGCTTCTCGCTGGACAACCCGATGCTGATCATCGCCGGCTCGCTGGTGGGCTCCTCGGGCGCGATCCTGTCCTACATCATGTGCAAGGCCATGAACCGGTCCTTCTTCAACGTGATACTGGGCGGCTTCGGCGCCGAGCCGGGCGCGGCCGCCCAGGGCGGCGCCCAGGCGCAGCGCAGCGTCAAGTCCGGCAGCCCGGACGACGCGGCGTTCCTCATGAGCAATGCCGAAACCGTCACCATCGTGCCGGGCTACGGGCTGGCCGTGGCGCGCGCCCAGCACGCGCTTAAAGAACTCGCCGAAAAGCTCGGCGAACAGGGCGTCACGGTGAAATACGCCATCCATCCGGTGGCCGGACGCATGCCGGGTCACATGAACGTGCTGCTGGCCGAGGCGGAAGTGCCCTACGACCAGGTGTTCGAGATGGACGACATCAATAGCGAATTCGGCCAGACCGACGTGGTGCTGGTGCTGGGCGCCAACGACGTGGTCAACCCGGCCGCCAAGAACGACCCCAAGTCGCCGATCGCGGGCATGCCCATCCTCGAGGCCTACAAGGCGCGCACGGTCATCGTCAACAAGCGCTCCATGGCAGCCGGCTATGCGGGCCTGGACAACGAACTGTTCTACATGGACAAGACCATGATGGTCTTCGGCGACGCCAAGAAAGTGCTGGAAGACATGGTCAAGGCGATTGAATAGTTCGGGACGCCTAGTCGCGGACGCGGGCCACGCTACGCCGGCAATACCGGCGCTTGGCGCATGATGGTAGCGTGCCAAGGGATCGAGAATATTCCGGGTAGCACATCCGGACTGTGTGCCCCAAGCTACATACGACAGGCAGGGGTGGGCATGAGAGCCCACCCCTTTTCCTTTCGTTTTGCGGATTCGCCTTGCCGTGTCTTGATATTCCTGGAAAGAATACCTGAAATACCTAATTTCACTATTTTTTATAGACGAATCTGCATACACTGGCCATAACATTCCATAGTCCAAGCCGGAGTCCGCCATGGCCGCCACCTCTCCTTCCGCCACCCGTGCCGCCTCCGCAGCCGCAGGGCAAAGCGTGCCGCTGCTGCGCTGTTTCGTGGACGGCGCCTGGGTCGAAACAGGGCGCCGCTTCGACAATGTCAATCCAGTCGACGGCCGCGTGGTCAGCCGCGTCTGCGAAGCCGACCGGCAGACAGTGGACGCGGCCATCCAGGCGGCGCGCCGCGCCAGCCGCGGCATATGGGCGCGCCAGGGCGCCGTCGAACGCGCCGCGGCCTTGCGCCGGATCGCCGACGGCATCGAAGGCCGATTCGACGACTTCGTCGCCGCCGAAGTGGGCGATACCGGCCGTCCGGTGCACCAGGCCCGCAGCCTGGACGTGGCCCGCGGCATCGCCAATTTCCGCAGCTTCGCCGACCTGATCGCCACCGCCGGCAGCGAGATGTTCGAGGGCACGGCGGCCGACGGCGCCAAGGTGCTGAATTACGTCACCCGCAAGCCGCTGGGCGTGGTGGGCGTGATCTCGCCCTGGAATCTGCCGCTGCTGCTGCTGACCTGGAAGGTCGCACCGGCGCTGGCCATGGGCAATTGCGTAGTCGCGAAGCCATCGGAAGAGACGCCCTCCTCGGCCACGCTGCTGGCCGAGGTCATCGAGGCCGCGGGCCTGCCGCCCGGGGTCTTCAACCTGGTGCACGGCTTCGGCCCCGATTCCGCCGGCCAGTTTCTGTCCACCAGCCCGCATATCGACGCCATCACCTTCACCGGCGAATCACGCACCGGCAGCACCATCATGAAGGCCGCGGCCGAGGGCGTGAAAGAAGTGTCTTTCGAGCTGGGCGGCAAGAACGCCGCCGTGGTCTTCGCCGATGCCGATTTCGATGCCGCCGTGGCCGGGGTGCTGCGCTCCAGCTTCACCAACTCGGGACAGGTGTGCCTGTGTTCGGAACGCGTCTATGTAGAACGGCCCATCTTCGAGCGCTTCGTGGCGGCCTTGGCGGCCGGCTGCGAGAAGCTGCGCCTCGACTACCCGGACGCGCCGGGCGTGGACATGGGCCCTCTGGTGTCGCACACCCATCGCGACAAGGTCCTGTCCTACTACGCGCTGGCGCGCGAAGAAGGCGCCACCGTGGTCTGCGGAGGCGGCGTGCCCAGCTTCGGCGACGAGCGCGACCAGGGCGCCTATGTGCAACCCACCATCTTCACGGGCCTGCCCGACAGCGCGCGCTGCATGCGCGAAGAGATCTTCGGGCCGGTGTGCCACGTGTCGCCCTTCGATTCCGAAGAAGAAGCGGTGGCGCGCGTCAACGACAGCGCCTACGGGCTGGCCGGCTGCGTGTGGACCACCAATCTGTCGCGCGCGCACCGCGTGGCCGCGCAATTCGAGACCGGCATCGTCTGGGTCAACACCTGGTTCACGCGCGACCTGCGCACCCCGTTCGGCGGCGCCAAGCTTTCGGGCCTGGGCCGCGAGGGCGGGCGCTATTCGCTGGACTTCTATTCCGAAATCAGCAATATCTGCATCAAGATCTGAGGCGCGCCCGAGCGCCGCACTGGTGTCATACTTCTTTCTGCGTAAACAGGCCCCGGCATCATGAATCGCCGCCCCGCAATATTCAGGACATACCTATGAGCAACTCGACCCAGGCCCGCGTAGTTCCAGGCAAAGCCACCCCTCGCGGCAAGTTCCCCCACATCAAGCGTGCCGGCGACTTCCTGTACGTATCGGGCACCAGCGCGCGCAGGCCCGACAATTCCATAGCCGGCGCCGAGGTCGACGCCATGGGCACGACCAAGCTGGACATCCGCGCCCAGACCCGCGCGGTAATCGAGAACATACGCGACATCCTCGCCAGCGAAGGCGCCGGGCTCGAGCACCTGGTGGAAGTCTCGGCCTTTCTCGTGAGCATGAACGATTTCGGCGGCTACAACGAGGTCTACGGCGAGTTCTTTTCCGCCGAAGGCCCCACCCGCACCACGGTGGCCGTGCACCAGTTGCCGCATCCGCAACTGCTGATCGAGATCAAGGCAGTGGCCTACCTGCCGCGCTGAAGCCCCCCGCGCGGCCGGCAGGCAAGCAGGCCACGCCCGGCCCGGCAGCGGCAGGCCCGAGCCGCCGCGGCCTTGTAGATTGCGGCAGAGCCACGAGGCAGCGGCAGGATGCGGCTGCAGACACAGGACACAAGCGCAACGCAAAGCATTCGAACCAGGACATTGAAACCAGGACATCACGGAGGACGACCATGCTGGCTTACGGAAAACCGTTCAACTTCCCGCGCTGGATCGACGAACATGCGCACCTGCTCAAGCCGCCGGTCGGCAACCAGCAGGTCTGGAAGGACAGCGACTTCATCGTCACCGTCGTCGGCGGCCCCAACCACCGCACCGACTATCACGACGACCCCTACGAGGAATTCTTCTACCAGATGCGCGGCAACGCCTTCCTGTACCTGTGGCTGGACGGCAAGCGCGAACGCGTCGAGCTGCGTGAAGGCGACATCTTCCTGCTGCCGCCGCACGTGCGCCATTCGCCGCAGCGGCCCGAGGCCGACAGCGCCTGTCTGGTGATCGAGCGCCAGCGGCCAGAGGGCGACATCGACGGCTTCGAATGGTATTGCGAGGGCGAGGATGGTTGCGGCCACCTGGTGCATCGCGTCGAAACCCAGTTGCAGAGCATCGTGACCGACCTGCCGCCGCTGTTCAACGCCTTCTACTCGTCCGAAGAAAAACGCCGCTGCCCGAACTGCGGCAGGCTGCATCCGGGCAAGGCCGCCTGAGCTTTCTTGCGCCGGCATGCGCGGGCGGCCGAGCCGCCCGAATTGCCCGACGCCCGGCCTGCCGCCGCAGGCGACATCCACACCACACGACTTTCGCACCCCATGAAAAAAATCGATATACACGCACATTTCTTTCCCCGCGTCACCCAGGCCGAGGCAGCCGCGCTGGACCCGGCGCAGGCGCCCTGGCTGGTGGTCGACGGCGACGGCGAAACCGGGCAGATCATGAAGGGCGACAAGCCATTTCGGCCTGTGTACCGGGCCTTGTGGGATCCCGCGCTGCGCCTGGAAGAAATGGACCGGCATGGCCTGGACGTGCAAATCGTCTGCGCCACGCCCATCATGTTCGGCTACGCCTGCCCGGCCGAACGCGCAGCACCCTGGGCCGAGCGCATGAACGACCTGGCGCTCGAACACTGCGCGGCCAACCCCAGGCGGCTCAAGCCCCTGGCCCAGGTGCCGCTGCAAGACCTGGACCTGGCCTGCCGCGAAGCCTCGCGGGCCCGCGCCTGCGGCCACGTCGGGGTGCAGATCGGCAATCACCTGGGCCCGCGCGACATGGACGACGAGCACATGGTGCAGTTCCTGACGCATTGCGCCAATCATGACATTCCAGTGCTGGCGCACCCCTGGGACATGATGACCGACGGCCGCATGAAGAAATGGATGCTGCCCTGGCTCGTTTCCATGCCGGCCGAAACGCAACTGGGCATTCTGTCGCTGATCCTGTCGGGCGCGTTCGAGCGCATACCCCGCTCGCTCAAGCTGTGCTTCGCCCACGGCGGCGGCAGCTTCGCCTTCCTGCTGGGCCGCGTGGACAACGCCTGGCAGTGCCGCGACATCGTGCGTCAGGACTGCCCCCAGCCGCCCTCGTCCTATGTAGACCGCTTCTATGTCGACAGCGCAGTGTTCGATCCCAAGGCGCTGCGGCTATTGGTAGAGGTCATGGGTGCGGACCATGTCATGCTCGGCTCGGACTACCCTTTCCCCCTGGGCGAGCAGCAGATCGGGCGCCTCGTGGCTGAGAACCCCTGGCTGGACGATGCCGATCGCGCGCGCATCAATGCCGCAAACGCGCAAGCCTTCTTCGGCCTGTCCGACATATAGCCGCTACATATCCCGGCGCCCGACATGGACCCCTTGCTGCTGAACCGCACCGCCCTGGCCCGCAAGCTGCGCTTCTCGCAGCTGCTGGTCCTGGAACAGGTCATGCAGAGCCGCTCCATCCTGCACGCGGCACAGACCTTGAGCCTGACCCAGCCCGCGGTCAGCAAGGTCATACTCGAGCTCGAGGCCTGGTTCGGAGAACCGCTGCTGGTGCGCAGCAACCGCGGCGTGGCGCCCACGGAATTCGGCGAACTCATAGGCCGCCGCGCCAAGACGCTGCTGGCCGAGCTGCGCACCATGACCGAAGAGCTCAATGCCTACAAGGCCGGCATACTGGGCCATGTGCTGGTCGGCACACTGATCGCGGCTTCGTCCTCGCTGCTGCCGCACGCCATCGCGCTGCTCAAGGCCCGCGCCCCGCGCGTGATCGTCACCCTGCGCGTCGGGCAGATGGACCAGTTGCTGCCCATACTGGCCACCGGAGACCTGGACCTGGTGGTGGGCCGCATCCCCGACGATCCGGCCTGGCGCTCCACGGCTCAGATGGTGGCCCCCGAAGTCCTGTATCGCGACGAGCTGTGCGTGGTGGCCGGCCGCAAGCACCCCATGGCGCGGCGCCGCAGCCTGCGCCTGCCCGACCTGGCGGCATGTCCATGGATACTGCCCACCACCGATTCTTCGCTGCGCAGGACGGCGGACCGCCTGTTCGAAAACGCCGGGCTGTCCACGCCCGAGAACCTGATCGAATCCATGTCGGTGCTGACCAACCTGGCGCTCTTGGCCGATTCCGAGACCTGCGCCTTCATGCCGCGCACCATCGCCGTGCCCTTTGTCGAATCCGGCATGCTGTGCGTGCTGCCGGTCGCCGGGCTGGACGTGTTCGGCGACATCGGCTTCTTCCATCGCCCCGGACACGCCCAGGGCCCCGCCGTCGAGTTGTTCAAGGCCTGCCTGCGCGAGGCAGTAGGCGCGGCCCAGTTGCCGCCCGCCAGCGAGGCGGCGCAGCAGCCCTGATACACGCGCGCAGCTCCGGGCCCCGCCGCTTCAACGCAGATTGCTGCCCGCCGAACGCTCCAGGCCCGCCGCATCGAACAAGGCCGCGAGCGCAACCAGCGACACCAGCACAAAGGCCAGCTTGAAATCCACGGCTGGAACGGCTTGCCAGCCGGCCGCATCGGCCCACAACCGGCCCAGGCGGATCGCAATCGCGCCCAGCGCAATGCCCACGCCCATGGTCAGTTGCGTGATCGTGCTGAACAAGGTGTTGGCAGCGCTCATCGAGGGCTGCTGGATGTCGGCAAAGGCCAGCGTGCTCAAGGTCGTGAACTGCATGGACCGCGTGAGCCCGCCGAAGAACAGCACCGCGACCGTCACCGCCACCGGCGTACCGGCGGACAACAGGGCGCAAGCCAGCAGCGACACCACGATCAACACGCCATTGCACAACAGCGTCGGCCTGAAGCCGAAACGCCGCAGTATCGGCGTGGTCACGGTCTTCATCAGCAAATTGCCGGCGAACACCGCCAGCACCAGCAGCCCCGAGCGGAACGCATCCATGCCGAAGCCCACCTGGAACATCAGCGGCAACAGGAACGGCACCGCGCTGATCGCCGCGCGAAACAGCGATCCGCCGCGTACCGCTACCGCGAAGGTCGGCACCCGCAGCACGGCCAGATCCAGCATGGGCGCCGCGGCACGGCGCAGATGCCGCAGCGCCAGCAGCAAAAGCACGGCGCCTGACGCCAGCAGCACCGCCACCGCCTGCCATCCCGAATCCGCGCGCGAGACCAGCTCTACGCCGTACATGAGCGCCAGCACCGCCAGCCCGGTCAGCAGGAAGCCGCGGCCGTCGAAGGGGCGCGCCCCGCCGCTGCGCGTATCGGGCACGATGCTCAGCGCCACCGCCAGCGCCAGCAGGCCCAGGGGCAGGTTCATGTAGAAGATCCAGCGCCAGGACGCGTAGGTCGTGATGAAGCCGCCCACGGGCGGCCCGAGCACGGGCGCGATCAGGCCAGGCCAGGTGAGCGTGGTCAGGATGCTGATGAGCCTGTCCTTGGGCGTGGCGCGCAGCACCACCAAGCGGCCCACAGGCACCATCATGGCGCCGCCCATGCCCTGTAGCACCCGTGTCACCACGAACACTCCCAGGCCCTGCGACAAACCGCAAAGCACCGAAGCCAAGGTGAACACCCCGATCGCCGACGCCAGCACCGTGCGCGCGCCGAGGCGGTCGGCCACCCAGCCGCTGATGGGAATGAACACTCCCAGCGCCAGCAGATACGCGCTGATGCCGATATTGAGATCCACCGGCGCCACGCCGAAAGACGCCGCCATGGACGGCAGCGCCGTGGCTATCACCGTCCCGTCCAGGTTTTCCATGAAGAAAATCCCCGAGACCAGGAACATGAGCGCGCGCATCGGCGCTTGCGCAGAGGATTGCGTCGGCGAGTTCAGGGCGGCACCCCGGGATCATTGAAGGGGACGAATATAACAAACCCGCCGCCCGCCCGCGCGGGCCGCCGCGGCATGGATAGCTGCCGCCCCGCATGCCGGGCGATGCCCGTTGCCCGTTGGCGTTGCCCGTGGCCCGGAAGCAAAAGAAGATAGGAACGGGAGCCGGGTATCAGTTAAGATTGCGGCAATTGTCACCCCTAGGTGGAGCGCCGCGTGCAGATCGACTTTCTGGGCATGCAGGCCTTCCTGGCCATCGCCGAACAGGGCGGCTTCCAGCAGGCGGCCGCCTACCTGAATCTGTCACAGACCGCCGTCAGCCACCGCATCCGCAAGCTGGAGGACAGCCTGGGCGTCACGCTGCTGGCGCGCACCACCCGGGATGTGACGCTGACCGACGCCGGCCGCGCCCTACTGCCGCGCGTACGCGCGGCCATGCGCGAATTCGAGCTGTCCTACGATACGCTGCGGCAGCACAGCCGCAACGCGCCGCGTTGGCTGGCCTTCGCCTGCCTGCCGACGCTGGCCTCGCATCGCATTGCGCCGGCGCTGCGGCGCTTCGGCCGCATCTATCCCGAAATCGCACTGAGGGTATTCGACAACTCCATCCAGGAAATCGCCGAGCTGGTGCAGGCCGGCACCACGGATTTCGGCATTTCCGTGGCGGCCTCGAATCGCCAGGGCCTGGCCGTCGAACAATTCGCACAAGAGCCCTTCGTACTGGTGTGCCCCGCCGTCCACCGCCTGGCGCGGCTGCGCAGCGTAAGCTGGGACCAGTTGAGCGACGAGGCGCTGGTGCGCATCAGCCTGCCCGCGGGCAACAGTTCCACCATAGATGACGCGCTGGGCGAGCGCCGCCTGCGCCTGCGCTGGGCCTATGAAGCCCAGCACACGGCGCTGGCGCTGAATTTCGTGCGCGAAGGCCTGGGGCTGACGGTGGTGCCCTGCCTTTCCGTCGCCGCGACCGAAGGCCTGGCGATCAGGCCCCTGATGCAACCGGCGGTCGCGCGCAAGCTGGCGGTAGTCACACGCCGCGGCGCGGCGCTTTCGGAGCCGGCGCAAATCCTGCGCGAGCTGGTGGTCGAGGAATTGTGCACGGGGCTGCCCGGCGACGCGCCAGCGTCGCCACGCAAGCAGTAAACAAGCCGTCGACCCCCGTACACCGCTCGCCGGGCAGGCCGCGAAGGCGAAGGCCAGGCTGCAAATACGCCCGCAAGCCATCTAGGCGACATCCAGGCGAACCGGCCGCGCTTGGGCGTGCCCCTGGGACGCCGGAATCAGGCGCCCGATGCTTCGGCCGCCCAGACAGACGCGGGGACACGCACGCTGCCATCCATGATCAGCCTCGCGGTGCGCAGCAGCGCGGCCCGGGCGTCCTGCGCCAGCGTATCGGCGCTGTCCCGGGTCAATTCCACGCTGAACTCGCCGGTGGGATGCTCGATGGCGAGGCGCTGCTTCAGGCCGGAAGGCACGACGGCAATGCCCTGCGCCACCGAGCCCGGCAATACCAGCGCGCTGGCCACGCTGACGGCGCCCAGCACCCCGATCGAGGCGTGCACACGATGCGGAATCCAGCTACGCGTACATACTGCCCCGCTATTGCCGGGCGGCGCGATCAGGCACATCTTGGGCACCGTGCGCCGGCTGACATCGCCCAGGTTCATGAGCGGGCCGACTTTCAGGCGTATGGCCTCGATGCGCGCCGCCAGGGCATGATCCGCCTCGAGCTGCTCGCGGCTTTCATATCCCGAGATGCCGAAGTCCGCCGCCCGCATCAGGACCAGCGGCATGCCATTGTCGATACATGTAAGTTCCACGCCATCGATTTCGTTCAGCACCTTTCCGGTGGGCAGCAGCGCGCCACAGGTGGACCCCGCAGTATCGCGGAACTCGATCGGCACCGCCGCAGCAGTGCCGGGCACGCCATCGATGCGCGCATCGCCGTCGTAGCAAACCTCGCCTCCCGGCGTGTTGACCTCGGCGATGGCGATCTGCCCGGTATTCACCATGTGGATGGCCACGCGGGTACGTTCGCCGCCCGCGGGCACCAGCCCGCGTTCGATGGCGAACGGGCCCACCCCGGCGAGGATGTTGCCGCAATTTTGCCCGTAGTCGACCCGGGCCTCGTCCACCACGACCTGGGCGAACAAGTAATCGACATCGGCGTCGGCGCGCTCGGACGGGCCGACGATGGCCACCTTGCTGGTGAGCGGGTCGGCGCCCCCCAGGCCGTCGATCTGGCGGGGATCGGGCGAGCCCATCACGCGCAGCAGGATCCGGTCGCGCAAGGCGGGATCGTTTGGCAAATCGTCGCGCAGGAAATAGGCCCCCTTGGAGGTGCCTCCGCGCATCAAGACGCAAGGTATGTTCGCCATGCTGGTGACTCCGAGGCTATGTTGCACGCATCATAGCGCGCGGCGCGGCGATGCATGGCGCGAATAAATCACGCCAAACAATTCATTTGTCTCCGGGCCCGGCCCTACCTAGACTGTGGCGTATACGCAATCACCCAGCGCCGCGCCTTTTTGCCTGCAGGCAGCCAGCCGCCGTGCCATGTACAACCAGGAGACCGATATGATCACAACCCTGTTGCGGGCGCTGCCGCCGGCGGGCCGGGGCAAAGCCCATGGCCGGCTTGCGGCCGCCGTGCTTGCGCTTGCACTTGCCCAGGCCGCGGTGCTTGCCACGGCGCCCGCGCACGCCGCCGGCTACCCCGACCAGCCCATACATTTCATCGTCCCCTTCGGC
Source organism: Candidimonas humi (assembly GCF_019166065.1). Classification (GTDB taxonomy): domain Bacteria; phylum Pseudomonadota; class Gammaproteobacteria; order Burkholderiales; family Burkholderiaceae_B; genus Candidimonas; species Candidimonas humi. The sequence goes on from NZ_JAHTBN010000006.1 coordinate 124,434, forward strand.
CCCGGCGGCCTGGCGGACATTTCCACACGCCTGGTGGCGCAGAAGCTGGGCGAACGATTCGGCGACAGGACCGTCGTCGAGAACCGCCCCGGCGCGGGCGGGGTGCTGGCCGCGACGGCCGCGCTCCATGCCGCCCACGACGGCTATACCGTGATCGTGTTTTCGAACGGCACGGCGATCAGCACTTCGCTGTTCAAGCTGCCCTACGATCCGGCCAAGGACTTCGCGCCCGTTTCCACCATGGCCTATTTCGACCTGATCCTGCTGACCAAGGCCCAGGGCCCCCTGCACTCGCTGGCCGATGTGCTGGCGCAATCCAAGAAGCGCCAACTGGTGCTGGGCACCATCAACCCCGGCAGCACGCAGAACCTGTCGGCGCAATTGTTCAAGTCGACCACCAAGCTCAACGCCACCATCGTGCCTTTCAAGACCACGACAGATGTCGTATCGGCCCTGATCCGGGGCGACGTCGACGTGGCCTTCGAGTCCTACGCGGCGGTCAAGGGCTTCATCGACGCGGGCAAGATCATGCCCATCGCCGCCACCGGCACGAAGCGTTCGCCGTGGCTGCCCAAGGTGCCCACGGTGCACGAAAGCGGCATTCCCTACGAGGTCACGGGATGGAACGCGATATTCGCCCCGGCCGGCACGCCGCCCGAAGCCATCAGGGTCCTGAACCACCAATTGAACGAAGTGCTGCGCATGCCCGAAGTCCAGCAGCGCTTCCGCAACCTGGGCACCGAAGCCGCCGGCAGCACGCCGGCGCAGATTGGTGCCAGGCTGCACAGCGACACCGAGAAATGGGCCCGCGTCATCAAGCAGGCCGGAATCCAGCGGCAGTAGGGCTGTCGGCACGGCCCCCGGGGTTCGGGCGGATGCCCGGCCCGCCCCCAAAGCCCGCCGGCGCCGCGCAGACGCCAGGCAACGCCCCAAGCCGAGCCGCTCGGGCACGGAATCGAAAACCACAATTTTGAACCAGAGGTTTGCATGACCACGACCACCAACCCACAGCCCGGACTGCTCGTGGACGCCCATGTGCATGTCTTCAAACAGGACATGCCGCTGATACCCAACCCGCGCCACAGCCCGGCCTACAGCTTCACCGTGGAGCAACTGATCGAAGTCATGGACCGGCACGGCGTACTGTACGCAGTCATCGCCGCAGCCAGTCCCTGGGGCGACTACAACGACTACGTCATCGACTCGGTACGCACCAACCCTCGACTACGCGGCACCATCATCGCCGAGCCCTCCATCGAGCGCGTGGTGCTCGACCAGATGGATCGCGACGGCATCATCGGCGTACGCCTGCCCTTCATCAGCATGCCGCAGCTACCCGACCTGGACAGCTGGGACTACCGCAAATTCCTGCGCCGCCTGGCGGACCTGGACTGGCACGTGCACGTGCATATAGACGGTCCGCGCCTGCCGCTGGTCCTGCCCTACCTCGAGCGCTCCGGCGTCAAGATCGTCATCGACCACATCGGCAGGCCCGACCCCGTGGAAGGCGTGGACGGCGAAGGCTTCAAGGCCATGGTGCGCTCGGTGGAAAAGGGCCGCACCTGGGTCAAACTTTCGGGCGCCTACCGCCTGGGCGCCAACGCCACGGAATGCGCCCGCGAGCTCTGCCGCCAGGTAGGCTACGACAAGATGGTTTGGGCCAGCGACTGCCCCTTCGTGGGAGGCGAGAAAGACACCGACTACCGCCGCGCCATCGATTGGCTCGAGCAAGTGATTCCCGACGAAGGCAGGCGCCGCCAAGTATACGGGGCGAACGCGCTGGAGCTGTATTTCTCGCAGTGAGCTCCCCCCAGGTGCCCGCCGCCGGCCTTGCGATACACTCTAAGGCCATGACAATGCGACGGGATTCCTGTGGACCCGCTGATCTACGCCGCGGCGCGGGCACTGGCCGCGGGTGACATTCTCGGCGCGCTCAAGCGCGTCGCACTGCGCGACGACCCGCCGGCGCTGGCGCTGCGCGGCATTGCCATGGCGCAGCTCGGCGAATTCGACCGGGCAAAGGCGCTGCTCAAGAGCGCCATGCGCGGCTTCGGCCCCAAGCAAGCGGTGGCTCGGGCGCGCTGCGCCGTCGCGGTCGCAGAGATCGCGCTCGTCTCGCGCGATCTGGGATGGCCGGAAGCAACACTGCATGCGGCATGGTCGACGCTCGCGGCGCATGGCGATGCGGCGAATGCCGCCCATGCACGCAATCTCGCCGCCCGCCGCCTGCTTTTGCTGGGCAGGCTGGACGAAGCCGAGCGCCTGCTGCATGGATTCGACCCCTCGCCGCTACCGCATGCCTCGCGGGCAGCCTATGATTTGACGCTAGGCGGGATCGCCATACGCCGCATCAAGACGGGCGAAGCGCGCGCGGCCTTCGTCCGTGCCGCCGAGTCCGCGCGGCAGGCGAATATTCCCGTGCTGCTTGCCGAAGTCGAGAACGCGGCCCGCGTCCTGGACTCACCCGCGGCACGCGTCATCGCGCGCGGCAAGGAAAGCCCTGTCCTGCTCGAAGAAGTCGAAACCCTGCTGGATACGGACGCGCTGGTCATCGACGCATGCCGCAACGCCGTGCGCGATCGCCACGCCATCATCCCGCTCGCCACCCGCCCCGTCCTGTTTACCCTGGCCCGCATCCTCGCCGAGGCCTGGCCCGGCGAAGCGCCGCGGGACGAGATCCTCATGCGCGCCTTTCGCGCGAAACATCCCGACGAATCGCACCGCGCCCGGCTGCGCGTCGAGATCAGCCGCCTGCGCGCGGCACTCCATGACCTCGCGGGAGTAAACGCCACCAGGCACGGCTTTGTATTGGCGCCGCAGCAGGCGGCGGAAGTCGTCGTACTCGCGCCCGTCGTCGACGTGCGCAACGCCGCCGTGCTGGCCCTGCTTGCCGACGGCGAAGCCTGGTCCAGTTCGGCCCTCGCCATCGCGCTGGGCGCGAGCCCCCGCACCGTACAGCGAGCGCTCGAGCAACTGGCTGAAGCCGGCAAGGCACAATCCTTCGGCCGCGGCCGGGCGCAGCGCTGGACGGTCCCGTCGGTGCCTGGATTCCCGACAGTCTTGTTACTCCCCAATGTCGCATCAGATGGCTAGACTGTGTTCATCGAGCGCCGAAACCGAAGCCGTTCTGGAACCGGCGCATGAAACACCTACGAAACTAGCCATCCAGGAGCCCAGCCATGAAACAATCCCAAGCCGAAATCATCCGCGAATACGGTCCTTTTCCCGGAGGCGGACCCGTCCACGGCGTCACCTATGACGGCCGGCAAGTATGGTTCGCCTCGGAAGGCAAGATCAATGCCCTCGATCCCGAAACGGGCGAACTCATGCACGCGATCGACGTGGCCGGCAGCGCAGGCACCGCCTTCGACGGCAGGCATCTGTTCCAGATCGCGGGCGACCGCATCCACAAGATCGACCCGCAAACCGGCCGTGTGCTCGCCTCCATCCCGACGCCGGGCCAGGGCGGCAATTCCGGCCTGGCCTGGGCCGAAGGCACGCTGTGGGTCGGCCAGCATAGCGGCCGCAAGATCCACCAGATCGATCCCGAGACGGGCGCAATCCTGCGCACCATCGAATCGCAGCGCATGGTCACCGGCGTCACCTGGGTCGACGGCGAACTCTGGCACGGTACGTGGGAAGACAATGCAAGCGATCTGAGGCGCATCGATCCGGCAACGGGCGACGTCCTGCAAACTATCGGAATGCCGGCGGGCATAGGGGTGTCCGGCCTGGAAGCCGGCGGCGCCGACCGCTACTTCTGCGGCGGTGGGGCCAGCGGCAAAGTGCGCGCCGTCCGCAGGGCGAAATGAACCGCGGGGCTGACACGTAGCGCGGATCGGGGACGAGGCTTAAGACTGCCCTGGGCGCTTGCCGCCCATCTTGTGCGCAAACTCGCGGGCCACGGCCGCGCACCCGGCTATTGTGGTTTAAAGACCGGAGGAATCCACGAGATTTTCTCCGCTCGCATGGTCTTGCCGGCATAAGGGCGGTCGAGTTCCAAGGTCATCTTGTCCTCGTCGACCGCCGCCACGACATGGCGCTGCGAGTCTCCCACTGTAATGACCTGTCCCGCTCTCAGGGCAGCGCCAGGATCTCTGACATTGGCCACGAGCTTGCTCGACGCAGACACGTCTCCCGTCACATCTCCCAGAGAGCCGAAGGTGCCCGGCTGGCTGCAAACATACCAGCGATGGTCGCGCTGAACTTGTACCCGGGCTCCGGCATACCAAGTTCCGCTCGTAGGCAGCGCCAAGGCCAGACCGCTTTCGAGAGCGCTCTTCGAACCTCCGGGCTGAAAACGTATGGAGGAGGGAAAACTGTTGTTGCTCAAGCGGCAGGCACTATTGATCAGCGAATTCGTGCCGCCCGAATTTATATCGTCGGCTATCCTGAACAGGAAAGGCGTAACCGCCCTCCCCATCTTATTTCCGCTGGATATCGAATTTCCGCTGATTGAGATATCGCTCAGATACCGCCCGCTCCCGCTCGACTTGTCGGGCGGAAAATTAAAAATAACCCCGGCGATATCCGACAATTTATTGCCGCGAATCTCCAGCCCGCGCGCACCGAAGATGTCGAAAAGCCCGCCGGACGGCGTCATCGAGGCAAAGGTGCAATTCACTATGTGCCAATTTATCGCATTGATGCAGTTTTTCCCCGCGCGCCCGATCACGATGCCGCCTTTCGCCGACTTGTTCCCGGGAGTCGATTCGAACGAACAGCCTTCGATCTTCACGCCGGACATCCCGCCGAGCGAAATATCCGACACCAGGGAGTTCGAAAAATGGCAATTCGACACGCTTACATCATCGGCCGGGCTGGACGGCCGCTTCCGCTTCGACGAGGCATTTATGCCTCTATAGCAATTTTCAAAAGTGCAATCCTCGACACTCAATTTCTTGATGTTGTCACCCGATTGCATGCCGTTGAAGAAAGTAATTGCGGCCGTATTTTTGGTATCTATATTGGAAAACTTGCAGTTCCGTATGAGGACGTTCCTGTATATGTTTGCTTTGCTATTGGGCTCGAAATCGATAGCACCCACCGATGCGGACAGCGCCGGGTTTCCGATGTTCCGGAAGACTGAATTTTCCACAAGCAGCGTGTCGCAGTCCATGCAGGACAAGCCATTTCTGTTGCGCTTGGCTATGCCATCGAAAACACAGTCCCGGATAGTCACGCGCAGATTGTGGCGCTCCTGCTTGGCCCGGACCCCCGAGCCGAGATATATCCCGTCGCCACGGAACCCGATGAATGCAACTCGCTCTATGAGAGCATCCGAAACCCCGTGCAGCGACAGCAAATGCGTGAACGGCTGGTAACCCAGCTCTTCGACGTGACCATCGATCGTAAGGTCTGAAATCTTGATGTTCTTGAGATTCCGCGCGACATCTCCGTTGCCGGAGTCGGCGCCGAGAATGCCAAAGGCGCCGAAAGTCCCTTTGCTTTGTATGATCGTCCGGCCCTGGCCCGCCCCAACGATTTGAACCCCGTCGCGCAGCACGAGCGTACGCGTGTCGATCGCGAAGCGCCCCTCCGGCAGCACAATCCGGCTGTAATTATTTATGGCTTGTTGCATCATCTCCGTCGCGTCTTGTTCACCCTTCAAGAGAGACGATAGATGTGCCGCAGGCACGCCCGAGACAGGGTTATGCCCCTCCCCGGCATCCGCCGCCTCGGCTGCGGAATGCATGCCTCCCAGCCACACTCCACCCAGCGCGGCCACAGCATTAGTAATGAAAGATCTTCGTTTCATATATGCCCGTAGACGCCGTTGATAAGGTGTATGAATGGCACAAGTGCGACCGTGCCGATTTTAGGAAGCCGTGAGGTTTCAGTCCTTTTGGGGGTGTATCTGCGCATTACAAGCCGCGCAGCGGCGATCGACGGGAATTGCTGTTTTCAAGGGCTGCCGACGCGCTCGCCAAAGGCGGCCAACGATCTCCGTGACAGCTGTGCCTGGGCCCAGCAATGGCATGGCTGCTAGCGAGCCTTGCCGCCCTCGCAAGCGGCAAACGTCTGCTTCGGTTCAGGCGTGCCCAAACGCGGAGCGATAAGCGCTGGGAGAGGTGCGATACGCCCGGCTGAAATGCTCGCGCAAGGACACCGCACTGCCGAAGCCCGCCATTTGCGCGATGACATCCACCGGCTGCTGCGTCGTCTCCAGCAGGCGTTGCGCATAGGCCAGGCGCTAACCGAGCAGCCATCGCCCGACAGAGGTGCCGGTCAAATCCCGAAAGCGCCGCGTAAATCGTCAGACGTTGATCACACGTTGAACAAGAAGAACTGACTACGAACCGCATAAATGCTTGTTATGCATCCTGGCTTGGTCATTTCGCACCCACTTTCATACCCTCTTTGAAAATCCACCCACCCGGTCAGGCAATGGCCTGGATGCCGTTCTTTTCCACCACGGTCAGCAAGCGCAGGGCCGGCCCGCCGGGCTTCTTCACCCCGCGCTCCCAGTCGGAGACAAGATTCTTGCTCACGTTCAGGTAGAGGGCAAAGATGGGCTGCGACAGGTGCTCGCGCTCGCGCAGCGCGCGGATGCGCTCGGGCGGCATGGGTTGTGCCGGCGTCAAGCAGCTTTCGTCGAACTCGCGCATGGTCTGCTTGTCGATGGCGCCAACTTCATGCAGGGCCTCCATCGTCTCGTGGATGGCCGCGTAGGCTTCACTCCGGTATTTCTTCGCCATGATCGTGTACCTCCGTAAATTGCCCCTTGCCGATCAACTCGGCCAGGTGCTCTTCCGACAGCCCCAGCACATGCCCCGCCGCCTTCTTGAACTCAGCTTCTTCGTCATCGTCGATGTTGTCTCGGTCGCTCTTGGCGAACCCGTACACGAAGAAAGCCCGCTCCGCCGTGCGGTACAGGATGATGGTGCGGAAACCGCCTGACTTGCCCTGCCCAGGCCGCGCCACGCGTTGCTTGATGACGCCACCGCCCAGGTCAGCATCAACCAGCCCCCGCTCGGCGCGCTCGATGGCTTCCAGAAGCGCCTTGTCTGCGATGCCCTGCTTGCGGGCAAACCGCTCGAACCAAGCGTTCTTGAAAACCCTCACGTACTGGCCTCGACAAATTTACTATCACACATAGTATTACATATTGCGGCGCCGATGGCAAGGGTGATCCTGCTTCACTCGCCGTAGATTTCTTCCGCCGTGGGCGTCTTCGCATAAATTGCGGCCAGGCTATGGCACTCGCCCAAGGCCACGCGCATCAAGTCCACGGCCTCACCCAGTTGGCCGCCAAGTTCCAAGGTGCGCTGGTTGCTCACCTGATACCCCGCGCCGGCCTCACCCTCGCGCGCGGCCTCCATTGCGACAACGCGCTGCACTTCCTCAACCAGAGCCATGCCCCTGGCAAGACGATGGGCCGCCCGACCATCCACGGGAATCAGGTGTGCCAGCATGTCCAGAGAAATGTTGGTCGTGGCTTCAGCCAGTTCCCGCCTGAAGCGGATGAAGTTGGGGGTGTGATTCACCTCGTCGTCGAAAAAGGCTCCAGTGCTGGCCGTCTGCAACGCATCCACGTATCGCTCTAGCTTTGCCGCGATGTACGCGGCATACAGCCCGGCCCGGTCTTTCGCCTGTACCTCTTGCACATGCCGGCTCCATAGCGCAGCCCAGAGGGCGACGATAACGGCGCCGACGGTGCCCCCAGCGGTGAGTACGTCGAGCCATTGCGTGGGTGCTTGCGTCAGCAGTGCTCCAATAACAGCCCCAATGAGTAGGGCGCACCCCTCTCTCGCAGGGACATTGAGGAAACGGGATTTCATTTTTTAAAGCTGAATTGGCAGAGCTAATTCAGCAGCCTCCCCAACAAGTCACCATATCCTCCAATCAATGTTCCGGCAATCGCCATAAAGGCGCCGACATAACCAGCCGCTCTATCCAAATCGGCTTCGCGAAAACGGCGCTCTGTTTCTTCGTCATAAGCAACCGTGACACGGTTACCGTCATCACTGGTTGAGACGACCTTGCCTATCGCAAAAGATACTTCCTGATGCGGGACTCTTTCGTGCGGTAGGAACTGAGCGCAAAGACTGGCTTGATCTCGGCCAGGTACGCCTTCGCCACCTTGGCGAACGAGCTTTCACGAGCGCGCTTACGCTCCTCCAACGCATCTAGGTTGCGCCGCTTGATCTGCTGCCGCTCATGAGCAGGATGGATACCCTGCTTGACCAAAGCGCGCGCCTTCTCGCGGGCCGCACGCGCCTCTGCAAGACTCACCTGGGGAAAACCGCCAATAGCAAAGAGGTTTTCCTTGTCTTGCAGACGGTACTTCCACCGCCAGAGTTTGCCGCCGGTAGGTTTGACCAGCAGGAACAGACCGCCGCCGTCTGAAAGTTTCCAATCTCGATCAGTCGATTTGGCCGACCTGACCTTGGCATCGGTGAGTAGATTCTCGGGCATCGTTGGACTCCACTGCGGGGAGATGTACCCCCACGGTTGAACACGAGTACCCCCAACGCTACCCCCGAATTTTCTGGACCTTGATGAACAATAGGAACGCTCAGTAGACCGTATTGTTTATACAACCCATTGATTTGAAACGGGTCAACCTATCCACCAAGCGCTACTGAGCACCACCGAGATCCAGAAAAAATCGTCAGACGTTGATCACACGTTGAACAAAAAGTTCATCACGTCCCCGTCCTTGACCACGTACTCCTTGCCTTCGGCGCGCATCTTGCCGGCTTCCTTGGCGCCCTGCTCGCCTTTGCAGGCGATGTAGTCTTCGTAGGCGATGGTCTGGGCGCGGATGAAGCCGCGCTCGAAGTCGGTGTGGATGACGCCGGCGGCCTTGGGCGCCGTGTCGCCGACGTGTATGGTCCAGGCGCGCACTTCCTTGACGCCGGCGGTGAAGTAGGTCTGCAGGCCCAGCAGGCGGAAGCCGGCCCGGATGACGCGGTTCAGGCCGGGCTCTTCCATGCCCATGTCGGCCAGGAAGATCTGCTTGTCCTCGTCGTCGAGATCGGCGATCTCGGCTTCGACGGCGGCGCAGATGGCCACGACCGGGGCGTTCTCGGCCTCGGCGTATTTCTGCACGGCCTGGAGATGCGGATTGTCGGTAAAGCCGTGCTCGGCGACATTGGCCACGTACATGGCAGGCTTGGCGGTGATGAAGCACAGGGGCTTGAGCAACTCCATCGAGTCTTCGTCCAGGTCCAGAGAACGGATCGGACGCGCCTCGTTGAGCACCGGGATGACGCGTTCGAGCACGGCGACCATCTTGATGGCTTCCTTGTCGCCGGCGCGCGCGGTCTTCTGGTGGCGGTTCAGGGCCTTCTCGGCCGAAGCCAGGTCGGCCAGGGCCAGTTCGGTGTTGATGACCTCGATGTCGGAGATCGGGTCGATGCGCCCCGCCACGTGCACGACGTTCTCGTCCTCGAAGCAGCGCACCACGTGCACGATGGCATCGGTCTCGCGGATGTTGGCCAGGAACTGGTTGCCCAGGCCCTCGCCCTTGGAGGCCCCGGCCACCAGGCCGGCGATGTCGACGAACTCGACCACGGCGGGCATGATGCGCTCGGGCTTGACGATTTCGGCCAGGGCAGTCAGGCGCGCATCGGGCACTTCCACCACGCCCACATTGGGCTCGATGGTGCAGAAGGGATAGTTTTCGGCGGCGATGCCGGCTTTGGTGAGAGCGTTGAAGAGGGTCGATTTGCCGACGTTCGGCAGGCCGACGATGCCGCATTGCAGAGCCATTTAGAATCCTATGTTTATCAAGGCACTAGCGAACCCGATGTGAGTGAGTTCGAAGTGCCCGACCACCGCCTGAGGGAAATTGGGCGAAGGTCGTGTGTGCTGGCGCGGATGGGGCAAAACCGGGCTGGATAGCAGGATTTTGTCCGCGATTTGTCCACGAAAGCAGGGATTTTAACCGGGATGGAGAGAGGAACGAAAAGTGCCGTTCCGGTCGGAACAACCCGCTTCCCAACCGATAGGCCATGACCCGACAATAGGTGCCACCAACGATCACGGATACGACCGGATGAGCATGAACACCCCAGAATCTCCTACACCATCTCAACGGCCCAAGATTATTATTACGAACAAGAACATTAAGCTCTGGGCATATCTCGACATCACAAATCCACTTGTAGCGTGGGAAGTAGCGATAGGCCGAATATGCTCTGCCGATGATCCATCGAGAAAGATATACGCAGCATCTCTTTGGTTCTACTCGCTGATGCGCCGCTTGTCCAAAGACGGTCTGGATAGGCGTTTCTTGAATGAATTGCTTCTTGAACAAGCACGCTTGCAGACTCATCCTGATGCCGTTTCCCGGCTCAGAGGCGTTTATTTTTTCGAATCAGAAGAGATAGCGAATGCAGCTGTCGCTCGCTGGGGAATACCGCAGAACCGACGATTTATTTCTTCTGTCAATTTTTCAGCAAACGCCCTTACACAGGTTGATTCAGAATGGATAACGTGGAAGCTGAAATCTGAAGACCGAGACTGGATGCCGAGATACTGGGCTGGAGAGACTTACGGCGAGAGGCCATTAACTGAAGTGCTAGCCAGCGGCATCGGCCTAATTGAAAACATGGAATTGCGAAACGAAGCAGTTCGGTGGATTTATCAAAACTGGCCTACATCCACTCCTTTGCTTAGCATGGCTGCTTGTGCCATCAGGGAGTCTGTCACCCTGGGTATCGCTGAATTCGAGACCGTTGGCCTAATCAGTCCTGTCCTCACCGTAGGCAATGGCATCATCCAGGGAAAACACGTAATTAACACCCGCGCCTTGGCCACCAACCAAGCAGAGATCATAAAGGCGCTGGAAGCCTGCCGAGCACGTGGCGAATATCTACCTTGGATCGTAGACCCTGACAATGATGTGTTATTCCGAGTGCCCGACTTATCCTCTTTTAACTTTGAAATACGCGACACAAAGGCCGCAGAAACATTAATTACGGTTCACGATGCCAGCATATCGTCCAAATCGTAGCTCTCCAGACTCAGTATCAATAGCGCAACTCATCCCACCGCTCCGCCACGACCACGCCCCAATTGCCGCTGGCGTTCGGTCTAGTCCAATAGGCTACTTTCATCTTCCGCAAGTAGGTCAGCGCCTCGTCAAAGTCGGCAAATGTCTTGACCGCCCCCTTCGCGCCGACGTAGTAGCGCCCCGTCCGTGGCTTGGTCAAGCCGGGATGGAAGCATGACCCGTCCGCCGCGTAGGACTCCTCCACCTTGGGCGCGGCCTTGACCTCAACCCGCTTCCGCGCCCCCGTGGCGGTCTTGCCCTTGGCCGGCTTGGCCTGAACCGTCTTACCAGACCCCGGCTTGTCCGTGGTGAACAGCTCGTAGGTCTCGACCTTCAGCGCCACAGCCAGCGTCTCAATGGCGTCCAGCGACGACCGGCTCGGGCGCGACGCCATCGACGTGCTACAGACCGTGAAGAACCTGGCCAGCCATGGCGTGAAGGTCATCGTCTTGCAGCTTGGCACGACCGACCTGACCGGGCCCGCTGGCAAGCTGCTGCTGTCGATGCTGGCCGCAGTTGCTGAAATGGAGCGCGACCTTCTTATAGAGCGCACGCAAGCCGGACTGGCGCGGGCGAAGGCCGAGGGCAAGAAGCTCGGCAGGCCCGCAAGGACGACGCCTAAGCAGCGGGCTGAGATTCTGCGACGGCTGGGCGCGGGTGAATCAGTCAGCGAGCTCGCGCGGGTCTACTCAATCTCGCGAGCGAGCATCAACAGCATGAGAAACCAACACTCAGCGTAGCGGGATGCCTGAAGAATAAACCTTCTGATGTGCGTCTTGAACCCCGATCAGGTTCAGCTCTCGAACAAGCGCCTCCCAGATGGAAGCAGGGTAGCTTGTAGGACCGATGATGATTCGATCCAGCAACTCGGGAATAGTCAGATTGGTGATCCCTATTTCTGGGTTGTTCTTCAGCGGCAGCTTCCAGACAATCTGAGGAATGCCCGACACAACCTCAGTTTCAGAGAATAGGTGCGGGGACTGGTCCAAATTCGGAAGATGAATAACTCGCCACTCCTGCTCTTCCTTGAATGCTTGATGCTTCATGGAAACTACTGCCATCAGCAGCATTCGGTGGGCATACCCGACGATGATTGGTTTCTCAAATCGTCGCAAAAAATCAAGGTTAGCCTCGATTTGCGCAATGACCGCTTCCACCTGCCCCTTCAAGTCTTGCTGATTGAAATACCCAACAGGACTTAAGATTGCGCGAGCCGGAGCGGCTGCATTAGGAGGGGGTGGCCGCAACACAAACGCCACACCCGCAGTGTCTTGACTGAATGCTCGCCACATGGAAAGCCGACCATACTGGTCTTCTGCATCATCATGCCGCGAAAAACACGCAATGTATGTAGCGAACTGGGTCTCTTTCCACCAATGGTCAAACACTCTTATAGTTTCCTGACCCGCACCCGCAGCACACCCATCTAGCGCTGCGCACAACCGCTTAAATAGCAGACTGTCATCCGCCCCCAGACAGGATTTCAACTCCGTGAACCCATGCTGCACTTCACTAAAGTCATGCATGGCCCGTGCGTTTCTCAGCCAGATGGTCTGCGACCTGATGATCTTGATAGCCACATCGGCCGTCGTATAGTGAACGAGCTTCCCGCCGCATTGCAGCTCATCTGTTTTCTGCATCGCATACGGCATAAAGATTTTGGCCAACTGCACGGCGGTATCTGGGTCAATAGCCATTCGACAGACTCCGATGTAGAGGGACTTGATCTTTGTCCAGGCAGTGTCCTCGCTCTTCTTCTGCCGCCCGGATGTCGTTGATTCGTCAGGCGCTTTTACTTCGACTGGCTTAAGGGATAATTTTCGGCGGCGATGCCGGCTTTGGTGAGAGCGTTGAAGAGGGTCGATTTGCCGACGTTCGGCAGGCCGACGATGCCGCATTGCAGAGCCATGAGAATCCTGATTGTGACGTACAGCGAATGAAAACGGCATTTTACCGTGCCGGGGTAGGCGGCGCGCCGGGCCGCCACGTGCCACAGCCCGTGGTCCGGGAAAGCTTCAGGTGACGAGCTGTCCGAAGGGCGAGTGCAAGATGATCCACACCACCAGCAGGGGGCCGGCGTTGAACAGGCCGTGCAGCAGCATGGACGCGCCTATGCCGCGACGCGTGCGGATCCAGCCCAGCGCCAGGCCGGTCATCCATTGCGGCAGCACCAGCAGCGGCATAAGCCAATAAGGGGTGTGCGGCATGGAAAAGTTGTGCAGGTGCACGGCCGCGAAGGCCAGCATGGCCAGATGGAAGACCCAGGGGAAGCTGCGCCGGTAGCGCCGCCTGTTGCGCCAGGACATGGGGCTGCGGGCGCGACGCAGCAGCCGTGCCAGCGGGCCGGCCGCGAAGGAGGATGGAGCGGATAGGCCGTCCGTCCCATCTGCGGCCATCCCTCGCCGCGCGGGGCCGCGCAGGTATGGCAGCCAGCAAAGCAGCAATATGGCGGCGACCAGCCAGATGGTCCAGGGCCTGGGCCCGTACAGCATGGCGACGACGGCCGCCGGCACCTGCCAGCGCGCCTGCGCGGGGTGGCGCAGGCCATAACGGAAGACCAGTTCCTCGACCAGCGGCGCCCAGATCAGGGCCTGCAGCCAGGGAATGTTGGCGATGTTCAGCCTATGGTCCGCGCCGCCGAGCCCGGCGGCGGCCACGGCGATCGGGCCGAGGAAGAACAGGTTGACGCACCACAGGAAGCAGGCCCATTGCAGCAAGCGTGGCCACGGCAGCGTGGGGAACCAGTCTGCCCACCATCCGTCTGCGGGCCGCCTGCCCGGCAGGCGCGGGCCGAAGGCCGGGCGCCGGATGAATCCGATGAAATCGTGAAGTTCGTCGCGCCAGCGCCGGCCGCGCTGCGCGCCGACTGCAGGCGCCGGATTCATGCGCGCTCGCGGCGAATACGTCCGCAGCCGTGGCTCGGAAATGCGGCGCACGAGGCGGCCGGCATGCGGCACGGCATCGCCGACCCGGTGTCGCGCCTGCAGGTGCAGACCCTGCAGGACAACACCGCGGGCCATGGCATGGCCTTTCTCAGCATGGACCGAAGAAAGGAGTGCGAATGCGCGGCGTATGCGCAAGCTGCAGCGGAATTACAGTGCCTGCGGCTGCGAGACGGGCCTGCATGATGCGCACCGGCGTACGGCACGGCGCAAGCCGCTATCCGCCTCATGTCAGGCACGGTTGGCCTCGTGCAATTGATTGATGGCACGAGGGAATTCGCCGCGCAGCAGGTCCGGCACGATGGCGCGGCAGCGGTCGATGACTTCTTCGATTTCCTTGAGCTCTTCGCGGCGCGGGGCATTCAGCACGAAGGCCGCCACTTGCTGGGCCAGGCCCAGGCTGCGCGGGTGGCCTATGCCTATGCGCAAGCGCCAGAAATCGGGGCTGCCGAACGCGGCCTGGATGTCGCGCAGGCCGTTGTGGCCGGCGTGGCCGCCACCCTTCTTGAGCTTGACCTGCCCCGGCAGCAGGTCGAGCTCGTCGTGCAGCACCAGCACCTGCTCGGGCGCCAGCTTATAGAAGCGCAGCAGCGCCCCCGCGGCCTGGCCGGAACGGTTCATGAAGGTGGTGGGCTTGGCCAGCACCACGGCCTCGCCGTCGACACGGGCCTTGGCCACTTGCGCAAAAAAGGCTTTCTCGGCCGAGAACGAAACCTTGAGGTCGTCGGCAAGGTGGTCGGCGAGCCAGAAGCCGGCATTGTGGCGCGTGACTTCGTATTCGGGGCCGGGATTGCCCAGGCCGACTATCAATCGTATGGGGAGAGCAGACATGGACGCGATTGTAATGCCTGGTCATCGCGGCGAAGCCACGATGCCTTGCGGAGATAAAGCGAAACCCCCGACGGCAAAGCCGTACGGGGGCTGGGACTTGCAAAGGCTGCGCCTGCAGACCGGGCTGTTCGGCTCGGCCATGCAGGCCGGGCCTGTGCGGCCTGGATCTGCGCAGCTCGTATCTACGCGACCCGCCTTATTCCGCAGGCTTGTCTGCGGCGGGGGCGGCAGCGGGAGCGGCTTCGTCGGCCGCATCACTGCCGGCCTTGACGTATGCCGAGGCCAGCGCCGGGTTGGCGTCGCCGCCGTGCGACACGTAGGTCACGCCCACGGGCAAGGTGATGTCGGACAGGTGCAGGATCGAGCCGGCCAGCATATTGCCGAGGTTCACCTCGATGTACTGCGGCAGGTTGGCCGGCAGGCAGGCGATTTCCAGTTCGGTCAGCACGTGCGTGACGATCGCGCCGCTGAGCTTGACGGCGGGTGATTGGTCGGCGTTGATGAAGTGCAGGGGCACCTTGGTGTGCAGCGCCTGGCTGGCGTCGACGCGCTGGAAGTCCACGTGCAGCACTTGCTGCTTGTAGGGGTGCCATTGCACCGAGCGCAGCAGCACTTGCTCGGTCTTGCCGCCCAGGTCCATGGTCAGGATCGACGCATGGAAGGATTCCTTGCGCAGGGCATGGTAGATCTCGTTGTGATCGAGCTCGACGCTAAGGGGCTGGGCGGTGCCGCCGTATACGATGGCGGGAACACGGCCGGCGCGGCGCAGGCGGCGGCTCGCACTCGTACCCTGTACGCTACGCTCTGTGGCGTTGAATTTCATGGAAGACTCCGAAAAAACAATGGGCTTGTCGGCCCAGTTATAAAAAACGCAGCGCGAAATGCGCGGCGCACAATGGCATGGCCTGCCGCGACCAGCGGGCCATGCACGAAACTTAATCTACGAACAGGGAACTGACAGATTCGGCGTTCGAGATGCGCAATATGGTTTCGCCCAGCAGCGATGCGCACGAAAGCTGGCGGATTTTGCCACAGTCGCGCGCGGCGTCGGACAAGGGGATGGTGTCGGTCACCACCAGTTCGTCCAGGCCCGATTCGACGATGCGCTGCACCGCCCCGCCCGACAGCACCGGATGCGTACAGTATGCGTAGACCGAAATCGCGCCGCGGTCTTTCAGGGCCTGCGCGGCCTTGCACAGCGTGCCGGCGGTGTCGACCATGTCGTCCATGATGATGCAGGTACGGCCGTCGACCTCGCCAATGATGTTCATGACTTCGGAGACATTGGCGCGCGGGCGGCGCTTGTCGATGATGGCCAGATCGGCCTCGAGCTGCTTGGCCAGCGCGCGCGCGCGCACCACGCCGCCGATGTCGGGCGAGACCACCACCAGGTCTTTGTAGCTGCGGCGCCAGATATCGCCCAGCAGGATGGGGCCCGCGTAGATATTGTCGACGGGTATGTCGAAGAAACCCTGGATCTGGTCGGCGTGCAGGTCCATGGTCATGACGCGATCCACGCCCACCACCTGCAGCATATTGGCCACCACCTTGGCCGAAATCGCCACGCGGGCCGAACGCGGCCGGCGGTCCTGGCGCGCATAGCCGAAGTACGGCATGGCGGCGGTGATGCGTCCGGCCGAGGCGCGGCGCAGCGCATCGACCATGACCATGATTTCCATGAGATTGTCGTTGGTGGGCGCGCACGTAGGCTGCAGCACGAAGACGTCCTTGCCGCGGACGTTCTCGTTGATTTCCACCATGACTTCGCCGTCGGAGAAGCGGCCGACGGCCATCTTGCCCAGAGACATGTCGAGATGATTGACAACGTCAACCGCCAGCCGAGGATTGGCTGTGCCCGTGAAAATCATGAATCTGTCGTTTGCCATGATCGATGGTAGAGATTGCGTGGCCTTAAACAACAAAGCCGTTGACCAGCACCCCCGATCGGGCCGACTCAACAGCTTTTTGCTAGCCCTTCAAGGCCGTTGGGCCAGGAAAAGTGGCTGGGGAAGAAGGATTCGAACCTTCGCATGCTGGAATCAAAATCCAGTGCCTTAACCAGCTTGGCGATTCCCCAATTAACCGTGTATCCAATGTCGCAGCGGATGATCATGCAAACCCGGGCATGCCCAGGCAGTTTCAACCAATAATGGCTTGCCGGCGCCCGCACGAGTAATTTTACCGGCTATTTCCGCTTGGCAAAGCCGCGCCTGATCCATCGTTACAAACTCTACGAAGAAGCAGGAACCCGACCCGGTCATCCTGGCATTCCACCCTTCTTGCCGCAGCCATGAAGCAAGTTCTTGGATGCGAGGGTATCTGCCGCAGACTACCGGCTCCAGATCGTTGCGGCCAAAAAGCACGTTGCCCCGGACCAGGCTTGCCGCGTTATGGCGGCCTGCCCGTAAAGAGCCCCGGAAGCCTTCTGATGAACCATTTTCACGGTTCTTTTGAAGGCCATTCTGCGGTTCAAACAATCCCGCATCCAGGCTTTCGCGCAATTTTCCGGCACCAGTCTGTTGCCATTCGGAAAAGACCGCCATTTTGACAGAGGGTGTATTTCTTGTCAATTCGGGGGCGGCAAACACCCCGGCAGTGGGCACCGCCTCGCAGGGCTGCATGACGACATAGGCGCGCTCGGGCAGATCGACGGGCTCGAGCTCCTCGCCCACCCCTTGCGCGAAGGCGCTGCGGCCGTTCACGAATACCGGCACGTCCGCCCCCAGGGGCAAGGCCAGCGCCATGAGCGCCTGGCGGTCCAGCCCGGTTTCCCACAGGCGATTCAGCGCGATGAGCGTCGTGGCGGCGTCGCTGGAGCCGCCGCCCAGGCCGCCGCCGGCGGGAATCTGCTTGCGGCAGCGGATCTGCGCGCCATAGGACGTGCCGGTGGCGCGTTGCAGGGCGCGGGCGGCGCGCACCACCAGATCGTCTTCGTGGGCCAGCCCGGCCAGGCCGCTCTCGCATTCGATGCGGCCATCGCCGCGACGCTCGAAGTCGAGCGTGTCGTACAGGCCGATATAGCGGAACACGGTCTGCAGCAAGTGATAGCCGTCGGCGCGCCGGCCGACCACATGCAGGAACAGGTTCAGCTTGGCCGGAGCCGGAACGTCGTAAAGCCTCATGTCATCCTGGGTTTCATTGCGTGGCCATGGCTTGCGCCGCTGCGCAAAAGCCGACGCGCGAATGCGGATATGCGCCCCGGGCCTGTGTGGGTCTGTACGGGCCTGCTTATCGCCAGGCCGCTTACTTCAATTCAATCGACGTGCCACAGCCTGCCGGTCACGGGCAGGCCTAGCCCTTATCCACCACCAGGCGCACGCTGATGTGCCGGCCCGCCACGTCCCGCGTCAGGCGCAGCAGCCTGGGGCCCTGCGGGTCGTAATTCGACAGATCGACATGCCAGCCATTTTGCACGAAAGCGGCGATATGGCCAGCCTCGTCCTTGTGCAGGTCTTGCACCGGCTGGCTGCCGGTGCGGCCGCGCAGCCAGTCGCGCAGGCCCGCCACCGGGATGGCGCTGCCCAGCACCTGCTCAACCAGGCCGTCGGGATCGTCCGCGCGCTCCTGGGTGCCGTCCGCGCGCGTCAGGAGCGACTCGCCGGGCCGCACCTGGACACGCGCCAGGATGCTGCCCAGCGGGTTGGACAGATCCAGCCGCAGCGTGCGGCCGTCGTCGTTCCAGGCGAAGCCGCCCTGCACCGCCTGCTGCGGGCCACCGTAGCCGGTGGCGCTGAGCGCAAAGCGCCCCACCCGCTCGAAGGCCTGGGTCGTGCCGCCCGCGATGCGCTGCGGCGTGGCGCAGGCCGCCAGCAGGCACAAGAGCCCGCAGGCCAGCCAGGCGCGATAGCGTAACAAAGATGAAATACCCGTCATGACATTCCTCGATTGCCGGCTACAGCTTCACATTGAAGCGCTTGAGAGTCTTGAGCAAGGTATCGTTCTGGGGGTCCTTCTTGAAGCCGGCGCGCCATACCTTGCGCGCCTCGTCGTAGTGCTTGAGCTTCCAGAGCACTTCGCCCAGGTGGGCGGCGACGTCGGCCGCAGGCAGCAGCGCGTACGACTGGCGCAGATAGTCCAGCGCGGCCTTGTTGTCGCCGGTGCGATACAGATACCAGCCCACGCTGTCCAGGATGAAGGGGTTCTCGGGCTCGAGCTGCAAGGCGCGCTCGAGCAGGTCCTGGGCCTCGTCCAGATGCGTGTTCTGGTCGGCATAGGTGTAGCCCAGCGAGTTGTAGGCGTTGGCGTTGTCCGGATCGAGCTCGATCACGCGCCGCATGAGCTTCTCGAACTGATCGAACTTGCCCTGGCGCTCGTACAGCATGCCCAGGTCGTACAAGATCTCGGAGGTATCCGGCATGGCCTTGTCGGCCCGCACCAGCACATCCGTGGCCAGGTCGGTGCGCCCCGCGTTGCGGTAGATGGAGGACAGCGTCAGCGCGAGCACGGTGCGCTCGTGGTTGTCCTGCGGATGAATCCCGCCGATGGTCTTGCGGGCCGCCGCCAGGTCGCCCATGCGGGCCTGCAGCACCGCCATGTGGATGCGCGCCTGGAACTTCAGGGTCGGATCCTCGATCTGCCCGAGCTGCTCGACCGCGTCTTTCAGGCGCCCGCGCTTCTCGGCGATCTGCACCAGCAGCAGGCGCGCGTCGGATGCGTCCGAGGCGGCGTTGGTGGCGTCGTCGTTGATGGACTGGCGGCGCTGGGTCTGGACGCTGATGTATTCATTGAGCAGGGCCTGCGCGCGATCGTAATGCCCGGCGCGAAAATCCACCTCGGCCTCGGTGTATTGCAGGTCGAAGTCCTCGGGCGCGCGGGCGCGCATCTGGCGGATCAGGCTCAGGGCCGAATCGAAATCCTTGCGATCGGTCAGCCGCGACACCAGCAACAATTGCAGCTTGCGCGCGTCGGGATGCTTGGCGGCAAAGAGCTGCGCCGTATTGATGGCCGCGCCGGGGTCGACCTTCAGTCCGTATTCCAGCACGCGCTGCGCCGCCTGTTCGGAATCGGGGTCGAGTTCCTGCGCCTGTTGCGCTTCGTCCAGGGCATGGTCGGCGTCGCCGGCCGCCCAGGCCGCATCGGCCAGCGCCAGATGGGCTATAGGCAGCGAACGCACGGGCTCGTGCAGGGCCTGGTCCAGAACTTCGAACGCCACCTTCTTGTCGTTCATCTTGCCGACGATCGCCGCGGCCTGGGCGATGGCGCGGTCCTTGTCGGTAGCCTTGTCGATGCGATCCCACAACGCCGTGGCCAGGCCGGCGGTCTGGCCGTTGGAGGCCGCCAGGGCCAGCGAAGACGCCACGGCCTCGGGGTCGTTCGGCGCCAGGAGAGCCCACTGCCGGGCGGCGACCAGGGCGCGCTGCAAGTCGTGGCCGGCCATGGACAACTGGAAGGCACGCTTGGCCAGGCGCGGATCCAGCGTATCCCTGGAAAGATCGAGCAGCGTGTGGCTGGCCATGTCGTACTGGCCGCGCTGGGCTGCGATCTCGGCGCTGAGAATGCGATACAGGATGTCGGCCGTCAAGGTGACATCGGGCAGGCTGCCCTCGCGCAGATGGATCTGCTCGGTCTGCGACGGCACCGCTTGGGGCTGGCGAGCATGACTCGGAACAGAAAACAACAGGCATAGCAAGGCCGCGGCGGACCAGGACAAGGAAGTCGATCGTTTCATTAACTAGATATCAGCAGGGCCATTGCCTTTCCCGCCCGCAACCATAGCGCAAAATGGCAAAATCACTAGAATTGACAGATCTTAGCACCCCCTCATGCCCGAACTGCCAGAAGTCGAAACCACCCGTCGCGGAATTGCGACGGTCATGCCGGGCCGGATACTGACCCGTTTCATCGTGCACGAGCCGCGCATGCGCTGGCCGGTTCCGGCTGCGCTGCCGGGGCTGATCGGCGGCAAAGTCGTGCTGGAATGCGGCCGCCGCGGGAAATATCTGCTGATACGTTTCGAGCACGGCACGCAGATCGTGCACCTGGGCATGTCCGGATCCTTGCGGCGCGTGGCGCCCGACGAGCCGCGCCGCAAGCACGATCACGCCGAATGGTTGTTCGACAATGGCGCGCGCTTCTTGTTGCACGACCCGCGCCGCTTCGGCGCCGTGCTCTGGCACGCGGCCGCCGACGGCCCGATCGAAGCGCACCCGCTGCTTGCCCGGCTGGGCATGGAGCCCTTCGACCCCGGCTTTACCGCACAGAAGCTGCGTGCCGGCCTGCACGGCAAGACGCTGTCGATCAAGCAGGCCTTGCTGGCCGGCCAGGCGGTCGTGGGGGTGGGCAACATCTATGCCTCGGAAACCCTGTTTCGCGCGCGCATCAATCCGCGCGCCAGCGCCGGGCGGCTTTCTCCGGCGCGCTGCGCCCGGCTGTTCGACGCGATCCGCCAGACCCTGGGCGACGCGCTGGAATCGGGCGGCAGCACGCTGCGCGACTATGTCGACGCCAGCGGCGAACCCGGCGCCTATTTCACGCTGCACGCCGCGGTGTACGAACGCGACGGCCAGCCGTGCCGCGTGTGCGGCACGGCGATCCGCCGCATCGTCCAGGGCCAGAGGGCCACTTATTACTGCCCGTCCTGCCAGCGCAATTGAGGGCGCACTAAGAGCGCAGCCGCTGCGCATAAACGGCGCAAGAGCGGATCACGAACAGGCCGGGCTGAAATTTCGTTCGTCTATAACAAATGCATTGCATAAAAACGAACATCAACTTATACTTCACCCGTCAACCGGAGACTGCCCCATGAGCAAACAATTCGCTTCCCACGCCGACCTCGAAGACAAGGTCGTGTCGTTCGACAAACTGTCCGACAACGCCTATGCCTACACCGCCGAAGGCGACCCCAACACCGGCGTGATCATCGGCGACGACGCCGTCATGGTGATAGACACCCAGGCCACGCCGGTCATGGCGCAAGGCGTGATCGACCGCATCCGCGAAGTCACAGACAAGCCCATCAAATACATACTGCTGTCGCACTACCACGCCGTGCGCGTGTTCGGCGCGGCGGCCTACAAGGCACAAGAAATCATTGCCAGCCGCGACACCTACGACCTCATCGTCGAACGCGGCGAACAAGACAAGGCCAGCGAAATCGGCCGCTTCCCGCGCCTGTTCCGCAACGTCGAATCGATCCCCCCCGGCCTGACCTGGCCCTCCATCACCTTCGAAGGCGAGATGACCGTCAATCTCGGCAACCTCGAAGTGCAGATCCTGCAGGTCGGCCGCGGCCACACCAAGGGCGACACCATCGCCTGGCTGCCCGAACAGAAGATCCTGTTCGCCGGCGACCTGGTCGAATACCAGTCCACGCCCTATGCCGGCGACTGCTACTTCCGCGAATGGCCGCACACGCTGGACACGCTGGCCGAATTCAATGCCGAGAAAATGGTGCCCGGCCGCGGCCCGTCCCTGCAATCGGCCGAAGAAGTGCGCAAGGGCCTGGCGGGCACCCGCGCCTTCGTGACCGACCTGTACACCAGCGTCAACAATGGCGTAGCCGCAGGCAAGGACCTGAAGACCATCTACCGCGAAACCTACGACTTCATGAAGCCGCGCTACGCGCAATGGGTCATCTTCGACCACTGCATGCCTTTCGATGTGTCGCGCGCCTATGACGAGGCCACGGGCTACGACGATCCGCGCATCTGGACCGCGGAACGCGACCTGGAAATGTGGAAGCAACTCGAAGGCAATTGAACACCGCGACCTGACCCGGCACCCCACAGAGGCGCGCCGGCCATCAAGCAAGGAGGACTGGGATGGGAGACATCGACTACCAGGCCCTGGAATTCGAATACCGGCCGCAACAGGCCGGCGCCGCGGCGCGCCACCCGATCGTGATCGTGGGCGCGGGCCCGGTGGGCCTGAGCCTGGCGCTCGACCTGGCTCAGCGCGGCAGCAAAGTGGTGGTGCTCGACGACGACTATCGCCTGTCGACCGGATCGCGCGCCATCTGTTTCGCCAAGCGCACGCTGGACATCTGGGACCGACTCGGCGTCGGCCAGAAGATGATAGACAAGGGCGTGTCCTGGAATGTCGGCAAGATCTTCTTCAAGGGCGAAGAAGTCTGGCGCTTCGACCTGCTGCCCGAACCTGGCCACAGGCGCCCCGCCTTTATCAACCTGCAGCAATACTATTGCGAAGGCTTTTTATGCGAGCAGGTCGCCGCGCACCCCGGCATCGACCTGCGGTGGAAACACAAGGCGGTGGGAGTCGAGAACCGCGCCGACGACGTGCTGCTCACCGTCGAAACGCCCGACGGCCCCTACACGCTGGCGGCCGAGTGGCTGGTGGCCTGCGACGGCTCGCGCTCGCCGCTGCGCAAGATGCTGGGCCAGGAAACCCACGGCCGCATCTTCCGCGACCGCTTCCTGATCGCCGATGTCCGGATGCAGGCCGAATTCCCCACCGAACGCTGGTTCTGGTTCGACCCGCCCTTCCATCCCAATCAATCGGTGCTGCTGCATCGCCAGCCCGACAATATCTGGCGCATCGACTTCCAGCTGGGCTGGAACGCCGATCCGGTCGAAGAGGTCAAGCCCGAAAACGTGCTGCCGCGCGTCCGCGCCCTGCTGGGCAAGGACACCGCCTTCGAACTGGAATGGGTCAGCATCTACACCTTTGCCTGCGAACGCATGGATCATTTCCGCCACGGCCGGGTGCTGTTCGCAGGCGATTCCGCGCACCGCGTCTCGCCTTTCGGCGCGCGCGGCGCCAACAGCGGAGTGCAGGACGCCGACAACCTCGCCTGGAAGCTGCACCTGGTCACCCGCGGCCTGGCGCCCGAGGCGCTGATCGACAGCTATGCGGCCGAGCGCGAACTGGCCGCAGACGAGAACATCCGCCATTCCTCGCATTCCACCGATTTCATCACGCCCAAGAGCGAAATCAGCCTGCTGTTCAGGAACACCGTGCTGAAGCTCGCCAAGCGCTACGAATTCGCGCGCACACTGGTCAACAGCGGGCGCCTGTCCACCGCCACGGCCTATACCGGCTCGCCGCTGAACACACCCGACAGCGAACGCTTCACGCACCTGCTGCCGCTGGGCGCGGTGGCGCCGGACGCACCCATACTCGCGGACGGCCGCGACGGCTGGTGGCTGTCGCGCCTGGACGGCCGCTACACAGTGGCCATCTTCTGCCGTTCGGGCCTGCCACCGCAGGAAACGCTGCAGCAACTGGACGAGCTGCGCCGCGACGCGCTGGGCGTCCAGTTGCTGCTGGTGGCCACGCCGGCCTGTGCCGGGCAGGCCGCACGCAGCGGGCTGCCGACCGTCGTCGACGCGCAGGGCGTGCTGGCGCGCCGCTATGACGCCAGCGAGCACACCACCTACCTGATACGTCCTGACCAGCACATCGCCGCGCGCTGGCGCAGCTGCGCAGCACAGCCCATCGAGGCCGCGCTGCGCCGCGCCAGCGGATACACCGAGGACACCCCGGCATGAAAACCCTCAACACCCACAGCAAGCTCGAATCGCCCGACGACTTCTACGAAGACCTGATAGAGGCGCACCGCGACCTGGACACGGCCCAGAGCCACGAGCTGAACGCGGCGCTGGTGCTGCTGCTGGCCAATCACATCGGTGACCGGAATATATTGCGCGAAGCCCTGGAAAAGGCGCGCGAGGTAGCCCGGTCCGCACACTGACCCATATGGGAGCCAAGCTCATGAGCACACTTCAGTACCTGACCGGCTTCGGCGCAAGCCACGCCACCGAAGCCTTGCCGGGCGCCCTGCCCGAGGGCCGCAACTCGCCGCGGCAATGCCCCTACGGCCTATATGCCGAACAACTTTCCGGCACGGCTTTCACCGCTCCGCGGGCGGACAACCGCCGTTCGTGGCTCTACCGCATCCGGCCCGCGGCCGTGCAGCAGCCCTTCGAACCGGCCGCCGACATCGTCTCCTGGCACAACGATTTCGGCAAGGGGACTTTCACGCCCAACCAGTTGCGCTGGAATCCGATGCCCATCCCCACGCAGGCCACGGACTTCATCCACGGCGTGCATACCTGGGCGGGCAACGGCAGCGCCGACGACCAGACCGGCGTGGGCATACACCTGTATGCGGCCAACCAGTCCATGCGGGACAGCTATTTCTATAACGCCGACGGCGAAATGATGATCGTGCCCCAGCAGGGCCGCCTGCGCCTGGCCACCGAAATGGGCCTGATCGACCTGGAACCCTGCGAAATCGCCGTCATTCCGCGCGGCGTGCGGCTGCGCGTGGAATTGCTCGACGCCGACGCCCGCGGCTACCTGCTCGAGAACTTCGGCGCGCCCATGCGCCTGCCCGAGCTCGGCCCCATAGGCTCCAACGGCCTGGCCAACGCCCGCGACTTCCGGACCCCCGTGGCCTGGTACGAAGACCTCGAGGGCGACTACACCCTGTACGCCAAGTTCAACGGCGGCATGTGGCGCGCCCGCATCGACCATTCGCCGCTGGACGTGGTCGCCTGGCACGGCACGCATGCTCCCTACAAATACGACTTGCGCCGCTTCAACGTCATAGGCTCGATCAGCTACGACCATCCCGACCCGTGCATTTTCACCGTGCTGACTTCGCCGTCGGACACCCCGGGCACGGCCAACATGGACTTCGCCATCTTCCCGCCGCGCGTGCTGGTCATGCAAGACACGTTCCGCCCGCCCTGGTTCCACCGCAACATCGCCAGCGAATTCATGGGCCTGATAGAAGGCATCTACGACGCCAAGGCCGAAGGCTTCCTGCCCGGCGGCGCCAGCCTGCACAATTGCATGACCCCGCACGGTCCCGACGCCGAGACCTTCGCCAAGGCCAGCACCGCAGACACCAGCAAGCCCCACTATATTCGCGATACCATGGCGTTTATGTTCGAGACCCGCCGCGTCATACGCCCCAGCGCCCAGGCGCTGGCCTCGCCGGCGCTGCAAGCCGACTACTACCAGGCCTGGCAGGGGCTGAAGAAACACTTCAATCCCGAACGCCCGTAAGGCCCGCCGCACATACGGGCCCTGCTGCCGCGGGGCCCCGGCATGTCTCGCGGCGGTGCGCCAGCCCGCGAGAGCAGCCCGCGCATGCGGGCCATGCCGCCCAGACATTCCAGCTACGATCCAGGATATGCAACCCATGACATACTTGAACGAAACCCACGACCCCAAGCTGCGCAGCTGGGTCGAATCGGCCAACGCCGAAGGCAATGGCTTTCCCATACAGAACCTGCCCTTCGGCGTCTTCCGCCGTATCAACAGCGCCGAGCAATTCCGGCCCGGCGTGGCCATCGGCAACCAAGTCCTGGACCTGGCCGCCCTGGCCGAGGCCCAGCCCTTCTCGGGCGCGGCCGCAGAGGCGCTGGCAGCTTGCACCGGCGACAGCCTGAATGCCCTGATGGCGCTCGGCCAAGCCCACTGGTCCGCTTTGCGCCTGGCCCTGTCGCGCGCCCTGCGCGCCGAGTCGTCCCAGCAGCCGCTGCTGGCGCCACTGCTGGTCGCGCAAGACGACATCGAACACAGCGTGCCGGCGCACATCGGCGACTACACCGATTTCTACATCTCGCTGCACCACGCCACCGCCGTGGGCAAGCAGTTCCGCCCCGACAACCCGCTGCTGCCCAACTACAAGTGGGTGCCCATCGGCTACCACGGGCGCGCCTCCAGCATCGGCGTCTCGGGCCAGCGCTTTCCCCGCCCCGTCGGCCAGACGCGCCCCACATCGGAAGGCGCTGCGCCCAACTTCGGCCCCTGCCTGCGCCTGGACTACGAACTCGAACTCGGCGTCTTCGTCGGCCAGGGCAATGCCCAGGGCGAACGCGTGTCCATCGAGCAGGCCGAATCGCACGTGTTCGGCCTGTGCATCCTGAACGACTGGTCGGCACGCGATATCCAGGCCTGGGAATACCAGCCGCTGGGCCCCTTCCTGTCCAAGAACTTCGCCTCCACGATCTCGCCCTGGATCGTCACGCTTGAGGCGCTGGCGCCCTTCCGCACGGCCAGCACCCGCGCGGCCACCGACCCCCAGCCCCTGCCGTACCTGTTCGCCGCCGAGAACGCCGCGGCCGGCTCTTTCGACATCGGCCTGGAAGTGCTGCTGTCCACGGAAAAGAGCCGCGCGGCCAGGGCCGAACCCGCGGTACTGTCGCGCAGCAATTTCAAGGAAGCCTTCTGGAACGTCGCGCAGCTCGTCACCCACCACACCGTCAACGGCTGCAACCTGCAGCCCGGCGACATGCTGGGCACGGGCACCTTGTCCGGCCCCGCAGCCGGCCAGGAAGGCTCGATGCTGGAAATGAACCAGGGCGGCAAGAAGCCCATCGAGCTCACCTGGGGCGAACAGCGCATGTTCCTGCAAGACGGCGACGAAGTCATACTGCGCGCCCGCTGCGAGAAGGCCGGCTACCCGGCCATCAGCCTGGGGGAATGCGCGGGGATGGTGCTGCCTGCGCAGGTGTAGACAGCAGCCTCAGCCACTCGATGCTGTGACAAATGGCGGCCCCGACGGGCCGCTTTTTTTTCATGCCCGCTCCACCGCAGCAAGCGCCGGCCTTGGCAGACACGTGCACGCGGCAAAGCCGCAACACATGCATGCGGCCGGAAATCCCTCTTCCAGGAATGCCTGCAAGCTTCATGCCCGCAGGCGTGCCCATCGTGCACATCTGTAGAAACGGTTCCATATAAATAACTAAACAGTTTCCCCATAACCCAATATTCGATCGCAATCATAGGGAATACCATTATATGGAAACGTTTCTATTGTTCCTTATAATTCGTCTCATCGAGCCTCAAAGACGAGCGCTCAGGCAGCCAACTCCGTGGCGACGACTGAAGGACATAGATGGATACGCTGGAATACGTGGAACTGGACTCAAAGCTGCGCCCGCTGGGCACGCTTTTGAGTCATCAGGCCAGCCTGTACCCCGATCGGGAATTCCTGGTAATCGGCGAGCAAAGCTGGACCTACAAGGCATTCGACGCATGGGTCGACCAAATCGCCGGCAGCCTCCACGCGCTCGGCCTGCGCAAAGGCGACAAGCTGGCCATCATGCTGCCCAATTGCGCCGAATTCATGGGCCTGTGGTTCGCCTGCGCGCGGCTCGGCGTGGTGGAAGTGCCGGTCAATATCAGCTATCGCGGCCCATTGCTGCGCCATATCCTGGAACATTCCGACGCATCCGTGGCGGTGGTGGACGCCGCCTATGTAGAACGCATCGCGCATGAAGCCGTCGGCTTCGGCAAGCTCGAGCACCTGGTGCTCTGGTCACGCGAGCAGGCCCCGAAGCCGGCCGCCCCCATTCCCGCCCTGAGCTTCGGCGAATTCCTGGCTCTTTCAGCGCCGTTTCCCGCCGTGGACGTTTCGCACACCGACACCGTGGCCATCCTCTATTCGTCGGGCACGACGGGCCCGTCCAAGGGCATCGTGCTGTGCCACAACTACTTCTGGTTCGGCGGCTCCAAGACGGTAAAAGTGCGCGGCATCACGCCCGACGAGCGCATCTATACCTGCCTGCCGCTGTTCCATGCCAATGCTCAACTTTTGAGCGCGATGCCGGCTCTGGTGTGCGGCGCCACTTTGGTGCTGGACGACCATTTCAGCGCATCGACCTTCTGGGAACGCATGCGCCGCTATCGCGCCACGCGCTTCAACTATATCGGCGGCATGATCCCTATTCTCATGAAGCAGCCCCCGTCGCCCGCCGATCGCGACCACTCGGTCAAAAATGCTACGGGCGCCGCGGCGCCCAAAGACATGCTCGCCGCATTCGAAGCAAGATTCGGCGTACGCCTGATCGAGAGCTATGGGCAGACCGAGAACTGCACGGCCATCACCAACCCGTTGGATGCTCCGCGCGCCGGCTCGGTGGGCCTGCCGATAGCGGGCTATGACTGCGCGCTGGTAAACGACGAAGACGAATTCGTGGGCACTGGGGTGGTGGGCGAATTGGTATTCCGGCCTCGCTACCCCCACATCATGATGAACGGCTACTACAAGAACCCCGAGGCGACCCTGGCCCAAAGCCGCAACCTCTGGTTCCACACCGGCGATCTCATGACCCGGGACGCCGACGGCTACTACTACTTCGTCGACCGAAAGAAAGACGCCATCCGCCGCCGCGGCGAGAACATTTCCGCCTACGAAGTAGAGCTCGTGGTGAATTCGCACCCCGCGGTGCTGGAATCGGCGGCAATCGCCGTGCCATCCGAAGTGGGCGAAAACGAAGTCATGATTTGCGTGGCGTTGAAACCGGGCGAACAAGTCTCGCCGCTGGAACTCATCAAACACTGCGAAGAATTGATGCCCTACTTTGCCGTGCCGCGCTATGTCGATTTCCGCAGCGAGTTCCCGAAGACACCGACCCACCGGATCGAAAAATACCGCCTGCGCGAACAGGGTATTCCTCCCACTGCATGGGACCGCGAGAAATCCGGCTACAAGCTGCGGCGCTGAGCCATCCCGCAGGCACACACAGAAAACAGGAGATAAACATGGAAACCATCTATATTGCCGGCGTCGGCATGACGCCTTTCGGCAAACTGCTCGACCAGAACATCAAGGACTTGACCAAGACAGCGGTCGATGGCGCGCTGAAGGACGCGGGTATCGACGCCCGGGAAATCCAGGCCGCCTTTTTCGCCAATTGCGTGCAAGGCCACATGGAAGGCCAGCACATGATCCGCGGCCAGATCGCGCTGCGCGCCATGGGTATCGGGGGCATACCTGTAGTCAATATAGAAAACGCATGCGCCGCCGCGAGCACGGCGCTGAATCTTGCGGTGAATCTGTTGAAGACGGGAGAGGCCGACGTCGCCCTGGCGGTCGGGGCCGAGAAAATGTACTCGAACGATCGGGAACGGATGTTCTCGGCCTTCACCAGCGGCTGGGACATCACGCAGATCGAACAGAACACACAGCGCCTGATCGAGCTCGGCAAAGGCATGGAGGTGCCTCCCGGCACGACATCGAGCCGTCCGTACAGCATCTTCATGGACGTATACGCCGCCAAGGCCCGCTCGCACATGATGCGCTACGGCACGACACAGCGCCAGATCGCCGCCGTTTCCGCCAAGAACCACCGGCATTCGGTACACAACCCGCTATCCCAGTACCAGAAAGCCTACAGCATCGAAGACGTACTGGCGGCCTCGCCCATTACCTACCCGATCACGACGCCGATGTGCTCGCCCATTTCCGACGGCGCGGCCGCAGCCATAGTCTGCACCGAAAGCGGGCTGCGCCGCCTGGGGCTGAGCCGCAGCCGCGCCATCCGCATATTGGCAAGCGTGGTGCGATCCGGAGCCGATCGAGACCCGGCCGACTCGAAAAACGCCCC
The DNA here is from genome assembly GCF_019166065.1 of Candidimonas humi. GTDB lineage: Bacteria > Pseudomonadota > Gammaproteobacteria > Burkholderiales > Burkholderiaceae_B > Candidimonas > Candidimonas humi. Next base: position 154,511 of record NZ_JAHTBN010000006.1, read on the forward strand.
GACGGCCGTGGGCGCCCGCCTCGCCTATGAGAAAGCAGGCCTCGGGCCCGACGATATTTCGGTGGCCGAGGTGCACGATGCCACGGCCATGGGCGAGATCGTCCACACCGAAGGCCTAGGCTTCTGCGCCTTCGGCGAAGGCGGGGCAATGGCCGAACGCGGCGACACGAGCCTGGGCGGGCGCATTCCCGTCAACCCGTCGGGCGGGCTCGAGTCTCGCGGCCACCCCATAGGCGCGACAGGCCTGGCACAGATACACGAACTGGTGACGCAACTGCGCGGCGAAGCCGGCGCCCGCCAGGTGGAAGGGGCTCGCGTCGCCCTGGCGCAAAATGGCGGCGGTTCGATCGGCTACGACGAGGCCGCGTCCTGCATCACGATTCTGGCACGGTGAAATCATGACACAAAGACTAGCCGGCAAGACCTGCCTCTTGATGGGTGGCGGTACTTCATTTCCCGAAGGAGGCCTGAGCAACGGCCAAGCGGTAGCTCTGACGTTCGCTCGCGAAGGTGCCCGCATTGCTGTCGCAGACCTGAGACTGGACGCCGCACAGGACACTGTGAAGCAGATCCTTGCCGTGGGAGGCGAGGCATTCGCTCTGCGTGCCGACGTAAGCCGCCATGTGGACGTCCGCGATGCCGTACAGGCTACGCTGGATCGCTGGAGCCGCATTGACATCCTGCACAACAATGTCGGCATAGAAGCGCGCGGAGGCATACTCGACACCACGGAAGAAGCCTGGGACCGCGTGCACGACATCAACCTCAAAGGCGCCTTCCTGGCTTGCAAAGAGGTGATCCCCGCCATGCAGTCGCAAGGCGGGGGATCGATCATCAATGTGTCCTCGACGGCGAGCCTGAAGTGGGGGCCGGCAGAATTCATCTCCTATAACTCTTCCAAGGCCGCGCTCAATCATCTCACTCGTGTCCTGGCTCGGCAGTTTGCCCCAATGAACATCCGCTGCAATGCCGTATTGCCGGGCATGATCGACACGCCTCATATCCGCACGCTCTATAAGGACAAGACGCCTGAAGAGCTCGCCGAAATCATGGTGGGGCGCAACGCGCGCTGCCCGATGGGACGACAAGGCACAAGCCAGGAGGTCGCCAACGCAGCACTGTTTCTGGCGTCCGACGAAGCCTCCTATGTAAGCGGTGTACTCCTTACTGTCGATGGCGCCTCCAGCGTCTGACGCAGCCACTCTCTAAGGGCTCAAGAACATGATCGGCTTGATCGGCATCGGCATGATGGGGCGCGGCATCGGGCATTCCTTGTTGCGCTCCGGCCACCCTCTGTCCGTCCTGGGCAACAAACGGCGTGAGGCCGTCGAGGAATTGCTGGCGCGGGGCGCTATAGAGGCCGTCTCGCCGGCGGCCATGGTGTCGCGGGTTGAGGCGATTATCCTGTGCCTGCCCTCCGAGGCCGCAGTTCGCGAAGTGCTCTTTGGCCCTTCGGGCATCTCGTCGACCGCCAGACCGGGCCTGCTGGTGCTCGAATGTTCCACATTGACTCCCACGACGGGCCGTGATCTTGCAGAGCAGCTTGCCCGCATCGGCGTGGACTTCGTCGATGCACCGCTAACCGGCGGCCCGACCGAGGCAATGCAGGGCCGGCTCAACGCGCTGGTGGGTGGCGATGGAATACCGCCTGCAGTCGACTCCATTCTTGCCACGTTTTGCAAGCAGACATTCCGCTTCGCCGGCGCGGGCAACGGCTACGGAGCAAAACTCATCAGCAACTTCCTGGCCTTCAACAACCTCGTGGCCATAGCCGAAGCCATGACTACGGCACAAAAAGCAGGAATGGACATTGACACCCTGCTCGCCGCCATCGAAGGGGCCGGCGGGCAGAACCGCTGCCTGACGGGCCTTGGGCCCTGGCTGACAGGCAACGGACAAAGCCGCTCTCGCGTGAAGCTCGAAATCGCCGCCAAAGATGTCAGCTACTACTGCCTGCTGGCGCAAGAGCTCGGTACGCTGGGACCAGTTGCCGAACAAGTGCGCAACCGGCTGCGGCAAGGCGTAGCAGACGGGTTGGGCAGCGAATTGACCCCGCAATATATCAGCCACGTCGCCGCGGCGGCTGGCGTCCGACTCCCGGTTTCCCCATGATGAGGAAAACCCGGGAGCATCAACCAAAGCGGGGCCACACACCCCCGCCAACAATCAAGTGAGGAAGACACCCATGCGAAAAATTTTAATGGCCGCGCTGGCATGCCTGGCATTCTCCGCCCACGCCCAGGACTACTCTAATTATCCGGCACATCCAATCCGCTTCATCATCATTTCGTCGGCGGGCAGCGGTGGCGATGTATTGAGCCGGCTGCTGATCTCGAAGATGGCACCGATACTCAAAGGCAATATGGTGCCCTACAACAAACCCGGAGCGGGCGGCTCAATCGCAACCGACATGGTTGCCAAGGCAGCCCCCGACGGCTATACGATAGGCATCGGAGGAGCCACGACACATGTACTGCTGCCGGCCAGCAACCCGCACCTTTCCTATGATCCGGTGAAGGACTTCGAGCCGATAGGCCAGGTAGGCACCGCCTCTATTCTCTTGCTGGCAACCAAGGACTTCCCCGCCAACAACCTCAAGGAACTCGTAGCGCTTGCGAAAAAATCCCCCGAGACCCTGCAATACGCAAGCTGGGGCAATGCATCCACCGGAAATTTCTGCGGCGAGCTGCTGAAACTAGCCCGCGGGATCAAGATGACGCACATTCCCTACAAATCCGTCGCTCAGATCCAGAACGACATGCTGGGCGGCTTCGTCAAGCTGGGATTCGTCGACATGGCATCGGGTACGCCGCTGGTCAAGTCAGGCCGCCTGAAGGCCCTGGCCTCCTGCACCTCGCCTTCGCCCAGCCTGCCCGAAGTCCCCAGCTATGAGAAGGAGGGCATTACGTTCTCCGGCCAACACATGGGGGCCCTGCGCTGGGCACTCTATGCGCCCGCCGGCACTCCCAAGCCGATCGTGGCCAAGCTGTCTGCCGCCTTGAAGCAAACTGTGGAAATGCCCGACGTCAAGGCCAAATTGCTGGCCTGGGGCATCACTCCGGCCTTTGTCGGAGGCGACGAGCTGCAAAAAAGTACCATCGCCGACATCGCGGCCTGGAAAAAGGTCGCCAAGGCGGCGAACATCGTATCCTCGTTTTAAACCTCGGAGGAAATCGAACGTGAGCACGACTTTCGGTCCAGTGCGTCAGATAGGATATGTAGTGCGCGACATCGAGGCCGCCATGGCCCAATGGGCGAGCATCGGTGTCGGCCCATGGTTCTATCGCAAGGAGGCCACAGCGACGGAATACCGCTATTACGGAAAACCGTCGGCACTGCCCGTGCTCTCGTTCGGGTTCGCCAACTCGGGGGATATCCAGATCGAACTGATCGCACAGCTCAACGACGCCCCATCGCTTTATCTCGACACGCTACGCCAGCACGGAGAAGGCGCGCAGCACATCGCGTATTGGACGATGGGCCATTACGACGAGTACGCAAGAACTTTGCTGAATAAAGGTTACATAGAAGGACATAGCGGGCGCATGGGTGCTAATCGCGGCCGCTATGCCTACTTCATGCACCCGCAGCTTCCCTGCGCCATGATCGAGATTTCAGAGTCGGCCGGCGGCAAGGCGGAACTGTTCGAAGAAATACGCGCCGCATCCGTGGAATGGGACGGGAAAAACCCGATACGCCGTATTGGGCCGCCCTCCGCCGTTTCCACCGAAAGCTAAAATGCAAGGCCAGCCTGTGCCGCGAGCGGACCGGAGCGCAACGAGGGGAAGGACATGAGCTGCGACAAGCCAATGAAATCCAAGGTCACCATTCGCGACGTAGCCAAGGCCGCAGGCGTATCGCTGGGAACGGCCTCGCGCGCGCTGAATCAGAGCGGCCACGTGAGTACGCAGGCCATCGCCGAAGTGACCCGTGCCGCGCGAGAGCTGGGTTACGTGCCCAATGCCCTGGCCCAGAGCATGCGCACGCAGTCCACCGGCGTCGTGGGGCTGCTGGTTTCCGACATCGCCAACCCGCTTTATGCCGGCATCATCAATGCCGTAGAAGCCCGGCTGTTTGCAGCGGGTTATACGCTGCTCCTGGCCAGTACCCATGGCGATGCAAACCGCGAAAAATCGCTTATAGACCTGTTTCGCCGCAGGCGGGTCGACGGCCTGATTCTCGGGGCCTGCGATTCCGAAAAACCCGAAATGCTGGAGCGCCTTGCATCCGAGCTGCAGGTCGTGGCCCTGGACAGGGACATCACCACCGAAGGCACCGCAATACATGTGGATCATTATCACGGGGCGCTGCAGGCCACGCGATATCTGCTCAAACTCGGTCACCGGCGCATTGCGCTGCTCACTCCCGGCAGCACGCTGCGCCCCGGGCGCGAGCGGATCGCCGGATTCAAGGACGCGTTTTCCGCCCAGGGCATCCAGCCCGATCCGCGGCTGATCCGCGCCGAAAGTTCGTCCATGGAGTTTTCCTTCAGCGAAGCGCTGGCGCTGCTGTCATCGCCCGAAGCCCCCACGGCGTTTCTCTGCCTGGGCACGCGCATCATGTCGGGAGTCTTGCAAGCCATACGCCACTCGGGGCGCACCATGCCGGACGACGTGAGCGTCATCAGCATCGGCGATACAGATCTCGCGCAGCTTTTCACGCCCCCCATCACCTCGCTGAACTGGGATCTGGCGGCCGTGGGCACCGCTTGTGCCGAGGTCATGCTGCGCAGCCTCTCGACGCGCGAGGCGAAAGAGCCCGAACGCATCCTGATCACGACACAAATGATCCTGCGCGAATCCTGCATGCCGCCGCCCGTCGCGGCCAGGACCGCTGTGGACATGACAAGCTGAAGCGCGCATCTCGACGCCATACAACCAGGCCCATTGCATTGGAAAGCAAGCACATGAAAGTATCCGGAAAACTGCTCGAAGGCCGTATCGCGGTCGTCACGGGTGCCTCCCGCGAGCGCGGCATCGGCCTTGCCACGGCACGGCTATTCGCCGAACACGGCGCGCGCGTAGCATTACTCGATCTCGACGAGGCCGACGCGATGAAGGCCGCTCGCGATGTGGGCGCGCAGCATATAGGCATAGGCTGCGATGTATCCGACTCCACGGCCTGCGGAACCGCAGTAAACCGGGTTCTGGACTGGGCCGGGCGCATTGACGTGCTCGTCAATAATGCCGGTGTCACACAGCGCGCGGGCATCATGGATATCACCGCCCAGGACTATGAGCGGGTTACTGGCATCATTCTCAAGGGCACGCTGCAAATGTCCCAATGCGTGATTCCCCATATGGCAGCCCAGGGCGGCGGATCCCTGGTCCACATCTCGTCGATGTCGGCCCAGCAGGGCGGCGGGGTATTCGGCGGAGGACACTACTGCGCAGCCAAGGCAGCAGTGCTCGGGCTGTCCCGCGCAATCGCCAAGGAGTTCGGCCCCAAAGGGATACGATCCAACGCCATCACTCCCGGACTGATCCTGACGGACTTTTCGCGCGGGGCTTCCTCCGACGAGAGCAAGCACGAACGCGCGCGGGAATTCCCTCTTGCCCGCATCGGGCAGCCGGCAGACATCGCCGGCGCCTGCCTGTACCTCGCCTCGGACCTGTCAGCGTTCACGACCGGCACGACGCTGGACGTAAACGGCGGAGCATACATGCGCTGATCGGAACTTGCTGAGCGGAAAGCGCGGCGCACAACGCTCACTTCCCCAGCACCTTCCCCGGATTCATCAGCCCCAAGGGATCCAGCGCCTGCTTGATGCGCTTCATCAGCGCCAGTTCCACCGGATCCTTGTATAGGGGCAGCAGGTCGCGCTTGAGCTGCCCCACGCCGTGCTCGGCGCTGATCGAGCCGCCGTGGCGGTGCACGCTGTCGTGGACTATGGCGTAGATCTTGTCCTGCATGCCCAGCAGTTCCTGCTCGGTATAGGCCTCGCCGCGGGCCACGTTGTAGTGCAGGTTGCCGTCGCCCAGGTGGCCGAAGATGATGTGTTCCACACCCGGGAAATGCGCTTGCAGCGCGGCATTCGTAGTCTCGACGAAATCCGCCATGCGCGACACCGGCACCGACACGTCGTGCTTCACGCCCTTGCCGAAAGCCTTCTCCGCAAGCGGAATACTTTCGCGCAGATGCCATAGTGCCCGGCTCTGCGCCATGCTTTCCGCGATCACCGCGTCGCTGGCCAGGCCCGCCTCGAGCGCCTCGCCCACCACGGCTTCGAAACGCGCGCGCGCGTGTTCCTCGCTTTCGCTGTCCGACAGTTCCAGCAAGGCATACCAGGGCAATTGCGCCGATGGCCCGTCGAAGGGGATGCGCTGCTGCGGATAGCACTTCACCACCCCATGCAGGCAATTCCCGCCGATCAGTTCGAAGCCGGTAAGGCTGGCGCCGAAGCCTTTGCGCGCCAGCGACAGCAGCGCCACGGCGTCGCGCACCGAGGCCAGCCCCAGCAGGGCCGTGCACTGCGCCACCGGCAGAGGGTACAGCTTGAAAGTAGCCGCCGTGATGATGCCCAGTGTTCCTTCGCTGCCCACGTACAGGTCGCGCAGGTCGTAGCCGGTGTTGTCCTTGCGCAGCCCGCGCAGCCCGTGCCAGATTTCGCCTTCGGCCGTGACCACCTCGAGCCCCAGCACCAGTTCGCGCGTATTGCCGTAGCGCAGCACCTGCGTGCCGCCCGCATTGGTGCCCAGGTTGCCGCCCACTGTGCAACTGCCTTCGGCCGCCAGGCTCAAGGGGAAGAGCCGGTCGGCCGCGTGCGCGGCCTGTTGCGCGGCTTGCAGCACGCAGCCCGCCTCCACGACCATGGTGTCGTTATCGGTGTCGATGCCGCGCACGCGGTTCATGCGCGCCAGCGACAGTACGATTGCCGTGCCTGTGTCGTCCGGCGTGGCCGCCCCGCACAGGCTGGTGTTGCCGCCCTGCGGCACGACAGGCACGCGCTGCGCGATGCACCAGCGCACGACTTCGGCCACTTCTTGCGTGCTGCCCGGGCGCACCACCGCCAGGGCGCGGCCCGCATAGCGGCCGCGCCAGTCGACCTGATAGGATTTGGCCTGCTCTCCTTGCAGGACGTGGGGTTCCCCCACGATACGTTTCAACTCGTCTACTGCAGGCATGCGGGCTCTCCTGGCTTGCATCATGGTCCAAATCGAAGCCTATTTTAGCCACTGCCCTGCGATGCCCGGGTCCTTCGTACAATATCGAACCGCGCATTCTGCATGAACAGGCAAGCCGCGCTCCCCGATACACACCAGGAAAACCATGAGCTCAAGGTCCCTCGCCCCCGAAGTCTTCAAGGCCTACGATATACGCGGCATCGTGCCGGGACAGATCGACGCCGCTTTTGCGCGGCGCCTGGGGCTGGCGCTGGGCAGGCGCGCCGCCGCGCAAGGCCTGTCCACCGTGGCGGTGGGCCATGACGGACGCCTGAGCAGCCCCGAGCTGGCTCGTGCGCTGCGCGCCGGCCTGGCCGCCGCGGGCGTGCGCCCGCTGGACGCGGGGCTGGTGCCTACCCCGCTGGTTTATTTTGCCGCCTGTACCCTGGCGCGGGGTTCGGGGGTGGCGGTGACCGGCAGCCACAACCCGCCGCAATACAACGGTTTCAAGATGATGCTGGGCGGCCAGACCCTGCACGGCGCGCAAATCCAGGAACTGCACCAGGCCATGATGGACCTGGACGAGGACGCCGCGGACGGCCTGGACGCGACGGCAAACGAGGCCGCAGCCGCGGGCGAGTCGCGGCTGCCCGACCTGATAGACACCTATATCGCCCGCATAAGCGGCGATGTGAAGCTGGCGCGGCCCATGAAGATCGCCATCGATTGCGGCAACGGCGTGGGCGGCGTGGCCGCGGCCAGATTGTTCAAGGCCATGGGCTGCGAAGTCGACGAGCTGTATTGCGAGGTCGACGGCAATTTTCCCAACCACCACCCCGACCCGGCCGAGCCCGCCAACCTGGCGGACCTGATTGCGCACGTGCGCGGCAGCGACTGCGAACTGGGCCTGGCTTTCGACGGCGACGCCGACCGCCTGGGCGTAGTGACCCGCTCGGGGCAAATCATCTGGCCCGACCGGCAATTGATACTGTTTGCGCGGGACATACTGCAGCGCGAGCCGGGCAGCACCATCATTTTCGACGTGAAATGCAGCCGGCACGTGGCCGCGGAAATCGCCAAGGCCGGCGGCCAGCCGCTGATGTGGCGCACCGGCCATTCGCTCATGAAGGCCAAGCTGGCCGAGACCGGGGCGCCGCTGGCCGGCGAGATGAGCGGCCACGTCTTCTTCAAGGAACGCTGGTATGGCTTCGACGACGGGCTGTACACCGGCGCCCGCCTGCTGGAAATCCTGTCGCGCAGCGCGAATCCGTCCGAGGAACTCGAAGCCCTGCCGCAGGGCATTTCCACGCCGGAACTGAAACTCGAAATGCGCGAAGGCGAGCCGCAGCAGTTGGTCGCCCGCTTGCAGGGCTCGGCGGCATTCGCCACGGCCCGCGAGCTCGTGACCATAGACGGTGTGCGTGCTGAATACGAAGACGGCTTCGGCTTGGCGCGCGCGTCGAACACGACGCCGGTCGTGGTCTTGCGCTTCGAAGGCGACAGCGAGCAGGCGCTGCGGCGCATCCAGGAAGAATTCCGCCAGGCGCTGCTGGCGCTGGCGCCGGAAGCGCGCCTGCCCTTCTGACCCGTCGCTCCCTGCCCTGGACTCTCGACCCGCAGCTTGCTTCGAAGCGAACGGGATCGAGGCGGCGGTGGGCAGCGGCCTGGACGGCCGCCACGGCCTCAATGCATGGGCGGCTTTGGCTGCGTGCGACGCCGCAGCAGGGCATCGTAGGCGTCGAGGTGCGCCTGGACCACGTGCCGTATGTCGAATTCGCGCTCGGCCAGCTTGCGCCCGGCCGCCCCGTAACGCTGGCGCAAGCCGGCATCCGCGGCCAGGCTCTGCACCGCCGTGGCCAGCGCCGCCGCGTCGCGGACCGGCACCAGCAGGCCAGTGACACCGGGCTCGATGGCATCCCGGCAGCCAGGCACGTCGGTGGTCACGACCGCGCGCCCGCAGGCAGCCGCTTCGACCAGCGACTTGGGCAAGCCTTCACGGTAGGAGGGCAGCACGACGATATGCGCCGCCGCGTACAGCGCGGCGATATCGCTGCGCTGGCCCATGCAGCGCACGATTCCTTCGCTGTCCCATTGCTGCAGCTCGGCATCGGTGACGGTGGCCGGGTTGCCCGGGTCGGGGCTGCCCACCAGTTCCCAGCGCAGGCCGCTCGCGTGTCCTGCCGAAAGCCGCGCCGCCTGCACGAATTCCCGCACGCCCTTGTCGGCGAGCAAGCGCGCCGCCATGATGGCCACGGGCGGCCCTTCGGGTTCCGGCACGGCCCGGAAGGCGTCGAGATCCACCCCCGACCCGCGGATCATCAGTACCTGCTCGGGCACGATGGCGCGGGCCCTGGCCAGCATTTCGCGGTCATTGTCATTCTGGAAGATCACCCGGCTGTTCGGATGCCGCAGCGCCAGGCGATACATGAAGCAGGCCACGCTGCGCAGGAAATCGAAACGGCTCGGCGGCCCGGAAAATATATAGCCCAGCCCCGAGATGGCCGCCACGAAGGCCGGCACGCGCGCCAGCCTGGCGGCCATGCCGCCGTACAGCACGGGCTTGATGGTGACGGCGTGCACCAGGTCGGGACGCAAGCGGCGGAACAGGCGCCACAGGGACCACACGGTGCGCAGTTCGCCCAAGGGGTTGGCCCCGCTGCGCGTCATGGGAATGACATGGTGATACAGGCCGTGGTCGCGGATACGCGCGGCGCTCGGGCCGTCCATCGTGGCCACATGCACCTCGTAGCCCGCCTGCAGCGCGGCCAGTGCGATCGGCAGCCGATGCGACAGGAAGAAGGCCGGGTTGTTCACGGCGATCAGCAGCCGCGGCAGTGGCAATGGTTCCAGCGCGGCCGGTGCGGCGCCGCGTGCGGGGCGATCCACCGCCAAACGTCTCCATAGCGCGGCATAGGCCGACACCATGGTGTCCAGGCCATATGCGGCGAGTATGCGGCGCCGACCGCGCTCGAGGCGCTGCGCCATCGCCTCTGTGCCCAGTTGCGCCAGGGCCTCGTCCAGCGCCCCGGACAAGGCCTGCGCGTCGCGGGGAGGCGCCACCCAGCCCTCTGCGCCCACGATCTGCGCGGCATCGCCCACGTCGGTCACCACGCAGGCCACGCCCACCGCCATGGCCTCGGCCACCACATTGGGAAAGCCTTCCGCGCGGCTGGACAGCACATGCACGTCCAGCGCGTTCATGATTTCCGGCACGTCGGCGCGCAAACCCAGCAGGATCACGCGATCGCGGATCTGCAGGCGGTCCAGCAAGCCCATGAGTTCGGCATTGCCATCGTCCATGCCGCCGCCCACCAGCACGCAGCGCAGGCCGGGCCGCGCACGCAGGCTCAGCGCGAAGGCCTGCAAGAGGTTGCCATGGTCCTTGAGCGGGTTCCAGCGCGCCACGCTGCCTACCAGCACGTCCCCGGGCGCAATGTTCCAGGCCTCGCGCAAGGCGGCGCGCGCCTCCGGCCGCGGACGCCAGCGCGACAAGTCGTAGCCGTTCGGAATCACCCGCAGGCGTTCCGCGCAATAGCCCCAGGCCTGGTGCTGCAGCGCGGCGCTGCGCGCGCACGCCACGATGACCCCCGGCACCCGGCCGGAAAGCCATGAGCACAGCCGCGCGACCGCGCGCGCCGAGCTGCTGCCCATCTCGAGATTGGCGCCGGAATTGCGTATGCCCCAGGACACCGCTCGTATGCCCGCCAGGCGCGCCACCACGCCGCCCACCAGGTCGGCGTGGTACATCCAGGTCTGCACCACGTCGGGAGCAAGCTCGCGCAGCAGCTTGTACATGCGCCACAGGCCGCCCGGCGCCAGGCGGCCGGCGGGCATGCCTAGTGTGTGCAGCTCGATGCCGGCTTCCCGCAAACGGGGACCGAATATGCCTTCGACGGTCATGGAGACGACGATGTGGCGGCCGCTCTGCGAAGGCGCCGTCACCAGCCGGTAGAGCACAGTCTCCGCCCCGCCCTGGCCCAGGCCCGAAATGATATGGACGACCGTGAAGGGACGGCCGGGAGCCGCTGCGCTCATACCACCCCCTCGATCCGTGCGCCGCGAACGGTGCCGATGAGCTGGTCCCAGCGGGCGAGCACGGCTTCCAGGCTGTAGCGCCGGCGCACAGATACCGCGCCCGCGGCGGCAAGACGGCTGCGCAAGGCCGCGTCGCCCAGCATCCGGTCCAGGCCCGCTGCCAGGGCCGCGGCATCGCCCAGGGGCACCAGCAAGCCGTCCTCGCCATTACGCGTCATTTCGCGCGGGCCGCTGGGGCAATCCACCGCCAGGCACGGCAGCCCCAGTGCCATGGCCTCGAGCAGCGCGTTGGGAAAGCCCTCGACCCTGGAGGTCAGGGCGAAAGCATGGCACTGCGCCAATTCCCGCCAGGGCTCGGCGGTACGGCCCGGCAGCGACACGCGGCCGGCCAGCCCGGCCTGATCCACCTGGCGCTGCAACTGCGCGCGCATCGGCCCTTCTCCCCATATCACCAGGTCCCAGCCGGCATGACGCTCTGCCAGTCCGGCGAAAGCCGCTATCAACAGGTCGAACTGCTTGGCGGGCACCAGCCTGCCCATGGCGGCCAGCCTGCGGCGTCCGTCGGCGCCGGGGACGCAAGCGGCAAGGCGCGCGTCGAACAGCTCGCCGGGCATGGGATTGGGCACCTGCTCCAGGCGGCGCATGCCGGGCACCATGCGGGCGAAGGGCTCCAGGCTGGCCTGGGCCTGCACCGTCACCATGTCCGCCCAGGGATAAGTGTAGCGGCGCAGCACGCGCAGCAGCGTGCCGGCACTGTCGCTGGCCGCGGGATTGGTACGTTCGCAGACGATGATGGGAATGCCCAGCCCGCGCGAAGACAGCAGCGCGACCACATTGACATTGGTGAGGAAAGAGACAATGACGTCCGGCCGGCGCTCGCGCAGCAGGCTGCGCAAGGCGGCGAGCTTGCGCACGCCGGCCAGCGCCCGCGGGCCGCCGTAGCGGTCCGCCAGCCACAGCAATTCCACCTGCGGCGCCAGCGGATACAAGCAAGTCCCTCTGCCGGTATACGTGGGCACCAATGTGACTTCTTCACCGCGCTGCGCCCAGGCGCTGGCCAGCGTGGCCGCGACGCGCTCGGCTCCGCCCGCATGCATGGAGCTGACCAGGAAGACGATTTTCATCGCGCCCGCGGCGCCTTGCCGATCGTCGAATCGAGCCAGGCCTGCGTCATCAGTATGCTCCAGAGGTGCTGGCTCCAGTTGCGCACGCCCGCCTGGTGCTCGCGCCATTTACGCTGCACCGCCTCGGGCTCGAACAGGCCTTCGCGCAACAAGCGGGAAGGATCCAGCAAGGCCGCGCCCCAATCCTTGAGCGGCCCGCGCAGCCATGCCCCGAGCGGCACCGAAAAACCTTTCTTGGGCCGGTCCACGAGCGCCGCCGGCACATGGCGGTACAAGAGCTGGCGCAGCAGCCATTTGCCGCGGCCGTCGCGCACCTTGTAGTGCAAGGGCAGGCGCTGGGCGAATTCGAACACGTGATGGTCTATCATCGGCACGCGCGTTTCCAGGCTTACCGACATGGCGGCGCGATCGACCTTGACCAGGATGTCGTCCGGCAAGTAGGTGACGGCATCGAGCAGCATCATGTATTCGAAGAAATTTCCTTCGTCCATTTGCCGGTCGAAGGCTGTGGCGGGCACGTAGGCATCCCGCACCACCTGCCGCGGATCCTTCCAGTACGACACGAACTGGCGATAGAACTGCCCCGCATGAGGCGCCCCTGCCAGCGCGCCCACCTTCAGGGCCTGGTCGCGCCACTGGCCTTCCGGCAGCAGCGACGCCCCCAGGCGGCCCAGCTCGGACAGGGGCCAGCGCAACATCGACGGCAGGGATTCGCGCCTGTTCCACCAGCGCTGGGCGCGGAAATAGCGCGAATAGCCGCCGAACAGTTCGTCCCCGCCGTCGCCGGACAGGGCAACCGTGACATGCTGGCGAGCCATGCGCGACACCAGCAGGGTGGGGATCTGGGACGAATCGGCGAACGGCTCGTCGTAGACGGAGGGCAAGTCGGGCACCGTGGCCAGGGCGTCCGCCGCGCTCACGTACAGTTCAGTGTGCGAGGTTCCCAAGTGCGAGGCCACGGCCTTGGCGAATTCCGCCTCGTTGTAGCCGGGTTCTTCGAAGCCGATGGAATAGGTATTCACGTTCCCCGAACCGCCCGCGCGCATCAGGGCCACGATCACCGACGAATCGATGCCGCCCGACAGGAATGCGCCCAGGCCCACGTCGGCCAGCATCTGGCGCTGCACCGACGCGCCCAGCACGGATTCCAGCGCGTCCACCGCCTGGTCTTCGGTTTCGAAATCCAGTTCTTGTTCCCGGGCCTGCTGCGCCACGGTTTGCGCCGACCAGTAAGTGCGCACCGGCGGGATCTCGCGGTTGCGGCACTGTTCGCGAGTCAGGCTGACCCAGGTGCCCGGCGCCAATTTGCGCATGCCGCGGTAGATGCTCCAGGGCGCAGGGATATAGTTGTGGCGCACCAGCAGCGACAAGGCGCGCCGGTCGATTTCGCGCGAGAAGCCCGGCATCGCCGTCAGCGCCTTGAGCTGCGAGCCGAAGACGAAATTCTGGCCGGCGAAGCCCATGTACAGGGGCTTTTCCCCCATGCGATCGCGCATCAGGGACAAGCTGCGTTCCTGGCGATCCCACAGGCCCATGGAGAACATGCCCGTGGCCCGGTAGAGCGTGTCTTCGATGCCCCAGGCCGCAAAGCAGGCCAGTATGGTCTCGGTGTCGGAATGCCCGCGCCAATCGGGGGCCTGGCCGAGGCTTTCGAGTTCGGCCCGCAGATCGAGGTGGTTGTATATCTCGCCATTGAGCACCAGCACATAGCGCCCGCAGTGCGACAGCATGGGTTGGTGCCCGGCCTCGGACAGATCGAGAATGGCCAGGCGCACGTGGCCCAGGGCCAGGCCGGCCTCGGTATCCTGCCAATAACCTTCGCTGTCGGGGCCGCGCTCACGCATCCGGCCGCAGCCGCGCTCCAGCTCGGCCTGCTTGTTGACCATCGGTCCCCATACGCCAACGATTCCACACATAGCCAGTCCGTTATTCCCGTTCCTGACCGGGCTCAAACACATGGTGCCATAAAGCCATGATCCGGACCATAGAAAATCGATCGCGCACATCGACGGCGCGCCTTCCCAGGGCCGCGCGCCGCTCATGATTCGTCATCAGCCCGTACAGGTGCGCCGCCAGCGCCTCGGGGTCGTCGACGGGACGCACCAGCACCCCGTCAATGCCGTCGCGCACGATTTCCCTGGGACCCGTATCGCAGTCGAAGGCCACCGCGGGCAGCCCGCTGGCCATGGACTCGATCAGCGTGTTGGACAGGCCCTCGACGCGCGAGCTCAGCACATACAGGTCGGACTGCTCATACCACTGCCCGACATTGCCCACCCGGCCCGGCATGCTGATGCGCTCCTGCAGGCCCGCTGTGTCGATCTGCCGCTGCAGTTCGTCGCGGCTGTCGCCCTCGCCGAGTATGACGAGATCCCAGTCGCGCACATGCTCGGCCATCATCTGGAATGCCTGTATCAGCAGATCGAAACCCTTGTGGGGATGCAGCCGCCCGACCGCCAGCAGGCGCCGGCGGCCGTTGCGCGGCGGCGGCTCCGCGACCGGCTCGCCGGCCTCCAGCGGCCAGCGCACGGCATTGGGAATCACCGACACGGAACAGCCCGGCACGTTCTGTTCCAGCCACAGCGCCGTGCCCTTGGTGAGCGCCACCACTGCCGCGGCGCGCGGATAGGTGCGGCGGCGCAGGCGCAGCCACATGGAGCTCAATTCCTGCGAAGGCGGATGCGTATGCTCGGTGGCGATGACTCGACAGGGCTGGCGGCGCGCCGCCAGCACGGCCAGCACCGAGGCCGTGGTCATCATGCCCAGCACCACGGTGGGACGGCTACGGCGTATCAGGCGGCGCAGCGCGTGCACACGGCGCAGATTGGCCAGCACCCCGCGCAGGCCGCCGCCGCTATCGCCGGCCGTGCCCAGCGCCACGCGTCGCACCGAGGGGTGCAGCGCGTAGGCATCGCTGGCCGCATCGGATTGCGTCACCAGCGTGACCTGGTAGCCGCGCTCGACCCAGTAGCCGCTCAGGTCGACGGCCACGCGTTCGGCCCCTCCCCCGCTCAGGGAATGGATGACTATCATCAGATGAGGGGAACGAACTGCTGGCTTCAAAATTTGCACTCGCAACGAATCTATATATGACAACGCGCCCGCGACGCCGGATCATGGGCGGCTGCGCGCCGCGGCCGGCGACGACGCCCAGGCGGCCACGACATAGCAGACATAAGAAAGAACGTACATGATGCTGGTGGCGAGCATGATGCCTTCGACGCCCATGCGCGGCGCCAGCACATGGTTCATGACCGCCTTCAACGCGAAATTGGCCACCGCGATGGCGGCCATGATGCGGTAGCGATTCTGGCTGGCCAGCAACTGCACCAGCATCAGCACCCCGAAATAAAAGGGCAGTTG
The DNA here is from genome assembly GCF_019166065.1 of Candidimonas humi. Classification (GTDB taxonomy): domain Bacteria; phylum Pseudomonadota; class Gammaproteobacteria; order Burkholderiales; family Burkholderiaceae_B; genus Candidimonas; species Candidimonas humi. Next base: position 170,136 of record NZ_JAHTBN010000006.1, read on the forward strand.
CAGCAGGCCCCAGCGCAATACCTGGGCCACCGTGGCGGTATTCTGCGCGGTGAAGGCGCCGCGCTGGAACAGCAGCGCCACGCCCCAAGGCGCCAGCAGCCAGCCTATCAGGCATACCACCGCACCGGCCAGCACCATCATGCCCGACCACTTCAAGGCGGTAGCCCGCGCGCGCACCGGGTCGCCGCGTCCCTGGATGTCGGACAGCACCGGCAGCGCCGCGCGCCCCACGGAGGCCGCCCCCAGGCCCAGCACCAGCGAAAGCAGGCGCGCGGCATAGCCCAGCGTGGCGTTGGCATTGGCCCCCAGGTTGGCCGCGGTGTATTGATCGATGGGGCCGACGAAGCTCATGGCCACCTGCCCCACCAGCATCACGCCGGCGGCCGCCGCCAGGTCGGGCCAATGCGGCGAACGCAGCGTCAACTGCGGCCGGCCCCACATGCCGTCGGCCTTGCTGGCCAGCCACAACTGCCAGGCCGACTGCAGCAGGTAGCCCAGCAGGGTGCCCCACAGCAGGGGCCGCACGTCGCGCACCGGCCATGCCAGGATACAAAGCAGAATCAGCATCGCCGGCACGCTGTCGAGCAAAGTATTGATATGGCGCTCGTGCGAACGCAGCCGCGCTGCGCTGACACCTGTCATGACGGTCAGCAGCGCCGCAGGCGCGAAAGCCAGCATGAGCTGCGAGCTCATGTCGCGCACCTCGGGCGACAGCCCTTTGCCCGCCACGCTCAGCACCCAGGGCCATGCGGCGTAGATGAGCACCGCCAGCACTGCGCCCAGCACCAGCACCCAGGCCTGCAGTTCGCGCAGGAAACGCGCGCGCGCGGCCGGGTCCTGGTAGCGGATGCGCACCAGCACTGGAATGAGCACTACCGAAAGCACGCCGACCAGTGTGACCGGCAGCCAGTTCGCCATAGTCATGGTGAACTGGTAGGCATCCACCACGCTGCTCACGCCATAGCGGTACGCCACCGCCATTTCCTTGAGCGCGCCGGCCGCCTTCCCCAGCAACAGGAAGAAGGCGACCCGCGCCGCCCCCTGGGCAATGCGCCGATGATCGGAGTGCAGATTGCTTAGTCGTCGTATGAACGTATTCAAGTGAAGAACTCTCCGGCCTTTCGGCCGGCGCTTCTCCGCCACTATTCGGGGCGCCTACGGCGCTGAACGGACAAAGGCCTCGCTTCGGCCCCGCCCCTGCGGGCTGGGCTTGCGCTCGGGCTCGTGGTCAACGCAGGAATTGCGTGTACCAGGGCATGGCCACTTCCAGCCCCTGCACGATGTCGTGCAAGGGCTCGTATCCCAGCAACTGCCGCGCCTTGCTGATGTCGGCCTGCGAATGGCGCACGTCGCCGGCGCGGAAATCGCCGTGCACCGGCTGCTTGTCGTAGACGATGCCGTTGTTGGCCAGCGCCCGGGCGAGATATTCGAACAGTTCGTTCAGGCTGGTGCGTGCGTTGTAGGCCACGTTGTAGACCTGGTTGACGCCCTCGGGCTGCGCCAGCGCAGCCAGCAGATTGGCCTGCACCGCGTTCTCGACGAAACAGAAGTCGCGGCTGGTCTCGCCGTCGCCGTTGACGACCACGTCCTCGCCGCGGATCATGGCCGCCACCCACTTGGGGATCACCGCCGCATACGCGCCGTTGGGGTCCTGGCGCTTGCCGAAGACATTGAAGTAGCGCAGGCCTATGCTGCCGAAGTCGTAGGCGCGCGCGAACACGTCGGCATACAGCTCGTTGACGTACTTGGTGATGGCATAGGGCGACAGCGGACGGCCGATGCGGTCCTCGACCTTGGGCAGGTCGGGATGATCGCCATAGGTCGAGCTGGAAGCGGCATAGACAAAGGCTTTCACCTTGGCGTCGCGCGCCGCCACCAGCATGTTCAGGAAGCCGCCCACGTTCACGTCGTTGGTCGTGATGGGATCGGCCAGCGAGCGCGGCACGGAGCCCAGCGCCGCCTGGTGCAGCACGAAATCGACGCCGTCCACCGCCTTGCGGCAAGTGTCCAGGTCGCGGATGTCGCCCTCATGGAAAGTGAAACGCGACCACTGCTCGGCCGACACAGTCTGGCGCACCTCGTCCAGGTTGTATTGATGTCCGGTGGCGAAGTTGTCCAGCCCGACCACCTTCTGGTCGAGCGCCAGCAGGGTTTCGAGGATGTTGGAGCCGATAAAGCCGGCGCAGCCTGTCACCAGCCACGTGCGGGGCGTCGTGCGCAGGCTGGCCATCAATTCCTGGTAACGGGTACTCATATGCAATGAACCTTCGATGAAGTTTGTCTGCCCGCCCCTGCGGCGGGCAGTTCGCGCTGCGCGCGCCCGGCGCCGCTACAGGCGCAAATCGGATTCCCCGGCCGGAAGCACGTACTTCAGATCGTACAGGACATGTTCCGGACGGCCCAGGGCGCGCAGCGCCGCCGCGCCCATATCGGCAAATTGCTCGTGCGCCACCGCCAGTATGATGCCGTCGTAGGCGCCCGGCGCCGGCTCCGACACCGGCGTAATGCCGTATTCGTGCTGCGCCTCGGCGGCCTCGACCCACGGGTCGTAGACATCCACCTCGATGTTGTACTCGCCCAGCTCGCGCACGATGTCGACCACGCGGGTATTGCGCAGATCGGGGCAGTTTTCCTTGAACGTCAAGCCCATCACCAGCACGCGCGAGCCCTGCACCTGGATGCGCCGCTTGGTCATGGCCTTTACCAGTTGCGACACCACGTAGCCGCCCATGGAATCGTTCAGCCGGCGCCCGGCCAGGATGATCTCGGGGTGATAGCCGATGGCCTGGGCCTTGTGCGTCAGGTAGTAGGGATCCACGCCTATGCAGTGGCCGCCCACCAGGCCGGGACGGAAAGGCAGGAAATTCCATTTGGTGCCGGCCGCTTCGAGCACGGCCTGGGTGTCTATGCCCATCTTATTGAAGATCAGCGCCAGCTCGTTGATGAGCGCGATGTTGACGTCGCGCTGCGTGTTTTCGATGACCTTGGCGGCTTCGGCCACGCGGATCGAGCTGGCCTTGTGGGTGCCGGCGACTATGATCTCGCGGTACAGCGCATCGACCAGTTCGGCGGTCTCGGGCGTCGAGCCCGAGGTCACTTTCTTGATGGTCGAGACGCGGTGCGACTTGTCGCCCGGGTTGATGCGCTCGGGGCTGTAGCCGGCGTAGAAATCCTGGTTGTAGCGCAGGCCCGACATGCGTTCCAGCACCGGCACACATACTTCTTCGGTGGCGCCGGGATACACCGTGGATTCATAGACGACCACGTCGCCGCGCTTCAGGACCTTGCCTATGGTCTCGCTGGCGCGCACCAGGGGCGTGAGATCAGGCTGCTTGTACTCGTCTATGGGAGTGGGCACGGTAACGATGAACACATTGGCGCGGGCCAGTTGCTCGGCATCGTCGGTAAAGCTCAGGTGCTTGGCCTGCGCCAGTTCGGCGCCGTCGACTTCCAAGGTATGGTCGCGCCCTTCTCGCAGCTCGGCAATACGGCGGGCATTGATGTCGAAGCCCAACACCGGCCGCTTCTTGCCGAATTCGACCGCCAGGGGCAGGCCCACGTAGCCCAGCCCGACCACCGCAAGGTTCACGTCTTGAATTTGCAACTTGAATCTCCCACGCATTGCGCTAAAAAAGAAGTACTGCCTGCCGGCCTCGGCCCCGTACCCTACAGTTTAATGAAAGGCTAGCTGAAAGGGGGGCCGGCCGAAGAAACCAGACGTCTCGTGTGTTTCATTTTGACGGCGCCGGCGGCGCGCGGCATCTGTCGCCGCGGCCCGGAACCTGTATGGCGCCCTCTGCTACTTGCCGTGCTTGTGGTGCTCGCGGCCCAGCGACGGCAGCAGCAGCCACGCCGGGCGGCGCCACGACACGAGCCGCGAATACAGCCAGATGTACACCAACGAGAAAACCAGCAGGCTGGCGCATAGCGCCCAGGCGTTGTCCCACCAGATGGTGGCCGGCACCAGGCCGATCAGCGTCAGCACCCACAGGTAGGGCGAGGCCATGGCATTGCAAAGCGCCGGCACGGCGTGGCGGCTGTCGCGGCTGAAAGTCACCCGCACCAGCCGCCGGAACACCAGTTGATGCAAATGCAGCGCATCGGGCTGGTCGACCGGCGTGCCGCGCTTGAAGCGCCGGCGCCAGATCGAGAACAGGGTTTCGAAGACCGGGTAGAACAGCACCGCCAGCGCGTAAAAGGGCGAGACGCTGGGGTTGCGCACGACCAGTTGCACCGCCAGTTCGGCCAGCATGAAGCCCAGGAAATACGCGCCGCCGTCGCCCAGGAAGACCCGGCCGAAGGGAAAATTCCAGACCAGGAAACCCAGGGTGGCCGAGGCCAGCGCCGCGGCGATCAGAAAGATGGGAATGTCCTGCACTTGCAGGGCCACCAGGGCCAGGGACAGGGCCATCAAGGTCGCCACCATGCCGGCGAGCCCGTTCATGCCGTCGACTATATTCAGCGCGTGCGTGCAGCCGCCCACCGCCACCATGGTGAAGATCAGGGAAATCGGCCAGAAGCCCAGTATCCAGTCTATGGGCCACAGCCCGACCCGGGACACCCCGCCCAACAGCCACCACGCGATGGCCGCGGACACGAAAGCCGCCAGCAGGCGCTTGCCCGAGCCTATGTCCTTGGTGATGTCTTCGAGCAGGCCGGCCACGAACACCGGCAGCGCGGCCACGAACAGCACCGGCCACAACCACGTGAGGGTCATGTTCTTGGGCCCCAGCACCAGCAGCCCGGCCAGGCTGCCGGCCAGCACCGCCAGCCCGCCCACCCGCGGCGTCGGGCGCGAATGCGAGGCCTGGATCTTGTGCAGATCGGAATCGCCCGTAAACGCGCCATGCCAGCGCTCTGATGCCACGATCAGGCCGCCGATGGTGAATGCCACGATACAGATATACAGCCAGCTCACTGTATCCCAGGTTTGATGCGAGGCCACGGCCCCCCCATACACGGTAGAGAACTTCATATTATCGGACGTATTTGTAACACGCCGGGAAGCCCCCTCGGGAAAAATGCAACAAAAAAAACGCCGGCCTTCCGGCGCCGCGACGGCCCTGGTCCGCGAGATTTTCGGCCGCTATCGGGCCACGCCTGAAAAAAAAGAAAAAAAAGCCCGAGATCTTGCGATCTCGGGCTAAATCCACCAAAGGAGGAGGGTGGAGGAGACAACCGTGGCATGTCGGGCTACGAAAGCATTGCTACTTGCTTGAGACCGCGCGATTCGAGTTCCTATCGGGTTTTCCTCTACAATCGCGTTTCGACATCCGATAACTAAAGTATATAGCGTTTTTTTGTGCAATGCAAGATCTATCCGGAAAAAAATCGATATCCGCGTACCGTGTTGCTTTTTTCCATCATCAAGGGCTTGCACACCCAAAAAAGCCTGAATCAATATAACAATTAATTACAAATCAAGCCTTTAGCCGACGCAGCAGACCAGGCCGCGCCGGGCCCGGCCCCTCACAAACGATACGCGGTGGTAGTCATGATCTTGGCCATGCCCCGCATGCCCAGGCGTGCCGGCAGCGGCAGCGGCCGGCCGCCATGCTCCTCGGCGGTGGCGCGGTGCTGCGCCTCGTCGTGGCGCATTTGTTCCACGATGCCGCGCGAGCGCGCGTCGGCCGGCGGCAACACGTCGAGGTGCTTCTGCAGGTGCTGCTCGACCTGCGCCTCGGTCTCGGCCATGAAGCCCAGGTTTTTCGCCCTGCCCGCGTAGCCGGCGGCCAGCCCCAGCGAAAACGAGCCCGCATACCACAAGGGATTCAGCCAGCTCGGGCGGCTCTGCAGCTCGTCCAGCCGTTGCCGGCACCAGGCCAGGTGATCGACCTCTTCGGCGGCCGCCCGGCGCAGCACCGCGCGGGCCTGCTCGTCGCGGCAAAATACGGCCTGGCCACGGTACAAGGCCTGGGCGCAGACTTCGCCGACGTGGTTCACGCGCATCAGCCCCGCGGCATGCTTGCGCTCGGCCGCCGATAGCGCGGCATCGTCCGCGGTGGGGTCCCCCACCGCCGGATTGGGCCTGGCAGCCTGCGCGGTGCCGCCCAGCACCTGCAAGGCGCGCCCGCACTCGGCGAGCACCGCGTCCAGCAGGCCGGCGCGGCGCGAGAGGGGCGCCACCGCGGGAGCCGAGATTTCTTGATCAGTCATGATTGTTCCGTCCTTGCTTGGGTCATGTCCGCCGGCGCTTGTCCGCTCTCGGCGAACTCGGCCGCTTTTCATCGCTCGGGCCGTCGAACAGCCAGCGCCAGTAGCGTGCCAGGCACGCCAGCGGCAGCAGTATCGACAAGGCTACCAGCCCGCGTCCCGCAATCACCTGATCGCCCGCCAAATAGAAATTGCACAAACGCGTCGTGTCGTTCTGGTACAGCAAGCCCACTACTGCGGCCATCCAGCAGAAGCCGCCGAGAAAAAACAGCTTGACCACCATATTGGCTCTTCGGAGCGAGTCAAGCAGTATCATCCCCAATACAAATAGCACAAAAAATTTCATGGCCTGGGCCCACCAATAGGCCTGGACCTGGTCCAGGGCCTTGGGGATCATCCAGTAGGCGCCGGCAAGGCTGGCCAGCAACAGGCCAGGCACGCCGAATTCGTCGAAGCGCCGCCAGGACCGCAGCAGCCAGCCCTGGCAGCCATCGGGACGACCGGCCAGCGCATGGTTCGTGCACATCCCGGCGCACAAGATCAGCGGAATATGCACGAACATGTGCAAGGCCATGGACGAGGTCAGCGGCCCCAGGAACAACAGCGCAAGCAGCAGCAACCCCGCGCTGGCCAGCGCGGGACGCCGCCACGCGGCGCCGATGGCTGTCGTGCGGCCGCTCATCGAGCGCCTCCGCCGCTACGCGGCGCCCCAGCCAAGACAGCCATCTTGCCGACGGCATGGGCCGCTGCAGCATGGGTTCCTGCAGCATGGGTTCCTGCAGCATGGGTTCCTGCAGCATGGGTTCCTGCGGCATTGCCTCCGGTATTGCGCGCGGCCTGCGCCACCGCGGCTGCGAGGGCCTCGTCGGGCGCGTCATAGTCGACCACGCGCGCAAGACGGCCGTCGGCGGTCACCACGTGCAAGGCGGCATTATGCACGAACTGCCCCAAGGGGGCCGGCACCACCACAATGCCGAAGGTGTCGAGCAGCTCGCGCCGCTGAGCCGCGTCGGCCAAGCCGGCAAACCGCCACAGTTGCGGGTCGGCATGCAGGCTCTGGGCATAGCGCGTCAGTTCGTCCGCGGTGTCGGCAGGATCGAAGCTGATGCTCAGCAAACGCACGCGATCGGACAGGCCGCGGCGCAGCACCTCCGCCTGCAGTTGCTGGAACTCGGACCCCAGGGCCGCACATATGGAAATGCAGCGCGTATAGACGAAATCGACGATGGCAACGCGCCCGTCGCTGCGCAGCCAGCTCAGCAGCGAGGCCCTGGCTCCGGATTCCAGGACCACGGGCGCATCGGGCAAGGGGCGCGGATGGCGCTCCACGGCCAGGCGGCGCGCGGATTCGGAGGTGACGACCTCAAAGCCGTCGGTCTGCGCATAAATGGCGCTCAGGCCGAGCAGGCACACCAGCAGCAGCGCGGCGACGAGTTTCATGGCCGTGCCTGATGCCCGGCTGCAACCAGGGCGACAGCCGCCGCGGCGCGCGCAAGGCGGCCGGGCTCATTGCAGCCGCGAGCGGCACCAGGCCCTCGCGGCGCGCCGATGTCAACGCATGGCATCCAGTTCGGCATCGCCATTCCAGGGCTTGTCGTGAGCCTTGGTCTCGTCACGCTCTTTCTTGACCAGCGCCGCGTCCACGGGCGTAGCGTGGTTGCCGAAGCTGGTGCGCACATGCGTGAGCACCGCGGCGATTTCCTGGTCGCTGAGCTTGTCCTTGAATGTCGGCATCTGGCCGTTGTACTTGGCGCCCTTGACGGTCAGCGTGCCGGTGACCCCATGCAGCACGATGCGCGCCATGACCTCGGCCTTGCCGTCGACCCACTCGGACCCGGCCAGCGGCGGGAACACGCCCGGCAGGCCGGTGCCGGTGGCCTGGTGACAGGCCACGCACTGCGATGCATAGATCTGCGCCCCATCGACCTTGCCGCCCGCGGCTTTCGCGACGACGAAGTCGGCGGCGACGCGATGGTCGCCCAGGCTGGGGTCGCTGCTTTGCGGCGTCACCCAGAGGTAGCGCACCGCCGCCAGGAAGACCACCGCCACCACCGCGATGACCGCCCAGGGTATGGGCCGCCTGCCTTCGGAAGGCTCAGGCATTTCGCGCTCTTGCGCGTCCGTATCATGTTCAGCCACTGTGCTTCTCCTTGTCCTGCGGGGCCCTGCCCCATCGATTCCGCCGGACGATCATTTGCCTTGCGTCAGCTCGTTCTTGATCGGGTAGGTGTGATCGAGCGACAACAGGTACGTGACCAGGTCCAGCGCCTCGGGCCTGGCCACCACGACTTCGCCCGGCGGCGCATAGCCGGGAGGCAGGTTCACCACGCGGTCGCCCGGATCGGCTTTCGCCTTGACATCGAACAGGAACGGGTACGAAGGCATGATGCTGCCCGGCGTATAGGCGCGCGGCTGGTACAAGTGGCCGAGGTTCCAGTCGGCGCTGGGCTGGCGCGCGCCGATGTTGAACAGGTCGGGGCCGGTGCGCATGGTGCCCAGCAGCGGCGGCGAATCGTAGTAGTAATCGCCCGCCACCGGCGCGCGTCCCCAGCCGCGCTTGAAGTCGGCCGGCGTCTGCGCCTGGCTGCGCGGCTGCTGCGAATGGCAGTACAGGCAGCCGTTGGCGATGTATACCTCGCGGCCGCGCAGTTCGGCTGCGGTGTAGGGTTTCAGCCCGGGCGACGCCTTGACGTCGTCCAACTGCATATAAGGCATGATCACCAGCGTTGCGGTGGCCAGCGCCAGGGTCACCATGGCGCCGCTGAGCAGCTTGACTTCGCTTTCCATGGTCAGGCTCCTTGAGTGGCGGCGATGGCGCTCTTGTGGAACAAGGCGGGCCCGATACGGGCCGGCCCATAGCGCAACGCCATCGCGACGAAATGGAAGGCGAACACCAGGTGACCCAGGGTCATGATGCCGCCGCCCACGCTACGCGCTTCGAGATAAGGGATGGTGACGCGCACCGAATCCATGAAGGGCTTGGCCGGATCGAGCATGTCCAGCCCCTGCAGGACGCCGCCTATGGTCAGGCCGACGAAATAAATGGCGAAGCCTATGACCACCAGCCAGAAATGCAGCGCAATCAGCCGCGGATAGGGCCATTCCCAGGACATGACGCGAGGCATGACGAAATACATGGCACCGAACATGGTCAGGGTGAAGAAGGCGTACAGGCCCAGGTGGGCGTGGGCCACGGTGAAGTGCGTGAAATGGGTAATGGTGTTGATGCTGCGCAAGGCCTCGAACGAGCCCTGCAGCGAGCTGAGCGTGTACATCATGCCGCCCAGGACGATGAAGCGCAGCGTCGGCGAATAGATCAGTGTCTTGAAGTGGCCGCGCATCGTCAGGTGCTGATTGACCGAGAAGGCGATCACCGGCACGATCATCATGATGCTCTGGACGATGGACAGCGTGACCAGCCAGCCGGGCACCGGGCTGCCGATGAGATGGTGGCCGCCCACCTGTCCGTAGAAAAAGGCCAGCGCCCAGAAGCCCAGCAGCGACAGGTTGTAGGACTGGATCGGGCGGCCGATGATCTTGGGCAGGAAATAATAAATGGTGGCCAGCGCGATGGGGGTGTAGTAGAGCCCCAGCACGTTGTGCCCGTACCACCAGTTCATCGTGGCCTGCTCCATGCCGAAGTGCAGGCCGGGCATCTTGGCCACCAGGTACAGCACCGGGAACCAGAACAGCGCCGCGCCCATGTACCAGATCGATACGTACAGGTGCTTGACGCGCCGGTTCTGCAGCGTATAGACCAGCGGCAGGGCGATCAGCGCCCCGCCGGCCACCAGCAGGATGCTGATCTGCCAGGGGATTTCCAGCCACTCCAGGCCCGAGTTGAAGCCGGCGGCGATGCTGCCCAGGCCGGCGATCAGGCCGGCGTTCCAGAGCATGCAGCCCAGCAGCGCGAAGCGGCCGCCCACCAGCTCGGTCTTCAACAGCCGCGGGATGGTCCAGATGGCCACGCCGAAGGCCGCCATCGGACACCAGCCGTAGGCGACGGCGTTCAGGTGCAGGGTGCGCAGCCGGCCGAAGGTAAGCCAGGCCTGGCTGGTGAGGAAATCCGGCTGGTGCAGCTTGATCGAGCTGATCAGGCCGGCGCTCGAGGCGATGATCAGCCAGACTATGGCACAGGACAGGAAAACGAAGGACACCAGCGAGGTCGAGCGGTCGGCCTGCAGCCGTTCTTCCAGCTCTTTGTGCATCAATGCGGCCCGGGCCGGGTCTTCCGGCATCTGGTGCTCGCCGACGGTATCCTGCAGGCTGGCCAGTTGCTGCGGCGTCAGCGCGGGCTCTTCCACCTTGCCGATTTCCCCTTCGGAAAATATGACGCGAGCCGCCGCCGGGTCGCCGTCGAACAGGTTCTTGCGCAGCGACCAGATGAAAATGAACAGGCCAGTGACGGAAATGACGAAAGCTAGCAGTAGCGTGGTGACCGTATCCATGGATATCCAACTCCGAATCGGGCACGGCGGGTAGCGTCTTGCGCAATAAGCGGGCGAGAACGGGGGGAGCTGCTTCCAATGCCGGGCGCGGGTGCATGCGCCGAGCATGTGCGCCCTCCCGCGCAGGCTCAACAGAACTTTTTGCGCCGGTACGAGCCGGCCAGTGCTTTAAAATGGGCCGCTGCTAGTGTAAATCGGTCCACGCCGTAGTGAAGCGATTTCCATAAGCGCAATCCGGATATTCGCGCCCCGGCGCGGCCGCCATCCGGGCGGCGTCCGGCCATACCAACGACGAGGTGAATTGAACATGGAATGCACGGTAGATTGGGGCGGCCCCGAGGGCATGCTGTTCGTGGCCAAGACGGGCAGCGGCCACATCGCGGCCATGGACGGCGCGCCCGACGGCGGCGGCCACAACCTGGCCCCGCGCCCCATGGAAATGCTGCTGGCGGCAACCGGCGGCTGCACCGCCTACGACGTGGTGCTGATCCTCAAGCGCGGCCGCCATGCGGTCAAGGGCTGCCAGGTCAAACTCAGCGGCGAGCGCGCCGCGACCGACCCCAAGGTATTCACCAAGATCCATTTCGCCTTCACCGTCACGGGCACCAATCTGCCGCAGGCCGCGGTGGGGCGCGCCGTGCAACTGTCGCACGACAAGTACTGCTCGGCCTCGGCCATGCTGGCCAAGACCGCCGAGATCACCTGCTCGACCACGGTAGTAGAAGGCTGACGATCCCATGCACCAATACGAAGACTTCATGCGCCATGTCTACGAGCATGGCCAGGCCAAGACAGACCGCACCGGCACCGGCACCCGTTCGGTATTCGGCTACCAGATGCGCTTCGACCTGGCGCAGGGTTTTCCGCTGGTCACCACCAAGAAGCTGCACACCAAGAGCATCTTCATCGAACTGCTGTGGTTCCTGAGCGGCAATTCGAACGTGCGCTGGCTGCAGGAACGCGGCGTCAGCATCTGGGACGAATGGGCCGACGCCCAGGGCGAGCTGGGCCCGGTCTATGGCGTGCAGTGGCGTTCCTGGCCCACGCCCGAGGGCGGCCATATCGACCAGATCAGCCAGGTCATCGAGCAGGTCCGCAAGAATCCCGATTCGCGCAGGCTGATCGTCTCGGCCTGGAACGTCGCCGCCATCCCCGACATGGCGCTGCCGCCCTGCCATGCGTTTTTCCAGTTCTACGTGGCGGCGGGCCGGCTGTCTTGCCAGTTGTACCAGCGCAGCGCCGATATTTTCCTGGGCGTGCCCTTCAATATCGCCAGCTATGCGCTGCTCACGCACCTGGTGGCGCAGCAATGCGACCTGCAGCCGGGCGACTTCGTCTGGACCGGCGGCGACTGCCACCTGTACAGCAACCACTTCGAACAGGCGCAACTGCAGCTCTCGCGCACGCCCTACCCCTATCCGCGCCTGAACATCCGGCGCAAGCCCGCCTCGATCTTCGACTACCAGTACGAAGACTTCGAAGTGCTGGACTACCAGTCGCATCCCCACATCAAGGCGCCGGTCGCCGTCTGAACAGGCCTGCCGGCGAGGCGACCGGTACGGGTTCCGTCCTGCCGGCCGCCTGCCCGCCGGCGGCCCCGCGCCTGGATCCCGCCTCGATGGCCCATCCCTAGCAAAGCCCCCTATGCCCAGTCCTCACGTCAAAATCGTCGTCGCCTACTCGGACAATCGCACCATAGGCCGCGACAATGCCCTGCCCTGGCGCCTGCCGGGCGATCTCGCGCATTTCAAGCAGACCACGCTCGGCCACCCTATCGTCATGGGGCGCAAGACCTGGGAATCGCTGGGCCGGCCGCTGCCGGGACGGCGCAACATCGTCGTCAGCCGCCAGCCGCACTTCGCCGCGGCGGGAGCCAGCGTCTTCGGCTCGCTCGCCGAGGCCCTGCGCGACTGCGCGGATGAAGACAGCATCAGCATCATCGGCGGGGCGCAAATCTACAGGCTGGCGCTGCCGCTGGCCGACGAGATCGTGGCCACCGAAGTGCATGCCGAGGTCGAGGGCGATGCCCATTTTCCGCCCATCGAAGCGGGCGAATGGCAAGAAACGCAGCGGCTCGCGCAGCAGCCCGAGAACGGCTACGCCTATGATTTCGTGACCTACCGCCGGGTGGCGCCGGGCCTTACGCCGCCGCCCCCACGCGGCGCATGAACTTCCACAGCAAGGGATCGAGCGAGTAGGCCACGTTGAAGCGCAGCCAGCCCGCGTCGGCGCCGGCCGGGTCGAAATAGCCGCCGGGCGCGAGCCAGATGCCGTCGCGCAAGGCGATTTCGGCCAGCCGCGCCGCGCCCCGTTCGCGCCACCGGCCGGCCGGACGCGCCCACAGGAACAGCCCGGCGCCGGGCCGCGCGAAAACCTCGAAGCCGTGGCTGTCCATCAGCCCGCAAAGCGTCTCGTGGGCTTCGCCCAGGCGATCGCGCACACGCGCCAGGTGCGCCTGGTGACGCCCCTGGCGCAGCACCTGGTAGACCATGCGCTCGAGCATCTCGGCCGGCGTCAGGGACATGGCCATGCGGGTACGCACGAACGCGGTGGCCAGTTCCTGCGCCGCGACGATGTAGCCCACGCGCACCGAGGGCGTGATGCTCTTGGAAAACCCCGATACGTGTACCACCCGCCGGGTACCCGCCAGAGCCAGCAGCATGGGGCCTATGCCCGGCAGCAGGTCGCGCGAGACGTCGTCTTCGATTACCCAGAACCCGTGGCGCTCGGCCACCTGCAGCACCTGGAAGGCATTGGCCATGCTCAGGCTCGCGCCGGTCGGGTTATGCAGCACCGTATTGACGAACAGCCCCTTGACGCTGCGCGAGGCCGCCAGCCGCTGCAAGGTGTCTATGCACAGGCCCTCGGCGCTGCGCGGCACGCCCAGGATTTCCAGCCCGGCCAGGCGCAGGCACGGCAACAGGTTGGCGTAACAGGGCAGTTCCACCAGCACGACGTCGCCGGCGCGAAACAGCGTGCGGATGACGATATCCAGCGCCTGGGTGGCCCCCTGGGTCAGTACGATCTGGGACGGCTGCGCGGTCACGCCGCGTTCGGCCAGCACCTGCAGCATATGCTCGCGCAAGGGCGCATAGCCGTATGGATGGCCATAGCCCGCGATCTGCGCCGCGGGCACGCGCGCCAGTTGGCGCAGGGACTGCTGCAGGCCGGCCTCGTTGAGCCATTCGGACGGCAGCCAGCCGCAGCCGGACTTGATCGGGATGGAGTGATCGGCGAATACGTCGGCCAGCAGCCACGATTCGCCCATCTTGGGCGGCCGCCACGGCGCGTCGGCTGCCGCCGGGCGCGCGGCAGCCCGCGACGCCACGCGGTAGGCCGAGCCTGGCCGAGCCGCCAGCCAGCCCTGTGCCACCAGCCTGCCGTAGGCGGCGGCCACCGTGAAAGTGCTCAGGCCATGTGTGCGCGCGAACTGCCGCACCGAAGGCACGGCCATGCCGGGACGCAGCAACTGGCTTTCCATGGCCGCCTGCAGGGCCTGCGCCACCTGGTCCACCAGCGTGGGCGCGCCCTTGCCGCGCAAGGGCTGGAAGAACATCATGGCAGTCATGGCGCATTACCTGTACGGTTTTCTGAATTCTACCAATACAGTTATGGAAATATTGGATTACTGTATATTTCCATGCCCCGTGCGCCTGACGAGAATATGAGTCCACAGGCGGCCATGACCGCCGGCAGGCCGGCGCCGGCCTGCCCCGGAACCATGCCGCCCGCTTTTTTTCGCGTAACGCAAACCTCAAAAAGCCAAGCAGAGAGCAAACATGAGCAGCCCGACTCCCCTTCCCGACATGTCGCATATGTGGATGCCGTTCACGGCAAACCGCCAGTTCAAGGAACAACCCCGCCTGCTGGCCAAGGCCAAAGGCATGTACTACACCTCGCACGACGGGCGCCGCATCCTGGACGGCACTTCGGGCCTGTGGTGCGTGAACGCCGGACACGGGCGCGAGGAAATCGTCGAGGCCATCGCGCGCCAGGCGGCCGAGCTGGACTACGCGCCCAGCTTCCAGATCGGACACCCCGACTCGTTTCGCGCCGCCAGCGCCGTGGCCGAGATCATGCCCGCCGGGCTGGACCGCATCTTCTTCACCAATTCGGGCTCTGAATCCGTCGACACCGCGCTGAAGATCGCGCTGGCCTATCACCGCGCCCGCGGCGAAGGGCAGCGCACGCGGCTCATCGGCCGCGAACGCGGCTACCACGGCGTGGGATTCGGCGGCATTTCGGTAGGCGGCATCGCCCCCAATCGCAAGGCCTTTTCGGGCGCACTGCTGCCCAGCGTGGATCACCTGCCCCATACCCACGACCTGGCCCACAACGCCAATTCGCGCGGCCAGCCCGAATGGGGCGCGCACCTGGCCGACGAGCTCGAACGCCTGGTCGCGCTGCACGACGCCTCGACCATCGCCGCCGTCATCGTCGAACCCATGGCGGGGTCTACAGGCGTGCTGATTCCCCCCAAGGGGTACCTGGAACGGCTGCGGGCCATCACCGAAAAATACGGCATCCTGCTGATCTTCGACGAAGTCATCTGCGCCTACGGGCGCCTGGGCGCGGCCACGGCCAGCGAGCGGTTCTCGGTGACGCCCGATATCATCACCATGGCCAAAGGCATCAGCAACGCCAGCGTCCCGGCCGGCGCGGTCGCCGTCAAGCGCGGGGTTCACGACACGATCGTGGACGCCACGGCCAGCGGCATCGAGTTCTTCCACGGCTACACCTACTCGGGCCACCCGCTGGCCACCGCGGCCATCCTGGCCACGCTGGACATCTACAAGCGCGAACAACTCTTCAAGCGCGCCGCGGGCCTGTCCGACGCCTTCGAGCGCGCCGCCCACCAGTTGGAAAGCGCGAACCACGTGCTCGACGTGCGCAATCTCGGCCTGGTCGCCGGCATCGAACTGCGGCCGCGCGACGGGGCGCCGGGCGCCCGCGCAGCCGAGGTGTTCCGCCACTGCTTCGACAAGGGCGTGATGCTGCGCTATACCGGCGATACCCTGGCGATCTCGCCGCCGCTGATCATCGAGGAAAGCCAGATCGCCGAAATCTTCGACGCGATCGGACAGGCGCTGCGGACGGTGCAGTAAGCAGGCCCGCGACCAGGCAAGCGGCGGCGGACCTGCGCCGCCGGCTTGCGCGAAGCAGCGCCCCGCATATATCCGCGGCGGCGGCAGGCCGATAGGTTTACGCGGCGGCGACGCTTCGGGCTCTAGGCTTCGGGCTCTAGGCTTTGAGCTTCAGGCTTCAGGACAGTATGTCGGACCAGATGGCGCGGGCCCAGCTCGCGCCGTCGCGCGCCTCGCGCGCACTGGGTTCGCGCGACACGCCCCCCGACCCCGGCACAGTAAGCATGGTGCGCTGCTGCGCATCGTAGCGATGCACTGTCGCCACATGCATGGCCAGTTCGGGGTTCAGGAAGCTGTAGCAGGTGTTGGCATAGGTCGGCCCGGCGTCCACCGGCCGGCCTGCCTGCAGCGCGATGATGGCCGCCGCGCAGGTCTTGCCGTGCTGGCTCGCCATATGCCCCGACTTGGGCATGATAGGCGCGATCTGTATGGCGTCGCCCAGCACATGCACGCCCGGCGCGACGATAGACTCGAAAGTCAGGAAATCCACCTCGCACCAGCGGCCGTTGGCAGTGGCCAGCCCCGCCGCCACCGCCACGTCGCCCGCCCGCATGGGCGGAATCAGGTTCACGACGTCGGCCGTCTCGCGCTCGCCGAACTCGAAGATCAGGGCGTTTTCTGCCGGATCCACGTCCACCGCCTTGAATTCCGGCGTGTATTCGACCGTGCCGGGATAGAGTTCCCGCCAGGCCCGCTTGAACTGCGCGCTTTCCGAGGTGACATCCGAGTTCGCATCGAAAACATGGACCTTGGCGCGAGGCTTGTGCTTTTTGAAATACGACGCAACCAGGCAGGCCCGCTCGTAGGGCGCAGGCGGGCAGCGATAAGGCGCCTCGGGGATGGCAATGATGTAGCGGCCGCCGTCCGGCATGGCCTGCAATTGCGCACGCAGCGCCGCCACCTGCGCGCCACCGCGCCATGCGTGCAGGATGCGCTCGCGGGCGCGAGCATCGGCCATGCCCGGGATGTGGTCCCACATGAAATCTATGCCCGGCGACAGCACCATGCGGTCGTAGTCGATGACGGCGCCGCTTTCGAGGCGCGCGCGGCGCGCGGGCACGTCGATGTCCCGCACCCGGTCGCGCACGATGCGCACGCCGTCGCGCGCTTGCAGCGCGGCATAGGACAGCGTGATGTCGGCCATGTCCCAGGCCCCGGCCAGCACCAGGTTGGACATGGGCGCGGAAGCGAATTCGGCCTGCGGCTCGACCAGCGTGACCCGCAGGCGGCCGCCGCTCCACATGCGCAGATAGCGCGCAGCCGTGGCGCCGCCATAGCCGCCGCCGACCACCAGTATGTGTCCATCGCTGCTGCCGGCCGCCCGCGCCAGGCCCGGCGCGGCCAATATGGCGCAGGCGCCCGCGCCGCGCAGAAATTCGCGCCGCTTCATCATGGCGCCTCCGGTTTCAGTCCGGCGTACCACTGCGCGATCAGGGCCAGCGTACGCGCGTCGTATCCGCGGGCAATCTGCCCCATGAGCTCACCGGTCCCGGCGTGCGCCGCATAATCGCGCATGGCTCGCTCGATGCGATCGGCCGGCATGCCCGCCAGGCGCGGGATCCGCGACCCCGGCACCGGCCGCGCCGCGCCATGGCAAGTCACGCATGTGGCTGCTCGCAGCGCCCCGGTCGACGGCATATCGATACCGTCGGCAGTCGACGCCGCGCCCTCTGCCCAAGCCGAGGCGGCCAGGGCCATCCCCAGCAGCGCGGCCCCGGCTACGCGCAACGGTTTACGAGCAGGCGTTCGGCTCTGCATAGGTCCTCCGGCGTATTGATATTCAGGAACAGGCCCTCGCGTTCGGGGAAGTCCACGACGACAGAGCCTTGCCGGGCCTGCCATTGCTGCACCTTGCGCCCGCCGCCGCGCAGGAAGCCGCGCAAGCTGTCGAGCAGGTCCCGGTGCAGCAGCATGCACAGCGGCTGCGGGCCGCCGCAGCTCGCATGGGCGAGCCGCGCGGCGGGCGCGTCCGCCACAGCCTGCGCCAGGCCCGAGGCCAGGTCGGGCGGCAGCAGCGGCACGTCCACGGGCAGCACCAGCAGCCAAGGGGTATCGATGCGCTCCAGCGCGCCGGCCACGCCCGCCAGGGGCCCGGGCTGGGCTCCGAATTCCGGTCCGTCGGCAAGCACGGCGCCGTAGCGCGCGTAGTCCGATGCATGCCGGTTGGCGCTGATCCAGACCGCCTCGACCCTGGGCCGCAAATAACGGCAGGCATGCTCCACGAGAGGCATTCCGCCGAGCTCCAGCAAGCCCTTGTCCACGGGCTCGGCGCCGGGAGCGCGCATCCGGCTCGCCTGGCCTCCGGCCAGCACCAGGCCGCTGGTCGCTGCGCCGGACTTCATCCTCCGATGTAGCTCATTTCGATTTTCTTGTGCTGCGCAGCCGCACTGCCGCGCAACTCGGAATAGTGGTCGTCGCGCCCACGCCAGATGGCCGCGATGCGCTGCGCGAGTTGTTCGTCGGTGGCGCCGCTGCGCAGCAGCGCGCGCAGGTCGTGCCCCTGCGACGCGAACAGGCACAGGAACAGCTTGCCCTCGGGCGAAAGACGCACGCGGGTACAGTCGCCGCAGAACGGCTGCGACACGCTGGTGATGATACCGATCTCGCCCGCGCCGTCGGCATAGCGCCAGCGTCCGGCCACCTCGCCGCGATAGCCGCTGGCCACGGGTTCGAGGGGAAACTCGGCGCCGATGGCGCGCAGGATTTCGGCGCCCGTCATGACTTCTTTCATGTTCCAGCCATTGGTGCCGCCCACGTCCATGAATTCGATGAAACGCAGCACATGCCCCGAATGGCGGAAGTGGCGCGCCATGGGCACTACCTGCCCATGGTTCACACCCTTGCGCACCACCATATTGATCTTGACCGGCGCCAGCCCGACCCGCGCCGCCTCGTCGATGCCGCGCAATATGGTCTTGACGCTGACCTGGCTGTCGCTCATGCGCTCGAACATTTCATCGTCGAGCGCGTCCAGGCTGACGGTGACCCGGCTGAGCCCCGCGTCTTTCAGGGCTTGCGCCTTCTTGGCCAGCAGCGTGCCGTTGGTGGTGAGGGTGATGTCCACCGGCCGGCCCTCGGGCGTGCGCAATGGCGCCAGCATCGCGACCAGGATCTCGAGGTTCTTGCGTACCAGGGGCTCGCCGCCGGTCAGGCGGATCTTGCGTACGCCCAGGTCGACGCCGATGGAGGCCACGCGCGCGATCTCCTCGAAGGTAAGCAAGGCCGCGTGCGGCATGAAGCTGTAATTGCCGTCGAAGATCTCGCGCGGCATACAGTATGTGCAGCGGAAATTGCAGCGGTCCGTGACCGAGATGCGCAAGTCGCGCAAAGGCCTGCGGCGCGTATCGAGCAAAGCCTCTCCCGGCGGCGCGCCGGCCGCGCGCCGCAAGGACTCGCGATGTTCTGTGAGGGAAACGACTTTGCTCAACTATGTATTCTCCTGTCGCTGCGCGGCCTGCTTCATCGAGGCGGGGCGCGCGCCTTCCGGGCCGACACGACTGCCTGGCTGCGTTCCTGCCGCTGCGCGATACCCTTCGCAAGAAAGGGAGCGCAACCTCCGGTCGACCGCGCTCATGCGACTATCATAAACCACTTGTAGCAGGCTTTTTCAGGGCCGCCCAGGATTCGCCCAGCGCCTCTTCCAGGGTCTGGACTTGCCCCATCAGCGTCGAATCGTAGCCTACCAGCTCGGCGACATATTGCTGGTACTCAGGGCCGCACATCAGGCTCAACAGGCGCTCCATGGCCGGAGTGCCGAGGCTGTCGCGATGCACGGCAAAGAAGTAGCGCTCCCTGACCAGCGGAATGAACGCCAGGCCGCAGCGCCAGGCCGCAGTTTCCACGCCTATGCCCACATCGGCCATGCCGCTGGCGATGTGCGCCGCAATCGCCATGTGCGTGAATTCGCTGCTGTCGTAGCCCTGGATCTGCGAGGGCTCGATGCCCAGCCGCGCAAGCATCAGGCCCACCAAATAGCGCGTGCTGGAGCCGATCTGGCGATTGACGAAACGCACATCCGGATTGAGCAGGTCGGCGACGCTGCGTATGTGCTTGGGATTGTCGGGCTGCACGAACAAGCCGGTATTGCGCACCGCCAGATGGACCAGGCAATGCCTGGAAGAATCCAGCCACTGGCTGTAGCGCTGCAGGATCGGCAACTCGAAATCGCCCACCGGCAACTGGAAGCCGGCCAGATCGCATTCGCGCCGGTCGAGCGAGGCCAGGGCCTCTATGGCCGTGCGGTAGCGCAATTCCAGGGGCGACATGTGCATGCCATTGGCCAGGCGCATCAAGCCCTCGACCGCGAAACCGTGGCTGGCATGCAAGCGCAGATGCGGCTGGTTCTCGGGATAGAGCCGCCCGAGCTCTTCCTCGAGTTCCGAGGCCATGCTTTCCAGCGTAGGCATGAGGCGCGCATCGACGCGGCGATTGGCCCACAGCAGGCGCTGGCCGAACGATGTCAGGCGCGTGCCCTGGCGCCGGTGGGTCTCGAGCAGCTCGGCGCCGAATTCCTGCTCGGCCTTGCGCAATATGCCCCATGCATGGCGATAGGACAGCCCGCAGGCCTTGCAGGCGCCGGCGATATGGCCCATGGTGTCGATGGCGGCAAGCAGCCGCAGCACCTCGCCGAGAGCCAGGATTTCGCCCGTGGGCTTTTCCAGCAGCCACTCCGAATTCAGTCGTGCCTTGAATTTATATGTCATTTATTTCCTATTGAAAAAGCACACGGTCAGAGTAGGATTAGCGCAAATACACAATTCTAATATGCAATCAATAACATAATAAACGGGCTTTTCACAACCCGGCCGATATCACCATATCGAGGACAAGGTCATGCACACTACTCCCGACCATTCCATGGCGGAGCCGCCCGAAGACACCGTGCGGCGAGTCGCGCTGCAGGCGTTGCAGCGCTACGAAGGCCAGCAGGGCAATCTGCTGCCGGTGCTGCATGCCGTCCAGGAAATGCTGGGCTACATACCGGCCGCCGCCGTGCCCGTGCTGGCCGAAGCCATGCAGCTCTCGCGCGCGGAAATCCACGGCGTCATCAGCTTCTATGCCCACCTGCGCGACAAGCCGGCCGGCAAGGTCGTGCTCGAGATCTGCCGCGCCGAGGCCTGTCAGGCCATGGGCGGCGAACGCCTGGCCGAACATGCGCGCCACAGCCTGGGCTGCGACTTCCATGCCACCACGGCCGACGGCCGGGTCACGCTCGAACCCGTGTACTGCCTGGGCCTGTGCGCCCAGTCGCCCTCGGTGATGATAGATGGCCGGCCGCATGCCCGCATGACGGCCGACAAGCTCGACGCACTGCTGCGCGAAAAGGGGGTACGGCCATGACTTCCCCCGTCCGTATCTATGTGCCGCGCGATACCGCCGCGCTGGCGGTGGGCGCCGACGACGTAGTCGAGGCCATCGCGCACGAAGCCGCGGCGCGCGGCGCCGATGTCCAGATCGTGCGCAACGGTTCGCGCGGCCTGCTCTGGCTCGAACCGCTGGTTGAAATCGAAACTCCCGCGGGGCGCTGCGCCTACGGTCCGGTGGCTGCCGGCGACGTAGGCAAGCTGTTCGAGGCCGGCTGGCTTGAAGGCAAGCCGCATCCGCTCGCCCATGGCCTGACCGAAGACATCCCCTACCTGAAAAAACAGGAACGCCTGACCTTCGCGCGCGTCGGCATCACCGATCCGCTGAGCCTCGCCGACTATCGCGCCCACGGCGGGCTGGCCGGCTTCGAGCGCGCCCTGGGCATGCAGCCGGCGGACATCGTCGAAGAGGTCGTGCAGTCCGGCCTGCGCGGCCGCGGCGGCGCGGCTTTTCCCACAGGCATCAAATGGAAGACGGTGCTCGCCACCGAGGCGCCGCAGAAATACATAGTCTGCAATGCCGACGAAGGCGACTCGGGCACCTTCTCCGATCGCATGCTGATGGAAGGCGATCCCTACGCGCTGATCGAGGGCATGGCCATCGCCGGCATGGCCACCGGCGCCACCTATGGCTATATCTACGTGCGTTCCGAATACCCGTATGCCATCGCCACGCTGCAGCAGGCCATCGCCGCAGCGCGCGCCGAGGGCTGGCTGGGCGCCGACATCCGCGGCAGCGGCCGCGCCTTCGACCTCGAAGTGCGCAAGGCGGCCGGCGCCTATATCTGCGGCGAAGAAACCTCGCTGCTGGAAAGTCTCGAAGGCAAGCGCGCCGTAGTGCGCGCCAAGCCGCCGCTGCCGGCCGTCAAGGGCTTGTTCGGCAAGCCCACGGTCATCAACAACGTGATCTCGCTCGCCTCGGTGCCCATCATCCTGGCGCGCGGCGCGGCGTTCTATCGCGACTACGGCATGGGCCGCTCGCGCGGCACCCTGCCCTTCCAGCTTGCGGGCAACATCAAGCACGGCGGCCTGGTCGAAAAGGCCTTCGGGCTCAGCCTGCGCGAGCTGCTCTACGATTTCGGCGGCGGCAGCGCCTCGGGGCGCCCGCTGCGCGCGGTGCAGGTCGGCGGCCCGCTGGGCGCCTACCTGCCCGAATCGCAATGGGACGTGCCGCTGGACTACGAAGCCTACATAGGCATCTCGGCCATGCTGGGCCACGGAGGCCTGGTCGCCTTCGACGACACCGTCGACATGGCGCACATGGCCCGCTACGCCATGGAATTCTGTGCCATCGAATCCTGCGGCAAGTGCACCCCCTGTCGGATCGGCGCCGTGCGCGGCGCCGAAGTGGTCGACCGCATCATCCGCAACGAACAGCGCGAACAACAGGTAGAACTGCTGCGCGACCTGTGCGACACCATGCTGGGCGGCTCGCTCTGTGCGCTGGGCGGCATGACGCCCTATCCCGTGCTGTCGGCGCTGGAACACTTCCCCGAAGACTTCGGCCTGCCGTCTCCCGGCATTTCCACCCGCAAGGCCGCTTAGGGCCTGCTCACACTAAATACCTGGAGCCGCCATGTTAGAAACCGTAGTCAAACGCGACCGGGATTTCGGCACCCCCGCCATCGTCGGCACCGAGCTGGTGAGCCTGACCATAGACGGCCAGCACGTCGAGGTTCCCGCCGGCACGTCCATCATGCGCGCGGCGGCCGAAACCGGCATCAGCATTCCCAAGCTATGCGCGACCGACAGTCTCGAAGCCTTCGGCTCCTGCCGGCTGTGCCTGGTGGAAATCAAGGGGCGGCGCGGCTATCCCGCCTCGTGCACCACGCCGGTGGAAGCCGGCATGGTGGTCTACACGGAAACGCCCAAGCTGCACGAACTGCGGCGCGGCGTCATGGAACTCTATATATCCGACCACCCGCTGGACTGCCTGACCTGCCCCGCCAACGGCGATTGCGAATTGCAGGACATGGCCGGCGTGGTGGGGCTGCGCAATGTGCGCTATGGCTATGAAGGCGCCAACCACCTGAACGACGCCACCGACGCCTCCAACCCCTATTTCAGCTACGACCCTTCCAAGTGCATCGTCTGCAACCGCTGTGTGCGGGCCTGTGACGAAACCCAGGGCACCTTCGCGCTGACCGTCGACGGCCGCGGCTTCGCCTCGCGCATCGCCGCCGGCCAGAACGACGCTTTCCTCGCCAGCGATTGCGTGTCCTGCGGCGCCTGCGTGCAAGCCTGTCCGACCTCGTCGCTGACGGAAAAATCCGTCATCGACATGGGCCAGGCCGAACACTCCGTCATCACCACTTGCGCGTATTGCGGCGTGGGCTGCGCCTTCAAGGCCGAAATGAAAGGCCAGGAAGTCGTGCGCATGGTGCCCTGGAAGGACGGCAAGGCCAATCGCGGCCACTCCTGCGTCAAGGGGCGCTTCGCCTGGGGCTACGCCACGCACAAGGATCGCATCACCACGCCCATGATACGCGCCAGCATCAGCGAGCCCTGGCGCGAAGTCAGCTGGGACGAAGCCATCGCGTATGCGGCCTCGGAAATCAAGCGCATCCAGGCCAAGTACGGACGCGATTCGGTCGGCGGCATCACGTCCTCGCGCTGCACCAACGAAGAAACCTGGCTGGTCCAGAAACTGGTGCGCGCCGGCTTCGGCACCAATAACGTCGACACCTGCGCCCGCGTCTGCCACTCGCCCACCGGCTACGGCCTGAAGACCACCATAGGCGAATCCGCCGGCACCCAGACTTTCGACTCGGTGATGCACACCGACGTGGCCGTCATCATCGGCGCCAATCCCAGCGCCGCGCATCCCGTATTCGCCTCGCGGCTCAAGCGCCGCCTGCGCCAGGGCGCCAAGCTGATCGTCATCGATCCGCGCCGCACCGAACTGGTCGACTCGCCGCATGTAAAAGCCGCCTACCACCTGCCCGCGCGGCCGGGCACCAATGTGGCGGTTCTCAATGCGCTGTCGCACGTCGTCGCCACCGAAGGCCTGGTCGACGAAGAATTCGTGGCTGCGCGCTGCGAGGCCCTGGCCTTCCAGCAATGGCGCGACTTCGTGTCGCTGCCCGAGAATTCCCCCGAGGCGCTCGAAGCAGTCACGGGCGTGCCGGCCGCCGACCTGCGCGGCGCGGCACGGCTCTATGCCACCGGCGGCAACGGCGCCTTCTACTACGGCTTGGGCGTCACCGAGCACAGCCAGGGGTCGACGGCGGTAATGGCGATCGCCAACCTCGCCATGGCCACCGGCAACATGGGCCGCGAGGGCGTGGGCGTGAATCCGATGCGGGGCCAGAACAATGTGCAGGGCTCTTGCGACATGGGCTCCTTCCCGCACGAGCTGCCGGGCTACCGCCACATCTCGGACGACAAGGTGCGCCACGAATTCGAGCTCGACTGGGGCGTCACGCTGCAGCCCGAGCCGGGCCTGCGCCTGCCGAACATGTTCGACGCCGCCGTGGACGGAACTTTCAAGGGCCTGTACTGCCAGGGCGAGGACGTCGTCCAGTCCGATCCCGACACGCAGCACGTGGCGCACGCCCTGGCCAGCATGGAATGCATCATCATGCAGGACATGTTCCTGAACGAGACGGCCAAGTACGCCCACGTATTCCTGCCCGGCTCGTCCTTCATGGAAAAGGACGGCACCTTCACCAATGCCGAACGGCGCATCTCGCGCGTGCGGCAGATCATGGAACCCAAGGGCGGCTATGCCGACTGGGAAGTCACCTGCCTGCTCTCGAACGCGCTGGGCTATCCCATGCACTACAAGCACGCCAGCGAGATCATGGACGAGGTCGCGCGCCTGACGCCGACCTTCTCCGGCGTATCCTTCGAGCGCATCGAGGAACTGGGCGGCAGCGTCCAGTGGCCGTGCAATGCCGAGGCGCCGGAAGGCACGCCCATCATGCACGTGGGCGAGTTCGTGCGCGGCAAGGGCCGCTTCATGATCACCAAGTACATACCCAGCGAAGAACGCAGCACGCGCAAGTTCCCGCTGCTGCTGACCACCGGCCGCATCCTGTCCCAGTACAACGTGGGCGCGCAGACGCGCCGCACCCCGAACGTGGCCTGGCACAGCGAAGACCTGCTCGAGATCCATCCGCACGACGCGGAAGACCGCGGCATCGAGGCGGGCGACTGGGTGGCGGTGCAGAGCCGCGCCGGCGAAACCGTGCTGCGCGCCGATGTCACCGAACGCGTGCAGCCCGGCGTGCTCTACACCACCTTCCACTTCCCGGAATCGGGCGCCAACGTGGTCACTACCGACAGCGTCGACTGGGCCACCGGCTGCCCCGAATACAAGGTCACTGCAGTGCAGGCGCGGCGCGTCACGCAACCGTCCGAATGGCAGGCGAAATGGTCGCGCTTCAGCGAGATCCAGGAAAAGCTGCTGCGCGAACGCAAGCGCGCCGGCGACGAAGAAGCCGCCGTCGCCGCCAAGGCGCCGGACAAGGCTACCGTCGCCCACTAGGGCCTGACCCTTCGGCAATGCACATGAAGCCACCGGATATCGCCATGCAGGAACCCGATCCGCTGCTAGCCGGCGGGCCGGGGGCTTGCCGCTCGCACCTGGTGACACGCATCCGCGAGCATGAGGGCGTGCAGCACGAGGCCGACCTGCTGGCCGAGGAAACCGCGGTCGCGCTCGAGTACAACGGCATCAGCCACGCCACGCTGCTGGCCTCGCCCTGCGACCTCGAAGACCTGGCCTATGGGTTTTCCTACACCGAAGGCATCATCCGCGGCCCGCAAGACATGCGCGACGTGGAACTGGTCGAACGCGGCAACGGCCTGGTGCTGCGGATGCAGATCGCCAGCGCCTGCCTCGACCAGCTCAAGCGCCGGCGGCGCAGCCTGGCCGGGCGCAGCGGCTGCGGGCTGTGCGGCATAGAAAGCCTGGACGAAGTGCGGCGCGACCTGCCGCCGCTGGCGCCGCGCCGTTCGGTGGCCAAGGTCTCGGCCATCGTCGCGGCGGTCGCCGAATTGCGCGGCATGCAGGCCCTGCACGCCGCCACCGGCGCCACGCATGCTGCGGGCTGGGCCGATGCCGCGGGCAAAATCATGCTGGTGCGCGAAGATGTCGGGCGGCACAACGCCCTGGACAAGCTCATCGGGCACCTGCTGCGCAATGCTGCGGACACCGCCGTGGGCATCGCCGTGGTGTCCAGCCGGGCCAGCTTCGAAATGGTCGAGAAATCCGCCGCCGCCGGCATCCCGGTGCTGGTGGCCGTATCCGCCGCCACCTCCTATGCGGCGCGCACG
This sequence comes from Candidimonas humi, assembly GCF_019166065.1. GTDB lineage: Bacteria > Pseudomonadota > Gammaproteobacteria > Burkholderiales > Burkholderiaceae_B > Candidimonas > Candidimonas humi. The sequence goes on from NZ_JAHTBN010000006.1 coordinate 196,524, forward strand.
GCGGAAGAACTCAATGTCATGCTCGCCGGCTTCGCCCGCGGCCCGCAATTCACGATCTACAGCCATCCCGAATACCTCAGCCGCGAGGAAGATCCCACATGATGAATTTGAATCACTTGATCCGCATGGCCAACAGCATCGGCGATTTCTTCGAGGCCATGCCCGATCGCGCCGAAGGCCTGGAGGGCATCGCCAATCATATCCAGAAGTTCTGGGAGCCGCGCATGCGCACCGATCTGCTCGACTTCCTGGACCAGCACCCCGACGGCCGCGCACCCGACGTGGGCCTGTCGGCCATCGTATTGCAGGCCATCAACCAGGACCGCGAGCGGCTGCGGCCCAAGGCCTCGGCCTGAATCCCGCGCAGCGAGGCGCCCCACCCTTTGTCAAATCAACCATCCGAGAGGTTCCAACCCAGCTTCACATCCGCAACATCCGTCTTATAACTATTAGCTATTCCATTGCCCTATTGACTACCCGGTGCCAGACGATACCGCAAAGCTAGCCACAAGGAGACAGACCCTATGAGCGTGCTCAGCCCATCAGAACACGGATTTTTCAGCAAGGAACGCATTACCGCCGGTCCTGGATTCAACCGCTGGATGATCCCGCCCGCCGCCCTCGCCGTGCATTTATGCATCGGACAGGCCTATGCATTTTCCGTATTCAACAAGCCGATGACTCAGCTCCTCGGCATTAGCAAATCGGCCCCAGGCGACTGGTCGCTGGCATCGCTGGGCTGGATCTTCAGCCTGGCCATCACCTTCCTGGGCCTGTCGGCCGCCTTCGCCGGCAAATGGCTGGAAGACGTGGGCCCGCGCAAGGCCATGTTCACGGCGGCCTGCTGCTTCGGCGGCGGTTTCCTGATCGGCGCCATAGGCATATCGCTGCACCAGCTATGGCTCGTATATCTAGGCTACGGGATCATAGGCGGTATCGGGTTGGGCATAGGCTACGTATCGCCGGTGTCGACGCTGATCAAGTGGTTCCCCGACAAGCGCGGCATGGCCACCGGCATGGCCATCATGGGCTTCGGCGGCGGCGCGTTCATCGCCTCGCCGCTATCGGTGGCCCTGATGAGCCACTTCCATACCGCGACTTCCGTAGGGGTGGCGCAGACCTTCGTCGTCCTGGGCGTGCTCTATTTCATCTCGATGAACATCGGCGCCTTCGCGATCCGCATTCCCGCGCCCGGCTGGAAGCCCGAGGGCTGGACTCCCCCGGCCACGCAAAGCGCCATGATCACCAAGAACCACGTGCACATCGACCAGGCCCTGAAGACACCGCAATTCTGGCTGGTATGGTGGGCGCTGTGCCTGAACGTCACGGGCGGCATCGGCGTGATCGGCCAGGCTTCGGTGATGATCCAGGAAAGTTTCAAGGGCGCCGTCACGCCCGCGGCAGCGGCAGGCTTCGTGGGCCTGCTGTCGCTGTTCAACATGCTGGGGCGCTTCTTCTGGTCATCGGCCTCCGATTACATCGGGCGCAAGAACACCTACTACATCTTCCTGGCGCTCGGCGCAGTGCTGTATTTCCTGGTGCCCGGCATGGGCGCGGCAGGCAACGTGGCGCTGTTCGTGCTGTTCTACGTGATCATCATCTCGATGTACGGCGGCGGCTTCTCGACGGTGCCGGCCTATCTCGCCGACCTGTTCGGCACACGCTACGTGGGAGGCATCCACGGCCGGCTGCTGACCGCATGGGCCGCCGGCGGCATCTTCGGACCGGTGCTGGTGAACTACATACGCCAATACCAGGTGGCGCATGGCGTGCCGCCCTCGCAGGCCTATACCGACACCATGCACATCATGGCGGTGCTGCTGATCATAGGCTTCGTCTGCAATTTCTTCGTGCGCCCCGTCGCATCGCACCACCACATGAGCAGCGAAGAGCTGGCCATGGATGCGCAACCGGCCATGGCCACCAAATAACCGGAGACCTCGCATGAACGACGTGACTCAACAGAGCAAGCCCACTTCCCCCTTGCTGCTGATCATCTTCTGGCTGTATGTCGGCATCCCGCTGGTGATCGGCATCTACCAGACGCTGCTCAAGGCCGCAGCCCTGTTCAAATAAAGATACCCAACGGCCGGCACCCGGCCGGCCGGCCAGTTGCGCCCCCGCTTGCGGGGGCTTTTTTCGCCCATGGGGAATCGCCGCGACGCTTCACGCCCCCGCGGGCGGCGCCCCGCCTATACCCGCACCCGCCGCCCTCGACCGGCGCCGTGCAAGCCGCCCATGTTTCAGCGAGCCGGGGATACCCAAAACAACGGCCCCGTAAAAAAACGCCGGAGGTCATCCGGCGTTTTTGCGTAGCCATGCGAACTGCGTCAAGGCGCGGGCATAGGCGAGGCGCCGCCCGCGGCGGGCGTTACGGCCTAGCGTGGCGTCACTCGGATTCCTTGACGCGATACACCAGGACCGCGGTCTTGGCCAGGCCCAGGACCTTGACCGTGACGCTGCCCAGCAGCAGGCGCGACAGGCCGCTGCGGCCGTGGCTGCCTATGAAGATGAGGTCGCATTTTTCGTCTTCCGCGGCCTGCACGAGGCCGTCGGCCACGTTGAAATTCGACACGGCCTTGCCCGAGGCCTTTACCCCGGCCGTTTCGGCGCGATCGAGCACCGACTTGAGATACTTTTGGGCCTGCTCGGTCGCGGTCTTTTCGTAGTCTTCATCGGTGATGGCATAGGCCGCGGCCATGCCGTCGAAGCCTACCGTCGCTGCGAAAGGCTGCGTGACGTACAGAGCCACGACCTCCGCGCCGATCTGGCGCGCAAAGCACACGCCCTTGTTCGCGGCCTGCGCCGACAGGGCGGAACCATCGGTGGGAATCAATATCTTCTTGAACATGGCATCTGACTCCAAGTTGAGTGCTCCTATGCTAAACCATAATTTGTAAAAAAATAAAGCCGCTGCCCCTAGGGTTTGCTCTACTGTAAGTTACAAGATCCGCGCGGCTCGAGGGGGGACAATGAGGATATGCGACACCCCGAAAAGGGTGTGAGAGGGCCGTTCGGGGCTCCGATTCGCGACACGCCGCCGAGCCTGCGGAAGGCGGGGCGCCAGCCCCGCATCCCGGCCCCGCGGACGGAAGACGCGCCGAACGCCTCCATGCGGAGACGCCGGAGATCATCACCGCCGCTCAAGCGCCGGTGGCGGCGCGATACAGGTTGGTGCAGCGCGTGCCCGTGCGGCAATACGCCAGCACAGGCGCCGGCAGGGTCTTGAGCAGCTCGGCGAAGCGCTGCACATCGGCGGGAGTCATGGCGCCACTGACCACAGGCTGGTATTCGGCCGTCAGGCCCGCCTTGGCCGCCGCGGCCATTACGTCGGCGGCCAGGGGCTGGTCGGGGCCGCCCTCGAGATCGGGGCGATTGATGATGAGGCTCTTGAACCCCGCGGCGGCCACGGCCGCCATATCCTCGGGTGCGAGCTGCGGCGACACGGCAAAGGAATCCGTCAACGCGTTGACCGGCAAAGACATTATTTTCTCCTTCGAGCGATCTATACTTCGAAGTCTAATCGTAACCTCAAAATCCGTCCGGCAAAGCATATGTCCTCCAGCTTCATCCGGCCAGCCGCCCCGCTCCCGCACGGGCCCGAACCCCTGGCAGGCCTGCAGATCCGCGATGCAAGCGCCGACGACATGATTGCGGTACAGGCGATATACGCGCAGCACGTGCTGCACAGCTCGGCCACTTTCGAGGAAGTGCCGCCCCCGCTGCCCGAAATGCGGACGCGCCGCGAGCGCGTGCTGGAGCAAGGCCTGCCCTACCTGGTGGCGATGCTGGGCGGCGAGGTCGCAGGCTACTGCTATGCCTCGACCTTCCGGCCGCGCGTGGCCTACCGCTATACGATAGAAGACTCCATCTACCTGGCCGACGGCCAGGCCGGCAAGGGCCTGGGCAAGGCGCTGCTCTCGGCCTTGCTGGCGCGCTGCGAACAGGGCCCGTGGCGGCAGATGGTTGCCGTCATAGGCGGCACCAGCAACTCGGCTTCCATAGGCCTGCACCGCAGCCTGGGCTTCAGGCACGTGGGCACGCAGCCGTCCACCGGCTTCAAGTTCAATCAGTGGATAGACGTGGTGTTCATGCAGCGCGCGCTGGGCGAAGGCGATTCCACACTGCCCACGGCCGCCGGCCGATAGGCGGGGATCAACGCGGCTGCGGCTCCAGGCTGGCGCGCGAGTGCAGCTCCAGGCCGCAGGCGACCAGCCAGGCCGGCATTTCGTCGCCCGCCAATACCCGGAATTCGGCGCTGCGCTGCGCGCCCAGGCCATCGCCTTCGCAGGCGCGGGATGCCGGGTGGCACATGAGCAGGTCCGTGTCGCGCGCGTGCTCCAGCCAGCCCCGCAAGAGCGTGCAATAGGCGGGCTCGCCGCCCTGGAAGCCGTATACGCCCAGGAAGCCACCGTTCATTGCATAGCCGAGACGCCGCGCCATGCGCGCGAAACGGTGCGCCCCCAACAGCTCTATGATGCCGGCCTTGACCACGAAGGCCGCCGACCCGGCGCCGCCGCGCCGCATGCCGGTATAGCGCAGCCAGGGCCGCCTCTCCCCGTAGCGCCGCTCCAGTTCGGCGAGCAATTCGCCGCGCAACTGCGGCAACTGGTGCACATGCTGGTGGCCGTCGACGAAATCAGGGGCGCGGCCCATGGCATCCTCGAAATCGTCGAGCTGGCGGCAAACCTGGGCGCGCAGCCTTGCCCTGTCGAGCCTGCGCAGATAGGCAAGCGCAATGAAACGCGACAGCGGCAGGTACAGGCCGCGGGCATCGCCCAGCGCTTCGGTAAAATTCAGGTGCAGCCCGGTCTGCAGCCCCGAGCCGGCCAGCGCCGCCGCGTCGGCGCGAAAGCGCGGCGCGCCGCTCATGCAACTGGTGGCGCTCAGGCGCCCCAAAGCGGCCAGTTGCAGCACGGCCTCGTCGACGCCCGGATTCATGCCAAAATCATCGGCGCAGATCACGATTCTTTTTTTTCCGACTTCTATCACGTCACCTAGCCTCTGGAAAACCACCCCATGCGTAAACTCATCCGGCAACTGGGCTGCTTTGTTGCCGTGGGCTGCGCCGCCGCCGCCACTCACTGGCTGGTAGCTGTGCTGATAGTGCGTCTGGCGGGCTACCCGCCGCTGGCCGCCAATGTAGTGGGCTGGCTCGTCGCGTTCTGCGTATCGTTTGCCGGGCACTACCGCTATACATTCCGCCATCAGCGCGCGCCGCTGCTGCGGGCTGCCGGACGCTTCTTCATGGTGTCCGCGGCGGGCTTCTGCGTCAACGAGCTGGCCTATGCCTACCTGCTGCGGGTCACGACGATACGCTACGACGTGCTGCTGGCGCTGATTTTAATAGGTATTGCCGGCGGCACTTTCATTCTGGGGCGCTTCTGGGCGTTTCGGCACAGAACCTGAGCGGCGGCCCCGGATCGACCTTCCAGACCCTCAGCTTGCGGTCGGACGCATAAGGCGCCATGGCCGCCACGAAGGGGAAATCGTGGAAACTGTTCCTGTCGCCCACCAGCCAGATCGTGTGGGTGCGCTGGGTGCACAACTGCTGCACCAGCGCGGCCGGGCGTACCAGCGTACGCGCCGCCGCGTCGGGCTCGAACAGGCCGGCGTCATAGAGTTCCTTGCGCCAGGTGTCCTCGGTCTTGATCGCCGGATCGTCCCAGTCCGCCACCACATAGGCGGGCCGGGCCGCATGCAGATAGAAATCCAGGTCGTAGCGATAGCGCCCCAGCATGACGATCTGGTCGTCCGGCTGGAACTGCGCGCTCATGGCGCGCGCCAGCGGCTTGGAGCTGGGCTGCGGGGCCACGACCAGGGCCAGCACCGCCACCAGGCACAGGCCGATCGATACCAGCGTATAGACCGAAAAAGTCTTCAGCGCCTTGTCTTCGCCGGCGCGCATGCGCAACTCGAAAGGCTCGGCAAGAAAGAACGCAAAGGGCGCCAGCAGCGGCAGGATGTATCCCACCAGCTTCGAGCTGGGGATGGAAAAGAAGATCAGCACCACCAGCAGCCACGACAGCATCAGGCCGCGCAGCGCAGCGCGTTCGGGATTGCGCCAGTACGCCGGGCGCGCCGCGCGCCACACCTGTATGGACCAGGGCAGGCTCAGCGCCAGCAGCACGGGCACGTAGAACCAGAACGGATAGGGATTATTGAAGCCCGATTCCAGGAAGCGCTTGAAGTGCTGGTAAACGATGTAGTAGTCGAAAAAGCCGGAATAGCGCCACTGCATGGCGATCATCCAGGGCAGCGACACCAGTAGGAACACGGCTATGGCCGGTACATGGAACATGCGCCGCAAGGTGTCGATGCGCCAGCGCCCCAGCAGCCAGAAGACGATGATCGCGCCGGGCAGCACGATGCCGATCAGGCCCTTGGCCAGAAAGCCCAGCCCGGCCGCGGCGTAGGCCAGTATCAAGATGCCGCGATAGGGGCGGCCGGCCTCGATGCGGAATACGGCATCGGCGGCCAGCACCACCGTGGCGGTAATCATCGCGGCCACCGTCATGTCCAGGTTGGCGTACTGCCCGCCGCCGAACAGGAAGGGCTGGGTAGCCAGTATGAGCGCGACCAGGGCGGCCAGGCGCTGCCCCGCATACTTGCGCAGGAACCAGAATGCCAGGCCGACGATGAGTGCCGCGGACAGCACCGAGCTCATGCGCGCCGCCCATTCGTTGACGCCGAACACCTTGAGCGAGGCTGCGGTGATCCAGTAGAACAGCGGCGGCTTGTGGAAAAACGGCAGCCCGTCCAGGCGCGGCACTGACCATTCTCCGTGCTTGAGCATTTCCCATGCCACCCCCACGTACCGGCCCTCGTCGGGCAGGATGAGCGGGCGCGTCCAGGTCGTGGCCGACAGCCAGACGAATGCGCACAGGGCGTACAGCCAGGCCGACCGTCCCCGCAGCGCCTTGTCGACCAGGGCGGTATAGCGTTGCATGAAATGCTTCATGGGTGTGTATCCCTTAGCTGTATGCGCCGTGCCGCAAGCACCGTCAAGCCTGGCTTTCGTCGCGGGAGGGCAGGCGGCCGCGGGCATCCGCCGTGCCGGCATCCGCGGCTGGGTCGGCGTCCAGCCCCACGCCCACACGCTTCCTGCTGAGGTACACGGGGCGGTTCTTGACTTCGCCGAAGATGCGGGCCACGTATTCGCCCAGGACGCCGATCGACAGCAGATTGACGCCCGCGAAGAACAAGACCACCGTGATCAGCGTGGTCCAGCCTTGCACCGGATCGCTGTACAGGATGTGGTTGATGACGATGTACAGGCCGTAGATGAAGGACAGTATCGACAAGGTAGCACCGGACAGGCTCAGCAGGCGCAGCGGCCATGTCGTGAATGCCGTGATGCCGTCGATGGCGAAGCGGAACAGCTTGAACGGCTTGAAGCGGCTGGTGCCGTGCAGGCGTTCCGGCGGCGAGTAATACAGCGGCTCGGAATGAAAGCCCACCCATGCGAACAGGCCCTTCATGAAGCGGTTGCGCTCGGGCAATAGCGCCAGGGCGTCGACCACCACGCGGTCCATGAGGCGGAAATCACCCGCATTCTCGGGCACTTTCAGGCCGCCCGAGGTACGCATCATCTTGTAGAACAGCCTGGTGCCCAGGCGCTTGAAGGCCGATTCGTCGCTGCGCGTGGCGCGCACCGCGTAGACCATTTCCACCCCGTGGCGCCAGCGCTCGAGCATGGTGGGAATCAGCGACGGCGGGTGCTGCAGGTCGGCATCCATGCACACCACCACCTGGCCGCGTGCGGCGTCCAGCCCGGCGCTCAGTGCGGACTCTTTGCCGAAATTGCGCGACAGCTGCAGATAGACGACTTGCGGATGCTGCTGCGCCCAGCGCGCCATGGCCAGCGGAGTGCCGTCGGTGCTGCCGTCGTCCACGACTATGACTTCGAACGGGCAGCCCAGGTTTTCCAGTACCGCGAACAATGACGGCAGCAACACATTCAGGTTGGCTTCTTCGTTCAGGCAGGGAACCACACAGGAAATGGACGAAAGCTGCGGCATATTCTCGGACAGGGTCTGGGACGAAAGCGGGCGGGACGGCCAAGGCCGCGCCGCCTGGACACGGCGGGCGCCCGTAACGAAAACGGCCGCGCAGGCCTTCCCCTTCCTCGCGGCGTGATCCCGGCCTTTATAGCATGCCCGGCGGCGCCGCGGCACACGCGCAACACAGGCGCCGCGCCGATTGACGCGGCGGCCTGCCGGGATATAAGATTCATATTAAATATATCTTTAACGCGAAGCCGCGACATCCGGCTTCGCCACGACCCGCGCACACACCGGAGCACCCCGCATGGCGACAGCCGATCTCTGTACCGAAGAAGAAATCGTTACCCTGGTCTATGGTTTTTACGACAAAGTCCGGGCCGATCCGGTGCTCGGCCCCATTTTCAACACGCATGTCGACGACTGGGACGTCCATTTGTCGAAAATGGTCAGCTTCTGGTCCTCGCTGCTGCTGGGCTCGGGCACCTATCGCGGCGCGCCCATGCCCACGCATATCGCCTTGCCCGGCCTGCAGGCGCCGATGTTCGGGCAATGGCTGGAGCTGTTCCACGAGACCACTGCCGCCCTGCCCAACCGCCCTTTCGCCGAACGCGCCGAAGAGTTCGCGCAGCGCATCGCCCGCAGCCTCTGGTTCGGCTATCAATTGAACAACCACCCGGACCGCGCGCCCACAGAGATCGCCCATGGCTGAACCGCTGGTCATCGAAGAACCTGCCGCGGCGCGTCCGCGGCCGCGCCCGAGTCTCGACGCTTTCCTGTCCCTGGGGTTCCGCCCGCTATATATCGCGGGCAGCGCCTGGGCCGTCGTCGCCGTGGCCATATGGATCTTCGCTCCGGCGCTGATAGGCGCACCGCTCTCCGGCGTGGCCTGGCACGCGCACGAAATGCTGTGGGGCTTCATCGCCACCATCGCCGTCGCCTTCCTGCTCACGGCCAGCGCCAACTGGACCGGCATCAATCCGCTGCGCGGCGCCGGGCTGGGCGCGACATGCCTGCTGTGGCTGGTGGCGCGCCTGGGCTACTTGTTCGGCGGCACGGCCGGCTTCTGGCTGGCCGCCGCCTGCGAATCGGCCTTCTTCCTGGTGGCGGCGCTGTCCCTGCTGCGCGTCATGCACAAGGCGCACAGCCGCCGCAACTACGGCATACCCTGGCTGGTGCTGGGCCTGGGCGCCGCCAACCTGCTCTACTTGCAGGCGGCCTTGCGCGGCGACCATGCCGTGCTGATCCAGCGCTTCGACCTGGGCCTGCTGTGCATGGCCGTGATCGCCCTGCTGATCGCCCGCCGCGTCATCCCCTTTTTCGCCATGCGCGCCGTGACCGGGCTGAAGATACCCATGCTCACGCGCAGCGGCCAGGTGCAAGTGGCCCTGGGCCTGGCGGCCATCGCGGCCGCGCTCGCCGGCCTGCCGCACGTGGCGGCCCCGGCCCTCGCCGTGGCGGCCCTGATCGGCTTGTTCCAGGTGTGGTCCTGGCGTCCGCTGGCGGCGCGCGCCAATCCGCTGCTGTGGATCTTGTACCTGGGCTATACGGCGCTGAGCCTGGGCCTGCTGGCCGCGGGCGCCTATCTCGGCGGCCTGGAATCGGGCCCGCTGGCCCGGCCGGCCACATATGTGCACATCGTCGCCATGGGCGGGTTCTCCATACTCATCATCGGCATGATCACGCGCACCGCGCTCGGCCACCTGGGCAAGCCCTTGCGCGTGGACCGCAGCATGCTCTGGAGCTATGTCCTGATAATCGCCGCGGCGCTGTTGCGCCTGGCCGCGCTGTGGCCCACCGCGTCCGGGCAGGGGCTGCTGCATGCCGCGGCCGCCTGCTGGATCGCGGGCCTGGCCCTGTACCTGTGGCGCTTCGTGCCCATGCTGATACGGCCCCGGCCCGACGCAGCGCCGCAACCGCAGCCGCAGCGCGGGCAGGTTCAAGCGGCGGTGGTGCGCGGGCCGGCGCAAGGGCCCAGGCCATGAGGCCCGTCGGCTACGGCGGCGCGTCTCAGCCGTGGCCGGCTTGCAACCCGCAAGCCGGCAAGAGCGTATCGAGCAAGGAGCCGTCTTGCGCCTGACCACGCATACCGACTACGCCATGCGGCTGCTCATGTATCTGGGGCAGCATCCCGAGCGGCTGTGCACGATCGCCGAAATCGCCCAGGCCCACGGCATATCGGAACCGCACTTGATGAAGATCACTCATCGGCTCGGCCAGCAGGGATGGATTCACACCGTGCGCGGCAAGCACGGCGGCATGCGGCTGGCCATGGAGCCCTCGCAAATCGGCCTCGGAGCCGTGCTGCGCGACACCGAAAGCGATCTGGAGCTTGTCGAATGCTTCGGCACGCACAGCAACTGCATGCTGGGAGGCCGCTGCCGCCTGGCGGCCATCGTGGACGGCGCACTGCAACAGTTCATGCGCCACATGGACGGCTATACGCTGGCCGACATCATGCCGCAGCCTGGCCTGGAAGCCGGCCCGCCGCAGCAGGCCATGTTCCTGGGATCAGCCGCGCAGTTGCGCCACCCATAGCGCTACCGAATCCCAGGTGCGGCCCAGCAGGCCGGCCTGCGGCACGCCATCGAGGGCGATCAAGGGCAGATTCAGGGCCTTGCCGTCTATGGTCGCGTGCAGGGTCGCCACGGGCGCATGATCGGCGATGGGAGCGATCAGCGGGCCCGTCGTGGTGACAGTGGGCACGCCCTCGATACGCGCCGAACGCGGCAAGGTCAGGTAAATATCATGGTCGAAGCCGACCTTGACTTCCTTGAGCTGGCCTTTCCAGACACGCGGCGTGGCCACTACCTGGCCTTTGTTGTAGAGCCTGACCGTCTCGAAATTCTGGAACCCCCAGTTCAGCAAGGTCATGCTTTCCTGCGTGCGCGCCTTGCCGGACGCCGTTCCCAGCACTACCGAGATCAGGCGGCGCTGCACCGAACCCTCGGGCCGCAGCGCCGAAGCGATCAGGCAATAGCCCGCGCTTTCGGTATGGCCCGTCTTCAGGCCGTCGACGGTGGGGTCGAGCCACAGCAGGCCATTGCGGTTGCGCTGGGTGATGTGGTCGTAGGTGAATTGGCGCGTGGTGTCGTAGCCCTTGTACAGGACCGGGAAATCCTGGATCAGCCGGCGCGACAAGGTGGCGAGATCGCGCGCGTTGGAATAGGTGCCGGGGTTGGGCAGGCCGTTGGGGTTGGCGAAATGCGTGCCGGTCAGGCCCATGGCCTGGGCGGTCTGGTTCATGCGCGTCACGAAGGCCTCGACACTGCCCGAGACCGCCTCGGCCAGCGCCACGGCGGCGTCGTTGCCCGACTGCACCAGCAGGCCGTCCAGCAGTTGATCGACACTGACCTTGTCGCCGGGCTTGAGGAACATCTTGGAGCTGCCCGGCGCTATCTTCCATGCGCGCTGCGACACCGTCACGATTTGCTGCTTGTCCAGCCTGTGGTCCTTGATGGCCTGGAACACCAGGTAAGCCGTCATGATCTTCGTCAGCGAAGCGGGCTCGATGCGCTCGTCGGCATTCTGCTCGGCCATCACCTGCCCGCTCTGGGCATCCAGCAACAACCAGGCCTTGGCCGCGATGGCAGGCGCAGGCGCGGGCGCGGGCATGGCGGCATCGGCCCAGGCCGACGCTGCGCCTGCGCAGCCCAGGGCCACGCACAGATTCATTATCAGTTTCTTCATGCGTTCAAGTCTGTCTATTCTGTCTGCGTTTACAGGAAGGGGGGAGGCGCCCGCAGGCGGGCTGGTGCCTGCTCATACTAAAAGGGGTGTCGCAACCGTGGCCGAGGCGTCCGGTAGGCAGCCGCGCCGGATTGCGCACGGGTCCACCTGTGGCTCAGGCGCTGCATGAATCTGAGCGGACAGCGCGGCACCGGCGGAGGCATCGGGCCATGGCCCGCACCCCGCGGCAGCCGCAGGAAAAACGGCGCCGGGGCCAGGCCGGCCGGCACAGAACCCCGCAAGTGTACTCCCGCGGACTTCTTTGTCCAAAGTCCGCGTGGAAGGTTCCCCTGAAAGAACCCATCCCTGCTTGCGCCCTCGCGGCGACAGGACCGCGAGGATTCGATGCGGGCATCCCGCCGCACTTACGCTACACATGAAGAATGCCGCCGCCCCGAGCGTCCCCGCCCGTGCCGGCAAGGCAGCCGGCCTGGCGGCGCACGGCGCGGATCGGGCCGGCGCACGGGGCATGAAGCCCGCAGCGGCAGCCGGCCCGTGACGGTCAGTAGACCAGTTCGCAGCGCACGGTGATGGGATGCGAGCGCAAGGCCGTCATCACGGCGTCGTCGACCTTGCCCTCGACGTCGGACACCACATAGCCGATCTGGCCGCGGGTCTGCAGGTTCTGGCTGAGGATGTTCAGGCCCTGTTCCGCCATCAGGCTGCTGAGCGTGCCGAGCGCGCCGGGCAGGTTGCGATGCACGTGCAGGATGCGCGCGGAGCCGACCGGATCCTGGTAGGGAATCTCGGGGAAATTCACCGCGCCCTTGGTGGCGCCGCCCTGCAGGAAGCGCACGAGTTTTTCCGCAACCTCGCGGCCGATGTTCTCTTGCGATTCCTGGGTGCTGCCGCCGATGTGCGGAGTGAGAATCACATTGTCCATGCCGATCAGGGGGCTGGCCAGCGGTTCGTCGACGCTCTTGGGCTCGGTGGGAAAGACGTCCAGCGCCGCCCCGGAAAGATGCTTGGCCGCCAGCGACTCGTGCAGCGCATCGATGTCGACCACCGTGCCGCGCGAGGCGTTGATGAGTATGGAGCCGGGCTTCATGGCGGCCAAGGCCGCCGCGTCGATGATGTTCTTGGTGCCCTTGCCGCCCGGCACGTGCAGGGTGACCACGTCGGCCTGGCCCAGCAGCGCCTCGAGCGAGGGCATGGCCCGCGCATTGCCCAGCGGCAGCTTGGCCTCGACGTCGTAGAACACCACGCGCATGCCGAAGGTCTCGGCCAGCGTGCCCACCTGCGAGCCGATATTGCCGTAGCCCACCACGCCCAGGGTCTTGCCGCGCGCCTCGAAGGCGCCGCTGGCGGTCTTGTCCCAGTGGCCGCGATGCACGCGCGCGTTCTTCTCGGGAATGCGGCGCATCAGCAGTATGGCTTCGCCCAGCACCAGTTCGGCCACGGAGCGCGTGTTGGAAAACGGCGCATTGAACACCGGCACACCGTGCAGCATGGCGGCGTCCAGGTCGACCTGGTTAGTGCCGATGCAGAAGCAGCCTATCACCCGCAGGTCGGGCGCACCGGCCAGCAGCGCCGCATCCAGGTGCGTACGGGAACGGATGCCCACGGCTTGCGCACCGGCCAGGGCCTCGCGCAGGGCATCGGGCTGCAGCGACGACGCGTAGGTAACTACATCATCCAGGCCGGCGCCGTTGAAGACTTCCTTGGCGCTGGGGTGTATGTTTTCGAACAGAACTATGCGAGTCATGAATCGTCCAGACGAACATCAAAGGAACGATTGTGCCGCAAGACCGAAGCTCATGCCGTCACGTCCCTGTCGAGGGTAAGGGTTATCCCGGCACCACCCAGGTATTTCAGGCCGATCTCACATATTGGCTGGGCGGGAACCCCATCGATTTCCTGAACATGGTCGAGAACGAAGACGGGCTTTCGTAGCCCAGGTCCAGGGCGATACTGGTGACGCTCTCGCCGGCGGCCAGGCGGGCCATGGCGGCGAACACGCAAGCCTGCTGGCGCCAGGCGATGAAAGTCATGCCGGTGGCGGCCAGGAAGCGCCGATAGAAAGTGCGCTCGCTGACGTTGAGCTGGCGCGCCCAGTCGGCCGGCGCCACGGCCTGGTTGGGCGATTTGTAGAAGGCCTGGCACAAGGATGCGAGCGGCCCTTCGCGCGGCACGGGCAGGTGCAGCGGCACCACCGGCTGGATGCTGGCCTCGCGCAGCAGCATTTCCATCAGCAGCCCGTCGCGCGACCCGGCCACGTACAGTAGCGGCACCTTGACGGCCTCGCGTATCAGTTCGCGCAGCAACGGCGGCACGGCAATGACCTGGCAGCGCTGCGGCGCCTCGGGCAGCGCCGAATCGCGGAAATACAAGCTGTGGGTGACGACGTTGATCATGCTCAGCCGATGCGCAACCCCCGTGGGGATCCAGACCGCGAAGCCGGGCGGCACGACCCAGGCGCCGAAGCGGGTCTCGAGCTGCATGGTGCCGGTGGTGCCGTACAAGAGCTGGATGCGGCGGTGGGAATGCGCCTCGACCGTCTGCCGGTCCAGGTAGAACGACTCCATCGCGATCACGTCGCGGTCGGCGTCTTCCACGAGATCGATAGGCCGGGTCATGGCTGGCTGAAATTCAATGTTGTTTGTCTTATATTATAAGGACAGTCACGCAGCGCTTGTCTATATTGGAGACTGCATGCCGGCCCGCCAGGCGCGGCCGTGCTGGCGCCGGAGCCCCGGCCACATCCATCTCGACGGAACTTCAGACATGAATCAAGCCACGGCCTCCACCATGCCGCCGGCCTCCACGGCCGCAGCGGCCACGACCGACGCCGCCCCGGCCGCAGCCTCCAAGACCGCGGGCGTCGCATTCGGCGTCCTTGGGGCGATCAGCGTCACGCACTTGCTCAACGACATGATGCAGTCGGTGCTGCTTGCGCTCTATCCGGTGCTCAAGGGCAATTTCGATCTCAGCTTTGCGCAAGTGGGGGTCATTACGCTGGCCTTTCAATTTTCCTCGTCGCTGCTGCAGCCGCTGATCGGGCTGTTCACCGACAAGAAGCCGCAGCCATTTTCGCTGCCCATCGCCATGGGCTTCACTTTCATGGGGCTGCTGCTGCTTTCGCAGGCCTGGAACTTCCCCAGCGTGGTGCTGGCCGCTGCCCTGATCGGCATGGGCTCGTCGGTGTTCCACCCCGAATCGTCGCGCGTCGCGCGCATGGCTTCGGCCGGGCAGCACGGGCTGGCGCAATCCATCTTCCAGGTGGGCGGCAACCTCGGCTCTTCGCTGGGCCCCCTGCTGGCCGCCTTGCTGATCGTGCCTCACGGGCAGCACAGCGTGGCGTGGTTCTCGCTGGCCGCGCTGCTGGCCATGGCGATCCTGTACGGGGTCAGCCGCTGGTACAAATTCCACCTGACCAGCGCGCGTGGCAAGAAGAGCCTGGGCAAGGTCGACACCGGGCTGACGCGCCGCGAAGTCAAGCGCGCCCTCGTGGTATTGCTGGTGCTGGTGTTTTCCAAGTACATCTACCTGGCCGGGCTCAACAGCTACTTCACTTTCTACCTGATGCACCGCTTCGGCATGTCGATCCAGAACGCGCAATACTGCCTGTTCGTGTTCCTGTTCGCGGTGGCGATAGGCACGGTGGTGGGCGGGCCGGTGGGCGACCGCATCGGCCGCAAGCGCGTGATCTGGGGTTCGATCCTGGGCGCCGCGCCCTTCGCGCTGGTGCTGCCCTTCGCCAACCTGTTCTGGACCATCGTGCTGGTGTTCATCATCGGCCTGGTGATCGCCTCGGCCTTCTCGGCCATCCTGGTCTATGCACAGGAACTGGTGCCGGGCAAGACCGGCACGATCTCGGGCCTGTTCTTCGGCCTGGCCTTCGGCATGGCGGGTATCGGCGCCGCAGCGCTCGGCACGCTGGCCGACGCCACCAGCATCGAGTTCGTGTATCACGTCTGCGCCTTCCTGCCCCTGCTGGGCGTGACGGCCTTCCTGCTGCCCAATATGCGCAATCACCGCAAGGTGGCCTGAAGAGGCTTCCAGGCTCCCGCCGCATCCCGGCACTGTCCCGCGGATGCGGACCGCGGGGCCACCGCCCTCTCGGGCGCGGGCCCCGTCATGAACGCGGGCCTGTCGCTGGATGCATTCGCGGGGAGCCTGGCTTCCGGGCCTCGATCTCGCCGCAGACCCGCCAGAAGCTAGCTCGCCAGCATCTTCCTCAAAGGTTTACCCGCCCTTCGATGCACACGGCGGTTTCGCCGCCTATCCAGATATCGTCGCCCAGGCGCTGCACGTGCACTCTGCCGGCCCGCCCCAGGGCCGTGCCCTGCGAAGCCACATAGGCATCGGGCGCCTGGCCGCTGCCTATCAGCCACTGGGCCAAGCCGGCATTCAGGCTGCCGGTCACCGGATCTTCGGGCACGCCTATGCCGGGCACGAAGGCGCGCACCTCGAAACTCGCCTCGCCGCCGTCGCGCGCCGCATCCCAGGGCGCCACCACGCCGATCTTGAGATCGCCGAGCGCGGCCATATCCGGACGCAGCGCCAGCACTTCGGCCCGGCTGCCCAGCATGACCGCCAGCCAGCCGGGACCATTGTCGACCCACTGCGCCCCGCGGATGGCAGTGCGTTCGATCAGCAAGCCCGAGGCGACGCGCTCGAGCAGGCTCGCGTCGGGCACGCCGCTGCGCAGCAAGGGAGGAGCGGCAAAGGCGAGCCGCGAACCGTCGCGCCGCAGGCGTATCAGGCCGGCCTGGCATTCCTGCACGACTTCCTGTCCTTGCGGGCGGCCGCCCGCGGCCAGCCATACGTGACAGGAACCCAGCGTAGGATGGCCGGCGAACGGCAGCTCGGCGCGGGGCGTGAAGATGCGCACGCGGTAGTCGGCGCCCGCCGCCGTGGGCCGCAACAGGAAAGTCGTTTCGCTCAGGTTGGTCCAGTTGGCGAAGGCCGCCATGCCGGCCTCGTCCAGTTCGTCCGCGCCGATGACCACCGCCAGCGGGTTGCCCTTCAAGGGCGTGGCGGAAAACACATCGACTTGCTTGAAATCCAGGGTGGGCATGAGACGAACTCCGACGAACGTAGGGGCGATAAAAGCGCCACGAAGGCAAGGGGGATGAGGAATGCCAGACGATAAGCCCGCGAGCGGCATCGCCGCGCGGCCACGGGCTACGGCCGATGTGGCTGCAGGCTGCGGTGCGGGCTACGGTGTGGGCTGCATAGCTGCATAGCTGCATAGCTGCATAGCCGCATAGCCGCATAGCCGCATAGCTGCGTGGCTGCGTGGCTGCGTGGCTGCGTGGCTGCGTGGCTGCGTGGCTGCGTGGCTGCGTGGCGGTAGAATACCATCCCATCCAGTCCCTCCGGACGGCCATGTCCGGCACGGCCGCCCCGCCGGCCGCGACCCTCCATGCCGAGCACATCATGACATCGGACTCCCCCGCAACGCGCAAAGTCATACTCGTGATCATCGATGGCCTGGGCTGGCAGACGGCCCACGACGGCCTGGGATACCTGCAGGGCCTGTGCGAGGCCGGCCGCGCCAGCCTGTACCGCATGGAATGCGGCCTGCCCTCGTTGTCGCGCCCCATGTACGAATGCATACTGACCGGCGTGCTTCCCGTGGACAGCGGCATCGTCAACAACGACATACAGCGCCTGTCGAACCAGCAGAGCATCTTCCACCTGGCGCGCGCCGCCGGCCGCAGCACCGCCGCGGCCGCCTACCACTGGATCAGCGAGCTGTACAACCGCTGCCCCTATTTGCCCGTGCGCGACCGCTACACCGACGACCTGTCCCTGCCCATCCAGCACGGCATCTTCTACCACGGCGAAGATTATCCCGACGACCACCTGCTGCTGGACGCCGAGACGCTGCGCCGGCGGCACGAACCCGATTTCCTGCTGGTGCATCCCATGGGCGCCGACAGCGCAGGGCATGCCTACGGCCTGGACAGCCCGCAGTACCGCAACACGGCGAGGCGCATCGATGCCCTGCTGGCCGAGTACCTGCCGGGATGGCTGGACGCTGGCTGCCAGGTACTGGTGACCAGCGACCATGGCATGAACCGCGACCGCAATCACGGCGGCCTGCTGCCCGAAGAACGCCAGGTTCCGCTGTTCACCCTGGGCAGCGCCTTCGCCCATCCGGGCAACGCCCATGTGAGACAAGTCGAGATCTGCGGCATCGTCGCCGACCTGCTCGGCATCGGGCACGCCAAGCCGCGCAACCCGACCGTGCTGCAAGCAACCGAACCGGAAGCCGGCGCCGACGGTATAAACTGAACTGACACGAACGAATATCGCCGCAGCGTGCAGGCGCCGGGCCCGGCCCGCAAACCTGTGGCATCGCCCGTGACGCAAGTACACGCACACAAGACACAAGGGAAGACATGGACGCTGATTTCTGGCTGCAACGCTGGCGCGCAGGGCAAACCGGATTCCACCAGAGCAGGGTCATGCCGCTGCTGCAGAAATACTGGGGCAGCCTGGCGCTGCCCGCCGCGAGCCGCGTCCTGGTGCCGCTGGCCGGCAAGTCGCTGGACGTCGTCTGGCTGGCAGCGCAAGGCCACCAAGTTCTGGCCGTGGAACTCTCGCCCCTGGCCGTGGAGCAGTTCTACGCCGAGCAAGGGCTGAAGCCCGAAGTGCGCGACTCCGCCATGGGGCGCCATTACCTCGCGGGCAATATCGAATTCCTGTGCGGCGATATTTTCGACGTGGACGCCGCAACCCTGGCGCAGTGCGCCGGCTTCTACGACCGGGCCGCGCTGATCGCCCTGACGCCCGAGTTGCGCCAGCGCTACGTGCGGCATGTGTACGGCCAGATGGCCCAGGGTTGCCGCGGCCTCTTGCTGACCCTGGAATACACGCAGGAACAAATGGACGGCCCGCCCTTCTCGGTTCCGGAAGCCGAGGTGCGCAAGCACTACGGCGAGGCCGGCGGCTGGGACGTGCAGGTGCTGGACCGCCGCTCCATACTCGACAAAGAACCGAAGTTCGCGGCCCGCGGCCTGGACAGCCTGGATACCGTGGTCTATCGCATGGAACGCCAATCCGCATGAACGGCGGGGCCGGGCGGTGAATTCGGGTGGGCGTAGCCGCCCGGCATGCCGCGCCCGCCCCTCTATGCCTTCGAGCCGGTTCGCCGCAACCCCGACGCTCAAAGTCCCAGGATCTGCACGCCCGCGGCCTGTAGCAGCAGCATGATATTCAGCCCCAGCACGACCAGCGCGGCCAAGACCGCCAGCACGATGACCAGCGGCGAGTTGCGATAGGAGCCCATGATGTCGCGCCTGCAGGTGAACCACAGCAGCGCCAGCATCGGAACCGGCAGGGCCAGGCTCAGCCCCACCTGACTCAGGATCAAGGCCCGCGTCGCACTCACGCCCATCGCGATGACGATAAAGCTGGGGATCATGGTAACCAGGCGCCGCACCCACATCGGGATATGGAAGCCCACGAAACCCTGCATCACGAGCTGCCCGGCCATGGTGCCCACCACGGAACTGGATACCCCCGAAGCCAGCAGCGACACGAGGAATATGCCGGCGGCGGCCGAACCGAGCACCGGCGTCAAGGTGTGATAGGCCGTTTCGATTTCCGCCACGCCCCTGTGCCCGGAATGAAAGGCGCTGGCGGCCATGATTACCATCGACATATTGACGAGCCCGGCTATCGACAAGGCGATCGCCACTTCCAGGCCCGAGAACCTCAGCAGCTTCTTGCGCTCGCCCTCGTTGCGCGGCGGCACCCGGCCCTGGGTCAGGCCGGAATGCAGGAACAGGGCGTGCGGCATGATGGTCGCGCCGATGATGCCCACCGCTATCGTCACGGCCTCGCGGTCCGGCAGGCGCGGCGTGACCATGCCGCCCAACACCTGCGGCCAGTGCACCGGCGCAATGATCAGCTCAATCAGGTAGCACACGGCGATCAGCCCCACCAGCGCGCCTATGGTCAGCTCCATCGGGCGAAAACCGAATTTATCGGACAGCAGCAAGAAATAGGTGATCGCCGCCGTCAAGGCCATTCCCACCAGCAGCGGCAGATGAAACAACAGCGCCAGGCCAAGCGCACCGCCTATGAATTCGGCCAGGTCGGTGGCCATCGCAGCCAGTTCGCAGATGACCCACATCAGCAACACCAGCGGCGGCGGAAAATGATCGCGGCATAGCTGCGCAAGGTTTCGGCCTGTCACGATGCCCAGCTTGGCCGACAGCGCCTGGAACAGCATCGCGACCAGATTGGCCAGCAGCACCACCCACAGCAAGCCATAGCCGTAGCGCGCCCCGGCCTGGATATTGGTCGCGAAGTTGCCCGGATCCATATAGGCGATGGACACCACCACCGCCGGCCCGACGAAAGGCAGCAGCATCGCAATGCCATGGCGGCGGCCCTCCAGGGCATCGTGGATGGCGAGCACCGTCCCCTCGGTCATGGGAGGACGTGTCATGGGCTGCAGGCGGCGTGGGTTCATGAAGACCTGGTGTTGGGCGGGCGAGCCGGGCCATGGATACCGGATACCGGCGGCGTAGGCCGGGCCACCGCCGCGTAGCGGGCATTCCGGGCATCGCCGCGGCTCGGGCTCGGCATCCCGTCTTATATCAAATCACCCGAAAGTTCGCACGCACGATCTCGCACGAAAGCGTCATGCGCCCACAGCCGCGCGCCGCGCCCATGCACCGCCGGCGCTTTCGGGCGACAATGCCGCCTGGACATGGCCCTCGCCGCCACACGCCGCCCTTCGATCCGCCCCGCGATAATCAGCCCGCATGAGCCCTTCGCCACAGACAGACCGCAATACGAACAACGCCCAGTCCTCGGTGGAAAACCCGCACTGGCGGCGCAATATGTATGTGTGCCTGAGCGGCTCTTTCACTAACGTCATGGCCATGACGCTGCTGTTGCCGTTCCTGCCCATTTACGTCGAGCAGCTCGGCGTCAAGAGCCAGGCCGCGATAGTCCAGTGGTCCGGCATCGCCTATGGCATCACTTTCCTCGGCGCGGGCCTGCTCGCGCCGCTGTGGGGCAAATTCGCCGACCTCTACGGGCGCAAGCTGATCCTGGTGCGCGCCTGCCTGGCGATGGCGATCTGCATGTCGCTGATCGGCTTGTCGCAGAACATATGGCAGCTCGTGGCGCTGCGCCTGCTCGCCGGATTGCTGGGCGGCTATGCGTCCGGCGCCGTGGTGCTGGTCGCCTCGCAGACCCCCAGGGCCCATTCGGCCTGGGCGCTGGCCACGCTTTCCACGGGAGTGCTGGCCGGCACCCTGCTGGGGCCCCTGGTGGGCGGCTATCTGCCCGGCCTGATCGGCATACGCAATACCTTCTTTCTTGCCGGCGCAGTGATCTTCATGGCCTTCCTGGCCACTTGCTTCCTGCTGCACGAAGACCGCTCGGCGGTGAAGCAACGGCGCCAGACGGCCAGGGCCGGCGCCTGGTCCGCGATCCCCGACCGGCGCCCGGTGTACGCGATGCTGGCCACCGTCATGATGCTGATGCTGGCCAATATGTCCATAGAACCCATCATCACCGTGTATGTCGGCAAGCTGGTCGACGAGCCATCGCGCGTGGTGAGCACCGCAGGCCTGGTCATGGCGGCCTCGGCGCTGGGCAGCATCCTGGCGGCGCGCCGGCTGGGACGCCTGGCCGACAAGGTCGGCAGCTGGAAGGTGATCATCATCTGCCTGGCGGTGGCGGGCGTGCTGCTGGTTCCGCAGGCCTTCGTCACCAACAGCATGCAGTTGCTGGTGCTGCGCTTCCTGATGGGCATGGCGCTGTCCGGCTTGCTGCCGGCCATCAACGCCACCATCCGCCACAACGTGCCCGACGCCTCGGTCGGCACCATATTGGGATACGCGACTTCCGCCCAATACGCGGGCCAGGTCCTCGGGCCGGCCCTGGGCGGCTTCATAGGCGGCCACATGGGCATGCGGCCGGTGTTCCTGATCACCGCGGCGCTGATGCTGGTCTGCGCGGGGTGCAACTGGAGCGTGGCGCGGCGCCGGGCTTGATACGCACCCGCCGGGCACATCCCGGCTGGCAGCGCACAGCGCCTCGGCCCAGCGGCGAGCCCGCCGCCCGCACGCATGCCCGCCTTTCTGCACTACTACCCCGCCGGGCGGGGCCGCCCGCGATGCTCGAGCACCCGCAACCGACCTATTTACGTTGCCACGTTTCGACTGCCGTTGACCCATTCGCAAATCCCACATAGAATTCAAATTCAAATTTGAAATTGAATTTTTAATTCTGCAGCTGGCAGGCACCGGGTGGACACCAAGCAAAAAATCATCCAGACCGCGCTCACTTTGTTCGCGCGGCACGGATTCAACGGCACCACGCTCAAGGACATCACCGCCAGCGCAGGCGTCAATGTCGCCGCAATCCACTACCACATCGGCGGCAAAGAAGAACTGATCCGCGCGGTGCTGGCCTCGGTCGTCGAGCCCGTCAACCGCATGCGGCGCGAAGCGCTGCAGAAGCTCAATGCAGGCCCGGGGCCGACCCTGCGATGCGTGGTCGAAGCCCTGGTGGCGCCCCCCATACGCCACAGCCTGGACGCCACCGGCGACAGCCGCCTGCTGGTGCGCCTGCTGATGCAGGCCCGCACGCTGCCCAGCCAGACATCGAATGCCGCGATCTTCCGGCTCTACGACGAGCTGGCGCTCGAATTCGTGGAAGCCTTCCTCAAGGCCAGCCCCGGCCTGGGGCGCGAAGAAGCCTTCTGGCGCTATGCCTTCACCATAGGCTCGATGATGTACATCATCACCGACTCGGACAAGCACTACCACCGCCTCAATCGCCTCTCCGGCGGCCTGTGCGACACCGATGATCCGCAAGCCATCATCGGCCAGCTCGCCACTTTCGTGGTCGCCGGAATCCAGGCCGCAAACATCGCCCCAGACAAAGGAGCCTCTCTTGGTTCGCAGGATCATTGACTTGTCGGTCACGCTGGAAGACAAGCCCACCTCCCCCGCCCACCACCGGCCGCGCATCGATTACGTCAACCATGACGAATCGTGGGAACTGTTCGGCAAGCTGCTGCCGGGCGTGACGCCCGACGATATGCCGGAAGGCAAGGCATGGGCCGTCGAGAAAATTTCCCTGTCCACGCATGCGGGCACCCACATGGACGCGCCCTGGCATTACCACCCGACCACCAACCACGCCCTGGTGGAAGGCGGCGAGCCGGCGCCGGGCATCGACCAGGCGCCCCTGGACTGGTGCATGCGCCCTGGCGTCAAGCTGGACTTTCGCCACTTCGAGGCCGGCTACGTCGTCACGCCGCAGGACATCGAGGCCGAGCTCGCACGCATCGGGCATGCGCTGCAGCCGCTGGACATCGTGGTCGCCAACACGCGCGCCGGCGCGCGCCAGGGCTGCGAAGACTACTGGGAAAGCGCCTGCGGCTTCGGCCGGGCCGCCACACTGTGGCTGCTGGAACGCGGCGTGCGCGTGGTGGGCACCGATTCCTATAGCTGGGACGCCGCGTTCAAGTTCGTCATAGACCGGTTCAACGCCACGCGAGACCCCAGCATAGTCTGGGAAGGGCACAAGGCAGGCCGCGACATCGGCTACTACCAGATGGAAAAGCTGACGAACCTGGACCTGCTGCCGTCCCACGGCTTTACCGTGTGCTGCTTTCCCATAAAGATCGCCCACGCATCGGCGGGCTGGTGCCGCGCCGTCGCCATCATCAAATGATCAGCCGTCCGGCATTCTCTGCCGGAGGCTCAACTCATAAAAAAGAAATTTTCAGGGAGATTTCCGACATGTATCCGCAGACTCGCAGCTTGCGCGCACGGCTGGCAAGCTTTGCCCTACCCATGGCGATGGCCGCCGCCACGTTCGCCTGCTCCATTCCCGCATTTGCCGCGGGGACCTATCCCGACCACGCCGTCGAAGTCGTGGTGCCCTTTCCGCCCGGCGGCATCGTCGACGTCGTCACGCGCATGATGGGCAAGCAACTGAGCAAGACCCTGGGACAGCCGGTGGTGGTGATGAACAAGCCCGGAGCCGGCGGATCCATAGGCGCCGGGCTGGTTGCACATTCCAAGCCGGACGGGTACACGCTGCTCATGGCGTTCGATACCCATGCCATCAACCCGCTGCTGTACAAACTGCCGTTCGACAGCGACAAGGATCTGGCGCCGGTGTCGCTGGTCGGCACATCCGCCCTGGTGCTTGCCGTGCACCCCTCGGTGCCCGCCAAAGACGTGCCCGCGCTGGTCGAATGGTCCAAGCAGCATCCCGACGACCTGAATTACGCCTCGACCGGCGCAGGAAGCTCGAACCAGCTCGCCGCCGAACTGTTCAAGCTGACCACCGGTGCGCAACTGCGGCACATCCCCTATAAGGGCGGCGCGCCGGCCATCACGGATTTGCTGGCCGGCCGGGTGCAAGTCATGTTCGTCAGTACCAGTTCGGTCCTGCAATACATACGCGCAGGCAAGCTCAAGGCCCTGGCGGTGACAACCAAGGCGCCCATTCCGCAGCTTCCGGGCGTGCCGTCGATCACCGACTACTACCCCGGGTTCGAGGCAGGGTCATGGGTCGGCATGCTGGCGCCCGCGGGCACGCCCAAGGACATCATCGCCCGCCTGAATCGCGAGGTCCACGCCGCGATCACGAGCCCCGAAATGCAGCAATTCTTCGAAAAGCAAGCCATACAGCCGGCCCCGTCCACGCCCGAGGCATTCGGCGAGCTGATGCACCGCGACACGCAAAAGTGGGCCAAGGTGATCAAGCAGGCCGGCATCAAGGTCGAATAACCGCGCCATCCCGAGAGCCGGCTTCTATCGCCGGCGATGCCCTTGCTTTAGGCCGGGCATCGTCGGCGACGCGCATGCCGCCCCGGCGAGAGCCCGCGCCGCAAGCACGCCGCAGCGGCCGCCCCCATGCAAGCAGCCGATGAATCCGATTATTTTCCTGGAGATCCTATTGTGAATATTTCCCCTTCCTTCTTTACTTCGATGGCGCGCCTGCGGGCCGTCGCCTGCGGCGTGGCCTTGCTGGCAGGCAGCGGCCTGCAAGCGGCAATCGCGCAGGACCACTTTCCCGCCAGGGCCGTCACATTCGTGGTGCCCTATGCCGCGGGCGGCACGACAGACTTGGTCGCACGCACGGTAGGGGCCCGCATGGCCCAGATCCTGGGCCAGCCGATAGTCATAGAAAACCGCGGGGGCGCCGGCGGCAACATCGGCATGGCGGCCGTGGCCAGGGCCAAGCCCGACGGCTATACCGTCGGCATGGGCGCGATATCGACCAATGCGCTCAATCCGCACATATACAAGAAAATGCCTTTCGATCCGCGCAAGGATTTCACGGCAATCGGCATGCTGGGCACGTCGACCATCGTGCTCGAGGCGGGCTCGGCCTTGCCGCAGGACATCAAGAACGTGCAAGAGCTGCTGGACTATGCCCGCAAAAACCCCGGCACCCCCTACGGCACGGCGGGGGTTGGCACATCCATGCACCTTGCCGGCGTACTGTTCGCGCAGCTCAGCCATACCGAATGGGTGCATGTGCCGTACAAGGGAAGCTCGCCGCTGATCACCGACCTGATAGGCGGCCGGGTACAAGTGGCCTTCGACAATCTGCCGGCCTCGCTGCCGCAAATCCAGGCGGGCAAGCTGCGCGCATTGGCCGTCGCGGGGGCTCGACGCTCTCCTTCCCTGCCGGATGTCCCGACCATGGCGGAAGCGGGCCTGAAGGGATACGCGGTAGAGCCGTGGTTCGGCGTCTACGGCCCGGCGGGCATCCCGGCCCCGATCGTGCAGAACTTGCAGCATGCCTTACAGGAAGCCCTGGCCGACACCGCAGTACAAACCAAGCTGCTGGCAGCCGGATTCTCGCCGCGCTCGTCCACGGGAGAGGAACTGGCCACGCTTACGGCGAACGAGTACGAAAGACTGGGCAAGGTCGCCAAAGACGCCAAGATGATGGCCGACTGACGTGGCGCCATCTGGCCTCTACACCGTACCCCGCGCGCCCGGCAAGCCGCGGGGGCGCCGCGCTTCCGACAAGCCATCAAGCGAACTTCCGGAGGGCCCGGACCGTCGCCAATGGCAGGAACAGCATCATGGGCGAGTCTGACAATGCGATGAAGCCATGATGCCGATACAAAATCACTGCGCAGCAATCGACATATTGCTATACATTTCATCAATCTTGGGCAATCACGCGGCGGATTGCCGTACAAGATCATTTCCATGCAGCAGCCTTGCATCGCTCGATCTTATGCCGGGACAGGGCGTGGATACTGGGTCATGAGACCATTCGGCCCATCCGTGAAACATCCGTCATGAGCCCGCATCCGCCGGGATCAATATATATTTTTAGTTAGAAGTAGTTACATCATCGCGGCACAGCAATGGTAAAGATTCCGCGCCCGCCATGGACGGGCCGGGGTCCGTCGGAGATAATCGGCTAGGCCGCGCGGGGCACCCTGCCGAAATCTGCGGACAGAATGCGCGGCGCAACAATCCAGAGGGGAATGCGTGCAATGCGGTTGCGGATGCCAGTTCTGAAATCCAAGCGGCGGGTGGTGAAGATCTTAGTGGGCATCGTGCTCACGCTGCTCGTCCTGGCTGGCTTGTCGGCCTGGCTGGTGCCCAAGGTAACCCGCAATCTGCTCACCGAGAACGTCGCGCAACTGCTGGGCCGCCAGGTGGACGTGGGAGAAATCCACTTCAACCCCTTCACGCTGGCGCTGCGCGCACAGAACATTTCCATCAGGCAAGCCGGGGCGTCCCCCGCGCAGCCTTCCCCCAAGCAGGCAGAGCCTTCTTCGGCGCAAGCCGCGTCGTCCGCCATGCAAACCCAGCCTGCCCCCGCGCAAGCAGAGCCCGCCTCCGGACAAGCCGCAGTGGCGCCCGCGCCATTACTGAAGATCGGCGAAATCGACCTGCGCGTAGCCTGGCGATCTCTCGTCATGTTCGCGCCGGTGGTCGACCGGCTGCATATCGAACGACCCCAGCTCGCCCTGGTGCGCAAGGACGCCACGCACTTCAATTTTTCCGACATCGTCGAGCGGCTGGCCAAGATGTCGGCCGACGAACCGGACAAGCCCGAGCAAGCCTCGAGCAAGCCGCCGCGCTTCTCACTGAACAATCTCACGCTGTCCAACGGTTCCATTAGCCTGGACGATCACGTAACCGGCCACCACCAGGCGATCGACGATCTCAAGCTGGGCATCCCTTTTATTTCTTCCTTCGGCTACGCCACGCAGATCGACGTGCTGCCTGCCGTGCACATGCGCATCAACGGCAGCCCCTTCGACCTGAGCGGCACGGCGCGGCCTTTCGACAAGGTGCCGGCATCCACGCTGAATGTGACACTGGATGGCCTGGCGCTGGACAAATGGGCCGACTTCTGGCCCTTGCCGCTGCCCGTCAAGGTCAAGAGCGCGCTGCTGGACTCCAGGCTGCAGGTGCTGTTCGAGCAGCCCGCCGGCGCCCCTCCGCGCATACGCGTGCAGGGCGGGCTGGATCTGCGACACCTCGACGTGGTCGAATCCTCGGGCGCACCGCTGCTGGCCTGGGACAAGCTGCAACTCGACCACATCGCCGCCGACCTGAGCGCACGCACGCTTTCCATCGGCACGATAAGCCTGGAAAAACCGCAAGTCGAGGTGCACCGCGATGCCAGGCAACTGAACTGGCAGCGCGTGGCCGCCGGCTTCGCCAAGCTGGGCAGCCCAGCTCCCGCATCCGCATCCGCATCCGCAAAGAATTCTGCGGGTGGCAATTCAGCGCCTGCCGTTTCAACGCCTACGCCCTCGGCGCCTTCCACCGCCGCGCCCCAGCCCGCCGCGGCTCCCGCTGCGGCAGCGCAAGCGGCCGCCGACACCGACACCAAGCCGGCTGCCGTACAAGGCGATGAAAAAAAACACCTGACCCCTGCACAAGGCGATGAAAAAACCGGCGCGACCGGCGCCGTCCCTGCAAGCCCCGCGCAGGCTGCCGCGGACAAACCGGCCACGGCGCCGGCCCACTCCGCGCCGGCCAACTCCACGCCTTCCGCCTGGAAGATCGCCATCGACACCTTCAAGCTCGATGCGGGACAGGCGCAACTGCGCGACGACCCGCTGGGACTGAACTACCCGCTGGACGGGCTGAACGCCGAGGTCGATCACATCGACCTGCCGCAAGCCGCGAGCCAGCCCATGCAAGTGCGACTGGGCATGGACAACAGCCACGACAGCAGTTCGCTGCGCGTCGAGGCGCCCGTCGTCCTGCAGCCGCTCTCGGCCCAGGCGCAAATCCAGATGAACAATCTGGCGCTGGCGCCGTTTGCTGCGGCCCTGCACCATTTCGCTCCGATCGCCTTGAAGGACGGCCGGCTGAGCATTGCGGGCAAGGTCGATGTGGCAGGGTCCCGGGTCGAAGCCCATGACGTCAAGCTCGGCCTGCAAAAGCTCGCCGCGCGGGACGACTCCGTCAAGCCGGGGATCGATTTTTCCGTGGGTTCCCTGGCGCTGGAAGCCGACCGGCTGGCCCTGGATGCCAAGCCGACCAACTTCACCCTGCGGGCCGACGGCATCCAGAAGCACGGCACCCTGGCGCTCAAGGGCGCACTGACCACACAGCCGCTGACGCTGAAGACCTCGGTCGACCTGGCCAAATTCGATGCTGCATCCCTGGCTCCGTATATAGCATCCAGCCTGAACGCCACGGTGCGCAGCGTGTCCCTGGGCGCGCGCGGCAACGCCGAATTCACCCCGGCAAGCAGCGGCAAGCCGATGCACGTGGACTGGCACGGCGCCGTGCAAGTCGACAATCTCGACCTCCTGGACCGCGTCAACAAGGCCAAATTCCTTACCTGGAAACACCTGGGCCTGAGCAACATGCACGTCACGATGGCAGGGAGCAAGCTCGGACTGGCGCTGGGCGACATCCTGCTGGACGATTTCTACGGCGACATCCTGCTCAACAACAAGGCGCGCCTGAACGTCATGGACATCATGGTGGACAAAGGCAAGGCCGCCGGCTCCATCACGCAGGACACGCAGACCCGCCGCAGCAAGACCGGGGCGGCCAAGCGCGCTGCAGAGCACGGCGCCGGGCCCGATATCTCCATCCATAGCGTCACGCTCAAGCGCGGCCGCATGCTGTTCAACGACCATTTCGTGCGGCCCAACTACCGCGCCGAACTGTCGTCCATAGCCGGCACGCTCTCGGCCGTGTCCTCGGCCAAGCCGGCACCGGCCAAGGTCAAGGTCACGGGCCGCGTGTACGGCACGGCGCCCTTGTCGGTATCGGGCACCGTGCAGCCCTTCTCGCGCTATCTCGCGCTGGACCTCAAGGCGTCCGCCAAGGGCGTGGACCTGCCGCGCTTCACCACGTATTCGTCCAAATACGTCGGCTACGCCATCCAGCGCGGCAAGCTCTCGGTCGACCTGGAATACAAGATCAAGAACCGCGCCCTGCAGGCCAGCAACCAGGTGCAGCTTAACCAGCTCACCTTCGGCAAGCAATCCAACAGCCCCGACGCACTCAAGCTGCCGGTGCTGCTGGCCGTCGCCCTGCTGAAAGATTCCCACGGCAATATCGACATCAACCTGCCGATATCCGGTTCGCTGGACGACCCGCAGTTCTCGATAGGCGGCATCATCATCAAGGTGATCGTCAACACCCTGACCAAGGCGGTGACCGCGCCCTTCAAGCTGCTGGCCTCCGCCTTCGGCGGCGGCGAGGACCTTTCGTACGTGGGCTTCGAACCGGGCAGCTCGACGCTCGACGACAAAGCCAAATCCAGCATCGCCACGCTCGTCAAGGCGCTGAACGACCGTCCCGCGCTGAAAATGGACATCGTCGGCCGCGCCGATCCGAAGACCGACGAGGCGGGCCTGCGCCAGGCCTGGCTGGACCAGCAATTGCGCCGGGCCAAGGCGCGGGACACCGGAGGCCGCGGCAAGAAGGCTGATGCCGCCGGCATCAAGCTGAGCGACGCCGACCGCGCCAAGTACCTGAAGAAGGTCTACAGCGACACCAAGATCAAGGACAAGCCGCGCAACGCCATCGGCTTTGCCAAGTCGCTGCCGCCCGAGCAAATGAAGACCCTGCTGCTGGCCGCCGCTCCGCTGGGCAAGCAATCCCTGCAAGCCCTGGCCGAAGCCCGTGCGCAAGCCGTGTACGAACAGATCCTGACCACCGCCCAAGACCTGACCAGCCGCGTCTTCATCGTGGCGCCCAAGCTCGACGCGAGCGGCATCGACGACGGAGGCCCGACGACGCGCGTGGATTTCAGCCTACACTGAGTTTCGCGATACAAGCGCCGGGCGCGCAGCCCGGACTCGAGAAAGGATGAAACCATGAATATCGATCTGACGGGCAAGACCGCACTGGTCACCGGCTCGACCAAGGGCATAGGCCTGGCAAGCGCCAAAGGGCTTGCCGAAAGCGGCGCACGAGTGGTGCTCAACGGCCGCACTCAAGTAGCCGTCGATGCCGCCATCGCCGACCTGCTCGGCGCCCTGCCCAAGGCGCAGGTGTCGGGCATCGCGGCGGATATCGGGACGGCGCAAGGATGCGCGTCCATCGTCGCCGCGCTGCCGCAATGCGACATACTGGTGAACAACGCCGGCATCTTCGGCCCGCAGGATTTCTTCGAAACCCCCGACTCCGTCTGGCAGACGTTCTACGACGTGAACGTAATGTCCGGCGTGCGCCTGTCGCGCGCCTATTTGCCCGGCATGCAGGCCCGTGGCTGGGGGCGCGTCGTGTTTCTCTCGTCGGAATCGGCGTTCAACATCCCGCCCGACATGATCCACTACGGCATGACAAAAACCGCCGTGACGGCCCTCGCGCGCGGCCTGGCCAAGCGTATGGCCGGCACCGGGATTACGGTGAACTCGGTGCTTCCGGGGCCGACACTGTCGGAAGGGGTGGCCGCCATGCTCGGCGATGCGGCCCGCGAGGCGGGCAAGTCCGTCGAAGAGGCGGGGCGCGATTTCATCGCCGCCCACCGCCCCTCGTCGATCCTCCGGCGCCTGGCTCGTGTCGACGAGGTGGCGAACATGATCGTCTACGCCTGCTCGCCGCAGGCTTCGGCCACGACAGGCGCAGCCCTGCGCGTCGATGGTGGAGTCGTGGACAGCCTCTGACTGGATGCTGGCATCGACCATCACTCGGGCGCCGCGCCACTGCGCATGGCGTAACCGATGAACACCGGCGGGCGTCCGGCGCAGCCAGCGCACCACATGAATGCCATAAGATCAACTACTCCCGCGGACCGTTGCCCAGATAATGTTGCAGGCGACGGCGGCTAAGGCGCTGGTTGCCGACGCAGTTCATGGGCGTATATTCGTCGGCATTGAGGGAACGATCACTTTGTGCCGCCAGCCATTGGACGAAAGTCGCTTCGTTCCGAAACACGCGGCATTCGTTGGCATGGCCCTTGTGCGCCATTGCCATGGCTTCCTTGATCGTCGGAGGCCTCCAGTCGCCAATCTGGACGTAGACGAAGGCGCCGTCGGTGCACAGCAAGCCCATCCCGCAGTAATACGGGTGCGAGTGGCCGATGGACCCGTGTTCCTTTAGATATTCCGCGATGCAACGCGCGAAGGTTTCGCCGAATGGCTCCGCATTCATTTCGAGACCATAGTATGGGGCCAGCGGCCCGACAGGGCGCCCGCTCCACCACATTCGAGCCGCAACCTGTGACGCATCCAGCCTCAGACTGTCCACCGCGACCATAGCCTGCGCGGGCATGGCGGTGAGCTCAGCCAATGAAATTCGCCGTTGCTCTTCGGAAGGTTTTTCCCCGTCCCAAGCGGGGTGTGTGAGCGTCAGTAGCAGCCCTTGACCATCGAATTGCTCGAAGCGCGGCCGACTGGGTAGTGCCGTTACGGCGACATGGAGCAGGCCATGCGTCAGGTCAAGCAGCAGCAGACGCCATTTTTCGTCATAGCTGGCCGCCGACCGGGTCAGCACGAGGAATTGGCCGTCGCCGGACCAGATCATGGCCGGCCCCACTTGGCCGATTCCGTAGCCTTGCGATGTCATGACATAGCCGCCGATGCGACGGTCTTCACGGTGCGGCCAGCCAAAGGGCGATTGACTGTGGCCGCCAAAATACCAGGCCGCGTGGTTTTGCGCCGGCGTCGGGTAGAGGAAGTCGCCCTCGGCGTTGCAGGCCTGGGGAGAGCTGACCGTACGCCAATCGGGCAGCGCCGTCAACACGCCTAGGCGCAGCTCGAAGCGCCGGATGCGATAGTAATATCGCGCTTTGCGCATGGCCAGGAACGAGGCCATCGCGCCGCTGCCAGGAAGAGGGGCGGCCGCATCGAAAGGGGCAAGCGCCGTACCGAAAGCAGGGTTGTCGTTCTTATCGACGCGGCCGGCGATCTCGATGACCGCAATCTGGTCGTACAGCGTATCGTGAACGTCTGCCACCAAAAAGTCGGGGCCTGCGATCAGGCGTTTTTCGGCGGGGAGTGCCAGCACGAAACTGGACGCGGCTCGCTGCGGACTGTCGCCCAGGTCCTGGACGAAAGGTAAGAGAACAATGCCGCAAGGCTTGTCCAGCAGGCGGTATTTGATCAGCCACAGCCCGGGCAACTGCCAGTCGCCGATGCGGCATCGCCAGGCCTGCGCCGGCCCGGCGTCCGGATAGGGGCGGGAAAACACGGCGCACGCACCGTTTGCCAGGGGCTCGGTGTGCACACTCAGCAAACCCACGCCCGCAAGGCCCGGCTCGAGCCGCATGTGCAGGCTTACATGCCGCACAGACAATGTGGCGGGGTGTGCGATACCGTGGCCGTCCACATCGCCAGGCACATCGAGCGCCGAGCGTTCTTCTCGCAGCTCAATGCCGAAGCGCCCATAGCCAGGAACATGGCTCGCCAGCCTGGCGTCCAGGCGCAGGGCATCTTCGTTCTCGGCGAATGAGGGAACAGGTGCCGTGTCCAAACCGATTTGATCGCCGATGAAGCGCTCGAAGTCAGGCAGCGCCTGCCAGCCGCTTGCTTCGGACCACCACCAGAAGACTTGCCCGCTGCCTGGGGCGTCGAGACGGTGCGCCTTGCAGGCGAAGAGCCGCCCGTCATCACTGCAGCTCGCCGAGGTCTCGTACACAGTAGTCAGGCCCGTGTCGGCGTCGTCCATCAGAAGCTGCCAGGTCGGGCTGAGCAGGCACCGATACGGGTCGGCTTGGGCCATGAAAGAAATCGGGGGCACTGGCTTCAGACGCAAGCGGTGACATGGATTGCCTGTTGAATAGCACGCATGCTGCGTCGACCATTGCTTGAGAACGTGGTCATGCTGGCCGGCATCGATCCAGAGGTCCTGGAAGTGTTTGAGGCCCGTGGCGCTGTGTGTGTCGAGGAAATCCTGCAGCCAGAGGGATGGACGGCGGCGTGGCGCCGACGTAGGTGTATCCACTGGCGCAGGCTCGCAAAACTCGGGGATGTGCCAGAAATGTTCGGAATCACGGCCCCAGCGCAGCGTCTTGTCCCAGCGATCAAGCAGCAGCAGGCTGTCGCTCTCTTCTTCCGGGCTCGGCATTATGGCGGCGAAGTAGCGCCCGTCCGCGGAGTAGCGGGCCACCAGGCCGACGCCGGCCAGCAATACACCGTCATCGAAGAGTATCGTACGCGCGGGCGGGCCGTATGCACGGCCCGACTCATATTCGCTCAACACGCGAATGTGGCCGCCCTCCGGCGTTATGAGTGCTCTATAGTTGGCGTCGGGCTTGCCGCGACCCGGCTGGCCACCCCGGGGCAGAGTCAGCTGCAACCGGGCCTCGATCATACGCAAGCCGCGCGTAAGGGCCCAGAGGACTGCAATTCCCGCGAGCAGGCCCTGCCAATGCGGGAAGTGGCGCCACACGTTGAGGCCGAGCCCGAATTGCGCCCAGCCAGCCCATTCGCTGGTGAATTTGGCCATGCGTGGTTGTCTGGCGCCGGACAGCAGCGGAACGGATATAAGCAACAAGAACTCGACGGCAAGTGCCGTGAACAAGGGCAGCAGCGCCGCGGCAATGGCAGGAATCAGAATATGGGCTAGAGAAAGCAGTACCGAGCCGAGGGCACGCCAGAGGGTATGTTTCGCAGCTGCAGTTCTAGGGGTCATCGAGGCGTCGTTGAGTCTCGGGCAGTGAGTTGAACGAGTAGTCAGACAATCTCGCAGGAAGTTGGAATTTTACGCACACCGCAGTCACGCTCTGGCCGGAGAAAACCGGGGCACGGTATTTTTACCGACCACATATGAGGCCGTCGCCTGCTTCCACTTGGCCCACAGCAGGCGCAGCGCCTCGGGTGGTAGCTGCCCGAGACCGATGAAGCACACTGCGCCCGGAAACTCGCCGATGTTGATCAACTCCAACCGCAACGGACGGCGGCCTGTCGCGTAATGGGCCAGCAGTCGTACCAACGCGGGTTGGTCGTAACAGTCGAACTCCGGCCAGATCACGACGCCTTCGTAGCCGGCGCATTCTTGCGGCTGCTGCTCATCGGCTTGGAGGCCATGGAGACACCCATCGTATTGCAGCGGCGGGTCGTAAAAATCGGCCTGGACCCGGCCAATGCCGACGACGTGATCGTGGCGGCCGACATGAAAGCCGAAGCCTGGCGCGCAAACATGCGGCGCAAGACCGCCGGCCGTGCCGAGCCGTGAACCTGGCCCCGTCGAAATGAAGAAGATTACTCGATGGAGTGATGTTCGCAGGAGAAGGGCGGAGATCCGCCGCATTCCTGGCCCCTGGAATTCAATGCTATAATCCTTTGCTTCCCGAAAGCCAGGGCTCGAAACAGACGCCCAATCCACGGCCGAAGGGGCGGTTAGCTCAGTGGTAGAGCACTGCCTTCACACGGCAGGGGTCACTGGTTCGAACCCAGTACCGCCCACCAAACTAAAGTCTACAGCAGTCTACAACCGTATATCAGAGGCTCTTCCCCATTATCGGGGGATCAGGGCATTCATCACACTCGGTTAATCGGCTCGGCTCTACCCCATAATCGGGGGATACGGGCATTCATCACACTCGGTTAATCACCCCGTTCCAACCGCACTGGGCCAAGACCCGCATGCGGTAATTCTCAAAATTCCTGAAGCCATACGCCCGGCGCG
>NZ_JAHTBN010000007.1 GCF_019166065.1 Candidimonas humi
TGGTCATGAAGAGCCTGAAGGCCAAGCGGGCCAAGCAGATGCTGCCCCAGTTCCTGGCCCTGATCCGTCAATTTGAACAAAGCCCGGCCAAGGCGCTGGCCGCTACGCTACTATCGTGGCTCGAGCCCATCGTGCGCATGTGGCGCTTCACCAAGTCCAATGGGATCACCGAAGGCTTCCACACGAAGATGGAAATGCTCTCGCGCCGGGCGTATGGCTTCAGGAATTTTGAGAATTACCGCATGCGGGTCTTGGCCCAGTGCGGTTGGAACGGGGTGATTAACCGAGTGTGATGAATGCCCGTATCCCCCGATTATGGGGTAGAGCCTTGAAATTCAATCACTTGGAATCACTTCCCAAAGTGACAAACCGGGTGTGGGGCGATACTTGGAGCGGGTGAAGGGAATCGAACCCTCGTCGTAAGCTTGGGAAGCTTCTGCTCTACCATTGAGCTACACCCGCATGGGATGGGTCTCGCGCGGCGGCGGGCGTCGCGGAGAGCGCAGATTATAGCGCCTGCGGGGCATGCCGTGGGCGCAGGCGGACGGCGGGCCGGCCGGATCGCCCCGCCCTCGCGCAGACCGGCCCGGCAGTCACTACAATCCTGCCTATGAGCACGAACACGCATACCGATATCCCGGCTGCCGCCGAGGGGTCCGAGCCTGGGCCGGCCCCGGACAGCCCGGCAAACCCCGCCGATTCGGCGGCCGATCCTACGACCACCCCTCCCCATATCCGCAGCTTCGTCCACCGACGCAGCCACATCACGCCCGGCCAGAAGGAAGCGCTGGACAGGCTGATGCCGCTCTGGGCGCTGCCCTACCGGGCCACGCCGCTGGACCTGCAGCGCACCTTCGGGCGCGACGCGCCGACCATACTGGAGATCGGCTTCGGCATGGGCGAGACCACCGAAGCCATTGCCGCAACCCGGCCGGGCGATAATTTCCTGGGCGTGGAGGTCTTCAATTCGGGGGTGGGCGCTCTGCTCAAGCGCATCGAGGCCTCGGGCCTGCAGAACATCCGCATCGTGCAGCACGACGCGGTGGAAGTCGTGCGCGACATGCTGGCGCCGCAGTCGCTGGCGGGCGTGCATATTTATTTTCCCGACCCGTGGCCCAAGGCGCGGCATCACAAGCGGCGCCTGGTGCAGCCGCCGTTCATCGAGCTGCTGGCCAGCCGCCTGGCGCCGGGCGGCTATATCCATTGCGCCACCGACTGGGAAAACTATGCGCAGCAGATGCTGGCGGTGCTGCAGGGCGAGCCCAGCCTGTGCAATACCTGCGAGGGCTATGCGCCGCGGCCGGAATACCGGCCGCAGACCAAGTTCGAGACCCGCGGACTGCGGCTGGGGCATGGAGTATGGGATCTGATCTTTACGCGAAAAAACTGACCCCGCCCGGAATTCGCTGCAGGCCCCGTATTTCAAAACGCGGGGAAAACCAGCCCCGTTGCCGGTGAAGGGCGCAATACCCGGCGCCGGCGCTGCGGCAAGGACTGCTGCCCGCCCACAAAGCTGAACGAACACAGGAACACAGAGACACCATGTACCCGGCCATACAACCCTACCGCCAGGGCTACCTGAACACCGGCGACGGCCATCAGGTCTATTGGGAACTTTGCGGCAATCCGCAGGGCAAGCCGGCCGTGTTCCTGCATGGCGGGCCGGGCAGCGGCTGCTCGCCGGTGCATCGGCGCCTGTTCGACCCGCAGCGCTACAAGGTGCTGCTGTTCGACCAGCGCGGCTGCGGGCGTTCGCGGCCGCATGCCAGCCTGGAAAACAATACCACCTGGCACTTGGTGGCCGATATCGAACGCCTGCGCACGGAAGTGCTGGAAGCCGAGCAGTGCCTGGTGTTCGGCGGGTCCTGGGGCTCGACCCTGGCGTTGGCCTACGGACAGACGCATCCGGAACATGTCAGCGAAATGGTTTTGCGCGGCATCTTCGCGATGCGCCGCAAGGAACTGCGCTGGTTCTACCAGGAAGGCGCGTCATGGCTGTTCCCGGACTTGTGGGAACAATACCTGGCGCCGATCCCGCCCGAGGAACGCGACGACCTGATCACCGCCTACCACAAGCGCCTGACCGGCACGGACCGGGAGGCCCAGCTACGCGCCGCGCACGCCTGGACGCAGTGGGAAAGCCGCACGATCACGCTGCTGCCCAGCGCGCAGCATCAGCAGGACCATGCCGACGACGCGTCGGCGCTGGCCTTCGCCCGCATCGAGAACCATTATTTCGTGAATTCCGGCTTCATGGAAGAAGGCCAGTTGCTGGCCAACACGCACCGGCTGCACGCCATACCGGCCACCATCATCCAGGGCCGCTATGACGCCTGCACGCCCATGCGCACCGCCTGGGATCTGCACCGGGCCTGGCCGCAGGCCAAATTCCACGTGGTGCCGGACGCCGGGCACGCTTTCGACGAGCCCGGCAACCTGAAGCTGCTGCTGGCCGCCACCGACCGGTACGGCGGCTAAGGCCATACCGGCCTAGGGCCGGAAGCCTCCGAAGCCGCCCTTGCCCATGCCGCGCAAGCCGCCCATGGCGCGCATCATCTTGGCCATGCCGCCCTTCTTCATTTGCTTCATCATGCCCTGCATCTGCTCGAACTGGGCCAGCAGGCGGTTGACTTCCTGCACCGGCACGCCGGCGCCGGCGGCGATGCGGCGCTTGCGCGAGGCCTTGAGCAGCTCGGGCTTGGCGCGTTCGGCCGGAGTCATGGAATTCAGGATGCCTTCGGTGCGGCGCAATTGCTTTTCGGCCTGGCCGCCCTGCAACTGATTGGCGGCCTGCGCGAACTGGGCCGGCAGCTTTTCCAGCAGCGAGCCCATGTCGCCCATTTTCTTGACCTGCTGCAATTGTTCGCGAAAGTCGTTCAGGTCGAAGCGATTGCCCGACTTGAGCTTGGCCGCCAGCTTTTGCGCTTCGACGATGTCGACGTTCTTCTGCGCCTGCTCGACCAGGGAGACGATGTCGCCCATGCCCAGCACGCGCTGCGCCATGCGTTCGGGG
Source organism: Candidimonas humi (assembly GCF_019166065.1). GTDB lineage: Bacteria > Pseudomonadota > Gammaproteobacteria > Burkholderiales > Burkholderiaceae_B > Candidimonas > Candidimonas humi. The sequence continues at coordinate 3,014 of NZ_JAHTBN010000007.1, forward strand.
TGGAAGGGCTCCAGCCCGTCGAGCTTTTCCGACATGCCGACGAACTTCAGCGGCTTGCCGGTGACGTGGCGCACCGACAGGGCCGCGCCGCCGCGGGCGTCGCCGTCCAGCTTGGTGAGCACCACGCCGGTCAGGGGCAAGGCGTCGGCAAAGGCCTTGGCCACGTTCACCGCGTCCTGGCCCTGCATGGCGTCGACCACGAACAGGGTCTCGATCGGCTTGAGCAGGTCATGCAGCGCGCGGATCTCGCGCATCATGGCCTCGTCGATGCCCAGGCGGCCGGCGGTATCGACGATCAGCACATCGTAGTGATGGCGCTTGGCATGGTCGAGCGCAGCCAGCGCGATGTCCTCGGGCTTCTGCGTGGCCTCGGACGGCAGGAAATCCACATGCACCTGCTCGGCCACGGTGCGCAACTGCTCGATGGCCGCCGGACGGTAGACGTCGGCGCTGACCACCAGCACCTTCTTCTTGCCCGTCTTGCGCCCGTGCTGGACGTGGCCGCCCTCGCTGAGCCACTTGGCCAGCTTGCCGGTGGTGGTGGTCTTGCCGGCGCCCTGCAGGCCGGCCATCAGTATCACGGCGGGCGGTTGCGCAGCCAGGGACAACTCGCCGGCCTCGGCGCTCTGGTCGCCGCCCATCAGGTCGGTCAGTTCCTTGTGCACCACCCCCACCAGGGCCTGGCCCGGGTTGAGGCTGCCCACGACGTCCTGGCCCAAGGCGCGTTCCTTGACCCGGGCAACGAAATCGCGCACCACGGGCAAGGCCACGTCGGCCTCGAGCAGGGCCATGCGCACTTCGCGCAGCATGTCCTGGGTATTGGCTTCGGTCAGGCGCGCCTGGCCACGCATGGTCTTGACGACTCGCGACAGGCGCTGGGTAAGATTGTCGAGCATAAATAAGAATGGTTTCGCTTAAACTAGTCGGTTCCGGACTGCGCCCGAACTAAAATAGGGTGCGGAGGGGCATCATGCCCCTGCCGGCCCAACCATATATCAGGGACTATGTCTGCAGGCATTGTATTTCACTTGCTGGCCGCGCTGGCCTACGCCGTGCTGGCCGTTTCTCTTTGGCGGCCGCTGGCCCGCGGCGGCGAGCAGGCTCACACGGGCAAGGTCGGACGCATCTGCCTGCTCAGCGCCATCATCCTGCATGGCATCGCCCTGCACCAGGCCATACTCACCGACAACGGCCTGCGCCTGAGCTGGGCCCTGGGCCTGTCGGCGGCGATCTGGGTGGGCATGATCATATTCTGGCTGGAAAGCCTGATCCTGCGCATCGACGGCCTGCTGCTGATCCTGCTGCCGGCCGTCACGCTGGTCACGGTGGTGGCCGCCGCCTTTCCGCAGGGCTACGTAGTGGCCCACGCCCATAACGACTGGCTGCGCGTGCATCTGCTGATCGCGCTGACCGCCTACGGGCTGATCACCGTGGCAGCCTTGCACGCCATCCTCATGACCGCGCTCGACCGCCACCTGCACCGGCCGGTCGAACAGGAAGCCAGCCGCGGCATCATCAGCCGCGCCTTCGATTCCATGCCGCCCCTGCTGGTCCAGGAACATCTGCTGTTCCGCCTGATCTGGATCGGCTTCATCGTCCTGACCCTGGCCGTCGGGTCCGGCGCCATGGTCTCCATCGCCCTGACCGGCCGCCCCTTCCCGCTGGACCACAAGACCGTCTTCACGCTGCTGTCGTGGATCACTTTCGGCGGGCTGCTGATCGGCCGCTACGCGCGCGGCTGGCGCGGCCGCATCGCCCTGCGCTGGACACTGGTGGGGTTTGTCTTCCTGCTGCTGGCCTACACGGGCAGCCGGTTCGTGCTCGAAGTCATATTGCAGCGAGGTTGAAGTGGGCAAGGTCCTGATCTGGGTACTGCTGATCCTGGGCGGCATGCTGCTGGCCCGCATCTTGTCGCAGAACAACGCCCGCCAGCAGTCGCGCCCGCGCCAGGCCCCGCCGCGCCCCACGCCGGCGGTGCGGGCGCCCGAAGCCATGGTGCGCTGCGCCCATTGCGGCATCCACTTGCCACGCTCCGAAGCCGTGCTGATGCAAGGCCAGACCTGGTGCAGCGCCGAACACGCCAAGCTGGGCGTGCGCAAATGAGCAGGCACGCACGGGCCAGCACCCCGGCCTCCAGCGCCGATCCGGCTGCAGCCCGGTTCCAGTTACGGCTTCGGCTGCTGCAGCCCAAGCGGCGGCCAGCGCAACCATGATGGCAACGGCAACGCCCGCCGGCGCCCGCCCCCTCGCCCTGGACCGCCACGGCTGGCTGCGCCCGGGCCCCGGGGTGCGCCTAGCGCCTTCTCCCAACCAGGACATCCGGCCAGGCAACGAAGACCCATACCTGCTGATCCTCCACAATATCAGCCTGCCGCCCGGCGTCTTCGGCGGCCCCGAAGTAGAGGGCCTGTTCCTCAACAGGCTGGACTACGAATCCCACCCCTGGCTGCCGCGCCTGCGCGGGCTGCGGGTTTCTGCGCACTTCTTCGTGCGCCGCGACGGCAGAGTGATCCAGTTCGTCGCCAGCACGCGCCGCGCCTGGCACGCCGGCGTCTCGGCCTTCGAGGGGCGCGAACGCTGCAACGATTTTTCCATAGGCATAGAAGTGGAAGGCACGGACTTCGAGCCGTACGCCGAAGCCCAATACGCGACATTGGCCGCCCTGACCGCGGCGCTGCGCGGCCGCCACCCCTTGCGGGCGGCGTGGGGGCACGAACACATCGCCCCCGGGCGCAAGACCGACCCGGGGCCGTACTTCGACTGGGCGCGCTACGGCCGGGAGAACGGCTGGCTGCGGCGGCAGATGCCGCCGGGCGTCGGCTAGGCCGGAAGGCGGCTGCGCCACGGCAGCGCCGGAACACAAACGGCGCCCGGGCTATCGAACCCATGGGCGCCGCAGCAAACATGAAACATCAGTAGTGCCTGGGCCGGACACAGTGGCCCCGGATCACCGGGGCCCGACTTGTGCGCCACAGCCCGGCCATAGCCGCCGTGCGCCACGGCACAAGCGGCCCATGGCCCCGCCAGCCATCAAGCGTTGAGTATCAGCCGGTTCATGCGCTTCACGAACCCGGCCGGATCGGCCAGTTGCGCACCCTCGGCCAGCATGGCCTGGTCCAGCAGCAGTTGCGCCCAGTCGCCGAAGTCCGCTTCCGGGGCGCCCTGCACCCGCGTCACCAGCGCGTGCTCGGGGTTGATCTCGAGTATCGGCTTGACCTGCGGCGTTTCCTGGCCGGCGGCCTGCAGCATGCGCATCAGGTGCGGGCTGAGCTCGTGCTCGTCGACCACCACGCAAGCAGGCGAATCCACCAGGCGCACCGTGACGCGCACGTCCTTGACCTTCTCGCCCAGCGCCGTCTTGAGGCGCTCGACCAGGGGCTTGAAGGTCTCGGCTACCTCCGACTGGTGCTTCTTTTCTTCCTCGTCGGCCAGCGTGTCGAGATCCAGGCCGCCCTTGGCGATCGACACCAGTTGCTTGCCTTCGAATTCGCGCAGGTGCGACAGCATCCATTCGTCGACGCGGTCCGACAGCAGCAGCACTTCCAGGCCCTTCTTGCGGAAGATCTCCAGGTGCGGGCTGTTGCTGGCCGCGGCAAACGAATCGGCGCTGACGTAATAGATCTTGTCCTGGCCTTCTTTCATGCGGCCGACATAATCGGCCAGCGACACCGTCTGCGCCGAGCCCTCGGCCTGCGTCGAGGCAAAGCGCAGCAGCTTGGCGATGCGTTCCTTGTTGGCATGGTCTTCGCCCACGCCTTCCTTGATCACCTGCCCGAACTGGGTCCAGAATTCCGCGTACTTGTCGGCCTGGTTCTCGGCCAGGTCTTCCAGCAGCGACAGGATGCGCTTGGTGGACCCTTCGCGGATCACCTTCACGTCGCGGCTTTCCTGCAGCAGCTCGCGCGACACGTTCAGCGGCAAATCGGCCGAATCGATCACCCCGCGCACGAAACGCAGGTACGTGGGCAGCAACTGCTCGGCGTCGTCCATGATGAACACACGCCGCACGTACAGCTTGACCCCGCGCCGCGCGTCGCGATCCCAGAGATCCATGGGCGCATGCTTGGGGATATACAGCAACTGCGTGTATTCGCTGCGGCCTTCCACCCGGTTGTGCGTCCAGGCCAGCGGATCGTCGTAGTCGTGCGCGACGTGCTTGTAGAATTCCTTGTACTGCTCGTCAGTGATGTCGGCCTTGGCACGCGTCCACAGCGCATTGGCCTGGTTCACCGTTTCCCATTCGTTCTTCTTGACCTGCTCGGATTTTTCACTGTCCCACTCTTCCTTCAGCATCTGGATCGGCAGCGAAATGTGGTCGGAATAGCGGCGCAGTATCTCGCGCAGCTTCCAGCCGCTGAGGAACTCATCCTCGCCCTCGCGCAGGTACAGCGTGACCGCCGTACCGCGGTCGGCCTTTTCTACCGTCGTGATGGAAAACTCGCCCTGCCCGTCCGATTCCCACAGGATCGCCTCGGTTTCCGGCAGCCCCGCGCGGCGGCTCAACACCGACACCTTCTGCGCCACGATGAAGGACGAATAAAAGCCCACCCCGAACTGGCCGATGAGCTGGGCGTCCTTCTGCTGGTCGCCCGTCAGTTGCGAAAAGAATTCCCGCGTGCCCGAGCGCGCGATCGTGCCCAAGTTGGCGATGGCGTCTTCACGCGACATGCCGATGCCGTTATCGGATATCGTGACGGTACGCTGATCCTTGTCGTATTCCACCCGGATGCGCAGGTCGGCGTCGCCCTGCAGCAGCTCGGGCTTGTCGATGGCCTCGAAACGCAGCTTGTCGCAAGCGTCCGACGCGTTCGAGACCAGCTCGCGCAGGAAAATCTCCTTGTTGCTGTACAAGGAATGGATCATCAGATGCAGCAGTTGCTTGACCTCGGCCTGGAAACCCAGCGTTTCGGCGCCATGCACAGTAGTATCGGAATCGCTCATAACTTATTGAATAAATGAAAAGTTTGTTGACGGAAAAGCTTCTGCGCCCAGACATTCGGGCCAATTGGGAAAATATATGGAGGCGATAGCCTCGACTTCAAGGGGCCCGGGGCGCGCCGGCGCCAACGCCGGCATCTGCTGCATGCTGGCCGGCATCCTGGTACTGAGCCTGAGCGACGCCTCGGTCAAGGTCCTGGACGGGCGCTACCCGGCCCTGCAGATCCTGTTCCTGCGCGCCCTGATCGCCCTGCCACTGGTCACCGCCCTGGCGCTGGCCCTGGGCGGGCGCCCCGCCCTGCGCACCCGCCAGCCCGGCCTGCACGCCTTGCGCGGCTTCCTGAACGTGATCGGCGCCTGTGCCTTCTACCGCGGCCTGGCCGAGCTGCCGCTGGCCGAAATCACCGCCATCGCCTACGCCGCCCCGGTCTTCGTCGTGCTGCTGTCGGCCGCCGTCTACAAAGAGCGGCTGGACGCCTGGCGCATGCTGGCCGTGGCCCTGGGCTTCGCCGGCGTCCTGGTCATCGTGCGGCCCGCCAGCGGCGCCTTCCAGGCCGCGTCCCTGTATCCCCTGTTCACCGCCATGACCTACGCCGCCATGATGGTCAGCGCCAAGCGCATCACCCCGTCCCACAGCTTCGCTGCCCTGATGTTCTATTCCGTACTGCCCCAGGTACTGTTCAGCGCCCTGCCCCAGCCCTGGATCTGGCAGCCGGTCGCGGGCGCCGACTGGCTCGTCATGTTCGCCATCGGCATCTTCAGCAGCGCCGGCATCAGCCTGATCTCACAGGCATTCAGGCTGGCTCCCGCCTCGGTGGTGGCACCTTTCGACTACTCGGGCCTGCTATGGGCCACCTTCTTCGGCTGGCTGGTGTGGGGAGAGCTGCCGGACGGTGTCAGCTACGCGGGCGCGACGCTGATCGTCGCAGCGGGATTGATCGGGGCCTGGCGGAAAAAACGGTAGGCAGCTTGGGCCAGGAGGCGGCCTTGCCGGGGTGCCAAGCTGTAGGTCGGGAGCCATCCTGGCCCCGAGGCCGCCTGAGGAGATGGCCTTGCCACCGATCATGGTCCTAAACCCTGAGCCCTGAACCTTGCCCTGAGTCTTGAACCTTGAGCCCTGAGCCGCGAGCCCTCAGGCCTGAGCCCTCGGCCCGCAACCCGCGGCGCCAAAGATTTCGAAACATTTTTCCCCGCGCCAAACCGGGGGCTCTCGTTTTATCCTTCGCAACAGTGGCTGTTGCCCCGGCGGGCCGGCGTGTCTAGGACTCGCGCCTCGTTCCGCCTTTTACGAGATCCGCGCAGCCACACTGCTGGAACTGACGATCGTCCAGGTTCCTTTCCACAGACGCCCAACAACAGGAGAGCAACGCATGAACATCAACAAAGCCGTGATGAAGGCCTACGAGACCAAATCGCTGAAAGAGATCGCCGACGCCCCGGTATCGGCCCTGCAAGGCGTGTCCGAAGGCGACGCGGAACACCTCAAGGCAGCCTTCAACGTGAAGACCGTCAGGGACCTGGCCAACCTGAAGTTCGTGCACTGGGCACAGGCCATCACCAAGCTGGCCGACACGGAAGAGTAAAGCCGCGAGGGGCGGCCTTGCCCGGCCGCCGCCCGCTATACGGCGGGCGGATTGCGCTCAGCGAACTGGCCGTTCCAGTACGGATAATAGGGATACGGAGGCGTCACCGCGCTGGCTGCGTCCAGCTGGGCGATCTGCGCGGCATCGAGGGCCCAGCCCACCGCGCCCAGGTTCTGGCGTAGCTGTTCCTCGTTGCGCGCGCCCACCAGAACACTGGATACCGTGGGCCGCTGCAACAACCAGTTCAGAGCAACCTGCGGAATGGTGCGTCCGGTCTCGGCGGCGACCTCGTCCAGCGCATCGACGATGCGATACAGCCGCTCCTCGTCCACCGGCGGCGCATAGCCGGCCGTCTGATGCAAACGGCTGTTCTCGGGCAAGGGCTGGCCGCGCCGTATCTTGCCGGTAAGGCGTCCCCACCCCAAGGGGCTCCACACCAGTGCACCGATGCCCTGGTCCAGGCCGAGAGGCATCAGCTCCCACTCATAATCGCGGCCGATCAGCGAGTAATACGTCTGGTTGGCGACGAAACGCGACCAGCCGTGCCGATCGGCAGCCGCCTGCGACTTCATCAACTGCCAGCCCGAGAAGTTCGATGCGCCGATGTAGCGGATCTTGCCCGCGCGGACCATGTCGTCGAGCGTCGACATCACCTGCTCTACAGGCGTTTGCGCGTCGAAATGATGCAGTTGCAGGATATCGATGTAATCGGTGCGCAGGCGCGACAGCGCGCGTTCTATGCCGGCCACCAGATGGTGGCGCGACGCGCCTACGTCGTTGGGCCCATCGCCCGCGCGCAGCGTGAGCTTGGTGGAAATGAGCGCCCGCCCGCGGCGGCCCTCTAGTGCTGCGCCGAGGATCGATTCCGATGCGCCGTCGGAATACACATCCGCCGCGTCGAACAAATTGACGCCGTGCTCCATGCAAATATCGATCAAGCGGCGGGCCTCGGCGACGTCCGTCCGCCCCCAGGCGCTGAACAGCGCACCCTTGCCCCCAAAGGTTCCCGCACCGAAACCCAGCTCCGAAACCTTGAGGCCGGACCGGCCCAGAAAGCGATAATCCATCTTGATGCTCCTTGAATGGCTGGCGGTCAGGCTTGAGCGCAAGCCGTATTCCGGTTGATCAACGCGCCCGCACGATCGCGGCGCAGGGCATATCCAGCCACCAGCAACCCGGCCACCGCCACCAGTGCGGCCACCCAAGGCAGGGCCGCAAGGCCGGCGCCCGCGGAAATCACCCGGCTGCCCAGCCATGCGCCCAGCGCATTGGCGAGATTGAACGCACCGATATTCACGCTGGAAGCCAGGCTCGGCGCGCCGGCCGCCTTGCGCAGGACCCACAACTGCAGCGGTGCCACCGTCGTAAACGCAGCCACGCCGAGCAAACCCGTGACCAGCACCATCAACACGCCGTTGTGCAAGACCAGCCCGAGCACGCCCAGCACGACGGCAAGCAAGGCGAGTGCGCCCAGCAAGGCCGATGCCAGACTGCGATCGGCCAGCCGGCCGCCCAACACCGTGCCGACGAATATGCCGACGCCGAACACCAAAAGCACCGGCGACACCGCCGCATCCGCGAAACCCGTGACACGCAGCAATATGGGCTCTATATACGTATAGACGACGAACAGGCCGGCAAAACCCAGCACAGTGATCAACAGACCCAGCAACACCGGAAGGCTTGCGATCACGCGCAGCTCCGTGGCCAATGAGGCGGGAGCCGCAGTGCCATGGCCGGCGGGAATCCACAGCGCCACCGCCGACATGGCCAACACCCCCACCACGGTCACCGCCCAGAACGAGGCGTGCCAGCCAAAGTGCAGCCCCAGCCACGCGCCGGCGGGCACGCCGAACAAAGTGGCCACGGCGAGGCCGGTGAACATCAGGGAAATGGCCGAAGCCTCGCGCTCTTTAGACACCAGGGACGTCGCCACCACCGACCCCACGCCGAAAAACGTGCCATGCGCCAGCGAGGTCAGCACCCGCGCCGCCAGCAGCGTCGCATAATCCGGCGCCAGGGCGCTCGCCAGATTACCCAGGGTGAAAACAGCCATCAAAGCCAGCAGCACCGTCTTGCGCGGCAGCCGCCGCGTTGCCAGCGTAATCAAAGGCGCGCCCAGGAATACCCCCAGCGCATATCCCGAGATCAGCAGGCCGACCGTAGCAATGCCGACATGCAGATCGCCGGCAATCTGCTGCAGCAAACCCATGGGCATGAACTCGGTCGTCCCGATGCCGAAAGCGCCAATGGCCAGGACATAAAGCGCCGCCGGGGCGCGCGAACGAACAGAGGGAACAGACATGATGCAATCCTTCAGGCAAGACAGGGCCACAACATTAAGGCCTGCGATTGCATAGAAAAACCACTAGAATGAATAAACATTATCAATAATCCATTGAAAATAATGGACCGACTGGACGACATACAGCTGTTCCTGCGCGTGCTCGATCAAGGCTCGATCAGCGCCGCCGCGCGCAGCCTGGACCTTTCCGTAGCGGTCGCCAGCCAACGGCTGAAAAGGCTGGAACAAAACCTGCAAGTACGCCTGCTGCACCGTACGACCCGCCACTTGCACCCCACTCCCGAAGGCATGGAACTCGCCGAACAAGGGCGCATACTGGTCGAAGACCTGGACGCGCTGACCGCCCGGCTGCGCCAAGGGGCCAGCGCGGTAAGCGGCACATTGCGGGTTACCATGTCCTCATCCTTCGGCAGCCAATACGTCTCGCCGCTGGTGCCGGCCTTCCTGGCGACATACCCGGACGTAAAGCTCAGCGTCAGCCTCAGCGACGAACTGCTGGACCTGGTCGGATCAGGCTACGACCTCGGCATACGCGTCGGCGTCCTGCGCGACCCCGGACTGGTGTCGCGCCGCCTGACCAGGAACCGGCGCGTAGTGTGCGCCTCGCCCGATTACCTGCGCCGGCACGGCGCGCCCCGCACCCCCGCCGACCTGGCCAAACACGAATGCCTGCTGCTGGCCGGCGGCTCGGGGCGCCAGAACATCTGGCACTTCACCGACAAAAAAGGCAATGCTATCGCCCAGCGCGTCAAGGGCCGCTTCGAAAGCACCCAGGGCGGCCCGCTGCGCGACGCCGCCGTGGCCGGGCTGGGCGTGTCGCTGCATTCACTGTGGCATGTCCATGAACAAGTGTGCAGCGGCGCGCTAAAGATCCTGCTGGCGGATTACCCGGTACCCATGACATACATCCACGCCGTCATGCCCCAACGCCGGCTGGTGCCGCCGAGAGTGCGCGCATTCGTGGATTTTTTGACCGAGCACCTGGGCGATCCGCCACCCTGGGAACGAGGCGTGCCGGGGGCCTAATCGGTGGCGGCAGCCTATGGGTATAGTCACCAAGATGTTGCGCCGAGCGGCACGACCGTGGACTGCGTCACGGTATCGTATAATTGCGACTCTTCTCCACGCCCCGGCATCCCAAGCCCAGGGCGATCCCCCAAAGCCCGGGTGGTGAAATTGGTAGACGCAGGGGACTCAAAATCCCCCGCCGCAAGGCGTGCCGGTTCGATTCCGGCCCCGGGCACCAGTCTAAATTTCCTCGTATTTACAGGTATTTAGCTGGATTCAAAGCCTTACCCCGTCTCTGGGGGATTTTCAAGAATTGCGAGCCAGGTACAGTTTCGGTACAGTGGTGAAGCGCCGAGTGTACTTTCGGAGCTCTAACTCGCATGGCTACTATCGTTAAGACACCCTCTGGAACCTGGAAAGCGGTCATCCGAAAGACGGGTTGGCCCACTTCGTCCAAAACATTTCGGACCAAACGAGACGCCGAAGACTGGGCCAGACGTACTGAAGACGAAATGGTACGAGGGGTTTACATCCAGCGCACACTCAGCGAAAGGATGACGGTCGAGGCGGCGCTGAAACGCTACCTACAAGAAGTGACGCCGACCAAGCGGGAATCCACTCGCATCTCTGAGCACAAGAAAGCGCGGCCATTGCTGCAGCATCTTGGCAAATATTCATTGGCCGCCCTGAGCGCGGACGTCGTCGCACAATACCGAGACATGCGCTTGGCGGGCGCCCCCGATGAAAATGGCAAGCTGGTACCCCGCACCAACAATACAGTTCGACTGGAATTGGCACTATTGAGCCATCTATTTACAGTAGCCATCAAAGAATGGGGACTGGGACTGCCGTTTAATCCTGTAGCTCAGATCCGCCGTCCCGCCCCGGGAGCAGGACGAAATCGTCGGCTCACCCCTGCTGAAACCAAGCGACTACTGGCCGAAGTAGATGCCTATTCCAATCCCATGTTCAGCTGGATTGTGCGGATTGCCTTGGAAACCGGAATGCGGCTGTCAGAGATCAGCGGTTTGCGTCTTGAGCAGGTTGATATACAGAGACGGGTGGTACGACTGGATATCACCAAGAACTCATCGCCGCGCACAGTGCCTCTGACGAAGGCCGCCACAGTTGCATTTCAGGCAGCTATAGATAATCCACTCCGACCACCCGAGACAGATCTCGTGTTCTTTGGTGAGCCTGGTCGCGATGGTGTGCGACGGCCATATCTGTTCGATAAGGCCTGGAATGACGCCAAGAAAGCCGCCAATCTGACAGATTTCCGATTCCATGACCTGCGCCATGAAGCCGTGAGCAGACTGGTCGAAGCAGGCCTATCTGATCAGGAAGTGTCGGCGATCAGCGGCCACAAATCCATGCAAATGCTCAAGCGGTACACACATTTGCGTGCCGAGGATCTCGTAGGCAAACTAGATAGACTGCGTAGTTAATCAACTCTCTCAAGTCCTCAGCGGGGAATACTGCTGGACTGCCGCCGTAATTCGCATGAGGGCTAACGAAATGGACAAATGTGTCATTGACGGTGTCGAAGTCGAGCTATCCTCGGGAAACGTGTTCAAAGACCTTGCTCTACACGATGCTGAGGAACTGCAGACCAAGTCAGGACTCATCACCCAAATCACGGCGGTCATCCGTAAACGTGAGCTCTCTCCCACTGCCGTGGCCAACGCCATAGGCTTCACTCCGTCCGAACTCGCAAACTCCTTGCTTGCAAAACTATCCAATCTCTCTGAACGGGAGCTCATGGACTGTTTGAATCATTTGCAGCAAAGTCCACAGTAGACATCTAGCTTTCTGACAAACTGCTTATCATGCATCGCTAACAGTCGAAAAGGGCTCGAAATACATGGCACGCGCGCGAGTTACGCCGGAAGTATTCTCAGCAGCGTATGAAGCTGCGCAGCAGGTACTCAACGGCACGATAAAACTAATCGATGCTCAAGAAGCTCTTGCGGAAAGGTTTGGTATTGCTAAGCGCACTGCCGGTGGATATATCGGCTGTTTCCTTGCTATGCGTAGAGGTAGCACGTTTAAAACCACGGTAAGCGCGGATGGTCTTCGATTCATGCTTGGCCGAATTGCAGAGAGCGGTCTAGGCGACTTGATGATCGCTTTGCAATCGGTCATGAACCACATCACATACCTGTCCAACTTCACTGGCAATGAACCAGGGCTACGCCGCGTTCATGCGGAATTCGTCGACAAACTTCGTGAGATGGCTACGTTTGATGAAACGTCGCTCTCGCTTGAGCAGCAAGTAACAAATGCGTTAGAAGACTCTCCTGATACTCGTGCGCAACGACTCCTGCATGCGCCGACAATGCCTGAACAGAGAGTAGTGCTAGCACGGACGTTCAAACGTAATCCTGATGTAATTGCAGAGGCCCTTCTAGCTGCCAAAGGCGTGTGTCAAGGTTGCGGCCAAGTCGCCCCATTTCTACGCCCGGACGGTCGCCCATATCTCGAAGTTCACCATCGCAAGGCCCTTGCTGAAGGCGGTGCAGATACCCCAGAAAATGCGGTAGCACTATGTCCAAACTGCCATCGAGAACGACACTACGGCGCAAATTATCATCAACCGCCTCAATAAACACGGACATCGTTCCATTCATGACGCTTGGTTATATGAGCCAGCCGCCAATTATGTGGCACGCAGCGGACACTGTGTTTCCTCGCCTCATACCCGCAACGAACTAGCCCTCACACCTTATAGGCACACCTTTATGAACGAACCTCTCTCCGAGGTCGTCCGCATTCGGATGACCCCGTCTCATGCTGCGCGTCTGGGCGAAGCTGCCGCCCTCTCGGGACTATCTCTGTCCAACTACATCCGACGCCGTCTGTCCGCCGACGACACGCTGCAGGAAGAGCTCACCCTGCTACGCCAGATCGTGGCCAGCCTGGGCAATTTGCAAGACACCCGCCTGGTTGCCATTGAAACCGCCTATCTCGTGCGTGCCATGGCCAAGCCCGAACAGATCGCCATCGCCCAACAACACCTGCAGCGTTCGCGCTGACCCGCCTCCGGTCGATTCCTCGACTGCCTGCTGTACCTATTCCCTGGAGACCTTCATGCAATCCTTCCCTGCAATGCAGGCGGGAGCGATGGCGCTCGTCTACGCGCTGGTGCCCGCCGCCCATGCGGCCAGCGCGGATCTGCTCACTGGCAATACCCGCTTGGCCTGCGAAGCAACACTGTGCCTGTCCACCGGCGCACAACCCAGTGAGTGCAGTCCCTCCCTGAACCACTACTTCGACATCAAGAAATACAGCCACGGCGGCCTGGATTGGTCGGCCACCGTCTCGGCACGACGTGCCTTCCTGTCCCAGTGCCCAGCCTCAAGCGATCAGGGCATGCCCGAGCGCATTGACGCCATCTCACGCGGCGCAGGCAAATGCGATCCTGACTATCTCAATCGCACGTATGCAGCAACGGCATACCGATGGCGCAAACGCAGCCTGGGCGGCGACAGCGGTGACATCATCTACGACGTACATGCGATCCCCACCGTATCGCTGGACAAACTGCCTGCCTACTGCGTGACGTACAACGATCATGCCTGGACCTATGACCTATCGGTGCGCTATGTCGGCGTGCCCGCGATGGGCGGACACTGGGTCAATGCGCAGGCATACACCGCCGCGCAAGCCAAATGGGATGCTGACCATCGAGGACGTTGGGCCAGCGGCTGGAATTTCTCCCTCAAAAACCCCAGGCCAGCCACCAATAGCCGATGAGGATGCACCATGATTGCTGCATTTGCTGCGCTGGCCCTGGCCTGTGCGCCAAACATTCACCCCGATACGCTGTCGGCCTTGATCCGCCATGAATCTCGAGGCAGTCCATACGCAATTGGTGTCAACCAAAAGCGCCGGCATCTACCGCAGCAACCGCAAACATTGGCGACTGCCACGGCCGCAGCCGATCGCCTGATCAAACAGGGAATCGACTTCGATGCTGGACTGGGGCAGATCAACGTGCGCAATTGGGCCGCTCTGAACCTGAACAGCAAGACGGTCTTTGATCCCTGCCGCAATTTGGCAGCGGCCCAAACGGTGCTTGCCGATTGCTATGCTCGGGCCTTGCACGAGCATCAAGATCCGCAACAGGCGTTACGTGCCGCCCTGTCTTGCTACAACACAGGCAACTTCACTGGTGGGTTTCGCAACGGTTATGTCGGCAAGATATTGGCCCAGGCCAATATCAAAGTGCCTGCATTAACACCGCAAGCCAGCGACGAGACCCCATCGACGCCCGACAGCAAAGCAGCACCAGAGCCACCCGCTGCCGAGCCTCACACCCCAGGTACTCAGGATGGCTTCACGGCCAATCCGGCCAACGATGGCTTCTCTGAAAAAGCCCAGCACCAGTCCTTAGCGGAACCCACTACCGACACCTGACGCAGCGCCGTCTCACTAGGCCCAGCGCCACCCTCCCACTTTTCATCCCCACCACCCCGACGCCAGCAAGCGTGTGGGGCAGGAGTCTTTTCATGTCTGTACTCAAGCACATCATGAACGCAACATCGTCCCTGCGCATTCTGTACAAGCTGATAGCAACGTCACTGCTATTTAGCTGCCATCACGCTGCATTTGCACAGTCCATCGGCGGACTGTCCCGCGCCAGAACCACGTTGCAAACGCTCAGCGACAATCTGGACATCATCCTGCCCATTGCCGCCGTCATCATCGGCGTGATCATTTTTGTGCTGTATGCCGCCGAAGTCATGCGTAAAGACGATGCCATCCGTTGGGGGATCGGTGTGCTGCTGGCGGGCTCCACGGCAGAACTGGTTGTTCTGCTCTGGAAGTAAGCCATGACGCCCAATACCTATCCGGTCTTCAAGGGCCTGGGCCGCAAGGCCACGTTCATGGGGATTCCCACCACGTTACTGCTGGGCGCGTTTGCCGGGGTAGCCATCATCGCCATGACGGCAGGCCTGGCCTGGTGGGGACTGCTCTTTGTGGTCATGCCCACCTTGGCGATTCTCACGCGAGACGACGACAAGGCGCTGGACGTGCTCTGGCTGGAACTCAAAACCCGGCGCAGCAATCCCAATCAGCGCTTTTGGCAAGGCTCCAGCTATGCCCTGCAGGGTTATCACCGACGCCGCCCCTGGCGGTCCCTCATCAAGTAAAGGATGTCTCCATGACTGCTGCAGCCTTCCTGGCGGTAGACGAGCGTCGCATCGCGCGCTACTTGCCGCACTCCCATCATGTCACGGATCAAATCATTGCCTGCGACAACCATGAGTACATGACGGTCATCAAAGTCACGGGTCGAGCGCCGGACGCGTACGCACAAGACGAACTCAAGGACTGGATCGAAGCCCTGCATAACGTGCTGCGCGGCCTGCCGATGGGAGCGTTTGGGCTCTACTCCCATATTGTTCGCCGCCGCGTCACCGAATATCCCGACAGCACGTTCGAGCAACCCTTTGCAGCCCAATTCGATGCTGCCTACCGTGCCACGTTCGATACGTCGGGCTTGATGGTTAATGAACTGTACCTGACTGTCCTGGTTCATCCTGTCCAAGATCCCATCCTAGGCACGTTTGCCAGCCTGGAGAAAGCCGACGCGAAACGCTTGGCGCTTTGGCAAGCCGAATCGATCGAACGACTCAACGGTATTGTGCGCGCCCTGATGGCAGGCCTATACCGCTACGATCCTGAAACGCTCGGCATCGTAGACCGGAACGGTTTTGCCTTCAGTGAAGCGGCTGAGTTTCTGGGCTTTCTGCTGTCCGGCACGCCACAACAGGTACCTATCAGCCGCGAACGGCTGCGAGACACCCTGCCACAGGCCAGACCGATCTTTGGCCGCCATGGCGAACTCGGCGAACTGCGCACCGTCGCCAACGCCCGCGTCTTCGGCATGATGGAATTGCGCGATTACCCGGAAGCGACAAAACCAGGGCACATGAATCGGTTGCTGGCCCTGCCGCACGAATTCGTGCTCACGCAGTCATGGGGTAGCCATACGGGAGCTGCAGCCAAGAAGTTGGTCAAGAAACACCACAAACTGCTGGTCGATTCCGGCGATGACTCTACCAGCCAGGTGGCCCAACTCAACGACGCCATGGATGACCTGACCTCGGCCCGCTTGGGTCTGGGAGACCATCACGCCACGCTATTGATCTATGACGACACGGCAGAAAGCGTGCGCCAGGCGCTGGCGCAAACGGCCACCGCCTTGGCCGAAGACGCCATCGGCTTCAGACCCTTGGACCGGGCATTGGAGGCGGGGTTTTGGGCACAACTACCTGGCAACTGGCACTGGCGACCCCGACCGGTTCCCATCACGTCGCTGAATTTTCTGTGCTTTTCCAGCCTGCATAACCAACTGACCGGCAAACCGGTCGGCAACCCCTGGGGCCCTGCGGTCACGCTGCTTAAAACCCAAACCGGCAGCCCGTACTTCTTCAATTTCCATGCCTCCACCGACGACGTGGACGAAACCGGGAAACGTCGCCCCGGCAACACGATGATTATCGGCATGACGGGTACCGGCAAAACCGTTCTGCAGGGCATGTTGCTCACCCAAGCCCAGAAGTTCGGTGCGACATGCGTGGTGTGGGACAAGGATCAGGGTATGCAGGTGCTGATCATGGCGCTTGGGGGTCGTTACTTCAACATTCGGCTGGGCGAAACCACTGGCTGGAATCCCTTCCAAATGGAGCCCACCAAAGGCAACGTCGCCTTTATGGTGCGCCTGGTGGTGTTCCTGGCGGAACGCCGAGGAGAAACGGTCACCACCCGCCAACAGGCCGACATAACCAAGGCCGTGCAACAACTGACCACGCTCATCGATCGCGAAGCCCGCACGTTATCCACGCTCAACACCTTGCTGCCCAACCCCTATAGCGAGGATGACAACACCAGCACCATTCATGCTCGGCTGGCACCGTGGTGCCAAGGTGGTGAATACGGCTGGGTGTTCGACAATCCGGTCGATGAGCTGAGTTTGCGCACGGATACCGGCCAGCCTGCCATTTTCGGCTTTGACCTGACCGAGCTGCTGGACGATGACGCCGCCCGGGGTGCTGCCACGCTGTACCTGAAGCATCGCGTCGATGCCCTGCATGATGGTCGCCGCATCATCAACCTGTACGACGAGTGTCAGCACCCGTTGAAAGACGCGCATTTTCAGGAATCCATGCAGGATGCCAGCCGCACGATTCGTAAAAAGAACGGCGTGCTGGCCTTCGCCACGCAGGAGCCGGGGGCCATCATCGAGAACCCGGTCGGGCCGTCCCTGGTGCAACAGACCGCCACACTCATTCTGCTGCCGAACCCCAAGGCCAAGGCTCGCGACTATATCGAGGGCTTTGGGCTTACCGAGGCGGAATTCGAACTACTGCGCGGCCTTGGAGAAGCCAGCCGGAAATTCCTGGTCAAGCAAGGCTCAAGCGTCACCGTCGCTCAACTTGACCTGTCCGGCTGCGAAGATGAACTGCTCGTGTTCTCGGGCAGCCCCGACATGGCCGCGATCGCACAAGAGGCGGTTGCCCAGGCAGGTCATGACCCAGCCGCCTGGCTGCCGGTATATCTGGCGGCGATCCGGCAGACACGCTAACACCATGCAGGAGGCTCCATGAATCTGCAGAACAATCCCTACTCAACACCCAAAGAGCTGGAAGATCGTGTGGAGGAGGCCTTCAGCGCGGGCGAACGAGCCCGACCAATACCGGACGCCGCGAAGGAACACCTGATCCTCACCCAGGAATATCTCAAAGGACTCAAAGACCACATGACTGGTCTGTATATCGCCAGGGACATCGAGGGCGTGGATATCCCGGATGCAGACTTTGAGGCTGGACGCGCACTGATCCGCGAGACCGAAAATCTCATCGCCGAAACGCAGACGGCCTGGGAGTACGAACAGCATCGGGATTTTTACCGCCGATTGGGACTTGAAACCCATGAACCGGAGCAAGAAAGCCCCGAAGACACCTTCGTGGTTTCCATCGACTGCGAGTACTGGGAGCCGGAAGACCTGGAAGCGGGCCAATCCAGTTGGGCAGATACCACGGTGGAACGTGAAGCCGTCGATACCGAAACGCTTCGGCGACTGGCACAAGACCACGGCCTGGACTCACCCTCCGCATCCGATCCACGGCAGGCCCCATCGCTCTGGTTTTCATCGAGCACGCCACGCGAAGATCGTGCCTATTTTGAACAAGGTGTGCACAAGTACTACAGCCTGCACATTCACGAGGTCAACGGCCATCCTCCGCAACCTGCCGACTACCAGCGCGTATCCGATCTCATCGGTGCACGCTTCGATCATCCGCTAGAGCGGCATGAGGCCACTCACGAAATGGATGGGCCGGATTTCTAACCCCTTTATCAACGTGTTGATGTCCGCATCCAAGGGCACCGAGAAACACGGCCTAATGGAACATCCTGAAACTGTGCAATCAAGCGGCCTGCACTACAAAGATTGAATACGCCTGCAGCGTACGCAATCCCTGGACATTTTTCACGAATAGCCGGGCCCTTCAACTGCCGCTCACTATAGGAAAACCGCATGAACCGACGAAACTTCATCGCCGCCATTAGTTCTGCCACACTGCTCACGCCCCTAGTCGGATGTAATAGTGAGCCCGGGGGTGAGAAGTTTCTTGGATATTGGAAGTCAGATAGCAAATATGATCCTGACGCGATCCATATCACTCGCAACGGCGATAGTTTTCTGTTCACCGTCGTAACGAAAGACCCTTTCGGTGGCGGTTACCAAGCTCACAAACTGCCTGGAAAGCTAGACGATTCGGACAATATTCTGGCAGTAGGCGACAAACGCGTTGCCTACGATGAAAGCGCCGATATCATCGTTTCAGGCCAAATGAAAGCGCATCGTGCAACAGAGGCTGAATATCAAGCCATTGCACAGCAAAGCGACACGCAGTCCTGATCCTCGCGCCTAACGGCGCACTCCCTGGAGACCCCTCATGACACGCTGCAAGCTATTTGCGGCGGGCATTTCCCTGTCCGTCGTATTGATCAATACCACCTACGCGAGTGGAATTCCAACGGTTGATGCTGCCACGATCGCTCAATTGCAGCAGCAATTACTGACGGCCAAAGATCAATTGAAAAATCTGAGCAAACAACTGTCTACAGCCAAGAGCCAGCTTGCCGCACTGACGCAATCAAGTGGTTACGGCAATGTGGTTGGCAGCCCAGACTCGCGCGATCAGCTTCGCTCTGCATTGCCCTCAACTGCCCAAGATCTGCTGAATCAACCTACCAACTCAAGCCTCAATGCAGACGTTAGCCGCGTCACGGACTCCGTCACTGCCCCTGTCAATTTTCAGGAAGATCGAGCCAAGCTTTCCAAGAGGGCATTGGATATTGAAGCAACCGCTAAAGCGATGAGCCAACGCGCCTATGACTCAATGACCCAACGCCTAGCTAACATTGATGCCCTGCAAGACAAAATAAACCAGACGAGCAACCCCAAAGAAATCGCCGAACTACAAGCACGGATTCAAATTGAACAGTCCAACATCGTGGCCGAGCAGACACGCATTCAACTAGCCTCGCAACAACTTGAAGCGGAGAGACACCTGCTACAAGCGAGAGCTGAACGGGTATATGGCGGGTGGTTTGGAGATAACAACACCGATGATGTAGACGCTCAACCTCACAACTAAGGTCGCACTATGCCCGGAATGACTCCGTCGGCTTCTTCGTCATTGTCCCCAAGCAATATTGCTCAATGGGTCATGTCTGAAACCGAGAATACATTAAGCAACGCTGTAAACGGCCCCATGCAGGCGTTATTCCAGGCCCTCATGCCCGTCATCGTCGTAGGCCTCACTCTCCAATTTGTCGTGTATGCATTTGCCCTCATGCACGGGCAAAGCAATATGACAGTGACGGAATTCTTTCGCAAAGCCATTCTCGTCGCCGTTGTCTCAATGATCTTTGGCGTGGGAGGCCTATACCAGAAGAACATCGCGGACACGATGATTGCATTACCTGACGATGTCACACAACTGGCACTAGGTACCAGCGATGTCGCAGTAGAGGTCGATAAATTGCAAAATGAGACCAGTAAAGCCTCCGGTGCCATGATGGGTAAGGGTCAAGATGCTTGGTACAACTTCTTGCCCTCCACTAAAGAAGTGCTCGTCAGTATTCTCGCCACGTTAGTACGTGCAAACGCAGCAATAGTTGGCAGCATCATTATTGTGATGATCGTCGTATGCAAAGTCGGTATGGCATTGGTAGTCGCGACTGGCCCCATATTTATTGCAGCGACGCTATTTGAGCCGACCAAGCCACTTCTCAACAGCTGGATCTCTCAAGCACTAAATTTCGTGTTCTTAGCATTGTTGGCCGGCCTTATTTTCGGGCTGATGTTGCAAATGAACGTTGAGCTTATCCGCATGATCGCCGATCAGATCAATGGCGGCGCGAAAGATATTCTGAGCCTCTATGGCGCACAACTGCTTGTCGGTATTGCCAGCCTAATCGTCATGATCATGATCCCCGGCCTCGCTGCAGGCCTCTCCAATGGCTTCGGCGCTCAACTCGGTATTGGAGCCGCCGCTAAAGGCGTGTTTTCCATCATGCGCCTGCGCAGCATGATACGCCCACGCGCCAAGTAATCCAGCGGCCTGCTGTCCCCCTCCATTCCTTCCTAATTGTTCTGTCCGCAGACAGAGCGGGAGTTCCCATGAAAAACATCGTTGCCGCCCTGGCATTGGCCGGGCTGCTGGCCGGTTGCGCCTTTCACGTGCCAGAGCCACCCCAACCCGCTGACTCGCCCCGTGTGCCGGTCAATGCCACGCCACCGCTTATTCAAGGAGTTTGATTCGTGCCCGAAGCCCTCAAATCCGAAGATATAGCTGCCTATCTGGAACAGTCTCGCGGCCTGGAGCGTGATTATTTCGGCGAAATTTTCCGCAGCCGAAAACGCGCCTGGCAAGTTGCCATCGGATCTGCGCTCATTGCCACAGTCGCCATCGCTGCCGTCGTCGGCCTGACGCCGCTAAAAGCGCCTCCTGAAATGTACGTTGTGCGTGTCGATGAGGCTACCGGCACGGTCGAGCACGTCAGCCAGCTCGGACAACCGCTGGAAGACTATGGCGAACGCATCGCCAAGCATTTCCTGAATACCTATGTACTGAACTGCGAAGGCTACAGCTGGCAAACCATTCAGGAGCAATTCGATACGTGCGCCCTGTTGTCCTCCGCACCCATTCAGACGCAATACGGCAAACGCTTTGAAGGAGAGGATGCCGTCACGACACGTCTGGGCACCGAGGGCACGGTCGATGTACAGGTTCACTCCATCACACTCGGAGCCAATCAGGCGGCCATTGTCCGATTCACCAAGACAGAGCGAGAAGTGACGTCGGGCAACCTCACCAACGTTCAGCACCTGATTGCCACCGTGGCCTATCAATACACCGATGTGCCGCTCACTGAAGAGGTCGCACGCCTGAATCCGTTGGGTTTCCAGATCACACGCTATGACCTGGCTGCCGACTTGTCGCGCTAACTCCCATATCGCCCTGAAGGAACTCTCATGCTTGAACACTTCCCCAGACGGCAGGCGTTGGCGCTCGTGCTTTGTCTGGCACTGCCTGCAAGCGCGCTAGCGCTGGAAACACCTCGACCCTCAAAATCGGATCATCGCGTACGCTACGTCAATTACAACGCGGCAGAAGTGATCCAGCTCAATGCCATCATTGGTGTGGCAACCCATATTGTCCTGGAGCCAGGCGAGCACTATGTCTACCACGTCTTCGGTGACAGTCAGGCGTACGCGTTTACGTACAAAGACAATCACCTGTTCTTCAAACCGACAGCCGAAAACGCCAACACCAACCTGCTTGTCGTCACCAACCGGCGCGATTACAGCTTCCGGCTTTCGTACAGCGACAATCGCCACTCACCGGCACTGTACAAACTAGTCGTCCGCTATCCCGACACCGAAGCCAAGCAACGTATTCAAGCATCGCGGAAAGCGGCGGTTGAGCAATCCCTACGCACGACAGGCGCTCCAATTAACTGGCAGGCCTACACCCGCAACGGGGATGCAGGCATCGCGCCCGTACATGCCTGGGATGATGGCCGTCAGACCTGGTTGCAGTTTGCCTCTGAGGCCGACATCCCGACCGTCTATCGCGTCACCCCAGACGGTCAGGAAGTCATTACCAACTATCACATGGCCGATCAACGGACCATGGTGCTGCATCGCACTTCAGCCTTATGGCATTTACGACTGGGAAATCAAGTGCTGGCCATCCATAACGATGCTTACGGTGTCACGCCGGTGCCGTCGCATACCGGAACAACCTCGCCTTCGGTCAAGCGCAACATCAAAGGCGCACCTGCATCGCAACCCTCCGCGGTCATGCCCGTGCCCGCCGTGCAGCACAGCGACGACATGCAACAAAGGAATGCCCCATGACGGAAAACGAGCAAGGCACGCTGCCGCTAGACTGCCAACCACCCAACGACCATGCAGCGCCTGACCTGGAGCGGGAGCCTCTGAACCTGGAGACCGCCGGACGCACCGCGCCGCGTGGTGCACGGGCTTTTCTCTGGCTCACTATCCTGGTCGCGCTTGCCGTCGCCATCGGCGTGCTCATCAAGGCCTGGAGCCATGACCAGCAGGAGGACACCAACAACGGCCTGGAAGCGGACCAAAGCGGCATCACCAATCGTCTGAAAACGCCCAAGGTGGAACGCCCTGCGCCACAGCCAGCCCCTGCACCGCCGGTTTCCGATCCCTCACCCGAACCGAGCTATAGCGTGCCGCCGCCTGCGCCGGAAGCACCACCGCCCGCCGATGAATTGACACAGCGTCGGCTGCTCAGCCCATTGCAAAGAAATGGCGGGGACGGAAACGGCGAGACCACGAACCAGCCAACTGCGGCACAAGGCCCGTATAACGATGCAGGCCCCTTGGCCGACAGGTTACGCCCACTGGAGTTATCTCCATCTGTGGCAGGTCAACTTGGCGACAGGAACTTCCTGCTGACGCAGGGCACCATGATCGATTGCACGCTGCAAACAAAACTCGTCAGTACACAATCCGGGTTTCTAACCTGCCTGGCCACACACGATGTCATGAGTGCCAACGGCAAAGTCAAACTCATCGATGCCGGGACCAAATTTACCGGCTATCAGTCTGGCGGCATCCAGCAAGGCCAGGCCCGCGCCTTCGTGACCTGGAACCGATTGGAAACGCCCAGCGGCGTGATCGTGAATCTGAGTTCACCCGGCACCGGCCCGCTTGGCGAAGCCGGGGTGGATGGCGAGATCGACAATCACTTCTGGGAACGCTTTGGCAACGCCATTTTGCTGTCTCTGGTCGGTGATTTCGGCAACTGGGCCTCCAACCAAGGCCAGTCTGGCAACGACAACATCCGTTTTGACAATACGGCCCAGGGTGGCCAGGAAGCCATTGCCAAAATACTGGAGAAGTCGCTGGATATTCCCCCCACGCTTTATAAAAACCAGGGCGAACGCATCGGCATCATGGTCGCCCGTGATCTGGACTTCAGTCACGTCTATGAGCTTGAACCCATCCGCTGAACCGATCCCATTTGATCGCTCCATCTCGGTTCGCACCTTTCTACGACCGTTAACCACCCACTTGGAGAACCCGAGCGTGACGGAAATTGCCATCGTGCGAGCTGGGGAGTTTTACACCCGTACGCGTGGGGCATGGGAGTTGCAGACGTGCCCCTCGCTCACCTACCCGCACCTGGAAGCCCTGGCCACCGCGTTGGCCGCGTACAACCACATGGCCCGCAGCCCCATCCAGTCTGTCATCCTGCCGGACGGAGAGCGTGGCCAGATCGTGATGCCGCCCGCCTGCATCGACGAGACACTGGCCATCAACATCCGCAAACACACACAAGCCGCAATTTCTCTGGAAGAACTGCAGGCACAAGGCGCGTTTGCGAGTACGGCTACCAACGCGGCAAGCGACATCTCGGCATCAGACCAGGCGCTCATGACGCTGAAAAAGGCGGGTGACATTCCCCAGTTTCTGCACGAAGCGATCCTAGCGCGCAGAAACATCGTCATTTCGGGCGCGACGGGATCCGGCAAAACCACCTTTGCCCGCTCGTTGATCGACCGTGTTCCCATCGACGAACGGCTGATCACCATTGAAGATGTCCATGAACTGATCCTGCCACGGCACCGAAACCGGATTCACCTGATGTACGGCGGCACACGCGGTCGAGTCTCGGCCACCGACAGCCTGGCCGCCTGCATGCGATTATCGCCCGACCGGATCTTTCTGGCCGAGCTCCGCGGCCCTGAAACCTGGGACTATCTGGCGGCATTGAATACCGGTCATCCAGGATCAGTCACCACCACACACGCCAACAGCGCCGCCGACGCCTTTGACCGGCTGGCCATCCTTATCAAGCAATCGCCAACCGGCGGCAACCTGGATTTGCCGACCATACAGGCCTTCTTGCGCCAGACCGTCGATGTCGTGCTGCATTTCGAACGCTTTCGGCTCAAAGAACTCTGGTTCGAGCCGAAAACACCAGTCAGCAGTTAGCCCGCCACACCGCCCGTCAGGGCAAACACCTGTTATTGCGTTGTCGGTCTGACATGTTCAGCCGACGATGCTCCCTTCCCCTGAACCCGTGTGAGGCACTGCACACGCGCCAGGCAGGCCTTATACCGGCTCGCCTGGAGCTTGACCCATGATTTCATCCACACGCCAGCCCTTTCATCAGGACGGCAACGTACTGCGTCGGTCTGCCGCCATGCAACGGGCCCACCAAAAGGCCCAGCAGGCCTTGGCGGCAGCCGCAGAAAAGCAGGCTCGCACCCCGACACCCTTTATCCTGCCCGGCATCAAGGAAACGGCGCGCGCCATTCCCAACTACATTGCCCGAAGCGCCGTCTTTGCGCCCGTGCGCCGAGGCTGGCGCACCCTGCACGACGACGCGGTGTTTCTCGAAGGCAGCAACATCCTGCTCAAGGGATCCGGCAAGCAGTTAAGTGAAGACCATGCGGACATCTGGATGCATGCCATGTATCTGCAAACCACGGCCTTGCTCGGCGAAGCACCCGTCATTAACCGCGCCGATTTTCTGCGAGGCATGGGCCGACCGACAGGCGGCAGCCAATACGAGTGGCTGCATGA
This sequence comes from Candidimonas humi, assembly GCF_019166065.1. Classification (GTDB taxonomy): domain Bacteria; phylum Pseudomonadota; class Gammaproteobacteria; order Burkholderiales; family Burkholderiaceae_B; genus Candidimonas; species Candidimonas humi. Next base: position 28,002 of record NZ_JAHTBN010000007.1, read on the forward strand.
AGGCATGAAAAATTTGGCCCGTTTTACGCTGTGCATTGAGGCCCGCCGCAAGGACGGCTCCATCAAGTACAGCTATGGCAATCATCCTTCAACGCGAGTGCTCGCCATGATCGGTGGCTTTGATTACGACGCACACAGCGGCTGTTACACCATTTATGCCGATCCGCGCTGGGCACAGATTTTCGGCAATCGAGAGTATGCCCTGGTGGACTGGTCCAAGCGTTTGCAGATGCGGTTGGATCTGTCCAAAAGCCTGCAACGACTCATCGGCACCTCGTCGGACATCCAGCAGAAATACAGCCTCGATATCCTGAAAGAACGTGCGCAGTCTAGCGGTCGTATGCGTGATTTTCGGGTCAGTTTGGAGCGCAGTTTGGCCGAACTGGAGGCGTTGAACGTGATCGCCGAACCCCGAGTCGAGGCGGCCATCAAGGGACATGAACAGGCCGTTTGGACGCGACTGGATCGCTAACCCATCGTGCCATGACGTCTCATCCAGCGCACCAAACTCGCCTTCTCACAACCCGTTTATTGATCATTGATTGACCAAAAAATCGCCTGTGGATAAGTGGTCTTCGGCGGCGGCATAGCATCGCGCCTGCATCGGCATAGCATCGCGGGTTATCGGCACAGCATCGCGCTTTATCGGCATAGCATCGCGCATCGGTTTTGGAAACCCGCATGAATAGGGGCTCTCCAGCGATCTCGACGCCTTCTACCTTATTTCTACCTTATTACTACCAGGCAAGCTTGTGGATAAGTTGCCCTGTGGCAAGCCGCAACCCCACCCCGTTTTCAACTCAACCATGGAAGCCTATGAATGAAGCCCGACCCGTAGCGCGCTATCGCGCCACCCTCGCGACCTTGGATCCTCGCATCAGCACCGCCGCACAACTGCGCGCCCTGTTTCCGTTGATCGAAGCGGAGCTGGCAACGGGTGTCCCACATGCTGCCGTGCTGGACGATTTGGCAGCGGCTGGCCTGCAGGTTCAGTTCGGCACCTATGCCATCAATCTCTACCGCTGGCGCAAAGCGCAGAGGAAAGCCGCCAAGTCACCGTCTCCACCCTCAACCCCCACCTCCTCACCCCCCACACTGGATGCCATTCAGGGACGACCCCGCGACATCCAAACGCCTGGTGATCTGCGAAAGATTCGCGACATGCGTATTGACTTGGAGGCACTGCGCCGAGAAGGCCAGGCCAACCGTACGCCCGCCATTGACAACCCGCCCACCAAAAGGAACAAACCATGAAAGTCGCCGTACTCAACTACACCGGCTCTGTTGGCAAAACGGTCGCTGCTTCACACCTGCTTGCACCCCGCATGAACAGCGCCCAAATCTTCGCCGTTGAGTCCACCAACGAAACAGGCGCAGATCTTGGTCTCGATGTCGATCAGCTACGCGGAGAGCAGTTTGGCCGACTGTTTCGTGAATTGCTGACCCGAGACGATGCCATCGTCGATGTCGGTGCCAGCAACATCGAGGATTTTCTGACGCACATGATGCGCTACGAAGGCGCTCATGAAGAAATCGGCTACTTCGTGTTGCCCGTTATCAATACCGGCAAAGCCCAGCGCGAAACCATCAAAACCGTCGCGGCGCTGGCCGAACTCGGTGTGGATCCCGAACGCGTACGCATCCTGTTCAATCGTGTCGATAGCAGCGTGGCCGATGAATTCCCGTCGATCCTGGCCTATGCCGCCAAGACCGGCGAGGTGCAAGCCAACCCGCACGCGGCCATCTACGAAAACGAAGTGTTCGAACTGCTGGCCGAACAACGCACCACCATTGCCGACGTGCTAGCCGACCAAACCGATTACCGCGCCCTGCTTCGTACCGCCGATCCAGACGACCACGTCCGCATCTCACAGCTAAGCAGTCGCCACGCATTGCGCGCCTTGGCCAAGCCCGTGGATCGGCAAATGAACGCGGCCTTCAGCGCACTGTTTGCCTGAGCGTCACCATGGAATCCAATCTGGCTCCCAATGGCGCTCGCACCAAACTGGACTTGCTGTATCACGAGGTGCTGGGCGAAGTGTCCAACCTGGTGGATCGGCTGGAGCGCACCACTCAGCACCTGCATACCATGCAAAAAAGCATGCAGACGATGGCTGACACACAGCAAGCCTTGCCCCAGCAACTCAGCCACCACCTGACGGCCACCATCGAATCGAGCATCAGGCCGATCCATCAGGAGGCACAGCAGGCCACTCAGGCCATGCTGCAAGACACCCACCAGCAACTGAACATCCTAGCCCGAGAGGCCGCACAGTACGCCCACACAGCACATCGATCGGCGCGTCGCATGACGTGGATTGCCCTGCTTGTCGGCGGTGCAACAGGCGTTCTGGGCGGATTGCTGGCGGGCCTAGCCCTTGGTCACCTACTGATTTCATGAGGACTGGCCACCATGTCCACACTAATTTCTCCCATCACTCGGCGGCGCATTGCCGCCTTTTCATTGGTGATCTTTCCTACAGGAGCCTGGATGGCCGTCGCCACCTGGGCCAGTCACATACACTGGCGAGACTGGAATGCCAGCGCCTTTTGGCACTTCATGGTGATAACGCCGCAGTACCCCTTGCTCTATGGCTCGCTAGGTGTCGGGTTGGTGCTCTCCCTCATCTTCGTCCTGTTTGTCGGGCGCACGGCGCGAACAGAAGGGTTTGAAGGGGCTGGCTACAAACGCTTTGTACGGGGCACGCGCACGACTTCGGCCAAGAGTCTGGCACGCCAGTGTGAAGAAAGCGGCGAGGAACAGATCGACATTGGCGGCATTCCCATGCCAACGGCCAATGAAAACCTCCATCTGCTGATCAGCGGTGCCACCGGCTCGGGCAAATCGGTACTGCTGCGCAACATGGCCGCCTCCGTCCTGCGTCGGTCAAAACGTGACATGAAAACCCGAGTAGCCAGGCAAGCCCCGGACCGCAACGACCGCATGATTGTGATTGATCCCAACGGGGATCTACTCAGCAAATTCTGGCAGCCGAACGACATGATTCTCAACCCCTACGACGCCCGCAGCCAAGGATGGTCGTTCTTCAACGAAGTCCGCGCCGACTACGACTGGAAACGGCTAGCCCACTCAATGGTGCCGATGAGCCAGGACAAAAATGCGGAAGAGTGGAACGACTTTGGGCGACTGCTGCTACGCGAAACCGCCAAGAAACTGCATCAGATGCAGGGCGAACAAGCCAGCGTCATGGATCTGTTTCGCCTGTGTACCATTGAGGATCCCAAGGTCTTAAAACAGTTCCTGGAAGCTACACTGGCCGAATCGCTGTTCGTGGGCTCCAGCGAGGCCAGCAAAGCCTTGTCCTCTGCTCGCTTTGTGCTGTCGAACAAACTGTCGGAGCACACTGGCATGAAGCCCGGGAAATTCTCCATCCGTGCATGGCTGTCCAAACCGGATGGTGGCAACCTGTACATCAACTGGCGCGAGGACATGATGAGCTCCATGAAACCTCTCGTGTCCTCATGGGCCGACGTTTTCATCACGTCGATTCTGTCCATGCCGGAAAGTTCTCATCGGCGCTGGTGGCTGTTTATTGATGAACTGGCCAGCCTGGAAGCGCTCCCCTCTCTGGAAGCAGGACTGACCAAGGGGCGGAAAAATGGTCTGCGCATCGTGGCCGGACTGCAAAGCACATCACAGCTGGAACACATTTATGGCAAAACCATGGCCACCACCATTCGTGCCAGCTTTCGCAACCTGGCAGTGCTGGGCGGCTCCCGCACGGATCCACAGACGGCCAAAGACATGAGCGAAAGCCTGGGAAAACATGAAGTCGAGCGCCCCAAATACAGCGTCAGTCGGAGTGTCGACAACCGGAATACGTCGGACAACATGGAACGAACGACGGAGGATGTGGTGACAGCGGCCCAGATACAGGCGCTGCCATCACTGGGGGGATATGTGGCGTTGGCGGGGGATTTTCCGATTGCGAGGGTAACATTGCCGATTAGGAAGTTTGGATCGGCTGCAGCGGCGTTTCAGGAAGTGGAAGGATTACCGCGTACCGTTACATCCAATACAGTGCCATCAGGTCAGATAGTAGCCGAATGAATATAGTCGGCTACAAACAATCTACGAAATTTAGGTAACAGATACCGCCGAGGCCCGGAAGAAAAACAGCGCTCGAAACCGAGGAGGGGTCACCCTAGTTAGCAAGGTGGCGAAAAAGAATTCCAGTGGGTGATGTGCGCCTTACCTTATCTGCTTCTGCAATTTCGACATACTTTGTCTTTATGTCTTTTAGTGTTGCCAACCCAACCACGCTTAGAGCTGCGGAAATTCCTTGAAGCGGGATACTTCCCGTCATAGCTCCAGCGACTCCAATGGCACCGACAGCCAAGCATGTTGGCACATCTATGCCGTAGAGCTTCAGTTTTCTACGCTTTGCCTCCAGCAGATCTTGCTGATGCTTTCTGAAAGCTAAGTCTAAGTTTTCAACAACCTGATCTGCTGTTCGAAAATAATTTTCTGGATTGACTTTCAGAAGGTCTGATAGTCCGCTCGACAACACCCCCCGCAATTCCTCTGCAAGGCCATTCCTTCGAATCTCCAGCACGGACTCTGGCGGGACATTGCCAAGCCATTGCAAGCTAGTACCTGCCTCCGTAGTGAGTGCGTGCGCAACATGGCATGCCTCTATGTTCCCAGCCCGGTTTCTCGCTCTCGCCCCTTGATATTCTAAGAGCCAAGTGTAGTAGCTCCAAGATGTGGGAGCCGAAATCAACGGAGAACCACCGAACTGGAACGCAGCCTCCTCTGCAGCCATCGCTTGCGGCATCCTCCCAAGGGCAGCAGTGATAACTTGATGTCCCGCGACATCTTGATCCATTCCAGGTAGAACGGGATTCTCAGTCATGGCTGTGCGAAGTTGGTGCGTCGCATCCCCTCCCCACTCAGTATCAAACAATAGCCTTTCCGGACACTTGAGTTGGCTAACAACATCTTCCACGCCGACCAGGCCGCTGCAGAATTCGGTAAGCTCGTCTAGTTCTTGAAAAGAACGGCCAAACAGCCGATTACCGTGTTGAACCATCAACGGTGCCGCTCGTGCTGTTACAGAGTGCTCACTGCCTCGTCCCTGAATATCATCTCGTGAGGGAACAATGAGAACAATCGGAGGCGAGACATCAGCCGTTGCGAGATTTCGGTAAGTCATCACAGTCAGGACGTGCTTTACAAATAGCTTTACAACTTCTGACTTGGGCAGAAAGTTTCCAAGCGGAGCCACCCTAAGAACTGGGCACGGTAAAATTATTGTGTCGACGTAGAGTCCGGCCGTTGAGACTACGTTCTCGTCATACGATGGACACAAGTCACCAGAAAAGACTGATTTGAGCTGATGCCCGTCTTGCAAGTGGTATTCAGAGATCTCACCTGCGACTTCCCAAAAATCCTTTACTGCCTTTTCACAGTCAGGAATAACAGAAAATAGCTTGTCGACAAACTCAGCTTCCTTCGCAAAATGTTCAGCAATTACATATGACGGCACTTTATGCTGCACCATCTGGTCGTACAGCCATCCAAACTGCTCAAAGAGAAACTCAAAATACTTTTCTTGCAGATCCTGCAGAGTCGCAGAATTCTTCATCTCCTCTCGCTGATTCATGGCCACGATTGCGAGTGTTGATGCTCGGATACGCCCGTCTACCGTGCGAGGATCCACTTTCCCATCTGGCCGAAGGCGAATCGCCTCAAAGCTCCGCCGAAAATCCTCGATCAAATGCGGAGCAAAATGAATTTTCCCCGCTTCAAGCCGTTCCTTAAGCAGAAACACGCGATCCGTTAGATCTTGAATTTCTGCTTCTGTGTAGCTTCGGTCATTCATCGTTTGCTACTTCCAAGTAAGGTAACCGGCGATAGTTATTAGAAATCGAGCTTTGCCAGGAAAATTGGTGGTGACTATACCCATTGCGCGAGATCGTGCAGATCTTGGGGCCTCGCAGCATGATTCAAATTGCCAACCTGCATAGCAGTGTTCAGGAAGCCTATTCGATCTTGATCGTTCTTGCCAATGCCCAAGTGAACCTCGATCGCTCCGCCTGACCACACCCAAATATTGTGCTGGCGAAGCATCTGAACAAGCGCATTGATCTCGTTAGGCATGGCAGCGGCCATCCTCTCGAACGCCTCAGCTGAGCTATAGGTCGATATCTCGCCATTGGGGCCTTTTCGAGTTGGCAGTCCGCTGGTATCCAGAAAAATCCCTAACGCGCCAGACTGGGTAGCAAACCAGTTCTTGCAGGCGACAAAGTCTTGGTCAGCCGGATTCACCAGTCCCGCTTTGGGAGCCACCTTGAAAATGAAATCAAGATCTGTCAGCACTTTGGGAGCGAATCCAACTGATTGCAAAATCTGCATCATGGGCATCAGTGCCGAACTGCTTGAACCAGAAACAATGCATCCTTTGTCGTGCGCAAAGGAGTGCCCGTGAACTGCCTGGTATATGTGCGGTAACAACATCTGCTCAGTTTTCCCCTCGACGAGCAAAACCTTTTCAGAAAACAGCAAATGGGTGGCGGACTGTATCGAAAACACAGCTTCCGCATGATGCTCGTGAGCTGCAAATGCTGCAGAGGCAGTCGTCAGCCGTTCACGGACTGCGGTCTTGTTGTCCGCATTCTTATAAATTATCCGTGTTTGTAGCGCGTGAGCTCGTCCTATCAGAAGCGGTGAGTGGGTAGAAAAGATGACCTGGAATGTCTGATTGGATAGAGACAGAAGAGACTCTCTGAGCAACTCAATCGCTTGCGGGTGGAGGTACAGTTCGGGCTCATCGATGAGTAGGACGACTGTACCTCCGGGATTGCCTGCTGCCCCCCCTGTCAGATCCGCAAGGAGTTTGATAAGCGCCATGTGAACACTCCGCTGCGCACCGTGCCCAAACGAAGTAAATGGCCGTGGCCGGCCCTGTGCATCCGACAGAGTAATCGTAGAGGATTTAAACAAGTCTTCGATTTCAGGAGGTGCGAAACTCAGGTGTAGTGATAGCCCTGGAAAGAATGATGCGATTGCAGACGTCGCTTCCGTTTCGAATCCGGCGAGCTCCTCGATTCGGTTCTGCCCATTCAAGTGTCCCGAGACTTGTGCTAACGCAGCACTCATAACATCTATGGCGGCAGGATTGCTGGCGTTGATTCTGCGCAATACATGTTTAAGCAAAAGGCCAATAGTGTTTTTGGCACCGAACTTTCCAACATCCTCACCAGCGTCTTCCATTGCTTCAATGTACAGAGGCTCCGGCAACAACACGGCTATCGCATTGTCAAGACCTGCTGGGTTGTCAACCCAGGCGCGGGCTTGACCATCGAAAACGTCAATTCTAAGCTGTCCCACGGGGCATCCTGGTGATGGCTGCCTGCGGCGAAATATCAGCGATCCATTGTTTAAATATGGAGCTACCGCTTGCTGCTGATTAGGTGGAAGTATCTGTAGATCTACATCTTCAATGGTACCTTCCACTGTGACCGCATTAGTGGGGTCATGGAACATATAATTCGGCAGAACACTCTTACGCAGCAGCCAGTTGATAGCTCGGAGAATGTTGGATTTTCCTGAGTTGTTGTATCCAACAATAGGGTTGAAATCGCTCAGTGAGATCCTCACTGGATCGCACGAGCAGAAATTGTTGATGACGACGTCAGATAGGCGCATTTTTTCAAATAATTTCGTTAGTACAGCCACACACAAGACAACCGCTTCTAGCCGAAATCGGCAACAACAAAGAAAGGGATGCTTAAGGTTCAATCAAGCAACCCATCTCTGCTCGTGTCCTTACTTTGGAACGGTCCATGCCTCAGTAAAACCGTCACTCGACACAATCCCTACACTCACAGCCCCAAGTGCCTGTAGTTCTCTGAGCTCCACAGAGTTTTTGCACAGCCACTGCCGAATCGAAAATTCCGCTGATGGCCCATTGATTTGCGCAACGACGACTGGAGGCACAACATCGGAAAGATATCTAAGCGCCACAACGCGTTCACAAAGAATGGCTGCCAACGCCCATTCATCGCCATCATGCGTATCGCACATGGATTCGGGAAGTGGATATATTTTCATGCCAAGGAAAACACAATTTATCTAAATGTGACTGATTTTAGCTATATCGCCCGATTATTAAAGCTGCTATGCATAGGGATTACCCACAAGTCCCCGAGATAAACCTCATCTCGACGTCTCCGCTGTCACAGTTGAAACAGCAAATTCACACCCTTCAGTAAGGCACCACACGCTCAGCCGTCGAGGTAGCTCCCCCTCAACTCGCTCGTTTCTGGAGTTTCTATGATCTCGCACAGCCAGATCTATCGCGCTCGCGCGTCCGTTGCTACCCACTACTACGCAGGCCAGGCAGACGATTACTACAGCCGAGACGGTGAGGCTGCCACCTGGCAAGGCGAAGGAGCCCGGCGGCTCGGAGCAATCGGTGAAATTGACCCTGCGCGCTTCAAAGCCATGCTGCAAGGCGAGTTTGGCCATGACGTCGTGGAAGGCGAATCCATTCGTAAAGATGCCAGAGCCCGGGCTGCCCTAGACCTCACGTTTGGTGCCCCTAAAAGTATTACTCTGCAAGCCTTGATCGGTGGTGACGAGCGCCTAATCCAAGCCAACGACAAAGCAGTCGCGGTGGCCCTGGACTATGTTGAGCAACACTTGGCTATGGGTCGCCGCAAGGAGAAAGGCAAATCACGTATCGAACACACTGGCAATCTCATCATTGCCAAGTTTCGCCACGAAGCCGCCCGCCCTACCGAGGATGCTGCGCCAGATCCTCATCTGCACGTTCACGCGCTGCTGATGAATCTGACCCAACGGGCCGACGGCAACTGGGTGGCCCTCTCCAATGAGGAAATTTTCAAACTCTTGCGCGTGACAGACTCTATCTACCAGGCAGAATTGGAGCGCAATGTCCGCACGCTGGGCTATGACGTTCGCCATGAAAAGCACCATATTGAACTGGCACACATCAGCCGCGAGCAAATCGAGTTCTTCAGCAAACGAAGCGCCGACATCGCGGCAGAGCTCTCTGCACGCGGCACCAACCGAGACGAAGCCCCTCACGCCCTGCGCCAAGGCATTACCTTGGCCCGTCGCCAGGCCAAAACAGAAAACCTCGATCGCACTGCATTGCAACAACAATGGCGCGACGCCGCCACTGCAATTGGCATGCAGTTTGACCACACGACGCCATCATTTCAGGGACAGGATGTCCCACACTCGCAAATACCGGCCAACCTTGTCGCGGAAGCCTCATTAGACTGGGCGATTCGGCATCTGGCCGAAAGAGAGTCCGTCATGCCCTTGGCAGACCTATTGCGCCACGCGGTACGCCACACAGGCGGGCATGCCAACGTCGCAATCATCCAGGATGCAGTTCAGCAGCGTGTCGAGTCTGGTGCATTGATCCGAGAGGCCCCTCACTACCGCAACTCCCAAGACCAACGCGCATCGCCCATGACACGTGAAGGCTGGGCTGCCGAAGCGACACGCCTATCCAACGTTGCACAGCCTGCCGCTCTGCGACTGGTCGATCAAGCCATTGCATCAGGACGTCTGTTGATGGAAGCCCCACGGTACGCGACTCGGGAAGCTTTCGACGCCGAAGCCAGGATCCTGTCGGCGGAGTTAGCGGGTCGCAATGCCTCGCCCACCACCATTGCCAAACCTCATGTCGCAAACGATCTGGACACGCGCCTGACTCCCGGCCAGCGCGAAGCGGTCATGCTGATTGCAACGGGATCAGATCAGATCGCCGGTATTCAAGGACTGGCAGGCACAGGCAAATCCTTCGCGCTGCAAAACGCACAATCCCTCCTGCACCAGCACGGCCATACGATGGTTGCCCTGGCCCCCTACGGGAATATGGTGCGCAATCTGCAAGACGACAACATATCGGCCAAGACAATCGCATCCGTACTTGCCGCGTCCGACAAACGCATGTTCACCGACAACCTGGACGCTAACACCGTGGTCGTCATCGATGAGGCCGGGGTGGTACCCGTCAGGCAGATGGACAAGCTGCTATCCCTGATTCAACCCACCGGTGCAAAAGTGGTTCTGCTGGGCGACACCGCCCAGACCAAAGCCATTGAGGCCGGAAGGGCATTTTCCATGTTGCAAGAACACGGCATGCGCACCGTACTGATGGGGGATATTCAGCGTCAGCGTTCGGAACGGCTGCGCCAGGCGGTTCAATTAGCTGCCGACGGCCAGGCCAGTCGCTCCCTCCCGCTATTAAACGACATCCGCACCGTTACAGATCAGTTCACGACAGATGAGCATGGCCACAAGCGCCGAGACAGTACGGCACGATATGAGGCCATTGCTCAGACGTATACGAAGCTTTCAGCGACGGAGCAATTGTATACCCTCGTGGTTACGGGCACCAACGACTCCCGCATCGCCATCAATGCCCAGATACACCGACTGCTTGGCCTGCAAAACAAAGGCCGACAATGCGATCTCCTGACGCGCCGTGACACCACGCGCGCAGAGCGCAGTGTGGCTCGCTACTACACAGAGGGCGACATTGTCATTCCCGAACGGGACTACCAGTGTGGACTGAAACGCGGCGAGCCTTACCGCGTAACGGGAACCACACGTCATGACCGCATTACCGTCGAGCCACTGACTGCCAGCCAATCGTCTACGAAGACCATAGAAATTATCCCTAAAACCATGAGCAAGCTATCGGTCTACCACCAGAGCCGAGCCGAGTTATCGGTGGGAGATCGCGTCCGGATCACGCGCAATGACACGCATAACGACCTGATCAATGGCCAACTGGCGACCGTCGCCGCCATTGACTCGGCTCATGTCACCATTCAAACCCAAGGCCGCTACGTACGATTGTCCACAGATCGGCCCCTCAATATGGACTATGCCTACACCACCACGGCACATAGCGCTCAGGGCTTAACTTGCGACCGCGTGCTTTACAACGCGGAAAGCTTCAGTCGCACCACGGCCCAGGACACCTACTATGTCAGTATCTCCCGCGAGCGGCATGAAGTGATCGTGTTTACAGACGATGCGGAAAAACTACCAGAACGCGTGGATCAACTCACATACAAGGGACTGGCACACGACCTGCAACCGGTGGTGAGCAAAGACCTGACAGACGGTCAGAACGAACTGGCTCCTCTTGCCCTACGCGCAGAATCTGAGCTGGAAGTAGGATAACTAGCCGCCTCTTGCCCTCTATTCCACATACCGCCTAATTAACCAAACAAGTAACTGCAACTGTGTCAAAATAGACTTATTGTCATGCTGGGCGCATATCGACCATGGGCTGGCGTTCGCCATACTGAATATCGCCAGCTTACAAAATTGCTAGGGCATCGATATAATTTTTTCGATCTTTGACTTTAAAGAAGATGCCCACAGCTTGCCTTGTCGGCACGCGCGCCCACGCGCGATTATTGTTCATCACATACCGACTTCAGTTGACCTGCTATAGATTATTGATAGGCATCGCTCTGATTGCCTTAACGTCTACCGTGTCACCTGTCTTCGCAAACGATGGTACCTTTCAATCGCAGTCCCACGCCACCTACGCACAGTCTATTGAAGAATACAAAATTCCCGGCCTTGTCGTGGGCGTAACCCTAAATGGTCACCACAGCTTTTATGCAACGGGTCTGGCCTCACGTGCTAACAACAGCCCCAACACCCCTGACACCCTCTTCGAGCTGGGGTCAATCAGTAAGGCCTTTAACTAGACTGAAGCGTGCAACAGCTGCTTACGGCCAGATGCTGTCAATCAGCGGACGCTTTCGACTAGCTGCTTCAGGAAGGTTGCTGCCGATCAAATTGGACAAAGCATTGACCGCTTGTACCGATGCAAGGCATTGCCACATTCTATGGTTGAATGTCAGCAGTATTGCCCAAAGTAGACATTTCTGGACTGCAGCCCAGTCCAGAAATGTCATCAATGGCAACACCCCCTCTAGGAGCAGCCCCGATGCTACTTTGTGCCAATAGCAACAGTGCATAGGCCAACAATCTCTGCGGCATTCAATTTGTGAAAACGTAGCTGTCTTTCTACTTCCTGCGCGTCCTTGAATCCGCTTGTCGCGGCCAGCGCAATAACATAACTGCGAATTCCATCCCGTAGCTTTTGCAGGCCAGCGTCGTTGACGATCCTGATCAGTGGATTCGGAGATGCTGCGTGTTCAAAGATCGTCTTCGGGTGCACCAGGATTGGGACCTTGTTGCAAGAGCCGTCGTACTTTTCCTCAAACCAGACGATGGAGCCATTCAATTGATTGGTGTCGCGCTTCGACACCTTCTCCGCTTTTGTGGCACCGCTTTTGCACTCAATAACCAGATAGTGCAAGCCGCCCAGCGCCCAAAGGTTATCCGGTCCTTTGCCAATCTTGTCCTCAGGTCTTTCAGATCCGAAACCAAGGAACGATCCAAGGTCCTTCATTGCAGCCTCAAACATCTTGCTGCCATCTTCTCCCCAATCGAGATCGTCAAGCAGGCCATTTATCCAGATGATGAGATCGTTTCCTTCAAGAAACCTCGTCATGAAGGTTGTCGCTGCTGTCGCCTGGCCTGCAGCAGGTGCATTCAGACGATGGTATGTCACACCTGCAAGCGGTCGAAGTAACCGCGAGTTCATACTTAGCGCAGATAGCTGCAACTCCTGCGCCTTCGCCGGATCCACGAAATTAGTGTATTCCGCAAGCTGCTGTTTGAGATACCCCTTTAGATGAGGTTCTGCAGTGGCATTCACCGCAGTTTGGGCCTCTTCCGCTGCCACATCGTATCTTTTAATACGTGCCGCATCAAAAGCAGTACGTAGAACAACCTGATTCGAGTCCAGATTTCCATCTACTACCGGCGGTGCATTAATTACTGCATTGCGATCCGCACTCACCCAGTTTGCATCCTGGGTTAGGCATAGATCAAGAATTGGCATTAGGTCGGCGAGAGCTTTGCCGCGAGCTTGGCTCGCCACGCTCTTGCCCAGATTGATCTGTGCACGCGTAGCTGATGAGAACATGGCTTCAGCGCCAGGCTGGTGAAGCCGCTGAGTCAATCGTCCTCCAAGCAACAAGACTACACAGTAGTCGTCGCTTGAGCGTACGCCTCGGCCCATGCCTTGCTCTATTCGTTGGACTTGACGAATCAACTGTCGGTTAGTGCCATCGAGCATGAGCATTTCGGCACGCTCTCCTAGCCCGTAGGCCTCCGGCAATCCGTCGATCACAAGCAACTCGCATGCTTTCCCCGGTAAGTCGATTCCATCGTACTTGTTTATCAGTACAGTCAACCCGACGTGCTTCTGCTTCAGACACTCAACCCCAGCCTGAATGGTGTCTTTGTCGAGAATTTGTTGAGCGACTTTGGTCCAGAATGCCGTGCGTTTCCACGACGGCACGATCACCACTACATTTCGTTGCTTGGCAATCTCCGCTACCAGATCACGGATCGCTTCCTGAGTGTAGTCAGGGTTAATCTCTTGCGGGGCAAGAATCATGCGGTCACCTATATCACCGCCGCCCTTCGGGCGAATAGGCCTACCGACTTGTGCAGCGTCAGCCTGGAAATGACTAACCAGGATAGAGTCGTCAGCCAATGTTGCCGTCATATAGATACGGCGTTGTGCTGACGAAAAAGACGGAATCCTATCTATGGGGACGAAGTGGGGCGCGATCTCTAAGTGCCCTCCACCAAACAGGCAAGTGCACAATGGAATACAGTCGCGCAGCAGCGACCAAGACCACTCCAAATCACCGGAATTGCGGTTTGCGTGTAGCAACTCGATTACCTGCTGTTGCTTCGCCTGCCATGCCCAGAATGGCACGGTCATTACGATTGAAGGATCGGATGCTTGAACGTCCAGCAAACCCGTTGCCGACTGATTTCTCAAGTCCTCTTCGAACAATGGCAACAACCCGTCGTAGACCGGACTACCAGCTTTTGACCTAATAGAAAACTGGTCATGTACCACGCCTAAGCAAGCGTGCGCATCATCGATGACGATGCAACCGATCGGGATTTTTCGTTCGCCGACACCAAACACTGAACGAGCATTAAACAGCTTGTGGACATTGACCACCAGAATTGATTGACCAGCTAGAAATTCGGGACTGGTCTCGTCTGAGGTCGCAGCGATACCCAACGATTCGGCCTCCTTGAGAACCTGTTTTACCAGGAAGGGATCTGGTGCAACGTAAACAGCTGGTCTGACGTTTTCATTAAGAGAGCTTTGCAGGCAGAGTAGGCCAACGACTGTTTTCCCGCCACCGGTATTCATCTTGATCGTCAGATCCTTAGCGGACCTTCGCTCATGCCATGCATCTAGCACATCAGACTGCTCATCGTGTGGCCGCTTAAAGCGTGGGTCACGCCTCAAGGTGGTGAAAATCTTCCGCGGATCTGTTTGAATCGCGACTGTGCCTGCATTCAATTTTCCAAAATCCAGAACCATCGGTGCACCCTTTTTCTGTAAGTCTGAAGTTTTTCGAATAATTGTTACATGCTATATCTTGGACAATAACAGGACAGCAATTTCTGTCCACTTTTAAATTTCGAGTGAGCGGTTTAGATATCGATGACGGCCATAACTTCATCGTTTTCAGAGTCGATAAGGTTCAACAAGGGTTCAGCGGTTGTTTAGGCTATTCCCAATTGTTATGAGTGCCGAGGCGGATATCCGTTCGTTTAAATCAGGCACGGTCTGCCTGCTCAAGCAGGAATCAGCACTCCTGAAATCTTCCCGTATGCTTGGTGTCGCAAGACTGTAAAGTCCCTGCCGCCCATAGGTAATCATCATGCAGCACTTATGCTGTCGCCATGCAATCAAAGTGCATATGGAAAGCAGTCGGCGTGTAGTCGGTACGTTGCTAGCGACAGGTGTCCGTGCCGTCTACCAGAAACGAGACTACAACTGTAGCCAGATATCTATTCGATAAATCAAGCTCTTACACTGTTTTGTGGTTCTATATGTCCTGCAACGCGGCTAGCCGCCGCTTGCTCCCAATCCCTTGAAAAACAAGCGTTTTTCCTACCCCTCCAAGGGTGCGTCATGTGTGGGACGTTTAAGGCCACAAATGAGCGCAGCGAATTTGGGGGCAAACGTCCCAGCCTGGCCCCGAAAGCGGGCAGGCAGTGTCACGTGGCAGGGCCCCAGGCACAGCCTGGGAATGGTCGGCACGATAACGATACACAGCCGATAGAATCAACCCCCAACGCAGGCATAGCCAGCAAAGAGACCCATCAGGCCAAGACGCAACAAAGCCCGGACAATGCCGGGCTTTAAAACAAACCAGGCCGGAATCCCCGGCCAGGAGCCTATCAATGAATCAGAAGGGGATATCTGACGATTCATCCTCTACAGGGGCTGCAGCCTCTTTCCCCTTACCGCCTCGACTCTTGGAGCGGGCAGCAGGCTCGGCCTTGGACTCATCCGTGTGTCCATCAGGGCGACCGCCCAACATCTGCATTTGCTCGGCGATGATCTCGGTGCTGTAACGGTCGATACCGTTGTCTGCATCCTGCCATTTGCGAGTTTTGAGTCGCCCCTCCACAAAGACCGTGCGGCCCTTGCGCAGATACTCTCCCGTCACTTCAGCCAGTCGGCCGTAAAACACCACGCGATGCCATTCGGTTTCTTCGCGGCGCTCGCCACTGGCCTTATCCTTCCAATGGCTGCTCGTAGCGATGGATACCGAGCATACGGCAGCCCCCTCTGCGGTATAGCGCAGCTCGGGATCCTTGCCCAGATTACCGATCAGGGTGACAATTCAATGAAGCCATGGTAATTCTCCTTTAGGTTGAGTTCGAAGTTTCCCCAGGAGTGTTCAGTCCGGGGCGAGTGGGTTAATGCTGCGTCGGCGTGCTGTCCAGCACACGTATCACTTCTCGGGCGGCCCATTGCGCGTTGCCCGTTAGCTGTCGTACCCAAGCATTGCGCGTCGGGCTCCACCGAAAGCCCTGACGTTTGAGTACGTCGCGAATGTCCTTGGCTGGTTTTCCGTCGAACAAAAACAGGGCGTGGTTGTCTTGCGAATCCTCGCGATAGATATAGCCATTGCCACAGCGTTGCCGCTCGGGGCGATCGGCTAGCGCTTCCAGTTGCTTGATACGATCAGCCACGCGGCGCATGTTGGCGTTGTTGTTCTGTAGTTGGTACGGCGAAAACCCAACACGACCCGCAAAATCAGGGGTCATCAGTTCGGTAGCGCGCTCGCTATCCACCAGGCCCGAAGCCACCAACATAGATACACGCGTTTCGGCATCTGCTTGGGCATGGCGGCGCAAAATTGCGTTTAACTTTTTCATGACATCCTGCTTGGCCTGCAATTGCGCCAACTGGGCCTTGAGCTTCTCGATGGCACCCGGATCATCGCTAGAGACTCCGCCCTTGCCTACCGCATCGGCCTTACCTGCGTAATGCTCTGCCTGCTTCTGCAGCGCGTACGATTTTTGGTATCCCTGGTTGACCCGTTCCCGATAACGTCGGTCGGCCCGCTCAGAATGGTGGCCCACCAGAATGGGCTGCCCGAAAGGAATGGCCTGTGCCATCTCCTGCGCTTGCGCGTGGCGAGCATCCGCTTGCTGTTGTGCCTGTGCCGCGCGGGTTTCATAACGTGCTTTGCGTGCCGCTTGCTTTGCTTCATAACTGTTCATGATCTGACTCCAAATGAGGGTTGATGCCTGTTCGGCTGACCGGATCCGAAGATTCTTGAGCCGGAACGTAAATCCTCCGTGTTGGGGTCTACGTTGGTTTTCCGGTCTTGCCGCCGTCTTCCGTGAGTTCCGTCGCCGTACCGATCTGGATCACGTAGCGCCGACCAGAAAGGGGCTGGCACGGAAGCCGCAGCCCGAAACGCAGTGCAAGGACCGGGTGAGTACCAGGCGCGGAGCGCGCCCCTTGTCGAGAGAAGCGCAGTGATACACGTCGGGGCTTTAGGCGACGTAACTCACGGAAGACTGAACAGCGGCCCAGCCGAAGCGATGACCCCACACACGGCGGCCGCGCGGCGAGCGCCCCTAGCCGCGCTTTGGCGCGGCTCTCACTGGAGGTTGAAGTGGGCTTTCACGACATACGTGCCAAAGGCACTAACTAAAAGCCCGGCAGACCAAGAAGTCAGCCGGGCTATGTCTGTTGCATTGAGCCCGCCCCGCCCGAACGCTGCCAGACATTCGCCGGGGCGTGCTCAACTTTCTGGGTATTTTTGGCGCATCCAGCACGACGGTTATGCCGCCGTGCTGTGTACCCGCTTTACATTTGACCGAGCTCGGCCAACGATGTGGCGCTCGCGCCTGCCACGATAATGTGGTCCAGGAAACGCACATCGACCAAGGCCAATGCATGCTTTAGCTGTCGAGTTAAGGTCAAATCAGCCGCACTGGGCTCAAGGGTGCCACTGGGATGGTTATGCGACATGATGATTGCCGCCGCATCTAAGCGCAACGCCGCTTTTACGATTTCACGGGGGTACACGCTGGCTTGTGTCAACGTGCCGTGACTCATTTCCATATACCGAATGACTTTGCATCGGGTATTGAGATACAGCACCGCAGCAACCTCGTGCCCAACTCCCGATAACTTCGCCTGAAAATACCGTTTCACAACGCCGGGATTACTCATATCCACCTGCTCGCCGATCAACGTTTCAGCGGCAACCCGAGCCGCCGCCAGCACATCTGAATCCGTCGCGGCCTGATACTGACCCGATGTGCTGCGCACGTACAAGGTCTGTCCAGCATCCATATTGTCATAGCTCAAAGCAGCGCTATCGCTAACACGTTCCATTTTCCTGTTCCTCCAGAAACAGTTGGTTTCCCTGCTGACCGGGGCCGAAGATTCCGAGCCTGGTTGTAGGTTTTCGGCGTTCGCAGTAATACGGCTCCTGCGGCGTTGCCGCCGTTGCCGTGAGTTCGTCGCCTTGCCGTGCTGAACCGCTGGCCGAGGCTGATGAACAGGAACGTGGAATATATGGAGGGGACCCGCTTAGCGGGGAGGAAGCCGTTTATGCCGCGAAAGCCCAGGCAGCAGACACGGACGGCGGTACTGTCGGCGTTTTGGGCGGCGGGCTCAGGGCAATGGGAACAGATGGCCCGATATGCACTGATTGTGAATGCTGGCCTGCGCGGCGAGCGCCCTTACCGCCTAGTGGGCGGTCTCACTTAATACTGACTTACGCATCAACCCGTATCTGTGCTTTCAATAAAGGCTCCATGTAGTCTCACTTCCCGGTGTCAACCTGGTCGCATTTAGATATCAGCATGGCAATAAAACGGTGGTTTTCTGAACGGGGGAACACACCGCATTTTTCTATCGTGAAAAGTCGTTAACGAGTGTTAATATATCCGTCAATTTTTCAATGTCCTGATTGCGTCCATGAATCAACGTATAGGGTACGCCCGCGTATCTACCGATGATCAGCACCTAGATCTGCAGCGCGACGCGCTCATGCAGGCTGGATGCGGCGTGATCTACGAGGAAGCGGCTAGCGGCAAGAGCGCAGCACGTCCTGAGCTTGAGCAGTGTCGCAAGGCGCTGCGGGCCGGAGACACCCTGGTGGTATGGCGGTTGGATCGACTCGGGCGCAGCCTACCCGACCTTGTACATGTCGTGAACGATCTTGAGCAGCGTGGCGTCGGTTTTGAAAGTTTGACAGAAAAAATCGAAACAAGCAGTGCGGCGGGAAAGCTGATTTTCCATGTGTTTGCTGCGCTTGCCGAATTCGAGCGTGGCTTGATTCGGGAGAGAACGCATGCAGGCCTAGCTGCCGCTCGTGCCAGAGGTCGTGTCGGTGGACGCAAGCCAAAGCTGGAGGAGAAACAAGTGAGGGAGATCAAAGCCCTTTTACGCGATCCTGACATTCAGGTCTCGGAAGTGGCGCGTCGGTACGGAATCTCTCGCACCACGCTCTACAAGTATGCAGGGGTGATTAAGCCTCGCGAAAAAAATAGTCAGAAGTGAGCGAAGGCGTCCATGAAGCTAATCCAAAACACCGGAACACAGCGCGTCATCGACTTGATGAGGCCCCACCTCAAGCACGGCAACCGACTCGACTGTGTAACGCCTTCTTTTTCTCTCTACGCCTTTGCGGAAGTCCGGGAGGCGTTGTCCGCTCTGGATCGAGTCCAATTGATCGTGCCTCCAGATAACGAGGCGCTCGAACTCCTGGGCACGGAGGGCGACCGCGCTGCGCGCAATCGTCTGCAGGCACGTTGGCTGGCCAATCAGTGCGCGAAATGGATCAGTGAAAAAGTAGCGCTCCGGCGGGCATCGAGGTCGGTGCCACAGGGGGCTGCTGTCATGCGCGGCCCGGACGGGGCACCTGCACAAGTGGTTCTGGGCTCGTTTGCCTTCAGCACATCTGGCCTTGGCCTGACGCCAGGCAATCCATTGAACCTGATTCAGGCGTCAGAAACGGCCGAGGAAGCCGCGCAGCTTGCGCAATGGTTCGATCAGCAGTGGGCGGGCTTGCAAACGGCTGCTTCAATCGACTCGGATGGTCAGGGTAAAGAATACGAATCCGTTTTTGAGGCGCTGCAAGGCCTGGGTGAGCACCGCGATCCCTTCACCATCTACACCTTGATGCTGCACCGCTTGTTTCAGGACAGCGGTGACGAGATGGACGAGGAGCGCATCGTCAAGTCTGCCACCGGCATTCGCAATACCGTGGTGTGGAAGAAACTCTTCAAGTTTCAGCGCGATGGTGTAGTGGGGGCCATCGACAAGCTGAATCGCTTTGGCGGCTGCATCATTGCCGACAGCGTAGGGCTGGGCAAAACCTTCGAAGCCCTGGCCATCATCAAGTATCACGAGCTGCGCAACGACCGCGTGCTGGTGCTGGCACCCAAACGCCTGCGCGACAACTGGACGCTCTACAAGGCCAACGACAAACGCAACATCCTTGCGGCTGATCGCTTCAACTACGACGTGCTCAACCACACCGATTTGTCGCGCGATGGCGGCCTGTCGGGTGACATCGACCTGTCTCATGTGAACTGGGGCAACTACGACCTGGTGGTGATCGACGAATCACACAACTTCCGCAACAAGGCCACGCATAAGGGCAAGGAGTCGCGCTACGACCGCCTGATGCGGCGCATCATCCGTGAAGGCGTCAAAACCCGCGTGCTGATGCTCTCCGCCACACCTGTGAATAACCGCCTGGCCGATCTGCGCAACCAGATTGCCTTTGCTACAGAAGGCGACGATGCGGCCCTGATGGAACACGGCATCGCCAGCATTGAGGCCACGACCCGCAAGGCACAGGCGCAATTCAATCGCTGGCTGGCGCTGGACGAAGCGGAAAAGACCCCCGGTCGGTTAGTAGAAATGCTGGGGTTCGACTACTTCACCCTGTTGGATCATCTCACCATTGCCCGCTCCAGGCGGCATGTGGAGAAGTATTACGGCACCAGCGAGACCGGCCGCTTTCCCGACCGACTGCCGCCCATCAACATCAAGGCCGACGTGGACCTTGCGGGCGAATTTCGTGCCATCCGCGATATCAATCAGGAAATCCGTCGGCTCACGCTCGCCAGCTACGCGCCGCTGCGCTATGTGCTGCCCCACAAGCAGGCCGCCTACGACGCCAAATACAGCACCCAGGTGCGTGGTGGCGAAGGTTTTTTCCGGCAAGCCGATCGTGAGGAAAGCCTGATTCACCTGCTGCGCGTGAACGTGCTCAAACGCATGGAAAGCTGCGTTGCGGCCTTTACCCTGACCGTGCAGCGCCAGCTCAAGGATGTAGAGAGCACACTGGCACGCATCGAATCCCATGCCGAAGCAGTGGAGGAAATCGACATTGCCGACGTCGATATCGACGACCCTGCGTTTGAGGCCTTACTGGTCGGGCGCAAGGTCAAGGTGCTGCTGGGCGATGTGGATCTGATCCGCTGGAAGCAGGACCTCCTGGAAGACCGCAATCGTCTGGCGACCCTGCTGGCGGCCGCGCGCCAAGTGGATGCCGCGCGCGATGCCAAGCTGGCGGCCTTGCGCGACATGATTGCCCGCAAATGCGCCGAACCTATCAACACCCACGATGGCAAAGCCAACCGCAAGATCATTGTGTTCACCGCCTTCTCGGACACGGCGCACTATCTCTACGCCCAACTTGCCCCCTGGGCCAGGGATAAGCAGGGCATGCACGCAGCGGTCGTCACCGGCAGCGCCGGCATCCAGTCCACCTTGCCAGGTCTGCGCAAGAATATGGGAGACGTGCTCTCAGCCTTCGCGCCGCGCGCCAAGGAGCGCCCGCAAGACCTGGCCGATGAAGGCGAAATCGACTTGCTGATCGCCACCGATTGCATCTCTGAAGGGCAGAACCTGCAAGACTGCGACTGGCTGATTAACTACGACATTCACTGGAACCCGGTGCGCATTATCCAGCGTTTCGGGCGTATCGACCGCATCGGCTCGCCCAACCAGCGCATCCAGCTCGTAAACTTCTGGCCCAATATGGAGTTGGAGGAGTACATCAACCTGGAGCAGCGCGTCAGCGGCCGCATGGTGCTGCTCGATGTCTCGGCCACCGGCGAAGAAAACCTGATCGAGCAACAGTCCGGCAACGCCATGAACGATCTGGAGTACCGGCGCAAGCAACTGCTCAAGCTGCAGGACACGGTGATCGACATGGAAGACCTGTCCACCGGCGTGGCGATCACCGACCTCACCCTGACCGACTTCCGCATCGACCTCGCGCAGTACCTGAAAGCGCACCCCGGCAAGCTGGACGCCCAGCCGCTGGGGGCTTTTGCGGTCACCACCACGCTGGATGCCGACATTCCCCCTGGTGTGATCTTTTGCCTGCAAGCCTGCGGCCCGACGGCACAATCCGCCGCATCGTCCGACTATCCGCTCGCGCCGCACTACCTGGTGCATGTCGGCGATGATGGGCACGTGCTGCTGCCTTACCCGCAGGCCAAGCGCATCCTGGATCGCCTCAAGCGCCTAGTGTTGGGGCGCGAACGGCCGGATGACAGTGCCTGCGCCCGTTTCGACAAGCTAACCAAAGGCGGCGAAGACATGCGCCACGCCCAGAAGCTGCTAGCCGCCGCAGTGGCATCCGTGGCCGGCAAGCAGGAGGAGCGGGCCGTGGCCAGCCTTTTCACACCTGGCGGCACGCACGCCATGAAGGGCGAGTTCGCTGGCAGCGGTGATTTTGAGGTGGTGGCATTTCTCGTCGTGCTGCCGGAAAGGGAGGCAGCATGACGGTCATCGACGCGTACGCCGTTATCCAGGCATTGTGCCTGCCCGACAGTTGCCGGGTAGAGCAGCGCGTTCCCAAGAAACTGCTGTTGGAGAATGGCGTGCCTACGGCGTCCGATAAGCGCTTGATCACCGATGCCATTGAAGAAATCCAGTGGTTCGCCGCGCTCAAGCCCAACACCATTGGCGTGCCTGACTACCGGGACGCGCAGCGCGAGTACCTTGAGATCGCAGTACTGGTTGTAACCTTGCGGGGTACCGTCAAACCCGCCAGTTGTTCGAGACTGGCTGAACTGGTGCACCGTGCGGTGCCTTATCCGGTGCTGTTGCTGTTGGTTGAAGGACAAACGGTGGCTTTGTCCCTGGCCCACAAGCGCTGGGCGCAGAACGAAGCCAGCAAAGTGGTGCTCGACGGCAGCCTGACGTCGACCTTGCTATCCCACGCAACCGCCGATGCCGCTGCACGCTCCGAAGCCGAGCATGCCTTCGTGCAATCCCTGTCGATTGCACACCAGCCCCAGACCTCGTTGCACGCTCTCTATCAAGGCTGGATGGATTGTGTGCAGGCCCTGCAGGCTGCGCAGTGGACAGGAAACTACCGAACCACGGCAACGCCGGAGCAGGCGGTGGCGCGTCGGCAGGCATTGGCTGATTGCGAGCGGCTTGAAGACGAGATCAGCCGCCTGCGGGCACAAGGCGCGAAGGAAAGGCAGATGGCACGCCAAGTCGAAATCAATCTCCAGTTAAAAGCACTGTTGGCCGAGCGTCAGCGGATCGCTCAATATCTCTGAGGAATAGAAGTGAAGGCCACCGAAACCAACCTGCTCAAGTTCTTGAAGAAATCTCCGCAGTTTGTCATTCCCATCTATCAGCGCAATTACTCCTGGACGGAAGCCCAATGCCAACAGCTGTGGTCAGATTTGCTGAGGTCGGGTCGTGACGAGCAGATTAATGGCCATTTCATCGGTTCCATCGTTTATGTGGAGCGAGGTCTGTCCACCGTCACTACTCAGGAAGCGCTGCTGGTCATCGACGGACAACAACGCCTTACCACGTGCACCTTGTTGATTGCAGCACTGGCCAAGCACTTTGAGGCCAATCAGCTGCCTGAACTGCTGGACAGTTTCTCCGCGCGAAAGCTGCACAATTACTATCTGCTCAATCCTGAAGAGGACGGCGAGCGCCACTACAAACTCATTCTGTCGGAAACTGATAAGAAGACGTTGTTGGCCATTATCAAGTCCGCACCGATGCCTGCGGAGATCAGTACCCGCATAGAGCAGAATTACACGCTCTTTCAGGCGCTGATAAACAAGCATCAGGATGAGCTCAAAGCCATCTGCCAAGGGTTGGCCAAATTGCTCATCGTCGAAGTGTCGCTCGATCGCACTCAGGATAATCCTCAGCTCATCTTCGAGAGCATGAATTCTACCGGCCTTGAGCTCAGCCAGGCCGATCTGATTCGCAACTACATCCTGATGGGATTGGAGCCAAAGCTCCAGACTGAGCTTTATCAGAGTTACTGGCGGCCGATGGAAAAATCGTTCGGCCAGAAGGCCTACGTGACGCACTTCGATCCCTTTATGCGTCACTATCTCACAGCCAAAACAGGTGAGATTCCCAACGTGCGCGAAGTGTATGCTGCCTTTAAGGCTTTCGCTCGCGCCAGCCAGCTTGATACTACTGCGCTTGTTGCTGATATCCACGCCTATGCCAGTTACTACTGCGCCATGGCGCTTGGTGCGGAAACGGAGTCGAAACTAAAAGAGGCTTTTCACGATCTGCGTGAGCTGAAGGTAGACGTAGCCTATCCCTTCCTGCTTGATGTCTATCACGACTATAAACAAGCACGCTTGGCTGCGGACGAATTGGTGAGCATTGTTCGCTTAGTTGAAAGCTACGTGTTTCGCCGCGCCATCTGCGCCATTCCCACCAACTCGCTGAACAAGACCTTTCCAGGTCTGAGCCGGACACTGAAAAAAGACCGTTATCTGGAAAGTGTGCGGGCAGCGTTCCTGTTGTTGCCGTCCTATCGCCGCTTCCCAGGCGATGAGGAGTTTCAGCGCGAACTCAAACAACGCGACCTGTACAACTTCCGCAGCCGTAGCTATTGGTTGCGTCGTCTCGAAAACCACGGGCGCAAGGAACGCATCGTGGTTGAGGACTACACCATCGAGCACATTTTGCCGCAGAACGAAGTACTGTCATCAGCGTGGCAGGCTGAACTCGGCCCCGATTGGAAACAGACTCAGCAGCAGTATTTGCACACCTTGGGAAATCTCACTTTGACGGGATATAACAGCGAGTATAGCGACTATCCATTTGCCTACAAGCGCGACCAGGTCATTAATGCCGATGGCAAGAAAATTGGCTTCAAGTACAGCGCCCTCAACATCAACGAAGGGTTGGGAGAGGTGGAAAAGTGGGATGCAGCAGCTATCCAAACACGCGCCGAACGCCTTGCTAGAGACGCCGCCAAAGTATGGGCTGCACCGCAATTGGATAGCAGTGTTCTTGATGCCTATCGCCCTTCGGCAACCAACGCAGGGCAGCACTACAGCATCGACGATCATCCGCACCTGACCAGCGGCACCATTCGCACACTGTTTGAAGCCTTGCGCAAAGAAGTTCTGGAGTTGGATCCGTGCATCTACGAGGAATACCTCAAGCTCTACGTCGCCTATAAGGCAGAGACAAACTTCGTGGATGTTGTCCCTCAGGCCAGGCGCTTGCGCCTGTCACTGAACATGCCATTCAGCGAGATTGATGACCCCAAAGGGCTGTGCACCGATGTCACTAACCTTGGTCGTTGGGGCAATGGCGACGTGGAAGTCGGCTTGTCCAACCCAGATGAACTTCCCTACGTTATGGGCCTGATTCGCCAGTCTTTTGATCGTCAGATGGGCGATCCGCAGGATGCCTGATGCCAAAGAATACCTAGTTTGAGGAAAGTCTCACCATGACCATGAAAAAAATCGACACCGCCAGCCCCGAAGCCCAGTCTGCCGACTTAGTGGCGGCAAATATCGAACAGCTCAAGGCGCTGTTCCCGGAATTGATTACCGAGGGCGCGAACGGCGTGGCCGTGAATATGGACGTGCTCAAGGCGCTGGTGGGTGATGCCAGCGTGACCGACGCCGATGAGAAATACGGCCTCAACTGGCATGGCAAGCGCCGTGCCCGCCAACTAGCGCTCACGCCCAGCACCGGCACCTTGCGCCCCTGCCCGGAAGACAGCGTGGACTGGGAGACCACCCAGAACCTGATGATCGAGGGCGACAACCTCGAAGTGCTCAAGCTCCTGCAAAAAAGCTATGCCGGCAAGGTCAAGCTGATCTACATCGATCCGCCGTACAACACCGGAAAGGACTTTGTGTACCCGGACAACTTTCAGGAGAACATCAAGAACTATCTGGAACTAACCGGGCAAATCGAAGGTAGGCAGAAAATCAGCAGCAATACCGAAGCCAGTGGTCGGTTTCATACGGACTGGCTAAATATGATGTATCCCCGTCTTAAACTAGCGAGGAACTTGCTGCGGGAGGATGGATTTATCTTTGTCAGCATTGATGACAATGAGGTAACGAATCTGCGAGCAGTGCTCGATGATCTATTCGGATCAGAGAATTTTGTTGCCAGCGTCATCTGGCAGAAGAAGTACAGCACAAAAGCGGACTCCAAGGATTTTTCGGAGTCACACGATTTCTTACTCTGCTACCGGAAAAGCGATGAGGCTCATATTCAGGGGTTGCCGCGCAGTGATGCTCAAGAAGCCACCTACAAAAATTCAGACAATGACCCTCGCGGCCCGTGGGCATCCGACAATCTCTTGCGTACTGAAGTTAGAGAATACGCAATATTTGCGGTCGTGGCGCCAAACGGGCAAGAGCACTGGCCACCCGAGGGAAGTAGCTGGCGCTTTAACAAGGAGCGAATGACAGAACTCATTGCTGATGATCGCATCTGGTTTGGTGAAGCTGGAAATAGCAAACCCCGATTGAAGCGTTTTCGTTCTGAAGTACGAGATGCGATTCCGCCGCAGACAATATGGACATTTGAACAAGTGGGTCATACAGATGAGGGCACCAAACAGCTAGCAGAATTGTTTGGCAGTACACGATCGCCGTTCCCCAATCCAAAGCCGACTCGACTACTTCAGCGTGTCGTCCAAGTAGGATCAAACAATGGTGACATCATTGTTGATTTTTTTGCTGGTAGCGGCACGATCGGGCAGGCAGTGTGGGAGCAAAACGTTACTGATGGGGCGAGCCGACGTTTCATAGCGGTACAGCTTCCGGAGTCTTTAAGTGATGAAAATAAAGAGGACCAATCCGCCATTCACTTCTGTGAACAACTCGGCACGCCTCACACCATCGCCGAACTGACTAAGGAGCGCCTACGACGTGCTAGCGCCAAGGTCAAGGCGGACACCCCACTGTTCGTGGGTGACATCGGCTTCCGCGTCTTCAAGCTCGACACCTCCAACATTCGCGCTTGGAATCCGAAGCCGGATGACCTGGAAGCCACGCTGCTCGATCATCAGGAGCACCTGCTCGAAGGCCGCAGCGAGGCCGATGTGCTTTACGAACTGCTGCTCAAGCTGGGGCTGGACCTGTGCGTGCCCATCGAACAGCGCGATATAGTAGGCCTGCACGTCCATGCCATCGGCGGCGGCGTGCTGCTGGCGTGCCTGGCCGAGAGCATCACCCGCGAGCAGATAGAGGCGCTCGCCCAGGGCATCATCACTTGGCACAAGGAACTGGCCCCAGCCGGCGATACCACCTGCGTGTTCCGCGACAGCGCCTTTGCCGACGACGTGGCCAAGACCAACCTCGCTGCGATTCTGGAGCAGCACGGCATTCAGAACGTAAGGAGCCTGTGATGCCAGAAAATTCTTTTCTGTATTTTGCTTACGGCTCGAACATGCTTTCCAGTCGTCTTCGGGAGCGTTGCCCTTCTGCGAGGCCGGTCGGTGTGGCTGAATTGCCGGATCATGAACTTCGCTGGCACAAGCGAAGCAAAGACAACTCGGGGAAATGCGATGTTGTCGCCTGCCAAGGCAAGCGCGTCATCGGTGTTCTTTATCGAATTGAAGCTTGCGACAAAAAGGCGCTGGACCGTGCAGAAGGTCTCGGAAAGGGATATCAAGAGATCGAGGCTCACGTTCTGCATGACGGCAATAACGTCTTTGCCAAGACGTACCAAGCAACGGCGACAGATGAATCATTAATACCTTATGAATGGTACAAAGCCTTGGTGATTGCCGGGGCGCAGGAAAACGGCTTGCCGCAAGACTACGTTGAGCAGCTCAAGCTCGTGGTTTCGACAGATGATCCGGACCGTGCTCGCCACGATAAGGAGTTCCATTTGATCGAAGGGGTGAGCCAATGAAGCTGCATTTTGAGCCCAACCTCGATTACCAGATGCAGGCCATCGAAGCCGTCTGCGACCTGTTCCGTGGGCAGGAAGTCTGCCGCACCGAATTCACGGTGACGATGAGACCCGATCAGACGCAGATGTCGCTGGGTGTGGCGCAGTCCGACCTTGGCGTTGGCAACCGCTTGACGCTGCTGGACGATGAACTGCTGAAGAACTTGAATGACGTGCAATTACGCGGAGGTCTGCCGCCTTCCGGTTCGCTGACTTCCGGCGATTTCACGGTGGAAATGGAGACCGGCACTGGCAAGACCTATGTGTATCTGCGTACGATCTTCGAACTGAACAAGCGCTACGGCTTTACCAAGTTCGTGATCGTGGTGCCGTCAGTGGCCATCAAGGAAGGCGTCTACAAGACCCTGCAAATCACCGAGGAGCACTTCAAAGGCTTGTATGCGGGCGCGCCGTTCGATTACTTTCTGTACGACTCGGGCAAGCCCGGGCCGGTGCGCAATTTCGCCACCAGCTCCAACATCCAAATCATGGTGGTGACGGTGGGTGCCATCAACAAGAAGGATGTGAACAACCTCTACAAAGAGAGCGAGAAGACCGGCGGCGAGAGGCCTATTGACCTGATCAAGGCGACTCGGCCGATCATCATCGTGGATGAACCGCAAAGCGTGGATGGCGGCCTGGAGGGCCGTGGCAAGGAAGCGTTGGATGCGATGACCCCGCTCTGCACGCTGCGCTACTCCGCTACCCATGTGGACAAGCACCACATGGTATTCCGCCTGGATGCCGTGGATGCCTATGAGCGCAAACTGGTCAAGCAGATCGAGGTGGCATCGGCCACGGTAGAAGATGCGCACAACAAACCCTTTGTGCGCTTCATTGCCCCTATCACGCGCGGTAAAAGTGTGGTCGGCGCGAAGGTTGAGCTGGATGTTCTTGTCGGCGGAAAAGTGCGGCGTGAAATTAAAGATGTGCAGCCATACGACCATCTCGATCAGACCACCGGTCGCGATGTCTACAGGGATTACACGATTGGCTCAGAGATTTTCGCCAAGAGAGGCGAGGAATTCATTGAGCTGCGTTATCCCGGTGACGAGGTAATTCTGAAATTAGGTCAAGCCCATGGTGATGTGGATGCATTGGCCGTGCAACGAGAAATGATCCGCCGCACGATCAGGGAGCACCTAGACAAGGAAATGCGCCTGAGGCCCATAGGGATCAAGGTGTTGAGCCTGTTCTTCATCGACGCGGTGGACAAGTACCGTCAATACGATGCGGACGGTCAGCCGGTCAAGGGTGTGTATGCGCAGATGTTCGAGGAAGAATATCGCCGTGCCGCCAAATTGCCGGCCTACCAGAGCTTGTTTGCCGAGATCGACCTGGAGTCCGCCGCCGAGGAGGTGCACAACGGCTATTTCTCCATCGACAAGAAAGGCGGCTGGCTTGACACCGCCGAGAACAATGCGGGCAACCGGGAGAATGCCGAGCGCGCCTACAACTTGATCATGAAGGAGAAGGAGAAGCTGCTGTCGTTCAGCACGCCGCTGAAGTTCATCTTTTCCCACTCAGCGCTGAAGGAAGGCTGGGACAACCCCAACGTGTTCCAGATTTGCACCTTGCGCGATATTCAGACCGAGCGCGAGCGCCGCCAGACCATTGGCCGTGGCCTGCGCCTGTGCGTCAACCAGCATGGCGAGCGGGTACGCGGCTTCGAGGTCAACACCCTGACCGTGGTGGCCACGGAAAACTACGAACAGTTTGCCGAAAACCTGCAAAAGGAAATCGAGAAAGACACGGGCATCCGCTTTGGCATCGTGGAGCAGCATCAATTTGCCGCCATTGCCGTGACCGGCGCTGATGGGCATGCCGCACCGCTGGGCATGGAGCAATCGAAGGCACTGTGGGAGCACTTGAAAGCCGCCGGCCATATTGATGCCAAAGGCAAGGTGCAGGATTCACTGAAAACGGCGCTGAAGAACGGCACTCTGGAACTGCCGGCCGAGTTTGATGCGCAGAAGGCCCAGATTGCTGAAGTGCTGCGCAAGGTGTCGGGCCGACTCGACATCAAGAATGCCGATGAGCGCAGGCAAGTGCCGCTGCGCAAGGGCAAGGATGGCAAGGCCGTCTATCTGAGCGACGAGTTCAAGGCGCTGTGGGACCGCATCAAGCACCAGACAACGTACCGCGTGCAGTTCGACAACGCCAAGCTGGTGACGGATTGCATTGCAGCGTTGAAGAAGGCCCCGGTGATTGCCAAGGCACGACTGCAATGGCGCAAGGCCGACATCTCGATCGGTAAGGCGGGTGTCGCCGCGACGGAGAAAGCGGGCGCGGCGACCGTGGTGCTTGATGAAGCGGATATTGAGCTGCCGGATTTGCTGACCGATCTGCAGGACCGCACCCAGCTCACCCGTCGCACCATCGTCAGCATCCTGACGGGAAGCGGCCGCCTGGACGACTTCAAGCGCAACCCGCAGCAGTTCATCGAATTGACCGCCGAAACCATCAACCGCTGCAAGCGCTTGGCTCTGGTCGATGGCATCAAGTATCAGAAGCTGGGTAACCAGCACGTCTATGCGCAGGAGCTGTTCGAGAAGGAAGAGCTCACCGGCTATCTCAAGAACATGCTGCTGGATACCCAAAAGTCGATCTACGAGCACGTGGTGTACGACTCGACCACCGAGCGCGATTTCGCCGATGGGCTGGAGAAAAACGACGCAATCAAGCTCTACGCCAAGCTGCCAGGCTGGTTCAAAGTGCCGACGCCGTTGGGCACCTACAACCCCGACTGGGCCGTGTTGGTAGAAGAAGACGGCACTCAGCACCTGTACTTTGTGGTGGAAACCAAGAGCAGCCTGTTCACCGACGACCTGCGCGACAAGGAAAGCGCCAAGATCGAATGCGGCAAGGCACATTTCACTGCGCTGGGGGTTGGTGAGAACCCAGCCCGATATGTGGTGGCGCGCTCGGTTAGTGATCTCTTGGCCGAGGCGGCAAAGGGGTAGTTTTTTCGCTGTCATGGCGAGATGAGGCAACCACCCGATCAACAAGCGCCTCAAGCGTCCTACAACGGATGCTTGAGGCGCACATTTGCTAGCCACTAGACCGGAGGAGTGAGCATGACGCACTTAAATCTAACCGACTCGGCCGAGCCGTGTTTCATCACCGACGGCCCGCCGTCCAATGATCTGCCGACCTCTCCGCATCGGACCATGAACCTGCCGCAAATCCTGGCGGGCCTCACCGATGACGAGTTGGCGAGGTGGCCCGCCGACCTGGCCCACGCCGAGCGGGAGAAGCGGCGCAAGGCTGGAGGTTGAGCGCCGTCCGAGAGTGGCTAGTTCAATTTCTCTTGGTGTTGCATGGTATTTTTCATGGCATCATGAGCATTAATACAAATAAATTATTGATATATATGGATATTTTTCTCTTGATGATGATCGAGTGGGAGTCATGATTGACTTCAGTGCACGAGCAGCTCAATCTCCCGGGGACCATACTTCCGTAGCTCAACCCACCGAATTAACAATAACCCAGGTTCCCGCGCACTGGCCACACAGACTGACGGCAACGCAGCCGGCGACCGGCTTCATATCTCTCCGTCATGGGACATTTATGAGTTGTGGGGTTTCCTATGCGTCGTTACCTGCATCGCCGACATCACCAGGCTCACCCCAATGCGCTGTTCGGCCACGACCGTCGTCGCCGAACATGCCGTCCAATTTACGCTCAATCACGATCATGTGTTCGAGGTCCTATTTCAAGCGATATTTCCGTCATTGAAATCGAACACCAATTGTCGAGGTCGGAGCCCATCGCGAGAGCTTCGACCCGATATTGTCATCGCTCAACGCCGATCCTCAAAGACCAGCGCCGTCGTACTCGACGCGAAATGGCGCAGCGGAAAGTCAAATATCTTGGACGCGATGGAGTCAGCCCATATTTACCATGACGCGCTGCGCGTCGGCATGATTCCCCCTGAATGGTGCATACTGCTATTGCCCGGGCAGACATGCGTTGCCCAGCTTGAGGATGACGCATTCATCCAAACTCAACACGTAGGCGCAGTGAGCAACATTCGACCAGGAGCGGTCGGGCTGACGCGGATACAGAGTCTCATCCGGTCTTGGTTAAACGGTCATTCAACATCGTCCTAACATCCCGCGGGGCGTCTAGGCAGACCGATTGGCGAAAACCCTCGCTGTTGACAATTCTTATCTCCCACACCGTCTCATGAAGTGTCACAACGGCCCAAGATTAAGTATTTATTTAATAAAATTGGCCATCCTAAAAATTGGACAGGCAATGCCTTTTAAATAAATATAGACTTACACTCCCAGTATCGCGCACGAGAACAATGACAGCAAAAATGCAACCAAGCTCAAGAGGCAGCATCGGCGAGCGCTTGATCATCGCACGCAAGAAGCGAGGACTGTCCCAAGACGCCTTGGCCCGCCTTCTTACCCCTCCCGTGAGTCAAGGCGCTATTGCCCATATCGAAAGCGGACGCATTGAGTCGTCCCGCCATCTTGTTTGGATTGCAGCCGCCCTCAAAATTCGCGCTGAATGGCTAGTCACAGGCGAGGGAGACATGTTCGAAATGCCTTGGCCGTGGCCAGAAATGCCCCAGTATGTCGTTGAACAGTTACCGGCTTCCGTCCTGGAAGACATCGGCGACTACATCAAGATGAAAATTAACCAGCAAGCCAGGCACAACAAAGATCAAACATAAGCCTGCGAGCTACGCTCCTCATCGCAAAAAACAACATTTCCCTCCCCAACGTCCTGAATTTCGTAACGAATCAGGGCGTTTCTTATTGGGTTAAGCCGGTTTATAGGATTTCTCCGTTCAAAAATTTTTACCTTTTATTCGGCCCAGATTCAGTACTTATTTATTGACGCCAAAAAATAAGTACGTAATGATTACAACAACCCTGCTCTTTAACAACACAACACCGATAAAAACCGCGCCCTGCCCCATTGCGGGCGGTGTGAGTGCGCGGCTACCCGAGTTACCAGCATGCATATGCGGGGTGACATGCACCTGGGTAGGAGCAAATCAGGTGAAAAATCGTTGTGCTCTTGGGCCGGTCGTGACTGGCATGAACTGAGAGCACCAACGACGATCCTTGTTACCGGACGCCGGTGCTGCCGAAGGCAGCCCCCCTCGATGGATGGCGCGTAATCCGTCGATGACAGCGGCAAAGACCACAGTCTTCAGTATCCCGACGAACCACACTTGTGGATCAACAACGACGGGCTCTACCGAAAATGATCAAAGCAATTGGTTCCCATCGCGGTTATTTGGCGAGCCAACTACCAGGGCGCTGGCTGCGCCCGCTTTGGAAAGCATCCTGGAGATCGTCCTAGGATGCTTTCCAAGGTTTAAAGGAGAGAACATGGAGAGACAATCTCAACGATCACCTTTTAGTGTGTCATTTGGCAGCAGCGAGACCCCTCGCCCGTCTGACGACGCATTGCTTTATCGCATACACACTGCCGAGGCCAAACTTGGCGTATCCCGCTCCACGATCTACCGCCTCGTCAATGAAGGGCAGTTGGTCTTGATCAAGATCGGCAAACGATCCAGTGGCATTACGGCCGCCAGTTTGCATGCGCTCATTGAACGTAATAAGACAGCCGCATGCTGAGCACTTCGCTGACACTCATGCCCGCAAGGTCTCATGCGTGAGCGCACTTTGCATACAGATAGAGTAGCGTCTGAAAAGCTGCTCACCATCAATCACTCCCGGCGAGCATGCAACAGGGAGACATAACCTGGAGTTGTTCAGTGACCACCGAAGAACAATTGATCAAACGGTACGGACCGTTATTGTCGTTAGTCGAATTATCCGAATTGTTAAAACGCAGCCCAGACGGCCTACGGCTTGCGCTCTGCGGACAATCCGAATTCGCCCGGCAATGGAACACGGCAAAGCGGAAAGTGGGAAGACGTGTTTACTTTCGAGCCAGCGACGTGGCCGAGTTGATTGACGGTGCCTAAGCGCTTCTGCACATCATTGTTTGCAGCGACACACGCACCCACGCACTCCCAGCAAAAATTGCGGTGATTAGCCATGACAATCACCGCATATTCCCCTTTTTCGACGTTCGCATGCATCAACCAAACGAGTCGCCGAGATTAGGTCCACTACTGTACTGAACTGTACCGACACCTCGCTTTTCGGTACAGTAGCGGTACAGGCATCAGTTCTGACGAACTTCGCCAAAATAACATAATCAATTGATTTATAAGTACTATTATATAGTTTAAGATGCACTCGGCATTGCCCCACTTCCCTGGGAAAGTAGCCTGAAACGCCAACTCAAAATCCCCCGCCGCAAGGCGTGCCGGTTCGATTCCGGCCCCGGCACCATTCAAAAATTCAACGAGCAGCAGCGACCTTCCCTGCCAACGCCAGGGACGCACGCAGCATATCGTTGGTACGGGTCTGCCAGCCGTCCCCGCTGGCGCGAAGCGCCTCCAGAACGTCAGCATCGAGACGCAGCTTTACCGCCTCTTTCGTCACAGCTTGAGTACTGCCCACGGGACGTCCTCGCCGCTTGGCAATCTTTGCCGGCGTGTGGATCTCCGCGAACTTGCCAGCCTTGGCTTCGGCCAGGGAGTCGCGCAGACCAGGAAGTGCCTGGCCAGCATCGGCCTCGATAGCCTTTGCCACCTTTTCCATATCCAGTTTCTTCAGGGCCTTCATACTTTCCTCCGCTTGATTTCCTTGGGCATCACGTTCTTGCGCTCGGCCTTGGCATACACCATGACCAACAGCACGACCTCGTCATCGACCAGGTGAAAGTAAATCACCCTGGCCCCGCCACGCTTGCCCATGCCCTTGCGGGCCCAGCGCACCTTTCGAGCCCCATCAGCCCCAGGGATGACATCGCCCGAGTCTAGGTTTTCCGCAATCCAGTCAATGAAGGCATGCCGCTCTTCTTCGTGCCAAATTTCAGCGGCTTGCTTCTGGAATGTGAGAGTTTCGATCACAGTACGCATAGTTAATTGTACCCCCAAATAAATCCTTAGCAAGGGGGGCGATGTGTCTGTACAGCAGCCAAGGGGAAGGAGCCCTCTGATTAGAGCTTTCACGTACAGAACCAAGCCTCGGTGAGCGGCCCGGCTAGGGCATCCCCTCGTCGGTGAACCGCAGGCGAGCCGCCTGACTCTGGTGGCTCGTTGTGTAACATTCAGGAATGCTGAAGTCGGCTGCGCTCGCTGGAGCCGCCCTGGCCTATGCTAATCACAAAATCCGGGCAAATGCGGTAGCACCGTGACCGATCGATGTAGGTGATGGGTAGTCACCCGTTCCAACCGCACTGGGCCAATAACCGGGCTTGTGGAGCAGTTCCGCGAATTCGCGCCACAGCTGGCCGGACGACAGGATTTTTTCGAGGCCCAGGCCAACAGCGGAAGCCGTGCGCGCCAGCCAAATCTTCCACGGGACTCGATGCATCAAGATGTATATCTGCTCGACAATATAATTTCTATTGTTGTTAAATATTCCATGTAACGGCAATATTCAAGGAGTCCCGCCATGTCTACTGCTATACCCCGTCGGCCCTCGTTCATCTCGTCGATCGCATACAAGGACGCTCGGGCCGCGCTCAAATGGCTGCAGGATGTTTTTGGCTTCGAGCCGAGCATGGTTCTTACCAATGCCGAAGGGAATGTAGTCCACGCCGAGATGACGCATGGCGACGGCGTCGTGATGATCGGGCCCGAGTGGGCGGACTGGACCCGCAGCCCTCTATCGCTGGGCGGCAAGAACACCCAGCGCGTCCATGTGCGCATCGACCACGGCATCGACGAGCATTGCGCACGGGCGCGGCAAGCCGGCGCGAGAATCGTGAAGGATCCCGAGGATCAGTTCTACGGCGACCGCTCCTACATAGCGGCCGATCTCGAAGGCCATTTCTGGACGTTCTCGCAGGCAGTGCGCCGCGTTTCGGAGGAAGAAATGGAGCAGGCGACCGGCCTCAAGTTCGAGCGGCTGCAGTGAGCGCCCAAGGCCTGGGCCGCGGGCCTCGGCATGATGATGTCGTCGAAGCTCCAGCCGCGGCAAGTGCGCATAGCCTCGATCGCACGCTGGCGGCGCTCGCCGACCCGCATCGCAGGCGCGTCGTCGATCTCCTGCGCGAGCGGCCTCTGAGGGCGGGGGACTTGGCGCAGGCGGCGCAGATTTCTTTTCCGGCCATGAGTCGCCATTTGAAGACGCTGCGCCAGTGCGGCCTGGTCGAGGAGGACCGCGACGAGTTCGACTCCCGGGTCCGCATCTATCGATTGAAGGCCGAGGCAATGGGCGAACTCAAGGCCTGGCTGGCAGAGACGGATGCATTGTGGGCGCGGCAGCTCGCGGCGTTCAAGGCGCATTTGCGGAAGGCCGGGAAATGACGTCGAAGGTCTATATCGCCATTCGCGTGCCTGCCGATCCGGCGCGGGCTTTCGAGGCATTTACCCAGGACATCGCGTCCTGGTGGCAGCCGGACCCCCTGTTTCAGATCACGCCGGAAGGCGATGGCGAGCTGAGTTTCGAGCCCGGCCCGAACGGCCGCCTCGTCACGCGGCTCGCCAACGGCGAGCTCTTCGAGATCGGCCGCATCCTGGCCTGGGAGCCTGGCAAGCGCCTCATGTTCGTTTGGCGCCAGGCCAGTTTCCCGCCCCAGCAATCGACCGAAGTGGAGGTGCTCTTTGAGCCGGCAGGCGAGGAGACGCGCGTGTCGATCGAACATCGGGCGTGGGACACGATCCCGCAAGAGCACGCCGCCCGGCACGGCTTCCCGGAACACGTCACGCTGCTGCGCGCCGCCGAGTGGTGGCGCGCTTCGCTGCGGAATCTCGGCGACAGGCTTTCGGGATGACTATGGCACGGGATGGCTCAAAGAAACGCGTCATCTGACGGGCGTCGATAAACGCCGCGGAACGTGCCGGTTCGATTCCGGTCTCGGGCACCGCCAATTTACGCAAAGCCGAAAGACGGGCCTCGCACCGCCATCTCGCATCACACCTTGCCGTCCGCTTCCAGACAAGGCACCAGAATCCCGGCGAGCCAATCGCTGAACACCCTCACGCGCCGCGACAAATGGCGCCGATGCGGATATACGATGTGCACCGGCATTGCCGGCGCCGGCCAATCCGTCAGCACTTCGACCAGTTCGCCGCGCTGCAGATGCTCGCGCACGTCGAAGGCCGGAATCTGGATCAGGCCCGAACCGGCCAGGCAACAGGCGATGTATGTCTCGGCATTGTTGACCATGACCTGGGAACGCATGGCGAGGCTGCGGCCCTGCCCTTCATCGCGCCATTCCCAAGGCACGATCCGGCCGCTGGCGGGCTGCGCGTAGTTGACGGCAAGATGCTGCGCCAGATCGGCCGGGGTGCGCGGCACGCCATGGCGGTCCAGGTAGGCCGGGCTGGCGCAATTGACCAGCCGCATCATGCCCAGCGGGCGCGCCACCAGGCTGCTCGCCGAAAGTTCTCCTACGCGCAAGGCGCAGTCGATGCCCTCCTGGACGAGGTCGATGGCGCGATCGCTCGATCCCAGCTCGATCTCGATGCCCGGGTGATGGTCGAAAAAATCCGGCAAGGCCGGCGCCACTTGCCGCCGGGCAATGCGGCTGGGCATGTCGACGCGCAGGCGCCCCCGCAAGGCGCCGGGGTGGGGCCGGAACTGTTGCTCGAGTTCGTCGCTGTCGGCCACCAGGGCGATGGCGCGCTCGAGTACCGCTACGCCGTCCTGCGTCAGGCTGACGCGCCGGGTCGTGCGGTTGAACAGCCGCGTGCCCATGCGCGTCTCCAGTTGCTGGATCGCCAGCGAAACCGTGGGGCGTGGCACTCCCAGCTGCGCCGCGGCCAGGCTGAAGCCGCCGCAGTGCGCGACACGCAGGAAGATGCGGAGCTGGTCGATACGATCCATAAGCCTGCAATTGGAAATTGGTAGTGATTTATGGATAGTCTAGGCTTAAATTGCTGGTTTATTCCAGTTTTATTGCTCTATAGGATAAAGAAATCCCTCGTTTCAACAAGGAGTTCCGATGTCTGCACATAGTATTCAAGGCAAGGTCGTTCTCATCGCCGGCGGCGCCAAGAACCTGGGCGGCTTGATTGCGCGCGACCTCGCGCAGCAAGGCGCGAAAGCGGTGGCGATCCACTACAACAGCGCCGCG
The DNA here is from genome assembly GCF_019166065.1 of Candidimonas humi. Classification (GTDB taxonomy): domain Bacteria; phylum Pseudomonadota; class Gammaproteobacteria; order Burkholderiales; family Burkholderiaceae_B; genus Candidimonas; species Candidimonas humi. The sequence continues at coordinate 65,768 of NZ_JAHTBN010000007.1, forward strand.
ACGCGGCCCGATGCCGAGGCGACCGCGGCCGCCATCGAGGCCGCCGGGGCGCGGGCGTTTGCCTTCCAGGCGGATCTCACGACCGCCGGCGCCGTCGAGAAGTTGTTCGCCGAGGCCGTCGCGGCGGTCGGCAAGCCGGACATCGCGATCAACACAGTCGGCAAGGTGCTCAAGAAGCCCTTGGTCGAGATCAGCGAAGCGGAATACGACGAGATGAGCGCCGTGAATTCGAAGTCGGCATTCTTCTTTCTCAAGGAGGCCGGCAGGCATGTCAACGACAACGGCAAGATCGTCACCCTGGTGACGTCGCTGCTGGGCGCCTTTACGCCGTTCTATGCCGCCTATGCAGGCACCAAGGCGCCGGTGGAGCATTTTACTCGCGCGGCCGCCAAGGAATTCGGGGCTCGCGGCATCTCGGTGACCGCGGTCGGCCCGGGGCCGATGGACACGCCGTTCTTCTATCCGGCCGAAGGCACCGACGCGGTGGCCTACCACAAGACCGCGGCAGCCTTGTCTGGGTTCAGCAAGACCGGCCTGACCGACATCCAGGATGTCGTGCCCTTCATCCGCCACTTGGTCAGCGACGGCTGGTGGATCACCGGCCAGACCATTCTGATCAACGGCGGCTATACGACCAAATGAGGCGGCGCGGCCTCGTCGGGCCGCCGTGATGGCGGGGTACGCGCAGATGAGCACCTGCTCCCCATCGGCCATCAGCGCATAGCGGGCCTGGGAATTGGGTATTCTCGCCGCAGATCAGCATCCCGATGCGGCCGATTTCGGTGTCGCTGACGCGCAGGCCGGATCGCGCTGCCCGCGTGGTACGATGCAACGGAACAATTCACCTGTGATGGATGTTCACCTTGCCGCATCGATTCGCGAATCTTTTTTTCGATCTTCGGCACCTGACAGTACGGCGGCGATGGATACCAGCCCCGGGCTGTGATGCGAGCCGAGGCGCCCGGCTTGCGGGCGCCAGCGGCGCTGCCGGACCAGATCGTTTGCACGCTCGGGCCCATGGGGTGTCGCATGAATGACGATGACCACGCCGCGCCGGCGGCAAAGCCGGCCCCCGACCAAATCCCTCGATCGACCTCAAGAGGCCTATGCAATTTAGGCCTGACGATATGGGACAGATGGCGCAGCGCGTGGCGCGAGATTGCGGCCGCGACCGTTGCCGCGATGCTGGCCTGGGTGGTCGCACAGAAACTATTCGACCACACACACCCGATATTTGCCGCGGTCATCGCCATTGTCGCCTTGGGGCCCGGCATCCCCAGCCACCGGAGACAGGCCTGGGGCCTGGTCCTGGGGGTGGCGCTGGGCATCCTGGTAGGCGAAGTGGCGCGCTTCATTCCCGAGCCGGCCGTGGCGACCGGAGTCGGCGTATTCGTTTCGATGATGATAGCGACGTCCTTCGGGATGGGCCCTGTCGTGCCCATCCAGGCCGGCGTTTCGCTGCTTCTGGTGCTCACGCTGGGCACGCAGACCGCGGGCTATGTGCGCATGATAGATGTCGTGATAGGCGCGGTAATCGGCTTGATATGCGGCCGGCTGCTGTTGAGGCCCAAGCCTTGACAACGCCGACCGCTAGCCATTGTTCTTTTCTTTCCGGCGCATCCGCCGGAACTTCCCGGAGCATTTGATGAAGGTCACGCTGGATCTCGACGAACTGCTGCGCAATGGCGACATCACGCAGGCCGAGCACGACAGGCTGGGCCGGCTGGCCGCGGCCACCACCGGCACGCTGGCCTTCAATTTGCTGGTCGGATTCGGCATAGTCGCGGTCGCCGCCGCGGCGCTGGCCCTGGTTCCGACGGCAATTACCGCCATCGTGATCGGCCTGTGCGTGCTGCTGGCGGGCATGCTCCTGCATCGGGCAAGCCTGGCCCAGTGGCAGTTGCTGGCGAACATCTGCGTTCTGGTGGGTGCGCTGATGGCGGGCGGCGGCCTGATCGCCAGCGACGATGGCAGCCTGCAGTCCATGCTGACGGTAACCGTGGCATTCGCCGTCATCGCGGCCCTCTCCAGAAGCAGCCTCATGGCCGTGCTTGCCACACTGATGCTGGCGGGATGCATAGGCTCTCGCACCGATTATTTCCATGCCAGCTACGGGCTGGAAATCCAGAAGCCGATCTATACCATCGTGCTCTTCTCGCTGCTGGCGGCGGGGCTGCATCGCCTTTCGGCAGTCCTTCCGGCGGCCTACCTGAAGATCACCGAAGCAGCTACGCGAACATCGATATTCCTGGTGAATCTCGGATTCTGGGTGGGATCCCTGTGGGGCGACCATATCGGCCGCGGCTACGCGGCGGACCCTACGCTGGCCCAGGGCTATATAAGCGCACCCGTGTTCGCCGTGCTGTGGGCCCTGGTATTGCTGGCGACGGGCATCTGGGCGTGGCGGCGCAATCGCCGCTGGGTACTCAATACTGTGGCGGTCTTTGCCGCGATCGATCTTTACACCCAGTGGTTCGAGAACCTGGACGCCAATGCCGGCAGCCTGCTGTTTGCCGGCCTGGTGGCGCTGGCCGCGGCCCTGGGCCTGAGCCACATCAATGCCGCCATGAGGCAACGTACGGTCCGTGCGAAGTAAGTCGAAACCATCGGAGGCAAGCCACGAACCGGGTTCGACTCCGGTCCATGTGCCGTCATGAAATGACATTCTTGAAATGTGGGCAGCAGCTCTGCCTCGGCCGCCACGCGCGGCTTTCATTTGACGTGTATGTTTGCCTTATGGGCTACGTCGGTCCATTTGCCGATCTGTTGCTTGACGAAGACAGGAAAGGGAACATCTTGGTGAACCGCAACGTTGGCGCCCAGCTTGCCAAAAAATGCAGCGGCGTCCGGCTCGGCCAATATGGCGCCCAATTCATCACGCAGGCGTTGGACTACCTGCTTCGGCGCGCCGGCCGGCATGGTCAGCCCGAACCACGAGGTTGCTTCATAACCGGGCACGCCGGCTTCGGCAACCGTGGGGACGTCGGGCAACTGAGCCGAACGATGCAGCGTAGTTACGGCAAGAGCACGCAATTTGCCTGCCTTCAACATCGGCAACACCGCGGCAAGCGCCGGAATAACCACTTGCGTCTGGCCGCCTATGGTGTCGGTAATTGCCGGAGCCGCGCCCTTGTAGGGTACGTGGAGCATTTGCGTCCCTGAATCGATCGCCAGCAGAGCTGCCGCCATGTGCAGCGGGCTGCCCACGCCGCCCGATGCGTAGGTAATGCGACCCGGAGACTGGCGCGCCAGATTCAGCAAGTCTTTGAGCGTATGTGCGGGAACCTTGGTATTCACGCATACGACAGCCGGCACCGTGACGATCAACCTGATGGGCGTGAAGTCCTTCACGGGATCGTAAGGCATCTTCATGCCGATCGCGGTGACTTGGGAAAACGAGGTGTCCACCAGCATGAGGGTATAACCGTCCGGAGCCGACCTCGCCACGTACTGGGCGCCGATGGTGCCCGAAGCGCCCGCCTTGTTGTCCACGATAACCGACACACCAATACGCTGGCTCAATTTCTTCGCCACGAAACGCGCGGTCAAATCGCTTGCTCCGCCCGCTGAAAAGGGTACGACAATCGTGATCGGCCTACTGGGATACTTGTCGGCGGACATCGCGGATCCCGGAAGAAGCATGGCGCACAGCAGCGCCGCGGCGAAATATCGAAAGATTTGCATAGTTATCTCCTGTCGTTATGAGTCTCTTTCGGCTCGATACCATCGGGTGACGGTCTCGCCGATGCAAAGATTCGTTTTATGAAAGGCCCTTCCCGTCCTGCCTCGACCAAGGGAAGGCCTGCCTATATCGCTATAGCGGTGGAAACATTAGCGTTTGGAACGTATCGAGTTTCCTGCACAGGGCCGCAGCGCAGCCCATGAGCCTTCCCGCATTCAGCCCGATTCGGGGTGCATGCATTATGTTTGCTCGTATAAGCCGAGCCAGCCTTCAAATATGGAATCGCTTCACGACATCCCAATCGATATCGAAGCCAAAGCCGGGGAGATCGCTCAGATGCAATTGCCCATCCCGCAACTGGGCACGTTCACGAAACAACATCTTCCACAAGGGGTCGCGCTTTTCGTCCAGGAAGACCTCGACGCATGCGCCATTGGGAACCGCGGCAGCCAGATGGCCATGAATATGGGGATCATGATGCGTGGCCATCGAGACGCCATGTAATTGCGCATAGGCGGCTACGCGCAACCATTCGGTGACGCCGCCAGAACGGGTAGCGTCGAACTCCATGTAGCGGATCGCCCCGAGATCGATCAAATCGCGGCAGGCCCACGAATGCTGCTCGGACTCGCCGCTCGCCAGGGCCACATGCGTGTATTGCGCCAATTTCCCCATCGCACGTACCGAGTCGTACCAATGCAGCGGCTCTTCGAACCAGTAGACATCGTAGGGTTCGAAAGCGCGAATTGCCTCGATGGCCTGCTCGAGCGTATACGCGCAGTTGGCATCGACCATCAGCATAGTGGACGGCCCCACGGCATCCCGCACCGCTTTGACGCGCGCCACATCGGCGGGCAAGCTCAAGCCGCCGACCTTCATTTTTACGCCGTTGAATCCCTGGCTTACATAACCGGCCATCTCTGGTCCGATATCGAACAAATCGCGATCGACTTGGTAATAGCCGCCGGTCACGTATGCTCGTATGGAAGTGCGATCGCCCCCCAACAGCCGCCACACCGGCAAGCTCACCGCTTTGCCCTTGATATCCCACAATGCGATATCTATCCCCGCCATGGCGGCCAGCAGCGCGGGGCGCTTGTCAGCCCCCAGATACGAAGGCGCCCCGGACGCGCGCGCCGCGTCAGGCGAGATCGTCGTCAGGCCGAAAACCTTTGCCCATATTGCTTCGTGTGCCAATGCGTCCATACCGGCCAGATAGCCGCTCAATTGCTCCACTACCTGCAGCACAGTCGGCATGGACCGGCCGTGTAGCGTCGCGACGCCGGTCACCCCTTCGTCCGTGAGCACCTGCACAATGATCTGGCTGCATCGGTCGATGATTTCGTTGCTGACCCAATACGTCGTTTCCAGCGGAATAGAGACTGCGTAGGCCTGTATTTTTTGGATTTTCATTTTCCTGCGCTCCTGCGCGAATCCCGTTGCGGGGCTGTCGACTGTTGAACTCGGGCCCGGCATCCGATGCGCGCCGTGGATCGTAAGAAGCTCGAACAATGGCTGCGCAAAGCCGGTCGAAAAAAATTGTAGGGCCCGACAGGTGCAATAATTCCGCATAACCTCCATATCAGATATGCATTTATTCCAAAATTTCGCCAAGGCGAGGATGACGAGCCATGAATTCGGATGATCTGGAACTGTTTGCCAAGGTTGCCCATCACCGCAGTATTGTGCGGGTGGCTCTGGAACTGGGCATGGATCAATCGACGATTACCCGCCACATCGCCCGTCTGGAACAACAGAGCGGCTTGCGTCTCTTCTATCGCAATGGCAGAGGGGTCGTGCTGACAGACGCGGGCAAGGCGTTTTTACAGCCTGCAAGAAAAGTTCTGGAATCCTTGGAGCAGGCGCGCCTCACCGCACACGCGCTTTCGCATGCGGGGCCGCCACGCCTGTCTATCGCCGCGCCGCCGACCATCGCCGGGGTACTGTTCGGCCGGATAGCCAACGCGGTGGCGCATGCGTTTCCCGCCACCGTTCTTCATTTCGCCGAAAGCCTGGTAAGCAACATCTTGAACATGCTGGCCGAGGGCGAAGTAGACATCGGGGTGGTCTACGCCCCGGTTCCCGCATCCCTGACGTACGACAGCCTTATGTTGAAGGAATCCATCTATCTGGTCGGCCCGATCACCGCAGCACCGCTAGGGGCCGAAGTCCAGTCGACCCGAATCGGCGAATTTCCCCTGTTGCTGCCCGCTACGCCCTATGGTTCACGCATGATGGCGGAGACGCTGGCGCGCAACCTGGGCCTCCGGTTGAATATACGTCTGGAATGCAATACGGGCAGCGCCACCATGAAGCATCTGGTCGAAGAGGGTATCGGCTATTCGCTTATGCCCTATGCGATCATAGCCCGGGAAATTTCCCATGGGAGGCTGCAGGCGGCGCGTCTTGTAGATCCCCCTGTAACACGCGATATCGTTGTCGTCACGGCGAGGAACCGCGACCCTGCCCCCGAGTTGTGGAATACGCTGCAAATAGTGCGCAACGAGATCAAGCACCTGGTACAAGCGGGGCGATGGGCCGGAGTGGCCCTGTCGGAAGATGAGGTCCATTGAAAGCAAAGCGCGAGCCATCGCGAGCCGGCCCGGCGCGCCGGCGATAAGTTCATGCGATCCTCGAAGTCGGCACGGCTGAAAAGAACTCGCAAGGCGCAACGAAAAATCACAATTTCCAAATGGAATGCCTGTTCCGTTTGCGATTAAATAAAAGCTTCCCCCGAGTATGGCGCGCAGCGGCACTGGGCACGCATGCCCTGCAGTCCGATATGACGTATCGACCGAGCCCCTACTCTCATGCAGCAGCTTCCCGGTATTGCCACTCACATTAAGGAGATTCTTTCATGGCTCAAATGATGAAGGCGGCAGCATTCCTGGCGCCAGGGCGGATCGAGCTTATCGACAAGCCGATTCCCGACGTGGGCCCCAACGATGCCCTGATGCGCATTACAACCACGACCATCTGCGGGACGGACATCCATATTCTCAAGGGCGAATACCCCGTGTCGACCGGGCTGACCGTGGGCCACGAGCCGGTCGGCGTCATTGAAAAGCTCGGCAGCGCGGTAAGCGGATACCAGGAAGGGCAGCGGGTCATTGCCGGCGCCATTTGCCCCAATTTCAACTCCTACGCGGCGCAGGACGGCGTGCCCTCCCAGGACGGAAGCTACCTGGTGGCGCGCGGGCTTTGCGGCTGCCACGGCTACAAGGCGACCGCCGGATGGCGCTTCGGCAATCTCATCGACGGCACCCAGGCCGAGTATGTGCTGGTGCCGGACGCCCAGGCCAATCTGGCCCCGGTCCCGGACGGCCTTACCGACGAGCAAGTGCTGATGTGCCCCGACATCATGTCCACCGGGTTCAAGGGCGCGGAGAATGCCAATATCCGCATCGGAGACAGTGTCGCCATCTTCGCCCAGGGGCCTATCGGGCTGTGCGCCACCGCGGGGGCGCGCCTGTTGGGGGCTACCACCATCATCGTGGTCGACGGCAATAGCCATCGACTGGACATCGCACGCGGGATGGGCGCGGACGTAGCGCTGAATTTCAAGGAATGCGATGTGGTCGAGGAAATCATGAAGCTCACCGGCGGACGGGGGGTCGACGCATCCATCGAGGCGCTGGGCACCCAGTCGACCTTTGAGTCTTCGTTGCGCGTACTCAAGCCCGGCGGGACACTATCGAGCCTGGGCGTGTATTCGCAAGACCTGAGCATCTCGCTGTCGGCGTTCGCGGCCGGCCTGGGCGACCACAAGATCAACACCGCGCTGTGCCCGGGCGGCAAGGAACGCATGCGCCGCCTGCTCAATGTGGTGGAGTCGGGGCGAGTGGACCTGGGCCCGCTGGTGACCCATGAATTCGCGCTCGACGACATCGTCACCGCTTACGATCTGTTCGCCAACCAACGCGACAACGTGCTCAAGGTGGCGATCAAGCCCCACTAAAGGCAGGAAAGCCCCGAGATTCCCATCGCGGGCTCGGGGCGAGGCGCCCTCTGCGAGGGTGCCTTGTCGGCCATGGACAATGCACAGCCGGCACGGGGTAGCCGGCACGTGGACGTTCGGCTTGCGTCAGGCCGCCGGCGCATCGTCCTCGAGCAGCACGCAGCGGTTCGGGTCCACCGACAGGAACACCTGCTGGCCTTCTTCCATCCGGTCGAGCGCCGAGCGGCGGATGATCAATTTCCGTCCGCCCCACTCTACGTGGATTTCGCTCAGGTCGCCCAGAAACACCGATCGGGCGATCGTCACCTGCCATACGTTGCGGTCTCCCGCAGGCCGCTGGGATGACAACTGCAAATGCACCGTGCGCACCGACAGCGTCGCCTGGCTGCCCCGCTTGCGCCCGTGGGTGTTGCCGTGGATGAGTTCGCCGCCCTGGGTTTCGATGACCACGTCGTTGCCCGAGGAAAGGTCTTCGCGCACGGTTCCGGAAATCAGGTTGGAAGAGCCCACGAAGTCGGCGACGAAGGCGGTGCGGGGGTAGTTGTATATCTCGTAGGGCGTGCCGGACTGTTCGATGCGGCCCTTGTTCATCACCACGATGCAGTCCGACATGGCGAGCGCTTCTTCCAGGTCGTGCGTCACGTAGATGGAAGTGACGCCCAGGCTGTGCTGCAGTTCGCGCAGTTCGATGCGCATGTCGCCGCGCAGCTTGGCGTCGAGATTGGACAGCGGCTCGTCGAACAGCAGGACTTCGGGGGAAAAGGCGCAGGCGCGCGCCAGGGCCACGCGCTGCTGCTGACCGCCGGAAAGCTGCGAGGCGGGCCGCGACGCATAGGCCTCCATCTGCACCAGGGCCAGTGCGCGCTTGACACCCGCGTCGATTTCTTCGCGGTTCTTGCGGCGCACTTTCAGGCCATAGGCTACGTTGTCGTAGACCGTCATGTGCGGCCAGATGGCGTACGACTGGAACACCATGGAAAGCCCGCGGTCTTCGGCCGGTATGTTCAGGTTCTCGGCCGAGGAATACATGTTCCGGTCGCCGATCTTGATGACGCCCGCCGCCGGTTTTTCCAGGCCGGCGATGGCGCGCAGCGTGGTGGACTTCCCGCAGCCCGATGGGCCGAGCAGGGTGAGCTGTTTGCCTTTCGGCACGGAAAAGCTGACGGGCCCGACCGCAGCCACGGCACCGTAACGGATTTCCAGGTCCCGGACCTCGATCTCGGTTTCTGCCTGGATTTCCTTATCTTGCGGTTGCGCTTGCGTTTGCATCGAGAGTTATCCTTTCAAGTCGCGCCGGCGCATCAGCACCGTGAAAATCACTATGACCACACCCACCACCACGGTCTGGATCAACGCCATGGCCGCGGTCAGTTCGGAACTGCTGAAATTCCATGCATCGACGATCGCCGGGGTCAAGACCTCGGAATTCGGGCCGACCAGCAATATCGACGCGCCGAGCTCGCGCACCGAGCCTATGAACAGCAGCATCCAAGCCGCCATGATGCCGGGCCGCAAGAGCGGAATGTTGATGGTGCGCAGCCTCTGGAACCAGTTGGCGCCGCAGACCTGGCCGCATTCGTCCAGGGTCTTGTCGAGCTGCATCAGCACGCTGGATATGGTGCGCACCCCTAGCGGCAGGAACACGGTGACGTAGGCGATCAGCAGCAGCCAGATGGTGCCGTAGACCGGGATGGGTATTACCAGCCACGCCCACATGATGCCGAAGGCGAAGACCAGGCGCGGCACGGCTTGCGGGAACATCGAGATGTACTCGAGAGTGGCGCGGCCCGGCAGCTTGGTACGATGCAAGAGCCAGGAGATGGTCCCGGTCAGGGCCACGCCTATGGTGGCCGTTATCACGCCGAGCTCCAAGCTGTTGCGTATGGCGTAGCGCACCGCGTTCTGCGACAGCGCGACCCGATAGTGCTCGAAAGTGAAGTTCGACCAACTGGGCAGCGCCGTCGCAAGCTGCTGTAGCGACACGTAAACCAGGGTCAGCATCGGCAGGACGACCGCCAGGAAGATATAGGCGCCGACGAGCACGAGATAGACCCAGCGCAGTCCGCCCACGTCCACGGGGCGCGGCCGGAAGGCCTTGCCGCTGACGGTGACATAGCTGCGGCCGGCGATCATGCGGCGGTAGAGATAGGTCATGAGGAACATGACCGCGAAAAGCACCACGCCCATCGCCGCGGCCAGCGGGATACGGGGCGGATATTGAGTCACCATCAAGTAGATGGCCGTGGTCAGGACGTAGAACCGGCTCGGCGTGCCGAGGACCAGCGCCGCGGAGAACGACCCGAGCATTTCGGCAAAAACATAGACCAGGGCTCCGAGCACGCCGGGCGCGACCAGCGGCAGCGTAACCCGCAGCATCGTGTTGATCCGGCTGGCGCCTATCACCTGCGAGGCTTCTTCCAGGGACGGGTCGATGGACTGCATGACCGCGCTGATCATGACGAAGGCGACAGAGCCTTCGAATAGCGCCATGACCCAGGCAATGCCCATGGCGCTGGTGACGTTGATGATCGCCCCCTCGCCTCCCAGCGCGCGCCACAGGATGTTGATGTAGCCGCTGTGCGGCTCGCCCAGCAAACCCCAGGCGAGCGCGCCGAGCAGCGGCGTGACGTAATAAGGCACCGCCATCAACTGCTCGAGACCGCGGCGGAACGGCACGTTGGTGCGCGTCAGGATATACGCGATGAGAAAACCCACGATGATGGCGATGATAGTCGCCACTACCGAGACTTCCAGCGTATTCCAGACGATGCTGCCGTAGCTCGGCAAGCGCGCGAAATTCCCCAAGCCGTAGCCGGTACTGCCATCAACCGTGCCGTCTCCCTGTTTCAGGGCTGCCTGAAACAGGAAGAAGATCGGGTATAGGACAAAAACCCCGATCACCACGATGATGGCGATGCCGGAGATTGCGCTTCTGCGCGACTTGAACGCACTGGTCGCCATGCCGTTCACTCCTGGTCAGCGGTCAAAGAATCAGAGCAGCCCCAGCATCTGGTTCCATTCGGAATTGAATTCCTTGCGGCTGGCCAGGAAGGCCTTCATATCCGTCGGAACCAGCAGCTTGAAGTCGTTGAGCTTCAGCCCGCCAGGCATGGGCGGCGCGTCCTTGCGGATCGAGCCGTAGTACAGGTACGGATTGTCCTGGTAGAAGGTCTGGCCCTTGAGCGACATCAGCCAGTCGGTGAACAGCCGCGCGGCTTGCGGGTGCGGCGCGTTGGCGACGATACCGTTGGCCATGGGCGAAGACGGCAGGCCGTCCTTGGGGGCGACGAAATTGATCGGTGCCTTCTTTTTATGGGCGAGCTGGTAGCCGGCCCACTCGGCCATGCCGCACACGGCATCGTCGCCGCGCGCGAGGCGGTCGAAGACCTGCACCCGCGAATTGAAGCCCTTGGGCTTTTGCTTGGCGAATGCCTTCCAGTAGTCGTCGCCATACAGCTTGCGCAACTCGTACCACGCCGTGAACTGCATGCCCGAATTGGCCTGCTTGACGCTGATCTTGCCGGCCCACTTGGGATCGAGCAGGTCCTTCCAGCTTGCCGGAGCCTCGGCGGGCTTGACCCGGTCGGTGCAATAGGCAAGACCGGCGAAGCCCATGGCGATCCAGAAGAAGTGCCCGGCCGGATGGCTCAGGTGATCGAGCGAGTAATACTTTTGCTGCGGCGAGTTGTATTCGTCGTAGCCGCCCTTGTTCTGGAAATCGATGGCGGTGCCCAGGTCGGAGAACTGGATGACGTCGGCTTCGTAGCGATGGGCCCCGCGCTCGGCCAGGATCTTGCTGAACAGCGAACCGTTCTGCAGGCTAACATAGCGTGCCGTGATCTTGGGGAAGTCTTTGTGGAATGCGTCGCAAATCGCGGCGGCGGCGGCGCCGCTGTCGTGCGTGTAGAAAACCAGGGCGCCTTCTTTTTCGGCCTGCGCAACGTCGGCGCCGGTCTCGAAGCCCTGCACGGTCGTGGTTTTACCGGTCTGTGCGTACGCGCCGCGCGGCGTGATCACGCTCAGGACCGGCAGCGCCGCCAACGACAGTCCCGCCCGCAATACATTGCGGCGGCTGGGAACCATCAAGCTGCTCGTGGCGATCGTTGTCTTGCTGTCCTTGCTCATGCCTTCCTCCTTGCTGGTTTTCGTGCTTCCGGTGATTTTTTCAGCCATGCCGTCCTCCGTATGTAGATGGAACATCGGCCGATGGACGGGGCGCCGCCTCGATGACGAGGCCACGCCCTATTCCGCCATGCCATGTCCCGGGCCTGAAATGCCAGGGAAATGCTGCTCAGAAAATATCGGGCTCGCCGACGGGGCGGCCGAAATCGGTTTGCAGGAAATCGAAGTCGCAGCCCTTGTCGGCCTGCGTGATATGGTTGATGTACATCCAGCCCCAACCGCGTTCGAAGCGGGGTTGGGGGGGTGTCCATGCGGCGCGGCGGCGAGCCAGTTCTGCTTCGTCGACCAGCATGTCCAGGTGCCTGTTTTCGAGGTCCAGGCGCACGATATCGCCGGTCTTGAGCAGCGCGAGCGGGCCGCCGACATAGCTTTCCGGCGACACATGCAGCACGCAGGCGCCATACGACGTGCCCGACATGCGCGCATCGGAAATCCTGAGCATGTCGCGATGGCCCTGCTTGATCAAGGCCTTCGGAATCGGCAGCATGCCCCATTCCGGAAAGCCCGGGCCGCCTTGCGGGCCGGCATTGCGCAGCACCAGCACGTGGTCGGGCGTGACCTGCAGGTTCTCGTCGTCGATGGCCTTTTTCATTTCCGGGTAGCTGTCGAATACCAGCGCCGGGCCTTCGTGCTTGTAGTAACGGGGGTCGCAGGCCGCGGGCTTGATCACCGCGCCGTCCGGGCACAGATTGCCGTGCAGCACCGCCAGCGAGCCTTCGTGATAGACGGGGTTGGACAGAGGCCGGATCACGTCGTCATTGAAGACTTTCGCGCCCACGAGCGTTTCGCCCAGGCTCTTGCCGGACACCGTCAGCGCCGAGGTGTCTAGCCTGTCTTCGATCTGCTTCATCAGGGCCAGCAAGCCGCCGGCATAGTAGAAGTCTTCCATCAGGTAGTCTTTGCCGGACGGACGGACATTGGCGATCAAGGGCGTCACGCGGCCGAGCGCGTCGAGATCGTCGAGCGTCAGGGCCAGGCCGGCGCGGCGCGCCATGGCGATGAGGTGCACCACCGCATTGGTCGAACAGCCCAGCGCCATGGCCACGATCGCAGCGTTGCGGACCGAGGCGTCGGTCAGGACTTTGTTCGGCGTCAGGTCTTCCCAGACCATGTCGACGATGCGCCGGCCGCAGTCGGCGGACATGCGCTGGTGGCCCGAATCGACCGCCGGAATGGACGAAGCGCCGGGCAGCGTCAGCCCCAGCGCATCGGCGATCGACATCATGGTCGAGGCCGTGCCCATGGTCATGCAGGTGCCCGCCGAGCGCGCGATGCCGCCCTCGACGCCCTGCCATTGTTCGTTCGTGATATTGCCCGCACGCCGCTCGTCCCAGTATTTCCAGGCATCCGAGCCCGAACCGAGGATCTGGCCCGCGTAATTGCCCCGGAGCATCGCGCCCGCAGGCAGGTAGATCATGGGCACGCCCGCCGAAACCGCCCCCATCACCAGCCCGGGAGTGGTCTTGTCACAGCCGCCCATCAGCACCACGCCGTCCAGCGGATGCGAACGGATGACTTCTTCGGTTTCGATGGCAAGCAGGTTGCGATAAAGCATGGAGGTCGGCTTGGTGAAGCTTTCGTCGACCGAGAGGGCCGGCATTTCCACCGCGAGCCCGCCGGCCTGGAAGACCCCGCGCTTGACGTGTTCAACCCGATCGGGGAAGTGCGAATGGCAGCTATTGAGGTCCGACCAGGTGCTGAGGATTCCGATTACCGGCTTGTTGCCGAAATCGGCTTCTGAAAAGCCGAGCTGCATCATGCGGGAACGATGCCCGAAACTGCGCAGATCGTCCGGCGCAAACCAGCGTGCGCTCCTGAGTTTTTTTTCCGATTTCGATGCCATGTCGTTTACCTTCATGCCCGGCGAGCGGGCTTTGCAAGCTCGTTAGTATGCGCATACATTGAGGAAAAACCAACTAGGTAATTACCCCAATAATAAAAGTATCTATTTGTTTTTATTGATTTTATTTTGGAAAAGCAATAGAAATAAAAAAAGTATGCGCAATCATTTTTTTGCACAAAACCATGCTTGAACCCGCCGGATCAGGCCGGCAGGCCGGCGCTGCGCCAGGCCGCCCCCGCCTGCTGGGCGCGGCGCTCGAGCCGAGCCAGCAAGGCATCGGGAATTTCCAGGCCGTTTTCAAGCGCATCGCGCCGCTTGCGCGCCGCGGCGTCGCCCGGGACCCGCACGGCGGCGACGCCAGGGGCCGGCGGCGTGGCGCGGCACAATCCGGCGGTATAGCTGGATTGGCGCACGAAAGCGTCGAGCCCGGCAAAAGCCTCCGGATCGATGAGCTGGACGAATACGGCCAGGGCCATATGGTCGGGATGGTCCACCCGCCCGAATCCAGCCAGCCCCTGGGTCATGAGGTCGACGCCCAGCGCCATGCCGTATCCCTTGTGCCCCTTGAGCTTGCCGCCCAAGGGCAGCAGCGTGCCGCCGCCTTCCAGGACGGCGTGCGGGTCGTCCGTAGGTTCGCCTTCGGCCGTCAAGGCCCATTGTTCGGGGTAGCGCTGCCCTTCGCGGGCCAGCGCCTGGGTCAGCGAGGTCGTGGTGATGCTGGAACTGATGTCGATCATGACCGGATCGCCGTCGGTGGGGTAGCCTTCGGCCAGCGGGTTCGGCGTGAAGACCGGGCGAATGCCGCCGAAGGGCGCCATCCGGGCCACGGAGGCCGTGGAACATTTGATTTGCGCGATGTAGCCTTTTTCCGCGGCATCGCGCAGATAGACGGCAAGCGCGCCGATATGGTGCGAGTTGCCGATAGCGAACGTGACGACGCCGTGCTGCTTCAGGCGCTCGTAGCCCAGCGCCATGGCCTTCCTGACCAGCCAGCCGCCGGGCAGCCTCTGCCCGTCCCAGGTCACACAGCCGCCGCGGTCGTTCACCACCTTGATGTCGCCGCTGCCGCGCATGCGGCCGCTGGCCAGAGCATCCAGATAGGATTCGAGCAGCCCGACCCCGTGCGTATCGTGGCCGATGAGATCGGCCTCGACCAGGACGTCGGCGACGGCCTGCGCCTTGTCGCGATCGACGCCCGAAGCCGCAAGCAGCGCGACAACGTTATCGAAAAGAACGGCGTGGCTGACTCTTGCCATTGACTTTCTCCGTGGGCGCCCGCAGGCCGGGCCTACAGTTTGACGGCCGTCAGGAGCGGCTTGCCCGCGTAGAACGCGGCCAGGTTGTCGATCACGAGCTGCGCCATCGCGTCCCGCGTCTCGACCGTGCCCGAGGCGTGATGCGGATAGAGCGTGACATTGGGCAGGGAAACGAGGCTCGGCTCTTGCGTGGGCTCTTGCGCGTAGACGTCCAGCGCGGCGTGGCCGAGGCGCCCGTCGCGCAAAGCCGCGATCATCGCGTCCTGGTCCACCACGGAACCCCGCGAGATATTGATGAGCAGGCCCTCGGGCCCGAGGGCCTCGATGACCTCGCGGGAAATCAGCGCGCGCGTGCCCGGCCCCCCGGCGACCGTGACGACGAGGTGATCGGACTGCTCGGCGAGCGTCTTGACGTCGGGGCTGTGCGGCCATTCGGCTTTCTTGGGGCTGCGGTTCCAGTACGAGATCTGGACGCCCATGGCCTGCGCCCGGTGCGCAATAGCGGTGCCGATGGAACCGAGCCCGACAATGCCCAGGCGGCTGCCCTTGAGCGAACGCTGCAGCGGAAACATGCCGTGCTTCACCCAATCGCCCGAACGGACATAGGCATCGGCCGCGACCAGGCCCCGGCGGGCCGCAAGCAGCAACATGATGGCCGTGTCGGCCACGTCGTCGAGCAAGGCCGCCGAAGTGTTCGTCAGGGCGATCCCCCGCTCGGCCATGATGCCGATATCGAAGGCCTCGAACCCAGCCGAAGAACACGCGACCAGCTTCAGATTCGGCAAGGCATCCAGCATGGCCTTGTTCAGCGGCGCATGGCCATTGGTCACTACCGTGCGGCACTTCGCCCCGTGCTCGGCCAGCAGCGCGGCCTTGTCCGCCGCCTTGTCCCAGCGATGCAGCGTATAGGCCTGCTCCAGTTGAGCCATAGCCTTGGGGCGCTGTTCGTATAGCACCATCACATCAGGTTTGGTTGTCATAAATTCCCCAGGGTGTATCCCAGACCGAAGGCATCAGCGCCTTCGAACAACTCTTACTTTATCGCCCATCGGCGGGCGCTGCGAACCCCGGCGCCGCGCACGGCCGGGTTCGCGGCGCACTTCCATCAGGCAAGATCCGCCGGCAGCAGGGCCTCGGGGATATTCTGATAGCAGACCGGCCGCAGGAAGCGGCGTATCGACAGCGTGCCGACGGAAGTCGCTCCGAAATTGGTCGAGGCCGGATACGGGCCCCCATGCACCATGGCGTCGCAAACCTCGACACCCGTGGGGTAGCCATTGGCAAGCACGCGGCCCGCCTTGCGCTCGAGCACGGCCATCAGGCGGCGGCCCAGGGCGGCGTCGTCCGCATCCAGATGCAGCGTGCAAGTCAGTTGCCCTTCGATTTTGCGCGCTATCGCCACCATCTGGTCGGCGTCCTGCACCGTGACGACCAGGCCCAGCGGGCCGAACACCTCGTCGGCGAGCTCGGCGTCGGCGAGCCAGTCCGCCCCCGAAACCTTGAAGAGATTGGGGGATGCGCTACGTTCGCTGCTTTCCGTGACCAGTACCTTGGCGACGCCCGGACCGCCGGCGATACGCGCGCAGCCCTGCCTGTAGGCTTGAGCAATGCCGTCGGTCAGCATGACCTGCGCGCCGACGCTCGACAATGCCTGCTGCACTGCATCGGCGAAAGCGGCTGCCTGGTCCTGCATGATGATGGCGATGCCGGGATTGGTGCAGAACTGCCCCGCCCCCATGGTCAGGGAACCGGCCCAGCCCTTGGCAATTTCGTCGCCCCGGGCGCCTATGGCCGAGGGCAGCAGGAACATGGGATTGACCGAACCCAGTTCGCCGAAGAAGGGAATCGGGTCGGGGCGCGCGGCGCACAGGTCGAACAGCGCGCGGCCGCCGGCCAGCGAGCCGGTGAAGCCGACTGCCTTGATCAAGGGGTGCTGCACCAGCGCATGGCCGACATCGCGCCGGCCGCCCTGCACCAGGCTGAATACGCCTTTGTGCACGCCGCAACGGGCGACGGCGGCAGCGATCGCTTCGGCGACGATCTCGCCTGTCCAGGGATGGGCGGAATGGCCCTTGACGACGACGGGACAGCCCGCGGCAAGCGCGGCCGCCGTATCGCCGCCGGCGGTCGAGAAGGCCAGCGGGAAATTCGAAGCCCCGAACACCGCGACCGGGCCGATAGGCCGCTGCATCAAGCGTATGTCCGGCCGCGGCGCGGGCTTGCGGTCCGGCAAGGCCACATCGTGGCGGCGGTCGAGGTATTCACCTTTGCGGATATGCTCAGCAAACAGGCGCAACTGGCCGGTGGTGCGGCCGCGCTCGCCTTCCAGGCGGCCGGCGGGCAGGCCGGTTTCTTCGCTGCCGACCTTAGTGATGGCAGCGCCGCGAGCCTCGATTTCTTCGGCTATGGTCTCGAGAAAAACGGCGCGCTCTTCGCGGCTGGAATAGCCGTAGGACCAGAACGCCTCTTCCGCCGCCGCGCAGGCCTGGTCGACCAGGGCTACCGTTCCGACGGAAAAATCATGCGGCTCGCCGGAGGCGGGCGCGGAGCGGAAGGTGGTTTCCGTTCCGACCCATTCCCCGGCGATGAGATGCTTGCCGTGAGGCTGAAAAGACTTGTCGAGCATTTGCGATTCCTGTTTGCGGCGTTCAGCCACGTCCGATAAACGGCATGGCCGTCGCCATCACCGTCAAGAATGGAATGTTTACATCCAGAGGCAGGTCCGCCATGTGATAAACGGAAGAGGCCACATAGCCGACGTCCATCATGGCTTCCGTCTTGATCGAGCCGTCGGCCTGGGGCACGCCCTTTGCCTGCCCGGCAGCCAAGTCGGTACGGGCATTGCCGATGTCGATCTGGCCGCAAGCGATGTTGAAGGGGCGCCCGTCGAGCGACAGCGTGCGTGTCATGCCCGTGACCGCGTGCTTGGAAGCCGTATAGGCGATCGAGCCGGGCCGAGGCACATGGGCGGAAATAGAACCGTTGTTGATGATGCGGCCGCCTTGGGGATCCTGGCGCCGCATGCGCGCGAAGGCCGCGCGAGCGCAATAGAACACCGCGTTGATGTTGACGTCGATGACGGCCTTCCATTGGTCGATACCGACATCGTCGGGCAGCACCGACTTGAGGCCGATACCGGCATTGTTGAAGAGCACGTCGAGGCGCCCCCATTTGGCCACTGCCTGGTCGAAGGCCGCATCGACCTGCTGCGGATCGGTGACGTCGCAGGTCAGCACCAGCGCGTTTTCGTTGCCGTCCGCGGTTTCAACCAGCGCGTCCGTTCGGCGGCCGATCAGGCCGACGCGCCACCCTTCTTTCAGAAACTTGCGAGCCGTCGCGC
Source organism: Candidimonas humi (assembly GCF_019166065.1). Taxonomy (GTDB): domain Bacteria; phylum Pseudomonadota; class Gammaproteobacteria; order Burkholderiales; family Burkholderiaceae_B; genus Candidimonas; species Candidimonas humi. The sequence goes on from NZ_JAHTBN010000007.1 coordinate 84,029, forward strand.
GGCCAATTCCGGCCGATGCCCCAGTCACGATAATGGTTCGTCCCGACACTGCTGTTCTCCTTTAGCAAACCCGAAATCGCGCCACCGGCTTCCTGCAAGACTTGCGCCGTCTGTGCTTCGGATATTTAGTATGCGCATTCATTAGAATACACAAAAACCCTTATTGGGATCAAGAATAAAAATAATTCATTGATAATACATATTTTTATTTCTACATCTGTATAATTTCATTTATGCATACGCAATCAATTTCATGCGGGAAGGCGGCCAATTCCACCACAATACAATACGGCATCATAAAAAGAGGCCGTTAGATTCGACTAGCGTCTGTTCGGCAGGCCAGGCGAAGGTTTGTACCAATAAACCGCCCATCGCCGCCAGCCGCCAGGCCTTCACCACAAGGCACGAACGTCGATGAACAAGTCTTTGAACCTGCGCACGAGAACCGCAGGAGGACGTCCCAGCGGGCGAGTCACCATGGCAACGGTCGGCAGATTGGCCGGCGTCAGCCAAGTGACGGTGTCGCGCGCCCTGTCCGATCCATCCAAAGTGTCGCCGGCGACCATGCAAAGAATACAGGACGCCATCGACATCACTGGTTTCGTGCCGAACGCCGTGGCCGGCGCCCTGGCATCGCGCCGCTCGAAGCTCATCTCGGCGCTGGTGCCCTCGCTGACCAGCAGCGTCTACGCCTCGATGATGCAGTCCTTCAGCGACCTGATGCGCGACAACGGCTACGAGCTCCTGCTGTCCGAATGCGGCTTCCAGGCCGAAACCGAAGAAAAGCTGATCGCCGCCCACTTGTCGCGCCGGCCCGACGCTTTCTATCTTACCGGCATTCATCACACCGCCAGGGCCAGGCAAATGCTCATCGGCGCGGACATCCCCGTGGTCGAAGTATGGGACCTGACCGACGCGCCGATAGATATCTGCGTGGGCTTCCACCATCGCGAGGTAGGCTGGGCCATGGCCGACTTCGCCCTGGAAGCCGGATACAAATATGCGGGCACCGTCAGCGCAGGCGACGAGCGCGCCCTGCGGCGCCGCGACTCTTTCGTCGACCGGTATTCCGCGCGCGGCGGCACCTGCGTGGGCAATGTCAGTTTCAGCGATTCGGCCAGCGTCGCGCACGGCCGCGCCGGCCTTGCCCGCCTGATCGACGAGCACGGCTTCACGTCCGGGCTGATCGCCTGCAGTTCCGATCTGATGGCGCAAGGCATCCTGATCGAAGCGCAGAAGCGCAAACTCAGCGTGCCGGATCAAATCGCCGTCCTTGGCTTCGGCGACCAGGATTTCGCCGCCTATCTCGAACCCGCCCTGACCACGATACGCGTAGACCGCCCGGCCCTGGGCACGAGCGCCGCCCAGGCAATCCTCAAGCGCCTGCACGGCGGCAGCCGCGAGCAGTCGCGCGTGGACATCGGCTTCCAATTGATACGGCGCGAGTCGGCCTGATCTTCCTGCTCACGCTTGGCTCATTTCGCTTTAGCCAGGAACCTCCCCAGCACATTGCGTGTCACGCCCTGAGTGTAATAACAGCCGCGCGCCAAACCCATCACCCACTCGCAACTGCCGGCGGTGAAGACTTCGCCGCGGCCTTTGGTCATGGAAACTATCATGCCGGAGCCATATTGGTGGCGGGCGATGGATTCGGGGCTGTCGTCGCCACTGAGGGCCATGGCCTTGCGCGCCAGGCCTCCGTCCTTGAGGTAATAGCGGAACCCCTCGCCGTCGTGCATTTCCTCGCCATAGAGGGCCGGCGCCATGGCCAGGATCTCCAGGCTTTGGGGCGCGCCGTCTTCATGCGTAGGGTATGGCAAGCCGTGGCGAAAGGTGTATTCCAGGCCATCGACCTCATAGGCGAAAATTCCCGCCTCGGCGCCAAGCAGGTCGCCGTAGTGCGCGTCCAGGCCCTCGAAAGCCCAATGGCGCGGACGATAGATGGTGAAGCCGCGGCTGGCCCGCGGCGCAAAGCCTCCCCAGGACGAGTACACGCCGCGCATGCCATTGACGCCGAAGGTGGTGGCGCCCGGCCAGTTGACGGCCAGCTCTTCCCAGGCGCCGGTCAACAGTGCGCGATCGGGGCCGCCCGCCACCGGGTCTTCGTCCTTGGCCCGAGCCTTGTAGCAGACCTGCCGCCGGCCTTCGTCCTCGAGGCGGATCTGCCACATGAAATTGCCGCCAAAGCGCGCCACGGAGCCGCCGCGCTCGACGAACTGCTCGATGGTTTCGCGCATCTGGCGGGTCCAATACTCGTCGTGCCCTGCAATGACCACCGTATCGTAGCGCTCCAGTATCTGCGGCCTGTAGTGCAGGTCGGTCTGGGTGATGCAATCGAATTCGTAACCCTGGCGTTCGGCCCATACCGCAAAATGACGTTCGAACTGGGCCCAGCCGGCCGAGGCGTAATACTGGGCATAGCCATTGGTATAGGCCCATTCTTTGGTGGGGTAGCGCGGCGCCTCCCAGGGGCCTCGCGGCAACGGGTCGCAAAGGCGGGGCGCCCCCGGAGGCAGCCAGACCAGGCCACGGGTCCAGGGCCGCTGGTTGCTCAGCACGGGCGAGAACTGCTTGCCGTCGGCGCCGTCGATGCCGTCATACGCATTGGCGCCGCCCCAGTCGTTGTAGGCGGTCCAGGTAGCGGTGGAAATGAGGAACAGAAATTTTTTCCCGGATGATGCAGTTGCCGTGCGAGGCCGCACCACGAAGAAATGGTGCTGCAGGAACCGGGAGCCGTCCGCCCTGGCGCACCACGAGGCGACGCGATAGAAGCCGGAGGCGGCATCCTCCGGCAGGCGCCAGCGCAAGGCCACCGGCCAGTCGCAGCCGTCGCGGTAGGCCTGCTTCGGCATAGGCGTAAAACGCCCTGCGACGTCGTCGGCCTTGTATACGCACTGGGGCCGGGCACCATCGCGCCAGACCTCGAGCGTCCAGCGCGCAGCGGTGCAAGAGGCATGGAAGGCCACTTCGTCGCCCGGCGCATAGGACATGGCATCGGTGTAGACGTAGATTTCAGGCAGCGCAGGATCTTCGCGCGGGGCTTCGTACCAGTGCGACAAATGCAGGCCTGCATCGGGATGCATGACGCCGGATTGGCGTGCCTGTTGGTTCAAGGCGCCGAATTCGGGGCGCGCCATGGTGGGGGCTGACATCGCTTGACTGTTCCTTTCTTCAGGGATTCAAAGGCCTGCCGCCATCCGGGATCCCGGGGCACATACCCCGGACGGACGGGGCCCGATGGACATTGCCGTTTACTGCTGGCGCAGCTATGGCGCCTGCGAGGCAGACGACCGTATCGCCTCATGGAAATGGCAGGCGACCTGCCAGCCGGGCTCGACCTCTCGAAGTTCCGGCTCTTCCCGGCGGCAGCGATCGGCGACATAGGGACACCGCGGACTCAGGCTGCAGCCGGCGGGCCTGTCGAGCAGGCTCAGCAGCTCGCCTTTGATGGGCGGCGGGCTCGTATGCCCCACCACCGGACGCGGCACGGCCTTGAGCAGCGCCTGCGTATAGGGATGGCGGGGCATGGCGTATAGCCGCCTCTTTTCACCCATTTCAACCACGCGGCCGGCATATAGCACCGCCACCCGGCTCGAGATAGTCTTGACCACGGCCAGGTCGTGGGCGATGAACAAATAGCTCAGGCCCAGTTTCTGTTGCAGATCCATGAGCAGGTTCACGATCTGCGCCTGCATGGACACGTCCAGCGAAGAAACTGCCTCGTCGCAGACGATGAAATCGGGGTTGAGAGCCAGCGCCCGGGCGATGACGATGCGCTGGCGCTGCCCGCCGGAGAATTCGTGCGGGAAGCGCGAGGCGAAGGACGGCGGCAGGCCCACCATTTCGAACAATTCGGTAATGCGGTCCTGCCGCTGCTTGCGCGATATCCCGCCAGCTATGTCCAGCGGCTCGGCCACGGCATCGCCCACCCGCATGCGCGGATTCAGCGATGAATAAGGGTCCTGGAACACGAACTGGAGCCGGTGGCGCACCGCGGCGAGATTGGAGCGCGCCTGCGTCCCGGTGATGGATTTGCCGAACAGCAGGATGTCGCCCTCGGACGGCTCTAGCAAGCCGACCATCATGCGGCCGATCGTCGACTTGCCGGATCCGGATTCCCCCACCAGGCCTATCGTTTCGCCACGGCCGATGTCGAAGCTGACCCGATCGACCGCGCGCAGCGAATGGCGTCCCTTGCCTCCACGGCCCAGCTTGAAATCGCGGGTCATGCCGCGGACTTCGACTATGGATTCACGGCTCATGAGGCGGTATCCAGTGCGGCGGCGCGGGGCGGACAGCGCAACTGCCGGCCCCGCGCCAGGGTTGCGAGCGGTATGGCCTGCTCGAAACAGCCAGGCTCGGCGTATGCGCAGCGACGGCCGAAGCGGCAGCCCTCGGGCCAGGCGCCCGGCGCAGGGATGCTTCCGGGAATCGCGGCCAGGCGCTCGCTGTCGCCGTCCAAGTCGGGAATAGCCTTGAGCAGGCCTTCGGTATAGGGGTGCAGCGGTTGCTCGAACAACAGTCGCGCGTCGGCATCCTCCACGGTCTGTCCTGCGTACATGACAATGACGCGCTCGACGAATTCGGCGACCAGCCCCAGGTCGTGGGAAATCAGGATCACGGACATGCCGATTTCCTCCTGCAGCTCGCGCAGCAGTTGCATGATCTGGGCCTGGATGGTCACATCCAGCGCGGTGGTGGGCTCGTCCGCAATCAGCAGCCTGGGCCTGCAGGCGATGGCCATGGCGATCATCACGCGCTGGCGCATGCCGCCCGACAGCCTGTGCGGATATTCGTCCAGGCGCCGCCTGGCATCCGGGATGCGCACCATGTCTAGCAGTTCGGCGGTGCGCCGGCGGGCCGCTGTCTTGTCCAGCCCCTGGTGGATGCGCAAGGTCTCGCCGATCTGGTCGGCAATCGTAAGCACCGGGTTCAGGGAAGTCATCGGATCCTGGAAGATCATGGCGATGTCGCCGCCGCGCACATGCCTCAGCTGCCGCTCCGGCATCGCCAGCAAATCCTGGCCATCGAAACGGATGGCCGACTGCGGCATGCGCGAATTGCGCCGGCTGTGCAAGCGCAGGATGGAGAGCGCGCACACGCTCTTGCCGCTGCCCGATTCGCCCACGATGCCCAGCGACCGGTTGGCTTCCAACGAAAAGCTGACATTGCTGATGGCGCGCACCCAGCCGGAGTCGCCCCGGAAATCGACGCTGAGGTTGTCCACCTCCAACAGAGGCATGCTCATCAGGAGCCCTCCACTTTCAGCCGGGGATCCAGCACGTCGCGCAAGCCGTCGCCGAGCAGGTTGATGCCCAGCGTGGCCAGGCTGATGGCCAGGCCCGGGAAGAGCATGATCCACCAGGCTTCGACCGCGTAATCGCGGCCTTCGGAAATAATGTTTCCCCAGCTCGGCAGAGGCGGCGGCGGGCCGATGCCCAGGAAGCTCAGCGTCGCCTCGGCCAGGATCGCATAGGCGAAGATGAAGGTCAGGGTGACGAGCAGCGGCGCCAGTGTATTGGGCAGGATGTGCCGCGTAATGATGCGCCACGAACCGGCCCCGCTGATCCTGGCGGCATCCACGTAATCGAGCCGCCGGATCACCAGCACGGCCGCGCGCACGATGCGGGCGGTGCGCGGCACATAGGCGAAGGCCAGCGCGATGATGACGCTGTGGATCTGCGGCCCCAGCGCCGCGTTGATGCCTATGGCCAGCAGGATGGCCGGGAAAGCATGCAGCGCGTCCATGACACGCATCAGCAGCGAATCCAGCCATGTGAAGTAGCCCGAGACCATGCCCACGAGCGAGCCGCCTATGGCGGCAAGCACCGCCACCACCAGGCCTATCCAGAGCGAGAGGCGGGCGCCGTAGAGCACGCGCGTGAAGACGTCGCGCCCATACATATCGGCCCCGAACGGATACGCCAGCGACGGCCGGTGGAAGCGGTCGACGATGTGCATGGCCATGGGGTCGCCGGAAGTAATGAAGGGCGCGCACACCGCGCCCGCGACGAGCAGCAGCAGGATGATCGCGCCGATGCGAAACGAGCGATGGCGCCAGAGCCGCCGCAGCACCGACGGCCGCGCGGCGGCAGGGGCTGCCGGCTCTGCCGCGCCAGGCCCGCGGTCGATGGCGATTTCAGTCATAGCGCACCCTCGGATCCACGAATGTATACACGATATCGAGCAGCACATTGACCAGGACGAAAGCAAAGCCCAGCAGCAGCATGGTGCCTTGCACGGTCGGATAGTCGCGCGCCATGATGGCCTGCACCAGCAGGCGGCCTATGCCGGGCAGGGCGAACACCTGTTCCACAACTACCGAACCCCCTATGAGCAGGCTGAGTATGTATCCCCCCACCGTCACCACCGACATCAGCGTGTTGCGAAATGCATGCTTGCCGACGGTGGTGAATTCCGACACGCCCTTGGCGCGGGCTGTGCGCACGTAGTCCTGGTCCAGGATCTCCAGCATTTCCGAGCGCGTCATGCGCGCCAGGAACCCGATCTGGAACAGTGCCAGCACCACCGCCGGCTGGATCAGCGCTGCCAGCCAGTGCCAGAAGCCTTCCGCCAGCGGCACATAGCCGGCCGACGGCAGCCAGCCCAGATGCACGCTGAACAGCACCACAGATAATGTGGCAATCCAGAAATTCGGCACCGACACGCCCAGCAGGGCAAAACCCATGACCGCGGAATCGAACCAAGAATCACGCCAATAGGCGGCAATCACTCCCAGGCCTATCCCCACCGGAATAGTGATGACGAAGGCCACCGCCGTCAGCGACAAGGTGACGGGCAGGCGCTCGGCCACCGCCGACAGCACCGGCTGGTTCAGAATCAGCGACTGCCCGAAATTGCCGCGCAGCAGATGCGAGATCCAGAGCCAGAGCTGTTCGAGCAAGGGGCGATCCAGGCCCAGGTTGTGACGTATGGCCTGGATCGCATCCGCGCTCGCCTGGTCGCCGGCGATGATCACTGCCGGGTCTCCCGGCAGCAGATGCATCAGGAAGAACGTGAGTACCGCCACCAGCAGCATGACCGGTATGGCCTGGGCGATGCGGAAGGAAACGCTATTGCTCATGACGCTATGCCGCTGCGGCCCTTATTTGAGCCAGACATTCCAGAAGTGGTTCATGTAGTAGGGCTGGAAGCCGCCCACCTTCTTCGTGTTTATGATCTGCACATTGCCCCGGTCGGCAACCTTGATCATGTAGGCCTGGTCCAGCACACGCTGCTCGATGGTGAGCCAGGCGTCCTTGCGATCCTTGAAGTCCGGCGAGGAATAGAACTTCTCGTAGGCGCCGTCCAGGACCTGATCGCCCTTGACGTGGGGAAAGTTGTAGATCATCGTCTGCCACTGCTGCGGCCCGAGTATCGGATTGGAGCAGAAGCTCGTGGTCGAGACATTCCAGTTGCCCTTGCCGGTCTGCAGGTTGGAGGCATTGGTGGTCCAGTCCGTCATGTCGATCTTCACCTTCATGCCGGCCGCCTTCAACTGTTCGGAGAGCACCAGGATCGCATCGCGCATGTAGTCATAGTTGTTGTTGGTCTGCAGGACTATGGGCTGGCCGGCGTAGCCCGCCTGCTTGAGCAGTTCCTTGGACTTGGCGGGGTTGTTTTCGTCGTAGCGGCCGTCGGTGAGCTTGCCGCCGTAATACGCGCCGTCCGGATAGACCATGGAATGGTTCTTGCGGCTGGCGCCGATCACCTTCATGAGGTCTTCCACATGCACCGCGCTGCGGATGGCCTGGCGCACCTGCACCTTGTCCGTGGGCGATTGCTGCGTATTCACGATGAAGTATTGCTGGCAGTACGGATAGACCGTGACTTCATGCAACTGCTTCTGCCCCTTGATGCGCGCCACGAGTTCCTGGGGAATCGACGAGGTGAAGTCCGCTTCGCCCGTCTGCATGGCAGCCAGCCGCGCATTGGCCTCGGGCACGAAATTGAAGCGCACGGCGTCCACATATACGGTGCGCCGGCCGGCGAAGCCATCGGGCCCCGGCTCGCGGTCATCGGCCGCATAGCCGTCGAAACGCTGCAATACCAGATGGCTGTCCTTCACCCACTGGCCCAGCTTGAACGGCCCCGTGCCGATGATGTCGATGCCGCGGGCCGGCTTGTCCTTTTCTTCCGCAGGCAGGATCACGAAGGGATAGACCGGCGTCTTCAGCATGTCCAGGAAGGCTGCATTCAGCTTCTTGAGCTTGATGACGAACGTGTACGGATCGGGCGTGTCGTAGCCCTGTACATCGCCCAATGCGGAGCGGTTCGGGCTGACCCGGGCGTAGCGCTCGAAGGTCGCCTTCACATCCGCCGAAGTCATGGTCTTGCCGTTGTGGAACTTCACCCCATGGCGCAGGATGAACGTATAGGTCTTGCCGTCGTCGCTGGTCTTGATTTCCTTGGCCAGCAGCGGCTTGGTGTCGTATTTCCCGTCTATGGTGACCAGGCCTTCGTATAGATGGTGGATGACCTCCAGATCCACCATGCTGGCCGCCACTTGCGGGTCGAGCGTGCCCGGCCCGGACAGGCTGGCATAGACCAGCGTTCCACCTCGCTTGGGCGCATCGCTCTGTGCCGTCGCGGCGCTCGCCCCTGCCAGCCCCCCGAGTAGCGCCGCGCCCAGGACGACGGCCCCTCCGAACCGCTCCAGTCTGGAATCTGCAAACATTGTGCTCCCCTTCAATCTTCAGTGGATAGTCCATGCCCCGCTGCGAGGCATGGCCCTGCCGGTTGAAAACGCAGCGCAAGCATCTGGCAAGATACCCGCGCCGTGCATCGATCAAGCATTCCGGACGGTCTGTGAAATCTCCTGCCGCGACACGGCGGCCGCGTCGACCGCCGCCCGCGAGAACGGCGCAGGCGCCAGCTCGCATTTCGCCCACAGGGCGTTCTGGTCGCCGTAATGCGCGCTACCGGGAACGCCGGAGGCGCCGTGAAACACCACCCAGCGGCTGTTGTCCCAGTCGCCGACATCGAAAACATAGCGCGCCACCGGGCCGTAGGTCGCCGCCGGGCCGCCTGACGGATAGGCTCCGTGCGCGCTTACGCAATCGCCATCGCCCCCTACAGGCTGCGATGCGGGCGCAAGCCGGCTGGCCTGTTCCGGAAACACGGACGCCAGCGGATGGGCGAACACGGGGCGATGCAGTTCGCCCCATGGCGCGATCGTCTCGTCGCCGGCCACTTCGAGCAGCGCTTCCCGTATGACCTCGTCCCAAGTCGCTCCCGCCAGCAGGCTGGTATCGTCGCGGCGCAGCAGGTCCGGCAATGTCCACCAGAGCTGGTTGACGGGGACGACGCCGGGCGCGGCCATGCTTGCGTAGATGTCGTCCGCCGCCGCATCCAGGCCCGAACGGCGCGCCAGAATCCGCGTCATTTCCTGCCGCACGAGATAGTAGGCGGAAGGCGCCTGCGCCCCCGGATCCATATTGCCGTCCCACTGCGCAAGCATGTCCAGCAGGCGCTGCGCAGCCGCATCGTCGACATGCACCATAGCGATACGCGCTGCGATTTCGACCGCGCGCGCGCTGCTCGTGTCGGCCAACACGGCCCGCATATCCGCCACGCCGGCACGATCGATGCCCCCGAGCCGCTCGTCGATGCGGCGCGCGCGCGTGGACGGATGGCAATCGGTGCACAAGTAGTCGCCCTGCCCGTCCGGCACGATACGATTGTTGGCCGTGACCAGCCGGCCCGACGGTGGATCGACCAGGCGCGGCATTCTTTCCCAGGGAATATAGCCCCGCCATTCATGTTCGCCGGTCCAGCCCGGCACCGGCAGCCAGCCGTTGGCCCGATCGCGCTCGGGCACGATGGCGCGCACATTCACGCTGATGCGGCCCTGCGTGTCGGCCGACACGACACTATGGTCGATGACGCCCCAGGGACGGCAGCGCTCGTTGAATTCCTCCACGCCACGCGCGCGCAGCATGGGCAGCAGGCAATCCAGGGACCGGTCCACCGGATCCAGTTGCACCGAGCGCAGCGCAACGCCGAAGCTGGTCTGCGCGGCGTCGGTAATGACCGGCCCGTGCCGGGTCTGCACGGCCTGTATGGTGACGTCTTGGCCGCCGCGCACGTGTATGGTTTCGCTGCGCACCTGGGCGCGTTCCGTGCCGTTTTCGGTGGCATAGCACAGCGGATCGCCAGGATCGAAACGTTCCAGGTACAGGTCGTGGATGTCGGCAAATGCGTGCGTGACGCACCAGGCCACGTGCTCGGTGTGGCAAAAGTGCGGAAAGGCCGGCACGCCGGGCACCGAAAAACCCAGCGCGTCGAACTCATCGCAGCTCAGGTGCAGTTGCGAGTACATGGAGGGGATCTCGAATGCGCGATGCGGATCGCCGGCCACCAGCGGCCGGCCGCTGGCGGTATGCGCCCCCGACACGGCCCAGTTGTTCGAGCCCGCGACCGTCGCGTCGCTCGCCGCCATGCCCAGCACGGCCTCGATGGACGGCGCGAGCGCTTCCAGGCCGGCAATCCACCGGCGGGATTCACTGTCGGTCTGCGGCACGACGAAGCGCTCGGTGCCGCCGTCCTCGTAGCGCAGCAACCCGACTGCCTGCGGCCCTATGCGCCGGATGGCCGCGGCCCGCCACAGCTTGAACCATATCGAGCCCATGAGCAGCCCGCGCTGGCGCATCACGGCCACGCAGTGCCAAGGCTCCCAGGGCTGCGGCCGTTCGCCGAGCAAACCATATTCGACCGGCAGCGGCAGTTGTTCCATGGCGTCGTTCACGCCGCGCGCATAGCATTCGAGCATGCGCCGGGTCTCGGCAGACAAGTGTTCGTAGTCGCGCAGCGATGCCTGCGCCACGCCCAGGCGGCGCGCCAGCATGTCGGCCGCCAGGCCTTCACGGCCGACCCACTCCGCATAGCGTCCCACGGCGCGCCGTCGAGCCGCGTCCATCTGCCACAGCCTGTCCTGCGCGTGAACATAGCCATTGGCATAGAACACGGCGTCCGTATCCGCGGCGCGGATGTACGGTATGCCCCACTGGTCTCGGAGAATTTCCGCGGACAACGGCATCGAGCCCCCTTATTCCTCGCCAGCCTCGCCGGCAAATTTGCAACACGATATATAATATATTCTGTTCTTTTCGCGCCGGCTGATATCAGTAGTTCTACTTAGTCGACAGTGTTTTCTACAATTGAACAAAACAACAACGACAGAAACAGAGACAATCAACGCAAGATGACCGCAGAAAACACGTCTATCGTCCGTTCCAGCCTGACCCGCCAGGTGTACCGCAGCCTGCGCGACAAACTCATGTCCGGCCGTTTCCAGCCCGGCGAACGGATCAAGATCCGCGAACTGGCCGCGCAATTGGGCGTCAGCGAAACCCCGGTGCGCGAAGCGCTGCTGCTGCTGACCAACGACGGCGCCATCGAGATGAAGACAGGCTATTACTTCCTGACTCGCCATCTCAGCCTGGCCGAATACATGGAGATCCGGCGCCTGCGCCTGATACTCGAACCTATAGCCGCCATCGAAGCCTTGCCGCACGTCGATGCAAACTTCATCGCCGAATTGCGGCGCATCCACACACAGCTGATCCGTGCCGAGGAAGAAAAAGACTATCCCCAGGCACTGCAATCCAATTTCGACTTCCACTTCTCGCTGTACCGGCGCTCCGGCATGCCGCAGTTGACGGAAATCCTGGAGCGCCTGTGGATCCAGGCGGGCCCGCTGCTGACTTACCTCTACCCTTACGGCCATCCCACCTACAAGGGCGACCATCAGCACACCAAAGTCATAGACGCCCTGGAAGCGCAAGACGCCGCTGCGCTGCGCACCGCGGTCGAGCAAGACCTGATAGAAGGAGGCGACAAGTTCATCGCCTACCTGCAGACCATCGACGAACAGGCGCCCCAGCCGGTCAAGAAATCCTCCACCAAGTCAATACGCAGAAGCCCCGCCGCGTAACTGCGGCCCGCGTGCGGCACCCTGCCAGTCGCCCACCCGCCACATGATTGGCGCCAGCCGGCGTTCCATGCTTTACAGTGTTCAAATACATCATATATCATGTATCAAGCGATGTACAAATAAATTGGCAATACCAGGCTGATCACCCTCTCTCGTTCCTTCACTGGACCCGGAAATGACTGCGACGCAGACGGCGGCAAGTAGACAGATCGACAACGACAACGAGCTCATGGACACGAACCTCCGGAGCCGGGCCGAGCGAGTCATCCCAGGGGGCATGTACGGTCACCTGAACGCCAAGGCGCTTCCGCCAGGCTATCCCCAGTTCTTCGAGCGGGCCCAAGGCTGCCGGGTCTGGGACGTGAACGGCCGCGAATACATCGATTTCATGTGCAGTTGGGGGCCCGTCATTGCCGGCCACAAGCATCCCGGCATCGAAGAGGCGGCCCGCCGGCAGGCATCGCTGGGCGATTGCATGAACGGCCCCACAGGCCGCCTGGTAGAACTTGCCGAGCGCCTGGTCGGAATGTTGCCCCATGCGGACTGGGCCATGTTCCAGAAAAACGGCACCGACGCCACCACCACAGCCCTGACCATTGCCCGCGCCGGCACAGGCAAGCGCAAGATTCTTTTGGCCAAGGGGGCATACCACGGGGCGGCTCCGTGGTGCAGCCCGTCAGTCGCGGGCGTCACTGCCGAAGACCGCGCCCACCTGATCTACTTCGCCTTCAATGACGTCGCCAGTCTCGAACAAGCCGCCCGGCAGGCCGGCGACGACCTTGCGGCAATATTGGTGTCGGCCTTCCGCCACGACCTGGGCGTGCCGCAAGAACTGCCCGACCCGGCCTTCGCGCGCAAGGCGCGCGAATTGTGCGATGCCCGCGGCGCCGCGCTCGTGCTCGACGAAGTGCGTGCCGGCATGCGCCTGTCCCTTTCGGGCAGTTGGGAAGGCCTGGGCGTGCGGCCCGACCTCGCCGCCTGGAGCAAGGCCATCGCCAACGGCTATGCGCTCGCTGCAGTCACCGGCAACGACCGCTATCGCAGGGCGGCGCAGCAGATCTACATCACGGGATCGTTCTGGATGGGCGGCGTGGCGATGGCGGCGGCCCTGGCCACCCTGGACGTGCTGGAACGCAGCAATGCCGTAGAACATTTCGAGAACATGGGGCTGCGCCTGCGCCTCGGGCTGCAACGTCAGGCGGACAAGTACGGGTTGCCGCTCAAGCAAACGGGCCCGGTGCAACTACCCTCGGTCATGTTCGAACAGGATGCCGATTTCGCCAAAGGCTCCCTGTTCGCCGCAGAAGCCCTGAAGCAAGGCGTATATCTGCATCATCGCCACAACATGTTCCTGAGCCTCGCGCACAGCGAACGCGACATAGACCTGGCGCTGCAGGTTACGGATCACGCGTTTTCCAAAGTAGCCGCCCTGTAACCGTATCCGGGCTCGTCCGCAAAAGGAAAGACCTCATGCCTCATGCCTCCCAACCCCCGCGCGCGCCCTTCCCCGCCACCCGCGATCCCGCCGTGCTGGCGGACATAGCCCGGTACTTGCGCAAACAGGTCGTCCGCATGGTCGCGCGCACTGGCCAGGGCTATGTGCAACAGGGCTTGGGAGCCGCCGACATCTTCACCACGCTCTATTTTTCCGAGCTGAACCTGAAACCACAGGAGCCCGCGTGGGAAGACCGGGACCGGTTCATCCTGTCGACCGCGCACAACACCGCCATCTTCTATGCCACGCTGGCTGCGCGCGGACTCATAGACCTGGCCCTGCTGGATACTTATTGCGAGGACGGCTCGCCGCTGGAGATCAACGCCTCCGAGCGCCTGGGTCCGATGATCGAGGCGACCTGCGGTTCGCTGGGACAAGGCCTGTCCGTCGGAGCCGGCATGGCCGCCGCCCTCGGCCGCGCCGGCAGGCCAGGCCGGGTATATGTGGTGCTGGGCGACGGCGAGCTGCAGGAAGGCCAGGTATGGGAAGCCGCCATGGCCGCCGGCAACTGGCGCCTCGACAACCTATGCCTGGTCATCGACGCCAACGATATGCAGGTCGAGGGCCATGTCGACCAGGTCCAGGCCAACGAGCCACTGGCCGCCAAGTGGGAAGCCTTCGGCTGGCGCACCCAGGATATAGACGGCAATGATATTGCCGCGATCCAGGCCGCCTTGCGCCGGGCCCGGGACGAGCGCGGCCAGCCCCATTGCATCATCGCCCGCACACTGGCCGGCAAGGGCGCTCCGACTCTGGAAGGAATACTCGGCCACAACCTCAGGCTTCCGGCTGACATTGCAGCCAGGGCGCTCGACGAACTCGATATGCAGGAGGCCTGATCATGCCCAACGACCATCTTGCGGTACAGGACTTCACGGACCGCTCCGGCCAACAGGCCGCGCCGCGCCATTATGGAGAAGCCTTGCTGGCCGCCGCACGCGACGACGCGCGCATCGTCGCCCTGACCGCCGATCTGACAGGCCCGACCGAAACCGACCTGATGCGCGACGCAATGCCCGAACGCTTCTACCAGGTCGGCATCTCCGAAGCCAATATGGCAGGCATGGCAGGCGGCATGGCGCGTTGCGGCCATATTCCCTTCATCCATACATTCAGTGTCTTCGCCACGCGCCGCAGCTACGATCAGATCGCCATGCAATTGGCCTACCCGGGTCTCAACGCCAAGATCGTCGGATTCATCCCGGGAATCGACACCCTGCTGGGCGTGAGCCACCAGGCCATCGACGACATTGCGTTGATGCGGGCACTGCCGCGCATGCGCGTGCTGGAGCCGGCTCCGGGCCAGGTCGCCCATGCCGTTCGGGAAGCGCTCGCCTACGAAGGGCCGGTCTATCTGCGGCTGGCCCGCAAATCGGGGGGGAACACTGCTTCGACATATCCCGAGCCGGTCGACGGGATTACGGAAATACGTCAAGGCGGCGACGGCCTGCTCCTGGCTTGCGGGCTCATGGTGCCCATCGCACAACAGGCAGCGGAACAGTTGGCCGCACAAGGCATCGAGGTCGGAGTGGCCGCCGTCACCACGCTCAAGCCCATGAGCGCAAAGGTTCTCGCCCTGGCCAAGGCAACTCCCGTAGTGGTCACTGTCGAGAACCACTCCATCATCGGCGGACTGGGGACGGCCGTGGCCGAATTACTGGCCGAGGAAGGCGTCTGCGTGAACTTCGAGCGAGTGGGCCTGCGCGACACGTTCGCGTATGGCGGCACGACGCCTTATTTGATGAAAACCTTCGGCATGGATGCCGATGCCGTCGTGGAGGCAGTCCTGCGCCAACGCAGGCGTTTCCAGGCGGGCGCCTCCAATGCCGCCAAGCCTCGAGATTCCGGAAACAAATAGGCTTGCGGCGAGCGTCAACAAGACGAGGTGGCCATGCACGCGGTATCTCGAGACGCAAGCGCTGCCGGCGGTTTCCTGGTCACGATCAAGGCATCCAGGCACACCGCCGTATCGTGCTTGAGCACAAACGGGTTTACGTCAATGCTGACGAGCGCTTCGCGCCAGTCGCACGCCAATTCGGACAGCCCGATCAGCGCCTTCACGAGCAAGCCTGTGTCGAGTGCCGGCTGGCCCCGCCAGCCCTTGAGCAGTTTGTATCCTTTTATCGATTCGATCAATTGATACGCGCGCCGCTCCGTCAAGGGGGCGGAAGCGAAAGCCACATCTTCGAAAAGCTCCACCGAGATGCCCCCCATGCCGAACATTATCATCGGCCCGAACAAGGGATCCATGTGTACGCCCAATATGGTTTCGGTGCCCGGCTCGATCATGGGCGAGATCAGCACCCCGGAGAGTGTCGCCTTCTCGTCATGCGCACGAGCCCGGGCCTGCAAGGTGGCGTAGGCTTCCCGCACCGCACCGGCGTCGGCCAGATTCAGCATGACGCCGCCGATTTCGGTCTTGTGCCGGATCTCCGGTGAAACGATCTTGGCCACCACCGGGAATCCTATTTCCTGCGCGGCGAGCACGGCATCTTCGGCGCACGTGCATAGACGTTCGGCAAGCACCGGAAGGCCGTACCGGGCCAGGATCTGCTTCGCCTGGAATTCGTCCAGGGGCGCATCCGGAAGTGCGGGCAAGGCACGGCCCGAAGCCTGCCGAATGCCGCGCACCGTGTCCTTGTCGCGCAGCGTGTCATGCAGGCAATTGCGTCTTTCGGCCATGGCGCAGGCGGCCCCCAGCGCGGCGATGGCCCGGCCGGGGTCGGAAAAAATCACCATGCCTTGTTCTTCGAGCGCGACACGCATCCGTTCGCTGTGCGGGCCCACCAGCACGATCAGCCGATCTGGATATTCCGCCCTGAGCTTGCCGAGGTCTTCCAGCAAAGGCGGGAAGCGCCGCTCGTCGCAAGGAATCTGGGCCAGGTAGATGCATAGGGTGGACCATTCGGTCTGCGCCAGCATCAATCGGGCCAGGCCGGCGATGCCGCCCGGGATGGCGCTGATCTGCGCGGTGGTGTCCAGCGGGTTGTCGCCGATGGCGAAGGGCACGAGGTCGTGCACCTGGTCTTGCAGGGGCGCCGGGATGCCGGGGATGGCAATGCCATGCCGTTCGGCGTCATCGGTCATCAACACACCTATGCCGCCCGAAACCGTCAGGATTCCGGCGCTGGAATTGCGGGGCGCGGGCAATTGGGTGCACAGGTAGGCAATGTCCAGCATCTCTTCTATGGTGCGGGCGCGCCAGGCGCCGCACTCCCGCACAACCGTGTCGAAGACCCTATCGTTGCCGGCGATGGCCCCGGTATGCGTGGCCGCGGCGAGCTGGCCCCGCGACGAGGTCCCGACCTTCATCAGGACGACCGCCTTGCCCGCCGCCGACGCGCGCAGCAGCGCCCGCCGCAGGACATCGCCGCTGCGGCATCCCTCGATGGCCCCGCATATGACGCGGGTTTCCGGGTCGGAAGCCAGGAAATCTATGCACTGCGCCACATCGACATCCGCCTCGTTGCCGGTCGCGACTATGCGCGCAATGCCCAGGCCCCGCTGTATCGCCTGGGCATAGGCGCAGGAACCGAAGGCCCCGCTTTGCGTAGCGAAGCTTATTCCGCCGGGCTGGGGCGACAATGCCTCCAGCGCCGTGGAAAAAGTCGCGAAGTAACGGTTCGGGACGCTGACTATGCCCAGGCAGTTCGGCCCGATGAGCCGGACGCCGTGCTCGCGCGCCATGCGCGCCAGTGTTTCCTGGCGCTGCCGGCCGATGTCGTCTTCTTCGGCAAAGCCGGAGCTCAGTATCTGGACATGCTTGATGCCGTGATCGATGCAGGCTTGCAAGGCCTCTTGCGCGGCGGAGGCCGGAACGATGATGACGGCCTGGTCGACCTGCTGGGGCACGTCGGCAAGGCTGGCGTAGCAGCGCAGCCCCTGGACGTTCCCGGCCTTGCGGTTTATCGGAAATATCTTTCCGCGGTACCCGGCTTTCAACATGAACCGGATGACCCGGCCCCCCAGCTTGTCCGCATCCGAGGAAGCCCCGATGACGGCAACCGACTGCGGATCGAAGAATGGTAAGAGAGGATGATCTTTTGCGCTCATGGCCGTGTCTTGGTGCGAAAGTCGTGCAAACAATAAAGATGGCTCAGCGGGTCGTCGAACCGCAGGGCATTGGCCAGCATCCGTGTGGCCAGCCGCGCGGCCGGAAGCTCTTTGGTCATGCCCATCCCGCCATGCAGCTGAATGACCATTTCGGCAAACCGGATCGCCTCCTGTCCCGTAAACAGCCCGAGCAAGTCGAAGGCCGCCTTGGCCTGCCGGCTGTCGAGCGGAGCCTGCATCGTATCGAGCGACGCCTGCAACAGGCCGCGCGCCAACTCGTAGATGATATAAAGCCGCGCGACATCATGGCGCAAGACCTGGAAACGCGACAGGGACTGGCCGAATTGATGCCGTTCCCGCAGGTAGGCTATGGTGTGTTCGAGCGCACTGCCCATGGCGCATACCGTGTCCGCCGCCGTGGCGCAGACCGCGAGGCGCCAGCCTGCCTCGATGGCCCGCGCCGCCTCCGCGCCGAACGCCAGCATGGCCGACGCGGGCAGCGACATGGACTCCATCCGATAAGCGCAAACGCCGCGTTCGTCCATGGATGTATAGGCCGCGGCCTCGCCATCCAGCTCTTGCCGGCGAGCGATGAAAACCATGGGGCTGCCGTCCCCGGCGTTGCGCGCCACCAACAGGGCATGCGTACATTCTTCGGTCAGCGCGATGTTCGGGATGCATCCCGAAAGTTCCCATTTCCCGGCTTGCTCGCGGGCGAGCAAGGGCTCTTCCGGCTGGCCGTTCAGAGATCCCCCCAGCTCTATGATGGCCGAGCCATCCGCGACGGCCGCGAGCAGGCTCCGGGCCGCATCCCCATCGGCCAGCGCATCCAGCATGGTCGGCACGACGCCGCAGCGGGTTACGACCGGCAAGGCCACGGCATGCGTAGCCAGGCCTTCGACGATGGAGGCGAAATCCGAGAAACTTCCTCCCGCTCCCCCCGCAGACTCGGGGACGAGAACCGCGTTCCACCCAAGCTCGCCTATCACTTGGGTAGAAGCCGCCTCCGGATAGCGGCCGGCGGCGTCCCTGGCCCAGCGCGTCGCGCTGTCGAACAGCATTCCAGGGAACAAAGCTTTGACGACAAAAGACATACTCAATCTCCGAACAGCAAACGGGCGATCACGTTCAACTGAACCTCTGTGGTTCCCCCGGCAATCGACTTCGATCGGCCAAACAAATAGTTCTGCACCCACAGTCCCGCAGACGACGGCGTTTCGTCCTCGCGCACGAACTGCTGGGTGCCCAGCGGCCCTATCGCATTCAAGGATATGCGGGTCAGCGTCTGCGCGATTTCGCTGCATGCCAGCTTCAAGGCGGAAGGCTTGCCGCCCAGAGGCTCTTTGCGCATCAGCCCGTCGATGCCCAGCGCCAGCATTTCCCGTACCCCCTTGATACGCGCGGCAAGCGTCAGCATTTCGTTGTCCAGCACCGCATAGTCGCGCAAAGAAGCCTTCTTGCGCTGCTCGTCCAACAGGCGCACTACCCGGCGCCACTGGCGCATCAATTGCGACACGCTGGCCGGCGGCAGACGTTCGCGCTCCAGGAGATACTTGGCGCAAGCCCAGCCTTTGCCCTCGTCGCCCACGAGGCGCGCGGCGGGAACCCGGACATTGTCCAGGAACACTTCATTGACATGATGCCAGCCGTCGATAGTGCGAATCGGCCGCACGCTGATGCCCGGCATATCCATGTCCATGAGAAACAGCGAAATTCCCTCTTGCTTGCGCTCGCCGCGCGAGGTCCTTGCAAGCAGATAGATGTGATCGGCTTCATGGGCGTGCGAGGTCCAGATTTTCTGGCCGTTGATGACATAGTCGTCGCCGTCCCGTACTGCCGGGGTGCTCAGTGACGAGAGGTCCGAGCCCGAGCCCGGTTCTGAATAGCCCTGGCACCACCAATCCGTCGTGTCCAGTATGCGCGGCAGGAATTGCGTCTTTTGCGCCTCGCTCCCGAATTGCATGATGACGGGCCCGATATGGCCCAGGCCGTGGTGATATAGAGGCGGGCAGTCCATGTCGGCCATGACCTCCTCGAAAATCATGCGCTGGCGCAGGCTCCAGCCGGTGCCGCCATATTCCTTCGGCCAGTTGGGCGCGGCCCAGCCGTGTGCGTAAAGGATCTGCTGCCAACGGCTGTATACGGGCCGTGTGATTTTCTTGCCGCTGGCCACGGCCTCTTCGATGTCGTCCGGGCGATTCTTGCGCACGAATTCCTGCAACTCTTCCCGAAACGCCGCGTCCTCGCGGCTTTCGGCCCGGCCGTCCGAGGGCAGCGATAAAAACATAGGATTCAAGTCCAGCCCCATTTCAACGTCCCCGATATACCGGATCCCGTTTCTCGAGAAAGGCGCGCTGCGCCTCGGCCGCATCGTCGGTCGCGGACAGCGCCACCGTGATGTTCTGCTCGAAGCGATAGCCTTCTCTCGGAGGCATCGACGAAGTAACCTGCGCCGCCTCCTTGGCATAGCGCAGCGCGATCGGGGCCTTGTGCGCGATTTCCTGCGCGAGCTCCATCACGTAGGGCATCAGTTCGTCGGGAGGCAGGCTGGCTTCGATCAGGCCGAGGCGGTATAGCTCGTCGGCGGATACCTTCATGCCGGTGAAGAACATGCGGCGCGCCCGGGACTTTCCGAACACGCGCTGCAGCAGCGCGGTCCCGCCGGCAAGGCCGACATTGATCTCGGGCATGGAGACATAGGCGTTGTTGGACGCCACCCAGATGTCGCACGAGGTCATCAGCCCGAAACCCGCGCCGAGGGCCGGGCCGTTCACTGCCGCAATAACCGGCTTATTGCATTCCGCTATGGCCAGCGATGCCTCGCGCACCAGCCGGTTATGGCGCCAGTATGCGCCGGGACCCTTGCCTTTTATGGCCGGGCGTTCCGATACGTCGGCGCCGGCGGAAAAAACCTTCAGCCTGCTGGCCAGGACGACGCAGCGGATACTGTCGTCGTCGTTGAAGGCGTCGAACACCTCGATAATCTCGCTGCGCAGTTCCGCGTTCTGTGCGTTGACCGGAGGCCGGTTCAGGTAAACGACGGCGACTTTGCCGTCGATTTCTATATCGAGATGCTTGTAGTTCATTTTCGGTTCCATGCGAGTCCTAGGCAAAAACATATCGGGTCATGGCAGCGGTCACTCGACCGCAATATCGGCGCCGCTATTCACCAGGTCCTGCAGGCGGCTCGATTCGTATTTCAGGAAATGGGCGAATTTCGCGGGCGAGCCCGTATCGATGACAAGATGAGTGTTTTCCAGGGCGGCGCGCGTGGCGGGGTCGTCCACGGCACGGCGCATATCGGCGTTGAGCTTCTTGACTATTGCGTCGGGCGTCCCCTGGGGCACGAAGAAGCCGAACCAGCTGCCGAATATGAGATTCACCCCCAGTTCCTTGAAAGTCGGGACGTTCGGGGCGGCGGCCTGGCGTTTTTCGCTGGCGATGGCTATGGCGCGCAGCATTCCGGACTTGACCGCCGGCATGGAAGACAGGCCATCGAAAATGCCGTCGACCTGGCCGGCATAGACGTCGTTCATGGCGGGGCTGGTGCCCTTGTAGGGCACATGCGTGATCTTGACGCCGACAGCCTTGGCCCACAATTCCGCCGCGATTTGAGGGCTGGACCCGTTTCCGGACGAGGCTAGCCGCAGATTGCCGGGGGATTTTTTTGCCTTGGCGATTACGTCATTCAAAGTATGTAAATTGGTTTTCGCCGAAACCACGAGCATGTTGGAAGTCCTGCCCACCAACATGACCGGCTGCAGCGCATCCTTGGAGTACGGCAAGTGCCTGCGCAGTATGGGATTGGACGTATACGCGTAGCTGGTCAACAGCAGCGTGTAGCCGTCGGGCTTGGCCCGTGCGGCGGTCTGCGTGCCTATCATCGTGCCGGCCCCGCCTTTGTTCTCGACAATGACGGGCACGCCCCATAGTGTTCCGAGATACTTTCCGATCAAGCGGCCATAAAGATCCGTGAGGCCGCCGGCCGAATACGGAACGACGATCGTAACCGCGCGATCGGGATATCCCCCCGCCGCGGCGCTCGCCGAGAAGGCAAGGGCCGCCCCCAGCATGACTACAGTATTCACAAACATTCGCATCGTTGATCTCCGGGCTTCTGAATTCACTCTCGCTACGTCTATTGAATCTTGATATCCGCTTTTTCTATCAAGGCCTTCCATTTCTTTTGTTCCGACCCGACCAGCTCATCCATTTCGCGGGGTGTGCTACCCTCGAGCGTGGTTCCCTTGTAGAACTTGGCCCGCACTTGCGGATCGTGTATGACCTGGTTGAGCGTCTTGTTGAGCTTTTCGATGACTGCGGGAGGCGTGCCCGCGGGGGCGGTTATGTAATTGATGGGATACGCCTCGAAACCGGGCAGCGTCTCGGCGATAGTCGGGATATCAGGCGCAGCGTCGCTTCTGCTTTTTGTAGACACCCCCAGGGCGCGCACCTTTCCGGACTTGATATACGGCAGATAGACGCTGAGCGTATCGATGGTCATGGGCACCTGGCCGCCCATGAGGTCGTTCAGCGCCGGGCCGGTGCCACGATAAGCCACATGGAAGATGTCGATGCCCGCCTCCTGCTTGAACAACTCGCCCGCGAGATGGCTGGTGGACCCTACCCCGGAACTCGCGAAACCCAGCTTGCCGGGATGAGCCTTGGCGTAGTCGATCAGTTCCCGCACCGTGCGCACGGGCAAGGCATTGGTGACCACCAGGACATTCGCGCCGACAAGCAGCTTGCCGACCGAAATCAGGCTCTTGAAGGGGTCGTAGCCCAGGTTCTTGAACAAGTACGGCGCGGTCATCTGTTGGCCGGGCGTCGTGTAAAGCAAGGTATAGCCGTCGGCGGCCGCATGGGCGACGAAGCCCGCCCCGATCGTGCCGCCCGCTCCGGGCCTGTTCTCGACCACGACGGCCTGCCCCAATACCTTGGTCCAGGGCTCGGCCACCATGCGGGCGGAAGTATCGGCCCCGCCGCCGGGCGCGAATGGCACTACCAAGTGGATGGCATGGTCCGGGAAAGTGCCCGCCCGTGCCGCGGAAATGCCCCAAACCGTGCACAGGGCCCACGAGCCCGCCATCAGAAATTTCTGCAATTTAATGCTCATGTCACCTCCAAAATCGGCTATTTAGTTTGAAATACAGCCTTTTCCCGATCGTCATTCGTGCGCCGAAATTTACTTACCTACCGGTCGGTAAGCAAGATGATATACACTCTACGGAAAATTTCAAGCGCTTCCGCAACGCAGCGACTCCACAAAAAACCGGCGGCACGATTGCCTGACGGGCACGTGCAAATAAATGACAGGACGACAACACTCATGGCAGCCAGAGAAATCGGAAGACGGGATCAGATCGTCGAAGTTGCCCGACGGCTCTTTGCACAACATGGATATGACGGCACATCCTTGAACATGATCGCGGCGGAGGTGGGCGTTTCGAAGCCGGCGCTCTACCACCATTTTCAAAACAAGGAAGAGCTCTATCGCACGCTGATGGCGACAGGCATGGAAACCATGTTCGTTTTCGTGCGGGACCAACTGCAAGATGTGAGCGACAACCCGCGGGATCGCCTGTATGGATTCATGCGCGCATCGGTCGCCTACTACGAGCAGTACCACGATAGATGGATGACCGGATCGGCGTTATTCTGGACGGCGCACACCGAAGCGCACCGGACCATCATGCTGAAATGGCGGGACGCCTACGAAGGGATGCTCAAGGACGTCATACGGGACGGCATCGAACAAGGCTTGTTCGCACCGGGCACGAACATCAGCCTGGCAAGCAAGTTCCTGCTTTCGTCGCTGAACCAGTTGTCGAGGTGGTATCGTCCTACCGGGGAAAAGACCGCCACGGAAATCATGGATTATTTCGTAGACATGTTCCTGCACGGCATCGAAATCCGCTGACCGGCGGGCCAGCCCCCGAACCATCGCAGCATTCCCGCACACGACATGGCAGCCATTCCCCTCTTCCCCTTGCAAGCCACTTTGTTTCCGGACGGCCTGCTGCCGCTGCGGATCTTCGAGGTGCGCTACCTCGACCTGATCAAGCGGTGCATTGAAGACGGCACGCAATTCGGCGTGGTGGCGCTGCTCAGCGGCAACGAAGTGCGCACTCCGCAAGGCGGCGAGGTGCTGGCGGGCCACGGCACCATGGCTCGCATCGATTCCTGGGAAGCGCCCATGCCGGGCCTGCTGCATGTGAAATGCTCGGGCACCGCGCGCTTTGCGCTGTCGTCCAGCGAAGTCGGCAAATACGGTCTTTGGCATGGCGAGGCTGCCGTGCTGCCCGAAGATCCGTCCGCACAGATTCCGGCCGCCTCGCAGGCCGTCGCCGACCGGCTCGGCAAGCTGATCGCCGAACTGCAAAAGGATCGCGTGCCGGCCGGTGAAATGCCGATACCGCGCCCCTATCGCCTGGACGAATGCGGCTGGGTGGCCAATCGCTGGGCCGAACTGCTGCCCTTGCCGGTCGCGCAAAAGCAGTTGCTGCTGGCCATGGACGACCCAAGGGCGCGGCTGGCGTGGGTGCACGACTACCTGTCAAGCAGGAACCTGCTTGCCTGAAAGCCGGGCGGCGTGCACGTTGCCGCGTCAGGCGCTACGATTGCGGCTGCACGGCAAGCCGTGCGCATGTCGCCCGGCCCGCAAGCACGGCCGGAGCCGCGCCTCGCATTTTGTGGAGCCTTGATGAAAGACTGGAACCCTGAACTGTATACCCGCTTCGAAGCGGAACGCACGCGTCCCGCTCAGGAATTGCTGGATCGCATTTTCCTCGATCGCCCCGCCCGCGTCGTCGACCTCGGCTGCGGCCCCGGCAACTCGACGGAACTGCTGGCCAACCGCTATCCCGGCGCCCGCGTCACCGGCATCGACACCTCCGAAGCCATGCTGGAAAGCGCACGCAAGCGCCTGCCCGGCTGCACCTTCGATCTGGGCGATATCGCCACGTGGCAGCCCGAAATCGCCCCCGACCTGCTTTATGCGAACGCTTCGCTGCAATGGGTGCCGGACCATGCGAGCCTGTTTCCCCGCCTGATGTCCTGCGTGGCGCCGGGCGGCGTGTTTGCGGTCCAGATGCCTTCGAATCGCGACGAACCGTCGCACAGTTCGATGCGCGAAGTCGCCGCCAACGGCCCCTGGGCCTCGGCCATAGGCAATGCCGCCGCGGTGCGGATCAA
This sequence comes from Candidimonas humi, assembly GCF_019166065.1. GTDB lineage: Bacteria > Pseudomonadota > Gammaproteobacteria > Burkholderiales > Burkholderiaceae_B > Candidimonas > Candidimonas humi. Next base: position 108,706 of record NZ_JAHTBN010000007.1, read on the forward strand.
GGTCCAGCCGCTGACGGACTACTACGACATGATCGCTCCGCTGGCGTCGGAAATCGACGTGTGGTGCTGCATCTACCATCACCAGATGCCTTCGGCCGACGCCATCGTCGAATGGGTGCGCGCCACCGGGCTCAAGCCTTTCGTGGAACGCCTGCCCGCCGACCAGCAGGCGGCCTTCATCGACGCCTATCGCCAACGCATCGACGCGGCTTATCCGCCGCGCACCGACGGGCTGAGGCTGCTGAAATTCCCGCGTATTTTCATGGTGGCGCGGCGCAAGCAGTAAGCGTCCGGGCCTAACGGGCGGCGGCCCGCGCCGACCGCGCACGGAAACCGCCCGTTTTTCGATTGCCCCGATGGCCGGCATCAACGCTGCATCAGTTCCGACAGGCGCGCGCCCAGTTCCTCCGCCTGGCCTTGCGACGCGATGTTGGTGAAACCCAGCATGAGGCCGCCATGGCCGGCCGGCTCTGCGCACCAACTGGCGATGGTATGGCTGTACATGCCGTGCTCGAGCATGCGGGCGACCAGCGTCTTTTCGGCGCGGCGGCTGTCCAGGCGCAGCACCAGATGCATGCCTCCGGGCTGCGCATCGATGCGCGCACGCGGGCCCAGGGCCTTCGAAAGCCCTGCGGCGGTTGCGCTGCGGCGCTCGCCGTACAGCTTGCGCATGCGCTGGATGTGCCGCACGAAGTGCCCTTCTTCCATGAATGCCGCGACCATCGCCTGGGTGGCTTGCGGCACGCCGATGGCCAGCGCCTGCCGGGCCCGCATGAAGTCTTCGATTCGCGCCTCGGGCACCACCAGATAGGCCAGCCGGATGCCGGGAAACAGCACTTTGCTGAAGGTTCCCGCATAAAGCACGCGGCCGTGGCGGTCCAGGCTCGCCAGCGCCGGCAAGGGCCGGCCCCGATAGCGGTATTCGCCGTCGTAATCGTCTTCGACGATCCAGGCCTTGCGCCGCGCAGCCCAGTCCAGCAAGGCCAGGCGGCGCGGCAAAGACAAGGACACGCACAGCGGGCTCTGGTGGGCCGGGGTGACCACCGCGGCGCGCGCGGACATGGCGAGATCCATGCCTCGCTCCACCACCAGGCCTTCGGCATCGACCGGCACTGGCACCGGCAGCAATTGCAGGTCTTTCAATACCGACCGGGTCGCCGGATAGCCGGGATCCTCGACCCAGACCTGGTCGCCGCCCCGCAACAACGCGCGCACGATCCATTGCAGCGTATCGTGATAGCCGGCAGTGACGAACACCTGCGCCGGATCGCAATCCACGCCGCGCGCCATCCGCAAATAGGCGGCGATGGCGCTGCGCAGCGCAGGCAGCCCCGCCGGATCGGGGAACGACATGTCGCGCGCCTGCATGCCTCGCGCCAGGCGGGCGCCCAGCCGCGCCCAGATCTTGCGCGGAAAAGCGTCGAGCGCCGGCAGCCCCATCTGGAAGGGGCGCGTATGCGCCGAATCGAAAACGCCGTTGCCCGCCACCGCCGAGGCGTGGCGCTGCGTGTCGTAGCGGACGGACTCGGGACGCAGGCCCGGGCTGACGACGGTACCCGCCTGGCCACGGCCCTGGATGTAACCCTCGGCCTCGAGCAATGCGTAGGCCGTTTCCACCGTGCCCCGGGCCACGCCCAGCTCTTTGGCCAATGCCCGGCTCGAAGGGATGCGGCCGCCCGGCCGCAGCGCCCCGTCGGCGATGGCGCCGCGCAAGCGGGCATACAACTGCCGGTACAAGGGCTCGGCAGCGGCGGCGTCGACTGCCAGCAGTTCATCGATGGAAGAATTCATGGCCCAGCCAAAATGGCAATTCTTGGATCTTTGAATTATGACATCGCGCCCCTAGCATAGGGCAAGAAACTGGTGCGCAGCGCCCAGGCTTTACGCGCGGATTACTCTACTTCCGTGCGGCATGCCCGCAACGCCGAAGACGGGCCGGACCCAGCTCGCGACGCCTTACGGGGCCAAGCCAGCGCCGCGCTCCCACAGCCGAAAACCGAACCCGAGCGACCTTGCCCATGAACGAAACCTCCATGACCGGCGATCAAGCCGAAGCTCCCGTCCTGCGCCACGCGGAAACGGACCGGGAGCTGTACGCCTGTTTTCCCGTGATGCGCGAGCTCAGGCCGCAGCTCGAGGACGAACAAGACCTGATCCGGCGCGTACGGCGCATGCAAGGCCAGGACTACCGCCTGCTCGCCGCATGGCAAGCTGGCCGGGTGCTGGCGCTGGCCGGCTACAGGCTGCAGGAAAACCTGGTCTATGGCCGCTACCTGTACGTCGACGATCTCGTGGTGACGCAAGACGGCCGCGGCAAGCGCCTGGGCGCGCGCCTGTTGCGGCACCTGCGGACGAGCGCCCGCGAGGCGGGCTGCAAAGAACTGGTGCTGGATACCGCCTTGTCCAACGCACTGGCCCAACGCTTTTATTTCCGCCAGGGGCTGCTTACGCGGGCGATCCGGTTCAGTGTCCCGGCCGCACAAGACGGCGGAAATTAGCGGCGCACCAGCCTAGCGGCGCTGTGCATCGCAAGCCGGCTACGTGGTGAAAAGCGAGCAACGGCGGCCGGATTGCCCCTGTCCGACAGTCAATCTTCCCGGCTGCCGGCCACCACGATCAAGACCTCGGTGTTCGCCTCGATCCCTCGCAGGCGGTGCTTGGCCAGGCCCGGGAACTGCGCATAATCGCCCTGCCTGAGCACCACCGACTGGGACGCCAGTTCGATTTCCAGCGCCCCGGACAGGACAAAGAAAATTTCCTCGCCGGCATGGAAGGCATGCTCGCGCACCAGGGATTCGCCCGACAAGCGCAGCAGGAACGCGGTCGGGCTTTCGGTGCCGTCGGCACGGCTCAGCGAGGCAAATTGATATTTCCCCTGGCTGGCCTCGCGCAACTGGCGGTCGGCGCTGCGCACGACATGCAGAATATCGTCGCCCATGTGCTCGCCTAGCAGCGCGGCCACCGAGGTATGCAGAGCCTGGGCCACGCGCATCAATGCGGAAACAGAAACCGTCTTTTCCCCGCGCTCGAAACGCGACAAATGCCCTTTGCTGAGCTGGGCCTGTTCGGCCAATTGTTCGAGCGTCATGCGGCGGCGGGTCCGCAAGGCCCGCACCAGCTTGCCCAATACCGGCGAATCCTGTTCGGGCGCCGCGGCCGTGTTCTTGTTTTTCCTGCCCTGCACAACTGCCTCGCTTCATGTGTCCGGCCCCAGGCCGCCTGTCATGCCTGCGCCGGGGCGCGGCATGGCGCATGCGCAAGCACATCGGCCAATCGCCTATGGGGCAACCTTCGGCAAATTTGCCGGATCAGCATAAACCCCTATGGAATCATGGGAAATCCTGCTTGCTTTCGGCCATTTTAAGTGAATATACTTTCGTCCTATGGACAACTTTGTTGTCTTATAAGCAACGAGGAGACATCCATGAGCATCGCGGCAGACAAGACGGAAGAGATATTCCCCGCCGGCAATACGCGGCCCACATCCCTGAAACGGGTCGCGCTGGCCACCATGGCCGGAACGGCGATCGAAGGCTTCGATTTCCTCGCATACGGCACCGCCGCGGCGCTGGTCTTCAACAAGCTGTTCTTCCCCACGTTCGATCCCATCAGCGGCACGCTGGCCGCATTCGGGGCCTTTGCCTCGGGCCTGTTCGCCAGGCCGATAGGCGGCATTATCTTCGGCCACTACGGCGACCGCCTGGGCCGCAAATCCATGCTCATCGCCAGCCTGGCCCTGATGGGCGTCTGCACCGCGCTCATCGGGCTGCTGCCCACTTATGAATCCATCGGCATCTGGGCGGCGGTACTGCTGGTCTTGCTGCGCATCGCACAAGGCATTTCTTTCGGCGGCGAATTGGGTGGCGCAATGCTGATGGCGGTCGAGCATGCGCCGGTGGACAAGAAGTCGTTCTTCGGCAGCCTGCCGCAGGCCGGCGCCCCTATAGGCATACTGTTGTCCTCGGGCGCCTTCGCCCTGATGAACCTGTTGCCCAACGCCAGTTTCATGAGCTGGGGATGGCGCGTGCCGTTCCTGGCCAGCGCCCTACTGGTGGCCCTGGGGATATTCATTCGCATGAAGGTGGAAGAAACGCCCGACTTCGCCGCCGTCAAGCAACAGAAGAGAACCTCGACGCTGCCGGTGCGCGACGTCGTCCTGCGGCATTGGCGGCCCCTGTTGCTCACGGTGGGCGGCAAGCTGGCGGAAGTCACGCTCATCTATACGATTCTGGTATTTTCGATTTCGTACGCGATGTCCAAGCTCGGCTTTTCCCGGGGCGTTGCGCTCAACGCGGTAGTGATCGGGTCGGTGTTCCAGATACTGACGATTCCTTTCTTCGGCTGGGTCGGAGACAAAGTGGGCGCGCGCAGGCTGTACATATTCGGCACGCTGCTGCTGGCCGTCATGGCCGTCCCGCTGTTCCATGCGCTGGGCGGCGGATCGCCGGGCAGCTACACGCTGGCGACGATCATCGCGCTGGCGCTGAACTATGCGATCATTTTCGGGCCGCAGTCCACGCTGTACAGCGCCCAGTTCCCCGCAGAGCTGCGTTATTCGGGCATGTCGATCGGCATACAGGTCGCGGCGGCGCTGGGCGGCGGCCTTGCGCCCATCATTGCGACCCTGCTGGTGTCGCACATGGGGGGCATCGAATCGGTCGGCATCTACCTGGCCGCGCTGGGCCTGGTCGGGGCACTGAGCGCATATCTCATGAAACCCACCGCCACGCGCTGAAGCCTCCATGCTCACTCTCTACGATCACCCCAGGTCCGGCAATTGCCACAAAGTGCGGCTGATGCTGTCCATGCTCGGCCTGCAATACCGCAGCGTATTCGTCGACGTAACCCAGGGGGCGGGGCGCGAACCCTGGTTCACGGCCCTCAACCCGCTGCAGCAGGTTCCCGTGCTCGTGGACGGAGAATACGTCGTGCGAGACAGCCAGGCCATACTGGCCTATCTGGGCCATCTCGGCGCCACCGGGCTGATAGGCGCGACTGCGCGCGAAATCGGGGAAATCGGGCAGTGGCTGTCGTTCGCGGCCCACGAGATCGGCAACAGCCTGCAGCCCGCGCGGCTCTATCATCTGCTGGGCGAGGAGATCGACATCGAGGCGGCCAGCGCGAAAAGCATGCGTGTGCTGGGCATCCTGGACGATCGCTTGTCCGCCGCGCAGTGGCTGGCCTGCGAACGCCCCACGATCGCCGATCTGGCCTGTTTTCCTTATGTGGGACTGGCCCACGAGGCACGCCTGCCGCTGCAGGACTTTCGCCACATTGCAGCCTGGATCGAACACATCGCCGGCCTGGACGGGTACGTATCCATGGAAGGCCTGCCTCCCTGAGCCCTACGCAGCCCGCACGGACCGGCCAGCGCCGGCAGTCCGGCCGGCCCGCAACTGCCCCCGGCGGCGCCCAGGCCATGGCCGGGCGCCGCGGCCGCGCCTCTCGATATCAAGGCCCCGCATTCCGTCCTTATCCGATTCATTATCTTCACTCAGTTGGAGCGCAACATGCAGCAAACAGCCAAACACGTCGCCACCGCCCAGACCGTACAAAAGATGAAGAGCGGGGTGGACCTGGGCCATTGGACCGACGTCGAGAAGATCGTGCTGAGCTGCAGGATGCTGGCCATGGAGTCCCATTCCGAAACGCTGGCGGGGCAGATCACCATACGCGGCGAATCGGGCACGTTCCTGACCACCCCCATGGCCATAGGCTTCGACGAGATCGAGCCGCGCCACGTCATCCGCGTGGACGAATCGCTGAACGTGATCGACGGCGCAGGCATGGCCAACCCTGCGGTAAGGTTCCACTTCTGGGTCTATCGCCGCAGGCCGGACGTGAACTGCATCATCCATACCCATCCTCCGTACGTCTCGGCCCTCTCGATGACCGGCCGCCCCCTGAAGGTTGCGCATATGGACGCTACGCCATTCGCCGACGACTGCGCCTTTCTCGCCGAATGGCCGGGCCTGCCCATCGCCGACGATGAAGGCGACATCATCTCCACGGCGCTGGGGTCGCGGCGCAGCATCCTGCTGGCGCATCACGGCTTCCTGGCCGCGACCGCGTCCGTCGAGGAAACCGCCTATCTGTCCATGCTGATCGAACGCGCCGCGCGCAATCAGCTAGCGGCCGAGGCTACCGGCCCCATCCGGGAACTCGACCCCGCGCTGGCCAAGGAATCGCATGATTTCCTGCTGCTGCCGGGCGTCGTGAAATCCAGTTTCGCCATGTTCGCCCGGCGCGCGCTGCGGCATTATGGCGGCGAGATGCTGTAGGCCCGGACGGATCGGCGCGACTAGCGGCAGGCCAGCGGCGCAAGCCGCCGCATTCAACGCGCCTTCTTCAATTCCATTTTTTCGTAGAACGAAGCCAATTGGTCGGGAGTGTAGGCGTTCTTCCGGAGATCCACGAGATATCGGCCGAATTCCTGGTTGAGCTGGTCGCCGAAGCGGCGGAAGATTTCCGACATGTAATAGTCGTGGCGGATCAACGACAAAGCCATGGTGACGATAGGCAGGCTTTGCGTCCTGGCCGCGATGAGTTCGTGGTCCCGGTTGACGGTGATCATTTCCTTGTGATCGATGGCCAGGGTAAATAGATTGTCGGCCTTGCCCATGCGGCTACCATCGTTCTCGTGGATGTAGACCTTGCAGCGCTCGTTGAACTCGAACTCGGACTTATCCGTGCCGAAGAGCACGACCAGCAGCGACACACTCTCGCGCGACACGGCCTGCTCCAGGGCTGCGGCGTACTTGCGCAGCGTGGCATCGGCCGCCTTGATCCAGATCGAATCGCGAGCCAGTCCGATCAGCCGCTGGATTTCGGTATCGATATTCTCTTCGTCGCGCAGCATCCAGACGTATTGATTCTCGACCTTGGGCGCGAGGTTCTCGAGATTCGTTTCCAGCCTTTCGCAGATCTTGTCCGTCTGGGCGCGGACCTTGCCGAGGACATCCCTGGGATTTGCCGCGGCATAGGAAGTGGGATTCTCGGTCACAGGCAGCACCGCCCCCTTGCGGGTCAGGCCGTCCAGCGCGCTGTAGGTATTGGACCGCGGCACGCCCGACCCCCGGGCAATCTCGTAGGCGGTTTTGGGCACAGCTCCGGCCTGCAGGACTTCGACGTAGATCCTGGCTTCATATTCGGTAAAGCCCACGGCTTTCAAGTCAAAGACCAGGTTCGCCGTCGTTTCGTTGCCCATATGCTTGCACGCTTCCCATAAGCATGATTAGCCGGCGACATGCCGGAGACTGGATTGCCTGTTGCGGCGCTTGCGCGCCGGACGACCCGTCGCTTGCCGCCTCTCATGAGAAGACGGCCGGCCCCGGGGGCGCTTGCCCGAGCCCGCGCGCGAATTGCGCAAGAGCAATGCTAACAGACCCAGTCACCGGTCACGGCACTGAAAAACCCCGGAAATACCCAATCCAGGATACATAACCCATTGAATTACATATATTAATACATTCCTCCGTTTTAGTGGTTGCTATAACAGCCACGTCGGTAATACACTAGCGATCACAGCGCAGGCGACATGAGCGACCTCGCCCCGCCGACGGCCCGCAGCGTCCGGGCCCTTGCCCAATATACGAGCCCGAAGGAGACAAACATGACCTCGAAACTGGCCACGCTGATGCGCGGCGCCTTGCTTCTCTGCTGCCTGTCGGCCACATTGCCCGCGCATGCCCAGGCCTACCCGACAGGTCCCGTGCGCGTCATCGTGCCATTCCCTCCGGGGGCGGGCGTGGATATCGTTACCCGGCTCGTGGCAGCCAAGCTGTCGCAAGACATGGGCCAGCAGTTCGTCATCGAGAACCGGTCCGGCGCCGGCGGCAACGTCGGCGCCGGCGAAGCGGCGCGGGCGCCTCACGACGGCTACACGCTGCTGGCCGCACCGTCTTCTCTCGCCATCAGCAAGAACCTGTACAAGCACCTGCCCTTCGACATCGAAAAAGACTTCAGGGCCGTCGCGATGATGGCCTCGGTGCCTTTCGTCCTGGTGGTCAATTCCAAGGTGCCCGCGAAGTCGGTATCCGAACTGATCGCATTGGCCAGGACCCAGCCCGGCAAGCTGAGCTTCGCTTCCACCGGCAACGGCAGCTCGCCGCAACTGACCGCGGAAATGTTCAAGGCGCAGGCGCACATTCAGATGCTGCATGTACCCTATCGCGGTTCTTCGCCCGCCCTGACCGACCTGATCTCGGGCCGCGTCAGCATGATGTTCGCCAACGCTTTATCCGCACTGCCGCAAGTCAAGGCGGGGCACCTGCGGGCCCTGGCCATCACAAGCGCCAAGCCCAATCCAAGCGCACCGGGCGTGCCGACCATGGCGCAGGCCGGACTTCCAGGCTTCGAGTCCGAGACCTGGTTCGCATTGATGGCGCCCACCGGTACTCCCCAACCCATCATCGACCGGCTCAACAAGGAAGTGAACCGCGTCCTGCAAATGCCGGACGTACAAAAGGCACTGCGGCTGCAAGGCGCCACGGCACGCCGGCAAACACCCGCACAGGTCGATGCCTACATCAAAAGCGAAGTTGCCAAATACGCCAAGATCATCAAAGCCGCCGACATCCATATAAACTGACCATGGCCCAAGACTCAGCAACGACTCAACCCGCTCCCGTAACCCGGCAACTCGCCCGATACCTGGTCGAATCGAACGGCCGCGACCTGCCCGCAGACGTCATCCACGAAGCCTCGCGCGGGCTGCTCAACTGGCTGGGCTGTGCCCTGGGCGCGGCCAGCCACGACACTGTCGCAATCGCCGTGCGCAGTTTCGCCCCATTCTTCGGCCCCGCCCAGGCCCAGGTGCTGGGGCGGCCCGAAAGAGCCGACATCCTGCATGCCGCGCTGATCAATGGCATCAGTTCGCACGTGCTGGATTACGACGACACGCATTTCCGGGCAGTGCATCCCAGCGCACCGGTCCTGCCCGCGGTGCTGGCGCTGGCGGAATGGCGCCGGTTCAGCGGGGCGCAACTGGTGCACGCGTATGTGCTGGGCGTTGAAGCGGAAATCCGCATAGGCCTGTCGGTGTTCCCCGAACACTATGACCGGGGCTGGCATATCACCGGCACCGCCGGCGTGTTCGGCGCGGCCGCGGCGACGTCCAAGCTGCTGGGCCTGGACGAGGAAAAGACCGCTTGGGCCTTGGGCATCGCAGCCACTCAGTCGTCCGGGTTGCGGGAAATGTTCGGCAGCATGTGCAAGAGCTTTCATCCGGGCCATGCCGCACAGAACGGACTGGGCGCTGCGCTGCTCGCCGAACAGGGATTCACCAGTTCCGACCGGGCCTTGGAAGCTCCGCGCGGGTTCGGCCATGTGCTCTCCAGCCGCTTCGACCCTGAAACCATTACGCAGGGCCTGGGAGGCAGCTACGAACTCCTGCGCAATATGTACAAGCCCTATGCCTGCGGCCTGGTGATGCATGCCGTGATCGACGCCTGCCTGCAGTTGCGGCGCGAACACTCATTGACGGCCGAACGGATTGCCACGATACAGGCCACGGTGAGCCCCTTGGTGACAGAGCTGACGGCCAAGCCCGCTCCAGGCACCGGGCTGGAAGGCAAGTTCAGCGTCTACCACGCGCTGGCCGCGGCCATCATCCACGGCGCAGCAGGCGAGGCGCAATTCAGCACAGAGGCGGTACGCGATCCGCGGGCGATCGTCTTGCGCGAGCAGGTCTCCATCGTGGTCGAGCCGACAATGCGCAAGCTGGAAGGCAAGGTACGCATCGAACTGCGGGACGGGACGGTACTCGAACGGCATGTCGAGCATGCACTCGGCACTCTCGAGCACCCGATGAGCGACGCCGATCTGGAAGACAAGTTTCGCGCCCTGGTCCAGGACACGCTGCCGCCCGGACGCGTCGCGGAACTGATCGACGCATGCTGGAATGTATTTCAATTGGAAGATGCGGGCGTCGTCGCACGGCTGGCCGCAAGCACGCCTTGAAAGTCCGCAACAAGCCGCCGGGGGCACGGCGGCGGCAACCGTATTGCGCCGCTTTGGCTATGACAGCCTTGCCGCCGGATCCTGCCGGTAGTAGCGCGCCAGCAGGCCATACCATTCGGGGAGTTCCCGGGCCAATGGCGCAGGGCTGACGAAAAAAGCCTCGGAGCTGACGGCGAAGAATTCGGCCTCGTCGGTGGCGGCGTAAGGATCCAGCGGCAGCCTGTCATACCAGCGCGAGGCCGCGGCGGACTCGGGGTCGACGTTGCGCGGGATGTCAGCCTCGACGGCGTCCAGCATGTCTTCGAAGCTGTCCATCGAGGCTTCCAGAACCCGGCGCCACTCGCGCCAGCGGATGTCGCGGTGCGCGTGCAGGCTGGGCATGCCGTCGGCCTCGCCGCCATGCAAATCCAGCTTGTGCGCGAATTCATGGATGACGACGTTGGTCTCGCGCGGCGCGCCCGGCGCGCCGTCCGCCCAGGAAAGAATGACGGGGCCGCCGTCCCAGGCTTCTCCCGATGCGGGCTGCAGGTACTCGTGCACCACGCCGCTGCCATCGACTTCGCGGCGCGGGATGATGAACCCTTCCGGATACAGCACGATCTCGACCCAGCCCTCGTAGAGCGCCGGATCCAGTTCGAGTATCGGCAGCGCCGCCTGGATGGCCACCGACATCCGGATCGAGTCCGTCACCTCCAGGCCGCGCACGCCGGTATAGATCTTGCTGGCCAGCAGCCAGGCGGCGCGCCGGCGCAAGGCCTCGTCCTGTTGCGCCGACAAGCCTTGCAGGAACAGCAGGGCCGCCACGGCGCGCCGCCAATCCGGTTCGGCAATGCGCGCCAGCTCTTGCTCGACCTGCCGCCGGCTGGCGCCGCGCCCGCTCAACCACCTGAACATATGCCCATACCCTGAAATGCATCCACGACGCCAGTGTCCATGGTAGCCGGGGAAAAAGAAAGCCCCCGCGAAGAAAGCCCGCACGACGGGATAAATGCGCGAGTTGAATGTCCGCATTGAATGTCCGCGTTGAATGTCCGCGTTGAATGTGCGTGCCCGGCCGGACATCCCGGCCGGCGAGGCTTGCCGTCGAACCGGACATCCTCACCTTGCACCAGCAGTCGAGCCCAATATTCGAGCCCAACATTCTTGACAAGGCAAACATTCGGCATTAGCTTGGCTGTGGCATCCTGGGCAGCCAACCGGTGCCAGCCCGGGCATCCATTGCGCGGGCCGGCCGCGGCAAGACCCAAGCCACGGCCGCAGCAAAATCATCAGGGCACAGGCAGCTCATAAAAACCGCCGGCCCTGCACAGGAGACACGAATGAAACTTTGCAGTGCCTTGCTCGCCTCGATCGCAGCCATGGCCTCGATCGCACCCGCGCTTGCGCAAGCGGCCGACTATCCGTCCAAGCCGATCACCGTGGTCGTGCCCTACCCCGCCGGTGGCGTGGTGGACCTGGTGGCCCGTTCGGTCGGCAACCAGATCGGCAATCAAATGCATCAATCCATCGTGGTCAAGGACAAGCCCGGCGCCAGCGGCCGCATAGGCGGCGAAGAGGTCTCGCACGCCAGCCCCGACGGCTATACCCTGCTGTTCGCCGCCTCGCCGCTGACCATCAATCCCAGTGTCTACCTCAAGCTCAAGGGCGAGCCTTTCCGCAGCTTCACGCCTGTGGCGCTGGTGGGCATCATCCCCAGCGCCCTGGTGGTGTCGGCCAAGAGCCCCGACAAGACACTGGCCGATTTCGTCGCAGCGGCCAAGGCCAAGCCCTCGGCCTACAACTATGGTTCGATAGGCGACAGCACGCCCACGCATCTCGCGATCGTCCAGTTGCAGCAACGCGCGGGGATCAAGCTGACAGCGGTGCCCTATACCGGCCAGCCGCCCGCGCAGCTCGGCCTGTTGCGCGGCGACATACAACTGATGGCAACCAGCGTGGCACTGGTGCAATCGCAGATGCGCCCCTTGGCCGTCACTTCGCTCAAGCGTTCACATCTGTTGCCCGACGTGCCGGCCGCGGCCGAGACCTACCCCGGCTACCAGGCCACGACATGGTTCGGCATCATGGCCCCGAAAGGTACGCCCGCCCCTATCGTGCAGCGCCTGTATGAAGAAGTGGCCAAGGCGGTGCAGCAGCCCGACGTGCGCAAGCGCCTGGATGTCGCCGGCATGGATGTGCAGGTGAAATCGCCCGCCGACTTCCTGGAATTCCTGAAAGCCGACCAGCAGCGCTGGGCCGAGCTCGTCAAGGCCGCCGGGATCAAGCCCCAGTAGGCTTGCCTCGGGCCCAGAAGGCATCGTCCAGCGTCCACGTCCGGACAGCCTCGGGCATGCCGGGGTTGTCCAGCACGACGCGCAGGGTTTGCGGGCCCTGCGCCGGAGAGTCGATGATCCAGGACGACAAGGTGGCTTCCTTGCGGCCCGTGCGCCACAGGCTGTCGTCGGGCCCATCGTGATGGTCGCGGCTGATGGCCGCATAGCGCGCGAGCGTGTAGGGCCGAGGCGCATCGGCCAGCAGTTCGCCGACGCGCCGGTAGCGCGTGGCGCTGCTATGGCCGATCTTGACATTGAAGTCGGCCAGCGTGCGGTCCAGGTAGTAGTTGGTATGGGCGGTGACGCCGCGGTCCAGCACCTTGTAGGCGTAGCGGCCCTGCAGGCCGATTTCCGCGACGAGAATCTTGTGGCGATCCGAGACCATCAGGAACATGGCGCGGGACTTCGGAAAGATCTCGCTCGCATGGGCCGCAAGCTCGTCCACGCTGCCGTAGTGCGCCAGGATGCGGCCCAGGATGCCGTGCTTGCCGGGCTGCGAGGCGCGCAGATGGCCGGGGATGCTGCTGGCCGAGGCAGTGACGGCCGACAGGCCTTGCCGATTGACGCCGCTCTTGATGCCGCGGGCGCGGCCGTCGACGGCGAACAAGCCGAAATAAGGAATCCCGTGGCTGGGATAGCGATATTCCAGCGCCTGGTGCTGGCCGGGCTTCCAATCTCGATTCTTGGAAAGCAGCGTGCCTCCGTCCGAATCTTGCGGGCCAGCGGAAGCCCAGAGCGTGCAGGCCCCTGCCGGCATGGCCATGGCCGCGGCCAGGCAGGCGGCGGCGGACTTCGAAAGGAATGCGGTCTTGGGCATGATGAGGCGCGGGACGGGAAGAGGCGGGTCGCAATACGGGCACAGGCACAGGTACAGACAGGCACCTGCACGATCACGATCACGATCACGATCACGATCACGATCACGGCGCCAGTTTGCCCTTCCGTCCGCTGGCGCGCAAGGTTTCTTGGGGGCGCTGCCACCACCCAGCCGTTTCATTCGATTTCGCGGCCGGCGGCGAACCCGTTGTCACCGGCCACGCCAGGGCTGCGGGACGAGAGCCGGGAACCACCAGCCCGCTACTGTGCGCCGCCAGGCCGCGCCGGCTCCGTGCAGCCTTCTTGCAGAGCGATGCCGGGTACGCCGCGCCGTATGGCCGCGGAAAACCCCGGGGTGTCGCCTTCTGCCAGCGCGCGCTCTGTGTAGCGGCCGCGGCTGCGATACTCGGCCACGCTGCCGGCGCCTTCCAGCGCCCCCAGGTCGTACAGGTATTCCGGCAGGTAGCCGGAAGCCACCAGGCGGTAGTCCAGGGGCAGGCCGGGCACGATGCGGTTCATCATCTTGAATATGATGGTGGTGCAGTTGGCGGTGATGGTGTTGTAGAAACGCGGCCGGTTCACCAGGCGGTTGGCGCGGCGTACATAGGCCAGGAACAGCGACCTCATGGCCTCGGGCGGCATCGGCACCCGATAGATATAGGAATCTTCGCCGCGCATATTGGTGCGCACCAGCAGGATATCGCGCTCGTCGGCGGCGACTACGCTCAGCTCGTACTGCCGGAAGAATCCGCCCAGGGTGGAGAATTTATCGCCTTTCTTGCGCCGTATTTCCACGGAAAACACCACGTAGCGGTCCTCGCCGAAGCCGAAGGACACGAGGGCATGGGCGATGCCGGGATGCATCCAGTACGACAGGATCAGGTCGGTGGACTGCAGCCCGCGCAAGTCGTAGACGCGGGTCTCCCAGCGCGCGTCGAAATCGTCGGCGCTGCGCCAGTGGAAGTTGCGCACGTTTTCCAGCGTCACCAGATCGCCGTCGACCATACCCTGCGTCTGCTGCGCCACATCGGCTATCCAGTCCCGGTCGTTGCTGGGACGCACCGCAGCCCACCACACCAGCACCAGCACTACAGCGCACAGAAACAGGCCGGCGCTGGCCGGCCGCGCCGCGGGCCATGGCAGGAAGAATCCGGCAAGAAAGAAGCAGGCTACGACCAGCCACAGGACGAGCAGCGCCCTGCCCACCACCAGGCCGCCGGGCTTGCGCACCCATAGCGCCAGGCCGGCCCACAGGGCGAAGCCCACGGCAAGCACGATTTGCAGAATCAGGATCCCCTCCGTATATCTATTGTCTATTGCCGCCCGCACCGGCCGGACGGCTATTCTATATGCAGCGGCATGTCCGGCGCGACATCTCCCCGAAAGCCAAAGGATATAGCGGATATCACCGACCGGTGCGGCTACCGGGCATTTCCCGCCAGTATCAGGCCCGCCCGCCCAGCGCCGGGCTTTCACGAACCGTAAAAGCCGACAGTCTTATTCGCTTCCGGCCTCGGCCGCCGTCCGTCATGGCACAACGGGCACCTCGACGCGCCCACCGCAGCACGTACAATACGCGCAAATATGATCGCCGCGCCGCACGGGCATCGTCCTCGACGCCTGCGGCCGGCCCTCCCCCTGCGAATGCGAGATCCATGGCCCTCTTCCCGAAGATCAAGCTGCCCCCCGTTCCCGCATTCAAGCGCCCTGCCGACCTGGCCTATGCCCTGGGGGAAAAACCGCCCGCCGTGACCCTGTTCGGGCTGGCCGTGCAGCACATGGTCACGGCGCTGACCTGTGTCGTCTATGTGCTGGCCGCGGCCAAGATAGGCGGGCTGTCGCCGGCCAGCACCCAGGGGCTGGTGACGGCCACGACGCTCGGCATGGCGCTGTCCACGTTCTTCCAGGCCTGGGGAGGCCGCCTGGGTTCGGGGCTGATGCTGGTGGACATCCCGTCGCCGCTGCTGATCGTGATCGGCGGCTCGGTCATCGCGCAGTTCGGGGTCGCCGGCGCAGCCGCGATGAGCCTGACCAAGGGCGTGGTGTCGCTGGCAGCCAGCGTGCTGGTGCCCAAGCTGCGCTCCATCCTGCCGCCCACGGTGGCCGGCGTGGTGGTGAGCATAGGCGGCCTGTCGCTGATCGCCCCGGCCTTGACGCACATGACGGGGCTGCACGGCGCGAGCATGGACGGCACCGACGCCCTGACGGGGCTGGTGACACTGCTGGTGATCGTGGCGCTGTCGATCTGGGGCAATCGCCGCGTCAAGCTGGCTGCGCTGCTGGCGGGACTGCTGGCCGGCGTGCTGCTGGCCGCCGTGCTGGGCAAGCTGCGCGGCCTGGGCATGCTGGCCCGGTCGCCGATGCTGGCGCTGCCGCATATACACCTGCCCAATCTCTCCGTGGACCCGGCCGCCCTGGCCGCGGTCGCGCTGGTAGCCCTGATGTCGCAGCTCGACTCCCTGGGCACCGTGGTGCTGATGCACAAGATGAACGACGCCGACTGGCGCCGTCCGGACATGCGGCTGGTGGGCCGCGGGATGCGCGCCTCCGGCCTGGGCAATCTGCTGGCTTCTTTCCTGGGCTCGTACCCCACCGGCATGTCGTCGGCCAACCTGGCCCTGTGCCACATCAGCCGCTCGACGTCGCGCCGGATAGGGCTCGTGACGGCGCTGCTGCTGGCGATCAGCGCCTTTCTGCCGCAAGTGGCGCTGGGCCTGACCCTGGTCCCCACGTCCGTGGTGGGCGCCATCGAGGTATACGCGGCCGCCTACCTGGTGGTGTCGGGCATCGAACTGATTTCGTCGCGCGCCCTGGACGCGCGCGGCATCTTCATGATCGGCCTGTCGTTCGTGGCCGGCCTGGGCGTGATGGTGCTGCCCCAACTGGCCGAGCTGGCGCCGCCTGCGCTGCGCTTCATGGCCCGCAACGGCATCATTACCGGCGGCATCACGGCTATCGTGCTGAACGCGATATTCCGCCTCGGCACCTCGCGGCGAGCCACGCTGGCGATCGCCGAGCCCAGCCATACCGAGCGCATGCGGCGCATCGTCGAATTCGTGGAATCGAACGGCGCGCACTGGAGCGCGCGCCGCGATGTCGTGCGGCGCGCCGCGCAGGCCATGCTGGAAGGCGCCGAGGCGCTCGAGGCTGCCGGCCAGGGCCGGCGCCTGGCGCAGATATCGGGCAGCTTCGATGAATTCAACCTGGACTTCGAGCTGCTGTACGAAGGGCCTGCGCTGCTGCTGGAATCAGCGCCCAGGCACAATGCCGCCGGGCTGCTGGATATGCAGGACGAAGAATTCCAGAATGCCGTCGGGCTGGCGCTGGCCAGCGTGTCGCACGTCCTGCTCAAGAGGCTGGCCGACCGGGTAACCAGCGGCACGCGCGGCCAGCTTTCTTATCTGCGCCTGCACTTCAGCCACTGAACGGACGCCGCGCCGCAAGCGGGATATTGCCGGCTTGGTGCGGCCGGCATCGGCGCCGAGGCTGCGGCGCCGGTGGCGCGCTTGTGCATGGGAATTGAAACGGCCGCAGAAATGCGGCCCGCTGCGGGGGCGTGGCCCCCCGGAATGGCTTAGCCTGCGAGCTTGCCCAGGGCTGCGGCGCGGTCCGGCACCACCGTGAGTATCGACAGAAAGCCGCTGATCTCGAACACTTCGGTCACGTTCGGCTGCAGGCCGCACAGCACCAGTTGCCCGGAATTCTGCTTCAGGCGCTTGGCCAGCATCAGCACTACTCGCAGGCCGGCGCTGGAAATGTAGTCGAGCTGGGACAAGTCCAGCACGCAACGCCGTTCTTCCTTGCCTATGGCCGCCAGCAGCCCGGCCTCGACTTCGGAAGCATTGGCGCTATTGACCTGGCCAGCCACGGACACGACCTGGACCTCGCCGATTTTTTCGCTTGAAAGACTCATAGACAAACCATAGAGGTGAAGAATGAAGTGATTACTGTATTGTAATTCACTGTAATTAATTATTTCGCATTTTGGCGACAAAATAATATAATACGCGACAAACCTGCCGGTGGCACAGCACGCTTTGCGACACTATTCATACGTCGGGCAGGCGCGCATCGCGGCAGCCGCGTAACCCGCCTCCAGAGGCGTTGTTTGATTCGGCGGACGACGCCCGGCCTACACCTATGCAGACACTTGCCTCTCTGACCTTGCCCCCCGGACCCGACGCAGTAGCCCAGGCGCTGGACTGGCTGGAAACGGTGGGCGGCCAGGCCCAATGGCCCATGCGCACGACCTTCAAGCTCAGCCTGTGCCTGGACGAAGCACTCAGCAATATCGTCATGTACGGCTTCCAGGACACGGCAGCCGCTGCCGGCCCGGGCAATATCAGGCTCGTCGTGCACCAGGACGCCCAGCATATCCTGCTCGACATCTTCGACAACGGCATGCCGTTCGATCCCACCCAGAAGATGCCGCGCGACCTCGACAACTCCCTCGAAGAAGCGGAAATCGGCGGCCACGGCCTGCGCCTGATGCGGCATTACCTGCTCGACATCGCCTACCAGCGCAGCGGCGAAGAAAACCACCTGCGCATGACGGCAGGGCCCGAAGCCGAAGCGGGCGCGGCATGAAAATCCTGCAGCCTGCCGCCTCGCAGCCGCAGGCTCGCACCCACGTGGTGCCGCAAGGCACCGTGGCCATCATCGACAAGCAAGCGGTAGCCTATAACCTCGACAGCCTGCGCCATCGGCTCGACCAGGCAGGCCGGCGCAACGGCCCGCGCCTGTGGGCCGTGGTCAAGGCCGACGCATATGGCCACACGCTGGCGCATGTGCTGGGCGGCCTCGCACGAGCCGACGGGCTCGCGGTGCTCGAACTGGAAGAAGCCCACCTGTGCCGCGCCATGGGCTGGCGCAAGCCCATACTGATCATGCACGCGCGCTATACCGCGGCCGACCTGTCCGACCCCGGCCTCGCGCCGCTGCACGTCATCGTCGACAGCGAAGACCAGTTGCGCGAACTGGAAACGCTGGCGCAGCGCCCCGGGCCTCACGCATGGCTGCGCTACAGCGGCTGCCTGAATCATTCGGGCTTCCCGGCCCGCACATATCGCGCAGCCTACGCCAGGCTGCACAAGCTGCTGCAGGCCGGCCGCCTGTCGGGGCTAGGCTTGCTGCAACACTATGCGCGCGCCGAAGAAGCCGAACACATGCGCGAAGAACGGCGCGATTTCGAAGCCGTCTTCGCCGGCCTGCCCGGCCCGCGCTGCACCGAAAACTCGGCGGCCCTGCTGTCGGACCCGGACTACGCCGGCAGCGGCGACTGGGTGCGCAGCGGCATCGCCCTCTACGGCATCAGCCCGCTGGCCGGAGTCGACGGCCGGGGCCTGGGGCTGCTGCCGGCCATGACACTGAGCGCGCCCATACACGGCGTACAGCCGCTCGCGGCCGGCGCCCCGCTGGGCTATGGCGCAACCTTCCAGGCCGCACGCGACCTGCGCGTGGGGCTGGTGCATTGCGGCTACGCCGACGGCTACCCGCGCAATCTCGTGGCCGCGGGCACAGTGCTGGTGCAGGGGCGCGCCTGCCGCATCATCGGCCGCATCTCGATGGACACCATCACCATAGATCTCAGCGACATCCCGCAAGCGGGCCCGGGCACCCAGGCCGTGCTTTGGGGGCACGAGGCACTCAGCATAGAATCCGTGGCCCTCAGTGCCGGCACCATCCCCGCGCAGCTATGTGTCGGGGTGACCGGCCGCGTGCCGCGCATCGCCGCGGCCGCTTAGCGCCGCATCCGTCCGTCGCCCGCGCGGCTCCTTCTTCAGGCGAATACCAGCCCCGACAGGCCGGCCGATTGCGATCGGCCGATGCCCGCCACATGGACAGGCCCTAGGCCGGCGCGCCGCGCAATGGCGCGCATACCATGAAGGCCAGCGTGGCCACCAGGTACAAGGCGCCGGTAACCGCCAGGCCGCCCGAGATTCCCACCGAAGCGAACAAGGCGCCCACCGCCAGGGGACCCAGCATTTGCCCGAACTTGTCGGCCGCGCGCATCACGCTGGTGGCGCCGCCCGCCCCGTAGCGCTGCACGTGGTCCAGAGACAGCATGTAGGCTGTCTGGGCGCCGCCCGCCAGGCAACTGGCCAGCGCCAGCAAGACGACCGCCAGCCCCGCGGCGACGACGCCGCTGGCGAAATACAGGCTGAGCAGGCCGGCACTGCCGACCAGGCCGCCCGCGGCTATCCAGTATTTCTTGTAGGCGCTGTGGTCGGCCAGCCTGCCCATGTAGGGCCCGACATAGATCACGCAAAAGCCATACAGCATCAGGATGCGCCCGACGGTCGCCGCGCTGGCGTGGTAAGTCTCCATGTACAAGGGCAGCGCATAAGTAAGCAGGCCAACCTGGGCAATGGAGAAAGGCACTACGCAGCCCAGCAGCAGCATGCCGAAATCGCGGGTCGCGAGCAGCTCGCGCAGCGCCTTCCAGGAACGCACCACCGGCCCGGCCACCACTTGTGAAGCTTTTTGCACCCCGGCCACATGGCGATACGGCCACATCAGTGTGAACACGCCCAGCGCCGGCAGCGCCAGCAACACTGCGCCGGCGACGAATACCGCCACGGGCCCGAGCTGCTGCATCAGCATGGCGCCCACCGCCGCCCCCGACAGGTGGCCGGCGAACAGCCCGGCTATGACCAGGGCCATGTTGCGGCCGCGGTAGGCCGCCGGACTGCGGATCACGATGAAGCCCTGCAGACCCATCCAGGTAAGCCCGTAGCCCAGCCCCACCAGCCCGCGCGCGACGATGAAAGTCGGCAGCGAGCCGGCCAGGGCGCAGGCCAGGTTGCCGGCCACCGACACCAGCAGCCCGGTCAGTACCGGGAACTGCCAGCCGCGGCGATCGCTCAGGCGTCCGGCCAGCAGCGCCGTCAGCAGGCCGCAGGCCATTTCCGCCGCGATGGGCAGCGCCATGAGCAGCGCGCCCTGCCCCGGCGCGTCGCCCAGCAGGCTGCGCGCATAGATGGGCAGGAAACTCAGGGGCAGCGCCATCGCAAACAAGAAACCGAACATCACGGGGCGCACGATCGCCCCCACCTTGGAAGGATCGTCCAGCCCCGCCGGATCACCCGGCACGTCCTGCACGCGCACCGAGAAGGCGCGATCCATCAACAGGTTCAGCAGCAGCAGCAATTCTATGGCGGCCACGAGCGCCACGGCCACGACGGTGGCGGCATCCAGGACCCGCGCACGGATGCCCGCGGCCAGCAGGCGCGGGTCGAGCAATACCTGCAGCGACGCCAGCGTCGGGCCCGAACCCTGCGCCTTGAGCGGAAACGCCAGGGTGTCATCGGGCTCGGCGGCCGTGGCGCCCGCCACCGGCATGGCGCCGCGCGCATTGGCGCGATTCAGCAGCCGCCCTTGCGCATCGACCAGGCGCAGCTCGGAGATGACGGGAAAGGCCGAGGCCAGCCGCGCCATGGGCTGCTCTACGCCGCGCAGGTGCGTGGGGGCGATGCCGTAGCCCAGTACCCGATCGAGCGAGGCCTGCAGCCCCTGGGCCAGCACCTGGGTATTGTCGCGGGTGACGCGGACCCAGACGGTACGGAAGGTGTGTATGGTGTAGGCCGCATAGACCCCCTGGGCCAGCATCAGGACCAGCAGCGGCACCAGCATGCGGGACCTGCCTGCGGACGCCACCTCGTGCAGGGGCATCACGTAGCGGAAGACCAGCGCCAGGACTATCGCGGCGCACAGGGTCGAAAGACCCAGCACCGCCAGATTGTCGAGCATGAGCGAACTCTGGCGCATGTCCTGCGGGCGCACCTGCAATATCACGGCGCCCTGCAAGCCGCCGCCGTCGCGCATCAGGGGCACGGCCACGCGGATGCCCTGCGCGTCCGCCTGGTGCACGCTGCCCGCGGCCGCCGTGCCGGCGCGGCCCTGGCCCCGCCCGTCGGCCACGGCCGACCGTAGGTCTTGCAGCAGCGCCCCGGCCTGAGGCGGAGTGCCGACCGAGGTCAGCACCTGGCCGCCGGCCAGCACCACGCTGGCGCCCGACAGGTCGGGGATGCGCCGGCGCAGGTCGTCGAGCATGCCCGACAGGCCGAAGAATTGCGCCAGCGGCTTGCCCAGCCGCATGCCCGTCTGGATTTGCTCGGAGGTCTGGCGCGCCAGCAATTCGACGCGCCCGGCGGTGTTGTCGATGATCTGGCGATTGAGCGCGGACAGGCTCAGCGCCCCGATCAGGCCCTGGGCCAACAGCAATACCAGCATGCAGGCCAGCAATACGTCGCGCAGAGGATGGCGACGCTTTTTTACTTCCGACACAGAATCGTTCTTCATAGCAGACCCGCACCACAATCGCACACCGGGCCACCTCCTGTAGACTAATTCCCGCAATATTAATTTACAATCCAAGACAAAAGTACACTTTCGGGCATTCAAGCCCGCAACTTTCCGGTCGAACTCCCCCAATGCGACTGACTTCGCTGCGCAGCAAAATCTTCCTGCTGGTCGGCCTGACGCTGCTGGTCAGCGCCATAGCGGTCATGCTCGTCACGGAACACGATGTGCGCCAGACCGTCGTCGCCAGCGAGCGGCTGGCCGTCAGGAATGTCCTGAACCTGCTGTTGCGCGACAGCGACGCCCGCTGGGGCAGCCTGCTCAACGACAAGATCACCACGGTGCGCGCCGACCGCAAGCAAATGGTCGAACAGGGAGACCTGATCCGCTCGGTGCTGAACATGTACGCAGGCCAGGTCGCCCGCAAGGAACTGAGCGTCGACCAGGCCCAGCGGCTGGCAAGACAATGGATAGACCAGCTCTTCAAGGGCAGGGAACGCTTCAGCTTCGTCTTCGGCCCCGACCTCACGGTCATCGCCAGCGGCAACGGCAAGCTGCGCGGCGCCAGCCTGGCTGGCATCAAAGACTTCAAGGGCCACGCGCTCGCCTCCGCCGCCTACCAGGAATCGCGCACCAGCGGGCAAAGCTTCGCCCTCTATCGCTGGCCGCAGAACGGCAAGGGCTCGGGCGAACTGCGCTACGCCTATTTCGCCTATTTCCAGCCCTGGGACTGGGTCTACGCCATCACCGACAATGCCCGCGAGGTAGTCAAGCAGTTCGACGTGCGGCGCAAAGAAATGGAACACGCCATCGGCCAAACGCTCGAATCCCTGCGCCTGGCGCAATCGGGCTTCGCCTTCATCGCCGCCGACGACGGCACGCTGGTCGCCCCCCTGCCCAAGCCCAATACCGGGTTGCTGCAGGAACGCGACGCCGGTTCCGACAAGACGCTGCACGACTTGCTGCGCGCCATTCCACCCGACGGACGGATCTCCTCGTTCCAGTTCGACGGCACCGGCAAGGACCCTTGGGAAATCACGGCGGCCTATTTCAAGCCGCTCAAATGGACCATCGTGGCCGCGGTGCCCACGCACGACCTGACCGCCGCGGCCATAAAGCTGCGCAACCGCCTGGCCTGGGTGTTCCTGGTGGTGCTGGTGGCGTCGCTGGCGGTCGCCTGGGCGCTGTCCACGCGCATCTCGCGGCCGCTGCGCCAACTGACCGACTTCGCGCGCAAGCTGCCCGAGCAAGACCTGAGCACGGCCGCTCCCATACCCGAGCACATCTCCCGGCTGCCCAAAGACCAGCCCGACGAGGTCGGGCGCCTGGCGGCCACCTTCATCTTCATGGACCAGCAACTGCGCGAGAAGATCGCCCGGCTGGTGCAGGAAACCTCCAGCCGCGAACGCTTCGAAAGCGAACTGAACATCGCCCACAGCATCCAGATGGGCCTGCTGCCCGTGCCGCTGGAAGGCGAAGTTCTGCGCAAGATCGACCTGCACGCCACCATGATTCCCGCCAAGGAAGTCGGCGGCGATCTCTATGACTACTTCATACTGCCCGATGGCAGGCTGTGCTTCGCCATCGGCGATGTGTCCGACAAGGGCGTGCCCGCCGCCCTGTTCATGGCGGTCACGCGCACCCTGATCCGCGCTTCGGCCGAGGACGAGAC
The DNA here is from genome assembly GCF_019166065.1 of Candidimonas humi. GTDB lineage: Bacteria > Pseudomonadota > Gammaproteobacteria > Burkholderiales > Burkholderiaceae_B > Candidimonas > Candidimonas humi. The sequence goes on from NZ_JAHTBN010000007.1 coordinate 131,767, forward strand.
CGATCCCGCGCTCATCATGGAACGCGTCAACAACCGCCTGTCCGAGAACAACCCCAACCTGATGTTCGTCACCTTGCTGCTGGCGGTGCTTGACCTGGACAGCGGCGAGCTGGCGTGGTGCAATGCCGGCCATCTGCCCCCCTGCGTGCTGGGCACCGACGGCGCCATGCGCATGCTCACAGGCCGCAGCGGCCCGGCCTGCGGGGTGCAAGAAGACATACCCTACAAAGGCTTTGTTTCCACGCTCGAGCCCGGCGAGATCTTCGTGGGCTACACGGACGGCGTCACCGAGGCCATGGACCCCGACAACAAACAGTATGAAGAGGCGCGCATGGTCCGCCTGCTGACCGAACAAAAGCCTGCCGACGCACAGGCCGCCACCGCTGCGCTGCTGCACGACATCCGTACCTTCGTCCGGGGCGCGGAACAATCGGACGACATCACGCTGATCGCCGTCAAGAGGTTCACGCCATGATTTCACGCTTCCTGTCCTTGATGCTGCTGGCGGCAAGCCTGTGCGTGCTCCCGGTCGGCCGCGCGGCCACGCCGGCTGCCGCGGCGGCGCCGGCCGCCCAGACCAAGGTCTTTCCCACCACGCCCACTGTACGGCCGGACGGCAAGCGCTGGCGCATCGGCTATGTAGAAAGCGGCATATACGGCGACTATCCGCTGACGCTCGGCGAGATCGTCAAGGGCCTGCAGCACCTGGGCTGGCTCAAGCTCAAGGGCCCGATGCCCAAGGGCGCGAGCGGGCAAGATCTATGGGCCTGGCTGGCGCAGAACACAGAAAGCAAATACCTGGAATTCGTCCCCGACGCCTGGTGGCAGCCGGGCAACTTCGACGCCAGCAAGCGCGCGCCCATGCGCGCGGCCATCGAGCAGCGCATCAAGGACCGCCACGACATCGACCTGATCATCGCCATGGGCACCTGGGCGGGCCAGGACATGCGCGCGCTCGGGCCTCCGGTGCCCACCATCGTGGCCTCTACCAGCGACCCGGTGGCCTCGGGCATTTCCGACAGCGTCAAGGACAGCGGCCGCGACAATCTGCAGGCGCGCATCGAGCCCGAACGCTACCAGCGCCAGGTCAGGCTGTTCCACGAAATCGTGCCCTTCAAGAAGCTGGGCATCGTCTACGAGAACAGCGACGCGGGCCGTACCTACGGCGCCGTGGCCGCCGTGGAGCAGGTCAGCAAAGAACTGGGCTTTGCCGTGCAACCCTGCTATGCCCAATCCAACAGCATCACCACCGAACAGGCCGTCACCAATGCCGTCGAATGCTACAAGAAGCTCACCGAAGAGCGGGTCGATGCCGTGTACGTCACCACGCATCGCGGGGTGACTGCGGATTCCATCAAGGAAATCGCCAAGATCCTCGAACAGGCCAAAGTGCCGAGCTTCTCGATGAACGGCTCCAAAGAAGTCAAGAGCGGCATCCTGCTCAGCCTGGCGCAGGCAGATCTTTCCTATGTGGGCCTGTTCCACGCCGAAAGCATCGCGCGCGTCTTCAACGGCGCCAAGCCGCGCCAGCTCAGCCAGATATGGATAGACCCGCCGAAGATCGCGCTGAACCTGGCCACCGCCCGGGCCATAGGTTTCGACCCGCCGGTCGACATCCTGCTGGCCGCCGACGAGGTCTACGAAACGGCGCCCTGAGGCTCCATATAGCATGAAGGGTGCAGCGCGGCATGGCGTGCCAGCACGGCGCGCAGGCGCTGCCCTGCCGTGCCGGGGGCCCGGTTCCAGGTCTCCAGCAGGCGATCGGCCGCGCTGCGGCCGCTGTCCAGCACATAGTCGGCATAAGCCAGCCACTGGCGGCCCTCGGCGCCCAGGCCTGCGCGCGCCACGTCCAGCACATCGGCGCACAGCGCCCTGACCCTCGCGTCATCCAGGCCGTCGCGCATCGCGGGCTCGCGCAAGGCCGCCAGCGCCGCCCAGCCCCAGCGGTCCACCAGGTCCTGGGCGGCATCCAGCCGGTTCAGCAGGCCGCGCTGCAAGGCTATGGGCGCCAGCAGCATGCTGCGCGCCGGCCCCTGCCCGGCCTCGTCCACCAGGCATTCGTCGGCAAAGCCTGCGCCCGGCGCGCGCGCCTCGATATACATCTGCGCGCCGCAAGCCTCGAACAAATCCTCCAGCCCGCCTTCGTGTTCCCAGGCTTGCATCAGTTCGGCAAGCTCGGGGGTGCGCTGCAGGCGATAGCGCAGGCGCGCATCCAGGAACTGGCCGATCTGGGAATATTCGAAATGCCGCGCCTGCGGCGCCAGATGCACGCGCTCGCCGGTATCGACGCGGCGGCCCGGCCACTGCGCCGCGAGCAGGAAATCCCGCAGGCAGGGGTCGCCATCGGGCAGCATCGTCGCGACCGCCTTGTAATCGTAGGATTGCGCCATCGGCAGGCCCCGCGTCACGGTTCCCGGGCCGAACATCCAGTGGAAGAAATCGCCCAGGTCGCGAAACGGGCGCGGCGGGCATGTGCTCAGCATCAGGTCGCCCGGGAACGTGGCCGGCGCGAATACGCGCTGCCACAGCGTCATGCGGTTTTCCTTGTAGCCGGTCGGGCGGCCGCCCTCGAGCGGGCTGTTGGCGAACAGCGCGATGCTGGCGGGCGACAGGGCGACCGCGACGTTCAGCGCGCGTATCGCCGCAGCGATGGGAACCGAGGTGTTGGCGCCGTTCTGCGCCTTGGCGTCTATGCCTTCCCAGTGATGCCAGCCGCGGTGGCCGCGCAGTTCCGTGTATATGGGCCGGGGCACGCAGACACGCGCATACCAGGCCGCATCGCGCGGGCAGTCCGGGTGTTCCGAGGCATTGAGCACGCAGGCCCCGTCGGCCCGCAGCGCTTCGAGCGTATCGGCGAGTTCCTGGTGCGCGCGCGCCGCCAGGCAAGCCAGCCCGTTCTCGTCGGACACTGGCGCCAGCGCGGTTTCCAGCAGATTGAAGCCATTGTCCAGCCCGCACTCGGCCTGCGCGGTATGCAGCGCCACGCGGCGCTGATCCAGGCATACGGGTTCACAGTCCATGCCGCGCCGCCGCTTGATCGATTCGAGGGCCTCGAAATAATGCCGGACCGGCAGGCTGAGCCCGCTGGAATCGTGCACCACCACCATTTCGATCTCCAGGCCCACGCGGCTGCGATAAGGCTGTATATCACCCGCGCCCGCAGTGTCAGGCAAGTGCATCGTTGCTGGTCCTTCCTTGCAGTGTGTCTTCCCGGAACAGCGGCGTGCACCACGAGAAGCCGCCATGGCATTCGACCATGGCCTTGAAGATTTCGGCCAGGCCGCCGTAGTCCCTGGCCCCGACCTCTATGCCCAGGGACGCCAGCAACTCCAGGGGAGTAGAAACAAAGACCGTGCGCAGATCGAGCTGCTGCCGGCACATGCGCAATGCGTCTTCCAGGCGCATTGCGCGCAGCGGCGCGGCGCCGGCGTCCGGGGCCGCCGGTATGGACGCTGCCAGGCGCGCATCCGCATTATGATCCGGCGACGGCATGCGCGCAGCCGGATCGATGCCCGGCCGCTGCCGCCCGGCATCGAGGCTCACGGGCACGGGCGCGTCTTGCAAGCTGCCGAGCAGGGCCTCGAGCTCGTCGATGACCGCGCCCCATTCTCCCTGATGCGCCTGGCGCAGCAGCCGCATGCTGCGATACAGAGACGTGCCTGGCGCATTCAGCCCCCAGCGCCAGCTGCATGGCCGGCTCAACAGGTTCCAGACCGGTATGCCGAGCGCGCCCGCGAGATGCGCCGGCGCGCTGTCTATGCTGATGAGCAAGTCGAGGCCGGCGATGGCGGCAGCCAGATCCGCGACGTCGGCCATTGCTTCCAGCGGCTCGATCGCGGCAGCCCAAGAATGCGCACGCAGCTCGTCGCCCGCGGAGCCCCATTGCAGGCTCTTCCAGGCGATCTCGGGATGCCCGCGCACGAGCCCCGCGAACAGCGCCAGCGGCACGGATTTCAGATCGGTCGCCGCCCCCGTGGCGCGGGCCGACCAGTTCAGCCCCACCCGCAGCCGGCCTTGATTGCGCGTGGCGGCCGGCTGGCTGGCAAGCTTGAGATAGGGCCGGCCGCCGGTGGGGTCCGAGCTCAAGGCCCCCATGCGCATGAGCGCCACTTGCACTTTGGCGGGTTCGGCTTGCGCCTGCTCCGGCGTGACCGGCTCGATCCGCAGCCCCTGCAGGCGCAACAGCCTGTGCAGTTCCGGACGGCACTGCACGCGCACCCGGTCGAACTGCGCGGCGACCTGCGGCACATAGCGCCATTGCTGCACGATATCGCCTATGCCCTGGTCGGCCACGATCATCAGGTCGCGCTCGGGAAATTCGGGGCGGATGGTAAGAATAGTGGGAGAACGCTCGTTGCTGCGCCGCGCCAGGCTGCTGGGTGTATTCACGTCCCACAGCATGGACTCGCTTTCGCCCGTGGACAGCCGCTCGACATCCACGTCCAGGCACCAGGGCTGCCCCAACCCCGGCGGCCGTATGCTCACGTGCAAGTCTTCCAGCGCCCAATGAAATGGCGACGCGACCGACACGGGATCAAACTTGCGGCTCATGACTCGATACACCCGCATATGCGCCGGGCCATGGACTTAGTCCTCCAGCCCGACATCGCCGAGTTCTCCCATCAGCTGGTCCAGCTCGCCCTGGGAGAATTCCATGCCGGTGAAATCGGCGGGGGTATAGACCGCAGTGGCCGACGCGGCGCAGGCCGCCGTCAGGCGCATAAGCTCTTCCCGAATGCTTTCGAGCAGGCCGGCGACCGTGGCCTCGCCATGCCTTGCCGCATGGCGGCAAGACAGCCAGAGGCCCTCGTCGTCCTGCCAGCCGTCGAAGGCCAGCAAATGGCGCCGGGCGGCATCGGCGCCCCGCTCCCGGCCCGCCCCCAGGCGCAACAGCGCGAGATCGCCGCCGCCGAACTGCCCCAATTCGCCGACATAGTTGAAGGACACATCCGGGTCGACACGCAATTCTTCATGGCCGCCGTAGCGCAGCACGCCGTAGGACATGCCATGCCCGGGGATTTCGCGCAGGGTCTCTTTCAGGGCCGGCAGCCAGTCGTCGAGCCGGCTCGCATCCGCGTCCGGCAGGACTACCGGATAGCGGGTCGTGAACCACCCTACGGTACGCGACAAATCTATGGCAGCATCGAAAGGCTGGCGGCCATGGCCTTCCAGGTCCAGGGCCACGGCTTGCCCGGCCCAGGCGGCCAGCGCCAGCCCGACGGCGGCCAGCACCGCCTCGTGGGCGCGCAGGCCAAAGACCGATGCCATGCCCTCGAGAAACTGGACTGCCGGTTCCGCGGGCACGCACAAGCGCTGCTCGCGCACATCGCCTTCGCAGTTGGACTGTGTTGCGTCGTCGACGGGAATGACGGTGCAGCCGGCCGCGCGCCGGGCTATCCGCGACCAATAGGCCAGGTGCACCTCTTCGGCCTGCACTCGCTGCGACAGGGCCTGCGCCCACCACGACCATGAAGTGCCGGCGCCGCGCAGTGCGGCCGGGCCGCCCGCGAGCCCCGCCTCGAGGTCTTCGGCCAGGACAGCCCACGACACCACATCGGACACGGCGTGATGCACGGCCAGCACGATCTGCGCGCCGCGGCCCGCGCCCAGGTTCAGGGCGCCCGCCGCCAACACGCGGCCCGCGGCCAGGTCCAGGGCCCCCATCAGTTCGTCCGCGAGCCGGTCTTGCGCGGCGGGCAGTTCCGCGGCTTCCAGCGCCGAGGCATCCCGGACGCAGAGCGTCGGCGCGGAGGCCGCGCGCACCTGCTGGCAGGCTGTCGAGCCGACCAGATCGACAGCCGTGCGCAAGGCATCGTGGCGCTCGATCATGGCATCGAGCACGGCCCGCAGGGCCGGGGCTTCAATGGTGGAAGGCGCCTGGAACACCGCGCTGAGGCACCAGCGGTTGCGGTCCGGCATGGCGGTTTCGCGCAGCCAATGCTGGATCGGGGTAAGAGGCACGGGGCCGGCCAGCGGCTCTGCGCCCGCGACCCCCGCCGCCGACACTGCCAGGGCTGCCAGCCCGCGAGGCGTGGGCGCCTGGAACACTTGAGTAGGCGTCAAGGCCAGGCCGACGGCGCGCGCGCGGCCGACGATCTGGATGGCCATGATGGAATCGCCGCCCAGGGCGAAGAAATCATCGTCGGGGCCGATCTCGTCGCGCTGCAATACGGCGCGCCAGATTTCCAGGAGCGCAGCGACTCTTGGATCGGCTGCGCCCGCGGGCGCAGCCTGCGGGACGCTCTCGAGCGGTGCGCCGCCGCTGCCGGACGCCGCCGCGGCAGCGGAAACCGCCAGGCCCGGCGCTGCCGCCAGGAGCGCCTGGCGATCGATCTTGCCATTGGGAGTCAATGGCATGGCCTCGCGCACCATGATGCGCGCCGGCACCATGGCCGCGGGCACCTGCCGCGCCAGCCAGGCCAGCGCCGCGCCAGCCTCGGCCTCGCCGGCCACTACCGCCAGCAACGCAGGCTCGCGCCCTTCGTGATGTTCTACCAAGACCACCGCGTCGCGGACCCCGGGGCAGGCGCGCAACAGCTCGGCCAGCCCCGCCGGCTCGATGCGATGGCCGCGGATCTTGACCATGTCGTCGCCGCGGCCGAGGAACAAGATGGCGCCGTCGGGACGGCGCCGCGCCAGGTCGCCGGTACGGTAGCGGCGCAGGCCGTGTTCATCGCTGCCGAAGCGTTCCGCGCCCGCGGCTTCCGGACGCGTGTAGCCGCTAGCCACCGCCGGGCCGGAAATGACGATCTCGCCCTCGGCGCCATCGGCCACCGGCATACCGTCCGCGCCGATCAAGGCCACCGCATAGCCGTCCAGCGGCTGGCCTATCGGCACGGCATGCTCGCCGTCGGCGCGCAGCGCAGCCGCGGCTTCGGTCATGCAGGCGCCCACCGTGGTTTCCGTGGGACCGTAGTGGTTGAAGACTCTACACGCGGCGCCCAGGCCATGGATGCGCTCGACCAGCTTCCAGCTAAGCACGTCGCCGCCGAGTATCAGCGCCTTGCGCGGCAGCAGCGCCGCGGCCCCGGGGGCGTCGAGCAGCGCGGCCAGATGCGCCGGCACGATCTTCATGACGTCCACCGGCATGCGCGCCATCCATTGCTGCAGGGCGGCCGGATCGCGCGCGGTCTCGGCGTCCACCGCGTGCAGCGCGCCGCCGCTCCATAGGGCGGCGAGCACCGAGGTGTAGCCCAGGTCGGCGGCAAAAGACGACACGATCGCGCAGGACAAGGGGCCTTGCAGGCCCAGGCGGCCCAGCATGGCCTGCACATAGGCGGCCACCGCGCCTTGCGGCACAATCACGCCCTTGGGGCGTCCGGTGGAGCCCGACGTGTACAGCACATAGGCAGTGTCGGCCGCTGCGGCGGCTGGCGGGAGCATGGTCGGCAATTCCGACGCGGAAGCCTCCGATGCGCGTTCCCAGGCGACGGCAGGCACGGACGGCAAGGGCGACCCGGTGCCCGCTTCCACGACGATCGCCTTGGCGCCGCTGTCTTCCAGCACATAAGCGTGATGGCTGTCGGGATGGTCTTCGTCCAGCGGCACGAAGGCCGCGCCCAGGCGCATCGCGGCCAATATCGCCACCACCGGACCCAGGCTGCGCGGCAGCCGGAAAGCCACCCGGTCGCCCGCGCCTACACCCGCCTGCGCAAGCCGCACAGCCAGTGCTAGGGCCATGGCGTCGAGCCCGGCATAGTCGACGATGCCTTGGGCATCGCGCACCGCGGCCGCGGCCGGCGTTTGCGCGGCATGGCGTGCGACGCGCTGCGCCAAGGTCTCCACGCCCGCCCCGATGCCTGCGCCCTCCGGTGCCGCTGCGCCGGCATCGGCGGCGGTACGAGCAAGAGGACTGGAAGACGCCGCAGCGGCAACGAAACCAGAGGCGGCAGTCCCGGCGGCGCGCATGCCGGCCCCGCCGCCGGGCCCCGATTGCGGCGGCGCCGCCAGCGCCTCGAGTATGCCCGCATACAAATCCAGCCATTGTTCGACGCGCGCGGCGTCGAACAGGTCGCGGTTGTAATGGGCTTCGACGCACAGGCCGTCGGCGTCCGCGGTCATGTTCCAGTTCAGGTCCCAGCGCACCGCACCGTGCGCATTGGCGTCGACCGATACATCGAGCCCGGCGAAACGCGGCGGCGCGTCCATCCGGTCCAGATTGAAAGACACCGAGGCCAGCGGCGGACGCGACGGATCGCGGCGCAGGTTCAGGTCTTTCAGCAGGCGGGCATAAGGATAGTCGCGATGCGCCATGCCTTGCGCCACGCCGCGCTGCGCGGCGGCGAGCAGCGCGTCATCGGCCACGTCTGCGCCGGCGGCGATGCGCAGCGGCAACACGCCCACGCAATAGCCCAGCAGCGCGGACGCGCCCAGCTCGGCCTGGCCAGCGGAAAAAATGGCGACCGCGAGATCGTCCTGGCCGGACAAGCGGGCCAGCATGCGTCCGTATGCCGCCAGGCAGACGGCGAACAGCGAACCGCCGGCTCGGCGCCCATAGGATTCCAGCGCCTGCTTCAATTGCACGGGCAGGCGCCGCACTACTCGTGCCCCGGCATAACCCTGCAGGGCCGGACGCGGCCGGTCGGCCGGCAGCTCCAGCGCAGGGGGCACCGTCGAATACACGGAACGCCAATACGCCGCCACCTCGGGCAGCCCGGCGCGAGCGCGGGTGTGTTCGGCATAGCGGCGATAAGGAACGGGTTCGGACAGTTCCGCGGCCCGGCCCTCGCGCGCGGCGCTATAGATCTCGGCGAGTTCCAGCGCCATGGCCTGCATCGACCAGCCGTCGGTGATCAAGTGCGGCATGGCCAGCACCAGGCGATACCGGTCGGCGGCCAGGCGCAGCAGCCAGGCCGCGACCAGGGGCCCGCGCTCCAGGTCGAAAGGCGCGAGCACGGCCTGGCTTATCCAAGCCCGCAACGCCGCTTCGTCGGCATTCTGGCGATCGAGCACCAGCACGCGGGGCGGCAGTTCGCGGTGCACGACCAGCTCGGCGCCGTCCTCGGGGAAGGTGCTGCGCAGGGCCTCGTGGCGCCGCACGACCTCGCACAAGGCGGCATCGAGCGCGGCCGTGTCGAGCTCTCCCTGGAAATCGAGCACCAGGGATTGGTTGTAGGCCGCCGACGTTTGCGGACTGAAGGCCGCCAGCAGGCGCAGCGCCTGCTGGCCGGCGGTGGTAGGCAGTATCTCTTCATCTGCGTGGGCCGAGGCAGATGCCAGGCCATGCGCGGCGGCGGTAGCCGCCGGAGCATCGATCGACGCGCCGGCCGCAGGCATGCGGGCGGCGGCAGCGGCCGTCATGGCCACGGACGCGGCTGCCGCTGCGGATGCGCTGGCGGCGGCCGAGGCGCGGGCCGGAGCCGGCGCCCCGCCCAGCATTCCCGCGGCGCGCATGTCGCGCACCGAGTCGCGCACGGCCCCTTCGATCAGGTCGAGATCGGCATCGCTGTGCGCGGTCGACAGGAAGCAGGTGCGGCCTTCCCAGACGTACACGCCATGCTGGATCATCTGGTTGTAGAACAGGTCGCTCGCACCGATGAAGCGAAACAGCGAGGCGAAGTGATGCACCGAGATGCCGGCCTGCTCTTGCGCCAGCACGGCGTTCAGGCGCGCCGCGAAATCCGCCGTGCGCCGGTTCAGCGTTTCCTGCAGTTCCGGCCCGGCGGCCTCGAGGTGCTCGAGCACGGAACGCGCGGCCGCCATGGCCAGCGGATTCTTGTTGAAGGTGCCGGCAAAGAAAGTGCGCGCGTCCCGCGGCGCGCCCGGGCCGTCCAGCGGCCAGGCGCCGCCGTCCAGCGCATCCAGGTAGCGGGCCTGGCCCGCCACCACGCCTATGGGCAGGCCGCCGCCGACGATCTTGCCGTAGGTGACCAGGTCGGCGCGCACGCCGGCCCAGGCCTGGGCGCCGCCCAAGCCCACGCGGAAACCTAATAGCACTTCGTCGAAAATCAGCGGTACGCCGAGGGCCTGGGTGATGGCGCGCAGGCGCTGCAGGAATTCGCGCGGCTGGCGATCGGGCCGCCGGCCCTGCACGGGCTCGACGATTACCGCGGCGAGGCTTGGAGCTTCGCGGGCAACGATTTCCAGCGAACCCTGTTCGTCGCCGTAGTCCAGCAGCAGCACATCACCCACCATGGCCGGCGGCGTGCCGCCGGCCAGCGGCACTGAAGCGCCGCCCGGCCCCACCTGGGCCAGGGTGCCGTCGAAATGGCCATGATACGAGCCCTGGAACATGGCGATGCGCTGGCGCCCCGTGGCGTGGCGGGCCAGGCGCAGCGCGGACATCACGGCTTCCGTGCCGCTGTTGCAGAATGCCGCGCGCTCGTTGCCGGTGAGCCGGCAGATGCGCTGCGCGACTTCCCCCGCCAGATGCGCCTGCGGGCCTATGAACATGCCGCGTTCGGCGATATGCCGGGCGATGGCCTCGGTGATGAATTCCGGACTGTGGCCGAACAACTGCACGCCGAAACCCATCGCGATGTCGACATAATGGTTGCCGTCGATGTCGGTGAGATGGCTGCCCGAGGCTTGCGCACCCACGATGGGATAGAGCATGCCCTTGGTTTCGGGCCTGAAGCCCGCCACCGCGCGGCTGTCGGCCAGATAAGGGCCGAACTCCAGCCGCTGGCCGCGCGAACCGCGGCTGCGCTGTATATAGGCGCGAGAAAATGAATCCAGCCCCGCCAGGGCCTGCGGCGACATGGCAGGCGCGGCAGGCCTTGCGGAAGCGTGCGCGGCCTGCGCAGCGGCAGCGATGGAGGCTGCGACAGATGCTGCGGGCGCCGCAGCAGCCTGCGGCACGGTAGCCACAACAGCGGACGCGCCCGCAATGCCAGCCTGCGGCATCGTGCCGGCCCCGCCGGCGACGGCGGCGGACAAAGGCGCGGCTGCAGCCGTGAAAGCCGGGGCTGCAGCCTGCGTAACGCCAGCCCCGGACGGCGCAGCGGCGCTCGACGCGGAACCCGCGGCCTGCGCGCCGGCTTCCAGCACATGCTCGGTCAGGCGCAAGGGCGTTGCCAGCGTCTCGAACAAGGCGCGGCGGGGAATGACGATGGACCAGCGGCGTTCGAGCGCGGCCACTGCCTCGGTCAAGGCCAGGGAATCCACGCCGAGTTCGAGGAAGCTGCGATCCGACTGCGCATCGGCCGCTGACAACTGCAGCGAACGGGCCAGCATCGCGGCGATCTGCTCTCGCGGATCCACATCGATCCGGGCCTGGGCCGCGTTCTGCCCCGCGGCTTGCGCCTGCATACCGCGCGCAGCCTGCGCGCCTGCCGAGAAGCCCCCGGCCAAGCCTGCCTGGGCAAGGCTTTGCACGGCATCTGCAGCGACACCCGAGCCCGCGACCTGCGCAAACGCGCCGACACCGCTGCCGGCCGGGGCCTGCAGCCAATGACGCCGGTCGGCAAAAGGATAGCCCGGCACATCGATGCGCCGGGCGGGACCGAACACCGCGTCCCAGCGCAAGGGCACGCCGGCCACGAAGAGCTGGGCCAGCAAGGTGCCCAGCGTGCGGCGCGCCGGCTGGTTGCGCCGCAAGGTGGAGAAAAATACCGCACCGCGCCCCTCGAATCCGGGGCAGCGGCTGGCCGTTCCCGTCAGTGCGGGCGAGGCCCCGATCTCTATCAGCACCGTCGCGCCCGTGTCGGCCACGGCGGCCATACCTTGCGCGAAGCGCACCGGTTCCCGGATGTGGCGCACCCAGTAGTCGGCGGTGGCGAACGCCGCCTGCGCAGTGCCCGTCAGATTGGAGACGACCACCCGGGCGGGCGCCGCCAGCGGCACGCCTTCCAGCGCGGCGGCGAAGGCGCCCAGCGCCGGTTCCATCAAGCGCGAATGAAAGGCCTGCGTGGTGCGCAGGCGCTGGGTGCCTATGCCCAGCCCGTCCAGCACCTCGCAAGCCGCTTCGATCGCCGCAGCCGGGCCGGACACCACGCATTCATCGGGCGCGTTCACGGCGGCCAGGTCTATGCCTTCGCGCAAATCCGCCGGCAATTGGTCCAGCGCCTGCAGCCCCGCGAACACCGCGGCCATGGCGCCGCCTGCGGCGGCCGTAGCCATGACCCGGCCGCGCTCGACCACCAGGCGCAAGGCGTCGTCCAGGCCGAACACCCCGGAGCGGCAGGCCGCCACCCATTCCCCCAGGCTATGGCCTATGGACACGTCGGGCTCGACGCCCCAGGCGGCCAGGCGTTCGGCCAGCGCATATTCCAGGGCGAACAGCGCGGGCTGCGCCAGGCGCGTGTCGGCAAGATCTTCGGCCGGGCCCTCGAAAAACATTGCAGCGGCCAGCGACCGGCCTATCAGCGGATCCACGACTTGCGCACAGCGGTCTATGGCCGCGCGGAATATGGCATCTTCTTCATAGAGATCGCGGCCCATGCCCAACCACTGGCTGCCCTGCCCGGTATACAGGAAGGCAATGCGCGGCGCCGTCTTGGCGGCGTTGCCGCGGGCGCCGCCAGCCGGCGCACCCCCGGCGGCGATTTCACCCAATGCCGCCACCATGGCCGGCACGTCCGCAGCGACGGCGGCTGCGCGCACGGCATGATGGCTGCGGCCCATCGCCATGCTGGCCGCCGCCAGGCGCAGGTCTGCGCCGCTTTCTTCGAGCCACGCGGCAAGCGTGGCGGCCAGGCGTTCCAGTCCCTGCTCGTCGGGCGCAGCCAGGGGCAGCACCACCGGGCCGCACACAGGCGGAGATTCCGGCGCGCGGTCGGTGGCCGCGCGCGACACTTCGGAGCCAGACGCATCCGCCACTCCGGCGCCTGCTGCGGCCGCGGCATGGGTGCCGCCCGGAACATGAGCGCAAGCTTCGCCCAGTGCCGGTGCCGATGCCGATGCCGATGCCGATGCCGCTTCCAGTATGAGGTGGGCATTGGTGCCGCTGAAACCGAAGCTGCTGACCCCGGCGCGGCGCGGGCCCGCAGCGGGCCAGTCCTGCTCCCGGTCTATGACGCGCAGCGGCAGGCGGTCCCAGGCGATGCGCGGATTGGGGCTGGACTGATGCAGCGTCGGCGCCAAAGTGGCGGATTCCAGCGACAGCACCAGCTTGATCAGGCCGGCAATGCCGGCGGCGGCCTCGAGGTGGCCGATATTGGTCTTGACCGCACCCAGCAGCAGCGGCTCGCGGCGCCCGGCGCCATAGGATTCGGCCAGGGCCTGGACCTCGATGGGATCGCCCAGCGGCGTGCCGGTGCCGTGGCATTCGACCACTTGGACTTCTTCGGGCTGTAAGCCGGCGTCGGCCAGGGCCGAGCGCACCAGCGCCACCTGCGCGGAAGCATTGGGCGCGGTCAGGGAACTGGCGCGGCCGTCGTGATTGACGGCCCCGCCGCGCACGATGGCGCGGATGCGGTCGCCGTCGCGCTGCGCATCGGCCAGGCGCTTGAGCACCACGAAGCCAGCGCCCTCGCCGCGGACATAGCCGTCGGCGGACGCATCGAAGGTGTGGCAGGCATGGCTGGGACTGAGCATGCCGGCGGCGGCGAAGCCGCGGGTGAGCTCGTCGCCGACCAGCAGGTTCACGCCGCCGGCGATCGCCATGTCGCACTCGCCCAGGCGCAGGCTGCGGCAGGCCGCATGCACCGCCACCAGCGACGAAGAGCAGGCGGTGTCCAGGGACAGCGCCGGCCCGGTAATGTCCAGCAGATGGGCCAAGCGCCCTGCTGCTGCGCTGGCCGCGTTGCCGGTGGTGGCCAGCGGCGTGAAACCCGGCCCCGCACCATGGAAGCGCGCCTCGTAGTCGTGCGTGCTGATGCCCAGGAATACGCCGGTGGCGCGCGGGCGGCGCTGCGGGTCGGCGGCCCCGGCGTCTTCCAGCGCGTGCCAGGCGACTTCCAGCATCAGGCGATGCTGCGGATCCATGTGCGCCGCTTCGCTGTCGCGCATGCCGAAAAAGGCGGCGTCGTAGCGGTCGATGTCTTCGATATAGCCGCCGGGCGGCAGCGCGGCCCCTTCCGGGCGTCCGGGCGGCACGGGCCCGACGGCATTGCGTCCCTCGGACAGCAGGCGGCGGAACGCCGCGGCGTCGGACGCGCCGGGAAAGCGGCAGGCCAGCCCGACGATGGCGATCTGCGATGCTTGTTCCGGCTGCTGCGCCGCGCGCAGATCGTCGATGCGTTGCTGCAAGCCCGTTACCAGCCGGGCGAGTTGGTCGGCATCGAGGCGGGCCAGCCGCTCGCGCAGCGCGGCAGAAGCGTGCTGCGTCATGCGTCGCCCCGCTCGATGGAACTGAGCAAATCGTCGAGATCGCTGCCCGCGGCGGACGGCACGGGTACCGACGGCGCCGCCTTTGGCATGGCTGCCGCGCTGCCCACGACGCCATTGCCCGCGACATACGCAGCCAGGCGCGCTATGGTCGGATGATCGTAGGCAATCGTTTCGGGCAGTTCCGCACCCACATGTTCGCCCAGGGCAAGGGCCAGTTCGGTGGAACCGATGGAATCCAGCCCCATTTCGGCAAAGCCATGGCCCGCTTCTATGGCCTGGGCGGGCAGGTTCAGGCGCCGCGCCAGCCAGCCGCTAAGCCATACGGCCAGCGCCGTAGCCTCGGCCGGCGCGCGGCCTGCCGGCGTCGAACCGGCCGGTGCGGCTTCGGCGCCCTGCGGGCGCGACCATTGCGCGATCACCGGCAGGCTGCCGTCCAGGTAGGCGCGGCGGTTGGCCAGGCGCTGGATCTTGCCGCTGGAAGTGCGCAATACCGATCCCGGGGGCACCAGCACCACATGCGCCAGGGGCAGTTCGAGGTTCTGCCACACCGCCTCGACGACGGCGTGGAATATCGGTTCGGGCGCATCGCCGCGGTGCGAGCGCTCGAGCTCTTGCACCAGCACGACTTGCTCGCGGCCGCCGGGCTGCCCCGAGCCGTCTATGGAAAAGGCCGCGCCGTTGTCGCGGCGCAGCGATTCGTGGGCGTTCTGGGCCGTGCGCTCGATGTCGTGCGGATAGAAATTGGCGCCGCCCAGGATGATGAGGTCCTTGATGCGGCCGGTGACGAAAATCTCGCCGTCCACCAGCGCGCCCAGGTCGCCGGTGCGCAGGAACGGGCCTGACTCGGGTTCGCCGGCGACAACCGCCCCGAAGGTGTCGGCGGTTTCCTGGGGCCGGCGCCAATAGCCGCCGGCGATGGTCGGGCCGCCTACCCAGATTTCGCCCACCTCGGCGGGCGCGCAACGCCTGCCGGTCTCGGGATCGACGATCGCCAGGGGCACGTCGGGCAGTGCCTTGCCGCTGCCGGGCATGATGCGCCCGCCCGGCGCGCCGGCTTCCAGCACCCGGACGTTGCCGGCGGCCAGTGCATCGACATCGAAGCAGCTCAGCACCGGCGGTTCGCCGACCGGGTTGGCCGTGACCGCCAGCGTGCTTTCGGCCAGGCCGTAGGCCGGGCAGAAGGCCTCGCGGCGGAATCCGTGCGGCGCAAAGGCCGCGCAGAACTGGTCCATGACGGCCGGGTTGATGGGCTCGGCCGCGTTCATGGTCATGAGCACGCTGCTCAGGTCCAGCCCGGCCCGGTCTTCGGGCGCGATGCGGCGCACGCACAGATCGTAGGCGAAGCTGGGCGCGGCCGAATGCGTGCCGCGATAGCGCGTCAGGGCCGAGAGCCACAGCAGCGGCTTCTGCAAAAAGGCATTGGGCGCCATCTGCACCGAGGCGCAGCCCGAATACAGCGGCTGCAGCAGGCCGAAAATCAGGCCCAGGTCATGGAAGGCGGGCAGCCAGCTCACCATGGCGGAATCGGGCCCCAAGGCCCATACCGCCTGCATGCGGGCCAGGTCTTCGATGAGGTTGCCGTGGCCGACCCGCACGCCCTTGGGCAGCGCCGTCGAGCCCGAGGTGTATTGCAGGAAGGCAACGTCGTCGGGGGCAATGGCCGCCGGCGCCAGCGATGGTTCGTCGGCGAGATCGTCCACCGGCACCCAGTCCAGTGCTCCGAGCTGCTCGCTGGCCTGGCGCCATTCTGCGATCGACCCCATGAGGTCGGCGCTGGTGAGCGCTATCCGGGCCCCGGAATCCGACGCCACGGCGACCAGGCGCTCGATCAGGCGATTGCGGCGCGGAGGATTGATGGGGGTGGCCAGCCGGCCGCTCCACAGGCATCCCATGAAAGCCGCGAGAAATTCCGGGCCGGCCTGGAAGACCAGCAGCACGGGTTCGCCCGGGCGGGTATCGCGCAACAAGCGCGCGGCGATGGCGCGCGCACGGGCGGCCAGTTCGGGAGCGCGCCAACGGCAAAGCTCGCCGCCCTGGCTGTCGAGAAAGGCGAAAGACCAGCGATCGCCGGGTGTGCTCGCGCGTTGTTCGAGTATGTGCGGGAGGAAGTGGGAAGCCCGGGGACGGCTGTCTTGCATCGGAGACGCTCCTTACTTATCTATTGTTCGCGCACGCTGCGCGCGCCTTGCGGTATGTCCATCCATCAAGCCGACGATTCCGCGGAACTTGCCGCGGGCCGAGCCGCGCTGCCGCGCTGCCGGCTGGCCATGCGCCGCCCTATCAGTTCTTCGAGCTTGGCGTCGAGCCGCCGGTCCAGCGTGGCGACGATTTCTTTCTCGAGTTCGGACTGCTCGTCGGCCGTGCGGTGCAGGTCGGCCACATGGCGCAAGTCCTGGCGGCTGAGCGACAGCAGCAGGCAGGGCAGGCGCGTGCGGCAAGTGGTGGGATTCGGAATCCCCTCGAGCAGCGCGAATTCGCCGAAGAAGTCTCCGACCTCGAGGATTTCCATGATGAGCGCGCTGCCGTCGCCCAGCAGCACCGAGCTTTCGACCATGCCGCGGGCGATGATGTAGAAGCGCCCGGTCGTGGTGCCCTCGAGGGTGAGCACGGTATCGGCGGGCACTTCCTCGACGCGCAGCATGTGGCGGATGCTTTCCAGGTCGTCCTGGGGCACCGAGGCGAACAAGGGTATCTTGCGCAGGCGCTCGATGCTGATTTCGACGTCCTGGCCCGAACTGCCGATGGAAATATCGGCCTGCTTTTCCCACATGCCGGCGTATACGCCGCGCAGCGCCAGGAGTTCGTCGTGAGTGCCCTGCTCGACCAGCTTGCCATCGCGGAACACGCAGATCATGTCCATGTCGGGGCAGGAATTGAGCCGGTGCGTCACCGAGAACATCATGCGCTTGGCGCTGATCTTGGCCAGCGTCTCGTTGATGGCCGCCTCGGCCTCGGCGTCCAGCGCCGAAGTGGCCTCGTCGAGCAGCAGGATCTGCGGGTCGTGCAGCAGCGCGCGGGCGATGACGATGCGCTGGCGCTGGCCGCCCGACAGCAGCTTGCCGCCCTCGCCGACATTGGTGTCGTAGCCATTGGGCAAGGTGGTGATGAAGTCGTGGATCTCGGCATCGCGCGCAGCCTGCTCGATCTGCTCGTCCGTTGCGCCCATATGGCCGATCCCGATGTTGTAGCGGATCGATCCCTCGAACAGTGTGGTGTCCTGATTGACCACCGCGATGAATGAACGCAGCGTCTGGTTGTCGATCTTGCGTATGTCGATGTCGTTGAGCAGCACCTGGCCGCTCAGCGCATCGTAGCTGCGCGACAGCAGATTGATGACTGTGCTCTTGCCCGAGCCCGACGGCCCCACCAGAGCCACCCGGCGCGGCACCGGGGTTTGGAGCGTGACATTGTCCAGGTTGAGCCTTTCGCCGGTATAGCTGAAGGTGACGTCCTGCAGCGCCACCCGGGATAGCGGCAGGCTCGGCACCGCATTCTGCTGCGCATCGGGCACATCGGCCGGACGCGCCAGCAGCGATTCGATGCGCTGCCAGCTGCCCACCGCCTGGATGGCCGCCGGCAGCAGCGACGCAATGCCGCCGGCCGCGCCGCCTATGGCCAGCAGCAAGCCGATGTAGGCCACCACCACGCCGCCGGAGACGGTGCCGGTCAGCGACAGGCCGGCCCCCAGGCCGATGATGCCCAGTTGCGCCGCGCTGATGCAGAACACCGTGGCGCGGCTGGTGAGCTCGCCCATCAGGTACTGGCGATAGCTGGATTTATAGATCGTGTCGGCGTACTCGTTGAACATGCCGCGGCGGTGTTCGCCGATGTCCAGCGTACGGATCACCGGCAGCAACTGGGCGGTTTCCTTGATGAAGCCGGCCAGCTTGCCGTCTTCGACCTTGCGCTCGTAGGCCGCCTTGACCGCGTAGCGGGCGACCTGGCGCGGCGCCCAGAAGGCAATGGCCAGCAGCAGCACAGTGGCCAGCGCCATGCGCCAGTCCAGGTCCACGGCCGTGACAAGCGAGCCGATCATCAGGAAAACCTTGCCGACGATGCCGGCCACGGAACGCACGACGGCATTCTCGACGATGAAGATGTCGGTCGAGAAAATGGACACGATGTCGCCGCCCTTGAAGCGGTTCAGCGTGCGCGAAGACAGCAGCAGCAGCTTGTCGAATACCCGGCGCCGCACGTCGTTCAGGGCCCGGGGCCCGAGTGTCGAAACGCTGAAGTCGATGGCCAGGCCGGCCGAGGCTGTGACCAGGAAACCGCCGATCAAGAGAGCCAGGGTGCGCCATATGACGCCGGCATTGTGCGGCGTGATGCCTTCGTCGAACAGTTGATGCAGCCACAGCGGCATGAAAGCGGCGTACAGGGTCTGGATCAGGATGCCCACCACCAGCATGCCGCAGAAGAAACGGTAAGGCTTCAGCAGCCCCGCCGTCCAGCGCATGAAAGGCAGGACGCCGCGCATCGGCGGCTCATGCGACAGAGTTTCGCTCCATTGCAGTTCGACCATCGCCAGGGACTTGCCCGTCACCTTGCCGCAGACCTCGCTCATGGACACGCCGGGCTGCATCGCGCGGGCGAATTCCTGCAAGACTGCAGCGCCGTAGGCATCGTGCAGGAAACGCACGAAAGCCCCGGCCCGTGCCGCATCGCGCGGCTGCGGGGCATTTGCCGCCAGGCGCTGCGCCAGCCCGGAAAGATCGTTGACGTCATCCATCCCCAACGAGAAATTCTTGGCGTCGGGATCGTCACTGGCCAGGTAAAACACGCCGACGCCGATCAGGCCCAGCGCCGGCTGCGGGCAATCGAGGCGCTCGGACAGCAGGCGCTCGACCAAGGCGAGCCCCGCCGCTTTGCCGGGATGCGCGCGGACGTCGGCCAACGCGGCCTTCGCCAGGCTCGGGGAGCCCGCTGCGGCTTCGATGCCGAGCAGCTCGGAGGCCACCCGCTCGATGCGCTGTAGCCGCCGGAGCGGAGAATTCGGCCGCCCCCGCAAGAGATCATGCACTTGCTGTATCACATCGAACCTCGCTGGTGAGGATTAAACGGAGTCGAACTCGAAAAGAGAACAAGGCGTGCAACCGCAGACAGCGCCAGTCGTGCGGCAAAGCGAGGCAACGCGGTTATCTTTTCGAGTGCGGCTCCGTATTTGTTGGTTATGTTGAAATCGCCGACGCTCAGGCATGCGCCGCGAGCGTAGACTCGCAGCCATACCCTGCCGACTGAAGAAGAACGCGGGCCGTCGCGCCTGGCTGCGTGGCCCAAGGAAAATGGCCCGCCGCCAATTGCAGTACACGGAACGGCCCGGAAGTGACCTGCGCCCATGCGGCCAATTCGTCGCTTGAAACCGAGGAATCCTGCGTCAAGTGCAGGGCATCCACGGGGATGGACAAACGGTCCGCATGCGGATGGCGATAGGTGTCGCAGGACTCGAGGTCGGCGCGTAGCGCCTCTTCGGCGAGATCGAGCCATTCGAGGCCGTCGCCCGGCATGCTGCCGTAGCGGGCTTCGAGCTCGGCACGCAGCCTGGCCAGGGGCAGCCGATGCAAGGGAGCTTCGGTGCCTGCCAGGCGCGGCGAACGAAACCCCGAGACGACCAGGCGCTCTATGGCCGCCCCGGCACTTATCAGGCGCCTGGCGGTTTCGTAGGCAAGCAGCGCACCGTAGCTGTTGCCCACCAGGATCAGGCGCGTCTCGGCCGGCACGCCCAGCGCGAACCAGGAGACCGCCGCAGCATCGGCCGCGAGCGTGCAGCGCCGCGGCGGCACCCCGCCGTCAAGGCCGCCGCCGCGCGGCAGGGCCAGCACCGCGGCGCCGACCCTGTCGGGCAGCTCTGCCATCAGCCGGACGATAGACAATGGCGATCCGCCCGCATGCGGGAAAAAGACGAACGTCGGCTGTCCGGGCTCCGCAAGGCGCAGACTCAACATCCACGAGGAGCTCGAAATACCGGGATCACACAAAGGGGCGCCTATGGCTGAAGACATGTCATGAGGGCTGAACAAACAGGTTATATTATTAACATGTTGTATCAATTCGGACATATCTTAGCAGTTGGCGTAGCATTTTTGTATTTCTATTTAGAATCGCCGGCGCCCGACGCGTAGCGTGTCCGGCGCCTACCGCCCGGCCCACAAAGGCGGCCGATATTCCGCCGGCTCGGCCGGCGCATCAAAGACCCGAGGACCGGAAATGGAAGATTTCATCGAACGTTTCGAGGCCGACGGCGCCATATGCCTGCGCGCCGCCATCGATCCCGAGCAGCTCGAATTGCTGCGCTGCGGAATCGAACGCAATATCTCCAGCCCCAGCCCCTTCTTCCGCAACCTGGGCGGCGAAACCGGCGGCTTTCTGTCCGACATGTGGTCGCGCCGATATATTCCCGAATTCCAGCGTTTCTGCACGGAATCGCCGGCGGCCGCGATTGCCGCACGGGCCATGCGCGCCGACAGCGTGCGGCTGGCGCAGGACACCTGGTTCATGAAACGCCCCGGCAGCGGCGAACGCACGCCCTGGCACCACGACACCGTGGTGGACGGCCCCTTCTGCTCGTTGTGGGTAGCTCTGGACCCCACGCCGCGCGCCGCGACGCTGGAATTCGTGCGCGGCTCGCACGCCTGGGGCAAGGCCCTGATGCCCAAGTCCTTCTTCGAGGCGCCCACGGCCGACACGCCCGCGGTCGACCGTTTCTACGCTGAATTCCACGGCGACCAATCGCGCCCCGACGCCGAGGAATTCGGCGAAATCCCCGACATCGAGGCCGACCGCGACGCCTACGACATCATAGGCTGGGACATGGAACCCGGCGACTGCGTGCTGTTCGACGCGCGCACCATCCACGGAGCCCCCGGCAACAGCTTCGGGCATTGCATGCGCCGTTTCGTCACGCGCTGGGTCACCGACGCCTCGGTGGTCGCCCGCCACGGGCAGGAAATGATCGATGCGCTGGCCGGCGCCGGGCTGGACATCAGCCTGCGCATAGGCGGCCCCATCCGCGGCGACATGTTTCCCGAATTCCGGCCCGTTCCCGCCAGCGTGGCCTGAGCCGGGGCGCCACGGCGCGATGCCTCTAGTTGCGCGCACGGGCGTCCGGCGCCAAGCCAGCCGGACACCGGGCAGCCTTACGATTGCCCGCGAGCCCGCAAAAGCCTGGCAAGACGGCTTTCCCCGAGCGGATGTCTATATCTCGCGTATAGACATTAAATCTACATATAAAAAAGCTAGCCTGTTGCATAAGATACAGTTTTTCTCATAGCTGTAACTATCATGTATGGAATATGTCTAATATTGACAGTATTTACAACCCCAGCATAAACTGCGCGTGTGACGGAGGCCGCGCACGAGACAAGCGATAAACGAAATGCTCCTCACCTGTTAGTTCCGCAGATTCACCACTTCCCCCACATAAAAAGGAATTCATTATGGCCGATATGTTCTTGACCATCACCCGTGCCAACATCAAGGCAGGCAGCGAAAAAGACGCCCGTGCGCTGCTCGAAAAATCCTTGCTGCCCAACGACGGCTCCAAGCCCAGCGACCACGTCCCCGGGCTCATCGGCTTCGGCCTGATGCGCTCCAAGAAAGATCCCTCCATGTTCGGCCTGGCCACCGTCTGGAAAGACGAAGCCTCGTTCGACGCCCTCTCGAAGAACCCCAACGCCAAGACCGGCGGCCACTGGGTCGAGAAGTTCATGAAGTTCACCAGCGGCGACGTCAAGGGCGAAGGCTTCTACATCGAAAGCCTGTAATTCCCTGCATGGCTGTACCCGCGCATGCCCGCATTCTCGCGCGCATGCGCGGCGAAACCGTGTATCTATTTAGTAGATTCCGCTGCTTTTCCTCTTCTTTTCATCACGAGCCGGGTCGGTTTGCAGGCATGTAGTACACCACGGCCTCGAATCCGCCAACAGCGTAGCCAGATCCGGCCTTGATTCTTGCGCCGCAGATTTCGGGTACGCACATGACCTCAGCCCAGTTCCCCTCAGGCCCGGCCATGCCAGGCCGCAGTCCCGATGCAGGCGCCCCCGCCCTGCGGCCCATCGAAGACGCCTATCCCCTTACCCGAATGCAGCAGGCCCTGCTGGTGCGCTGCCTCGCCTATCCGGAACAGCCGCTGTACATGGGCCAATGGTGGGCCGTGCTCGACGGCGCGCTGGACGAAACGAAGTTCGCCGCGGCCTGGCAGGCCGTGGTCGACCGCCATGCGGCGCTGCGTAGCGGCTTTCACTGGGACATCAAGGACCACCCGTTCCAGGTCGTGCACCGCCAGGCCAGCCTGAAGATCCAGCGCCAGGACTGGAGCGCCGAGCCCGACTGGCGCCGGCGCCTCGAGGCATTCCTGGCCGATGACCGCGCGCAAGGCTTCGAACTCAAGAAACCCCCGCTGATGCGCATCGCCCTGTTGCGTATCGCGCCGCAACGCCACATCGTCGTCTGGACCCGCCACCACCTGACCGTGGACGGCTGGTCGCTCGGCATCATCATCGAAGAAGTGTTCGCGCTGTATAAGGGCCTGTGCCGGAACCAAGCAGCGGCGCTTCCCGCCGCGCCGTCCTTCCGCGCCTATGTCGACTGGGAAAAAACCACCGCGCACGCTCCGGCCACGGAATACTGGCGAGCGCTGTTGGCCCGGCATCCGCTGGAAGACGGCGCGGCAGGCGAGACACGGCTTAGCCAAGGCGCGCCCAGCCCCGAGATCCAGGCCATTGAACGCCGCGTGCCGCAAGCAGCCGTACAGCGCCTCGAAGAGCTGGCCCGCGCCTGCAAGGTAACGCTCAATACCGTGATACAAGGCGCCTGGGCCATGGTCGGCAGCCGGCTCGACGGCCACGCCGGCCAGCTTTTCGGCGCGGTCGAGACGCTGCGACCCGCGCAGCTCGACCGGGACGGCGACAGCCGCCTGGTGGGCATACAAATACGCATCCAGCCGGTGCTGGCGCGCATCGACGACACCCCGCTGGGCGCCTGGCTGGAAGCCCTGCAGGCCGAAGCGGCGCAAGCGCGCGAAGCCGGAACACTGGGCATGGACGAACTACGCGAACTGCTCGGCCTGCCGCGCGACAGCCTGCCTTTCGACAGCCTGGTGGGCTACCAGAACTATCCCCTGGACATCGCCGCCGCGCTCGAGGGCAGCGGCCTGGCGCTGGCCCACAGCGGCGACACCACTCTGCCCGACATGCCCCTGAACCTCATGGTCGAGCGGCAAGAGGGCGAGCTCAGCCTGCTGCTCATGTTCGACAGCAAGCTGCGCGATGCCGCCGACGCCGCCCTGCGGCTGGACATGCTGGCGCATACCCTGGCGGCGCTGCCGGACCAGGCCAGCACTCCGGTCGCGGCCATCGACACGCTGCCGGCATCCGTCCACGCATCGCTGCTGCAAGACGCGGGCTCTCCCGTGCCGCTACAGGCTGTGCGGCAAAGCGTGGTCGCCGACATACTCGCACATGCGGCGGCCCAACCCCATGCCATCGCGGCGGCATGGGGCGAACAGCGCCTGAGCTACGCCGAACTGGCCGCCACGGCCACGGCGGTGGCGCAGCGCCTGGCGCAGCGCGGCATCGGACGCGGAGCCCGGGTCGGGGTGTATCTCGAGCGCACGCCGCTGGCCATCGCGGCAATAATCGGCATCCTGCATAGCGGCGCGTCCTATGTGCCGCTGGACATGGACGCACCCGACGAGCGCAAGGCGTATATCGTCGAACAGGCAGGCCTGGCCGCCGTGCTGGCGGACCAAGAAGGCGGCGAACTGGCGGGCGCGCCCATCGTCGCAGCGGGCGGGATAGTTTCGGCTGGGCCGGCCCCGGGCCCAGAAGCTACGCACGCAGCGCTTCCGGGTATGTCCGACCCAGCCTCGGGCCGGCCCGCTACGGAAGCCCCTGCCCCGGCGGCGGCGCCTGGCTCGACTGCCGCGCCGCCGGCCCTGGAAGACGAAGCCTATGTGATCTTTACATCGGGCTCTACCGGGAAACCCAAGGGCGTCTCGGTCAGCCATGGCAACCTGGCCTATCACGTGGCGGCGCGCAACGCCGCC
Source organism: Candidimonas humi (assembly GCF_019166065.1). GTDB lineage: Bacteria > Pseudomonadota > Gammaproteobacteria > Burkholderiales > Burkholderiaceae_B > Candidimonas > Candidimonas humi. The sequence goes on from NZ_JAHTBN010000007.1 coordinate 156,020, forward strand.
TATCCGGGCCGGCCCAACCAGGTCCTGTTGCTGAGCTTCCCGCTGATCTTCGACGGCTCGGTCACCGGCATCTTCGGCACCCTGTCCATCGGGGGCACACTGGTGCTGCCCAAGCCCATAGAAGCCACCGATCCCGACCGCCTGGCCGCACTGATCCGCGACCGGGGCGTGACCCAGACCATCATGATTCCCTCGCAATGGAGCCTGCTGCTGTCGGCCGGCGCCGCTGCCGATTTCGCCAGCATGAAAATGGCCGTTGTCGCGGGCGAGGCCTGCCCGCGCGACCTGGTCGAGCGCCACTGCGCCCGGCTGCCCGCCGTCGTGCTGAGCAACGAATACGGCCCCACCGAAACCACGGTCTGGGCCACTTACGAACTCTGCGCCGCCGGCGAGAACGGCCCGGTGGCCATAGGCCGCGCCATCCCCGGCATGCGCGCCTATATAGCCGACGGCCGCGGCCGGCTCTGCCCTCCCGGGGCGGCGGGCGAACTGCTGATCGCCGGGCCGGGGGTTGCGCAAGGCTATGTGGGGCGCCCCGACCTTAGCGCCGAGCGCTTCGTCGCCAACCCTTTCCATGACGAGGCCGGCTACCGGGTGGCCTACCGCAGCGGCGACCGCGTGGTGCGCGGCTTCGACGGCCGGCTGCGCTTTCATGGCCGTTCCGACGACCAGGTCAAGATCAGCGGCTACCGTATCGAACTGGCCGAGATCGCCGCCTGCCTGCAGGAACTGGCAGGGGTGAGGGAAGCGGTCGTGATGGCGCAGCGCGCGTCGCCGCAGGCTCCGGCACGCATCGTGGCGCATGTGGCCGGCCCGGAACTGCCGCCCGAAGAAGCCATACTGCGCCACGCGCAACGGCTGCTGCCCGCCTACATGGTGCCGCACAGCGTGGTATTGCACGAGCGCCTGCCGCGCACCGCCGCGGGCAAGGTCGACCGCCAGGCACTGCCGCAGCCGCGCCTGCGCGAAAGCGTCGCCGAAGCCCCCGAGGCCGGGGCCGAACAGGCCATCGCCCAGATCTGGCAGGCCGTGCTGGGCTGCGGCACGGTGGGCCGGCACGACGACTTCTTCGCCATAGGCGGGCGCTCGCTGGACGCCATGCAAGTGGTGTCGCGCCTGCGGCGCGACCTGAAGCTCGCCGTCGACCTGATCGATTTGTTCGAGGCCCCGCGCCTGGCCAACTTCGCGCTGCGCGTCGGCGGGCGCGAGGCGGGCGAGGCCCCGGCCATCCGCAAGCGGCAGCGGGCGCGAGTCGACCTGTCCGCCGTATCGGCCCCGGGGCAGACGTCGTGAGCAGCGGCTACGTCGCGGCGGCGTCGTTCGCCCAGCGCCAGTTGCGCTATCTCGACCTGCTGCAGCCGGGCGGCATCGAATATGCGGTGCCGCTGGCGGTCGAGATCTCCGGCCCGGTCGACGAAGGCGCGCTGCGCCGCGCGCTGCAGGCGGTGATCGATCGCCATGACGTGTTGCGCGCCGCCTTGCCGCTGGCCGAGGGCGTGCCGGTGCTGGCGGTGCGCGATCATCTGCAGATCGACATTCCGACGCTGCGGCTCAATGCCTCCGATCGCACGCAATGGCGGCAGGCCCTGGCCGAAAGCGTGACGGCCCTGGCGGCGCAGCCTTTCGACCTGGATCGCGGCCCGCTGTGCGCGGCGCAATTGCTGCGCCCGTCCGACCCTGATGCGGCAGGCTGCAGCCTGGCCGTGGTGGTGGTACTGCACCATGCCGTGGCCGACGGCACTTCCCTGCCGATATTCCTCGAAGACCTGGTCGCCGCCTACGACGCCAGCAAGAGCGGTGCCGAGCCGCGCTGGCCCGAACTGCCGCTGCAATATCCCGATTACGCCGACTGGGAACAAGAGCAATACGGCGAGGCCGATTCTCCCGCGCTGGCCGAGGCGCTGCGCTATTGGCGCGAACAACTGCAGCACGTCCCGCCGCTGCTCGACCTGCCGCTGGACCGGCGCCGCGGCATGAACCTCGTGCGCGCGCAAGGCGCGACGGCGCGCCTGACGCTGCCCGCCTCGACCGCGGCCGGGCTCGACGACATGGCGCGCAGGCACGGCGCCACGCCCTTCATGGCGTTCCTGGCGATATTCTTCGCGGTGCTGCATCGCTGGAGCGGGCTCGACGACCTGGTGGTCACCGTGCCTGTGTCCAAGCGCACCCGCCCCGAACTCGCGCGGCTGGTGGGCCTGCTGGTCGACACCTTGCCGCTGCGCCTGGCCTGCACGCCCGATACGGGCTTCGAGACGCTGCTGGCCGGGGTGCACCGCACGTTCCTGGACGGGGTGCGCCACCGCGACGTGCCTTTCCAGCGCATCGTCCAAGCGATCGGCATCGAGCGCCGCACCGACGTGGTGCCGCTCATGCAGGTGCTGTTCGGGGCGCTGGAGCAATCCGGCGAGCCGCTGGCGGCCGCCGACGGCTCGCGCTTCGCCGTCGTGGACGACCAGGCCGAGCAGGCCGCCAAGTCCGATATTTCCTTTGTCTACCGCCAGCAGGCGCAAGGCACCGAGCTTTGGTGCCGCTACGACCCGTCCCTGTTCGAGCAATCCAGCATACAAGGCCTGCTTGCCTGGTTCGCCGCAGTGGCCGACGCCGTGGTCCGCGAACCCTCCCTGGCGCTGGGCGACCTGCCCCTGGTCGATGCCCGCGCGGGGCGCGAACTCATCGCCCGCTACAACGACAATCGCCGCCCCTATCCGGCCGACAGCTCGGTGGCCGCGCTGTATGCCGAAACCGCGGCACGATATCCCGACCGCCCCGCAGTGGACGAGGGCGGCACGCAACTCAGCTATGCCGAACTGGCGCAGCGGGCCGGTCGCCTGGCCGCCGCGCTCGCGGCGCAGGGCGTGCAGGCGGGCGACGCGGTGGTGCTCATCGTCCCCTTGTCGGCCCGCTATATTTCGCTGGTGCTGGCCATCCTGGAAATCGGCGCCACCTATGTGCCGCTGGATCCCTCCCACCCGCATGCCCACCGCGCGCGGCTCGCCGCCGCCGTAGGCGCCCGCGCGGTCATCCTGCAGGACGCCGACGCGTCGGAAACCTATGGCGCGGCGGCCGTACTGGAAGCTCCGCGACTCGAGGCCCTGGCGGCGCAGCTCGAGCCTCGCGCCTACACGGCGGGGCCCGCATCCGGCGCTGCCTACGTCATGTTCACCTCGGGCTCCACCGGCGAACCCAAGGGCGTGGCCGTACCGCACAAGGCCATCGCACGCCTGGTCCGCAACGCCGACTTCGCCGACTTCGGTCCGCATACGCGCGCCGCCGTCTATTCCAATCCCTCCTTCGATGCGTCCACGCTGGAACTCTGGGCGCCGCTGCTCAATGGCGGCACCGCCGTCATCGTCGAGCGCCGCGCCATGCTGGAAGTCGCCGAGCTGCGGCGCACCCTGGCCGAACGCGACATCACCTTGCTGTGGATCACCGCGGGCCTGTTCCACGAGATCGCCGGCATAGATCCGGCCGTCTTCGCCGGGCAGCGGCTGGTGCTCACCGGCGGCGATGCCGTCAATCCGGCCGCGGCACGCGCGGTCATGGCCGCCTGCGCGGGCTCGGGCCTGCGGCTCATGAACGGCTACGGGCCGACCGAGAACACCACCTTCAGCACCACCTTCGACATGGGCGGCCTGGACCCGGACAGCCCCACGATACCGATAGGCCGCCCCATCGCCAACAGTACCGCCTATATCCTGGATCGCCGCGGCCAGCCGCTGCCGGCCGGCGTGAACGGCGAGATCTATGTGGGCGGCGCGGGCGTCGCACTGGGCTATGTCGGAGACCCCGCACGCACCGCCGCCGCCTTCCTGCCCGACCCCTATGCGGGCATCGACGGCGCGCGCATGTATCGCACCGGCGACCACGGCCGCTGGCGGCCGGACGGCACGATATTGTTCGCCGGACGCACCGACGACCAGGTCAAGGTGCGCGGCTTTCGCATCGAGCTCAACGAAATCGCCGCCGCGCTCGGCCGCCATCCGGCGCTGCGCGCGGTCCATGTGGCAGCGCCGCGCCAGGCCGGCGGCGAACGCAGCATCGTCGCCTATGTGGTGCCGCATACGGCACCCGCGCCTGCGCCGGCGGAACTGCGGCAATTCCTCGAACCGCTGCTGCCCTCGCACATGCTACCGCAGGCCTATGTGGCCGCGGAATCCCTGGCGCTCAACCTGAACGGCAAGGTCGACCGCAAGGCCTTGCCGCCGGTCGAAGACCGCCACTACGACAGGTCCGCGCAAATCGTGACGCCGCGCACCGAAGAAGAAGCCACGCTGCATGGCATATGGCGGGAACTGCTGGGCCTGGATTCGATCAGCGTCACTGACGACTTCTTCCACGTGGGCGGCGATTCCATCCTGGCCATACGCATGGCGGCGCGCGCCGTGGACGCAGGACTGCCGCTGACGCCCACGGACGTATTCCAGCTCCAGTCCATCGAACGATTGGCGGCCGCGGCCGGCGCCGCTCGCCAGCCGCGCCAGCGGCGCGGCGGAACCGAACAAGTCTTCGCCGCCGAGCTGTTGCCGCAGGCGCAGCCCGATCAATCCGGCGCCCGGCCATCCTATATGCTGGCCAGCCTGGCGCTGGACCGGCCCGTGAGCATCGCGGAACTGGCCTTCGCCACGCAGCTACTGGCCGAACGCCACGAAGCCCTGCGCCTGCGGACGATCCGCGACGGCGAATCCAGCCGCCTGGAAATCATGGCCTATGTGGCGCAACTGCCCATCCGCACCGTCGAAGCGCCGGGCCTGGACGATACGCAGATCGACGACTGGGTCGCGGCGCACGCCGAGCGCATAGGACGCGGACTAGACCCGCACAAGGGCGTAATGATCGCCGCCACGCTGGTGGACCGCGGCCCGGCGAACGGGCCGGTAGCCGTGGTCGCCCTGCATCGCGCCGCGGCGGACGAGCACAGCGCGGCCGTGATCGTCGCCGAGCTGGAAATCGCGCTCAAGTCCGGCGGCGCGGCATTGGCAGCGCCCGAGGCCGGCTATGGCCTGTGGCTGCAATGGCTGCAGGCCTATGCCGACCGCCAGGCGGCCGACGGCGCGCTGGCCGCCCTGGAAAGCCAGGCCATGCGCGCGGCCGCGCAGCCGGCCTTGCGCGAATCCGAGGCCAGCCACGCGCGCGCCGCGGCACAGAGCCTGCTGGACGCGGGCGCCTCGGCGGCACTGGCCGAAAACTTCACAAAACGGCTGCGCGTCACGCCGCTCGACCTGCTGGCCTCGGCCCTGGCCGCCGCGCTGCAGCAAGCGCCGGGCGACGAGGCCGGCGTCCTGATCGAAGCCCTGAACGGACGCGGCATCCTCCCTCCCGATGCTCCTGCTCACGACTGGCTGGTCGGCATGCTGGACGCGCCGCTATTGATGCTCGCCCCCACAGGCCCGATGCCGGCGACCGAGCGCCTGCGCGCCATCAAATCCGCGCGCCAGGCCGTACAGGCCGGCGCTCCGGTCTACAGGGTGCTGGGACAGACCTTCGACCTGCCCGCCGCCACGCTGGGCGTAGCCTGGTCCGACGCCGCCGCGGCACACCCCGCCATGCGCCTGCATTCCCTGCCCGGCTTCAGCCCTTCGGTGCGCGGCATGCTGCTGGCTCGCGCGCACGGCGGGCGTGTCGCCCTGGAATGGTTCGGCGCCGAGCCGCCCTGCGGCGCGGCCGAGCTGCTGCGCCGCGTGGCGGCCGAACTCGACGCCGCCACGGCCCTGGCCGCCGAAGACCGGACCGTGCTGTACACGCCGGCCGACTTCCCGCTGGCCGCGCTGTCCGACGCGGAACTCGCGGGCATTATTGCCGATGGCTCCGACATCCAGGACATCTATCCGCTGTCGCCTATGCAAGAGGCCATGCTGGTCCACAGCCTGGCCGCCGAACATTCCGAGATCAATTTCGAGCAGAGCTGCGTGCGCATGCGCGGGCCCCTGGATCTCGAGGCTTTCCACCATGCATGGGCCACGGTGTTCGAGCGGCACGATGTGCTGCGCACCGCGTTCCATTGGCGCGGCCTGGCGCGGCCGCTGCAGGTCGTGCACCGCAGTGTGGCGCTGCCCATGGAATCCGAGACCTGGCCGGCCTTCGACGCCGCGCGGCTGGAAGACTTCCTGGCGCGCGACCGGGCCCAGGGCTTCCGCCTGGAACAAGCGCCGCTGGTGCGGCTGCGCGTCATCCGCTGCGCGCCCGACGAAACCTATGTGGTGTCCAGCTTCCATCACCTGCTGGTGGATGGCTGGTGCCTGGGGCGCCTGGAGCGCGAAGTGCGCGCCGCCTACGAAACCTATCGCGGCCGCCCGCCGCTGTTCGACGAGCCCGTACCCTACCGCAGCTATATCGCCTGGCTGGCGCAGGCCGACCAGACAGCCAGCCGGCGCTTCTTTGCTGAACTGCTGGCCGGCCTGCCCGAAGAGCGCCGGCTGCACGCGCCGCCGCAAGGCCCGGCCCGTTCGTTCGGCACCTCGCGCCTCGCGCTGGACCGGGCCGCCAGCCGTGCGCTGACGGCATTCGCGCGCCGCCGCGGCCTGACCCTGGCCGCCACCCTGCACTTCGCCTGGGCGGTATGGCTGGGCGCGCGCCTGGGCAGCAGCGACGTGGTCTTCGGCACTACCGTATCGGGGCGCCCCGCCGGCATCGCAGGCGTCGAGAACATCGTGGGCCTGTTCATCAATAATCTACCGGTGCGCCTGGACGTGGCGGACGCGGCGGCTTGCGGCGAGCGGCTTGCCGCCATGCAGGCGCTGCTGGGCCAGTTGCAGGCGCACGCGCACCTGCCGGCCACCGCGGTGGCCGAGGCGGCCGGCCGCGGCACGCGCGCCGGCGCCCTCTTCGACACGCTGGTAGTGGTAGAGAACATCGCGTCCGGAACCAGCGCCTGGAGCGGCGCCCAGGGCCTCGTCGCCGAGCCCGTGCACTCGCGCCTCAAGACCGCCTACGATCTCACATTCATCGCCGTGCCCGGCGATTCGATCGTGCTGTCGCTGGTGCAGCCCGAAGACGGGCGCGAGCTGGAAGACGGCGATGAAGTGCTGCGCGCCGTGGCGGGCATACTAGCGGCCTTGCCGCTGGCCGCCGAAGCGCACATCGGTTCGCTGCCGCGGCCCGAGGCGCACCCCGCCGCCGCGGCCGGCGCCCTTGCGCCAGAGCGCCGGGCGCTGCGCTTTGCCACCCGGCCGCGCAGCACCTTCGAAGCCCGCATCGCGGCGGCGGTCGCCGACCTGGCCGACACCGCCGCGCAGGGCGACGCGGCCGCAGACCTGGACACCGATTTCTGGCGGCTGGGCGTCACGTCGCTGGCGCTGGTGCAACTCGCCGCGAGGCTCGAGCAGGCGCTGGAACGCCCGGTGCCGATTTCGCTGCTGCTCGAACACCGCTCCGTGGCTGCGCTGGCCCGGGCCATCGAATCCGGCCAGGCCTGGACTCCCATCGTGCCCATGAACGCGGCGCCGGCCCCGAGTGCCGGGGCCAGCCGAAGCGGCCCCGGCAGCGTGTCCGCCGGCCCTGCGTCCGCCCATGGCGAGCGTCCCGGCACGGCCGATCCCTTCATATGCGTGCACCCGGTGGCGGGCGACGTCAGCGTGTTCCTCGACCTGGCGCGCGCCATGCCGGCGTCCATCCCGTTCTGGGCGATCCAGGCGGCCGGCCTCGAAGAAGGGCAAGAACCTTTGTCCAGCGTCGAGGCCCTGGCGCAGGCCAACCTGCAAGCCCTGCAGGTGCGCGGCCAACCATGGCCGCGCTGGATCGGCGGCTACTCCTTCGGCGGCATCGTCGCCTTCGAAATGGCGCGTCAACTGGCTGCGCAGGGCCAGGCTCCCGAAACCGTGGTGATCATAGACACCCCTGCGCCGCTGGAACGCGCGTCGGTGCTGGACGCCGACTCCGACCGGGCGCATGCACAATGGCTGGCGCGCATGGCCGATGTGCGCGCCCGCTTCCAGGGCCTGGAGCCCGTGCTGGACATGGAAGAACTGCTTGCCCTGCCCGCCGCCGAGCGTTTCGATTTCGCCACGCAGCGCCTGCACGCGGCGCGCATCCTGCCGCCGGCGGCGGGCGCGCGCTGGCTGGAGCGCGCCCATCGCACCAGCCTGGTCCAGTACGACGCCTATCTGGCTTATGCGCCCAGGCCCGAGCCGGTGCCGGGCCTGAAGCTGGCGCTGATCCGGGCCAGTGCCCCCTTGCACTCGGACCTGGGCGACGCGGAAAACCGCCAACTGGCGCTGGCCGACCTGGGCTGGGGCGAATTCACCGATACCTCCATACCGGTGCACCACGTGCAGGGCGACCACGTCACCATACTCGGGCCGGACAGCGCCGCCGAAGTCGCGGCGGCGGTGGCGTGCGTGCTGCAGCCCTAGCGGGCTGCGCAGTAAGAATCGTTGCTGCGCCCGGTCGAGCAGGCGGATGCTGCGGGGCCGCCTGACCGCGCAGCGCGGCCAGCGGACGCGGCAAGGGGCCGATTGCGGCAATCGGGCCGCGGCCCGCTACAAAACGGTCGCGCAGGCGGGCGCCGGCGTCAGGAACACCGGCTCGCCCACCGCCAGCAGCGTGCCGGCCGCGGGATTGGCATGGTCCACCAGCAGTTCGCCCACCCCGGGCACTTCCACCAGGTATTCCGCGATACTGCCCAGGAACATCACGCGCCGCGTCGTGCCGCGCAACATGCCCGAGGCTCGGTCCACGGCCAGGGCTTCGGGACGCAGCACCACGGTCGCCGTCTCGTCGGCCGCCCTTTCGTGCGGCCGCACCTGCAGCACGGCGCCGCCGACCTCGACATGCGCGGCGTCGATCACCCGCGCCTGCACGAAATTGGCCTTGCCCAGGAAGTCGGCCACGAAGCGGCTGTGCGGCCGCGCGTAGATTTCGTCGGGCCGGCCGATCTGTTCGGCCGAGCCCGCGTTCATGATGACGATCAGGTCGGAAATGCTCATGGCCTCGACCTGGTCATGCGTGACGTACACGGTGGTGATGCCGACGCGCTGCTGCAGCTCGCGGATCTCGACGCGCATCTGCTCGCGCAGCTTGGCATCCAGGTTGGACAGGGGCTCGTCGAACAGCAGCAGGCGCGGTTCCATGACGATGCAGCGCGCCAGCGCCACGCGCTGCTGCTGGCCGCCCGACAACTGGTCGGGCGAGCGCCGCGCCAGGCCGGCGAGGCCGGTGATTTCCAGGGCGCGGCCGACGCGATCGCGCAGCTCGGCGGCCGGCACGCGGCGCAGCCGCAGGCCGAATGCCACGTTCTCGAAGACATTCAGGTGCGGGAAGATGGCATAGGACTGGAACACCATGGCCGCGTCGCGCGCATTGGGCGGATCGTCGTTGACGCGGCGCTCGCCGAAATAAATGTCGCCGCTGGTGGGTTCCTCGAAGCCGGCGATCATGCGCAGCAGCGTGGTCTTGCCGCAGCCCGAGGGGCCCAGCAAGGTGACGAGCTGTCCCTTTTCCACTTCCAGGCTGACGCCGTCGACCGCCACGGCGCGTTGCCCCGCCTGGTCGCGGCTGGTGAATTCCTTGCGCAAATCGACCAGTCTCAGGTCTTTCACGGTCATGCCATGCTCCCGTGCGTGCCGCTCGGCGCGAGCCGGTCGACAAGCTTGCCTATCACCCCTATGGCGATCACCACTATCACAATGAGCAGCACGCTGAAGGCCGCGGCCACCCCCAGGCGCCCCGAGCCCACCTGGCTCAGTATCTGCACCGTCATCAGGTTCCAGTCGGCCGACACCAGGAAGATGGCCGCGCTGATCGCCGTCATCGCCCGCACGAAGGCGTAGACCAGGCCCGAGAAAAAGGCCGGCGCCACCAGCGGCAGCGTGATCTTGCGGAAGGTCTGCAGGCTGCTCGCCTCCAGGTTGCGGGCGGCCTCTTCGATGGCCGGGTCGATCTGGCGCAGCACGGCCATGCCCGACTGGATGCCCACCGGCATGTAGCGAAAGACGAAGGCCAGCACCAGGATGGCCAGGCTGCCGGTGAGGATCAGCGGCGGCCCGTTGAAAGCCAGCACATAGCCTATGCCCACGACCGTGCCGGGCACGGCGAAATTCAGGATCGAGCCGAATTCCATCAGGCTTTTTCCCGGAAAGGCGCCGCGCACCACCATGAAGGCGATCAGCATGCCGAGCACGCCGCTGATCGGCGTGGACAGCAGCGCAATGACCAGCGTGTCCTTGACGGCATCGAAGCCCAGTTGGAACACATAGCGGAAATGCTCCAGCGTCGGCGTGTAGTCGCTGCCCCATACCCTGGTGAAGGCGCCGACCGCGATCACCGCGTAGAACATGGCGATGGCCAGGGCGAACAGCAGCACCAGCGCATACAGCAGCCGCAGCGTGCGCCGACCCAGCAGCCGCGACGTCGAATGCGTGGGCTTGCCGGTGACCGTGACATACTGGCGCCGCGAAATGTAGTAGCGCTGGATCGCGAACGCGGTGATGCTGGGAATCAGCAGCACCACGGCCAGCGCCGCCCCCAGCGGCAGATCGAAAGAGCCGGTGATTTCCAGATAGGCCTGGGTGGCCAGCATCGGAAAGCGCGCGCCCGCCAGCACCAGCGGGTTGCCGAAATCGGCCAGTGATTCGATGAACACCACCAGGAAAGCGCCGGCGATGCCGGGCAGCGACAAGGGCAGCGTGACCCGGCGGAACACCTGCCAGCGGCTCGCCCCCATATTGAAGGCGGCGTCTTCCAGCGTCGTGTCCATGGACTGCAGCACGCCGCGCAGGGACAGATAGGCAATGGGCGCGAAAGTGAATATCTGCGACAGCACCACGCCGCGGTAGCCGTATATATTGAAGTCCTGCAAATGCAGCAGCCGGCGCGTCACCAGGCCATTGAAGCCGAACAACAGCAATATGGACACCGCCGTGACGAAGGGCGGCGAGATGATGGGCAGCATGGCCGCCATGTGCAGGGGCTTTTTCAGCGGTACGGCGCCGCGACCCAGCACGAAGGCCAGCAGATAGCCCAGTATCACGCTGGCCACGCCCACCGTCAGCGCCACTTCCAGGCTGTTGAGCAAGGCATTCAGGTACAGGCGGCGCTGGACGATGCGCTCGTAATGCGCGAACGTCCATCCCGCATCGCCCTGGAAGCTGGTGATCAGGACCTGCGCCAGCGGGTAGACCACGAACAGCAGGAGCGCGGCGAAAACCGCCGCGACCAGCGCCAGGAACACCGGATCGCGGGCCAGCCGCCTGAGTTGCGCCCCCACTTCGGCTTCTAGCCCTGTATCACTGGCCGAGCACGTCCTGCAGCCAGCGATCGACCAGCCGCTTGCGGTTCTTGGCCGCGTATTCCGAGTCGGACTCGACCAGCTTGATCTGGCTCATGGAAGGCACGCCGCTGCCGGCCTTGACGTCGTCGCGCACCGGCATGAAATAGGTCTTGGCATCGACCATGGCCTGCTGGCCCTGCTGCGAGGTGATCCAGTCGATCAGCGCCTTGGCCGCGCTCAGGTCCTTGGCGCCCTTGATGATGGAAACCGCCGCCACTTCGTGGCCCACGCCTTCGGTGGGAAACACCACGTCGACCTTGTAGCCCTGGTCCTTGAGCTGCAGGAAGCCGGGCGTGAACTGGATCGCCACCGCGCACTGGCCCAGGCCCAGGTTGGCGCTGGGCGCGGTGCCGCTCTGGGTGTAAGTCTGCACATTGGCGTTGAGCGCCTTCATGTAGGCGAAGGCCTGGTCTTCGCCCATGAGCTTGATGAGAGTCAGCATGGCCTCGTAAGAAGTGCCCGAGGTCTGCGGCGAAGGCATCTGGATCAGGCCCTTGTACACGCTCTTGGTGAGATCGGCCCAGGAATGCGGCACCGGGGCGCCGCGCTTGGCCAGGATATCGGTGCGCACGCCGAAGGCCAGGGGATTGGTGTAGATGGCGTACCAGTAGCCCTTGGCGTCTTTATATTGCGGCGCCACCCCCGCCGCCTTGGCGCTGACGTAGGGCTCGAGCAGATTGCGCTGTTCGGCCACCACGTGGTTCTCGACCGGGGCGCCGAACCAGACGTCGGCCTGGGGCCGCTTCGACTCGGCCTGTATGCGCGACAGCGCCGGCCCCGTGGACAGGAACACCATATTGGCCTTGATGCCGGTGTCCTTGGTGAAGGCATTGAGTATCTTCTTGGCATTGGCCTCGTCCACGCTGCTGTAGACAGTCAGCGTCTGGGCATGGGCCGCGCCGGCCAGGACCAGGGTGAAAAGCGAGAGTGCAGCCAGGCAGCGTTTCATTTTGTGTTCTCCTGCGCCTTCCAGGCCGGGCGTACGGCGCGGCGGGACACGCGTCCGCCGGCTTGTCCGGCGCGCGAGCCTGCCGCGCGCCAGACCGCAAACTTATACCCCGGCACAAAACACTGTCAATAGAGTAAAGGCGAGAAAAGGCAACAGGCGGCGCCCGGCTCAGAGATCCAGGGCCCAGTTCTGGCCGACCAGGTCCTTGCCGAAGGAATGATGGTTTTCCTGCTCGACCAGCTGGAAGCCGGCGGCCTGGTAGATGCGGCGGGCCGAAGCCAGCACGTCGTTGGTCCACAAAACCATGCGCCGGTAGCCCCGGGCGCGCGCGTAGGCGATGCATTCGTCCACCAGGCGCCGGCCTATGCCCAGGCCGCGCGCCGAGGGTTCCACGTACAGCAGGCGCAGCTTGGCCACCGTATCGGATTCCTTGACCATGAACACCGAGCCGACCACTTCGCCCTCGCGCTCGGCGACCCAGGCACGCTCGCGCCTGGGGTCGAATTCTTCCACGAACTTGGCCAGGATCTGCGCCACCAGCGCCTCGAAGGTCTCGTCCCAGCCGTATTCCTGGTTGTACAGCACGCCCTGGCGATGCGTGATCCAGCCTATGTCGCCCGACTGCAGCGGACGCAGCACATAGGGCACGGCGGGTTCGGCGTGATCGCCCAGCAGGCGTTCGATGGCCAGCATGGATTTCACCAGCCTGTCGCGTTCGGGCGCGGCCAGCGCCTGCAACATCTGTGCGATTTCGTCGCGCGATGCGCGGTCCAGCGGGCGGAAGGCCTTGCGTCCGGCGGCGGTCAGGGCCAGCGTGGTCTGCCGGGCGTCTTGCGGCGCCGGCGTGCGGCTCAGCAGGCCGCGCTCTTCGAAGCGCTTCAGCACCCGGCTGAGATAACCGGCGTCCAGCCCCAGATCGCGCACCAGGTCGCTGGCGCTCAGGCCTTCGCGATGCGCCAGTTCGTACAGTATGCGCACTTCGGTGAGCGAATATTCGCTCTTCAATATGCCCTCGTTCAAGAGGCCCACCAGCCGCGTATAGAAGCGGCTGAAGCCGCGCACCACGGCAATTTGCTGATCGAGAACCGAGGCGGCGGCATTGATGGCGGTCATGGCAGAGTTCCTGAAGGCTGGAGGCCATGCATGCGCGTGGCCGGGCTTGCTGTACGGGTTTGCTGGACGGGCTTACTGAAATTACTGGCCATTTTCAAGCAATATATTGACTTAGTCAACTATCATGCAATCGGCCATGCCGTCGGAAAACACGCCGCGCCGGACGCTCCGCGCATGCCGCCGCTGCAATACGGCCTACCGCAGCCGCGGGAATACGGCGCGGGCGCAGATCACGGGAGTAATATGTTCCCGGCTATTTTTTCTATATGGGAAGCGAGACAATGAGATTTCTGGTTGTAGGCGCGGGCGCGCTGGGCGGGTATTTCGGCGGCAGGCTGCTGCAGGCCGGGCGCGACGTCACATTCCTGGTGCGGCCGGCCCGCGCCGAACTGCTGCGCGAGCATGGCCTGCGCATCAAGAGCGTCAAGGGCGACGCCCACATTGCCAATCCCCCCACCGTGTCGGCGCAAGACCTGGACTCGGCCTTCGACGTCATCATCGTGGGCTGCAAGGCCTACGACCTGGACTCGGCCATGGACGCGATCGCCCCGGCCGTCGGGCCCGGCACCGCCATCCTGCCGCTGCTCAACGGCATGCGGCACCTCGACCGGCTGGCCGAGCGCTTCGGGCGCGAGCACGTGCTGGGCGGGCTGTGCCTGATCTCCGCCGCGCTCGATGCGGACGGCACCGTCAGGCACTACAACGACCGGCACACCCTGGCCTACGGCGAGCTGGACGGCTCCATGTCGGAACGCGTGCGCCGCATCGAAGCGCAATGCTCCGGCGCCAATTTCGAGGCCCGGGCCAGCGCCCAGATACTGCAAGAGATGTGGGAAAAATGGGTGTTCATCGCGGCCGCCGCCGGCACCAACTGCCTGATGCGCGCCGCCATCGGCGACATCGTGCAGGCGGGCGGCACCGGCCTGACCTTGAGCCTGATCGACGAGTGCGCGGCCGTCGCGCGCGCCAACGGCCACGACCCGCGCCCCGAGGCGCTGGAAAGCCCCAGAAAATTGCTGACCTCGCCCACGTCCACCGTGACGGCGTCCATGCTCAAGGACGTGGAACGCGGCGCCCCCACCGAGGCCGACCATGTTTTCGGCGACCTGCTGCAACGCGCCGGCACGGCGCTGCCCGACCATGCGCTGCTGCGCCTCGCCTACCTGAACCTGAAATCCTACGAAGCGCGCAGGCAGCGCGAGGCGGCCGCAAAGTCCCGTTGATCGCCCGGCTCGCGGGCCGGGCCGCCCCAAGGCCTTGCGCCGGCCGCGAACAGGCGCCGTCGGCGCAAGGCTATTTTCGCGCCTTGATGAGCTGGCCTTCTTTTCATGGCCATGCCGCGCCCCTACTAGTGTCAACAAGCCCTAGTCCGCCCCCACGGCAACGGCCTCGGCCTGCGCCTCGGGCTGGACGGGCTCCTTGGGCTTCTTCGCTATGGGGCGGTCGTTGCTCATCAGCATCAGGCAGGGCATGGCCAGCAAGGTCATCCAGAACATCAGCCGGAAATCGTCCAGGTAGCCGATGAAAGCGGCCTGGCGGTTCAGCACCGCGTTCAATCCGGCCGCCCCGCCCAGCGTATTCATGTCGAAGAGACGCGACAGCCCTTCGGGCATGACCAGCAGCGAGCCGGCCGTAATGTAGGCCGCCAGGGTGCTGTGCATGGTGGAGGTATTGCGCACCAGCAGCGTCTGCATGACCGAAATCCCTATGCTGCTGCCGATATTGCGCGAAAGACTATAGATAGCCGTGCCTTCAGAACGCAGGCGCCGGTCCAGTGTCGAGAAAGTCATGGTGGTCAGCGGCACCGACGTGAAACCCAGGCCCAGGCCCTGCACGAAGCCGGGCCAGGCCACGTCCCATTCCGTGATCTGCATCGTATAGCAGGACATTTCCCACATCGACACCGCCGTCAGGCCGAAGCCGAAAGCGAGGATCAGGCGGCTGTCGATGCGGCCCACCAGCCGGCCGGCGAACATCATGGCCACCATCGTCCCCAGGCCGCTGGGCGCGGTGACCAGGCCGGTAGTCACCACCGGATAGCCGAGCAGGTCTTGCAGCATAGGCGGCAGCAGCGCCCGAGTGGCGTACAGCAGCAGGCCCATCAGGAAATAAATGGCCAGGCCGGTGACGAAGTTGCGATCGTGCAATAGCTTGACTTTAAAGAACGAATCGCCCGTGTCGGTGGCGGTATGGATGACGAAGAAAGTGAAGGCGATCACCGCGCAGACCGCTTCGACGCGGATCTCGATGGAGCCGAACCAGTCGGCCTGCTCGCCGCGGTCCAGCAGCATCTGCAGCATGCCTATGGCGATGGCCAGCATCGAAAAGCCGAACCAGTCGAATTTGCTCAGGATGCGCGCGCCGCTGTCGTGTATGTAGTAATACACCCCCGCCAAGGACAATATGCCGACCGGCAGATTGATGAAGAACACCCAGCGCCAGGTCAGATTGTCGGTCAGCCAGCCGCCCAGCGTGGGCCCGAGCACGGGCCCCAGCATGACCCCCATGCCCCACACCGCCATCGCCCGCGCATGGCGCTCGGGCGGGTTGATGTCGAGCATGACGGCCTGCGACAAAGGCACCAGCGCCGCCCCGAACACCCCTTGCAGCAGCCGCGCCAGGACAATGGCCAGCAGGCTGGCGGACATGCCGCAGAGCACCGAGCTGATCGTGAAACCGGCGATGGAGATCAGGAATATGGTCTTGCGTCCGTAGCGTCCGGTCAGCCAGCCCGTCACCGGCGTGGCGATGGCCGCGGCGACGATGTAGGACGTCAGCACCCACATGATCTGATCTTGCGATGCGGACAAGCTGCCCGCCATGTGCGGCAGCGCCACGGCGGCAATCGTGCTGTCCAGCGTCTGCATGATCGTCGCCATCATGATGGACAGCGTGATCATCAGCCGCCGAGATTCGGGCATGTCCTCCTGCAGAGTGCTCATGGCGCCACCCGCTCCTGCGGCAGTATGGGCGCGGCGTCCAGGTAATAACTGGCGTTACTACCCCGGCAAAAAAAAGCGACACGGCACATGAATATCAGTCCAGATTACGCAGCAGCTTGCGCAGCAGCCGCTCGAGTTCGTCCACT
Source organism: Candidimonas humi (assembly GCF_019166065.1). Lineage (GTDB taxonomy): Bacteria > Pseudomonadota > Gammaproteobacteria > Burkholderiales > Burkholderiaceae_B > Candidimonas > Candidimonas humi. The sequence goes on from NZ_JAHTBN010000007.1 coordinate 172,433, forward strand.
TCCGCCGCCGAGAAATCCTCCAGCGCCTCGCGAATGTGGGTGCGGCGCTCGGGCAGGAAAGATTCGACGAAGGCCACGCCCTTGCGCGTCAGCCGCAGGAACCACTGCCTGCCGTCGCTGGCATCGGCCAGCCGGTCGACCAGGCCATGCTGCTGCAGTTGGCGCGCCACGCGCGTGCTGTTGGTGCGCGAGGAATTCATGAAAACGCTGAGCTCGGACGGCTTGAGCCTGTGCTCGGGGCTGGCGTAGATCACGACGAGCGAAGTCCACAAGGTCGTGTTCAGGCCATATGCGCGAAACGGCTCGTCCATGAAATCGTTCAGGCGCTGCGCCACGTGCTGGAACAGGCGCACGATGACGGACTCGCGCAGCGTCGCGCGCGACGCAAGCCGTCGCGACAGGTCTTGCATGGCCTGTTCGAAAGACTGGAACGATGAGGGTTTGTCGGGCGTTTCCATATAGTAACGCACGTTACTATCTCTGGGCGCAAAAGTCCAGAGGCGAGCGCCGGCGTGTGGCGGATTAAGCTAGAATTCTGTGAGTGCATTTTCAGGCAGCCGCACGTCAGGCAAGCCGCAAGCCCCATATTTCCTCCATGCCCGCCGATTCCAGCCAAACACCCGACCCCGCCACATCCAGGTTCTATGTAACCGCGGTAGAGCGGGCCATGGCAGTGCTGATGGCCTTCGACGGAATGCATCGCCACCTGTCGTTATCGCAGCTAGCCGAATCGACAGGCCTGGATGTCAGCGCCATGCAGCGCTTCACCCATACCCTGCAAGCGCTCGGATACCTGCGCCGCGACCCGCAAAGCAAGAAATTCGAACTCACCGCCAAGCTGCTGGATTTTTCCAATATTTATCTATCGGCCAATGAAATGCTGGCCAAGGCCATGCCGTATCTGCAGCGCCTCGCCCAGGACACCGAGGAAGTGGTCAACCTGAGCGTGCTGGACGGCACCGACATGATCCTGATCTCGCGCATTGTCAGCCGCAATGCGCTGAACCTGAACATCCATGTCGGTTCGCGCATGCCCGCGTTCTGCACGGCGTCGGGGCTGGCATGGCTTTCGGCGCTGCCCGAGGAAGAAGCCGAAGCCGTATTGCAGGCCTCCGACCTGGTCGCCCATACCCAATATACGGAGACCAGCCTGCCCAAGATCCGCAAGAGGCTGGCCCAGACCAGGAAGAACGGCTACGTGCATACCGGAGAGGAATACCGGCTGGGCGGGGTCGCCACCGCCGCAGCGATATGCGATACGCAAGGCCGGGTGCAAGGCGCCATCAGCGTCTCGGTTTCCAAGCCCCGCTGGAACGCGCCCGAAGACGAGAAGCGCTACGCGGACCTGGTCATCGCCACCTGCGCCGCCATTTCGACACAGCGCCTCACGCCCTAGGACCTATTCACACCAAAAGGCACACCACAAGGCAAAAGGGCCGCCGCTTTTAATGTGCAGGCCCCGAGCCGCCGCGTCGCCCGAGGCTATCTGCCCTCGAACACCGGCCGGCGCTTCTGCGCAAACGCGGTGGCGGCATTCCGATAGTCTGCGCTGTTGTCGGCCTGCGCGCTGATCGCGTCGATCGCGGCACTGGCCTCCTGCAGCCGGCCGGCCGCGATGGCGTTGAGCTGCAGCTTGCTGCCGGCAATCGACAGCGGCGCGCTGTCCATGAAAGGCCGGCCGAATTCAATCGCGGCAGCCACCACATCGTCGCCGCAAGCCACGTCCAGGTAGCCCGCTTCCAGCGCGTCGCTACAGCCGACCAGCTCTCCGCCATATACCCAGCGCCGCGCGCGCGCGACGCCGATCAGGCTTGCAAGGCGCACCAGTTGCACCGTGGGATAGACCAGGCCCAGCTTGGCCGTGGGCACACCTATCCGGGCATCCGGGCGGCCGACCCGGAAATCGCAGCACAGCGCCAGGCTGCAGCCGCCGCCGACACATGCCCCGCCGATGGCGGCCACCACCGGCACCGGCAAGCCCTGCACCGCCGCATAGCATTCCTGGATGCGGGCGCGATAGACGGCGGCTGCCGCGGTATCGTCCAGCACCGCGCGAAAAGCGACGATGTCGTCGCCCGCGCAGAAATGCCCCTGGGCCCCGGTCAGCACGACCAGCTGCGGCCGAGTGCCTTCGGCCAGCCGCCGAAAGATGTCGCGCAGATCCGTCCATGCCGCAAAATCGCAGGCGTTCCTGCGCTGCGGGCGATCGATCGTCACCAGCGCCACCCGGCCGCCTTCTTTCCATTCCAGCAGGATCTCGGATTTTTCCGCCATGTCCGTCACTTCCTGATTACGTAAGCCGTATCGTCCAGGCACCAGACCCCGGCCACCTCGCGAGACAATTCTTTCTTCTGGATGCGCTGCGTGGCCGTCTTGGGAAATTGTTCTATGAACGCCACGTAACGCGGTATCTGGAAATACGGCAGCCTGGGTTCGCTCCATTTGATCAGGTCCAGCGGATCGAGCTCGGCGCCGGCCTTGAGCCGCACAAACAGCTTCAGCTCGTCCTCGCCCAGGTCGCTGGGCACCCCGACCAGCGCCGCTTCCTCTATGGCGGGATGCTCGGCAAACACGCGCTCGACCTCCCACGAGGAAATATTGATGCCGCGCCGCCTCAGCATGTCCTTCTTGCGGCCGGCGTAATAATAAAAACCCTGGGCGTCGCGGCGGCCCAGATCGCCCGTGCAGAACCAGTCGCCCCTGCGCGCCGCGCGGTCCGCCTCGGGGTTGTCGTAATAGCCCAGAAAGCCCAGGCCCTCCGCACGGGCCCGGACAATGATCTCGCCGCTGTCGCCATCGGCCACGCCCTTGCCCTGGTCGTCGATCAGGTCGACATCGAAGTACTCGAGCGGCTTGCCCACCGAACCCGCAGGCCCATGCGGGTTGGCGGTGACGAAGGTGATCATTTCCGACAAGCCGTAGCCCTCCCGCATTTCGACGCCGAAGCGCTGCGAGAAGTCGCTCCATAGATGCGGCGGACAGCCCCCGCCCCAGGCTATGCGCACCCCGTGCCCGCGGTCGCCTTCGCGCGGCGGCTGCTTGAGCAGCATGGGCACGACGCTGCCCAGGTAATGGATGTGTGTCGCCCCATAGCGCCTGGCATCGTCCCAGAACCGGGAGGCGCTGAATTTTTCCAGCATGGCCAGCCGGGTGCCGCCGATCAGCGCGGAAATCACGACTGCGACCCCGGCCCCATGGTGCAAAGACTCCCACAGCAGAAAGACGTCGCCGTGCCGCGCCTCGGTCAGGCGCAGGATGGCCATGGGCCCGGCCCTGAGCGTACGGTCGGATTTCAGCACACCCTTGGGAGCGCCTGTAGTCCCCGAGCTGGGAGTAAGAGCAAGAATGTCGTCCGGGTCGATCGCCACTTCGGGCGCAACGTCGCTGCAATCCAGATAGCTCTCGAAGCTCACGCCGCCTTCACCGGGGCCGCCGCGCCACAGGCACAGCGGCACGCGCACTTGCACATCCCGCAATGCCCCGGCATGGGCTGCATCGGCAATCATCGCTATGGGCTTCAAGCTGTCGAAGACGTGCCGCAGCGCGGCGCCCTTCAGATGGATGTTGACCGGCACGCGCACTGCGCCGAGCCGCGTCAGCGCATACATGGCGATGACATGGTCGGGGTGATTGGGCAGCATCAGCGCCACATGGTCGCCCTTGCGCACGCCCAGCTCGATCAATCGATTGGCAAGCTGGCTGACGTGCCGGTCGAGCTGCGCGAGGGTGCAGGATTCGCCCTTGTACTGCAAATAGACCGTATCGGGCTCTTCTTGCGCGCGCCGCTGCAGCAACTGCGAAATGGTTTCTTCGGGTACGGATGCTATGTCGATATGGCTGGCTGACATGTGATGCCTGTGTAGAAATCGGGAATCCGGGTTCGGAACTAGCCGCGGCGCTGCGCGCGCTCCTGGAAAAACTTTTCCATCATCGCCGCGGGCTCGCCCGAGCCGTAGCATTCGCGATGAATGCGGATCGCCGCCTGGATGGTTTCGCGGAAATCCGCTTCGGTCACTTCGCGCAGGCGCGCCTTGTCCAGCCGCATCGCGATGGGCGGCTTGGCGGCAAGCTCGCGGGCGAGCTCCAGGCTCTTGGCCATCACCTGGTCTCGCGGCACCAGATAATGGACCAGCCCGATGCGCTCGCATTCGGCAGCTTCCATCATGCGGCCGGTAAGCGTCAGCTCCACCGTGCGGGACAAGCCCAGCATCTCGCGCATGATCCAGGGGCCGGTGACGCTGGCAATACCGGAATTGATTTCAGGCTGCCCCATCTTCACGTCCGGATGCGCCACGCGGATGTCGCCCAGCAAGGCAACCTGGAAGGCCGAGCCCGCCGCCGTGCCGTTCAGCGCCATGACCAGCGGCTTGGGAAAGCTGCGCAAGGCGTCGTAGTAGGTTTCCCACTCGCCTATCCACGACTCCGCGCGGTCGGCATCGAAATCGTGGGCTTCGTTCAGGTCCTGGCCTGCCGAGAAGGCCCGGTCGCCCGCGCCCGTCATGATCAGCGCCCGCACGGATTCGTCCGCCGCGCTGGCCGCGATCGCTTCGAGGATCTCCTGGCGCATCGCCGTATGCCATGCGTTGAGGCATTCCGGCCGGTTCAAGGTCAGGACCGCCACCGGGCCCGACGTTTCATACTTGATGTATTGCAATTGCATGTTTCCGTTTCCTGGATGTGCCGCAACGCCACCGGCGCCGCGTGGTTCGTGTCCCGCGCAGGCAGCCGCCGACACGAACCACGCGGCGCCGGCGGCGCGCGAACTCACTGCTTGATCACAATGTGCGTTTCGTCGATCAGCCGCCCCCACTTGGCGACCTCGTCGCCCAGCATGGTGGCAGCCTGCTGCGTATCCGTGAGCACGGGCACCACGCCCTGCTGTTGCAGCTTGCCGCGTACCTGCGGGTCGTTCATTACGTGTTCCAGCCCGGCATTCAGGCGCCGCAGTTCGGCATCGGGAGTGCCCTTGGGCACAAGCACACCGTACAAGGACGTCACATCCAGGCCTTTGAGCCCCTGCTCGGCCAGCGTGGGCACCTTGGGCAGCAAGGGCACGCGCGTATCCCCCGCGATGCCTATGGCCTTGATCTTTCCTGTGGGCAGGTTGGCCAGCGTGGTCGGCGTGGTGGCGAACATGATCTGGATCTGGCCCGACATGAGATCCAGCATGGCCGGCGCCGAACCGCGATACGGCACGTGCAGGATATTCACGCCCGCGCGCAGCCGGAACAGCTCCCCGGCCACATGCTCGATCGAGCCCGCCCCCGACGAGCCGAAGGAATCCTTGCCCGGATTCTTCTTGAGATAAGCGACGAGCTGCGGCAGCGTACCGGCCGGAACCGCGTGATTCACCACCAGCACCACCGGCAGCTTGCCGACCACGCCCACGGCCCGGAAATCCTTCGGGAAGTCGTAGCCCATGAGCTTCGACCCCAGCAGCTTGTGGTTCAGGGAATAGGAAGTCAGCGCGGCCATCAGGAGCGTGTAGCCATCGGGATTGGCGCGTGCCACGTACTGGGCGCCGATATTGCCGGAAAAGCCCGCTTTGTTCTCGACGATCACAGGCACCTTCAGTTGTTGCGACAGCTTCTGCCCGATGATGCGCCCGACTATGTCGACCGCCCCGCCGGCGCTGTAGGGCACTACCAGCGTGATGGGCTTGTCCGGATAGGCGGCCTGCGCCGCCAAAGGCCCGCACAGCGCCAAAATGCCTGCAATGCGGGAAATCCGGGAAAAGAAATTGGTCTTGCTCATGCGTGTCTCCTGGGAGAAAGCCATCCTGGGCTTTCTTGTTATGTGTGCGTGCCCAAATTCTATAATATTTTTTTATTGTCTAGCAATATTTATATATTGTTTATTCGGAACTGATTCAGACTGCGGCGGGCGCGTCGCGCGGCCGGGCCATCGGCTGGGGGAAAAATTTGAAGCGGGGCGATGCACTGTCGCGCGCCCCGCGGCAGGAATTCCTTGCGCAGGCCCGCCGCACCATGCCGGCCAGGCCCGGCTATCGTATATAGTTAGCGCTGCCCCGCAGGGCTGCAGCACCTCCCTCCCCCCGCCTTGAATGAGGAGTACCCGTGAACCTGCCCGCAACAAGCCATCCGGAATCGCTTCCCGGCCTGCGCACCGACATCCGCATGCTGGGCAAAATATTGGGCGAGGTCATACGCGAATGCGAGGGCGCGGCAGTCTACGACATCATCGAGAAGCTGCGCCGCGCTGCCGTTTCGTTCCGGCGCGAGGGCAAGATCCGCGACAGCCGCCTGCTCGAGCGCCAGATCCGCGGGCTCGACGCCAGGCAGGTGAACTCGGTGATCCGCGCCTTCACTTATTTCCTGCACCTGTCCAATATCGCCGAAGACCGCGACCAGAACCGGCGCCAGCGCCACCATGCGCTAAGCGGGCGCGGCCCGCAGCGCGGCAGCCTGGGGCACGCTATCGAATTCCTGCAGGACAAGGGGGTCAGCAGCCGCAAGATCCTGCGCGCGCTGGCCGAGGCTTGCGTGACCCCGGTGCTGACCGCGCACCCTACCGAAGTGCAGCGCAAGAGCACGCTCGACCTGCACCGCGAGATCGCGCTGCAACTCGCACGCAACGATAACCAGTTGACGCCTGACGAAGACCAATGGCTGCAGCGCCGCCTCGCCGGCCTGGTCTCGACCCTGTGGCAGACGCGGCTGCTGCGGCGCCAGAAGCTGACGGTGCTCGACGAGATCAACAATGCCCTGGGCTTCTATCACAGTACCTTCCTGGCCGCCATCCCGCGCCTGTACCAGGACCTGGCCAGGCTGTTGCAGCGCCCTGGGCGGTCGCTGTTCAAGGTGGACGCAAGCCCCCTACCCGCGTTCCTGCGCATGGGTAGCTGGATAGGCGGCGACCGCGACGGCAATCCGAACGTAAACGCCGCAACGCTGGAGCAGGCTCTGCTGCGCCAGTCCACCGTCGCCCTGCAGCACTACCTGCTGGAAGTCAAGGAACTGGGCACCGAGCTGTCGATGTCGCAATCCCTGGAACACGCCAGCCCCGGACTGCTCGCGCTGGCGCAAGCCAGCCAGGATCCGTCGCCGCAACGCGCCGACGAACCTTATCGCCGCGCCTTCATACACATGTACGCGCGGCTGGACGCCACCGCGCAGGAGCTCACCGGCGAGCGTCTCGCGCGGCGGCCTACCTACCCGGCCGCGCCTTACGAGGACGCGGCACAATTCCAGGCCGACCTGCAGACCGTCGCCGACTCGCTGGCGCAGCATCATGGCGGGCTGATCGCGATGCTGCGCCTGAACGCCCTGCTGCAGGCCGTCAGCGTGTTCGGCTTTCATCTGGCCACGGTCGACCTGCGCCAGAGCTCCGACGTGCATGAACGGGTGCTCACGGAACTGTTCAAGGCCGCCGGCGTGCGCCACGGCGACACCGTGGTCGACTACGCAGGCCTGGGCGAAGAAGCACGCATCGCGCTGCTGCGCAGCGAATTGCGCGAAACCCGCCCGCTGGTGTCGCCCTGGATCCGCTATAGCGCCGAGACCGAAAAAGAACTGGCCATCTTGCGTGCCGCGGCGGCGGCGCGCCGCCGCTATGGCGCCCAGGCCGTGGTCCAGTCCATCGTGTCCCACACCGAGACGCTCAGCGACCTGCTGGAAGTATTGGTGCTGCAGCAGGAAACCGGGCTCATCGCCCCGGGGGCCACAAACGCCCCCGACGGCGAAGCCGGCGATGCGCCCTCCCGCGGCTGCGCGGACGGGCTCATGGTGGTGCCGCTGTTCGAAACCATTCCCGACCTCGAGCGCGGCCCGGACATCATGGCCGAGTGGCTGGACTTGCCGGAAGTCGCCGAGCGCGTCCGCCACTGCCAGGGCGGCATCCAGGAAGTCATGCTGGGCTATTCGGACAGCAACAAGGACGGCGGCTATCTCACTTCCACCTGGTCGCTCTATCGCGCCGAAAGGCGGATGGTCGAAGTCTTCAAGCAGCGCAAAGTGCGCCTGCGCCTGTTCCATGGCCGCGGCGGCTCGGTGGGGCGCGGCGGCGGATCCAGCGTCGACGCGATCCTGGCCCAGCCGCCCGGCACGGTCGACAACCAGATCCGGCTCACCGAGCAGGGCGAAGTCATACAGAGCAAGTACAAGGACAGCGAGGTCGGGCGCTGGCACCTGGAACTGCTGGTGGCCGCCACGCTGGAAACCAGCCTCAGCCCGCGGCGCTCGGCGTCCCAGGCCGAAGACGAGAACATGCAGCGCTACGGCGCCGCGCTGGCGCTGATGTCCGACGCGGCGCAAAGCGCCTATCGCGACCTGGTCTACCAGACCCCCGGTTTCGCCGATTATTTTTTCGCCTCGACCCCGATACTGGAGATTGCCGGCCTGAACATAGGCTCGCGGCCGGCGGCGCGCAAGCCCAGCCGCCGCATCGAAGACCTGCGCGCCATCCCCTGGGGGTTTTCCTGGGCGCAATGCCGGCTGATGCTCACTGGCTGGTACGGGCTGGGCACGGCCATACAGGCCTATCTGGAACGGGGCGGCCCGGGCTGCCCCGAAAGCCAGAGCGCCAGGCTGGCGCAATTGCGCCGCATGGCGCGCTCGTGGCCGTTTTTCTACACGCTATTGTCGAACGCCGAAATGGTGCTGGCCAAGACCGACCTGGCGATCGCCCGGCGCTATTCCCTGCTGGTGCCGGACAAGAAGCTGCGCACCCGCGTCTTCGGCGCCATCGAGCGCGAACACGCGCTGACGCTGGAGATGTTCCGGCTGGCAAGCTGCCGCGAGCTGCTGGACGACAACCCGCAACTGCGCGCCTCGCTGAACGAGCGCTTTGCCTATATCGACCCGCTGAACCACCTGCAGGTCGAATTACTGCAGCGCCACCGCGGCAGCCCCTCGGGCGGCAAGGGCGCCGACGAAGAAAGCAGCACGCAGCGTGCCATACACATGACCATCAACGGCATCGCGGCAGGGCTGCGCAATTCCGGCTGAGCCCCGCCGCGTGCCGGCCTGCGGGGCTTACTTGGCCTTCAGGCAGGTGCTCATGAAGGTCTTGCGCGCGTCGCCCTTGAGCGACTTGGACGAGGCCTGCGCATTGCAGGTCTTCATGCGCTGCTGCGAGGACGACAGCTTCGAATCGGAATGGCTTTCCCCCTTCAGGCAGGACTTCATGAATTCCTTGCGAGTATCGCCCGTCTTGCCCGTGGCTTCCTTGTTGCAGGTGGTCATGCGTTCCTGCTGGGCGGTCTTGGGCTTGGACATGGCGGCGCCGCCGGATGTCGCGGCGTACACCGGGGCGGCGGCAAAGCCGCACAGGGCGGCGCAGGCCAATGCTGCGCGTATCGTTTTGAACATGTGAAGCACCTCGTCGAAGTGGGTGTAGGTGCGCATATCTTGAGGCGCGTCCCGCATCGGCGCAAGCTGCCGCAAGCCCGGCTTGACATTTTTTTTGCAACAGAATTTGAAGCGCGCTCTATATTTCTTATAAATATATATAAATAACTAAAAATAATTATAATAGCGTGGGCCGAAACTTCCCAGGAACCGGTAACGCTTATGCTCTCAACCCCCGAACGCAGCCCCGCCACCCCATCCAAAGCAGGAGCCCGGCCATGCCGCTGGTAATGCCTTTGGGCGCGGCAATCGGCCTGATGATGGGGCTGACCGGGGCGGGCGGCGGCATACTCGCGGTGCCGGCGCTGGTGATGGGCCTGGGCCTGAGCATGACGTCGGCCGCGCCGATAGCGCTGGCCGCGGTCGGCATCTCGGCCGCCGTGGGCGCGCTCGACGGCCTGAACCGGCGCATCGTGCGCTACAAGGCCGCCGCCTTGATGGCCGTGCTGGGCACGCTGTGCTCGCATGCGGGCATCGGGCTCGCCCACATCATTCCCGACACTGTCCTTACGGCGCTGTTCAGCGCAGTGATGCTGATCGTGTCCGTGCGCATGCTGCGGCGTGCGACCGCGCAAGGCGCCGGCCCGCTGCTGCGCGCCGACCGGCCCTGCATGCTCAACCCGGCTACCGGACGGCTGCACTGGACGCGGCGATGCGCCGGCACGCTGGCCGGCATCGGCGCCACCGCCGGGCTATTCGCCGGCATGCTCGGCGTGGGCGGGGGCTTCGTGATCGTGCCCGCCTTCCGGCGCTATACCGATATCGACATGCACGGCATCGTCGCGACCTCGCTGATGGTGATTGCCCTGATCTCGCTGGCCACGGTAGGCAGCGTGCTGCTGCACGGCACCCGCATCCCCGAAATAGGCTGGGTCTTCGTGGGATCGGCGGTGGTGGGCATGATCGCCGGGCGCGCCGGCGCGCGCCATGTGCAGCCGCGCTTGCTGCAAATCGCATTTGCCCTCATCGCCGCCCTGGTGGCCGTGATCCTCGCCGTCCGCGTCGCCTGGCCTGGGCTGCTGGGCTGATCCTGAAGGCGTCGGACTGCCGCGCGCGCGGCAAGCCGGCGCCGGCACGGCCCGAGCCGCCACGGCTCAGAACGAAAAAGATTCCGAGATCAGCCGGCGCAGCCACTGGTTGCCGGGCTCGCGGTGGTTCCTGCCGTGCCAGAGCTGGCGGATGACGATCTCGGGCAAGCGGATGGGGCAAGGCGCGAAGACCAGGCCGAAGGGCTTGAGCGTGCTTTCGGCATAGGCCTGGGGCACCACCGCGATCATGTCGGTGCTCTGCAATATATGGCCGACCGCCACGAAATGCGGCACGCTCAAGCGGGGCCCGTCGGTGAGGCCGGCGCGGCGCAGCGTCGCGTCCACGGTTCCGTGCCCGGTGCCGGCGGCGACGATGGCCACACGCTCGGCCGCCTTGAACTCCTTCAGGCCGAAACCGCCCGCCGCCAAGCGGTGCCCGCGGCGGAATACGCACACGTAACGCTGGCGGAACAAGCGGCGCTGGAAGAAGCCGTGGCGCAGGTCGGGCAGGAAGCCGATGGCCAGGTCCACCTGGCCGCTTTCCATTTCGCTGCGCAGGCTGATGGTGGTGTCGCGCACCGTGCTGACAGACACCCCGGGCGCCAGGCGCGCGAGACGTTTCATGAGTTCGGGCAGGAAATAGATTTCGCCGATATCGGACATGGCGATCGTGAAATTGCGCGTGCTGGTGGCCGGCTGGAATGACGCCGGGCCCGCCAGCGATGCACTCAACGTGCCCAGCGCCTGATCTATCGAGCCCGACAGTTCCTCGGCATAGTGCGTGGGCGCCATGCCGCGCGAAACCCTGACGAACAGCTCGTCGTCCAGGGCAAGGCGCAGCCGCCGCAGCGCGTTGCTTACTGCCGACTGCGACAGCCCGAGCGCTTCGCCGGCCCGCGATACGCTGCGCAAGCGATACAGCTCGTTGAACACGAGCAGCAGGTTGAGGTCCAGGTCCTTGAGGTCCATGCGGCGATAGTATCACCAGCAGTGATAGTTTTTATTTACATAGTTCCATTTATAAATATCCAGGCTTCGTGCATGATGTGCCGAGAACATCGAACATAAAACCGGAGACCTCCATGAGCCAGCCTCTCGACGGCCCCTCTACCGCACGCCGCTGGAACGGCGAGGGCACGAGCCGAACCCCTTTCTGGGCCTATACCGACGATTCCTTGTACCGCCGCGAACTCGAGCGGTTCTTCTATTCGGGCCACTGGAACTATGTGGGCCTGGAAGCCGAAATACCGCAAGCCGGCGACTTCAAGCGCACCACCATCGGCGAACGCTCGGTCATCCTGGTGCGCGCCGAAGACGGCGGGATCCACGTCGTCGAAAACGTCTGCGCCCACCGCGGCGTGCAGTTCTGCCGCGAGCGCTACGGCAACCGCAAGGACTTCACCTGTCCGTATCATCAATGGAACTACGACCTCAAGGGCAATCTGCTGGGCGTCCCTTTTCGCCGCGGCGTCAAACAGAACGGCAAGGTCAACGGCGGCATGCCCGCCGACTTCGACCCTAAAGACCATGGCCTGAACCAGCTCGCGGTGGCAGTGCGCAACGGCGTGGTGTTCGCCTCCTTCGACCACGGCATCGAAGCGCTGGAAGACTATCTGGGCCCCACCATCCTGGAATATTTCGACAGGGTCTTCGACGGCCGCAAACTCACCATTCTCGGCTACAGCCGGCAGCGCATTCCGGGCAACTGGAAGCTCATGCAGGAAAACATCAAAGACCCCTACCATCCGGGCCTGTTGCATACCTGGTTCGTGACCTTCGGCTTGTGGCGCGCCGACAATCAGTCCGAACTGAAGATGGACGCGCACTTCCGCCACGCCGCCATGATTTCCACGCGGGGCACGGGCGGCAAGGGCGCGGTGACGGCGGGGGTTTCCAGTTTCAAGGAACAGATGAGCCTGCACGACGACCGCTTGCTCGACGTGGTGCAGGAACCCTGGTGGCGCGGCCCGACCGCGGTCATGCTTACGCTGTTTCCGAGCGTCATCATCCAGCAGCAAGTGAACTCGGTATCCACTCGCCACATCCAGCCCAGCGGCGCCGATTCCTTCGATTTCGTCTGGACCCATTTCGGCTTCGAGGAAGACTCCCCGGAAATGACGCGGCGCCGGCTGCGCCAGGCCAATCTGTTCGGGCCCGGGGGCTTCGTCTCGGCCGACGACGGCGAGGTCATCGAGTTCTCGCAGGACGGTTTCCGCCAGAAGCCCGAGCACAGCACCATCGCGGAACTGGGCGGACGCGGCGTGGAGAACACCGACCACATGGTCACCGAGACCCTGATACGCGGCATGTACGACTATTGGCGCAAAGTGATGGAGCAGTGAGATGGACTTCGACACCTACTATTCGGTCGTGGCGCTCTATGCGGAATACGCGTCTGCACTGGACGACCGGCGCTGGGACGCATGGCCCGAATTCTTCGTCGACGATTGCGTCTACAAGGTGCAGCCGCGCGAAAACTACGATCGCGGCTTCCCATTGGCCACGCTGTCGTTCGAAAGCAAGGACATGCTGAAAGATCGCATCTACGGCGCCACCGAAACCATATTCCACGAACCCTATTACCAGCGCCACGTGGTGGGGCTGCCGAAAATCGGCAAGATCGACGCGCAGCACATCGAATCGCAGGCCAACTACTCGGTATTCCGCACCCGCAGCGACGGCGTGTCCACCGTCTACAACGTGGGCCGCTACATCGACGTCATCCGGCGCGGCCCGCAAGGGCTGAAGTTCCAATCCCGGCTGTGCATCTTCGATACCGAGATGATTCCCAATTCCCTGATCTATCCGATATGAGCCCGACATGAACGAAGACTGGATCGCAGCCATCGCCGCCGACGAGGTGCCCGAAGACGACGTCACCGCGGTAGAGGTGGCGGGCAAGGATATTGCCTTCTACAAAACCGAAGGCCGGTATTACGCCACCGACAACCTCTGTACCCACGGCCATGCCAGGCTGTGCGACGGCTTCCTGTATGGCCACGAGATCGAGTGCCCGCTGCACCAGGGCCGCTTCGACATCCGCGACGGCCGCCCGTTGTGCGCGCCGGTCAGCGCGCCGATCAAGGCCTACGCCGTCAAGGTGGAAAACGGCCAGGTGCTGGTGAACTTGGCCTGAGGCCTCGCCTACGCCATGCGGGGCATGGCGTAGAATGCCTGATTTGGTCGTTGCGGCATACGCGCAATCCGGACCGCGCGACGACAGGAAGGCACATCATTGAGCGACGCTCCCGTCCAGACCACAGACAAGAACTCCCGCTACGCCTCGCTGGTGCTCGGCATGTCGCTGCCCGCCGACACTGTGTTGTATCTGGTGCTGCCGCTGTACGCGGACCAATTCGGCATCACACTGGCCGAAGCCGGCATACTGCTGGCGGCCAACCGGCTGATACGCATCGCCGGCTACAGCACCGTGGCCAGGCTCTACGGCAAGCATGGCGACCGCGCCTCCTGCACGCTGGCCGCGGCGGCCGCGGCGGTTTGCGCGGCCGGCTATGCCGCCTGCTCGGGCTTCTGGGCATTGCTGGTGTTCCGCCTGCTGTGGGGCCTGTCGTACGCGGCGCTGAATCTTTCCACCCAGGCGCTGGCCACCGCCGAGCTGGCGGGCGCGGCGCGCCGCACGGGCCAGTCGCGCGCGCTGATTGCGCTGGGCCCCATGCTGGCGCTGCCGCTGTCGGCGGTCTCGGCGGAACACTTCACGCCGCGCCCCTTCTTTCTGATCCTGGCCGTCGTGGCCCTGTGCGCAGTGCCGGTCGCGCTGCGCCTGCCCGCCGGCCAAGGCCATATCAAGCCCCGTGAACGGCGCTTCAGGCTGCCCGGCGCGCTCGACATCTGGTCTTTTGTCGAGGGGCTGGTGCTCGACGGGCTGTTCATCGTCGGCCTGTCTTTCCTGGGCCGGAGCATCGCCCCGACCGGCGCAGTAGTCATCGCCGGCCTGCTGCTGGGCCTGCGCTACCTGGCGGAAATCATGCTCAGCCCCGTGGGCGGCCACGCCGCCGAGAAATACGGCGCCGAGCGCATGCTGGTCACCTTGTCGGTGACGACCTCGGTGGCGCTGGTGGGCTTCGGCGCGGGCTGGCTGTGGGCCTGCGCCGCGGCGGTCGTGGTGCTGCGCGCGCTGCAACTGCCGCTCATCGCCCCCATCGTCGCCCAACGCTATCCGGGCTCGCAGCGCGTACACGCGCTGGCCACGCGTGCGATATGGCGCGACATCGGCGCCGGCGTCGGCCCTATGATGGCCGGCGTATTGCTGCCGGTGACTTCGTCGCTGCTGCTGTATGGCACCGCCGCGGCATGCCTGGCGGCCTCCGCGCTGGCCTGTCGCAGCCGGCGCTAATCAATCTACGCCAATATTCTCTTCGCCAATCTTCGCGGCAACGCTATCCGCAGCAGGCGATGCGGGGCCGCAAAATTGCGGCTCGCCCGCTCGTCAATGCCGTTCGTCGCGGCGGCCGTGCCCGCCGCCCCCGCGATTGCCATGGCCGCCTTCGGGCCTGTGCATGGCGGGCGGATGATTCGCCGCGGGCCGCGGCGCGGCAGCGCCGCGCTCGGGGCCACGATGGGGAGCCTGCATGCCGCCATGCGCAGCCGGGCCTTGCGGACGCGCCTGTGGACGTGCCTGCGGGGCAGGGCCGCGCATGGCCGGCCCGCCCGGACGAGCCTGAGGCGCGGCGGGAGCAGGCCTCGCGGCCGGAGCCGGGCCGCGCGCGGGCGGAACATGCGCAGCGCCCGAAGGACGGCCGGACGGAGGCTGTCCACCCGGGGGCCGGCCTCCGGGAGCCGCAGAGGGACGCGACCCCGGAGCTTGCGCGCCGGGAGGCCGCGGCCCTTGGCCCTGGGGCCCAGGACCATGCGCGCCTGGGCCTTGCGGGCCGTGACCCTGCGGGCCGCGTGGCGGCTGCGGGCCATGGCCTTGCGGCCCACGCGGAGGCTGCGGACCATGGCCTTGCGGGCCGGGGCCATGCCCGGGAAGCGGCGGCCTGCCTGCCGGCCCGGCCGGGCCGTGACCCCCATGGAATGCCGGGCCGCCGGGGCGGCCGTAGCGTTCGTGCAGCGCCGGATTGCCGTAGCGCGCGCCGCGCCTGTGCTCCGGACGATGCACCCAGTTCGGGCTCACGATGTGCGCATGGTTGTAGCGGTTGTAGCGCTTCACATCCACACGCACGACACGGCGATGCCAGTCCATATGGCCCCACAGCGCATGCCCGACCATCAGCCCCGCCCCGAAGGAAATGAACACCCCCGGCGGCGGCACGAAACGCGGCGGATGCCAGTAGAACGGGCGATACGCAGGATAAGGCCAGGCGCCGTACACGACGAGAGGATCGTAAACGGGCACGTACACGAGCTCGGGCTGAGCCGGCAGGATCTGGATGACGGGACTCGGGCCCGGCACCACCTGCACCGTCTGCTGGGCCGTCGACTGCAGATGGCCGGCCGCCTGGGCCCGCGCGCGCAGCCGCTGCACCGCGCTCATCAAATCCGCCTGCTGCGACAGGAAAGCCTCGCCGAGCTGCTGCGTCCAGTCGAGCCGGTCGTTCATCATCTGCAACACGTCGGGAAACGCCGCGAGCGACTGGACGCTGGGGTCCCAAGGCGAGTTCTGCATGGCCAGCGACAGTTGCTGGTCGGACATCTGGCGCGGCTGCGTCGCGCGCCAGCGCTGGGCCTCGACGACCTCCAGCGGATACGTGGAGGCCATGAGCACTTGCGACAGCAATGAATCAGGGTACAGCGCGATCGGCGCCACCAATTGTTCAAGCTGGGCTGGGCTCAGGGCCGGCGGTGGCGGCGCTTCCTGGGCGCGGGGCGCAGCGAGCGGCGCCAGGCAAACCAGCAAGGCGAAGATGCGCGCCCAGGCGGCGAAATCGGCCGCAAGCCGGCGGTGCAATCCGCGCAAGACTCGACCGGCCGCCGCGACACCGCGGCCCGGCACCAGGCCCTCGGCACTATATGCGCTGATCATATTCATCTGCATGCTCCACAATCCGGCCACCGTAATTCGACCATCCGGCGGCGGCACGTCATGCGGCGTGCGAGGCCTGCGGCCACCGGCGCTCCGGGGCCGCGCAATACGACCCCGCCTTAGAATCAGACCACACTGGCAGCGCCGGGTTCGGCTCGCGAAATGGGGCGAAACATATTTGGTTCGTTCCCCATTCATGCATCGGCGCGGCGCGCCGCTATCATAAGCCATGAGGCCGAAGCGGCGCGCTCCCATGCACGAATTGACACCCTAACCGGTGACCTTGCAGTCCTTGGCTAGGATATTGTGGGTTACGGACGCATTCTGGCCGCTCGCACCGGGCTGCTGAGTGTCCTGGGTCAGCATACTGCCGTTGGCATGCGAGGTATCTTCACGCGAGAACTTTTCCGTGGCCCAGGTATAGCCATTCCCGGCAAAGGTGTCTCCAACCATGTCGGTCTTGCTGCCGGTGTCGCGCGTCAGGTCGATGGCCTGGTTGTTGTATATCAACTTGGCCGTGACCGGGTCCGAGCCCTGGAACGTGTACTGCACATCCAGCGCTTGCTGCCCATGGCTGCCGCACTGATAGTGCACTGTCTTCTGCGACAGTTCCTGGGGCTTCATGTCATGGCCGGGGGCGGCGCAGGCCGCCAGGCCGGCGCACAGGGATGCGGCGGCGATACAAGTCAGGGGGCGGGTGATCATCATCTGTATATCCTTCATAAAATCCAGGCGACAGCGCCTGCTCCTCGAATTTTTATAGCATCCGCTACCTGCCCCCCTTGTAAGCAAAAGTGCATCTGCACACCCTTCGCCGCGTACGGCGCGGCCATACGGCAACGCACGTCCCCAACTCCACAAAGCGCGCCGCGCTACGCAACAAAAACGCACAAATACGTCACATGCGGCGTACACCGCGCTTACAACGGTAAAGTAATGACACCTGCCCACGCCACACTGCGGGCCATGGAATTCGCTCCTGCAGGCCCGCCGGAGAACGGGCTTCATGGCGGCAGCCGCGCTATCATTAGCCCGCCGGCCGCGGCAAGATTGCGAGCCGCGGAAACCGGCGCCGGCGCGCAAGCAGCCGCAACGAGGAGCCCATCTTGCAGATATACGACAGCCACTCCACGGCGGCCCGGCTGCCCTTCGACAAGCTGATACCGGCGCTCGCGCGGATGTTCCGCGAAGGCTGCATCGTCCCGCGGCGCCACAACCACGCGCTCGGCACCACGGCGTCCGGCGCGCACAACAGCCTGCTGATCATGCCGGCCTGGCGGGAAGCCGGGCATCTGGGCATCAAGCACGTCACGATCTTTCCCGACAACGGCAAGCGCGGCCTGCCGGGCCTGCACTCGACCTACACGCTGTTCGACGCCGCCAATGGCGTGCCGCTGGCCCTCATCGACGGCGACCAGATCACCACGCGCCGCACGGCGGCGGCATCGGCGCTGGCCGCATCCTATCTGGCGCGCCGCGACGCGCATACGCTGCTGGTCGTCGGCGCGGGCAATGTGGCCGCGCTGCTGGCTCCCGCCTACGCGGCGGTGCGGGACATCACCCGCGTGCTCGTATGGAACCGCAACCCCGCCAAGGCCGAAGCCCTGGTCCAGGAACTGAAACTGCAGGGCTTCGATGCCCATGCCGAGCCCGAACTGGAATCTGGTGTCAGGCAGGCCGACATCGTGAGCTGCGCCACCCTGTCCCAGGAACCACTGGTGCGCAGGGCTTGGCTACGGCCCGGAACGCACCTGGACCTGATCGGCAGTTTCCAGCCGTCCATGCGCGAAGCCGACGACGCGGCATTTGCGGACACTGCGGTATTCATCGACACGGAAGAAGCCCTGGACAAGGCCGGCGACCTGCTGTCGCCCATCGCCGCCGGCGTATTCGGCCGCGACCGCGTGCTGGCCACGCTGGAAGCGCTATGCCGGGATCAGCACCCCGGCCGGCGCAACGATGAAGAAATAACCGTATACAAGGCCGTCGGCACGGCCCTCGAAGACCTGGCCGCCGCGACGCTGGTGTATGAAACCCAGCGCGCAGGCGCGGCCTGAACAGGGCTTACGCCGCGGGCGCGCGGCGCTCGTTCACCCAGCCCTTGATGGACGCGATCACCATAGGAATCGCGCCAAACACGATGAATATCATGTCGCCCGGCATGCGCAGCCACTCGATCAGGTGCTGGCGTTCGGTGCTCGTGTAGGCCAGGCTGCGCGCGTGCCAGTAGCCGTGCTGGACCACATCCCAGGTCTGCAGCACGCCGCTGGGGAACAGGCTCATCACCACCATCAGCGCCAGGCCGATATTGGCGCCCCAGAAACCGACCTTGACGTATTTCTCGATGCCGCGCCAGTTGTCTTCACTGGACGTCTGCCGCAACACGAACACCATCAGCGCCAGCGCCAGCATGCCGAACACGCCCATCATCGAGGCATGGCCGTGATTCGGCGTCAGTTGCGTGCCGACCTCGTAGTAGCTGACTATGGGCAGGTTGATCAGGAAGCCGAACATCCCCGCGCCCGCGAAGTTCCAGAAGCCCACGGCCATCAGGAAATAAAACGTCCATTTATGCGGCACCCTGCGCGGCTTGCCGTCCGGGCCCGGCTGGCCTTGCGTGGTATGGACGAAATCCCAGGCGTCCAAAGTCAGCAGGGTAAGCGGCACCACCTCGAGCACGGAGAACAGCGCCGACATGGCCATGTTGAACTGAGTATGCCCGACGAAATACCAATGGTGGCCGGTGCCGATCAGGCCGCCGAGGAAATACAGGATCGCGTCGAGATAGATGACCCTCAGCGCCACATTGCGCGACGCAAGCCCCATTTGATAGAACATCAGGGCCACCACGGTGGTGGCGAAGAATTCGAAGAAGCCCTCTACCCAGAGGTGGATGATCCAGAACCGCCAGGTCTCGACCACGGTGTAGTTGGTATGGGCGCCGAAGAACAGCGCCGGCAGGTAGAACACCGGAATGGCCAGGGCCGCCCACAGGAACATCCGCACGATGGGGCGGGCCGCCACGTTAGAGACCCTGGAAGGCCGGCACATATTGAACAATAGCGCGAACCAGACCAGCAGTCCGACCACCAGCAGGATCTGCCAGAAGCGGCCGATCTCGAGGTATTCCCAACCCTGGTTGCCCAGCCAGAACCAGGCATTGCCCAGCAT
Organism: Candidimonas humi; assembly: GCF_019166065.1. GTDB lineage: Bacteria > Pseudomonadota > Gammaproteobacteria > Burkholderiales > Burkholderiaceae_B > Candidimonas > Candidimonas humi. Next base: position 191,983 of record NZ_JAHTBN010000007.1, read on the forward strand.
ATCGGCGATGCCGGCCCATTCGCCCAGCAGGCTCAGGCCGATTACCGCCACGAACGCGGTAAACAATATGTGGATCCATATTACGAAGCCGCGCGGTTCGTCGTGGCGCAATGACCTGCCCAGGAACAAGGCCGCGGCGACATATGCCGTCGCAATCCAGAATATCGCGGTCTGCAGGTGCCAGGTGCGCATCAGGTTGCTCGGGAACAGGTCCTCGAGCTGGAAGCCATAGAAACTGCCCGGATCCGCGCGATAGTGGGCAGTGGCGCCGCCCACCAGGGTCTGCATCAGGAACAGCAGCGCCACGACCACGAAGAACTTGAGCAGCGCGCGCTGCCCGGGGCTGGCGTCGCCCGGCACGATATCGGCGTGGGGATAATGGCCCCGCGAAACCCAGCCCAGGTAATCGAACTTGCCGAACATCAGCAACACTGCCGCGATGCCGGCCAGAAAGACCAGCAGGCTCAGCGCGCTCCACAGCAAGGTCCCCGATATCGGCGTATTGCCAACGGACGGGTCGTAAGGAAAATTGTTGGTATACGAGTAGCTGTAGCCGGGGCGATTGGCCACCGAGGCCCAGGCCGCCCAGGCGACAAAAGCACTGAACTGGTGCAGCTCGGTGGGGTCGCTGATCAAGCCCGGCTTGAGGCCGCCATTGGCCTTCGGGTGCTTGAAGTAATCCGTCCAGTATGCGACTTGTTGATTCCATGCCTGGGATTCGGCAGGCGTCAATGACAGCGTGTCGGTGGCGGCATCATAGCGATTGACTTTCAGCGAGACCGCCACCAGGGCCTGGACCGAGGCTTGCTGCGCAGAATCGAGCTTTGCAAACGGCTCGCCATACTGGTGCTGCGCCATGGCCGCCGCGGCATCCTTGCCCATCTGGTGCAGGGCTTCGGCCGAATAATCGGGCCCCAGGTAGGCGCCGTGCCCCCACACAGACCCATTGTCCATCAAGCCGTATTTAAGGAATATGCCCTGCCCGGCGCTTATATCCTCGCCCGTGAACAGGGTCGTGCCATGTGCGTCCACGACCTTGGCGGGAATCGGCGGAGCGTTGTGATAACCCAGAGCTGTGATTGCGATCAGGATGACGAAGCCGAATATCATCACGCCCAGGATCGAGCGCAACCACCATCGCGAAAGCTCGGACTCCTCGTTTTCGGTTATCGGAAGCGTAGCAGCCATGACAATTCCCCTCTGGTTTGTCAACTAAACGCAAAACGCAAATCGTGGAGTACATCGCAGATGGGTTGAAATATACGCTCGGTCCGGCGAGGGGGTCAAACTGCTCCTGCACAGGCCAGGGGACATGGCCAAGGGGAAATGCCCGGCGCCGCTACGGCCGCTAACGAACTGTCAGCCACCGCTCTTTCGCGCCGGGATAAGACACGCCGTATCGATCGATGGCGGCATCGTCGAAGGCGAACCCCAGGCCGGCGCCTTGGGGCAGCAACAAGTCGCCCTTGTCCGCGACCAGTTGCGTGTCTATGAGGCGCCGGAAATTGACGATGTGATCGTCCGGCATCCATTCCACATAAGTGGCGTTCGGCGTGGCCGCCACGAGATGGACATGGACGTCGTGCCAGGCATGCGGTTCCACCGTGATGCCGTGCCCGGCCGCCATGGCGGCAATGCGCCGCCATTCGGTGATGCCGCCGCAAACCGTGGCGTCGGTCTGCAGCAGCGTGGTCGCCTTCTGCGCGATGAGATCCTTGAAGCGCCAGCGGCCGGCTTCCACCTCGCCCGTGGCGACAGTAATCGGAGTCACCGCGGCAAGCCTTGCATGATTGTCGATATCGTCGGGAGAAAAGGGCTCCTCTATCCAGAAAGGCTTGAAAGGCTCGAAGCAGCGCACATACTCCAGCGCCGTGGGCAAGTCTTTCCAGGCGTTGTTGGCATCGAGCATGAGCCGCACATCCTCGCCGATGGCCTCGCGCACCGCGGCAAGCCGCTTGCGTTCATTGGCCACGCTCTCGAGGCCGACCTTCATCTTTACCGCCTTGAAGCCTTCGGCCACATGAGCCGCCATTTCCCCGGCCAGGTCCGCTGCAGTCTTGCCGGGCAGATAGTATCCGCCGCTCGCATACGCCGGCACGCGATCGAGAGCCACGGCCCCGAGATAGCGGTACAGCGGCAGGCCCGCGGACCTGGCGTTGAGATCCCACAGCGCGATGTCCAGGGCGGAAAGCGCACGCATGACGCCGCCCGTACGCCCGAGCAGCAGCGCCTCCTGGTACATCTCGCGCCAGAGCCCTTCGACACGGTGGGAATCCTGGCCCACCAGCCTGGGAGCAAGCAAATCGGCCACCGCTACCGCCAATAGTCTCCCGGCACTATTGACGGCATAGCAATAGCCCAGGCCTTCGGTGCCGTCCGATGCCCGGATACGGACCAGGCAGTATTCGCGCGCGGTGACTCGCCGCGTGGAGAACGTGACGGGATTATCAAGCGGAACGCGGGCGACGCAAGCGGATACGGATTCGATGATGGGCATGAAACGACTTGCTCCTTCTAGCTTCCCGGAACGGGGGTGTAATGGATCGGGCCTGTTTACTGCAGTTTGATGTCGGCTTTCTTGATGACGTCCGCCCACTTCGTCTTCTCGCTGTCGAGCAGCGCCTGGAACTGTTCAGGGGTGCTGCCGACCGGATGCAGCCCGAGGTCTTCCAGGCGCTTGCGGATTTGCGGACTGTGGACGATGTCCGTGATTTCCTTGTTGAGCTTTTTCACCACATCGTCGGGCGTCTTTGCCGGCGCGATGATGCCGAACCACACGCTGGCCTCGTAGCCGGGCAGGCCGGATTCCGCCAGAGTCGGCACATCGGGCAACTGAGGAATGCGTTTGGCCGAGGTCACGCCCAGCGCCTTGAGCTGGTGGTTCTTGATGAAAGGCAAGCTTTGCGTAGGCGTCGCGAAAATCAGGGGGATCACGCCGGCGATCAGATCGGTCTGTGCCGGAGCGCCGCCCTTGTATGGGATGTCTTTCATCTTGATCCCGGCCATCTGGTCCATGAGCGCCATGGCGATGTCCTGGGTGGACCCCACGCCGGGCGTGCCGAAATTGATGGGCTTCTTGCTGGATTTGGCCAGCGCTATCAGCTCGGCGACATTGTTGGGCTTGAATTTCGGGTTGGCCACCAGCACGAAGGGCGTATCAGCGACGACGCTGATGGGCCTGAAATCGTCCAGGCTGTATGCCAGATGAGGATATAGCAGCGTATTAGTGACATGCGAAGAAATCACCAGCATCAGGGTATATCCGTCAGGCTTGGATTTCTTCAGGCCATTGGTGGCGATGGTGCTGTTGGCACCCGGCTTATTCTCGACGATAAAAGGCTGTCCCAGCTTCTTGGATAATTCCGACGCGATGAGGCGGGCAATCGTATCGTTCGAGCCTCCCGGCGCCATGCCGACCACGACCTGCACGGGCCTGTCCGGATAACTGTCCTGCGCCATCGACGGCATCGCCGCCGCGACCAGTGCGGAGCAGGCCAGCCCCTGCGCCAAGCGAGTAAATAGTTTCATTGATTGTCTCCCGATTTCACGAATTCATGAGCCGTATGCGGACTCATGTGTGTGAAGACGATTCTATCGGCCTCATATCAGTTGATATACAGATTGTTTTAATCAATTAATCTATTATTCCGATTAATCGATAACACGGGCAGGCTGGGTTCGGACACAAAGCCGCCAGCTAATGGCCCAGGCCGCGAGACGCTGCTCCGGCGCCGCGGGCTCGCACCCCGGTCGGAAAGCGAAAGATGAGCCGCTCAGGCCCGCACGGCCTGCAAGGTGCCCATATGCTCTACCTTCTTCGCGAGGCTGTTCTTGAGCAAGGCTATGAATTCCCGCGCGGCCACGGACTCTGTGGCATCCTTGCGCCGCAACAAGCAGAGTTCGCGCCGGTTGATGGGCAGTGTCACGGGAATCGCGGCCAGGCCCGGCAAATTGAATTGGCGCAAGCCCAGCGTCGGCACGATGGTGGCCCCCAGGCCGGCGCTGATCAGGCCGGCTGCCGTCGACAGGCTATTTACCTGAAATGCCTGTATCCACTGCCGCGGATAGATCGATGCGTCCAGATGCTGGCGGATGCTGCTCGCCGTCTCGAAGACAATGATGGGGTGTTTCTGCACCTCCGTGGCCGAAAGGCGCTTGCGAGCGGCCAGGGAATGATCCCCGCGGCAAATGAAATAGAAGGTGTCGGATGCAAGGACTTCGATGATGAGATCCGTGCCGGGCGCAGCCGACGCGCACAAGGCGAAGTCCACGCGCCGATTGCGCACCAACTCGACGCACGTCGTGCTGGCGACATCTTCGATAATGAGTTCTATGCCGGGATGCTTCGCCAGGAATGCAGCGATGATATCGGGCAGCAAGGCAGAAAAAATTGTCGGCAGCGCCGCAATTGCTACCCTGCCCTTGCGGCGCTGTACATAATCCTGCATCTCCGCAAGCACTCTTTCTGTTTCGGGCATCAGATGGCCCATCATCTCGCTGAAGACCTCGCCTTCCGCGGTTAGTTCGACATTGCGGGTATTGCGGGAAAACAGCTTGACCCCCAGGCCCCTTTCCAGATTGGAGATCATGGCGCTGAAAGCCGATTGCGTCAGGCTGCATTGCTCCGCCGCACGGGTGAAATTGCGCGTCGCAGCCAATGCGCAAAAGGCCTTCATGTGGCGCAGCGAAAGGTTCATGGACATGGGGGCTATATGCGATGGATTTGTATTGTCTGCGGCCGGCGCAGCGAATTCCGCGCCACCCGCAGCGCCGCATGCCATACGGCTATCGATTTTAGGCCCTTATGATTTATAGGTATCTGCCATCCGCGCGTCTAACCCCTGTACCGTAGTCTTTAGCCTTCACCGCATTATGAAAGGATTGCCTGCCACCGCGCCGCTGTTGATCCATACCGACTTGGTCTGCAGATAGGCACGAATCGCTTCGATGCCGTTCTCGCGCCCGAGCCCCGAATCCTTGTAGCCGCCGAACGGCGCCATGAAGCTCACCGCCCTATAGGTATTGACCCATACCGTGCCGGCCTGCAGGCGCTCGGACATGCGGATCGCGCGGCCTATGTCCTGAGTCCAGACGGCCGCGGCCAGGCCGAAGCGCACGTCGTTGGCAATGCGCAGCGCATCTTCTTCGTCCTTGAAGCGGATGACGGACAAGACCGGCCCGAACACTTCTTCCTGCGCGATACGCATGCCGTTGCGCACGCCGGTGAAGATGGTCGGCTGCACGAACCAGCCCTGGCCGCACTCGGCGCCCTCGCCCTTGGCGCCGCCCAGCACGGCCGTGGCGCCCTCGGCGCGGGCGATGTCGATATAGTCCAGCACCTTCTTGTATTGGGGCGGCGTGGTCACGGGGCCGACCTGCGTATCGGGATCCATCGGGTCGCCCATGCGGGCCGTGCGCGCAACGGCCAGCAGCCTCTCGACGAAAACGTCATGGATGCTTTCCTGCACCAGCAGCCGGGATCCGGCGATGCAGGTCTGGCCGGTTGCGGCGAAGATACCCGAAATGGCGCCGTAGACCGCCTGCTCGACATCCGCATCCTCGAACACCACATTGGGCGACTTGCCGCCCAGCTCCATCGATGTGTGCTTGAGCAGACGGGCCGCCTGCTCGTTGATGCGGCGGCCGGTCGCGTCCGACCCCGTGAAGCTGACCTTGGATACCAGCGGATGTTCGACCAGGGGCGAGCCGGCTTCGGCCCCGAAGCCAGTCACGACGTTGAATACGCCCGGAGGGAAGCCCGCCTCGTCGAAGAGTTCCGCGAACTCCAGCGTCGAGGCCGAAGTGAATTCCGAAGGCTTGGCCACTACGGTGCAGCCGGCCGCCAGGGCGGGCGCAAGCTTCCAGGCCAGCAGCAGCAAGGGGGAATTCCACGGCGTGATGGCCGCAACCACGCCCACCGGCTCATGCCGCGTGAAAGCGAAGTAGCCCGGCTTGTCCAGAGGCAATGTGCTGCCCTGTACCTTGTCGGCCAAGCCGCCATAGTAATAGAACCATTGCGGTATGTAGTTCAACTGCCCCTGCATCTCGGCAATCAGCTTGCCGTTGTCGCGCACCTCGGTCTCGGCCAGGCGCTTCGCATCGCGCGCGATCAGGTCCCCCAGCTTGCGCATCAGGGCGCCGCGCTGCGTGGCGGTCATGTGCGCCCACGGGCCTTGCGTCAAGGCCCGGTGCGCGGCCTGGACTGCCGAGTCCACATCGCGCGCGTCGCAACGCGGGATTTCGGCCCAGGCCGTGCCCGTGTACGGGTTTTGCGTCTCGAACCAGGCACCACCCTGCGGCTCGCAAGCCTGGCCGTCAATACGAAGTTGGTAGCGTTTCACTTTCGCTGTCTCCTGTAGAGGTATCCGGGCCATGACTCGCATCCGGCCATGCTTGCGGTCCGTGCCCGTCAAAAGGGCCGCAAACCCAGCGCCGCCCGGAAGCGGTTCTTGATATACGGGCCATCGCGCGGCGGCAGCATGCGAGGCGGTTCGTCGGCTTCGATGAACACCTGCGCGAAAGCCACGCCGGCACGCGCATGAATGCGGCGCCTGATTTCTTCGCTGCCGTCCATGCTGCCCGTGCCGAAGGCATCGGCAATGCCGAAACCCTTGGCCACGGCGACGAGATCGGTGCCCAGGCTCGAATGGCTGCGCTGCATGCCCGTCTCGCCAAAATGGCCGTTGTCCAGCACGACTATGGTCAGGTTCTTGGGCTGCTTGGCCGCCACGGTGGCCAGGCTGCCTATCCCCATCAGTTGTTCTCCGTCGCCGGTCAGCACCACGACAGGCTTGTCGCGCTGCGCCAGGGCCAGGCCCAGCCCGAGGGGCACGGCGCCGCCCATGGCGCCCCACAGGTAGTAGTTGCGGTCGCGATCGCCTGCGGCAAAGGCGTCGTATGCCGCGGAGCCCAAGCCAGTCACGACCAGCGCGTCGGGCAGATCGCGCAACAGGCGCGCCACGAATTCGCGGCGGCTGACGCGCCCCGCCTGTGCTGTCGAACTCATTAGTTGCGCTCCCATTTCTTGCGTCCGATCAGACTCTGGCCCAACAGCACCGCCACCTTGTCGCCCGCCGCGAAAGCGGCGTCGAATCCGGCACCGACGATTTCAGCGGCCTCGTCCGCATGCTCGACGCGCAGCACGTGGATGCCCATGAGTTCCAGCGCCGCCTGTGTGGCCCTGCCCATGGAGTTTTGCCAGGGATTGAATTCCGCGTATTCGCCGCGCATGGTCACCAGCGTAAAGAAGGGGAAATCCGCGGCCTGCAGCAGCGAAAACATGTTGACGCAATTGCCGACGCCGCTGCTTTGCATGAGCAGTACGGCGCGCTGCCCGCCCAGCCAAGCGCCGCAAGCCAGGGCCACGCCTTCCTCTTCTGTGGTCAAGACGATATCCTCGATCTCGGGATCCGCAATCGCGCTGCGGATCACGTGCGAGTGGCCCGCGTCAGGCACATAGGCGATCTGATTCGTGCCGCCCTCTTTAAGGACTCGGAAGACGGCTTGCTGCCATGCTGGCGCGCCGGCGTCGGAAGCGGAGGCTGGGGAGTGTGACATGGTCGATAGGTGCCTCGTGGCAATGCCCGGCAAAGGGCTGACGGGCTTGAGCCCCGGTGAATGATCTAGTCCGTGGAATTCTATATTTAGATAGAATTAATTCTGAAATAGAATATTTTGATCGAACAATTACTTTTTTTGATCGAGGCCTCAGGAGTGGATTTTCGACAGTTGAAGGCCTTTCTCACGGTGGCCGAAATAGGCAATGTGACCCGTGCAGCGGAACTGCTCAACATCGTGCAACCCGCGGTATCGCGCCAGATACGCCTGCTCGAGGAAGACCTCGGAATCCAGTTGTTCGAACGCGGACGGCATGGCATGGCCCTGACCGACGCGGGCAGAGCATTGGTGGAATATGGCCAGCGTGTCATGCTGGAGCTGGACCGGGCGCGCGCCCTGTTGAAAAGCTCCGAAACAGCGGTCGGCGGCCTCGTCACGATAGGCTTGCTCCCCAGCACCAGCGAAATGCTTGCAAGCCCGCTGGTCACCGCCGTATCGCAGCAATATCCGGGCATCCGCCTGCGCGTCGCCATGGGATACGCCGGCACATTGCTGCGTTGGCTGGAAACCGGCGAGGTCGACGCCGCCCTTTTGTATCGGGCGGAACGATCGGCGGAAATCCAGACGACGCCGCTGGTCGAAGAACCATTATGGGTGATAGGCCCGCGAGACAGCGGCTTCGAGCGCAGCCAGCCCGTGCATCTGTCGAAACTCGTCGGCCGAAAATTCATCCTGCCCAGCGCGCCCCACGGCATCCGGACCTTGGTCGAGCATGCCTGCAGGACGGCAGCAGTGTCCCTGGACCTTTCCGTGGAAACGAATGCCTTGAGCGTGCAGCGCAGCCTGGTCCTGGGCGGTCATGGGCTCACGATCCTGCCGCCCATAGCCGTGGCAGAGGACCTTGCGCAAGGCCGGCTATCCGGGGCTCCGGTCTGCGGCCCCGACATCGCACGGACCATAGTGCTTGCTTTGCCGTCCAATCGATCCACCGGCCGGCACATTCGCAGCGTAGTGAATATTCTTGTCGAGGAAATGCGGCGCGCGGTCCAGGCAGGGTTATGGCCGGAAGGCCGCTGGCTCGCGGATTGAAGTGTGTTTTATGGCTGGTCTTCCCGCTGTTGGGAAAGAGCCGGGAATGAATGGTCGGGGCGAGAGGATTTGAACCTCCGGCTCCTGCGTCCCGAACGCAGTACTCTACCAGGCTGAGCTACGCCCCGATTTGATGCTGTGGTGGCTTGCCGAACCACTTGCCCGCAATCCTGGCGAAATGCGAACCGAACTTGCGCCCGTCCGGGGGCCGGATGGGTCCGCGATAATGCGGGAGCCGTATTTTAGCAAAACCGGGCGCGCTGCGCCTGGGCTGGGTCAACGGTCCCGCTCGACCGCGAAAGAGCAGAATTCTAGCAAAGAATCGCGATAAGCGGAAACGGGGAAGGCATCCAGGGCGGCGCGGGCCAGTTCGGACTCGGCGCGGGCCGCCTGGCGGGTGTAGTCCAGCGCATCGGTGTCGTGTATGGCGCGGGCCACGGCCTCGAAATCGGCTTCGCCGGTCTGGATCGCCGTCTTGATGAGCTCGCGCTGGTCCGGCGTCCCGACTTCCATGACGCGGATCAGCGGCAGTGTGGGCTTGCCCTCGCGCAGGTCGTCGCCGACGTTCTTGCCCAGGGACTGGACGTCGCCGCTGTAGTCCAGCACGTCGTCGATCAACTGGAAGGCCGTGCCGACGTGGCGGCCATAGGCGGCGGCGGCCTCGACCTGCCGCGGCGTGCCCGCGGCGATCACGGCTCCGACCTGGGACGAGGCTTCGAACAGTTTCGCGGTCTTATAGCGCACCACCTGCAGATAGCGATCGAGCGAGACGTCGGGGTCGTGCACATTCATCAACTGCAGCACTTCGCCTTCGGCGATGACGGTGGTGGCTTCCGAGAAAATGGACATGACCCGCATGGTGCCGGCCTCGACCATCATTTCGAAAGAACGCGAATACAGGTAATCGCCCACCAACACGCTGGCGGCGTTGCCGAATACGGCGTTGGCGGTGCTGCGGCCGCGCCGCAGGTCGGATTCGTCGACTACGTCGTCGTGCAGCAGGGTCGCGGTGTGGATGAATTCCACCACCGCGGCCAGCAAATGGTGGTACGAGCCCTGGTAACCCAGGGCCTTGGCCGCCAGCAGCAGCAAGGCCGGACGCATGCGCTTGCCGCCGGCGCCCACGATATAGTCGCCGATGGTACGGATCATGACGACATCGGAATTCAAGCGCGCGCGGATGACCGCGTCGACGGCTTTCATATCGTCAGCAATGGGAGCAATCAGCTCGGCGAGATTCAAGATTTTGTCCGGATTTGTAAGTCTGCGAAACAAGAGAAGGATTATACGTGCTAGCAGGTTCCCCACGGGAACGCGGGGCCGGCCCGTTTTGCGGCCCGGCCGGACTGCCAGGGCGGCGGATTTGTTAAGCTAACTGTTTTCCACGCTGCAGCCCTCGCCCGCGGGTCCGATACCCGGCGCCGGGCGCAAGGCCCGTCGCGCCGGCAAGAACGACGCGGCTGCCGACGCAGCAGCCGCCCACATCCTGGAGAGTTTTCCGTGAGTGCCAAGGACCTGAGCACCTTGATCGAACGCGCCGAGCAAGTACTGGCGCAACTGGAGGCCTGGCTGCCTCCCGCCCCTCCCGCGGCCGACTGGTCGGCGCACGCCTACCGCTGGCGCAAGCGCGGCAACCGCGGCTGGCTCGATCCGGTGCGCAATATCATGGCCATCCACACGGACGATTTGCAGCACATCGAGCGCCAGAAAGGCATCATCGACCGCAACACCCGCCATTTCCTGCAGAAGAAGCCCGCCAACAATGTGCTGATGACGGGCGCGCGCGGCACCGGCAAGAGCTCGCTGGTCAAGGCCATGCTGGCCGCCTATGGCGACCAGGGCCTGCGCCTGATCGAGGTCGACAAGAGCGACATGGGCGATCTGGGCGATATTGTGGACATGGTGGCGCAGCGTCCCGAACGCTACATCATCTTCTGCGACGACTTGTCCTTCGAAGAGGGCGAGGCCGGCTACAAGGCGCTGAAATCGCTGCTGGACGGCTCGATCAGCGCCTCGGGCGAGAACGTGCTGATCTACGCCACATCCAACCGGCGCCACCTCATGCCCGAATACATGAGCGAAAACCTGGATGCCAAGCACCAGGCCGACGGCGAGATCCACCCCGGCGAGACGGTCGAGGAAAAAATTTCGCTCTCCGAGCGCTTCGGCCTGTGGCTGTCCTTTTATCCCTTCAAGCAGGACGATTATCTGGACATCGTGAACTACTGGCTCAAGGAACTGGGCTGCACGCAGGCCGACATCGATGCGTCGCGCACCGAAGCGCTGCAATGGGCGCTGGAGCGCGGTTCGCGTTCGGGGCGCGTGGCGCGCCAGTTCGCCCGCGACTGGTCGGCACGACATGTCTGAAGAAAACTCGGGCAATCCGCCTCGGCCCGAAATGCCCGCCAAGCCCCTGATCCACGTAGCAGCAGGCATGATCCTGCGCGCCGACGGTGCCCTGCTGCTGGCCGAGCGCCCCGCCGACAAGCCCTGGTCGGGCTGGTGGGAATTGCCCGGCGGCAAGATCGAACCAGGCGAGACAGTGCTGCAGGCGCTGGCGCGCGAGCTGGATGAAGAGCTGGGTATCCAGATCACCCAGGCCACGCCATGGGTCACTCATGTACACGAGTACCCCAAGAATATCGTCAGCCTGGCCTTCTGCCGCGTCACGGGCTGGAACGGCACGCCGACCGGGCGCGAAGGCCAGACGCTGGCCTGGGTCGATCCGCATGCGCCCATCACTGTCGGCAAGCTGCTGCCAGCCACCGAGCCGCCTCTGCGTTGGCTGCGGCTGCCCGACCGCTACCTGATCACATCCATAGGCGGGCAACAGGAACTGCCCGGCTATCTTGCGCGGCTGGACACAGCCTTGCAGCAAGGCATCAGGCTGGTGCAGTTCCGCGAACCTGCATGGCAGCAGCGGGACGGCGAGCAGGCCGTGGCGGCGGCCTTGCAGGAAGTGCTGCGGCGCTGCCGCGAGCACGGTGCGCGCTGCCTAGTGAATAGCGCCCATCCCCGTGACTGGTGGGATCGAGCCGACGGCGTGCACCTGCGCGCCGCCGATGCGCGCCTGCCCGAGGTGGCCGCGCGGCTGCGCCGGGCCGCCGAGGACTCGAACGCCACTGGTGCCGACGCGGCAGCCGGCGCCCAAGCCGCCCCGGATAACCATGCGGGGGCAAATGCCGCCGCAGCCGGGCCGAACTCGTGGCCCGACCGGCTGCTGGGCATGTCGGCCCACGACGCGGCCGACCTGACGCTGGCGCGCGAGCTGGGGGCCGATTTCGCGGTGCTCGGCCATGTGCTGGACACGCCTTCGCACCCCGGCGAGCCCGGCATGGGCTGGGAACGTTACGCCGAGCTGGCCGGCGGCGCCGGCCTGCCGGTGCTGGCCATAGGCGGCCAATCGGAAGCTACGCTGGACGAGGCGCGCCGCCACGGCGCGCATGGCATAGCCGGCATCCGCGGGCTGCTGGGCTACTGATAAAGGATCGGGGGGCAAGCGCGGCGATCGCCACGCTGCCTCACCCTTTTCTCTTCAGCTTGTATTGCCCGCGGCTGCACACCTGGTGCTTGTTTCATTCTCAAGTCAATCGTGCGCTTTGCCTGCTTCGCTTGCCGTACTAGGACCTGCGCTTCGCTGGCGCGTTCACGATCGATCTAGAAACGGAATTACTTCGACGGCGAGCCGGTATTCGGCGGCGAGCCCGTATTGCCGCCTTCGTCCGGCGCGGCCTGCCAGCCGCCGCCCAGGGCCGCGATCAGTTGCACGCTGGCCACCAAACGCTGCGCCTGCAACGACAGCGCGGACCTTTCGGTGCTGAGCGCGGTGGCCTCCACCTGCGCGACGCTGAGGTAGTCGATCATGCCGGCGGCGTACTGGTTCTCGGTCAGACGCAGCGAGTTGCGCGACGCAGTCAGCGCCCGGTCCTGGGTCTGCTGCTCACGCGCCATGACGCGCAGTTGCACCAGATAATTCTCGACTTCTTGCAAGGCGTTCAGTACGGTAGACCGGTAGGCGGCCGCCTGGGCGTCGTAGGCGGCTCGCGCCTGCTCGATATTGGCCTGGCGCGCGCCGCCGTCGAACAAGGTCAGGGCCAGTGCCGGGCCCAGCGACCAGAAACGTGTCGGCGCAGCCAGCCACAAGGCCCAGCGGTCGTTGCTCAAGCCGCCGTCGGCGCTCAAGGTCAGGTCGGGGAACCAGGCGGCTTCGGCCACCCCGATCTGGGCGTTGGCCTCGGCGGTGCGCCGCTCGGCGGCGGCCACGTCGGGACGGCGCTCCAGCAGTTGCGAAGGCAGTCCCACCGGAATTTCCGGCAGCTTGCCGATGCCGGACGCCGACGCCAGCGAGAAAGCCGATGGCGGCTGGCCGGTAAGCACCGCCAGGGCATGCTCGTACTGGGCTCGCTGCCACTCCAGGGCCAGCGCATCGGTATGGGCATTCTCGAGCTGCGCACGCGCCGATTCCACGTCGACCTGCGCCGCAACGCCAGTGCTGTAGCGGTTCTCGGTGATGGTGAGCGAGCGCTGGTAGGCCTGCAGCGTCTGGGCGTACAGGCGCTGCTCGGCGTCCAGCGCGCGCAGGTTGAAATAGGTCTGCGCCAGCGTCGACTGCAGGCTGAGCCGGGTCGCAGCCATGTCGGCCGCGCTGGCCTGCGCGCTGGCCCGGCTGGATTCGACCGAGCGCCGCACTTTGCCCCACACATCGGGCTCCCAACTGACTGTGCCGGTCAATGTGGACTGGGTGCCGCGGGTCGAAGCATCCGACCCGCCGCTGCTGCCCGAACGGGTCGCCGAGAGGTTCGCGCCGACGGTGGGAAAGAAGTCCGCCCGCGCGCCCTTGAGCAGCGCCTGGGCCTGGCGGTACTGCGCCTCGGCCTGGGCCAGGTCGGCGTTGTGCGCCAGCAGCGCCTGCATCAAGCCGTCGAGCACCGGGTCCTGGTACGCGCGCCACCAGTCGGCGCGCAGCGCCGTGTCGGCCGGCTGCGCCGGCTTCCAGCCCTGCGTTTCTTTATAGGCATTGCCCACGGGCACATCGGGACGGTGGTAGTCCGGCCCCACCGCGCAGGCGCTCAGCGCCAGCGCCAGCGCCGCCGGCAGCAGGCATCGAGAAATTTTTCTTGTCGGCATAATCATGTTGCAGTCCCACGCTTGCGCCCGGCCCACAGGCGGAAGCGGTCGAGGTACAGGTAGACCACGGGGGTCGTGTAAAGGGTAAGAATCTGGCTCAGGAACAGGCCGCCCACGATGGTCAGGCCCAGCGGACGGCGCAGTTCGACCCCGGCGCCCGAGGCCAGCACCAGCGGCAAGGCGCCGAACAGCGCCGAAACCGTGGTCATCATGATAGGCCGGAACCGCACCAGGCACGCCTGGTAGATGGCGTCGCGCGAGGACAGATTATCTTCGCGCTCGGCCTGCAGCGCAAAATCGACCATCATGATGGCGTTCTTCTTGACGATACCGATCAAGAGGAACACCCCGATCAGAGCGATCAGCGTGAACTGCTCGCCCAGCAGCATCAAGGCCAGCAAGGCCCCGATGCCCGCGGAGGGCAAGGTGGAAAGAATCGTCAGGGGATGCACGTAGCTCTCGTAGAGCATGCCGAGCACGATGTACATGGTGACCAGCGCGGCCAGGATCAGCCAGGGCTGCTGCGCCAGCGACTGCTGCAGGGCCTGGGCATTGCCCTGGAAGCCGGCCTGGATTTCGCGCGTGGGCAGGCCCGTGCGCGCCACCGCCTTCTCGATGGACTGCACGGCCTGCTCCAGCGCCACGCCGGGCGCCAGGCTGAAGGACACAGTGTCGGCGGCAAACAGCCCTTGGTGCTGCACCGACAGCGGCGCATTGCCGACCTCGAAGTGGGCGAAGGCGGATAGCGGCACGCGATTGCCGCTGGACGTCACCACCTGCACCAGGCGCAGCGATTCCGGATCCTTGGCATAGCGCTGGTCCACGCCCATGACGACGTGATATTGGTTCAAGCGCCCGTAGATCACCGAGATCTGCCGCTGGCTGAACGAATCGTTCAGGGTCGAGGCGATCAGGCCCATGTCCACCCCGAGCCGGGTCGCGGCGGTGCGGTCGATCACCAGATTGACCTGCGTGCCCTTGTCCTGCACGTCGGTATCCACGTCGACCAGCTCCGGCAGCCCCGCCATGGCCTGCTGCACCTTGGGCAGCCAGGTCTTGAGCAGCGCAAGGTCGCTGGCCATCAGCGTGTAGTCATACGAAGCCGTGCTGGTCTGGCGGCTGCCCATGCGTATGTCCTGTTGCGGCACCAGCGTCAGGCGCGCCCCGGGCTCGTTCTGGAATTTGCTGCGCAGGCGGTTGGCCACTTCCAGCGCGCTGGCCTTGCGCACATCCACGGGCTTGAGCTGGATCAGCATGAAACTGGAGTTGCTGCCGCCGCGCCCGCCGGCGAAGCCGGTCACGCTTTCGATGGCCGGATCCTGCAGCAGCACTTTGCGGAAGGCCTCGAGCTTGGGCATCATGGCGGAAAAAGAAGTGCCCTGGTCGACCCGGAAGAAACCCATCAACTGGCCGGTGTCCTGCTGCGGGAAGAAGCCCTTGGGCACTACCTTGTACAAATAGACATTCAGGCCGACGGTGATGGCCAGCAGCAGCAGCATGAAACGGCCGTGCGCCAGCGACCACGACAGCGAACGCTTGTAGCCTTCCCACAGTATCTCGCCCAGCCGCTGGAAGCGCCGCGCCAGCCAGCCCGGCTCGCGTGGCGCTTTTTCCTGGCGGCGCAGGATGCGCGCGCACATCATAGGCGTCAGCGTCAGCGACACGAATAGCGACACCATGATGGACGCCGACAGCGTCACCGCGAACTCGCGGAACAGGCGGCCGACCATGCCGCTCATCAGCAGTATGGGTATGAACACCGCCACCAGCGACACGCTCATGGCCAGCACGGTGAAGCCGACTTCCCGCAGGCCGCGGATCGCGGCCCGCAGCGGCGGCACGCCGCGTTCCATGTGGCGGATGATGTTCTCCAGCACCACGATGGCGTCGTCCACCACGAAGCCCGTGGCCACGATCAGCGCCATCAGCGAAATCGTGTTCAGCGTGAAATTGAACAGCAACATCAGGCTGAAGGTAGTGACCAGCGACACCGGCACCACCACGCTGGGGATCAGCGCCGCCCGCGCATTGCGCAGGAACAGCAGCACCACCAGCACTACCAGCACCACGGCGATCACCAGGGTAAGCTCGGCCTCGTGCAGCGAGGCGCGAATGCTGGGGGTGCGGTCCTGCGCCACGGTGAGCGTCACGGCGGCCGGCAGCATTGCTTGGAAGCGCGGCAGTTCCGCCCGTATCGCGTCCACGGTGGCGATGATGTTGGCGTCGGCCTGGCGCCTCACGATCAGCAAGATGGCCTTGCGGTCGTTGAAAAAGCCCGCATTGAAGATGTCTTCGACCGAATCGCTGACCGTGGCCACGTCCTTCAGGCGTATGGGCGCGCCATTGCGCCAGCCCACGATCAACGGCCGGTACTGCGCCGCCGAGGTCATCTGGTCGCCGGGGCTGACCTGCCAGTGGTAGTGGTCGTTCTCGACCATGCCAGTGGGACGCACGACATTGGCGTTGGACAGCGCCGTGCGCACATCGTCCAGCGCCAGCCCGGCGGCGTTCAGGGCCTGCGGGTCCAGGTCTATGCGTATCGCCGGCAGCGAGCTGCCGCCGACGTCGACCTCGCCCACGCCCTGCACCTGGGCGAGCTTCTGCGCCAGCACGGTAGAGGCCAGGTCGTAGAGCTTGCCCTGCTCGACCGTGGGCGAAGTCAGCGCCAGCACCATGATGGGCGCGGCGGCCGGGTTGACCTTGTGATAGGTGGGGTTGCTGCGCAGGCTCGAGGGCAGCAGCGTGCGCGCCGCATTGATGGCGGCCTGCACGTCGCGCGCCGCGCTGTTGATGTCGCGGCTCAGGTCGAACTGCAGGGATATGCGCGTCGAGCCCTCGGTGCTGCTGGAGCTCATGTCGGTGACCCCGGCGATCGACCCCAGGGCTTGCTCGAGCGGCGTGGCGACGCTCGAGGCCATGGTCTCGGGGCTGGCGCCGGGCATGCTGGCCGACACCGAGATCATGGGGTAGTCGACCTGCGGCAGCGGCGAGACCGGCAGCAGGCCGAACGCCAGGGCCCCCGTCAGCACCAGCGCCATGCTCAGCAGCGTGGTCGCCACCGGCCGCATGATGAACAGGGACAGGAACCTCATGGAAGCGTCTCGCCCTGCATCATGGCAGCGCCTCGCCCTGGGCTTGCTCTGTCGCGGGCTCGGAGCGCAGGCGGCGGCCCAGGCGGTCGAACCACAGGTAGATCACCGGCACGGTAAACAGCGTCAGCAACTGGCTGCACAACAGGCCGCCCACCATCACCAGCCCCAGCGGCTGGCGCAGCTCGGAGCCGGCGCCCGTGGCCAGCATCAGGGGAATCGCACTGAACAGCGCCGCCAGTGTGGTCATCAGGATGGGACGGAACCGCAGCCGCGCAGCTTCCTGGATGGCCTGGCGCGGCGGCAGGCCGCGATGATGCTCGGCCTCGAGGGCGAAGTCGACCATCATGATGGCGTTCTTCTTGACGATGCCGATCAAGAGGATGATGCCGATGATGCCTATCATGTCGAGCTCGGTGTGGCTGATCAGCAGCGCCAGCAGCGCGCCGATCGCCGCCGAGGGCAGCGTCGACAATATCGTGACGGGATGGATGTAGCTTTCGTACAGGATGCCGAGCACGATGTACATGGCGACCACCGCCGCCAGCAACAGCCACAGCGTGCTGGACAGCGAGGCCTGGAACGCCGCCGCCGCGCCCTGGAAGCGCGTCTCGATGGAATTCGGCATGGCCAGCCCGCCCTCGGCTTTCTCGATGGCCTCGACCGCATCGGACAGCGCCACGCCGCGCGCCAGGTTGAAGGACACCGTGACGGCGGGGAACTGGCCCAGGCGCTCGATCGACAAATGGGTATTGGACTGCACCAGGCGCGCCAGGCTGGTCAGCGGCACCGGCGGGTTGCCGGAAGTCGTGGGCACGTAGATGCGCGACAGCGAAGACGGGTCTTGCCGGTACTGCGGCGCCACTTCCAGCACCACGCGGTATTGCGAAGATTGCGTGAAGATGGTGGAAATCAGCCGCTGCCCGAAGGCGTCGTACAGGGCTTCGTCGATGGCCGCCACGGTGACACCCAGGCGCGCCGCCGCATCGCGGTCTATGACCAGCGTGGTCTGCAGGCCGCCGTTCTGCAAGTCGTCGGCCACGTCCTCCAGCTGGGGCAGGGTCTGCAGCTTGCTCACCACCTTGGGCACCCACTCGCTGAGCACCGCGCCGTCGGGGTCGGACAGGGTCATCTGGTATTGCGTGCGGCTGACGCGGTCGTCGATGGTCAGATCTTGCACCGGCTGCATGTAGACCTTGATGCCGGGCACGCCTGCCAGCGTCTGGTTCAGGCGCCGGATGACTTCGGCCGCATTGTCGCTGCGTTCGCTGGTAGGCTTGAGCGCGATCTGCATGCGGCCCGTATTGATCGTGGAGTTGGTGCCGTCTATGCCTATGAAGGACGTGACCGTGGCCACTGCGGGATCCTTCATGATGAGGTCTACCGCCTGCTGCTGGCGCACGCCCATGGCCTTGAAGGATATGGTTTGCGCCGACTGGCTGATCGCCTGGATCATGCCGGTGTCCTGCTGCGGGAAGAAGCCCTTGGGTACGATCATGTACAGCAGGCCCGTAACCGCCAGCGTGGCCACCGCCACCAGCAGCGTGATGCGCTGGTGCGACAGCACGAAGGACAGCCCGCGGTCGTAGGCATCTATCAGCTTGTCTATGTATGCGCCGGCCTTCTGCTGGAAGGGGCTGAATTTCATTTCGGACTCGGGCTTGAGCAGGCGCGCGCACATCATGGGGGTGAGCGTCAGCGAGATCAGCAGCGAGATCAAGATGGCCACCGCGAGCGTGATGGCGAATTCGCGGAACAGGCGGCCGATGACGTCGGCCATGAACAGCAGCGGGATCAGCACTGCGATCAGCGACAACGTCAAGGACACCAGCGTGAAGCCGATCTGCTGCGCGCCCTTGAGCGCTGCCTTCAAGGCGGTTTCGCCGGCCTCGATGTGGCGCGCGATGTTCTCGATCATGACGATCGCGTCGTCGACCACGAAGCCGGTGGCGATCGTCAGCGCCATCAGCGTCAGGTTGTTGATGCTGAAGCCGGCCAGGTACATGATGCCGAAGGTGCCTACCAGCGACAGCGGCACCACAACACTGGGCACGAAAGTGGCGGTCCAGCTACGCAGGAATACATAGGTCACCAGCACCACCAGCACGATGGCCAGGATCATCTCGAACAGCACGTGGTTGACCGAGTCGCGTATGGTCTGGGTGCGGTCGGAGGCCACCGACACGCTCACGCCGGCCGGCAGCGCCTGCTTGAGCGTGGGCAGCAGCGCCTTGATATGGTCGACCACGGAGATCACATTCGCGCCGGGCTGGCGCTGGATGTTCAGCAGCACCGCCGGCGTCTTGCCGACCCAGGCGGCCTGGCGAATGTCCTCGGCATCCTGTTTCGCGACGGCCACGTCGCGCAGGCGCAGCGGCGCGCCGTTCTGGTAGGACACGATCAGCTTGTCGTAGTCCTGCACCGACTGCAACTGGTCGTTGGCGTTGATGGTGGTAGAGCGCTGCGGCCCATCCAGGTTGCCCTTGGGCTGGTTGGTGGACGCATTGGTGATGGCGGTGCGCACATCGGTGAGCGTCAGGTTGTGCGCCGCCAGCGCCTGCGGGTTGACCTGCACTCGCACCGCCGGCCGCTGCCCGCCGGCGATGCTCACCAGCCCCACGCCGGATATCTGCGACAGCTTCTGCGCCATGCGGATGTCGATCAGGTCGCGCACCTGGTACAGCGGCATCGTGGGCGAAGTGATGGCCAGGCTCATGACCGGCGTGTCGGCCGGATTCACCTTGTTATAGGTGGGCGGCGTGGGCAGGTCGCTGGGCAGCAGGTTCGAGGCCGCGTTGATGGCGGCCTGGACTTCCTGTTCGGCCACATCCAGCGACAGGCCCAGATCGAACTGCAAGGTGATCATGGACGAGCCGCCGGAACTGGTGGAAGTCATTTGCGACAGCCCGGGCATCTGGCCGAACTGGCGTTCCAGCGGCGAAGTGACCAGGGCGGTCATCACGTCCGGGCTGGCTCCCGGGTACAGGGTCACCACCTGGATGGTCGGGTAATCGACTTCCGGCAGCGCCGACACCGGCAGCAGCCGATAGGCCAGCAGGCCGGCTATGAGCACGGCGAACATGGCCAGGGTGGTGGCCACCGGCCGCAGGATGAAGAGACGCGAGAGATTCACTGCCTGGATCCGCCCCTAGTGCCGCCGCCGGGAGGTGCTGCTCGGCTTCTTGTGCATGTCGGCCATGGTGGGCGCGGCCTGGGTGCCGGTCATGATCTCGACCTTGGAGCCTTCGCCGAGGCGGTCCAGCCCTTCGGTGACGACTTGCTGGCCGACGGTCAGGCCCGATTTGACGGCGACGTTGGCGCCGTCCTCGGTGCCGGTGGCGACCTGCTGCACATGGACCGTGTTGTCGGGCTTGAGCACATACACGAAGGTGCCGATCGACCCCTGCTGCACGGCCAGCGTCGGGATGACCACGGCCTTGTCGTCGCTGCTGACCAGCAGCCGCACATTGACGAACTGGTTGGGAAACAGGGCGTCGTCGGCATTGTCGAAGCGGGCCTTGAACTTGACCGTGCCGGTGGAGACATCGATCTGGTTGTCCACCGACATCAGTTCGCCGCTGGCAAGCTTGGTGGTGTCGTCGCGATCGTAGATGTCGACCGACAGCTTGTGCCCCTGGTGCATCTGGGCCAACACTTCCGGCAACTGGGTCTGCGGCAGCGTGAAGACCACGGCGATGGGCTGGGTCTGGGTGATGACAACCAGCCCCGGGGTCGTGGACGCCGTGATCAGGTTGCCCTGGTCGACTTGGCGCAGGCCCAGGCGCCCGGATATCGGCGCGGTGATGCGGGTGAATTCGAGCTGCAGCCTGGCGCTGTCCACGGCCGCCTGGTCGCTTTTTTCCGTTCCCAGGTATTGCTGGACCAGCGCGGCCTGGGTATCGACCTGCTGCTTGGCGATGGAGTTCTGCTTATATAGCTGCTGATAGCGCTGCAGGTCGCGGCGCGCATTCTGCAATTGCGCCTCGTTCTGCTGCTGCTGGCCGATGGCCTGGTCGAGCTGCACCTGGAAGGTGCGCGGGTCGATCTGCGCGAGCAGGTCGCCCTGCTTTACTTTCTGGCCGTCGGTGAAATCGATTTTCTGCAGTTCCCCCGATACCCGGCTCATGACCGTGACGGTATTGAAGGCCGTGACCGTGCCGATGGCGTTGAGCACCAGGTTGATGCGCCCGGTATGCACCTGGGCGACACGCACCGGTATGGCCTCGGACATGCCGGCG
Organism: Candidimonas humi; assembly: GCF_019166065.1. Classification (GTDB taxonomy): domain Bacteria; phylum Pseudomonadota; class Gammaproteobacteria; order Burkholderiales; family Burkholderiaceae_B; genus Candidimonas; species Candidimonas humi. The sequence continues at coordinate 213,083 of NZ_JAHTBN010000007.1, forward strand.
CCGTAGCGGCCGGCGGCGCCCTTGCCCTGGCGGCCCAAGGCCCAGTATGCGCCGGCCAGGACGATCAGGACGATGACGGCAAGCCAGACCCAGGCTCGGGTGCGGGACGATCGGGCGGCCTCGGGACGAGGTTCCGGCATGCGCGGACTCCTTCAGGGGATACGAAAATGCGTGTATTTTCGCTGATTTCCCGGGCCGTCGACCGTAAAGAATCGAAATCTGTAATCGAACGCAACACTTACGGGCAGGCGTCCCGCCATGGCACGGCCGCTGTCAGACGTTGCAGCGCGCCAGCTTGAAGGGGATGTCGCGCGTGACGGCCTGGGGTTTGAGATCGTAGTCGGGGCTGGCAAAGCGCACCCAGATCACATATTTGTTGGCGCTCATTTCGGGAAACACCCCGAGCGTCGGATCGACCCAGGCGCGCAGCAACTGGAACGTCTTGCCGCCGAGCATTTCCTGGTAGGCACCCTGGCGGGCCTCGACATCGACCACGTCGCCGGCGTCGCGCAGCAGGCGCAAACTTAGGGACAGGCTGCGAAACAAGGGCAGGAATGGGTTGATCCATTGCCGCAGGTCGTGCATGCGGTCGTCGTAGGGCTTGAGCTGCCAGGCGAAATACGAAGGCATGTCCACCTGGGAAGAGCCGCCCGGCACCGCCACCCTGCCGCGCAGGCTGGCCAGCCATTCGTTGTCGCGCAGCCCCTGGCCGATACGCCCCTGCCCACCCAGGTCGCCGCTGACCGACTGGATCTCGTTGAGCATGTTTTCGAGGGCTTCGGGGTCTACCCCCGGATGCTGGCGCAAGCCCGCGAGCGTGACGCGCTGGCGTTCGAGGTCTTGCAGGATGGAACCGCGCAAATCGGTGCGATCGCAGATGTCCAGCACATCGAAAAGCGTGGCGACAGCGATCTGCTGATAGCGCGGGTCTTCGCCTTCGGCGAAGAAGAACAACCGATTGAACAAGTGCTCGACCCGCAGGAGAGCCCTGACTCGTTCATTGCAAGGATATTCGTATAGGACCACGCGAACTTGCACCTTACTCAAACAGCCGGCATCACGGGAAGCATGGGGCGGAGGATGCGTCGGCGGCGTATACGCCGCGGCAGCCGGTTCATCGTCTATTCCTGGCCTTGCGCCAGGGCGGCTACACAAACCCGATTACGATGAAGACAATACCGGAAGCATCCCCAACCGCGTTTCGATCACTTCTGCCGCACGGGCCCCCAGGCCGGCTAACCCCGTTGTTGCGCCCAAAGGCACCAGCGCTCGTGCACCACGCGGGCACGCCGAGCAAGCTCTTCGAGCGACGTCTGCGCATCGTTCAGCACCACATCATCGGCGAGTGCCAGTCTCTCCTCACGCGAAGCTTGCACTGACATGATACGCGCAATAGTGTCCGCCGTCAGCCCGCTGCGGGCCTGCACGCGGGCCGCTTGCGTGGCCGGATCGCAGTCCACCACGCAGATGCGGTCGACACGATCTCGCCAGCGGCCCGACTCGACCAGCAGCGGTACGACCAGCACAAGATAACATCCCTGCGCCTGCTGCGCCCGTTCCTGTGTAACGGTTCCTATCAATGGATGAATAATGGCTTCCAGGCGGCCCCTTGCGCCGGTATCGGAAAACGCCAGCTCGCGCATGCGGGCGCGGTCGAGCGAGCCGTCGGCGGCGATCATGGCCGCGCCGAAAGCCGCGCGTATGGGTTCTATGGCGCGCCCGCCGGGCGCGGTAAGCTCGTGGGCGATGACATCGGTATCGACGATGGCCGCGCCCCATTCGCGGAAGAATTCTGCGACGCGGCTCTTGCCAGAGCCGATGCCGCCGGTCAGTCCAATTTTGTACATGCTGTGCCGGGCCGGGGGCTGTCCAGATCGAGTGGCGTGCCGCCCCCTCTAGCGTAAACAGGCCCCAGTTCATCCAAAGCCCCACTGTACCTCAGGACCGAGCAACAGGGCGGCGGCGCCCGCGCCCGACAGGAAGGGACCGAAGGGATAGGACGCCCGCGCGCGGAAGTCGCGCCGCCACAGGAAGGCCCAGGACAAGCCGGCCGCACAGGCCGCCAGCAGCACCCCCGGCAAGGGATAGGCCCCAAGCCAGGCGCCGAGCGCGGCCAGCAGCTTCAGGTCGCCGCGCCCCATGCCCGCACGCCCGGAAAACAAGGCGTATGCCCATGCCAGCAAGCATGGCAGGCTATAGCCGCAGGCCACGCCGGCCACCGCATCGTGCAACCCGACCGGGCCCAGGCTGCCGCCCATCCAGGCGCGCAACAGCCCCAGCCAGAGCAAAGGCTGGGTCAAGGCGTCGGGCAGCAGCCCGAGCGCCGCATCGACCAGCGACAAGGCCAGCAGCAGGGCCAGGGCGCACAGCACGGCCGCCGCGTATGGGCCAGCGCCATGCCTGGCAGCGAGTACCGCAGCCAAGGTTCCGGCCCCCAGCATAGACATCGCGCAGACACCCCGCCGCTGCCGCGGCGGCGCCTCGTTCATCTGGGCGGCAAGCCCGGCAATGCAGTTCCCGGCCAGTTGCACAGCCACCCATCCGGCCGCCGCCCCCGCCCCGAAGCCCGCGAGAACAGAACCATCGCAAACGGCTATGAGAGCCCGCAAGGCGCTACCCCAAGCCTGCGATTAATGCGTAGAATGCTCATTCATCAGCCTCGACAGATTCCACGGAATACCTTCCATGCCTGCATTAGCTATCTACACAAGGCGCGCCCGCCGCAAGGCCTGCGGCGCGGCGATCCTGGCCATGCTGCTGGCCGGCTGCGCCTCGCAGCATTCGCCCGGCTACTACGACAACGCCCGCGACAACACCCAGCGCGATGCCATGGAACAGGCCCAGGGCTCGGGCCCTGGCGTGCAAGCGCAGTCGCCATCGCAATTGCACCTGGGCTTCGGCCCGACCCAGAAAAAGCCTTCCGCCGCCGAAGCGGCGAACGAAAAAGCGGCCCAGCCCGACTACGTGCGCCCGCTGGCCGAGCCCAAGACCTTTCTGGGCACCGTTCCGTGCCTGGTCAACGGCAATACCTGCTCGGCCAACCGTATCACCCTGACCCTGGCGCCCAGCGGACTATGGCGTTCGCGCACGCTGGTGCTGGACGGCCCCGACGCCCAGCACAGCACCGTACAGCAGGGTTGTTGGCAGGTAATAGGCAGTTCGCCGCTGCGCATCCTGCTGCAACTGGACCACGGCGGCAGCAAGGCCAGCCTGACCTTCGTCAACGACAACCTGCTGCGCATCGACAGCCTCGACAACATCAGGCCCACCCTGGAATACCGCCTGACGCGGCAGGCCGACATAGACGGCATAGACGAACTGAACAAGGCCCCGCACCCGAGCTGCAATCGCTGACCGCGCCGCCCCCCGCCCGAGGCGGCCGGCACGCTACGGCGACAATACGCAGCGCGCCAGTTCGACAGCGTTGCGCACCTGCATTTTCTGGAAGATGCGGGCGCGATGCGCTTCGATGGTGCGCTGGGAGACCCCCAATTCCGCAGCGATGATCTTGTTGGGCTTGCCTAGCGCCACGTAGGCCATGACGTCGCGTTCGCGAGGCGTCAATACGGCAAACCGGGAATCTTGCGTTGGGTCAGGGTCAAGGCTCATGCGACTCTCCTGTCTGTGGGGGTACAGGGATTCTGTCATGCCCCCTGTGCAAAGTCGCCTGTCATTTCTTACAGAAAGCCCTCAGATCTCGAGATTGTCGATCAGGCGCGTATTGCCCAGCTTGGCGGCGGCCAGCACCACCAGCAATTCGCCGGCCTCGATTTCTTCGCGAGTGGGTGGATTGAGATCGCGGCGGCGGCGCAGCGCCACATAGTCCACCTTCCAGCCGTGGCCGGCCAGCGCGGACATGGCCTGCTCTTCCAGGGCCTGGCGGTCGGACTGCCCGGCCAGCACCTGCTCGCGCAGCTTGTGCAGCACCGCATACAGGAACGGCGCTTCGCTGCGCTCGGCCGGCTGCAAATACATATTGCGCGAAGACAGCGCCAACCCGTCGGCGTCGCGCACGGTCTCGTGCGCCAGGATGTCGACCGGAAGCTGGAACTGCCGGCACATATTGCGCACCACCATGAGCTGTTGATAGTCTTTCTTGCCGAACACCGCCACCCGCGGCTGCACACAGGAAAACAGCTTCATGACCACAGTGCTCACGCCCGTGAAGAAGCCGGGGCGGAAATGGCCCTCGAGGATATCGCCCAGGTCATTGGGCGGCTGCACCGTGTAGCTCTGCGGCTCGGGGTACATCTCGCGCTCGTCGGGCGCAAACAGCACGTAGACGTCGCGTTCGCGTTCCAGCTTTTCGATGTCGGCGGCCAGGGTGCGCGGATAGCGGTCGAAATCCTCGTTGGGGCCGAACTGCAGGCGATTGACGAAAATGCTGGCGACCACCGGATCGCCGTGCTGGCGCGCCAACTTCATCAAGGACAGGTGCGCCCTGTGCAGATTGCCCATGGTAGGCACGAACGCCACGCGCAGTTGCCCGCGCAGCTGGTCCCGCAACTCTTCGATCGTATGCACTACCTTCAAGAAATTCTCCGTCCTGGATGTGGGTTAAGCGTATGGGGGCGAACGGCTTTACGCCTGGGCGCTGATATACGACAGGCGCACGTAGATGGGGGCGTAGGGCTCGGCCTGGGTGATGTCCAGCAGCGACTCGCGCGCCAGTTCGAGCAGCGCCAGGAAATGCACGACGATGACGGCCGCCGCATCGCCGTGCGAGGCCCGTTCCATGAACAATTCGGTGAATTCCATGAAACGCACGTCGCTCAGCCGGCGCAGGATCTGGCTCATGTGATCGCGCACCGAAAGCTGTTCGCGGGTGACCTGGTGGCGCGCATTGAGCCGCGCGCGGCGCATGATGTCGGCCCAGGCGCGGCGCAGGTCTTCGGCGTCGACGTCGGGCAGCATGCGCTCGACGCGCAAATCCAGCAGCGCGTGGCTGCGCAGGAAATCGCGGCCGGCCTGCGGCAGCGCGTCCAGCTTCTGCGCCGCCAGCTTCATCTGCTCGTACTCGAGCAGGCGGCGCACCAGCTCGGCGCGCGGATCGTCGGGCTCTTCGCCGGTGTCGGTCTTTTTCAGCGGCAGCAGCATGCGCGACTTGATCTCGATGAGCAGCGCGGCCATCAGCAGGTATTCGGCGGCCAGCTCGAGATTGTGGTTGCGGATCTGCTCGACATACGACAGATATTGCCGGGTGACCTCGGCCATGGGAATGTCGAGCACATTGAAGTTCTGCTTGCGGATCAGGTACAGCAGCAGGTCCAGCGGGCCCTCGAAGGCCTCGAGAAAGATTTCGAGTGCATCGGGCGGGATGTACAGATCCTGCGGCACGGCAAACAAGGGCTCGCCGTACAGGCGCGCCAGCGCCACGCTGTCCACGACGTCGGGTGTACTATCCACTTCTGGCTCGACCAGGGCGTCGATGTCGCCGGCCGCAACGGGGGCCTGGGGGCTCGGCGGCATGGAATCAGTCGGTCTGGTACACGTAGGGCTGCTGAGGCACCTGCGCCGCCCGGAAGCCGTCCTGCAGCTCGGGATCGAGCTGCTTGTCCCACAGCCGCGACCGGCCCTCGCGCTGGCGCAGCTCGGTTTCGGGGTGACGCGTCTTGTAGTCGTTCAGAAATTGCGTGATTTCCGAGGTGTAATTCTTGGCCATGATGCTCACGAGGTGTTACGGTCGAGTTTCAAGTTTACTTCAGACAAACAAAGTTAGAATGCTGTAATGGACTCCAGCACCGGCCCTGAACCTGCCCCAGCCTATTCCGAACGCGAACGCCAAGCAATCCGCATGATCCCCTTCATAGTGGGGTGTGCGCTATTCATGCAAATGCTGGATTCCACCGTGGTGGCGACCGCGCTGCCGGTGATGGCCGGCTCGCTCGATTCGACCCCGGTGAAAATGAACGTGGCAATCACCAGCTACCTGCTGGCCACCGCCGTGTTCGTGCCCATCAGCGGCTGGGCGGCCGACCGGTTCGGCGCCAAGCGCGTATTCATTGCGGCCATTTTACTGTTTACGCTGAGCTCGGTGGGCTGCGCCATGTCGCACAACCTGACCGAGCTCGTCATCGCCCGCGTGGTGCAGGGCATGGCCGGGGCCATGATGGTCCCGGTCGGGCGCATCATCCTGCTGCGCAAAGTGCCCAAGACGGAACTGCTCAAGGCCATGTCGTTCCTGTCGCTGCCGGCCTTGCTGGGCCCCGTGATCGGGCCGCCGCTGGGCGGCTTCCTGGTGACCTACGCATCCTGGCACTGGATCTTCCTGATCAACGTGCCCGTGGGCGCCCTGGGCATCGCGCTGATCCTGCACTATGTGCGCGAAGACTACCCCGTGGCCAAGCCGCGCCTGGACTGGCTGGGCTTCATACTCAGCGGCATCTGCCTGGCGGCCCTGGTGTCCGGCTTCGAGGCCATAGGCCACAGTTCCCTGTCGATAGGGAACCTGCTCATGCTGGTGGGCACCGGCCTGGTCTGCGGCGTCCTGTATGTCTGGCACGCCGGCCACGCCGAATACCCCATCATCGACCTCAGCCTGCTGCGCACGCCCACCTTCGCTATCGCCACGCTCGGCGGCAACCTGTGCCGCTTCGCGGTGGGCGCCACGCCCTTCCTGCTGGCGCTGCTGCTGCAGGTGGGCTTCGGCCTGACGCCTTTTTCGGCCGGCCTGATCACGTTCACCAGCGCGGCCGGGGCGATGCTCATGAAGCTGGTGGCCACCCCCATCATCCAGCGCTTCGGCTTCAAGCGGGTGCTGATTTTCGACGCGGTCGTCGCCGGCGCCTTCGTCGCCCTGTGCGGATTGTTCCGCGCCGACACGCCGGTCTGGATCATGGTCGCCATACTGCTGGTCGGCGGCTTCTTCCGCTCGCTGCTGTTCACCGCGGTCAATACCCTGACCTACGCCGACATCAGTTCCGAAAACATGAGCCGTGCCAGCAGTTTCGCCGCCATGGCGCAGCAACTGGGCATCAGCCTGGGCGTGGGCTTCGCCGCGGTAACGCTGAACCTCAGCATGCTGGCCCGCGGCGCCGACCACCTCGCCCTGCCCGACCTGGTGCTGGGCTTTTCCGTGATCGGCCTGCTCACCGCCCTGTCGATCCTGTCGTTCCGCCGCCTCGCCACGGATGCCGGCAACCACCTGAACCAGAACAAGAAGCTGCCCAGCCGCCGCTGGCCGCGGCGGCGCCGCACAGCCTAAGCGCCGACGCCGGCGCCGCGGCACGATCCCGCGCCGCGCTTGCCCTGTGCAAGCCTGATCAAGTCGGGAACATCCCGTGATGTCCGGCCCGGACATGGACCTGGGCCGGAGCCTGGGCCCGCGCGCCGCCAGGCCTCAATCCAGCAGCATCACCAGCTTGCAATCGGGCCGGGTGGCCAGCCTGAAGGTAATCTGGCGATAGCTGGAAATGCCGCCCGCAGCATGGCGGAACTGGCGCAGGCCGCCCTCGCGCTCGACCACAGTCTGGCGCGTCCACCAGTGCGTGAATACCGGGCTGGCCTGGCGCAAGTCTTCCACCAGCGCACGCACATCGGGCTCGTCGGCGTGCGCCCCCGCGTCAGCGCGGAATTCCGCCACCACCCGGCGCGCCCGCTGTTCCCAGTCGACCACCAGGTCGCGCGCGGCCGGATCCTGGAATATGTAGCGCAGCAGATTGGGCCGCGGGGTGCGATCCGGCCAGCCCTCGAACAGGCGCAGCAGCGGTTCGTTGCGCGCCAGCACGTTCCAGCAGCGGTCCAGGATATAGGCGGGCGCCGTGATGCTGTGCACGCAATCGGCCAGGTCCGCGGGCAGTTCGGCCTCGGGTTCGCGGCCGTGCTCGGGGTCGGCGCACTCGGCCAGCTCGAACAGGTATTGGCGCTCGGCGCGCACCAATTGCAGCACCGTCGCCAGGCGCGACCACACCGCCGGCGAGGCGGCGATGTCGCGGCCCTGCTCGAGCCAGGTGTACCAGGTGACGCTGATGCCGCAAAGCTGCGCGACTTCTTCGCGCCGCAGGCCGGGGGTACGGCGCCGTATGCCCGCCGGCAGGCCTACCGAGGCCGGCGTCACCCGCGCCCGCACGCTGCGCAGGAAATCGCCAAGCGCGCGGCGCCTGGTCGAGCCGGCCTGGCCATCGGTGTCGGCCATGTCAGTGGCCATGCGTCATCCCTTTTTGCGGCATCCCTTTTAGTGCAAACAGGCCCTAGCGCAGCACACTCGCCAGGGCGCGGCGCACGTCGTCTTCGCTGCGGCCGCTGCGGCGGATGTAGTCCTGCAACTGGTCCGGGCCTATATTGCCCACGTTGAAGTACTGCGAGGCCGGGTGGCTGAGATAGAAGCCCGACACGCTCGAGGCCGGATACATGGCATAGCTGTCGGTCAGCGTCATGGATATGTCGTCGCACTCCAGGTACTTGAACAGCTCTTTCTTGACGATGTGCTCGGGACAGGCCGGGTAGCCGGGCGCCGGCCGTATGCCCTGGTACTTTTCGGCGATGATGGCCTCGTTGTCGAGGCTTTCGTCGGCGGCATAGCCCCACAGGTCGCGGCGCACCCGGGCATGCAGGCATTCGGCGAAGCCCTCGGCCAGGCGATCGGCGATGGCCTTGAGCATGATGCTGGAATAATCGTCGTTGGCGGCCAGGAAGGCTTCGTCGTGCTTTTCTATGCCCAGGCCGCCCGTGACCGCGAACAGGCCGATGTAGTCGGTAACGCCGGAATCGCGCGGCGCGATGTAGTCGGCCAGGCACTTGTTGTCCACGCCCTCGCGCTTGGCCGTCTGCTGGCGCAGGTTGCGCCAGGTGAACAGCACCTCGGAACGCGACTCGTCGCGATAGACCTCGATGTCTTCGTCGTTGACCGTATTGGCCGGATAGAACGCCACCACGCCGTTGGCCGTGAGCCAGCGCCCGTCGATGATGCGCTTGAGCATGGCCTGGCCTTCTTCGAACACCTTGACGGCCTGCTCGCCCACCACGGGATCCTTCAGGATGGCGGGGTAATGGCCGAACAGGCTCCAGGTCTGGAAGAACGGCGTCCAGTCGAGAAAGTGCACGATCTCCGACAAATCGTAGTTCTTGAAGGCGCGGCGGCCGATGAATTTCGGGCGCGGCGGCACATATGCGGACCAGTCGATGGCGGGCCGGTCGGCGCGCGCCTGCTCCAGGCTGACCAGCGGCGTGGCCTTGCGGTTGGCATGGCGCGTGCGCACGGTCTCGTATTCGGCCGCCACCTCGGCCACATAGGCCTCGGCCTGGTCGGACATCAGATTGGTGGCCACGCCCACCGAGCGGCTGGCATCGGGCACGTAGATCACCGGGCCCTCGTAGTTGGGGGCGATCTTTACCGCCGTATGCACCCGGCTGGTAGTGGCCCCGCCCACCAGCAGCGGCAGCTTGCGGCTGCGGAAATAATCGTCGCGCTGCATTTCGGAAGCCACGTAGGCCATTTCTTCCAGGCTGGGGGTGATCAGGCCCGACAGGCCGACCATGTCGCAGTTCTCTTCCTTGGCCTTGGCGAGAATAGTGGCGCAGGGCACCATCACGCCCATATTGATGACCTCGAAGTTATTGCATTGCAGGACCACCGTGACGATGTTCTTGCCGATGTCGTGCACATCGCCCTTGACCGTGGCGATCACGATCTTGCCCTTGGAGCGCACGTCGCCGCCCGCGGCCGCGATCTGGCGTTTTTCTTCTTCGATGAAGGGGATCAGGTGGGCCACGGCCTGCTTCATCACGCGCGCCGACTTGACCACCTGGGGCAGGAACATCTTGCCCGCACCGAACAGGTCGCCCACGACGTTCATGCCGTCCATCAGCGGCCCTTCGATCACTTCGATGGGCCGCCCGCCGCGCGCGTCGATCTTCTGCCGCACTTCCTCGGTGTCTTCGACGATGAAAGTGGTGATGCCGTGCACCAGCGCATGCGACAGCCGGCCTTCGACGGGCTGCTCGCGCCAGGCCAGGTCTTCTTCCTTGCGTGCGCCGGCACCCTTGACCGTCTCGGCCAATTCCACCAGCCTTTCGGTGGAGGTGCGCTCGTCGGCCGGGTCGGTGCGGCCGCGCGGCTCGGCGCGGTCGAGCACCACGTCCTCGACGAAATCCAGCAGTTTCTTGTCGATGTCCTCGTACACGCCGAGCTGCCCGGCATTGACGATGCCCATCGTCATGCCCTCGCGGATCGCGTAGTACAGGAACACCGTGTGGATGGCCTCGCGCATCAGGTCATTGCCGCGGAACGAGAAGCTGACGTTGGAGACGCCCCCCGACACGCGCGCATGCGGCAGATTGTGGGTGATCCAGTGCGTGGCCTCGATGAAGTCCACCGCGTAATGATTGTGCTCGTCGATGCCGGTGGCGATGGCGAACACATTGGGGTCGAAGATGATGTCTTCGGGCGGGAAACCCGCCTCGTCGACCAGCAGCCTGTAGGCGCGGGCACAGATTTCCTTGCGCCGCTCGAGGCTGTCGGCCTGGCCCTGCTCGTCGAAGGCCATGACGACGGCCGCCGCGCCGTACTTGCGGCACAGCCGGGCATGGTGCAGGAAGGGCTCCACCCCTTCCTTCATCGAGATGGAATTGACCACGGCCTTGCCCTGCACGCAGCGCAGCCCCTGCTCGATGACCTCCCACTTGGAGCTGTCTATCATGATGGGCACGCGCGCGATGTCGGGCTCGGAGGCCACCATGTTCAGGAAGCGCCGCATGCAGACGGCCGAATCCAGCATGGCCTCGTCCATGTTGACGTCGATGATCTGCGCGCCGTTCTCGACCTGCTGGCGCGCCACGGCCAGGGCCTCGTCGTACTTGCTTTCGCGGATCAGGCGCAAGAACATCTTGCTGCCGGTAACGTTGGTGCGCTCGCCGACATTGACGAACAGGCTGTCCTCGTCGATGTTCAGCGCCTCGAGCCCAGACAGGCGTGTCTTGACCGGGATCTCGGGCACTTGCCGCACCGGCAGGCTGCCCACCTTGCGGGCGATCTCGCGGATGTGCTCAGGCGTGGTGCCGCAACAGCCGCCGGCCACGTTCACAAGCCCCGCCTGGGCGAATTCCTGCAGCAGCCCCGAAGTGTCTTCGGGGCTTTCGTCGAAGCCCGTGTCCGACATGGGGTTGGGCAGGCCGGCGTTGGGATAGACGCAGATGTAGGTCTCGCAGATCTTGGACAGCTCGGCGATATAGGGGCGCATCAGCGCCGCGCCCAGGGCGCAGTTCAAGCCCACGGTGATGGGCCGGGCGTGGCGCACCGAATTCCAGAAGGCTTCCACGGTCTGGCCGGACAGGATCCGGCCCGAGGCGTCGGTGACGGTGCCCGAAATCATCACCGGCAGGCGCACGCCGCGTTCCTCGAACACGGTCTCCACGGCGAAGATGGCCGCCTTGGCATTGAGCGTATCGAATATGGTTTCTATCAGCAGCAGGTCCACCCCGCCGTCGAGCAGGCCGTTGAGCTGTTCGGTATAGGCGTCGCGCAGTTCTTCGAAAGTGACATTGCGCGCGCCCGGGTCGTTGACGTCGGGCGAAATGGAAGCTGTCTTGGGCTGCGGGCCCAGGGCGCCGGCCACGAAACGCGGCTTTTCCGGCGTGCTGTACTCGTCGCAGGCGGCGCGGGCCAGCTTGGCCGAGGCCAGGTTCAGTTCGTAGGCGATGTCGGCCAACTGGTAGTCGCCCTGCGCGATGGCAGTCGCGCCGAAGGTATTGGTTTCGATGACATCGGCGCCGGCCTCGAGATACTGCTTGTGGATGTCGAGGATGATCTCGGGCCGCACCAGTGACAATAGTTCGTTGTCGCCCTTCAGGTCCTTGGGATGCTGCGCGAAACGCTCGCCGCGGAATGCCTCCTCGCTCAGCTTGTACTGCTGGATCATGGTGCCCATGGCGCCGTCCAGGATCAAGATGCGCGAGGCCAGCAGCCGCGCGAACTCGCCGCCGCGGGTGTAGGAGGAAACCGGATAAGGAAGGGAAGGATAGGACACGTCGTACCTGGAACGTAACGAAAAGCCGGGAATGGGCCGAACGGCGGCGCCATGGCATACGCGGCGGGCAGCGCCGCAAGGCGCCCGCCGCGTAACATGGGCCGGGGGTCGGTACCCTATTGTAGCCACTTCCCCCCGGCGGGCCGCTGCCGGCCCGCCGCGGCAGCAAGCCGGGGGCGCGGCCGGCATTTGCGCCGCCATGTAAAATCCCGTTTCTGAAAGAGGTGCTTTCGGCGCGTAATCCACAAGAAACCCCGCCCGCCCAGGACGAGGAAGCGCGCTGCGAAAGTCAAACGGGAAACAGGATGCACCGGCCGCCCCCGCGGCACGAGCCGGCCCGCAGTAACTGTGCTGCCCCCGCAACGGTAATCATGCTCATGCATGCCAGCCCGACACCGGCCTCGATCAAACCGGGTTCGTGCCCGCCGCCAGCGTGGCATGCACGATACATTCCAATAATGGCGTGCGGGGACGCACGCCGTGACCAGGTCGCACAATGAAAACCTCTCTTACGCGGTGCGCGTTTGCCGTACTCGCCTGTTTCGGGCCGCTGGCCGCCGGCGCCCAGACTACCCCCGACACTACATCCCAGGTGCCCCAGCTCGACCAGATCGTCGTGACCGCCAGCCGCTCCGGGCAACTGGAAAAGAACGTGCTGGGAAACGTCACCGTCATCGACCGTCAAACGCTGCAGCAAGCCGGCCAGGACAGCCTGGCCGACATTCTCGGGCGCCAGCACGGCATCCAGTTCGCCAGCAATGGCGGCCCGCAGACGACGACCAGCGTGTTCATGCGCGGCGCCAATGCCGACCAGACCCTGGTGCTGCTGGATGGCGTGCCGATCAACGGCGCCACCAGCGGCCTGGGTGCGCTCAATGCGATCCCGCCGGCCAGCATCGACCATGTCGAGATCCTGCGCGGCTCGGCCAGCAGCCTGTATGGCGCCGACGCCATCGGCGGCGTGATCAACATCATCACCAAGCCGGACACCGACCAGCCCTTCTCGGCCTATGCCAATGCGGGCGTGGGCACCTACGCCACCAGCAAGTACAGCGCCGGCATGTCCGGCAGCGCCGACGGCTGGACCTACAGCCTGGGCAGTTCGTATGCGCAGAGCGGCGGCTACAACGCCACCAACGACAAGAATGCCTATGCCTACAACCCGGACGCCGACAGCTATTACTCGCGCAACCTCAACGGCTCGCTGGCCTACGAATGGCGGCCGGGCCAGAAGATCGGCCTGCAGATATACAACAGCCGCATCAACGGCGGCATCGACTACGATCGCTACAACCCCTACAACGACCGCAGCGTACAGACGCTGGATCTGTACAGCCTGAGCAGCGAAAACCAGATCACCTCGCGCTGGAAGAGCACCCTGCGCTATACCTACACGCAGGACAAGAACCGTACGATCGCGGCCGACAGCGACACCACCTTCAGCACTCGCCAGGACCAGTACAGCTGGCAGAACGAGCTGCAGCTCGCTCCACAGCAAAAGCTGGTGCTGGCCTACGAGCACCTGGACCAATCGGTGTCGGGCGACATTCCCTCCTACAACGCCGACTTCACCCCCGGCCCCATCATCAATTACGACCAGACGCGGCGCCACAACAACGCTTTCACCGGTGTCTATACCGGCCAATTCGGCCGCAACCACCTGCAGGCCAGCCTGCGCAACGACCATGACTCGCAGTTCGGCAACGCCCCCACCTGGGGCCTGAGCTACGGCTATGACCTGACGCCGGGGCTGCGCGCCTATGCCGCGGCCAATACCGGCTTCAAGACCCCGACTTTCAACGATCTCTACTATCCCGGCTATTCGAACCCCAATCTCAAGCCGGAAAAGTCGCGCAACTTTGAGGCGGGTTTGCGCTATACGGGCGAGACGACCCGCCTGAGCGCCGTCGTCTACCAGAACAAGGTCCGCGACCTGATCGCCTACGACACGCTCACGTTCCTGCCCACCAACCTCGATCACGCCACGCTGCGCGGCGCCACGCTTTCGGCCGAGCAGCGCCTGGGCAACACCACGCTGCGCGCCAGCGCCGACTTCCTGGACCCGCGCGACGACGATACCGGCAATCAGCTCAATCGCCGCGCCCGCCAGATCTACCGGGCCAGCGCCGAGCAGCGCCTGGGCGCATGGAAGCTGGGCGGCGAGTACATGTACGTGGGCAAGCGCTACGACGACGTAGCCAACACCATCGTCCTGGGCGGCTACGGGCTGGTCAACCTGACCGCGGCCTACGACTTCAATCGCCATTTCGGCGTGCAGGTGCGCTGGAACAATGTGCTGGACAAGACCTATACCCAGGCCTACGGCTACAACACGCCCGGATCGAATGTCTTCGTCAATCTGTCCTGGCGCATGTAGCGGGCGCGGGCCGCGCGGCATGGCCGGCGGCGCGGCGCCGCCGCCCCGGGGCCGCGCCG
>NZ_JAHTBN010000008.1 GCF_019166065.1 Candidimonas humi
CGGTGGGCTGGGCGGCCGCGGCGGCATCGGCCGGGGCGTCGGATGCGGCGGCCGCGGTCGCCGGCGCATCGGCCGCATCGCCGCGACGGCGGCGGAACGGCGTCCTCAGCTTGCGGCCACGCGACTTGGGAGCCTGCGCGCCGCCTTCGCCCAGAGGCAATTCGGACTGTACGGGCTGCGCATCGGCGCGCTCCAGCACGGGCGTGTTGTTTCCGGACTCATGGTCTTGATTCATTTCAGTCATTTCTTATTTCAGGGAATTCGTTATCGGTATTCGTTATCGGTATTGGGTCTTGATCATCTGTCGGGCCGCTGCGTGTCCTCGTCCCGAGGTTCCGCGGCGGTATCGCCCTGGGCCAGCGCGGCTTCCAGGGGAGCATGGTCTTCGGCGTTTTCCGGACCGGCATTATCTTCCGGCTCTTCCGGCGCCGTCTTGTGTTCCGGCATCGCTGTGTCTTCCGGCACCGCTGTGTCTTCCAGTATCGTTGCGCCTTCCGGTACCGCAGTATCTTCCGGCCCGGTGTTTTCCGACCCGGTGTTGTCTTGTTCAGGCCCGGCCGCAGTATCCAGCTTGCGCGGCGCGGCCTCATCCTGGCTTGCTTCGGGCGCCCGAGGGCTTTCATCCGGCAAGTCGTCGGACGCGCCCCCTTCCTGCGTGGCAGGAGCGGCCTGCGCATCCGCGACCTCGGAGGCTGATGCCGCGATATCTGATACCTCGGCGTCTGAAACTTCGGTATCTACGGCTTCGGCATCCACAGCCGGCGAGTCTGAAGCGGCGGTGTCCGAAGCTTCAATGTTCGAACCCTCGGTGTCCGAAGCCTCATTGTCCGAAGCCTCGTTGCCGGAAGCCTCGTTGTCCGAATCTTGAGTGTCTGCGGCCTCTGTATCCGCAACCTCCGCGCCTGCCACCTGGACCTGTGCATCCGCGACCTGCGTGTCTGCCGTCTGCGCGTCCGAGGGTTGCGCTGCTTCGGATTGCGCATCCGCAGCCCTGGTCGCGACGCCCGTGGCCTCTTCGAGCGACAAGCCGGCCAGGGCGGCCACGGACTCGTGGGTCTCGAGCGGCGGCAATTCGTCCAGCGCCTTCAGGCCCAGGTCGTCCAGGAAAGCGCGCGTGGTGCCGAACAGCGCCGGCCTGCCGGGCGCATCGCGATAGCCCAGGACCTCGATCCAGCCGCGTTCTTCCAGCGTCTTGACGATCTGCGAGGACACCGTAACCCCGCGTATGTCTTCGATGTCGCCGCGCGTGACCGGCTGGCGCCAGGCAATGATGGCCAGGGTCTCGAGCACGGCCCGGGAATATTTGGGCGGCTTCTCGGGGTTGAGCCGTTCGAGATAGCGCTGCATTTCGGCCCGGCTCTGGAAACGCCAGCCGCTGGCCAGATCGACAAGCTCCAGGCCTCGTTCGGCCCACTCGCCCTGCAACTGGGCCAGCAGCCTGCGTATGTCGTCGTTGGAAATTTCTTCGTCGGGGAACAGCTTGCGCAGCACCATCAGGGGCATGGGCTGGTCGGCGCACAACAGCGCGGTTTCCAGTACACGGACAATCTCGGTATCAGTCATCGATCAGCGGCCGGGGACAGGCCCTCGACTTGCAATAAGTATGAATACAAGTTAATATTCTTTTCTTCAGACGCGGGGTGGAGCAGTCTGGCAGCTCGTCGGGCTCATAACCCGAAGGTCGTAGGTTCAAATCCTGCCCCCGCAACCAGAATTCTTCGATGGGCCGCTTTCCTTGTGAAAGCGGCCCATTGTTTTTGGGCTCGCAGCTTTCAGGCTTGCTGCTTTCGGGCTTGCTGCCTGCTCGGCACAAAACGCCTGAGCGGGCGCACTGCTGGCGCGCACACACGGCCAGGCACGGGTCGCGGCGCGGGCGCGCGGCGCCACGGCTGCAAGCGCAGGCATCAAGGAAAATGGATGGTAGAAAAGCGCCAGTACGAGGCGGAAAATCATCATTTCATGGTCAACAGGGCGGCGCGGCATTGCTGCCCGCCGGCAGCCACTAGCGGGCTCGCCGAATCACAGGATTCAATCGGCACGCAGCATTCGGCAAGCCGAACGAGCGACACCACTACGAGTCGGAACAAGGCTCGAGACGCGAATACGCTCGAACCATAAGTGGCCAGCAGGCGCCATGCGACACACCATGACCGCAGCCCGTGCGGCAACGGCGCCCGAACATCAAAGAGCTTTAAATCTGAGATATATAGAAATTGCCTTGCTGCCGATGGAAGAACATATTCCCGGAACTCGGCCGAAAGGCGCCATGTTGTTTTTGGAGGAGCTTTAACATGAACGCGGCCCGCCAGGCAGCAGCTTGCGCATCTAATGCGATGAGCAACTTCCTACATTACACCACCACCCAGCGCTTCGCGCAACTCCTGGCGCGCTCAAATACGGCCGCAATCGACAAAAAAATACAGTGGGACGGCGGCAGCGGCCAAGCATGTCTTCGAAGCCAGCGCCAGAGCGCCACGGCCGATGCCGCGCCGCCTCAGGCTACCCTTCGCGGCGCGGGCGCCATGGCTCGCAAGCCGGACAGCAAGGCCTCGGCCCGGCGCAAGAAGCCGCTCGCCGCGCCGGCCTCCAGCACTACGATCAGCAGCGAGGACTCGCCGGGCGAGGCCGAGGCCACGGCCTGCCAATAGAGCTGCCGGTGCACGCCGCGCAGCTCCCAGGCTCCGGCTTCGCCATGCAAGCGCAAAACCCCGGCGATACGCAAAATGTCGTCGCCATATGCGCCCAGCAACGCATCCATCGCGCGCACGAGGTCGGGCCGCGCCAATGCGCAGCGGCCCGCCAGCCGCAACACGGCCACGCCCGACTGCGGGCGCAGCCGGCCGGCATGAGCCCCGCTCCACAAAGAGCCGACTGGCCTCGCCGCGCGGGCTGGCTCATCCACGGGGGATTCATCCAAGAGTGCCTTATCCAAGGGTGGCCTATCCAGGGATGACGCGTCCGACGGCGGCTCGTCCAGGGATGGCTCGGTTAGGGACGACTCGGTCAGGGATGACCCGTCCAGGGGTAGCTCGTCCGGCGGCGGCTCGTCCTGGAGCGGCTCGTCCTGGAGCGGCTCGTCCAGAGGCCGCTCGTCCAGAAGCGGCTCCTTCAGCGGCGGCGGGTCCAGAGCGGTCCCGCGTGCGAGCATATGCGCCAGGTCCGGCAGCTCGTCCGCATCGAAACATGCCGCCAGCGGATTGATTTCTTCGAGCAGGGAGCGCAAGGCGCCGCGCGGATCTATGCCTGTCGCCGGGGCCGGCCCCAGCACCAGCGCGTCGGCCAGCACGGCCTGGCGCAGCCCGACGCCGTCCAGGCGGCTTTGCGCCGCCACGGTCGTGATGCATCCCCGGTAAAAGTAGCGCTCGCGCAGGAAGGGGTCGTGCTGCAGGGAATACAGTATGGCAGCCGGATCGCCCCGGCCCTCGGTCTCGATCAGCACCTGGCGCGGCACCGCAATGCGCCGCTGCAGCGCCGCCATGAACAGATCGCGCAGCGCGCCAGCCAGTTCGCCGTTCAGGCTGCAGCATGGACAGGCGCCTTCGGGCGCGGCATCGGAGCTGCCGCCCAGCCGGTACAGCGCGCCGGCGGGCGCGGTGCCCTGCGCCCGGGCAAGCACCGCGATCGAGCCGCGCGGCTCGTCGCGCAACAAGCGCTCGATCAGCCAGGTCTTGCCGCTGCCCGGCAGGCCCGAAACCACCACGACCGGAATCCGATTGTCCATGCCCTTCATCCTTCATAGTGTCCATGCCCGCCATCCTTCATAGTTCACCACGCCCTCGCGGAAGGCCGCAGCGGGTAACACAATAGCCGCTGGCCCGGATGCCGGGCACGTCCGCGCACAGCAGAGCGCGCGAACCCCGCAAAGCACCGCGCCCCCGGGGCGCACGCCGCGGCGCATACTTGCCCTTTTATGCATGCGCCGCGGGTTTTGCTAAGCTTGCCCAATATTCGACCGCACCGCCGCCATTGCGCGGCACCCGAGCGATCCACCCCGCCCAGTGCCCCGCTCGGCGAGCAGGGCCGCGATACGATGCATACGTATCACCAACCACGAGGCCCGACCTTGGCTGTCCGCTTTTCCCTCATCCACGACCTGCAAGATATTAACCCCGGGCAATGGAATGCCCTGGCGCAAGACCACCCCCTGGTCGGCCATGAATATCTGCTGGCCATGCAGCAGGCGGGCTGCGCCATCGCCGACACCGGCTGGGCCGCACACTATCTGCTGATGCATCGCGGCAGCGACCTGGCGGCGGCCATGCCGCTATACCTGAAATCCCATTCGCGCGGCGAATATGTCTTCGACATGGTCTGGGCCCGGGCCTTTGCGCAGCATGGCCTGGCCTATTACCCCAAGCTGCTGGGTGCGGTCCCGTTCACGCCGGTGCCCGGGCCGCGCCTGCTCGCCGCCAACCATGCCGACCGGGTGGCGCTTGCGCGCGAGGCCGTGGAGGTGGCGCGCGGCAACGAACTGTCGTCCCTGCATATTTTGTTTCCTTCCGAGGCCGACTGCCAGGCGCTGCGCGAAGCCGGTTTCTTGTTCCGCGAGAACGTACAGTTCCACTGGTTCAATCGCAACTACCGCGACCTGGACGAGTTCCTTGCCGGCATGAGCCAGCCCAAGCGCAAGAAGATCCGCCAGGATCGCAAGAAGGCGATCGAGGCCGGCGTCACGTTTCGCTGGCTGCAAGGCGCGGACATCGACGAAGCGGCCATGGACTATTTCTACCGCTGCTACTGCCGCACCTATATGGAGCACGGCAATGCCCCCTACCTGAACCGGGAATTCTTCCGCCTGCTGCACGTCGCCATGGCCCCCAAGCTGCTGCTCGTGCTGGCTGAACAGGAAGGCACGCCGATCGCGGCGGCCCTGAACATACTCGGCGCCGACAGGCTGTATGGACGCTATTGGGGCTGCACCCGCTACATACCGGGCCTGCATTTCGAGACCTGCTACATACAGGCCATAGAGTTCTGCATATGCCGCGGCGTCGCGGTCTTCGAGGGCGGCGCCCAGGGCGAACACAAGCTGTCGCGCGGCATGCTGCCGGTACAGACCTGGTCTGCACACTGGATACGCGACGAACGCTATGCCGCGGCGATCGCGGATTTTCTGGAGCGCGAGACGCCGGCCGTGTCCAACTATATCGACGAACTGCACGAGCACAGCCCGTTCAAGAAAAACATCGATGACGCGATCCCCGGGCCGCGGCCAGCCGGCGGCGGCTGAGCGCCTGTTTATTTTTTATTGTCCTTGGGCGGCGCGCCGGGCTTGAAGGGAAACACGGAAAACATCGAACGGGTCTGGTCCTGCATCTGGTCCTGCATTTGCACGAACAGATTCTTGCTCTGGTCGATGTAGTTGTTCATCATGTTCTGCAGCACGGGAGTCTGGACATTCATGAACTGGGCCCAGGCCTCGGGCCCGAACTGATTGCCGTACAAGCCCTTGGATTGCTCCGCCACGCGTTCCTGGATGTCCATGAACGCCTGGATGTTCTTTTCCAGGAAGGTTCCCATCACCCCCTGCATGGCGTGCCCGTAGAAACGGATGATTTGCGACAGCGCCGTGGACGAGAACATCGGCACGCCGCCGCTTTCCTCTTCGAGGATGATCTGCAGCAATATGCTGCGCGTCAGATCTTCTCCGGACTTGGCATCGACCACCTGGAAGGCCTGGTTGTCCAGCACGAGTTGCTTGACGTCGGACAAGGTGATGTAGGCGCTGGTCTGGGTGTCGTAGAGGCGGCGGTTCGGATACTTCTTGATCAGCCGGTTTGCTGCAGATGAAGAGGTTTGCGTCATGACATTGGCCGGGTGTGCGTAATGGTCCAGGAAGTAATAATAGAACGATGCAAGATGGAACGCGATGCTACAGCGCCGCGCGGGCCCCGATGCAGGCCGCGCGGCGAGCCTCGGGGCCGCGCATCGCGCAACCGCCATCAGCCCATGTGCAGGCCTCCGTTCAAAGAGAAGTCGGCGCCGGTGGCGAAGCCCGCATCGTCCGATGCCAGCCATGCCACCATCGAGCCGATTTCCTCGGGCGTACCCAGACGCTTGACCGGAATGGTGGCGACGATTTTTTCCAGCACGTCGGGCCGGATCGCGCGCACCATGTCGGTGCCGATATAGCCCGGCGATACGGTATTGACCGTGACGCCTTTATTGGCGACCTCTTGGGCCAGGGCCATGGTAAAGCCGTGTATGCCCGCCTTGGCCGTGGAATAGTTGGTCTGCCCGAACTGCCCCTTCTGGCCATTGACCGAGCTGATGTTGATGATGCGACCCCATTGCTTTTCGACCATGCCGTCTATGACCTGCTTGGTGACGTTGAACAGGCTGTTCAGGTTGGTGTCGATGACCGCGCGCCAGTCTTCCTGCGTCATTTTGCGGAACAGCCCGTCGCGGGTGATGCCGGCATTGTTGACCAGCACATCGACGGGGCCGAGTTCGCTCGTGACGCGCTCGAAGGCGGCCACCGTGGAATCCCAGTCGGACACATTGCCCACCGAGGCATGGAAGGTATACCCCTGCTCGGCCTGCTCGTCGAGCCATTGCTGATAATTACGGCTCGGCCCGCAGCCGGCAATGACCGTGAAGCCCTCTTTGGCCAGGCGCCGGCATATGGAAGTACCAATGCCGCCCATGCCACCCGTCACGTAAGCCAGTTTGCCACTCATTTGATTCTCCTCACCTGAAACATCACTGCAAATCTTCTTGCGGGCCCACGCTGACGATGGCGCGCACGAAATGGCGCACGCCTGCGGCCGGCGCCCGCTACACGGCTCTAACCTTTACGTACCTGCCCGGCGCGTCTTCGATGGGCACATAGCTGGCATTGCCGAGCGACGCGGGCGCCTTGCGCAGCTCGCCCGACTTGGCCGCCAGCCATGCGCACCAGTCGGGCCACCAACTGCCCGCGTGCTCGGACGCGACATCGAACCAGGCCTGGGGATCGCCGGGCAGGCGCGAGGTGTCGGGCCCCGTTCCGACCCAATAGCTGCGGCGCTTCTTGGCGGGCGGATTGACCACGCCTGCAATATGCCCCGAGGCCCCGAGCACGAAACGCATGGGCCCTTTCAGGATGCGGGTGGAGGCGTAGGCCGAGACCCAGGGCACAATGTGGTCTTCGCGCGAACCATAGATGTAGGCCGGCATGTCCAGGGTGTGCAGATCCAGCGCATGGCCGTCGACATGCAGGCGGCCGGGCTGCTTCAGGTTGTTCTCGAGGTAGGTATTGCGGAAATACCAGGTAAAGAAGGGACCGGGCAGATTGGTGCCGTCCGAATTCCAGAACAGCAGGTCGAAAGCCGGCGGCGTCTCGCCTTTCAGGTAGTTGCCTACGACGTAGTTCCAGACCAGTTCGTTCGGGCGCAGGAACGAAAACGTGGTGCCGAGTTCGCGCGCCGACATCAGGCCGCCGACGCCGAGCTGGCGTTCGCGGGCTTCGGCATGCAGTTCGTCGACAAAGACGTCGAGCACGCCGGTATCTTCGAAGTCGAGCAGCGTGGTCAGCAAAGTGAGCGCCGCGACCTGGTTGAGGCCTTGCGCCCGGCCCAGGGCCAGGGCCGAGGCGAGCATCGTGCCGCCCACGCAGAAGCCCAGGGCATTGACCTGTGCTTGCCCGGAGATGTCGCACGCCGCCTGCAACGCGCGCAGCACGCCTTCCTGCAGATAGTCGCCCCAATCCGCGGCATCGACGCCGTCGTCGTCCGAAGGCAGCGGATTGCGCCACGAGACCAGGAACACCGTGAAGCCCTGCTGGACCGCATGGCGCACGAAAGAATTGTCGGGCTGCAGGTCGAGTATGTAGAACTTGTTGATGCAAGGAGGAACGATCAACAGCGGAAGCTTATGGACCTTGGGCGTCAGCGGCGCATACTGGATGAGCTGCATGAGCCGGTTCTCGAACACCACCGCGCCGGGCGAATTGCCGACGTTGCGGCCGACCTCGAAACCGGATTCGTCGGTCTGGGACAGCCGGCCCTTGCGCAGGTCTTCCTGCAGATTGCGCAGGCCGTCGAACAGGCTGCGCCCGCCGCTGTCGAGCAGTTTTTGCTGGGCATCGGGATTGGTGGCCAGGAAATTCGACGGCGACATCGCGTCGACCCATTGCATCACCGAAAAGCGCAGCCGCTCGCGTACCGGCTCGGCCATTTGCGCGGCTTCGGTCATGCGCTCGAGCGCGCGGGCCGAAAGCACGTAGGCATGGGCGAGCAGCGCCGCGGACGTATTGCCGGCCCAGGCGGCGCCATGAAAACGGCGATCTTTGGGAGGAACCAGTGTGCCCTGTCTGGCCTGCATGACGGCGTCATGCCAGTCGCGCGCGAATTCGGCCTGGATATCGGCCAACTTGTCCGGCGCCACGCTCGCCGGGACGGGCCATTCTGAAAGAAATGGAGCACCCATCTGACACCTGTTATTTGGGGTTCTTTGAATCAATCTTGCGGGGCATTGGCAGGCCTGTCAATCAGGGTAAGTCGCTAGGGTAGGCTGGCCGGCGAGCCGCGGACAATGGGTGCTGCGACGGCCGGCCGCAAAGCCCGACATGCCGGCAATGTCATGCAAGGTTTCAGTCCTCCTGCAGCCACGCCACAGTGGCCAGGCGCCCCGAAGCCTGTTCGCGGCGATAGGAATAGAAGCGTTCGGGCTCGCCATAGGTGCAATAGCCGCTGAGCTCGATGTCCTGCACGCCGGCGGCATGCAGCCTGTGGCGCGCCAGGCCCGGCAGGTCGGCCAGCCATTTTCCCGGCTCGCGCTTGGCCACGAAAAACGCGGCGGCGCCCGCGTCGTGCTGCACGAAGGCCGCATGCACGTCGTCGCCCACTTCAAAGTTGCGCTGCCCTATTCCCGGCCCCACCCACGCGCGCCAGCGCGCGCCGCCCGGCACACGGGCCCGCAGCGCGCCCAGGGTTTCCTCCAGTACGCCCGCGGCCAGGCCGCGCCAGCCCGCATGGGCAAGGCCCAGGGCCCGGCCGCGGCTGTCCGCGATCACCACCGGCAGGCAGTCGGCCGTCACGATGACCAGCGCCCGGCCGGCCTGCGTGGTTATGGCGGCATCGGCGGCCGGCGGCTCGCTCCAGGGCCGGTCGGCATCGGCCACCTGCTTGCCGTGCACCTGCCGCAGCCAGCAGGGGTCGGAAGGCAGTTCCGCCCGCAGGCGGCGCCGGTTTTCTGCCACATGCCCGGGATCGTCGTCGGTGCGGCCGCCCAGATTCAAGGTGGCATACGCGCCCGCGCTGACGCCGCCGGCGCGCGTGGTGCAAAAGTAGCGCACGCCTTGCCAGGGCAGGCCCGTGACGCGGGGCAAAGATGCAATATCGCTCATAGTCATACTTTCATCAGGTCTTGCCGGGCCAAATAACAAGGTTCGCAATCAGCAAGAAAGCATACGCAATCAACAAGAAAAAAGGTATGCAGCCGTGAACGGCGGGAGCGGCGAGAAACGCGGCAAGAGGCGGGCATGCCGCCCTCTTTTCGGGCGCGAATCCGCCTCAGGCCTGCCATGCGAGGTTCTCGAGCACAAGGGCAAAATCCTCGGGCGGCTCGGCTTCGAAAGACACGCGAGTGCCGCTGGCGGCATCGTCGAAGCCCAGCGCCCGCGCATGCAGCATGTGGCGCCGCGCGCCGGCGATGAGCCGGCCGCCATAGACCAGGTCGCCCACCAGCGGATGCCCGAGGCTTGCCAGGTGCACGCGGATCTGGTGGGTACGGCCGGTTTCGAGGCGGCAGACGGCCAGCGTGACGGGCTGCCCTTGCGCATCCGTGCCGCGGCGCCGCGGCTCGCAATGCGTGATGGCCGGCTTGGGGGCCACCGGGCGTTCGACCGTCATGCGCACCGGCACGCGCGGATCGCGGCCGATGTCGCGTTCCACGGTCGCGGCCTGCTTGAGAAAACCGTGCGCCAGCGCCAGGTACTCGCGCTTGACCGAGCGTGCCTGCAACTGCCGCACCAGGTCGGTCTGGGCCCGCTCGTGGCGCGCCACCACCAGCAAGCCCGAAGTGTCCTTGTCCAGGCGATGCACGATACCGGCGCGCGCCACCTGCCGCAGCTCGGGATAGCGGTGCAACAGGCCGTTGAGCAGCGTGCCGTGCCAATTGCCGGCGCCGGGGTGGGTGACCAGCCCGGCCGGCTTGTCCACCACGATCCAGTCGGGGCTTTCGGCCACCACGCGGAAATCCACGGGCTCGGCGCTGAAGGCCAGCGATTCCGGCGAGGGCTGCGACCATACGCTGATGCGATCGCCCGCCCCTACCGGCTGGCGCACCCGCGCCGCCTGGCCGTTTACGAGCACATGCCCGGACTCGATCCAGCCCTGCAAGCGGCTGCGGGAGTGCTCCGGCATCAGCCCCGCGAGCACCTTGTCGAGGCGGTCGGGCAGCGCCTTGAGCGGCAGCTCGAATTCGACCGGATCCCCGGCCGCAGGAATTTCCGCGGGAACTGCTGTGTCAGGCATGGCCACTAATCATATAATCAGCCTGCAATGCTACCACCAAGGATTTTTTTGTGACTCGTCCAGACCACGATTCGACCTTCCGCCCCCTGTTCAGGCGCGCAGCATTCGGCGCCGTCGCGCTCGCCGCGGCCATGCTGCTGTCGGCCTGCAGCTCGCTCAAGGGCGGGGAAATCGACAAGACCGCCGGCTGGAGCGCGCAGCGCCTGTACCAGGACGCCCGCGACGACATCGACAACAGCAACTGGAAAGACGCCCGCGCCCGCCTCGAATCGATAGAGGCGCGCTACCCCTTCGGCGTCTATGCCCAGCAGGCCCTGATCGACCTGGCCTATGTCGACTGGAAGGACGAAGAAAGCGACCAGGCGCTGGCGGCCATCGCCCGCTTCCAGCAGCAATATCCGAACCATCCGGGCAGCGACTACATGCTGTACCTGAAGGGGCTGGTCACGTTCACGCCGCCCAGCGCCGCGTTCAGCAACATCACGCGCCAGGATCCGAGCGAACGCGACCCCAAGGGCCTGCGCGAATCGTACGAATCCTTCAACCAGCTCATCAAGCGCTATCCCGACAGCATCTATACGCCCGATGCCAAGCTGCGCGTGGCCTGGCTGGTCGACGCCATCGCCCGCAACGAAGTGCATGTGGCGCAATACTATTACGAGCGCGGCGCCTACGTCGCAGCGGCCAATCGCGCGCAGAAGGTCATTACCGACTTCCAGGGCGTGCCCATCGCCGAGAAGGCGCTCTACATCATGTATCTCAGCTATGGCAAGCTGGGCCTGACGCACCTGCGCGACGACGCCAAGCGCGTGCTCGACAAGAACTTCCCCAACAGCAAGTACTACAAGCAGGGCCTGAACGATCCGGTCAATTACTGGAACCCGGTAAACTGGTTCTGACGCGGCTTTGACCGTTCAGGATATCTTGCCGTGAGCCGGGGACCCCGTAGGAGTCCGAAGCGCAGGCGAGTCTGCCGAGCATCGGAACTCCGCAGGGCAGCCCCGGCGGCTAAAGAAAGCCAAACCCGCTGCTGTCTCGATTACGAGCCGCTGCCTCCCTGCCGGGCAGCCAGGAACGCCAAGGCCTCGGCCGGCTCTCGCGTGCGGGCAAAGGCCGGCAGGCCGCGCCACAGCAGCTTGCCGTAGGGCTTGTCGACCATGCGTACGTCGCCCACCATCAGCACGCCCCAATCGGTCTCGGATCGTATCAACCGCCCCGCCCCCTGCTTGAGCGCAATGGCGGCCTCGGGAAGCTGATATTCCATGAACGGATTGCCGCCCTGTTCGCGGCAGCGCTTCAGGCGCGCCTCGAGCACCGGATCGTCCGGAGGGGCGAACGGCAGCTTGTCGATCGCCACCAGGGTCAAGGCATCGCCGGGCACATCTATGCCCTCCCAGAAACTGGCGCTGCCCACCAGCACCGCGCCCTTCTCGGCGCGGAAGCGTTCCAGCAGGATGCGCCGCGAGTAATCGCCCTGGCGCAGGATCGGCCGCTGCAAGCCGCGTTCCTGCAATAGCTCGGCGATGCGGTCGACCGAACGCAGGGTGGTGCACAAGACCAGCGCGCCGCCGCTGCCCGCCTGCAGCAAAGGCAGCAAGGCATCGACGAAATATTCGTTGAACTGGCGGTCGCTGGGCAGCGGCAAGCCGCGGGGCACGAACAGCAGGCCCTGGCTCGGGTAGTCGAACGGAGACTCCCAGCGCTGCGTGGCCGCGTCGCTCAGCCCGAGCTGGCGCTGGAAATGGCCGAAATCGCCGTGCACCGACAGAGTCGCGGAGGTCAGCACCCAGGCCTGGTCCGGATTCCGGCAACGCGAGAATATGCGCGCCACCGACAGCGGCGCGCTGTGCAGGCGCACGTGATGCATGCCATGTTCGACCCAGCGCACCGCGCCGGAGCTTGCATCGGCTGCGCGGGACTCGGACTGCTCGGGGGCCAGGGCGTTGCGGCCCTGGCGGTCGGGCTGGCTCCAGAGAAACAGGCGCGCGCGCAGGTCTACGCAGGTCTTGGCCGCCGCGGCCAGGTCGGGATGCTTTTCCGCCACGGCGCCCAGCAGCGCGGCGCACTTGTCGAGTTCGGCCAGCAGCTCGGCCAGCGCCTTGTCGAAGGCTTCGGGCTCGGGAATCGCCTCGAACGTGGCCTTGCGCCCCGGCAGCTTGTCTATGGGCGCGGCGGCCAGGCGCAATTCGCGCGCCGCCTGTTCCAGGCGCTTGCCGGCCTCGCTCCAGTTGGTGGCCTCGCGGGCCTGGGCCAGGCCCGCCGCCTCCATATTGCGCGCCAATTCCAGCAACTGGCTGGACGACACGCTGCTGCCCAGGAAGCGCGTGGCGATGTCGGGCAACTGATGCGCCTCGTCGAAGATGACAGCATCCACGGCCGGCAGCAGGTCGGTGATGCCTTCTTCGCGCAGCGCCAGGTCGGCCATGAACAAGGCGTGGTTGACCACGACGAGGTCGGCGTCCTGGGCCTGGCGGCGCGCCTTCATCAGGAAACAATCGCGCACGCGCGGACATTCCTGCCCCAGGCAATTCTCGCGCGTGGAAGTGACCCGGTTCCAGATATCCGCTTCTTCGGGCACCTGGGCCAGGTCGGCCCGATCGCCGGTCTTGGAATGCTGCGCGAACACCTGGATATGGCGCAGTTGCGCCATTTCGGCGCGCGACTTGAGGGCGCGCTCGTCGCCCTGCAGGCGTTCCAGATGGTAGTGGCAGACATAATTGCCACGCCCCTTGAGCAAGGCCACCGTGATGGGCAGCGCCAGCGCGGCGCGCAGCCGCGGCACGTCGCGCCGGAACAGTTGGTCCTGCAGGGTGCGGGTGCCGGTGGACACCAGCACCTTGCCGCCGCCCATGAAGGCCGGCACCAGGTAGGCCCAGGTCTTGCCCGTGCCGGTGCCGGCCTCGGCCACCAGCGTGCCGCGGTTTTGCAATGCGGCCTCTATGGCCTGCGCCATCTCGATCTGCGATTGGCGCGGGCGATAATCGGGCACGGCCGCCGCCAGCGGGCCGTCCGCGGAGAAGATGTCGGAGAGTTCCTGCAGCAGCATGGCAGCCTATGGGTCGTCGAGGCCGTAGTGTAGCGCCGGCCCTGGGTCCGGGCCGCTTACAATCCCTCACGGCCGCACACCCCATGATACCCGGCCCGATCCCGGCCGGGCGGCGGCTTGTGGCAAAATGCCCCGCTTGAATCACGCTACTTCCGCTTTCCCCCATGACAGAAACATCTCTCGCCGCAGCCCCCTCGACCCGCGATCCCGCCGATGAAACCGGACGCATCATCGCTCAGCTCGCCCGCGAACTGGGCGCGCGCGCCAGCCAGCTCGCCGCGGCGGTGGAACTGCTGGACGGCGGCGCGACCGTGCCCTTCATCGCCCGCTACCGCAAGGAAGCCACCGGCGGCCTGGACGACACCGTGTTGCGCAACCTGGAAGTTCGCCTGCTCTATCTGCGCGAGCTGGAAGGCCGGCGCGCAGCGATACTCGAATCCATCGAACAGCAAGGCAAGCTCAGCCCCGAACTGCGCCAGGAAATTACCGCTGCCGACACCAAGCAACGCCTGGAAGACCTGTACGCCCCCTACAAGCCCAAGCGCCGCACACGCGCCCAGATCGCGCGCGAAGCGGGGCTGGGGCCGCTGGCCGAGGCCATACTGGCCGACCTGGCCTGCGATCCGCAGGCGCTGGCCGCCGGCTACCTGAACCCCGAGGCCGGCGTCAACGACGCCAAGGCCGCGCTGGACGGCGCGCGCGACATCCTGGCCGAGCAATACGCCGAAGACGCGGACTTGCTGGCCGAACTGCGCGAATATCTTTGGAACAGCGGCCGGCTGTATTCCAAGGCGGTGCAAGGCAAGGAAGCCGAAGGCGCGAACTTTCGCGACTGGTTCGACTTCAACGAGCCGCTGCGCACCCTGCCCTCGCACCGCATCCTGGCCCTGCTGCGCGGCCGCCAGCAAGGCGTGCTCGACCTGCGCCTGGGCCTGGAAGAAGCGCTGGAAGGCCGCCTGCCGCATCCCTGCGTCGAACGCATCGCCCAGCGCCTGTGCCCGTCGGCCGGCTTCGGCGCCGATGCCGCGCCGCGCGCCCGCTGGCTCGGCGAAGTGTGCCGCTGGACCTGGCGCGTCAAGCTGCTGACCGCCTTCGAATCCGAATTGCTCGGGCGCCTGCGCGACAGCGGCGAAGAAGAAGCCATCCGCGTATTCGCCGCCAACCTGAAGGACTTGCTGCTGGCCGCGCCGGCCGGCCACAAGGCCGTGATGGGGCTGGACCCCGGCATACGCACGGGCGTCAAGGTGGCGCTCATCGATGCCACCGGCAAGCTGCTGGACACATCCACGGTCTACCCCTTCGAGCCGCGCCGCGACCGCGAGGGCGCCATCAATACGCTGGCGGCGCTGGCGCTGCGGCACAAGGTCGAACTGGTGGCCATAGGCAACGGCACCGCCTCGCGCGAGACCGAGAAGCTGGTGGCCGACATGCTCGAAAAATTCCCCGACCTGACGCTGACCCGGGTGGTGGTGTCCGAGGCAGGCGCCTCGGTGTATTCCGCCTCGGAACTGGCCGCCCTGGAATTCCCCGAGCTCGACGTGAGCCTGCGCGGCGCCGTCTCGATCGCGCGCCGCCTGCAGGACCCGCTGGCCGAACTGGTAAAGATCGAACCCAAGGCCATAGGCGTGGGCCAGTACCAGCATGACGTCAACCAGCGCGAACTGGCGCGCTCGCTGGACGCGGTCATCGAGGATTGCGTCAATGCCGTGGGCGTGGACGTGAACACCGCCTCGGCCCCGCTGCTGGCGCGCGTCTCGGGCCTGAACACCTCGCTGGCCAAGAATATCGTTGCCTGGCGCGATGCCAACGGCGCATTCGCCGACCGGCGCGCCTTGCTGGCGGTGCCGCGCTTCGGCGACAAATCCTTCGAGCAGGCCGCGGGCTTCCTGCGCATACCGAACGGCGACAATCCGCTGGATGCCTCGGCAGTGCACCCGGAGGCCTACCCGGTGGTGCAGCGCATACTCGAAAAGCTGCAGGCCGATGCGCGCCAGATCATGGGCCGCCAGGGCGCGCTCAAGGGCGTGTCGCCTTCTGATTTCACCGACGAGCGCTTCGGCCTGCCGACCGTCAAGGACATCTTCAGCGAACTCGAAAAACCGGGCCGCGACCCGCGCCCGGAATTCAAGACGGCGCGCTTCAAGGAAGACGTGCACACGCTTGCCGACCTGCTGCCGGGCATGACGCTGGAAGGCGTGGTGACCAACGTCGCCAACTTCGGCGCCTTCGTCGACATCGGCGTGCACCAGGACGGCCTGGTGCATATATCGGCGCTGGCCGAGAAGTTCGTCAAGGATCCGCGCGACGTGGTGCGGGTCGGCCAGACCGTGACGGTGAAGGTGCTGGAAGTCGACGCCGCGCGCAAGCGCATCGCGCTCACCATGCGGCTCAAGGACGACCCGGCGACGGCGCGCCGCGCGCCCGGCGAGCGCGGCGCGGGCAATGCTTCCGGGGCGCGCCGCCGCACCGACCGGCCCGCCGAGCCGGCGGGCATGGGCGCCATGGCCGCGGCATTCGCCAAGCTGCGCAAGTAGCCGGCCACGGGGCGGGCCGCCCGCCCTGCGTCAGGCCGCGGCCCGCCAGATTTCGTCCAGCAAGCGGGCCGTGCCGCCGCTGCGGCCCAGCAAGGCCGACAGGTGCCGCACCCGCTTCAGATAGAAATGCACCGGGCACTCCCAGGTCATGCCCATGGCGCCATGCGCCTGCAGGGCGTGGGCGGCCGCCCGGCCGGCCCCCTCCACCGCCAGCAACTGCGCCACGGCCAGCGCCAGCGCGACATCGGCGCCGGGCCGGTCCAGCGCGTCGCCCAGCGCCTGCAAAGCCAGGCCGGCATCGTCCAGGGCCATCCAGTCGCCGGCCAGCGTGTGCTTGACGGCCTGGTTCACGCCTATGGGCTGGCCGAACTGCACGCGCTCGCGGGCATGCCCCACGGCCAGGTCCAGCGCCGCGCGCCCCGCACCCAGGATTTCCGCGATGCTCATCGCGCGCCGGCGCAGGCACAGCATGCGCCACGCGTCCTCGCTGCAGTCCGCCAGGCGCTGCGATTGCACCGGCGCGGCCTCGGGGCGCGCCGTCATGATCAGAGGGTCGATGCCATGCCGCGGCGCCCGCAGGGCGTACAGCTCGCCGTAAAGGCCGCCGTCGGCGTGGCGCAGCGCCAGTCCGAGCGAACCCGGCAGCGCATAGCACGCCAGCGGCTCGCCGCGCGAATCGGCAGCTATGGGCGCGCAACAGACATCGCCCGCAAACCATCGCCGCAAGTGCCCGGCCACGGCGCCCGCCGCATCGGAGCCGGCCTCGTCCACGCCTATCGTCGCGGCCAGGACCATCGCGTCCGACAAGGGCGCCTCGAGCAGCCCGCGGCCGTAGCGTTCGGCCATCGCCAAGGCCTCGCCCATGCCCAGTTCCATTCCGCCCCGGGACTCGGGGGCCAGGGCCAGCGGCCATCCCATGTCGGCGCACAGGCGCCAGATCTCGCCCACGGGCCGCCTGGGCTGTCCGGCGCCATGCAAATCGTCCAGCAGGCGCGAGACCGACTCGGCCAGCGCCAGGCGCTCTGCGGCGTTCAAGCTGTTCATGGCTGCACTCCCTTGGGCAGGCCCAATACTCTTTCGGCGATGATGTTGCGCTGGATTTCCGAGGTGCCGGCCAATATGGTCTCGGCGCGCGACGACAGATAGGCGCGCACCAGCTCGGCGGCCTGCGGGTCGCGCTGCGCATCGCCGGTGCACACGCGGTCGCCCAGCAGTTCCACGGCAAAGTCCAGCAGCGATTGATGCGCCTCGCTCCAATGTATCTTGGTCGAAGAGGCTTGCGGCCCGGGCGGCTCGCCCGTGGCGGCCGCCGCCAGCGCGCGCCGCGATTTCAGGTCCAGCACGTGGCTGTCCACTGCCAGCCGCGCCCAGCGCCGCTCGAGCTCGGCGCCGTCCGCCGCGGCCAGGCCGCCGGCGCGTTCGCGCAGCAGTTCGCGCACCCACATCAATTCGCGGCGGAACTTCACCAGGCGCGGAATGAAATACGTCCCGCGCTCGAAGCTGGCCGCGCTCATGGCGATCTTCCAGCCCTGGTTTTCTTCGCCCACCAACGCTTCGGCCTCGACCCGCGCGTCCTCGAAAAAAACCTCGCAGAATTCCGCGTCGCCGGTGATCTGCCGTATGGGCTGCACGCGTACGCCCGGCTGGCGCATGTTGACGAGCAGGAAGCTCAGCCCCCGATGCCGCTGCTGGGCGGGATCGGTGCGCGCCAGGACGAAGCACCAGTCGGCCTGGTCGGCGAAGGACGTCCAGATCTTGTGGCCGTTGAGCACATAGCCCTGGCCGTCGCGCCGCGCGCGGGTGCGCACTGCAGCAAGGTCCGAGCCGGCCTGGGGCTCGGAATAGCCCTGGCACCAGATTTCGCGATTGCTCAATATTCCGGGCAGGAACCTCTGTTTCTGGGCCTCGGTCCCGTAATGGATCAGGGTCGGCGCCAGAATGCCGTGGCCTATGAGATTGACGCCCAGCGGCGCCCCGCATTCGGCATGCTCCTCATGGAAAATGGCCTGCCGGGCGAGATCCAGCTCGTGGCCGCCGTAGCGGCGGGGCCAGCCCAGGCCGGCCAGGCCGGCGGCGCACAAGCGGTCTTCCCAGGCGCGGCGCAGCGCCAGGCCGTGGGGATCCTCGGCGGCGGGCCGGCCGGCGACGAATTCCGCATACTCGCGCCTTAGCTGCTCGCGCACGCATGCGCGAAACTGCGCCGGATCCTCAGGAAAGTCCGGCGCCGCCATGCGTGCCGGACCATGCTGCGTCTCAATCGACACGGATGTTTCCTTCACGGGCGACCTTGTTCCAGGTCTTGATGTCCTTGGCGATGAAGCGCCCGAACGCCTGGGGATCGCTGCCTATGGCATCCAGGCCCAGGGTGACGAACTTGGCCTTGACCTGCGGCTCCTGCAGGATCTGGGCTACGTTCTTGTAGATCGTGTCGACGATGGGAGCGGGCGTGCCGGCCGGCGCGACCAGGCCCAGCCAGGGCATGGCGGCGAAGCCGGGAACCGCGGTGGCGATGGGCGGCAGGCCGGGCACCGAAGGCGAAGGCTGCTCGGTAGTCACCGCCAGCGCGCGCACTTTGCCGCTGCGCACGAAGGGGCCCGAAGACGCCCAGGCATCGAACATGACCTCCACGCGGCCCGCCACCAGGTCGGTCAGCGCCTGGGAGCTGCCTTTGTAGGGAACCTGCTCCATCTTCACGCCCGAAGTGCTCTTGAAGAGCTCGGCCTCGAGCTGCGTGGAAGTGCCCACGCCCACGGAAGCGTAGCTGACTTTTCCTGGATGGGCCTTGAGATAGGCGATCAGCTCGCCCACGGTCTTGACGGGCAGCGCGGGATTGACCTCGAGCACGTGCACCACGGAAGCCACCTGGGTGACGGGCGTGAAGTCCTTGACCGGATCGTAGTCGACCTTGCGATAGACGCTGGGCGCGATGCCCAGCGACGAGGCCGCCAGCAGGAAGGTGTAGCCGTCGGGCTTGGCGCGCGCCACATAATTGGATGCGATGATGGTGCCCGCGCCCGGCTTGTTTTCCACTATCACGGACTGATGCAAACGGGTCGACAGGCGCTCGGCCAGCAGCCGCCCCAGGATGTCGGTGGCCCCGCCCGGCGAAAACGGCACCACAATGGTGATGGGCCGTTGCGGATAGGCGTCCGCGGCGGCGTGGGCGGTCGCCGCGGCCAGGCCGAGGCCCGCGGCGGCAAGCAGTTTCCGGACAAAATATTTAGGTGTCATTCGAGTCTCCTGTGTAGTCGTTGCGTGCATGTTCGATTGTTTGCGTGTTGCTTGTGTGCGAATGTGCCGGCGCGCGGATGGCCGCCGGCTACGCCATGGCTGCGCGGTGCGATGCCTGGCCGGATTCCGGGCAGGCATCGGCCGCGAGCAGCAGCGCATCCAGGGCTACCGCGCCCTGTCCTTGTGGCCGCACCCACAAGGGATTGACTTCTATTTCCGCGACCTGTGCCGGCGCGGCCACGAGCGCGTCGCCGATGGCGACCATCGCTTCGCAGGCCGCATCGACGTCATAGGCCGGCATGCCGCGAAAGCCTTCGAGCAAGGGGAAGATCCTCAGCCCGCGCAGCATGCGCGCGGCGGCGGCGCGATCCAGCGGCAGCAGGCCGTGGCTCGTGTCCTGGTAGATCTCGGTCAGCACCCCGCCCATGCCGACGGTCAGCATGGGCCCGAATACAGGATCGCGGCGCGCGCCTACGATCAATTCCATGCCCCGCCGCTCCATCTTCTGCACCAGCAGGCCCGCCACGGCGATGTCCGGCCGGGCAGCGCGCACGGACTGCAGCATGCGTTGCGCGGCCGCGCGCAACGCGGCCTCGTCGGCCAGGTTCAGCGCCACGGCGCCCAGTTCGGTCTTGTGCGCGACATGCGCGCTGAGCAGCTTCAGCACCACCGGATAGCCCAATCGGCCGGCGATCGCGCAAGCCTCGTCGACATCCGCTGCGCCGGCTTCCTGCGGGCATTGCAGGCCGAAGCCGGCCAGGTAGCGGCGCGCATCGAGTTCGTGCGCGGGCAGCGGCGGCAAAGCCGCGGCGCCCGCCGGCGGCACGCGTACGGCCCATGCCCGAACCTGCTTCCTGCGTTCGCACCAGGTCAGGTACGGCCCCAGCGCCGACACTGCGACGCCCAGGTCTTCGAACACCGCCACCTCGGCGGCGCGCAATGCATCGCGGCATTTCGCCTGCCCGGTGTCTATGGCCGCGATCAGGCGCGGGTGGCGCTGCGCGACTTCCGCGATGGCATCGGCCATGCGGTCGAGCATGTAGCCCGGCGCGTAGATCACCACCGCGTCGACCGCCGGGGTGCTGGCCAAGGATTCCAGCACCGTGCGCACAAACCCCGGGTCGTTGACCACGTTGCCCGTGACATCCACGGGATTGCCCACCATGCCGTAGTCCGGTATGCCCGCGCGCAACACGGCCTGCACGGCTTCGGGCAGGTCGGGCAGTTCGAGCCCGGCTTCGATGAAGCGATCGGCCAGTATGGCGCCCAGGGCGCCGGACATCGTGATGACTGCCACGCGCCGGCCGCCGCCGCGATGCCTGAGCTGCGCCAGCCGGGCCAGCCATGCCATCTGGGCGAAGTCGCGCGCCTCGATCACATTCAGTTGTTCGAAGGCCGCCCGATAGACGCGACGATCGCCGGCCAAGGCCGAGGTATGCGAGCGTACCGCCTGCGCCCCCTTGTCGGTGGCGCCCGCCTTCAAGGCTACCAGCACCTTGTCCTGCTGCTGCAAGCTGCGGCACGCGCGCATGAAGCCCGGGCCGTCGCGCAATTGCTCCATATAGCCCAGCACGATTTCCGTATGCGGATCCTCGGCCAGGTACTGCAAGTATTCGGCAAAATCCACGCAGGCCTCGTTGCCTGTGTTGATGAACTGCGACACCGGCAGGTCCAGCTTCCTGAGCAGGCCGTACAGCGCCGAGCAGACGTTGCCGCTTTGCGTCAGCAGGCTGACCCGGCCCGGCTCCTGCTGCATGGGCGATGTCTTGAAAACCGAAGCGAAGGCGGTGTGGGCCTGGGTATTGAGATTGGCCAGCCCCATGCAATTGGGCCCTGCCACCACCATGCCGGAAAGCGCGGCGAATTCCTCGATCTCGCGCTGCAGCGCCATTCCCGCCTCGTTCTGCTCGGCAAAGCCGGCTGCGTAGACGATGGCCGACTTGGCGCCGCGGCTGCGGCAGCGCCGCAGCATGGGCAGCACGTCCTGCGCGCCGATGGCCAGCACGGCCAGATCCACGGGCTGCGGGACCGATTCGATATCGGGCCAGCATTCCAGCCCGAAGGCGCTGGAATACTTGGGATTGACGGGGTAGATTTTTCCCGCGTAGCCGTAGCGCGTCAGCAGTTCGATCGGCATGCCGCCGATCCGCCCCGGATCGGTGCTGGCGCCGATGATGGCGATGGAGGACGGATTGAGCAAGGGTTCGAGCCTGTGCGTCATGCGCTGGCTCCCGTCTTGTTGCGCTGTATCGCCGCGGCCAGGCCGCGGTCGCGCACCGCGCGGAATTCCTCGCTCATGTGCGAAAGCTGGTGCGTGTCGAAGTGCGCCTCCAGGGCCGAACGCAGGCCCTGGATATCGAGCGTGCGGTTCAAGGAGCGCTTCACCAGGCGCAAGCCGAAAGGCGGCGCCTGCGCCACGCGCTGCGCCAGTTCCCAGGCGCTGGCCTGCAAGTCGGCGGCCGGCACCACGCGGTTGACCATGCCGATCTCCTGCGCCTCGAGCGCGCCGAGCTTTTCGCCGGTGTAGAGCATTTCCTTGGCCTTGCGCAGGCCCATGACCCAGGGATGGATCAGCACCTCGGTGGCGGCCGCGGCCAGCGTATGGCAGACCGGATCGGAAAAATACGCGTTCTCCGCGCATATCAACAGGTCGCACATATTGGCGATCATGAAGCCGCCGGCCACGCAGGCGCCCTGCACGGCGCATATCGTGGGCCTGGGAAAATCCCAGATGCGCAGGCAATAGCCGTAATAGCGCAGCGACTCGTATTCCCAGCGCTGCTCGACGGAGAACCCGGCGCGGCTGGCCTGGGCTTCCTTGAGATCGTGGCCGGCCGAGAAATGCTCCCCTTCGGCGGCGATGATCACTACCCGCACCTGCTCGTCGCGCGCGGCCTCGTCCATTGCGTGATCGAGTTCGTCCAGCAACTGGCGGCTTTGCGCGTTGCGCGCCGCCACCCGCGCCAAAGCGATGCGCCTGACCGCGTCGCGCTGCTCGATGACTATCGTCTGGTAATCCACGTGAGCCCCTCCTCCTGCAATGTCCATAGAATTCGCGTGGCTTGAATTAGGCTCCAGTGGTTCCTACAATACAAAATAAATTTTCTATTTTTCCCACAATATGGACATTAAATCGAAAGGCGGTACGCAAAGCATACGCAGGGCCCTGCATCTGCTGCGCCTGATCGCCCAGAACGAAGACTCGGGGCTGTCGCTGCAAGAACTGACGCAGCTCAGCGGCCTGGAACGCTCGACCGCCCACCGCGTCGTTGCTTGCCTGATGGACGAAAACTTCGTGCGCAAAGATGCCGCCAGCAAGCGCTACGAGTTGGGCATAGACGCCATGCAGATAGGCTTTTCGGCCATGCACCGCATCCCCATCGCAGACGAGCTGCGCCCCCTGGCCAAGCGGCTGTGCCGGCTGTCCGACGATACGGTCTTCCTGGTGGCGCAGCAAGGCGACCACGCCCTGTGCCTGGCGCGCGAACACGGCGATTTTCCCGTGCGCATCTTCACGATAGACGCCGGCGAAAAACGGCTCATGGGCATAGGCGCGGGCGGCCTGGCGCTGATAGCCGGCTATTCCGACGAAGAAATTGCCCATATCCACGCGCGCCACACGGAAGAATACGAGCAGGCAGGGCTGCCGCTGCGCACATTGATGCTCAAGGCGCGGCAAACGCGCCGCAACGGCTATTCGGAAATCGTCGACGGCATCACACAGGGGGTATCGGGCGTGGGCTACGCCTTTTCCCTGTCGCAAATCACGCGGGTGGCGATCAGCTTCGGCGCGATCAATCCGCGGCTCGATGCCGCGAGACGCAAGCAAATGGGAGAACTCCTGGCGCGCGAATGCAAGGCCTGGGTGCAGGCAAGGCAGCAGGCCGGCGCCTGAATCCTGATCGATGCAAGGGCCGCCTTTCGCGCGGCATGCGCGCCGCAAGGCGGCTTGGCTTGCAATGACGCCTCGCGCCGGCGCGTCAGTCCCGCGGGCCGTAGATCATCGCGGGCCCGAGCACGCGCACGCCGACGCGGTCGCCGATGCGGTATTCGAACGGGTAATGGGCCCGGACCAGGAACTCGATGAGCGGCGGCTCGCCGTCCTGCGCACCGGCCTCGCCCGCCGCCTGCGGCGCGGGCTCCAGGACCACGGTCAGGCTCGAATACTGGCCGTGGAAGGCGATGTCGGTGATCCTGGCCGCCTTGCCCTGCTCGGGCCCGGCCAGCCGCAGTTGTTCGTGGCGCAGCATCACGCGCACCGCGGTTTCGCCGTCGCAATGGTTGGCGACGGCTATCGGGCCCAGCGCCGTCTGCGCCATGCCGTCGCGCAGCACGCCGTCGAGAAACACCGCGCTGCCTACCAGTTGCGCGGTCTGCACGTCCACCGGCCGGCGATAGACGCGCACCGGCTCGTCGAACTGCACGATGCGCCCGTCGCGCATCACGGCCACGCGGTCCGATGAGACAAAGGCCTCGTTCTGATCGTGGGTCACCAGCAGCACGGTGGCGCCCAGGCGGCGCAACAGCGCCATGACGTCCTGGCAGATGGTGGCGCGCAGCGCCGCATCCAGGGCATTGAAAGGCTCGTCCAGCAGCAGCATGCGCGGCCCCGGCGCCAGCGCGCGGGCCAGCGCCACGCGCTGCTGCTGGCCGCCCGAAAGCTGCTGCGGCATCAGGGCGCGCAGTTCGGCGATGCCGGTCAGTTCCAGCATGTGCTCCACGGCACGCTTGCGCTCCGGCCCCTTGGGCAGGCCGAAGCCGATATTGTCGTAGACGCTCAAATGCGGAAACAGCGCGCCTTCCTGCGGCACGTAGCCGATGTGGCGCTTCTCGGCGGCGACGAATACCCGGCCATCGGCCATCAACTGGCCCGACACGCTGATGCGCCCTGCGTCCGGGCGTTCGAAGCCCGCAATCAGGCGCAGCAGCGTGGTCTTGCCGCAGCCCGAAGGGCCCAGCAGCGACACCACCTGGCCCGGCTCGACGACGCAGTCCACGTCCTGCAGCACCTTGCGGGCGCCAAAGGATTTCTGCACCTGCTGTACTTGCAGGGTGGCGGGCTGGGATTCAGTGCGCATCGAAATAGACGGCCTTGCGCAGGATATGCACGGGTATGCCGGAAATGAGTATGAGTACGGCGGCGTACGGAGCGGCCGCCGCGAAGGCGGAGTTATTGGTCGCCGACCAGACCTGCATCGACAAGGTGTCCACGCCTATGGGCGCGAGGATCAGCGTGGCGGTCAGCTCTTTCATGAGCTGCAGGAACACCAGGGCGCCGCCGGCCGCCACGCCCGGCGCGATACAGGGCAGCGTGATTTTACAGAAAACCGACCATGGGCTGTGGCCCAGGGCCCGCCCCACGTCCTCCAGGCCCGTGGGCAGTTGCTCGAGCGACGCGCGCACCGAGGCCTGCGCCAGCGGCAGATAAAGCACCACATAAGCGACCAGGATCAGGAGCCAGCTCTGGTAGGCCCATGACACATAAGTGATCGAGAAGAAGGCCAGCGACAAGGCGATCACCAGCCCCGGCAATGCGTGCACGACATAGGGGATGCGATCGAGCCAGTCCCCGAACAGGGCTTTGTAGCGCATGGCGGCCAAGACCAGGGGCACGGTGCACAGCACCGTGCACAGCGCGCCAGCCAGCGACAGCGAGAGCGAATCGCCGGTGGACGCCGCCAGGGCGCCCCAGTCCACCCCGGCCGAGGTGCCATGCGTCAGCCAGTACGCCAAGGTGCCCAGCGGCACCAGCAGGGCCAGCACCATCAATGCAGCAAAAGCCGCCAGCACCGGCCAGCGCCAGCGGCCCAGCGGCACGCGGGTTACTGTCCGGCGCGCGCCCTTGCCCACCTTGGCCAGGCGCGCGCCGCCGCGCACCCGCAGTTCGAACACGATCAGCGGCACGCACAAGAGCAGCAGTACGAAAGCCAGCAAGGCGGCCGAGGCATTGCTGAATTCCAGTTCGTACTCTTCGAAGATGGCGGTGGTGAAGGTCTGGTAGCGCAACAAGGCAAGAGCGCCGAATTCGGCCAGCATGTGCAGGCCCACCAGCAAGGCGCCGGCGCCCAGCGCCGGCTTGAGCTGCGGCAGCACTACCTGCAGGAAGGTCTGCCAGCGGTTGCGGCCGAGCGACTGGCTTACCTCTTCGAGCGCCGGGTCCAGTCCGCGCAGCGCGGCGGACACCGGCAGATACACCAGCGGATAAGTGGCCAGGGTCAGGATCAGCACCGCGCCGCCGTAGCCCTCGAATATCGGGCTGATGGACACCCAGGTGTAGCTGCCGACAAAAGCCGGAATGGTCAGCGGCATGCTGAGCAGTACCGCCCAGGCCTGGCGGCCGGGCAGATCGGTGCGCTCCACGCACCACGCCGCGCCGGCGCCCAGCAGCACCGTGGCGGCCGTCACCGAGACCATCAGCGCAACGGTATTGAACAGCAATTGCGCCACACGCGGGCGCCAGAGCAGATCGAAGCCGCGCGTGAACCCCACCTGCCCGGCGCGCCAGATGACATACAGGAATGGCAGGCAGACGGCCGCCAGTACCAGCGCAATGACGACGCTGTGCAGGAAAGAAGGCAGGCGGCCCGAGCGCCTTGCATAACCGCAACGGCGCCATGCCGCCGCGACCGCATGGGCTACCATCGATGCCTGTTCACATTGAATTCAATATCAAGCTGCCGAGGCCGGGCGGGGCCCTAGCTCAGGCCGGCTTCGCGGATCAGCTCGGTGGCCTCGTGCGCGTCGCCCAGGTCGGCGGGCGATATGGCCGGAGGATCGAGCTCGCTGAACGGCTTCAGGTCGAAGGGCGACTTGATGCTGTGGTTCACGGGATATTCGGCCACGTCGTCGACGATGGTCTGCTGCCCCTGCGGGCTGGCCAGGAAGGCCACGAACTTCTGCGCGAGTTCCTGGTGCTTGCTGGCCTTGAGCACGCCTATGCCCGAGAAGGTGATGAGCGCGCCGGGGTCTTTGTGCCCGACGTAGTCCAGCGCCGAATGCATGTTCTTGGCGCCCTTTTCCTTGGCCAGCGCATACCAGTAATAGTTGTTGATGAGCGCGACTTCGACCTCGCCGCGCTCCACGCCTTGCAGCGCCGCCATGTTCTTGTTGTAGGCCTTGCCGTATTTCTTCAGGCCCTTGAGCCAGGCCAGCGCGGCATCGCGCCCCTTGAGCTTGGCGATAGCCACGACCTGTTCCTGGAATGCCCCGCTGGTGGGCACGAAACCGATTTTGCCGGCCCACTTGGCGGTGGCGTAATCCAGCACCGAAGGCTCGAGCTGGCTGGGCTTGAGCTTGGCCTTGTCGTAGGCCACCACGCGCGTGCGCGCCGAGGTGGCCATCCAGTCGCCGTTGGCGGCGTGGTAGTCGCCCGGCAGCAGCGCCAGGGTCTTGGGATCTATGGGCGCGAGCAGCCCTTTCTCGGCCAGTGCGGCCAGCGGCGGGGTTTCTTCGGAATAGAACAGATCGGCCGGCGACTTGGCGCCTTCCTCGACCAGCAGATTGGCCAGTTGCGAGCTGGAGCCGTTGCGCAGTTCCACCTTGATGCCGGTGGCCTTTTCGAAGGCCTTGGCCGCGCCCTGCGCGGTGACCTTGTGCTGGCCGTTGTATATCACCAGGGTCTGCGCGCCCGCTTGCGCACCGAAGACGGCAGCGACGGAAAAAGAAGCCGCCGCCCAGAATTTGCTGGACAGTATGTTCATGGAAATTCGCACTCTTGGGTTTGAGAATGATTATTGTTTTTATTATTTCATTGAGGACACACTGCGTCAAATGCGCCGCGCCGCCGTTGCCGCGCTACGCCATGGCTATTGCGCAGCCAGTTCGGCCAATGCCTCGCGCACTTGCGGCAGATGCTCGGCGGCCAGACGCACCACCACCCTGCCCTCGACGCTGAGGGCCGCCGATTGCCCGTCCAGGCTCAACAGTTCGTCGAGCGCGCTGCCGCGCAAGGCCTGGATGACACGGCCCGCGGCCTTGGGATCGTCGAAAGTCTCGGACAGCAGCAGCTCCTGGCCGTCGGTGCCCAACAGGCGAAAGCGGAACAGGCCCTGCTCGTCGCGGAAGCTGACGAAGCGCGCCTTGCCGCCCGCCGCCCCCTTGTCCTTGGCTGCGCCCCGGGCAGCCGGCTTGGCAGGGGCACGCAGCCCCACGGCCTCGCGCAGCCGCGCCATGAAGGGCCCGGACAGCTTGCGCGCCTTGGCCGCGCCGGCTTGCAGGATGTCCTCGATGCGCTCGGGCTTGGCCATCAGCTCGGCGTAGCGCTCGCGCATGGGCGCCAGTTCTTGTTCGATACGCTCGCACAACAACTGCTTGGCGTCGCCCCAGCCCAGGCCCTGCTCTAGCTGGGCGCGGAACTGCGCCGATTCCGCGGTGCTGGCGAAAGCGCGGTAGATGGTGTACAGGTGCGAGCCTTCCGCGTCCTTGGGCTCGCCGGGCGCGCGCGAATCGGTGACGATGCGCAGCACCGCGGCGCGCAGCGCGCGGGCGCCGCCCTCGAACAGCGGGATGGTGTTGTCGTAGCTCTTGGACATCTTGCGCCCGTCCAGCCCCGGCAGGGTCGCCACGTCCTCTTCGATCTGCACTTCGGGCAGCACGAAGTATTCGCCGCCGTACAAATGGTTGAAGCGCTGCGCGATATCGCGCGTCATTTCCAGGTGCTGGATCTGGTCGCGGCCCACCGGCACCTTGTTGGCATTGAACATCAGGATGTCGGCGGCCATCAGGATGGGATACGAGAACAGGCCCATGGTGACGCCGTCGTCGGGGTCGACCTGCTTGAGCAGGTTCTGGTCCACCGAGGCCTTGTAGGCATGCGCACGATTCATCAGGCCCTTGGCGGTGACGCAGGTCAGCATCCAGCACAGTTCCGGGATCTCGGGGAGGTCGGACTGGCGGTAGAAGGTGACGCGTTCCACGTCCAGCCCCGCCGCGATCCAGGTGGCGGCGATTTCCAGGCGCGAGCGCGCGATGCGCTGCGGATCGTCGCACTTGATCAAGGCATGGTAGTCGGCCAGGAAGAAGAAGGCGTCGACGCCGGCCTGCGTGCTGGCGCGGATGGACGGGCGTATGGCCCCCGCATAATTGCCCAGGTGGGGAGTTCCGGAGGTGGTGATGCCTGTCAATACGCGGGTGTTCATGGCGAGAGGATGTTTGAGCAATGGTTGAATCGCGGGGGCGGGTCAGAGCGTGGCGGCCTGCCGGCGTTCGGCCTGCAGGTATTCGGGCGACTGCATCTCCATGATGCGGGAGACGGTGCGCACGAATTCGTGGGCCAGCGCCCCATGGGTGTAGAGCTGGTCGGGCTCGCATTCGGCCGAAATGATCAGCTTGATCCTGTGATCATAGAACACGTCGACGAGCCAGGTAAAACGCCGCGCCTCGGAAGCATGGCGCGGCCCCATGCACGGTACGTCCGACAGAATCACGGTATGGAAGCGGCTGGCCAGTTCCAGGTAGTCGATCTGCGAGCGCGGGCCGCCGCACAGCGTGGCGAAGTCGAACCATGCCACGCTGCCGCTGACCGCGATCGCCTTGAGCGGGCGATTGGCCACGGTCAGCATCGGATCCTGCGGCGCGGTATCCGACAGGCGCTCGAAGGCTTCGCGCAGCTCGGCATTGGTCTGGGCCGTGATGGGGGTATGGTACATGCGCAGTTGCTGCAGCGTGATGCGGCGGTAATCGACGCCGCCGTCCACGTTGAGGATGTCCATGCGCTGGCGGATCAGCTCGATGGCCGGCAGCAGGCGCTCGCGCTGCAGTCCATCGGGATACAGGGTCGAAGGCTCGTAGTTCGAGGTCATCACGAACGACACGCCGGCCTCGAACAGGCGCAGCAGCAGCCGGTACAGGATCATCGCATCGGCGATGTCCGACACATGGAACTCGTCGAAGCATATCAGGCGGTAGCGGCGCGCCACCCGCCTGGCCACTTCGTCCAGGGGATTTTCCCTGCCCTTGACCTCCTGGAGCTCGCGGTGCACGCCCTGCATGAACTCATGGAAGTGCAGGCGCGTCTTGCGCTTGACCGGCACGGTCAGGTAGAAAGCATCCATCAGGAAGCTCTTGCCCCGCCCCACGTCGCCCCACAGGTAGACGCCGCGCGGCACCTCCGGGTGATTGAACATGCGCTTGAGCCGCGTGGCACGCGCCCGCCGGTACGCCACCCAGTCGTCGTAATAGCGCTGCAGCCGCTCGACCGCGGCCAGTTGCGCCGAATCGGGACGGTAGCCGTGTTGCGCCAGCGCCTGCTGGTAATACTCGCGTACGTTCATGGGGTTCGGTAATCGGGATCGGGAATCGAGGCTAGGCGGATTTTAGTATCTCGCCCGCGCGGCCGCCGCAACGGCCGGGCGGACGGCGCCGGGGTATGCTCGCGGCGCACACGTAAACAGGGCGGACCAGTGTCCGCCCTGTTCGCATCCGCACCGCGGCGGCATGAAGGCGCGGTTTAGAAATTAAGCGCCCGCTTGTCCACCGCCAGGGCAGCTTCTTTCACGGCTTCCGACAGGGTCGGGTGCGCGTGGCAGATGCGGGCGATGTCTTCGGCCGCGCCGCGGAATTCCATGATGGTGACCGCTTCGGAGATCAGCTCGGAAGCCATGGGCCCGATGATGTGCACGCCCAGCACTTCGTCGGTCTTGGCATCGGCCAGGATCTTGGCGAAACCGGTGGTGTCGCCCAGCGCCCGCGCGCGCCCGTTGGCCAGGAACGGGAAGCTGCCGGCCTTGTACTCGCGGCCCTCGGTCTTGAGCTGCTGCTCGGTCTTGCCGACCCAGGCGATTTCCGGCGAGGTGTAGATGACCGAAGGAATCGTGCCGAAATTCACATGCCCGTGCTGGCCGGCGATACGCTCGGCCACGGCCACGCCTTCTTCCTCGGCCTTGTGGGCCAGCATCGGCCCGCGCACCACGTCGCCCACCGCCCAGACATTGGGCAGGTTGCTGCGGCAGTCTTCGTCGACCGCGACAAAGCCGCGCTCGTCCAGCTTCAGGCCGACCACTTCGGCGCCCAGGCCTTCGGTGCGAGGCACCCGGCCGATGGAGACGATGAGCTTGTCGACCACGAGCTTCTGTTCGGC
Source organism: Candidimonas humi (assembly GCF_019166065.1). Classification (GTDB taxonomy): domain Bacteria; phylum Pseudomonadota; class Gammaproteobacteria; order Burkholderiales; family Burkholderiaceae_B; genus Candidimonas; species Candidimonas humi. The sequence continues at coordinate 30,346 of NZ_JAHTBN010000008.1, forward strand.
GCCGGCGGCGTCGTTGTACGAGATGGTGACGTTGCGCGCCGCCGTCTTGACTTCGTTGATCTTGACACCGGTGTGTATGGCCAGGCCCTGCTTGGCGAAGGCCTTCTGCGCCTCTTTGGCGACCTGCTGGTCGGCCACCAACAGGAATTCGGGCAGCGCCTCGAGGATCGTGACCTCGGCGCCCAGGCGGCGCCACACGCTGCCCAGCTCCAGGCCGATCACGCCGGCCCCGATCACGCCCAGTTTCTTGGGCACTTCGGGTATGGACAGCGCGCCGTCGTTGGACAGGATCTGCTTCTCGTCGAAGGGCGCGCCGGGCAGCGCACGCGGCGAAGAGCCGGTGGCGACGATGACATGGCGCGCAACCAGGTCTTCTTCGGAAGCGCCCGACACCTTGATCGACCAACCGCCGTCGACCTGCGCGGCGAAGGAACCCATGCCGTGGAAGAACGTCACCTTGTTCTTCTTGAACAAGTACAAGATGCCGTCGTTGTTCTGCTTGACCACATTGTTCTTGCGGCCGAGCAGCGTGTCGAGCTTGAGCGTGGCGCCCTTGATCTCGATGCCGTGCTCGGCGAAATGATGCGTGGCCTGCTCGTAGTGTTCGGAAGACTGCAGCAAGGCCTTGGACGGAATGCAGCCCACGTTGGTGCAGGTGCCGCCAGGGGCGGGCTTGCCGTCGCCGGTGCTCCAGGCGTCGATGCAGGCCACGCTCATGCCCAGTTGGGCGGCGCGTATGGCGGCTATGTACCCGCCCGGCCCGGCGCCGATGACGACTACGTCGAATTGTTTAGCCATGTTCTTTACTCGCTATAGGGGTTGATGCGCGGGATCGATGCGCGGGGGGCCGGTGCGCACGCGCACCGGCGCAGGCGGCCGATGGCGGCCGCGCCGGCCAGGCGCCGCGATCCGTCGCGCGGTTCGCCGGCGCCGCCTTGCAACAGCTTGCTCAGACCTCGAGCAGCAGGCGCTGGGGATCTTCGAGCGCCTCTTTGATGGCCACCAGCGCCAGCACTGCTTCGCGGCCGTCGATGAGGCGGTGGTCGTAGGACAGGGCCAGGTAGTTCATGGGACGAATCACGATCTGGCCGTTTTCCACCACGGCACGGTCCTTGGTGGCGTGTATGCCCAGGATCGCCGCTTGCGGCGGGTTGATGATGGGCGTGGACAGCATCGAGCCGAACACGCCGCCGTTGGAAATCGAGAAGGTCCCGCCGGTGAGCTCTTCGAGCCCCAGCTTGCCGTCGCGCGCGCGCGCGCCGAAGTCGGCGATCTGCTTCTCGACATCGGCGATCGACATCTGGTCGGCATTGCGCAGGATGGGCACCACCAGGCCGCGCGGGCTGCCCACCGCGATGCCGATGTCGAAGTAGCCGTGGTAGATGATGTCCTTGCCGTCGACCGAGGCGTTGACCACCGGGTACTTCTTGAGCGCGGCGACCACGGCCTTGACGAAGAAGGACATGAAGCCGAGCTTGACGCCGTGTTCTTTTTCGAATTTTTCCTTGTACTTGCTGCGCAGGTCGATGACGCCCTGCATATTGACCTCGTTGAAGGTCGTCAGGATGGCGTTTTCAGCTTGCGATTGCAGCAGGCGCTCGGCCACGCGGGCGCGCAGGCGGCTCATGGGCACGCGCTGTTCGGGACGGCCGTCGAGCGACAGGGTGGGAGGCGCGACCGGCGCGGCGGCGGGCTTGGCCGCGGGGGCTGCGCCTGCAGCCAGGGCGTCGCCCTTGGTGATGCGCCCGCCCCTGCCGCTGCCTTCGACCGAGGCAGGGTCCACGCCCTTGTCGGCCAGGATCTTGCCGGCGGCGGGCGAAGCGATGGCCGAAGCGGCGGGGGCCGGTGCAGCGGCGGCCGCGGGAGCGGCTGCCGGAGCCGCAGCCGGCGCGGGCGCAGCGGCTGCAGCCGGGGCTGCGGCGGCCTTGGCATCGGTGTCGATGCGTGCCAGCACTTCGCCGGCGGTGACGGTGCTGCCGTCGCCCTTGACGATTTCCTTGAGCACGCCGGAGGCCGGCGCGGGCACTTCCAGCACGACCTTGTCGGTCTCGACTTCGATCAGGATTTCGTCGGCTTCCACGGCCTGCCCGGGCTGTTTCTTCCAGGTGAGCAGCGTCGCCTCGGATACAGACTCCGAAAGCTGAGGAACGAGAACGTCAGTAATAGCCATGATTTTCAATCCGTTATTTGAAGGTATTCGGTTATTTCGTAAGCATGAAGCCCTTGAACTTGGCGGCCAGCGCCGCTTCGATCAGGCTCTTCTGCTGCTCCTGGTGCTTGGCCAGGTAGCCCACCGCGGGCGAAGCCGAAGGCGGCCGGCCGCTATAGCCCAGGCGCTGCCCTTCAGCCATGTTCTCGTACAAATGATGCTGGACATAGAACCAGGCCCCCTGGTTCTGGGGTTCGTCCTGGACCCAGACGACTTCCTTGGCCTTGGAATATTTTTGCAGTTCGGCCTGGAAGGCCTTGTGCGCGAAGGGATAGAGCTGCTCGACGCGCAGGATGGCCACGTCGCCGCGGCCGGCTTCCTTGCGGGCATGCACGAGGTCGTAGTAGACCTTGCCCGAGCACGCCAGCACGCGCTTGACGTCGCCAGGCTGGATGGAAGGATCCTGCTCGCCCAGCACCGGCATGAAATGGCCGTTGGCCAGGTCGGCCAGGTCGGAAGCGGCATCCTTGTTGCGCAACAGCGACTTGGGCGTGAACAGGATCAGCGGCTTGCGGAACTGGCGGATCATCTGGCGCCGCAGCACATGGAAGATCTGCGCGCTGTTGGTGGGCTGCACCGCCTGGATGTTGTTATCGGCGCACAGTTGCAGGAAACGCTCGATGCGCGCCGAGGAGTGCTCGGGGCCCTGCCCTTCGTAGCCATGCGGCAGCATCAGGGTCAGGCCGCACTGGCGGCCCCACTTGGCTTCGCCCGAGGCGATGAACTGGTCGATCACGACCTGGGCGCCGTTGGCGAAGTCGCCGAACTGGGCTTCCCAGATGGTCAGGGTGTTGGGCTCGGCCGACGCATAGCCGTATTCGAAGCCCAGCACCGCCTCTTCGGACAGCACGGAATCGATGACGGTGAAGGGGGCCTGCCCTTCGGACACGTTCTGCAGCGGGATATACACCCCGTCGTTCCAGCGCTCGCGCTTCTGGTCGTGCAGCACGGCGTGGCGATGCGAGAAAGTGCCGCGCCCGGAGTCCTGGCCGGTGATGCGGATCGGATACCCCGAAGCCACCAGCGTGGCGAAGGCCAGGTGCTCGCCCATGCCCCAGTCGAGCTTCATTTCGCCGCGCGCCATGTTGCGGCGGTCGTTCAGGAGCTTCTGCACCAGGGGATGCACCGTGAAGTCGTCGGGCACGGTGGTGATGCGCTCGCCGATGCGGGTGAGTTCGGCCACGGGCACGCCGGTATCGGCATTGTCGGTCCATTTGGCGCCCAGGAATGGCGCCCAGTCGGTGGAATACTTGCTCTTGAAATCGGTGAGCACCGGTTCGATGGTGCGCTGGCCGTCTTCCATGAGCTGGCGGTAGTCCTTGACCATCTGGTCGGGTTCGCCCTCGGCCAGCACGCCTTGCGCGACCAGCTTGTCGCCATACAGCTTGCGGGTGCCGGGATGCTTGCCGATGCTCTTGTACATGAGCGGCTGGGTGAGGGACGGAGTGTCCTGCTCGTTGTGGCCCAGCTTGCGATAGCACACGATGTCGACCACGACGTCGTGGTGGAACTGCAGCCGGTAGTCGAGCGCCAGGCGGGTGACATACACCACGGCCTCGGGATCGTCGCCGTTGACGTGGAACACCGGCGCCTCGATCATCTTGACCACGTCCGTGCAATACAGCGTCGAGCGGGTGTCGCGCGGGTCGGAAGTGGTGAAGCCGATCTGGTTGTTGATGACGATGTGCAGCGTGCCGCCGGTGCCGTAGCCGCGAGTCTGCGCCAGGTTGAGGGTTTCCATGATCACGCCCTGGCCGGCGAAGGCTGCGTCGCCGTGCACCAGCACGGGCAGGACTTCGCGGCCTTCGTGGTCGCCGCGGCGGTCCTGGCGGGCGCGCACGCTGCCTTCGACCACCGGGTTGACGATTTCCAGGTGCGAGGGATTGAAGGCCAGCGACAAATGCACCGGGCCGCCGCGCGTGGACAGGTCGCTGGAAAAGCCGTTGTGGTACTTGACGTCGCCGTCGGTCAGGCCCTGGGCATGCTTGCCTTCGAATTCGGCGAACAGGTCGCCGGGCATCTTGCCCATGATGTTGACCAGCATGTTGAGCCGGCCGCGGTGGGCCATGCCCACCACCAGTTCCTGCACGCCGTTTTCGCCGGCATGGTTGACGACTTCGTCCATCGAGGCGATGAAGCTTTCGCCGCCTTCGAGGGAGAAGCGCTTCTGCCCCACGTACTTGGTATGCAGGAAGCGCTCGAGCCCTTCGGACTCGGTGAGCTGCTGCAGGATGTGGCGCTTTTCCTGGGGCGTGTAGGCGGGCACCCCGCCGGTGGATTCGAGGCGCTCCTGGATCCAGCGCTTGGCCGCCGGGTCGGATATATACATGAATTCGGCGCCCACGTCGCGGCAATACGTGTCACGCAAAGCCTTGAGCATGTCGCGCATGGTCATGGTGTCGGCTTTGGTGAAATAGGTATTGGTGGCCGCATAGACCTGGTCGAGGTCGGCTTCCGTCAAACCGTAGAAGCTGGGATCGAGCTCGGGGATATCGGGCTGTTCGTGGCGCTTGAGCGGATCGAGCTGGGCGAGGCGCGAGCCCAGCGTGCGGTAGGCGGCGATCAGCGACTGGACATTGACCTGCTTGCTGGCGACCGACAGATCGGGCTCTTGGGCGCGGGTGACGAAGGCATTGGCCTTGGCCCGTTGCGCGAACGATTCGATGATCGGAGCATGGGCTTGGTCGCGGGTGATTTCGCGGCCATCGGTGGCGGGCAGGTGCTGGAGCTGGTCGAAATATTCACGCCAGGCGTCGGTGACCGAGCCGGGGTTGGCCAGATAGGATTCGTAGAGTTCTTCTACGTAGGGAGCATTACTGCCGAATAGATAAGAATTGGATTGGAGTTCTGTTTCCGATGACATTTGTGCGCTTCACCTAGCCGAGTGTCTCACTCGTTATGATGCAGGAAAACCTTCCGCGACACGGCCAGACCGGTTAGCGGATAGCGGGGCAGAAGGCAACGTACGACGCCTTGATTAGCCGTATTCGCGGTAGTATAACGCCGAACCCAGCGCATACACACGACAAAGGCGGCAAATGGGCCAAAACCACAGGCCGGGCGTTGACATTAACAAACACTTCGTCCTTGCTTGCCGGACAAACCCATATTGCGTTGCAAAACCACACGGCGGCAAACTCTGCTGAAATACGCAAATAACGCAATATCACGCACCCGATGATCCGCGCCGGAAAGAGCCCCCGCATGTTCACGTCCCCCGCCCCGGCGGCCTGCCGCCCGGACGCGCCGGGGCCTGCGCCCTGCCCGCTGCGTCCCCCGCCGCTGCCGTCGGCCTCGCCGCCCCGGCCCTGATTCCCGCCCCGCCGCCGTAGCGCCGCAGACCCTCCCCTATTCGACATATCGCCGCAATCAACTAATCAACTATTACCGCATTTGTATTTCCCGTATCTGTATTTCCTGTATCACCTGCATTCGGAGTTTTTCATAATGGACGCCAAAGCCGATCTCGCCAAACTAGCCCTCGACTATCACGCCTACCCCACGCCGGGCAAGATTTCCGTCACCCCCACCAAGACCCTGGCCAACCAGGACGACCTGTCGCTGGCCTATTCCCCGGGCGTGGCCGTGGCCTGCATGGCCATCCACGAAGAAGGCGAGCCCGCGGCCTCGCGCTACACCTCGCGCTCGAACCTCGTGGGGGTGGTCACCAACGGCACCGCGGTGCTGGGCCTGGGCAATATCGGCCCCCTGGCGGCCAAGCCCGTCATGGAAGGCAAGGGCTGCCTGTTCAAGAAATTCGCCGGCATCGACGTGTTCGACATCGAGCTGAACGAAACCGACCCCGACAAGCTGGTCGACATCATCGCGGCGCTCGAACCCACACTGGGCGGCGTCAATCTCGAGGACATCAAGGCGCCCGAGTGCTTCTATATTGAAAAGAAGCTGCGCGAGCGCATGAAGATCCCCGTGTTCCACGACGACCAGCACGGCACGGCAATCATTTCCTCGGCCGCCATCCTCAATGGCCTGAAGGTAGTGGGCAAGAAAATCGGCGAAGTCAAGCTGGTGTGTTCAGGCGCGGGCGCAGCCTCGATCGCCTGCCTGGACCTGCTGGTGCACCTGGGTGTGCAGCGTTCCAACATCTACGTTGCCGATTCGCGCGGCGTGATCTGGAAGGGCCGCGAGGCTAATATGGAACCCAACAAGGCGCGCTATGCGCAGGACACCGACGCCCGCAGCCTGGCCGATGTCTGCCGCGACGCCGACGTGTTCCTGGGATGCTCGGCCCCCGGCCTGCTGACGGCGGAAATGGTCAAGACCATGGCGCCCAGCCCGCTGATCCTGGCCCTGGCCAATCCGGAACCGGAAATCCGCCCCGAGGTCGCCAAGGCGGCTCGCCCCGACTGCATCGTGGCCACCGGGCGTTCCGACTACCCGAACCAGGTCAACAACGTGCTGTGCTTCCCCTTCATCTTCCGCGGCGCCATGGATGCGGGCGCTTCGGTCATCAATGAAGAAATGAAGCTCGCCTGCGTGAAGGCAATCGCCGAGCTGGCCGAAGCCGAGCAGAACGACGAGGTGGCCAATGCCTACGCCGGCCAGGAACTCTCCTTCGGCCCCGACTACATCATTCCCAAGCCCTTCGATCCGCGCCTGATCGTCAAGATCGCGCCGGCGGTGGCGGCCGCGGCCGCCGCCTCGGGCGTGGCCGCCCGCCCCATCGAAGACCTCGAGGCCTACCGCCAGAAGCTCATGAGCCTGGTGTATCACACGGGCCAGTTGATGCGCCCGCTGTTCATGCAGGCCAAGACCGCGCCCAAGCGCGTGATCTACGCCGACGGCGAGGACGAGCGGGTGCTGCGCGCGGCGCAGACGGTGGTCGACGAGAACATCGCCCATCCTATCCTGATCGGCCGCCCGGCGGTGATCCAGATGCGCATCGAAAAATTCGGGCTGCGCCTGGTCGCCGGCGAGAACATCGAGATCGTCAACCCCGAGGACGACGAGCGCTTCAACGAAACCTGGACCGCCTACTACAAGCTGATGGGCCGCGAGGGCGTCACCCCCGAGATCGCCAAGGCGATGATACGCAAGCACAATTCGCTGATCGGCGTGATGCTGCTGCGGCGCGGCGACGGCGACGCGCTGCTGTGCGGCGTCGGCAGCCGCTACGACAATCAGCTCAAGTATGTCGAGCAGGTCATCGGGCTCAAGCCCGGCGCGCAGACCTATGCCGCCATGAACGTGCTGATGCTGCCCGAACAGACTCTGTTCGTGTGCGATACGCACGTCAATGAAAACCCCAGCGCCGAGCAAATCGCCGACATGACCATCCTGGCCGCCGAGGAAATCCAGCGCTTCGGCGTCGCGCCCAAGATCGCCCTGCTGTCGCATTCCAATTTCGGCAGCCGTCCCACCGAGTCTTCGCGCAAGATGGCGCAGGCGCGGCAACTGATCTCGCAGCGCGCGCCGCAGCTCGAGGTCGACGGCGAAATGCACGCGGATGCGGCCCTGTCCGAAAAAATCCGCCTCAAGGCGTATCCGGATTCGACGCTCAAGGGCCCGGCGAACCTTCTGATCACGCCCAACCTGGACACCGGCAACATCACCTACAACATGCTGAAGATGACCGGCAGCCACGGGGTGGCGATGGGCCCGGTGCTGCTGGGCGCGGCGCGCCCCGTGCACATCCTGACCACCAGCGCCACGGTGCGGCGCATCGTCAACATGACGGCGCTGGCGGTGGTGGACGCGCAGCAAGAAGCGGCGCAGGCGAGCAAGTAAGCCGCAAGCCGCATGCGCAAAGGGCCCCTCGACGAGGGGCCCTTTTCCTTGGCCGGCAGCGCGAGGGCCGCAGCCCCCGGCAAGGCCGGCGCGGTTTGCCGGATCAGCGCTTCTTGGGCACGTCGCGGACGGCGGAACCGACGTACAACTGGCGCGGACGGCCAATCTTGTAGTCGGGGTCGGACAGCATTTCGTTCCATTGGGCGATCCAGCCCACGGTGCGGGCCAGGGCGAAGATGGCCGTGAACATCGAGGTCGGCACGCCGATGGCGCGCTGCACGATGCCCGAGTAGAAGTCGACGTTGGGGTACAGCTTGCGGTCGACGAAATACGGGTCTTCCAGCGCGATGCGTTCGAGTTCCATGGCCAGCTTGAACAGCGGATCTTTTTCCAGGCCGAGCGCCGACAATACTTCCTTGCAAGTCTGCTGCATCAGCTTGGCGCGCGGGTCGTAGTTCTTGTAGACGCGGTGGCCGAAGCCCATCAGGCGCACGCCCGAATTCTTGTCCTTGACCTGTTCCATGAACGCGCCGACCTTCTCGATGCCGCCGTTGGCTTGCAGGTGTTCGAGCATCTGCAGGCAAGCCTCGTTGGCGCCGCCGTGGGCCGGGCCCCACAGGCACGCCACGCCGGCGGCTATGGCCGCGAAGGGGTTGGTGCCCGACGAGCCGCACAGGCGCACCGTGGACGTGGAAGCGTTCTGCTCGTGATCGGCGTGCAGGATGAAGATGCGGTCCAGGGCGCGCACGACCACATCGTTGACCTTGTAGTCTTCGCAAGGCGTGGCGAACATCATGCGCACGAAGTTGGCGGTGTACGACAGGTCGTTCTGCGGATAGATGAAGGGCTGGCCTTGCGAATACTTGTAGGCCATGGCCACCAGCGTGGGCATCTTGGCGATCAGGCGGATGGCCGAGACGTCGCGATGATGCGCGTTGGTGATGTCGGTGGAATCATGATAGAAGGCAGCCAGCGCGCCGACCAGGCCGGTGAGCACGGCCATGGGGTGCGCATCGCGGCGAAAGCCCCGCAGGAAGAAATGCAGCTGCTCGTGCACCATGGTGTGGTGCGTGACCAGCGAGTCGAAATCGGCCTTCTGCGCGGCGTTCGGCAGGTCGCCGTTGAGAATCAGGTGGCAGATGTCCAGGTAGTCGCAGTTCACTGCGAGCTGTTCGATGGGATATCCGCGATACAGGAGTTCGCCCTTGTCGCCGTCGATATAGGTGATGGCCGATTCGCACGACGCGGTGGACAGGAAGCCCGGGTCGTAGGTGAACATGTCGGTCTTGCCGTACAACTTGCGGATGTCGATGACATCCGGGCCTATCGTGCCCTTGTAGACGGGAAAGTCCACCGAAGGGCTGCCGTCGGAAAAGGATAGCGTGGCTTTTTTATCCGATAGTTTCATTGCGATATTCCTCAAAAGTTTTACAGCTCTCGCATTTGCCCGACCAGGCGCCGCAGATCGGAGGTGTCGTATTCCCCCTCTAGCTGCGAGCGGCCCAGCAGGACATCGAGCAATTCGTTATCGCCCATTTCGAACAGCTGTGTCAGTGCCGATACATCGGTATCGGTCAACTGGTTTTCATACCGATCCAGGAACCGGGTGATGATCAGGTCGTTTTCCAACAAACCGCGCCGCGCCCGCCATCTGAGGCGGGCACGTTCCAGCTCGGACAAGGTTTTCATCGAAGCGCCGGTACCAGACTAGATACTGCGGCGAACCAAAAGTTCCTTGATCTTGCCGATCGCAGCCGACGGATTCAGGCCCTTCGGACACACGTCCGCACAGTTCATGATGGTGTGGCAGCGGAACAGGCGGTATGGATCCTCGAGGTTGTCCAGGCGATCTTCCGTCGCTTCGTCGCGGCTGTCGGCGATAAAACGATAAGCCTGCAGCAGGCCGGCAGGGCCGACGAACTTGTCGGGATTCCACCAGAAGGACGGGCAAGCGGTCGAACAGCAGGCGCACAAAATGCATTCATACAGGCCGTTGAGTTCCTCACGGGCCTCGGGGCTCTGCAGGCGCTCTTTTTCGGGCGGCGGCTGGTCGTTGATGAGGTAAGGCTTGATCGAGTGGTACTGATTGAAGAAGTGCGTCATGTCGACGATGAGGTCGCGCACCACGGGCAGGCCCGGCAGCGGCCGCAGGACGATGGGTTCCTTCAGTTCGCGCAGGTTGGTGATGCACGCCAGGCCGTTCTTGCCGTTGATGTTCATGGCGTCGGAGCCGCACACGCCCTCGCGGCACGAACGGCGCAGCGCCAGGCTGTCGTCGACGTCGTTCTTGATGCGCAGGATGGCGTCCAGCAGCATCTTGTCGGTGGGTTCCAGCTCGACCTCGAGCTTCTGCATATACGGACGTTCGTCCTTGTCGGGATCGTAACGGTAGATCTCGAATTTCACTTTGCGTTTTTCGCTCATTTCAGTGTCCTGCTTAGAAGGTCCGCGCTTTCGGAGGGAAGGTCTCTACGGTGAGAGGCTTCAACTGCACCGGCTTGTAGTCCAGGCGGCTGCCTTCGGAGTACCACAGGGTGTGCTTGAGCCAGTTGACATCGTCGCGCTCGGGGTAATCGCTCAGGGCTTGCGCGCCGCGGCTTTCCTTGCGATTGGCGGCCGACTTGGTGGTGGCGCGCGCGACCTCGATCATGTTGGTCAGTTCCAGGGCCTCGACGCGAGCGGTATTGAAGACCTTGGACTTGTCCTGGTAGGCGATATTGTCCACGCGCTTGGCGAGCTCTTCGATCTGGTCGACACCTTCGTTGAGCAGCTTCATGGTGCGGAACACGCCGCAGTGATGCTGCATCGAAACGCGGATGGCGTTGCCGACATCCTGCACCTTTTCGCCCGAGGTACGGCTTTCCAGCTTGTTGACGCGATCCAGCGAATAGTCGATGGACGATTCGGGAATGGGCTGGTGGGAATGCTGGCGCTCGGGATGCGAGGCGACGATATGGTTGCCCGCGGCGCGGCCGAAAACCACCAGGTCGAGCAGGGAATTGGTGCCCAGGCGGTTGGCGCCGTGCACCGAGACCGCGGCGCACTCGCCGATAGCGTACAGCCCGTTGACGACCTTGGTCTGGCCATCCTTGGTGGTCACGACCTGGCCGTTGTAATTGGCAGGGATGCCGCCCATCTGGTAGTGAATGGTGGGAACCACAGGGATGGGTTCCTTGATGGGATCGACGTTGGCGAAGCGGATGGCGATCTCGCGGATCGACGGCAGGCGCTTGTTGATGGTTTCGGCGCCCAGGTGATCGAGCTTGAGCACCACGTGGGAGCCGTCGCCGCAGCCGCGGCCTTCCTTGATTTCCTGGTCCATGGAGCGCGAGACGAAGTCGCGCGGGGCCAGGTCTTTCAGGGTGGGCGCATAGCGTTCCATGAAGCGCTCGCCATCCTTGTTGAGCAGTATGCCGCCCTCGCCGCGCACGCCCTCGGTGATGAGCACGCCCGCGCCGGCCACGCCGGTGGGGTGGAACTGCCAGAATTCCATGTCCTGCAGCGGCAGGCCGGCGCGGGCGGCCATGCCCAGGCCGTCGCCGGTATTGATGAAGGCATTGGTGGAGGCCGCCCAGATACGGCCGGCGCCGCCGGTGGCCAGCACCGTGGTCTTGGCTTCCAGCACGTAGATGTCGCCGGTTTCCATTTCGAGGGCGGTCACGCCCAGCACGTCGCCGGCCTCGTTGCGCAGCAGGTCGAGCGCCATCCATTCGACGAAGAACTGGGTGCGCGCCGCCACATTGCGCTGGTATAGCGTATGCAAGAGCGCGTGGCCAGTGCGGTCGGCCGCCGCACAGGCGCGCTGTACGGGCTTTTCACCGAAATTGGAGGTGTGGCCGCCGAACGGGCGCTGGTAGATGGTGCCGTTGGGATTGCGGTCGAAGGGCATGCCGAAGTGCTCGAGCTCGTAGACCGCATTGGGCGCCTCGCGGCACATGAATTCGATGGCGTCCTGGTCGCCGAGCCAGTCGGAACCCTTGACGGTGTCGTACATGTGCCAGTACCAGTTGTCCTCGCTCATGTTGCCCAGCGAAGCGCCGATGCCGCCCTGGGCGGCGACGGTGTGCGAGCGCGTCGGGAACACCTTGGACAGCACGGCCACCGACAGGCCCGCCTGCGCCAGTTGCAAAGAGCAGCGCATGCCGGCCCCGCCGGCGCCTACGACCACCACATCGAACTGACGGCGGGGTAGGGAATTTTTGACAGCAGCCACGGCTCAGAGACTCCAGAGAATTTTTGCGAAAAAGACGACGGACCCGACCAGCCACAGCGCGGTCAGGACTTCCAGCAGCAGCCTCACGCCGGCCGGCTTGGCGTAGTCCATCCAGATGTCGCGCACGCCTATCCATGCGTGCCAGGCCAGGGACATGAAGGCCAGCGTGGCGAGCAACTGCCCCAGGGGTATCGCAAAGAAGTGGAAGGTGAATATGTGGCGCCAGCTCTGGAAGTCGAGGCTGGGCGAGAAGATGATGGACAGGATGAGGATCAGGGTATAGACCGCCATGATGATGGCGGTCATGCGCTGGACCAGGAAGTCGCGCGAACCGTAATGGGCGCCTACGACCAGGCGATGCGTGCCGATGCGTTCTTGTGAGGCCATATTACCAGGCTCCGAAAAGTTTGAGACCGAACACGATGGTCAGAGCCAGGCTGACGCCGAACACGATACCGGCGCTTTTCTGTGCCGTGATCTTGTCGTTGCCGATATGCAGGTCCAGAGTGAGATAGCGGATGCCGGCGCAGAAATGATGCAGATAACCCCACAACAGCACCAGCAGGACCACTTTACAGGCCGGGTTGGCGGTGTAGGCCTTCATGGCGGCGAAGGAATCGGGCGAGGTCACGCTCAGTGCGAACAGCGGCAGGATCACCAGAGGCAGACAGAGAAACAATAGCGCCCCGCTGGCGCGGTGCAGGATTGACGATTTGCCCGCGAGCGGCAGCCGATAGCTCAGGATCTGGGGGATGCTGAGGTTGCGGAACTGCGGACGCGGCTTGGAAGCTGAGTCGGACATATGAGCCTCGGATTTATGACAAGTAACTTTTGGCAAAGAGCAGCCAGTATTTTCGCCGATTGGTGGGGCGGTATCAAATCAGTACGGCATTGCTGGCAAAACCCTTTTCAATTCAAACTGTTTCTGTAATGGAAGTGCTCGGTCAGGTACAAACCCCTGCGCAATTCCATGGGGCGATCCCCGTAGGTATAGGAAACGCGCTCGACCTGCAGCAGCGGCTCGCCCTCGGGCACCTGCAGCAGTTCGGCGGGTTCGGCCCCCGCGCGCACCGCCTTGATCTTTTCTTCGGCGCGCACCATGCTCACGCCGAATTCGGACTCGAACAAGGCGTACAAGGGACCGCGATAGCGGGCCAGGGATTCGGCGGTCAGGCCGCGGAATACCGCGCCCGGCAGCCAGATATCGTCCAGGATCGTGGGCACCTGGTCGAAGGACAGCACGCGGCGCAGATTGACCACGGTCTCGGACATGCGCAAGTCGAGCAGGCGGGCGACGTCCGGGGCCGACTTGACGCGCCGGCATTCGAGGATGCGGCTGCCGGATACCGGCGGCCTGCCCTCGTCGGGAGTGAGCCGCAGGAAGCGATAACGCACCCGCGCCTCATTGTGGGTGGCGACGAAAGTGCCTTTGCCCTGGCGCCGCAGCAGCAGGTTTTCGGCAGCCAGTTCGTCGATGGCCTTGCGCACGGTGCCCTGGCTGACCTGGAAGCGCGCCGCGAGATCGAATTCGCTGGGAATCGCTTCGCCCGGCTTCCATTCCCCGCGGTCCAGGCTTTGCAGCAACAGGCCCTTGATCTGCTGGTACAGCGGGCTGAACGCCGCGCTGCCCGCAGCGCGCGGAGCACCGGGACTGCGATCGGACAAGGGGATGTCTGGCATTGTTGCGGGAAGTGGGCGCAAGACCCGTCGTGGAGAACGTCCGCCATTTTCGCACGTAGCGGCGCTCCTGTCTAACACTCTTATATAAGATATAAGAATGGTTGACGTTAACGTCAATTTCCACTAATCTTCGCTGATGCGGGCCTGCCTCGCGGGCGGCGTGCGCGCGGCCTCGGCGCCCCGGGCGCCCGGACCTCGCTCCGGGCACGGGCGAGCCGCCGCGCAACTCGCGTCCCGGCCCGCATTGCCGGCCGCCCCGCGCCATTGCAAAGGATTAAACTGTCGGGTGATTTTTCTTCATCCTTCACCCTCATCAACCGGAGATTGTTCATGTCCAAACCCGCCCTGCGCGTCGCCGTCACCGGCGCAGCCGGCCAGATCGGTTACGCCCTGCTGTTCCGCATCGCCTCCGGCGAAATGCTAGGCAAGGACCAGCCCGTCATCCTGCAACTGCTGGAAATCCCCGACGAAAAAGCCCAGAAGGCGCTCAAGGGCGTCATGATGGAACTCGACGACTGCGCCTTCCCGCTGCTGGCCGGCATGACCGCGCACAGCGATCCGCGCGAAGCCTTCAAGGACGCCGACGTGGCCCTGCTGGTGGGTGCCCGCCCCCGCGGCCCCGGCATGGAGCGCAAGGACCTGCTGCACGTCAACGCCCAGATCTTCACCGCCCAGGGCAAGGCCCTGAACGACGTGGCCAGCCGCAACGTCAAGGTGCTGGTGGTCGGCAACCCCGCCAACACCAATGCCTACATCGCCATGAAGTCGGCGCCCGACCTGCCTTCCAAGAACTTCACCGCCATGCTGCGCCTGGACCACAACCGCGCGCTGTCGCAACTGGCGGCCAAGTCGGGCAAGGCCGTGGCCGACATCGAAAAGCTGATCGTCTGGGGCAATCACTCGCCCACCATGTACCCCGACTACCGCTACGCCACCGTCGGCGGCCAGAGCCTGGCCAAGCTGATCAACGACGACAAGTGGAACCGCGAAACCTTCATCCCCACCGTGGGCAAGCGCGGCGCCGCCATCATCGACGCGCGCGGCCTGTCCTCGGCCGCCTCGGCCGCCAATGCCGCCATCGACCATGTGCACGACTGGATCCTGGGCAGCAACGGCAAGTGGGTCACCATGGGCGTGCCCTCCGACGGTTCCTACGGCATCCCCGAAGGCATCCTGTACGGTGTGCCGGTCACCACCGTCAACGGCGAATACACCCGGGTCACCGGCCTCGAGATCGACGCCTTCTCCCGTGAACGCATGGATTTCACCCTGAAGGAACTGCTCGAAGAGCGCGACGGCGTGAAGGACCTGCTGAAGTAAAGCAACAGCAAGCGCAAAGGCCCGGCAGCGGGCCTTTGTTTTATATCCTCCGGGGCGAGCTGCCCCGAAGGGCGCGACGCCCAGGCGCCGGCGCGGCAGGCCTCGGGCCGGCCGCGTTCACGGCCGCCGCGACACGGCGGCAAGGCGCCGCGACCGCGCGGCAAGGAGCACTCGGCCGCAAGGCCGCGCGGCCCCGGCCACGGCCCCAAGACGGCAGCCCCGCGCATCAAAACGGATTCCATCGACCTTTCCAGGAGTTTGAGACATGGCCAGCAAAGCAACGAAGACCCCCACCCCCGCTCCCGCACCCGCTTTCAAGCCCAAGAAATCCGTCGCGCTATCGGGCGTGGCGGCCGGCAACACCGCACTGTGCTCGGTGGGCCGCAGCGGCAACGACCTGCACTACCGCGGCTACGACATCCTCGACCTGGCCGACACCTGCGAATTCGAGGAAATCGCCCACCTGCTGATCCACGGCAAGCTGCCGACCAAGGCCGAACTGGCAGCCTACAAGCAGAAGCTGCGCAAGCTGCGCGGCCTGCCCGCCGAACTACAAAGCGCGCTGGAAGCGCTGCCGGCGGCCAGCCACCCCATGGACGTGATGCGCACCGCCGCCTCCGTGCTGGGCTGCATCTTGCCCGAGAAAGACAATCACAACGCGCCCGACGCGCGCGACATCGCCGACCGCCTCATGGCCAGCCTGGGTTCGGCGCTGCTGTACTGGTACCACTACAGCCACAACGGCCGCATCATCGACGTGCAGACCGACGACGACAGCATAGGCGGCCATTTCCTGCACCTGCTGCACGGCACCGAGCCGAGCAACGACTGGGTGCGCGCCATGCACACCTCGCTGATCCTGTACGCCGAGCATGAATTCAATGCCTCGACCTTCACCTGCCGCGTCATCGCCGGCACCGGCTCGGACATGTATTCGGCCATCGCCGGCGGCATCGGCGCGCTGCGCGGGCCCAAGCACGGCGGCGCCAACGAAGTCGCCTTCGAAGTGCAAAAGCGCTACGACTCGCCCGACGAGGCCGAGGCCGACATCCGCCGCCGCGTCGAGAACAAAGAAGTCGTCATCGGCTTCGGCCACCCGGTCTACACCGTTTCCGACCCGCGCAACAAGGTCATCAAGGAAGTCGCCCGCAAGCTCTCGCGCAAGCAAGGCAATACCAAGATGTTCGACATTGCCGAGCGGCTCGAGGCCGTGATGTGGGACGCCAAGAAGATGTTCCCCAACCTGGACTGGTTCTCGGCCGTCTCGTACCACATGATGGGCGTGCCCACCGCCATGTTCACGCCGCTGTTCGTCATCGCACGCACCGCGGGCTGGTCCGCGCACATCCTCGAGCAGCGCGTCGACAACAAGATCATTCGCCCCACCGCCAACTACGTGGGCCCGGAAGACCGCAAGTTCGTGCCCATCGAAAAGCGCAAGTAATTCCAGACCCCGAACCAGGAAACCTCTCTCCATGTCTTCGCATATCTCGAACGTGCGGCCCGCGCCCGACCAGGTGCTGGTCGACATCGTCGACTACGTTCTCGACTACAAGATCCAGAGCGATCTGGCCTACGAAACGGCGCGCAACTGCCTGATCGACACCTTGGGCTGCGGCCTCGAGGCGCTCGAATACCCGGCCTGCCGCAAGCTGCTCGGGCCCATCGTGCAAGGCACCGTGGTGCCCAACGGCGCCAAGGTGCCGGGTACCCAGTTCCAGCTCGACCCGGTGCAGGCCGCGTTCAATATCGGCGCCATGATCCGCTGGCTCGACTTCAATGACACCTGGCTGGCCGCCGAATGGGGCCATCCTTCCGACAACCTGGGCGGCATCCTGGCCACCGCCGACTGGCTCTCGCGCACCGCGGTGGCCGCCGGCAAGCCGGCCCTGAAGATGCGCGACGTGCTCACGGGCATGATCAAGGCGCACGAGATCCAGGGCTGCATCGCGCTGGAAAATTCCTTCAACAAGGTCGGCCTGGACCACGTGGTGCTGGTCAAGGTGGCCTCCACCGCAGTGGTTTCGCAGATGCTGGGCCTGACTCGCGACGAGACGCTGAACGCCGTGTCGCTCGCCTGGGTCGACGGCCAGAGCCTGCGCACCTATCGCCACGCCCCCAACACCGGCAGCCGCAAGAGCTGGGCCGCGGGCGACGCCACCAGCCGCGCCGTGCGCCTGGCGCTGATGGCCCGCACCGGCGAGATGGGCTACCCGTCGGTCTTGAGCGCCAAAGTCTGGGGCTTCTACGACGTGCTGTTCAAGGGCCAGCCCTTCAAGTTCCAGCGCCCCTACGGCAGCTACGTGATGGAAAACGTGCTGTTCAAGATCTCGTTCCCGGCCGAATTCCACTCGCAGACCGCGGTGGAATGCGCCATGCAGATCCACGACAAGCTCAAGGCGGCGGGCAAGTCGGCCGACGACATCGCGAAGATCACCATCCGCACGCACGAGGCCTGCATCCGCATCATCGACAAGAAGGGCCCGCTGAACAATCCGGCCGACCGCGACCACTGCATCCAGTACATGGTGGCCGTGCCGGTGCTCTTCGGCCGCCTGACCGCCGCCGACTACGAAGACTCGGTGGCCGCCGACCCGCGCATCGATGCGCTGCGCGACAAGATCGTCTGCGTCGAAGACCCGGCCTACACCCGCGACTACCACGATCCGGAAAAGCGCTCGATCGCCAATGCCCTGACCGTGGAATTCAAGGACGGCAGCAAGCTCGACGAGATCGTCTGCGAATACCCGATCGGCCACAAGCGCCGCCGCAAGGAAGGCATCCCCCTGCTCGAAGCCAAGTTCCGCACCAACCTGGCGCGCCAGTTCCCCGCCCGCCAGCAGCAGCGCATCCTCGACGCGTCCCTGGACCAGAAGACGCTCGAGGCCATGCCGGTGCACGAGTACGTGGACTTGTACGTCATCTAGCCGGGACGCGCCGCGCCCGCGGCCCGGTGTCGGCTATAGTGTCACCGGGCGCCGCGGGCGCGGCGCATATCGGAAGGAAGCCCATGACCAGACACTACGACTACATTGCGATCGGCGCGGGCAGCGGCGGCATCGCGTCCGTCAACCGCGCCGCAATGTACGGCCTGAAATGCGCGCTGATCGAAAGCAAGGAAATCGGCGGCACTTGCGTCAACGTGGGCTGCGTGCCCAAGAAGGTCATGTGGCACGCCGCGCAGGTCGCCGAGGCGATCCGCGTCTACGGCCCCGATTACGGCTACGACACTACGGTGAACCGTTTCGACTGGGCGCGGCTGGTGCACAACCGCAGCGCCTACATCGAGCGCATCCACAAGTCGTATGAAACCGGGCTGGACAAGAACAAGGTGGACATGGTCGCGGGCTTCGCGCGCTTCGTCGACGCCCACACCATCGAAGTCGCAGGCGAGCGCCTGTCGGCCGATCACATCCTGATAGCCACCGGCTGCCGTCCCAGCCGCCCGGACATCCCCGGCGCGGAACACGGCATAGACTCGGACGGCTTCTTTGCCCTGGATGAAATGCCCAAGCGCACCGCGGTCGTCGGCGCCGGCTATATCGCCGTCGAACTGGCCGGGGTGCTGAACGCGCTGGGCTCCGAGACACATTTGTTCGTGCGCAGGGACATGCCGCTGCGCAGCTTCGATCCGCTGCTGGCCGAAACCCTGGTCGAAGTCATGCAGGCCGAAGGCCCCACGCTGCACCGCCAGGCGATCCCGCAGGCCGTGGAAAAGAACGCAGACGGCAGCCTTACGCTGAAGCTGCAGGACGGCGGCAGCCAGACCGTGGACTGCCTGGTATGGGCGATCGGCCGCGAGCCGGACACATCCGGCCTGGGCCTGGCCGCGGCCGGCGTGACGCTGGACGAACACGGCTACGTCAAGGTCGACAAATACCAGAACACCAATGTACCGGGCATCTACGCGGTCGGCGACATCACCGGCCAACTGGAACTGACCCCGGTAGCGGTGGCGGCCGGGCGCCGCCTGTCGGAACGCCTGTTCAACGGCAGGCTCGACGAGCACCTGGACTACGAAAACGTCCCGACCGTGGTGTTCAGCCACCCGCCCATCGGCACGGTCGGGCTCACAGAGCCCGAGGCCCGCGCCAAGTACGGCGACGCCGAAGTCAAGGTGTACAAATCGTCATTCACCGCCATGTACACGGCGGTGACCCGGCATCGCCAGCCGGCGCGCATGAAGCTGGTGTGCGTGGGCAAGGAAGAACGCATCGTCGGCATACACGGCATCGGCTTCGGCATGGACGAAATGCTGCAGGGCTTTGCCGTGGCGCTGAAAATGGGCGCCACCAAGAAGGACTTCGACGATACCGTGGCGATCCATCCCACGGCGTCCGAAGAATTCGTGACCATGCGCTAGGCGCGGCGGCGCCGGCGGGCTCAGCGCCCGGACGCGGCGCCGGGCTGGCAGCGCCGCGGCGCCCGCCGGATGCGAGATGCTTCTGCTTCCGCTTGCCCTAGTTGCTGACGATGTGCCAGCTTGCGCCCTTGGCGCCTTCCTCGCGGAAATCCAGGGTGACGGGGTAGTCCTTGCCGCAACCCTGCACTACCCACTGCTCGCTCCAGGTACGAGAACCCGCCGACCCGGAGGGCTTTTGCATGACGTAGGGTTGATAGCGCTCGGGATTGCTGCAGCCTTCGGAACGGACCTTGGCGGTCACGCCTATCAGGGCGTCGCGAGCCAGCACCTGGTTGGCATAACTGCCCTTCTCTACCGAGCCAGCGGGAGCGGCGGCGAGGGCGACGCCCGACAGGGCCAGCGACGCTGCCGCGACGACGAACCGGGTGGGAGAGTTCTTGCGCATGGTATGTACCTCCGTTCGAGAGAATGGCCCGGCCGGGGAAGATCCGGCCGGAAATGGCCCGACCGGATCGAGGCCGGCGGGCTGCGCCCAGCCGGAACGGACCCAGCCGATGCCGGCGCATCCGGAAGCGGCGGCGCGGCGCTCCGCACCGCCATTACAGCGGATCTCAGAAAAGATCCTTGAAAAAACAGTATAGTGTCTCCTATAGGCCGTACAAGGGCCATACACATGCTTTTACAATGCCTCGCGCCTGGCCACAACTCGTTTGCGGCGGGCACGCCGCCGTAGTCCGCACCATGTCCAACGCCCTCTATTTCTACATACTCCCCATAGTCTTCTGGTTGTTCGTCGCTTGTTTCGTGTCCGCATGCGTTTCGGCGCTGACGCTGCTGCTGTTCACGCTGCGCAAGACCAACGAGGCATTCCAGCACCCCTACCTCAAAGAGCAGCCGTTCGAGCGCTACTCGTTCTCCATCCGCCTGTCCATGATCATGGACTACTTCTTCCGCATCTGCTTTCCGCACAGCCAGTTCTGGCTGGTGGGCCAGGCCAACCGGCTGCTGGCGCATGTCGACCCCCAAAAGATCCCGACCCGCCTCAAATGGCCCGTGGTCGGGCTGTGGGGCGGCTGCTATGTGGGGCTGGTGACGATAATCGTGCTGTGGGCCATGCTGCTGATGAAGATGTAGCCCGGATGCAGCCAGGCCCCGGGGCACGGCGCCTCGCCGGCGCGCCCGCCTGCGCCGGCGGGGCTCGCGGCCGCGGCACCCGCCACGCACTCCAACCCCGCGCACTCCCGAGAAATCCCATGAGCCGAAGCATCACGCACAACGCCGCCCGCCATCGCTACGAATACACCGAGGACGGCGTGCTTTGCGTGCTCGACTACGAACTGCGCGATGCCGGCGCCACCATGGCGATCCTGCACACCGGCGTGCCCGCGGCAGTCGGCGGGCGTGGCGTGGCCGGCGAGCTTACCCGCGCCGCCCTGGACGACGCGCGCTCGCGCGGCCTGAAAGTCCTGCCCCTGTGCAGCTACGCGGCCGCATGGATCGCGCGCCACCCCGACTATCGAGACCTGGTCGGGCCCGCCGCCGGCCGTTGATCCCGGCCCCGCAAGCGCGGCCCGGCGCGGCGCCCATTTCTCGGAGCCGCCGCCGCGGACGTCCCTGTGTCCAACCCCTGCGCCGGCGTTGTTGCGCCCCAGTGTGGCGCGCCTGCATCTCATGTCTTATATAAGATATAAGACATTTGCCTGATCCCCTTCTTTGCTCTTACAATTCCCCTGTTCGGGAAAGTTCTGAACAGGCCGGCCACGGCCGGGCCGCTCTTGGCCGATCCCGCCTCCCGCGTCCGGTAGGCGGACGTTCGCCCGCCATGCCCGGCCAGGCTGCAAATCCAGGAAATATCGAGATTCAGGCCCGTGCGCGCCGCCAAGCCGGCATGCGCGCCGGACCCAGGGCCGCTTGTTCAGCACCTCCGCGGTTTTTTCCAACCCTTCTTCACAGGGCACCATCATGCTGGAATCCTATCGCCAACACGCCGCCGAACGCGCGGCGCTGGGCATCCCTCCCCTGCCTCTGTCCGCGCAACAGACGGCGGACCTCATCGACCTGATCGAAAACCCGCCTGCCGGCGAGGCAGAGTTCCTGCTGGAACTGCTCACGCACCGCGTCCCCGCCGGCGTCGATGACGCCGCCAAGGTGAAGGCCTCGTACCTGGCCGCCGTGGCCCTGGGCAAGCGCGCCTGTCCTCTGATCGATCCGCGCAAGGCCACCGAACTGCTGGGCACCATGCTGGGCGGCTATAACATCAGCCCCCTGATCGAACTGTTGGACGACCCCACCCTGGGGCCCGTGGCCGCCGCAGGCCTGAAGAAGACGCTGCTGATGTTCGACGCCTTCCACGACGTGCAGGAAAAGGCCGAAAAGGGCAACGCCAACGCCAAGGCCGTGCTGCAAAGCTGGGCCGACGCGGAATGGTTCACCAGCCGCCCCGAAGTGCCCGAAAGCCTGATGATCACCGTCTTCAAGGTGAGCGGCGAGACCAATACCGACGATCTGTCCCCCGCACCGGACGCCTGGAGCCGCCCCGACATTCCGCTGCACGCCCTGGCCATGCTGAAGAACCCCCGTCCCGGCATCGAGCCGCAGGAACCGGGCAAGGTCGGCCCCATCAAATTCATCGAAAGCCTGAAAGAAAAAGGCCATCTCGTCGCCTACGTGGGCGACGTGGTGGGCACGGGCTCCTCGCGCAAGTCGGCCACCAACTCGGTGCTCTGGCACACCGGCAAGGACATCCCCTTCGTCCCCAACAAGCGCTTCGGCGGCGTGTGCCTGGGCGGCAAGATCGCCCCCATTTTCTACAACACCATGGAAGACGACGGCGCTCTGCCGATCGAGCTGGACGTCTCGGGCATGGAAATGGGCGACGTCATCGAACTGCGCCCCTATGAAGGCAAGGCCCTGAAGGACGGCAAGGTCATCTCCGAATTCAGCGTCAAGTCCGACGTGCTGTTCGACGAAGTGCGCGCCGGCGGCCGCATCCCGCTGATCATCGGCCGCGGCCTGACCGCCAAGGCGCGCGAGGCGCTGGGCCTGGCACCTTCTACCCTGTTCCGCCTGCCCGTGAACCCCGCCGACACCGGCAAGGGCTACACCCTGGCGCAGAAGATCGTGGGCCGCGCCTGCGGCCTGCCTGAAGGCCAGGGCATACGCGCGGGCACCTACTGCGAACCGCGCATGACCTCGGTCGGCAGCCAGGACACCACCGGCCCCATGACCCGCGACGAACTCAAGGACCTGGCCTGCCTGGGCTTCTCGGCCGACCTGGTGATGCAGTCGTTCTGCCATACCGCGGCCTATCCCAAGCCCGTGGACATCAAGACGCACCACGAACTGCCGGCCTTCATGAGCAATCGCGGCGGCGTGTCCCTGCGCCCCGGCGACGGCATCATCCACTCGTGGCTCAACCGCATGCTGCTGCCCGACACCGTGGGCACCGGCGGCGACTCGCACACGCGCTTCCCCATAGGCATCAGCTTCCCGGCGGGTTCGGGCCTGGTCGCCTTCGCGGCGGCCACCGGCGTCATGCCCCTGGACATGCCCGAATCGGTGCTGGTGCGCTTCAAGGGCACCATGCAGCCCGGCGTCACCCTGCGCGACCTGGTCAACGCCATTCCCCTGTATGCCATCAAGCAGGGCCTGCTCACCGTCGAGAAAAAGGGCAAGAAGAACATCTTCTCGGGCCGCATCCTGGAAATCGAAGGCCTGCCCAACCTCAAGGCCGAACAAGCCTTCGAACTCACCGACGCCTCGGCCGAACGCTCGGCGGCAGGCTGCACCGTGCGCCTGAACAAAGAGCCGATCATCGAATACATCACCAGCAACGTCACGCTGCTGAAGTGGATGATCGCCAACGGCTATGAAGACGAACGCACCCTGGGCCGCCGCATCAAGGCCATGGAAGCGTGGCTGGCCAACCCGCAACTGCTCGAACCCGACGCCGACGCCGAATACGCCGCCGTCATCGAGATCGACCTGGCCGACATCCACGAACCCATCCTGGCCTGCCCCAACGACCCCGACGACGTCAAGACGCTGTCGGACGTGGCCGGCACGCACATCGACGAAGTGTTCATCGGCAGCTGCATGACCAATATCGGCCACTTCCGCGCGGCTTCCAAGCTGCTCGAAGGCAAGCGCGACATTCCCGTCAAGCTCTGGGTGGCGCCGCCCACCAAGATGGACCAGAAACAGCTCACCGAGGAAGGCCATTACGGCGTGCTGGGCGGAGCCGGCGCGCGCATGGAAATGCCGGGCTGCTCGCTGTGCATGGGCAACCAGGCGCAGGTGCGCGAAGGCGCAACCGTCGTCTCGACCAGCACGCGCAACTTCCCCAACCGCCTGGGCAAGAACTCCAACGTGTACCTGGCCTCTGCCGAACTGGCCGCCATCTGCTCGCGCCTGGGCCGCATCCCGACCCGCGAGGAATACATGGCCGACATCGGCGTCATCAACCAGAACGGCGACAAGATCTATCGCTACATGAACTTCGACCAGATCGAAGACTTCCGCGAAGTCGCCGACGCGGTCGGCGTCTGAGTCCCGGCGAGCCGCCCCGTGCGGGCGGCCCGCCGGCCCAGGCCAAGACTGTGTCCATGCCCGAGGGGCGCCCGCCGGCAGGCAGGCGCCCCTCTTCTTTTGTGCAAGGGCGGCCGCGGAAATTTATCGCCGCAGGCCCCTGCAAAACTGCGGGAAACAAGCCTAAAATGTAGTGGTCGCGATACGTTGGAGACACACGCGCCGGCGGCTCTGGATGCGGGCGCGCGATGCCGGCGGCGCGACGCCTGCAGACATGCCGCCAGGCAATGGCGGCGCGTCCCCCCGGTTCAGGCGCCCCGCGCCCGGCCGGCCCCTTTCCGATCGCCTGCCTCTACGGAGCTCCTGCCATGCCGAACAACACGTTCAACAGCCTGCAAAAATTCAAGGTGGGGCGCAAGACGGCCCAGTTCTATTCCCTGCCGGCGCTGGGCCGCAGCCTGGGAATCGACATGAAGCGCCTGCCGGTGTCGATCCGCATCGTCCTTGAATCGGTGCTGCGCAACTGCGACGGCAGCAAGGTCACCGAACAACACGTGCGCGAACTGGCCGGCTGGAAAGCCAACGCCAGGCGCACGACCGAAATTCCCTTCGTCGTGGCGCGCGTGGTGCTGCAGGACTTCACCGGGGTGCCGCTGCTGGCCGACGTGGCCGCCATGCGCTCGGTGGCCGAGCGCATGGGCAAAGACCCCAAGCGCATCGAGCCGCTGGTGCCGGTCGACCTGGTGGTCGACCACTCCGTCATGATCGACTACTTCGGCACGCCCAAGGCGCTGGGCATGAACATGCAGGCCGAATTCCACCGCAACCGCGAACGCTACCAGTTCCTCAAGTGGGGCATGCAGGCCTTCAACACCTTCGGCGTGGTGCCCCCGGGCGTGGGCATCGTGCACCAGGTCAACCTGGAATACCTGGCGCGCGGCGTGCACCATGACGCCAAGAACAACATCTACTACCCCGACACCCTGGTGGGCACCGACAGCCACACCACCATGATCAACGGCATCGGCGTGGTCGGCTGGGGCGTGGGCGGCATCGAAGCCGAAGCCGGCATGCTGGGCCAGCCCGTCTACATCCTGACCCCCGATGTCGTCGGCGTCGAACTCAAGGGCGAACTGCGGGGCGGCGTCACCGCCACCGACCTCGTGCTCACCATCACCGAAATGCTGCGCCGGGAAAAAGTCGTCGGCAGCTTCGTCGAATTCTGCGGCCCCGGCACCTCCAGCCTGTCGGTCACCGACCGCGCCACCATAGGCAATATGGCGCCCGAATACGGCGCCACCATGGGCTTCTTCCCGGTCGACGACCGCACCATCGAATACTTCAAGGGCACCGGCCGCAGCAACGAAGAAATCGAGGCCCTCAAGGCCTACTTCAAGGCCCAGGAAATGTACGGCATCCCGCGCGCCTCCGACATCTCCTACAGCAAGCTGCTGACCCTCGACCTGTCCACCGTCACGCCCTCGCTGGCCGGCCCCAAGCGTCCCCAGGACCGCATCGAGCTCGGCAAAGTCAAGGACACCTTCGCCGACCTGTATTCGCGCAAAACCGCCGAAAACGGCTTCAACCAGCCGGCCGCCAATCTCGGCAAGACCTACACCACCAGCGCCGGCACCGAAATCCACAACGGCGACATAGTCATCGCCGCCATCACCTCCTGCACCAACACCTCCAACCCCAGCGTCATGCTGGCCGCCGGGCTGCTGGCCAAGAAAGCCGTCGAGGCCGGCCTCAAGGTGCCCAAGCGCATCAAGACCTCGCTCGCCCCCGGCTCGCGCGTCGTCACCGAATACCTCACCAAGACCGGCCTGCTGCCCTACCTCGAAAAACTCGGCTTCGCCGTCGCCGCATACGGCTGTACCACATGCATCGGCAATGCCGGCGACCTCACGCCCGACATGAACCAGGCCATCAACGACCACGACCTGGTCTGCGCCGCCGTCCTCTCGGGCAACCGCAACTTCGAAGCGCGCATCCACCCCAACGTCAAGGCCAACTTCCTGGCCTCTCCGCCCCTGGTCGTGGCCTACGCCCTGTCCGGCACCATGCTGCGCGACCTCATGACCGAACCCGTCGGCAAGGGCAAGAAAGGCAATGTCTGGCTGGGCGACATCTGGCCCAGCAACGCCGAAGTGCAGGCCCTGCTCAGCCAGGCCATGGATCCGGACGCCTTCCGCGCCAACTACAGCCAGATCAAGAGCAAGCCGGGCAAACTCTGGCAGCAAGTGGCCGGCGTACAGGGCGAAGTCTACGACTGGCCCGAATCCACCTACATCGCCGAACCCCCTTTCTTCACCGACTTCGGCATGCGGCCCGCCCCCATGCCCCAGGTGCGCGGCGCCCGGGTGCTGGCCATCTTCGGCGACTCCGTCACCACCGACCACATCTCGCCGGCAGGCTCCATCAAGGAAAACTCGCCGGCCGGCGTCTGGCTCAAGCAGCACGGCGTGGCCAAGCAAGACTTCAACAGCTACGGCTCGCGCCGCGGCAACCACGAAGTCATGATGCGCGGCACCTTCGCCAACGTGCGCATCAAGAACCTGATGATCCCCGCCAACCCCGACGGCAGCCGCTTCGAAGGCGGCGAAACCCTGCACCAGCCCGACGGCTCCCGCATGTCCATCTACGACGCCGCCATGAAATACGTGGCCGACGGCGTGCCCACCGTAGTCTTCGGCGGCGAAGAATACGGCACCGGCTCCTCGCGCGACTGGGCGGCCAAGGGCACCCAGCTCCTGGGCGTGCAGGCGGTCATCGCCCGCAGCTTCGAGCGCATCCACCGCAGCAACCTGGTGGGCATGGGCGTCCTGCCCCTGCAGTTCAAGGGCCAGGACAGCGCCGTCTCGCTGGGCATCACCGGCGAAGAAACCTTCGATATCTCCGGCATCGAAAACGGCATCACGCCGCAGCAGGACGTCACGCTCACCATCCACCGCAAGGACGGTTCCAAGCAGGACGTCACCATGCTGCTGCGCATCGACACCGCGACGGAAGTCGACTACTACCAGAACGGCGGCATCCTGCCCTACGTCCTGCGCGACCTGCTGGCCGCCTGAACCGCGCCCGGCACGCCACCGCCCTGCCGGGCGGTGGCATCAAACGGCTGGGGCCAGGGGTATTCGCACCCCTCAACGCACCAAGCCCCACCCACGCCCTCTACCCGCCTACAGCACGGGCCCGTTCGGGGCCACAGACCAGAAACCCGTCCGGCAACGACAAACGCAAAGCCCATCCGCCTGCAAAACGAGCGGAGAGAACGGGGTACCTCCCGGAGGTGCGTGGGGTATCGCACCGGAGGGAGGTACCCCGTTCTAGGCCGCGTCTAAAGCACGCAACCCGCCGACGCATCAAAACCCATAACCACCCGCCATCCGTCCACAAAACGAGCGGAGGGAATGAGGTATCTCCCGGAGGCGAGCGGGTCATCGAGCCGGAGGGAGGTACCCCATTCCAGGCCGCGTCTAAAGCACGCAGCCCGCCGACGCATCAAAACCCATAACCACCCGCCATCCGTCCACGAAACGAGCGGAGGGAATGGGGTATCTCCCGGAGGCGAGCGGGTCATCGAGCCGGAGGGAGGGTACCCCATTCCAGGCCGCGTCTAAAGAACCCAACCCGACGACGAATCAAATCCCAAGCCACAGCTACATCAAGAACAAGGCCCCGAGGCATGGGGATAGAGCGCATATCCCCCCCTCCCGGCCATAGGGTTAAACTAGAACATTCCCCAGAGCCCACATCCACCTCCATGCCCCGTACGTCCGACCTCGCCCCCACCGCCAAGCCGACCCGCGAAGCCCAGCAGCTCGTCACGCTGGCGCAGGCGCTTGCGCTATCGGGCAGCCGCCTCGAAGACGCATACTGGGAAAACCTGCTCGCCGGCCACGTCAGCAAACTGCTGCAAAGCAAACGCAACCGCAGCGTCGAATCCGCGCTCGACCACCTCGCCGCGCACGACCTGCCCGCCTACGAAATCCTCGTCGAACAAGCCGAGACATCCTCGGAATCCACCCGCATCGAGGCCGACGGCGTCGAATACGACGCACTATTGTTCTCCGCCCCCATCGTCGCCTGGACCCGCTACCGCCTGCCCGACGGCCGCCTGGCCGCCGACCTGAAACAAACCCTGCAGGCCCAACTGCAACAACACATCGTCGCCGAAGGCGCGCGCCTGGCCATCCTGCCCGAACTCGTCAGCTTCGACCAAATGCCCCAATCCTTCCAGGACACCTGGAACTGGACGCGCCGCCTCGGGCTCGCCGCGCTGGGCCAAGGCCGCGAAACCTCGCTGCTCAAGGCCCCGCCGGACTCCGAAGGCATGCTGGCCGACGCGCGCTTCATCGTCGGCGCCATCGTCGTGCCCAAAGGAGCAGCCCTGTTCCGCTGGCAGTCCCAGGCCGAACCCGTCTCGCGCGGGCAATGCCTGGAACGCTGGGCCGCCGACAGCAGCGCGGCCCTGGGGCCCCTGTTCACCGGCTGCCAGTTCGACTACGTGCAGCCCGACGCCTTCTACATCAGCAATCGCGAAGCCGACCGCCGCATCCGGCCCCTGGCCCTCAAGGCCGCCGTGGCCTGGCTTTCGTCCGCGGCCGGCATCGAAGCCGCCGACCTGCGCGCCGTCATCGCCGGCTGCGGCGAAACCCAGGTCGAGGAATACCGGATCGGCTTCGGCACCCGCCAAAGCAGCGAAGTCGTCTACGGCTGCATCTGGCCCATACTCAGCAAGGACGAAGCCGCCGCCGAATCCGAGGACGGCGGGCGCATCGACATACCCGACGAAATCGCCGCCGAACTCAAAGAGCTCGGCGTGGCCGACATACGCCGCCTGCCGGGCCTGTACCCGGCGGAATTCTGCGAAGACTGCGGCGCCCCCTACTTCCCCAACGCCCTGGGCGAAATGATGCACCCCGAGGTCCCCGAAGAGGCCGACCTGGGCCCCGCCCATTTCCATTGACGCGAGCCGGCGGGCGCGACGCAGCGGGATGACCCGCCCGCGGCCCGTTCTCACCATGCCCATCAGCTACGACATATTCTGCCGCGTCGTCGACAACTACGGCGACATCGGCGTCTGCTGGCGCCTGGCCCGGCAACTGGCCGACACGCCCGGCGCCGGCCCGCTGCGCCTCTGGGTCGACGAATTGCGCAGCTTCGCCCGCATCGAGCCGCGCCTGGATCCCGGCCTGGCCGCCCAATCGCTTGCAGGCGTCGAAGTCAGGCACTGGGCCGAACCCCTGCCCGATACCGAGCCCCACGACGTCGTGATCGAGGCCTTCGCCTGCGACACCCCCGCGTCGTTCGTGGCGCGCATGCGGCAACACCGCAGCCTGTGGATCAACCTCGAATACCTCAGCGCCGAGCCCTGGGTGGAACAGTGCCACGCACTGCCTTCCCTGCAGGCCAACGGCCTGCGCAAGGCCTTCTTCTTTCCCGGCTTCACCTCCCGCACCGGCGGCCTGCTGCGCGAGCCCGGCCTGCTGGAGGAACGCAACCGCTGGCTGGCCCAGCCGGAACTGCGCGCCGGCCTGCTGCGCAGCCTGGGGCTGCCAAGTCTCGCCGTGCAAGGGCTGCTCGACGGCTGGCGCCAGGTCTTCCTGTTCTGCTATCCCGAGGCCCCGGCCGAAGCCCTGCTGCGCGCACTGGCGCGGGATCCGCGGCCCAGCGTGGTGCTGGTGCCCGCGGGCGTGCGCCCAGGGCTGGCGCGCCACGCCGCCGCTCATGTACATGTCCATGAGATTCCTTTCCTTGCCCAGACCGCATTCGATCCGCTGCTGTGGGGCAGCGACCTGAACTGCGTGCGCGGCGAAGACTCCCTGGTGCGGGCCATCTGGGCCGGCCGGCCCCTGGTCTGGCAACTTTATCGGCAAGAAGAAAACGCCCATCTGGCCAAGCTCGACGCCTGGCTGGAGCACGGGCCCGTCCCGGACGCCCGCCGGGGCCTGTTGCGGGCCTGGAATACCGGCACGGAAGATTTCGAGCAGGAACTGGAGCAGGCCCTCGCGCCCGACGCATGGCGGCAATGGCAGCAGCATGCGGCGAGCTGGGCCCGCGGCATGCTGGCCCTGCCCGAGCTGGCGGGCTCGCTGGCCGCCTTCTGCGTGGAAATCCTGCAAACAGGTTAAAATACCGAGTTTTTCAAAGAAACCGCGCTTGGCGCGCAGGCCTTGCCCGATACGCCGGCACAGGCTATGCGCGCGCTGCGTATCGGGCGCGGCACATCAATCCGGAGCATTTTCCAAACATGAAAACCGCACAAGAATTGCGCGTTGGCAACGTGGTAATGGTGGGCAGCGACCCGCTGGTCGTACAGAAGGCCGAATACAACAAATCCGGCCGCAACGCGGCGGTGGTCAAGCTCAAGTTCAAGAACCTGCTAACCGGCTCGGGCAGCGAATCCGTCTACAAGGCCGACGAAAAATTCGAGGTCGTGGTGCTCGATCGCAAGGAATGCACCTACTCGTACTTCGCCGACCCGATGTACGTCTTCATGGACGAAGAATACAACCAGCACGAAGTCGAGGCCGACAGCATGGGCGACGCGCTCAACTACCTCGAAGAAGGCATGCCTGTGGAAGTGGTGTTCTACGACGGCCGCGCCATCTCTGTGGAACTGCCCACGATCGTGGTGCGCGAAATCACCTACACCGAGCCGGCCGTGCGCGGCGATACCTCGGGCAAGGTGCTCAAGCCCGCCAAGATCAACACCGGCATGGACCTGAACGTGCCCCTGTTCTGCGCAATCGGCGACAAGATCGAGATCGACACGCGTACCGGCGAATACCGCAGCCGCGTGATGTAATCGCCAGCCGGGCCGCAGGCCCGGCATGGACGCCGCGGCCAAGGGCCCCGGCGCGCCGGCGACGTGCTTACTGCAGCCTGTCGTCGTCGAGGAAGTCGGGAATGGGCATCACCGCGATGCCTTCCTGCGCCAGCGATTCGCGCTCTTGCGGCGTAGCCGTGCCGCGGATCGCCCGCTCTTCGGTTTCCCCCGCATGCATGCGCCGCGCCTCGTCGGCGAAGCGTTCCCCGACATTTTCCGTATTGCGCACCATCTGGCGCACCTGGCGCATGATTTCGGCTTGCAGGCGGGCCATCTGGGCGCCGCCCGGCGCCGCCACCGGCATCGCGCCCTGCGCGGGCGCGCGGGCCTCGCCCTCGGGCCGTGCGCCCGTGTTGACGCGCGGCGCCGACAGCTTCTTGTCGACCTTGTGGCTGCCGCAGACGGGGCAGCTCAAGAGGCCGCCCTCGCGCTGCGATTCATAATTTTCGAGCGAACCGAACCAGCCCTCGAAGACGTGGCCGGAATCGCACTGGAGATCAAAGACTTTCAGGCTCATGGAAGCACTATGGGGGCGCAGCGCCGGATTGCAATACCGCTGCCGCCAGAACGGAAATTACTTCTACTATAACCGCGGGCGCGCCCAGGCAAAACGCCGGCGCGCGGCGGCCGACACGAACAACGCCGGCCTGCGCGAAGACGCGGTTTCATGGGTGCTAATTTCCGAGGCACGACACCAGGCCCTCCCACAGCCCCGGCGGGGACTCCGCTACGATGACCGGGACCGGCGCTACAGGCGCGGCACGGCCCGCAGCAGCGCCCGGGTGCTTTCATGCGCCGGATGCAGCAGCACCTGCGCCGCATCCCCTTGCTCGACGATGCGCCCGGCATGCATTACCGCGATCCGGTCGGCCAAGTATTCCACCACCCCGAAATTGTGGGTGATGAACAGATAGGCGATGCCGCGTTCCTTCTGCAGGTCCTGCAGCAGATCGAGAATCTGCGCCTGCACCGACACGTCCAGGGCCGAAGTGGGTTCGTCGCAGACCAGCACGCGCGGCTCCACCGCCAGGGCCCGCGCAATGGCCAGCCGCTGCCGCTGGCCGCCCGAAAACTCGTGCGGATAGCGCCGCGCGGCGTCCGCCGGCAGGCCGACCCGGTCCAGCAGCCCGCCGGCAATGGCGGCGCGATCGGCGGCGCTCAGCCCGGGGCGCAGCGCCTCCATGCCTTCCTGCAGGATCTCGCCCACCTGCATGCGCGGATCCAGTGACGCGTAGGGGTCCTGGAATACGATCTGCAAGCGGCGCCGCAAGTCTTTCAGGCGCGCGCCGCGCGCATCGAGCAGCGATTCGCCCTGGAACTCGGCCTGCCCGAGCACCTGGGCCTGGCCGTCCAGCAGGCGCAACAAGGCCTTGGCCACCGTGGTCTTGCCGCAGCCCGACTCGCCCAGCAGCGCCAGGGTTTCGCCGGCGCGCAGATCGAACGACACATCCTCGGCGGCCACATGGCCGGGATCGGCCCGGCGCAGCAGCCCGCCGCGCGGCCTGTAGCGCACCTCCAGGCCGCGCACGCGCAAGACGATGTCCCCCTCGAGGCGCGAGGGTTCGTCCGGAGGAGCGGCGCCCGCGGCATTCGCGGCATTCGCGGCATTCGCGGTGTGGGCGGCCTGTGCGCCCTGTGCGGCATTGGCGGCATCCGTAGCATCCGCAACACCCTTGACGTCCATGGCGCCTGCCGCATCGGGCGCCATCGCGCTCAGCCTGCGGCCGCGCTTGGCATAGCTCGGCATGGCGGCGATCAGCTCGCGCGCATAGGGATGCCGCGGGTTGGCGAAGAACTCGGCCGCCTCGCGCGTTTCCACGATGCTTCCGTGGCGCATCAAGGCCACGTGATGCGCCACGTTCCTGACCACGGCCAGATCGTGGGTGATCAGCAGCATGGCCATGCCCATCTCGCGCTGCATCTGCGCCAGCAGATCCAGGATCTGCGCCTGCACCGTGACGTCCAGCGCCGTGGTCGGCTCGTCGGCGATGAGCAATGCCGGACGGGCCGCCAGCGCCATGGCTACCATGATGCGCTGCTTCTGCCCGCCCGAAAACTGGAAAGGGTAATCGTCCAGGCGGCGCCGCGGCTCGGGGATCCCCACGCGCTCGAGCCAGCGCACCGCCTGCTCGCGTGCCTGCGCGCCCCTGGCGTCCGTATGGGCACGCAGCACCTCCAGCAGTTGCCGGCCCACCGTCAGCACCGGATTCAGGCTGGTGGAAGGCTCCTGGAACACCATGCCGATGCGCCCGCCGCGCACGGTGCGCATGCGGGACTCGGGCAGCGCGTTCAATTCCAGGCCTTCCAGCCAGGCCTGGCCGCCGGCGACACGGCCCGCTTCGGGCAACAGGCGCATCAAGGCCAGCGCCGTCATGCTCTTGCCGCAACCCGACTCGCCCACCAGGGCGAAGGTCTGGCCGCGGCGCACGCACAGGTCCAGGGCCTTGACGGCCTCGGCCATGCCCGCCTCGCTATACACCTGCACGGTCAGATCGCGCACCGACAGCACGTCCGCGGCGTCGCGCCGATCTGCAGTGGGCCGCACTGTCGTGTTCATGGCCGCTCTCCGGCGCCAGCCTGCGCGGCCTGCCGCCCGCGCCGCGCGAGGCGCGGCAGGCGCGGCCGGTAGCTGCGCATGCGCGGATCGAAGGCCTCTTGCACGGCATCGGCGAACAGATTGGCCGACAGTACCAGCGCCAGCAGGAATACGAAGGCCGAGGCCAGGTTCCACCAGATCATGGGGTCGCGCGACATCTCCAGCCGCGAGGCGTCTATCATGGTGCCGAAAGACGGCATGCTGGGATCCACCCCTATGCCCAGGTAGGACAACACCGCCTCGTAGAGCACCAGGCCCGAGAATTCCAGCACCATAGAAATCAGCACGATGTGCATCAAATTGGGCAGCAGGTGCCGGCGCATGATGCGCCAGTGCGACAGGCCGAACGCGCGCGCCGCCTGCACGTATTCGAGTTCGCGCAGCTTCAGCGTCTCGGCGCGCACCAGCCGGCACAGCCCCGCCCAGCCTGTCAGCCCCAGTATCAGGCACAGCATGAACAGCCGCAGGTCGGCGCGCATGGCCACGGTCTGGAACAGGCCCGGATTATTGTCGATGTACACCTGCATCATCAGCACGCAAGCCGCCACCAGCAACACGCCAGGTATGGAGGTAAGCGTGGTGTAGACATACTGGATGAGATCGTCGATCCAGCCCTTGAAATATCCCGCCGAAATGCCGAACACCAGGGCTGGCGGCAGCATGGTGATGGTGGTCAGGGTGCCGATCACCAGCGCCGTGCGCACGCTCTTCAGGGACCGCAGCAACACATCGTTGCCGCTGCGGTCTGTGCCCAGCACGTGGTAGTCCATGCCCAGTGCCACGACGACGCACACCAGCAGGCACAATATGGCGGCCATCAGCCACATGGCGCGCCAGGGCAGCGCATTCCGCCCGGGCTGCCACCATGACGCCCAGGCCTCGCGCCAGCCGGCGCCGCGGCGCCGATGTCCCCAGGCCAGCGCCAATGCCAGGGCCAGCGCGCAAGCAGCGCCGGCGGCCACGCCCATCGCCACGCGCCGCAGTATATCGGCGCGATGGTCCGCATCCGAATGCAGTTTCCGGCCGGCGTGCCGCAGGCGCGGATAGTCGCGCCGGACCTGGCCGCCGACCCATTCGTTTTCCTTGGTGAACTGGCGCAGCGCCAAAGGCGCGGAATAGGTTCTTTCGTGCGCGCCGATGCCGGCGGCCGCGAGCAGCGCGTCGAGCGCGGAACGCGATTCGGGCGCATAGACCGGGCTGGCGGCGCCCGCCTGCGGCGGCAGCCGCGGCCGGTAATGCACCGAGTCCAGCAGGCCGACCAGCACGAACAGGCCCAGCACGATGGCGGCGCACATCGCCGCGGGGCTGTGCCCTACCCGGGCCCAGGCCGAGCGCAAATGCGCCGAGCGCCGCGCCCGCAGCGCGTAGGCCGCCACCGCCAATACCAGGCAGTAGAGGAAGATGTCGGTCCAGAGCGGTGCGAACTGGGGCATGGCGATTCCAGGGCTTAGGGCCTGTTCACACTAAAAGGGGTGCCGCACTGGCGGACAGAAGCTCGCCAGGCCAGGCGCGGGCGAGGCCGCGTGGCCGCCCCACGCAACGAGTCCGCAACGACGCATGGCGGGCTTCTGTCCGCCAGCCCGCTGGGTGGCCACAAAACAGCCCGCCCCTCGGCGTTGCTCATGCTCGCCGTGGAGCCACCACGGCTGCGCTTCGCGCCTTGATGGACAGGTTGTTTTGTGGCCATGCGGTACCCCTTTTAGTGCGAACAGGCCCTAATCAAAACGCACCCTGGGATCGGCCAGGGTGTAGGAAATATCGGCCAGGATCAGCCCGACGATATACAGCAGCGAGCCCAGGAACACCATGGCGCGCACGATGGAAAAATCCTGGGCGTTGATGGCATCTATCGTGTAGCTGCCCAGGCCGGGAATGCCGAAGAACGATTCGGAAATCAGGCTGCCCATGAACAGCAGCGGAATGGCCGAGACCGTGCCCGTCAGGATGGGCAGCATGGCATTGCGCAGCACGTGCCGCAGCAGCACCGTACGCTCGGCCAGCCCCTTGGCGCGCGCCGTGCGCACATAGTCCTTGCCCATTTCCTCGAGGAACAGGCTGCGGTAGAAACGCGATTCGCCGCCCAGCCGCGAGCCTATGCCGACCAGCACCGGCAGCGCCAGGAAACGCAGGCCGTCGCTGCCGTCCAGGAAGCCCGAATACGGCACCCAGCGCAAGATCTTGGCGAACAGCCACTGCCCGGCGATGATGTAGAACAGGCTGGAAATCGACAACAGCACCACGCAGACCACCACTCCAGAAAAATCCAGCGGCGTCGCCCGGAAATACACCAGCAGCAGCGCAAAGCAGACGCATACGTACAGGCCCAGCACGAAAGTGGGCAGTGCCAGCGCGAGGCTCGGGCCCATGCGTACGCGGATCTGGTGGCCTATGTCCTTGCCGTCGTCGGACATTCCGAAATCCAGGCGCAGCAGCGGCGCCGAACGCGTGTAGAAAATGGTGTCGGTCCAGCGCGCCGGGCCGTGGGCCTGGGCGTTGAAGAGCAGCGGCTTGTCGTAGTCGTGCTCGGCCTTCCATTTTTCTATGGCGACCTGGCTGACGCGCTGGCCGCCGATCGCCAGGCGCGCCATGTCGTCGGGCGTGTTCACGGCAAAGAACAAGGCGAAGGTCAGCAGGTTCACGCCGATCAGCACCAGCACGCCATAGGCCAGGCGACGCAGGATATAGCTCAGCATGGTCCGTCTCCCGGCGAGTCTGCGGCGTCCAGCGCCGTGGCGCGCTCGCGGCGCCGTATCACGCGCCAGGCCGGATATACGCACAAGGCCAGCAGTGCCAGCAGCAGCCACAGCGGCCACCACACCGGCCGGTTCCAGGCCAGCAGGCTCTTTTCCCTGGCGGCCGGATCCAGCCGGTAGTACTGCAGCGAATCGCGCACCATCTGCGTCGGCTTGGCATTGCCCACCCAGCGCTGGTAGGCGCCGCCGGACTTCGGATAAAAGCCGAACATCCAGGGCGCGTCGGCCTGCACGATGGCCACCATGCGGTGCACGATGCGGTCCTTCTCGGGGCCGTCGTCCAGCAGGCGCATGCGCTCGAACAAATGGTCGAACTCGGGATTGCTGTAGTTGGCGGCGTTCTCGCCGCCATGCGCGGCCTTGGCATTGGGGCCGTAGAGCAGGAACAGGAAATTCTCGGGATCGGGGTAGTCGGCCACCCAGCCCCACATGAACATCTGCTCGGTGCCGTGGCTCATCTTGTCCTGGAAGCGGTTGTAGTCGGTGGCCCGCACCTCCAATCCGACATTGATCGCCGCGAGCTGGCGCCGCATCCAGTCCAGCGACGCGTCGGATCCCATGCCGCCGGCCGAATCATAGTGCAGGATCAGCGGCGCGCCGGTGCGCGCGTCGCGCCCGTCCGGATAGCCGGCCTCGGCCAGCAGGCGCCTGGCCTCGTCCAGCGGCCGGCGCTGCGGGTGCCCGTCATGCAGCGTATACACATAGGGGTCCATGCCCTCGGGGGCCGCCTGGTAGCCGGGGATGCCCGGCGGCAGCGGGCCGTAGGCTACCTGCCCCTGGCCGTTCTGGAATATGGATACGTACTGTTCCCAGTCGAAGGCGATGCTGATGGCCTGCCGCAGCTTGCGGTTTTTTTCTTGCTGCTGCGGCGTGTCGCCGCGCCCCACCACCGGGTCCAGCCAATTGAAACCCATGTAATAGATCTGCGCCTCGGTCGACGAAGGCAGGCGGATGCCGTGGCTCTTGTACAGCGCGGCCTTGCTGGCGGAGTCGGACGCGGCCACCCGCATGGCCACGCCGATGCCGCCGCCGTCGAGTTCGGGCACATCGTAATAGCCCTGCATGAACTTGCCCAGCAGCGGAATACTTTCCTTCTCCATGGAAAAGACGATGCGGTCGATGAACGGCGTGCGCTTGCCGCAATCGGCCAGCAGCCCCGCGGCGCGATCCGCCGGCTCGCCCTCGCAGGGGTAAGGCTCGCCGCGGAAATTCGGATTGCGCGACAAGACATGGCGCCGGTTCTGGATCGACTCGGTCAGCATGTACGGCCCGGTGCCCACCGGCCAGGTATTCAGGGACAAGTTGTGCCGCGCCATGCCCGGCTGCTGGTAGAAGCGGTCGGCCTCCCAGGGCACCGGCGCGGTAAAAGTCATGGCGAGCCAGTACTTGAATTGCGGATACTTGCCTAGCACCCGTATGCGCAAGGTGTGCGCGTCCAGCGCCTGCACGCCGTCGAAGCCGTAGCGGCGCAAGTCCAGCCAGGGCGCGGGCGTGCCCGGCGGGGCCTGGGCGCGCAGCGCGCGGTCGATCTGCTTGAGGCGTTCGCCGTATTCGTGCATGCCCACCACGTGCTCGGCCATGATGGCGTAGGCCGGCGACACCACGCGCGGACTGGCCAGGCGCCGGAAGGCGTAGACGTAATCGTCGGCCGTCAGCTCGCGCGTGCCGGTGTGGTGGAAGTCGCCGATGGCATATTTGTGCTCGAGAGCCCCAGGCGCCAGGGGCCAGTACACATAGCGCCCCGAGGCGTCGCGCGCGAAGGCGGGATGGGGCTGGAACAGGATACCGGGCTTGATATGGATGTCGTAGACACTGGTGGCGACTTCCTGTCCCGGCGCGTCCTGGGGCAGGCGGCGGCCGTCCTTGTCGAGATAGAACGGCGTGGCCAGCGCCGTGGCGGCGCGCGGCTCCAGTCGGTAGGGGCGAGCCAGGTAGGCGTAGCGGTATAGCGGTTCGTAGATGGAGTAGGTGAACGGCGTCTCGTCGGTCGAATACGAACTGGCCGGATCCAGGTACTTGGGCGAACGCTGCATGAACGCCGTGTAGAGCGTGTTCTGGCGCTCGGCGCCCTGGGCGTAGGGGCTGTTGACCGGCGTGCGCCCGCAGGCCGCGAGCAGCGCCAGCAGCCCCGCCATCGCGCCCCGCCGCAGCCAGGACCAGGATATGCGCCGCCCTTTCAGCACCGTCCCTGCTTCCAGCATTGGTAGCGCCACACCCAGGGCTGCGCGGCTTGCGGATCGCGCCACAGGCCCAGCCGCTCGCGGCGGGCGCGCTGCTCCAGGGCCTGCATCCGCGGATCGCGCATGAACCTGCCGCGGCCTTCCATATTGGCCCAGGCCATGCCCGCCGCCACCTGCTCGCGGTTGGCGCTGCGGCCGTCGCCCAGGGGCACATCGCAAACATCCCTGCCATAGCGGTCGCGCTCGTAGCATTCGAGGCGCAGGATCTTGCCCGCGACAAGGCCGGCCAAGGCTTTGCGCGAGGCCTGGGCCATGGGCTGTCCCGGCCTGTCGCTGCCCTTGCTGGTCTCGGGAGCGTCGATGCTGGCCATGCGTATGCGATGGCAGCGCCCGTCCACGAGCAAGGTAAAGGTATCGCCGTCGGCCACGTGCACGACCCGGCCTGCCAGGACATACTGTTGCTGCTGCGAGGACGGCGGCAGCGGCGCCCTGCGCGCATGCGCCGGAGCCAGGCAGGCCGCCGCCAGGGCCAGCGCAGCCATGGCCGCACGGCCGCCGCGCGGGACGATATTACCGAGACGTATCATGGTTCTCCAGACAGCAGCCGCATCACGGGAGGCCGCTGCAATATAACGGGTTCACGGCACGCCGGCCCGCTCGAGCAGGCCCTGCGCCGCCGCGGCCGGGACCCCCAGGCCGAACACGCCGCCCGCCCGGCCGAAGCGCGTGCGCACGAAGATGTCGGCCAGGGCCTGGGGCGCGTGGC
Source organism: Candidimonas humi (assembly GCF_019166065.1). Classification (GTDB taxonomy): domain Bacteria; phylum Pseudomonadota; class Gammaproteobacteria; order Burkholderiales; family Burkholderiaceae_B; genus Candidimonas; species Candidimonas humi. The sequence continues at coordinate 69,533 of NZ_JAHTBN010000008.1, forward strand.
GCCGCAGCAGGCCGGCCTGCGCCAGCAGGACCAGGTCGCGGGCGACATGCCTGGCGGCGGACTCCAGCCCGCTGCCGCCGGCACGCAGCAATGATATCAAGCCCTCGGCCGCGTCCTTCAGCAGCGGATCGCCGGCGCTGTCGCGCGCCAGTGCATCGAGCAAGGCGGCGGCCGCCTCGGGGCTGTCCTTCAGGGCGCGCAGCACGTCCAGGCACATGATGTTGCCCGAACCTTCCCAGATCGAATTGACGGGGGCTTCCCGGTACAGGCGCGGCATGGGGCCGTCTTCGATATAGCCGTTGCCGCCGCAGACCTCCATGCATTCGGCGACCGCTGCCACCGTACGCTTGCAGACCCAGAACTTGGCGGCCGGCGTCAGGATGCGGCGATACGCCTGCTGCAGCGGATTATCGCCGCCGTCGAAGGCGGACGCGAGCCGCAGGGCCAGGACCGTGGCGGCCTCGCTTTCGATCGCCAGGTCCAGCAGCACGCAGCGCATCAGGGCATGGTCGGCCAATGTGCTGCCGAACGCGCGGCGATGGCGCGCATGATGCAAGGCCTGCACCAGCGCCTGGCGCAGCAGCGCCGTGCTGCCCAGCACGCAGTCCAGCCGGGTATGCGCCGCCATCTCGATGAGCGTGGCGATGCCGCGCCCCTCTTCGCCCACCAGCACGCCGTGGGCATCGCGGAACTCGACCTCCGCGCTGGCATTGGAGCGGTTGCCCAGCTTGTCCTTCAGGCGCTGGATCTCGACGCGGTTCTTCTCGCCCGCATCCGTCCAGCGCGGCACATAGAAGCACGATAGCGACTCGCCATGCCGCGCCAGCACCAGGTGCGCGTCCGAAGTGGGAGAAGAAAAGAACCACTTGTGGCCTCTTAGCAAGTAGCGCTCGCCGCGCCCCGCGGCGCCCACCGGAGCCGCGGTGGTGGCAGTGCCGCGCAGGTCGGAGCCGCCCTGCTTTTCGGTCAGGCCCATGCCGACCATCATGCCGGTCTTCTCGGCAAGCGGAACGTCGCGCTCGTCGTACTGCAGGCTGTACAGCCTGTCCCGCACTTGCCCGAACCAGGGCTCCTTGCGCAGCAAGGGGATGGCGGCCGCGGTCATGGTGATGGGGCACAAGGAGCCTGCCTCGACCTGGCCATGCAGCAGATACGAGGCAGCGCGCGCCGCATGCGCCCCGCCGCCCGGCTCGGCCCAGGCGCCGCAGTGCATGCCGTGGGCGAAGGCCATGCGCAGGAATTGATGCCAATGGGGATGGAAGTGCACACGATCCACCCGATAGCCGCGGGCGTCGTAGGATTCGAGCTCGGGCGGATGGCGGTTCGCGTCGCGCGCCCACAGTCGGGTCTGCGCGCGCCCCAGGCGCTCGCCGTAATGCGATAGCGCCTCGTCGTGGCCCTGCGCGCCGGCGCGCTGCACCGCCGCGCGCAGCACCGTGTCGCTCAGGTACAGGTTGTAGTCCCCAAAATCGGGAACCTGGTTCGTCACTTCGTGCGTAGCCTCGATCATGCCGTCCTCCCCGCGATTCGCGCGTGGGCGTCGAATCCGGACATCAGTGCCCCGATACGGCACAGCCTCGCTGGAATATCGAAATCGGTCGACGCCATGGCAATGCTTCAGCGGGCTGGCACCGCGGCCCTAGAGCCAGCGATTCTTCTTGAAGCGCCAATACAGGATCGCGCATGCCCCCGCCGTCAGGCCCATGATCAGCGGGTAGCCGAAGGTCCATGACAGCTCGGGCATGTACTTGAAATTCATGCCGTATATGCCGGCCACCGCGGTCGGCACCGCCAGGATGGCCGCCCAGGACGCCAGCTTCTTGGTGATGTCGGTCTGCTGCGACTGGCCTATCATGAGGCTGGCCTCGAAGGCGAAGGCCAGCGCCTCGCGCAGGCTGTTGAGCAGTTCGTCGACGCGCTGCACGCGGTCGGCCACTTCGCCGAAATAGCCGCGGCAATTCTGGTCGATATTGTTGCTCTCGACGCGCGACAGCCTGCGGCAGATTTCCACCAGCGGCGAGATCGCCACGTGGATGCGCAGCAGGTCGCGACGGTATTGATAGACGCGCCGCACGTCGGTATCCTGGAAGCCGCGCAGCAGGAATTTCTTTTCCACCGCCTCGACCCCCGACTCGATCTTGGCCGAGGCCGCCACATAGCGGTCGGCCATCAAGTCCAGCAGCATCGAAGCCACGTAGTCGCTGCCGCGATCGAGCAGTTCCGGGGAATTTTCGAGCAGTTCGCGCAACTTGGTGTGGGTGGCCTGCGCGCTGCGACGCACCGTGACCAGGAAACCCTTGCCGATGATGATCTGCGTCTCGCCAAAGGTCGGCCGCATGGTCTCCACTTCGACCGTGATGGCGACGATCTGGGTCAAACCGGTGTATTCGACGACCCGGGGACGGCGATGAATCTCGTTGATTTCTTCTATGGCCTTGCTGGAAAAACCCAACTGGGCGCCGAGCTGCTCGATCAGGGCGGGCTCGGGGGATTTCAGGCCCACCCAGATCAGGTGTTCGCCCGGCTCGACATAGCGCGCGATATGGCTGACCGGGATTTCGCGCGGCTCATGGCCCTTGCGATACAGCATCGAGGCGACGACGCTGGAATCGCCCTGGGCATCGAGCGTCGAGGCTTCATGCCCCGGGCCGGCCGCGTCGGAATGGCCGGACTCGGTGGCGGCGGGATCGCTGGACATGGCTTTTCTGCACCTCGTGCGTGGTGTTTCGGCCCATGATAGCATCTGTGCATGCGCCCACCCGCGCGTTCGCGCGCCCGGCATCGACACGCCGCCGCACACGCGCTGCCGCCCAGCTAGGGGCGAATCCGCGGGCCCGCGCATCGCCCGCCTACCATAGCCGCCGGAGCCTGATTCCATGTCCGACCGAACCATAGTGATCGTCGCCAGCCTCACCCTGCTGGTGGCCGTGGCCGCCGGCGCCTTCGGCGCCCATGGCCTGAAACGGGTGCTCAGCGCAGACATGCTGGCGGTCTGGCATACCGCCGTGCTCTATCAGCTCGTGCACGGCCTGGGCATGCTGGCCATTGCCGGGCTGGGGACGCGCTTCGGCTCGCCACTGCTGAGTTCGGCCGCAGGGCTGATGTTCGCCGGCATCGTGCTGTTCAGCGGCAGCCTCTACTTGCTGGCGACCACCGGCGTGCGCTGGCTCGGCGCCATCACCCCCATAGGCGGCCTGGCCTTCATCCTGGCCTGGGCGCTGGTGGCCCTGGCCGCCTGGCGCTCAGCCTGAGCAAACCCGCGCCACGCCTACGACGCGCCGAAGATCTCGTCGTTGTGCTGCCCATACGCGGGCGGCAGCCTGCGCAGGCTGGCGGGTGTGCGCGACAACTTGATGGGCGAGGCGAGCGCCCGGTAGGCGCCCTGCTCCAGCACCATGCCGCGATGCCTGGTATGCGGATGGTCTATCAGCTCGGCCACGTTCAGCACCGGCGCGGCCGGCACCCCGCGTTCGAGCAGGGTCTGCGCCAGCTCGGCCGCCGCGTGCCCGCGCAGCAGCTCCGTCAACAGCGCCCGCAGCGCCTCGCGATGCTGCAGCCGGTCCGCATTGCTGCGAAAACGCTCGTCGGCGGCCAGGCCGGGCGCGCCGAGCACGTCCGCCAGCAATTCGAACTGGCGGTTATTGCCCACCGCCAGGAATAGTTCGCCGCTGCGGGTGGGGAACGATTCGTAGGGCGAGATATTGGGATGCGCATTGCCGGTGCGCCGCGGCACGGCGCCGCCCAGGAAATAATTGGCGGCATGCGGATGCAATAGCGAAATGGCGCAATCGAACAGCGTGATGTCCAGGAACTGGCCGCGCCCGCTGCGCTGCCGTTCGTTGATGGCCAGCAAGATCGCCAGGGCGGCATTCAGGCCGGTCACCATGTCCACCACCGGCAAGCCCACGCGCGTGGGTTCCCCATCGGCCTGGCCGTTGACGCTCATCAGGCCGCACATCGCCTGGGCGCAGGCGTCATAGCCCGGCAGCCCGCCCAGCGGGCCGTCGGCGCCGAAACCGCTGATGCGGCAATGGACCAGGCGCGGAAATTCCTGCTGCAGCGCCTGTGCGCCCAGGCCCCATTTTTCCAGGGTGCCGGGCTTGAAATTCTCGACCAGCACGTCCGCATCGGCCAGCATGGCCTTGAGCAGCGCCTGGCCCTGCGCTTGCGACAAGTCCAGCGACAGGCCGTACTTGTTGCGGTTCACGCCCAGGAAATACGAAGCCGTGCCGTCCAGGAACGGAGGCCCCCAGGCGCGCGTCTCGTCGCCCGAAGGCGGCTCGATCTTGTAGACGTCGGCGCCATGATCGCCGAGGATCTGGGTGCAGTACGGGCCGCCCAGCACGCGCGACAGGTCGATGACCTTGCAGCCGGCCAGTGCGCCGGCCTCGCGATTGTTCTCTTGCATGACCTCGGTCTCCTTAGGGCCGGTTGATGTTGAATAAGGCGCCGCGCCGCAGGCCGGCATCCGGGCGGGACGCCCCTGCGGCCGCCGCGCCCGCCTCGTTCAATCCAGCGAGATATGGGCGCTGTGGATCAGCGCGGCCCACTTGGGCACCTGCTGGCCTATGAAATCGGCCAAGCCCTGGGGCGTCTGGTCTGCGGCACGCACGATGCCCTGAGTGGCCAGGGTGCTCTTGACCGCCGGATCGGACATGGCCTCGATGAAGGCATGATTCAGCTTGTCGACCACCGGCGCCGGCGTGCCCTTGGGGGCGACGATGCCGAAGAACACGCTGGAATCGTAGCCCTTGAGGCCTTCCTCGTCGAGGGTGGGCAGGTCGGGCAGCGCTTCCGAGCGCTGCGCGCTGGCCAGGCCGATGGCGCGCAGGGTGCCGTTCTTGACGTGCGGCAGTGCGGTCAGGATATCGGTGAACGACATCGTCACCTGGCCGCCCAGCAGGTCGTTGAGCGCCGGGCCCGTGCCTTTATAGGGTATGTGCTGGATGTCCGTGCCGGCCATCTGGTTGAACAACACGCCCGCCAGGTGCGAAGACGCGCCGTTGCCCGAGGACGCATACGTGAGCTTACCGGGATTCTGCTTGGCGTAGGCGATCAGTTCCTGCAAGGTCTTGGCCGGCACCTTGGGATTGACCACCAGTATGTTCGGCAGGTGGCCGATGCGGATGATGGGCGCGAAGCTGGTGCGCGGATCATAGTGCAGGCGCTTGTACAGGCTGACATTGATCGCCAGCGGCCCCGAAGTGCCGAACAGCACCGTATAGCCGTCGGGCTTGGACTGCGCCACGTATTCGGAACCGATATTGCCGCCCGCGCCCGCCTTGTTCTCGACGATGACCGTCTGGCCCAGCGGCTTGTTCAGCGCCTGCGCCAGCCTGCGGGCCAGGGCGTCGGTCGGGCCGCCGGGCGGGAACGGCACGACCAGGTGTATGGGCCGGTCGGGGTAGCTGTCGGCCGCGGCGGCGGGGCCGGCCAGCGTGCACAGCGCCGTGGCGGCAAGCAGGGTTGCAAGGGCTTTCTTCATGATGTCTCCAGGTGGTCTATGAATATGCTGCAGGGGAAAGATGCTGCAAAGTACAGGGCTGGCGCCGCGCTCCGGCGCAGGCCTTGCGGCGTGTATGACGCGCCGCCGCCGGATATCCGGATAGATGGCGCCGGGGCGCCTTCAGCCGCGGCCCGCCAGCAATGCGCCGCAATCGGCCAGGGGCTCGGCCGCGGCGCAGGGGTCGCGCGGCGCCAGGCGATGCTGCAGGACCAGGTCGGCCAGCTCGTTGCGCCGTTCCAGTCCCGCGTGCCGGGCCTCGCTGCGCATGGCGGCCAGCGACACCAGGTGATAGAGGGCCGAAGCCGCCTGGCGCGCCAGGTCGGAACGGTCGTCGCGCACCGCCGCCTCGGCCAGGTCGCAGGCCTTGTCCAGGCTTTCGGCCTGCAGCGCGGCCAGGTGCGGCGCGCAAGGCAGGCCCTCGGCCAGCAGGCTCTCGACATGTTGCCGCAGCGCGGCCAGGCAATCGTTTTTGCGTATGGCGCGCAGCACGTCCAGGGCCACGATATTGCTGGTGCCTTCCCAGATCGAGCCCAGGTGCGCATCGCGCACCAGGCGCGGCTCGACCCACTCCTCGATATAGCCGCAGCCGCCGCGCACCTCCATGCCGTCGCCAGTAACCTTGCGAGCGTCGCGGCAGGCGCGGAACTTGATCAGCGGCGTCAGGATGCGCACCAGCTTGCGGGCCTGCGTCTCACCCTGGTCGGCTCGCTGCAATGCCTGCGCGGTCTGGAACACGAAGGAACGCGCCTGTTCCGTGGGCAGCGTCATCTTCAGCAACTGGCGCTGCATCAGCGGCATGTCGAGCAAACGCTTGCCGAAGGCGCGCCGGTGCTCGGCCACGTACATCGCCTCGGTAAGCGAGCGGCGCATCAGGCCGGCGGCCCGCATGCCGTTGGACAGGCGCGAGTTGTTGACCATGTCGGCCATCTGCTGGAAGCCGCGGCCGCGCTCGCCCACCAGCCAGGCCAGGGCCCCTTCCAGGCGAATCTCGCCGCTGGCCATGGAGCGCGTGCCCAGCTTGTCCTTCAGGCGCAAGATGCGGTAGTGATTGTGCCCGCCTTCGGGCAGCTCGCGCGGCAGCAAAAACAGCGACACCCCGGCCAGGCCGTCCTGCGCCTCGCTGCGCGCCAGCACCATGGCAAAGCCGGCGTCCGGGTTCGAGCAGAACCACTTGTCGCCTGACAGACGCCAGGTGCCGTCGAGCTGGGCTTCGGCGCGCGTCTCGGTGGCGCTGATGTCCGAACCCGCCGCCTGCTCGGTCATGAACATGGCGCCCTGGCGCAGTTCGTCGAAATCCAGGGCAGTCACTTGCGGCAGTACCCGCTCCACCAGCTCGGGCGTACCGAAGCGGCGCAAGGTGCGGGCCAGCGAATCGGTCATGCTGACGGGGCAGCACAAGCCGAACTCGGCCTGCACGAACAAATGGCTCAACGCATACTTGACCAGCGGCGGCATGGGCGCATCCCAGCCCAGCACCCCGGGCCGGTGCGACATCGCCGCCAGGCCGAACCGTTCGTAGGCCCAACGCTCCAGCTCTACATAATCCGGATGCTTGTCGATGCGCGACTCGTCCTGGCCGGCGCGGCTGCGCACCGACAGCGTCGGGAGATGCTTGTCGGCCGACGCGGCCAGCTCGTCCAGCGTCGATCCCGCCAGGCGCCCCAGCTCGTCGAAATGCGGCAGCAGGTGCGCATACAGGTCGGCGGGCAGATAGGCGCGCAGCATGGGCTCGGCATAAGGGTCGGCCCGGAACAGATTGATGCCTCGGGAATCGGGAATATTCGGCGCCGCCGCCGCAGTCGCTTGTTGCACCATGATGAGCCCGCCTCGAAGAGTGTTCGTACTGATGTTGCGGATCTTAGGCGCGGGTATTGATATATACAAATACTGTATTTATGATTATCTATATAGAATATGTATAGATAGCCGGAACGTGTATGGGTAACCGGAACGGCTGCCTGCGCGGCAGCGCGCCGCGCCAAGCCGCCGCGGTAGCCTGCTTCGACCCGCGCTCTACAGGCGCGCGGCCGTGCAAGGCCGGCGGCTCTGCGGCAAGCATGGCCGGATCTTGCCGCGGCAAACAGAAAGCGGAAAACGGGAGCAGACATGGACGAGCTCGACCCCAGGCTTCTGCGCTACTTCGTGGTGGTGGCCGAAGAACTCAGCTTCAGCCGGGCGGCGCTGCGTCTGCATATTTCACAGCCGCCCCTGTCCTATGCCATCAAGCAGCTCGAGGACAGCCTGGGCGCCAGGCTGCTGGAACGTACCAGCCGCCGCGTGGAACTCACCGCGGCCGGGCGCGCCCTGTACCGCGAAGCCCAGTTCCTGCTGCGCAGGCACGTCGATGTGCGCAAGCTGGTGCAGCGCATCGACGCCGGGCTGCACGGGCAGATCAAGATCGGTTTCGTGGGTTCCATGCTCTACCGGCGCCTGCCCGAGGTGCTGAAGCTGTTCCAGCATCACTATCCCGACATCGAGCATGTGCTGCTGGAGCTGAACTCGGCCGAACAGATCGAACTGGTGGAACGCGGCGGGCTGGACCTGGGATTCATCCACGCCAATCCGGTAGCGCCGCCCGTGCGCGCGCTGGATCTCGTGTCCGAGCCCTTCGCCATCTGCCTGCCCGCCGGTCATCCCCTGGCATCAAAGCGGCGCCTGCGCCTCGACCAATTGGCCGAGGACGATTTCATTTTCTTTTCGCGCTCGTTCTCGCCCTACTACTACGAAACCCTGCTGTCCATGTGCCTGCAGGCGAGCTTCTATCCCAAGGTACGCAACGAGGCGCGGCACTGGCTCAGCGTGGCCTCGCTGGTGTCGCAGGGCCTGGGGGTTTCCATCGTGCCGCAGTGCCTGTCGCGCAGCGGCATGTCGGGCCTGCGCTTCCTGCCTTTCGATCATGGCCACGAATCCGTCTGCAGCCTGATCTGGTCGGAACAGGCCGCCTCGCGCATCCATGCCCGGCACATCGAGCTGGTCAGGCAGGTGTACGGGCTGGACGCTGCGGACAGCGGCCGCAAGAAAGGCGGCGGCCCGCGGCGAGGCGGGCCGGACGCGGGGCGACTGGTGCCGCCCCGCAGGCCGGGGTCGTAGACCCGCGGCAGGCGGATCAGGCCTGGGCGGCCATCTCGCGCTTCTGCTTTTTCTTGATGCGGCGCATCAGCGGCGGGACCACCACCACGCAGATCGAGACAATCCACAAGCCCAGCGATACCGGGCTGGCGTACAGGATGCCCAGATCGCCGTTGGTAATGGACAGGGCGCGGCGCAGGTTCTGCTCCATCATATTGCCCAGCACCACCCCCAGCACCAATGGCGCCATCGGCACACCCGCCTTGCGCAGCAGATAGCCGACACCGCCCAGCACCGCCGCCATGACCAGGTCGAAGGTGCCGGAATTGATGGCGTACACGCCGATATAGCTGATCGACAGGATGCCCGGCACCATGAGCCAGCCCGGCACCGACAACACCTTGGAGAACACGCGCACCATAGGCACGTTCATGAAGAACAGGATCACATTGGCGATGAACAGCGATGCGATCAGGCCCCAGACCAGTTCCGGCTTGGTATCGAAAAGCGCGGGCCCGGGCGTGATGTTGTACAGGGTCAGCGCGCCCATCATCACCGCGGTGGTGCCCGAGCCCGGCACCCCCAGGGTCAGCATGGGCACGAAAGAGCCCACCGCCGAAGCCGTGGCTGCCGCCTCCGGAGCCGCCACGCCGCGCAAGTCGCCCTTGCCGAACTGCGAATCGGCAGGATCCTTGCTTTCGCACATGCGCTTCTCGTTGGAATAGGCGACTGCCGCGGCCACGCTGGCGCCCGCGCCCGGCAGCACGCCGACGATGAAGCCCAGTATCGAGCTGCGCGAGATCGTTCCCTTGGCGAAGGACAGTTCCTTCAGGTTGAACAGCTTGCGGCCGCTGGACTCGACTTCTACGTTCTGGCCGGCGACGATCTTCTCGAGCATCTCGAGCAGCTCGGCCACGGCGAACAGCGCGATCACCACCACCACGAAATCGATGCCGTCGAACAGGTGCACCGAACCGAAGGTATAGCGGTACACGCCCGAATTCGCGTCCACGCCCACGGTGGCGATGGCCAGGCCCAGCATGGCCGAGATCGCGCCCTTGACCGGCTGGTCGCCCAGCAGGCTGGTCAGGCAGCAGAAGGCAAAGACCATCAGCACGAAGTATTCGGCCGGGCCGAAGGCCAGCGCCCACTTGGCCAGCATGGGGGCCAGGATGACGATGCCGATGACGGAAACCAGCGCCCCGCAGAACGCGGAAAACGCCGACAGCGACAGCGCCACATTGGCCAGCCCGCGCCGCGCCAGCGGATAGCCGTCCAGCGTCGTCATGATGGCGCTGGCCTCGCCGGGCACGTTGATGAGGATGGCCGTGATGCGCCCGCCGTATTCCGCGCCGACGTACACCGCCGCCAGCAGGATCAGGGCCGTTTCGGGCGGCAGGTTCATCGCGAAAGCGATGGGGATGAGCATGGCCACGCCGTTGATGGGCCCCAGGCCCGGCAGCACGCCCACCAGGGTGCCGAAGAAGGCGCCGATCAGGGCGACCGCCAGGTTGGACCACGAAACAGCGACGCCAAAGCCCATCTGCAAGTGGGAAAGAATCTCGCTCACGACAGGAACTCCAGCAAACCCGGCGGCAGGACCACGTCCAGCAGGCGGTCGAACAACAGATAAAAGAACACGCTCATGACTACGCCGCTCAAGATGATCTTGCGCCACGCGCCGCCGAACAGCCTCCCGACCAGCACGACCATGAGCGTGGTGGCGATGATGAAGCCCAGCCAGTCGAACAGCAAGGCATAGACGATGCAGTAGACGACCATGAGCGCAATGCGCGCGTTGGCCCCCGGCGGATTGCTCTCCGCCCTGTGGCGGCCCTTGAACAGCAGCCACAAGCCGCACAGCCCGATGCATGCGGCCAGCAGCAGCGGAAACGTGCGCGGGCCCACCGGTTCGTAGGAGAACGGCGCCTCGATGCCCCAGCCGAACCAGGCCATGAGCACCGCGAACGCAAGCGCGGCGCCCCCCAGATAACGATCGGTCATGGCTTTACTTCTTGATCAGGCCGAACGCGCGAGCCTGCTCTTCATAGGCCTTGACACGCTGCTTGACGAAGGCGTCGAGCTCGGCGCCGGACTTGTTGAAGGGGAACAGGCCCACTTTTTTCTGCAGCTCGGCGAACTTGGGATCCTTCTGCATATTGTCGAAGGCCTGCACCCACCACTGGTACTGGGCATCGGAGACCTTGGGCCCCACATAGAAACCGCGGATGATGGGCCAGTCGATGTCGAAGCCCTGTTCCTTGGCGGTGGGAATATTGGACATCTCGCCGGGCAGGCGCTCGCTGGCGAACACCGCCAGCACCCGCACCGGCGCCCCGCCCTGCAGCAAGTTGTAGGCTTCGGCCGCGTCGCCCATGTAGGCCTGGATGTGGCCGCCGCGCAGCGCGGTGGCCGACTCGCCGCCGCCCTCGAACGCGACGAAGCGCATCTTGCGGTAATCCACGCCCGCCGCCTTGGCCGTCAGGGCCGCCTTCATCCAGTCCTGGCTGCCCACCGTGCCGCCCGCGCCCAGCACGATCTTGGTGGGGTCGGCCTTCAGGGCGTCCATCAAGTCCTTGAGATTCTTGTAGGGAGCGTCGGCGCGCACGATGGCCACGCCGTAGTCGGTGCCGACCGCCGACAGCCAGCGCACGTCATTGACGTTGTACTTGCCGAATTTCCCCTGCGCCAGGTTGAGCAGCGAGCCGCCCGAGAAGGCGACGATGCGGCTGCCGTCGGCGGGCTTCTGGCCCACCACGTGGTTGTATGCCACCGCGCCGATGCCGCCGGGCATGTAGATGATGCGCATGGGCTCTTTGAGCTGCCCGGTCGCGCCCAGGCCTTCCTGGGCCAGGCGGCAGGTCAGGTCGAAGCCGCCGCCGGGCTGGGCCGGGGCGATGCATTCGGGCCGGCGCGGCGCGCCGTCGGTGGCGGCGACAGCCGCGAAAGAGGCGCCGGCCAGGGCCAGGCAGGCCAGCATGGTGTTCAGGAATGGGGTTCTGGTTTTCACGTCGCTACTCCGTGTCGGTTCTGGCATGCGCATGGCATGCCGCAAGAGGCCGGCCCGGCGCCGCCCGCCGATGCTGCACATCTGGCGGATCGGGCGCGGATCCCGGCTAACTGACCGGCAAGCGTACGGATCCGCGGCTTTCCGAATGCTTTCAATTCCCGTTTTTTCTACCCGCGGCCGGCTGCTCCGTAGGGGAATCTAGGGTAAATACCAGGGTCGCGCGGCAGCCGCGCCCCGGAGATTCGAGGCGGAATTCGCCGCCCAACTGCTGCATGATGGCATGCACGATGGCCAGGCCCAGGCCCGCCCCGGAGGTGTTCTTGCCGGCCCGGCCGCGCCGGAACCTGACGCCCGCCTTCTCGATATCGTCGGGCGTCATGCCCGGCCCATTGTCCTCGACCACCACGCGGGCGCCGCGCGCATCGCCGCTCACGCTCAAGGTCACCACGCCCCCTTCCGGCGTGTAGCGCAGCGCATTGTCGACGAGGTTGGCGATGGCCTGGCGCAAGAGCCATTCGGGCGCCGCCAGCCAGACGGGGCCGGCGGGACAGTCCAGGCCCAGGTCCTGCCGGCGCGCACGCGCCGCAGGATACAGTTCGCGCACGATGCTCTGCGCCAGGGCTGCCAAATCAGTGCGTTCCGGCGCCTCGTTCTGCAAAGGGGCGTCCTTGGCGCGAGCCAGCGCCAGGAGCTGGCTCGCGGTCCGCTCGGCGCGCTCGAGGCCGTCGCGCATGGCCAGCAGCGCCGCGCGGATCTCGGCCGGATCGGACTCGCGCAGGGCATAGCCCACTTGCATGCCCAGCACCGACAGGGGCGTGCGCAACTGGTGCGAGGCATCGTCCAGGAACTGGCTCTGCAGCCGGGCCTGGCTCGCGTAGCGCTCCATATGCAGGTTGACGGCCGTGACCAGCGGCTGCACTTCGCTCGGGATGTCGCGGTCGTCGATGGGGCTGAGGTTGTCGGGCCGGCGGCCCCGCAGTTCCTGCTCCAGCCGCGTCAAGGGCCGCAGCGCCCACAGCACGCCCGCAGCCACGATGAGGATGACCAGGGCCAGGCCCAGCGCGTCGCGCTCCACCGAACGCCACATCATGGAGTCGATGAATGCCTCGCGGCTCGCGACGTCCTCGCCGACCATCACAATGACGCGCTCGCGCGGATTCGCGTTGAGCGGAGGATCCATGCGGCGCGCCATGGCCGCAATGCGTATGCGCTGGCCCAGGTAGTCGGCGGTGTAGAAGCGCGGCACGCCCGAGACCAGCCGTTCGTCGGGCAGCGGCAGCGCCTGGTTGCCGATCTCGGCCAGGCCGTCCTCGGTCAGCACCCGGTAATAGACGCTCTCGTCGGCGGTCAGCTCGAAAAACTCCAGCATCAGGTAAGGCAGTTCCACCGACAAGCCGCCGCCCTGCGTGGAAATCTGGTGGTCGATGGAGCGCAGCGCGCCCGCGAGCGAGCGGTCGTAGGCCTGGTTGATCTGGACGCGCAGTTCATGGTTCGACAGCCACAGCGCGCCCGTCATCAGCAGCACCAGGGCCGGCAGCAGGGCCAGCAGCAGCACCGACTTCAGGCTGCGCCCGCCCCTCTTGGCCCAACGCTCAGCCTTCATCGGCCGGCTCCAGGCAATAGCCCATGCCGCGCAGCGTTTCGATGCGCACGCCCGAGTTCACCAGCTTCTTGCGCAACCGGTGCACGATCACCTCCACGGCCTCGAGATTGATGTCGCGGTCGTCCGGGCTGATGCGGTCCAGGATCTGCTGCTTGGACACGGGCTCGCCGCTTTTCTGCAGCAGCACCTTGAGCACCGCGAACTCGCGCGGCGACAGGGCCAGCGGCTCGCCGTGCTCGAAGAAGCGCTGCGCGCCGGTGTCCAATACCAGGCCGCCCAGCGCCAGGCGCGGATGCTCGCGGCCGCGGCTGCGGCGCACCAGGGCCACCAGCCGCGCCTCCAGCTCTTCGATGATGAAGGGCTTGCGCAGGAAATCGTCGGCGCCTTCGTGCAGGGTGCCGATGCGCTCGGCCAGCGAATCGCGCGCCGTCAGCACCAGTACCGGAGTGCGGTCGTCGCGCGCGCGCATGCGCGCCAGGAAAGTGCGCCCGTCCATGCCGGGCAGGCCGAGATCGAGAATCACGGCGTCGAATTCTTCGACCTGCAGGCGGCGCTCGGCCAATTCCGCATCGTCGGCCCAGTCCGCCACGAAGCCGCCATGCCGGGCCAGGCTGCGCGTCAACCAGCGGGCCAGTTCGGCCTCGTCTTCGACCAGGAGTATGCGCATATCGGAGTCCCGTCGGTTTGATCCGGCCGCTCATTGCCGGCGGCCTGACTCCTGATTTTATGACACGGGTTTTGCGCGGGCGTGTTCCAGCACGCGGTCGACGAATACGCCGGCGGCCCCGAGATAATTCTGCGGCGCCATGAGCTCGGCCAGCTTTTGCGTGCCGAGCGCGGCAAGCACGCGCTCGTCTTCGGCCAGGACGTCTTGCAGGCCGCGGCCCTGCTCCAGCGCCTGGCGGCATTTCTGTTCGACCAGGGCGTGCGCCTGCAAGCGGCCCATGCTCTCGGCGAGCGCCATGGAAACGGCCTCGGCCATGATCAGGCCATGCGTGGCGTCCAGGTTCTCGCGCATGCGCGCGGCATGGACCTCGAGGCCGCGCACCAGCTCGATGGCAGTGTCGAGCGCGCCGGCCGCCAGCATCGCCAGCTCGGGCAGGGTTTCCCATTCCGCGTGCCAGCCGCCGAGCCCGCGCTCGTGTTCTTGCGGCATGGCCGCCATCAGGACGGCCACGAGTTGCGGCGCACGCGCGGCCGCCGCCAGGATCACGGCGCAGCCCACCGGGTTGCGCTTGTGCGGCATGGTGGAAGAACCGCCGCGGCCTGCCCCGGCGGCCTCGGCGACTTCACCCACGTCCGTCTGCGCCAGCAGCGACAGGTCGCGCGCCAGCTTGCCCAGTGTGCCGGCCAGCGTCCCCAGGAAGGCCCCGGCCCGCACGATGCGGTCGCGCTGGCCATGCCAGGGCAAGTCCGGCAGTGCCAGGTCGAGTCGGCGTGCCAGCTCGCGCGCAACATCGGGGCCTTGAGCACCCAGCGAAGCGAGCGTGCCGGCCGCGCCGCCGAATTGCAGGCACAGCACCTCGGGCGCCAGGGCCTGCAATTGCGCACGCAAGCGCAGCACCGCATCCAGCGATCCCGCCAGCTTCAGGCCGAAAGTCACGGGCAGTGCGTGCTGCAGCCAGGTGCGGCCCACCATGACGGTGTCGCGATGCCTTTCGGCCTGTTCTGCCAGAACTTGCTGCAGGACGCCCAGTTGCCCGTCGACCAGGGCGAAGGCGGCCTTGAGCTGCAGCATCATGCCGCTGTCGATCGCGTCCTGGCTGGTGGCCCCCCAATGCACGTAGCGCGCCGCCTCGGGGTCGTCCCGGCGTACGCGCGCGGTCAGGTGCTTGATCAGCGGAATCGCGAGATTGCCGGCCCGCGCCGCCTCGCCGGCAATGAGGGCCGGGTCGAAATAGTCGCTGCGGCAGGCCTGCTCGATGGGCGTAGCGGCCTCGCGCGGGATGACGCCGGCATCGGCCTGGGCGCGCGCCAGCGCCGCTTCGAAGTCGAGCATGCCTTGCAGCGTGGCCGCGGCGCCGAAATGCTCGGCGCAGGGCGATGAACGAAACAGCGGATCGAACAATTCCAATCGAGACTCCCGGGCATGCGTTGCGCGGCCGCCGGCTATGCGCTGCGGCCCGCGCTCAGGCGTCGAAGAATACAGTCTCGCGATCGCCCTGCATGTATATGTCGAAATGATAGACCACGCGCCCGCCCCGCAGGTCGCGGCGCGCCAGCAGCGTGCCGCGGCGGTCTTCCGGCACCGACTGCAGCAGCGAGTCGCTGGCATTGGCCTGGGCTTCGTCGTCGAAATAAATGCGCGTGTACAGATGATTGAGCATGCCGCGCATGGTGAGTATGACGTCGATGTGCGGCGCCTCGCCATTGCTGGCGCCGGGCTTGACGGTGTGCACCACATAGCGCTGGCGTGCGTCGGTGCCGGTGCCCACGCGCCCGAAGCCGGTAAAGCCCGAGGCTGCGATCTGCTCGACCGATTCCGGACGCTGGCCCGCGGCATCGGCCTGGAAGAGTTCGAGCATGGCGTCGCCCACCGGCTTGCCGGCGCCGTCCAGCACCCGTCCGGCCAGCACGATGTGCTCGCCGGGCACCTGCTCTTCGGCCAGCACCGCGTCGAAGGCGCTGCGCAAATCATAGTTGTACTGTTCGGGCGTCAGGCCGTAGGCGAAGAAGGGCCCGACGGTCTGCGAAGGGGTTTGTTTCAACGTGGTCATGTCAGCTCCTTTGAACCATCCGGTGGCTCCGGCGGCATCCTCGGGCAGGCGAACACAGCGGGCGCGCGAGCCTTTTCATGTCAGTGCCCCATCGGAGTAGGACGCGGGCCGCGCAGCACGATGTCGAATTCGTAGCCCAGCGCATAGTCGGCCTCGGTGATGTCCATGGAAAAGCGCGACACCAGCCGCTCGCGCGCGCCCTCGGGCACGCCCTGGTAGATGGGGTCGTACTGCAGCAGCGGGTCGCCGGGAAAATACATCTGGGTCACCAGGCGCGAGCCGAAGTACTGGCCGAACAGCGAAAAGTGGATGTGGTTGGGACGCCAGGCATTAGGATGATTGCCCCAGGGATAGGCACCGGGCTTGACTGTCAGGAAGCGGTAGCGCCCTTGTGCGTCGGTGAGCGTGCGGCCCGCGCCCAGGAAATTCGGATCCAGCGGCGCGTCGTGCTGGTCGACCTTGTGCACGTAGCGCCCGGTGGAATTGGCCTGCCAGATTTCCACCAGGGTATCCGGCACCGGCCGGCCGTTGTCGTCGAGCACGCGGCCGGTGACGATGATGCGCTCGCCCAGGGGCTCGCCATTGCGCCGCGCATTGCGGGTCAGGTCATTGTCGAGCTCGCCGATGATCTCGTGGCCGTACACCGGCGCGCGCAGATTGCCCAGGCGATCTCCCACGGGCAGCAGCGGCCGGGTCGGCCCGCGCAGCAGCGAGGATTTGTAGCCCGGCTCTATCAATTTGGGATGCGCATCCCAATCGCGGGGATTCAGGGGCGGGGTTGCTGTGGACATTGGAGGCTCCCGGTCGAAGAATGCGCGGCCGAAGATGCCGCAGCGACTGCCCGCCACTATATACTTAACCTATGGATATATATATTGAGAATTTTTCAAGCCATGCATAAAAGTTGGTTATGAAAAATCATCCTGGCGGCACTGGCCGTTCCACGAAAACCGGCAAGCAGCGGCCCGCGCCTGCCGCTGCCCCCACGCGCGCTGTATCCGCCGCATCCACTGCATCCACTACATCCGCTACATCCGCTGAATCCCTTGCGCCCACCGCCGCCATGGGTGCCCCCCACTCCTCCGCTTCCCGCGCGGCCACGGCCGCGCCGGCAGCCGCGACAACCGGCGCAACGGCGCGGCCGGGCGACCTCGTCCAAGGTTCCCACATCAAGCTGCGCCACCTGCAATGCCTGCTGGCTGTGGCACAGCACGGCAGCCTGCGCGGCGCGGCCGACGCGTTGGCCATTACCCAGCCGGCAGTATCCAAGACCATCGCCGAGCTGGAAGAACTGCTGGACGTGCACCTGTTCGATCGCGGCCGCCACGGCGCGCGCCCCACCGCCCAGGCCAGCCTGTTCCTGCGCCATGCCGGCGCCAGCCTGGATGCGCTGCGCCAGGGGCTGGACCTGCTCGCCCGCGGCAAGGAAGCCGGCAGCGGCACAATAGCCGTTGCGGCGCTGCCCACCGCGGCGCCCAGCCTGGTGCCCGCCGCGCTGCATGCCTTTCGCGAACAATGGCCCGGCATGGCGGTGCAGATCCATACCGGCTTGAACAGCCAGTTGCTGGACATGCTCAGGACCGGCAAAGTGGAACTGATGCTGGGGCGCCTGTCCGACCCCGAGGCCATGAGCGGCCTGACCTTCGAGCATCTGCTGGCCGCGCCGCTGGCGCTGGTGACCGGCCCGCGGCACCCGCTGCTGTCGCGCGCCGAGCCGGCCGCGGCCGAGCTGGCGCGCTTCCCCCTGGTCATGCCGCCGCGCGGCACCATCATCCGCCACATGGCCGACAGCTTCCTGCGCGGCCACGGCCTGGATACGCCGGTCAATCCTTGCGAGGTGCTGTCGGTATCGCTCGGGCGTGCCCTGGCGCTGGGGCCGGGCGACATGGTCTGGTTCGTTCCCCGCATTGCCGTGCGTGCCGACCTGCAGCAGGGCACGCTGCGGCAATTGCCCATAAGCATGGAAGGCACCGAAGAACCCCTGGGATTGATCCTGCGCAACGACGCCGAGCCGGCGCCGGCAGCGCGCGCCTTGATCGCCGCGCTGCGGACGACAGCCAGGCACGCCCCATAAGCGGCAAACCCCTGGCAGCCGCGACGACGGATCGCGGCGACGAATCGCAACGGCAAGCCGCGACAGACCAAGCGCACGACTGGACGAGAGGACGACGTCGCATGCCGTACCCCGTACTCCACACTCGGTATTCCGCTCTTCGCTCTTCGCATTCCGCATTCTGTGTGCCGTGTGCCGTGTGCCGTGTGCCGTGTGCCGCATTCCGTTCGCCGTTCGCCGTTCGCCGTTCGCCGTTCGCCGTTCGCCGTTCGCCAAAAATGTAGTTTAATTACAAATATTTTTTAGGCCATACGGCAAGCCATTCATTATTTATCAGTTATATCCGGTATCTATAACTGTTCAAATCCCATTATATGTAGTAAAACTACAATTCAAGCAGCAAACCTCAGGCCAGCCGAAAAACGGCGCCTTGCCTCGTCTCTACTCGCAAACAAGGCCGACCCATGCCCCAGCAACCCGCCCTGCTCGCCGTCACGCAACGCATCGTCGAGCGCAGCCGCCCCACGCGTACAAGCTATCTGCAGAGAATGCGCGCCGCCGCTGGCAGCAAGGTAAGCCGCGGCCAGCTCGGCTGCACCAACCTGGCCCACGCGCTGGCCGCCATGCCCGACGCGGCAAAGCTGCGCCTGAAAGAACTCGAGCGGCCCAATCTGGCCATCGTATCCGCCTATAACGACATGTTGTCGGCGCACCAGCCGCTGGGCGACTACCCTGCCCTCATCAAGGCGGCGGCGCTGGAGGCCGGCGCTACCGCACAGTTCGCCGGCGGCGTGCCGGCCATGTGCGACGGCGTCACCCAGGGCCAGCCCGGCATGGAACTCAGCCTGTTCTCGCGCGACGTGATCGCAATGGCCACTGCCGTGGCGCTCAGCCACCAGATGTTCGACGCGGCCCTGTACCTGGGCGTGTGCGACAAGATCGTGCCGGGCCTGCTGATGGGAGCCTTGAGCTTCGGCCACCTGCCCGCCCTGTTCGTGCCGGCCGGCCCCATGGCCACCGGCATCGCCAACGACGAAAAAGCCCGGACCCGCCAGCTCTATGCCCAAGGCAAGGTCGGGCGCGAAGCCCTGCTGGAATCCGAATGCCGCTCGTACCATGGCCCCGGCACCTGTACTTTCTACGGCACCGCCAATTCCAATCAGATGCTGATGGAAATCATGGGCCTGCACCTGCCGGGCAGCGCCTTCGTGACGCCGGGCACGCCGCTGCGCGACGCGCTGACCCGCGCCGCGGCGCTGCAGGCGGCACAGATCACGGCGCGCGGCCCGGCCTATACGCCGGTGGCCGAAGTCGTGTCGGAAAAAACCGTCGTCAACGGCATCGTCGGGCTGCTCGCCACGGGCGGCTCCACCAACCATACCCTGCATCTGGTGGCCATCGCCCGCGCCGCGGGCATCGTGATCGACTGGGACGATTTTTCCGAACTGTCCGCCGTGGTGCCGCTGCTGGCGCGCGTCTACCCCAATGGCCAGGCCGACGTGAACCACTTCCACGCCGCGGGCGGCATGGGACTGGTGATCGGGCAGTTGCTGCGGGCAGGGCTGTTGCACGAAGACGTGGCCACCGTCGCCGGCCCCAGCCTGGCGCGCTATACGCAAGAACCCTGTCTCGACCAGGACCGGCTGGCCTGGCGCGCGGGGGTGCTGCGTTCCCTGGACCGCGACGTCGTGCGCACGGTGGACGAGCCCTTCAGCGCCGATGGCGGCCTCAAGCTGCTGCGCGGCAACCTGGGGCGCGCGGTCATCAAGGTTTCGGCGGTCAAGCCGCAACATCGGGTGGTCGAGGCACCGGCGCTGGTGTTCCATGACCAGGACGAATTGCTGGCCGCGTACGGCCGCGGCGAACTCGCGCGCGACTTCATCGCGGTGCTGCGCTTCCAGGGCCCGCAAGCCAATGGCATGCCCGAGCTGCACAAGCTCACACCCGCGCTTTCCGTGCTGCAGGACCAGGGCCACAAAGTCGCGCTGGTCACCGACGGACGCATGTCGGGCGCCTCGGGCAAGGTGCCCGCGGCCATACACGTCACGCCCGAAGCCCTGGCCGGCGGGCCGCTTGCGCGCGTGCGCGACGGCGACTTGCTGCGGCTGGACGCCCACGCGGGCGAGCTGCGAGTGCTCGCCCCGTCCGATTGGGAACAGCGCCCCGCCGCCGGCGCCGACCTGCAAGCGCACCAGCAAGGCTATGGCCGCGAACTGTTCGCGGGCGCACGCGCCCTGGTTGGCCCCGCCGAGCAGGGCGCCAGCATTTTCCATGAAGGACTGGCCGCCTGAAGTGAAACCCTATCCGCTCCCGATGCGAGCTCGCGATCGGAATGGCCGCAAGGGGACGAGGGAGCGGACGAACGACGGTGCCTCGCCCCGCCACACGACCTGCCGCGGCCACGGCCGCCCACCCTCTGCATGGCCGCAAGCCCTTATGCAGCGCGGCACACGTCCGCCGCCGCCCGCGCTCGTGCCATACTATCGTCAACACGCTCAGTGCCGCGGCCGGCGCCCAGGCTCGCCGACGCCGGCTGCGATCTCGACTTCGAAGGAACCCATATGAACGCATTGGAACTGATGCGCGCCGGCCCTGTCATGCCGGTTATCGTCATCAAGGATCTCGACACCGCCGTGCCGCTGGCGCAGGCCCTGGTCGCCGGGGGCATACGCAGCCTGGAAATCACCTTGCGCTCGGACGTGGCGCTGCAGGCCATGCGCCTGATCGCAGAAGCCGTGCCCGAGGCGCTGGTGGGCGCAGGCACCGTGCGCAGCGCAGCGCAGCTCGATGCCGCGCTGCGGGCCGGCGCGCGCTTCGCCATCAGCCCGGGGCTTACACCCGACCTGGCGGCAGCCGCGCGCGACTGCGGAGTTCCGTTCCTGCCCGGCATCGCAACGCCCGCCGAGGCCATGTGGGCCGCCGAACAAGGATATACGGAACAAAAACTCTTTCCCGCCGCGGCCGTGGGCGGCGTGGCGCTGCTCAAGGCCCTGCACGGCCCGCTGCCCGAATTGCGCTATTGCCCCACCGGCGGCATCAACGCCGCCAATGCCGGCGAATACCTGGCGCTGCCCAATGTGGAATGCGTAGGGGGTTCGTGGCTTACACCCGTAGCGGCCGTTGCCGGCCGGCGGTGGGCCGACATCACTGCGCTGGCGCGCCAGGCCGCGGCCCTGAAATAAGCGCCGCGGGCCTTGCCGCCCGCGGCTTCAAGAACCGGCCGGCGCGATCAGAAGCCGGCCTGATCGAGTTCCGCGCGAGTCGGCAGGCCCTCGGTATCGCCCAGTACCTGCACTGCGCGCGCGCCTATCCAGGCGCCGCGCGTCACCGCGGCGCTTATGTCCAGGCCTTCCAGCAGGCCGCTGATCACACCCACCGCGAAGCCGTCGCCCGCGCCGACCGTGTCGATCACATGGGCCACGGGAAAGCCGGGCACCCGGCCCGTGCCTTCGGGGCCGTCGTAATAAGCGCCTGCCGGGCCGAGCTTGACCACCACGCGCTGCACGCCGCGTTCGCGGTAGAACGCGGCCACGCCCTCGGGCGTGTCGCGGCCCGTAAGCAGGCGCCCTTCTTCGATGCCCGGCAACACCCAGTGGGCCAGCACCGCCAGATCGTTGATCCCCTGGCACATGGCATCGGCCGAAGACCAGAGGCTGGGCCGCAAATTCGTGTCGAAGGACACGCTGCGGCCGGCATCGCGCATCAGAGTCATGGCGCGGCGATTGACTTCGCGGCAATTGGCCGACACGGCCGCGAACACGCCGGTCGCGTGCAGATGCCGCGCACCCAGCAGCCAGGCCTCGTCGAGGTCGTCCGGCTGCATCAGGCTCGCGGCCGAACCCTTGCGGTGATATTCGACCGGAGGATCGCTGCCGTCGGTCACGCGGCCCTTGAACTGCAGCCCCGTGCGCTGCTGCGCATCGACCTCCACGTGCGAGCAATCGATACCCTCGCGCCGCATCTCGTCCAGCAGATAGCGGCCCATGGAGTCGGCGCCGAGCCGGCTGGCCCAGCCCACGTTCAGGCCCAGGCGCGCCAGGCCGATGGCCACATTGGTTTCCGCGCCGGCCGTGCGCTTGGTGTAGGACTGCGCCTGTTCTATCGGGCCGGGCCGGTCGGCGATCAGCATCATCATGGCCTCGCCGAAGGTCACCACGTCCAGGGCCGCGGCTCCATTGTTCGACCGCATCATTGCAGGGAGCTCCTGAGCTGGCGCAACTGGCCTACCGCCGCGCGCGTCACGGCCAGCAGGTCGTCGCCCTGCAGCGGATATTCGATGGCGCAAGGCGCATCGGCCGGCATGGCCTCGAACACCGCCCGCCACGGCGCAGCGGAATCGGCCAGCCCGACCGCCACCCAGCGCTCGGGGCGGCGCTGCACGCCCTTGCAATGTACGTAGCGCACGCGCGCGGCAAAGCACTCGGCGGCGCGCAGCGAACTTTCGCCCACCCAATGCCAGTTGCCCATGTCGAAGGTCATGCCCAGCGGCAGGCCGGCGCTTTCGGCCGCCGCGAAGAACCGTTTCAATGCCGAGATGCTGCCGGCGGCCACGGTCTGGTCGTTCTCGATCAGCAAGGCGGCGGGCGCCGCGTCCAGCCGCGCCTTGAGGTCCATCAGCGTCGCGCCCGAGGCGGGCTTGAAGCCGCCTATCGACATCTTCAGCACCCTCGCGCCCAGCGCCCGCGCCGCCGCCATGCCCCGGTCCAGGGCCGCGCCGTCCAGCGCGCCGGCCTCGTCCCACAAGCCCTCGGGGCTGGAATAGACGCCGCTCATGCCGGTGTCGCGCAGCAATGCGGCCAGTTCCGGCAATTCGCGCTGCGGCTGCATCAGCAGTTCGCCGCGTACCTCGACGCCGTCGGCGCCCGCCTGGCGGCAAAGGTCGGCGAACCAGCGCTGGCCGTGCCGCCGCACCTCCGCGGCGCCGAAGGAAGACAGGGACACGATGATGCGTGCCGGGCAGGACTCGGAAGAAGATGCGGAAGAAGATATCGTCATGGATGTACGCGATGTATCGCCGGCCCGGCCCGGACGCGGCCGGCCGCGGCGGGCTGGCCGCGCGCCGGCAGGCTGGCGGGCATGAGCAGGTTCAGTGCTGGCTGCTGAGGATTTGTCCCAGGAAATTACGGGTCTTCTCGTGTTGCGGATTGCTGAAGAATTCGCTGGGCGGGGCCTGCTCGATGATGCGTCCGTCGGCCATGAAGATGACCCGGTCGGCCACGCTGCGCGCAAAGCCCATTTCGTGCGTGACGCAGAGCATGGTCATGCCGTCCTCGGCCAGGCCGATCATGGTGTCGAGCACTTCCTTCACCATTTCCGGATCCAGGGCCGAAGTGGGTTCGTCGAACAGCATGATCTTGGGCGTCATGCACAACGCCCGGGCGATCGCCACGCGCTGCTGCTGGCCGCCCGAGAGCTGGCTGGGGTACTTTGCCGCCTGGTCGACGATGCGCACCCGTTCCAGGTATTTCATGGCGGTGTCCTGCGCCTGCTGCCTGGTGACGCCGCGCGAGCGCATGGGCGCCAGCATGCAGTTCTGCAGCACCGTCATGTGCGGGAACAGATTGAACTGCTGGAACACCATGCCGACTTCCTGGCGCACCGCCTCGACGTTGTGGGCATTGGCCGTAAGGTCGATGCCATCGACCACGATGCGGCCCTGCTGCACTTTTTCCAGGCCGTTCAGGCAGCGGATCATGGTCGACTTGCCCGAGCCCGAAGGCCCGCAGACCACGATGCGCTCACCCGCCGAGACCTCGAGATCGATGCCGGTAAGCACCTGGAACGTCCCATACCATTTGTTGACGCCCGCCACCTGGATGATGGGGCCGCCCTGCGCACCGGGCGCGGGCTGGCGGGGGTCGAGGCCTTGCTGCGTGCTCATGGTGCGATCGCCGCGATCAGGACGCGCTCAGCTTGGGCAAGTCCACGCCCAGCCATTTCTTGTACAGCTTGTTGAATTCGCCGTTGGCGATGTTCTTGGCCACCAAGTCATTGACGGTCTTGAGCGTATTGGGTTCGCCGGGACGCATCGCCACCGCCATTTCCTGCTGCAGCAGCACGAACTTCGGCGCATAGCGATCGGGCGCGCGCTTGGAGATTTGCGCGGCCACCGTGGTCGAGCAGCCGATGGCATCCACCTGGCCCGACAGCAGCGCCTGCATGGCCGACGCGTCGTCGTCGAAGCGGCGGATATTGGCGCTCTTGGGCGCAATCTTGGTCACCGCGATGTCCTGGGTGCTGGCGCGCGCCACGCCGATGCGCAGGCCGGCCAGGTCGGCCGCCGACTTGATCTTGGCGTCCTTGCCGCCGAACAGCACGATCTGCGCCGCCGAATAGGGCCGCGAGAACTGCACCTGCTTGGCGCGTGCGGGCGTGATGGCCAACGAAGCGACCAGCAGGTCGACCTTGTTGGTCAGCAGGAAGGGAATGCGGTTCGGGCCCGTGACCGGCACGATCTTGAGCTTGACGCCCAGGTCCTTGGCCAGCACCTTGGCCACGTCGGCGTCATAGCCGTCGGGCTGGTTCTGCGAATTCATGATGCCGTAGGGCGGGAAATCCACCAGCATGCCGACGGTAAGCTCGCCCTTCTGCTTGACCTGGTCTATGGTTTCGGCCTGCGCGGCGGCAGCGCCCAGCGCCAGCACACCGGCGCCGGCCAATAGCGTCGCGCCCATCAGGGTGCGGAATTTTTTGCCTAGGAACATGGTTGGTCTCCGAGAATTGAAACTGAAGCTGGGTTGAAGAAGAAACTGAGCCGGCCCGCGCTCATCGCGCCAACGCCGCGGCCAGGCGGCGCTCCATGTGAGCGGCCAGCAGCGACAGGGGCCAGCACAATATGAAGTAGATCGCGGCCACTTCCGAGAACACCAGCATGGGCTGGAAAGTGGCGTTGTTGATGATCTGCCCGGCGCGGGTCAATTCGGTGAAGCCGATGATGGCCGCCAGCGACGTGCCCTTGACGATCTGCACCAGGTAGCCCACTGTGGGCGGCACGGCGATCTTCAGCGCCTGCGGCAGTATGACTTCGCGCATCTTCCAGCGGTACGACAGGCCCAGCGCCTCGGCGGCTTCCCATTGGCCGCGCGGAATGGCCTCGATGCAGCCGCGCCAGATCTCGCCCAGGAAGGCGCCGCTGTTCAGCGTGAGCGCCACGCCCGCCGCGACCCAGGGGTTGACCTCCAGGCCCACGACCGGGAAACCGAAAAAGATCAGGAACAACTGCAGCAGCAGCGGCGTGCCGCGGAACAACTGGATGAAGCCTATGGCCAGCACGCGCAATGTCTTGTGCTCGGCGGTGCGCGCCAGGGCCACGATCAGGCCGACGATGCCCCCGCCTATGAAGGCCAGCAGGGACAACAGGATGGTCCATCTGGCAGCATCCAGGATGAACATGAATTCCGAGTAGCCGAAGGTGCGCATTATCGACGGTCCGGATAGTTCAGTCCCCACTGGTACACCAGTCGGAACAGGTACGAGAATATGAGCGTCAGCAGCAGGTAGATCGCCGTCACCACGATGTAGATCTCGAAGCTGCGGAAGGTCTCCGATTGCAGATTGGCCGCGACCGAGGTCAAGTCGTCGGCCGAGATCACCGACACCACGCTGGAGGCCAGCATCAGCAGGATGAACTGGCTGGTGAGCGCGGGATAGATGGCGCGCAAGGCCGGCTTGAGCACCACGTAGCGGAAGATTTCATAGCGCGACAGGTTCAGCGCCAGGCCGGCCTCGATCTGCCCCTTGGGGATGGATTCGATGCCGGCGCGCACGATCTCGGTGGCGTAGGCGCCCAGGTTGACCACCATGGCCACCAGCGCCGCGGTATGCGAGGACCAGCGCACGCCCGCCGCGGGCAGCGCAAAATAAAAGAAGAACAGTTGCACCAGGAACGGCGTATTGCGGATCAGCTCGATATAGGCGTTGATCAGCCAGCGCAGCGACCGCGGCCCCGAGGTCTTGCCCCAGGCGCACAGGATCGCCACGATCAGCCCGAACAGCATCGACAAGAACGACAACTGGATGGTGATCCAGGTGCCGCGCAGCAGCAGCGGCCACGCGTCGAAGACGGGTGCGAATTGAAAAGAGTAAGTCACTGGTCCACTGCCCTTGGCCGCGATTGCGCCGGCTCGTCCTCCATTGCACCGGCCTCGCGACAGCAACTGAAACCGGTTTCAAGTTTCCAGAAGTTTAGTCAAGCGAGGAGAAAAAGTCGAATAGTAGTTACCCTAGGAATGCTTGCCGGCGGCGGCCGGCCTGGAAGAGCCGCGCACATTCAGCGTGCCCGGCAGCAAAATCCGGCGCGGCGCCGCGGCGCCGCCGTCCAGGCGTTCTATCAGGCACTGCGCAGCCCAGCGGCCCAATTCGCCGGTGGGCTGCGACACGGTGCTGATGCCGGGCCCCACGTAGGGAGCCCACTCGGTCTCGTCGATGCCCACCAGCCCGATGTCCTCGCCCAGCCGCCAGCCCAGGCGGGCCATCGCAGCCACCACCCGCAAGGTCACGACGGCATTGCTGGATATCACCGCGGGCAGGCGCCCGCCTTTGCGCGCCCGCGTGCTCAAGGAGCGCAGGGCCGCATCCAGCGCCGCGTCATCGCCGGCCGCGCTCTCGAAGTACTGGCCGCGGGTTCGGCCGGCGGCGCCCGTCGCGAGAAAGGCCTGGAATTCCTGCACCCGCTCGATACGCGAACTGACGGTGCCCAGGGGTTCAGTGGCCAGCAGCAGCTCGCCGTAGCCGGCCTCGATCAAATGCGTGGCGCACAGATCGATG
This sequence comes from Candidimonas humi, assembly GCF_019166065.1. Lineage (GTDB taxonomy): Bacteria > Pseudomonadota > Gammaproteobacteria > Burkholderiales > Burkholderiaceae_B > Candidimonas > Candidimonas humi. The sequence goes on from NZ_JAHTBN010000008.1 coordinate 96,257, forward strand.
GCCTGCCGGTTGTCCAGCGACACGAAATCCACGTCCAGCCCCGCGTGCAGGCGGTCGACCAGCACCACAGGCTTGCCCTGGCGCGCGGTTTCCATCACAGCGCCCGGATCGTGGCCCATGGTGTTCAGTATGTAGCCTTCGACCCGATACGAAGACAGCGCGCGGATGCCGGCGCTTTCGCGCTCGATCTCGTTGCCCAGGTTGAACAGCATCACCAGGTAGCCGGCCGCGCGGCAGGCCATTTCCGCGCCGCGCAGCACCGCCACCGAATACGGATTGGTGATGTCCGCCAGCACCAGGCCGATGAGCCGGGAGCGGCCGCGCTTGAGCGCCTGCGCCATGGGGCTGGGTGTATAGCCGAGTTCGCTGATCGCCACTTCCACCCGCTGCGCGATCTCGGACGACAGCAGCGTCTCGCGATGATTCAGGAATCGCGAGACGGTCGCCTTGGATACCCCTGCGCGGCGCGCCACATCGGCGATCGTCGCGCGGGCTGCGCTCTGGGTCATGAGTATTCGATGGTGATGATGGAGTAAGCGGCCGCGTAGCGGCGGCCACAAAATATGCCACAAGCCTTGCATTGTAGCCAGTGCCCCGAACGGCCGGCGCGCAGGCTGCCCAGGTTGCGCCGCCGGTGCAATGCCGATACGATGCCGCCCTGCCGGGGGCCCGGCGGCGGCATCCGCCCGCCGCTTTACATCAAGAAGAGGATGTAGCCTAATTGAGTTTTAGCCCCATGGCGTGCCGCGCTGCGCTGCCCGCGCGCCATACACACAGGAACCTACCGGCATGTCCAGCACTCCCGCCTTCGATATGGTGTTCTTCGGCGGCACGGGCGATCTCGCCCTGCGCAAGCTGCTGCCCGCGCTGTACGAGGCACACAAGGCAGGCACGCTGCATCCCGACGGCCTCATATATGCGCTGGGGCGCAAGGCCCTGGGGCAGGAAGGCTATCTGGCGCTGCTCGACGAACAGGTCAAGCCCAGGCTCGGCGCCAATCTCGACGGACAGGCCTGGCAAGGCTTCCTGCGGCGCGTACGCTTCCAGCGCCTCGAGGCCGGCTCGGCGGCCGACTACGAGGCCCTGGCGCAGTCGCTGGGACACGATCCGGGCCGCATCACCGTGTACTACCTGGCCACCGCGCCGCAGCTCTTCACGCAGATTTGCGAACACCTGGCTGCAGCCGGGCTGAACCACGCCGGCGTGCGCATCGTGCTGGAAAAGCCCCTGGGCCACGACCTGGAATCCTACGAAGCCATCAACGCCGCGGTGGGCCGCTGCTTCCAGGAAAACCAGATCTACCGCATTGACCATTACCTGGGCAAGGAATCGGTGCAGAACCTGATGGCGATACGCTTCGGCAATGCGCTGTTCGAGCCGCTGTGGCGGCGCGAATGGATAGAAAACGTCCAGATCACCATCGCCGAAGAGCTCGGCGTCGAAGAGCGCGGCGAATTCTACGACCGCACCGGCGCCCTGCGCGACATGCTGCAGAACCACCTGCTGCAGCTATTGTGCATCGTCGCCATGGAACCGCCCGCCAGCCTGGACGAAGACGCGGTGCGCGGCGAGAAGCTGAAAGTACTGAAATCCCTCAAGCCGTTTTCGGCCGAAGACGTCATCAGCAAGACCGTGCGCGGCCAATACGGCCGCGGCGCGATCGACGGCCTGCCTGTGCCCGCCTATCGCGAAGAACACAAGGTGGCGCCCGACAGCAATACCGAGACCTTCGTGGCGCTGCAGGCCGAAATTTCCAACTGGCGCTGGGCCGGCGTGCCCTTCTTCCTGCGCACCGGTAAGCGCATGCAGGAACGCGTGGCCGAGATCGTCATCAATTTCCGCAACGTGCCGCACGCCGTCTTTCCCAAGCCGCTGGGCCTGCATTCGGCCAACCGCCTCGTGATCCGCTTGCAGCCCAAGGAAAGCATACGCCTGTATTTCCTCGCCAAAGAACCCGGCGACGCAATGAACCTGCAACCCACCTACCTGAACCTGGACTTCCACACCATGTTCAAGGCGCGCTGGGCCGACGCCTACGAACGCCTGCTGCTGGACGTCATCCGCGGCCGGCTGGCGCTGTTCATGCGCCGTGACGAACTGGCGCAAGCCTGGGCCTGGGTCGAGCCCATCATCGATTCCTGGGAACAGAACCGCATCGCCCCCCGCCCCTATACCGCCGGCACCTGGGGTCCTGCAGCCTCCAGCGGGCTGCTGTCGCGCGCCGGCGCCGCATGGCACGAAGAAACATGATGAATCTGCATACCTATGCCGACGAGGCTTCCTGCGTGCGCGAACTGGCCGCGGCCATCGCCGCGATCCTCGGCCAGGCCATCGGCGAGCAAGGCCGCGCAGGCCTGGCCGTCTCGGGCGGGCGCTCGCCGATAGCCCTGTTCGAGGCTCTGTCGAATACTGAACTGGACTGGTCCCGGGTCGATATCTCGCTGGTGGACGAACGCTTCGTCGCCCCGTCCGACCCGGACAGCAACGAAGGGCTGGTGCGCCGCTATCTGTTGCAGGCACGCGCCGCGCAGGCCCGTTTCACCGGCCTGGTCAGCGACCCCGCAAGCATGGCTGCCAGCCTGGAACGAGCCAACCAGGCTACGGGCGAACTGACGCTGGCCTTGCTCGGCATGGGCGAAGACGGCCACACCGCGTCGTTGTTCCCGCAGGCCCCCGAACTGGCGCAGGCGCTCGACCCGGCCCAGGCCTTGCGCTATGTAAGCGTCACGCCGGAAAGCGCGGCGCACCTGCGCATCAGCATGACCTTGGCGGCCTTGCTGCGTGCCCGGCGCCGCATCCTGTTCATCGGCGGCGCGGCCAAGCGCGCCGTGTTCGAACGAGCCTGCATCACCAAGACCAAGGCCATGCCGGTCAGCTTCCTGCTCGACCAGCCCGACTCCCCCATCGATGTCTACTGGCATCCTTGACCGGCAGCCCTCTCTTGACTGGCAGTGCCCTTGCCTCTGCGGGCTCGGCCGGCCCTCGCCCGCCGAAAGCCCACGAGCGGCCGGCCCTGACGGGAACCCCTCCGGTCACTATCGCAGGCATGGCGCCTCGGCTTACACTTCGGGGACAGCCTGCCTGAACTAAATTCTTTCACCACCTGCAACCGTTTCACTATGGCCGCCGACACCGACACCATGCTGCAGCACATTGCCCAACGGCTGGACCACTACAGCGAAGCCGAAGGCAAGGTCGCCCGGCTGGTGCTGGACCAGCCCAATGCCATCGCCGATTCCGCCGTCGGCGAAGTCGCCAGGCTCGCCCAGGTCAGCGAGCCCACCGTCATACGCTTCTGCCGCTCGCTGGGCTACCGCGGCTGGTCCGATTTCAAGCTGCGGCTGGCCGCCGGACTGATGGTCGGCGTGCCCTACGTACATTCCAATCTGCGCCCCGCCGACGCGATCTCGACGCTGGCCGCCAAGGTGTTCGACAACGCCGTCTCGGCCCTGCTGCGCACGCGCAACGACATCGACCCCGAGCGCGTGGATGCCGCGATTTCGCTGCTGTGCGGCGCGCGCCGCATCGAGTTCTACGGCGTGGGCAACTCGGGCATCGTGGCCGCCGACGCGCAGCATAAATTCTTCCGCTACGACGTCGCCACGGTCGCCTACGCCGACACGCACACGCAGCTCATGGCCGCGTCGCTGCTGGGGCCGCGCGACGTGCTGGTGGCTATTTCCCATTCCGGCCGCTCGCGCGAACTGCTGGACGCCGTGAGCCTGGCCGCCGGCAACGGCTGCCCGATCGTCGCCATCACCGCCTCGCACACGCCTCTGGCGGACATGGCCACCGTGCTGCTGCGCGCCGACACCCAGGAAGACACCGAAATCTACAGCCCCATGCTTTCGCGCCTGGTGCACCTGACGATTATCGACCTGCTGGCTCTGGGCGCGGCCCTGCGGCGCGGCGCAGGCATCAGCGCAGTATTGGAAAAAACCAAGCAAAGCCTGAAGCGGCATCGCACCGCCAAGACGCGCACACCACGGAAATGACATGAACATTCCCACCGCATACCCTGCCGGCCTCGAGCAGTTCGTGCGCAGCCTGCCCAAGGCGGAACTGCATCTGCACATCGAAGGCACACTGGAACCCGAACTGATCTTCGAACTCGCCGCCCGCAACGGCGTCGCCCTGCCCTACGCCTCGGTACAGGCGTTGCGCGACGCCTATCAATTCACCGATCTCCAGTCCTTTCTCGACCTCTACTACGCCGGGGCCGGCGTGCTGCTCACCGAACGCGACTTCTACGACATGACCATGGCCTACCTGCGCCGCGCCCGATCCGAAGGCGTGGTGCATGCTGAAATCATGTTCGACCCGCAGACCCACACCGCGCGCGGCGTGGCGATCGAAGCCGTCTTCGCCGGCATAGCACGCGCGCTGCGTGAAATGCGCGACACCGCGGGCATGAGCGGCTGCCTGCTGATGAGCTTCCTGCGCCATCTTTCCGAACAGGACGCCGTCGACACCCTGGACGCGGCGCTGCCGCTGCGCACGCAATACGCCGACGTATGGACGGGCATAGGCCTGGACTCGGGCGAGCGCGGCAATCCTCCCGAAAAATTCCGGCGCGTGTATGCGCGCTGCCGCGAACTGGGCTTCCGCCTGGTAGCCCATGCCGGCGAAGAAGGGCCGGCGGCCTATGTGCAAGACGCGCTCGACATGCTGCACGTAGAGCGCATAGACCATGGCGTGCACAGCGAAGACGATCCGGCCCTGACACAAAGGCTGCGCGAACAGCGCACGCCGCTCACCGTCTGCCCGCTGTCCAATTTGAAGCTGTGCGTCGTAGATTCATTGGACAAACACAACCTGGCGCGCCTGCTGCGCCAGGGGCTGTGCATCACCATCAACTCCGACGACCCCGCCTACTTCGGCGGCTACCTGCTGGACAACTACCTGGCCAGCGCGCAGGCGCTGGGCCTGAGCCGCGCCGAGCTGGCGACCCTCGCCGAAAACAGCCTGCAGGCCTCGTTCCTGCCTGCCGCACGCAAACAGGAACTGGTGCAAAGACTGCGCGACACCGTTGACCGTGACCGTGACCGTGACCGTGACCGGGACCGGGACCGGGACGGTGACGGCATCCATTGAAGCCGCGCAAGCCCACGGAGCCCTCCATGCCCCTATCCACATCGCCATCCATGCCCGCGTACCCGCAAGCATATCCTGTCCCGCCATTCTTCTTTACCCCGACAGTGAGTCGCCGCCCCGGCACACGGGGCCGGCGACGCGCCGCGCTGCTGCTCGCCCTGGCTTGCGTCTGCGCCACCGCACAGGCCGGCGAAGTCGTCGCCGACAAGATCGACTCCAAGGTGCTGGGCCGCAGCCTGCCCTTCACCGCCTACCTGCCCGACGGCTATTACGATTCCTTCGATACCTTTCCCGTGGTCTACCTGCTGCACGGCTCGGGAGGCGACGAACACACCTGGGTGCAGTACGTGGGTGCGCGCGAAACCCTGGACGCCCTGATACGGCGCAAGGAAATCGCGCCCCTCATCGCCATCATGCCGGCGGGCGGCGCAAGCTGGTGGGTGGACGGCGCGGCAGAGCAGATGCAGACGGCGCTGCGCACCGAGCTCATCCCCTATGTGGAAAAACACTACCAGGCCACCGCCGACCGGGGCCATCGCGCCATCGCGGGCATTTCCATGGGCGGCTTCGGCGCGCTGAACCTGATGCTCAGGCATCCCGAGCTGTTCTGCGCGGCAGGGCTGCTCAGCCCCGCGGTCTTCTCCTCGCCCGACGCGCAGTCCAGTGCCCGCGGCTCGGCCGGGCAATTCGCGCATGATGGCAAGTATGAGCCGGCGCTGTGGTCCGCCCAGAGCTATCCGGCGCTGCTGCCGGACTACAAGGCCAAGGGCCAGCCCGTCGCCGCCTACATCAGCAGCGGCGACCGCGACCGCCAGGTCACGCCGGCCATGAGCTCCGGCCTGTTCGAGGCGCTGTATGCCGTCCAGCCGGGCCGCGTGCGCCTGCGCATCGGCGACGGCGCGCACGAATGGATGACTTTCCGGGACGCCCTGCCCAAGGCACTGAAATACATAAATGGACAATGCGGCTTCACGCGCCCCTGATTACGAGACCCGGCGGCCGGTAAACGGTCGCCAGTGACGTGCCTTGAAGGCCAGAGCCGTGTCTTGAAGGTTCGTATTCATAAACAAATCGATGGATTCGTGTGCGAGGCGAGGAGCACACCGCAGCAACAATCATAAGCATTGCAAGGCCAAGCTCCGACGCGGACAGTCTCCGCGGACTGCTCGTGGCCGGTGCAGGCTTGAGTCCTTGAGCCCTTGAGCCAGCGCAGCCTGCAGGGCTTGCAATGCAACTCTACGCGCGAAGACGCGATTTCATGGGCGCGCGTTTCTGAGACACGACATCAGCGGCCGCTACTGCTCCCGGCTGCCGTCTCGTTTCCGGAGTCCGTGCCATGTTTATCGTCTTCGGGCTGCGCTCCCGCGCCATGGCCGCTTGTATCCGTGCCGGCATCCGGCGCACCGCTGGCGTGGCTGGCGGCAGGCGTAGAGTCGCCGGCAGACACAGGGCTATCGGCAGGACTGGAACTACCGGCTGAGCTGGGGCTATCGGTAGGGTTGGAGCTATCGGCAGAGCCAGAGCTATTGGCAGGGCTGGAGCTACCGCGAGAGCTGGGACTATCGCCAGGTGTAGGGCTATCGCTAGGTGCGGGGTTGACGGCAGGTGTAGAGTTGCCGGTAGATATGGGGTTGCTGCCAGACGCGGGCTGGCCGCCCGGCACGGCATATTTGCCTCCGGCCTGGAAATTGGCTTCCTGCATTTCCGTGACGCAATGCGAATTGCCGAAGAACACCACCTTGCCGTCCCTGGCCACGATCACCGCCGCGGCCGTGGCCGAATAGACGGCCGGAAATTCGTAGCAGGTATAGCCTTGGGGATTGCCGGATTTTTCTTTGGGAGTCTCGCCCATGGCATGCAGCACCGGCGCAGCATCCTGCCCCACCTGCACGGCATTGAGCACACCCTGCAATTTCACTTGCCGCGGATCGCGCCCCTGCGCCGTCTCGGCCGACGACGACGAGCCGAACACATTGCCCAGGGGTCCGTGCGCAACGCCATACCCTGCGCTGGCCACCGAACTGCCCAGCAGCGGCGCGGCGCACCCGGCCAGCAAGGCGGAACTCAGCAAGGCAAGGATCAAGCGCAGATCGACTCGTCGCATTTCTCTGGGCATCTCTCTAAGGCCATCCATGGGCTGGCGGCACAATCCGCCAGTAGCGGAAATCAATGATAACCGTGTTTGGGCGATGCCCGCCGCCACTGCCTTTAAGGTGCGACCCTCAACGCAAGGTTGCGACTTGTTGCATCCGTTTTCCAAGCTGCCTGCGCTGCAGAGAACCGCCCCGAAACAGCAGGAGCAAGCGCTGGCGTCCTTCCAGGCTGCCTGCGCTGCAGCGAAGGTTGGGGCGCCGCCAGGACCGCATTCCATAATCTCCGAGCTGCCTGCGCGGCAGGCGCAATGAAAACGCCCCGAGAAGCCGGACAGGCGTCCGGCGCTCGGGGCGCGGTTCGGGCCGCGGCGTTTTCAGCCGGGCCGCGACGTGCGGATCAAAGAGCCTTGATCGACTTGGCTTGCGGGCCCTTTTGGCCCTCGGCCACTTCGAACGACACGCGCTGGTTTTCTTCCAGCGACTTGTAGCCCGTGCCGAGAATGTCGGAATGATGCGCGAAGAGGTCCTTGCCGCCGGAGTCGGGCTTGATGAAGCCATAACCCTTTTCGCTGTTGAACCATTTGACGATGCCGGTTTCCATTACTGTAAATCCTTGAAATTAAGGGAGATGAAAGGCGATATTGCCAGACAAGACTATCAAGGACTGGAGATCCGAGCAAAAAAGCGGCTTTTCCATCCGCCTGGCCGGCTATCCCGGCCACGCTGAAAACCTTTGGCTGCCACCTGCTCAGCCGGCGTAAACAGGATCACTGCCACGCCAGGCGCACCGGCAAATCAGCCATCGGAAAGCGCTGGATTGAGCAAACTTCGACGCACTTGAAAATCTAGGTGCATATTTTAACTCGGGAAGATACCGCAAGTCCAAAAGGCCCCCACCCCCGGCCGACACCTCGCCCAGGGCCACCGCGGCGGCTGTACTAAAATCCCCCGGGCCGGCCGTGCCCGCATCGGCCGCCAGCCAGCCGCCAATGCCGTGTCCGTCATGAAAAAACTCCCCCGCCGCTTCTACAACCGCGATACCACGCAAGTCGCGCAAGACCTGCTGGGCAAGCTGCTGGTCCGGCGCAGCGACGGCGTCACGCGCATCGGCCGCATCGTCGAAGTGGAAGCCTACCTGGGGCCGCACGACCTGGCCGCTCACACGTCCAAAGGCCTCACCTCCCGTACCCGCGCGATGTTCGGGCCCCCCGGCCATGCCTACGTCTACCTCATCTACGGCATGCACCATTGCATGAACGTCGTCACCGAGCCCGACGGCACCGGCGCCGCCGTGCTGTTGCGCGCCATCGAGCCGATACGCAATATCGAAGGCAAGACCAGCGGCCCCGGACTGCTGTGCAAAGCCATGGGCGTCACCATGCAGGATTACGGGCACGACCTGTGCAGCCCCGATTTCTACATTGCCGAAGACCCCGCCGCCACGCCGCCGGCCATCGTGGCCCGCCCCCGCGTGGGCGTGGACTACGCCGGCGAATGGGCCGCCAAGCCCCTGCGCTTCTATATAGAAGGCAACCGGTACGTATCCAGGAAATAGCGGGCCCGAAGATATCGAGTCAGGAAAAAGTAAGTCGGAAGATCGCGATTCGAGAGATCGCCAGCCCGGGAAAAGCGAGCCGCCAGGCGGGCTGTCGCTTCTTGCGTAAATGCAAAGTCCGACTATCGATCCATGCCCGACGAACGACTCGCCCGATCCAGCACGAGCCACCTGACAGTTCACCCCAACAATTCGCTACGACTGTTCGCTCCGACAACACGCATCGGCCGCGTCCAGGCGTCCTACAAGGCGATATTCAGCAAAGGCTGGTCCAGGCACCAGCGTTCCAGGTTCTGCACGAACACATCGATCACGCGGCCATAATTGCCGTCGGAATGGCCGGCCGTGTGCGGCGACACAATGACATTGGAAAGACCCCACAGCGGCGAATCCGCGCTCAACGGCTCGTGCGTGTAGACATCCAGATACGCGCCGGCCAGCCTGCGGGATTCCAGCGCCTCGATCAAGGCCGCCTCGTCCACCACATCGCCGCGCGACACATTGACCAGATGCGTGCTGTGCGGCAAACGCCGCAGGAACTCCGCATCGACCAGCCCACGCGTGGTCTCGGTCAGCGGACAAGCCAGGATCACCCAATCGCAAGGCGGTACCGTGCGCCGCAACTCATCGTAGGAAATCATCGCGGCAACTGGGCCTGCACTTGCGCTTCCCGGCGCGACCGCGCTGTGCCGCACTACCGTGATCTCCATCCCGAGCATGCCCAGGTATTCCGCCACCTTGCGCCCGATCGCGCCCCAGCCGACGATCACCGCCTTTTGCCCGGCCAGGTCACGCGGAATCAGCTCGCCCATCAGGGGCAGCCACACCTTGTCGCGCTGCGCCTGCTCCAGCAGCCGGAATCTCCGGTTCAGCGCCAACACCCCGGCAAGCACGCTCTGCGCCACCACCACCGCGTTGCTGCCCGTCGAAGTGGTGATGGTCATCCCGCGCCGTTTCAAGTCCGCATAAAAATACCGGTCTATGCCCGCCGAATGAGTATGCACCCAACGCAGGCCGGCCCCGGTGCACAGCATGTCGCTGAACACCTGCAGCGTCGGCAACACAGTGTGCTTCGTCGATTCGCCGGTAATATCGCGCGCCAGCAAGGCCACATCGGCCGTGTCGAGGACATCAGCCTCGATGCGCTCTTTCGCAATATACGGAACGGTCGCTTCCACATAGCGCGACCAGGCCTCGGGATGACGCGCCTCGATCATGCTCAGGGCCTTGGGCGAAGACAGGAGACGAACTTTCTTGTGCGACATGAGAGTATGGTGACATCAAGGGTAAACCCGCATTTTACAAGAGGGATACCCAGGCGGAAAAGCATCGGGGCGACAGAGCAGCCTCCTACTTGTCCCACACCGCGCTGGCAGGAAGAACGCCGATCGCAGCATGACAGCCCTTGGCTGCACAAGCGACTATGGCAATCGCCTTGTCCGCATTCACGACCGCATCGTCATTCAACACGATAAAACCTTGATGGCCGCATTTCGGGCATACAGGCCGAATTCCTACAGGAAAGTGCCTATCAAAAAACCCGCGTTCATGTTCCCCTGTCATCGATCAGCGCCTCCTTTCGCGATCGATCTTACCTTATAGCTGTCGGGGACGCTTGCCTAACGGGAAGATCTAATCCCCCGCAAACAGCGGTTGGCCATGGCTTCTTAGCAGTCCTACTTCTGCGCCGCGTTAAAAATGGGGGGATTGCCGGAGTATGTATAGAATCACAGAAAGCTGATTTATTCAGTGTCGCTGTCTCTTCCCTTTCTTCTGAAGTTTTCGTTATTTTTGCAGTAAGCAAGAGCATCTCCTACAATTCCGACGAGCCGGTACAAATTCTCGGGCTTATCAAGCAAAATTTGATCACTAGTACCCGTCTGTAGGCCTGCCCGGGCGACTTCGGCGCGGTGAACGTCGGTTAGTGGAACAATGAACTGGATGGTAGGGTGCTTTTTATCACCCCAAAATCGAAATAACCAACGATTTGTTTTTCCGCCGTGCATAATGGAGAAATAGGACTCCGTATCGCGAGCTTGTAGATCCTCTCCTGGCAAGATATCGCAACAGACCTTATATAGGTTCTGCTCATCGACGGTTGTGATGATGTTTGGATTATCAGGGTCAACAATCGACGCACTTTCGTCGACAACTACCTCTACCGGAGCCGTGGGCGATATAGTCTCGGGCGCGGATAGGCTGGTTGCCACCATTGAGCTAACGGATTGGGCGACGGCTTGCTTGATGATCGGCTGCACACTTTCTAGAAATTTGCCGGTCATGGTGCGCTGCGTTCCAGCACGCGTGGCAACATATTTTACGAAATCCAGATCACAGTCACGTAGCGCAGAAGTAATAGCATCCTTGAAAGCGTGCAGATAGACATTTTCTTCGGCAAGAGCTCGCAGTGCTTCGGGCTCTAAGCGATCATAGTGAAAACGTTCGAGCTGTTCGGCAATATCTTCAGCGCCACTGGCGAAATCGACTACCAGAAATGGTTCGCGATCCATAATATTGCGATTGTCCAGGTCGGCAAAAAAGCGCCATTCGCGACCGTTGGTAATAGCCGCTACAGCAACTTCGGGGGTAGCGTTGTAGTAACGAGCAAGCTGAGGGCAATGATTGGTCAAATCGGCCGAGTATGTCTTGGCCTCAATGAATAGAACAGGGATGTCGTTGCTGAACAGAGCATAGTCAACACGTTCGCTCGCCTTGACTCCTGGAAAATCGGCACCGTACTCAGCTTTGACCTTAGTGGGGTCGTAGGGGCTGAAGCCCAAAATATCAAGCAAGGGAAGAATTAGGGCTTGCTTGGTCGTCTCCTCGGTCGCGCAATGCGCCCCGACATTCTTGACATGCTCAATGTGATGCTCGATACGGCGTTTGAATTCCTGCATGATTCCTGTCTCCAAAGCATTTTCACGTTATCTACAAGGGCTTATTGTTTATAAGGCCGCAAATCCCCGCTTCGCACTATATCCACCTGCTTTCCCGCTCGACCCAACATAGACAACCATCATCTTGATTTGCTTGATCCAATGAATGGCTCGGCAGAGCGTAGTCGTATCGGCGCCGCTTGAGGCTCTAATTGCGTATGGCCTCCAACTGAGGATGCGATGTCCTCCAAGAACATCGCCATCATTTCATTCTGGCGCCTGATCTCGTCCATGGTATTGGACATCACCACGACCGTTGTGATGAATCCGAATACCACAACCCACCCCACGACAATTCCCAGAACAATCAAACCCACAGTGGCGGCGGGATAGTGCGAGTCGCTATTCCATAAATAAAGAACGATTATCGCGATTGCGAGGACAAAAAGAATATGGGTCGCCTCGATGATCCCCGAATAAAACCGTGCAATGAGCCTATTCATCGTTCTCCTCCTAAAAACCTTCGCCTGTGCTTCTACCGATCGTGTCGCACTGTTCGACTTGTTGTTCTAGCGCCAATACCCATGTAGACATTATTGGTATTATTTTTCTTATTTAGTTACTTTTAGCGCAAAAATAAGGCTGTCGCTTCTACTTTCACCTCCAACCGCCTACTCTTCTTCTCTTTAGCCAGACATTTTCTGGCATGTGCTGGCAGACAGGCGACTCGAGAGGACTAGGGGCTGGAATGCAATTAGGCGGGCTCGTCCGTCAACGACTAGGTGCATCTTGAATGCAATTGCGCGCGAGTGACGAGATCCATCCCATCGCCCTCTTCTTGTAACCTTTTATTGTTTTATACACCTTTCGTTATTTTTTGGTCAAAGGAATATAAGCATTTTAAATTGCACGGGCTCGTGGTCACTTTCCGAGTGTTCTGTCGAATCTGGGCCACTGCGTTGATGTTGCTCCTTAGGCCACCGCGAGGCGGGCGGCGAGGCCGTGCAACACTGGGAACCACACCACTTGTGCGGAATCGGTCGTCGGGGGGAGGCGCCGGGTAGCCGGTGCCGACACCCGGTTTAGGCCTTGCGGTCAGAAAAGAAAAAGGACCTACAGACAAAAATCTGTAAGTCCTTGATAAATATGGCGCGGCTGGCAGGATTCGAACCCACGACCCCTTGGTTCGTAGCCAAGTACTCTATCCAACTGAGCTACAGCCGCTCCAAAGAGGCGTAACTATAACACACGTTTTCCAGGGTGCGCAAACCAGGCTCGAAAAGCAGGCCAATAGCGCCGGACGGGCGCTTTTCCGCCGCGCAGAACTACGCCATAGCCAGCCTGGCGGCCCTATCCGCACTCCGTATAATGTCGGGCAGACGCCGCGCCCAACAGCGGTTCATCCCAGGAGGCCCTCTTGTTTACTAGTCCCAAGATCACCTGCATCGAAGATTTTCGGCGCCTGGCGCAATGGCGCGTGCCGCGGATGTTCTACGACTATGCGGATTCGGGGTCATGGACCGAGGGCACGTACCGATCCAATGAAAGCGATTTCCAGCGCCTGAAGCTGCGGCAGAAGGTGGCGGTGAACATCGCGAACCGGTCTATCCGCACCCGCATGTTGGGCATGGACGTGGCGATGCCGGTGGCGATTGCACCCACGGGCCTGACGGGCATGCAGCATGCCGACGGTGAGATCCTGGGCGCACGGGCTGCCGAGAAGTTCGGCATTCCTTTCACGCTGTCGACCATGAGCATCTGCTCGATCGAGGACATCGCGGCCCATACGCGCCAGCCGTTCTGGTTCCAGTTGTATGTCATGCGCGACCGCGATTTTATCGGCCGCCTGATCGACCGCGCCAAGGCGGCGGGCTGCTCGGCGCTGGTGCTGACGCTGGACTTGCAAGTACTGGGCCAGCGCCACAAGGACATCAAGAACGGCCTGTCGACGCCGCCCAAGCCGACGCTGACGAATATCCTGAACCTGATGACCAAGCCGCGCTGGTGCATCGACATGCTGGGCACGCAGCGGCGCACTTTCGGCAATATCGTCGGGCATGCCAAGGGCGTGACGGATCTTTCCTCGCTGTCGTCGTGGACGGCGGAGCAGTTCGACCCGAGCCTGAACTGGGACGACCTGGAATGGATCAAGCAGCGCTGGGGCGGCAAGCTGGTGCTCAAGGGCATCCTGGATGCCGAAGATGCGCGCCATGCGGTGGACGTGGGTGCGGATGCGCTGATCGTGTCCAACCACGGCGGGCGCCAGCTCGACGGCGCCCCGTCGTCGATTTCCGCCCTGCCCCACATCGTCGAAGCGGCGGGTAAGGACATCGAGGTCTGGGTGGACGGCGGCATACGTTCGGGACAAGATGTGCTCAAGGCCATGGCGCTGGGCGCCAAGGGCACGATGATCGGCCGCGCGTTCCTGTATTCGCTGGGCGCGATGGGCGAGGCAGGCGTCACCCGCTGCCTGGAGATCATCGCCAACGAACTGGACATCACCATGGCGTTCTGCGGCCGCACCGATATCCACGACGTCGACCGGTCGATTCTGCTGAACCCACAGATCTTCGACAAGCCGGGCCAGGCCTGACTACCGTGCCTCCTGGCAAGCGCTTTGACCATCGTCGGCCAATTCACGAGCCAGCATCCCCACACGCCGAATCGAACGATCCAGCAGATCCGGGTCCGCCAGCCCGCAGCTCAAACGTATGAAATGATCATAGCGCCCTGAATTGGAAAAGATGGTGCCTGGCATGATGCATAGCCCGTCGCCCAAGGCAATTTCAAACAGGCGCAGAGCATCGACGGCGGCGGGCAGCTCCAGCCAGAATGTCACGCCGCCTTCGGGCGGGGTGAATCGCGTGCCCGGGGGAAACGATGCCGCGATAGCTTCGGCGGCGCGGGCGCGCAGCAGCCGCATGTGGTGCTTCAGTCTTTGCAAGTGCCGGTCGTAGGCGCGGGACTGGATGAACTGCGCAGCGACAACTTGCGGCCATTCCTCGTTGCTGCGGCCCTGGGCGGACTTGAGCATGCCGATGCGGGCATGCCAGCGGCCGCCATTCATCCAGCCCAGGCGCATGCCGGGTGCCAGTGTCTTGTTCAACGACACGCAATATATGACCGTGCCGTCGGTGTCCCAGGCCTTCAGGGGCTTCAAGGGCATCGACGCATCGGCCAGGTCTCGGTAGGACTCGTCTTCGATCAGGGCCACGCCGCTGCGCGAGCACAGTTCCACCAAGCGCGCCTTGTGGGCGTCGGGCATGCTGCAACCCAGCGGATTGTGCAGATTCGGCATGACCACCACCGCCTTGATGGTGTCGTAGGTTTGCAAGGCCAGCTCCAGCGCCTCGACGACCAGGCCCGTACTGGGGCTGGTGGGAATTTCCAGGGCGCGCAAGCCCAGGGCTTCTTGCACCTGCAGCAGGCCGGAAAAGCACGGGGACTCGATCGCCACCGTATCGCCCGGCCGAGTCACGGCGCGCAGGATCAGATTGACTGCCTCGATGCCGCCATGGGTCACGATGACCTCATCGGGAGCCAGTTGTACGCCTGCATCTAAGGCGCGACGCGCCACCATGCGGCGGAAGTACTCATTGCCAGGATCGATGCCCGTGGCGGTAAGCAATTGCGGATTGTGGCGCAACGCCGCCGTCGCCAGCTTGCGCAGGGCTTCGGCGGGATAAAGCTCGGGCGCCGCGGCGTTCGCGCCGCCCAGGTTCAGCGCCTGCGGCGCGGCCTGGCACATGGCAATGACGGCCGAGACCTTGGAATGCACGCCCACGAACTGGGCGCAATCGGGAATGGCGGGTGTCGGCTCGGCCACCGCAGGGAGCTGGGCCGAGCGGCCGCGCTGCACGAAATAGCCCGAACGCGGCCGGGCGTGCACCAAGCCTTCCCGTTCCAGCGAACGATAAGTTTCGGTCGCGGTCGCCAGGCTCACCCCATGGCGCCGCATGAAGTCGCGCATCGAAGGCATGCGGTCGCCCGGCCGCAAGGTGCCGGCGGCAATGTAGCCGCTGTATTGCCTGGCCAGCCGCCGGTATAGCGGCTCGCTTTCAGGATCAGCGGCAGCTGTGGCTGTCGGGTCTCGGACCATGCGTTCATGATACAGCGCCGCATATGCATACGACAGATATAGATGTGGAGCCTTTCTACCGATGCAGGCGCCGCGCGATACAAGCTGTATCGCATCAAATCCTCAACGCGTGTGCCTGTTCCGGCAAGGCGACGGCCACTATCCTAAATACCCGAAACCTCTTCCTAGCATTACAGGGATGCCTCATGCCCTCAGCCACTTTCCGTGCCCCGCCCGATTGGTCCGAACGCCGCTATCCGGTGCCCGGTGGCCAGCCGCTGCTATTATGGTTGCCGCGTGCAGCGCTGCTGGTTGCAGCCCATGGGCGGATCGAACTGGCCGGCGCATGCAATGCACTTGCCTGGCTGGGCACGAAGGCCCCGCGCCTGCACACCCGCATCGAAGACGGTGAGCACTATATGCTGCAACAGAGCGGCCATGTATTCCTATCGACAGATCCAGGACGGACCGCTACGCTGATCGTGCAGCGACCGGCCAGCGCGGCGGGAAAGCTGCTGGCCAGGCTGGGGCGGCGTCGCCCCGCCGGCGGCACGCAGAGCCCGTGCGCGCCCGACGCATAGCGCCACCCTGAGCAGGGCGCCCAGTTCGACACCGCCGCCGAGATACGCCAGCACCGCCGCCCTCGCGGCTCCGAAAACGAACAAGGCCGCGCAAAACAAGCATCGTCATGTGCCAACGCCAGGCACTACCTGCACTATCTGCTACAGCCTCCCGCTGCACCCGCAGCGCCTGCTACGGCCGAGCATTCAAACTGGATCGACGTCGGCGGGCGTAAATCGGCGGCGGCCGGGTTCGGGGCGGGACAACGGATCCACCGACCGCATGGTTTGCAGCGAGCGCTGCGTCAAGCGGTGGTACATAGCCGTGCCGCGCGTCTTGTCCGCGACTTCGGCTGCGCTCAGTTCACGCACGACGCGGGCCGGCGACCCGATCACCAGGCTGCGCGGCGGCACCGCCAGGCCCGCCTTGACGAAAGCCATGGCCCCCACGATGCTGCTCTCGCCCACGACTGCGCCGTCCATCACCACTGCGTTCATGCCCACCATGGCGTTGCGCCCTATGTGGCAACCGTGCAGGATGGCGCCGTGCCCGATGTGGCCGTCGACATCGACGATGGTGTCGTCCCGTTCCCCGCCATGCAGCACGCAGGCGTCCTGCACATTGCCGCCTCGCTCGACGATGATGCGGCCGAAGTCGCCGCGCAGGCTTGCCAGGGGGCCGATATAGGCGCCGGGCCCGACGAGCACGTCGCCGATCAGCACGGCGCTGGGGTGTACGTAGGCGGTGGGGTCGACCACCGGGGTGAAGCCGTCGATTGCGTAGACTTTAAGCATGGGGTTCCTCGGCAAGACCGGGCGGCCCGAAAGGTCGCCGTCATCTGTGCCTACTATAGCGCCCCCAAGGCTTCAGGCTCGGGCCCCGTCAGTCTGAGCCCTCTCAGTCCTGCACTTACCCTCAGTCCAGGGTTTCCCTTTAGTTCAGGGTTTCCCTTCAGTCCGATTTCCCTCCAGTCCCGCTTCCCTTCAGTCCAGCGCTTCCCATTTCTCGGCGCTGGCGCCGGCCAGGGCGCGCACGCGTTCTTCGTCCTGGCCGAACTCGGCCGCTGCACCGGTATAGACGATATGGCCGTCGTCGAGCACGTAGGCGCGATCGGCAACCTCTACCGCGGCGCGTACGTTCTGCTCGATCAGCAGCACCGACATGCCTTCGTTGCGCGTGGAGACGATGACGCGGAACACGTCCTGCACGATCAGGGGCGCCAGCCCCTGGGACGGTTCGTCCAGCACCAGCAGCTTGGGATTGAGCAGCAGCGCGCGCGCGATCGCCAGCATTTCCTGTTCGCCGCCCGAAAGCTGGCGCCCCTTGTTGTGCTTGCGTTCGGCCAGGCGCGGGAACAGATCATAGACCCGGGGGATGTTCCAGGGGCCGGGGCGATCCATGGGCACCTTGAGGTTTTCCTCGACGGTGAGGTTGGCGAAGATGCGCCGCCCCTCCGGCACGAAGCCTACGCCCAGCATGGCGATGCGGTACGGCGGCGCCTGGGTCGTGTCCTGGCCGAATATGCGGATGGAACCCGACTTCGCCGGCGTCAGCCCCACGATGCTGCGCAAGGTGGTGGACTTGCCGGCGCCGTTGCGGCCCAGCAGGGTCACGAGCTCGCCCTCTTCCACATATAGGTCCACACCCTTCAGGATGTGGCTCTTGCCGTAATAAGTGTTGAGTCCTTGGACTTCCAGCGCCTTCATGCCGCCTTCCCCAGATAGGCCGTCTGCACCTGTTCGCTGGCGGCGATTTCGTCGGGGCTGCCTTCGGCCAGCACCCGACCTTCCGCCAGCACGGTGATGCGGTCGGCTAGATTGAAGATCACCCGCATGTCGTGTTCGATCAGCACGATGGTAAGGCTCTGCGACTGGTGCAGCCTGCGGATCAGCCTGGCCATGTTGTAGGTTTCCTGGTTGCCCATGCCCGCTGTGGGTTCGTCCAGCAACAGCAGGCGCGGGCGCAAGGCCAGGGACATCAGGATTTCCGTGGCGCGCTGGTCGCCGTGCGCCAGTTCTCCCACCATGCGGTCGGCGTGGGCCGACAGGCCGCCCAGGTCGAGCAGTTCCTCGACCCGTTGCGAAACCTGTTCTTGTACATCTTTGGGCACCCGCAGCTTGAGCCGCAAGCCGTGGGCGAGTTCCACCGGTATGCGCAAGTTTTCGCGCACGGTCAGTTCGGGAAAGATCTCGGTGATCTGGAAGGTGCGCGCCATGCCCATGGCCACGCGCTCGTCGGGCGGCAGCAGCGTGACGTCGCGGCCGTCGAAGAATATGCGCCCGGATGTAGGCCTGAAGAAGCCGCTGATGAGATTGAAAAAAGTGGTCTTGCCGGCGCCGTTGGGGCCGATGACGGCGTGCAGGCGGCCCGCGTCCACCGAAAGCGAGACGCCGTTGACCGCGACCAGGTTGCCGAAGTGCTGTGAGACATTGTCGATCTGCAGCAGGCTCATTTATTTTCTCCGCAGGAAGCCGAGTACGCCCCGGGGGAAGAACAGGACGATGCACACGAAGAATATGCCTATGAAGAACATCCAGTTCTGGGTGTGGCTGGAGACGAAATCCTGCAGGACGACGAAGATCGCCGCCCCCACCAGCGGCCCCCAGAACGAGCGCATGCCGCCCAGCACGGCCATGATCACGAAATTGCCCGACAGCGTCCAGTGCAGCGAGCGCGGGTCGGTGAAATTGCTGAGCAGCGCATACAGCGTGCCGGCAATGCTGACGAAAAAGCACGAGATCACGAAGGCGATCCAGATATGGCGGTCGACCGGAATGCCGAGGAAGCGCGCGCGGCGTTCGTTCTCGCGAATGGCCAGCAATGTGCGGCCGAAGGGCGAACGCAGCAGCAGCGCCATCGCGCCCACCGACACGGCAAAGACCAGCAGCACCAGGTAGTAATAGGCCTTGTCGTGCGTCATGATGTCGATCTGGGTGAAACCCAGGTCGATAGGCTTGCGGGTGAAGCCCGTGAGCCCGTCGTCGCCGCCCGTGACCGAATGCCAGCGGAACGCGATGAAATAGAAAACCTGGCCTATGGCGATCGTCACCATCGCGAAGTAGATGCCGCGCAGCTTGACGATCAGCAGCCCCACCAATGCGGCCGCCAGCGTGCCCACCAGCACGCCCAGCACTATGGCCAAGGGGGTGCTGGGCACCAGGTATTTCAGCGCCAGCCCCGCGCCGTAGGCGCCCAGCCCGAAATAGGCGGCGTGCCCGAACGACAGCACGCCGGTGAAGCCCAGCAGGAAATTGACCGACATCGCAGCCAGGCCCATCACCAGCACGCGCGTGGCGAGGTCGGTGTAGCCGCCCACGTAGTCCATCCAGTAGGGCATGGTCAGCAGGACGATCCACAGGACCGCCACGGGAATCGCATTATGCTTGCCGTTCACAGGGTCATTCCTTCTTCGCCAAACAGGCCGCGCGGCCGGACCAGCAGCACGAGGGCCATCATGATGTAGATGATGGCCTCGGAAGCCGAGGGAAAGAACACCGTGGTGACGCCCGCCACGACGCCGATGAGCAGGCCGCCGACCAGGGTACCCGTCAGGCTGCCCAGGCCGCCCACGATAATGGCCACGAAGCTGGGCATGATGAGCGAATCGCCGATGGTGGGCTGCAGGCCCAGCAGGCCCGCGGCCAGCACGCCGGCCAGCCCGGCGAAATAAATGCCCAGGCCGAAATTGAGATTGCGCAGGATGCGCACGTTGACGCCCAGCACCGACACGGTTTCGAGATCGAGCGTGCCGGCGCGGATGCGCATGCCCAGCCGCGTGCGGTGCAGCACGAAGAACAGCGCGATGACGGCCACCGCCACCAGTATCACCATGAACACCCGGTAGCCGGTCAGGAAGAACATGTAGTTGCTGAGCGGCTTGGTGAGCCAGCCCGGCAACTGGAAGGGCAGGCCTTGCGCGCCCCAGATGTAGCGGATCGAATCCTCGAACACGTAGGCCAGGCCAAAGGTGAGCAGCAGGCTGTAGAGCGGATCGCGGCCATAGCAGTGGCGGATCAGCAGGCGCTCGACCAGCAGTCCGAGCAGCGCGGTGATGACCGGCGCCACGATCAACGCACCCCAGAAGCCGGTGTAGGGCATGAGCGTGTAGGCGATATAGGCGCCCAAGGCAAGAAAGCCGCCGTGCGAAAAATTGATGACGCTCGTCAGGTTGATGATGAGCGACAGGCCCAGCGCCATCAACGCGTAGAACGCGCCGACGATCAGCCCGTTGAATACATTGAACAGAAGCAATTGAGTCACTGCGGGCCCCTGGTTGGCGCGTCGCCGCATGCACGCGCCGCCGCCTCGGCACCTGGGCCGGGCAGCGGCGTGGATACTGCGCTATGGCATATCATGCGTTGCGTGACGTGTACTGTTTCGAGTGCGATCGTATACAGGACAGGCGTGGCGCCGCGGCGCGCCGGATGCGCCGCGGCATGCGCGCCTCAGGTGGGCCAGGTCATCTTGCAGCCCGATTCGGCCACAGTGCCCGCGATGGTCTTGCCATCGACGATGCGGGTGACGTGGAACAGGTCGTCGGGCGCATCGCCCTTGGGCTGCGCCGTGCCCACATAGAGCGAACCGATGAGCTGGTTCTGCCCGGCGCGATAGAACGGCGCATTGGGCATCAGGCCGATTTCGGGCGGCAGCGTGTAGCCCTGCAGCGCCTTGGCCATCTTGACCGCGTCCAGCGACTTGGCGTTATTGGCCGCCAGGGCGCAAGTCCAGCCGCCCACGAAGCCGAACCAGGTGCGCGAAGTAGGCACGCGGCCGGTCTTTTTCTTGATGGCGTCGACGAATTCCATCACGTGCGGCACCTTGGGCTGGTTCCAGTACCACTCGAACACCCAGTCGCCCAGCCGCGCCTCGGGCGGCAGGGCCTCGAGGGTTTCGAGTTCCTGGTTGGCGCCGGCCAGGTGGAAGCGCTTGTCCAGCCCGAACTGCACCGCCTGCTTGAGCGCATTGGTCAGGTCGTCGCCGTTCATCAGGAACACGATGACATTGGGGTTGGCGGCCTGGGCCTTGATGAGGTAGGAGGAGAAGTCGGTGGTGCCCAGCGGGATCATGTCCACGCCCAGGTTGACGCCGCCGCCCTCTTTCAGGTTGGCGTCGTAGCCGTCCTGCAGGGTATGGCCGAAGGCGTAGTCCGAGGTGAGGAAGTACATCTTCTTGCCGTACATCTGCATCAGCGACTTGGCGATGGCATTGGTCAGCATGCGCGTGGTGTTGCAGACGCGGAAGACGTTCCAGTGGCAGGTCTTGCCGGTGACCTGGTCGGTGTGGCCGCCGGGCACGATGTGCAGCACGCCCTTCTGGAAGGAGACCTCGGCCATGGCCACGCTGAGCGCGGAATTCACGTTGCCCAGCAGGAAATTGACCTTGTCGCGATCGATCAGCTTGCGCGCCTTCTGCACCGAGGTGCCGGCATCGCCGCTGGTGGAGTCTTCCGACAGCAGGACGGCCTGGCGGCCGAGAATGCCGCCCTTGGCATTGATCTGCTCGACGGCCAGTTGGCAGCCTATGAGTTCGTTCTTGCCGGTTTCCGCGTAGGTGCCGGTCAGCGGGTTGTCCATGCCCAGTTTGACCGGCTGTTCGCCGCGCGCCTCGATCATGAGAGGCGGCACCAGTTGCGCCACCCCCGCCGCCGCGGCCAATTGCAATACGGCACGGCGACTGATGCCCGTGGGCTTGGCGCCGACGGGCTTCTGTTTTGTCTCTTCCATTTGACACTCCTACGGTAGATGCGGAATGTGCTTCGACAGCCACATGAGAGTTGCTGCTAATGTGTTCTTAATTACTTATTAGGACTGCACACTTTGTTCATGAAAACAAAACCATACAGCCCTTTTTAATGTGCCCCGAACCACAGTTTTCTGTCAAGATAAAATTTCTTATGAGCGCGCATAGCAAACGCTTATGAACCGCGCGCCCGGGCCGCGCCGGCCGGGGCGCCGGCCTGGGCGGCCTGTTCGTAGACACGCACCCACTCGAGGTAGCGCTGCGCGATGCGCCCGGCCGCTTGCTGCCGCGTGATCGCGCCTTTGCGTTCGTCGGCCACGGCATCCCAGAAAGTCGTGCGTCCCACCGCGAAGCCTATGAACCCCGGCACTGCCGCCGCGGTGCGCAGCCAGCCGATCACCCTTTGCTCGTCGGCGCCCCGGCCCAGCACGATGCAGCCCACGCCGCGGCGCCCGCCGCGCTGCGCGGTGCCGACCAGTTCCTCGCAATCCGCACGGCTGTCCAGGCCTTCGATCTTCCAGACGTCGGGCTCGACATCGTCGTCCTGCAAGGAGCGTATCGCGCGGCACATCAGCTCGGGCCGCAGCTTGCGATCGTAGGCATCGCGATCGCCGCCGCAGCGCTGCAACTGCGCCGCATTGGCCGGCACCAGCAGCTCGAACATCAAGCGCTGGCCCGCATCGCGGCATGCCACCGACAGGCTGCGCAGCCTGTCGGCCTGGCGCCGGTTGAGCTGTTCGTCGTCCTCGGGGTTGTAGCGCACCAGCACTTTGGCGAAGGTCGGCGCGACCTTCGCGATATGTTCCATGAAGGCGTTGCCGTATTCGAAGAAAAACTCGTCGGAACCGCTCTTCTCGACCGACACCGCGGTCACGCAGCCGCTGGCGTGCGCATCTTCCAGCACCTGCGCGCCGAACTCCTCGTCGACCAGTATGCCGGCGCGGTCCGCCGGCACGCCATCGCCCAGCGCCTGGCGAAAGCCGTCGTAGATCAGCCGCTTGCTGGCGGCCACCTCGGCGTGCTGCGGCGCGCTCAGGGGCGGCTCGAAGCCGAACATGCCGCTCACGTAGGAATGGCGATGGTCGAAGGGCAACAGGTAGAGAGGCCTGTCATATCCGGGATTCATGATGGATCTCCTCGATACAATGCGCCGGGCGCAACGCGCGGCAGAACGCTGCGCATTGCGCTCAGCGCCTGGATTCAGCCGGGACGCGCGGCTTCGACCAGCGCGGCGCGGTCCAGGCCGCGCAGGTCCGAAATATGTTCCAGGTTCATGTCGGCGACGGGCGCCGCCGCGCCTTCGGGCTGGCGGGCATAGTGTCCCTGGTGCACCGACACCGTGGTCAGGCGCTCTCCCAGGACAGCCTTCATGGCCGCCAGGATGCGCGGCTTGTCGTCGACCATGATGTAGTGCTGCGCGGGCAGGCGGGCCTGGATATCGTCGAGCTCGCGCTCTTTATGCACATAGATCAGGACGCGGCCCGCCACCGCGTTCCAGAGCCCCGCCCGGTGGATCTTGTGGGGCTGGAAGACCACGTCGCCATCGGACAGTACCGCCGGCGTGGAATAGGCGTGCACGCGTTCCAGCATATCGAGCGCGCCGGGATACAGCCGCTCTGCGAAGGGGTAGTCGAGCAGGAACGCCGAGACTTCCAGCAGCCTGGGATCGTTGCCCACCTCGGGACGCAGATGCTGCAGGGCTTGCAGATAGTCGGCATAGCCCAGGCGGGCGCGCAAGTCTTCGAAGATCTGCCAGTAGCGCTCGCATGCCGCCTTACCGAAGTCGCGCTCGAGCAGCAGACGCAAATCGTCCTGCACCCGGTCGTTGTCCAGCAGGGTGTTGTCGCAATCGAAGAGAAACACAATCGCATCGCTGGCTTGCATACGGCGGCCCTCGAAAAATGGCGACACCCTGCATCGCGCGATGCGCAGCAAGGCCTATCCCGCGGCTTTGGACGCTTTCCACGCAAGATCGCGAAGTGCTGCACGCCTGGCCGCTCGAGCCCCGTACCGCAAGGCTTGCGGCGCAGGGCCTGATTCATTCTACCGCCGCCCCCACGGGCCATGAGGCCAGGGTGTGTAACAAAAGCCATGCTTTTATTTCGGCACAACGCCCATGGCCTCGTGCAGCCGGGCTCTTCTATCGGCGCCCTGCAAAAACAGCGGCCGCCGCTCGAGCGGCTACATATCGGCGCTGCCCTGGCGGCGATATTCGCCGGAGCCAGCCGCCGGCGCCTCGCTTGCCGCACCGCCCTCTTCCCCTCTTCTTGCGCGCAGCCGCCTCTGGTACCAAAACGTCCACGCCAGCATGACGCCATAAATGGCATAGCTGACGATGGGCGACACGACCAGCACGCGCTCTACCGGCCAATACCATGCAAAGCCGCAGCGCAGCAGGCATTCCAGCGTGAGCCCGGCACCCCAGACCAGCGTCATCAGGCGCATCGCGCCGCGCAGTACCGGCGTCTCGCGCCACAGCATCTCGAATCGCGCCGGGCCGTCGGCCTGCTGCCTGGCCAGCGTGGCGCGGGCCAGATAAAAAGTAAGAGGACGCGGCAAGGCCAGCGAGCCCAGGAAAATGACGCCGATCAGGCCCGAGGCCAGCGACTCGCGTATCAGCAGCATCCTGGGGCTGCCGCCCAGCGCCATCACGGCGATGGAAAGCACGATGCCCAGCAGCACGAAGGCGCTCAAGGCATCGACGCGGCGGAACCGGGCGAATTCGACCGCGCTCCATACCAGCGGCGGCACGGCCGACGCATACAACGCGCCTGTTTCGCCGTAGTGCGGCAGCGCGATCCGATATGCCAGCCAGGGCAGCAGCAGATTGACGGCGAATTCGAGAACGAGCTTGGGATTGAATTTCAAGGGATGAGATCCTGGCGCGGCGGCCGGAAGCATTCGGCGCGGGCGCGGCGCCTGGGCGGCGCGACGCAAGCGAATGGGGCACTTTAGTGCCGTTCGAATATTCAACTTCCGAGACACGGCACTAGCGGTAGTAATCCCAGCAGTATATTGCGGCCGCGGGCAAGCGCGGCCACGCCGGCGCCTGCCGCGACGTCAGGCGTCAGGCATCAGGCGTCAGCCCAAGGATTCCAGGATCCGGCGGGCCTGCTTGGCATGAGGCTCGTCTATCATTTGCCCGTCCAATTGCAGCGCGCGTTCACCGGGATTCGCCGCAAACGCCGCGAGCACGCGCCTGGCCCAGGCTATCTTCTCGGACGAAAAAGTGAACGCGTGGTTGATCGCTTCGATCTGGGCCGGATGTATGGCCATCTTGCCGCTGAAACCATCGCGGAATGCCGCCTGCGCTTCGCGCCCGACCCTTTCCGTATCTTTCAGAGCAACCGTGACAGCATCGATCGCCCGCACGCCGGCCGCGGCGGCGCCCAATACGCACAACGACCGCGCCAGGCGGAAGGGATCGGTATAGACGCCGCCCTCGCTATTGCTGATCACGCCCATGTCCGCCCCCAAGTCCTCGCCGCCCCAGGCCAGGCCCCACAAGCGGTCGGTCACGCCCGCATAATCGGAAAGCCGGAACAAGGACGCCGC
This sequence comes from Candidimonas humi, assembly GCF_019166065.1. Taxonomy (GTDB): domain Bacteria; phylum Pseudomonadota; class Gammaproteobacteria; order Burkholderiales; family Burkholderiaceae_B; genus Candidimonas; species Candidimonas humi. The sequence goes on from NZ_JAHTBN010000008.1 coordinate 121,808, forward strand.
CGTCTCGGTGGCAATCGCCAGGATCCTGGTTTGCCCGATAGCGATGCCCGCGGACGCCTCCAGGGCGTCGAGATAGCAGGCGACCGGAAACAGCGAATCGCGGCCACAGCATTTGGGCAGCACGATTCCATACGGCCGCTGCGGAACGATGGCCGCCAGATCCTGCAGCAGCAGACCGCTGCCCGCGGAGTTCACGCGCACCCACAACTGCTGGCCCGATGACCGGGAACCGAGCATGCGGACCACGTTCTCGCGCGCCTGTTGCTTGCCGTCGGGCGGCACCGAGTCTTCGAGATCCAGGATCAGGGCGTGCGCATCGCCGCCCTGCGCCTTGGCGAACTTGTCCGGCGAGCTTGCCGGCACGAACAGCATGGACGCGCTCATGTTCATGCCTCCCGCGGCAGCTTGTGCATGAAGGCCGCCCGCTTGCATATGCACACGACTTTGTCGTCCTGGTTCAGGCCCGTATGTTCGAATTCCACAATGCCGGCGGCCGGGCGGGATTTGCTTTCGCGCTTGCTCAGCACCTTGGTGCGGACGCGGATCGTGTCGCCGGCGAACACCGGCGCGGGAAAGCTGGTTTCGCTCATGCCCAGGTTGGCAACCGTAGTCCGCAGCGTGGTGTCGTTGACGCTCATGCCTATCACCAGGCCCAGGGTAAACAGGCTGTTGACCAGCGGCTTCTTGAATTCCGTTCCCGCCGCGAAATGGGCGTCGATGTGCAGCGGCTGCACATTCATCGTCAGCGTGCTGAAGAGCACATTGTCCATTTCGGTCACGGTGCGGGTCCAGGGGTGGTCGAACTGCTGGCCGACGGTGAATTCTTCGTAATAAAGACCTGCCATGTTTTTCTCCTTCCGTATCAATGTTCATATTTATGAACTATTATACGCAATCATGAATCTATATTTAGGAATTTTTCCACTGAGACCAGGGCCGTGAAAGACCACGGGCATGGCCTCGTCGAGACGCAGGGCAAGACCGCCCTGCTTTTCTGCTTAAATTCGTCATGCCTCCCACGCGCGCGCTGCGCCGGCCGGGCCCGCCTCGCAGCGGCAGCGCATCGAGGCAATTCTTCCCGGCGCAGATCGTGTTCGGGTCCATACGCCTCTGCGGCGTTGAATCTCTCCGACCTACACCCATGAATAGCGACGTAAAAAGTGCCAAGCGGGTTCTGAGCATCTTGCAGTTCTTTGCGCAAACCAAGGCCCCCGCGACACTCACCCAGATTTCCTCGGCGCTGGGCTTCCCGAAATCCAGTTGCCTAGCCCTGCTCGACACCCTGGAAGGCGAAGGATATGCGCGCCTGGACGCAGGCCGCTATTACCTGACGCGCCGCTGGCTGAACGAGGCCCGGATCGTCGCCGAGCACGACCAGTTGACGGCCCTGGTCCGCCCCGAACTCGAGCGCTTGCGCGACACGCTGGGCGAGACCCTGATCCTGGGGCAACGCTCGGGGCGCCGCGTGGTGTACCTGGACGTTGCGGAGCCCGACCGCGTGGTGCGCTTCACCGCATGGACCGGCCAGACCAAGCCGCTGCATGCATCCGCTTCGGGCCGCGCCCTGCTGGGCGCCATGGACGCGCCCGAAAGAGAACACCTGCTGGAAAACCTGACGCTGGATCGCTATACCGATGCGACTCCCACCACGCTGGCCGAACTGCGCAAGGAAATCGACGCCGGGCTGCGGCGCGGCTGGCATCTCAACCTGGGCCAGCACCAGGCCGATACCCTGTCGATCGCCTGTGCCATGCGCCTGTACGGCACGCCTTATTGCCTGATCGTGGGGGCGCCGATGGATCGCGCCCGAGTGCGCGCGGACGAAATCGGCCAGGCGCTCGCACAGGCTTGCAAACATCTGGCCTCGCAGATCGACGGCGTAGAGGCAGCATCGCCGCGCGACTAGCCCGGCCGCCATCCAGGCCTCCCGCTACACGGGCCCGCGCCGTTTCACTCTTCGGGTTCCGTGCCTGGGCCGCCCTGGCCCTTCGGGTAATTACCGATACCGCCCTATTGATCCTTTTAGTTCACAAACATAAACTTTAATTCATATTTACGAACAAACAGCCAGCCGGCCAATTTGCCGGATTGGCTCGTCGAAACTTGCGCATGGTTCCCGCCCCTCCGAAGGCGGCCGCCCGCTACGCGAGATTGCCTCATCAAGGAACAAGCACAATGCCGGGCGCGATGGATGGAGTACGGATTCTGGACCTGACCAGCGTGGGCATGGGCCCCATGGCGACCCAGATGCTGGGCGACATGGGCGCCGACGTAATCAAGATCGAATCGGCCGCGGGAGACGTATTCCGTCACGTGACCCCGCAACGGCACACGGGCATGAGCCACGCCCACCTCAACCTGAACCGCAACAAGCGCAGCGTGGTACTGGACATAAAGAGCCCCGCCGGCCGCGAGCAGCTCGAACGCCTGCTGGAAGGCGCCGACGTATTCATCTCCAATATGCGCGCGCCGGCCATGCGCCGGCTCGGCCTGGATTACGCCACGCTGCAGGCCCGCTATCCGCGCCTGGTGTACTGCGCCTGCTACGGCTATTCGGAAGCCGGCCCGTATGCGGGCCGCGCGGCGATCGACGACACGATCCAGGCTGTCTCGGGGCTGGCATGGCTGCAGGGCGGCGCGGGCCAGCAGGCGCCGCATTACGTGAACTCGGTCATGGCGGACAAAGTCGTCGCGCTGTACGTGGCCAATGCCGTGGCCTGCGCCCTCTATGCGCGCGAGCGCACGGGCCAGGGCCAGTCGGTCGAAGTGCCGATGTTCGAATGCATGGCTGCTTTCATGCTGCCGGAACACCTGGCCGGCCTGACTTTCGTGCCGCCCGAGGGCGGAGCCGGCTACGCGCGGCTGCTCAATCCCTACCGGCGCCCGTTCCGCACGCGCGACGGCTACCTCAGCGTCGTCCCTTACACCGACACTCAATGGCGCCGTTTCTTCGACCTGGCCGGCGCGCCGGAAATGGCCGAAGACCCGCGCTACCAGACACTCAACAGCCGCAGCCGGCACTTCCCCGAGCTGTACGGCTTCGTCGAGAGCACACTGCCCGCGCACAGCACGGCCGAATGGGTATCCCTGCTGACTCAGGCCGATATTCCCTTCGCGCCCGTCAATTCCATTGCGGACCTGCTCGATGACCCGCACCTGGCGGCCACGGGGTTCTGGCACAAATCCGAACATCCCACCGAGGGCACGCTGGTCCAGCCGGGGATACCCGTGCGCTTCAGCCGCACCCCCGGTTCGATCAGGCGGCATGCCCCCACGCTGGGCGAACACACCGAAGAAGTGCTGGACGAACTCGAACGCAATCGCAGCGAGCGAAATTAAAAACCACTGGAGGAAAGATCATGCGCAACATCCTGGGCGGCGCCGTGCTGGCGCTGTCATGCCTGCCGGCGATCGCGGCGACCGCCGCCTACCCCGACCCCGCCAAACCCATACAGTTCGTCGTCGGCTTTCCGGCAGGCAGCACCATCGACAATGTGTCCCGCCTGCTGCTGGACAATATCCGCAAGCGCACCGGGGCGACCATCGTGGTCGAGAACAAGCCCGGCGCGCTCGGCGTGATCGGCCTGGGGCAAGTCGCCCACGCCGCCCCCGACGGCTACACGATGATGCCCAGCTCCAGCGCCACCAATTCGTCGGGCCCCTATCTGTCGAAGGCCTTCCAGCGCTACGACACAGTGCACGGCTTCACGCACGTCGCGCGCGTGGTGCGCTTCGACGTGGCGGTCGTGACCAACGCCGCCAAACAATACAGCACAGCCCAGGCGCTCATCGGCGCCGCCAAGGCCAAGCCGGGGGCGCTCAGCAGCGGCTACGGTTCGGGCACCGGCCGGGTGGCCGCCGCGGCCTTCAGCCGCGCCGCCGGCATCAACGTAGTAGCCGTGCCCTACAAGGGCCAGCCCGCGGCCATCACCGACTTGCTGGGCGGGCGCATCGATTTCGTGGCCGCGGATCTCGGTTCCGTGCTGCCGCAGATCCACGCAAAAAAACTCGACGCCGTCGCCCTGGTTGCCGACAAACGCTCCACCATCCTGCCCGACGTGCCCACGGGCAAAGAGCTGGGCCTGGCCGACCTGAACCTGGTCGGCTGGATCGGCGTCTCGGGCCCGGCGAAGCTGCCGGACCCCGTCGTAAGCTGGTGGGCCAAGCAACTGAAACTGGCCATGGCCGACCCGGACATCGGCAAGCGCCTGCTTGCGATCGGCATGGAGCCTGACGTACTGACCGGGCCGCCCCTGCAGGATTTCGTCGCGTCCCAGTACAAGAGCTGGGGAACGGAGATCAAGAACGCAGGCATCAAACCCGAATGAGCCCGCTCGCCTGACGGGCCGCGCTCAATAGCCAACAGTGAAACGCTGGCGGCTGTGGGCCGGCTTTTCGATCTCGTCCACCAAGGCAACGGCATAGTCCTCGAACGAGATACTGCTGCCTTTTTCATTGACCAGCAGCTCGTCCTTGCCCAGGCGGAACTTGCCGGTGCGCACGCCCGGACCGAACATGGCCGAGGGCGAAAGAAACGTCCAATCCAGCGTCGGTTCTTTGCGCAGCAAGTCCAGGAAGACCCCGCCCGCCAGCGCCTCGGCCTTGTATGCCTCGGGGAAATCGGGCGTGTTGTACAAAGCCACCCCGGGCGCAACTTCCAGGCTGCCGGCGCCGCCCACCACCAGATAGCGCTTCACGCCCGCCGCCTTCACGGCGCCGATCAGCACGTTCGGGTCGCTGGCGGTGAAGTGCACCGCGCTGATCACAATGTCGTAGCCCTTGAGCTGCGCGGCCAGGGCCGCCTGGTCGCCGGCATCCACCGCCTTGGGCGTCACGCCGGGCAGCAAAGCGATTTTCTCGGGATGCCGGGCAAACGCGGTGACCTTATGGCCGCGGTCGGACAGTTCCTTGAGTATGCGTGAGCCGGCATTGCCGGAGGCGCCGATCAGGGCGATAGTGGACATGACATGTACTCCTTGAAAAGAATGGCTGAAATTGCGTAGTGGATGAATGCGGCGGCAAGGCTATATAGCGTCCATGGCCCCGCATAGCGGAACAGCCCGAAACGCCGCAAATACAGAGTGCGTGCCCCGGCGAAGCTGGCTCGGGAATGCAGATTTCAAAAACACACCTGGTATCTGAAAGAAACTATAATCCTTCCGGATACAGCTGTGAAGAACGCACTTTTACGTCACCTGATTACCTCAAAGAAACCGGCAATGAAGCCACCCATGGCACCCAACCCCTATTCCCGGCAATGCCCCACCCGCCTGGTCCTGGATCGCATCGCGGACAAATGGACCGTGCTGATCCTGGGCCTGTTGCGCCAGCGCGCGTGGCGCTTCAATGCCCTGTTGCGCGAGATCGAAGGCTTGTCGCAGAAAGTGCTGTCGCAAACGCTCAAGCGCATGGAGCGCGACGGCCTCGTGCACCGCGTCGCCTTCCCCACCGTGCCGGTCACGGTGGAATATTCGCTATCGTCCCTGGGCGAAACATTGGCGGGCTCGGTAAATGTGCTGATCGAATGGTCCGAAACACACATCAACGCCGTCGTCGCCGCACAGCAAGCTTATGATGCGCGGCAATTGGTGGCAAAGCAATCGGGAGCGCGGTAGGCGGGGCCGGGAGGCGCTCCGCGAATCGCATGGTTGCCTCACCATGAAGGGTACTATTCCCCACGGCTGAACTTGCCCCAGGCCAAGATGAAACGGCCAAGGCTGCGCGATACTGGGCCGACTGCATTCCCGGCCACATTCACGTCCTGGAAGTTTCAAGCTCTCGAAACGACCACGCACAATTTCTCATGCTGCCGACCTGTGACATGACCGGCCGGGGCGCCAAGCTTCCCGCAACGCCGGAGCATCCCCGAATGCTTGCGCGCAAAGCGTAACCGCCGATACCCATGTTTTTCGAAACTTCCCTTTGCGCGACTCTATTCCTATTGATTTAAATTCGTCAATAAACGAAAATGGCCTATTATCGAATAGAGCACTATCTGACTGGCGACGGCCACAAGGACTCTTATATCGATTGGCTGAAACGCCTGCGCGACAACCGGGCCAAAGTAGAGATCATCCGGCGTGTGGTCCGGATGGAGCACGGCAACCTCGGAGACCATAGATTCTGCCGCGCAGGGGTCTGGGAATTGCGCATCGATGTGGGGCCAGGCTACCGCGTCTACTATGCCCAGGCGGGCCCGCGCATCGTGCTGCTGCTTGGCGGCGACAAGCGTACACAAGACATGGACATAGACCGGGCAGTCGCCAATTGGCAAGACTGGCAACGGAGAGAAGACGATGAGAAGCAAACCCCATGACATGGCCATGGCCGAGCTGTACCGCAGTGATCCGGCGCTTGCGCTGGATGTCATCAATGGCATTCTCGAAGACGGCAACCAGGCTGAACTGCTGGTCGTGCTGCGCCAGCTTGCGCAAGCGGCCGGCGGCGTACAAGCCGTGGCCGAACAAGCTCACCTGAATCCGACGCAGCTTTACCGGACGCTTTCGCCCAACGGCAATCCCGCATTGAGCAGCCTTACGGCCATACTCAAAGCAATGGGACTACGGCTAGCGGTGCGGCCCTTGGAAACCGAAATACCGGCGCACATGGCCTGACAAAAAAGCAGGTAATACCGGAAATATAGCCCCAGGCGGCGCAGCCTCTCCGCAGATATCCAGCCGCGGACATCCATAGGAGAGACTTGCACATCCCTAGTTCATATGGATGCCGGCCCTCTTGACCAGTTGCGCATAGCGGCGCTCTTCCGAGGCGAGAAATGCGGCTGCCTCGGGAGGCGTGTCCAATATAAGGAAGTCGTCGCGCCTGTCGAACCCGGCCTTGACCTGGGGGTCCGTGAAACCTTTGACGAATCCGTCATGCAAGCGCTTTACCTGGCCCGAAGGTATGCCTTTGGGGCCGATCACCGCGAACCAGCCCGCCACGTCCACGGAGGGGAAGCCTTGTTCGATAAAGGTGGGGATGTCGGGCACGGAGCGCACGCGCTGCTTGCCCATGACACCGATCGCATGCAGCATGCCATTCTTCAGATATCCCTGAACGACGGCCAGCGCGGCCACGCCCATCTCGACCTGGCCGCTGAGGATGTCGGCCATCATCGGGCCCGTGCCGCGGTAAGGGATGTGCTGCGCCTTCACGTCGGCGGCTTGCAGGAACATCTCGGCGGCCAGTTGAATGATCGTGCCGTTGCCGGACGAACCGTAGCGCACCTGGTCCGGTTTGGACTTCAGATAGGCTTGCAATTCCTTGGCCGTGCGCGCGGCCACTTTCTTGGGGTTGACCACAAAAACGAATGGCGACCCGCCAATGACGCTGATGGGCGTGATGTCGCCCAGGCTGTCGTAGGGCAGGCTCTTGAAAACGGAAGGATTGACGCAGTGGTTATTGGAGACGACGCCCACGGTCAGGCCATCGGGCTGAGAGCGGATCAAGGCCGCGGTGCCCGTAATGCCGCCCGCCCCCGGCCGGTTCTCGATCACTACCGGCTGGCCGAATGCCTTGCCAAGCGCGTTCTGCGCAGAACGAACGATAATGTCCACCCCCGAGCCGGCGCTCAACGGCAGGATGACGTGCAATGGCGATCCCTCTGCGAGGCTCGCCAAAGGCTTGGCTATCAACCCCGTTGCCGCCAGCATGGCGCCCCGTTTAAGGATTTCGCGGCGTGCAGCGAAGACTTTCGTCGTGGTCATGGTAGGTTTCCTCCTGTGTAGTGGTAAAAGCGCCGTGTTGCCCCGCGCTTGCTGCGGGCGGCCGAAGCCGCCGTGTGGTTCAAGATGCCGTAGCCTTGATCGCCCCCAGTATTTCCTCTGTGTGCTCGCCCACTTTGGGCAGCGGCATACGCACCCCCGGCCGGCGATTACCCAGCATCAGCGGCAACAGCACGACATCGGTAGTCCCGCCATCGTCGGTCTGCATGGGCGCCATGCCCCCGCTTTGCTTCAGGTGCGGGTCTTCGACGAGTTGGTCTGGCCGACTGATGGGCGCATAAGGCACGCCGCAGGCTTCGAGCCTGGGCGCCAGGGACTCTACAGTGAAATTGCGCAGAATTTCGCCAAGTTCCAGCAGCAACTGGGGCCGCACGGCGACACGCGCGGCGTTGTCGGCGTATTCCGGCCGCGCCAGCAAATCCTCGCGCTCCAGCAGGCGGCATAGCGTGGCGAACTGCTTGTCGCTGACCGCCCCGATGAACAATTGTTCGTCTCCGGCCAGCGTAAATACATCGTAGACGCTCCACGCGGATACACGGGAAGGCATGGGCGGCGGCGCTTCGCCCGTCATCAGGTATTGCTGCATATGCTGGGCCATCAGAAACACGCAGTTCTCGAACAAGGCGCTCTGCACTTCCTGGCCGTGGCCGGTGACGTCCCTTTCGCGCAGGGCGGCTAATACCCCGATAGCCCCGAACATGCCGCCCATGATGTCGTTGACGCTGGTGCCGGCGCGCAGCGGCCGGCCTTGCGGTCCCGTCATGTACGACAGGCCGCCCATCATCTGCACGACTTCGTCCAGCGCCAGGCGCTTTTCATAGGGCCCGGGCAAGAATCCCTTGTGCGATACATAAATCAGCTTCGGGTAGCGCGCCGACAAGGCAGCGTAGCCCAAGCCGAGCTTTTCCATCAGCCCCGGCCGGAAGTTCTCCAGCACGACATCGCACTGGCCGATCAGTTCAACGGCGGTCGCACGGCCCTCTTCGGTCGTAATATCCAGCACCACGCTTTTCTTGTTGCGATTGAAGCTGCGGAAAAAGCCGACGCCCAGGCCGGGCAGCTTGCGGGTCTTGTCGCCGCCGGGCGGTTCGATCTTGATGACCTCCGCGCCCAGATCGGCCAGGATCATTCCGCAGGTCGGCCCCATGACCATATGGGTGAATTCGGCGACGCGGACGCCTTCGAGCGGCAGCATGGAAGAAGAACTCATGGACGGCTTCCTTGTTTCAGTTTCGTGCAGCGGATGTCTTGAAGTGCTTGGGCAGGCCAGCCTGCCACAGGCTGCCGTGCGTAGGTTCGCCAGCGAGCCAGCCAGCGACCTTTGCGCGCAGGGCCAGCAGTTTGCCGATATCGACGCCCGTATCGATGCCCATGGAGGCCAGCATGAAAGCCAGGTCCTCGGACGACGCGTTGCCGCTGGCGCCAGGTGCATAAGGGCAGCCGCCTATTCCGGCCAACGAGGCGTCGAAGCGCCGCACGCCCAGCAGCAGGGCCGCATGGACGTTGGCCAGCGCCAGGCCGCGCGTATCATGGAAATGGCCGCAACAGAACTTGTCGCCTGCAATACGCAAGGCCTGCTCGAACAGGCGCGCCACCGCGCCAGGGTCGGCATAGCCAACAGTGTCGGCCAGGCTGACGCGATCGGCGCCGGCGTCCAGCAAGGCCTGCATCAGGCGCAATACTTCCGATGCCTGGACTTCGCCCTGGATCGTGCAGCCGAAGGCGGTTCCCACCCCGCCCTCGATCAGGGTCTTCTTGCCCGAGACGTCCCGCGCCGCGCGGATGCGGCCGAGTTCGGCCACGACTTCATCCGGGGTTTTGCGCAGATTGGCCTGGCTGTGGGCATGGCTGGCCGAAAGCGGCAGGATCATCAAGTCCGCATTGCCGTCCAGGGCGCGTTCGGCGCCTTTCAGATTGGGGACCAGCACGGAAGCGGACAGCCCGGGCAGCGTCTTGGCATAGGCCAGGACTTCCGGCGTGTCCGCCATTTGCGGCAAGAGGCGCGCGGGCACGAACGAGCCGACTTCGATTTCCGTCTGCCCCGCTGCGACGGCATCGAGGATCCATTCACACTTCTGCGCGGTCGACAACTGGGTTCGTATGCTTTGCAAGCCATCACGCAAGCCGACTTCGCGGATTATCACCTGGCTTGGAATGTGGGTCGCTCGGGCGTTCATCGCATGTCTCTCTATCTTTCGAGAATATGGCAGAGAAGTTTAGAGTTTCCTTCTACAGTGGTAAATTGATAGTTTCTACGATATTAGTTTCCCGATCGGAAAGCCAGAATGCACGACTTCGATTTGACTTCCCTGCGGCTGTTTGTCGCCGTCTGCGATCAGCGCAGCCTGGCCCGCGCCGGCGAGCAGGCGCACCTGGGCGTTTCGGCCATCAGCAAGCGCATGACGCAGCTGGAAGAACAGTTGAACGTGCCCCTGCTACTGCGTCACCGGCGCGGGGTGGCGCCTACCCCGGCCGGGGAAATTCTTCTGGAACATGCACGCACAATGCTGTCCGGGGCGGACAGGGCCGCCCGCGACATGGCTGCGCACCAGCACGGCATCAAGGGACAGGTGCGCATGCTGGCATCCGTTTCGTCCATCACGGAATCGCTGCCCGACGACATCGCAGCCTTTCTGCAACTGCCTGAACATGCGCGCATCAGGGTGGATATCGAAGAACGCAATAGCATCGGCGTAATACGCGGCGTACGCGAGGGAGAGGCCCAACTGGGTGTGTGCTGGGATGCAGCCGACTTCGGCATGCTGCAATCGCTGCCCTATCGCGAAGACCATCTGAGTATCGCAGTGCATCCCGCTCACCCGCTGGCACGCTCGAAGCGCTGCCGTTTTGAACAGACACTCGACAGCGAACACATAGGCCTGCCCGGATCCACTGCCGTGCACACGATGCTTGCGCGTGCCGCGGCGATCACCGGCAAGCCTTTGCATTACCGGGCCGTGGTCTCGACCTTCGATGCATCGCTGCGATGCGTGCGCGCCGGTCTGGGCGTGTCCATCGTGCCGCGCGAAATCGCCGAGCCCTTCGCACGCGACGACCGTATCAAGATAGTCGCACTGAGCGATGCCTGGGCCAGGCGCCGCTTCCGGATATGCTTCCAGAACGAGGCATACCTGTCTCCCGCGGCGCGGCTGCTGGCCAGGCATCTGTCGTCAATGACATCCGCCGGCCAGCCGAAGAGCTCCTGATTCCGGCCAACCCGGGCAATCATGAGTTAGGCCCCATATATCGGCACAGCATGTTCGTAGCATGCATTGAACGGAAGCAAGATCAGTTGCTTGGCAAAGAACTTCAGGCATTCAAGCGGGTTGGCGACACCGAGCCGGCTCAGTATGTAGGCCGGGGCAGCATGGTTTCGTTATAGACCAGCGAAACGCCTGCGTCCTGCGGGATCGGAGGCATCGTGGCATTCCAGGCAAGCCAAGCCGAGCGCAACTCCTGCAGCAGCCGTGGCTCTCGCTTGGCCTGATTGGCTTTTTCCCGCTGGTCCGCCGACAGGTCGAACAAATACTCGTGACCGTCCATGCTCAGGTACTTCCAGCCCTGGTGCAGCAAGGCCCGCTGGCTGCGATGCTTCATACGCCAGTACAAGTTGCGATCCGGCCGCCATGCGGGATCTTCCAGTAACGGCTGCAAGTCAATGCCGTCCAGCGGATAAGCCGGGTCGGGCTGCACCCCTGCAACCGCCAGCATCGTTGCCACCCAGTCCATGGTAATGACCGGCGTCGTCGAAACCGATTCGGGCCGGATCATCCTTGGCCAGCGCGCCAGCAGAGGGACGCGGATCCCGCCTTCGAGCAGATCCATTTTCTGGCCTATAAACGGCCAGTTGTCGGAATAGCGCTCTCCGCCGTTGTCGCTGGTAAACACCATTAAGGTATTCTCGGCAAGCCCGCGCGCCTCGAGCGCGCGCAACAGCTCGCCTATGCCCTCGTCCATTTCGCGAACCATTTGCCGATAGGTGGCCAAAGCCCCTCCGTCCAGGTGATGGATCGCGGTGCCTATGCGGCGAGACTCCGGCCGGTCATTGCGGGTTTCCCATGGCCAGTGCGGCGCTGTGTAGTGCAGGCTGAGCAAGAACCCACGGCTGCGGTCCTGCTGCCCTATGAACTCGACGGCCTTACGACTGAGCAGATCGGTCATGTAGCCGTCGCAGTGGGTGGGGCTTTCGTTTTCCCATAAATCATGCACGCCGCGAGTGTCGGCGTGGGAAAAGTAGTCCACGCCTCCGGAGTGCAGGCCGAAGAAGTAGTCGTAGCCGCTTTTCCTGGGGCCGAAATCGGGTGGATACCCCAGATGCCATTTGCCTATCAGGGCAGTGCGGTATCCGGCACCGCGCAGCAGCGAGGCCAGAGTCGGGTGTTCGGGCGGCAAACCCAGGATCTTGTCGCCCAGCGTCTTCTTACTGAGAGGCTCTTCGGCTGCGCCTCGCAAGCGGTACTGCCATCGCCCCGTAGCCAGGGCGAATCGCGTCGGCGAACAGACCGGGGAATTGGAATAACCGCTGGTGAAAAGCATGCCTTGGCGGGCCATTTCGTCCAGGTTCGGCGTAGCGGCAATGGCGTCTCGTGCGCCGGTACAACCGAGATCGGCATAGCCTAGATCATCGGCGAGAATGAAAATGAAGTTGGTGGGCGGCATGGCTAGCTCGTGTGGCAAAAAATAGGTGGAGGATCAGCGAGGCTTTATGCCGAGCTTTTCTATGATGCGCTTGCGCGTAGCGGTGGTCGTGTCCAGCATCTGCCGATAGTCTTTGGGGCCCATGTAGGAGGCCGTCAGCCCATTGTGCTCGATCAGGTTCTGCGTGGCTGGGTCATTCACGGCCAGCTTCGCGGCGCGCGCCAGTATTTCGACGATTCCTTGCGGCGTGCCCGCCGGAACCATCAGGCCGTATGATGTGGTGATGGAGTAACCGGGGTATATCCGGGCAACAGTTGGAGCCGACGGCAGGAGCTTGAATGGCGTCCGCGAAGTAACGGCGAGGATCCGCGCCTTGCCCGCTCCCACCAGCGGTTCAATGGTGGTGGAATTGCCGATCAGCAGGTCGATGCTGCCCGATGCAAGGCCTTGTGCGCCGGCCGAAGTTCCCTTGTAGGGGACGCTCAACATTTTTATGCCGGCCAGTTCCGATAACATGACGCCGGCGATGTGATGGGTCGTACCCAGCCCCGGTATACCATATGACAATTGAGCATCGGGATGGCTTTTGGCGTAGGCGACAAGGTCCGTGAGATTGTGCACCGGCAACGATACCCTGGCGGCGATGACCAGGGGAGCTTCAGCCAGGTTGGCGACCGGCATCAGATGCGACAGCGCCTTTTGGGAACGGGCATCGGCATTGTTCGGATTGGACAGCATGCCGTCTGTGGACAGCAGCAAGGTATAGCCATCGGGCGCCGCCGCGGCGACACTACGCGCGCCTATCATGCCCGAGGCGCCGCCCTTATTTTCGACTACGATCGAGACTTTGAGATCCTTGCCCATGGCATGCCCTATCGCCCTGGCAATGGCGTCGGCCCCGCCTCCCGGAGAGAAAGGCACTACCAGAGTGATAGGCCTGGCAGGAAATGTGGGGTCTGCTGCAGTTGCGGCATTGGAAAATGCCAGGCTGCACAGAAAAAGCGGGCCGGCCAGCAGCCGAACGATAGACAGGTTCACGTTTGTTTGCTCCTCTTCGGATAGTGGGCGAGCCTGCGACACGGCGCGCTGATTTGTGCTGGGAATCATAGGCAGCGCGCGGGCTCGGGACAAATTGTGATTTTTTAAGCGCACATATCGAAAATTTATGAATCAGCCATGAACCGGCCGGAGACCTTCCTGAACAGGGTGACATTGCGGCACCTGAAATTGATCCATGCCATCGGCCAGGAGCTCAGCCTGAGCCGGGCCGCGGCGCGGCTGCATACATCGCAGCCTGCGGTGTCCCTGGCCTTGCGGGAAATGGAATCCGTGCTCGAGGCGAGGCTGTTCGATCGCAGCACACGCAAAGTGAGGCTTACCGCACTGGGCGACGTACTGTGCAAACATGCCGACAGGATACTGGGGGAAATCGAGCAAGCCGCGCTGGAATTCGAGGCCGCGCGCGATGGCTACCCCGGGCTGTTGCGCGTGGGGCTGATTCCGCAGGTGCCCGCAAGCCTGCTGACAGAAGCATTGGAATCGCTGCAGCAAGATGGGCACCGGATCCATGCATTGGTGCGCGAAGGATCGGCTCGCGGCCTGGCCGAAGAACTGGTGCGGGGCAATCTGGATTGCCTGATAAGCCACCTCGCCCTCGGGCCTTTGGCCGAAGACATCGAAAGCCGGCCCCTGTATGAAGACACGACCTGCCTGGTCGTCGAAGCGGGGCATCCACTGGCCACAAGGGCGGAACTGAATTGGGATGATGTCCGCGCACTGAGATGGATAGTGCCTACATACGATGCGCCGGTGCGCACGCGTATAGACAGGGAGTTTTTCCTTAGGGGCCGCCCCGATCTGGCCACTCTGATCGAAACCGATGCGGTCACAGTTGCCCTGGGTACCCTGCGCGGCAGCCGGACAGTGGCCGTCATGAATCGTGCGGTAGCCGAATGCTATCGACTGTCGGGATTAATTCACATACTGCCTTTGCAATTCGAAGTGGGCGTGGCACGTTTTGTGCTACTGAGCAGACGCGAAGCCGGCCCTGAAGATGCTGTAGCACTCTTGGGGCAGGCACTTCATCGACAGATCGAGAGCTGGCGGAACCTGCGGGCGCAGCCCGCCGGAGCTCGGCTGCGCCCGGAAAGAAAGAACCGTACGCCCCTGCTGTAGAGCTGGATCATGGCTCGATGCATCCGAAGCAGCCGCCGCGGCGGCTATCCAACCGGCACTTCGGGAAAAAACGAGTCCATGCTCAGGAAGGATAAAGGCTTCTTGTCTGTGCAAACAAGCGCGCAAGCCCGAAGAGCGCAGAGATGTTGGGTGCGTAAATTTCCAACCTGAGCGCTATTTCGAGAACCGCCCCCACAATGGCGTCGAGCTCGATGGGCCGGCCCGCCTCCACATCTTGCAGCATCGAGGACTTGAAGGACCCCAGCTTGGCCGTCACCACGTGGCGGTCTTCGGGAGACTGAATAATTGGGCAACCCAGGCGCTCGCCGATCACGGCGGCCTCGCGCATGGCTGCGGAACAGAAATCGCGCACCAGAGAGTCGGCCAACACCCGGTCGACCGTGGCCCCGGTGATGGCGCTGACCGGATTCATGGTGAGATTGCCCCATAGCTTGTACCAGATTTCCTGGCGGACGTTGTCGCTTAGCGTAGCGTCGAAGCCGGCCCGGGCCAGGAGCGCCTGCACGCGCGTGGCGCGCTCGCTGCGTCCGCCCGCAGGCTCGCCCACGATCAGACCCTGCCCCATGGCGTGCTCGACCAGCCCAGGCTCCGAGGTCGAGGCGCTGGCATGGACCACGCAGCCGAGCACGCGGCTCACATCGATGACGGCGGCGATGCGGCCTTGCGGGTCGACACTGGCCAAGGGCCCCGCGCTTGCTACCGGCGTGCCATCACAGAACCACCAAGGCACGCCGTTCATGGCCGGCAGCACGATCGTCTCGGGCCCCAGCAGCGGCGCGATCTGCCCCGCCACTTCGGCCATCGCAGTGGCCTTGACGGCGATGATGACCAGATCCTGCACGCCGAGTTGCGCCGCCGCGCCGCTGGCCCGCGCCGGTGCCTGCAGCAGCCGGCCGGCACTGCGCAAACGCCAGCCCCGGGTTTCCAGCGCCCGCAAAGTGGCACCTCGGGCAAGCGCACTGACCTGCGCGTGTCCGGCCAGCGCAAGCCGGGCTCCGATAAGGCCGCCGATCGCTCCGGCACCCACAATGCAAATCTTGTCGCTCATGCTCGCACCTTTCCGTAGCTCATGCCTGCGCCGTTTCGCGGGCGCAGCGCAGGTTTTCCTTGAAGCGATCGGGCACGCGTTCGTCGAAACCCAGGGCCACCCGGCGTACTTCCGGGCTGTCGGTCGGCTGATGTCCGACACCCAGGGCCCCTGCGCGCGGGGCATCGACAGCGGTTACCGTGCCGCGCACACGCCCGATTCCCGTAATCTCGCATTCCACGATCTGGCCCGGGTCCACGCTGCGCGAATGGCAAGGCGTGCCCATCAGGATCACATCCCCTGCCAGCAGCGTGATGTGGCGCGCAATATCGGCAATCACATAATGCGGGCCCCAGATAGCCTCCTCGCCGATCTGCGCCTCTTGCACCACCCGGCCGTTGACATAGGTGCGCAAGGTCTGCTCGAACAAGTTGACGCCGCGCACGATGCCCGGGCCTATGGGCAGCAGCGTATCAGCCCCCTTGACCCGCAGCATACTGCCCTGGTCGGTATCGCGGAAATCCTGCAGGCCCATGTCCAGCGCCGGGCAGAAGCCTTCGATGTAGTCCCAGGCCTCGTCTGGGGTGACGTTGCGGCAGTTGCGGCCTATTACCACGGCATATTCGCCCTCGTAGTTGAGGTACCGGCAGTCTGCGGGCTTGAGGATCTGCCCGCCATGGCCATTGAGAGAGGACGGCGGCTTGGTGAAATAAGTCGGCGTATCGGTCGGCCGGGGCTTGTTGCGCGTCTCCTGGCTGCGAGAGCTGTAGCTGATGTGTATCGCGATGATCTTGCTGGGGGTGACGGGCGGCAGGTAAGCCTGCGCCTCGTCATCGAGCAGGCGGCCGTCATCGAGCCGCAGGCGGCCGGCCTCGGGCCCCTCTTCGACCAGAGTCCCCCAGAAGGCGCTGCCGCCCAGCAACACCCGGCGGCGCTCGACGCGGGGGCCGCACAGCACGGCCGGCAAGGTTTGAAAGGGAAATTCGAAATGCATGTGCAAAGCTCCTGAAGCTTACGCCGTATCGGCCTCGGGCACGGGACCGGCCCTCATGTCTCGGCGTACGGACCTTGAATGAAATCGCGGCGGATGGCGGACCCAGCGCACGACGCCGCAGTGAATGACGGAAGACGGGGGGACGGCAGCCTATTCGGGCTCGAACCATATGTGGATATTGCCGGTGCCACGGGCGTTCTCGTATGCCGACAAAGGTTCGCCCCGGGCACGACAATTGCGCCCGCCCATCGCACCCAGCATCTGCAAATAATGCGCGCCGGACGCTTCCCACGGAAGCTTGCGGTACTCGTCCTGCCAACGGTCGAGAATCCGGTCGTGGCGCCCATCGGCCATCAAGTCAATGGCCCCCTTGTCGCTGGCGACATTCTCGGGCGAGGACACATTGCTTTCGTGGAAAATCCGCGGATGCCTGGGCTTCCAATCGATGGTGGTGAATTTATGGCTCAACGCGCCGGATGCGAGCAAGAGCACGCGCAGGCCACTGCGCCGGATAGCTTCGCCAATGTCGGCTCCGGACTTCAGGAAATGCGGCCATTCGCAGTTCTGGCAGGTACTGACGCTGACCACGGGCGTGTCGGACAACTCCAGTCGCAGGTGCTTCACCAGGTTGAGCGTGGCGTATTGACGCTCCAGGCCCGGGTGGCTGATGGCGCGATTATGGCCGCCTCGCGCTCGCGACGCGGCCTCGATGGCCAGGGCCAGTTCGGGATGACCGCGATAGTCGTAATGCACGCCATGCAAGTACCAGGGCATCTCGGCCGACACGTACGTACCTTGATAGCGTGCGCCGGCGTCGACCAGGTGGTAGCCGGTGGTGAACCAATGGCTGTCGAAAACCACGATCACATCCGGCCTGGCAGCTTCGATCTTCGAGCGCAGCCGGGCATAGCCGGCTATCAGGTCGGAATCCTCTCCCGCACCCATCGCACGGCGGAATTCCTCGCATTGCATCAAGCCCGGGTGGTGCGACACGAGGGCCGCCCCGACAATTTTTCCATTCACGTTTTGTTCCTGAAAGAATACAAAGACTGGCGACGGCCGACTCGGGGGTTTTCGGCGCTCCCGGAGGCCGTACCTGCCGGGAATGACGAACCGACATGCCTGGCTCCGGCAAGGTGTACGCCTCAGCGCTGGCTGAAGCTCGCGCGAAAAGGTTTTTTGGGTACCACTACATCCTTCACGTCGCAGAAGAACTCGAAGCTCCAGTGCCCGCCCTCGCGCCCGATGCCGCTGCGCTTGATGCCGCCGAACGGCGCCGCGAGATCGCGAATGCCGAAGCTGTTCACCCAGATAAAGCCCGTACGCACTTTTTGCGCCATGTCCGTGGCGTGGTCGGTCTGGCCGTAGCAAACCCCGCCCAGTCCATAATCCGTGCCATTGGCCAGTTCCAGGGCTTCGGCATCGGTCTTGAAGGTCTGCAGCGTCAGGACCGGGCCGAACACTTCGTTCTGCACGATCTCATCGTCCTGTTCGAGGCCGGTCAGCATGGTGGGCTGGAAGTACTGGGCGCCGAAGGAATGCCTGTCGCCACCCCACAGCAGCTTGGCGCCCCGTGCAAGTGCCCGCTGCACGAATCCCTGTACCCGCTCCATTTGGCGCGGATGGATGATGGGACCGATCTCCGTGGCCTCGTCGCGCGGATCGCCCACCACCAGCTTCTCGACATATCCGCGCATGGCATCGATGAATTTTTGCGCGATATTTTCGTGCACCAGGAAACGCGTGCCCGCCAGGCAGACCTGCCCGGCATTGCGATACATCAGCGCCCCCGTGGCGGCGGCATTGTCCACATCGGCGTCCTCGAGCACGATGAAAGGGCTCTTGCCGCCCAGCTCCAGGCTGCAAGGCACCAGATTGGCGCCCGCCGCCTGCGCAATCCATTTGGCGGTGGAAACACTGCCCGTGAAAGACACCCGGGCGATGCGCGGATCGCCAACCAGCCTGGCCCCCGCTTTTGCGCCTGTGCCTTGCACCACATTGAGGACGCCGGGAGGCAGTCCCGCTGCGTCCGCGGCATCGGCTAGCAGCGAGCAGGTCAAAGGCGCCCACTCCGGCGGCTTGAGGATGCAGGTATTTCCCGCCGCCAGCGCGGGCCCCAGCTTCCAGGTCGAAAGCATCAGCGGGGCGTTCCAGGGCGTGATGATGGCCACCACGCCGGCCGGATCGTGCCTGACGATGTGGTGCGCCTGGTCCGTCTCGATCGGCTGGTTCTGGAGATCCAGGGCGTGCTGCGCAAACCATGCGATGTTCAGCTTGGCGCGAGGCACGACGCCATGGCGCATACGCGACAGCAGGACACCCGCGTCGGTGCTTTCCAGCCGGCAAAACTCATCGGCGCGCCTGCCGATTTCATCGGCGAAACGATCCAGGTAGGGCTTGCGCTCGGCCGCAGTCAAGCCCGCCCAGGCCGGAAAGGCTGCGCCGGCGCTCTGCAGAGCTGCCTCGACGTGTTCGTCCAGGCCCTCGCTGATGCGGCCCAGAGGCCTTTGGTCTATGGGACTGAACAGCTCGAAACTCTCGCTGGAAGCGACACGCCGGCCATTGATGTAATGCTGCGGCGATACCGAAACGCCTGCAATGTCTATCCTGGATGGACTCATAGCAAAACCCCATTGTTCCCAATCACGAACCAGCCATCGGCGAGAGTAAAGGTCGAGAACCCTCGCAAGGCCTCGCGCCTATGCTTCGCCCGGCCCCGCGCACCTGCCGGAGCGCTGGCAAACAAGGCGAGTCCGGCACCTATCCGTTCTCGTCGCCGGCAAGAAGCGCCGGCGGCACACATGCCAGGCAGAAAGTTTCGCTGTTCGGGCGGGTTTCAAACAAACAATAAATTCTCGGCTATTATCAATTTTTAGTTGATAATAAGCACGCCATGTCCCTTACCCGCTTCACCCTGCGTCAGATAGAGGCCTTCGCCTGCGTCGCAGAACTGCATAGTTTCGGCGGCGCCGCCCAGCGCCTGGCATTGACTCCCCAGGCCGTGAGCCAGTTGGTGGCAGAGCTCGAAAACGTGCTTGGCTTTCGCCTGTTCGACCGCAGCACCAGGCGAGTCCTGCTGTCCAGCGCCGGGCGGGATTTCCTGCCTTCGGCCGAGACTCTCTTGCGGCATGTGCATGGCGCGGAAAGCGCGGCCGACGACGTGCGCAACCAGGCGGCGGGCGTGGTGCGTGTCGGCGCTTCCATGGTGCTGGCCAGCGCGGCGCTGCCCGCTGCAATCCGGGCCTACCAGGCCGAGCGCCCCAAGGTCGTCATCCGCATACGCGACCTGCCGGTCGAGACCCTGGTGGATGCAGTGGCGAATGGAGACGTGGACTTGGCTGTAGGCCCTGATCGCGCCGTGACCGACGGCGTCCACAGGGAGGCTCTGTTCGACAGCTTATGGGTATGCTGGTGCGCCCGCACGCACCCCTTGGCGCGCAAGCGCATGCTGCTCTGGCAAGACCTGCGCAATTTGCCCCTGGTTGCCGCCGGCCGCGATCACGAACACAGCGTGGCCCAGATGCGGGTGGGCACTCCCGAACACGAGCGCGTCACACCCATCGACATCGTCGACAATATCTCGACCGCGCTCGGCATTGCCGCACAAGGCCTGGCGGCCACGCTGGCGCCGGCGTACGTGGGCGTCATGGCCCGTGCCTACGGCCTGGTAATAAAACGCGTCCACGACCCCGAAGTCCTGCGCAGGGTCTGCCTCTACCGGTCGAAGGCGCGGGCCTTGTCGCCCGCCACGAACGGCTTTGCGGACTTTCTTGCGCCATGGATATCGGCATGGTCGAGCAAGATACAAAAGTAATGCCGATCGCAAGCCATCCGATGCTGCAGGCCATGCCCATAGTGTGGAAGAGGCGCCGTCAACGAGCGGGAGCCGATTGATCGAGGATGATGAGTGCCCCGGTCCCCGGTCGATGAAGTAGAGCCGGCGCGGCTGCAAACGAACCCGCAGACATGAAAAAAGCCCCTGATTTCTCAGGGGCTTTTTTTCATGTCTGGCGGAGACGGAGGGATTCGAACCCTCGATACGGGTATAAGCCGTATGCTCCCTTAGCAGGGGAGTACCTTCAACCTCTCGGCCACGTCTCCAAAAGAGTCAGCAATTCTAACATGGAAATCCGGCGTTTCCGGCTGGCGCTAGCGGCATGTATGCCAACGGTGCAGGCCTGGAAGCCGGGGAAACCGGGGGGCGGCGCAAGCCGCGATACAGGTGCCGACACATGCGCCACGGCATCGATGCGTACGGAGGGTTCGAATCCCTCCGTCTCCGCCCTGCGCAGCCGATCAGGCCGCGCTCTTGTCCTGGTCCAGGCCGAACGCCTTGTGCAAGGCGCGCACGGCCAGCTCCATGTATTTGTCGCTGATGACCACCGAGGTCTTGATCTCGCTGGTGCTGATCATCTGGATGTTGATGCCCTCTTCCGACAGGGTGCGGAACATGAGGCTGGCCACGCCGACGTGGCTGCGCATGCCGATGCCGACGATGGACACCTTGCAGACCTTGTCGTCGGCCACGACCTCGGCCGCGCCCACGGCCTGGGCGACGTTGTCCTTCAGCAGATCGAGCGCGCGGACGAAATCGTTGCGGTTGACGGTGAAGGAGAAGTCGGTCGTGCCGCGCACCGACTGGTTCTGCACGATCATGTCGACGTCGATGTTGGCAGCGGCCACGGGGCCCAGGATCGAATAGGCCACGCCCGGGGTGTCCGGCACGGCCAACAAGGTGATTTTGGCTTCGTCGCGGCTGAACGCTATGCCCGAAACGACTGCGGCTTCCATTTTCTGGTCTTCCTCGAAAGTGATTAACGTGCCCGAGGTCATTTCTTCCTCGAGCGGCATCATGGGGTCGGTCAGCGACGAGAGCACGCGCACGGGGACGCGATACTTGCCGGCGAACTCCACGGAGCGGATCTGCAGGACCTTGGAGCCCAGCGAGGCCATTTCCAGCATTTCCTCGAAGGACACCACGGACATGCGGCGCGCCTCGGGCACCACCCGCGGATCGGTGGTGTAGACGCCATCGACGTCGGTGTAGATCAGGCACTCGTCGGCCTGCAGGGCGGCGGCTACCGCGACGGCGGAGGTATCCGAACCGCCGCGGCCCAGCGTAGTGATGTTGCCCAGATCGTCGATGCCCTGGAAGCCCGTGACGATGACCACCCGGCCCAGGTCCAGCTCGGCGCGCAGCCGCTCGTCGTCGATGGATTCGATGCGGGCCTTGGTATAGGCGGAATCCGTGCGCACGGGCACCTGCCATCCGGTGTAGCTGCGCGCGGCCACGCCTTGGGCCAGCAGGGCCATGGCCAGCAGCGCGCTGCTGGCCTGCTCGCCGGTCGAGGCCAGCATGTCGAGCTCGCGCCCGTCGGGCTGGGGCTGGATTTCCTTGGCCAGGCCGATCAGGCGATTGGTTTCGCCGGACATGGCCGAAGGCACGACCACGACCTGGTGGCCGGCCGCATGCCACTTGGCCACGCGTCGCGCCACGTTCTGGATGCGCTCTACCGAGCCCATCGACGTGCCGCCGTATTTATGAACGATCAGGGACATCTTTCACTCTGTCTACGATATTTTGCCGGGCCTGCGCCCGCAAAAGACGAAAATGCCTGTGCCGGGCCACCGGTATGGGCGCCGATCGGACGCAACCGATAAGCGTGCACATCACGGCCCCGGCGGGCAAAGTTGACTATTTTAGCTGTTTTCGCCGGGTTCGGCGGCGGCCAGCATCACCCTGCCCCGCACACAGCGGATCCACACCTCGCCATGGCGCACGCGCATCTGCCTGTCGTGCCCCAGCGCATGCAGGCCGCGCAACTGGCGCATCCAGTCCCGCAGCCGTCCCTCGGTGGGCATGGCCAGGCCCCGGCTGGCCAGCCAGTAGCGCAGCACCATGGCCTGGCGCGGCTCGGACAGGCGGCGCCAGGCGGCCAGCGAAAAGCTGGCGCCGTCCGCCGCGGGTTCGAGGCCGGCGAGATCGTCGGCCGCCACTTCTTCCAGCACCTGTCGCGCCTCGGCGCTGAGCCGGGCGTGGCGCACGAGATTGGCGCGCCATGCAGGCCAGCGCGCGTCGAGCTCGGGCGCCAGGCGTTCGCGCACGGCGGCGCGGGTGTAGCGGTCGTCGGCATTGCTGGGGTCGTGCACGGGATGCCAGCCGCTGAGACGCCCGTACGCTTCGGCCTGCGCCAGGATTTCGGCGCGGTCGATATCCAGCCAGGGCCGCAGGTAGCAGATGCCGTCGCGCCGGAAGTACGGCGCCATGGCTGCCAGGCCTTGCGGGCCGGTGCCGCGCAGCAGGCGCAGCATCACGGTTTCGGCCTGGTCGCCGCGGTGATGGGCCAGCAAAATATGAACCACGCCGGTCTGCCGTGCCAGACTGGCGAATGCCCGGTAGCGTGCCTCGCGCGCCGCGGATTCCATGCCGTCGCCGCGCGTGACGTCGACCGCCACGCGCAGGCTGTGGCACGGCACATGCAGGCTCAGCGCCAGGTCGTGGACGTGGTCGCGCCAGCGGTCGGCCTGCGCCTGCAGGCCGTGATGGACATGGAAGAAATGCAGCGTCGTATCGTGGCGCGCCGCGTACAGGGCGGCATGCAGCGCCAGCATGGCGGAATCGGCGCCGCCGCTCAAGCCTACGGCCAGGGATCGGGGCGCAGCCGGCAAGCCGGCGATGCCGGCGGCCAGGGCCCGCAGCAACAGGGCCGAGCCCTGGAAACCCGGGACGGGCCCGGCAGCCGGACCTTCAGGCGCGGGTTTCCTGGAAGCGGCCATAGGACATCAGGCGCTGCAGGCGATGTTCGACGAGCTGTTCGTGCGACAGGCCCGAGACCTGGCGCAGGGAATCGGACAGCGCGCGGCTGAGCTGGCGCGCCATCATGACCGGGTCGCGGTGCGCGCCGCCCACGGGTTCGTTGACGATGCGGTCGATCAGGCCCAGTTCTTTGAGCCGCGGCGCGGTAATGGCCAGCGCCTCGGCGGCCACCGGCGCCTTGTCGGCGCTGCGCCACAGTATCGAGGCGCAGCCTTCGGGGGAAATGACGGCGTAGGTGGCGTATTGCAGCATCATGACCACGTCGCCCACGGCGATCGCCAGCGCGCCGCCCGAGCCGCCTTCGCCGATGATGGTGCTGATGATGGGCACGCGCAGCTCGGCCATGGCATAGAGATTGTGTCCTATGGCTTCGGACTGGCCGCGCTCTTCGGCGCCGATGCCGGGATAGGCGCCCGGGGTATCGACGAAAGTGAACACGGGCAACTGGAATTTTTCCGCCAGGCGCATCAGGCGCAGCGCCTTGCGATAGCCCTCCGGGCGCGGCATGCCGAAGTTGCGCATGGCCCGCTCTTTGGTGTCGCGCCCTTTCTGGTGCCCTATCACCATGCATGCCGTGCCGTGGAAGCGCGCCATGCCGCCGACGATGGACTGGTCGTCGGCATACATGCGGTCGCCGTGCAACTCGTGGAAATCGGTGAAGATCTCGCGCACGTAGTCGAAGGTATAGGGGCGCTGCGGATGGCGCGCCACCAGCGCGGTCTGCCAGGGCGTGAGCTTGGCATAGATGCTCTTGGCCAGCGTCTGGCTCTTTTGCTGCAGGCGCCCCACTTCCTCGGAAATGTCGACCGCGGAATCGGTCTGGACGAAACGCAGTTGCTCGATCTTGTTTTCCAGCTCGGCCAGAGGTTGTTCGAATTCGAGGAAAGTATTACGCATATATGCTGTTGTCCGGAAGATTGGGGATGCCGCGGGTCATTCCCGAATGGCGGCCGCATCGAGGCTGCGCCACAGATACCATGTCGCGACGGTGCGCCATGGCGCCCAGGCCTGCGCCACTTCGCGCGCCTCGAAGCGGGAGACCGGCTCGCCGCTGAAATAGTGTAGCGAAATTGCCTTGAGCAGGCCGGCATCGTCCAATGGCAGCACATCGGGACGCTGCAGGTTGAAAATCAGGAACATCTCGGCTGTCCAGCGTCCGATGCCGCGGATGGCGCACAGTTCGGCGACCACGGCTTCGTCGTCCATGTCGGCCCAGGCGGCCGGACGGATCTTCTTCTCGGCGAAATGCCGCGCCAGGTCGTAGATGTATTCGGTCTTGCGCTTGGAAAGGCCGGCATCGCGCAGCAACTGCGCCTCGGTCTGCAGCACGGCGGCCGGCGTGGGCCGGCGGCCGCAGTGTTCCAGCAGGCGGGCCCAGGTCGAGTCGGCGGCCTTGACCGACACCTGCTGGCCGACCACGGCGCGGGCCAGGGTAATGAAGGGCGTGGCAGTGGGCAGCAGCCATTCGGAATTCAGGCCAGGGATCAGTTTCCTGAGTATGCGGTCGCGCTTCATCAGGTGAGCCGAAGCCTCGTCCCAGAATGTCGGCTTGTCGGCGGTTACGGCAGCGGAATGTATGGTCATGCCGCGCCCCTCACGCCCTGCGCCATTGGGTCAGGCCGCCCGGCTTGTCCTCGAGCTCGATGCCGGCCTCGCGCAGTTCGGCGCGGATGCGGTCGGCCTCGGCGTAGTCGCGCCGCCCCTTGGCCGCGGCACGGGCCTCGATCAGGGCCTCGACCCGGTCGGCGTCCAGCGCCGGGCCCGCGACGGCTCCGCGCTGGTAGCGGCTGGGAGACTGCAGGTAGGCCTCCGGGTCGGCTTGCAGCAGCCCCAGGACGCCGCCCAGGCCGCGCAACAGCCCCGCGGCCTGCGCCGAACCGCTGCGATTGACTTCGGCGGCCAGCTCGAACAGCACGGACACCGCGCCGGAAGAATTGAAATCGTCGTCCATGGCCGCGCGGAAGGCCTGCGCCGAAGGATGCTGCCAGTCGATCGCCAGCGGCTCGCGGTTCGCCGGGCCGGCATTGTGCAGCGTCTGGTACAGGCGATCCAGGGCGTTCTGCGCATCGAGCAGATTATCCGGCGTGTAGTTCTGCACGCTGCGGTAGTGATTGCGCACGATGAAAAAGCGCAGCATCTCGGCCTCGCGCAGGTTCACCGGGTAGTCGGCCTGGTCGGCCGCCGGCGCGGCCCCGCCGGAGACCGTGTCGCGGATAGTGCGGAAATTGCCCAGGGATTTCGACATCTTGTCGGAATCCACCATCAGCGGCCCGCAATGCATCCATATATTGGCCAGCACCCCGCCGAAGGCGCCCTCGGTCTGGGCGATCTCGTTTTCGTGGTGGGGAAATTTCAGGTCGGGGCCGCCGCCGTGGATGTCCAGCGGCAGGCCCAGCAGCGCGCGGCTCATGGCCGAGCACTCGATGTGCCAGCCAGGCCGACCCAGGCCGTAGGGCGAGGGCCATTTGGATTCGGGAGGCTCGTCTTCCTTGGCGGACTTCCAGAGCACGAAATCCAGCGGATCGCGCTTGCCCGCCGCCACTGCCACCCGCTCGCCGGCGCGCAGGTCGTCGAGCGACTTGCCCGACAGCTTGCCGTAGCCGGGAAAGCCCCGCACCGCATAATTCACGTCGCCGTCGTCGGCCTGGTAGGCCAGGCCCTTGACGCGCAGCCGCTCGATGATGTCGAGCATGTCGGGCACGTAGCGCGTGGCGCGCGGCTCGGCGTCGGGCGGCTGCACCCCCAGCGCGCGCTCGTCGGCATGCATGGCCTCTATGTAGAACTCGGTCACCTCGTGCAGGCGGCGCCCGCTTTCGACGGCGCGGCGGATGATCTTGTCGTCGATATCGGTGATATTGCGCACGTATTCGACCTGGTAGCCGCTGGCCCGCAGCCAGCGCTGCACCACGTCGAAACTGACCAGCATGCGCGCGTGCCCCAGGTGGCAGAAATCGTAGACCGTCATGCCGCAGACATACATGCGGGCCTTTCCGGGCTCGACCGCCTTGAAGGGCTCCTTGTTGCGGGAAAGGGTGTTATAAATGTGCAGCATGCGCGCAGCCGGCCTCCGGGATGGATCGTGGCCCGGCTTCGCGGCGACGCGCCGGCCGCCAAGCCGGAAAGCCGCCCAGGCCGGAACCAAGGCTAAAATGGTGGTCGATAAGTATAGCAAGCGGCCAGAAAACAAGAATCCGGCCCGGCTGAAACAACCCCTTTGAAGATAGGTACGCAGTCCGTGTTTCTGTTCCGCTCAGTGTGCTGTTCCATGACCCTGCTGGTCGCCGGGCTTGCCGCCGTCGGGCCGGCATATGCCCAGGCCCCGGCGGCCGGGCTCCAGCCCAATGTGGACCTGAATGCCACCATGTCGGCCTCGGGCCAGGGCGCCGCGCAGGGCATGGCCCCCGGCAGCGCGCACACCGTACACCTGAACGTGCCGGCCGGCACCACCAGTTCCGACCTGTTCGGCGAATCCCACAAGCCCGACGGCGGCTGGCAGGCACTGGCCCACATACTGCAGGCGCTGACACCCAGCGTCAACACCGAGTTGCCCCTTACCCCTTCGCAAATCACCGACCGCATCAATACCATGCTGAACCAGGGCAAGGCGGCCGCGGCCCTGGACGTCATCCAGAAGCGCATCGCCCAGGAACAGGCCGAGGGCGGGCTGGGCACGGACGTGCAGCTCATGTTCCTGCACGCGCGGGCGCTGTCGGCGCTCGGCCGGCACAACGAAGCCATCGAGCTGTACCGCCACATGACGGTGCAGTACCCCGAACTCCCCGAACCGTGGAACAACCTGGCCGCCGAATACCTGCGCCAGGGCAAGCTGGAAATGGCCCGCGACGCGCTGCAGATGGCGCTCACCGCCGATCCCGGCTACACCACGGCCACCGCCAACCTGGGCCAGGTACAGCTCATGCTCGCGCAGCAGTCCTTCGACCGGGCGGCCAGGCAAGGCGACGGCGCGGCGCGCGCCAGGGCCCGGGAAACCCAGGCCGTAATACAGAAATAACCTCTTCCACCGGCCGGGCGCGCCCGGCCTCAACAATCCGAGCCAGCATCATCATGCGTTTCTTCCGCTATCTGCGCCGTCTTCTGGAATTTCCGGCGCGGCATGCCTTCCTGGCCTGCACGGCCGCTCTCGCTCTGGCTACGGCCGGCGCCGCACAGGCGGCCCCTTCAACCACCCACCAAGGAAAACCCGCAATGAGCACATCCCCCAAAGTCAAGCTGCATACCAATATGGGCGATATCGTCATCGCGCTGGACGCCGAAAAAGCGCCCAAGACGGTCGAAAACTTCCTCTCCTATGTCAATGAAGGGTTCTACGACGGCACGATCTTCCACCGCGTCATCAACAACTTCATGATCCAGGGCGGCGGCTTCGAGCCCGGCATGAAGCAAAAACCCACCCACGCGCCGATCGACAACGAGGCCAACAACGGGCTGAAAAACGACCGTTACACGGTTGCCATGGCGCGCACCGCCGACCCGCACTCCGCCACCGCGCAATTCTTCATCAACGTGGCCGACAACGACTTCCTGAACTTCACCTCGCCCACCCCCAACGGCTGGGGCTATGCCGTATTCGGCAAAGTGGTCGAAGGCACCGATGTGGTCGACCGCATCAAGGCCGTCAAGACCGGCAACAAGGGCTTTCACCAAGACGTGCCCGTCGAGGACGTGGTGATCGAGAAAGCCAGCGTCGTCGAATAAGCGTCCTCGTACACGACTTGGACAAAATCCGGATACCGGGCCGCATCTGGCTGGCCTCGGACATCCACCTGGGGCCGGACGTGCCGGCCACCTGCGCGGCCTTCCTGGAATTCCTCGACCGGGCGCGCGGCCAGGCCGACGCGCTGCTGCTGTGCGGCGATATCTTCGATGCCTGGATCGGCGACGATCTGGCGGTACTGGAACCCGCCGACTGGCTCGCCCCCGTCCTGCAGCGCCTGCGCGAACTGGGGCGGCACATGCCGCTGTGGCTGGGACGCGGCAATCGCGATTTCCTGATGGGCCGCATCCTGGCCGAACACCTGGGCGCGCGCCTGCTGCCCGATGTAGTGTGCCTGGCCGCCGACTGCGGCGAACTGCTGCTGTCGCACGGCGACGAATACTGCATCGAAGACCGCGCCTACCAGCGTTTCCGGCGCATCGTGCGCAACCCCACGGTGCAGCGCCTGTTCCTGGGCCTGGGCCGCGGCACACGCCGCACCATCGCGCGCTGGGCCAGGGCCCGCAGCATGTCGGCCAACCGCAGCAAGAGCAGCCGCATCATGGACGTCAGCCCGCAAGCCGTGGCGCAGGCCTACAGGCGCAGCGGCGTGGATCTCATGGTGCACGGCCACACGCACCGCCCGGCCGTGCATCGCCTGGAAGTCGACGCGCGCCCCCGGACCCGCATCGTGCTGCCCGACTGGGATTGCGACCATGCCGAGCCGCCGCGCGGCGGCTGGCTGGTCATCGACCGCGACGGACCCAGTTTGTACGGCCTGTCGGGCGAACCCATGGCCGCCTGAGCGCCGCTGCCTTACGCAGTTCGGGATTCCAAAGAGGACCGGGCGCCAATCGGTATCAGCCGCCCAGGGCCAGCCAGCCCCACACCACCAGCCCCAGGGCGATGCGATACCAGGCGAACACCCTGTAGGTGTGCCCTGCCACGAAGCGCAGCACGGCCCGCACCACCACCAGCGCGCTGGCGAAGGCGGCGACGAAGCCTATGGCGATGGCCGTGGCCTCTTCGCCCGTCAGGGCCGCGCCGTGGCGGTACAGGTCGTAGGCGCTGGCCGCCAGCATGGTGGGCATCGCCAGGTAAAACGAAAACTCGGTGGCCGTCGAGCGCTGGATGCCGGCCAGCATGCCGCCGATGATCGTGGACCCCGAACGCGAAGTGCCCGGCACCATGGCCAGGCATTGCGCGCAGCCCACGGCCAGCGCCTGCTTCCAGGTGATGGACTCCAGCGTGCGGGCCGTGGCGTGGGCGTCCGCAGCGCTCTCGTCGGCCACACCCGCACGCTTGGAAAAATGCGGCTTGCGTTCAACCCAGAGCATGATCAGGCCGCCCAGGATCAGCGTCACCACGAATACGCCGGGGTGATGGAACAGCGCCTTGATGTACTTGATCGCCAGCGCGCCCACGACGGCCGCGGGCAGGAAGGCGACGATCAGGTTGCGGGTGAACGCCAGCTCGCTGCGCACGCCGCTGAAAGTGCCGCCGATGAGCCGCGCCAGGCGTGCGCGAAACACCCACATTACCGCCAGGATCGAGCCCAGCTGGATCACCACCTCGAAGACCTTGGAGGCTCCGGAGGAAAAACCGATCCAGTCGCCCACCAGCAGCAGGTGGGCGGTGCTGGACACGGGAATGAACTCGGTAAAGCCTTCGATCAAGCCCAGGAACAGGGCTTTCAGCAGGTACAGGGTGTGTTCGCTCATGCGGGTCTGGATCCTCGTGTGGAGCTGGAAAAACGGTGCGTGTCGAAGAGGCAGCTCGGAGAGCCGGTTCGTGTTGCGGGAAACGGCCTCAGCCGGAGCCTGTCGCCGCCTCTTCCTCGCCGGGCGAGCGCCAGTGGCGCTCTACCAGCACGCTGGCAATGCGCCGGCCGTCCAGGCGCTGCACCTCGAAACGGATATCGGCATAGGGACGTTCCAGCACGCAGCTGTCGCCGGGCTTGGGCAGGTGGCCGAAGCGCTCGAGCAGGTAGCCGGCCAGGGTCGAATATCCCTCTTCGTCGTCGATCAGGCCGTCGACGTCCAGCACTTGTTCCAGATGATGCAGGTCCGCCGCACCGTCGACGCGCCAACGGTCCGGGCCTTCCGGCGCTATATCGGGCACCTCGTCCTCGTCCGGAAATTCGCCGGCAATCGCCTCGAACACGTCGATAGGCGTGACCAGGCCCAGTATCTCGCCGAATTCATCGGCCACCAGCACCAGTTGGCCGCGCGAGCGCTTGAGCGTTTCCATCAGGCTCAGCACCCCTACGGACTCGAGCACGACGACGGGTTCGCGCAACTGCGCCATGCGAATATGGCCGTGCGTGATCAGGTCGGCGATCATTTCCTTGGCGCGGCCTATGCCCACCACCTCGTCGAGCGAACCGCGGCACACCGGGAAGAAGCTGTGCGGCGTCTTGGCGATCTGCTGGCGCTGGACCAGCGGATCATCATCCAGGTCTATCCACGACACCTCGGTGCGCGGCGTCATGATGGAATGGATGGAACGCTCGGCCAGGGTCAGCACGCCGCTGACCATATTGCGCTCTTCGGCATTGAATGCCTGCATGGGCACTTCGGGCTCGGCCGCCCGCAGTTCCGGGGCCTCGAGCGGGCGCTTGCCCAGCATGCGCAGCACGCCCTCGGCGGTGCGCTCGCGCAGCGGCCGCCCGGCCTCCCGGCGGCGCAGGTTGCGGCGCGCCAACTGGTTCAGGGCCTCGATCATCACCGAGAAGCCGATGGCGGCATAGATATAGCCCTTGGGCACCGGGAAGCCGAAACCCTCGGCCAGCAGCGAAAAGCCGATGGTCAGCAGGAAGCCCAGGCACAACACCACCACCGTCGGATGCCGATTGACGAAACGCGCCAGGGGCTTGGAGGCCACCAGCATGATGCCCATGGCGATGACGACCGCCAGCATCATGATGGCCAGGTGATCCACCATGCCCACGGCGGTGACGACGGCGTCTATGGAGAAGACCGCGTCCAGCACCACGATCTGGGTGACGATGACCCAGAAGCCCGCATGCATGCGCTCGCCGGAGGCATGCGCCGTGGTGCCCTCGATGCGTTCGTGCAGCTCTACCGTGCCCTTGAACAGCAGGAAAAAGCCGCCCAGTATCAGTATCAGGTCGCGTCCCGAAAACGACAGCGGCCCCAGGTCGAACAGCGGCGTGGTCAGCCTGATCAGCCACGACATCACCGACAACAGCACCAGCCGCATGAGCAGCGCCAGCAGCAGGCCGGTCACCCGCGCGCGATCGCGCAGCGCCGGCGGCAGCTTGTCCACCAGTATGGCGATGAACAGCAGGTTGTCTATGCCGAGAACGATTTCCAGCACGACCAGGGTCAGCAGGCCGACCCAGGAGGCAGGACTGAAGATCCATTCCATCAACAGACCTCGCGGTTGATGCGCCGCCTTGTCATCGGGCCGCCGGCCGCCGCAAACCTGCCGCGCAGGCGCGGCCGCGAACTTGTGCCATGGCCGGCCTCAGCCCTGCAGGTACGCCAGCATCTGGGGAAAGATCTTGGGCGTGGCGGCAAGCACATTGCCGCTCTGCATCCAGCCTTGCTCGCCCTCGAAATCGCCCAGCAGGCCGCCGGCCTCGAGAACCAGCAGGCTGCCGGCCGCCATGTCCCAGGGCTTGAGGCGGGCGCCGCAGAACCCGTCCAGGCGCCCGCAGGCCACATAGGCGAGGTCGAGCACGGTGGACCCGATGCGGCGTGCACTGGCGCATTCGGACAGCAGCTTGCCGTAGCGCGAGGCGGGCACTGCGGGCCCGGCCGAACCCGGCACGTGCGTCCCCACCAGCGCGTCGTAATAGCGGGTCTGCCCCGACACGCGCACCCGGCGGTCGTTGAGGAACGCCCCGCCGCCGCGGCTGGCGGTGAAGAGCTCGTTGCGCGCGGGGTCGTAGATGACTGCCTGGGTGATCTGGCCGCGATGGGACAGCGCGATGGACACCGCGTAGATGGGGAAGCCGTGAATGAAGTTGGTAGTGCCGTCCAGGGGATCGATGATCCACTGGAATTCGGGGCGGTCGCCCGCGCCGGGCGCCGGGGTATCGCCGGACTCTTCGGCGAGGAAACTATGCTCCGGGTAGGCGGTGCGCAGCACCTCTATGATCGCCTCTTCGGCGGCCTGGTCCACTTCCGTGACATAATCCTTGGGCCCCTTGCGCGCCACTTGCAGGCGCTCCAGGTCGAGGCTGGCACGGTTTATGATCGTGCCGGCACGGCGCGCCGCCTTGATGGCGGTATTGAGCATCGGGTGCATAAAATTCCGTAATTGACTATAAAACGCAGGCGCTGCAGGGCGTCTTGCGGCCCGGCATCATGCCGCAGCCGCAGGCCCGCGCCCGCCTGGACTTGGTATTTTAAATGACTCAGCCATTTTCCCGCGTACGCTTCGTCATGGTGCAGCCCAGCCATCCCGGAAACGTCGGTTCGGCGGCCCGCGCGATCAAGACCATGGGCTTCCACGAACTTTGCCTGGTGGCCCCGCGGCTGCCCGACATGCCGGCGCAGCCCGAGGCGCAAGCGCTGGCCAGCGGCGCCGCCGACGTGCTGGCCCGGGCCCAGGTCGTATCCAGCCTGTCCGAGGCCCTGGCGCCCGTCACCCTGGCATTCGCCCTGACCGCGCGGCCGCGGCTCATAGGTCCGCCGGCCTGCGATATCCGCGTGGCGGCCGGCCTGGCGCAGGAACACCTGGGCGCGCATCCGCAAGGCGTGGTGGCCATCGTGCTCGGCACCGAAAGATCGGGCCTGACCAACGAGGACATCGCGCTGTGCCAGCGCATCTGCCATATTCCCGCCAACCCCGAATACAGCTCGCTGAACGTGGCGCAGGCCTTGCAGCTCGCCGCCTGGGAACTGCGCTATGCGCTGGCCGTCGGCGCCGAGCTGCCCTTGCTGCCCAATACCGAAGGCCATCCGCAAGCAGGCGACGAGCCGGCTTCCAATGAAAAAGTCCAGGCCTTCCTGACGCACTGGGAACAAGCGCTGGAAGATGTGGGTTTCCTGGATCCGCGCCACCCCAAGAAGCTGGTGCCGCGCATGCGCCACCTGTTCTCGCGCAACGAGCTCAGCAACGACGAAGTCGACATGCTGCGCGGCCTGTGCACGGCCATGATCAAGACCGCAAGGCACGGGGCCGGAAACACGGCCAAGGAATAGAAAGAAGGAATAGCTGCTGCTCGAGGACCGGACGGCGGGCGGCCGCAATGGACCGCCGCTGCCTATGCCCGCGCCTCAGGCCGCGGCGATGTCGAGCCCGGTCAGGCGCCGCAGCTCTTCGATGCCCACGCCGGCCATGTCGTCCAGCAGCACCACGCGCCCGCCGCCCAACTGGAACACCGCCAGGTCGGTATAGACGCGCGACACGCAGGCCACGCCGGTCAGCGGATACGTGCACTTTTCCACCAGCTTGCTCTGCCCTTCGCGGGTAAGCAGTTCCATGAGCACGTACACGGACTTGGCGCCGATGGCCAGGTCCATCGCCCCGCCCACGGCCGGAATGGCGTCGGGCGCGCCCGTGTGCCAATTGGCCAGGTCGCCGTTGACCGACACCTGGAAGGCGCCCAGCACGCAGACATCGAGATGGCCGCCGCGCATCATGGCGAAGGAATCGGCATGATGGAAGAAGGCGCCGCCCGGCAGCAGCGTCACGGGCTGCTTGCCGGCATTGATGAGATCGGGATCTTCTTCGCCCGGAGCCGGCGCCGGCCCCATGCCGATGACGCCGTTCTCGCTATGCAGCATGATTTCCCGGTCGGCGGGCAGATAATTGGCGACCTTGGTCGGCAGCCCTATGCCCAGGTTCACGACGCTGCCCTCGGGGATGTCGCGGGCGACGCGCGCCGCCATTTGCTCACGATTCAGACGGTTCATAGCGGCCCCCTTATATAGTCACGACACGTTGCACGAACAGGCCCGGGGTCACGATGGCCTCGGGGTCGAGCCCGCCCAGTTCGACGACCTCGCCGACCTGGACCACGGCCACCTTAGAAGCGGTGGCCATGATGGGCCCGAAGTTGCGCGCGGTCTTGCGGTACACCAGGTTGCCCCAGCGGTCGGCTCGCAAGGCCTTGATGAAGGCGTAGTCGGCGTGCAATGGGTATTCGAGCACATAGTCGCGGCCGTTGATGCGGCGGGTTTCCTTGCCCTCGGCCAGCGGCGTGCCGAAGCTGGTGGGCGTATAGAAGGCGCCGATGCCGGCCCCCGCGGCGCGGATGCGCTCGGCCAGGTTGCCTTGCGGCACCAGTTCGAGCTCGATCTTGCCGGCCCGGTACAGGCCGTCGAACACTTGCGAGTCGACCTGGCGCGGAAACGAGCAGATGATCTTGCGCACGCGGCCGGCCGCCAGCAGCGCCGCCAGTCCGGTTTCGCCGTTGCCGGCATTGTTGTTGACGATGACCAGGTCTTTGGCGCCCTGCTCGAGCAGGCCGTCGATCAATTCCAGAGGCTGGCCGGCCATGCCGAAGCCGCCGACCATGATGGTTGCGCCGTCGGGGATATCGGCAAGCGCATCTTTGACGCTGGGAAACAGTTTGGAAATCATGCTGCCTCGATTCGTGCAGGCGTTGCCCCGCTAAAAGTTGAACAATATCGCCGGCCCATCTCCGTCGGAGAATGGGCCGGCGGCCGTAACTGCCTTATACGAGTCGCCATCGGGGCGGCATGCGCGTCGCTCGCCATGCCAGGCCGCAGGCCATGCCGGCGCCATGGCGCGGCGACGCTGCCGCCCCTGCAAACGGCTCCTGTCAGTCGACCTGCGCGCCCGAGGCCTTGACCACCTTGGCCCAGGTATCGACCTGCGACTTGATGAATTCGCCGAATTCGGCCGGCGTGGTCTTCACCGCGACGGCGCCCAGGTCGGCGAAACGCTTCTGGACATCGGGCTTGCTCAGCGCCTTTTCAATGGCTGCGTTCAGCGTGTTGACGACGTCCGCCGGAGTGCCCTTGGGCGCGATCACGCCGAACCAGGACGACACGTCGAAGTTGGGGAAGCCCGATTCTTCCATGGTGGGCAGATCCGGCGCGGTCTTGGAGCGCTCGGCCGTAGTCACCGCCAGGGCGCGCAGCTTGCCTGCCTGCACATGGGGCCATGCCGCCGGCATATTGTCGAACATGAGCTGGACCTGGCCGCCCATCAGGTCGGTTTCCGCAGGGGCGCTGCCCTTGTAGGGCACGTGCAGCATATCCACGCCAGCCACTTGCTTGAACAGCTCGCCCGCCATGTGTATGGAAGTGCCGCTACCCGAAGACGCGAAATTGAGCTTGCCCGGGTTGGCCTTGGCGTAGGCCACGAGTTCCTTGACGCTGTGCACCGGCAGCTTGGGGTTCACTACCAGGATATTGGGCACCTTGACGGCCAGCGCCACGGGCGCGAAATCATTGACCAGGTTGAACTTGATGTTCTTGTACAGGGTCTGGTTGATGGCGCTGGTGACGGCCACCATGTATAGCGTGTAGCCATCAGGCTTGGCACGCGCCACGAGTTCCGCACCGATATTGCTGCCTGCGCCGGGACGATTGTCGATTATGACGGACTGGCCCAGTTCCTGGCTGATTTCCTTGCCGACGATACGCGCGACCACATCGGTGGTGCCGCCTGCGGAAAAACCCACTATCAGTCTGATGGGGTGGTCGGGGTACGCTGCGGCGGCGCCGGTCGAAAAACCGGCGAGCCCGGCAAGCGCCGCAGCGGCGGCCAGTAGCTTGATCGACTTGAAAATAGGTTTCTGCATGATATGCTTTCCTCTCCTTGAGCGTCCATTTTGTGGACAGTTTTATAATGCGACAGGGATTTTCCGATAAAATCAGCTTTCCCGATAGCCTGATGTTCACCCTGCGGACGTTTCTTTGAACAGTACGCCAGAACCCACGCCGGACACCGACAGCGCCGCAGGGCCGCGCACCTTGCGGCGCGGCCTGCAAGTGCTGAACACCCTGCGCGAGCATGGGCCTGCCGGCTTGAGTGTAACTGCGCTGGCACGCGCCACCGGCCTGCAGCGCCCCACCATCTACCGCCTGCTGGCGGCGCTGGTCGACAGCGGGCTGGTCGGCAGCATCGCGCACAGCAAACGCTTCGTCGCAAACCTGGAAGCCCCGGCGGCCGCGCCCGCCACCCAGGACCCGCGCATCGACCTGGCGCTGCCTGCCATGGGCAGGCTGGCCCAGGCCACCGGCGATGCGGTGTTCCTGGTCGTGCGCGACGGCAACGAATCGCTCAGCCTGTGGCGCGAAATCGGGCCCTACCCCGTACAGATATTGGCCACCTACGCCGGCAAGCGCCAGCCCCTGGGCGTGGGCTCGGGCAGCATGGCGCTGCTGGCCTCCCTGCCCGACGCCGAGGTCGAGCGCATCATCGAATGCAATAGCTCGGAACTGGAACTCTACGGCGGCATGACGGCGCGCGAAATGAGGCGGCTGGTGGAAAACACCCGCATGCGCGGTTATTCCGTTGTGGGCAACCACGCCGTGCGCGGCGCCCTGGGGGTGGGCTGCGCACTGCTGGACCGCAACGGCAAGCCGGTGCTGGCCATCAGCGTCACTGCCATTACCGAACGCATGCCGGCGCAGAGACAGCGCGAGATCGCCGGCCTGATCCGCGCCGAACTGGCCGGCCTGGCGCTCAAGCCGTAAAGAGCATCCGGCGACCGGCAGCCGACGACGCAGCGGCTTACGCCGCCAGCGCGTCAGGCTGCGTCGGCTTCACTTCGCGCACCGGTATGGGCAGGCGCATGCCGGCCTGTTCCAGCACCTTGCGGGCCGCTTGGTACAGGTCGAAGGTCAATGCCCAGTAATTGCTGCTTTCGGCCCACACCCGGATATTGACCATGACCGTGCTGTCGCGATATTCGTTGACCATGACTTGCGGCTTGGGGTCCTGCAGCACGAGCTTGTGGTTTTCCACCAGCTTGAGCAAGGCGCCCATGGCGGCATCGAGATCGTCGCCATAGCGCACCCCTACCTGCAAGTCCAGGCGGCGCGTCGGATTGCGGCTGTAGTTCAGGATGGGATTGCCCCACACCAGGCTGTTGGGCAGCGACACGTGTATGCCGTCGACCTGCACGATGCGCGTCAGGAACAGCCCGACTTCTTCCACCGTGCCGTCGGCCTTGCCGACCACCGAGATGTATTCGCCGGCACGCATCGGGCGCAGCCCCAGCAGCATGATGCCGGCCGCGATGTTTTGCAGCGTGCCCTGCAGGGCCAGGCCGATCGCCAGGCCGGCGGCGCCAAGCACAGCGATGATGCTGGCGGTCTGCACGCCGAAGCGCGCCAGCACCGCGATCAGCGTGAAGCCGCGTATGGTCCATACCACCACGGAATACATCATCGGCACGATCGTCGGATCGATGCGCGCGGAGCGGCGCGCCGCGCTGCGCACCCCTTTGCCGGCCAGGGTGGCAAGCGACCAGCCGACGATCAGGATGACGATCGCAATCACGACGTTGACGGAAAAACTCTTGACGATGGGCATCCAGTAGGAAAGCTGATTCAGATTGTCCATGGCGGGTTCCTGTGTGGGGTTCCGGAACCCGAATAGTACCGGGAGCGGGACGGTAATGTAACGGGCGAGGCACGCGACTTATCCACGCCATCTGTGGACAAATCCGCGGATAAGTTGCTGGTTACTGCCGAAAGCATATGCAGATCAAGGCATTGCGCAAGAGGGCAAGAAATTGCTCATGCGGCGCACGCCGACTTATCCACGCATCGTGTGGATAAGCCCGAGGAAAACTTCTTGATTACCGGAAATATTCCTGCAAGAACAAGATGCTAGGCGCGGCGCTTAAAAAATGCTCCGAACCGGGGGCTGCCTTGCCGCCTGCACGCAGCCGGCTCTTCGGGCGGCGCGGATCGCTGCGAGGGCATGGGGCCGTATCAGGCCGCGGCGGGCCACTGCCCGGTCATGATGGCCTGCGCCAGGCCGGCGGGACTCAGGCCAGCCGTATCGCCCTGCGCGGCCACCAGGCCCGACTTCAGTATCACCACCCGGTCGGCCACATTGACCACGTCTTCCATGTTGTGGCTGACCAGCAGGACGGTGACGCCCTGCGTCTTGAGCTGGCGGATCAGGGCCAGCACTTCGGCCGTTTCCTTCACGCCCAAGGCCGCGGTGGGTTCGTCCATGATGACGATGCGCGCCTGCCAGCGCAGGGCGCGGGCGATGGCCACGGCCTGGCGCTGGCCGCCCGAGAAATCGGCCACAGGCCGGTCGACGTCGTCGATGCGCTGGTTCAGGCGCTGCAGGTATTGCGCGGCCTCGGCGCGCATGGCGCGCTTGTTCAGCAAATGCAGCCCCGGCAGCACGCGCCGGCGCTGCTCGGAGCCGATGAAGATGTTCTGCCAGACGCTGAGCCGCGGCGCCAGCGCCAGGTCCTGGTAGATGGTGGCCACGCCGCTGGCCAGCGCGTCGTGCGGCGACGACCAGCGCACCTCGCGGCCGAACAGGCGCATCGAGCCCGCGGAGCTGGGATGCGCCCCGGATACGATCTTGATCAAGGTGCTCTTGCCCGCGCCGTTGTCGCCGCAGATCGCCAGCACTTCGCCGGCATGGGCGTGCAGATCCACGCCCTTGAGCGCCTGCACCGCGCCGTATTGCTTGGCCAGGCCTTCCAGTTCCAGGATGCGTTCCACGGGCGCTATTTCTTCTTCAGGTATTGGGCGACGTTGTCCGCGTCCACCAGTTCCGCGTCCATGTAGAGGTACGGGCCGGTATGCGCCGGCTGCTTCTTGACGGCGACCTGGTCGATGAGGTCCACCGCCTTGACGCCCATTTTCTCGAACGGGATGGCCACGGTCGCGGTCAGCAGCGACTTGGGGTCGGCGATACGGCGGTAGGTCTCCTGGCCGCCGTCTATGCTGACCAGCAGCGGATGGCCCTTCTTGGCGCCCTGCTGCTGCAGGATGTCGTCGATGATGTAGGCCTGGCCGTCGAACGAAGCCCAGATGCCGTCGACCTTGCCCTGGTTCTTGAGCAGCAGCGCGTTCATGCCGGCCGACACGTCGTCGCGCCACGCGGCGGTACGCGCCATGGTGTGGCTGCCCAGCACCTTGACCGCCGGGTTTTCGCTGAGCACCACGTCCAGGATCTTGCCGCGGATGCGCGTGCCCGCGTTGCCGTCGAAGCGCTCGGTAAGAATATTGCCGCGGTAGTTCAGGTGATCCAGCAGGTAGATGGCCGCGCGGGCGCCGCCGACGTATTCATTGACCGCGATGTCGCACAGCGAATAAGGGCTGGTGCCGCTCATCACTGTGACCAGCGGAATGCCGGCATCTTTCGCGCGCTTGAACTGGTCTTCGGATTGCAGCGGCTTGCCCATGGCGACGATGATGCCCACGGGCTTGGTCAGCAGCAGGGTCTCGAGCTGGCGTATGTAAGTCGGCATATCGCCCTTGCTGTTCAGGATCTGCACGTTCCAGCCCTTGGCGCGCGCCGCCGCGGCGGCCGCGTCGACCACCCTCGCGTGGGTCTCGGAAGACATCTGGAAGCCTATGATGCCCAGCGTGGGCGCGGCCTGCGCCCAGGCCCCCAGGCCCAGCACCAGCAGTATTGCGGCCGCCGCGCGGCCCAGACGTGTAAACATGATTTCCCCTTTGCGTATATTGCTTGTTGCGTGTCTAGCTTGTTGCGTAAATTGCTTGTAGCGAAACCTGTTCCCGCCCCATAAAGCCACGAGAAAAACTATAAGGAAAACGCCGCCTGCTTGAGCACCGACGAGGACAGCGCCACCGAAGACACGATGATAATGCCCAGCAGAATATCCTGGACGTAATACTGTACGCCCATCAACACCAGGCCGTTGCCCAGCATGCCGATGATGATCGCGCCGCACAAGGTGCCCAGCACATTGGCGCGGCCCGGCTCGAACATGGTCATGCCCAGCAGCACGGCGGCAATCGAGGTCAGCATCAGGTCGCCGGCCGAATCCGGCGCGGCCGAGGCCAGGCTGGAAGTCATGAGCACGGCCGTGACGCCGGCGGCCAGGCCCGACAAGGCCAGGCCGATGATCTTGATCAGGCGCACATTGACGCCGGCGCGGCGCGCCGCCTCGCCGGCCTCGCCCACGGCCAGCATGCGAAAGCCGAGCCGCGTCTGCTTCAGCATGAACAGCACCAGCAGGCTGGCCACCAGCAGCCAGAAGATCAGCGCCGGCATGCCGAACACGGTGCCGCGGCCTATCCACAGGAAGCGTGGATCCCAGTTCCCGACGAAGGCCACGCCCTGGGTGATCATGAAGGAAAAACCATTGGCCACCGAGGCCGTGGCCAGCGTGGCGATCAGCGACGGCACACGCAGCACCGTCACCAGCAGCCCATTGAGCACCCCGCCCGCCGTGCCGGCCAGCAGGCCGGCCAGCACCGCCTCGGCCGGCGCATGGCCGGTGTGCACCAGCCAGCCGGTGATCACCGCGCACAGGCTGCAGATATTGGCGAACGACAAGTCCAGTTCGGAAACCAGCAGCGCCAGCGCAAAGCCCAGGCCGAGTATGGCCATGAAACTGATGTGCTTGATGATGTTCGACAAGTTCTGCAAGGCCAGGAAATTGGGCGCGTACAGGGCGAAGAACAGGAACAGGATCAGCCCGGCCACGCAAGTGCCGTAGCGGGCGAGCCAGGATCGAAAGGCGACTGCATTCATGTAAGAGTCCGGTTCAATGTGTCTTGCAGAACATCTGCGAATTGTCGCGCACGGCCCGAAAAATAGGCGGCGCGCGCGGGCTCGGGATGCAGCACCGTGCTGCCCTCGTTGATCGCATCCTGCGCGGCCTGGATGTCGGGATAAACGCCCAGGGCGGTCGCGGCGGCCAGCGCCGCCCCCGCCAGCGCGGGCTCGGGGCAAACGCCCAGGCGCACCGGCATGCCGAAGGCATCGGCGCGCAACTGCGGCCAGTGCGCCAGTGTTGCGCCCCCGCCGCCCATATGCAGCGGCTGCCCGCCGCCCAGCACGCCCAGGCGCTGCAGGGCCAAACGATGCGCCAGCGCCAGCCCCTCGGCCACGGCGCGCGCCAGGTCGCGGCGCGTATGCGTGGCCTTTACTTCGTGGAAGCTGGCCGCCAGGCGGCTGTTCCACAAGGGCATGCGCTCGCCCGTCACGTACGGCAGGCACAGCGGCGCATCGTCGCAGGTCGAGGCCATGGCGGCCTGCAGCGTGGCGGCCGGGTCGTCGCTGTCGAGAAAGGCCCGGGCGAACCAGGCCAGGGTCCCGAGCCCCGTCTGGCACGGGCCACCCAGATGCCAGAGACCCGGCGTCCAGGGCAGGCAGACCATGCCGTCGACAGCACGCGGCCTGGCCGCGAAAGTGCCCAGCACCTCGGTGGTTCCGGACACATCATAGATGCGTCCCGCAGCCACGGCGCCCAGGCCCAGCGTGGTGCACCAGGTGTCGAAACTGCAGCAGGCCACGGGCACGCCGTCCAGGCTGGCCGGCAGCCCGGCGTCCTCGGCGCGCAACTGCCCCAATATCTCCGCGGGCTGCACGGCCGGCGGCAGGACACTGGCCGGCAGGCCCAGCCGCGCCAGCACTTCGGCCGGCCCGGGCCCCTGGGCCGCGCCCGCCAGGCGCCCGAGCGCCACGGCGTCCGTGGCCAGCCTGCCGGTAAGCCGGAAATTCAGCCAGTCGCGCAATTCCACGATCGCCGCCGGCGCGGCGCCCCGATCGAGCCGGAACTGCAAGAGGCGCGCCAGCGGATGGAAGGCCCCGTAGCCGGCGGTGTCGCCCTCCACGCCATAGGCCTGCGCAAGCTCGCCGGCGCGATCCTCTCCATACGGGTCGCCCCAAGGCATGACCGGCGCCAGCGGCCGGCCGGCCGCGTCGACGAAGACATGGGTGCGCGTCACCCCGGTCAAGGCCACGGCCAGCGGCCTGGCGGGCGCCTCCGGCGCCTGCAGCAGGTCTTGCATCAAGGCGCGCACGGCCAGCCATATCGCCTCGGCGTCGAGCCCGGGCCGGGCCAGCGGCGAAGGCGCGCGCAGTATCTCGCCCATTGCGCCGCGCACGCCCACCCAGGCGCCTTTCAGCCCGGTGGAGCCCAGGTCCAGGGCCAATATCGCAGCATCGTCGGGGTTCATGATTCCATCTGTCCGCCAGCCGGCAAAATGCCAGATTTTAATGGACGCGCGCAGCGGCGTCATGGGACGAGACACGGCTGGGACGCGACACGACAGTGTCAAAGGACACGAGACCGGAGCGCGCCACCGGCGGTGCATCACCACAATCCAGCGCCCAATGCTCAGCCCTCTCTGCCCATTAGCCGTCCCCATCGAACCTTCATCGAATATTCCCTCTTTGATCAGCCGTTGCCCGTCAGCCATTGCCTCACCCTTGGCTCATCGCCAAGCGCCATACCGGGCCGGATGGTCGCGGCGGCCGGCGGGGGCGGCGCAGCGGCGGCCGGCTGGAGGTGTAGCAGCGGCAGGATGGGATATATTGGCTCTTTTGGCCGGCCGCTACACGTCATGATTCCTCTATCCGTACTCGACCTTTCCCCGATCGCCGAAGGCAGCAGCGCCGCGCAGTCCTTCCGCAATTCCCTGGACCTGGCGCGCCACGCGGAGCAATGGGGCTTCAACCGCTATTGGCTGGCCGAGCACCACGGCATGCCGGGCATAGCCAGCGCCGCTACCGCAGTGCTGATCTCCCACGTCGCAGCCGGCACATCCCATATACGCATAGGCGCCGGCGGCGTCATGCTGCCGAACCACTCGCCGCTGGTCATCGCCGAACAATTCGGCACGCTCGAATCGCTGTATCCGGGCCGCATCGACCTGGGCCTGGGGCGCGCCCCGGGCTCGGACCAGACCACGGCCCGGGCGCTGCGCCGCAACCTGGCCTCGGACGCCGACGAATTTCCTCAGGACATAATGGAACTGATGGACTATTTCTCGTCCGAGCCGCGCCTGCCGGTGCGGGCCGTGCCCGGCACCGGCCTGGACATCCCCCTGTGGATACTGGGTTCCAGCCTGTACGGCGCGCAGCTCGCCGCGGCCCTGGGCCTGCCCTACGCCTTCGCCTCGCACTTCGCGCCGGCGCAGATGATGTCGGCCATCAGCATCTACCGCTCGACCTTCAAGCCCTCCGAACAGCTCAAGGCTCCTCACGTCATGCTCGGCTTCAACGTGTTTGCCGCCGACACCGACGAAGAGGCCCGCGTGCTCGCGACCTCGGCCCAGCAGTCCTTCGTCAATTCGCGCACCGGCCGGCCGTCGCGCCTGCCGCCGCCCATGCCGGACTACCTGGATCGCATCGGCCCGCAAGGCCGCGCGCTGCTGGACCAGATCCTGTCGTGTTCGGCGATAGGCTCGCCCGATACCGTGGCCGAACAACTGCGCGCCTTCATCGAGCGCACCGGGGCCGACGAGGTCATGGTCGCCTCCAATATCTACGATCACCGCGCGCGGCTGCACTCCTACGAAATCGTCGCCGGCCTGATCCAGGCACGAACCTGAATCCGTTCGGCGGAAACCGGCCATGAGCACGCCCGCGCCGCCGTCCGAAGGGCGGGCTTTCTCCCCCGAGGAAGATGTCCTGCAGCGGCAGGCGAGCGGTCCCCCGGCCTCGGTCGCGCAGCCGGGCACAGGGCATGCTCCCTCACCGGAGAAAGACGACGCGCGACGACAGGCCGACAGCCGTCCGACTGCCACCGCCCTTCCCCTCCTGGCTAGCGGCGCATGCCATGTCTGGTCCGTGGAGCTGGACCAATCCCCAGACGTGCAGGCGGCGCTGGCAGAGCACCTGTCCGAAGACGAACGGCGGCACATGCAGGCGCTGCGCCTGCCCAGGCTGCGCAGCCACTACGCGGTGGCGCACGGGGCGCTGCGCGTGCTGCTGGGGCGCTACCTGGGCATCGAACCTCGGCTGTGCCGCTACGCCACCGGCCCGCGCGGCAAGCCGATGCTGGCCGAGACCTGCCCGGCTCCGGCCGCCGGCGGCGCCGCATCCGCCTTGCATTTCAATATGTCCCATGCTGGCACGCAGGCCCTGATCGCCATCGCGCGCAGCGTGGAAATAGGCGTGGACATCGAGCTGCGGCGCGACATGGACGACATGGCCGGCGTCGCGCGCACAGTCCTGTCGCAGGCCGACCTGGACTTATGGCTTGCGCTGCCCGAAGCGCAGCGGGTGACAGCCTTCTATGCCTTCTGGACTCGCAAAGAAGCCGTCTCCAAGGCGGCCGGAACAGGGCTGTACATGGACTTCCCGGGCCTGAGCGTGGAATTCCGGCCGGGATGCCCGGCCGCCGTGCGGCGCATCGACGCCGCTTTCGGCAAGCCACGGGAATGGCTGCTCGCCGAGCTGGATTGCGCGCCCGGCTACAACGCGGCCCTGGCGGCACGCACGCCGGCGTTGCATATCAGCCTGCATGAGGCCCGCATCGACGAAGACGGCGCAGCCAATTTGGATGCTGAGGCCCCGCCCGATCCGGGCTCATTCACATAGATCCACTTCGGCCCGTTCCTGACCAAGCGAAACGAAGCTCGGCAACACAATGGCTCGGCCATGCATGTGCGGCCATGCATGTGCGGCCTTACATATGCAGCCTTGCATATGCGGCCTCGCGTGTGCAGCCTTGCTGGCGTGGCCTTGCGACAGACACGCCCGGCTACAAATACGGACGAGCCCAGGCCAGGCCGGCGCGCGTGCCGGCTGCGGGGAAATACTCGCAGCCTATCCAGCCGTCATAGCCCAATTGGTCCAGTACCGAAAACACATACGGATGCGCCAGTTCGCCCGTGTCGGGCTCATGCCGATCA
Organism: Candidimonas humi; assembly: GCF_019166065.1. Lineage (GTDB taxonomy): Bacteria > Pseudomonadota > Gammaproteobacteria > Burkholderiales > Burkholderiaceae_B > Candidimonas > Candidimonas humi. The sequence continues at coordinate 166,681 of NZ_JAHTBN010000008.1, forward strand.
GGCACCCCGGCGATCTGCAGATGGCCCACGCGCCCCGTGGGCAGATACGTGCGCAGCTTGCGGGTGACGTCGCCCTCGACGATCTGGCAATGGAACAAATCCATCTGCACCTTGACGTTGGGCAGGCCCAGCGCCTGCACCACATCGTGGGCCTGCTGCTGGGTATTCAGGAAATACCCCGGCATGCCTATGGGGTTGATGGGTTCGAGCATGATGTCCACCCCCGCCTGCGCAGCCAGCAGCGCGGCGGCATGCACATTTTCCCGGTACAGCCCTTCCAGGGTCGCGCGCGGGATGCCGGCGGGCGCCAGCCCCGCCATCAGGTGGATGCACGGGGTAGCGAGCGCCGCGGCATATTCCAGCGCCCGTGCGACCCCGTCCAGGCATTCGCGACTGCGGCCCGGAAGGCAGGCCAGCCCTTTTTCGCCGGTGCGCAAGTCACCAGGCACGGCATTGAGCAGCACCAGGGCCAGGCCCTGGTCGTCCAGCCGCCGCGCGATCTCCGAGGCCTCGAAATCATAGGGAAACTGCAGCTCCACTGCCCTGAAGCCATCCTGCGCCGCGGCTTCGAAACGATCCAGGAAATCGTATTCCCCGTACATAGTGCTGACATTGGCGGCAAAACGCAGCATGAAGACTCCTCGGCTCTAGGCTCTAGTTCCTTGGGCGGCCGGCGGCTCCGGCCGCCGCCCTGCCCCGCGTACCCCCGGCGGCCCGAAAGAGCGGCCTGCGCAGCATATACGCGACAACGCCTATTGTTTTTATCACAGCCTCTTGCCGAATTTGCTACATTCGATATAATTACATATGAAACTATATTGCACCGAGGCCCTCATGTCTTCCTTCGAATCCCGCATAGACCGATTCTGCCAGGCGCACCCCGAGGCGCCGCGCGAAGACATACTCGCTACCCGGCTGCTGTTTCGCACCACTCAACTATTGCGCGCCCATATCGACAAGGCCCTGGCGCCATATAGCCTGAACATGTCGCAATACCTGGTGCTGAGCCTGCTGTCCACCGATAGGTCCGACCCCAGCTCCCCGTCCGAACTCAGCCACACGCTGGACGCCACCCGCACGCAAATGACGCGCTTCCTGGACAGCCTGCAATCCCGCGGGCTGGTGCGCCGCATTGCATCGGAACAAGACCGCCGCAGCCTCGAACTCGAACTGACGTCCACCGGCCGCGACCTGCTGCGCCAGGCCGTCCCAGCCGTGCACCGGGCTTACAGGCAGGCCTGGTCGGTGCTGGCCGGCGGCGAGCGCGACCAGGCCTCGCGCAATTTGCAGCGCCTCTACGCCAATCTGCAACAACTGGAACAATGAGCCCACGCGCCGTCCATCAAAGCCTGCGCAATAGCTTGCGCAGCTTCCTGAACACCAACCTGCTCACCCACGGCCAGCGTCAATACTGCATCATGGTGACGCTGGCGCTGGTTGTGTCGGTGGAATTTCTCGAGAACATCATGTTCGTGTTCTCGGCCGGCCACATCATGGGCGGCATCGACGCCGACCCGCGCGGCTTCGCGCTGGCGCAATCGGCCTACGCCATCGGCAGCATGCTGATGATCGTCAAGCAGCAGTGGCTGGCCCGCCGCTATGGCTACCGGCGCTACCTCAGCGCCTCGCTGCTGGTCTTCAGCTTGGGCACCTGGTATGCGGCGTCCAGTTCCAGCCTCGGCACGCTGGTGGTCGCTCGCCTGATACAAGGCGTGGGCGGCGGCGCGCTGTTCACCAGCAGCCGCGTGCTGATCCCGATGATGTTCGCCCCCGCCGACCGGGGCAAGGCGGTGCGCCTGTTCATGCTGGGCATCTTCGGCGTCTCGGCCATCGGGCCCGCGCTGTCGGCCGAACTGATGGACGCCGGCACCTGGCGGGACGTGTTCTATGGCGTACTGCCCCTGTCGCTGCTGGCCATGGTGGGCTCGTGGCTGCTGCTGCCCGATGCCGAGCCCAGCGAAAAACCCGGCCGCCCCGCGCTGATACCCCTGCTGTGGTTCGGCGCGGCCATCGCGGCGCTGCAGATCGCCATGAGCGACGCGCGCTTCGACGTCTTCTCGCACCCCGGCCGCCTGCTGGCCATCGCGCTGTGCGGCATCGTGCTGCTGCTGGGCTTCCTGTGGCATCAATGGAACCACGACGCCCCGCTGCTCAAGCTGCGCGTCCTGCGCAACCCGGTCTATCTCACCGGGCTGCTACTGTATTTCATGTACTACCTGCTCAGCCACCTGCACGGCTACGTGTTCCCCATCTACGCCGAACGCGCGCTGCAGATCCCCCTGACCACCGTGGGCTGGCTCAGCACCATCGGCGGCCTGGTCAGCCTGGTGAGCATCATGGCCTACATACGTTATGCACCACGCCTGAAACGCAAGAAGCCCCTGATGATCCTGGGCCTGCTGATCATGGCCTACGCCGCCTGGCAGTTCTCGTCCATGCCGCCCGACGTCGGGATCGAATCATTGATCCCCATCCTCGCGCTCAAGGGCATGTTCGGCGTCATGGTCGTCATCCCGGTCGCGGGCCTGACCTTCCGCAGCCTGGGAGAAGACAACTTCGCCCACGGCTACCAGAGCAAGAACCTGATGCGCCAGATCGCCAGTTCGTTCGCCTCGGCGCTGGGTGCGGTGCTGCTGGAAAACCGCCAGTTCAGCGTGCAAGTGAACCTGGCCGGCGCCTCTGCGCAAGAACCGTCCATCGCCCTGCAATGGATGCACAACATCCAGGGCGCGCTTATGGCCCGCGGCATGGATGCCGCGCAGGCCGGCAGTAGCGCGCTGGCGCAGCTTACCGATCTGCTGAACCGCCAGGCGCTGCTGATCGCCAGCGAAGACATGTTCCGGCTGATCGCCGCATTGGCAATCGCCGGCGCGGTGCTGGTGCTGGCGCAGCGCCGGCTGGCCTAAGCCTCGTCTTAATTATTCTTCTTGACCCACGCCGCATAAGCGTTCATCCAGCCCTGCAGGAACTTGCGGGTATCGGCATTGCCAATATCGCCGGTGGCATCGAAGAAGCCTTCCTTCGCCTGCAGGAACACCTCGGGCTGGTTGAGCGTGGGCATATCGAGATAAGCCGCCACATTGCGCAGATGCTGCTGCGCCAGCGACGTGCCGATAGCCCCGATCGAAATGCCCAATATCCCTGCCGGCTTGCCGGCAAAGGCGTTTTGGCCATAAGGCCGCGAAGCATTGTCGATCGCGTTCTTCAGCACACCGGGAATCGAACGGTTGTATTCCGGCGTGACGAATATCACCCCTTGGGCTTCCTTGATGCGGCTCTTGAACTGCTTGACCGACTCGGCCTGGTTCGCGTCGTTATCCTGGTTGTATAGGGGCAGGCCGCCGACATCCAGGTCCTCGAAAGAAAATTCGGCGGGGCCAAGTTTTTCCAGCGCGCGCGCCAGCTTGCGATTGAACGAATCCTTGCGTAGGCTGCCGACAATAACAGCTATCCGATATTGGCTCATGGTGGGTCCTTTGCAAAAGTACAGAGTTGCAAAACAACAAAATATCAAAACTGTGTGAACATTCCCCGCTCTTCTTTTACGCTATGTTGCCACAATCGAACGAGAGACGCCCACCATTGGTTTCGTCATGCCGAAGCCGACGGGCCAGGGCCCACGGGTTTGTCCGGGCCGTTTATCCAGGTCGTTTCTCCAGACCTGGCCAGCCTACAAGCCTTAGGCCGTTATCGGCTCCGCCTTTGCCGGGAATTCAAGCGCAAGGACCGGGGTGCGCACCAGCCCCTTGCCGCGGTACAAAGAATCCACACGCAAGAACCCAAGGAGCCTGTCCATGACACACACTTTCAAGATCATCGACTCTCCGGTCGGGCAGCTCAAGCTCGTCGCCGCCGGCCCGAAACTGGTCGCCATACTCTGGGAACATGACAAACCGAGCCGCGTGCGTCTGGGCCCCATGCGCGAATCGCCGCAAGACCCAGTGCTGCTGCGGGCCGAGCAACAACTGCGGGAATACTTCGCCGGCGCTCGCACGCGCTTCGACCTCGAACTGGAATTCGCCGGCACCGACTTCCAGAAAAACGTCTGGCGCGCGCTGCTGGACATCCCCTACGGCCAGACCCGCAACTACGCCCAGATCGCCGCACAGATAGGCCGTCCCAAAGCCGTGCGCGCCGTCGGCGCCGCCAACGGCAGGAACCCGCTGTCCATCGTGGCGCCCTGCCATCGCGTGGTCGGCAAATCGGGCGAACTGACGGGATACGCCGGCGGCCTGCCGGCAAAGCAACTATTGCTCGCGCTCGAAGGCAAGCCCCGCGCCTAGCCCCCCTGCCGGCCTGCTCCCGCTGCAATACAAACAAAGAAAGCCCGAAGCGGGCCGGCCTGCACATCAGAAACCATTCCCGGCGGGCGAAGAGCCAGCTGGGGAAACAGGCTTGATTATTTATTAGAACATGCTAAATTAGAACTATCTTAAATATATGTTCGCCGAAACCGCTGGACCGTTACGGCCATCAAATGCCATCCACAAACCAAGACACGCTGTTCCATCAGGAAGGCGCAGCCAAAGCCGCGGCAATGCTCAGGGTCCTCAGCAACGAACATCGCCTGCTGGTGCTGTGCCTGCTCATCGAACACGGCGAAATGACAGTGGGCGCGCTGCTCGAACAAGTTGCCCTGAGCCAGTCCGCGCTGTCGCAGCATCTCGCGAAAATGCGCGAAGAAGGGCTGGTGACATATAGGCGGGAATCCCAGACCCTGCATTACCGTATCGACAACCCGGACGTCGCCAAGCTAGTCGCCACGCTCAAGTCCATCTTCTGTCCATGATCCGTCATACGGCCGCGCATTGCGTCACCCTGCCCGCCATCGTGCATGCGGCCGCTAATTTTCGGTTACTGATCAACTATTCCAGGAGCACACAGCCATGACCCTGAAATCCATAAGCCCCGAAGCGGCACGCACCCTGCTGAGCCAGGGCGCCGTGCTTGTCGACATCCGCGGTGCCGACGAATACGCCCGCGAACACATCGCCCAGGCTCGCCATATTCCCATGCAGCAACTGGCCGACGGCGCCCAGCCGCTGGACGGCGCCAAGGCCGTCATCTTCCATTGCCGATCCGGCGCTCGTACCCAGGCCAATGCACAGGCGCTGCAGGCCTGCGCCCAGTGCGATGCCTACATACTGGAAGGCGGCCTGGACGCCTGGAAAAAAGCCGGACTGCCCGTGGAAGTCGACAAAGCCCAACCGCTGGAACTGCAGCGCCAGGTCCAGATCGCCGCCGGCTCGATAGTCCTGATCGGCGTCATCCTCGGTGCCGCGGCCTCGCCCTGGTTTTACCTGCTGTCGGCGTTCGTCGGCGCCGGACTGGTGTTCGCGGGTCTTTCAGGATTCTGCGGCATGGCGCGCGTGCTGATGAAGATGCCGTGGAATCGCCAGACCAGCATCGGGTGAGCCGGCGTCGCACCTCTATATCTCGCGACGCAGTTCCCCTTCAACCTCGATGGCCAAAATAGAGACTATTGAAAGACCGTCAAACAAACCGCCTCAGGCGAGTATCAAGGCCTCAGGCGCGTATCAAGTCGTCCGTGCGCATCCAGCCGGTAAGGCTCCAGCGAGTAGCCCGGCTCGGCAGCACCTCATGCGGCATATAGCCACTGACAAAAACCGCCAGGCGCCCGCCTAGCGGGGCAAAGCGCTGAAGCTCGACATCCGGGTCATAGGGGTTGTACAGGCACAACTCGCCACCCTTCGTAGTATCCCAATCGGCATTGAGATAAAACACGATCGAGATCTTTCGATAATTGGTGCCCCGGTGCTGGTCGACATGCTTCTTGTAGCCCGCCCCATCGTCATAGCGCGCGAAATGAAATTCGTGCCTGCGCAGCCCCATGTCGTAGCTGTCGTTCAACGCCTGCCGAAGCCGCGCCATCCACTCGAAAAAAGGATGCTGCGCCAGCGCCGAATCCGGCTCCACCCAGCAGATCGCATCCCCGCGCACCGCAGGCTGGCGTCCATCATTGGCGCCCCGCCCGATTTCCCCGCCCGAGAACTCGCCCGCATCCCAAAGCCGCTGCGCCTGCTCCCGCAGACTGGCATGCCAAGCGCCGGGCACGGCGGTATCAGATACCGCCCAGCCCTGCTTGTTCAACAGGTACAGGATCTCGTCAAAATCGCTCATGGGGTGTTTGTTGCTTGGTTGCTGGGTACTTGCCGAACCAGTGATTTTACTTCGGAGGGGGAAATGTTCGGGAGCTGGGCTGTGCTTCGACTCAAGAGGGAGTTTTCGGGCGTAAGCGAGATGGTTTGGTATTCCCTCAACAAGATGGTCGTAGGGGAGCGTCCGCTTTCGTCCAGAAGCAGCCAGTCACTGCAAATAAAAGCGGACACTCAACGTTAGAGTTGAGCCGCGCGCGGCGTCCAGGGTGGCATGCCGTTTCGTGTCGGCTCGAACGGCGGGTTAGGCGTCATTGCACGCGATAGCGTTCATGAGCGTGTTGTAGTGGTCAAGTAATTGCAGACACCCCGATAGGTGGTTGGGTGAAGTTTTGTAACTCGTAATCGACAGGCGACAGGTAGCCCAGACTGGAGTGCAGTCGGCGGCTGTTATAGAAGCCCACGATGTAGTGGGCGATGTCACGTTGGGCCTCGGCCCTGTTGGCGTAATCTCGTTGCCAGACGCGCTCCATTTTCAGATTCAGGAAGAAGCGCTCCATGACGGCATTGTCCCAACAGTTGCCCTTGCGACTCATGCTGCATTGGATGCCGTGCTCTCGCAGCAGGTCTTGATACGCGCCCGACGCATACTGACTGCCCTGATCAGAGTGCAGAAGCAGCCCCTGAGGGGGCTGACGTTGCTGCAAGGCGATTTGTAACGCACTGCGGACCAAGGCTGTGGGCATGGACGCGGCCGTAGACCAGCCTACGATTTTGCGCGAATACAGATCCATCACCGCAGCCAGGTACAGCCAGCCTTGGCGGGTACGGATGTAAGTCAGGTCTGCAACCCACACCCGGTTAGGTTGATCGACCTGGAACTGCCGGTTTAGCAGATTCTCGGCTACTGGAAAGTCATGTTTACTATCGGTCGTGTGTACGAATTTGTGGCGCCAAATCGGCTTTAAACCCGCCTCTCGCATCAGGCGACGTACGCGGTAGCGGCCCATCGCATGGCCGAGCTGACGCAGCGCGCGCTGCAGCCGGCGGCTACCGTAGCTGCGGCCGCTGGCCTCAAATTGAGCACGCAACGCTGCCCCGGCCCGGGCCTCGGCTATCGGTCGGCTTGGCCGCTGACGGTATTGGTAATAGCCCGCACGACTCACCTCGAGCACGCGACAGGCCTGTGCCACGGGAGTCGCCCTCTCCGCCCACTGCTGGATCAAGCGATATTTCACTTCAATTCTCGGGCAAAGAAGGCGGAGGCTTTTTTTAACAGATCATTGTCCGAGCGAAGTCGGCTCACTTCGGCTTCAAGCTCCCGGATGCGTTGCTGCTCGGCGGTCAGCGGCAGGCCCGTGCCGCTGCCGCCGTTGATTTCGTCCTCGTACTGGTGAACCCAGCGACGGATCGCCGTCTCGCCAATTCCCATTGTGCGAGACACCTCGGGCACGCTAAGTTGTTGATCCCGAACCATGCGCACCACTTCCAGCTTGAAGGCCGCGTCGAATTTCCGGCGTGTTTTCATATCTGTATCCTCTATAGGCAGATTGTCCACCTATCAGGGTGTCTACAGAAATTAGACCACCACATGTCGTTAGCCATGGTGAAGTTCTGCAACTGGCCTTCGAGTTCGTAGCCCCACTTGGCGCCGTGGAACAGGTTGTTCCTGAACCCGTACACGACGATTAGCAGAGATGCAACGCAGTCTGCATCTTTCCACAGCACTTTCGCTACATCGAGAGTAAGTCGCTCGAAGTCTTGCCAGTTCACAGGTGTGCTATTTCGACTTCAATGGCTGGCACGTTCCCCCCTTGAATCATAATGTAGAGGAGAGGGACAGCCTGCAAGCTGCGCTTGCAGGCTGTCCCTCTCGACCACCATGTTAGCAATCATGCGCTTATGGACATGGCCGTCATTCGATAAGCCGGTCCGTCGATAGAGAGGCGACAAAATCTTTCCACCATTGGCTTCGCTGAATCTATCGAATTCCTATAGTTTTCGAAACTTCCCACGTTGTTGCTTACGGCCATTAACTTGTCCAGAACGCTCATTACATAGGATAAGAATGTCCTTTGCACCAAGCTTAATGACTCTCCCTCTTCGACTCTTTTTGTCACCTTGCCAATGACGGTAAATTCACCATCAGTGAGCTTTGCCTTGATCTCTTTGGGGTCGTAGTCAGTCACATCGAGATCGACAACACCAAATGCAACCCCCGTTTTTGGGCAACACAAAAGCATTTCAAGTTGCTTCGACTTCAAGTAGTCCTGCTCAATTGCCTCGATGATTTGTGTTATCGGTTTTTCATATTTTAGAAATTCTTCAAGCGACTTTTTTTCTATTCCGAACTTGACTCCGAAATGCTTCAAAATCTGGATAATCAACGGCGCTGAAGTCTGCAATGTTTCCACCAATTGAAATATGTCTATTGGCTGCAGAATGGCCTTGGCTTTGATGTATTGACCAGCATCAAAGTCAGTTCCAGAGCCATCTTGTATCTCCTTGATTTCCTCAAGTTCGTCAACAACCGTCATATGTAACCCACCAAGGGTGTATCTCTTAACAGTTTTGACTTCATTAGCGCTGGAGCTACCCCCTTCAACTCCAAGTTCTGCCTTGCCAAGCAATCCTTGCAGGAACGAAAACCCAATCTTTGCATTGGCTTTGCTATTGGCTGATCTGTGTGTCTTTTCTTCTGACTCTGTGCTAACGCCCTTAAACAGATAAGCAGCGGCATTCAAGACCATTTTTTCGTTTAGGTATAGAGGCTCAAGATATGCCATAAGGATTTCCTTGTGATTGCTAGCGTGATGCATCTCAAAAAAAAACTGCAGGATAAACTAGACCGCGAGGGAGATTCTGGACACTGATTTCTCCTGGAAGTGGCTTACAACATAAGTTTGCAGGCGGTTTTCTGTCTAAACATCCAAGTATAAAAATTCCGCGAAACCCAGCAGGCATCAACTCGGAAAATTATAGCGTGCCAATAGGCAGAGACTGGGAATTTTAACAACACATTTGGGACTGCGAGCCAGCAGGCAGTAAATCAACGGCAGCTTCCGGGTGGCGTTTCTCAACGTCGGCTTCGGGTCGAAAACGGACATTCACGAAGGGCTGCTCTCGACCCATTGCCGCCATTCGTGTTTCTTCGGTTGATGTCTGCGTCACAGCAGTTGCTACCTCATGCACCGACGAAATCACAATTCGACAGATTCAACTTAGTAGGCTGCTGAAATACTATTTTTGACCTGTCCGCAACCAAACCTCGATCGATCAGAACGGCCTAAAAGCGATTTTTCGAGCCCGGGTTAGGGGTGGAAAGGCACCCCTGAAAATGCCCAAAACAGCGCTTCTTTTGAAGTATTTCAGCAGCCTGTTAGTGCTTGAAATTAAACGTATCGAAAAAATTTCTAGAAGAACAATGGAGTTATTGAAGTTTTCAGATTTGACTATAGATCGAGGCCTTTCACGTATTGTGTTGCCTTTTCGAGAATGTACTTCTTCATATGAGATTCAGCCAAGGTATTTTGCCCGCCATCCAACTCTCCTGGAATACCTTTATCGGTTGATCGCCAAGTAGGTTCCAAGCAGATAAAGTCATTTTCAGCAAGACCAATGCTCACATCAGGCTTCAGCTCACAGTTTGGCAAAGATTGTTTTTCAGGTATTACTGTCGCGCCTGGAGCATCCTCTTCAAGGCAAGCCTCCAGCAGCAATGCGATTGCCTTGTTCAGTTGCTTGTCGCCCTTTCCGGCGGTGGACTGTAATCGTCGGTATTCGTTTGCAGTTTCTTCAACGTCACGATTAGCCCCTGCATATGGGGTCGTGTCGACGCTAAGCTCTGCGAGGATTGCCTTGTAAAGCCGACTAGCACGCATTGCTGCTTTGGCATCCTCCAACTTGACAGTTGATTGCTTGAGAATAGATTTAGTCTTTTCGTCGCCAAATGCACGTATTGCAGCCAGCGATACGTTTGGTGGCAATGGGAACAGTCGGAGATCGATCACTCGCAAGAGATGCGCCATAGCGGCTCTCCGAGCCTTCCAGTCCGCCACGTAAATTGCCTTGTTGTCGGGTTGATCAATGAACTCTGCGATAAGGTCCAGATCAATGCGGTTACGGCTTCCTTGCGTTAGGGAGGAGACCGTTGAGCGAATAGCAGAAGGCAAGTCGCCGGGCAAGATGATCCATAGTCGCGCACGGACGTGCGCCTTGAGGACAGACCAAGTCTTATCGCGCTGATTTTCAGCGTGAAGGTCAACTGCGCTGAAAAAATCTGCGATGGTTTGACTACCTCTGACAATGTCAGCGGCAACTTCGTTGTTGACGCCGAAGGCTTCAAGGCCATCTCCAGTGAGATTACGGGTCGTCGTATCCGTGATTGCGTAAAATCGCTCTTTAGACAGCCCTAGAAACTGGTAAAAGCCTCGGCTTTGCGTATCGACCATCGAATCGCGGCCAGTGTGCCAAGCCTCGGCGGCGATCTTGTGCGCAGAGGACTCGCGAGTGATTGGCCACAACACTAGAACTGCGCCGCGTGGATCCCGGAATGTCTCTAGCAACTCAGCAAAGGTATCGGCGACGGAATTTAAGTCCTGCGGCAAAGGGTTGTCGCGTCGCTCCACGAGGATTATTCGAGCTGTTGTTTCGTTAGGAACATGACTATCCAGGATAAACTTAGGTAAATCAGCTAGAGTTGCATCCTTGGGGAAAGAGAATAGTCTGATGTTTTGAAAATGCTTGGGAAGCGTCTTTAGAAATGTCGTTTTTCCGCTGCCAGATAGTCCAAAGAAAACTTCGAACAACCCGCCTCCGCCCGTGCGTACACGCTGAAGTAGATAGTCAATTCGGTCTGCCGCATGTGGAACTCGCTCCACAAATTGGCTGGGGTCTAGCCCGACAGCGTGGGCGCGTTGCTCCAAGAACTCCCAGCGTTTCGGCAGTTCGAGTTTCGGAAGAGTGTTCATGCCATCCTTATCAAAAATGTAAACCTACGTGCTCACCTGAGCGCCTAGATGATTTGGTCGATTTCCCAACGTTCCCCATCGATTCACTGGGTTAAAAATGCAACTGCATAGCAGGGCCTCGGTGAATTTCTGCTTCCAGCCTCCACCGGACATTGAAATCTGCAAACAGAACTTCCGCTTTGGGTCGAGGTTCTGCCTTCTCGAACCAGCATCAATCGGCCAGGAGCGGAAGTTCGCTTGGGTGATTTCAATGTCCGATTAAGGCTGGTGACGGTCGTTGATCAGCAGTGGTTGAACATGCGCAAGGCCTGCAAGAGACATTCGTCGCGACTGGTTTCTGGACTGCTCCGGCGCGCTCTTAACGGCCATGACACCTTTTGAACTTAGCGCCACTGCCGCATGGACAGAGATCATTTCGTCCCGGTTTTCTGGTCTTCCTAAGAAAGGACACGTTTTCCGGTTGCTTGAGATTCACTGCCCGCGTTGGGTGAACCATTCGGGCAGCGTCTTCGTAGATGGAAGCGTTTTCTTGCGTTCGCTCTGTTGGTATATGAACTGCGAACGATTGTGCCCGGCGATAGGTTCCATCGGAACCAATCTCTGCAACAACGCCGACCACGTTAGAAGCCTTAACGGCTAACGAAGCTGCACTGGCTTTCTCATTTACCTTTTTCCAGTCAATTTGCTGGCCGTGTTGTTGTAGCCAGACAAAGAGCGGCTCTCCGTCCCCACCCAGAACAAAGTAACGGGCGGGATGTTGATTCAAGGTTTGGCGAAGGTCAGTGAGCATCTTGGCCAGATTTTTCCGGCCTTCTTCTCCTAGGTCACGAATATGGCTTTCCGCCGAAAGCCAACCTTGTACTCGGGTTGCGTCAAGAGCATCAAGCAGCTTTAGCACCTCTTTAGGGAAGTGTTGGGCCGGAAACGGCCTGGCCTCCCAGTCTTCACCCTCGAAGCTCTTATCAACGATGTCGCTCATGCCGTCCCAGATAAGCATGCTCACCTTGCCGTCCTGCAGTTGCTTGGCGATGTCCTGATCGAATCGGTTCTTCTTCAGGTACGCGCCCAGGTGGTCGAACTCATCAAAGAGATGAGCCCGGCGCATCCCTGCCACGGCCTGTCGCACCTCCATGTAGTGGGCGAACTCGCCGGGTGTGGGTAGAAGACGCTTGAGCACAAATAGCTCGTCGATGGACAGCGAAATGAAGGCATGCCTTCCAAGCAGCGGCTCAACTTGCGGCAGTTCCTTACAGTATGTGGAAAAGGGCGAGAACGACTCGACCGTCAGCCCGATCGGTACCATCACGCGATAGTCGGAGCGGCGAACACGCCCGCACTCTTCGTATTTTCCGTCCTCCAAGTGGTAGAGCAGCACTTCATCGGCCGAATTCAGATAATTGAAGAAGCGCTCGCATTGCTTGTAGGCTTTGAGTACCAAGTCCTGAACGGACTGGGCGTGGCGGCCGAAATCAAGTGCTGGCGATGCGATGGTCGCAGCCGCGCCTGCCTTAGCTTCAACTAGGAACAATACGTCGTCGACCAGGATGAGCGTGTCGTTTTCGGACCACTGCTTGCTGGCAGGGTCTTTGTAATAGATTTCTTGAAAAACCGTGGCTCCAGGAAGCTGGGCAGCCAGAATGTCGGCGAAGGCAGCTTCGCTCATCCTCTTCTGCCGATCCTCAAAAGTTTTCTTGTAGTCCGGCTTTCGCTGCAGGAGATTGTAGAGAAGCGCACGATACCCAGCGTCGCGGGTGAAGCACGGGTCGATGGCGTAATAGTCCGCTCCAAGTTGAATCAGGGGCTTCTTCCTGGCAGGCAATGTCCGGTAGGGTGTCCCCGCAAAATCGCCCGCTGCGAAAAATTCGGTTTCTTCTCCGCGCTGGTAAGCTAAATCCGCTAGCAACGCCGGTGGTAGCGTAGTGTGTCGACTCACGTTGGCGATGCCGCCCCGAAACATGTCATCCATCGCCCGTCCGGCGGCTTTCGACTGTTCCGCATTGGCCGCAATCCATGCCTCCATGACGTCTTCCAGAGGTATGTCCTGTGCCGCAGCGAAGGCCTGTGCCGCCTCAAACTGCTTACTCATCTCCATGATAGCGTCGGAATGCCCAGAACGAGTGGCGTCGGCCATGGCCTGGAAGCCTTCCGCGATCTCGGCGGCACCAACACCGTAAACTTCTTTCAATACATCATTGTGAGGTGCCAAAACGTAGCTGTAGAACTCACCTTCCAAGACTTGGTAGCGGTTTCCGCGTAGTATGACCCAGTTCGATTTCGCGCGGAATTCAATGTCGGCGGTGTCAGGGCCAAAGACGCCGTCCTTGGTATCTGCGGACGTGATCACAGCAAAGAACATAGCCTGCTCTCGCAGTTTGCAGCTAAGTTCAAACAGATCGGCGCATTGGGCTTCGTCGAATGTCACGTCCGCAGGGGCATCGTCTGACGCGAGCACCGCGTGTACGTACTCCAGCAGGAATTGGTTTTCGTTGATCAAGTCATTTGAGCCGACCGCTTCGCGTTGCTCCTCCTCGGCGCTTTGGTCTACCATCGCTTTCATCATATGTTGGGCGTAGATGTAGCCGAGCAGATCATGTGGGGGCATCGCGACGATAAGCTCTCGCATCCGAGTTGCTGTAGCCTCCATGTCTTTCAACAAGGAAGCAGCTACCTCTTTTCTTTTTTTGTCGTCCATAAATACTTATGCCTGATATTTCCGAATCTGCGAGTCCGCCGAGAGGAGCAACAGCCGGGAGAAAACAAACGCCCCACTTGTTCGTAAAGTCGTAGTTAGCCCAGCAAGCGCCGACGCATAGACTTTCAGGGATTGAGATCTCTCGTATCCAGAGCCTTTAGTGCGAACGACCGCTCCTGGCCGATAGCGGACATCATAAAGCCTCACCCAAGGTTTTGTTACATTCGGCATATGTGCCCTTCTCCTGAACCCCTGTCACCCGCCATGCAGGCTTCAAACATACACAGCGCCGACGTCAGCACATTGGGTTATCTCGCCCTACGCCTACCCGTGCAGCATGACGTAGCAGTCGAGGTTGACCTTCAGACTACCAAGCTAGCCAATCGCCACCTTGCTGCTTTCAGCCGCAAGTAACAGCCCGCTATTCTTGGCAGCTCATTCCCACGGCAAGCATACTCATTACAATGTCCCTTCTACGAGCGCATGCCTTACGCTCATGAAAACAGCAATTTCGGTACTACCCGGAGTTTGCCGCAACCTCCCCCACGCAAGAACACAATCTATTCATTTTTAATGGAAAAACAAGATCTAAGCGCACACACCCCCATGATGCAGCAATACTTAAAGCTGAAGGCTCAAGCCAGCTCGTATCTGCTGTTCTATCGCATGGGCGATTTCTATGAGATGTTCTACGACGATGCGCAGCGTGGGGCGAAGCTGCTGAATCTGACGCTGACCAAGCGCGGCTCGTCCAATGGCGCGCCCATACCCATGGCGGGGGTGCCGGTGCACGCCATGGAGCAATACCTGGCGCGGCTGGTGGCGCTGGGGGAATCGGTGGCGATTTGCGAGCAGATCGGCGATCCGGCGGCCAGCAAGGGGCCGGTGGAACGCAAGATCGTGCGCATCGTGACGCCGGGCACGCTGACGGACGAAGCGCTGCTGCCGGCCAAGGCCGACCGGATGATCGCCGCGGTGCACGTGGCGCGGCACAACAAGGCGCTGCGGGCGGGGCTGGCGTGGATGAATCTGGCCAATGGCGAGTTCAAGGCGACCGAATGCGCGGCGGACATGCTGGATTCGGAATTGCACCGCGTCGCGCCGGCGGAGCTGGTGTGCGGCGAAAGCCAGCGCACGTCCGCGGTGGGCGACACGGACGGGATGGCGATCAGCACGATTCCCGATTGGCATTTCGAGCTGGACGGCGCGCGCCAGGCGCTGCAGCAGCATTTCGGCGTGGACACGCTCGACGGCTTCGATCTGGCGGGCATGCCGCTGGCGACGAGCGCAGCCGGGGCTTTGCTGCGTTATGTAAGCCGCACGCAGTCGCAGACTTTGTCGCATGTGCAGTCCATCAGTGCGGATCGCGCCGGGGCGTATGTGGTGCTGGATCCGGTCACGCGCAAGAACCTGGAATTGACCGAGACGCTGAGCGGCGAGGAAAGCCCGACGCTGCTGTCCACTCTGGATCACTGCGAAACGCCGATGGGCAGCCGGCTGCTGCGCCGCTGGCTGCACAATCCGCTGCGCGACAACGAAGCGGTGCAGCAGCGGCAAGAGGCGATCCGCGCGCTGCTGGCGGCGCCGGGGCCGGACGCGGGGCTGGACGCAGCCCCGCCGCTGGACGCGCTGCGCAGGCAGCTCAATCGTTATCCCGATATCGAGCGTATCGCGACGCGCGTGGCGCTGCGCTCTGTGCGTCCGCGCGAGCTGGCCAGCCTGCGCGACGCGCTGGGCGATCTGCCTTCGCTGGCGAAGGCGGTGCGCGATGCTTTCGCCCCGGTCGGCAAGCTGCAGCAGTTCTCCGCGCAGATGGAGCTGACTCCGGCGCTGCATACGCTGCTGCAGCGGGCGATCGCGCCCGAGCCCGCGCTGCTGGTGCGCGACGGCGGCGTGCTTGCGCCGGGCTATGACGCGGAACTCGACGAGCTGCGCCGGCTGGCGAGCGATAACGGCGAATTCCTGGTCGAGCTCGAGGCGCGCGAACGCGCCCGCACGGGCATCGGCAATCTGCGCGTGGAATTCAATCGTGTGCATGGCTTCTATATAGAGGTATCGCGCGGCCAGGCCGACAAGGTGCCGGACGATTACCGCCGCCGCCAGACGCTGAAGAATGCCGAGCGCTACATTACGCCCGAGCTCAAGAGCTGGGAAGACAAGGTGCTGTCGGCCAAGGACCGCAGCCTGGCGCGGGAAAAGGGGCTGTTCGAAGAGCTGCTGGACCAGTTGGCGCCTTCGGTGCCGGCGCTTTCGCAATGCGCGGCGGCGCTGGCCGAGCTGGACGTGCTGGCGGCGCTGGCCGAACATGCGCGGCAGAACGAATGGGCCGCGCCCGAGCTGTGCGAGGCCAGCGAGATTGTCATCGAGGCCGGCCGCCATCCGGTGGTGGAACACAGCATCGAACGCTTCACGCCAAACGACTGCGAGCTGGGGCCGCAGCGGCGCATGCTGCTGATCACCGGGCCGAACATGGGCGGCAAGTCCACTTATATGCGGCAGGTGGCGCTGATCGTGCTGCTGGCGCGCACGGGCAGTTTCGTGCCCGCGGCCAGCGCGCGCATCGGCCAGATCGACCGCATTTTCACCCGCATCGGCGCGGCCGACGACCTGGCGGGGGGCCGCTCCACCTTCATGATGGAGATGACAGAGGCGGCCGCCATCCTGGCCGCCAGCACGCCGCAGAGCCTGGTGCTGATGGACGAGATCGGGCGCGGCACGTCGACCTATGACGGCCTGGCCCTGGCCTGGTCGATCGCCCACCGCCTGCTGACCCACAACCAGGCGCTGACGCTGTTCGCCACGCATTATTTCGAGATCACGCGCCTGCCGGGCGAAGCCCAGTGCGCG
This sequence comes from Candidimonas humi, assembly GCF_019166065.1. Classification (GTDB taxonomy): domain Bacteria; phylum Pseudomonadota; class Gammaproteobacteria; order Burkholderiales; family Burkholderiaceae_B; genus Candidimonas; species Candidimonas humi. The sequence continues at coordinate 183,306 of NZ_JAHTBN010000008.1, forward strand.
GCGAACATACACCTGGCCGCGGCGGAATCGCCCTCGGGCATCGTGTTCCTGCACCAAGTGCAGCCTGGGCCGGCCAGCCGCAGCTACGGGATCCAGGTGGCGCAGCGCGCCGGCATCCCGCCCGCCGTGATACGCCGCGCCAGCCAGGAATTGAGCCGGCTGGAGGCGCGAGGCGCGCCGACGCCGCAACTGGACTTGTTCGCCGCGGCAGCAACGCGGGCGCAAGGCGATGAGCCGGCCGCGAACGATGCAAGGCCCGATCAAGAGCCTGAACACGAGCAGGCCGCCGATGCGCTCAGGGCCGAACTGGCCGCCATCGACCCCGACCAGCTCACGCCCCGCGAGGCGCTGGACGCGCTCTACCGCCTGCGCAATGCCTATCTTTGACGGGGAAGCACAATCGTGAGGGCAAAACCTGTTATGGCGCCTATTACGGCCGCCTGCTCGTTTCGCCCGCCTTGCCGCATGCCAGCCTGTGCCTGCGGCAAGGCTTCCTTGAACCCATGACGTTCAATAGCGTTTCCCATTCATGAACATCGATCGCCCCCTCGCCCTGCTGGGCGGGCTTACGCCGCAAGCCTTCATGCGGCGCTACTGGCAGCGCCGCCCTCTGTTGATCCGGCAGGCCATTGCCGGCTTCCAGCCGGGCCCGTCGATCGCGGACATACGCGAGCTGGTTCGCCGCGACGAGGTAGAGTCGCGCCTGGTGTGGCAGGATGCCGCGGGCTGGCACATGAAGCACGGCCCCTTCGCCAGGCTGCCGGCGATGCGCCGCCCCGGCTGGACGGTGCTGGCCCAAAGCGTGGACCTGCATGACGATGCCACGGCCGAGCTGATGCAGCGGTTCCGCTTTATCTCGGACGCGCGGCTGGACGATGCGATGATCAGCATCGCCTCGGAAGGCGGCGGCGTGGGCCCGCACTTCGACAGCTATGACGTGTTCCTGCTGCAGGCGGAAGGCCGCCGGCGCTGGCGCATCGGCAGCCAGAAGGATCTGAGCCTGGTTCCCGGGCTGCCGCTGAAGGTCCTGCGCGACTTCCGCCCCGAGGAAGAATATGTGCTGGAACCGGGCGACATGCTGTATTTGCCTCCGCACATCGCGCACGAAGGGGTGGCGCTGGACGCGTGCATGACGATATCTATCGGTTTTCGCGCCCCTACCCTGGCCGTGCTGGCCCGCGGCATGCTGGAGGCAGCCGGGGACCAGATCATGGCCCGCGCAGGCGGCGACGGCGGCCTGTACGGCAACCCGCCGCTGCCCGGGCCGGATCTGGGCGGCCGTTTCCGCGACGCGGGCACGGCCGCCACGACCAGCCCTGCCCGCCTGCCCGACACGCTGCTGCGCGCCGCCTGCGAAGCCGTCCAGCGCGTACGCCTGGACGAAGCGCTGGCGGCACGCTACCTGGGCATGTGGCTGAGCGAGCCGCCGCAGGCGGCCTGCTTCGAACCGCCGGACAAACCGGTGGAACTCGGGCCCGCCCTGCCCGCCACCGGCCGCCTGGAACTGGACCGCTGCACGCGCCTGCTGTATCGCGGCAGCAACATGTATATCAATGGCGAACTCGCACCGCTGCCGGCCAGCGCACCGCTGCGGCGCCTGGCCGACGAGCGCCGCCTGCCCCTGACCCCGGCCCGCCTGCGCGCCCTGGGACCGGAACGGCGCGAAATGCTGAACGAATGGCTGAGCGAAGGCTGGCTGCACTACAAGGCCTAGGACGACTGGCACTTATTTAATTAAGGTATTCGGGCCGCGGATAGTGGCGTAAGCGCATGAATTAGAAGAAGGAGGCTGACCCAAGAATTGACAGGATGGTTGTTGCCACACACCCAACCCACCTTTCCGAAGGCCAGACTCCATGGATCGTAAGGCATCCGCAACAATTGAGAAACCGTCTCCGCGGGCGTACGCGGAAAACGAAGGCGGTGGACTGACTTTTTCAATATTCTGGCCAGCCTCCAGCTTCTGGCCATGACCCAGGCCCATTAGCCAGCACATCGCGAGAGGCTATATCCGCCGACGGCGCCCGCCATGGCGCCAGCACAGCCGCGCTTCGCGCCTCAATGGGCAGACTCGCGCGGCCGCCCATCGGCCCAGCAGGCCATATAGCCCACGCGGAATAAACTTATACGCGCATAAGGAAATAAGCATCGCGTCGTTCGCATGAACGCCCCGGCTCCCTAGAATTAGGGCTACCCCTGATTCTCTATGCGAGCGACCGATGCTAGCGCCTTCCTATCTGCCCGAAGCCAAACACAACTTGATCGACGAATTGCTGGAAGGGCTGGACCCCGGCGCCTTGAGCTGGCTGTCCGGCTACTTCGCGGGTGTGGCCCAGGGCCGGCAGCCGGCGAAGGCGTCGACCTCGGTAGCGGCGGTGCCCGCAGCCGCCACGGCCAAGCGCCTGACCATTCTGTACGGCAGCCAGACCGGCAATGCCAAGCGCGTCGCCGAAGCCTTGGCCGAGCGCACCCAGGCCGTGGGGCTGAGCACGCGGCTGGTGCGCGCCGACAGCTACAACACGCGCGAACTCAAGGACGAGCAACTGCTGTATATCGTCATGAGCACCCAGGGCGATGGCGAAGCGCCCGACGATTCGCGCAGCTTCACCGAATTCCTGGCGAGCAAGCGCGCCCCCAAGCTGCCGCAGTTGAAATATGCGGTACTGGGCCTGGGCGATTCCAGCTATCCGCTATTTTGCGGCATGGCGCAATCCCTGGACTCCCGCCTGGCCGAGCTGGGCGCGCAGCGCCTGCAGGAAGTGGGCACCGCCGACCTCGACATCGACACCGTGGCGGCCCCCTGGCAGGACCGCGCGCTGGAACATGCCCAGAAAGCCCTGAAGCAAGGCGAGGCCACCACGGCCACCGTCACCGCGCTGCGGCCCAAGGCGTCCAAGGTCACGCGCGACCAGCCGCACCTGGCCGAACTGCTGCTGAACCAGCCTATCACGGACCACGGCAGCGGCAAGGACGTGCGCCACCTGGAAATCTCGCTGGAGGGCAGCAGCCTCAGCTACCAGCCCGGCGATGCCTTGGGGATCTGGCCTACGCAGTCCGACAGCCTGGTGCAGTCCGTCGCCGCGGCGTTCGGCCTGGACCTGGACGCGACGGTGGAGATCAATGAAGTGCGCCGGCCGCTGCGCGAATGGCTAGTCAAGCACCGCGAACTCACGGTGCTGACCAAGCCCTTCCTGGTGGCGCATGCCCAGCGCGCCAACAATCCCGAACTGCAAAAGCGCGTGGCCGAGCCCGAGTCCCTGCGCACGCTGTTGAACGACTACCAGTTGCTGGACCTGGTCAAGGAATATCCCGCGGCCTGGGAAGCAACTCCGCTGGTGCAGGCGCTGCGGCCGCTGGCCCCCCGCATGTATTCCATCGCCTCCAGCCAGGCGGCGGTGGGTTCCGAAGTGCACCTGACCCTGGCGCACGTGAACTATGAGCGCGACGAAGAGCAGCGCTGGGGCTGCGCCTCGCATTTCCTGAGCGACCTGGAGGAAGGCGGCAAGCTGCCGGTCTTCATCGAGGAAAACCCGCGCTTCCGCCTGCCCGCCGATCCGGCGCGCGACGTCATCATGATCGGGCCGGGCACGGGCGTGGCGCCGTTCCGCGCCTTCGTGCAGGAACGCAGCGCCGCCGGCGCCAGCGGGCGCAACTGGCTGTTCTTCGGCAACCCGCACTTCGATTCCGATTTCCTGTACCAGACCGAATGGCAGCGCGCGCTCAAGGACGGCGATCTGCACCGGCTCGACCTGGCCTTCTCGCGCGACCAGTCCGAGAAAGTCTATGTACAGGACAAGCTGCTCGCCGCGGCCAGCGATGTCTACCAGTGGCTGCAGAACGGCGCGCACCTTTACGTGTGCGGCGACGCGACGCGCATGGCCAAGGATGTGCACGCGGCGCTGCTGCAAGTGGCCGAGACCGAGGGCGGCCTGCAACCCGAGGCGGCGCGCCAGTGGCTCGACGGCCTGGCCGCGGAAGGCCGCTATGCGCGCGATGTGTATTGATTGAAAGACACACGGACAGACGCGGGCATGCTGGCCGGCATGCCCGCAGGCATTGGCAGCCCGCAGCACACCGGCTCAAAGACTTAAAGACGCGACAACACTACATGCGCACAGGCGCGGACACGCAAAAACGCAACACTGCGTATTGACTGAACCAGGAACACAATGAGCGGTAATCTTTCCCACCTCGAACACATCAAGGCGGACAGCAACTATTTGCGCGGCACCATTGCACAGGGGCTCGAAGACCCGGTGACCGGCGCCATCAGCGATGACGACAACAAGCTGCTCAAGTTCCACGGCAGCTACCAGCAAGACGACCGCGACGTGCGCGACGAACGCCGCCGCCGCAAGCTGGAGCCGGCCTACGGGTTCATGATCCGCGCCCGGCTGCCGGGCGGCGTGATCAAGCCGGCCCAGTGGCTGGCGCTGGATCGCATCGCCACGGAGTTCGCCACGCGCGGCCTGCGCATCACGACCCGCCAGACCTTCCAGTGGCACGGCGTGCAGAAGCGCAACCTGAAGAAGTTCATGCAGGGCATACACGACGCCATGGCCACCACGCTGGCCGCCTGTGGCGACGTCAACCGCCAGGTGGTGAGCTCGGTCAACCCCTTGCTTTCCAGCCAGCACGCCATCGTGCAGGAATGGACGGAAAAGCTGTCCGCGCACTTCCTGCCGCGCACTCGCGCCTATGCCGAGATCTGGCTCGACGGCAAGAAGATCGAGGACGTGGGCGGCGAACCCGACGAAGAGCCGATCTACGGCAGCACTTACCTGCCGCGCAAATTCAAGATCGGCATCGCCCTGCCGCCCGTCAACGACATCGACGTGTTCGCCCAGGACCTGGGCCTGATCGCCATCATCGAAAACGGCCGGCTGCAGGGTTTCAATATCGCGGCGGGCGGCGGCATGGGCGCCACGCATGGCGACAGCACGACTTATCCGCGCCTGGGCAGCCTGATCGGCTTCATCGAGCCCGAGCGCATCGTCGAGGTCGCCGAGACCATCGTCAAGGTGCAGCGCGACTTCGGCAACCGCAGCGAACGCCAGCACGCGCGCCTGAAGTACACCATCGACACGCACGGCGTGCAGTGGTTCAAGGACGAAGTGCAGCGCCGCCTGGGCTATGAACTGCGGCCCCTGCGGCCCTATCGCTTCGAGCACAACGGCGATCGCTACGGCTGGATCGAGGGCGAAGACGGGCGCTGGCACCTGGGCCTGGCCATCCAGGCCGGACGCCTGCTGGACGACGGCGACTACCGCCCGCAGACCGGCATGCGCGAGCTGGCCAAGATCCACAAGGGCGAATTCCGCCTGACCTGCAACCAGAGCCTGGTCATCGCCAATGTCGCGGCCGAGGACCGGTCGCGCATCGACGAGCTGGCGGCGCTTTACGGGCTGGACGACTATCTGCGCGACAGCGGCATACGCCGGCACTCCATAGCCTGCGTGGCGCTGCCCACCTGCGGGCTGGCCATGGCGGAAAGCGAGCGCTACCTGCCGGTGCTGCTGCCCAAGCTGGAAGCCTCGCTGGAACGCCACGGGCTGCGGGACGCGCCGATCCTGCTGCGCCTGTCGGGTTGCCCCAATGGCTGTTCGCGGCCCTACCTGGGCGAGATCACCCTGGTCGGGCGCGCGGTAGGCCGCTACGACCTGCGGCTGGCCGCCGACTTCATCGGCGAGCGGCTCAATACGCTGTATCGCGAGAACGTGGCCGAGCCGGAAATCCTGTCCAGCCTGGACGAACTGTTCGCTGCTTATGCCGCGGGGCGCCAGGCCGACGAGAAATTCGGCGACTTCCTGATCCGCACCGAAGTCATCCCCGCCCCCGCGCAGAATCTCGTGCCCATCGTGCTGGACGCGGTATCGTGAATCTTTTCCCCCTCTTCGCGCAGTTGCGCGGCCGGCGCGTGCTGGTGGTCGGCGGCGGCATCGTCGCACAGCGCAAGGCGCAAAGCCTGGCCGCGGCCGGCGCCGAAGTGCTGGCCGGCGCCACGAGCTTTACCGAAGAGCTCGAACGCATGGCCGCGCGCGGAGAAATCCAGTTGCGGCGCGGCGAATTCGAGCCATCGTGGCTGGACGGCGCGTGGCTGGCCATCGCCGCCACGCAGGACCAGGCCGTCAACCGCGCGGTAGCCGCCGCAGCCGAAACGCGGCGCATCTTCGCCAATGTGGTCGACGACGCCGAGCTGTCCAGCTTCCAGGTGCCTTCGGTGGTGGACCGCGCGCCGCTGACGATCGCGATCTCGTCCGGCGGCGCCGCCCCGGTGCTGGCGCGGCGCGTGCGCGAGCGCCTCGAGACCATGCTCGACCATACACTGGGGCCTTTGGCTGCATTGGCCGGCAAGTATCGCGCCGCGATACGGCGCCAGCGCCCCAGCCTGCGCAGCCGGCGCGAGTTCTACGACTGGCTGCTGGACGGCCCCGTGGCGGCGGCGCTGCGCGGCCGGCGCGAGCATGAAGCCGAGCAGGAACTGCGGCGGCAACTGGAACGCCGGCAGCCGGCGGCGCCCGGCAAGGTCATACTGGTGGGCGGGGGCCCGGGCGACCCCGGCCTGCTTACGCTCAAGGCCTTGCGCGCCTTGAACGAAGCCGACGTGATTCTGTACGATCGCCTGGCCGGCGAGGAAGTGCTGGCGCTGGGCCGGCGCGACGCGCTGCGGATCTCGGTAGGCAAGACTCCCGGCGAAGACCATGAAGCCACCCAGCGGCGCATCCATGCGACCATGCTCGAACATGCCCGCGCGGGCGCCTGCGTGGTGCGCCTGAAGGGCGGCGACGCCTTCGTCTTCGGCCGCGGCGGCGAAGAACTGGAATTCCTGCGCGCCCATGGCGTCGCATACGAGGTGGTGCCCGGCATCACCGCGGCACTGGCCTGCGCGGCCTACGCGGGTATCCCGCTGACGCACCGCGACCATGCGCATTCCGTCACCCTGGCGACCGCACATGCCAGCGCGCGCGCCGATGGAAGCGCCGACGAAGGCGCATGGCAGGCGGCGTCTGGCCGGGGGCAAACACAGGCCTTCTACATGGGTGTCAGCCAGTTGCCGGCGCTGCGCGAGCGGCTGCTGCAGCAAGGCCGCGGCGCCGACACCCCTTTCGCCTTGGTCGAGAACGGCACCCGCAGCCGGCAGCGCGTGCTCTGCGGCAGGCTGGACGAGCTGGCCGAACTGGCCCGGGCCCATGCCATCCAGGCGCCGGCGCTGCTGCTGGTGGGCGAGGTGGCCGCCATGGCGCCGCGGCTGCATTGGTATGGCACTTTGATAGAAGCCGGCACGGCAGCCATGGCACGCGCCGCCTGATACGGATACTCGATCAAGAAGATAACGGCCTTGCTGCGCATGGCCGTACTCTTTGTGCTACCCATGGCTTCGAGCCATGTTCTCTCTTTGTGTCGTCCGCGGCTTCGCGCCTTGTTCTCTCTTCGTACCCCCCGCGGCTTCGAGCCATCCTCTCTCTTTGCACCATCTACGGTCTCGTAGCCTTGCTCTCTTCTTTGATCGCAAACCCATGGAGCCGTAGCGTCCGAACGGCGCAATGACGCAAACGGGCCGGGGATTACCCGGCCCGTTTGCGTCATGCAGACTACTTGCGTTATTTCATGTGGTTGCCCAGCACCGTGATGATGCGTTGCGCGGTGGGGCTGTTGTCGCGCTGCCCGTTCTGGTCGAGCACCGTGACCGTGGACCCGGAGCCCTCTTGCGCCACGTGGATGCGGTAGCGGACGGCTTCGGTGGTGTCCTTGGCGCCGAACATGCGCGTCAGGAAGTTGCTCTGTTCGAGCTTGCGGCCCGAGTCCGTATCCAGGTAGCGGATGAAATAATCGCCGCTGGAACGGTCGCGATCGTCGACGGAGAAGCCGGCCGCATCGATGGCCACGCCTACCCGGCGCCAGGCGCGATCGAAGGGCTCGCCCAGATTGACCTCGGCCTGGCCGGACGGGGCCTGGGTCACCTTGGGCTGGTTCGGGTCTTTCTCGGCCTGCGCAACCAGGGTCCGGGCCTGTTGCACATCGGTGCCCAGGTAGACCAGCAGGCGCGCCAGCATGGCCGCGTTCAGGCCCTGGTCTTCTTTGCCGTACACCCATTTGAAGGCCGCGCCGTCGGCCGTGGGCGTCTCGATCATGTGCTCGTGGCTGATGTAGACCTCGGTCTTGCCGTTGACGCGCTCGACGCGGGTGCGGAAGCGATCGCGCTCGCCGCTGTCGTAGACCTGGTCGAGTATGCCGCCCAGCGCGCTGCGGATCCAGCCTTCGGGAATCTTGGCCCGGTTCTCGGCCCAGTCGGTCTGGACCAGGCCGGCCTTGGGATCCTGCGAACGTATGGTGAAGCCTTCGTGGCCCCAGAAATCGACGATCTTGGGATAGACGTCCTGGGCTGGTTTATCGATTTCGAGCCAGCGCAGGTCGCCGTCGCGCATGACCTGCGCGCCATTGGTGGTCGGCAGGATCTTGTCGCTGGGCGCCGCGGCCCGCTGCGCCTGCTGGTTCTGCTCGTACTGGCTGTACGTGGCCGTGCCGGCAGGCGCCTTGTAATGGGCGTCCTGGTTGGCTTGCGTCAGGTCGGGCGGAATGCTCAGGGGCTGGCTCGCCACCGTGCTTTTGTAATCGACCGATTCTTCGGAGCCCACGACCTTCTTGATCTGGGCGCAACCCGACAGGACCAGCAGGCCGGCGGCCAAGGTCACGCCGGCGGCGTAGCGTTTGTTCATGCGCATATTCGTCATATTCAGATCAGGCCCGCTTCTTTCAGGGATGCGCGCAGCAGCGCGTGGTACTGGTCGTTCAGGGGGGTCAGAGGCAAGCGGTAGCCGAGTTCGGTAAGCCCCATTTCGGCCACGGCCCATTTCACCGGAATCGGATTGGACTCGATAAACAGGTCTTGGTTCAAATGCGCCAGCCGCCCGTTGAGTTCGCGGGCCTTGGCGACATCGCCCTTGATGGCCGCCATGCACAGTTCGTGCATCAGGCGCGGCGCCACGTTGGCCGTGACCGAAATATTGCCCTGCCCGCCCAGCAGCATAAGCGCTGCGGCCGTGGCGTCGTCGCCGCTGAACACCTGGAAATCGGCCGGCTTGTCGCGCAGCAGCAGCGCGCCGCGCGCGATATTGCCCGTAGCGTCCTTGATGCCGATGATGCCCGGAACCTGCGCCAGGCGCAGGACGGTTTCGTTGGAAATGTCGGCCGCCGTGCGGCCCGGCACGTTGTACAGGATGGAGGGCAGATCGGTGGCCTCGGCCACGGCGCGGAAATGCTGGTACAGCCCTTCCTGGCTGGGCTTGTTGTAATAGGGCACTACAGACAGGCCCGCCTGCGCGCCCACCGCCTGCGAATGCCGCGCCAGGTGGATGGCTTCGGCGGTGGAATTGGCCCCGGTGCCGGCGATTACCGGCAGGCGCCCGGCGGCGTGCTCGACCGCGATGCGGATCAGTTCCGCGTGCTCGTCCATGTCGACCGTGGGGGATTCCCCGGACGTGCCGACCACCACCAGCGCGTCGGTGCCCTGCTCGGCATGCCAGTCTATGAGTTTTCGATAGGCGTCCAGGTCCAGACTGCCGTCCGGGTGCATGGGTGTTACCAGGGCGACCATACTGCCCTGAAAGCGTGGAACCGCCGAATCCGTACTAGCCATGATGGGAACCATCTCCTCGGGCCGCCGCAAGGCGGGAGCCGTCAAATCACCGTCAAATTCAACCTAACGTGCAAGTTTACCGGATTAGGGCCCTGTCACGCCAAAACTTACAGGAACCAGCGGATGATGGCCTGGCCGAGCGCCAGCAGGGGTTGCAAAAACACCCACAGGGCGCCGGTGATCATCAGCAGGATGATGATCAGCATGCCGTAGGGTTCGATGCGGGAATACTGCCAGGCCATGCGCGCGGGCAACAGGCTGAAGACGATCCGGCCGCCGTCCAGCGGCGGCAGGGGCAAGAGGTTCAGCGCCATCAGCACCAGGTTGATCTGTATGCCGGCCACCGTCATCTGCACCCAGAAATTGTCCTGCGTGGCGCCGCCCTCGGCCAGCAGGCGCAGGCCCACGGCCCAGATTACCGCCATGATCAGGTTGGATGCCGGGCCGGCCAGCGCCACCCACAGCATGTCGCGCTTGGGATTGCGCAGGCGCCCCCAGTCCACCGGCACGGGCTTGGCCCAGCCGAACAGCAGGCCGGCCCCGCCCAGCAGCTTGGTGCTGAACAACAGCACCAGCGGCACCACGATCGTGCCGATCGGGTCGATGTGGCGCACCGGATTGACGCTCACGCGCCCCGCCAGGTAGGCCGTCGGATCGCCGAACAGCCGCGCCACATAGCCGTGCGCGGCCTCGTGCAAGGTAATGCCGAACAGCACAGGCAGGGCATAAACCGTGATGGTCTGAATGAGAGAGTCCATGTATTCCCGGTGCGCGATGGCGGCCTGGATCGGCGCCATCGGTATATGAGAAGGATTAGGTCCGAAAGTTCAGCTCAGGCCCAGCGCCGCGAGATTCCCCTGCCCCCGGCGCACGACCTCGGGGGCCTCGCCGGTAAGATCGATGACGGTGGTGGGCATGAGCGGGCACGGCCCGCTGTCGATGATGGCCGCCAACTGGTTGCCGTAGCGCTGGCGGATTTCTTCCGCGTCGTTCAGCGGTTCGTCTTCGCCTTCGGGGATCAAGGTGGTGGACATCAGGGGCGAGCCGGCGGATTCGATCAGGCCCAGCGCCACCTTGTGATCGGGCACGCGTATGCCTATGGTCTTGCGCGAAGGATGCGATACGCGCCGCGGGACTTCGCGCGTGGCCTCGAGGATGAAGGTCCAGGGCCCGGGCGTGGCCATCTTGAGCAGCCGGTACTGGCGATTGTCGACCCGGGCGAAATGGCCGATTTCGGCCAGGTCGCGGCACAGCAAGGTCAGGTGGTGGCGGTCGTCCAGCCCGCGCAGGCGCCGCAAGGCATCGGCGGCGGCCTTGTCGTCGAGGCGGGCCAGCACGGCATAGCTGGAGTCGGTAGGCACGGCCACCAGCCCGCCGTCGGCCAGCAATTGCCCCGCCTGCCGCAACAGGCGCGATTGGGGATTGTCGGGGTGAACTACGAAAAATTGGGCCATGGAACATATCCTAACATCATTAGCGGACAGTCCACGAGGCACGCGGCTTGGTATGCGGCCGCCTATGGCCGGGCGCCGCCGAGGGCCTCGCGGCCCCCGGGGCAATGCCGGGAATCGGCACGAAATTTACGGGAAGGCCGCGGCGTGGCGCGGCACCGTGCTCAGTTCCAGTGCTTGTGCTTCTTTACGGCGCCCATGGGCGCGCGGCCGTGGGTCGGCGCCGAATCCTGCGACACGGCCGATTCGGGGATCGGGCGCGGGGCGTGATAATGCATATTGGCGGCCTCGCCGGCCGGAATCTTGGTTTCAGTGACCTTCAGGGTCGGCGGAACGTCGATCTTTTGCGCGGCCAGCCAGGCCTCGTGCGACGTTTTGCTCTCGGCGGCCTGGGCACTGGCCAGTGCGCCAGCGAACATGGCGGCTGCAAACAGGGTGACATGGAGCTTTTTCATGGTATCAACACCTTTTTTAGAATTGCCGGATATCTATGGTAGAAGAAACCACGCCGCCTGTAACCAGTCCAATCGTATCATTTGCTTGCATATTCGTCGTCAAATCAGGTGTTTAGCGGGGCCGGCAAGCCCGATTTGCGCCGTTCCGCGCTTATAATAAATTGTTTCAAATCAAATACATCTAAAGCCCAAGTTTTAAGGGGACACAAGATTGCGGCGCACACTGCGGCGACCGCGACGCGCACCACCCAATGGATCCGCAAACTGCAATCGTCCTGGCCACGCTCATGATCCTGGCCAATAGCTGCGTGCTGGGCCTCGCACGGCGCCGCCTGCAGGCCAGCGTGCGCCCGGGCGCCGACGCCTGGCAGGCCGGGCTGCTGTGCCTGGCGGCGGGCTGCCTGACGCTGCTGGCCCATGCCCACATCCCCACGCTCGTGCTGCTGATGGCGTCCAATGCGCTGCTGATGTCGGGCCTGGCCTGCTACTGGCGCGCGCTGCGCCGGCTCTATGGCCAGCCCCTGAACGATCAGGCGCTGTTCGTGGCGGTGGGCCTGGGCACGCTGGGCGTCGCGATATTCAGCGGCCTGTTCCCCATGCCCAAGGTGCGCATCGTGATCGCCACCCTGGTCTGGATCTTCATATTGTCGGGCAGCATCGTCACGCTCAAACGGCACGCCCGCGAAGATTCGTCGTCCGCCCGGCTGGTGCTGATGGCCCTGTACGCCATCGTGGTCGCCTTCTGCATCCTGCGCGCGATCTACTTCGGCCTGTCGGCCCTGGCGCCCAATTTCGACGTCACCGACAACACCAACTTGATGAACCGGCTCACACCCCTGGTTACCGTCATGATGCCGGTGATAGGTTCGTCGATGTTCATGCTGATGTGCCACGAACGCGGGCGCCAGTTGGCCAGCGCCGCGGCCGAGGCATCGGGCAAGCACGGCGCCGAGACCCTCAGCTATATCGGCCACGATTTGCGCGCGCCGCTGGCGACCATCGTCGGCTACACGCGCCTGCTGCGCCAGACCGGCACGCCGGAACAGGCCGAGCACCTGCGCGCCATCGAACGCAGCGCCAGCTATCAACTGACACTGATAGACGAGATACTCGAATTCGCCACGCACGAGCTGCGGCCGCTGGACATCCAGCGCGCGCCCGTGGAACTGGCGGGGCTGCTGGAAGATGTCGCGCAACAGGCCTATATCCTGGGCCTGCAGCAGGGCAATCGTTTCGAGCTGCAAGCCCAGAACGAACTTCCTGCCCTGGTGTCCACCGACACGCGCCGCCTGCAGCAGGTGCTGCTCAACCTGATCTCCAACGCGGCCAAATTCACCCGCGGCGGGCTCATCAGCCTGATGGTCCGCGCCCGCCCCGCCGATGGCGCGACCGTGCTGGAATTCGCCGTCTCGGACTCCGGCCGGGGCATAGACCCGCAACTCCAGCCCTCGGTATTCGAAGCCTTCGTACAGGGCGAGGCCCGGCCAGGCAGCGCCGGGCTGGGCCTGTATATCGCCCGCAGCATCGTCAAGAACCTGGGCGGAGACCTGCGGCTGGAAAGCCGGCCTGGGGCAGGCAGCCGCTTCAGCTTCGAAATACCCGTAACAAGCCTGTCGCGCGCGACAGTGGCCCCCGCCGCCCTGCAGGCTGCAACCCGGCCGCAAGCTGCCGCCGACGCGGCGCCCGCGGCGGCCATGCCCAGCCTGCCGCCGGCGGCTATCCGCGAGGATCTCGCCCAGATGGCGCGCGCCGGGGGGCTGAGCGACATCGAAGACTGGCTGCGGCGACACGCAGAAACGGAATCCGGGCGCCAGCACGCGGACTACTACGAAGCAGTGCGCGCCGCGCTGCAGAGGCTGGATTTCCAGCGCATCGAATCGATGGCCCTGGCGGGCACGACGAGCTAGAACCCGCCGGCGGCAGAGGCAATGTCGCGTCCGCGGGCAGATCAGCGGCCGGCCCGCGCGGTGGCGCCATGGCCCTCCCCCTTGCCGGACACGGCTCGCACCCGGCAAGTTTCCATTCCGAGTTCATGCTAGAATCACGGTCTCTTTGGCGCAGCCCCCGGCCTGTACGGGCGCCGCTTGCGGGGCACTTTCCCGCCGCCACAAGAGCAGTGGTGACCGTAGCTCAGTTGGTAGAGTCCCGGATTGTGATTCCGGTTGTCGTGGGTTCGAGCCCCATCGGTCACCCCAGGAATACATAGTCTTTCATGCCCTTGCAGAATTCCAGGAATTCCGCGGCATGAAGACGCGAAGCAAGATCCAGGCATGTAAAAAAGCCGGCCGCGCGCCGGCTTTTTCGTTCTCGCAGCCAGCGCGGGCATGCGCGGGGCCAGGTATCGGCCATGGGCATGTCGCACGGGCCGTTTTCTATCTACGTTTTCTATCTATATACTAGCCGCACTGCCACCCGCCGCTTTCCCGTCGCCCCCTTGGGGTACGCGACAAAGTGCCGGGCGCAGGGGCAGACTATCGCCGGAACCCGCTACAGCCCATCGACGCGCAGCCATGACTTCGACGCACCTGTACACACTGCACGACCTGTTCGTACGGCATTGGCCGCATCTGGTTTTCGTGGTCAGCGTGGTCTCGGGGGCCGCAGCCGCCATCCACGCGGCCATGAACAAGAGCGACGTGCGGGCCGCCATCGCCTGGGTGGGCGTGATCCTGATGTCGCCGATCTTCGGCCCGCTGCTCTATCTGGTGGCCGGCATCAACCGCGTGCGCCGCGACCGCATTTCCCAGCAACGCGACAGTTCGCTGCGCGACTACACCAACCAGAAGGCCATCCCGGTGGCCGACGTGGCGGAAGATTCCGGCTCGCAATTCATGTCGCTGCGCACCCTGGGTGACCGGATCAGCAACTTTCCGCTGCTCGACAACAATCACATACGTATCCTCAACGGCGGCGACGAAGCCTATCCGGCGATGCTGCACGCCATACGCAACGCGCGCCGCACCATCGGGCTGCAGACATACATCTTCGACGATGACCGTACCGGCCGGGAATTCGTCGATGCGCTGGCCGACGCGCATGCGCGCGGCGTGGAAATCCGCGTGCTGATCGATGCGGTGGGCTCGAAGTATTCGCGCCCTCCCATCATCCGGCTGCTGCGCAAGAAGGGCATCACCGCCGCCCTGTTCATGACCAATCCCCTGGGCATGAAGATGCCCTATGCCAATTTGCGCAGCCACCGCAAGATCCTGATCGTCGACGGCCGCCATGGCTTCACCGGCGGCATGAACATCCGCGAAGGCTTCGTCTCGGCGATAGCCGGGCGCGACGTGGCCGGGGACACGCATTTCCAGATCGAGGGGCCGGCGGTGCTGCAACTGACCTCGGTATTCGCCCACGACTGGAAATTCACCACCCACGAAGCGCTGCCCTACGCCGAATGGTGCAGCGACGAACTGAAGCATGTGCCGCAGCCGTCCGTGCCGGCGCGCTGCGTGCGTTCCGGCCCCGACCGCTTCATCAACAGCACGCACAATATGCTGCTGGGCGCCTTTGCCGTGGCGCAGCGCCACATACGGATCCAGTCGCCTTATTTCCTGCCCGACCAGATACTGCTGGGTGCCCTGAACACCGCCGCGCGGCGCGGCATACAAGTAGACGTGGTGATACCCGGGCACAACAACCTGCGGCTGGTCGACTACGCCATGACGGCCCAGCTCGATCAGATCATCCGCAACGGCTGCCGCGTGTGGCGCGCCAGCGGCAACTTCAATCACTCCAAGCTGATCACCATAGACGGCGGCTGGTCCTATGTGGGCTCGTCCAATATGGACCCGCGCAGCCTGCGCCTGAACTTCGAGCTCGACATCGAGATCTACAGCCACGAGCTGGCGGCGCAGATCGAGCAGATGATAGACAGCGAGATCGAGCGCGCCGACCCCTGCTCGCTCGCCCAATTGGCCGCCCTGCCGTTTCGCAAGCGGCTGCGCAACAAGATCATCTGGCTGGCCAGCCCCTATCTGTAGTTGCTATCTGTAGTTGCTATCTGTAGTTGCTATCTGTAGTTGCTATCTGTAGTTGCTATCTGTAGTTGCTATCTGTAGTTGCTATCTGTAGTTCCTGTCTGTAGCTCCTATCTGTAGTTCCTGTCTGTAGCACCTCTCTGCAGCCCCCCGCTTGCGGCGCCGCCGGCCCGGCGCACGGGCGGCCGCGTGCCGGGCTGGCGTATGATGACAGGGCCGCCGGCCGGCCATCGTCGGCCGCCGCGGCGCACAGATCCCGGAGCCTCGCATGACAGCCGCAACACCACCCGAACCCGACACGCCACACGCCGACTGGCACGACGAAACCATAGCCCTGCACGGCGATGCGGCGCTGGCCCAGGATGCTGCAGTGTCGGCTCCCATTCATTACAGCGCTACGTTCCGGGCCGATTCGGCGCAGGCCTTCGCCGCCATGGCCAACGCGACGCGCCCTGCCGGCTTCTACACCCGCTACGGCAACCCCGTGCACAAGCGCGTGGAAGCCATACTGGCCGAGCTCGAAGGCACGCCCACCGCGCTGCTCATGGCATCGGGCATGGGGGCAATCAGCACCACCGTGCTCGCCCTGGTGTCCAAGGGCGACCATGTCGTCGCCCAGCAGCGCCACTACATGAGCACGACGAAACTGTTCGAAGAAGTGCTGCCGCGCTTCGGCGTGGAAGTCAGCATCGTGGAGCAGACCGATACCGCGGCCATTGCCCGGGCCTTGCGGCCCGAGACGCGCCTGATCATGCTCGAAACCCCTGCCAACCCTACCCTGTCGCTCACCGACCTGGCCGCCGTGGCCGAATTGGCCGCGCCACGGGGCATCATCACTATCGCCGACAACACCTTCGCCTCGCCGCTGAACCAGAAGCCCCATGAGCTGGGCATAGACATCGTCGTGCACAGTGCGACCAAATACTTCGGCGGGCACCACGACATCACGGCCGGCGCCGTCTGCTGCTCTCAAGAACACGCCGAGCTGATCTGGAAGATGCACGTGACGCTGGGCTCGGTGCTGTCGCCCATGGATGCCTGGCTGCTGCTGCGCGGGCTGCGCACCCTGCCGCTGCGCATGGAACGCATCAATGCCAACGCGCTGGCGCTGGCCGCCTGGCTCGAACAGCAGCCGCAGGTCGAGCGCGTGTACTACCCGGGCCTGCCCAGCCACCCGCAACACGCGCTGGCCCTGCGGCAGATGAAAGGCTACGGCGCCGTCATCGCCTTTTCCATCAAAGGCGGCTTCGACGCCACCAGCGCCTTCGTCGCCGCGCTGCGCCTGGCCACGCACGCGGTCAGCCTGGGCGGCGTCGAGACCCTGGCGGTGCACACCGCCGCCATGTGGGCGGGCACCATGACCGAGCCGCAGATGCGGGCCGCCGGCATAGAACCCAATTTCGTGCGCATGTCTGTGGGCGTGGAACATATCGAAGATCTCAAGGCGGACATCGGCCGCGCCCTCCAGGCGGCGCCCGCGGCTTGAACGCCTCTGGTGACGCTTGCCGCGACGCAAGCAGCCGTACTGCGGCCACGGCGGGGCTCTAATGGGCAACGGCAATGGTTAATGGCCAGTGATTAATAGGCCAACGGCTAACGGCCAGCGGCTGATGGCTAATGGACTAACAACTAACAACTAATAGCTAATGGCTAGTGGCTAATGGCTAATGGCAATGGTTAACGGTTAATGGGCAAACGGCTAACGGCTAACGGCTAACGGCTAACGGAGAACATCGTATGAGTGGAAATAAAGACATGCCGGCTGCCATGAAGGCGGCATGGTACGAAGACAGGGGCGCGGCACGCGAGGTGCTGCGCGTGGGCGAACTGCCGAGGCCCGAGGCGGGGCCGGGCGAACTGCTGGTGCGCGTGCACGCCAGCGGCCTGAACCCGTCCGACGTCAAGTCGCGCAGCGGCCAGGGCGCACGCCCCAATACCTATGCGCGCGTCATCCCGCACCAGGACGGGGCGGGCGTCGTCGTGTCGACGGGCTCCGGCGTGGACGGAGCCTGGGTGGGCCAGCGCGTCTGGATCTACGAGGCGCAGCTCGGGCGTCCCTATGGCTGCGCCGCCGAATATGTGGCGCTGCCCGCGCGCAACGCCGTGCCCCTGCCCGATCATGTCTCGTTCGAAGAAGGAGCATGCCTGGGCGTGCCTGCCCTGACCTCGCACTACTGCGTCACGGCCGACGGCCCGGTCGCGGGCAAGCATGTGCTGGTGACAGGCGGCGCGGGAGCCGTCGGCAACTACGCCATCCAGTTCGCCCGCCTGGGCGGCGCCACGGTATACACCACGGTGCGCACCGAGGAACAGGCGCAAGCCGCACGCGCGGCGGGCGCGCACCATGTCATCTTCCGGCTCGAGCAGGACGTGGCCGGGCGCATCGCCGAGATCAGCGGCGTGCCCGACGGCCGCGCCATCGACCGCATCGTCGACGTGGCTTTCGGCGCCAACCTGGAAACCAGCCTCAAGGTGCTCAAGCCCAACGGCGTCATTGCTTCTTATGCCTCGGACCAGGTGGCCGCGCCGGCCGTGCCTTTCAGGCAGTTGCTGGCCCTGAATGCCACCGTGCGCTACGTGCTGGTGTATGTCATGGATCAGGCTGCCCACGACCGCGCCATCGCGGCGGTCACCGACGCCTTGCAAAACCGGCAACTGCAGCACCACATTGCGGCGCGCTATAGCCTGGAGCAGATCGTCCAGGCCCACGAGGCGCAGGAATCGGGCGCCACGATAGGCAAGATCATCGTCTCGCCCGACGCGGGCTGATCGGGCAGGCGCCGCAAGCCCGCCGCGGCGCCACGGCATTACGGCATTACGGCACAGAGCATTGCGGCACTGCGGCATTGCAACGCCACTGCATCGCGGCACACGGCATTGCGACACCTAGCCAGACACGTCGCGTGCCTGCCTGTCGGGTTTCGCATGCCGCCCCATCAGGCTGCCGGCTGCTTTTTCCTCTGCGCCCGGCGCTGCATGAACTCGTCGACGGCTGCGGCGTGCTCGGCGGTCTTGTGCGCGATGGCCTGGAAGGCAGCGGCCATTTCCAGCACGGTATCCAGGCGCGCCTGCTGCCCCTCGCGCAGCAGGCGCTTGCTCATGCGCACGGCCTGCCCGGGGTTCGCCGCAATGCGCGCCGCCAGGCGCCGCGCCTCGGCCAGCAAATCCTGGGTCGGCACCACGCGCGACACCAGGCCCCATTCCAGGGCCTGCCGGGCATCGATGGGGTCGCCCGTCAGGGTCATTTCCGCCGCGCGCGACATGCCCATGATGCGCGGCAGGAACCAGGCCCCGCCGTCGCCGGCGATGATGCCCAGCTTGACGAAGCTCTCGGCGAATACCGCCTCCCGCGCGGCGATGCGTATGTCGCACATGCACGCCAGGTCCAGCCCGGCCCCCATGGCCGGCCCATTGACCGCGGCAATCACCGGGATCTCAAGCCCGTACAGGGCCAGGGGCAGTCGCTGGATGCCCTGGCGGTATTCCTGGCGCAGCACGGTGCCGTCGAATTCGGGGCGCTGCTGGCGCTGCATTTCGTCGATATTGCCCCCCGAGGAAAACGCCCTGCCCCGGCCGGTGATGATCACGACCTTGACCCGCGGGTCGGCTTCCACGCGCCGGAACGCCGCCAGGAATTCGTCGACCATGGTGCTGCCGGTCAGCGCATTGCGGGTGGGCTGGTCGTCCATGGTCAGGGTGACGATGCCCTGGTCGTCCTGTTCGTAATGCAGCAACTGGCTCATGATCTTTTACCTTGCGAAATGAGGATGGGGAAACTTGCAGCCCTCAGCTTACTTAAGTTCAGTATGACTTGGGCAGACCCAGCACTTTCTCGGCGATGAAGCACAGGATCAGTTGCGGCGAAATCGGCGCGATGCGCGGCAGCATGGATTCGCGCAGATAGCGCTCTACGTCGTATTCCTTGGCGTAGCCCATGCCGCCATGAGTCAGCACCGCCGTTTCGCAGGCACGGAAGCCTGCCTCGGCGCACAGGAACTTGGCGGCATTGGCCTCGGCCCCGCAAGGCTGATTCTGGTCGTACAGCCATGCCGCCTTCTGGTACAACAGCGTGGCGGCCTCCAGCTCTACCCAGCGTTCGGCCAGGGGATGCTGCACTCCCTGGTTCTTGCCTATGGGTCGGTCGAAAACGATACGTTCCCCCGCATAAGCGGCCGCCTTGCGCAAGGCCGCGCGGCCCAGGCCCACGGCTTCGGCAGCCAGCAGCACGCGCTCGGGGTTCATGCCGTGCAATATATATTCGAAGCCGCGGCCTTCTTCGCCGATCAAATCAGCGGCCGGGATTTCCAGGCCGTCTATGAACAACTGGTTCGAATCCACCGCCTTGCGGCCGAGCTTCTCGATCTCGCGCACCTCTACGCGGCTGCGGTCCAGGTCGGTATAAAACAGGCTCAGCCCGTGCGTCGGCTTGGAGACCTCCTCCAGAGGCGTGGTGCGCGCCAGCAACAAGATCTTGTGCGCCACTTGCGCCGTGGAAATCCAGATCTTCTGGCCGTGCACGACATAATGATCGCCCTGCTTTACCGCCCGAGTCTTGAGCTTGAGCGTATTGAGCCCGGTATTGGGCTCGGTCACACCGAAACAGGCCTTGTTCTGGCCGCTGATGATGGGCGGCAGCCAGCGCGCCTTTTGTTCCGGCGTACCGTGCACCACAACGGGATGCAGGCCGAAGACATTCATATGCACGGCCGAGGCCCCCGACATGCCCGCGCCCGAAGCCGATATGGTTTCCATCATCAGCGCCGCTTCGGATATGCCCAGCCCCGCGCCGCCGTATTCCACCGGCATGGCGATGCCGAGCCAGCCGGCGCCGGCCACGGCCGCGTAGAAGTCTTCGGGAAAGCCTCCCGCCGCATCTTTTCTGCGCCAGTATTCATCATCGAAGGCGCGGCACACGTCCTCGATGGCGGCGCGGATGGCCAGTTGGTCCTGAGTCAGAGCGAAATCCATGGTTGTAGTTTCCTGTCTGTAGCAAGCGCCGTCCTCATCATACGAGTACGGCCGACGCGAAATACCTGGGATCAGGCGGGCGCGCCGTCGGTGTACGCCTGTGCCCGCACTGCTCCCGCCTGCAGCAGCGCGTCGATTTCTTCCGCCCCGTATCCCAAGCCCTCGAGCACCTCGCGGCTATGCTCGCCCAGGCGCGGCGGCGGGCGGCTCACGGCGTTGCGCTGGCCGTCGAAACGCAAGGGCTGGGCCACCATGTTCAGCGGCTGGCCGTCCTGCGCAGTGCAGGTCTGCAGCATGCCGCATTCCTGGGTATGCGGATGCGCCAGCATTTCGCCCACGGTCTGGATGGAGGCGCAGGGGATGCCCGCGGCGCGCAGCAGATCGAGCCATTCGTCGCGGCTGCGCCGCGCCAGTATCGCCTGCACCGCCTGCAGCACTTCGGCGCGATGCGATACCCGGTCGGCGTTGGCGGCATAGCGTGTGTCGGCGGCCAGGTCCGGGGCCTCGGCCACGCGGCAAAACGTCTGCCACAGCGCATCATTGGCCACACCCAGCAGAAAGGGCTTGTCGCTCGCGTCGAAGGCCTGATAGGGACATAGCGACTCGTGCGCCGAGCCCCAGCGCCGCGGTTCGGTGCCGCGCTGCCAATAACTCTGCGACATATAGGCCAGGAAGCCCAGCGAAGTATCGAACAGGCAGGCTTCGACCAGGGCGCCTTCGCCGCTGCGCATGCGCCGGATGAGCGCGGACAAGATGCCTATGGCGGCGTGCATGCCTGTAGCCTGGTCGACCGGCGAATATGGGCTGCGCGCGGGCGGGCCTTCGGTGTCGCCGGTGGTGGCCATCATGCCGCTGAAGGCCTGCAGGATCACATCGTAGCCCTTTGCTTCTTTCAGGGGCCCCTGGCGGCCGAAGCCCGAGATGCTGCAGTACACGACCGCCGGATTCAGCCTGCGCACGGTGTCGTAGTCTATGCCCAGGCGTTGCGTCACGCCCGGCCCGAAGCTTTCCACCACGACGTCAGCGCCGGCGATCAGGCGGTGCACCACCTCGCGTCCGCGCTCGTGCTTCAGGTCCAGCGCCACGCTGCGCTTGTTGCGGTTGGCGCTGAGAAAGACGGTGCCCTCGCCATCCCGGAAGGGCGGCCAGCGGCGGGTATCGTCGCCATTGACGGTCTCGACCTTCACCACCTCGGCGCCCATGTCGGCCAGGTACTGGGTGCACAAGGGGCCTGCCAGCACTTTGGAAAAATCGACTACTCGTATCCCATCCAGGGTATTCATGTGCTTGTCGCCTCATGTTTTTGATGCTTGGTATTTTTTACTCTAAATTTAATGGTCTAACCGTTGACTAAAGCGATGTTATTAATTATTCTTCTCTACGTCAATGCGGCATAGCACTTGTCCCGCACCCGTCGCCACAGCCTGCAAGGAATTCGCTTGAGCATCGACTTCTCCGTGGACGGCCACGGCATCGCCACCATCACCATCAACCGCCCCGAACGGCGCAACGCCCTCGACCAGCAGCATTACGACCTGCTGTCCGAGGCCTGGCGCACGGTTCGCGACGACAACGCCATACGCGTAGCCATTATCACCGGCGCGGGCGACAAGGCGTTCTGCGCCGGCGCCGACATCAAAAGCTTCCTGGCCGCCGCGCCGCCGCTGGCACAGATTGCGCACACCCAGCAATCGCAATTGCTGAACCGCGGGCTGGAAGTCTGGAAACCCATCGTGGCCGCCGTCAACGGCTATTGCCTGGGCGGCGGCATGACCCTGCTGCTGGCCACCGACATCCGGGTCTGTGCGGATGACGCGCAGTTCGGCCTGTCAGAGGTGCGGCGCGGCGCGTTTCCCGCCAATGGCGGCACACAGCGCATCTGCCAGCAACTGCCGCATGCCATCGCCATGGAGTTCCTGCTGCTGGGCGACAACTTCGATGCCCAGGCCGCCGGGCGCTGGGGCCTGGTCAACCGCGTCGTGCCTCGCGACCAACTGATGGACACGGCGCGCCAATATGCGCTGCGCCTGGCCGCCAATGCGCCGCTGGCGGTACAGGCGGCCAAAGAGCTGGCGATACGCAGCCGCGACGCCGACCTGGCTACCGGCCTGCGGCTGGAACAATTGTTTCTGCGCCTGCTGCAGGAAAGCGCAGACATCCAGGAAGGCGCGCGCGCCTTTGCCGAAAAGCGGCCGCCTGAGTTTCGCGGGTGTTGATACTAAGGATCTACATCGATTTCGGCTTCAGACGTCTCGTCTTCCCGATAGCCCCTTAGCCTTTGCGCCCGACACCCCTGCACCCGATATTTACATGCGCATCCATAGACACACCTACGCACCGACAAGGCCCTAAGCATGAGCAAGCAGACATTCAGATCCCTATTATTCGTACCCGGCGACAGCGAGCGCAAGCTTGCCAAGGCCGAGGCCACCGGCGCCGACGCCGTGGTGCTCGACCTGGAAGACGCGGTCGAGGCCAGCCGCCTGCCGCAGGCACGGGAAATGGTGCGCCAATACCTGGAAGCGCGGTCCGGGCGCAGACAGGCCATCTGGGTGCGCATCAATCCGCTGACTTCGGGCCTGGCCCTGGACGACCTAGCCGCGATAGTGCGCGGCGCGCCCGACGGCATACTGCTGCCCAAAGTGGCGGGCCCCTCCGCCATCGAGGCGCTCGCCGGCTACCTCGACGCGCTCGAGGCGCGCGACGGCGTCGCGCGCGGCTCGGTAGGCATCATTCCGGTGGCCACCGAGGTTCCGGACGCGCTCTTCACATTGGGCAACTACAAGAACAGCAGCCCGCGCCTGCAAGGCCTGACTTGGGGCGCGGAAGACCTGTCCGCCGCACTCGGCGCGGCCACCAACCGGCAGGAAGACGGCGAGTACGAGTTCACCTACAAATTGGCGCGCTCGTTGTGCCTGCTGGGCGCGCATGCCGCAGGGGTACGCGCCATCGACACCATCTGCGGCAATTTCAGGGACGATGCCGGGCTGCGCAAAGAGGCCGCGCTTGCGCGCAAGGCCGGATTCTCGGGAAAGATAGCCATCCATCCCGACCAGGTCGCCGCCATCAATGAGGCCTTCACGCCGGACGCGGCCGAACTCGAATATGCGCGGCGCGTCGTGCAAGCCTTCGAGCAGGCGCCCGGCGCGGGCACGCTGCAACTGGACGGCGAGATGCTGGACCGCCCGCACCTGAAGCGGGCCATGCAGACACTGGCGCTGGGCGGCGCAGCCTAGCCCGACGCCGCCTGGCCGGGGCGGGCCGCCCCGCACCGGCCCGCAGCGTACACAGAGGATAAAAACAGAGGGCACAAGCCACGCAACATCAGCAGTACGAAAGCCACGCAGCATATGACCCACGTCGGCGGCCATCTTGCAGGCCGCAGCCGAAACCGGAGGAGACCGGAAATGAAGAAACTGCTACGCAGGAAACTGCTCGTATTGTCCTGCGCGCTCGCGACGGGCATCGCCGGCAGCGCCGCCAACGCGGCCTACCCAGAGAAAGACATACGCTTCATCACCGCCTTTGCCGCGGGCAGCGCCAGCGACATCGTCGCGCGCCTGATCGCCGAACGCCTGCAAGCCGCGCTAGGACAGCCGGTAGTGGTCGAGAACAAGGCCGGCGCCTCGGGGCAGATCGCCGCCAATTATGTGGCCCGGTCCGCCCCGGACGGCTACACCATCATGCTGGCAACCAACACCACGCACTCGGCCAATCCCTATCTGTTCAAGACCCTGCATTACGACCCAATCAAGGACTTCACGCCGATCGCGCAGGTATGCAACTTCCCGTTCGTGCTGGCCGTGAGCGGCAAGCTGCCCGTCTCCAGCGTCAAGGAATTGCTGGCCTACGGCAAGCAGCATGCATCGAACCTCAGCTATGCCTATGGCAACAGCACCGGCCAGATATCGGCCGCCGCCTTCGACAAGGCCACCGGCCTGCATGCCACGCCCGTGCCCTATAAAAGCTCGCCCCAGGCCATGACCGACGTGATCGGCGGCCGCGCCTCGTTCATGTTCGCCGACCTCGCCTCGGCCGCAAGCTATATACAGTCGGGCAAGCTGAAACTGCTGGGCGTCACCACCAGCCAGCGCAGCAGCCTCGCCCCCAAGTTGCCGACCATCGCCGATGCCATCGGGCAGCCCGGCTTCGACCTGGCGGCGTGGGTGGGCATATTCGGGCCTGCGCACATGCCGCAGCCCGTGGTGCAGCGGCTCAGCGACGAGATCGTCAAGATCGTTTCATCGGCCGACATGCGCACACGCTTGAACCACCTGGGGGCCGAACCCACTCCGGCGCCAGCCAGCCAGTTCGGGCCTTTCGTGGCGCGGCAATTGACCGTATGGGGACAAAAGGTCAAAGAGGCCGGCATTCCGCCCCAATGACCGAAACCCGATGGCCGAGGCTCGATGATATGTGCCGCCCGCCCTCAGGCGGGCGTCTTCAGCATCAAGGCGCTGCGCTTGCAAGTGGCCACCAGCGTGCCGCGCTGGTTGTAGCCGCGATGCGCAAATACCACGATGCCCTGGGAAGGGCGCGAACGGCTCTCGCGCAGCGTGAGCACTTCGGATTGCACCCGCAGGGTGTCGCCGTGGAACACGGGCGCCGGGAAACGCACTTCGTCCCAGCCCAGGTTGGCCACCGTAGTGCCCAATGTCGTGTCGCCCACCGATATGCCTACGATCAGGCCCAGCGTAAAAGCGCTGTTGACGATGCGCTGCCCGAACTCGGTATGTTCGCGGCAATATTCCTCGTCCAGGTGCAATGCGGCCGGGTTGTGCGTCAGGGCCGTGAAAAAGACATTGTCCGCCTCGGTGAGCGTGCGCCTGATCGCGTGATCGAAAATCTGCCCTACGTGGAACTGCTCGAAATACAGACCGGCCATTCCAGCCTCCCTTTGCCTTGTGTCGCCTTGCCCTGCCCCGCCCGACGCGGCGCCGCGGCCGGCTAGAACGCCACCTGGTCGCCGCCCTTGGTCTGGATCATCGCGCGCGCCTCGGCCGGCGTGGCGACTTCCAGCGACAGGCGTTCGAGGATTTCGCGGATGATGGTTACCTGTTCGGCATTGGACTGCGCCAGCCTGCCCTTGCCGGCGTACAGGCTGTCTTCCAGGCCGACGCGGACATTGCCGCCCAGCAGCGCGCTCATGGTGACGAAAGGCAGCTGGTGCTTGCCGGCAGCCAGCACCGACAGGTAGTAATCGTCGCCGAACAGCTTGTCGGCGATGGCGCGCATGTGCAGCAGGTTTTCCTGATGTGCGCCGATGCCGCCCAGGATGCCGAAGATGCACTGCAAGAAGAACGGCGGCTTGATCAGCCCGCGATCGGCGAAATGCGCCACGTTGTACAAATGGCCGACGTCGTAGCACTCGAACTCGAAACGCGTGCCCATGGCCGACAGTTCCGACACGCCGCGTTCGATCTGCGCAAAAGTATTCGACAGGATGAAGTCGCGCGTCATTTCCAGATACGGTTTTTCCCAATCGAACTTGAACTTCTCGATGCGCGCGCCCGCACCCGAGATATTGAAGTTGAACGAGCCCATGTTCATCGAAGCCACTTCGGGCTGCGCCCACTTGGCCGGCGCCAGGCGTTCGTCCAGCGTCATGCCCAGGCCGCCCCCGGTGGTGATGTTCAGGATGGCGTCGGACTGCTCTTTGATGCGCGGCAGGAATTCGGCGAACAGCTTCGGGTCCTGGCGCGGCAGGCCGGTCTGCGGATCGCGCGCATGCAGGTGCAGCATGGCGGCGCCGGCGCGGGCCGCGGCCACCGCGTCCTTGGCGATTTCCTCGGGCGTGATGGGCAGGTACGGCGACATGGAGGGCGTATGTATGGAACCCGTCACCGCGCAGGTGATGATTACCTTCTTGGCTTGCTTCATCGATATCTCCGGTGGGGAATGCCGCCGATCCCCGCGATAGGGAAGATCGGCCTGGCGCAGCGTACTAAGCGCGCGGCGATGCACTGACGATGCGCCGTCGCAGCCTGGCGTAATTCTGGAGGAAATTCAGCGGAAACTGGCCCATAGCTTATCCAATAATGTTTTTTCGGTCAATGGTCAAACAATTATTAATTCATATATTTCATGATAGACTGCTTGCATATAGACATATATGCCTCCGAGCCCCCGCGCCATGAGTTCGACACCCCCCGCCGCAGGCACCGCCCGCCTGGATATCATCGAGGTTCCGAAGTCCTGCGACATGCTGGCCAACAAACTGCGCGAGCAGATCCTGGACGGCACCATCGCCGACGGCTCCATGCTGCCCCCCGAACGCGACCTGGTACAGCAAACGGGGCTAAGCCGCGGTTCGGTCAGGGAAGGCCTGCGCATCCTCGAGGCCGAAGGGCTGATCAAGACACGCTCGGGGCGCTACGGCGGCTCTACGGTCACGCGCCCTTCCGGCGCCATGGTGTCGAACCAGATCAACCTGTATGCGCGGGTGCGCGGCATCCCGCTGGAATCGATAGTGCAGGCGCGCGAGGCGCTGGAACCCGCGCTGGCCCGGCTGGCGGCGATCAATCGCACCGAAGAAGACCTGCAGTTGCTACGTGACATCTCGCGCCGCATCGAGGCCGCCTACGACGATGTGCCGACCTACCTGGACGAAAACGTGCAATGGCATTGCGCCTTGGCGCAGGCCAGCCATAACGAACTGCTGCACACTTTTACAGTATCGATCGCGCAGCTCATCCGCGAGGCGACCGACATCAAAGACATGGCGACCACCGAAATCCGCGCCACCGTCATCCAGGCCCACGAACGCATCCTGCAAGCCATTGCCGACCGCGCCCCCGACGTTGCCGAACGCCGCATGCAACGCCACGTCCAGGCCTACGCCAAGCGGGTGCACGAACTGACCGATACCGAATCGCACCGTAACGCCTGAAGCGCCGGCCCGGGTCGGCGCCTCAGGTCACCAGGCGAAAGACCCGCACCCTGCGCAACAACATCACCGCGGCCAGCGCCGCGGCGAACACGCATGTCGCGGTAAATGGAATCGCCCACCACGGCGACACGCCCGCATCCCGCAAGCCGGTGGCCGACTCGAAGCGGCGCAGCACGAAGATATGCAGGCAATACACGCCCAGGGTGCAGGCGGAAACCTGCCGCAACGGCCGTGCGAATTGCCTGGCACGCGTGCCCAGGCCATACAGGGTATTGAAGGCGCAGGCCGAAGCGGCCATCACCAGCGGCGACAAATAATCGTAGAACAGCGGATCGGGGCCCCCCGTCTGGCGCGACCGCAAATAGGTTGCGACCATGATGGCCAGCGACAGCAGCGCGAACAGCAAGGCGTTGCACGCGAGATAGCGGCGCTCGTCGCGCACGCCCTGGTATGCCTCGTGCAGCCAGGCGCCCAGGAACAGATATCCGCTCAGGCCGAAGAACGCGTCCAGCCTGTAGGTATCCACGACGTCGGCGTGCACGCCCCACGCCGCGCGCAGCGTCGGCCATGCCGACACCAGCGCCCACAGGGCCAGGTAGGCTTTTTTTTCCAAAGGCTGCGAGGCATGCCAGATCGCCCGCAGGAAAGGAACGAAGAGATAGATGCCCAGCACCGCATACAGGTACCACAGGTGGAACACCACCGGGCCGCGCGCCAAGTCCTCGAGCCACCGCTGCCACGGGCCATACTGGCGTCCCTGCCAGTCATTCCATGCCATGTAGAACAAAGACCAGAACAAGAGCGGCGGCACCACGCGCAGGAAGCGCTTCTTGAGAAACACCGGCAGTTCTTCGCGCTTGCCCAGCAGCAGCGCCCCCGAGATCATCAGGAACACCGGCACGCAGGCGCGGCACGCCGAATCGTAGAAGTTGCTGGCCCACCATCTATCGTCGAACGCATGGAAGTCCATGGCGGCGACGTGCAGTATCACCACCATGAAGCATGCGCCGATCCGTGCGAGATCCAGGGCCGTGCTGTCGCGTTTTTCTATCATTGTTCTCCCGTGGCTGGCTTGGAATCGGGCCGCGGGCGGCTGTCTGCAGCCCGGCCCTTGATCCAGCAATAACATGGCCCCCGGCCCGGACTTGCCTGAAGATATTTCGGCATATTGCGGGAGGTAAATGGCATCGGAGAGCCACATGCGCGATATGGGCGCTGGCCGCCCGGCGCTATGATATTCGCGCCGGCCGCAAAGACACCCCTGCTGTGGCAAGAAGAAACACCGGCCCTGCGCCGCACCCGCTTGCGCACGACCGGCCATACCTTGTTGCATAACCAGGACCCGAAGACATGGCATATATCACCACAGGGCGGCACGATCGCCTCGCGCAATGTCTCTGAGTCAAGTCCAGGTTGATGCTCTGCGCCCTGCTGGGCGCCGGCGCGGCCATGGACGAAATATGCGCGGCTTTCGCCTCGGAAAACTACTGATCTGAAACTCGACTATGCAGACACCCGGAGGAAACATGAATATTGCGATCATCGGCACCGGCCTGATAGGACAGGCATGGGCCATCGTCTTTGCCCGCGGAGGGTGCCAGGTCAGGCTCTGGGACGGCGACGCCGCCGCCCTGGAACGCGCATCCGGCCTGATCGCGCGCCAGATCGCGCAACTGCAGGACGAGCGTCTGCTGGACGACGCACAGGCAGTGTCGGCACGTATTCAAAGCTGCGGCGAGCTCGCGCAGGCGCTGCAAGGCGCCGACTACGTCCAGGAAAACCTGCCCGAAGTGCTGGACATCAAGCAAGACATATTCCGCAAGCTCGACGCACTGGCCGCGCCGCAAACAGTGCTGGCCAGCTCGACTTCCAGCATTCCCGCCTCGGCATTCACGGCAGACCTGCCCGGCCGCCACCGCTGCCTGGTGGCACACCCCGTCAACCCGCCCTACCTGGTGCCCGTGGTGGAACTGTGCGGCGCTCCCTGGACGGACGCGGCGTCCATGGAAAAGGCCCGTTCCGTCATGAACCAGGTCGGGCAGAAACCCGTCACCGTCCACAAAGAACTCGAGGGCTTCATCCTCAATCGCCTGCAGGGCGCGTTGCTGCGGGAAGCATTCAGGCTGGTGCAAAAAGGCTATGTCAGCGCCGAAGACCTCGATGTCACGGTCAAGGACGGCTTGGGCCTGCGCTGGTCCTTCATGGGCCCCTTCGAGACCATAGATCTCAACGCCCCGCGGGGCCTGGCCGAGTATTGCGCGCGCTATGGCGGCATGTTCCGCTCGATCGCCACGGAACAGACCGGCACCGAGGCCTGGAGCCCCGAACTGGTCGCCGAGCTGGAACGCCAGCGGCGCGAACAATTGCCTCAGGACGAACTGCTGCAGCGCCGCCTGTGGCGCGACCAGCGGCTGATGGCGCTGATGCGGCACAAACGCGAACTGCCGGAATAAGGCCTGTACACGCTGAGAGGCGCGGCGCCGGCACCGCTGGTGTGTGTGGGCCCCACCGTCGGCGCCGCCGGAATGTGTAGGCCCGGCGCAGTCTGGCCAAGCGCCTCGCCGATCAGTGTTCCAGCATGCCCTGGATGCGCTCCAGTATGTCCCGCAGGCGCGGCCGCACCTGCGCCAGCAGGAATTCGCGGCTGGCGGCAGAGACCGGGGCGCCGCAGGTCATGACCATGATGGGCTGGCCCGGGCCGGCCCTGAAGCCGGCCGCAATCGCATTGACGTTCTTCTGCCAGTCGCCGAACGAGCACGTGCAGCCCAGGGTACGGTAATCGGTAATGGCCTGCTGGATGCCGGCGCGTATCTGCGCTTCGGACCACGCATCCAGTTCGCTGAGCCGCTCGACGATTTCCTGGCGCTCGGATTCGCCGGCCAGGGCCAGATAGGCGCGCCCCATGGACGAGGTGACGATGGGAATGCGCGTGCCGGCCTCCATGCCCGGAGGCGGCGTGGCCTGGCTGCGGCAGTTTTCAATGTACAGCATCGACAATCGGTCGCGCACGCCCAGCGCCACATAGGCCTGGGCGAAATCGGCCAGTTCCTGCATCAGCGGCCGCGCCAGTTCGCGCACGTCGAGCCTGGCCAGCATGCCCACGCCCAGCGACATGGTGGCGGTGCCCAGCCTGTACCTGCCGTCGACCTGGTCCTGCACCAGATATCCCAGCTTGGTCAGCGTATAGGTAAGCCGCGAGACCGTGGACTTGGGCAGCTTGCAGCGCTGCGCGATCTCCTGGTTGCCCAGCACCCGGCCTCCCGAGCGAAAGCAGGCCAGGACTTCCAGGCCGCGCGCCAGCGCCGTGACGAAGTGACGGTCTTCCTTGGTCTTGCCGTGGGTGGGCATGGGGACGGTGTTCAAGTGCGGGGCTCCGCTGCTGTTTAATGAAAGCCGGGCCGGCGGCGCGACCTGGCTTGGCTTGGCTTGGCTTGGCTTGGCTTGGCTTGGCTTGGCTTGGCTTGGCTTGGCTTGGCTTGGCTTGGCTTGGCTTGGCTTGGCTTGGCTTTGTGTGGTGGTGGTTGGTTTGGCTTGGAGATTGGGAGTGCACTCGTCTGAAC
>NZ_JAHTBN010000009.1 GCF_019166065.1 Candidimonas humi
GCGCGCGCCGCCGCTTCGGCGCCGCCCCCTGCGCAGTGCCCCGCCAGCAAGGCCTGCCCGAGCTGCTGCGGGCCGCAATCCGCGCCGCGCGCATAGTCGGCCAGGACGTCGAGCCATGCCAGCGCGGCGCGCGCCACGGGCCAGTCGCGCAAAGGCCGGCCCACCGCGATATTGCAGGCCAGCGGCGCCGCGGCGTCGGGGGACGCCAGCTCGACATGCATGACCCGGCGCGCCAGCACCACGTCGTCCTGCAGCCTAGGCGAGACAATGGCATAACGTCCTTGCGGATCGCGATTCATGCAATCCACGGCCCAGCGGGCAGCCAGGCGCCATTCCGCATCGGGCTCATCGGCCAGCACACGCACGACATCGACGGCAGCCGGCCGCGGTTCCCGTAATTGCAGGACGTCCATGCCTTGCTCGCGCAGGGCGCGCAACAACAAAGCCAGGCGCGGCGAGAATTCGTTGAAGCCGGCCAATACCAGCGTACGCGCCGGCAGCGCCATGCCGCCGTCGAGCACGGCCTGCATGACGCGTTCGCAGGACAGGTTTTCGTCTTCGGCGTCCAGGCTGTCGAGCAGTTCCCGATAGCGCTTGCGCCAGGTCCTGAAGCGCAGGTATTCGGGGGTCTCCAGCCCTTCGGCCACCACGATGCGCCAGTCGGACATCAGCCAGTCGGCCTCGTAGGCCAGCCGCGCCGCCTGGGCCGTATCCAGCAGGACGTGCTCGGCCTCGGCGGCCTGTATCACTTGCCGCCACAACTGGCGTGCGCCAAAGGCATCCAGCACATGGGCCGCGCTGCCCGCGTCCGCATCGAAAGACAGTTGTTCCGCGGCCTGGCGCAGCCAGGCGCCCAGCGGCACGATGGCCGGCACGGCCATTACCTGGCGCCGCGCGTCCAGCCCGCGCGACAGTTCGGCAAGAATGCGGCGCGCCAGCCGGTTGTTGACCGTCAGCACCAGCGTTTCCTCGCCGGGCAGCCCGGCCAGCGCCTCCAGGGATATCGGGTCGTATGTGTCGTCCATCGTTTCTTGCATGCCGCGTGCCGCGGCCGCACACGGGTGCATCATGCGGCGGGGCAGCCGCCGCCCGCCCCTGCCGGCTGCGCTTTGTACGGGCTACGAATTAGAATATTGTGTAGCGGCCACGTGCGCGCCCGGGCCGCGGCCCGGCCAGCGCCCGCTCCGGCCATCCCGCACTGTACACCATGAATACGGAGCAAGACAGTGAGCAAAACCGCCGCGCGCAAGCCTTCCGGACGCGCCGCAGCCCCGGCACAGGAAACCGCGCCGGATACAGCGCGGCGCCCGCGAAAACAGTCATCGGGCGCCCCCACCCAGCCGCCGCCGTCCCGCCCATCCGCGCAAGCATCCGCCCGGCGCCCCGCAGCCGCGACCGCAACGCCGGTGGAGCTGGCCGGCTCCATCGCGCTGCGTTCCGGCACCCATGCCTGGGGCAGCCAGAAGCGCATGGCGCTGCTGGAGGCGATCGGCGAAGCGGGCTCGATCACGGCGGCGGCCAAGCAGATCGGCCTGAGCTACAAGGCAGCCTGGGACGCGGTCGATGCCATGAACAATCTGGCCGGCGAGCCGCTGGTACTGCGCAGCACCGGCGGCCAGCGCGGCGGCGGCGCGCAACTGACCCCGCGCGCCATCGAGCTGCTGCAGGTCTACCAGGCCTTGAACGCCGAACACCAGCGCTTTCTCGCCGCCCTGGCCAAGGCCGGGCGCGATCCCACCCACCACCTGAAATTAATACAGCAAATGATGATACAGACCTCGGCCCGCAACAAACTCGCTGCCACCGTCAGCCGCGTAGTCCAGGGCGCAGTCAATGACGAAATCGTGCTGGACCTGGGCGAAGGCCAGGAACTCGTAGCCATCATCACCCGCGAAAGCGCGCGCAATCTCGGTGTCGCGCCCGGCAAGCAGGCGCTGGCCTTCATCAAGGCCTCTTCCGTCATGGTCGGCCTGCCCGGCGGCGGCGCCGATGGCGGGCGCCTGAAGCTATCGGCCCGCAACCAGTTGCGGGGCCGCGTCAGCCAGGTCGTCCCGGGCGCGGTCAACTGCGAAGTCCGCATCGAGCTTCCCCAGGGGCGCAGCTTGGCGGCCATCATCACCATGGAAAGCGCCAAGACGCTGCAGTTGCAGGAAGGCACCGAGGTATTGGCCGTCATCAAGGCGTCCAGCGTGCTGCTGGGGGTCATGGAATAATTCCATATTTAATCGATCGTGAACACGAAAGCGAAGCGCAGACAGTACACCCAGTACGACAAGCGAAGCTGACAAAGTGCATGATTGGTTTAGAAATGGAATAAGGCTCGACAAATCCGGGCGATGTTCCATGGGCGCGAAACAAAGCGGCATTCTGGAATGAGCCACGCGGGCTCGCCCATCGGGGCGCCGCACAGCCGCAGGACCGGGATTCAGGCGGCGGCCTGAACTCGCGGGTCGCCGCGCAAGGCCAGCGCGGCCGGATCCACGGTGCCGATGATGGCGCCGGCGCGGATCTCATAGACCTCATCGGCCAGTTCGGCCACATCGTCGGGGTCGTGGGTGATCAGGATCATGGGAATCTCGAGCTGCCGCTGCAGGGCCGCGAGTTCCTGGCGCATCTTGCGCCGCAATGCCGTGTCCAGCGCGGCAAAAGGCTCGTCCAGCAGCAGCGCACGCGGCTCCAGGGCCAGGGCGCGGGCCAGCGCGACCCGTTGCTTCTGGCCGCCCGAAATTTCCCAGGGGTAGCTCTCGAGTATGTGCCCCAGTTCGAACGCATCGACCCAGCGGCGCGCGGCCGCGGGCAAGCGGCGGCGGCTGGGATTGGCCCAGCCGGGCTTCAGGCCGAAGCCGATGTTCTGCGCCACGGTCAAGTGGGGAAACAGCGCATAGTCCTGGAACAGATAAGCAAGCCGGCGCTCGCGCGGCGGCAGGCATATGTCCCGCTCGGAATCGAACAGGGTCGTTCCGTTCAAGGCGATGTGGCCGCGCTCGGGCCGCATCAGGCCGGCGATGGACTGCAGCGTCATCGTCTTGCCCGCGCCCGAAGGCCCGAACAGGGCCAGCCGGCGCTGTTCGGTCTGGAAGTCCACAGCCAGCCGGAATTCGCGCTGGCCGGACAGCAGGCGATGCTCTATATGCACGCGCACGCTCATGAGGGTGCCCTCCCGTCGCGGCAAGACGCGACGCCCGGCATGCCAGGCGTCCACGCCATCGGCGCCTGGGCCGCTTGCGCCTTTGCGCTGCCGCAATTCGCCCTCTTCGCCGGAATCCTTGCAGGGGCCGCCATGCATATGCCTTTCATCGCTTCGAGCCCCTGCGGCCGTATGCCGGCAGGAAGTGGCCCGCCAGCCAGAGCACGACAATGCATGTGACCGAAGTCACCAGCACCAGGATATTGGCGAGATCGTCGTTGCCCGCCTGCACCGCCTCGTAGATGGCGATGGACAAGGTCTGGGTGCGGCCCGGAATATTGCCTGCGATCATCAAGGTGGCGCCGAATTCCCCCAGCGCCCGCGCGAAGGCAAGCAACACGCCGGCAAGTATGCCGCGCGAAGCCAGCGGCAGCACCACACGGAAAAAAATCGCCGCCTCGCTGGAACCCAGCACGCGCGCGGCATTGCACAACTGCGGATCGACCTCTTCGAAGGCCGCGCGCGCCGACTTCAGCACCAGCGGGAATGCCACCACGGTCGCAGCCAGCACTGCGCCCTGCCAGGTGAACACCAGCTCTATGTTCCAATGCGCCAGCCATACGCCCAGCCAGCCCCTGCGGCCGAACAACACCAGCAGGTAATAGCCCATGACCGTCGGCGGCAACACCAACGGCAGGGTCAGGACGGAATCGACGAAGTTGCACCAGCGCGAGCGCCAATGCGCCAGCCCGAACGCGGCCGCCGTGCCCAATACGGCGGCAAACAAGGTGGCCCAGCCGGCCACCTTGAGCGACAGCAGCAGGGGAACGACCAATCCCGTCATGGCTTTGCGCGGTGTGTGCGTGATGTCGCGGAGCCGGGCCCGCCATGGCTGCGGCGAACCCCGGCACGCGGGTGATGGGAGCTAGCCCCGAAAAAAGACATAGCGGCCGCGCCGGGCCCGTGAAACATTCCGCGGACCCGCTACGGCCTTGCCGGAGAATACTACGAACTACGTACGGCGGCCGGTTCGATAGGCTTTCAGGGTTTCTTGAAGCCATAATGGGCCAGGATCTCCTGGCCTTGCGCCGACAGCACGAACTTGACGAATTCGCCGGCATGCGGGTTCACGCCCTTGCGCGCCACCACGGCAATCGGGTACAGCACGGGCTTGGGGGAAGGCAGCGCCTGCACCACCTTGACCTTGTCCGGCATGATGGCCGCGTCGGTGCCGAAGACGAAGCCTGCATCGACCTCGCCGCGCGCGACGTAGTCCAGCGCCTGGCGTACGTTCTGCGCCAGCACGGCCTTGGGCTGCACCGTCTGCCACATGCCCACTTGCTTGAGGGACGCCTCGGTATAGCGGCCCACCGGCACCGAAGCGGGGTTGCCGTAAGTAAGCCGCTTGACGTCGGCGCGCTTCAGGTCCTTGACGTCATGCAAGCCCAGCTTGCTGTCGGTCGGCACGATGAGCACCACGCCATTGCGGGCGAAATCCTTGCGCGTGGCGGGATCGACCGCCTTCTGCGCCACGGCCTTGTCCATGGCCTTCTCGTCGGCCGAGGCGAATACGTCGGCCGGCGCGCCGTTGACGATCTGCTGCAGCACCACGTCCGAGGCGCCGAAACTGGTCAGCACCTTGGTGCCGGGATGCTTGGCCTCGAACTGCTTGGCAACGTCCTTGAAGGCGTTGGTCAGGCTGGCCGCAGCCGACACCACGATTTCATCGGCCATGGCCGCAGGGGTGCCCACAGCCAATCCCGCGGCAACGACGGCCGCATACATCCATGCTTTCACTATGTTCTCCTTTGATGTTCCCGGTGAGGCTGCGCGCTGCCGGCTGTCGACGACAGCAGATCCGGCAGGCCTACCGGCTGCGCCGGCCTCGCCGTTGCGGCCGCCAAGCGCTCTCACCGAAATATATATACCTATATAACGATAGTCAAATTGTTACCACTGCGATGCTATGAGGCTATGAGGCTATGAGGCTATGAGGCTATGAGGCTATGAGGCTATGAGGCTATGAGGCTATGAGGCTATGAGGCTATGAGGCTATGAGGCTATGGGGCTATGGGGCTATGGGGCTATGGGGCTATGGGGCTATGGGGCTATGGGGCTTGGGGCATCATGCCCGCCCCTTCGGGGATATAGAATGCTCCCCATGCATCCCTACCCTCGCCGCCACTCTCTACTCCACGGGCGCCCACACGCCCGCGCGGGCGCAACGCCATGTATTCCGCCCCCGCCTCGATAGACGCCTTCCTCGACGCCGTCTGGCTGGAGGACGGGCTGGCCGAGAACACCCTGGCGGCGTACCGGCGCGACCTGAGCGCCTATGCCCGCTGGCTGCACGACAAGATGGGCAAGGATATCGACCAGGCCCAGTCCGCCGATATCCAGGACTGGTTCGTGGCCCTGCACGCGCACTCCAAGGCCAGCACCTCGAACCGGCGGCTGGCGGCGCTGAAACGCTACTATCTCTGGGCGCTGCGCCAAGGACGTGTCGCCGCCGATCCGTGCCTGACGCTGCACTCCGCCAAACAGCCGGCGCGTTTTCCCAAGACGCTGTCGGAATCACAAGTCGACGACTTGCTGCAAGCGCCCGACGTGAACAGCGACCTGGGGCTGCGCGACCGCGCCATGCTGGAAACCCTGTACGCCACCGGGCTGCGCGTCTCGGAGCTGGTCAATCTCGGGCTGCTGGACATGAATCCGCAAGAAGGCGTGGTGCGCGTGATCATGGGCAAGGGCGGCAAGGACCGGCTGGTGCCCCTGGGCGCCGAGGCGCTGCACTGGCTCGAACAATACCTGGCCGGCGCGCGCCCCGCCCTGCTTGGACGCCGCCACTGCGACGCGCTGTTCGTCACCTCCCGCGCCGCCCCCATGACGCGCCAGTCCTTCTGGCTGATCGTCAAGAAATACGCGGCGCAAGCCGACATCCACACGCCGCTGTCCCCGCATGTGCTGCGCCACGCCTTCGCCACACATTTGCTGAACCACGGCGCCGACCTGCGCGTGGTGCAGATGCTGCTCGGCCATGCCGATATTTCCACCACCCAGATCTACACTCACGTCGCCCGGGAAAGGCTCAAGGCCTTGCACGCGCGCCATCACCCGCGCGCATAGACCGCGCACCCAAGCCATGAACGCCAAGACCCGCCACGTATCCGAAACGCCCACCACGCAGATGCTGAAGAAGCATCGCATCGCCTTTGGCGAACATCCTTATGAATATGTCGATCACGGCGGCGCCGCCGAAGCGGCCCGGCAGCTCGGCGTCGACCTGCACCAAGTCGCCAAGACTCTCATCATGGAAGACGAACACGGCCATCCGCTGGTGGTCGTGATGCACGGCGACTGCGAAGTTTCCACCAAGAACCTGGCGCGCCAGATCGGCGCCAAGAAAGTGGCGCCATGCACGCCAGACAATGCGCAAAAGAATTCGGGATATCTGGTGGGCGGCACCTCGCCTTTCGCGACGCGCAAGAAGATGCCAGTATGGATCGAGTCGAGCCTGCTGGACTATCCGTCGATCTACCTGAACGGCGGGCGCCGCGGCTATCTGATCAGCCTGGCGCCAGCCGCGCTGGTAGACCTGCTGCAGGCGCGGCCGGTGCGGGCGGCGCTATCGAAAGGAGATGCCTGAGCGGCGCCACGGAAGGCATGAGGCCAAACGGGACGCCTGAGTGCAGCCATGAAAAGCATGAGGCGGGCCGGCAGCCGGGACACCGGCCACGCCGTGGGCCGAAGATGCGCCGGAATGTCGGCCCGGAGTTCACCACTTCATCAGTTCGCCAATTGGACTGCCGGGCAATCGTGCGACCCGGCAATCCGGCAATCCGGTGATCCGGCAATCAATAATAATAAGGCCGATAGGCGGGGTGCACGACCACTACCGGCGGCGCTATTACTGCGGGCGCGGCCACATAGCCTCTGCGCGTCGGCACTACCACACAGCCGGCCAGCAAGGACAGCAGCGCGGCGGCCATGAGTACTTTTTTCATGATCGTGAAACTCCTTGGAGTTGCGGGGCTTGCAACCTGCGGCCCAATTGCCGCGGGCGCTATCCGCACGAGCCATCGCTCGACGCCTCGATCATAAGCGGCCGTGCGCGCGCTGCGCGGGCCTGCATTCTGGCAGTTATTTCGCCGGGTTACGGAACAACGAAGGCCGCCCGTATGTGACATATCGCGTTACCAACGTGAGGCAAAAGCGCCACGTGGAACATGGCGCCGCCCTGGCTGGACGCCAGGCCTGCGGGCGCAGCGACGTGCAAGCCCGCCCTCGCCCCGACTCTTGCTGTGCTATTGCGCGAGCTCGCGCATTTCCTTGTACAGATCCTGCTTGCCCTCGAAGCCGATGCCGGGCAGTTCGGGCATGACGATGTGGCCGTTTTCCACACGCACGCCGTCGGGGAAGCCGCCGTAGGGCTGGAACAGATCCGGGTAGCTTTCGTTGCCGCCCAGGCCGAGCCCGGCGGCGATGTTCAGCGACATCTGGTGGCCGCCGTGGGGTATGCAACGGCTGCACGACCAACCCGCTATTTCCAGTTCGCGCAAGGTCCGCAAATACTCGCACAAGCCATAGGACAGTGCACAATCGAACTGCAACCAGTCCCGGTCCGGCCGCATGCCGCCGTAGCGCAACAGATTGCGTGCGTCCTGGTGGCTGAACAGGTTCTCGCCGGTGGCCATCGGGCCGGGATAATACTCGGCCAGCACCGATTGCAGGCGGTAATCCAGCGGGTCGCCGGCCTCTTCGTACCAGAACAGCGGATAATCGCGCAACACACGCGCGTAGGCGATGGCAGTGTCCAGATCGAAGCGGCCGTTGGCGTCCACCGCCAGTTGCGCCTGGCTGCCGATTTCGGCCAGCACCGCCTCGATGCGGCGCGCGTCCTCGGCCAGCGGCGCGCCGCCGATCTTCATTTTCACTACGTTGTAGCCGCGGTCCAGATAGCCGCGCATCTCGGCGCGCAGCGCCGACAAATCCTTGCCGGGGTAATAGTAGCCGCCGGCCGCATACACGAAGACCCTGGGGTCGGCCTCGCGGCCGTGGCGCTCGGCCAGCAGGCGGAACAGCGGCTTGCCGGCGATCTTGGCCACGGCATCCCATACCGCCATGTCTATGGTACCTACGGCCACCGAACGCTCGCCATGGCCGCCGGGCTTCTCGTTGCTCATCAGCGTCGCCCAGACGCGGTCGGGGTCGAGGTTGTCCTGTGCATCGTTGAGCAGCGAGGCCGGATCTGCCTCGGCAACGCGCCGCATGAATCGCTCGCGAATCAAGCCGCCTTGCCCGTAGCGGCCATTGGAATTGAAGCCGTAGCCCACCACCCGCTTGCCGTCGCGCACCACATCGGTGACTACCGCCACCAGGCTGCTGGTCATCTTGGAGAAATCGATGTAGGCGTTGCGGATCGGTGACGCTATAGGCTTGGTGACTTCACGGATTTCGAGTATCTGCATGGCGCTTGTCTCTTGATATAAAGCAACGGGGAATTCAGAGGGAACCGCCGCCGCAGACAACGATCTGCTGCCCGGTGATGGCGGCCGCGTAGGGGCCGAGCAAATAGGCCACCAATTCGGCGATCTCATCCGTGCGTATGAACCGCCCTATCGGCGGCAGGCGCGGAGGGCTGCCTCCACGCGTGGGGTCTGCAAGCATGGGAGTGTCGGTGGCGCCCGGCGCAACCACGTTCACGGTGACGCCGCGCGGCGCCAGCTCCGCTGCGCAGGAACGCGCCAAGCCGAGCAACGCCGCCTTGGTCGCCGCATATTGCCCGCGCCCCGCTGCGCCTGCCGCGGTGCGGCTACCGATCAGGACAATCCTGCCGCCGTCCGGCATGCGAGCAGCCAAGGCGTCGATCAACGTCTCGGCCGCCTGTACGTGCACACGCCACATTGCCTCGCCGTCCTCGGGCCGGAACGCGCCCACGGGATTGACGCGCATGAAGCCCGCCGCGTGCACCAGTGTATCGACATCCGGGCAGTTCGCACACAGCCGCAAGACCTCGTCGGTGGCCGCCAGGTCCGCCTGCGCGTAGCGGAAATCGCCGGGCGGGTCTTGCCGCGGCGCGCGCAGGTCGACGCCGGTAACCCGCCAGCCGCCGGTAAGCAGCCGCGCAGTGATGGCCGCGCCTATTCCGGAAGCGCAACCCGTGACCAGCGCGTGCCGGCGGCCGTCCTGCGCGCAATGTCGATCCCGAGGGCGCGGCGCCGGCCCTGTCTGCGTGCTCATGCCGGGACCCATCAACGGTAGTTCATGGCGTCGCTGCGCACCTTGGCCGGATCGAAATCGTTGATCGCGTCGATCAGGTCATTGGTGTAGAAAGGGCTGTAGTCGGCGATCTTCCAGTGGTTCATCGCGGCCTCGGTTTCGAATTCCTTGACGTTGATGCTGCCCATCTTGGCGTGCGGATAAGGCGGCACATAGAGCTTGATGCGGCGGCCTATGGCCTTGTAGATCGCTTCCACGGCCTGCTCCTGGCTGCTGCCGCGCGGCGCCGCCTCGGGATACATGCGCAGGAACGCCAGCGCCCCCGCCTTGGGGTTGGCCAGGATGAATTGCGAGGCCTTGCATACCGCGCGCCCAACGCCTATTACCTCGGCCTTGTCTTTCTCCATGCGTTCGCGTCGGGTCTCCAGGAACTGGCCGCCGATCAGCGGCAGCTTGGGCGGCCGCGGCAGCAGCCTGAACGGCAGGCCGGCGGATTCGATCAGGCCGAAGCCCACGTCGTAATACGCCAATGCATCGATCTGGCCGCGCTCCAGCGCCACCCCGGCGGGCACGCCCCCGCCCACGGCGACCCATTTGAAGTCTTTGTCGGGATCGAAGCCCATGGACTGCAGCACATTGCGGGTTACCGGGTAGTCGGTGGCTCCGAAGCCCGAGACGCCGATGCGCTTGCCCTTCAGGTCGGCATAGCTGTGTATGTCCGACTTGGGCAGGACCGCCACGTCCCATTTGTATGGATAGGTGTACTCGTAGAAATTGACCGACTGCTTCCATTCGCCGCGCGATAGCACGGGCAAGCCGAAAGAAGGCACGCCGACGCCGAAATCGATGTCGCCGCGGTCCACTGCCACCTGCACATTGGCGTTAGTCCCCAGGGCCTGGGTGGTAACCGACAGGCCTTCGGCCTTGTTGTAGCCGAGGATTTCGCCGACCACCAGGTTGATGACGATCGGACTCATCGACTTCAGCCCCACTCCCAGCTTGAGTTTCTTCAAGCCCGCCGCGGTCTGAGCCCTGGCGGATCCCAATGCCAGGCCGCAGGCCAGTGCGCCCGAGGCCATCATGAATTCCCTACGCGTAACAGCCATGTCCGTCTCCTTTTTTTGAAAGCCGATTATTCGTTCATACGCTATCTGACAGTTGCGCTGGATTCGGGCGCATTCATTTCTTATTGCGCTCGGTCCAGTGCACCACCCGCCGCTCGATGCGGTGCACCACCGCATGCAAAGCAATACCCATCGCACCCAGGATGATCAGGGCCGCGAACACGCCAGCCACGTCCGTTACCGCCTGAGCCTGTGTGATGACCACGCCCATGCCTTGCTGGGCGCCCAGGAACTCGGCAACAATGGTGCCCAGCAGGGCATACACCACCGCCATGTCCAGGCCGGCGAAGATGTACGGTGCGGCACCGGGCAGCTTGACCAGCCGGTAGGT
Source organism: Candidimonas humi (assembly GCF_019166065.1). GTDB lineage: Bacteria > Pseudomonadota > Gammaproteobacteria > Burkholderiales > Burkholderiaceae_B > Candidimonas > Candidimonas humi. The sequence continues at coordinate 10,802 of NZ_JAHTBN010000009.1, forward strand.
TTCCATGGGCGAAGCCGACATCGACTTCATCAGGTCGATGCGTTCCGGCTCGACCGAGCGCAAGCCGCTGAAGCTATTGATGAGCACGGGGAAAAAGGCCAGCAACGCGGCGATCGCGATCTTCGAGCCATCGCCGAATCCCAGCCAGATCACCACCAGCGGCGCGATCGCCACTTTCGGCAGGCTTTGCAGCGCAAAGGCGTACGGCATCAACAGTTTTTCCACGCTGCGGCTCTCGGCCATCAACGACCCCAGCACCAGGCCCGTCATGGTGCCGATCAGGAAGCCCAGGGCAGCATTGGAAAACGTGCTCCAGAGCGGCAGGTAATAGCCCACGGGGTTGTCAGGGGCCACGGCCAGGCCCGACCATAGCGCGTAGGCCACCGATTCGGGCGAGGGCAGGATGTACCGTGGCACGTGCAACAGCCGCACGCTGAGGTCCCAGACCACCACGAGCACGACCAGGCCGATAGAAGTGACCAGCGGACCGTTGATGCCCTTGCGCTCGCGGCCGGCGGGCCTCGGTCCCCCGGCTGTCGCTCCCGGGCCGGAAGCCACGGCGCCCCTATCGGCATGCCCGGCATTCGCCGCGTCCGACGTACTGGCGATATTCGTAACCTGGCCCACGTCGGGCGCGCCCGCGGCGCGTACGGTACCGGCGACGCCCGAGCCGGCGCGGGATGCGATCGCGTTCATTCCACTCCCCCTTCCGCGTTGAGCAGCTTGCGGATCTGACCGGACAGTTCGGCATACGCCGGATAATCCAATATGGTTTCGAAAGCCCTGGGACGCTCGATCTTCACATCCAGGACGCTCAGTATCTCGCCCGGCCTGGCGGACATCACGACCACTCTGTCGCCCAGGAATACCGCTTCGGAAATGCTGTGCGTAATCAATACCACCGTCTTGTGGCTGGCCCTCCAGATGCGCTGCAGCTCCAGGTTCATGCGCTCGCGGGTGAGCGCGTCCAGCGCCCCGAACGGTTCGTCCATCAACAGAATGCGCGGATTGCGCACCAGGGCGCGGCAGATGCCCGCGCGCTGCTGCATGCCGCCCGATAGCTCGTAGGGATACTTGCCGGCGAATTCCGCCAGGCCGGTCATCTCGAGCAGGCCGTCGACATCTGCGTCGCCGACACCCTTGTAGCCGCCCACGCGGGTCGGCAGCGCCACGTTCTGGCGCACGGTGAACCAAGGCAGCAGATTGGCCGCCTGGAACACCATGCCCACGTCCGGCGACGGGCCCTGTATCTGCCTGCCGTCCAGGTAAAGGCCGCCCTGCTCGCAAGGCTCCAAGCCCGCCAGCATGCGCAGCAGCGTGCTCTTGCCGCAACCGGAAGGCCCCACAATGGTGACGAATTCGCCTTCGGCGATGTCCAGGGAAATACCGCGCAAGGCATGTACGTCGCCCGACGAGGTGTGGTAGATCTTGCTCAGGTCCTGAATACGGATGACCGGATTCGCCGCGCCTCGCGCCGAATCCAGGCTCCGAACCGGGGGTTCCATCAGTTCAGACATGCACTCCTCCTGCCCGGCTTACCGCCGGATTCGTTTTCATGGACCTCCGCGCGACGGCGCTCCGGTGCCCATACCACGCGCCCTGCGCCACGGCCCGCAATCCCGGCAAGCTCCTTATGCGGCGTCGCGCTGCTGGAGCCCCGCGTGCCGCAAGGCTGCATCGATGGCATCCAGTTCGGAACGCGACGGCGCCTGCGTGGGCGGACGCACCGTGGCGCTGCGCAGTATTCCGGCGCGCGCCATTGCTGCCTTCATGCGTCCGTGCGCTTCGCCCGTCGGTTCTCCGGCGCCATATACCGCGTCTTTCAAGGGATCGATCAGCGACTGCACCTGCATTGCCTTGCGCAGGTCGCCATCGGCCACGGCCTGCAGCAGGTCGTGGATGAGGCCGGGAATCAGCGACGCGAAACCGACCAGGGCGCCATCCACGCCCTGCACCATGGAAGCCAGCAGATATTCGTCGTGGCAGGTCAGCAGCGCCTTGGCCGGATCCGCCTCGCGGATCGCCTTCAGGTCGCGCGCGTATTTGTTCATCTCGCGCGTGCCGATCTTGAACGCCTGCACATAAGGCAGGCGCGCCAGTTCGGCCAGCAGAGCACTGGGGAACGACGCACGCGTCCAGGCCGGATATACGTGGACCACCAGCGGCAAGCCGCTGGCCTTGCCTATCGCAGTGAAGTAATCAATGCAGTGTTCGGACCGGAAACCGAAGCGCAGCCAATGGTGCGGGGGCATGATGTCCAGCGCACGCGCGCCCGCCTCCTTGGCCATGGCGGCATGTTCGACAGCTTCATTGATGCCCTCGCAGACCACGGATGAAATGACCGGGCAGATATCCTTGACCGCGTCGGCGACGACGCGCGTCACGCCCGCCCGTTCTCGCGCCGTCAGGGAAAACACCTCTCCCGTGTGGCCGTTGGTCATCAATGCGACGATGCCCGGCTGCCGTGCGAGCCAGCGTGCGTAGCGCCGCAACTCGGGTTCGTCGACGCTGAAATCGTCGTTGAACGGTACGGCTATGGCCGGAATGATGCCGTGGAAATTGAAGTTCGCCACAATGACTCCTCGAGAGCACTCGTCTATCAATTGAATAAAACCGCCGCCTCAGGTGGCGTGCGGCAAGGTAAAGCTACCGTTGGACCGCAGGGCCTTGGACAACTCCACGGAGGCTTCTACGACAGGCCCTATCGCATCCTCCTTGAACTGGGCAAGCGTCGTATTGAGCGCCGGCGCGGCCACGCTCACGGCAGCCACCGGCATGCCGTCCACGTCAAGGATGGGCGCGGCCACCACGTATAGCCCCGATACGTTTTCCTGGTCGGAAACCGCGTAGCCCCTGTCCTTGACCTCGTCCAGGCGCTGCAACAACTCGTTCAAGTCCACCAAGGTGGTGGGCGTAAGTTTTCTGCGTGGAGACGACTCCAGCACCCGGACCTGCAAGTCGCGCGGGCACCAGGCCAGCAAGGCATGGCCGATAGCCGACGAATACACCGGGATGCGGCTGCCTATGCGGATGTCCACGCCCAGGCGGGTCAGGCCGGCCTGCACCCGCTCGGCATACAACACCTGCGAATCCTCCAGCACCCCTATGGATGCAACCTCGCGCACTTCTCCCACGAGGCCGCGCAGCACCGGGCGCGCATGGGTGCGCAGGTCGGAATGCGCGATAGCGTTGAACCCCAGGTCCAGCACCTTGAAAGACAGCCGGAACAACCGCGTGTCGGGGACTTTTTTCACATAACCCAGGTTGACCAGCGTGTTCAGGAAACGGAAGGCAGTGGCGTTGTCCACGTCGGCCTTGCGCGCCACCTCGGCCATAGTCAATTCGGGCTGAGCCGCCGTGAAGGCTTCCAGAATCCTGAAAGCCTTGGCCAGCGACAGCACGGTGTTCTTGGCGGCAGGCCGGCCGTCGTCGGCCGCGGCAAGCCGCTTGGCATGGGTGGTGTCGGTCATTGCATATGCCTTTTTGTTCGGATTACGAATTTTTATTTTATATGAGAACGAACCGAAAATATCTTGTGTCTCCATCGCTCGCATAAGCCATCCGTGATGATTCATGGCAAATAATTCGGATTGCGAATTTTTATTTTATTTTTATGGAAGAATGTTAGGCAAAAAAAATTCAGCCATCAATATCGATTACATTTACTTTCAAACAGGCCTGCGCGAGGCCTGCGCAAGCTCGCATCACGGCGGCGCAGCGGCGCGCTGCACCGCCGCGCCTGCAATCAAACCGTCGGCATGACGAATTCGTTGCCCTTGCTGATGCTCTCGGGCCAGCGCTGCATCACCGACTTCTGGCGGGTGTAGAAGCGCACGCCCTCTTCGCCGAAAGCATGGGTATCGCCGAACAGGCTGCGCTTCCAGCCGCCGAAGCCGTGCCAGGCCATGGGCACCGGGATGGGCACATTGATGCCGACCATGCCGACGTGGATGCGGCGCGCGAACTCGCGCGCGATATGGCCGTCGCTGGTGAAGCACGACACGCCGTTGGCGAACTCGTGGTTGTTGATGAGATCGACCGCCTGACCGAAGTCGTCCACGCGCACGCAGGCCAGCACCGGGCCGAAGATTTCCTCGCGATAGATGCTCATCTCGGGCTGGACGCGATCGAACAAGGTGCCGCCGACATAGAAGCCATCGTCGTGGCCGGGTACCTTGTAGCCGCGGCCGTCCACCTTCAGTTCGGCGCCCTCTTTCACGCCCGCCTCGATGTAGTTTTCTATGCGCTCCTTGGCCTGGCACGTGACGACCGGACCCATTTCGGCGTCCAGGTTCATGCCGTCCTTGATCTTCAGGCTGCGGGCACGTTCTTCGAGCAAGGGGACGATGCGATCGGCCACGCTGCCCACCAGCACCCCCACCGAAATCGCCATGCAGCGCTCGCCGGCCGAGCCGTAAGCAGCCCCCACCAGCGCATCGACGGCGCGCGGCAGGTCGGCGTCGGGCATGATCACCATATGGTTCTTGGCGCCGCCCAGCGCCTGCACGCGCTTGCCGAAATGGGCGCAACGCTCGTGGATGTAATGGGCGATGGGCGTCGAGCCCACGAAGCTGACCGCGGCGACATCGGGATGCTCGATCAGGGCGTCGACCGCCACCTTGTCGCCTTGCACGACATTGAACACGCCGTCGGGCAGGCCCGCCTGCTTGAGCAGGTCGGCCATCAACAAGGAAGCGCTGGGGTCGCGCTCGCTGGGCTTGAGAATGAAAGTGTTGCCCGCGGCGATGGCCACCGGGAACATCCAGCACGGCACCATGCAAGGAAAGTTGAACGGCGTGATGCCGGCCACCACGCCCAGCGGCTGGCGCATGGTCCAGTTGTCGATGCCGTTGGCGACCTGGTCGGTATAGCCGCCCTTCAGCAATTGCGGAATGCCGCAGGCGAACTCGATCACGTCCATGCCGCGCGCCACTTCGCCCTGGGCATCGGTGAAGACCTTGCCGTGTTCGGCCGTGATCATCGCGGCCAGCTTGTCGGTGTTTTCCTGCATCAGGGCCAGGAAGCGGTTGAGGATGCGCGCACGGCGCACCGGCGGCGTATCGGCCCAGGCCGGCGCGGCCTTGCTGGCCGCCGCCACGGCCGCATCCACGTCCTGCGCCGTGGACATCACCAGGTGCCGTGCCACTTTGCCGCTGGACGGATTGAACACGTCCTGCTTGCGCCCCGAACTGCCGGGCACGCGCGCGCCGTTGATGAAATTGACGACATCCTTGCCGTCGGTATAAGGCTGGGGAGCATTCATGGCGGGTCTCTGGTCCTGTCTGGAGTTTGGCCCAGGGATTCCGGGCCGCGGAAAACTGCCGCCGCGGCTGCCTGGATTGGCGGCCGACAATGGCGTATGCGGCCCAGTATAGGTTTGGCTCGCGTCCTCTTCAATGCCGTAACATTGGACTCATTGTTCAAAAAAATTGACAATAAGCACGCACGCGGATACCCGCCGCAAGGAAGCCATCATGAAAGAACACGGCAAGGAACCTCTCTGGTCGCATATCTACTGGCTCAACGCCCTGTCGGTGGCGGGCAGCTACACCGCCGCGGCCCGGCACCTGGGCGTCAGCAAAGCCGCCGTCAGCCTGCGCATCGCCGAACTGGAACAGGCCGCCGGCGTTACCCTGGTCAGCCGCACCACCCGCAGCGTGCGCCTGACCGAGGCCGGCGAATCGCTGGTCAAGCAGACGCGCCATGGCTTCGAGTCCATAGAACAGGGTTTTTCCAACGTGCGCGACCTCGCGGACAGCCCCAGCGGCACCCTGCGTGTGACCGCGCCCATGGCCCTGGGCCGCCAGAAGATCATTCCCACGATAGGCACTTTCTTGATGAAGCACCCCGAAGTGCGCATCGAGATCGAGCTTTCCGACCACCTGAGCTCGCTCGCCCGCGAAGGCTTCGACCTCGCCATACGCCATACGTCGAACGTGCCCGAAACGCATGTGGCGTGGCGCCTGCGCCCCAGCAAGACGCTGCTGGTGGCGGCGCCGGCCTATCTTGCGCGCCACGGCACCCCGCGGCGGCCCGAGGACCTGGGCAGCCACAACTGCCTGTCGTACCTGCGCCCGGGGCTGCCGCCAGTATGGATATTCGAGCCGGCCCAACGTAAGCGCGACAAACGCAGCGTCCCCATACATGGCAATTTCTGCGCCAACAATAGCGAGGCCCTGCGCGAACTGGTGCTGGCGGGCCAGGGCGTGGCGCTGCTGCCCGATTTCAGCGCCGAGCAGGACGTGGCCGCCGGGCGCCTGTGCCACCTGCTGCCGTCATGGAAGCCGGCCAGCGTGTTCGGCGACGCCATCTACGCGATACGCCCCTATAACGCCTACGTGCCGCGCGCGCTGCGCATGTTCGTGCAGCACTTGAAGGACGCGCTGGCGCAGGGGTGAATCAGTTCAGGCTCAAGCCCGCCTTGGAGACGATCTCGCCCATTTCCTGCTTCTGCTGCTTGATATAGTCGGCAAACTGCTCGGGGCTGCCGCCGACGATTTCGGCGCCTTCGCTGTCCAGGCGCTTGCGCACATCGGGCATCTGCAACACCTTGTCTATCGCCGCATTGAGCTTGAGCACGATGGCGCGCGGCGTGCCCGCGGGCGCGAGGATTCCGTACCAGGAATTGGCCTCGTAGCCGGTCAGCCCGGTTTCCGCGATGGTGGGCACCTTCGGCAAGGCCGCCAGGCGCTTCGTGCCGCTGACGCCCAGGGCGATCAGCCTGCCGCTCTGGATATGCGGCAGTATCGCCACCACGCTGCTGAACATCATCGGCACTTCGCCGCCGATCAGCCCCGTCAGCGCAGGGCTCAAGCCCTTGTAGGGAATGTGCACCATATTTACCCCCGCCATCGAGGCGAACAGCAGCGCGGCCAGTTGCGAAGACGAACCGTTGCCGTTGGAGGCATAGTTGATCTTGCCCGGCTTCTGCTTGGCCAGGGCGATCAGCTCTTGCACGGTATGCACGTGCAGCTTCGGATGCACCACCAGCACCAGCGGCGACTTGGCCAACAGCGTGATCGGTGCGAAATCCTTGATGGGATCGTACTTGAGGTTCTTGCGCATGCTGGGGTTGATGGCCAGGCTGCCCACGCCGCCCAGGAACAGCGTGTAGCCGTCGGGCGCCGACTTGGCCGCGAGTTCCGCGCCTATCGTGCCGCCCGCGCCGGCGCGGTTTTCCACCACGATCTGCTGGCCCAGCAGCGGCGACAGCTTGTCGCCCACGGTGCGCGCGATGGTGTCGTTGCCGCCGCCGGGAGCGAACGGCACGATCAGCCGTATGGGCTTGTCGGGATAGCCCGAGGCCTGTTGCCCCGATGCCTGCTGCGCCGAGCTGACGCCACAGACGAACCCCAGCGCCGCCGCCACCAGCAGCCGTATCCAAATCCTGCTCATTGTCTTGCCTCCCGAATGTCTACCCTTGGATTTTTGCTTGCCCCCGGACGAAATCAGGCTTCTTCCCTGCCGGCCGCGCCGCCATCGTGGGCTCGAAAACCGGAGGCTAGCTGCACAATTAGGATTCTATGGTATACCATTCATGCCATCAATTGATACATTCGATTCGCTCGAAACAGGGGAATACGGCACGGCTGCGAAATCGGGCTCTGCCCGGCAGGCCTGCAGCGCATGCGCCGCTTCGTGCTTCGTACGCCTCATAAGCAATTGAAGAGTACTGAAAAACATGCTTTCGCGGACAGGACACCACGCCCGGCATTGCCTTTCCGACTGGAGCTCGGCTAATATATAGTCTCACTGCATGAAACGATGTTTCAGTTTCGAGGCAGTAACCGCAGCAAAAATCCCCATTGCTAGGCAGACGCGAGCCGGACACCGGCCCCGGCCGCCCGGGGATTACCTTATCCAGCGATCTCGGCGCACGAAACGGCCGAGGCCGCCAGACCGGCCTCATTACCCTCAGGCGTGTACGTATACATACTGTATATACATCAACACTCGGAAATTGCTACATGACCGACTCGAAAAAATCCCCTCTCATCATCGACATCCACGGCCACTACACGACCGAGCCCCAGGCGGTACAGATATTCCGCGACAAGCAGCTCGCCGGGCTGGCCGATCCGTCGCGACGGCCCACTACTACCGAGCTGGGCATTTCCGATGACGCCCTGCGCGAATCCGTGGCTCCGCAGCTCAAGCTGCAGCACGAACGCGGCGGCGACCTGACGATTTTTTCGCCCCGGGCCTCGGGCATGGCGCATCATGTCGGCACGGAAGCAACAGGCAAGCAGTGGACCACGATCTCCAACGACCTGATCCACCGCGTCTGCACGCTGTTTCCCGATAACTTCGCGCCGGTCGGCCAACTGCCGCAATATCCGGGCGTGGCGCCGAAAAACTGCATCCCGGAACTGGTGCGCATCGTCGAAGAGCTGGGCTTCGTCGGCGTGAACCTGAACCCCGATCCCACGGGCGGATACTGGACCGATCCGCCGCTGACGGACCGCTATTGGTATCCCCTGTACGAGAAGCTGCAGGAACTGGAAGTCCCGGCGATGATACACGTGTCGTCCTCGTGCAATCCGGCCTTCCACTACACCGGCGCGCATTACATCAACGGCGACACCACCGCCTTCATGCAACTGCTGCAAGGCGATCTGTTCAAGGACTTCCCGGGCCTGAAATTCGTCATTCCGCATGGCGGCGGCGCGGTGCCTTTCCACTGGGGGCGCTACCGCGGCCTGGCCCAGCAAATGAAGAAACCGCTGTTGTCCGAATACCTGCTCAAGAACGTATTCTTCGATACCTGCGTGTACCACTTGCCCGGAGTGGAACTGATGGCGAAGGTGATCCCGGCGGAAAACATCTTGTTCGCCTCCGAGATGCTGGGCGCCGTCAAGGGCATCGATCCCGAAACCGGCCACAACTACGACGACACCAAGCGCTATGTCGATGCGCTGCCCGCGCTCAGCGACGACGACCGCTACAAGATCTTCGAAGGCAACGCCCGCCGCGTATATCCGCGGCTGGACAAGTTGCTGACGTCGCGCGGCCGTCCGGGGCGACAGGCTTGAGGCGCATGCCGTATCGCCGCTGCGGCATGCCGCGGCGGCGCCCGGCCGCGCCGGGAAGCGCCCGTGGTTGACGTACTGAACCGCTCGGTCGAGCGGGCCTTGACCATACTCAAATGCTACGGGGCCGAAGACCGGGGCCTGACCCTGGCCGAGATTTCCCGCCGCACCGGCATACACAAGGCCACCGCGCTGCGCTTGCTCGCAACCCTGGAATCGCACGGCATGATCGCGCGCGCGCCGTCGGGCGCGTTCACGCTGGGGGCGGAAGTGCTGCGCCTGGGGACCCTGTTCGCCGACGCGCTGGAGGTCGCCCCCATCGTCCGGCCCATCCTGCAACGCCTGGTGCAGGCCACCGGAGAAAGCGCCTCGCTGTTCGTCAAGGAAGGCAATTTCCGCCGCTGCCTGGTGCGCGAGGAAACCCGCAGCACCATCCGCGAGCACGTGCGCGTGGGCGACTTGCTGCCCTTGCCCATGGGCGCCTTCGGCCGTGTCATCGAAGCTTTCGGCGGGGCCGAGCCGCAAGAACCGGTGGCTATCCCCATCGTGACGCGCGCCGAACGCGTGCCCGACCTGGCCTCGATCGCCACGCCGGTATGGCAGTCGGGCAGCCATTTCTGCGGCGCCGTGGGCATTTCCATACCCTTGTTCCGAGCCAGCGACGAAGCGATCGGCTCGGCCGTGCGCCTGGTGCGCGATGCCGGCGAGGAACTGACCCGGCTGCTGGGCGGCACGCATTCGCGCCTGGCCGTGCCCGCGGCCGACACGTAGCGACAACCCCGGACACGCGCCGGGGATTTCATATCGCAACATCGAAACATGAACGCACTTACCCTGAAAATCGCCATTGACCGCACACCCTATACCGAAGCATTGTTCGACGGCACGGTCGCCTCGGAGCGGATCGACTTCGAATTCGTCAGCGTCAAGCCGGTCACCCGCGCGTTTCGCCGCATGGCGCGCGACCTGGAGTTCGACGCCTGCGAAATGGCGCTGGCCACGCTCGCGGTCGCGCGCCGCTACGACATCCCGATAACGGGCGTGCCGGCCATACTGCTGCGCGAATATCCCCTGCCCAACCTGGTCTGCCTGCGCGATGCGCCGATACGCCAGCCTGCCGACCTGCGCGGCCGGCGCATCGCCGCGCGCGCATACAGCCAGACCACCGCGGTGTGGATCCGCGGCCTGCTCGAAACCGAATACGGCGTCAAGCCCGGCGAAGTGACCTGGCTCACCCAGGAAGACTCGCATGTGGCGCAGCTCGGCCCGCAGCCCAACGAACAGCCGCTGGCGCAAGACATGCAGCTCTACGACGCCCTGGCCGACGGCGTGGCCGATGCGGCCATCACGCTGCACCTGGGCTCGCACCCCAATATCCGCACCGTAATTGCGGATGCCGAACAAGTCATGCGCAGTTGGTTCGCTCGCCACCAGGCCCAGCCCATCAATCATCTGCTGGCGGTGAAGTCGGAACTGCTGCAACGGCACGACTGGCTGGCCGCGGAATTGGCTGCGCTGTTCGAACGCGCGCGCCGCCTGGCGGACGGCAGCGATCCGGCGCCCTGGAGCCGCACCGGCGCCGCATTGCTGCTGCAATTCTGCGCCTCGCAAGGCCTGACGACGACCGCCTACGAGCCCTCGGCCATCATCGCGGGCGCCTGACAAAGCCCGCCGCAACGCCACAGATCCCACATCCCTATTCCACAAACTCAATAACGCACAGGAGCAAGCATGAAAACCCTGCATCGAATCGCAGCCGCCCTAGGCATGGCCGCATCCACGCTCATGGCGGCCAACGCATCGGCCGCCGAGACGTATCCCGATCATCCGATCACGCTGATCGTGCCCTGGAACGCCGGCGGCGCCATCGACGTGACCGGACGCAAGCTCGCCGAACTGCTGGGGAAAGACGGCCTCACCGTCGTCGTCGAGAACGTAGCGGGCGCCTCCAGCCTGATCGGCCTGGGCCGCGTCGCGCATTCCAAGCCCGACGGATACACCCTGGGCCTGGCGACGCCCTCGCTGATGGGCGCCATCGCCCTGAAGACGACCCAACTGACACAGGCCGACTTCGTCGCGCTGAACAAGGTCGGCGTCGATCCGCTGATGCTGGTAGTGCCGAAATCCAGTCCGGCCAATAGCGTCGAGGATTTCGTCAAACTGATGAAGACCAAGCCGGCCGGCGTGTCCATCGGCATTCCGGGAGCCAATAACGTCAACCAGATCTTCGCATCCAGCCTGGCCAAAGCAGCCAACGTCGACTACACCGACGTGCCCTACACCGGCGGCTCCAAGGTGCTGATGGACGTGGCGGGCGGACAGATCGACGCGGGCGTGGTCAAGCCCTCGGAAAGCATAGGACAGATCAAGTCGGGGCTGGTGAAGCCGATCGGTGTATTCGCGCACCAGCGCATCGACGCCCTGCCCGACGTGCCGACCTTCGAGGAGCACCATGTCAACGTGTTCCCGTACGGCGACATGGAGCAAGTGACCTACCTGGTGGCCCCGGCGGGCGTGCCGCAGGATCGGCTGGCCAAGATGGAAGAACTGGTGTCCAAGGCCGTGAACAGCGATGCCTACAAGCGGTTCACGCACGACCACGGCATGAGCATTTCGGATGTCCACGGCGCTGCGATGCAGAAAGAGGCCGAAGGCATCCAGCACACCTTCGATACTGTCGCACCGAAGATCTTCAAGGTGAAGTAAGCGGCAGGCGCCCGCCGGTGCGAGCCGGCGGCGACTCTGCCAAGCCGCCCGATTCATGAGGCAAGGCTTGGCCTGGTATGACGGGCTGTGGCGGGGCCTGGCGAGCTACGGCGAGGCAAGGCTAGCCGAGGCAAGGCATGGGTCGTAAACGGCACTAAGGGCGGCTTTGACAGGCCGCCCTTTTTCATGACTCACACATGAACCGGCTCCCGAAAGGATGCGACGACGGGCCGAGGCTTTTGCTCAGCCTGCCATAGATCGTACTGGGCCTGCATGTTGACCCACATTTCGGCGCTGGTTCCTAGCGCGTCACGAAGACGCAGAGCCATGTCTGCCGAGATGCCGGCTGATCCATTGAGGATGCGAGACAGGGCAGTACGGGTGACGCCCAGGCGTTCCGCCGCTTCTGTGACGGTCAGCTCGCCCAGGAATTCGCGCAGTGCCAGACCTGGATGTGCTGGATTGTGCATACGCATAATTTTCTCCTAGTGATAGTCCTGGTAGTCCACCAGAACGGCATCTTCCGCACTCGCCCGCTGATTGGATCGGTGTACCTGTATATCCAGCTTCTCCCGTTCCCCGACTTCGCCACATGGAGCCAAAGCCCGCCGCCGTCCCCCAGAACCTGCCCAGGCCGCGCTGCCTTGACCTGCTTGTCCGTTAGGTTTGCCTCTGCCATGTCGTACCACCGAACCAAAATTGAACATGGCTAAAGTCTAGTGGTACGACCGATGGTACGGCAAGCGTGCAACACTGGTGCACAGTCTGTGGATGCTCTGGAACAGGAAAAAAGCGTATCTATTTGATTAATTGGAATTATTTGTACGCTGATGAACGCTTATGAACATGTAACTGGCGTCTCCAGCAGGAATCGAACCTGCAATCTTCCCTTCATGCCACTACGATTTTCATCGCCCTTGCGGTTTGTGGTCTGGACTCTATCTTAACCATGCCCGCCGCGCGCGGCGGGCTGCAGGTTGCGCCTGTCGAGTCTCTACACGTTCCTGCCGGCGGCAGGCTTCGCTCGGTATTGCCTCGTTTGCACAGGGGGTTCACCGACGTTAAGCGCATTCACGCCGGACCTTTCGGCGCCGGGTGCCCAATTGTTCAGGAGGGGAAAGTTATATCCATTTAACTATGGAGACGTATTCGGGACGAAGTATAGCAAGAAGTGCCGCGCTTTCCGGGGCGCGGCGGGCGCAGGCCCGGCGGGTCTACAGCCGGCATCGGACCCCGCAGCACGCCCACGCCAAACCGGCAGCAAACCATCCGCAACACCACGCAAGCCTCGCGGCAAACCTCGCCGCACGCATGGCCTTGTCACACCGGCGCAAAGAAAAAACCCGGCGGGCGCGAACTGCGCTGCCGGGCTCGAAGCCGCGGGCGGAACTGCCGCCGCGCGGCCGGCACGGGTGAACCCGCGCCGGCGGCCATGCCGCTTATTTCATTTCGATATGACCCTTGGCCACGACATCGTGCGCCCAGTCGTATTGCTCTTTGATTTCCTTGCCGAATTCGGCCGGCGTATTGCCCGAGGGCTCGGCGCCCTGCTTTTGCAAGGCCTCGATGATCTTGGGATCTTTCAGCGCTTGCACGGCAGCTTCATGCAGCTTGTTGATGATTTCCGGCGAAGTGCCCTTGACCGCCAGCAGGCCGTACCAGGCGGGCTGGTTCAACTGGGGATAGCCTTCTTCGGCCAGCGTGGGGACGTTCTTGAGCTCGCTCAGGCGTTTCGGCCATGCGATGGCCATGGCGCGCAGGCGCCCGGCCTGGATCTGGGGCATGGACGACGGCATGTTGTCGAACATGATCTCGATCTGGCCGCCGACGGCGTCGGTCACGGCCGGACCCGAACCCTTGTAGGGCACGTGCACGATCTGCGTGCCGGTGGCCAGCTTGAAGGCCTCGCCGAACAAGTGCAGCACGCCGCAAGTGCCCGAGCTGCCGAACGAATACTTGCCCGGGTTCTTCTTGAGCACCTCGACGAATTCCTTGAAGTTCTTGGCCGGGAACTTGGGATTGACCTCGATGACGTTGGGAACGTTGGCAAAGTTGGTGACCGGCATGAAGTCGGTCAGCGGCTTGTAGCTGAGATCTTTGGGACGGCAAGCCGGGTTCACGGCCAGGGTCGAGACCGTGGCGATCGACAAGGTGTAGCCATCGGGCTTGGCGTGCGCAGCCTCGGCCGCGCCGATGGCGCCGCCCGCACCGCCCTTGTTCTCGATGACCATGGGCTGGCCCAGGATCTGGCTCATGCGCTGCGTGACGATACGCGCAACGATGTCGGTGGAGCCGCCCGGGGCAAAGGGCACGATGACCCGAATGGAATGATCGGGGTAGCCGGCGGCCTGCGTGGGCAGGGCCAGCACGGAAAGGGACCCGGCGATCAGGGTCAACGCACCAAGCTTCTTCAGGGATTTGGCAGCCATCAGTTCTTCTCCTCTAGGCATATATAATCACCGGACGCTCGCGCGCCTCGAACGCAGCGCCCGCGGCCACAAAGGCGCGAGAATAACCATTATTTCCTTCTGCGGCTACGCAGCAATTACCCTAAGACCGTCTGCATCGCTTGCGGACGCACGGTTTCATGTCCGTCATTCCGCTTGTATTGCCCGATTTTCTGCTGATAGGCCTGGGCTGGCTGCTGTTCCACAAACTCAAATTTTCCGCGGAATTCTTTCACGGCGCCGAACAACTGGTGTATTTCGTGCTGTTCCCCGCCTTGCTGTTCCATTCGATCACCCAGACTCCCTTGAGCCTGGGCAGCGCCTCCACGCTGGCCGAGGCTTCGCTGGCGGTCATGGCATTCGGCATCGCCATGGCCTGGCTGGCCGTGCCGGTGCTGCGCCCCGACCCGGCTTCGCACGCTTCGGTGGCACAGTGCGCATTCCGCTTCAATACTTATATAGGACTGTCGCTGGCGGGCTCGGTCGCCGGAGCGGCGGGCCAGACGACCATGGCAGTGCTGGCGGGGATAGCGGTGCCCATCAGCAATATGGCGGCGGTGCACGCGCTGGCGCGCACCAATGGCGGCAAGGCGCTGCGCGAAATCCTGCGCAATCCGTTCATCATCGCCACCGTCCTGGGCCTGCTGGTCAATCTGCTGGGCATCCCCGTGCCCAAGCCCCTGGCGGTAACGCTGGGCAGGCTCGGCGCCTGCGCCATTGCGATCGGCCTGATGTGCGTCGGCGCCACGCTGTCGCTGTCCGGCGGCCGGGGCCAGTTGAAGCTGGCGAGCTGGATGATCGCCGTGCGCCTGCTCGTCACCCCCATCGCGGCGATTTTCATAGGCTGGGCCCTGCATCTGACGCTGGTCGAGCGGCAGGCACTGTTGCTATTTGGCTCCTTGCCCACGGCCTCCTCGGCCCATGTCCTGGCGGCCCGCATGGGCGGCAACGGCCGCCTCGTGGCCCTGATCATGTCCCTGGGCACCTTGCTGTCGGCGATCACGATCCCGTTCTGGATCATGATCGGGCCACATTGACGAAACCAGGCGAACATCATGGCAGATGATCACGAACTGAAGTCGATTTCCCTAAAATTGAACGATGAAAGCGACACGATCGCGCTGGCATCCCAGCTCGCCCCGATGCTCTGCGGCACCGATCCGCGCCTGGAATCCGCCGCGCCCGGGGGGCGCATACACCTGCGCGGCGATCTCGGCACCGGCAAGACCAGCTTCGCGCGCGCCTTCCTGAGGGCGGCAGGAATACAGGGAAGAATCAAGAGTCCGAGCTACGCGCTACTTGAAAGCTATAAACTTTCTAACTTATACTTCTATCACCTTGATTTCTATAGATTTAGAGATCCACGTGAATGGCTAGATGCCGGATTCAGAGAGATTTTGCAGAAAGAAGCTGTGGTTTTGATCGAATGGCCAGAGCAAGCAGGTAACTCCTTACCTCCCCCCGACCTCGAAATCAGCCTCGAGTACGCAGACATCGGCCGCAACGCCCGCTTAGCCGCGCACAGCACCAGAGGACTATCATGGCTGATAACACTTGCCCCCTCCCTGTAGGAATCTCTCGCCAGGGACAATCCCGGCGCCGCCTCGTGGCCACCGCCGCCACACTGCTCGTCCTGCCCGTCATCCCGCGCCTGGCCATGGCCGGCACCATCCTGGCGGTGCGCACCTGGCCCGCCGACGAATACACCCGGGTCACGCTGGAAATGGACACCGAGCTCAAGGCCGAGCACTTCACGCTGGAACACCCCAACCGGCTGGTGGTCGACATCGACGGGCTGACCATGAACAGCGCCATCAACGACCTGGTGTCCAAGGTGCGCCCCAATGACCCCTACATCGCATCGGTGCGCGTGGCGCAAAACCGGCCGGACGTGATCCGCCTGGTGTTCGACCTGAAACAGGCCGTCGCGCCGCAGGTCTTCACCTTGAAGCCGGTGGGCGGCTACAAGTACCGGCTGGTGCTGGACTTGTATCCGAAGGTGGCCCAGGACCCGCTGATGGCCATCATGGACAACGGCAGCGGCAGCGACAAAGATCCGCTGGCCGAGGTGCTGGAAAACCTGGCGCGCAACTCGCCCGACCAGGCCCCCATACCCTCGGTGCAAGGCCAGGAACTGCCGCGCAGCGCACGCACGCAACCCGCGCAGCCGCAGCCTCCGCGCACCGCCAGCGCCGACCGGCCGCTGCTGATCGCGCTGGACCCCGGACATGGCGGCGAAGATCCGGGTGCAACGGGCCGCGCCGGCACGCACGAAAAAGACATTGTGCTGCTCATCGCGCGGCGCCTGAAGAAGCTCATCGACGCGCAACCCAATATGCGCGCCTACTTGACGCGCGACAACGATTTCTTCGTGCCGCTGCATGTGCGCGTGCAGAAGTCGCGCCGGGTCAAGGCGGACCTGTTCGTGTCCATACACGCCGACGCCTGGATCAAGCCCAGCGCCCGGGGCTCATCGGTGTTCGCCCTGTCCGAGCACGGCGCCACCAGCGCCGCTGCGCGCTGGATGGCCAAGCGCGAAAACGACGCCGACCTGATCGGCGGGGTGGATCTCGGTTCGCACAACAAGCAGGTCGCGCAAGTGCTGCTGGACCTGTCCACCAGCGCCCAGATCCACGACGCCATGAAGCTGGGCGCCAATGTGCTGGACCAGATCGGCAAGTTCAACCGCCTGCACAGCAGCCGCGTCGAACGCGCCGGCTTCGCGGTGCTCAAGGCGCCGGACATCCCGTCCATCCTGGTCGAGACGGCCTTCATCAGCAATCCGGAAGAAGAACGGCGGCTGCGCAGCCCCGCCTACCAGGACAAGGTGGCTCACGCCATCCTGGGCGGCATCAACGGCTACTTCGCCTCGAATCCGCCGCTGAACCGTCGCGCCTGACCGGGGCTCGGTCGAGGCCACCCGGCCTCGCCGCGGCGGCGCCCACCGGCGTCATCGGGCTCCGGCACAATGAACCCACAGGCGGGCGGCCTCCGCCCCCTGTTCACTTGCCGCGAACGAAACGCCCCCCCGGGGGCATAGACTCGCCATACAAAGGAAGAGGCCCGCAGGCCTAGGCGCGCGCTTTCTTGCGCCTGAAAAGCTTCCAGAGGCCGCCCAGCGCCACCGGCACGACGGCCGCGCATACGCCTATCAGCACAATGGTGTTGAGGTGTTCTTTGATGATGGGCACGTTGCCGAAGAAGTGCCCGAGCAGGATCAGCCCCCCCACCCACAGCACCGCCCCCGTGATGTTGAACAGCTGGAAGCGCAGGAAATTCATGCTGCCCACGCCGGCCACGAACGGCGCGAAGGTGCGCACCAGCGGCAGGAAGCGGGAGAGCACGATAGTCTTGCCGCCATGCCGCTCGTAGAATTCGTGCGTCTTTATCAGGGCGTGGTGGTCCAGGAAGCGAAAATTGCTGGAAAAAACGCGCGGGCCTATGTAGCGGCCGACGGCATAGTTGACGGTATTGCCCGTCACTGCAGCCACGATCAGCAAGCCCGTCAGCAGGCCGGTGTCCATGAGCCCCGAAGCGCCGAACGCGCCGGCGATGAACAGCAGGGAATCGCCCGGCAGGAAAGGCAGCACCACCAGGCCGGTCTCGCTGAAAATGATCAGGAACAGCACCAGGTAGATCCATGCCCCGTACTGCGAGACCCAGGCCCCGAGGAACTGGTCTATGTGCAGGATCATGCTGAGGATATCGGGCATGGAGAGCTACCGGCGGCGGAAAATATAGCAATATAGCGTACTCTGGCTCCTCGAGCGGGCCAAGCGCGGCGACCGAGGCTAAAATCGAAAGAGGCGATTGCGGCGGCTGCAGGCGCCCCTGCCCATCCGCAATCGTGGGCCGAGGCCGCAGCAAGGGCCCAGGCCTCTACGTCGCCGCCCGCCACGCCTGCGCGCCCAGTTTCCAGAGGAATTCCCATGCCCGATCGCCGCCCCATCGCCACCCTGCCCGATCTGCTGGTCAGCCAGATTGCCGCGGGCGAGGTGATAGAACGGCCCGCCTCGGTGCTGAAGGAAATCCTGGAAAATGCCGTCGACGCGGGCGCGCGCGCCATCGATGTGCGGCTCGAGGGCGGCGGCATACGCAGGGTGGCCGTCAGCGACGACGGCGCCGGCATTCCGCCCGACGAGCTCGTGCTGGCCCTGACGCGCCACGCCACCAGCAAGATCGCCAGCCTGCAGGACCTGGAATCGGTGGCCTCCATGGGTTTTCGCGGCGAGGCGCTGGCTTCGATCGCATCGGTCGCGCAATTGACGATCACCTCGCGCACGGCGCAGGCCGAGCACGCCTGGCAGATCGGGCGCGGCGCACAGGCACCCGAACCCGCCTCGGGGCCGCTGGGCACCACGGTGGACGTGCGCCTGCTGTTCGACGCCGTGCCGGCGCGGCGCAAGTTCCTGCGCACCGAAGCGACCGAGTACGGCCACTGCGTGGAAATTCTCGGGCGCATTGCGCTGGCGCATCCCCACATCGCGATGCGCCTGTTCCACAACGACAAGCCGCAGCGCCAATGGCGCGCCGCGGGCATGCAGCAGCGCATACGCGATGTGCTCGGCGACGAATTCTGCGCGCAGGGGCTGGACGTGCGGGCCGAGCATGGCCTGATCGCGCTGCGCGGCCTCATCACCCGGCCCACCTATGCCCGCGCGCGCGCCGACCAGCAATATCTGTACGTCAACGGCCGCTATGTGAAAGACCGCACTGTCTCGCACGCGGTGCGCCAGGCCTACAGCGACGTGCTGCACGGCGACCGGCAGCCGGCCTACGTGCTGTTCCTGGACATCGACCCGGCCATGGTGGACGTCAACGTGCACCCCGCCAAGCACGAGGTGCGTTTTCGCGACAGCGGGGCCGTGCACGGCTTCGTGGCGCGGGCGCTGGGCGACGCGCTGGCGCTGACAGGCGGCGAAACGCAAGCGCCGGGCGCCGCACAGCCGGTTTCGCCGCAAGTTCTTCCCCATGGCGCGGCGGCTTCCGGCGGCGCCGCGCAAGACTCCGCGCATCTGCCCAGTCCGTCATGGCAGGGCGCCGGCGGCGCTGTCTCGCACCCGGCCTCCGGATACCCGCCTGCATCGGCAGCCCCCGAAGCAGGACGCACAGGGCCGGCCGACCCCGCGTCTCCTTATTCCGCACGCCCCTATGCCGCGCCCCCGTCCCGCGGGCAGGCCTACCCGGGGCCAGCCATGCGCCAGGCCGCGCTGAGCCTGCGCGATTCCGCGCCGGACGGGGCGGCCGGCTGGCAGACGCTGTATCGCCCCTTGCCCGAGCCGGCCGTTCCCGCGAGCGGAGCCGCGGCCGATACGGATGCAGCCGGCGCGGATGAATTCCCGCTAGGGATGGCGCTGGGCCAACTGCACGGCATCTATATATTGGCCCAGAACCGGCAGGGGCTGGTGCTAGTGGACATGCACGCGGCCCACGAGCGCGTCGTCTATGAAAAGCTCAAGCTGGCGATGGACGCGAGCAGCCTGCCGCGCCAGGAATTGCTGGTGCCGGTGGTGTTCAGCGCCACGGAAAAAGAAATCGGCCTGGCGGAAGAACACGAAGCCATGCTGGACGAGCTCGGCCTGACCATCCGCCCCGCCGGCCCGGCCGCGCTGGCGGTGCGCACCGTGCCCGCCCTGCTCGCCCAGGGCGACATCGAATCCCTTGCCCGCGAGGTGCTGCGCGATCTCGGCAATGTGGGCAGCTCGCCGCGCCTGACCGAGCAGCGCAACGAACTGCTGTCGACCATGGCCTGCCATGGCTCGGTGCGCGCCAACCGACGCCTGACCCTGGAAGAAATGAACGCGCTGCTGCGCCGCATGGAACAGACGGAACGCGCCGACCAATGCAACCATGGACGCCCGACCTGGATCCAGTGGCCGCTGGCGGAACTGGACCGGCTGTTCATGCGCGGCCAATGAAGACGCCGATAGTCTGCCTTGCCGGCCCCACCGCCGCCGGCAAGAGCGCCGCCACGCTGGCCGTGGCGCAGCGCTGGCCGATCGAAATCGTGAACGTGGATTCGGCCGTCATCTACCGCGGCATGGACATCGGCACGGCCAAGCCCACCCCCGCCGAACGGCGGCAAGTGCCGCAACATCTGCTCGACATCCGCGACCCCGCCGCAAGCTATTCCGCGGCCGAGTTTCGCGACGATGCGCTACGCCTGATCGCGGAAATCCACGCCCGCGGCCGCATCCCCCTGCTGTGCGGCGGCACCATGCTGTACTACAAGGCGCTGAGGGACGGCCTGAGCGACCTGCCGCAGGCCGACCCCGCCGTGCGCGCGGCCATCGACGCCGAGGCCCGGCAGCACGGCTGGCCCGAGCTGCACCGGCGCCTGGCGGCCTTCGATCCGGACACGGCGCAACGCCTGGCCCCCAACGACAGCCAGCGCCTGCAGCGCGCCATCGAGATCTACCGCATCACCGGCCGCCCCATGTCGGCCCTGCTCGCGGAAGATGCCGCCCGCGAACCCGACGGCCCCTATCAATACTTCACGATCAGCCTGGAACCCTCGGATCGCCTGGCTCTGCATGCCCGCATCGCCGCACGCTACCGGCAGATGCTCGACGCCGGCCTGGTCGAGGAAGTGCGCGCGCTATATCAACGCGGCGACCTGCACCCTGGGCTGCCCTCGATACGCTGCGTGGGCTACCGGCAGATCTGGGACTACCTGGACGGTGCAACGGACCTGGAGTCGGCGGTCCAACGCGCCATCGCCGCCACGCGCCAACTGGCCAAGCGCCAGCTCACCTGGCTGCGCGCCCAGCCCGAACGGCACGTCATCGACTGTCTGGCACCCGACGCGCCGGACCGCGTAGCGGCGGCCATGGACAGGATACTGGGCGCGGTGCCACCCCTGCGCCCCTAAGGTGCGGGGACAGGGATGCGGCCGCAAATATCGACACGCTTGCGAAATCTTCCGCACTAGGACAGCGTGATCTTGTCCCAATCGGGATTGGGCGGCAGCAGTTCCTGCAGGAACTCGACGAACGCGCGGACCTTGGGCGAAAGGTTGCGGTTGGGCAGGTATATCACCGATACCTGCGGCCCGATGGCGGCATAGTCGGTCAGTATGCGGCGCAGCTTGCCGGACCGGATCGCCTCGGCTGCCGTGAAGTTGCTGATCATCGCGATTCCCAGGCCGGCGATGGCGGCTTCCAGCAAGGTCTCGGTGTTATTGACGTTCAGCCGGCCCGATACCGTCTTGCCGAATATCTTCCCGTCTTTCTGGAACAGCCATTCGCGATACCGCCCCGAATGCAGGATCACGTAGGCCAGGCAGTGGTGATGGTCGAGGTCGTCGGGCGTGCGCGGCTCGCCGTGCCGGGCCAGGTATTCGGGCGAGGCGCAAGCGACAAAGCGCAGATTGCACAGCTTGCGCGCGATGAGGCGGGCATCGGCCGGCTCGCCGATATGAACCGCCGCGTCGACGCCTTCGTAGGCCATGTCGATAGTCCGGTCGCTCAGCTCCACGTTCAGCACGAGGTTCGGATGCTTGTTCAGGAACGCCGGAATGGCGGGAATGATCACGCGCCGGCCGAAGGCCACCGGCATGTGCAGCCGCAAGCGGCCGTATGCCGCGGAAGAAATCTTGCTGAGCATGTTCTCGGCATGCTCGATATCCATCAGGATTTGCTGGCAGTGCTCGAAAAAACTCTGGCCGTCGTCGGTCAGCCCGACCGAGCGCGTCGTGCGCTGCAATAGGCGCACGCCCAGCTCTTTTTCCAGGCGCGTGACCGATTTGCTGACCGCCGACCCGGTCAGGCCGAGGCGCTTGGCCGCCTTGGCAAAGCTGCGCGCCTCCGCCACGCGCACGAACACGCGCAGCGAGTTCAGGTTTTCCATGGGAACTGTCTCCGTCCGTCGCCCGCCCCGGAATGTGCCGCCGATACATGGCGATCGCCGGCATCGCTCTGCGTGCCATGCTTGACTAGTGACTTTGATTCACCAATATTCTGAATATTAGCTAATTGATCAGTGAAAGCACTGATATTAGACTTCCCACAAGCTATCTGACAAGAACTCGATCCTGCTCTATGCCTCCGCGCGCAAGAACAGGCTCTATCCAGCACGAGGACACGACAAGGATGGACGAAGCGCTGCCCGAATACGAGGTCTACGCGATCCGCTACGCGACGCGCGAGAGCTCCCGCCGGAATTACTTCATAGGCGGCGATCCGCACGATGCCCCTATGTCCATGGACTATTACGTATGGCTCATCCGCAACGAGGACAGGACTTTTGTCGTCGATACCGGATTCGGCCCCGAGGCGGCCAGCAAGCGCGGGCGCCAATTGCTGCGCACCCCCGCGCAAGGCCTGGCGCTGCTGGGCGTGGATGCAGCCGAAGTCAAGGACGTGATCGTCACCCATATGCATTACGACCACATCGGCACCTTCGACGCCTTCGGCGCCGCGCAGTTCCACCTGCAGGACGACGAGATGGCCTATGCCACCGGCCGCCACATGCGCCACCGCCAGTTCAACCACGGCTATGAGGTCGAGGAAGTCGTAGGCATGGTGCGCATGGTGTTCAAAGACCGGGTCAACTTTTACCGAGGCGACGCCCGGCTCGCGCCCGGAGTCAGTCTGCACAGGATAGGCGGCCATACCCACGGCCTGCAATGCGTGCGCGTCCACACGCAGCGCGGCTGGGTCGTATTGGCTTCGGACGCCAGCCACTTCTACGAGCATTTCGAAGGCAAGCGCGTCTTCACGACGGTGTTCAACGTAGGCGAGGCCATCGACGGCTATGAAAAGCTGCAGGCGCTGGCGCAATCGCCGCGGCACATCGTGCCGGGCCATGACCCCCTGGTCATGCAGCGCTACCCCCAGGCATCGGCAGCCCTGGAAGGCATCGCCGTACGGCTGGACCAGGCCCCCGCGCAGTAGGCGCCCGGTGCTGCCGCCTCCATTGCGCGGGACGTAGCGCCAGCCGGCCAGCCGCCGCCGGAACTTCCGGCACGAACTCGAACAAGCACACACATGGGAAGTCATGCATGAGCCAATCAACTCCACCTCTTCTTGAAGGCGCCACGCGCGACCTGGCGGCGTTCGCGGCAGGCCTGGAATTCGAGCGCATACCCGCGCAAGTGGTCGACAGGATCAAGACCAGCGCGCTGGACAGCATAGGCTGCTGCCTGTTCGGCGCCACATTGCCCTGGACACAGAAGGTACAAGCCATGGTCGAGGCCGAAGGCAGCCGCCCGGCCGCCTCGCTATTCGGCAGCGGGCGCAAGACTTCGGCGGCCGGCGCCGTGCTCGTGAACGCCACGGCGGGCCATGCCTTCGAGCTCGACGACATCCACAAAGAATCTATCCTGCATCCCGGCTCGATCGCCTTGCCGGTAGCGGTCGCCCTGGCGGAGACGACGGGCAGGCGTAGCGGGCGAGACCTGATCACCGCCATGGCCGCCGGCTACGAGATAGGCACGCGCGTGGGCAATGCCGCCACCATGAGCCTGTTCTTCAGGGGCTTCCATCCCCAGGGCACGAGCGGCGTGTTCGTGGCGGCGGCCACCGCGGGACGGATGCTGGGTCTCGACGCGCAGCGCATGCAGCATGCGCTGGGCATCGTCGGCTCGCAGGCCGGCGGCCTCATGGCGGCGCAAGAAGGCGCCATGGTCAAGCGCTTCCATTCGGGCCGCGCGGCGCAAAGCGGCGTTTACGCCGCGCAACTGGCCGGGGCCGACTTCACCGGCATCGTGGACGTGCTCGAAGCCCCCTACGGCGGCTATCTCAGCTCGTACTCCGGCGAACCCAACGCGCGCCGCCTGACCGACGGCCTGGGGCAGGTATGGGAAACGGGAACGGTCGGCTACAAGCCGCATGCCAGCGTCACCAGCATACACGCGGCCCTGGATGCCCTGAGGCAGATCATGCTCGATCACGAACTGGCCGCGGACGACATCGCCGCGCTGGATGTCGGCGTCAGCCATATGACGCACGTGCACTGCGCATGGCCCTACAAGGCCCAGGGCGTGACGGCGGCGCAAATGAACCTGTATTACGGCCTGGCCGTCATTGCCTTCGACGGCATGGCTTTCGTGGACCAGTACCGCGAGGAACGTCTCGGCGATCCCAAAATACTCGACTTCATTTCACGCATCGATGCCCGTGTCGATGCGGACATAGACGCGATGGGGCCGGCTTTTCGCCACGCCGCCCGCGTCGCCGTCACCACCCGCAAGGGGGAACGGTTCGAGGCGGAGATCCTGCATCGGCGCGGCAGCCCCGAAAACCCCTTGCAGCAGCCCGACATCGAGCACAAGTTCCGCCACGTGGCGCGCTCCTGCCTGAGCGCACCTGACGTCGAGAAAGTCATCGAGCTCTCGCGCACGCTGGATCGGCTCGACGACATCCGGCCCTTGCTGGATATCCTGGCCGCGGCCCGGCCCTGAGCCACGCAAATCCGCAGCATACAAGCCCTCGACATTCATACGACCCGCAAGAAGAGACCATAGTGAATCTATCCCTAGCGCCCTCCGCCACCATCGCCGAACAACTGGCCGCCCACTTCCAGGCCCTCGACTACGACAGCCTGGGCAATGCCTCTCGCAAGGCGCTCAAGCGCCTGCTGCTCGATTACCTGGGGGTAGCCGTTTCGGGCAGCCAGACCGGCCCGGGCCGCGTGGCCGGGGCGTATGCGCTGAGCACGGGCGGCAGGCCCGAGGCCGCGCTGATCGGCGGATCGAGCCGCGCGCCCGCCGAAATGGCCGCCTTCGCCAATGCCATTTCCTCGCACAGCGTCGAGCTCGACGACATCGACGTACTGGCGCTTTTCCACTTCAGCCCCCCCGTCTATTCGGCGGCGCTGGCAACCGCCGAGCAGCGCTCGGCCAGCGGCAAGGATCTGCTCGTGTCCCTGGCCGCCGGCTGCGAAATGATGGAACGCCTGAGCAAGGCGGCCAACTCGTCGCTGCGCGACCGCGGCTACCATACGACCCCGACCTGCGGCACATTCGGGGCAACGATCGCCGCGGCGAAGATGCTCGGCCTGTCCGCGGACGAAACCGTATCGGCGCTGGGCCTGGCCGGGGCGCAGGCAGGCGGGCTGATGGAGATGTACGGCCCATCCATGCAGAAGCGCTTCAACCCGGGCCCGGCCTCTCGCAATGGCGTCACCGCGGCGACGATCGCGCAACTGGGCTTTACCGGCGCGGCCACTATTTTCGAAGGCGAACGGGGCTTCCTGGCGGCTTTCACCGACGAAAATTTCCCCGAGCGCCTGACCGAGGGGCTGGACCAGGCCTACCAGTTCGATATCGAATTCAAGCCCTATTCCTGCGCGCGGCCCATCCACAACGCCATTGACTGCGCCCTGGAAATACGCAAGCGCCATGCGCCCGACCTGAAGAAGATTTCCCGCATTCTCATGGAAAGGCATCCCGACTGGGCACACTACCACCAGAACGCCAAGCCGCTCACCTACCACGAGGCCCAGGTCAGCCTGCCCTATTCCGTCGCGGTGGCGCTCAGCGACGGCCAGGCGCTCTTCGCCCAGTACGACAACGCGCGGCTCACGCAGCCCGAGCTCCGCAGGCTGGCCGCCGCAGTCGAAATCACCGTGGACGAAACATTGCCGCGCGGCGTGTCCTGCCGCATGACGGCAATCATGGAAGACGGCACGCGCCACACCGCCCAAGTCGACTACCCCAAGGGCTCCATACAAAACCCGATGAACGACGCGGAGCTGCGAGCCAAGTTCGACAGCCTCGTCATTCCGGTGCTGGGCCAGGAACGGGCGACCGCCATTGCAGATTGCGTGGCCGATATAGAGCATTGCGGCAATGTCCGCGACCTGATGGCCCTGCTGCAGCCCGGGCAGGAAGGCCTCGCAGCCTAGAGGGAGCTCGGCAAGCGCGGGGCATGACCCCTTGCCCGGCACGAGATGCCCGCGTCGCGCCTTGCGGCGCGCGCGGCTCGCCGGCCAGGCTCGGGACGGGCGCCATTTGCAACATAAAACAAGGAGACAACTATGCAATCGAGCAAAACGTACCCATGCGCCGGACTCTCGTCCCGCTTGCAAGGCGCGGCCAGGAAAACGGCCCTGGCCATAGGCCTCGTCCTGCTTGCCACCGGGGCCGCGGCCCAGGCGAAGTTCCCGTCGCGGGCAGTGACGCTGGTCGTCGGCTTTCCGCCCGGAGGTTCCAACGACATCGTTGCGCGCATCATCGCGCCCAAGTTTTCCGAGGCGCTCGGCGTGCCGGTGATCGTCGAGAACAAGGCGGGAGCCAATGCCACCATAGGCACGGAATATACGGTACGCGCCAAGCCGGACGGATATACCGTCACCCTGGGCAGCGCAAGCCCGCTGGCAATCAGCCCGCACACCTATAAAAACCTGCCCTACGATCCGCTGACCGATCTGCGCGCCGTCACCACGGTGGCGCAGACCCCCGAATTGCTGGCGATCAACCCCAAGGTGCCCGCCCGGACCCTGGCCGAACTGGTCAAGCTGTCCAAGACCCGGAACGTAACCTTGGCGTCATCGGGGGCGGGAGGCCTGCCCCATCTCGCCATCGAATTGTTCAGGCTCGAATCGGGCGGCCACATCGTGCACGTGCCCTACAAGGGCGCGGCTCCCGCGATCACCGACGCCGTCGGCGGCCACGTGGACGGCATCATTGTCGATGTGCCCGCGCTGTACTCCCAGGTCCAGGCGGGCAAGCTGCGGCCCGTGGCGGTCACGCACGAAAAACGCTCGTCCGTGCTGCCCAAGGTGCCAACCTCCGCGGAAGGCGGCCTGCCCAAGCTGCTGGCCTTCAACTGGTTCGCGGTCATGGCGCCGGCCAAGACCCCCGACGGCGTCGTCGATACGCTGTATGCGGCGCTGGCCAAGGCGGCGAAAGACCCGCAGGTGATTGCCCAACTGGGCAAGCTGGGCATAGAACCCTATATCCAGGCTTCGCCTGCAGCCGCGGAGGCCTTCATGAAGTCGGAAACCCTGCGCTGGGGCAAGATCGCCAAGGCCGCCGACGTCCGCGCCAACTGAGGCGGCGGGTGCCAGGGCAGCGGGCGGTCCAGCAAACAGCCCGCAGCGCGGACGCCCGAACGGCGCGTCGTCGACCGCCAGCCACCCGGTATGCCGGGCCGCGCGGCGGCGGCCGCCGAATGGATTACAGCCCGAATGAGGCGGCCATGAGGTGGATCAGACCACGACGGTCTGGGGCCCGCCCGGCTCGCGTTCGACGATTTCGCCCAGGCGGCTGACCTGCTCGCCCTGGGCCCGCAGCGTCGCGGCGATGGCGTCGGCGCGTTCGGCCGGCACCACGATCACCATGCCTATGCCGCAATTGAAGACGCGGTGCATTTCGGCGTCGGCCACCCCGCCGTTGCGCTGCAGCCAGGAAAACAGCTCGGGCATCTGCCAGGCATCGCGATGCAGGCGGGCGCACAGCCCGTCGGCCAGGATGCGCGGCACGTTGTCCAGCAGGCCGCCGCCGGTGATGTGCGCCAGGCCCTTGATGTCGGTACCGTGCTCGGCCAGGGCATGCAGCACCGGCTTGACGTAGATGCGGGTGGGTTCCATGACCACGTCCAGCATGGGCCTGCCGCCCAGGTCCTGGGTCGGCTTGGCGTTGGCATGCTTGAGAATGCGGCGCAACAACGAAAACCCGTTGGAATGCGCCCCGCTGGAGGCCAGGCCCAGCACCGCGTCGCCCACGGCGATCGAGGCGCCGTCTATGATGCGGGACTTCTCGACCGCGCCCACCGCGAAGCCCGCCAGGTCATACTCGCCTTCGGGGTACATGCCCGGCATTTCGGCAGTTTCCCCGCCGATCAGGGCGCAGCCGGCTAGTTCACAGCCCTTGGCGATGCCGCCCACCACGCGCGCAGCAGTGTCGACCGACAGCTTGCCGCAGGCGAAGTAATCCAGGAAGAACAGCGGCTCGGCGCCCTGCACCAGTATGTCGTTGACGCTCATGGCCACCAGGTCGATGCCCACCGTGTCGTGGCGCTGCCAGTCGAAGGCCAGGCGCAGCTTGGTGCCGACGCCGTCGGTACCCGATACCAGCACCGGCTCGCGCATCTGCCGCGGCACCTCGAACAGCGCCCCGAAGCCGCCGATTCCGGCCATTACGCCGGCCCGCATGGTGCGCGCGGCCAGCGGCTTGATGCGGTCGACCAGCGCCTCGCCCGCGTCGATGTCGACCCCCGCGTCGCGGTATGTCAGGGAAGCTGTCTTTTTGTTCGTCATGAGAAAAGCCGTGGGATGTGCAAGAATTGCGTGTTGAGCGAAATCGCGACGCAGCCGGCGGGCCGCCCGCCCACCGGCAAGCGGAGCCACATAGCCGAATGGCAGAAGGAAGCAATTTTACGATGTTTGCGACATGCCGGCCCAGCCGCCGCCGGGCGGCCAGCCTCCGATGAGCCGCCAGCTCATACTGGACCTGCTGCCGCCGCCCCGGCCCACGCTGGAAAATTTCGTTCCCGGCGGCAACGGCGTCGTGCTGCAGGCCCTGCGGGAACTGCAGCCGGGCCGGGCGATCTATCTCTGGGGCCCGCCGGGCGCGGGCCGCACGCATCTGCTGCGCGCCCTGGGCGAGGCCCCGGGCTGCCTGTACGCCACCGCCGCGAGCGACCCCGGGCCGCTGGCCGAACTGGCCACGGGCGATGCCGCGCCGCCGCGGCTGGTGGCCGTGGACGATATCGGCAGCCTCGGCCCCGAGGGCCAGGCTGCGGTCTTCGCGCTGTACAATCGCTGGCGCGCCGCCGCGCAAACCGCACAGGCCTTCGCGGTGCTGGTTGCCGGCGACCGGGCTCCCATGGCCATGCCGCTGCGCGAAGACCTGCGCACACGCCTGGGCTGGGACCTGAGCTTCCGCCTGGAACTGCTGTCCGACGCGGAGCGCGCCGCGGCCCTGGCCGGCCGTGCAGCCGAGCGCGGGCTGCAGCTGTCGGCCGAAGTGCTGAACTGGGTATTGACCCATTATGCGCGCGACATGGGTAAACTGACGGCGTTGCTCGACGCGCTGGACCGCTACTCCATGGAAAAGCAGCGCGCCATCACGCTGCCCCTGCTGCGGGAATTGCTGGCCGGCTCCGCCGACGAAGCGCCCCCGCGCCCGGCCACACCACTCTGACACACCCTCATGCTTGCAGAAACAATAAAAAACTTTGTCAGCCGGCTCTTCGCCTCCCCCGCGAAAGGCCCCTTGCGCCTGGCGCGCGACAAGCACGGCATAGACCGGCGCAACGTCTCGCGGCACGCCATCAAAGTCTGCGAAGTGCTGCACCAGCATGGCTACGCCGCCTATATCGTCGGCGGCGCGGTGCGCGACCTGATAGTCGGCCTGCAGCCCAAGGATTTCGACGTGGCCACCAACGCCACGCCCGAACAGATCCGCCCGCTGTTCCGCCGGGCGCGCATCATAGGCCGGCGCTTCCAGCTCGTGCACGTCGTGTTCGGCCAGGAAATCATCGAGACTTCCACGTTCCGCGCGCCTTCCAGCGCCGACCAGGAAACCGACGAATACGGCCGCATCCTGCGCGACAATACCTTCGGTACGCACGAAGAAGATGCGGCGCGGCGCGATTTCACCGTCAACGCCCTGTATTACGACCCCATCAAGGAAGAAGTCATAGACTTCCACAATGGCGTCAGCGACCTGCGCAAGCGCGTCGTGCGCATGATCGGCGACCCCGAAACGCGCTATCGGGAAGACCCGGTGCGCATGCTGCGCGCGGTGCGCTTCGCCGCCAAGCTCAACGCCACCATCGATCCGGCCACCAAAGAACCCATACGCCGGCTGGCGGGACTGATCGAGAACGTGCCCGCCTCGCGCCTGTTCGACGAGATGCTCAAGCTGCTGACCTGCGGCCACGCGATGGACTGCCTGCGCATGCTGCGCACGGCCGGCCTGCACCAGGGCCTGCTGCCCCTGATCGACCTGATCTTCGAAGAATCCGGCGGCGAGCAATTCGTCGAACTGGCGCTGGAACGCACCGACGCCCGGGTACGCGCGGCCAAGACGGTGAGCCCGAGCTTCCTGTTCGCCGCACTGCTCTGGAAGCTGGTGGACAAGCGCTGGCAGCAGACCGTGGCCGCGGGCGAACATTCGCTGCAGGCGCTGACCCAGGCGGCCGACTCGGTCATGGAAGAACAGACCCGCAAGCTCGCCATCCAGCGGCGCTATCAGTCCGACATGCGCGAGATCTGGTTCATGCAGCCGCGCTTCGAGCGGGCCAGCGGCAAGGCCGTCTGGCGCATGCTCGACCAGCCGCGCTTCCGCGCGGCGGTAGACTTCTTGCAGTTGCGGGCCGAAGCGCACGAAGTCGACAGCGTGCAGGCCCAGTGGTGGATGGACCTGGCCGACGCCGACGATGGGCAGCGGGCCGAGATGATCGAATCCCATATGCAGCAGAGCCGGCAGCAGCGCAGCGCGGCCGGGCCCGCGCGCAAGCGCCGCCGCCCGCGGCGCAAGACGGCCGGCCAGGGCGAAGGCGACCGCACGGTGCAAGGCGGCGAGAACCCGCAGGGCCAGGGCTGACGGCAGAGCTGGCCGAAGCCGAAAACCGGGGCGCACCGGCCTCCCGGCCGGCTGAGGGCCGGGGCAGCATAAAGACGAGCCGCCCCCAAAGCCCACGCTGGCCTGATACCCATCGACTTTCAAAGAGATAAGAATCCCTCGCATGAATTTTTATTTTTTTGATTGCGGATACGTATGAGGCCAGGGCAAGCTCAACCAGATGCTGATCACGACACGCTTATCATGACGCCGGCTTATGTAGGCCTGGGAGCCAATCTGGGCGACGCCGGAGCGACGCTGCGTCGCGCCGCGGCCGATATCGCGCGTATTCCCGGAGTAGACGGCCTGCGCCTGTCGCCCTTCTATCGCAGCGCGCCCGTCGACTCGGGCGGCCCCGACTATGTCAATGCCGTGGCGGCGCTGCGCACCGCCCTGCCCGCCCGGGAACTGCTGCGCGAGCTGCAGCGCATCGAGCTGCAATACGGACGCACCCGTCCGTACCGCAACGCCCCGCGCACGCTCGACCTGGACCTGCTGCTCTACGGCAACGAGCGTATTGAAGAACCCGATCTCGTCGTGCCGCACCCTCGCATGCATGAACGGGCATTCGTGCTGGCGCCGCTGGCCGACCTGGAGCCGGGCTTGCGGCTGGCGCAGGGATCTCTGCCCGAACTGCTGCGGCAATGCGCCGGCCAGGCCATCGAGCGCCTGGACTGACACAATCCGATTGATCGAACCTTAGGAGCCCTTGGATGCAACGCCCTAAGCTCGCTCCAAGTTCCAGGCTCAATGCCCGCGGCCGGACAGGCGCTCGTGCAATCTCAGCACCGCCCGCGCGCGCTCGACGATAGGCTCGTCGACCATCTTCCCGCCGACCTCGATGGCGCCCACGCCCTGCGCCACGGATTCCGCATAGGCCTGCACGATTTCCCTGGCTTGCTCGACTTCGTCCGCGCCCGGCATGAAGGCTTCGTTCAGGATCGGCACTTGCTTGGGATGTATGGCGCTCGCGCCGACGAAACCCAGCCGTCGGGACTCGCGGGCCAGCGCCCGGAAGGCTTCCTCGTCCTGGTAGCCGGCGACCGACCCCGCCAGGCCCAGCGGCACGATGCCCGCCGCGCGGGCAGCGATGACGCAGCGCAGCTTCGGCCCGCGCAACAGGTCGGCTTCCGGCTGGATGCCGATCGAGGTGGCGAAATCCTCGGACCCCAGGGTCATCGCGCATATGCGCGGGCACGCCCGCGCGATCTCGTCCATGTCGCAAAACCCCAGGGCAGTCTCTATCATGATGATGAAGCGGATAGACCCTTCGGCCAGGCCCATGCGCGCCTCTTGTGCGCGCACCAGCGCGTCGTATTCCCGCACCGAGGCCGCGGACGCAACCTTGGGGATGGCCACGGCCTTGACGCCCGGCAGCACGCAGGCCCTGAGGTCGTCGCGCACCAGCTCTTCCGTATTATTGATGCGCACGACGATATCGACGCCCTTGTCTCTCAGGAATTCGACGCATTCGGCCAGGAGGCCGCGCGCCGGCACCTTCTGCGCCGCGGGAATGCTGTCTTCGAGATCCAGCTGGATCGCATCGGCCCCGCGGGTATGCGCTTTTTCCACGAAGCGCTTTGCGGTCACCGGCACATAAAGCAGCGAACGCCAGGATAATTCTGTTGCCATATCGCACCTTTCCATGATTTCAATGTATGTAGTGTCTGCCCGACCCGGATGCCGGATACGCAAGCCGGCCGCCGCCTGCCGGGCCGCCCCCGACCCCGTCAATCCAGGTATTGCCGATTATGCTCGCCGAGCTCGGGGGCAGGGGTCCTGAGAGTGCCCGGGGTCCGCGACAGGCGCGGCACGACGTTGTGCATCAGCACGGACGTGCCGTCCTTGCGGGCCGGCCCTTTCACGACCACGTCCCGGCTGCGGAACAGCGCGCTTTGCAAGAGCTCGTCTATGGCCATTACCGGCGCCATCGTCACCCCGGCTGCGCCCATCACATCGAGGATTTCGTCGGCAGTACGGGCACTGAAATACCCGTTCAAGACCACGTCCAGCTCATCGGCATGCTGCAGGCGCACGGAATTGCTGGCGAATCGCGGATCGTCGATCAGGTCCGGATGGCCTATCGTGCGCAACAGCCGCTCCGTCATGGCCTGGGTCGACGAGGACAGGGCCAGCCACTTGCCGTCTTTCGTCTTGTACACATTGCGCGGCGCGGCGGTCTGGGACCGGCTGCCGGCACGCTGCTTGATTTCCCCGGTGGCCTCGTACGCCGCGGCCAAGGGGCCCAGAATGGAGAACAGCGGCTCGAACAGCGAAAGATCCATGACCTGGCCCGAGCCGTCCCGGCCCTCGGACTGGCGCAGCGCCGCGGCCACGGCAAACGCGCCATAAGTGCCCGCCACCATGTCCGCCAGCGAATTGGGCGGCAGGACCGGTTCGCGGTCTTCGAACCCGTTCATGGCCGCGAACCCCGACATGGCCTCCACCAGCGTTCCGAACCCCGGCCTGCCGGCGAATTCGCCGGTCTGCCCCCAGCCCGAGATCCGCACGATCAGCAGCCGGCTGTTGTGCTTGTGCAATTCGGCCGGCGCCAGATTCAATTTCTCGAGCGTACCGGGGCGGAAGCTTTCCACCAGCACGTCGGCGCCGGCCACCAGGCGCAGCAGCGACTCGCGCCCTTCGGCGCTCTTGAGGTCGAGCGCCACGCTTTTCTTGTTGCGCCCGTATACCTCCCAGTGCAGGGGCTCGCCGCCCGTGCGCCAATGGCGCAAGGGGTCGCCCTGCCCGGGCTGCTCGATCTTGATGACCTCGGCGCCGAAATCGGCAAGCAGCATCGTCAACTGATTGCCCGCCACCAGCCTGGAAAGATCCACCACCCTGACGCCGCCCAGGGGACCAGGCCCCGCCTGTTCTTGCGCGCCGGACACATCGCTATTACTTTTCATACACGTCGACCTCGGCCTGTTGCGCCCACGCCTGCCCGCCGCAGCCATGAACAATTCGACCCGGCCGCCGTCCCCTGAAGGGGCCGCGGGCCCGGGCCGTTTTTAGGGGTTTTGCCCGGATGTCACGGAGAATTCTTGTCGGCCCTCAATACGTAGACATCGTTCTCGGGGATGACGATAGTGACCTCGCCGGCACGGAATTCCTGGGCGCTCTCTACCAGTATCTTCTGGCCATACACGTCCACCCGGTACTCGTAATGGTCGCCGACATAGGCGATTTCATCGAGACGGGCAGGGATCCGGTTCGTCACGGCGCCGGCCTGCGGGCCGCTGCCGTCGCGCGGGTGGATTTCCAGCTTTTCGGCCCGTATCCCGATACGGACTTCTTCGCCGGCCGGGATGTCCTTGTCGGACGAGACGCCGAAGCGCATGTGCTCTCCCACCTGCAGCACGCTCTGGTCCGGCCGCTTGTCGACGACC
The DNA here is from genome assembly GCF_019166065.1 of Candidimonas humi. Lineage (GTDB taxonomy): Bacteria > Pseudomonadota > Gammaproteobacteria > Burkholderiales > Burkholderiaceae_B > Candidimonas > Candidimonas humi. Next base: position 44,883 of record NZ_JAHTBN010000009.1, read on the forward strand.
CGCGCAGAAAAGAAGTTGCAGTGGCCGATGAAGTCCGCCACGCGTTCGGACACCGGATGCTCGTAGATGCGCTTGGGGGTGTCGACCTGCAGCATGTTGCCGGTGCTCATGACGGCAATGCGGTCGCTCAGCGACAAGGCTTCGGCCTGGTCGTGAGTCACGTAGATAGTGGTGACGCCGACCTCTTTCTGCAGCTTCTTCAGCCATAGCCGTGCGCTGTCGCGCAGCTTCGCGTCCAGGTTCGACAGGGGCTCGTCCAGCAACAGCAGGGACGGCGAATACACCAGCGCGCGGGCCAGCGCCACGCGCTGCTGCTGGCCGCCCGACAACTGATGCGGATAGCGCTCGCGCTGCTCGAGCAGGCCGACCTGCTCGAGCACGGAATCTATCAGGTCCGATTGCTTGGCCTTGGCGACCTTGCGCAACTGCAGCGGCAGCGCGATGTTTTCCGCCACCGACATGTGCGGCCACAGCGCGTACGACTGGAACACCATGCCCAGGTTGCGTTCTTCGGGCTGCAGGAACCGCCCTGTCGCGCCATCGCAGTAGACCATGTCGCCCACCCGGATGATCCCGCGGTCGGGTTTTTCGAGCCCCGCGATGCACGACAGCATCGTCGTCTTGCCGCAGCCGCTGGGGCCCAGCAGAGTGAAGAATTCGCCCTCGGCCACCGTGAAGCTGATATCGCGCAGCGCCGAGTATTTGCCGAAAGTTTTGCTGACGCCGTCTATCACCAGTTCATTCATTCGCGTTCACCTTGAGGACTTTCTTCGCCACCACCACAAACAGTACGCATATCAGGATTTGCATCAGGGACAGCGCCGCCACCGGCCCGGTATTGCCGTTGAGCCACATCTGCAGCATGGTCGTGCCGATGACCTGGTTGTCGGCAGACCCCAGGAAGATGGCGGGCGTGAATTCCTTGACCATCTGCACGAACAGCAGCACGAAAGACGCATACAGGCCGGGCACCAGCATGCGCAGCAGCACGCGCCTGAAAGTGCACCACCAATCGGCGCCTATCGTACGGGCCGCGGCATCGAGCTCGGTGCCGATCTGCATGACAATGGGGGCAATGGCGCCGAAGGCCATGGGGAATGCGCGAATGCCGAAGGCGATCATCAGGCCGATCAGCGTGCCGTTGAGCACCCGCATTCCGGGCACCAGGGCGAACATCCAGAAGAACCCCAGGCCCAGGATGATGCCCGGAACCACCTGCGGAGCCAGGGCGACGAATTCCAGCGGCCCGGCCAGCACGAAGCGCGAACGCTTGGTAGTGAGCACGACCAGAGTGGCAAGCAGCGTCGTCGCCACGCCGCCGACCAGGGCTATGACGACGCTGTACCAGATGGAGTCCACATACTGTTCAACCGAAAAGATCGTCAGGAAATTGCCCAGCGTCAGCACCTTGTACGGGGCGATGAGCGGCGTAAGGACCTGCGTGAAAGCCCGCACCACCAGCCCCAGCATGGGCAATACAGGGCCGAGCAGCAAATACAGGGCCACGAAGGCGAAGCCCAGCCAGCGGATGGCGCCGAGATTCAGCGTGCTGCGGCGAGCCGCCTTGCCCCTGACGCTGATGAAGCGCTTGCCGTTCTTCAGCGCGAAGTATTGGATCACGACCAGCACCGCCATCACGCACAGCACCAGCACCGACGCGGCGCCCAGCAGGCCGATATCCGGATGCGGGTCCAGCAGGCCCTTGGTATAGATGAAGCTGGCGAAAAGCTCTATGTTGACCGGGCCGCCGTACAACAACGGGATACTCAGTGTCTCGAGCGAGGTGCTGAATATCAGCAGCGCGGCGTAAAGCACCGGTGGCCGTATCATCGGCAAGATCACCCGCCGCAACACCGTCCAGGGCCCGGCACCGCAAGTCCGCGCGGCGCTTTCGAGCGAAGAGTCGAGCTGGTGCATCGCCCCGGAACAATACAGGTAGCCGATGGGAACCAGCGCCACCGATTCGGTTACGGCCATGCCCACCAGCGTATACAGGTTCCAGGGGGTGGCCCCGACCATGGACTGGACGAACAGCGTGGCATACCCCGCCGGGCCATATATGTATACCCAGCTGAACGCCAGCACCAGCGGCGAAATATAGGTGGGCAACAGCAGGCACGCATCCATCAAGCCCCTGAGAGGCACGCGGGTGCGCACGATTACGATCGCCGAAATCACCGCGATCACCAGGGCGATCACGGTGGTCATCACGGCGAACGCGAAACTGTTGAACGCCACCAGCCAGAACCCGGCGTCTTCAAACAGCCGCACATAGTTCTGCAAGGTGAAATGCTGCCCCGCCTCATAGAGCGGCCGGTCTATGAAGGACTGGTAAATAATGGGAAATATCGCGCCGACGACCAAAAAGACGACGACGATGAAAACCGCGCCCTGGATCCAGAAGCCTTTGCCCCTGCCCAGGAAGCGCCGGTAAGTCACCGAGCCGTACGGCCCGCCGGGCGCGCTCTTTGCTATCGTTTCAGTCACAGCGGCTCCCCATTGCTATGCTGTACATTGGCCGGCCGGCGCAAGCCGCGAAGAACCGCAGCGGGCGCCCGCAGGCCCCCGCTGCAATCCCGCCGGCTTTGCTTGCCGCACACGGCAAAACGGCCGGGTTTCCTGCCGCAATTACTTCAGATAGCTCTTCCACTTCTGGGTGAGCTTCTGCGCGTCTTCCTTGGACACGTCATCGTAGCCGATGATGATCATGTTTTTCTTGCCCAGCTTGGCCTCGATGGACTCGTAGGTACGCGGCGCGGCCTTGGCCGGCAGGCCATTGCGGTAGGGCGTGAAGCCGCCGTCATACACGCTGATCTGCCCTTCCTGCGACAGGATGTAGTCGAGCATCAGCTTGGCGGTGTTGACCTGCGGCGCGGTTTTCGGGATGCCCATGCCGCGCAGGAACATCGGCGTGCCGTCCGAGATGTAGCTCCAGCCCAGCAGGCCCGCGCTCTTGGTCGCTTGGGGAATGACCACCGTGCTCGACACGAAATAGCCCACCAGGTCTTCGCCGGTCTGCAGCTTGTTGACCATGGGGCCCGAGGAACGTTCCGGGCGGGTCATAGACAGCAGCTTGCCCAAAGTGTCCCAGCCGTGATCCGGGTTGCTCTTGAGCCAGCTGTAGAAGATCGCAAAGCCGAAGCTGACGGCGATGTCGTAAGTGGTGATCTTGCCCTTGAAGCGCTTGGGGTCTTTGGTGATCAGATCGACCAGCGGGCCTATGCCTTGCGGGCGCTCTTTTTCGGACAGGAGCGCCGTGTTGTAGGCCATCAGGATGGGGTCGGCCGAAAAAGTGTACAGGTTCGGCATGGGCTCGGCGAAATCGGGCAGGTGGGCCACCTCGGGCGACTTGTAGTCGAGCAATGCCTGCTTCTTCGCCATGCGCACCCAGTTGGTCGGGTCGCCGGACACCATCAGGCTCGCGGGCGACGTGCCGGTTGCCGATTCGCTGTAGTAGCGCTCGAAAACCTCGGCGCTGCTAAGGTTGTTGGACTTTATGCTTTTGACCCAGGGATACTTTTTCTGGAAACCCTTGAGGATAGGGTCCCAGTTGTAGGTATCCATGTTGGAATAAATAGCCAGGCCCGATTCTTTTTTCGAGCCCTCGACGATGGAATGGTAGTCGGACGGGTAATAAGACGGCCACGCGTCATCGCCCTTGGCCAGCACCAGGCCCGGGAAAGGCAGCGCCGCGCCCGCGATCACCGCGGTGCGCAGGAAATTCCGCCGGCCGGTACGCACGTCGATGACGGAGCCGGTTTTATTTTTGCTAGGGGAATCCATTCTTTTGTCTCCTGTAAAGGTCTAACACAAGGTTCTACGGATGATCTCGACCGCCTTGCACGGACTGACACCAGCTATAGATCGTGCGAGCCGGGACGAACCGCCGCCCGGAGCGCATCCCTGAGATCAGGCCGCATATGAGGCGCGCGACCTGCTCGATTCCATATAAAAAAAGCTCTTGACGTAGTCAAGAGCCGCGATTTTTTCTCGGGAGGCGTCGGGCATTGCGTTTTTGGGAGCGCACATCGAAGCACCACGCGGCACACGCCGCGCCGGGAAAAACGGGCGGCGCATGGAGGCTGCAGCATTGGCGATTCGGATCCGCGGCATCATCGATCATGACCTCACGACAGAATTTGACTTAATCATATACCGTTTTGCTTGCCAACTCTCTACCCGTTTGCGCATATGCGCCTATGTATCTACAGCCTTGCCGCGGCGGGCCTCAGCCACCGAAGACGACGCAGTCGCGCAGGCCCGAGCCGGAGGCCAGGTGGTCGAAGCCTTCGTTGATCCGGTCCAGCGTGAAGGCCTCGCCCAGCAGCTTGTCCACCGGCAGGCGCCCGCGCTTGTAGAGTTCGATGTAGCGCGTAATGTCGACGGCGGGCACGCCCGAACCCAGGTAGCTGCCGCGGATCTCGCGTTCTTCGCCCACCAGTTGCGACAGGGGCAGGGAAAAACTGGATTTGGGATGCGGCAGCCCCGAGGTAATGGTGGAACCTCCGCGCCGCGTCAACCGGTAGGCGGTCTCGAAGGCCGCCACGCCGCCGGCCGCGTCGAAGCCGAAGTCGACCGGGCCGCCGGCGGCATCGAGCAGATCGCCGTCCTGTGTCAGCGAGCGCGGGTTTATCAGGTGCGTGGCCCCGAGCTCGCCGGCCAGGCGCAGTTTTTCATCGCTGAGGTCGACGGCGACGATGCGCTGCGCGCCGGCGGCGGCCGCCGCCAGCAAGGCGCTCATGCCCACCCCGCCCAGCCCCACAACGGCTATGGTCTGGCCCGCCCGCAGCGCCGCCCGGTTGATGACCGCGCCCGCCCCGGTCAGCACCGCGCAGCCGAACAGCGCCGCCTCGCGATGCGTCAGGCCCGCTTCGACCTTGACGCAGGAACGCCTGGACAGCACCGCATATTCGGCAAAGCAGGACACGCCCAGATGATGATTCAGGGGCTCATCGCCCCGGTGCAGGCGCCGCGCCCCGCCCAGCAGCTCGCCGCGCGTATTGGCTGCCGCCCCCGGCTCGCACAGCGCGGGGCGCCCCTGCATGCAGGGTGCGCAGCCGCCGCAACTGGGCACGAACACGGAAACCACATGGTCACCGGGCGCGAGGTCGGCCACGCCCGGCCCGGCCTCGACGACCTCGCCGGATGATTCGTGCCCCAGGACAATAGGTACGCCGCGCGGCCGGTCGCCGTTGATCACTGAAAGATCGGAGTGGCACAGCCCCGCGACGCGGGTCCGGACCAGGACTTCTCCGAAGCCGGGAGGATCGAGATCGATTTCGGTGATTTCGACCGGGCGGCTTTGCGCATAAGGCGCGGCTTTGCCCATTTCCCGCAACACGGCGGCTCGGATTTTCATGCGATGGCTCCGTCCAGAATATTTCCGGGAATTTTATGGACCCCGCAAGCCCCCCGTCCATCGGGGGATTCCAGATGTACGCCGAAGCGCTCCTGTGCCGCAGCGCCTTTTACTCGAAGCCACCCGTGATCGAGCGCGGCCGGACTTTGCGCCCCGCGACGATGCGACGATGCGACGATGCGGCGGGGCGATTTTGAATGCGGACGCGCCATCCGGAGCCCCCGCCACCTGGGCTTCAGACGGCCGCGCCGGCCCGCAGTTCCGCCACGGCCTGCTCGCCGTAGCCCAGCTCGGCCAGGATGGCCTGCGTGTGTTCGCCCAGCGCCGGCACGGGATCCATGCGCGCGGCGCCCGCATCCGGCACGCCCGGCGGCAGCAGCGCCGGCACCGGGCCGGCCGGGGTACCGACCTCGGCCCAGCGCGCACGCGCCGCGAGCTGCGGGTGGTTCCAGAGTTCGGTCATGCCGTTCATGCGTGCATTGGCGATTTTCGCGGCATCCAGGCGGGCCACGACCTGTTCTAGCGTAAGCCCGGCGAAAACCTCCAGGATCAGGGCCCGCAATTCGCCGCGCGCCTGCGAGCGGCGCGAATTGGAAGAAAAGCGCGGGTCGGCGGTCAGCTCGGGACGGTGCAGCACCTGCTCGCAGAAGACCTGCCATTCCCGCTCGTTCTGCAGGCCGAGTATCACCGTGCCGCCGTCGCCGGTGTCGAAAGGGCCGTAGGGATAGATGGTGGCGTGCGCCGCGCCGCTGCGCGCCGGCGGCTTGGCGCCCTCGAAACTGTAGTACATCGGATAGGACATCCATTCGGCCATGCTCTCGAGCATGGACACGTCGACGCGCCGGCCACGTCCTGTCTTGCCGCGCTCGATCAGCGCAGCGAGGATATTGCTGTAGGCATACATGCCGGCCGCGATGTCGGCGATCGAGCAGCCCGCCTTGGACGGTTCGTCGGCCGTGCCGGTCACCGACAGGAAGCCGGATTCGCTCTGGATGAGCAGGTCGTAGGCCTTCTTGTCGCGATAAGGACCGTCGCTGCCGTAGCCCGAGATGTCGCAGACGATCAGGCCCGGATAGCGTTCATGCAGGGCATCGAAGGACAGCCCGAGGCGCGCGGCCGCGCCGGGCGCCAGATTCTGCACCAGCACGTCGGCCCGCTCCAGCAGCCGCCGCAACACATCCGCGGCCGCCTCATGCTTCAGGTCCAGCGTCAGGCTTTCCTTGGAGCGGTTGACCCAGACGAAGTGCGAGGACAGGCCGCGCACGCGCTCGTCGTAGTCGCGGGCGAAGTCGCCGCTGCCGGGCCGTTCGATCTTGATGACGCGCGCGCCGAGATCGGCAAGCTGGCGCGTGCAGAAAGGCGCGGCGATCGCCTGTTCCAGGGTGACGACGGTGATGTCCTGCAAAGGCAGCATGGGGTCCTCTTCAGAAAGAACGCGGCAGGCCCAGCACGTGCTGGGCGATGTACGACAATATCAAATTGGTGGAGATCGGCGCCACCTGGTAGAGGCGCGTCTCGCGGAACTTGCGCTCGACATCGTACTCGCAGGCGAAGCCAAAGCCGCCGTGGAACTGCAGGCAGGCGTTGGCCGCCTCCCAGGACGCATCGGCAGCCAGCATCTTGGCCATATTGGCCTGGGCCCCGCAAGGCTCGTGCGCGTCGAAGCGCGCGCAGGCATCGAAGCGCATGAGGCTGGCGGCCTCGACATTGACATAGGCGCGCGCGATGGGAAACTGCACCCCCTGGTTCTGGCCTATGGGCCGGCCGAACACGATGCGCTCGTTGGCATATTTCGTGACGCGGTCCACGAACCAGTGGCCGTCGCCTATGCATTCGGCGGCGATCAGCGTGCGCTCGGCGTTGAGCCCGTCCAGGATATAGCCGAAGCCCTTGCCCTCTTCGCCGATCAGGTTCTCTTCGGGAATTTCCAGGTTCTCGAAGAACAGCTCGTTGGTCTCGTGGTTGACCATATTGGGTATGGGCCGCACCGTCAGCCCCTTGCCCACGGCCTCGCGCAGGTCCACCAGGAAGATCGACATGCCCTCGGACTTCTTGCGCACCTGGTCCAGCGGCGTGGTGCGCGCCAGCAATATCATCAGGTCCGAATGCTGCACGCGGGAGATCCAGACCTTCTGGCCGTTGACCACGTAGCGGCCGTCCTTCTTGACGGCGACGGTCTTGATGCGCGTGGTGTCGGTGCCCGTGGTGGGCTCGGTCACGCCCATGGACTGCAGGCGCAGCTCGCCGCAGGCGATGCGCGGCAGCCACTGGCGCTTCTGCGCCTCGGAACCGTGCCGCAGCAGCGTGCCCATGTTGTACATCTGGCCGTGGCAGGCGCCCGAATTGCCGCCGGCGCGGTTGATCTCTTCCATGATCACCGAAGCCTCGGTCAGGCCCAGGCCCGAGCCGCCGTATTCCTGCGGAATGAGCGCGGCCAGCCAGCCGGCGCGGGTCAGCGCATCGACGAATTCGGCGGGATAGCCGCGCCGCGCATCGACTTCGCGGAAATATTCGTCGGGAAACTCGGCGCACAGGTCGCGCACCGCATCGCGGATGTCCTGGTATTTTCCGGCAGGATTCGACATTCGGGGTCCTTGTTATATCTAAACCAAAAACGCATGGGGCTTGTGGGCATCGTGGCGGGCACGACCCGCGGGCGGGCTGGCCGCAGGCAAGCCGATCCATCAGCCCATCAGCCCATCAGCCCATCAGCCCATCAGCCCGATAGATTGATCGATTCCCGCCCCTGGCGCAATTCCGATTTCTTTAAGCGCGGCTTAGCCTTCGCTTAGGGTAGGCCCTGGGCCGGCGATTCGGCGGCCGCGTCCTGCAGCAGCTGGGTCACGAGTTCCTGGGCGAAGGCCGGCAGCCTGTCCACCGATTGCACGCAGATGTGCAGCCGGCGCAAGGCCCAGGCGTCGGTCAGGGGAATCAACTTCAAGGGCATGACCTGCTCGTAGCGGCGCGCCGCCGATTCGGGCACCACGCCTATCCCCACCTGCGCGGCGATCAAGCGGCAGGACGTCTCGAAATTGCCGACCTCCACCCGTACCCTGAGCAGGCGCCCACTGTCCTCGGCCGCCTTGAGCAGAAAAGAATGGATGGCGCTGGACTCGAACAGGCACACATGGTCGTAGTCCAGGGTGTCGGCGAAGGCATGCGTCTTTGCGCTGGCCAGCGGGTGCGCCGCATGAGTCACCAGTATCAGCCGATCGCTGCGGTAGGGCAGGAATTCCAGGCTCGCACCGCTGTCCTGCGCCGTGATGCCTATGTCGGCCGCGCCTTCGGCCACCGCCTTCACCACCTGGTAGCTGAGGCGTTCGCGCAGCTCTATGTTGACGTCGGGATGGTCGACCAGATAACGCTCCAGCGCCGCGGGTACGAATTCGTTCATGGCCGTGGTATTGGCGCAGATGCGCACCACGCCCTTGACCCCCGCAGCATATTCCTGCAGGTCGCCGCGCAGGTGCTCGAGCTGGCGCAACACGATGCGTGCATGCCGCACGAATGCCTCGCCCGAAGGCGTCAGGGTCACGCCCTGGCTGCTGCGGTACAAAAGCGCCGTGCCCAGGGCGCTCTCGAGGTTCTTGACGCGATTGCTGGCGGCGGGCAAGGACAGAAAGCTGTATTCGGCCCCTTTGGTCAGGCTCATGGCGCTGGCCACATTGACCATGAGCTGCATATCGGTCAGATCGAAACGCATCGGCATCCGCGCCCGCCTCCTTCGGAAAATTTAAGCCGCACTTAAACAATGCGCAATTGGCAAACCGGCGACTTGCGTGCATAGTCACCCGACGACCCTGTGTCCTGAGTTGAGGACATTAACACTAGCGGGCGCCGCGCGAAACCGGCGCCCATCCTGGAAACTTTTTCCTCCCCCACGCCCATGACACATCCCAGCGCCGAACTGGCCCGTTACGTCTCCGAGCTCGACATCGAGTCCATACCGCAACCGGTGCTGCGCCGCGCCGAAGAGCTGCTGCTCGACACCCTGGCATCCATCCTGGCGGGGTCGCACGGCCGCCCCGTGCTGAGTATTGCCGCGTACGCCCGCGCCATGGGCCCCGCCGAAGGGCCGGCCCAGGACATGGCGGCGCGGCGCGGCACCAGTCCCGTGTTCGCCGCCATGGTCAACGCCGCCGCGACCCATATGGTGGAACAGGACGACGTGCACAACGGCTCGGTATTCCATCCGGCAGCCGTGGTGTTCCCTCCGGCCATCGCCACGGCGCAGGCGCTGGGGCGCAGCGGCCGCGACCTGCTGGCCGCCACGGTCGCGGGCTACGAAGCAGGCATCCGCATAGGCGAATTCCTCGGCCGCACGCATTACACCATTTTCCACACCACGGGCACAGCAGGCACGCTGGCCGCCGCCGTCGCCACCGGGCGCCTGCTGGGCCTGGACCCTGCGCAGATGCTGCACGCCCTGGGCTCGGCCGGCACCCAGGCCGCGGGCCTGTGGGAATTCCTGCGCGACGGCGCCGATTCCAAGCAACTGCATACCGCCAAGGCTGCCGCCGACGGCATGATGGCTGCCTGGCTGGCGCGCGACGGCTTCACCGGCGCCTCCCGCATCCTGGAAGGCCCGCAAGGCATGGCCGCGGGCATGTCGCGCGACGCCGACCCCGCGCGGCTGACCGACGGCCTGGGCACGCGCTGGGCGCTGCTGGAAACCTCTTTCAAGTACCACGCCTCGTGCCGCCACACCCATCCGGCGGCCGACGCGCTGCTGGCGCTGGTGACCGAACACGACCTGCATATCGAGGACATCGGAGACGTGGTCGCGCATGTGCACCAGGGCGCCATCGACGTGCTCGGCCCGGTGGTCGACCCGGTCAGCGTCCACCAGTCCAAATTCTGCATGGGTGTGGTGCTGGGCCTGATCGCCCGGCATCGCCGCGCCGGCCTGCCGGAATTCGACGAGGCGCTGTCCGACCCCGCCATCGCCGATTTCCGCCAGCGCGTAAGCATGCGGCTGGATCCCGAAATCGACGCCGCCTATCCCCGGCGCTGGATCGGGAAAGTCACCGTGCGCACCCGCGACGGCCGCAGCCTGGAATCGCGCGTGGACACCCCCAAAGGCGACCCGGACAACACATTGAGCCGCGCCGAAATCGAGGACAAGGCCTTGCGCCTGGGCTGCTACCAGGGCGCGGCCACGCAAGAGGAAGTCGCAAGGCTCATCGCCCAGGTATGGGGACTGGCCGACTGCGAGCGGGTGGGATGGTTCCTGTAGCGCAGTGACCCGGGGCGGGCGGTTTCAGCCCGCCCGCTCGAGTATTTTCCGGGCCCGGATGATCACCGGCGCATCGACCATCTTGCCGTCGAGCTTGAAGGCCGAAGAACCGCTGGCCTCGGCCTGCGCCACCACGCGCCGGGCCCAGTCCAGCTCTTGCGGCGCAGGGGCATAGGCTTCGTGCACCACCGCGACCTGCGCCGGGTGTATGCACAGCATGCCTTCGAAGCCCATGTCGCAGGCCCGGCGCGCCGCGGCGGCCAGCCCCCGGGTATTGGAAAAATCCGGATAGACCGTGTCGAGCGGGGCGCTCAGGCCGTGCAGGCGGCTCAATATCAGCACGCGCACGCGCAAATGATCCAGCACCACGGCAGCGGCCTCGGTATCGGTCGCCACGCCCAGGTCCAGCAACAAGTCGAGCGCGCCGAAGCTCAGACGCTGGACGCCCGGCATGGCCGCGAGTTCGTCCAGCACATGCACGCCGCGTGCACTTTCCACCACCGGGAACAGCGGCTTGCCCGCTGCTGCCGCGAGCCTCACCTGCTCCGCGGACTCGGCCTTGGGCAGTATGACGGTCGTGACATTGGGCAGGTCCCGGCAGGCGGCGATGTCGTCGGCGAACCATGACGTGGAGGCATCGTTGACACGCACCATGAATGACGCCTCGGGGTGCTCGCGGGCATAGCGCTGCATATTGCCGCGCGCCTCGTCCTTCAGATGGCGCTCGACGGCATCCTCCAGATCCACGATGACCGCGTCGGCCCCGCTGGCCAGGGCCTTGGCGAAGCGCTCGGGGCGCGTGCCGGGAACGAAAAGCGCCGTACGCAGGCGCGTGGCGGTATTGCTCATAGCTGTACTGTCCCTGTTGTGTATGGATTATTCATGCGCCGGCCATGCTGATGGCGGGCTTGCCGATGCCCATGCCGGCCGACCCGGCGCGGGCGGCCTGCGTGCCGGCCATTGCGGCACAAGCCATTTGCGCGCCGCTCATCGCGGCGCCCCATATTCGACATGCGCCTGGTGGGCCAGCATGCCGTCCTGCTCGGCCCACAGCGAGGCCGCGCCGTCGCCGTCGAGCCGGCCGGCCACCTGGAAGGGGCGCGGCGCGATCAGCGGGCGCAGGCCGCGATACGAAAATGCGCTCATGGGCCGCTGCGGGTTGGCACGCGCATAGGCACGCGCCATCAAGGTGGCGATCAGCGGCCCGTGCACCACCAGGCCCGGATAGCCTTCGGCCTGCCGGACGTACGGGTCGTCGTAATGAATGCGGTGGCCGTTGAATGTGACGGCCGAATAGCGGAACAACATCACTGTACTGGGCGTGATGGTTTCCAACCAGCCGTGCTCCGGCGCCGCCTGCGAGCCCTGGAGCTTCGGCGGTGAAGGTTCCCGGTAGACGACATCCTGCTCTTCGTCCACGCACAGCCGGCCGCCCTGCAGGTATTCGTGCCGCACGGTGACAAACAGCAGCCTGCCGGTGCGCCCTTCTTTCTCGACCACCTCGGCGATCGTCGACCTGCGCTCGGCCGGCTCGCCGACGCGCAGCGGCTGCGGGAATTTCACGCGGCCGCCGGCCCACATGCGGTTGCGATTGGCAGCCGGCGGCATGAAGCCGCCGCGCCGGGCATGTCCGTCCTCGCCCAGCATGTCGTAAGGCAGCGCTGCGACGAAGAACGCCCAGTGCCACAAGGGCGGCAGGGCCTCGCCGGGGGCCGGCGCCGTCTCTCCCAGGGCCAGGGCGACGCGCTGGGCGTGTCCGGCATCGAGGTTGTCGGGGCAAGTTTCGCTGCGGCCCTTCCAGGCCATGGGATCTAGGTCTGTCATATGCAATGCGCGGGCAAGACCGCCAAATGAAAATCACCACACAATGCCCGCGGCAAAGGCGGCTGGCAATTCATATTTTTGCAAGGCCGCCTTGGCTGGCGGCAAACCCGGACGGACGGCGCGCACCCATCGCCCGATCCGCCGGGCCGATTGCGGCGCCCCGCCCCGGCGCCATCTCGCCCGCGGGCCGGCCGCCGCATGCCGCTCCAGCCGCCGGGCGATCACGGCGCACGGGTCGTCAGACCGGCACCAGCGAGATGGTGGCGATTCTTTCCTTCCATTCACGCGGACCGGTCTGGTGCACGGACGTGCCGCGCGCGTCGACCGCCACCGTCACGGGCATGTCCTTGACGTCGAACTCGTAGATGGCTTCCATGCCCAGATCGGCGAAGCCCACGACCTTGGCGCCGCGGATGGCCTTGGACACCAGGTAGGCAGAGCCGCCCACAGCCATCAGGTAGGCCGACTGGTGATTGCGTATCGACTCGATCGCCACCGGACCGCGCTCGGCCTTGCCTATCATGGCGATCAGGCCAGTGCTCGACAGCATCATGTCGGTGAACTTGTCCATGCGGGTGGACGTGGTGGGGCCGGCAGGGCCCACCACTTCGTCGCGCACCGGATCGACCGGGCCTACGTAATAGATGACGCGATTGCGGAAATCGACGGGCAGCGGTTCGCCGCGCTCCAGCATTTCCTGGATGCGCTTGTGCGCCGCGTCGCGGCCAGTGAGCATCTTGCCCGACAGCAGCAGCGTCTGGCCGGGCTTCCAGCTCGCGACCTGCTCTTTGGTGAGGGTGTTCAGGTCGACCTGCAGCGACTTGTTGTAGTCGGGGGCCCAGTGCACATCGGGCCAGTCGGACAGCTGCGGCGGCGTGAGCGCGGCCGGGCCGGAGCCGTCCAGCTCGAAATGCACGTGGCGCGTGGCCGCGCAGTTCGGAATCATGGCCACGGGCTTGGAGGCGGCATGTGTCGGGAAGGTCTTGATCTTGACGTCCAGCACCGTGGTCAGGCCGCCCAGCCCCTGCGCGCCTATGCCCAGGGCGTTGACCTTCTCGTAGAGCGCGATGCGCAGCTCTTCCAGCTTGTTCTGGGGGCCGCGCTGCAGCAGCTCGTACATGTCGATGTCGTCCATCAGCGACTGCTTGGCCATCAGCATGGCCTTCTCGGCAGTGCCGCCGACCCCGATGCCCAGCATGCCGGGCGGGCACCAGCCCGCGCCCATTTGCGGCACGGTCTTGAGCACCCAGTCGATCAGGGAATCGCTGGGGTTGAGCATCGCGAACTTGGACTTGTTTTCCGAACCGCCGCCCTTGGCGGCCACCTGCACGTCGACCCGGTCGCCGGCGACCAGCTCGACGCTGACGATACAGGGCGTGTTGTCGCGCGTATTGCGGCGCTCGAACAGCGGGTCGTCCAGGATGGAGGCGCGCAGCGGGTTGTCGGGGTTGGTATAGCCCTGGCGCACGCCCTCGTCGCACAGTTCCTGCAGGCTGCGCTGCGTGTCGAAGCGCACATTCATGCCGACCTTGAGGAAGACGTTGACTACGCCGGTATCCTGGCAGATGGGCCGGTGCCCCTCGGCGCACATGCGCGAGTTGGTCAGGATCTGGGCGATAGCGTCCTTGGCCGCCGGGCTCTGCTCGCGCTCGTAGGCGCGCGCCAGATGGCGGATGTAGTCGGCGGGGTGATAAAAGCTGATGAACTGCACCGCGTCCGCAATGGACTGGATCAGGTCGTTTTCTCGGATTATGGTAGTCATGAAGAAAAAGGCTGGAACGAAGTAAGACTGATGGGCTGCCGCGGCCGGTCTGGAACGGGCCGCGGCTCGTGGACTATGCGCGGCCCCGCGGGGCCGGCCGCTGGGGTTGCCGCCGGCCGGCTATTTGCCCTGCCAGACGGGCTTGCGTTTTTCGGCGAACGCCAGGGCGCCTTCCTTGGCATCGGCCGAGGCAAAGATATGGGCCACGCGCGGGCGCTGCAGGTCGAACATGTCGGCCTGGCGCCAATCCTTGGACTCGGTGACGACGCGCTTGGCGGTGCGCACCGCCAGCGGGCCGTTCTCGACGATGACGCGCGCCAGGGCCAGCGCCCCTTCCAGCGCCTGGCCGGGCTCGACCAGGCGGTTCACCAGGCCGTGGTCGTAGGCGCGCTGCGCCGGCAGCATCTCGCCGGTGAGTATGACTTCCATGGCGATGTGATGGGGGATGCGCTGCGGCAGGCGCAGCATGCCGCCCGCGCCGGCCACCAGCCCGCGCTTGACTTCGGGCAGGCCGAAATTGGCGTTATTGGCCGCCACGATCAGGTCGCTGGCCAGGGCCATTTCGCAGCCGCCCGCCAGGGCATAGCCTTCCACCGCGGCGATCAGCGGCTTGGACGGCGGACGCTCGCACAGGCCGGCGAAGCCGCGCCCTTCTATCAGCGGGCGCTGGCCCGTGGCGGCGAACGCCTTGAGATCCATGCCGGCCGAGAAGGTGTTGCCGGCGCCGGTGAGTATGCCCAGGACGATGCCGGGATCCTGGTCGAGCCGGTCCAGGGCGGCGGCGAGCTCGACGGCGGTCTCGTAATTGATGGCATTGCGGGCCTCGGGGCGATTGACGGTGATAACCAGCACCCGGTCCTCGGCCTGCACCTTGACCAAATCAGACATGTACTTCTCCCCCAAAAATACAGGCGCGGATACGCGCAAACATTGAATTTATCGACAGCCGCTATCATACGACCAATCACCGCCGCCCCGGATCCGCGCGGCCGCGGCCCGCGCCGGCTCCGGCGGGCGCATCCGGCGCGGGGCTATCGCCGCAGGCTTCCCCTGGCGCGGAACCAGTTAAAATCATGGGATTTTGCAGCCAACTTTCGCGGCCTCGCCGGCGGCTTTCCGACTCATGCTCTCCTTCCAGCAAATCATCCTGACCCTGCAGCAATATTGGGACAAACAGGGCTGCGCGCTGCTGCAGCCCTACGACATGGAGGTCGGCGCGGGAACCTCGCACACGGCGACCTTTCTGCGCTCGATCGGGCCCGAGCCGTGGCGCGCGGCCTATGTGCAGCCGTCGCGCCGCCCCAAGGACGGCCGCTACGGCGACAATCCCAACCGGCTGCAACACTATTATCAATACCAGGTCGTGCTCAAGCCGGCCCCGCCCGAAATCCTCGACCTGTATATCGGCTCGCTGCGGGCGCTGGGCATAGACCCCGCGCAGCACGACATCCGCTTCGTGGAAGACGACTGGGAAAACCCCACGCTGGGCGCCTGGGGCCTGGGCTGGGAAGTCTGGCTCAACGGCATGGAAGTCACCCAGTTCACCTACTTCCAGCAAGTGGGAGGCCTGGACTGCCTGCCCACCACCGGCGAGATCACCTACGGGCTGGAACGGCTGGCCATGTACCTGCAAAACGTGGAAAGCGTCTACGATCTGGTCTGGACCGAAGGCGCCGGCGGCCAGCGCGTGCTGTACCGCGACGTATTCCACCAGAACGAGGTCGAGCAGTCGGCCTACAATTTCGAGCATGCATCGACCGCGATGCTGTTCGCGCACTTCGGCGACTACGAGGCCGAGGCGCAGCGCCTGATCGAAGTGCCGCTCGCCCTGCCCGCCTACGAGGCCACCCTCAAGGCCGCGCACACCTTCAATATGCTCGACGCCCGCGGCGCCATCAGCGTGACCGAGCGCGCCGCCTATATCGGACGCATCCGCAATCTGTCGCGCGCAGTGGCCCAGGCTTACTACGATTCACGCGAGAAACTAGGTTTTCCCATGCTAGGCAATCACCGCAAGCAGGAGGCAGCATGATGGCCTCCGATTCCCTGTCCCCGCGGCCCCTGCTGCTCGAGCTGTTCACCGAAGAACTGCCGCCCAAGGTGCTGCAGGCGCTCGGCCAGGCCTTTGCCGAAGGCGCTCGCGCCGTGCTCGACAAGCAGCGCCTGCTGGCCGCCGGCTGCGGGCTGCAAGCCTACGCGACACCGCGGCGCCTGGCGCTGCGCCTGGACGCCGTGCTGGGCCAGGCCCCGCAACAGGAATACACCGAAAAGCTCATGCCGGCCAAAGTCGGCCTGGACGCCGCGGGCGCCATGACGCCCGCGCTGGCCAAGAAGCTCGCCGCCAAGGGCCTGGGCCACCTGGGCGCGGCCGACCTGATCCGCGAATCCGACGGCAAGCAAGACTATCTCTATGCGCGCGGCGTGGCCGAAGGCGCAACACTGCAGGCCGGGCTGCAAGAAGCCCTGGATGCCGCCATCGCCGGGCTGCCCATTCCCAAGGTCATGCGCTACCAATTGGCCGACGGCGTGACCAGCGTCAAGTTCGTGCGCCCGGCGCACCGCCTGGTGGCGCTCTGGGGGCCCGACGTGGTGCCGGTGCGCGCCCTGGGCCTGGAAGCCGGACGCCAGACGCAAGGGCACCGCTTCATGTCGGCGGGCGCCATCGACATTGAAACGCCGCTGTCCTACGAGCGCCAGCTCGAAGACCAAGGCAAGGTCATCGCCTCCTTCGAAGCGCGCCGCGACGCTATCGCCGCACAACTGCAAGAACACGAAGCCGCGCTCGGCGCGACGGTGGGCGACGATCCCGAGGTCGCAGCGCTGCTCGACGAAGTCACTGCCCTGGTCGAACACCCGACCGTCTATGTCGGCCAGTTCGATCCGCAGTTCCTGGCGGTGCCGCAGGAATGCCTGATCCTGACCATGCGCCTGAACCAGAAGTATTTCCCGCTGTTCGAGCCCGGCACGGGGCGGCTCACGCACCGGTTCCTGATCGTCAGCAATATGCAGATCGACGATCCGCACAATATCGTCGAAGGCAACCAGCGGGTCGTGCGCCCGCGCCTGGCCGACGCCCAGTTCTTCTTCGACACCGACCGCAAGGCGCCCCTGTCCTCGCGCGTGCAGTCCCTGGAAAACATCGTCTACCACAACAAGCTGGGCACGCAGCTCGAACGCGTCGAACGCGTGCGCCGCGTTGCGCGCTATATCGCCGAACAACTGGGCGCCGACGCGCAACTCGCCGAGCGCAGCGCGCTGCTGGCCAAGGCCGACCTGGGCACCAGCATGGTGGCCGAATTCCCCGAACTGCAAGGCATCATGGGCGCCTATTACGCGGCGGCCGACGGCGAGCCGCCCGAAGTGGTGCAGGCCCTCAAGGGGCAGTACCGCATCCGCCTGGACACGCCGGTCGACGCGGTCAGCCTGCCCGCCGCCATCCTGTTCCTGGCCGAACGCGCCGAGACGCTGATGGGCATCTGGGGCATAGGCCTGGTTCCCACCGGCGAGCGCGACCCCTATGGCCTGCGCCGCGCCGCGCTGGGCCTGATCAGCGCCTACGAACAGCTCGACGCCGGGGGCTACCTGTCGGGCAGCCATGCCGCTCGCCTGGCCCTGCCCGAACTGCTGGCCTTCACGGCCGCCACCTTCGACGCCCATCCCATCGCGGCCGGCACCGCCGACGAAGTTCAGCACTTCATCTACGAGCGCTACCGCAACCAGTTGATCAACGACTACGACCGCAATGTGGTCGACGCCGTGCTGGCGGTCGAGCCGCCGCTGCACCAGGTGCTGGCGCGCGTGCAGGCCTGCGCCGGCTTCGCCCGGCGCCCCGAGGCGGAAAGCCTGGCGGCCGCCAACAAGCGCATCACCAATCTGCTCAAGAAGGCCGAGGGCGAAATCGGCAAGGTCGACACGGCGCGGCTGGCCGAGCCCGCCGAACAAGCCCTGGCGCAGACCATCGCGCGCCTCGAGCCCGAGGCGCAGGCGCAGTTCGTCCGCGGCGACTTCGCCGCCAGCCTGGCCACGCTGGCGCAGGCGCGCGACGCGGTCGACGCCTTCTTCGCCGACATCATGGTCATGGCCGAAGATCCCGCCGTGCGCGCCAACCGCCTGGCCCTGCTGGCGGGCCTGCACGGCATCATGAACCAGGTCGCCGACATCTCGAGGCTGGCACAGTGAAGCTCGCCATACTCGATCGCGACGGCGTGATCAATCACGACAGCGAGCACTACATCAAGAGCCCCGAGGAATGGGTCGCCCTGCCCGGCAGCCTGGAAGCCATCGCGCGCCTGTCGCGCGCCGGCTGGCGCGTGGTGGTGGCCAGCAACCAGTCGGGGCTGGCCCGCGGCCTGTTCACCATGGAAACCCTGAACGCCATCCACGCCAAGCTGCGCAAGGAAGTGGCCGCCGCGGGCGGCAGCATCGACGCGATCTTCATCTGCCCCCATGGCCCGGACGAAGGCTGCGCCTGCCGCAAACCCAAGCCGGGGCTGTTCCTGGACATCGGACAGCGCTATGACGCCGAGCTGCGCGACGTGCCGGCAGCCGGCGACTCGCTGCGCGATCTGCAGGCCGCCAGCGCGGCGGGCTGCGCCCCCTGGCTGGTGCTCACCGGCAATGGCCGCAAGACCTGGGACAAGGGCGACTTGCCGGCCGGCACGCAGGTGGTGGAAGACCTCGCGACCGCCGTCGACGCCTGGCTGCAGGAGGCCTGACCGCCTATGGCCGCGCTGCGTTCCGCGATCTACCTGCTGTTCCTGATCGTCACCGTCATTCCCTACGCGCTGGCGTGCATGCTGTGGGCGCCGCTGCCCCTGCACTGGCGCTTCCGGCTGACCGCGGGCTGGCCCAGGCTGGCGATCTGGGGCGCCAAAGCCATCGTCGGCATACGCTGGCGCATCAAGGGCATAGAAAACCTGCCGGACGGCCCTGCCATCCTGCTGTCCAAGCACCAGTCGGCCTGGGAAACCTTGTTCCTGCCGGCCCACATGCCGCGCGACGTGTGCTTCGTCTACAAGAAAGAACTGCACCGCGTGCCCTTCTTCGGCTGGGGCCTGGCGCTGCTGCGCATGATCCCCATCGACCGGTCCAAGGGCCGCGATGCCTTCGAGCAGATCGTGCGCCTGGGCCGCGAACGCCTGAGCCAGGGCCGCTGGCCGGTGCTGTTTCCCGAAGGCACCCGGATAGCGCCCGGCAAGGTCGGACGCTACAAGCTGGGCGGCGCCATGCTGGCGGTGCGCACCGGCGCCGGAGTCATCCCCATCGCGCACAACGCGGGCGAGTGCTGGCCGCGCAACGCATTCATCAAGAAGCCGGGTTTGATTACACTATCGATCGGTCCCATGATCGCCAGCGAGGGCCTCGACGCCGATACGCTCAATGGCAAGGTCCGGGACTGGATCGAAAACGAAATGCGTCAACTCAACCCCGAACGCTATGAACGAGAGTAGGCAGCTCGATCTGTTCATCGATGCCCCGCCCCCCGAACCCACGACGCCCCGGCCGCCGGCACGCCGCGAACCCCGTGCGTCCCGCGGCGACGCGACCGTGCCCACGGTGCGCCCGCAATCGCTGGCGTCCGGCACACGCTGGCGCGAGGTGCGCGCCAGCACTCAATCCATAGGCTTCGTGCTCAAGCGCTCGCGGCGCAAGAGCATAGGCCTGACCATCAACGACGACGGCCTGCTGGTGACCGCCCCGAACTGGGTGACGCTGGCCCAGATCGACGAAGTCGTGATCGAGAAATCGAACTGGATCCTCGACAAGCTCAGCGCCTGGTACGACCGCAGGGCCCAACTGGCGATGGCCGACACGCATTGGCAGGACGGCGGCTCGGTACCCTACATGGGTCGGCGCATCGTGCTGCGGCTGGGCGACACGCTGGGCCGCACGCGCCTGCTGGGCGCGGAATTCGAGCCGCGCGACGGCGACGTGCTGAGCCTGGCGCTGCCGCGCGATGCCGACCACGCCCGCATCCGCGATGCCGCCCATGCCTGGCTGCAGCAGCAGGCCCGCACCTGGTTCGAGCAGCGCCTGCTTCATTTCCTGTCGGCCCAGGGGCTGCAGTTGCGGCGCTGGCGGCTGTCCTCGGCGGCGACGCGCTGGGGCTCGTGCAATAGCGACGGCAACATCATGCTGAACTGGCGCCTGATCCATTTCGAACGCGATATCATCGACTATGTCGTGGCGCACGAAATCGCCCATTTGCGCGAAATGAACCACAGCAAGGATTTCTGGCGCGAAGTGGGACGGATATTGCCGGGCTTCGAACGCGCGCGCGATGCCTTGCGCCAGCACGATCCGGCCACGCTGCCGCTGATCTGAGGCGGGCATGCGGCCGCCGGGCCGGCGAACGGAAACCATGTATGCAGGAATCGCGCGACGCGGCCGCAGGCGTGCCGGGACGGCAAGGCATGCGGCACGGGCTCGCTCGCCACTTGTACGAAAAACCAGGCTGCGCTGTTATTCTTTCGGGATTGCGATTCCGATGAATGCGGCAATGCGACTCAAGGAGTAATCAATGCGTCTTCTACACACCATGCTGCGGGTCGGCGACCTGGAGCGCTCGCTGGCCTTCTATACCGAGGTCCTGGGCATGCGGCTGCTGCGCCGCAAGGATTATCCGGACGGCAAGTTCACGCTGGCCTTCGTGGGCTACCAGGACGAGTCCGAGGGCGCGGCGATCGAGCTCACCTATAACTGGGACACGTCTTCGTATGACCTGGGCAATGGCTACGGCCACATTGCGCTGGAAGTGCCCGATGCGTACAAGGCCTGTGCCGAGATCAAGGCGCGCGGCGGCAAGGTGACGCGCGAAGCCGGCCCCATGAAGCACGGTACGACTGTCATCGCCTTCGTGGAAGACCCGGACGGCTACAAGATCGAGCTGATCCAGCATTGATTTTTTCTTCGCTGAAGCAAGCGAGTTGCGGCGGCTCCATAGCCGCCAATCGGGGCGTGGCGCTGTTTAGTTCAAGCCGCCGGGCTGTCTTCTTGAGACACCAGGGCTACTTTCTTAAGCCGCCGGGGCTGCCCTACGGAGTTCCGATGCTCGGCAGACTCGCCTGCGCTTCGGACTCCTACGGGGTCCCCAGCTCACAGCCAGGCATCCTGGGGGGTTTTCAAGCCCCTTGCATTTTGCGTCGATGTTTACTTTTTTTCGTTGATGCCCACCGGCCTTCCGGTTGCCAAGCAGGTCAATTGATAGGTTTTCAAGCCCGCCGCAAGCCGCGACGTGAGCCGAGGACCCCGGAGGAGTCCGAAGCGCAGGCGAGTCTGCCGAGCATCGGAACTCCGCAGGGCAGCCTCGGCGGCTTAAGTAAGCATATCGATGGCGCAAGGCACAAGAAACACCGCGTAAACGAGCAAGCAGCATATCCATCACTTGTCGCCCCCACCTCTCTGTGCCTCCACCACCCTCTGCAACTGCTACTTGACGCATCCGTCCACCAACACCACCATCATTCTTGCGCATCGAATCCCGGCCGGGCAAAGGCACCTGCGGGGAAATCATCGACCTCGATAGCCTGCGCAGCGGCTTCTTCGGCCTGCTGCAGCAACTGCGCCTGCTCGTCGCTGATGGCGCCCTTGGCGTGGGCCTCGCGCCAGTCGTGCACGCCTGAGCGATGCACCAGGTCGCGTAGCGGCTGCGATTCCACCGCCAGGAGGAAGGCGCGCTCCAGCGTCTGTACGCTCCGGGCTTCCAGCCTTTCCCACACGCCGCCGACCAGGCGATTGCGCGCGTCGGAAGGCTCCAGCAGTATTTGCGCGCAAGCCGCGGTGTCACGGTCGCTGGGCGGCCTGGCCCGTGCGACGGGCGGCAGCACGATGATGCGCAGCAGGAATGCCAGCCAGCGCAGCGGGAAGTTGCGCAGCACCTCGTCCAGGCGACGTTCTATGATGGCGCAGCCATTGTCGACGCACCACTGCACCAGGGGCAGGTCGGCATCGTGCCGGCCTTCGTCCTGCCAGCGCTTGAGCACGGCCGACAGCAGGTACAGCTCGGCCAGCGCATCGCCGAGGCGGCCCGAAAGCATTTCCTTGCGCTTGAGCGAGCCGCCCAGCGAAAACAAGGCCGCCTCGGACACCAGAGCAAAGGCCGAGGCGTAGCGGGCCAGGCGCCGGTAGTGGCCGGCGGCCGCCCCCGCGGCTCGCGGCGCGCGGGCCGCCAGGCTGCCCGTCCATGCCAAACCCAGCGCCCGGAAGACGTTCTTGGCGCTGTGCGCGGCATGCTTCCAGACGACGGCGTCGAAGGCGCGTTCGCCGGCATCCTGGTCGCTGTCGCCCAGCGCCGAGATTTCCTGCATCAAATAGGGATGAGAGCGTATGGCGCCCTGCCCGAACACGATCAGGCTGCGGGTAAGGATGTTGGCGCCCTCGACGGTGATGGCGACGGGCACCGCGCGGTACAGGCCTCCCAGGTAGTTGCGCGGCCCGTCTATCACCGCCTTGCCTGCGTGCACGTCCATGGCCGCATCGACCGACTCGCGCATGCGCTCGGTAGCGTGCAGTTTCATGATGGCAGAAATGACTGCGGGCTTGCGGCCCATGTCCAGCCCCGCGCATGTCAGCCGCCGCGCGGCCTCGACCAGATAGGCGTTGCCCGCCAGGCGGCCGAGCTTTTCCTGGACGCCCTCGAACCTGCCCACCGGGATGCCGAACTGCGTGCGCACCCTGGCGTAGGCCCCCGAGGTATGGGCTGCGAAGGCGCATGCCGCTGCCGACAGCGACGGCAGGGAAATGCCGCGCCCCGCGGCCAGTGCGCTCATCAGCATCTGCCAGCCGTGTCCGGCCTTTGCCGGCCCGCCTATGAGCGCGTCCAGGGGCACGAAGACGTCATGCCCTTCGTTGGGGCCGTTCTGAAAGGCCTGCAGGGCCGGCAGGTGGCGCCGCCCTATGCGCACGCCGGGCAGATGCGTGGGCACCAGGGCCACGGATATGCCTATGTCGGCCGGCCCACCCAGCAGGCCTTGCGGATCGGAAAGCTTGAAGGCCAGGCCCAGCACCGTCGCCACCGGGCTCAGGGTGATGTAGCGCTTGCGCCAGTTCAGGAGTATGCCCAATGTATCGACGCCGTCGACCTCGCGGCGGCACACCACGCCGGTGTCCACCATGGAGGCGGCGTCCGAGCCGGCGGCCGGGCTGGTCAGGCCGAAGCATGGGATTTCCTCTCCCTTGGCCAGGCGCGGCAGCCAATGGTCGCGCTGCGCTTGCGTGCCGAACTGCAGCAGCAGTTCGCCTGGCCCCAGCGAGTTGGGCACCATGACCGTGACCGCTGCGGTCACCGAGCGCAGTGAAATGCGGCGCACCACTTCGGAATGGGCATACGCGGAAAAACCCAGGCCGCCGTATTGCCGCGGGATGATCATGCCGAAGAAACCATTGCGCTTGAGGAAATCCCACACCTGCGGCGGCAGGTCGTAGTCGCGCCAGGAGATGGCCCAGTCGTCGAGCATGCCGCCCAATTCCGCCACGGGGCCGTCGAGAAAGGCCTGCTCTTCGGGGCTCAATGCAGCCGGCGCGACTTCCAGCAGGGACTGCCAGTCGGGCGCACCGGAAAACAGCTCGGCGTCCCACCACACGTCGCCGGCGTCTATGGCTTCGCGCTCGGTGGGCGACAGGCTGGGCATGGCCGCGCGAGCCTTGCGGTACAAGGGTTCGGTAATCCAGCGCTTGCGCCAGGCTCTCCAGTCCATGATTCCCCTTTATTCGGCAACAGCCGTTTGTTCGTGCATGCGAGACCGCGGCTTGCTTCGCGGCGGCCCGGCGCAAACCCGCAGGGCCGCCGGCACCGCAAAAGAAAGATCGCGCGGGCGCGCCCGCCCATTATCGCGCACAGGCGCGCCGTTCAACAATCCGCGACAATCCGCGGCAATCCGCGCGGGTATCCGTGACGGCAAGCGCGCCGCAACACATGCCGGCCATCATCTCGGCATCGCCGCCGGCGTGCCCGGCCGGCCGGACTCTGCGACAATCTGGCTTTACCCGAGAAACGGCTTACGCCTGGTTCGACCCATGCTCAACCCCCTCTGGTTCGGATTTTTCCTGGTCGCCTGCGCGTCGGGGCTGTATCACTGGCTGTTCCTGCACGATCCCCAGGTCTTTTCCAGGCTGGTGCTAAGCCTGTTCGACATGGCCAAGCTGTCGGTCGACCTGATGATATTGCTGTTCGGCACGCTGACGCTGTGGCTGGGCTTCCTGCGCATCGCCGAACTGGCCGGGCTGATAGACCGCCTGGCCCGGCTGCTGGCCCCGCTGTTCACGCGCCTCATGCCGGAAGTGCCGCGCGGCCACCCCGCCCTGGGCCTGATCACCTTGAATTTCGCCGCCAATGCCCTGGGCCTGGACAACGCCGCCACGCCTATAGGGCTGCGCGCCATGCGCGAGCTGCAGACGCTCAACCCCACGCCCGACACGGCCACCAACGCCCAGATCCTGTTCCTGGTGCTGAACTCGTCTTCACTCACGCTGCTGCCGGTGACGATCTTCATGTATCGCGCGCAGCAAGGCGCAACCGACCCCACGCTGGTGTTCCTGCCGATACTGCTGGCCACCACGGCATCGTCGCTGGCGGGCCTGCTGGCGGTCGCGTTCATGCAAAAGCTGCGGCTGCGCGATCCGGTGGTACTGGCGTGGCTGGGCGCCCTGGTGCTGGGCCTGGGCAGTTTCATGGCGCTGCTCTACACGCTGTCGGCACAAGCAGTCGAGGCCTTGTCGTCGCTGCTGGGCAATCTGACGATGTTCGGCATCATCATGTTGTTCCTGCTGGCGGGCGCACGCCGCAAGGTGCCGCTGTACGACGCTTTCGTGGAAGGCGCCAAGCAAGGTTTCGCGATTTCGCGGGACTTGCTGCCTTATCTGGTGGCGATGCTCTGCGCGGTGGGGGTCTTGCGCGCCTCGGGGGCGCTGGATGCGGCGCTCGACCTGATACGCTGGGCGGTGCATTCGGCGGGCCTGGATACGCGCTTCGTGGACGCGCTGCCGACGGCGCTGGTCAAACCCTTCTCGGGCAGTGCTGCGCGGGCGATGCTGATCGAGACTATGCAGCATTACGGGGTGGACAGTTTCCCGGCCTTGCTGGCGGCGACGGTCCAGGGCAGCACCGAGACTACGTTCTACGTGCTGGCGGTGTATTTCGGCGCGGTGGGCATACAGCGGGCGCGGCATGCCGTGGGGTGTGCGGTGCTGGCCGATGTGGCGGGGGTGCTGGCCTCGATCGGGGTCAGTTATTGGTTCTTCGGCTGATGCGGCCTTGCAGTAGTGATCGAGGCAGCGTGCGTGTCGAGTTTACTTGGCAGTGATTTGGTGTTCATTTTGTGTTCTTGAGGCGCCGGGGCTGCCCTGCGGAGTTCCGATGCTCGGCAGACTCGCCTGCGCTTCGGACTCCTACGGGTTCCCCGGCTCGCAACCAGACATCCTGTACGGTTGCTATCCCGTTTCTAAACCAGCCGTGGTTTAAAAACGGATTAAACCCGCTGCATGCCGTGGCGCGAGCTGAGGACCCCGGAGGAGTCCGAAGCACAGCCCGAGT
The DNA here is from genome assembly GCF_019166065.1 of Candidimonas humi. Taxonomy (GTDB): domain Bacteria; phylum Pseudomonadota; class Gammaproteobacteria; order Burkholderiales; family Burkholderiaceae_B; genus Candidimonas; species Candidimonas humi. The sequence continues at coordinate 70,594 of NZ_JAHTBN010000009.1, forward strand.
TTGGGCGAGCATCGGAACTCCGCAGGGCAGCCTCAGCGGCTTAAAAACTGCACCCAGTAGCCCAAGAGTTCACTCTGTGACCCAAGGATTCGGTGTATTGCAGCGATGGTTGGTTCTTGAGCCGCCGGGGCTGCCCTGCGGAGTTCCGATGCTCGGCAGACTCGCCTGCGCTTCGGACTCCTACGGGGTCCCCGGCTCGCAGCGAGGAACAATGCGAGCCTTCAGCCCCGCAACACCCCATCGGCGCACAGCCGGTCGGCCAGCGCAATGAATTGCGCCACCGAGAGCTCTTCGGCACGGGCAGTGGCGGGAATGCCCAGGGCATCCCAATCCAGACTCTGGGTCCAGTCGCCCAAGGCGCGGCGCAGCATCTTGCGGCGCTGGGCGAAGGCCTTGGCTACCACGGTCTCGAAAGCCGCCTGGCTGGACGGCTGCGGACGCTCCGGCCCCAGGGGCTTCATGCGCACCACCGAGGACTGCACGCGCGGCGGCGGGTCGAAGGCCTCGGGCGGCACGTCGAACAGCTTGTACATGGCATAACGGGACTGCAGCATCACGGACAGCCGCCCGTAGTCGCCCGAGCCGGGCGCGGCGACCATGCGATCCACGACCTCTTTCTGCAGCATGAAATGCTGGTCAAGCACCACGTCGGCGAACTGCGTCAGATGGAACAGCAGCGGGCTGGAGATGTTGTAGGGCAGATTGCCGACGATGCGCAGGCCGGCGCCCAGGGCGGAGAAATCCACCGCCAGCGCATCGCCGAGCACGATATGCAGGCGGTCAGGCGGATATTCGCGCTGCAACCGCGCCGCCAGGTCGCGGTCGATTTCGACCACGGTCAGGCGCGGCAGGGCCTGCAGCAGCGGACGCGTGAGCGCGGACAGGCCCGGGCCGATCTCGACCATGGCATCGTCCGGCCGCGGGGCGATAGCCCGCACGATGGACTCGACCACCGCGTCATCGACCAGGAAATGCTGGCCGAAGCGCTTGCGCGCCTGGTGCCCGGCCACGCTGCCGTCAGCCGGGACGCCGGCTCGATTCGGGATCGAGCCTGTTGTCGATGTAGGCCTTGCCGCGCAACTGGCTGAGCCAATCGTCGTAGGCGGGCTCTTCGCGGCGCTGGAACAGGATCTGGCGCGCCTGGATGCGCCGGTATTCCTTGGACATGTCCTTGCTGCGGCGGCCTTCGACCTCGATCAGGTGCCAGCCGAAGGGCGAGCGCACCGGCTGGCTGACCTGGCCCGGCTGCAAGGCGTTCATGGCCTGCTCGAAGGCCGGCACGGTTTCGCCCGGGCTGAGCCAGCCCAGGTCGCCGCCCTGCGGCGCAGTGGCGTCCTGCGAATACAGCCGCGCCAGATCGGCGAATTTCTCGCCGCTTTCGATGCGCTGGCGCAGGCGCTCCAGCAAGGCCTGGGCCTGGGCGTCGGACATGACCTTGGTGACCTTGATGAGGATGTGCCGCGCGTGCGTCTGCGTCACCATCATGGGCCCATTGGGCAGGGCTTGCGGCTGGGCCTGTTCAGGGCCGGGGCCGGGAGCGGGCTCGGGCGCCGCGGGGGCCGCCGCCCTCTTGGGCCGCTGTCCGACCGGGCCGCGCGTCAATACTTTCAGTATGTGGAAGCCGTTGCCGCTCTGGATGATGCCGCTGATCTGGCCCACCTGCAGCCCCTTGGTGGCATTGATGAACAGGTCGGGCCAGCCGTCCACTGGCCGCACCCCGAGGACCCCGCCGTGCATGGCCTGGGCATCGTCGGACGAAGCGGCCGCGACGTTGGCGAAATTGGCGCCTGAACGCAGCTTGGCGAGTACGGATTCGGCCTTGCGGCGCAGTTGCGCCACGCGCTCGGCCGAGGCCCCTTCGGGCACCGCCACCAGTATCTGCGCCAGGCCCAGTACGCGCGGCCCCTTTTGCACCGGCGGCTCGGGAGCGGGCTCGGGCTGTGCGGGCGCCGCGGCGGGAGGCGCCACGGGCGGGCTCGCCGGGATGGGCTGGTTGCCCTGGTTCTGCAGATAAGAATCGACGTCGGCGTCGGACACTACGATCTTCGAGTCGACCTCGCGATGGCGCAACTGGTCGACCAGGATTTCCTGGCGCAGGTTGACGATGTACTGGTCCCAAGGGATGCCGGCCTTGGGCACTTCCTGGCGCAAACGGTCGACGCTGATGTTGTTGCGCTTGGCCACCGTCTCGAGGGCCGCCTGCAAGTCGGCATCGGTAACCCTGATACCCACCTTCCTGGCCTCTTCGCGCAGGAGCTCGTCGGTGATCATGCGTTGCAGCACCTGCTTCTGCAAGGTCTTGTAGTCGGGCACGGCGATCTTCTGCTGCTTGAGCTGCGCGGCGGCCAGTTGCACCTGCTGATCGACCTGGCCCAGCGTGATCACGCTCTTGTTCACCACCGCCGCGATGCCGTCGACGAACTGTTCGGACTGGGGAGCCTGCTGGGCGGGCTTGGCCGGCGCATGATGCGCGGCCGCCTTGTGCGTGGCGGCCTGCGCCGGCCCGCAAGCCAACGCCCCAAGCACCGGGATCCACAGCGCCGCGAGCCAGCGCCTCGTATCCGGACTATGCATCATTCATACCTCTCGAAGGTGGTTTTTGGTGTAATGGGCGGAGTGACAGGCTGGTACCCGTTGATCGTCTTGCCCAGCAGGCTCATGGGGTCGGTGCCCAGCGAGCCCAGGCCGGACAATTCCAGCTGGAAGAACAAGGCCGTGTTGGCTTCGCCGGCCGATATCGCATAGCGCTGGAACACGACTCGCGCCGCCCAGCAGCAGTCGCCCTTGTATTCCAGACCTACGACCGCCTGGGTGGTGCGCTTGTCCTGCAGCGAATAATCCCAGCGCCCCAGTCCGTAGATTTTACTAGTGATGGGCCACTGGCCGGACACGGTGAACTGATGGGTGCTGTTGTCCACATAGCCGAGCGAATTGACGATGTTGGGGTTGGTCACCTGGGCCGGGTCGCGCTGGTAGCGGTACGACGCCGTCAGGATGGCCAGCCGCTTGGGCTGCCACTTGAAGCCCGCGGACATTTCGTCGCGCTCTCTGGTGTAGGGGCTGAACTGAGCATCGAAGCGCGTGCTCAAGGTGTCGGTCAGCGCGGCCCCTGCGCCCAGCAGGAAATCGGACTTGGTGTTGGTGCGCGGGGTTTCGCCGGGCAGCGTGACCTGCTGGTCCTCGAAATAGATGCGCTGCGCCGCCTGCAAGGTCAGGCGCTCGAGGCCGGTCTTTTCGTCCAGCCAGCGCGAGGTCAGGCCCAGGGTGACTTGATTGGCGTTGGCGATGCGGTCCCAGCCGCCGCTGTAGAGGTTTTCGCTGAAGGCCTGCGCGAAGTTGAAGGTGGCCAGCGCCGTGTCGAACACGGGAAGCTGCGACTGGTCGCGGTACGGGACACGCAGATAATAGATGCGCGGCTCCAGGGTCTGGATCGAATCGTGGCCGAACAGGCTGGTATTGCGCTCGAACGTCATGCCGGCGTCCACCGACATGATGGGCAGGATCCGCGACTGCGTGCGCGGGTAATCGGCCAGGCCGTACCAATCGGTGTTGTACTGGCTCATGTGCAGGCCGACCTTGGGCGTGAGATACCAGCCCGCATGCACGATCGGATACGAGATGGTGTCGTACGAGGTGAAGCGCGTGCCGTCCGGCATCACATGGTTGCCGTAGATCTGGCGGCCGTTGTAATAAGCGCTGCCGAACGCGGCGATGTCGCCCGTATACACCGGCGAGCGGAACTTCGTCACGTAGTTGTCCGACTGCACGTCGAAACCGCCCCAATCGTAGCGCGCGCCCTGCACATGCAGTTCGGGCAGCTTGTCATAGGGCGGCAGCGTATAGGAAGCCGTGGAATCCTGCAGCGTCTGGTAGGTGTAGGTCTGCAGGTAGGCGTTCCAGTATTTCAGGCCGCTCCAGTTGATCTGCGCGACGCTGGGCACCGTGTTGGTGATGGCGTCGTTCAGGCCGAAAGAAGTGAAATCCCGGAAATAATTGTCGTCCGACACGCGGCGCAGATCGTACATGGCGCTGAAGCCGCCGCCCAGGTTCTGCGTGTGCTGCGCAATGTACATCCAGCGCGGATTGCCGGTGTCCTGGTCCTTGGCCAGGTATGTACCTGTCAGCGAACCGCTGTAGCTATTGCCCAGATAGCGGAATTCGCCCCCCATCTGCAGGCCGCGCTTGCTCATGTATTTAGGGGTCACGGTCGCGTCGTAGTTGGGCGCGATGTTGAAGTAATACGGCAGCGAGAACTGGAAGCCGCTGTTGCTGGTGGTGCCGTAGGTCGGCAGCAGGAAGCCCGACTTGCGCTCTTTCTTGATGGGAAAGGTCAGGTAGGGCGAAGCCAGTATGGGTACGTCCTTGAAGTACAGCACGCCGTTGCGCGCAACCCCTTCGTTGGCGTCGAAATCCAGGTCGACCTTGGGCGACTTGATGTACCAGGCCGGATCGGGGCACGGACAGCCGCTGTACACGACGTGGGCCAGGCGCATCTTGCTGCGGCTCAGGATGTCGGCGCGCTCGGCGGTGCCCGAGCCGCCGTTGGCGCCGAGCCAGAAATTCGGATCGTTCACCTGCCCGGTCTTGCTGTTGACGTTGTAGTTCAGCGTGGGGCCCGTGACGACGCTGGCATCGCGCATGATCAGGCCGTGCCCGACCACATGCACCTCGCCGGTCGAGCGCTGGTACTGGATGCTGTCGCCCTTGACCACGGAATCGATGCGGCGCACTTCCGCCGCGCCGGTGAGCGTGACCTTGCCGTCGGGATCGGACTCGACCTTGTCGCCCACCAGGAACACCGACATCTGGTCTTCGTTCAGCTTCTTGTGCAGTTGCAGATCGGGCGAGACGGCGAGTTCGGGCAGCGTGGCGGCCCCGCTACCCCCGGCCGCGGGCGACTCGGCCCGCGCCGCCGGCAGGGCCGCCAGGGCAAAAAATAGCATCCACCAAACCCAACGCACGAGCCTAACGTCTCCAAGAATGAACCGACACCCGCCGCGGCCCCGGCACCGCCCGCAACGCTCGGCGACCCGGTATTATAGAGAACAACGCGCCCCAGAGGAGCCCTGGACCAGCCGACCCCGGCTGCGGCCTCCCGCTGGAGGGCGTCCCTTTTTTGGAGTGACTTTGAATTCCAGCCCAGACCCACGACTCGCCGGCGTAAAGAACTGGCTGCGGCATGTCGCCCCGGCCCACGGCATGAACGCCGACAGCCTGGAGCCGGCCTCCAGCGACGCAAGCTTCCGCCGCTACTTCCGCGTCCACGGACAGGACGGACGCACGGCTATCGTCATGGACGCGCCGCCCGAACACGAAGACTGCCGCCCCTTCCTGCACGTGGACGGCCTGCTGCGGGATGCCGGCCTGAATGTGCCCCACATCTTAGCGCAAGATCTGCAGCAGGGCCTGCTGCTGCTGAGCGATCTAGGTGAAAAAACATATTACCAGGCCATCCAGGACGGCCTGGACGACATGCGCCTGCAAACGCTGTACCGGCAGGCCCTGCAGGCGCTGGCCCAAATGCAGCAGGCGGCCACCACCGGCCTGCCGGCCTATGACGACCAGAGGCTGGCCCAGGAACTGGCCATTTTCCCGGAATGGTATGCGGCCAGGCACTGCGGCGCAGAACTCGGCCCGCAAGACCAGGAAGTGCTGCAGCAGGCCTTTGCCGCGCTGATCGCCGACAACACCCGCCAGGCCAGCGTGCTGGTGCACCGCGACTTCCATTCCCCCAACTTGATGGTGTGCGAAGAACCGCGCCACGGCGCCAACCCGGGCATCATCGATTTCCAGGACGCCCTGGCGGGCCCGATCACCTACGACATCGCCTCGCTGGTCATGGACGCGCGCACCACCTGGGAAGAACCGCAGCAGCTCGACTGGGCGATCCGCTACTGGGAAGCCGCCCGGGCGGCCGGCCTCGGCGTCGCCGCCGATTTCGCCGACTTCCATCGCGCCTACGAATGGATGAGCCTGCAGCGCAACCTGCGCATACTCGGCGTCTTCGCGCGACTGGCATACCGCGACGGCAAGCGCCACTATCTGCAGCACATGGACCGCGTCAACGCCTACGTGCGGCAGGTCGCCTCGCGCTACAGCACCTTCTTTCCCCTGCTGCGCCTGCTCGACCGCATCGACGAACGCCAAGTCACCACCGGGTACAGCTTCTGATGCGTGCCATGATCCTCGCCGCAGGGCGGGGCGAACGGATGCGCCCGCTGACCGACACCTTGCCCAAGCCCTTGCTGCCGGCGGCGGGCAAGCCCCTGATCGCCTGGCACATCGAGCGGCTGGTGACCGCCGGCATCCGCGACATCGTCATCAATCATGCCTGGCTTGGGCAACTCATCGAAGAACACCTGGGCGACGGCCGGCGCTACGGTGCGCGCATCTCGTATTCGCCGGAAACCCGCGCCCTGGAAACCGCCGGCGGCATCGTCCAGGCCCTGGATTTCTTTCGCGGCGAGCCATTCCTGGTCGTCAACGGCGACATCTGGTGCGACTGGAACCCGGCCGAGGCCTTGCGCCTGGGCCCCAAGCTGGCGGCGCAGGGCCGGCTGGCCTGGCTGCTGCTGGTGCCCAATCCGCCGCATCATCCCCGGGGCGATTTCGCGCTGCAGCCCGACGGCTCGCTGCGAGACCCCGGCGCCCTGGCGCCGCAAGCCGGCGCCGGGCCGGACACGCCGCTATACACCTTTTCCGGCATCGGCGTTTACCGGCCGGAACTCTTTGCCGGCATGGAAAAAGGCCAGCCGGCGCCGCTCGGCCCGCTGCTCAGGCAGGCCATGCAGGCCGGCCGGGTCGCAGGCCGGGTCCATGACGGGGTCTGGATGGACGTCGGCACGCCCGAACGGCTGCGCGAAGTCGACAGCATGGGCGCAAAGGTGGATCTCGCGCGCCGGCAACGCTAAACTGGCGGGATTGCGGCCGGCCGGGATGTATCGAAATCCGGCAAAGCGCAAGCAAAGCCATCTGCCGCTGCCTGCGCGCCCAATTCCAGACTATGCTTCAAAAATTTTTCGGCATCCCATCGGACGGGCATGCCGCAAGCAATACAGGATTTCTACAATGCCCGGTTTTGGTTCTTCCAAGCGCCCCGTCTTCAAACCCACCGCCTACGGCAGCACACGCCGGCCGCGCCGCGTGCCGCGCTGGCTGGTCCTGCTGCTGACGGGCGTCGTGCTGGGCGCGGGCGGCCTGCTGTTCCTGCAGAAGAACTACGGGCCGCCGCGGCTCACGGTCGAGCAGTCCGAACAACTGCACAACGACCTGAACAACATCAATCTGGACAAGCAACGCCTGCAATCGCAACTGAACCAGGCCACGCACGACCTGAACGAGGCCCGCGCCAAGATCACCGCCCAGTCGACGCAAGTCCAACAGGCCCAGGCCCAGTCCACCAAGGCCGCCAGCGACCTGCAGATGTTCATCAACGCCATGCCGCCCGACCCGCGCGGCACCTCGCCCGGCATACGTTCGGCCGACTTCAAGAACAACGCCGGCAACCTGGACTACCAGATCCTGCTCATGCAGGATCCGTCGAAAAAATCAGCTACCTACCAAGGCACGCTGGAACTGGTCGTGGCCGGCAATTATCCTAGCGGCAAGCACGCCAACATCACCCTGCCCATCGGCGATACCAGCCTGCAGCAATACGTATTCGTGCGCGGCAGCGTCCAGCTTCCCGAAGCCTTCACCGCCCGTCAGGTAACCGTGCGCCTGACCGACAGCAACAAGCGCCTGAGCGCGACCCGCACCCTGCGGGTATCGCGCTGACCGGGCGCGGGCAAAGCGCAGCATCGAAAAACAAAAAGCCCACCGAATGGTGGGCTAGATGTTTGATTCCGCCGGTGTTTTTGGTGGGTCGTGCGCGGCTCGAACGCGCGACCAACGGATTAAAAGTCCGGTGCTCTACCAACTGAGCTAACGACCCCTGGTGCCAGAGAAACAACTGGGCGAAAGAGCGAAATTATGCTCAATCGGGCCAGGGCTGTCAAATTGAAAGCCTGTGCAAGACTATAAGGGATGCCCGGCCGTAGCGGGCCTTGCCTGCGGCAGGCATGCCCTCTCCCGCCCGCCGCGGACGGCCCGTCTTGCATGGGCTATCGCACAGCCCGTCCGGCTCATGCCCCCGAAGTACGCCGGCTGAGCTTCCAGATGCCCTCGAACATCACCGTCTGCAGCGTGGCGAACTCTTCGCTTTCGATGATCAGGCCGTAGTTCTCTTTCCTGGACGAAATGAAGCACACGCGGTGGTCGTAGATGAAGGTGGTCATGGACAACAGCATGTCGGGCGGGGCGTAACGCAATTCGCGCAACTGGCTGGTCGTCGAGGGCCAGGTGGGTTCCGTGTCCTTCTGCTCGGAACGAATCACATTCAGCCAGATATTCTTTTTGACGCGGCCCTCGATGAAGCGATCCATCTCGGCCATGCCGGGCGTCTGCATGAGTTCGTCCATGGACAATATGCCGCGCAGCACCTTGGGCTCGCTGGTGATGGTCAGCGTGTCCCAGAGGGCCGTCAATATGCCTTGCTCGCCTTCGTAGAAGCGTATCTGGGGCTTGCCCAATGCCCGGTTGTACATCGAGCGCAGTTGCGGCATGAGCTCGTTGAGCATCTGCCGCCGCCCTTCTACCCGTTCCAGCAGTACGGTGGGGTCGTGCGCGATCACGCAGCGCTGCCCATCGCGGGTTTCGAGCGTCACCAGCCCTTCCTGTTCCAGCCGGCCCAAGGCGTTGTAGGCCGAAGTGCGCACGACTCCGGCACGTGCCGCGACCGTTGAAATGGGCGCCACGCCCAGTTCGATGGCGGCCGCGTACAGCTTGTAGAGAACCCCGGATATGCCGATTTTGGCGAGTTTGTTTGCGATGTCCATAGCAGGGGCAGACCGCCTCGTGTGTATGCAGCGGCCTATTTTAATCTGGCCTCGCTCTCGCCCTGGCTTCTTCAGTTTTATGTCTATTTTTATAGACATATATTTTTATATTTACGTGAAATCTATCATTCTCACCAGCTTATTTCCGGAAAAATCCAATTTTTATCAGTATTAACCCTAGTTTTTTTACAAAAAATATCTCCTTAGACTAGAGCTAGAAGTGTCTAAAATTTTCGTCAACAAGCCATAAAATCGCCCGCAGCACTGGCCACGACCCGGCCGGTCTCTTTGCCGGGCACGCCGGCCCACGCTCGCGCCCGGCAAAGAGAGGAAGCAATGCTGAACCTGCCCACCGTCAAGGTCGCAGCCGTACAGGCGGCGCCGGTATTCCTGGACACCCAGGCCACCATTGCCAAGGCGTGCGCGCTGATCGCCGAAGCCGCCTCGCACGGGGCGCAGATGATCGCGTTCCCGGAAGTATTCGTGCCCGGCTATCCCTACTGGAACTGGATCATGACTCCCGTCCAGGGCAGCCCCTGGTTCGAGAAACTGTGCATGGCCTCGATCGAAGTCCCCGGCCCCGAGATCAACGAGGTCGCGCAGGCGGCGCGGCAGCACGGCGTCCATGTGGTAATCGGCGTCAACGAACGTAGCCCGCATGGCATAGGCACGCTCTACAACACGCTGGTGTTCATCGGCCCGGACGGCGCCATTCTGGGCAAGCACCGCAAGCTGGTGCCGACCTGGGCCGAGAAACTGACGTGGGCCAATGGCGACGGCTCGTCGCTGCGCGTGTTCGACACCACGGTCGGCAAGCTGGGCGGCCTGGCCTGCGGAGAAAACACCAATACCCTGGCGCGATTCAGCCTGCTGGCCCAGGGCGAACTGCTGCATGTCGCCGCCTACATCGCGCTGCCCGTCGCTCCTCCCGACTACGACATGTCGGAAGCCATCAAAGTACGATCGATGGCGCACTCTTTCGAGGGCAAGGTCTACACGGTGGTGTCGTGCTCCACGATCTCCGAAGAAATCATCAGGGCCTTCGAACCCGCCCATCCCGGCATACGCGAACAATTCGAACGCAAGAACAGCGCCTTCTCCGGCGTGATTGGGCCGGACGGCCGCGTGGTGGGCGAGCCGCTCATCGACGACGAAGGCATCGTCTACGCAGACGTGGACTTGGTCCGCTGCATACAGCCGCGCCAGATGCACGATATCGTCGGCCACTACAACCGCTTCGACATCTTCGACCTGCGCATCAATCGCCGCACGCAGCAGCCCCTGCAATATGCCGACGGCACCGCCGCGCCCGAACCGATACCGAGCGAAAGCGCGACGGCCACCGGCGCCGACGAACAAAAGCCCGACCGCAAGGCCAGCCCCCGATAAACCCCGCAACGCACTGCCAGGGCCGGAACGCAAGCCACGCTTGCGCCGATGCGCCCCCGCACGCCCGGCGGCTTCGGGCCAGACCAGACATCCAGACCAGGAGAGGATAATGAAAGACACCCAGATCGACCAGCACCCGCAGAACAGCCGCACGCGGCGCTCATTACTCAAAATCGGGCTGGGGGCGGCCGGCGCCTCGGCGCTGCCCGGCGTTTCCTTGGCCGCCCCGGCCGGCGACAAGCCGCCTATCGGCAACTACCCCCAGGGCGTCGAGGGCGACTCCGTCTTCGTGGGCCTGACGCTGGATCTCACCGGTCCGTACTCCGCGGAAGGCGCCGACGAGCAAAAGGGCTACGAGCTTGCCATCGAACAACTGAACAGCGGCGCGGAACAAATACGCAAGATTTCCCCGCTGACCAAGAAAGGGGTGCTGGGCAAGACAATCAAGTATGAAGTGGCCGACTCGGAAACCAAGCCCAATTCGGCAGTGCAGGCGGCAATGCGCTTCATCCACAGCAACAAGGCCATGATGGTATCGGGCAGCGTCAGCAGCGCCGTGGCCATCGCCTTGCAGAAAGTCTGCAATCGCGAGAAAACGCTGTACTTGGTCGCCATCGGCGGCTCCAACGAAATCAGCGGCAAGGACTGCCAGCGCTATGCCTTCCGCCTGTGGTATTACGTTTATTCCGTAGCCAAGGCCATCGCCCCCGTGCTGGGGAAATCGCTGGGCAAGAACCGCAAGGCGGTCTACCTGGTGCCCGACTATACCTACGGCCACACCACCTACGACTCGATGAAGGAATTCACCGAAAAAGAAGGCTGGAAGACCGTCGGCCAGCAGGTCCACCCGCTGGGCGCCAAGGACTACAGCTCGTACCTGATCAATATCGCCAACAGCGGCGCCGACACCCTGGTGGTGATCGACTACGGCGCGGACGCCGCCAATTCCATCAAGCAGGCCAAGCAGTTCGGCATCCTCGACAAGATGGCGCTGGTGGTGCCCGTGCTGTCGCCCTTCCTGGCCGAGGAACTGGGCGCGGAAACCTTCCAGGGGGCCTATGGCACCATGGCTTTCTGGTGGACGCTGCAAGACCGCTACCCCATGGTCAAGGATTTCGTCAGCGAATTCGAGAAGAAATTCGGCAGCAAGCCGCACGACTCAGCCTACATGGCCTATATGAATACTGCGTTGTGGGCCGATGCGGTAGAACGCGCGGGCACTTTCTATCCGCCGGACGTCATCAAGGCCTACGAACAGCAGGTAAAGCGCAAGGGACTGATCGGCGATGTCTGGTTCCGTGCCGAAGACCACCAGGGCGTAAGCGACTTCCCCATCGTGCGCGGCAAGAAGCCTTCCGAAATGCAGAACCCGGCCGATCTGTGCGAGATCGTCGACATTATCGACGGCCAGAGCGTGCTGCCGCCGCCCGGGCTGTTCGGATGCAAGCTGGGCTCGTACACTTGAAAGCAAGGCCGGGCATGACTGCCGGCATGGCTGGAAGTTATCGGGCAAGCAATTCATCAACGAGTAGACGTCATGACATACAAAGCTGCAGTAGTACAGGCGGGGTCGATTCCCTTCGACAGTGAAAAAAGCGTGCAGAAGGCGTGCGCGCTTATCGCGCAGGCTGGCAAGGCCGGCGCCCGCCTGGTGGTTTTCCCCGAGGCGTTCATATCGGGCTACCCGAAAGCCTGCAGTTTCGACACCCCCGTGGGGTACCGGACCGAAAAAGCTCGCGAAGAATACTTTGCATACCACGCGGGCAGCATCGTGGTCCCGGGGCCCGAAACCGCGCTGCTGGGCAAGGCGGCCAAAGAAGCGGGCACCCATGTCGTCATCGGCGTGATGGAACGCGGCGAACACACCATCTATTGCACGGCCCTGTTCATCGGGCCCGACGGCATCGTGCTGGGCAAGCACCGCAAGCTCATGCCCACCGGGACCGAGCGGCTGATATGGGGGTTCGGAGACGGCTCTACGCTGCCGGTGCTCGAAACAGAGGTCGGCCCTATCGGGGCCGTCATCTGCTGGGAAAACTTCATGCCCGCGCTACGCATGGCCATGTATGCCAAAGGCATAGGCGTCTATTGCGCCCCCACTGCCGACGACAGGCCCGTCTGGCCCTCCAGCATGCAGCACATCGCGCTGGAAGGCCGCTGCTTCGTGCTCTCGGCATGCCAGTACATCACGCGCGGCGCCTACCCCGAAGACTACGACTGCAAGCTGGGCGACGACCCGGCCACCGTCCTGATGAAGGGCGGCAGCCTGATCGTCGATCCGCTGGGCAAGATTCTCGCCGGGCCGGCCGGAGAAGAAGAAACCATCCTGTATGCCGACATCGACCTGGACGACATCGTCAAGGGCAAGTTCGACCTGGACACCGTCGGCCACTATGCCCGCCCCGATGTCTTTTCGCTGCACGTCAACGAACAGCCCATGCCGGCCGTGCAATTCGGCGGGGGCAAACAGAAATAAAAAAGCAGCGCGGCTGGCTCGGCTCGGCCCGGCCCCGGCAACCGGCGCGCCGGGATTTGCGCGGCCGCCGCGGCTATGGGCAGCCGCCGGCATGGGTGCGGCTTGCGCCCTCTCTACGCACGGCAACCTATAATGGCAAGCTCATCAAACACGGGCTTGCATGCCGAGTGCGGCCACTTGCGCTAATGTACAAATTCATCGTGCCAGGCTTGGCAGCGATGCTGCTCGCCGGCTGCGGCAGCTGCGACATCATGGATTCGTCGTCCTCCAATTCCTTGGCATGCGCGCCGGCGCTCGCCGTGTCGGTCCTGGCGCTGCCGGCCCGGCCGCTGATGGACGCCCGCGAACAGCAGCAATTCCGGTCCCGCCGGCCAGTCTGGAAACTGACCGAGCCGAAGCGGTTCGGCGAACTCGAGCTGCCCGCCGGGGCCGTCGTCTATCTCTATCTCAGTGCGCCGCAGGACCATGACAAAGTCACGCAGGAAGACATGGACGAGATCCGGCTTCCGGGCGATATGACTTGGCGCGGGGCAACGCTGGACGGGCACATGCAGCGCGCCGAACATGCGCATACATACTGGCAGGTGCGCCTGACGAAAAGCCAGCCGGTCCAGGGCTGGCCTTGTGCGCAGGGCGATGCCACGCTGTGGAACGACGGCAGCGTGCGCGGCTGCAGGCTCGCCGCGGACTATCGGGTAAGCGGCACGCTCGAAGCGGAGCCGAAAGCGGCCTCGCACCTCGTGCCCGCGGGCAGCCAGATACTCGTATTCGCGCACGCCGTGGAATACACCCCGGCAGGCGGGCGGTCCCAGCGCATCGAACTCCCGGCGCAAAACCCCTGATACAGCAGCAAGGCGCCGGCGCTCAGATACCGTCCCGCAACACCCGGCTGCGCCTGCCGTCCAGGCTCACAGGCGCGTCCCCGGCTATGGTCACACGCCGCACCACGCGTTTTTTCGCGCCGTAGTCATTGATTGCATAATGCTGCGTTGCCCGATTGTCCCAGATCGCCACATCATCCTGCCGCCACCGCCACCGCACTGTGTTTTCGGGCCGCAGGATATGGCTCTCGAAGATATCGAACAGGCGCAGGGAATCCTGGGTCGAGTATCCCAGCAGGCGCTTGACGAAGTGCCCCAGCACCAGCGTGCGCTCGCCGGTCTCGGGATGGACGCGCACGACAGGATGCTCGGCCTCGATCAGGCGCGAGGTAAAGACCTCGCGGTAGCGTTTCACGCCCGCGTCTTCCGTTTCGACGCTGCGCGTGGCGGCATAATCGTAGTCGTTGCCGTGCACGGCCCACAGCCGGCCGGCCAGATCCTTCAGATCGGGAGGCAGGTGCTCGTATGCGGCCCCGGTGTTCGCCCAGACCGTATCGCCGCCCACCTCCGGAATCAGCACTGCACGCAATATCGCCACTTGGGGATATGCGGCCTGGAAGGTCACGTCGGTATGCCAGGAATTGGCCCGCCCTCCATGTTCGGAATCCAGCTCGAGCAGGGTCGTGCCCTGCGGCGGCGGCACCGTGGGATGCGGCACGGTATCTCCCCAGAGGCGGCCGAAAGCCTCGTGCCCGGCATCGTCCAGGTGCCCTTGGCCGCGAAAGAAGATGACTTTGTGCCGCAACAGCGCCTGCTTGATGGCAAGAAACACTTCGGCGGAAAGCGAGCCGGACAGGCGCACGCCGCGTATTTCCGCGCCGATCCGCGTAGCCAGGGGGACAATATCCAGTTCGGCTGCGGACTGCAGGGCTTGTGGGATCAAATCCAATGTATCGGTGGTCATGATTCATCCTTCATGCAAAAGGTAAAAAGGTAAAAAAATCCGCACGGGCAGGCAGCCCGGGAACCCGCGCGCTTTAAATCGGCCGTGCCGATCCAAATAAGACGCAAGGCCCGCAGGCTCCCCGGCTATGCGAAGAAAATCGATTTCTATAAAAGCGCCGTCAATTGATTCTCTGGCCACTATCGGCATCGAACAAATGCGCGCCGCCCTCGCGAGGCGCCAGTGCCAGATGCTGGCCGGGCCGCAAGGGACGGCGGTCGCGCACGGATGCCACCACGTCCTGGCGGCCGATGCGCACGGAGATCTGTGTATCCGAGCCGGTGGGCTCGACCACTTGCACCTCCCCGCCGACTCCGCCGTCCGCTACGATGAGGAAATCCTCGGGCCTGACGCCGTAGGTCACCCTGCGCCCATGCGCGTCTTCGGGCGCGCGCGTAATGGGCAAGCGCAAACCGTCGTCGGTCACGACGCTGTGGCGTCCGCTGAGGTCCAGGCGCCCGTCCATGAAATTCATGGCCGGCGAACCGATGAAACCGGCCACAAAGGCATTGGCCGGCCGGTCGTACAAGTCCAGCGGCGCGCCGACCTGCTCGATGCGCCCGTCTCGCAGCACCGCCACCCGGTCCGCCATCGTCATGGCCTCCACCTGGTCATGAGTGACGTACAGCATGGTGGCGCCCAGGCGCTGGTGCAGCGCCTTGATTTCGGTGCGCATCTGCACGCGCAGCTTGGCATCCAGGTTGGACAGCGGCTCATCGAACAGGAACGCCCGCGGACTGCGCACAATTGCGCGGCCCATGGCTACGCGCTGACGCTGTCCTCCCGACAATTGCCGCGGATAGCGCTCCAGCAAGGAGGCAAGCCCCAGGATCTGCGCAACCTCCGCGACGCGGCGCTCGATATCCCCGCGGGCAACACCCTTGAGCCGCAGGGAAAAGCCCAGATTCCGGGCGACAGTCATGTGCGGGTACAGGGCGTAATTCTGGAACACCATGGCGATATTCCTGTCTTTGGGCGCGACCTCGTTGATCAAGTCGTCTCCCAGCCGGATTTCCCCGGCATCGACGGTCTCCAGCCCCGCTACGCTGCGCAGCAGCGTCGACTTGCCGCAGCCCGAAGGGCCCACCAGGGCCATGAACTCGCCCTCGGCGATATCCAGGGAAATGCCGCGCAAGGCGGGCGCGGCGCCGTAATTCTTCTCGAGTCTGCGTATCGTGATCGAAGCCATGAAATCAGTCCTTGACGCCGCCGGCCGTCAGGCCGCGGACGAGATAGCTGCGCACAAGCAGCGTGAACAACACCACCGGAAGCATCACCATCGTTCCTCCGGCGGCAATCTTGGTCCATTCCCAGCCCTCGTACTGCAGGAAGTTCACGATGGCTACCGGAGCCGTCACCGCATGGGTCCGGGTCAGGATCAAGGCATAAAAGAAGTCGTTCCATGAAAAAATGAAGCACAGCACCGCGGTCGCGGCCAGGCCTGGGCCTGCCAGGGGCAAGGTGACCCGAAAAAACGCCGTCCACACCCCGCAACCGTCGATATAGGCGGCCTCCTCCAGCGCCTGCGGAATAGCCTCGAAGAATGTCCGCATCAGCCAGATCACGATGGCCAGATCGAATGTCAGGTAGACAATAGACAGGCCGGCCACGGTATCGAGCAGCCCCAGCCAGCGGAATGCCAGGAAGAACGGGATCGTGAATGCGATAGGCGGAGCCATGCGCGTGACGAGTATCCACAGCGCCAGCCTGCCGCGCGACCGGGACCGCGAACGCGCAAGCGTGTAGGCGGCCGGAACGCCTATCAGCAAGGACAAAGAAGTCGATGTTGCGCTTACGATCAGGCTGTTGAGAAACGAGCCCAGGAAGTCGCCATGCAGCAGCGCCTCGAAAGAGGCCAGCGTCGGCGTGAAGAACAAAGACCTGCCGAACGGATCTGACTCGGGCCGCAGGGCCAGCTGCACCATCCAGAAAAAAGGAAAGAGTACGGCCAGCAATAGCAATATGGCAGCCGCGGCTCTCAATCCGCGGGGAAGGCGCAGTCTCGGGCGACGGCTCGCGGCCCGCGCCGGATCCTGCAGCACCGCATCGATGCTCGCGGCCGTACCGGCCATGGTACCGGCATTCGTCATGATTCACCCCCAAGACGTCCTATCAGCCAGCTCAAAAGAAAGACACCCGCCAGCATCAGCACCGCAATGGCGCTGCCGTAGCCCCAATAGGAAAAATTGAAGGCCTGCAAGAAGCCGTAGTAGTTGGTGACCTCGGTAACCGAACCGGGGCCGCCATTGGTCAGCACATATATCAGCGGGAAAGCCTTGAAACTGTCGATGAGGCGGAACAAGGCGGCTATCGCCAGCACCGGACGGATATACGGAAAGACGACATGGCGGAACACCTGCCAGGAGCTGGCCCCGTCGATCCGGGCGGCTTCCAGCGGATCGTCGGGAATCATCTGCAAAGCCGCCAGCACCATCAGCATCGTGAAGGGAAACCATTGCCAGGTCTCGGCGACGGTGATCGCGCCCAGTGCCGTGTCCGGATTGGTGATCAAGGAATGCACCGGCATGCCCAGGCTGCGCAGCAGGCGGTGCATGGGACTGACGTCCGGCGTATAGAGGATCTTCCAGATCAGGGCGACCACGATGGGCGGCAGCACCATGGGGATCAGAAAGGCCGAACGTATGAAACCGAACAGCGCCTGTCTGGCATTGAGCAGCAGCGCGACTCCCAAGCCGGCCAGCAATTGCAGCGTAACGCTATACAGCGAGAGCCGGGCCTGCACCCAGATGGAATGCAGAAAGCGCTGATCGTGCAGCAGGTTCCGGTAATTGACCAGCGGATCGGCGAAGGTGAAGGTCTTGACCGGGTCCAGCAGGCTCAAGGGAGTGAGGCTCAGCAAGAGCAGCGCCGCCGCGGGCAGCAGCGTGATCGCCACGAGCACCGTCAATGAAGGAGCAAGGCCGAGGGAGAGCGCAAATCTGCGCTGTGCCGGCCATCCCCGCGCAATCCGTGGCGCGGCAAGCGCGCCGGATGAAGATATCGTGGCCATGTCAGATACGCACTCCGGAACGCCTCAACTCGGCAACAGTCTCCTGCTGCGCATGCTTCATGGCCTGCGCGGCGGACATTTGTCCCGATACGATCAGCTCTATGGCCTTGTTGATCTGCTGGTCGACTTGGGGATAGATGGAGACCGTGCGGTATTTCATGTATCCCTTCTTGCCCGCCAATTCCACGGACTCGATCGAGAGCCGGGACAAGTCGTAGCCGTTGATGTCCTGCCTGCGCTTGAACTGCGGCGATTCCAGCGCCGAGCGCCGGGCCGGGGAGCCATAGCCTTGCGCCACCGCGCGGGCCACGATGTCCTTGGAGGTCGCCCATTTGATGAACTCCCACGCGGCCGCCTTGTTTTTCGAGCCGGCGGGTATGCCCAGCCCATGCACCGCCACCCCCGGGAAACGCCCTTTGGGCCCCTGGGGAACCAGCCCGAACGCCGCTGTGGCCGCGCTCCTGGATGTTCCCAATTGCGCGAGATAGGTCTGGCCGATGGTGGAAAAATTGACGCGGCCCGTCTTCAAGGCCTGCAAGGTCTGGTCGGCCGTATAGGACACCGCGCCGTCGGGCCCATAATGGCGCAGCAGGCCCGAGAAATAATCCGCGGCTGCGATCGCTTCGGGCGTATCCAATGCGGGCAGCAGATCATCCGGCGCATTCCTGAATACATCGCCGCCGAAGGCGTGCAGGTATGGAGGGAACGTCCATCCATAATGGTTGTCGGCAATGAAGCCGGCCGTGTCGTCTTTGCCGTTGACCGCCCGAAGCACCTTGACGAAATCGTCGGTGGTTTGCGGAAAATCCAGGCCCGCCTTGCGCACCAGGTCGAAGCGCGCGGCCCCGCCGAGCACCACCTCTACATTCCACGGAATGCCATAGAGCTTGCCATCCTTGCCCGTCTCAGGCGCCCGCGCGCCGGCCAGGATATCGTCCAGGCCCCAGTCCGAGGGCGTATCCGGCCCATGCAGATAGTCGTCCAGCGGCGTGAACCAGCCCGCGCTGATCCAGCGATTCGAATAGATGAACGTGACGTTGAGCACATCGTATGCCGATCCGTGCGTGGACAACTCCAGATCGGCGCGCTGGTTGTAGATGGGAAATGCGGGAGTGTCGTAATTCACCTTGGCGCCGGTGGCCGCCTCGAATTCGGGTATCCATCGCCGCAACAAAGTAGGGAACGCCTGGCTGAATATCGATACATTCAAGGTTGTCCCGGAAAATCGCTTGGCGCCGCCGGCGGCCGCAACCAGGCCCGGAAAGGCCAAGGCCGAAGCCATGCCAGGAATGGCTCGCAGCAAGCGCCGCCTGGTGATCGGCTTGTCGTCCTGCCGCGCAGCGCCCTCCTGCGAGGCAGTCCCATTCATGCCGGCCGCCTTGCCATCCGGGGTTTGCGTCATATCGCTGCGATACTTCTTCATCTTGCTGTTCCTCATGTCCGAACGTTGCTGCATGCGGAGATGCCGGACCACGGCCTCCCCGCTCGACAAAAACAAGTTTGAACATGCGGTGCACACAACACAACGAAGAAGAACATGCATGGTTAGGTGAAAAATAAATATGCACCGCGACACCGGCAGGGTGCGCCGTTTATGCCTCTCTCATCTATGAAAATGGGAAAAAAATCGTTCCCCGCGAGACGCAGGCAATGCAAACATGAGTGATTGCCGCCGGCGCTTGCCGCCTGTGCCGCAAGCGCCGCTTCCGTGTGCCGGGCCAGGCAAGCGAGCGCGGCGCCCCTTTTTATGTGTACAGCCCCTGAATAGTCCAGAGTCATTTTTCGCCGTGAACTTCCAACAGTTGCGCTCCGTGCGCGAAGCCGTCCGCCGGGGCTACAACCTGACCGAAGCCGCCAATGCCCTGTTCACGTCCCAGCCCGGCGTCAGCAGGCAGATCCGCGAACTCGAGGAAGAACTGGAAATAGAAATATTCGAGCGCAACGGCAAGCGCCTGGTCGGCCTGACCGAGCCGGGCAAGGGCATGCTGCCGATCATCGAACGGCTGCTGCTGGAGGCGGAAAACCTGAAGCGGGCCGGGCACGAATACGCCCACGAGACGCACGGTACGCTGGCCGTCGCCACGACGCATACACAAGCCCGCTATGCGCTGCCCGCCGCGGTCCAGGCCTTCCGCAGCGCCTATCCACAAGTGCGCATCGCCCTGCAACAGAGCTCTCCCGAACATATTGCGCAATGGGTGATTTCCGGCAAGGCCGATATCGGCATCGCCACCGAAGGCATCGCAGACTTCGAGGAACTGGTTTCGTTGCCATGCTACGAATGGAGCCATTCCATCGTAGTGCCGCCGAGCCATCCGCTGTCGTCGCTGCCGGAAGTCTCGCTGGCCGACCTGAGCCGCTACCCCTTGATCACCTATGACGTGGGGTTTACCGGGCGCGGGCATATCGACGCCGCCTTCGCCAAGGCGGGAATCGCCACGGACATCGTGCTCACTGCCATGGACTCGGACGTGATCCAGCAATATGTCGCGCTCGGCATGGGGGTCGGGCTGGTAGCCTCCATGGCCATGGAGCGCGTGAACGCGCACCAACTCCATGCCATCAGCGGCGCTCACCTGTTCCAGCCCAATGTCACGCGGCTGGCAGTCCGCCGCGGCGCCTATCTGCGTTCGTATGCCTACGACTTCATTTCACGGATAGCGCCGCGCCTGTCGCGCGACGAAATCCGCGAGACCCTGTCGCAGGGAAAATGAAGCAGCATGGGCGATCCGGCACGTCGCAAAGCCGTGTCAGGCCATGCCCCAGCGCCGTGTGGTATAGCGTTCCAGGATGTCGAAAATCCCGTTCTCCACCAGCAGGCCTATGAGCACGACAGTAATCAAGCCGGCGAATACGCGATCCGTGTAGAGCTCATTGCGATTCTGGTAGATATACCAACCGAGGCCGCCCTGGCCGCTGGACGTGCCGAACACCAGCTCGGCCGCGATCAGCGTGCGCCATGCGAATGCCCAGCCTATCCTCAATCCGGCCAGGATCGACGGCAGCGCGGCGGGGACCAGCACCAGCGCCACGTAGCGCGGCCCTCGCAAGCCATAGTTGCGCCCGGTCATGCGCAGCGTCGCCGGCACCGCGAGAAAACCCGAATAGGTATTCAGGGCCAGCGCCCACAGCACGGAATGAATGATGACAAAAATCAGGCTCACCTGACCCAGACCGAACCACAGCAAGGCCAAGGGCAGCAGCGCAATCGCCGGCAAGGGATTGAACATGGACGTGAGCAGTGCCAGCAGGTCGCGCCCTATCCGGCTGGAAATCGCCAGTGACGTCAGGACCAGCGCAAGCAAGACCCCCAGCAGATATGCCCGCAGCAGCACGGAAAGCGACACATAGATGCGCCGCCCCAGCTCGCCCCCGGACAGGTCGCCGTACAAGGCAAGCAAAGTGTCCAGCGGGCCCGGCAGCAGCAAGGCATTGTTCTGCACGGCAGCCAGTCCCGCCCACGCGGCGATCAATGCTGCCAGGATCAGCAGCTTGCGCGCCAGGCCGTTTTCCAAGATGCGGCGGGCCAGGGGCAGCGTCGCGCCACCCTCGGGCAGCCGGCGCCCGTCCATGGGCTCGAGTTGCAGTTCGTATTCGGGACGCAGGTCCGCCGATAGCGGCTTACTTGCGGACAAGGGAATAGCTCGAGTCATTTATGCACCTATGCCACGCGCCTGTCGGGCCCGGCCTCGGCGGCCGTACCGAAAAGCAGGCCGTGTATGCGCGCCACGGCGGCCTGGAATTCCGCGCTTCCCTGGCTGTGCAGCCCGAACTGATGGGCATTCAGTTCGGCCCGCACCCGCCCGGGGTGCGGCGACAGCAGCAGGATACGGTTGCCGACGACAAGCGCTTCCTCGATGGAATGCGTGACGAACAGCAATGTGAAGCGCACTTCTTCCCATAATTGCAGCAACTCTTCCTGCATCCTGCGGCGGGTCAGCGCATCGAGCGCGGCAAAGGGCTCGTCCATCAAGAGGATGCGCGGCTGCATGGCCAGCGCACGGGCGATCGCCACGCGTTGTTTCATGCCACCGGACAAGGTATGCGGGTAGGCGTCCGCAAACGAGGCCAGGCCTACTTTTTCGAGATAGTGCATGGCTCGTTCGTCCGCCTCGCTGCGCTTGAGCGAGCGCGCCACCCGCAGCGGAAACGCCACGTTCTGCCTGACCGTCTTCCAGGGAGGCAATTGGTCGAACTCCTGGAACACTACGATCCGGTCGGGCCCGGGATCGGCCACCTGGCGTCCGTCCAGCCGGATGCTGCCCTGCACCGGGTTCAAAAACCCGGCGATGGACTTGAGCAGGGTGGATTTGCCGCAACCCGAAGGGCCCAACAGTATGAAGCGATCCGCCGTATCCACTTCGAAGCTGACACGCTGCGTGGCACGGACAATGCCTTGCTTGCCGCGATATTCGAGCGTGACGTCGTCGACTTGCAGCAGCGCTGGGCCGCGCAGCCGCTCGACGGCGCCGGAAGCCAACGCGGACTGCTTCACTATGCCGGGATGCTGCGCTGTCATTCAACTACCCCCAGCCGTATCGGGATCGGCAAAGAAATAATCTTTCCACGATAGAGGCAGGCGACGGATGGCGCCTATCTGATGCATGAACTGCGCCAGGCGGTATGTGTTTTCCGGCGTGATCTTGAACTGGACGTCGGGGCTCTCTATGACTTTCAACAGCAAGGCACGATCGGTCTTGGCTCCGGTCACGCGCACATACGCGTCGGCTGCCGCCTGCGGATGCTTGCGGGCGAACTCCGCGGCCTGGGCCAGCGCCTGCATGAAGGCCTTGTATGTCTTGGGATTGTCGTCACGGAATTTCCGGGTGGCGAAAAGTACGGTCGATGAGCCCGGTCCGCCCAGCACATCGTAGGATTTGAGCACGATATGCGCCTTCGGGTTGCGCGCGAGCTCTTCTTCCTGGAAGGGCGGGTTGCCGAAATGCGCGGTGATTTCGGTGCCGCCCGAGACGATAGCCGCGGTTGCATCCGGATGCGGCAAGGCGACGGTATAGCCGTCGAGCCTGCCGTATTGCTTCAGCCCCCACTTCTGCGCGGCAGCCATTTGCAGGAAACGGGCCTGCACCGACACGCCGACCGCGGGCAAGGCTATGCGATCCCTGGAAGTAAAGTCGGCGATCGTATGCACCTCGGGATTGTTGCTCACCAGATAATTGGGAAAGTCTCCCAGCGAGGCTATGCCGCGGACGTCCTGCTTGCCGTAAGTGCGGTCCCAAATGGTCAGCAATGGGCCTATCCCCGCCGCGGCGACGTCGATCGCGCCGGAGAGCAATGCGGTATTGACGGCGCTTCCGCCGGATAGCCGGACCCAGTCGACCTTGATGTCCAGCCCCTCGGCCTTGCCGTATTTTTCGATCAAGGCCTGGTCGCGGGCTATGTTCAACAGGATGTAGACGATGCCGAATTGTTCAGCTATGCGTATGCGTCCTTCCGCGCGGGCCTGCCCGAATGCGCCGGCGAACATCGCCAGCGCCACAGCCACGGCGCCCAGG
The DNA here is from genome assembly GCF_019166065.1 of Candidimonas humi. Taxonomy (GTDB): domain Bacteria; phylum Pseudomonadota; class Gammaproteobacteria; order Burkholderiales; family Burkholderiaceae_B; genus Candidimonas; species Candidimonas humi. The sequence goes on from NZ_JAHTBN010000009.1 coordinate 93,682, forward strand.
ACGCGCGGGCGTTTACTCTTATTCACGTGCATATTGTTGAAACTCATCAAAAAAGCTCCTGCGTTTTTACTGCCATATCGGGTAGCGCCACGGCATGGGCGGGGCGCGATCTCCAGCCGCCGGGCAAAGCTACGCCTGGCTCCGCAAACCGGAGACATGGGACAAACTGCCGGGAAACGCCTGCGGCCGCGGCGCCGGTCAGAAAGGCTCGTCGCCCTCCACCGTCGTGCGGTACAGCTTGCGCCTGAGATGCGCCGGACATCCCGCGGCCAGATGGATCACGCTGCGGTTGTCCCAGAACACCAGATCGTGATCGCGCCAGCGATGGCGGTAGATATGCTCGGGACGGGTACTGTGGTCGAACAACTCCTGCAGTACCTGCCGGCTCTCCGCCTCGGGCAAGCCTTCGATATGAGTAGTGAAGCCTTCACTCACGAACAAGGCCCTGCGGCCGGTTTCGGGGTGCGTACGCACCACGGGATGGGACACTTCGCCCACCTGCGCCAATTGCTGGGCGCTCAAGACCGGCCTCCACTTGCCCTCTTTCTGCAGATCCTCGTACTTGGCCAGATAGGAATGGACGGCGCGACGCCCGGCGATGATCTTGCGCAAGCGGACAGGCAAAGTGTCCCAGGCGCGGTGCATGTCGGCAAACAAGGTGTCGCCGCCCTGCGCCGGCAATTCCTGCGCGTGCAGCAGCGAGCCCAGGCTGGGAATCTTTTTGTAGGAAATATCGGAATGCCAATACTTGCCGGCATCGCCCAGCCCGATGGGGCGCCCCTCATCGAGGATATTCGAGACCGTGAGTATTTCCGGGTGCCCGGGCAGATGGAATTGATGCAGCACGTGGACCATCAAATTGCCGAAACGCCGGCTGAAATCGATATGCTGCTGCGGCGTGATGCGCTGGCCGCGAAATACCAGCACGTGATGATCCAGATGGGCCCGCCGGACACGGGTGAACTCCGCGGGATCGAGCTCCCTCCCCAGATCCAGCCCCAGAATCTCGGCGCCGAACCCTTCCGGGAAAGGCCGTACTGTGAAATTCCGCGCAGCAGCCTCTGGCCGGGGCTGGCGCAGCGCAATAGTTCGAGGGGACATATCGGACTCCATATATCGGCCAGTACGGGCGCCTGGGCGCGGCGTACTGCATGTGCGGCAAAGATTTGCCGCCCGGGAATGCCATTATGAAAATGAAGCCCGCAAGCGCAAACGAATATATCCGTGCTTGCTTATCCGGTCTTTGCATATGGCGGCCGCGCCTGGCGCCGCGCCCCGGGATCGGGCAGAGAGATCATCCTGCAAGAGAGCTTCGCCCGCCCGGCTATGGGACAGCGTCCTTGCCACGAATCGCCGCACGAGCCCGAAGTTGTCCCCAGCTTCTGTGGACAAGCCTTGGGATAGTCTGCGGACATTCCCGAAAACGCCTGGAATAACAAGCCTCTGGCTATCGCGGTCAAGAACGGGCCACGAGAGCGGCGGATGCCTGCGGCCCCGTTGCACCGGGCAGCAGGCCGGGACCCATGAGCCACGCGAGCGCCGCCGTGCATGGCTGCGCCACCTTCAGCGTCAGCATGTCGTCGGCGCGCGTGCGCCCGAGATTGAGGGCCGCGACAGGCAAGCCGGCCTGCGCCGCGACCTTGACGTAGCGGTAGCCCGAATACACCATCAGCGACGAGCCGACCACCAGCACCGCGTCGGCGCGCCTCAGCCCCGAAAGGGCTTCTTCGACACGCGTGCGCGGCACGTTCTCGCCGAAGAACACCACGTCGGGCTTCAGGATGCCGCCGCAGCGCGGACAAGGCGGCACGCCGAAGTCCGAGAAATCCATGCCTTCGAGATCGGCGTCGCCATCGGGCGCATCGTCGGCCTCGAGGCCGTGCCAGCGCGGATTGAGCTGTTCCAGCTCGCCTTGCACGGCGCCGCGGTCCCGCAGCAGGCCGCACTGCATGCAACGCACCTGGTCCAGCCGGCCGTGCAGATCGACCACGCGCCGGCTGCCGGCGGCCTCGTGCAGGCCGTCCACGTTCTGCGTGACCAGCAGCGCCACGCGCCCGCGCCGTTCCAGTTCCGCCAGACCGAAATGCGCGGCATTGGGCCGCGCCGCGCCGAAGCGGCGCCAACCTATCATGCTGCGCGCCCAATAGCGCGCGCGGCGCAAGGGGTAGTCCATGAATGAGCGGAAGTCCATGGGCGGCGGACGCTTCCACAGGCCGCCGGCATCGCGATAATCGGGGATGCCGGAATCGGTGCTGCAGCCCGCGCCGGTAAGCACGAACAGCCTTTCATGGCTGTCGACAAAGGACTTCAGGTCGGGGAGCTCAGCCACTTGCCCAGGCTCCCAGGCACGAAACGGCAAGTGGGGCCGGCATGCCAGGCCCATGGCATGACGCCGGCTTGCCGGGCGGCCCCCGACGCATCGAATGTCCCGCGCCTGCCCGATGCGCTTGCAGCAAGCCGCATGTCGCAGGGCGCGGCATCCTATCCGCCCAGCCCGCAGTTGGGCACCTCGACGTCGACCGCGCCGGCCTGCGTGATATTGCTGTCCGGCGGCACGTCGTGCGTGAGCCAGACATTGCCGCCTATGGTCGATCCGCGCCCGATGGTGATGCGGCCCAGGATGGTCGCCCCCGCATACACGACCACATCGTCTTCGAGGATCGGGTGGCGCGGCAGGCCCTTCTTGAGCTCGCCGTTCGCGCCCGGCGGAAAACGCTTGGCGCCCAGCGTCACCATCTGGTAGAGGCGGACGCGGTCGCCGATGATGGCGGTTTCGCCGATCACCACGCCCGTGCCGTGGTCGATGAAAAAGCTGCGCCCTATGGTGGCGCCCGGATGGATGTCGATGCCGGTGTCGGCATGCGCGATCTCGGCCACGATACGCGCCAGCAGCGGCAGGCCCAGCAGGTACAGTTCATGGGCCAGGCGGTGGTACAGCACCGCGATTACGCCCGGATAGCACAGCAGCACCTCGTCGACGCTGCGCGCGGCCGGATCGCCCTGGTAGGCCGCGGTCACGTCCAGGTCCAGCGCCTGGCGCACCGAGGGCAGCTTGGCGCCGAACTCGCGGACGATGTCCACTGCCTGCTGTTCGATCTGCGCGGCGGGCAGCGGCTGTTCGCGATGCATGTAGTGCAGTTCCAGGCATACCTGGTGCAGCAGCGCGTCGAGCGCCGTGCCCACCGTCTGCCCGACATAGAAGTCTTCGACCTCTTCGCGCAAGTCTATCGGCCCCAGGCGCATGGGAAACAAGGCGCCCGAAAGACTCTTGATGATCTCGCGCAGGCTTTCCTGCGAAGGGAATTCGCGCCCGCCCGGATGGCGGTTCAGGCGCCCGCGCGGTTCGCGCCATTGAGTGCGCGCCTTGCGCAGGTCCGAGACGATGGCGTCCAGGTTCCAGTTGGCTGTTGCCGAATTGATGGTGCCGTTCATCGATCGCTCCGGGGCGCCGCGCCTCGCGGGCCCCTCGTGTCCAGTGTGGGAAGCCTGTGCAGCACGGGCGCCCGCCCGCCGGCACAAGACAAGAAACAAACATTCTAACGCCGCGCCCCGTGCCGGCTACGAGCGGCCGCAAGGCGCTAATATGGAAGGGCCCGGCCGCGGCCAGTTCCGGCCGCCGTCCCGACACGTGCCGAACCGGCGGGACACATACCGAGGAAGCTTCCATGCACCGCCCCGCCCCCCTGCGCCTGCACATACTTTCCGATCTGCACCTGAGCGTCTATGGCTTCACGCTGCCGCGCACCGATGCCGACGTAGTGGTGCTGGCCGGCGACATTGCGCGCCCGCAGCAAGCCGTGCAATGGGCCTCGGGGCTGGACAAGCCGGTGGTCTACGTGGCCGGCAACCACGAGTTCTACGGCGGCTCGATACGCGGTACGCTGCGCGAGCTGAAGGCGCTGTGCCGCGGCACGTCCATCCATGTGCTGGACGACGAGTCGCTGGAACTGGACGGGGTGCGCTTTCTGGGCGCCACGCTGTGGACGGACTTCATGCTGTACGGCGCGCAAGTGCGCGAGCAGGCCCATCGCGAGGCGCAGGCGATGCTGCGCGATTTCAGCCGCATCCACTGGGACGACGATGCCGGACGTCTCTTTGCGCCTGGCGACGCGGAGGCGCTGTTCCGGCAATCGCGCGACTGGCTGGCGCAGAGGCTGGACGAGACTGGCGGCCTGCCCACGGTGGTGGTCACGCATCACGCGCCCGCCCCCGGCAGCGTTCATCCGCGCTATGCCCAATCCCCCCTGAACACGTGCTTCGTGTCGGACCTGAGCAGCCTCATGGATCGCGATCGCGTGGCCTTATGGATACACGGCCATACCCATGACAGCTTCGACTACCGGGTAAGCGGCACGCGGGTGGTATGCAATCCGCGCGGCTATGCGCGCGACGGCGTGAACGAGAATCCCCGCTTCGATCCGGGGCTGGTCATAGACATAGAGCGGAACGTGGCCGCCTGAGGAATCGAGCCCCCGGCCTGCGCCCGCCCCACGCCCTTATCGGCATTAGCATCGGCAGGCATTGGCACCAGCACCGGCATCAGCATAGCCGGAGCCCGGACGCGCCGGGCCGCGCGCCGATCTTATGCTCAGCGGGCCCGCGAAATGCGCACTTCGGCGCCGCGGCGCTTGACCTCCAGCCCTTCCGAAGGCAGGATCCGCAAGCCTTCCAGGCCCTTGATGTAGCTCGACCCCTGCATCTGCATGACGCGTATCTTGTTGCGCATCACCACCGGGCTGTGCTCGGGCATGCCGAACATCCAGACCTCGTCCAGGATGCGGGCGGAATTGAATTCGCCGGTATGCTGGGCCGTGGGCCCCAGGCACAGCATGTGGCCTTCCCGGCCGAACACCGGCAAAGTATCCAGGCCGGCCTCGACCGTCCAGGTGGTGCCGCCTTCATAGCGCCAGCCGGTATTCAAGTCCCACCATGCATCGCCGTGCGGCAGGTATACCTTGACCTCTTTGCCCGGCTGCAGCACCGGGGCGACGAGCAAGGCCGGCCCCAGCAGGTATTGGGTATCCCAGGCATGCGCCAGGGGGTCGCCCGGAAAAGCCAGCGCCATGGAGCGCTGCACCGGCAGGCCGGTGCGCACGGCATCCTCGACGATGCCCAGCACGTACGGCACGAGGCGATAGCGCCATTGCAGCCAATGCCGCACCAGCTCGCGCGTGGTCTCGTCGAAATCGCCCGGCAGCAGCCCCGGCGCGCCCTGGAACGCGAAATTGGCCGAGAACACGTTCATGGCCAGCCAGCGCACATACAGCTCGGGCGTCATGCCCGCGGCGGAATGGTGCGCCGAGCCCAGGCCATGCAGTTGCACCGGCACCCCGCTGGCGCCCAGCGACAGCGCAGTGCGCAGCGTGTGCTCGAGGCCGGCCCAGTCGTTCGTGACGCGCGGCCCCGCCTGCCACGGAAAGCGCTGCGCGGCGGGGAACAGGTCGTTGCTGAAAATGACGCCTTCCTGCGGCGTCTTGTGGCCCGCCACCGCATCGAACAAGGCGCGCCTGGCCAGCAGCGGATACAGCGTGCGCAAGGCGGCGCCCGTTTCGCCGCTGCGGGCAGTGATTCCGTCGGGGATGTCGTACTGGGCATCGCAAACCGGGGCGCCCAGGCCTTCGTCGACCCATTGCCGCTGGCGCTCGGACCACAGCTTGTAGACGTCCTTGTTGGTCAGGTCGAGCAGGCCGAAAGGCTTGCCCGCGCTATATTCGTTGCCCGCGCAGCGGTAGGCCTCGCCGCTGTCGTCCTCGATCAGCAGCCAGCCCCGGTCTTCCCATTCGTGGAACAGCGGCGTGCCGGCCAGCACGCCCGGGAAAGTGGGCGCAGCCATTTGCAGGTTCAAGGCCTGCAGGCTCGAGACCAGCGCGCGAGGATCGGCAACCCGGTGCGCGTCCCATTCGAATACCGGCTTGTCCGCCTGGAAGCCGCAAAGGGCCGGCGCGGCCAGCCTGACGGCATCCAGTGCCCAGCCTTCGGCGCGGAACTGGCTCGCGGCCTTGCCCAGTTCGTCGAGCGACTGCTGCGGACCCTGCTCAAGCCAGACCCCCATAGGCCACAAGCCCGGCTGCCCGGCCCGGCCGGTCAGCGCCGAATACTGGTTGAAGATCTCGGTGGGCTCGCCGACGAACAGGAACACATCGAACAAGCGGTCGTGGACACAGACCGTGTAGTAATCGGGATATTCATGGGCCAGGTCGTGCTCGACCCGCCCCACGGTGTTCACATAAAGGCCCCAGCCGCGCGGACTCCAGGCCAGCGGCAACACGCGCATGGCGGGCAGGTCCGACACCAGGAACTGGCCGCGGCGATCCAGATCGCCGGCGGTTTCGCCGAGGCCGCACAGGGCTTCGTCGCAATCCAGCTCCAGGCTCAGTTGCCACAGGCATGCATCATCGGCCGCCTCGCGCGCCAGCGTGGCTTCGGCCTCGCTGCTCAGCACGCAGTGTTCGCCCTTGTACAAGGAAAACCGCAAGGGAGACGGAGATATTTCCAGCGCGATGTCGCCTTGTTCCAGCCGCCAGCCCTGCGCGCCTTCGCGCACCATGGAACTGACCGCTAGTTCGCCGACGGCTTCCGGCCTGGCGAGCAGGGCTTCGGCGGCGGGAGCCCGCCCCCTGCCCGCTGGCTTTTCTTCCAGGGAAGCGCCATCGCCGCAACGCAGGCGATATACCCCCGGGGCATGTGCCTCGATCTGCAGTTGCAGGTCGTCCACCGCAAAGTCGGCGCGGTTCGCTTTCGCGGTAAGGAATTTCAAGGAAGTAAGCGGCATTACATGAGCAAGGTTGGACTTGGGCGGCACAGTGCAATCCTCGGGCTCTAGCCCCTGGCGCATCAAAAGGTGTTATTTTGACGGATTTACGCTATAAAATAAAATCGCCGCCCCGTTGTCGGGCGCGAGAGCCTCTTTAGCGGACGGTAATCGCCCCCAATAAATCCCGTTCTACGGGTAAAGGTTCGCCGTTCAGGGTGGCCGCCACGACATCGCCCGCCAGCGCCGACCAGGTCAGGCCGCGGGAACCATATGCGCAGGCCAGCCACAGCCCCGGCAAGGCCGCCACCGTCCCGATCAGGGGCATGCGCCCCGCCGCCACCGCCCTCCATCCCCCCCAGCCTCCGGCCGGGTGCCGCAGCCCCGCCAGAGACTCCCCTGACGTATCCAGCAGCACGCCGAGCTTGTCCCGTATCTCGCGGCTGCCCTCGGCGCTGGCGGCGCAGGACGAGGCATTGGGAACATACGTACTGCCGGCGACGTTGATGCCCCCTGCTGCGGGCAGGCAATAGCCGTCGCCGGCCAGGATCACCCGCGGCGCGAGCCCTGCCGGCAAGGCGTAGTAGTCCACCTGTCCGGCCACCGCATGCATGGCGCGCGGCCGCAGCAAGGGTGCCGCCTGCGGCAACTGCCGCAGCAGCGCCGGCACGCCCATGGCACTGGCCAGCACGGCGACAGGAGCCCTGCCGAGCTCCCGTCCCGCAGAATCCAGTGCCCGCCAGCCCCCGGCGGGCAGGGGTTCCAGGCGGCCTACGGAGACGGGCAGGCGCCGGATCGCGGCATGATCGAGCAGTGCCTCGATCAGCAGCGGCGGGCGCAGCAATTGCCCGTCATGGAAGAAGACGCCGCCGCGCGGCAGCGCCAGGCCCGCGCGCCGCCCGGCCTCGGGCGCGTCCAGCCATTCGACCCAGTCCCGGGGAAAATCCAGGCCCGCCAAGGCTGTCCGGCGCATCTCGGCATGCGCCGCGTCGGCGCAGGGCTCGAAGGTCCCGCAGCGCAAGGGCCGGGCCTCTTCCGGCAGAGGCTGCCAGCGCTGCAGCGCCCGTGCCGCGCCGGCGCGCGAGAGCCGGGCGCGCGGGTCGTCGTCACGGGAAATCAATGGCGTCAGCGCCGCCGCGGCGTGCCCCCGGTGGCTGGAGCCCGGGCCGGCCGCGAAAGCCGGGTCGCATACGGTGACCGCGTGCCCGCGCAGCGCCAGCGCGTGCGCCATGCCCGCGCCGGCCAGGCCGCCGCCCACCACCAGCACCGGCACGCGCTGGCACAGCGGGGTGCGGTCCCGGTACAAGTTCGGGCGCAGGACGGCGGTCATCATTTCGCGCTTGCGCCCGAAACCCGGCACGCGGGACACCAGGAAGCCGGCCGCGGCCAGGTCGCGGCGCACGCTGCCGGCGCAGCACCAGCTCGCCGCGGTGGCGCCAGGGTTGGCCATGCGCACCATCTGGCCGAACAGGCGCGGCGTCCACATCTCGGGATTCTTGCGCGGCGCGAACCCGTCCAGGAAATAGGCGTCGACCCGCGCATCGACCTGGCGCGCCAGTTTTTCGATCTTGCCGAAGGCCAGCGTCAGGGTGACGGCCCCGCCCTCGAATTCCAGCCGGTGCAAGCCCGGCAGCAGGGGCGGCCAGGCCTCGATCAGCCGGCGCGCCAGGGCCTGCAGTTCGGCCGGCAGCCGCGGCAGCAGCGCACGCTGCAAATCGGCGCGCGCGAACGGATGTGCCTCGAAAGACACCACATGCAGGCGTGCCGGACGCAGGCCGTCCTCATGCCAGGCGCGCCACAAGGCCAGGAAATTCTGGCCCAGCCCGAAGCCCGTCTCGCATACCGTGAAAACATCGCGCCCGCGCCAGCGCTGCGGCAAGCCGTTGCCGCGCAGGAATACATGCTCGGCCTGCGCGAGCGCCCCCATTTCGGCGTGGTAGACGTCGCCATAGCGCTCACTGACCGGCGTACCGGCCTCGTCGTACGCCAGGACGGCCGGAACCAGGGGTTCGAAGGACATGCCGCTCGCCTTTGCTGTAAAGCCCGCATCATAAATCCTGCGGCCGCATGCCCGCCGTCCAGCGCCCGTTTGCCGCCTCCACGCGCCGGCGCGGCCGGGCTCCGAGGCCGGCGCTGCGACGCCGGCTGCAATGTTGCGTACACTACGGTTGCGTACACTGGCGTTTTTACCAGTTCTTTTCCGGACCGACCCTAAATCTGCCTTAATCCGTATGGCCCATAATCAACTCAATCTCAGCGCATGCCTCGATGCCGCCGTCACCGCCGCCCATGCCGCGGCCGCGGTGCTGCAAGCCTATGCCCACGACCGCAGCGAACTGATCATCGACAAGAAAGCCCGCAATGACCTGGTCTCGCAGGCCGACCGCGAGGCCGAACAGGCCATCATCAGCCTGCTGAGCGAGCGCACGCCCGAATTCGGCATCGTCGCCGAAGAATCGGGCGGCAGTGCCTCGGGCCTGGCCTCCTGGTACATAGACCCGCTGGACGGCACCACCAATTTCCTGCACGGCATTCCCCACTACGCGGTGTCGGTGGCCCTGGTGGCGCACGCAGGCACTGCGGTCGAAGAAGAGCCGCTGCAGCGCGACCAGCCGGTGATCGGCGTGGTCTATGACCCCAACCGCGAGGAAATCTTCACCGCCATGCACCAGGTCGGCGCCTGGCTCAACGATCGGCGCATCGCATGCTCGCAGACACGCGAACTGTCCGAATCGGTGCTGGCCACAGGCCTGCCGTTCCGCGACTTTTCCTTCGCCGATTCGTACATGGCGACCCTGCAGGATGCCATACGCGGCTCACGCGGCGTGCGCCGCTTCGGCGCCGCGGCGCTGGACTTGGCCTGGACGGCCTGCGGCCGCTACGACGGCTATTGGGAAATGGGGCTGGCGCCCTGGGACGTGGCGGCCGGCACGGTCATCGTGCGCGAGGCCGGCGGCGTGGCTGAAGACATGCATCACCAGGACCCCTGGCCGATGAAAGGCTATGTATATGCCGGCAACCCCCAAACCGCCGTGGCGCTGGACGCCATGATCCAGCCGCATCTGGGCCCCGCGGCCTGAGGAAAACCCCACGGGAGCCCTGACCGGGCCTCCGCTTCGGAGTTGCGCCCTCGGCTGCAGTTTCCCGAGGCCGCCGCTACCCGGCCGCCATTTTCAGGCCTGCCGATGCGGAGCTACTGCCCTGCGCCCGCAGGGGCCTCGGCCATCGGATTCAAGCCGCGGGCGGCTGCGCCTCGTCGCGCAGTGCGCGCCGCAATATCTTGCCCACATTGCTCTTGGGCAGTTCGCTGCGGAACTCGATCAGGTGCGGGCGCTTGTAGCCCGTCAGGCGTGCGGCGCACCACTCGCGCAGTTGATCCTCGGTCAGGCCGGGGTTGCGGCGCACCACGAACAGCTTGACCGCCTCGCCGCTGCGGGCGTCGGGTACGCCCACCGCGGCGCATTCCAGCACGTCGGGGTGCGAAGCCGCGACCTCCTCGACCTCGTTGGGATAGACATTGAATCCGGATACCAGGATCATGTCTTTCTTGCGGTCGACCAGCCTGAAGCGCCCTTGCTCGTTCATGATGCCGATATCGCCGGTCTTGAAGTAGCCGTCGTCGGTAAAAGACTCGGCGGTGTCTTCAGAGCGGCGCCAATAGCCCTTCATTACCTGCGGCCCGCGGATCACCACCTCGCCGCGCTCGCCCACGGCCACCGGCTGGTCATGTTCGTCGACCAGCCGCACTTCTGTGGAAGGCAGCGGAAAGCCTATATCACCCGAATAAGTGTCGGCATTGGTGGGGTTCACCAGCGCGACCGGCGAAGTCTCGGTCAGCCCGTAGCCTTCGATAATGGGCTTGCCGGTAATGCCCTGCCATTTCTCGGCCACCGCCTTCTGCACGGCGGCCCCGCCGCCCAGGCACAGCTTCAAGGCCGAAAAGTCCAGGGTGGCGAACTCGGCCTTGCCGGCCAGGCCATTGAACAAGGTGTTGACCGCGGGAAAGATGTGCGCGGGGTTGCGGCGCCAGGCGCCGATGACGCTGCGCAGATCGCGCGGATTGACGACCAGCACGCCGCACATGCCCGCGTGCATCGCGAACAGGCCGCAGACCGTCAAGGCGAAAATATGGTACAGCGGCAGGGCGGCCAGCATGGTCAGCGGCGGCCCGGACAGATCGCCCAGCGCCGGGCGGGCCACGGCCTGCATTTGCAGCACATTGGCAACCAGATTGCGGTGCGTGAGCATGGCGCCCTTGGGGGTGCCGGTGGTGCCGCCCGTGTATTGCAACACAGCCACGTCGTCCATGGACGGGCGCGGGCGCTGCGCCGGCATGGGCGGCGCCTGTTCCAGCAGGCCGCGCAGGCGCAGCGCGCCGGGCAGGCTGTACGCCGGCACCTGCCGTTTTACATAGCGCACGGCCAGGTCGATAAGCCTGCCGCGCAGCCCCAGCAAATCGCCCACCGAGACCAGGACTATCCCGGCGGGCCGAGCCTCGGCCGGCACCTGCTGCAGCGTGGCGGCGAAATTCTCGAGTATGAAGATCAAGCTGGCCTGGCTGTCGCGCAACTGGTATTCCAGCTCGCGCGCGCTGTACAAGGGATTGACATTGACCACCACCATGCCGGCGCGCAGCGTGCCCAGCAGAATCGCCATATAGGGCAGCACATTGGGCATCATCAGGGCAACGCGGCTGCCCGGCGCAAGGCCCCGCCCCAGCATCCAGGCGGCCACCGCGTCGGCCTGGCGGTCCAGTTCGGCGTAGCTCAGGCCGCCGCCCATCAAGGCCAGCGCCCGCCGCTGCGCGTGCTTGCGGCAGGCGCGATCCAGCAGATCCGCCAGCGAGGTGTAATCCCCCATATCGACTTGCGCCGGCACCCCTTGAGGGTAATGCGCGAGCCAGGGTTTGTCCGGATTTTCCATATATATATGGCTCCTGCTACGGATTTTCGATCACGACAATAACCGCGCCATTTGAGCCGCGGTAGGGCAACACATGCTGTCCGGCACCCGCTGCGGCTTGCGCGCCGGGCCCGCGCAACGCGCCCGCCGTTCCGGCTACAAGCCCGCATGCGCTACCCCCTGCCGGGCCGACTTGTTCATAATTTCCCGAGGGCGTACAGTTTCATCGACACTACTATAAATTATGGGACATCCATCATGAAGCTCGTCGAATCCATCGTCGCCTGGCAAGAAGAAATCACTGCGATCCGGCGCGACATACATGCCCATCCCGAACTCGCCTACGAAGAAGTGCGCACCGCCGACGTGGTGGCCGAGAAACTGCAGTCCTGGGACATCGAAACCCATCGCGGCCTGGGCGTCACCGGCGTGGTGGGAACCATACACGGAAAATCCAGAAACGGCCACGCCCTGGGCCTGCGGGCCGACATGGACGCGCTGCCCATGCAGGAACTCAACACCTTCGCGCACGCCAGCCATAACCCGGGCAAGATGCACGCCTGCGGCCACGACGGCCACACCGCCATGCTGCTGGCCGCCGCGCGCTACCTGGCGCAGCACCGCGACTTCGACGGCACTGTCCACGTCATCTTCCAGCCGGCCGAAGAAGGCTTCAGCGGCGCGCGCAAGATGATCGAAGACGGGCTGTTCCGGCTGTTTCCCATGCAAGCCGTGTTCGGCATGCACAACTGGCCCGGCATGCCCGTGGGCAGCTTCGGCGTGCTGCCCGGCCCGATGATGGGATCGAGCAATACCTTCGAGGTCGAAATCGAGGGCAAGGGCGCGCACGCGGCCATGCCGCACCTGGGCACCGACCCGGTCATGGCCGCCGTGCAATTGGCCCAGTCGTTCCAGACCATCATCACGCGCGACCTCGACCCGCTCGACCCTGCCGTGCTCAGCATCACGCAGATCCACGCCGGCTCGGCCGACAACGTCATCCCCAACAGCGCCGTCATGCGCGGCACCGTCCGCACCTTCTCCGACCAGGCGCTCGACCTCATCGAAAACCGCCTGTCCGAAGTGGCGCAACTGGGCGGCCAGGCCATGAACTGCAAGATCGGGTTCACCTTCAACCGCAAGTATCCCGCCACCGTCAACCACCCCGAAGAAACCGCCTTCAGCGCCGAAGTACTGAAATCCATCGTCGGCGCACAAAACGTGCTGCAGGACATACGCCCGTCCATGGGCTCCGAAGACTTCGCCTTCATGCTCAAGGAAAAACCCGGCTGCTACGTCTGGATCGGCAACGGCAGCGGCGACCACCGCGACGCGGGCCACGGCATGGGCCCCTGCATGCTGCACAACGGCAGCTACGACTTCAACGACGAACTGATCCCGCTCGGGGCCACCTATTGGGTGGAGCTGGCACGGCGCTGGCTGGCCGCGGCCGCCGCCCGCTGAAACCCGCCCCGTTTTCCCGCCGGGCCGGCCCCCGCCGCCCTGGCGCCTCGCGCCAACTGCATTTCGATTCGGCGGCCCGCATTGCCGCCCCCAGCCATCGCGCTTACCCGTCGCGTCTTTCCTGCGCCCTGTCCCCCGCTGCCCGGCTCCCACCCCACTTGCCGTGTTCCTTTGCGCCGCCTACCCGGCGCCTCGTCCGATTCCAGCCGCACAGGGGATACAGGCCCGCATCCGCCGTAACATTCTTGCCGTAACATCCTTGCCGTAAAATAGCCTCGCCAACAGGCACGCCCACCCATCGGCCCCGCGCAGGGTCGCCGCCGCGAGCTTACCGGAGCAGTCGTCTTGAGCACCGCCACTTCCACCCCTCTCCCCCCGCCCGATCGCCACGCGGTATTGCGCGTGATGCCCATGCCCGCCGACGCCAACGTGCACGGCGACGTGTTCGGCGGCTGGATCATGGCGCAGCTCGACATCGCCGGCTCGATCCCCGCCGCGCGGCGGGCCGGCGGCCGCGTCGCCACCATCGCAGTCAACGCACTTACCTTCAAACAGCCCGTCTTCGTCGGCGACCTGCTCAGCTTCTACGCCGAAATCGTCAAAGTGGGCCGCACCTCCGTCACGGTCGCCGTCGAGGTCTACTCGGAACGCCAGGGCCTGGAAGCCCAGGTCGTCAAAGTTACCGAAGCCACCCTCACCTACGTGGCCACAGACGCGCAGCGCCACAGTCGCCCCCTGCCCACCGCCTGAGCAGGACGCGTAGATAGATGCAGGAAACCCCCGCCAACGCCGAGCCCATACCCATCACCATTCCCCGCAGGCTCGACCCCGAGGACGCACAACAGGCGCTGCAAAAACTGCAGGCCCTGTTCAAACGCGAAGAGGTAGTGGAAGCCCTGGCCGACAAGGCCGACAGGGCGGAAGACGACGAGCGCGCCAATCTGCTCGACGGCGCACTGCAGCGCCAGCTCGAAAACGAAATACGCGCCGTCATCCAGGGCCTGCACCCCGCCGACATCGCATTCATCCTCGAATCCCTGCCCGTCGAACAGCGGCAACTCGTGTGGCGCCTGGTCGCCTCCGACCAGGCCGCCGACGTGCTGCTCGAAGTCGACGACTGGGCGCGGGAATCGCTCATCGAATCCATGGACCGCCAGGACCTGGTGGCCGCCACCGGCACCATGGATGCCGACGAAATCGCCGACCTGGTGCCGGACCTGCCGCCCGACGTCGTGGCCGAAGTCCAGAAGGGCCTGACCGAAGAAGAACGCGCCCAGCTCATCGCCGCCATGGGCTACCCCGAAGGCAGCGTCGGCGCCATCATGGACTTCGAAATGGTCCGGGTGCGCGAAGACGTGTCCCTGGAAGTCGTGCTGCGCTACCTGAGGCGCCTGCACGAACTGCCCGACCACACCGACCAGATCTTCGTGGTCGACCGCCAGGACCGCCTGCAAGGCGTGTTGCCCCTGACCACGCTGCTGGTCAGCGAGCCCGACAGCGACGTCTCGGAAGTCATGAACACCGACTACCTGACCCTGGGCCCCCTGGACGAAGACGCCGAAGCGGCCGGCGCCTTCGAGCGCTACGACCTCGTCTCCGCCCCCGTCATCGACGACCAGGGCCGGCTGATCGGCCGGGTCACCATCAACGAAGTCGTGGACGTGATCCAGGAAGACTCCCAGGAACAAGCCCTGTCGCGCGCCGGCCTGCAGGAAGAAGACATCTTCGCCCCTGTCGTCAGCGCGCTGCGCAACCGCGCCCCCTGGCTGCTCGTCAACCTCTGTACCGCCTCCATCGCATCCTTCATCGCCTCGCGCTTCGAAGACACCGTCAGCCACATCGTGATCCTGGCCTTCCTGATGTCCATCGTCGCCGGCATAGGCGGCAACTCGGGCAACCAGACCATGACCATGATCATCCGCGCCCTCGCCGTAGGCCGCGTCACCGGCGCCAACATCTGGCAGCTCATCAAGCGCGAACTGTCCGTCACCTTCATGGTGGGCGCCTGCGGCAGCATCGTCACCGGCATTTTCGCCTGGGTCATCTCCGGCTCGTCCGCCATCGCCGCCGTCATGATGGCCGCCATGATAGGCAACATGCTGATCGGCGCCGCCCTGGGCGTAATGATCCCCCTGCTGCGCGACCGCTTCGGCAAAGACCCCGCCGTAGGCTCATCGGTCCTGCTGACCTTCGCCACCGACTCCCTGGGATTCTTCATCTTCCTGGGCCTGGCCACCGTCTTCCTGCTGTAGCGGCAATCCCACCGGCACCAGCACCAGCCCCCAAATCTTCCATCCGCCTACACACCGAGCGGAGAGAACGGGGTGCCTCCCGGAGGTGCGTGGGGTACCGCACCGGAGGGAGATACCCCGTTCTAGGCCGCGCCCAAAGAACCCAGCCCAACGACGGCCAAAACCACCCCCAGCATTAGCCCACAATACAAGCGAAGAGCCTCTGCCCCTCGACGAATAGCCTCCATCCGTCTACACCCCAAGCGGAGAGAACGGGACACCTCCCGGAGGTGCGTGGGGTATCGCACCGCAGGGAGGTACCCCGTTCTAGGCCGCGCCAGAAGAACCCAGCCCAACGACGCACCAATACCAAACTCACGCCAAATACCCGAAAACCCACCACCCCGCCAAAGAAAAAGCGCCACCGTTCCCGGCAGCGCCCCAAGACCCATCAAACCTTCGCGCCACAACGCGCGAAGAAAAAACTACATCAACTCAACTTCCCATGGCAGTGCTTGTACTTCTTGCCGCTGCCGCAAGGGCAAGGATCATTGCGCCCCACCTTCGGCATCGCATTCACGAACGGAACCCCGCGGCCGTCGGCCTCGTCCAGCCCCGGATCCGTGCCGCTCAAAGCCGCGTCATAGTCCGAATGATGATAAGTCACATTCTCCAGCTGTGTCGCAGGCTCCTCCGTCTCGACCTGCTCCGGCGACTGGATCTTCACCGTCATCAGCACCTTGATCACATCATCGCGGATGCGCTCCAGCATCGCCGAGAACAACTCGAAAGCCTCCAGCTTGTACGCCTGCTTCGGATCCTGCTGCGCATAGCCGCGCAAATGTATGCCCTGCCGCAAATGATCCAGCGAAGACAAATGCCCGCGCCAATGCGTATCGATCGCCTGCAGCAGCATCGAGCGCTCGAACGGTGCCCAATTCTCGCGGCCCACCAGTTCCACCTTGGCCTCGTACAGACTGCGCGCCTGCCCCAGCACACGCTCCAGCAGATCCTCGTCCGTAAGATTCGGCTCTTTCTCGAGCATATCGACCAAGGGCATGTCGATCTGCCAATCGGCCTCCAGCACCACCTGCAGGCCCGGCACATCCCACTGCTCTTCCATGGTCTGCTCGGGGATATAAGACCGGAACTGCTGCGTGATCGCCGCGTCGCGCAAATTGTGGATCACATCGCCGATATCGGCCGATTCCAGCACCTCGTTGCGCTGCCCGTACAACACCTTGCGCTGCTCGTTGGCAACGTCGTCGTATTCGAGCAGCTGCTTGCGGATATCGAAATTGCGGGCCTCGACCTTGCGCTGCGCCGACTCGATCGAACGCGACACCATGCGCGCCTCGATCGGCTCGCCCTCGGGCAGGCGCAGCTTTTCCATGATGGCCCGCACCCGGTCGCCGGCGAAAATCCGCATCAGCGAATCGTCCAGCGACAGATAAAAGCGCGACGAGCCCGGATCGCCCTGGCGCCCGGCACGGCCGCGCAACTGGTTGTCGATGCGCCGCGACTCGTGGCGCTCGGTACCGATGATGCGCAAGCCGCCGGCCTGCTTGACGCGTTCGTTGTCCGGCACCCACTGGGCCTTGATGGAATCGACGCGCGCCGCCTTTTCTTCCTCGCTGAGGGAAGTGTCGGCACGCACCAGGTCGACCTGCTTGTCGACGCTGCCGCCCAGCACGATATCGGTGCCGCGGCCGGCCATATTGGTGGCGATCGTGATGCGTCCGGGCTTGCCCGCCTCGGCCACGATCTCGGCCTCGCGCGCGTGCTGCTTGGCGTTGAGCACCTCGTGCGGCAGCTTGGCCTGCTTGAGCAGGCCCGACAGCAGTTCCGAGCTCTCAATGCTGGTAGTGCCCACCAGCACCGGCTGGCCGCGTTCCTGGCAATCGCGGATATCGGTCAGGATGGCCTGGTATTTTTCCTTTTCGGTCTTGAATACCTGGTCGTTCTGGTCCTTGCGGATCATCGGCCGGTTGGTCGGGATAATGACCGTTTCCAGGGTGTAGATTTCCTGGAATTCGTAGGCTTCCGTGTCCGCCGTGCCGGTCATGCCGCTCAGCTTGTCGTACATGCGGAAGTAGTTCTGGAAGGTGATCGAGGCCAGGGTCTGGTTCTCGTTCTGGATCTTGACGCCTTCCTTGGCTTCCACCGCCTGGTGCAGGCCGTCGGACCAGCGGCGTCCCACCATCAGGCGCCCCGTGAATTCGTCGACGATCACGACCTCGTCGTTCTGCACCACGTACTGCTGGTCGCGGAAATACAGGTTGTGGGCGCGCAAGGCCACGTTCAGGTGATGCATCAGCGTGATATTGCGCGGGTCGTAAAGCGATTCGCCCTCGGGCAGCACGCCGATGCGCACCAGGATCTGCTCGGCCTTCTCGTGGCCCGCCTCGGACATGTATACCTGCTGCCCTTTCTCGTCGACCCAGAAATCGCCCTCGGGCTCGGGTTCCTGCGGCTTGGGCTCGGAAGCCATGCGCGTGAGCAGCGGCGGCACGGCGTTCATGCGCACGTACAGCTCGGTATTGTCTTCGGCCTGGCCGGAAATGATCAGCGGAGTGCGCGCCTCGTCGATCAGGATGGAGTCGACCTCGTCCACGATGGCATACGACAGCGGGCGCTGGCGCCTGTCCTCGGCGCGGTATTCCATATTGTCGCGCAGGTAGTCGAAGCCGTACTCGTTGTTCGTCCCGTAGGTGATGTCGGCCCGGTAGGCAGCGAGCTTTTCCTCGTTTTCCTGCTGCGGCACCACTACGCCCACCGTCAGGCCCAGGAAGTTGTACAGGCGGGCCATCCAGTCGGCGTCGCGCCGCGCCAGGTAGTCGTTGACCGTGACCACGTGCACGCCGCGCCCGGCCAGCGCATTCAGGTACACCGGCAGGGTCGCCATCAGGGTCTTGCCCTCGCCTGTGCGCATTTCGGCGATCTTGCCGTTGTGCAGGGCTATGCCGCCGAGCATCTGGACGTCGAAGTGCCGCATGCCGAAGACCCGCTTGCTGGCCTCGCGCACCACCGCGAAGGCTTCCGGCAATAAATCGTCGAGCGAGGCTCCGGACTGGATGCGCTCGCGAAATTCCGTCGTCTTGGCAGCCAGTTGCTCGTTGCTCAGGGCGGCCATGGAGGGTTCGAGCGCGTTGATGCGCGCCACCTGCTTGCGGTACTGCTTGAGTAAGCGGTCGTTGCGGCTGCCTATCAGTTTCTTTAACAGTGGAACCATTCTCGTGTCGTCGCTGCCGGGCCGCGGCTAGCCTGCGCGCAAAGCCCGAAGCTGTCTGTTGATGTTGACGGAAACGCCCGCAGCGGCGTAAACGATGCCCGCGGGAAAACAAGACAGTTTAACGCACCTCGGGAGCCGCGGTTTGCGCATGCGCCGAGGCATCGGCCACCAGGCGCCCCGAGACCCCGGGCCGGGCCAGGAACAACTTGGGGTCCAGCGGCGTACCCGCCATGCGCACCTCGAAATGCAGGTGCGGCCCGGTGGATCGGCCGCTCGTGCCTACGCGGGCGATCATCTGCCCCTTTTCCACCAGATCCCCGGCCTTGACGTCCAGCTCGGACGCATGGGCATAGCGCGTGACCAGCCCGTTGCCGTGATCGATCTCCACCATATTGCCGTAGCCGGCCTCGCGCCCGGCCGTGGTGACCACGCCGCCCGAAGCCGCATAGATGGGCGTGCCGCGCGGCGCCACCAGATCCATGCCCTCGTGCAGGGAACGGCGATGGGTAACCGGATTGACGCGCCAGCCGAAGGGCGAGCTCAGGCGCGTATAGGCCACCGGGGTCAGATCGGGCAGGCGCGCCTCGATGCCGGCGCGCCGCGTGAAGGCGAGATCCAGCAGGGCAAGGCGCTCGCCCTGCTCGGTCATGCGCTGCTGCATCCGGTCCAGCGTGCGCCCGAGGCTTTCTCCCGAATCCGGCTGCGGATAGGCGCCCGCGATGTCGTCCATGGGCGGCGCGGCGGTATCGATGCCGGCCTTGATCTCGGGGTCGGTATAGGCAATGCCGGCCTGCTTGGCGATGCGCCGGCTCAGGGAAGTCATGGCGATGAGGCGGGCCTGCAGCTCGCCCACCTTGCCGGCCAGCAGGGCCAGGGTGTCGCGCATCTGGGCCGAATCGCGCGTCAGCCGGCTGTTCAGCGCCTGGGTCTGGAAGGTATCGGCGTGCGCCGGCGCGTCCATATACGACTGGACCCACGCCCCGGCCAGCGCCGATGCCGCCAGCGCGGTGGCCATCGCCAACGAGCGCAACAGGCGGGCCGGCTTGTTCGGGCTGGACGCGGAATTGGATTCGCCGGCGGGGCCGTGCATAATGGTGGATGTCACTGTATCGATACCTCTGTAAATCTATAGATGCTGCCTACGCCCGCCGAGCGTCGATCGCGAAAAAAAACAGCCCCCGACGCCGATCTTTCGGCGATCGGATGGTTGGGTAGCGACCAGCACGCCGCAAGCGTGCTGACGACCGCCCGTATGCTGCTTGCCATAGAGCAGGCGGCCGGCGAAATACTGCCTCCCGCCTTGCGGCAGGTGTGCCGGGTGGCCCGTATGGACAGACAGCAACTTACGCTGGCGGTTCCCGGCGCGGCCCATGCCGCCAAGCTGCGGCAGTTGGCCCCGCGGATCGCGCAGCGGCTGTCCGAGGGTGGATGGAACCTTAACCAGGTGCAGGTCAAGGTTCAAGCGGGTTTGTCATACATCGGGACAAATCCGCCTAGGGCCAAAAATGTCGAGCCCCTGGGCGAGAAGGCCCTGGACGCCTTCGAGACCTTGCATGCCTCGCTGCGGCCCGGGCCACTGGCCGATGCCGTCGGCCGGCTGTTGGCCCACCACAAGCCCTGAATCGCCCTGACGTCCAGCCGCGCTGGCGCACGTATCGACAAGCGGGGGGCAAAGCAGGGACGGCCGCAGCCGGGGCCGGCCGCCTTATCTGCGCAAGAGCGCGCTCAGGCCAGCTTCCATTCCGTCGTGAAAGCGCGCGGCGCGGCGGCGGTGGATTCGTAGGTGATCAGCTCCCAGGCGTCGCTACGCGCCAGCAGCGCGCGTGCAAGCTGGTTGTTCAGGCTGTGGCCCGACTTGCAGGCCACGTAGCGCCCCACCAGGGGCTTGCCGATCAGGTACAGGTCGCCGATGGCGTCCAGGATCTTGTGCTTGACGAACTCGTCGTCATAGCGCAAGCCGTCGGAATTGAGGACCCGGTACTCGTCCATGACGATCGCGTTGTCCAGGCTGCCGCCACGCGCCAGACCGGCTGCGCGCAAGGCCTCGACCTCGCTCACGAAGCCGAAGGTGCGGGCCCGCGCGATGGACTTGGTGTAGGAATCCTTGGCGAAATCGACTTCGGCGAAATTCGCCGTGGAATCGATGGCCGGATGATGGAAATCGATGGCGAACGACAGGGCAAAGCCGTCGTAGGGTTCCAGCCGCGCCCACTTCAGGTCGCTGCCTTCGCCCTCGCGCACCTCGACCGGCTTGAGCACCCGTATGAACTGCTTGGCCGCAGGCTGTTCCTGCAAACCGGCCGAACGCAGCAAATAGACGAAGGTGCCGGCGCTGCCGTCCATGATGGGCACTTCTTCGGCCGTGAGGTCTACGTGCAGGTTGTCGATGCCCAGGCCGGCGAGCGCGGACATCAAGTGTTCGACCGTGGAGACGCGCACCTTGCCCTGCTGCAGCACGGAGGCCATGCGGGTGTCGCCCACCCCGTCGGCACGGGCGGGCAGATCGACCACTTCGGGCAGATCCACGCGATGGAACACAATACCGGTATTGGGCTCGGCCGGCCGGAGCGTGAGCTCGACTCGACGGCCGGAATGCAGCCCCACACCCTTGGTACTGATGGACTTCTGGATGGTGCGTTGGCGTAACATGATGATCGGTCAAAAAATTTTGCTGCCCCGGCGGGCCGGAGCACTGGATTGAAGCATTGTAACAAGAATGGATTTCAAGCCGCGTAATAGTTGTAAGGCCCAGATACCACCCCGGACACCTCTATTGTTGCGGTAATGCCTTGTACATGGCGCAGCGGCGCACGCCCCGGGGAAATGGGGAAGTGCGCCGCCGGCGGGCACGGGCGCCGCAAAGGCGCCCGTGCCAGTCCATGTGAGGTTCGTTCCAGTTACAGAAACGTCCCGTTCCCGCCTCAATCAGCCTGCTTGCGCAGGAAAGCGGGGATATCGAAGTGGTCCATTCCGGCGGTTTCCAGCGCCCGCACCTGGGCCGAAGCATGGCTGCGGGGGTTGCGGATCACGGCAGGCACGTCGGAATTGGCGAAACCGCCCATCAAGGGCATGTTGTCGGTGCCGGTGCGGTATGCCTCGTTGGTGGCCACCAGTTGCGGACGGCTGGCCACTGCGTTGGCGCGGCCCAGCCCGGTCGCCACCACGGTCACGCGCAGGTTCTCGCCCATGGACTCATCGTAGGCCGTACCGAAGATCACAGTAGCGTCTTCGGCCGCATAGCTGCGGATGGTGTCCATGATTTCGCGCGTTTCGCGCATCTTCAGACTGCCGCGGCTGGCGGTGATGTTAACCAGCATGCCGCGGGCGCCGTGCAGATCCACGCCTTCCAGCAGCGGGCATGCGATGGCGCGTTCGGCCGCCACGCGGGCCCGGTCGGCGCCGGCGGCGATCGAGGTGCCCATCATGGCCTGGCCCTGCTCGCCCATGATCGTCTTGACGTCCTCGAAGTCGACGTTGATGTTGCCCTCGACGTTGATGATCTCGGCGATCCCGGCGCAAGCGCTGTGCAGCACGTCGTCGGCGGACTTGAAGCAATCCTCCTGCGTGGCGTCCTCGTCCATCAGTTCGTACAGGTTCTCGTTGAGCACCACGATCAGCGAGTGCACGTGCTTGGACAACTCGGCGATGCCCTCTTCGGCCATCTTCAAGCGCTTGGTGCCTTCAAAAGAGAAAGGCTTGGTGACCACGCCGACGGTAAGAATGCCAAGTTCCTTGGCCACCTCGGCTACCACCGGGCCTGCGCCGGTGCCGGTGCCGCCGCCCATGCCGGCGGTAATGAACACCATGTTGGCGCCATTGAGCGCGGCGCGGATTTCTTCGCGCGCGGTCTCGGCCGCGGCGCGGCCCTGCTCGGGCTTGGCGCCGGCGCCCAGGCCGGTGCGGCCCAGGCGGATCTGCACCGGGGCCTCAGTAGTGGCCAGCGCCTGGGCGTCGGTGTTCGCGCACACGAACTCCACGCCGTTCACGCCGGAACGGATCATATGGGCCACGGCGTTTCCGCCGGCCCCGCCAACACCTACCACCTTGATCACGGTGCCGTTGGCATTGCTGTCGAGCATCTCGAAATTCATCATGACTGACTCCCTCACATTTCCTGAAAAACGATAAAAGCGTTGATTTCCCCAAGTACTGCCTGCACTGCCGGGAATCGCTTCAAAGAAGATGCCAGACGGGCTCGCACCAGATTTGAAACGCCTCCCTCGTGTCCCGCCCGGTAGGCCCGCAGGCCTATCGAACAAGGCACTTGGCGGGATCCGAAAACCTCCCGCCGCAAGGGGCTCCCGGAACCTGCCGGCATGCGCCGGACGGGTTCCGCAAGCCCTAATTCATGAACCACTCCTTCATCCGGGACAACAGAGTCTTGAAACTCCCTTTTTGTTGCGCGACCTTGCGGCCGCGGGCACGCTGCACACGGGCCTCGGACAGCAGGCCCATCACCGTGGAGAAGCGCGGATTGCGCATGACGTCGGCCAGGCTGCCCTCATAGTCGGGCACGGCCACGCGTACCGGCTTGAGGAACACGTCCTCGGCCAATTCGACGATGCCCGGCATCAGCGCCGTGCCGCCGGTCAGGACCACACCCGAGGCCAGCAGGTCTTCGTAGCCGGACTCGCGCACGATCTGCTGCACGAAGGTGAAGAGTTCTTCGATGCGCGGCTCGATCACGGCGCCCAGCGCCTGGCGCTTGACCTGGCGGTTGGGCCGGTCGCCCAGGCCGGGCACTTCCACATATTCCTCGGCGCTGGCCAGCACTTGCTTGGCAATGCCGAAGCGCAGCTTGATTTCCTCGGCGTCCGGGGTGGGCGTGCGCAGCATCGCCGCGATATCGCTGGTGATCTGGTCGCCGGCGATCGGCACCACCGCGGTGTGGCGGATCGCCCCGCCGGTATAGATCGCGATGTCGGTGGTGCCGCCGCCGATATCGACCAGCACCACGCCCAGCTCTTTCTCGTCGGCGGTCAGGCACGCCAGGCTCGAGGCCAGCGGCTGCAGGATCAGGTCCTGCACTTCCAGCCCGCAGCGGCGCACGCACTTGACGATGTTCTGCGCCGCGCTGACCGCGCCGGTGACGATATGCACGCGCACTTCCAGGCGCAGGCCGCTCATGCCTATCGGCTCGCGGATGTCTTCCTGCGAATCGACGATGAACTCCTGGGTCAGCACGTGCAGCACCTGCTGGTCGGTGGGAATGTTCACCGCCTTGGCGGTCTCGATCACGCGGGCGACGTCGGTGGCGGTGACTTCCTTGTCCTTGACCGCCACCATGCCGCTGGAATTGAAGCTCGTGATGTGGCTGCCCGCAATCCCCGTATAGACCTCGCGGATCTTGCAGTCGGCCATCAGCTCGGCCTCTTCCAGCGCGCGCTGGATGGAATTCACTGTCGACTCGATATTGACCACCACGCCCTTGCGCATGCCCTGGGACTCGTGCTGGCCCAGGCCGAGCACTTCGAAACGTCCTTCCGGCAGTATTTCGGCGACGACGGCCACCACCTTGCTGGTGCCTATATCGAGTGCAACGATCAGATCCTTGATGTCACGGGTCATGGTTTTTCTATTTGCTAGGAGTATGGGAAACAGGAGCCAACATGATGGCAAAGCCGTTGGGATAGCGTAAATCGGCGCTGGCTATGGTGCGCCCGTCCAGCCGCCGCAGCAGCGCCGGCCAGGCATTGACGAAACGTTCGATGCGCGCGGCGAAGGGCAGCGCCCCCGAACGCCCGTGCGGGTCGGCCACGTCGGCGGCAGGGTCGCGTCCCAGGCTCAGGTGCAGCCCGTCGGACAATTCCACGTCCCAGGCATAGCGCGGGCTCAGCGTGATCTTGGTGACGCGCAGGTTCAAGGGCGCGAACCAGCGCGCCAGTTCGGCATAGCGCTGCACCACCAGGCGCTCGGACAGTTCCGGCCCATAGAAGTGCGGCAAATGGGCGTCGTCCGGCAGCTCGCCCTGGTTGGCGCTGAACGCCTCGCCCCAGGTATTGATGATCTGGTTTTCATTCCACAGTGCCAAGGGCTGCTGCTCTTCGATCTTCACGCGCAGCGTATCGGGCCAGACACGCTGGATCTGCACATGGCGCACCCAGGGCACGGTTTCCAGCAGCTTGCGCGTATCGTTCAGATTCACGGTGAAGAAATTCCCCACCAGCCTGCCCGCTATTGTCGCCCGCACACTGGCGGCAGAGACGTAATTCAATGTATCGGCCTGCATCGGTTCGATCTCGATGCGGCTTATGGTGAAATAGGGACGCTGCACGACCCAGGCCAGCACGCCCGCGATCATTGCCACGACCGCCAGCACGGCCAGCGAATTGGCAATGAAGTTGGTGATGCGGGCGTCGTTGAACACGCTTACACCTCCACCGTGCGATGTGCCGCTGCGGGCAGCCCGGCGATCCTGCTCATGCCAGATCTCCTATTTGCGCGGGCACCCGGCTGATGGAGCCGGCGCCCATGACGATCACTACATCGCCGTCGCGCACGAAGCCCAGGATGGCTTGCGGCAATTCGGCGACGTCCTCGACGAACAGCGGCTCGACCTTGCCCGCCACGCGGATCGCGCGCGTCAGCGCGCGGCCGTCGGCCGCCACCAGGGGCGCTTCGCCGGCCGCGTAGACTTCGGTCAGCAGCACGGCGTCGGCCGAGCTCAGCACGCGCACGAAATCCTCGAAGCAGTCGCGCGTGCGGGTATAGCGGTGCGGCTGGAAGGCCAGCACGATGCGGCGCTGCGGCCAGGCGCCGCGCGCCGCCGCCAGGGTCGCGGCCATTTCCACGGGGTGGTGGCCATAGTCGTCGATCACGGTAAAAGTGCCGCCGCCCGAGGCGGCCGGCACGGCAAAATCGCCCGCCTGCGTGAAGCGCCGGCCCACGCCGTTGAACGAGGCCAGCGCCTGCGCAATGGCCTCGTCGGGCACGCCCAGCTCGGTGGCCACGGCTATCGCCGCCAGCGAATTGAGCACGTTGTGCACGCCCGGCAGATTGAGCGTGACCTGCAGCGCCGGCAAGAGCCCTGCGGGACCGCGGCGCTGCACCGTAAAGCGCATGCGGGTGGCTTCCGCCTGCACGTCCACGGCGCGCACTTGCGCATCGGCATTCAGGCCGTAGGTCGTGACGGGCCGGGATACGAAGGGAATGATTTCGCGCACATTGGCATCGTCGCTGCACAGCACTGCGCTGCCGTAGAAAGGCAGCTTGTGCGTGAACTCTATGAAAGCGCTCTTGAGGCGCGCGACGTCATGGCCGTAAGTGTCCATGTGATCGGCATCGATATTGGTCACGATGGCCATCACCGGCAGCAGGTTCAGGAAAGACGCGTCGGACTCGTCGGCCTCGACCACGATGAACTCGCCCTGCCCCAGGCGCGCATTGGCGCCGGCGGAATTCAGCCGGCCGCCGATGACGAAGGTCGGATCCAGGCCGCCGCCGGCCAGCACGCTGGCCACCAGGCTGGTGGTGGTGGTCTTGCCGTGCGTGCCGGCCACGGCTATGCCGCGCTTCAGGCGCATCAGCTCGGTAAGCATCAGCGCGCGCGGCACCACCGGGATATGCGCGGCGCGCGCCGCCAGCACCTCGGGATTGTCGGCCTTGACCGCTGTAGAAGTAACGATCGCCCCCACGCCACGGATGTTCTCGGCATCGTGGCCGATGGAAATGCGCGCCCCCAGGCCGGCCAGGCGGCGCGTGACGGCGGATTCCTGGATATCGGAACCGCTGATGGCATAGCCCAGGTTGAGCAGGACTTCGGCAATGCCGCTCATGCCCGATCCGCCTATGCCGACGAAATGTATGCTCTGTATCCGGTGCTTCATGCCGGCCTCCTCAATACCTGCTCGCAAGCATCGGCAATCTGCTGTGTCGCATTCAAGCGTGCGTGTTCGTGGGCATGCCCGGCCACGGCAGCCAGCTCTTCGCGGCTGCGCTCACGCAGCCACTGCGCCAGCCATTCGGCCGAGAATCCATCCTGCGCCTGCAGCCACGCGCCATGGCAATCGCTCAGGTAGCGCGCATTGGCCGTCTGGTGGTCGTCGATGGCATGCGGCAGCGGCACGAACAGCGCGGCCACGCCTACCGCCGCCACCTCGGCCACCGTCATGGCGCCGGCGCGGCAGATCAGCAGATCGGCCTGCGACAAGGCCGACGCCATGTCGTCGATGAAGGCATGGCACTCGGCCCGCACCCCGGCGCGCGCGTAGGCCGCGCGCAAGGCCTCCAGGTGCTGTTCGCCGGCCTGGTGCACGACTTCCGGACGTTCTTCTTCGGGCAGCAGCGCCAGGGCCTGCGGCACGGTCTCGTTGAGAACCCGGGCGCCCAGGCTGCCGCCCACCACCAGCAGGCGCAGCGCGCCGCTGCGCGCCGCGTAGCGCTGCCCGGCCGGGGGCAGTTGCGCCAGGCTGGCGCGCACCGGATTGCCGACCATGATGGCGCCCGGAAGAGCCCCGGGGAATCCCACCAGCACCTTGCTGGCCAGCCGCGCCAGCCAGCGGTTGGCGGTGCCCGCCACGGCGTTCTGTTCATGCACCACCACCGGCACGCGGCGCAAGGCCGCCATCAGGCCGCCCGGGAACGCCGCGTAGCCGCCCATGCCCAGCACCACGTCGGGCCGGGCCCGCCGCAGGCACGCGGACGCCTGCAGGCAGGCGCGCAACAGCGTGAACGGCAGCTTCAGCAAGGCCATCGGGCCCTTGCCGCGCACCCCGCCGAAGCGCAGCGGCAGCAATTCGAAACCCTGGGGCGGCACCAGCCGCCCTTCCATGCGCTCGGGATGCCCGAGCCAGAACACCCTCCAGCCGCGCGCACGCATCTCATGGCCCACCGCCAGGCCGGGCATGATATGCCCGCCGGTGCCGCCGGCCATGATGAGTACGGTGTGTTGCGCTGCGTTCATGTGCGCTTGCCCCGCATGAGATTACGATTCTCGAAATCCACCCTTAGCAGCAGGGCGATCGCGCAAAGATTCATCACGATGCCCGAACCGCCATAGCTCACCATGGGCAAGGTCAGGCCCTTGGTGGGCAGCAGGCCCACGCATACGCCGATGTTGATGAAGGTCTGTACCCCGAACCACAGGGCCACGCCTTGGGCAACCAGTCCGTTGAAAATGCGTTCCATCGCGATCGCCTGGCGGCCGATGTCGAAGCCGCGCCAGATCAGGAAGGCGAAGACCGCGATCAGGCACACCAGGCCGACGAAGCCCAGCTCTTCGCCGATGACGGCGACGATGAAGTCGGTATGGGCCTCGGGCAGGTAATGCAGCTTCTCGATGCTGGCGCCCAGCCCTACGCCGAACCACTCGCCGCGGCCCAGGGCGATCAGCGAGTGCGACAACTGATAGGCGCTGCCGTATGCGTTATCGGGGTTCCACGGATCCAGATAGGCGAACAGGCGCTCGCGCCGCCACGGCGACAGCCAGATCAGCAGCAGGAAGCTGCCCATCATGATGGCCAGCAGCGTGGAAAACAGCTTGCCGTTGATGCCGCCGATGAAGAGTATGCCCACGGCGATGGCCACGATGACCATGAAGGCGCCCAGGTCGGGCTCGAGCAGCACCACCATGCCGACCGCCGCCAGGGCGCAGGACATGGGCAGGAAGCCGCGCATGAAGTTCTGCATGTACTGCTGCTTGCGCACCGTATAGTCGGCCGCATACAGCAGGATGGTGATTTTCATGAGCTCGGACGGCTGGAAATTCAGCGGCCCCAGGGGCAGCCAGCGGCGCGCGCCATTGACCTCGCGGCCTATGCCGGGCACCAGCACCACCAGCAGGAACACCAGGCTCACCAGCATCAGCGGCATGGCCCACTTCTGCCAGACGCTCATGGGCACGCTCAGCACCACGGCCGAGCACAACAGTCCCGCGCAGATGAACAGGCCATGGCGCAGCACGAAATAGAAGCGGCCGTAGCTTTCGTAGCGCGGCCCGTCGGCCAGCCCGATGGAGGCCGAATACACCATCAGCAGGCCGAACAACAACAAGGCCGCGGCCGGGATGATGATCCACACGTCGAAGCTGGCCATCCGGGTGCGGCCCGGCCGCACGGCGTTGACGCTGGAGCTAAGATCCGCGAATACGCTCATTCCATCTCCCCTTTGTCCAGCGCCAGTTCCTGCACCGCGGCGACGAAGGCCTGGGCGCGATGGGCATAGTTGCGGAACATGTCCATGCTGGCGCAGGCGGGCGACAGCAGCACCACGTCGCCGGGCTGCGCCAGTTCGAAGCCGCGCCGCACCGCGCGTTCCAGGGTGTCGATCTGCTCGGCCGGCACGCCGGCCGGCTCCAGCGCCTGGGCGATGGCGGGGCCGTCTCGGCCGATCAGCACCACGGCCCTGGCATGCTGGGCAGCGGCGCGCGCCAGCGGCGCAAAATCCTGGCCCTTGCCCAGGCCGCCGGCGATCAGCACCACCTTGCGGCCCAGGCCCTCCAGGCCGGCGACGGTGGCGCCCACATTGGTGCCCTTGCTGTCCTCGACGAAATCGACGCCCGCGATGCTGCGCACGAATTCCACCCGATGCGGCTCGCCGCGATAACCGCGCAGCGCCGGCAGGACATCGGCCCAGCGCAAGCCGGCCGCGCGCGCCAGGGCCAGCGCCGCCAGCGCATTGAGCGCGTTGTGCAGGCCCTGCACCCGCAGGGCGTCGGCCGGCATCAGCCGGGTCAGGCGCCCGACGCGGCGCGGCAAGGGAATCGGCACCTGCCCGCGCCGCGGCTTGGGCGCCGCGGGCAGGTCGAAGTCCAGCACTTCGGCGACCGCCAGCCAGCGCACATCGTGGCTGGCATCCAGGCCCAGGTCGCCGTCCAGTTCGGGCGTGCCGCGGCCGAAGGAACGCACGGCGGCTCCCGCCGGATCGTCCACCATGGTGACCACCAGCGGGTCGTCGCGATTGATGACGGCGATGCGCGCCATCTTCAGCAAGCGCGCCTTGGCGGCCTGGTACGCCTGCATGGAGCCGTGCCAGTCCAGGTGATCCTGCGTCACGTTCAGGACCACGGCCGCATCGGCCTTCAGGCTGTGCGTGGCCTCGATCTGGAAGCTCGACAGTTCCAGCACCCAGGCCTCGGGCAGCGTGTCGCCGGCCAGCGCATCGCGCAGCGCCGCCAGCGCGGCGGGGCTGATATTGCCGGCCGCGCGGGTGCGCAGGCCGCCGGCCTCGCACAATTGCCGGGTCATGGCCGTGACCGTGGTCTTGCCGTTGGTGCCCGTAACCGCCAGCACCTTGGGCCGATAACCCTGCTCGGCCATGTCGTTCAGGGCCCGCGCAAACAGTTCGATTTCCCCTATCACCTCGATGCCGCGCTGCCTTGCCTGCGCCAGGAACGACTGCACTGGTTCTTGCAGCGGCGACAATCCCGGGCTGATGACGATGCTGCGCACGCCGTCCAGCGCCTCGGCATCCAGCGCACCCTCGCCGTAGCGTCGGTCGTCTCCGGCGTCCCGCAACTGCTCTTGCAGGGCGGCCCAGCCGGGCGGCTGCTCGCGGGTGTCGACCAGGCGCAGGCGCGCGCCGCGGTCGGCGCACCACAGCGCCGCAGCGGCACCGGTCTCCCCCAGTCCCAGTATCAGGACCAGCGGGCTGTCGGCCAGCGAGGGAAAGGTGAAATTCGTGTTCATCGCAATTTGAGTGTGGCCAGGCCCAGCAGCACCAGCATCATGGAGATGATCCAGAAACGCACCACCACCTGGGTTTCCTTCCAGCCGCCCACCTCGAAATGGTGGTGCAGCGGCGCCATGCGCAGGATCCTGCGTCCCGTGCCATAGCGCTTCTTGGTGTACTTGAAATAAGTGACCTGCAGCATCACCGACAGGGTCTCGGCCACGAACACGCCGCCCATGATGAACAGCACGATTTCCTGGCGCACGATCACCGCGATGGTGCCCAGCGCCCCGCCCAGGGCCAGCGCCCCCACGTCGCCCATGAACACCTGGGCCGGGTAGGCGTTGAACCAGAGAAACGCGAGGCCGGCCCCGGCAATCGCCGCGCACAACACCATCAGCTCGGAAGCGCCGGGAATATACGGGAACAGCAGATACTTGGAATAATCGACGCGCCCGACGACGTAGGCGAAGATGCCGAGGGCGCTGCCCACCATCACCGTGGGCATGATGGCCAGCCCGTCCAGGCCGTCGGTCAGGTTGACGGCATTGCTGGTGCCCACGATCACGAACCAGGTCAGCGCGGCAAAGCCGAACACGCCCAGCGGGTAGCTCACGCTCTTGAAAAACGGCACGATCAAGTCGGCGCGCGTAGGCAGTTGCATGGTGAAGCCGCTCATCACCCAGTCGCGGAACAGCGGCCACAGATCGGCATTGGCCGGGGCCGACACGGCGAAAGTCAGGTAGGTGGAGGCGATCACGCCGATCACCGCCTGCCAGAAGAACTTCTTGCGCGAGGACATGCCCTCGGGGTCGCGATTGACCACTTTCTTGTAATCGTCGGCCCAGCCTATCCAGCCGAAGCCGAAAGTCACCAGCAGCACCACCCAGACGAAGCGATTGGTCCAATCGGCCCACAGCAGCGTGCTGACCGCGATGGAAATCAGGATCAGCGCCCCGCCCATGGTCGGCGTGCCGGTCTTCTGCAAATGGGATTGCGGCCCGTAGCTGCGCACGGCCTGGCCGATCTTCAGTTCGGTCAGCTTGCGTATCACGGCGGGGCCGGCGATCAGGCCGATGAACAAGGCCGTGCCGCAAGCCAGCACCGCGCGGAACGTGATGTACTCGAAGACGCCGAAAGCGCGTATATGTTCGTCGGACAGCCAGCGGGCGATTTCAAGTAGCATGGCGCGCCTCTTGTTCTTGTGCGTCGGATTGTTGCCGTATGGCCTGTACCACCCGTTCCATGCGGGTGCTGCGCGAGCCTTTGACCAGGATATGGGCCGGAGCGCAGGAACGCAGGCCGGCCACCAGGGCGTCGATGGAGTCGTAGGCTTGCGCCCCGGCGCCGAAGGCATCGGCGGAGTTCCGGGCCGCAGGCCCGAAAGTCAGCAGTTGCTCGATGCCGCGTTCGCGCGCATAGGCTCCCACTTCCGCGTGCATGGCCGGCCCGTTGGCGCCCACCTCGGCCATGTCGCCCAGCACCAGCATGCGGCGCCCGGGCAGTTGCGCCAGCACATCTATGGCCGCCCGCACCGAGTCGGGATTGGCATTGTAGGTATCGTCGATGAGCTGCAGGCCGCCAGGCAGCACGCTGGGCTGCATGCGGCCCGCCACCGGATTGAACTGTTCCAGGCCGGACACCACCGCGTCCAGCGGGGCGCCTGCAGCGCAAGCGCAGGCCGCGGCGGCCAGCGCGTTGCGCAGATTGTGCAGCCCCGGGGCGCGCAGCGCCAGGGCGCGTACGCCGGCCGGCGTATGCAATTGGCAGCGGGTGCCGCGCGATTCGGCATGGATATCGTCGGCATGGACGTCGAAGCCCGGGTCGAAACCGAACACGCGCAGGAGCCTCGCGCCCGCCAGGCGGCGCCAGGTATCGGTGTAGGCGTCGTCGCCGGGAAACACCGCGACGCCATCATCGGGCAGGGACTGCAGCACCGCGCCGTTCTCCAGCGCCACGGCCTCGACGCTGTGCATGAATTCCTGATGCTCGCGCTGGGCATTGTTGACCAGGGCCACCGTAGGCCGCGCCATCTCGGCCAGGATCGCTATCTCGCCCGGATGATTCATGCCGAGCTCGAAGACCGCCGCGCGGTGCGTGGCGCGCAGGCGCAGCAGTGTGAGCGGCACGCCGATATCGTTGTTCAAGTTGCCGGACGTGGCCAGCGCGTCGTCGTGCAGCCAGGCACGCAGGACGGATGCCACCATTTCCTTGGTGGTGGTCTTGCCGTTGCTGCCGGTGACCGCAATCACGGGCAGGCTGAACCGGCGGCGCCACGCGGCGCCGATACGCGCCAGCGCCGCGCGCGTATCGCCCAGCTCGAACTGGTGCAGGCCGACGGCCGGATCGCGTTGCGCCACCACTGCCGCGCAGGCGCCGGCCTGCCGGGCGCGCTCCAGATACTCGTGGCCGTCGAAAGACTCGCCCTTCAGAGCGATGAACAGCTCGCCGGGCCGCAGGCTGCGGGTGTCGGTCGACACCGCCAACCCGTGCCCCCAGCTCAGCGCAAAGCCGGCCCACTCGCGATCGTCGAAGAGCGTGCGCCGGCCGGCGGTTTCCTGGTAGGTTTCGTGCCCCTTGCCGGCCACCAGCACCACGTCGCCGGGCTGCGCCGACCACACGGCGCCCAGGATCGCCAGGGCGCGGTCCAGCTCGACCGTCGGCGTGCCGCGCATGCCGGCCACGACCTGCGCGGCGATGTCGCTCGGATCTTCCGAGCGCGGATTGTCGCTGGTGACCACCGCGGCATCGGCCAGCCGGGAGGCGATTTCGCCCATCATGGGGCGCTTGCCGCTGTCGCGGCCTCCGCCGCAGCCGAACACGCACACCAGCCTGCCGCCGCGCGCCTGCGCCACCTGGCGCAAGGCCAGCAAAGCCCGTTCCAGCGCATCGGGCGTATGCGCGTAATCCACCACGACCATGGGCAGGGCCGCCGCGCCTTCGCCCGCGACGGCGGGTTCCACGATCTGCAGGCGCCCCTCTACCGGACGCAGCGCAGCCAGGGCGCGGGCAATCCGGGCCAAGGTCCAGCCCAGCTCGCGCAGCGCGCCCGCGACCAGCAGCAGGTTGGACACATTGTGTTCGCCCACCAGGCGGGTAACGATCTGCGCAGTGCCCTGCGCCGTAACCAGATTGAAAATCAGGCCGTAGGTGCCGGCCTGGATGTCCTGGGCCTGCAGGCCGGCGTCCGGCTCGTGTCCGAGCGTATAGCCCACGCATCGGGCCACCGGCGCCGTCACGTACAACTGCCGTCCCGCCTCGTCGTCCAGGTTCACCACCGCCGCGCGCAGCCCCGGCCAGTCGAACAGCGCAAACTTGGCGGCGCGATAGTTTTCGAGGCTGCCGTGATAATCCAGGTGATCGCGAGTCAGGTTGGTGAAGCCCGCGATCTCTATGCGCACCTGTTCCAGGCGGCCCTGCTCGAGACCGATGGACGACGCCTCGAGCGCCGCCGCCTTGCCGCCGGCGGCACGGATGGCCGCCAGGCTGCGATGCATGGTGAGCACATCGGGCGTGGTCAAGGCCCCGCCCAGATTGGTGCCGTCGGGCAATGTCACCCCCAGCGTCCCCACCGTGCCGCAAGGCACGCCTTCCTGGTTCAGGGCCGCGGCAAGCCATTGCACCGTCGTGGTCTTGCCGTTGGTGCCCGTCACCGCCAGCACCGACATATGGCTGGAGGGCTCGCCGTACCAGCCGTGCGCCACCGCGCCCAGCAAGCCGCGCAGGCCCTCGACCTGCAGCACTTGCGCGCCGGCCGGCACCGGGCCGGCCTCGGCCACTACGGCCGCCGCGCCGCGCGCCAGCGCGTCTTCTATATAGAGGCGCCCGTCGCCGGCCAGGCCGGGGCAGGCGAAGAACACATCGCCGGCGCCGATCTGGCGCGAGTCCAGGCACAGATGGGCCGCCGCATTGACGCGGCCGCGCAGCCAGTCGATGATCTGCTGCGCGCCCATCAGCGCCTCCCTTCCCGGCCGTTGACCGCCACCAGGGAGTCCACCGGCGCGTCGGGCTGCACGCCCAGGCGACGCAGGGTGCTGCCCATGACACTGGAGAACACCGGCCCCGACACCACGGCGCCGTAATAGCCGCCGG
The DNA here is from genome assembly GCF_019166065.1 of Candidimonas humi. Classification (GTDB taxonomy): domain Bacteria; phylum Pseudomonadota; class Gammaproteobacteria; order Burkholderiales; family Burkholderiaceae_B; genus Candidimonas; species Candidimonas humi. The sequence continues at coordinate 127,961 of NZ_JAHTBN010000009.1, forward strand.
CGTGAGGCTCATCGATGGATATCGCGACCACCACGCGCGGGTCGGACACGGGGCCGAAGCCTACGTATGAGCCACGGTATTGCGTGCGGCTGTAATGGCCGTTGACGATCTGGCGCGCCGTGCCGCTCTTGCCGGCTACCCGATAGCCGGGCACCTTCACTCGGGCGCCCTCGGGCCCCGCGGCGGCTTCGAGCATGGCGCGGATCAGGCCGGCTATGCGCGGCGAGAAAATCTGCACGCTGGCCGCCTTGCCCTTGCGCTTGAGCAAGGTGAGCGACACCATGTCGCCATTGCGGGCGAACACGGTATAGGCATGGGCGATCTGCAATAGCGACACCGACAGGCCATAGCCGTAGGCCATGGTGGCGCGCTCGATCGGGCGCCAGCGTTCCCAGGGCCGCAAGCGGCCTGAGGCCACGCCCGGGAAATTCGCCTGCGGCGCCCGCCCGAACCCCAGATTGGTGAAGTTGTCCCACATTTCCTGAGAAGTCAGCAGCTCGGAAATCATGGTCATGCCGATATTGCTGGAGCGGCGCAGAATACCCGCCACGTTCAGGTAGCCGTTACTGCTGACGTCGGTAATGGTCGCACCCTGGTAGCGGTAATGGCCATTGCCGGTGTTGAACATCGTCGAAGTGGTGATGCGGCCGAGCTGCAGCGCCAGTGCCGCCGTGAACGGCTTCATGATGGAGCCGGGCTCGAACGTGTCGGTGATGACACGGTTGCGCAGCGCCGAACCCTTGCGGTCCTCGCGATTGTTCGGATCGTAGGTGGGCAGGTTGGCCAGCGCCAGGATTTCGCCGGTGCGCACGTCGACGATGATCCCCGCGGCCGACTTGGCCTGGTGCAAGTCCAGCGCCTTCTTCAGCGCCGTCTGCAGATCGAACTGCAGCCCGGAATCGATCGACAGGCTCAGGTCCTGTCCATTGACCGGCGGCACGACCGCGCGCACGTCCTCCACCACGCGGCCCAGGCGATCCTTGATCACGCGGCGGCTGCCGGGCTTGCCCTGAAGCTCGGAATTGAAGGCCAGTTCCACGCCCTCGATGCCCTGGTCCTCGATATTGGTGAAGCCCACCACGTGCGCCATCACGTCCCCTTCGGGGTAGTAGCGCCGCATTTCGCCTTGCTGGTGGAAGCCCGGGACCTTGAGCTGCTTGACCTGTGCGGCTATGTCCAGCGGCACCTGGCGTTTGATATAGACGAAATTCTTGTCCTCGTCGGTGATCCGGCCCTGGATGTCCTGCACCGACATGCCCAGCAGCTTGCCCAGCGCCGCAAGCTGCTGCGGCGTGGCGTCCTTGGCGTCTTCGGGTATGGCCCAGATGGCGCGCGCAGGCACGCTGGAGGCCAGCACCACCGAGCCGCTGCGATCGAATATCTTGCCGCGCGTCGCGGGCAATACCAGCGTGCGCTCGTAGCGCCGCTCGCCCTGCTGCTGCAGGAACTCGGTCGACAGGCCCTGCAGGTACAGCGCCTTGAGTATCAGCGCCACGAAGCTCAGCAGCAACAGCATCAGCACCAGCTTGGAACGCCAGAGCGGCATCTGCGCATTCAGCACGGGGCTGGCGTGGAAACGCACCCGTTTCATTGGTGGCCTCCTGTCTGGGGCTTGTGTGCTGCTGCAGCGGCGGAGGTCCGGGCCGCGGCGGAATGAGCCGTGCCCGGCCTAGCAGCGCCATGCGGAGCCGGCTTGGATCGCGCCGCGCCAGGCCTGGCCGCATTGGATCGGGCCGCGTTCGGTCGGGCTGCGTTCGGTCGGGCCGCGCCGGACCGGGAGGTGCCGGGCTTGGCCGGCTTGCGGGCGGCCGCCTGCGGCTTGGATGTCTGGATGGAAGCAGGAATGGTGACGGCCACGGAACCGGGATTGGGGCCTTGGGATACATAGATGATGGAGCCCGGCGCGACATTGACCATCTTCAGGTCCTGGCGGGCAATGCCGTCGATGCGGGCATTGCGCACCAGCTCGGCGCGTTCCAGTTGCAGGCGGCGCCAATCGGTATCCAGTTCGTGCGCCTTGTCCGACAAACGGTCCGACTGAATGAAAAGCCGGCGCGACTGAAAGCGCGCCGTGACCAGTGAAATCGCCGATGACATCAGCAGCACCGCGACGATGGCAATGAGGCGTCCCATTATGTCCGCCCTCCGCGCCGGCGCGCCGGCGCCGCGCCTGGCGGCGTGCCGACAAACGAAGCGCCGCCATCCGGCGGCAGGGGTTCGTGCGTGCGTTCGGCCACTCGCAGCACCGCCGAGCGCGCCCGGGCATTGCCCGCCACTTCATCGGGCTCGGCCAGCACCCGCCCCAGCGACAATAATATGGGCCGCGGCATGTCTTTCTCGGGAATCGGCAGGCGTGCCTGGGCCGCCGCCGGACGCGACGCAGCAGCGATGCACTGCTTCACCATACGATCCTCGAGAGAATGGAAACTGATCACCGCCAGCCGCCCCCTGGGTGCCAGAAGTTTCAGAACTGCCGCGAGGGCGAGCGCCAACTCTTCGAGTTCCCGATTGAGGTGAATCCGTAAAGCCTGAAAGGTACGAGTGGCCGGGTGCTGGCCCTTCTCGCGCGTGCGGACAACGCCGGCGACGAGCTCGGCGAGGTCGAGCGTGGTGCGCAGCGGCCGGGATTCGCGGCGAGCTGCAACCGCCTTTGCAATCTGGAAAGCAAACCGTTCTTCGCCATATCGAGCTATGACCTCCCGTATTTCATCAACACTGGCTTCGGCCAGCCACTGAGCCGCGGTCGGGCCGCTGCTCGTATCCATCCGCATGTCCAGCGGGCCTTCACGCATGAAGGAAAACCCGCGGGCCGCGTCATCTATCTGCGGGGACGAAACCCCCAGATCCAACATCACTCCGTCGACCTGGTCCACGCCCAGGTCCTGCAGGCATTCGCGCATGCTGGCAAACCCCGCATGCACCACCTCGACACGCGGATCCTCGGCACGCAGCGCCTGCGCCTGGGCGATCGCCTCGGGGTCCTTGTCGAAGACCACCAGCCGCGCATCGTCGGCCAGGCAACTCAACAACAAGCGGCTGTGCCCACCCCTGCCGAAAGTGCCGTCCACGAATACCCCGCTGCGCCTGGCCGGCAATGCCTCCAAAGACCCGCGACGCGCCGACTTGGCGCTGAACTGCGGATCCACCAGGGCGCCGACCGTAGGTTCGAGCAGCACGGACCGATGCGTGAACGCCATGGCCCGGTTCAGAAAGAGAATTGATCCAGTGCTTCAGGCATGCCCTTGGCGAGATCCTCCGCCTCTCGGCGTGACCACTCGGCGGCATCCCATACTTCGAAATGGCTCCCCATTCCCAAAAGCATGATTTCGCGAGTCAAGCCGGCGGCCGTGCGCAGTTCGGGAGCGATCAGGATGCGCCCGGCGGCGTCCATGTCCACGTCCTGCGCATTGCCCAGCAGCAAACGCTGCAGGGGCCGGGCAGTCATGGGGAACGCCGCGATCTGCTCGCGCTTCTTTTCCCACACTGGACGGGGATAGAGAAGCAGACAGCCATCGGGATGGCGCGTCAGGGTCAGGCGGCCTTCGACCTGCGAGACGAGCGCGTCACGATGCCGGGTCGGAATCGAGATCCTCCCCTTGGCATCCAATGTGAGTGCGCTGCTACCCTGAAACACCACTTAGACTCCACTTTTTTACACTGTTTCCTACTTTTCCCCACTCTACGGGAAGCGGCGCAGGAGGTCAAGCGCCGTTTCTTGTTTTTTTCAATAACGACAAGCACTTAGCGACTACCTCTTATATTTGGCTATGAGAAAACTTTAGATAAATCAAGAAATTGCATATTTATCTAGAAGTCATTCATTAAGATGCGGAGGCTACGCGGGCCATTCTGTTTTGCAATTACTAACACTCGGGTCACGGTAGGACGCAGCGGAGTCGTCGCTGCCAGTACGGAACCTCGAAGCCGGCAGCCGCGGGCAAGCACACGCATCGAAAGACATGGCGCACGCATGTCTGGAGCAAGGTTCGGGGAACCGGACGGAAAGGCCGGGAGAAACACGGGAGGGGAATACGGGAGGGAACGGCCGGGAGGAATAAAAAGAGAAGAAGAAAAGATAGATCAGATGCAGATGCCGGGCCCGGCCGCGCCGGGCGCCGCCGGAAAACCGCAGCACGCCACCGGGCACGGAAAAAACGCAATCGAAAAACGGGACAAGTCTGTAGGCCGGATTCTGTACGCCGGGCGAACCCGGCGGGCAATCATTCCTCTGGGCGCGGCATTGCTGCCGCGCTCTAGCCATCTACCCGCATGCTGGAGCGAGCCGCCCTCCGGGCCGAAGCCCACGCATGCCTATTTGATGTTGCTCCGGATAGAGGTTGCCGCGTTTCACCCTGCGACGCCGCGGCCCGTTGCCGGACCGCGCGGCACGGAAGTGGCCGTGCCGGTGCATGCCATGGGCATGCCCGCGCCACAGACTCGTCTCTGTGGCCCTGTTCCTCGGCCCGCGGCGCTTGTTCGGCGCCGCTCGCCGGGCGGCCGTTAGCCGCTATCCTGCTCTGTGGAGTCCGGACCTTCCTCGATGCCGCGTACGACACCGCGATTGCCCGACCTGCCCCGCACCGGCATTGTATAGGAAGCGGGCCGCCCGCCAGAGCCCCCCCGGGCCGGCCGACCCCGAAAGGGCGCGCCGCACGGCCGCCGGACAAGCGCGGCGGCAACCTGCGACAATATGGCTTTGGCGCGCACGCTCGATAGCGGCTGCGTATATGTCCCAAGACCTCGCGCGCCGACTTCCCCCCCGACCGAAACACCTCATGGCCGTAACCACCCTGCTCACACTGACCGACGCCCAGCTAGCCTATGGGCATCACCCGCTGCTGGATCACGCCGAACTGGCGGTACAGAGCGGCGAACGCATAGGCCTGATAGGCCGCAACGGCGCCGGCAAGTCTTCCCTGCTGAAAGTAATGGACGGCCGCATCCAGCCCGACGATGGCGAAATCATGCGCCTGGGCGGGCTGAAGATCGCCACGGTGGAACAAGAACCGCAACTGGACGAAGGCCTGAGCGTGCTGGAAACCCTGTGCGGCGACGTCAACGAATCCGAGGACTGGCAACGGCCCGCGCGCGCCCAGGCCTTGATCGAGCAGCTGGGGCTGGACGCTGCGGCGCCCGTCGCCGGCCTGTCGGGAGGCACGCGCAAACGCGTGGCGCTGGCCCGCGCGCTGGCCGACGAGCCCGACCTGCTGCTCCTGGACGAGCCCACCAACCACCTGGACTTCGAAGGCATCGCGTGGCTCGAGGCGCTGCTGCTGCAGGCCCGCTGCAGCGTCATCGTCATTACCCACGACCGGCGCTTCCTGGACGTGGTGGCCACCCGCATCGTCGAACTCGACCGCGGCAAGCTGCTGAGCTTTCCCGGCAATTTCTCGGCCTGGCAGCAGCGCAAGGCCGAATGGCTGGAAGCCGAAAGACAGCAGAACGCGCGCTTCGACAAGGTGCTGGCGCAAGAAGAAGTATGGATACGCAAGGGCATCGAGGCGCGCCGCACCCGCAACGAAGGCCGCGTGCGGCGCCTGGAGCAACTGCGCCGCGATCGCGCACAACGCCGAGAACGGGCGGGCAATGTCAATCTGGCACTGGACGAAGGGCAGCGCTCGGGCAAGCTGGTGGCCGAACTCAGCCATGTCAGCCACGGCTATGGCCCGCGCGTGCTGGTGCGCGACCTGTCCACCTCCATCATGCGCCAGGACCGCATCGGCCTGATCGGCCCCAATGGCGCGGGCAAGACCACGCTGCTGAAGATCATGCTGGGCCTGATCGAGCCGGATTCCGGAACCGTGCGGCTCGGCACCAACCTGAACATAGGCTACTTCGACCAGATGCGCTCGCAGCTCGACGAAAGCGCCACGCTGGCCGACACCATCAATCCGGGCAGCGAATGGATAGAAATCGGCGGCCAGCGCAAGCACGTCATGAGCTACCTGGAAGACTTCCTGTTCCCGCCGGCACGCGCCCAGTCGCCGGTCAGCAGCCTGTCGGGCGGCGAGCGCGCCCGGCTGGTGCTGGCGCGGCTGTTCGCCCGGCCCACCAATGTCCTGGTGATGGACGAGCCGACCAACGACCTGGACATCGAGACCCTGGAACTGCTCGAGGAACTGCTGCAGGACTACAAAGGCACCGTGCTGCTGGTCAGCCACGACCGCAGCTTCCTGAACAATGTCGTCACCCAGACCCTGGCCGCCGAAGGCGACGGCGCCTGGCAAGAATATGTGGGCGGCTACGATGAATGGCAGGCGCAGCGCCCCGCGCCCGCGGCATCTATAGCCGCGTCGACGGCCAAGGCAGGCGGCAAGCCCGAAGCGGATGCAACGCCGCGGCCCGCATCCGAGACGGCGCGCGGCAAGCCGGCCAGGCAAGGCCGGATCAGCGCCTGGGAACTGCGCGAACTGGAGGAATTGCCCGAGTCCATCGCAAAGCTCGAGGCGCGCCAGGCCGAACTGAACGAAAAACTGGCCGACGGCAGCCTGTACCGCGATGCACCCGGCGAAGTCGCACAGATCCAGGAGCAGTTACGCCAACTGGAACAAGAAATGGAAGGCCTGTTCGCCCGCTGGGAACTGCTCGAGGAAAAGCGCGGCGGCTGATGCGAGGTGCCCGACGCGAGTTTACGCAGCGGGCTCGACCGTCCAGTCCAGCGCTTCCCCTGCGGCCAGCGGCACCACCGTGGCATCGCCCATGGGCAGCTCGGCGGGAATGTCGTAGCGGCCGCGCCGCAGCGTCAGCCTGCCTTGGTTGACAGGCAGGCCGTAGAACGCCGGCCCGTTCAGGCTGGCGAAGGCTTCGAGCCGGCCCAGGCAGCCCACAGCATCGAAGGCGGTGGCGTACAGCTCCATGGCATGCAGCGCGGTGTAGCAGCCGGCGCAGCCGCAGGCATTTTCTTTCAGCCCCTTGGGATGCGGCGCACTGTCGGTGCCCAGGAAAAAGCGCGGGCTGCCGCTCGTGGCCGCCGCGACCAGCGCCTGGCGATGCGTCTCGCGCTTGAGCACGGGCAGGCAGTACCAGTGCGGGCGAATCCCGCCCTGGAACAGCGCATTGCGGTTGTACAGCAGATGATGCGCGGTGATCGTGGCGGCGATCGGCCCCTCGGCCTGCTGCACATATTGCGCGCCCTGGCGCGTGGTGATGTGCTCGAACACGACCTTCAGCGCCGGAAAGGCCTGGCGCAGCGGGATCATGACACGGTCGATGAATGCTTCCTCGCGGTCGAACAGGTCGATGGCGGGATCGGTAACCTCGCCGTGCACCAGCAGCGGCATACCGTGGCGCTGCAGCGCCTCCAGCGCCGGCCGGCAGCGCCCCAGCAGATCGGTGACGCCGGCGTCGGAATTCGTGGTCGCGCCCGCCGGATACAGCTTGACCGCAAGCACCACGCCCGACTCGCTTGCCCGCGCGATCTCTTCGGCCGGCGTGTTATCGGTGAGATACAGGGTCATGAGCGGCTCGAACGCTGCGGGCGCAACGCCCGACTGGCGCAATGCCGCGACGATGCGATCGCGATAAGCCAGCGCCTGCGCGGTAGTGGTGACCGGCGGCTTCAGGTTGGGCATGATGATGGCGCGCGCGAACTGCCGGACCGTGTCGGGCAGGACGCTGGCAAGCACATCGCCGTCGCGCAGGTGCAAATGCCAGTCGTCGGGGCGGATGATGGTCAGGGTGTCGGTGGCGCCGGCTTGCTGGCTCATGAATGGTCGATGGTCCAATACAGTGTTCGAAAAAGGGCTTGCACGGCCCGTCCGGGGCCGCGCCATGCAGGCCCTACAGGGGCATGCTGCGTTCCACGATGCGGCAGAACATGGCGCTGCCCACCGGAATCACGGCGTCGTTGAAGTCGAAGCTGGCGCTGTGCAATACGCAGCCGCGCTCGGCGCCTCCCTGCCCCAGGCGGAAATAGGCCCCGGGCCGTTCCTGCAGCATGAAAGAAAAATCTTCCGAGCCCATGGACGGCACCAGGTCCGGCACCACGTTTTCGGCGCCGAAGAGCTCGGTGGCGACCTCGACGACGAAGGCCGCGTGCTCGGGCGTGTTGATCGTGGCCGGGAACAGCTTGTGGTATTTCATCTCGATGCGCGCGCCGAAAGCCTGGGCCATGCCGTCGATCAGTTCCTGCATGCGCGCGATCACGCGTTCCTGCACCGCAGTGCTGAAAGTGCGGACCGTGCCCACCAGGTCGGCGTCCCGGGGGATGACGTTCATGGCCTTGAGATTGCCGGCCTGGACCGCGGCCACCGTGACCACTGCGGCATCGGGCGCGGGAATATTGCGCGAGACGATGGTCTGCAGCGCCGTAATCAGCTGCGCCGCGATCACTATCGGGTCGTTGGTCTGGTAGGCATGCGCGCCATGGCCGCCGCGCCCCTCTATATGGATCTCGAAATGGTCGGCGGCCGCCATCATGGGCCCCGGACGCACGCCGATGACGCCCGCGGGCAGGCCAGGCCAGTTGTGCAGCCCGTAGATGGCGTCGCACGGAAAACGCGTGAACAGCCCGTCGTCCAGCATCGCGCGCGCGCCGCCCAGGCCTTCTTCGGCGGGCTGGAAGATCAGCACCAGCTTGCCGTCGAAGTTGCGGGTCTCGGCCAGGTAGCGCGCCGCGCCCAGCAGCACCGTGGTATGGCCGTCATGGCCGCAGGCATGCATCACGCCCTGCGTGGTGGAGGCATAGGGATGCTGCCCCTGTTCTTGTATGGGCAGCGCGTCCATGTCGGCGCGCAAGCCTATGCAGCGCCCCGACGCATTGCGCCGCCCTTCCAGCACGCCGACCAGGCCGGTGCCGCCTATGCCGCGATGCACTTCGTAGCCCAGTGCGGTCAAGGACCGCGCCACCAGGTCCGAGGTGCGGCTTTCCTGGAAGCCCAGTTCGGGATGCGCGTGTATGTCCTGGCGCAGCGCGCTGAGTTCGTCATGGAACAGCGCGATCGATTCCATTATGCTCTTCGCGTACATGCGAGGTGCTCCCAAAACACGATGGTCCGGATTGCCTTCCGGGGCCGCCATGCCCCGCGCCGCCGCGTCCCGGCGGCCGTGCTGCGGCCATCGGCATTGTAGCCCTTCGGAATGCACCCGCGCAGCGGCGCGGCCCGGCCGCGCGCACTTGTCCGGATCCGCCGAAATCCGCTTGACAGACGCTGGCTCTGCGGCGGTAATATTGGACTGCAATAATAGGGCGGCAACATCCCCCTTCCCCTTCCTGCCGAAACCGGCAGCACCCGGGCCTCATCGGCTTCCTTTACAAAATCAATACCACACCAAGGAGACACTGCTATGGCAGATCAAGATCCGAGCCTCGCCAACCGCCGCAAATTCTTCATCACCGCCGGCGTCGCCGGCGGCGCGGTCATGCTGGGCAGCTCATTCTCGCGCCGGGCATTCGCCGCCGGCGGCCCGCCCGCCATCAATCTGGGCCAGATCGCTCCCATGACCGGGGCCGCGGCCGAATTCGGGCCGTACTACCGGGACGCCGTGCAACTGGCCGTGGACCAGATCAACAAGGCGGCCACGCAGGTATTCGGCGGCCCGATCATCGCCAAGCACATCACGGTCGACACCAGCACGCTGCCCACCGTGGGCGTGCAGGCCGCGCGCCAGATGGTCGACACCAGCAAGACGCCGGCCATCATCGGCGGCTGGTCCAGCGGCGTGACGGTGGCCATCGCCACCTCGGTCACGATACCTTCCGGCGTGCTGCAGGTCGCCAACGGCGCCACCTCGCCCCTGATCACGGTATTGCCGGCCGACGCCAAGGCCGACCTGCTGTTCCGCACCACGGCGTCCGATGCGCTGCAGGGCGTGGTCGCCGCCCAGCTGGTCAACGGCGAACTCCAGAAAGGCTATAAGTTCAGCAAGGTCTCCACCATCTATATCAACAACCCCTACGGCCAGGGTTTGTCGAATTCCTTTGCCGCCTCGTTCGAGAAGCGCGGCGGCAAGGTGCTGGCGCAAGTGCCGCACCCCGAACAGGTGCAACCCACCTACAAGTCGCAATTGGCGGCCGCCCTGAAAGACAAGCCCGAACTGCTGCTGTGCGTCAGCTATCCTTCGCACACCGCGGTGTTCCTGAAAGAATCGCGCGACATCTTCAATTTCACCAACTGGCAATTCACCGACGGCAATGCATCGCTCGACGTGGTCAAGGCGCTGGGCGCGCAAAGCGTCGACGGCAAGCTGGGCACGGCGCCGGGCGAAGACACCAACACCAGCGCCTATAAAGATTTCGCCAAGAACTTCATGGCGGGCTTCAAGTACGACCACATCCCCCCGTTCACCGCTTCCACCTACGACGCGGGGATGACCATCGGCCTGGCGCTGGCCAAGGTAATCGCCGGCGGGGTGACCGACCCATCCAAGATCACCGGCACGGCCCTGCGCGACCAGTTGCGCGTGGTGTCCAACCCTCCGGGCGAGGCCATCGAAGGCGGCAGCGACGAGCGCGTGCTGGAAATGCTCAAGATGATCAAGGCCGGCAAGAAGATCAACTACACCGGCGCCGCCGGCCCCTGCGACTTCGACAAGAACGGCGACGTGATCACGCCGATCAATATCTGGAAGTTCTCCAAGGGCCAGGTGGAAACCGTCGAGACCCGCCCGGCCGCGTCGATCCCCAAGATCTGACCGTCCGGCCTCTGGCGGCGGCAGGCGCCCGGTGGCGCTTGCCGCCTCGGGCCTTGGGCCCCCAGGGCTTCGACCCTGGATCTCATGGGTCTCCAGGGCCTCGCAATCAGAAGATCCTCAACCCGCCCCGCAGTCCACGACAAAAAGCCCGCGCACAAACCAAGTGCGCGGGCTTTTTGCCACCGGATACGGAAAGGCCTTCCCGCTGGAAGGCCTTTCCCGCTACCGCACGAAGCTTGCGCCTACTTCAGGAAGCGCGAGACGATCTTCTGCTCTTTCAGTATGCCTTCCGGACGATACAGCACGATCAGGGCCAGCAGCACGCCCACCAGCATCCAGCGCAGGAACGCGGTGCGCGAGGCGATCTGCGGCAGTATGCCGGACAGCGAAGTCTGCAGCACATCGGTCAGGTAGCCCGTGCCGCTCCATACGCCCCAGATGACGAAGGCCCCGAGCACGGCGCCCCGATTGTTGCCGCTGCCGCCCAGCATAAGCATCACCCACACCAGGAAGGTAGCGAACAGCGGCTCGAAGTGCGAATAGTCTATGGTGACCATGTACGAGGCATAGAGCGCGCCGCCCACGCCCATGACCACGGCGCCCAGCACGAAAGACTGCACCCGCAGCGAGGTGACGTGCTTGCCGTTCATGGCCGCCGAGGCCTCGTCGTCGCGCACCGCGCGCAGCGCGCGGCCCCACGGCGAACGCACCGCGGTTTCCAGCACCAAGTACACGATCGCCAATACGGTGACCGTCAGGGCCAGGTAGAGAAAACCGTAATCGCGCGGCTGCAGCGGCGCGAACAGCGACGCCACCGAAGCCGGCAGCCAGCTGCAGGCGGGATGGTCGAACACGCAGGACAGGGGCTGGGGAATGCCGCTCAGCGGCTGCGGCCCGTTGGCCAGCCAGCGCTCGTTCTGGAAAATCAGACGGATGATCTCGGCTATGCCCAGTGTGGCGATGGCCAGGAAATCGGTGCGCAGCCGCAGCACCGGCAGCGCGACCAGCAGGCCGACGATGCCCGAGATGACCCCGGCCGCCACCAGTCCGACCAGGAACGGCGCCTGCAGGCCGAACGCCTGGTGCGCGTATTGCGCCATCAGGCCGCTGGGCGGCGCGGTGATGAACAAGGCGCTGGTGAACGCACCCACCGCGAAGAAGCCCGCCACGCCGAAATCCAGGTGGCCGTTGTAGCCCCACTGCGAATTCAGGCCCAGGCTGAGTATGGCGTAGATCGACGCCATGATGGAAAACGACACCAGGTAGTCGACCGCGCCGGGTATCAGGGCCATCAGCGCGAAGCCGGCCACCAGCCCGATGACGATGGCGGCGGGGATGCGCAAGGCCCAGCGCAGGCGCAGCAGGGCCAGCGCCAACAGCCCCAGCGGCACGGCCAGGAATATAGCCTTCAGGACGGAAGCCGGGTCCATGGATTGCTCCTTGTGTTCTTGTGCGCGATCATTTGCTGGCGAACAGCCCTTGCGGGCGCACCACCAGCGCCAGCACCATGAGCGCAAAGGCCACGGCGGGCCCGTAGGCCGGGCTCATGAAGGCCGAGGTCACCTGCATCGCCACCCCTATGACTATGGATCCGACCAGCGCGCCGAAGGCGTCGCCCACTGTGCCCAGGATCACCGCGGCGAACATCGGCAGCAGCAGCGTGAACCCCATGTCGGGCCGTAGTTGCGAGGCCAGGCCGTACATCACCCCGCAAGCCGCAGCCAGGCCGCCGCCTATGCCCCAAGTCCAGGATATGACGCGCTCGGTATCGATGCCGCGGATCTGCGCCAGGTCGGGATTGTCGGCCGTGGCGCGCATGGCCTTGCCCATGCGCGTGCGCCCCAGCAGCAGGTACACCAGCACCACCAGCACCAGCGCCAGCGCCAGCACGAAAATCTGGTCGGCCTGCACGCGTATGCCCAGCGGCAGGTGCAGCGCGGGATTGGCCCGCCCCACGTAGAAGAAATGGAAGTCCGAGCCCCACAGCATATAGATGACGCTGCGCAGGAAGAACGCCATGCCCAGGGAAGCCATGGCAAACAGCACCATGGGCGCCTTGGTGCGGCGCAGGCGCCGGTACAGGACGCGATCGAACAATATCGCCACCAGCGCCGTGATCGGAATCGAGATCAGCAGCGCAATGAACATTTCCCAGCCGAAGGAAAATCGCCAGATGGGCGAGCTCTGGGGCAATATCTGCACGACGGCATAAGCCACGTAGGCGCCCAGCGTCACCAGGTCGCCGTGCGCAAAATTGGGAAACTTCAGCACGCCATAACACAGCGTCAGCCCCACGCCGCCCAGGGCAATAATGCCGCCGAGCATCACGCCCCATACGGTCAGGTACAGCAACTGGTCCAGCCCGGTGCCATAGATCAGCCCGAGCAGCCACATGATCGCCAGGATCAGCACCAGGCCTATGCCCATGGCGGTACGAGTTTGCAGCAGCGCCGCCAGGCGGCCGCCTTGGTGGCCGGCCGGCGTCGATTCCAGCGGCGCCGCGGGGTCCAGGGTTTTCTCCATAAGCTCGCTCAACCTCCAAGGTAGAGGCGTCCGACGTTCGGATCCTCCAGCAATTCCTTGCCCGTGCCCTCGTGGCGATTTTCGCCATTGGCCAGCACGTAGCCGCGATGGGCCATCTGCAGCGACTGCCGGGCGTTCTGCTCGACCATCATGATGGCGATGCCGCTTTCATTGATGCGCGCGACACGCTCGAAAATTTCGTCGACCAGCTTGGGCGACAAGGCCGCGGTGGGTTCGTCCAGCAGCAGCAGGCGCGGCTCGAGCATGAGCGCGCTGCCCATGGCCACCAGCTGGCGCTCGCCGCCCGACATCTTGCCCACGGCCTGCCGGCGCCTTTCCCTGAGGCGCGGAAACATGTCGTAGATACGCTGCTTGCCCGCTTCCAGCTCGCCCTTGGGCAGGGTGAAGGCGCCCATTTCCAGGTTTTCTTCCACGGAAAGCGCGGTGAACACATTGGCGACCTGGGGCACGAAGCACATGCCCAGCTTCACGATCTGGTGCGGCACCTTGCGGGAAATATCCTCGCCGCCGAAGTCGATCGAACCTTCGCGCGGATGCAGCAGGCCGAACACCGTCTTCATCAGGGTGGACTTGCCGGCGCCGTTGGGGCCGATGATGCAGACTATTTCATGCTCTTCCACCATCATGGACACATGACGCAGGATCTCGGTGTCGCCGTAGCCGCAGCTTATTCCATCAACCTTAAGCAGCGGCATATTGCCCTCCCAGGTAGGCCTCGAGCACGCTCTGGTTATTGCGTACTTCTTCGGGCGTGCCCTCGACCAGCTTGCGCCCTTCGCTCATGACGATCACGGGGTTGCACAGACTCATGACCATGTTCATGTCGTGCTCGATCAGCAGGAAAGTGATGCCGCGCTCGCGCGACAGGTATTCGATATTGGAGGTGAGCCGCTTGAGCAGCGTGCGATTGACGCCGGCCGCCGGCTCGTCGAGCAGCACCAGCTCGGGGCCCGTCATGAGCGTGCGCCCGAGTTCGAGCAGCTTTTTCTGGCCGCCCGACAGATTGCCCGCGTACTCGTCGCTTACATGGGTCAGCTCGAGATAGCCCAGCACCTCGAGCGCCTTTGCGCGGTTTTCTTCTTCCTGGCGGCGCACCTCGGCGCCGCGGAACAAGGCATTCCAGATGCTTTCGCCCTTTTGCTGGGTGGGCACCAGCATCAGGTTCTCCAGCACGCTCATGCTGCCGTGCTCGCGGGGAATCTGGAAAGTGCGGCACAGGCCGCTGGCGAAGATCTGGTCGGGGCGCAGGCCGGTGATGTCCTTGCCGCGATAGCGTATCGTGCCCGAATCCGGGGTGATGAATCCGGTGATGTTGTTGAAAACCGTGGTCTTGCCCGCCCCGTTCGGGCCGATCAGCCCGGTGATCGTGCCGCGGCGGACATCGAAGCTGCAATGATCGACGGCATGCAGGCCGCCGAATGCCTTGACGATATTGCGTACTTCGAGCAGGACTTCGCCGGTCGAAGCGCCGGCATCGGGGCCCGCATCCAGGCTTGTTGTATCCGTCGTCGGTGTTGTATGTATTGCCATGGTCAGCGGCTTGTCTCCTGACGCTGCAGCTCGTAGCTGGCTGCAATCCGTTGCTCCGGCGCCGGGCGCATGTGGCGGCCCGGATTCGTCGCAAGATGCTACAGCGCACCGATAGTAGCATAGACATTGTTGGGCGGCCGTCATTGTTTTCCCCAGCATCGGCCGGGCGCCAGCGGATCCGCCGGCAACACCGCATGAGCGCAAAGACACTGCTTACTGTAGCGAAATCCGGACGAAAACGCGCCATATTTCGGCATTCGGCGCCCCGGCGCAAAGCCGCCGCAAGCCGCGGGCGCGACAAGCCGTCACGGCAGCGATTATTTTTGGAAAATTTCTGTACAAAGCACTTTGTCTTTCCGGGCGACTCACGGTATGCTCATTAAAATCTTTTTTTCACCCATTCCGAGGAGCACCACCCTATGGCCACAAAAGCCGCAGCCCGTACCCCCAACGCCGCGTTCATGAAGCCGCTCACTCCCAGCGCTACCCTGGCCGCGGTCATCGGGCCGGAAGCCGTGCCCCGTACCGAGGTCACCAAGAAAATCTGGGACTACATCAAGAAGCACGACCTGCAAGACCCCAAGAACCGCCGCAACATCAATGCCGACGCCAAGCTGCGTCCCTTGTTCGGCAAGGATCAGGTATCCATGTTCGAACTGACCAAGCTGGTCAGCGCCCACCTCAAATAAAGCGAGTCCGGCCGCCAGGCCGGCAGGCGCCACGGCTTGCCGCCGCGACAGCCGGGCCTGAGGCCCGACGCAAGGTTCGCAAGGCGCCGTTCGCGTCGCACGCAAAAAGAAAGGGCTGCCCTTGCGGCAGCCCGGATCTGCAGCCTCCCGCTTTCGAGCGGCGAGGCTTTGTTTTTTATGGCCGCCATTATTCTTGCGCAGCCATGGACTTTTGCGGCTGCCTATATGGCTGAGAATCGGCTGCGCATGTTTTGTGCGCCGTATGTTTTTATGCGGCCTTTCTATGCAGCGGCGCAGTTTACGCGCCTTGGCGCATGCTCATGTTTCCGCAGCTTGCCCGGCGCGCCTATGCTTCGCCATCGGGAGACTGTCCGGAAAAAAGCGCGAGCCAGCCCTTGATCAGGCGGTACAGCACCCAGACCAGCGCCACTGCGCCGGTCAGCCAGCCGACCAGAATAGGCGTGGCCAGCGCGCTTAGCACCAGCCACAACAGGCCCCACCAGAAGGTCTTGAGCACCCAGCCGAAATGCGGCGCATATACAGTGCCGGCGGCGTCGCCGCGCTTCAGGTAGGCCAGCACTATCGCAGCGACGGTGGCCAGGCCCAGCACGCCGGCGCTGATCAAACCCAGTGCAAACAGGCCATAGATGACATGGGTAACAGTCCGCAGGTTCGGGCCCTGGGGTTCGTCCGCGGGCAAGGCCTCGGTCATAGCTGCCTCCAGATTGGAAAGAAACGATGGAATGTCTCGCTTCGAGGAAGGCTATTTTAACCGTTAGCGTGCGCTCAGGGACTGGGCCCACACGCTCGCTTCAGGTATCCGAGCTCGAGTGTATGGGCTTACCCACCAGGAGCGCGTAAATCAAGGCCGCAGCAATCGCAACAATAGCGCTCAGCAAGAGCGACGATGAAAACGAATGAGTGCGCTGAACCATCCATCCAGTTAGCACCGGCGCGAAGGAGCCACCGAAATAACCGCCGAAATTCTGCAGGCTGCCCAGCGACGCCACCAAGTGTTTGGGCGCAGCGACGTTGACCAAGGCCCAGGCGCCGCCGCCAGCGAAATACAGGAAAAACATCGTGGCGCACAAATAGATGATTGCCCAAGTGGTGCTCGATGCGTAGATCATGGGCACGGTAAAACAAGCGCTGGCAAGCAGTCCTATGCAAATAGGCCATTTGCGGCTCTTGATGAGGCTCATACCTCGCGCGGCCAGGCGATCACAGATACGTCCGCTGCAGATCGAACCAACCGCGCCGAAGAAGTACGGAATGGTCATGACCCAGCCGGTATTTGCAATACTCAAGTGACGCTGATGTTCTAGATAACCGGGAAGCCACGTCAGGTAGAGCCAGATCATATAGATAACACCGACGAACCCAAGAACAACCCCCCAGGTGGTGCGCTGAACAAAGAGCCCTCGCCAGTCTGCCCAGGACAACTTGCGTTCCGCCTCGCCGTCGTCATCAGCATCCTCTGGACGAGCATCGGCAAACGCATCCGACGAAGGCGCGTGCCTGGGAGTGGCATAGAACCACAGCCCCATCAGGACAATACCGACGACCCCGAGAATCACGAACATACTACGCCAACCGAAAGCAAGAAGCAGGCCGGTCAGGATAGGCGGAGCCAGCATTGGGCCTATCGTGGGGGAGGCTAGGAAAACACCTGTGGCTGTGCCTCTATCCTTGCGCCCGTACCACTGAGCAAGCAGCTTGGCGCCCGCAGGAAACGTAGGTGCCTCGCCTAGCCCCAAGCCTAACCGGCACCAAATCAGCCCCTGCAGGGAAGACACCAGGCCGCAGCCCAACTGAGCCACTGACCACAGAAAAAGCCCGGCACCCAACACCACACGGGTGCCTATGCGATCCAGCAGTGCACCTGTCGGCAACTGAGCAAAGGCATAAACCCAAGAAAATACGGATAGCAGCAAACCCATCTGCACTGGCGACAGATGAAGCTCCTGGCTGATGACGTGATTGGCTATGGAAAGCGCGCTGCGGTCCAGCACATTGACCATGCCGATGGCAACCAACAAGGCCAGAAGTACGCGCTGTGTGCGCCGATAGCGAGCTATGCCGCTGTTGCCCGAACTCATATCCTCTCCCGCGGCGCGAGCCGAGCTCTCGCCATCCATTCACACCATACATTGCCATAGAAATGATTGCGTTATCATTTCTATGTAGCAGCTAAGCCGCTTAGCCTAGCTATTTGGTTGCTAGTATAGTCGAGAAAATGATTGCGTTGTCATATATCGGCCGGCCATAGTCAGGATGGAGAGTTCACGGCTACGACATGAAGTTATTCAATCATGAGTTCCATATGATCTACCGGCGATTCTCGGGCTTATGAGGCCGCGGCCGAGTGGAAGCACGCGCCACGAGCTCGAAGCCCACATCAACCTGCTTCGGAGCACCATTCCCGCTCGCCACGTGTTTCTCGATGCGCTCGAGCAGATTGAGTGCAGCAAGCCGGCCGATACCCTGACCGTCAATGCGCACGGTCGTCAATGCAGGCTCGAGCTGGCTTGCGAAATCAAGGTCTCCGAAACCGGCCACAGACAGATCGCCCGGTACATCGATGCCTCTTTGACCAGCTTCGATAATGGCTCCCAGCGCAAGCAAGTCGCTGCTGCAGGACACCGCATCAATGTCGGGCGACTCGGCGAGAAGCTCACGCAAAGCCTCACGCCCCTGGCGAGTCGTAGTCGGTGAAGCCAATACTTTCTCTGGTACAGAGGTATAGCCACGTTCAGCACAAGCCTCCTTGAATCCACGCCCTCGGGCAGCGGCCCTGTCGTTATCACCCAGAATCAGTGCTGGGCGGCGACACCCGCAATCCAATAAATGCTGGCCCAAGGCATGTCCTACGTCCCGATGGGAAAAGCCGACGGTCATGTCCAAGGGCTCTTCACTGGTATCCCAGGTCTCGACTATCGGGATACCCGCAGCGGCCAATCGCATACGCGTGCGCGCCGTGTGCCTGGCTCCAGTCAGAAGAATGCCATCAGGGCGCCGGCCCAGGACATTTTCCAGTAACCGGGCTTCGCTGTCGCCATCGAAACCGCTAAGGCCGAACATGACTTGATAGCCCCGTGCATCGAGCGCAGAGGTGAAAGCTAGCAAGGTATCCGAAAATATCGCATTGGCGATAGTAGGCACCACTGCAGCAACCAACTGCGAGCGGTTCGACGCCAAGCTGCCGGCATGCCGGTTTGGCACATAGCCCAGGCGCTCGACCACGGCGCGTACACGCGCCACCGTTGCCTCGGCAACAATATCCGGGCGGCTCAGCGCGCGTGAGACTGTTATCGGCGAAACCCCAGCCAAGACAGCGATGTCCTTCAACCTGACCGCGCGCGGCCCATCGGCGGAAGTTTGGTGGGCCAGAACAACACTATCGGATGAAGAGGTGGGCCGATTATTGCCAGGAGGCTTTGCGCGTGACACGGGCTTGATCCAAGTGGAATACCGGGCTGCCAGTATAACGTCGACATAGCGCTTCACGCGCCCGAGCGCGCGACGAGCATAATCGGCACCGTAGGCAGCGTAACGCAAAGAAACCGAGCCGAGCTCAATCGGCCAGCAGCCTAGCGGCAAGCAGACAGGATGCTGTCGTCGGTAATCGGTCGCCATAAAAAGCGAACGCCCCGAAGAGAACACTCTTCGGGGCGCAGCAGTATAAAAGCCTGACGATGCCCTACTTTCACAGACGTACGTCCACTATCATCGGCGCAAAGGCGTTTCACGATCCTGTTCGGGATGGGAAGGCGTGGGACCACCTCGCTA